>NZ_JBALUC010000001.1:0-41105 GCF_036964145.1 Hyphomonas sp.
CGGCGCCTGCCGCGCCTCGGCTTCGCCTCGCGGAGCTGGAATACGGAATACCCGGATGGCGAGCGCCAGTCCGGCTTTGGGTGCTGAAAATCCCTATTTTTGTATCTTTCAAGACGCTTTTAAAAACCCCATACACGCGCGATGCGATTCCTCCTCCTCTTCCTCCTCAGCCTTGCAACACTCTGGTTTGGCAGCCCTGCCTCCGCGCAGCTGACAAGCGGTATCTCGGGCCCCGAGATCACCGAAGACGCCCGGTCGATCGGGTATCGCGCGGCCTATGACCCGGACCAGAATGGGCTCGCGCAGCGGATCCATATGGAGCACGCGCTGACGGGCTCCCTCGCCGTGAGGGGCGTGATCCAGGCGCGCAAGACAGATTCCCGCGCCACGGATTTCGATTACGTTCAGGGCGAATTGCGCTGGCAGGCCACGCCAGACGGCGCGCGCTGGGCTTCCGGTGTGCGACTGGACGTACGGCTGCGGGACAGAGATCGGCCAGGCCAGATTGCGCTGCACTGGCTCAACCAGATCCAGCTGACGGACGAGATGCGGGCACGCTTTTCGACCCTTGCAAGCATGCAGACCGGATCCGGACGCGAATCCGGGACCTTCCTGCAAACACGGGGGGAGCTCAGCCGGCGGCTGGAGGGCGGGGTCGATATCGGCGCGGAGGTCTACAACATTTATGGCCGGGCCAGCGACCTCCTGCCGGTCTCACAGCAGAGCCATCTTGCGGGGCCGTTCGTCTCGCTGCCCCTGACCACATCCCTGACCTTGCGGACAAGCGCGCTGGTGGGTCTGACGTCGGGGTCAGCGGATGCAACGTTTCGCGTTTTTCTCACACACGGGTTTTAACGTCACAGAAGTCCCTCGCCTCTGGCGGATCATTACGGTAAACGTGATTTTAATGCAGACAAAGGACGGGTAAGTCCGCGATGGATCGCAACACCAAATTGGCAATCTCAGGTGCGGCGATCGCAAGACGGGAACAGAAGCGTCAGGAAAACGGCGCCTCTGGCGGCAAAACCAAGAAGGGGACACTCATGCGCGCAATCTTCGGAATCTTCCCGCTGCTGGTCATCCCGGTAGCACTCTACAATCTTCTCGCCATCGGCTTTGGCGGATCGGTCGAAATGGCCAATGAGTTCGGCGAAATCATCCGCGCGGATTCCGCGCCGATCCTGTCGCTCCTGAATGACCGGTTTATCAGCCTGCCCATGATTTCCGGTGTCGACTGGGTCCTCACCAAGGGCGATGCGATCCTGTTGCTGGCCGTGGTCTTCCTGTTCCTGGAAATTCTGAAATCGACCTCGACAGGCACGTCAACGATCATCAATCACGCCGTTTCGATGATCCTGTTCATCGTCTGCCTGATCCAGTTCCTGCTCTTGCCAAACTTCGCGACATCCACCTTCTTCATCCTGATGTCGATGACCTTGCTGGACGTGCTGGCGGGCGTGGTCGTCACGATCGTCTCGGCCCGGCGCGATTTCGGCGTCGGCGAAATGTAGGCACGGGGCAAACGGAATGCAGAAAAGGGCCTGCCCGCTGGCGGGCCCTTTTTCGTTTCCGGTCAGTCCTTGCTGTAGAGATCCGAGAGCTGCTTCTGGATCGCAGCCATCTGGGCCTGCATGTTGGCCAGCGCCTCGGCCTGGTATTCCATCATCGGATTGAGGGAAGATGTCTCACTCCGGGACTGCGCATTCTTCAACGTCGGCATGAAAAGTTTCATCGCCTCTTCGAACATGGACATGTTGCGCTTGGCCTGCTGCTCGAACATGTTCATCGGATTGGCGGCCTTGCGCCATTCCTTCTGCGCCTCGGAAAAGCTGTTCATCGACATTTCGAGATAGGAGGGCAGAAAGGTCTGCGCCCCCCCGCCATAGAACCCGATCAATTGTCGCAGGAAGTTCAGCGGCAGTGCGCCTTCGCCCTTTGTCTCGTTCTCGAAAATAATCTGCGTGAGGACCTGACGGGTCAGATCCTCTCCGGATTTCGCATCCCGCACCTCAAAGTCGCGCCCTTCCCGGACGAGCTCGGACAAATGGTCCAGCGTCACGTAAGACGACGTCGACGTGTCGTAAAGACGACGGTTTGCATACTTCTTGATGATGATCAGATCGTCTGATCCATTCCCTTTGGCCATGTCCTGCCCTCTGCTTCATGGATTTGCGAAGCAATTTTTGTGCTATGCAACAAGTCTGGCACAAATTTTCCCTGCGACCAATGCGCTATTGCTATCGATGCAACAGAATGGCTAGCTGACCCATGTCAAATAACACGGGAGGAAATACGTGATGACTAGAGTAGCTCTGGTCACTGGAGGCACGCGCGGTATCGGGCGAGCGATCAGTGAAACCATGAAGGCCAAGGGATATGCGGTTGCTGCGAATTTCGCCGGCAACCAGCAGGCCGCGGATGAATGCGCAAAAGAACTCGGCATCAAATGCTACAAGTTCGATGTCGCGGATTATGATGCCGTTACGGAAGGTCTGGCGCAGATCGAAAAGGATCTCGGCCCGGTTGATGTCGTGGTGAACAATGCCGGCGTCACCCGCGATGCGCCTTTTCACAAGATGACCCGCGAGCAATGGCAGCAGGTGATCGACATTGACCTGACGTCTGCGTTCAATGTGACGCGCCAGGTCTGGGAAGGCATGCGTGAGCGCGGTTGGGGCCGCGTCATCAACATATCCTCCATCAATGGCCAGAAGGGCCAGTTTGGCCAGGCCAACTATTCCGCCGCCAAGGCCGGCCTGATCGGTCTCAGCAAGGCCCTTGCCCAGGAAGGCGCCAAGAAAGGTATCACCGTGAACACGGTCTGCCCTGGCTATATCGACACGGAAATGGTCCAGGCCGTTCCGGAGAAAGTCCTTGAGGGTATCATCGCGACGATCCCGGTCGGCCGCCTTGGCAAGGCCGAAGAGATCGCCTCGATGTGTGCCTACCTCGCCAGCGATGAAGCTGCCTTCATCACTGGCGCCACCATGACGGTGAATGGCGCGCAATATATTGCGGGCTAGAGGCTCAAGGTAATCTTGCCGAAATGCTGCTGGCTGGCCTGATAGGCGAAGGCATCAGCGATTTCGGCAAGGGGAAAATCCTTGTCCAGTACAGGCTTGATGCCGTTGGCCTCGATGGCGGCAATCATGTCTTCCTGATGCCGACGGGATCCGACCGTTATTCCCGACAGCGTGATGTTCAAGGAGAACAGGGCCGCTGTCGGGACTTCCCCGGACACCCCTGTCAGCACGCCGATCAGCGAGATATGTCCACCGGGACGGGATGCGGCAATGGACTGCGCCAGTGTTTGCGGTCCGCCAATCTCGACCACTTCATCCACCCCGCGACCGCCGGTCAGCGCCTTGGCCGCTTTGCCCCAATCGGGCGTATCCTTGTAATTGATGAGATGATCGGCGCCGAGTGCCTTCAGCCGTTCAAGCTTTGCGTCTGAGGAGGATGTGGAGATCACACGGCACCCGGCCGCCTTGGCGAATTGCAGCGCAAAGATGGACACGCCGCCCGTGCCCTGGGTCAGCACCCAGTCGCCAGGCTTGACCTTGGCCTCGACCATCAGGGCGCGCCATGCCGTCAGCGCAGCGCATGGCAGGGTGGCGGCTTCCCGGTACGAATAGCCTTCGGGTATACGGGTGAAGGCCCTTTCCGGCGCAGCAACCAGTTCGGCGCCGAAGCCGTCCGCGCCGTCGCCGGGCACACTGGCAAAACCTGCGGCCTCGATCTCACCGGACTGCCAGTTCGGGAAGAACAGGGACACCACCTTGTCGCCTGTTTTGAACTTGGTGACACCTTCGCCCACCGCCACCACTTCACCGGCCCCATCCGACATCGGAATACGTCCGTCCTCGGTGGGGATGGCGCCCATGACGACGGCGAAGTCATGATAGTTCAGGCTGCTCGCATGGATGCGAACCAGTATGTCGCCAGCGCCGGGTTTTGGATCGGGCCGGGTCTCAATGACCAGGTTTCCGGGGCCTCCGGGCTTCTTGACGGTTGCAGTTTTCATCACGGTTTCCTCCTGTATTCGCAGGAGGGGAGCTATGGCGCCCCAAGGGAAGTCAAGCGAAGCGCGAAAACTAGGCGATCCCGGATTCGAGCCGGTCCGCTCGTAGCGCCTTCCTCCGCACTTTTCCGGCATCATCCCGGACAGGCTCGGACACATACTCGAAACTTTTCGGAATCTTGTAGCGCACAAGGTGATCCGCGAGATGCGTGGCCATTGAGCTGTCCTCCACGGGACCTTCGGGACGATCAATGATCGCGTGCAAACGCGCACCCATATCGTCATCCGGCAGGCCGATCACCGCCGATGACCTGACCCCGGGATAGGCATCAATCGCGGCTTCCACTTCGGCCGGGTAGATGTTCGCCCCGCCCGACAGGATCATGTCCGAGAGCCGGTCGGTGAGATAGAGATATCCGTCCTCATCCATCCATCCAAGATCGCCCAGACTTTCCCAGCCGCCCTCAATGGATTTGGCCTCGGCGCCGATATATCGGTACGTGCTGCCCTGCCCCGTGAGAGGCCGGAGGAAGACTTCCCCGACTTCGCCGGAGGGAAGCGTCTCGCCCGTCTCGCCAACAATCTTGATTTCGCAGGCCTCAACGGGCCGGCCAACCGAGCCTTTGTGCGTCAGCCATTCATCCCCGCGGATCATGGTCGTGCCCTGTCCCTCTGTGCCGGCATAGAGCTCCCAGATCACTTCCGCGCCGAGCCAGTCGACGAAGCATTCCTTCAGCCAGGCCGGGCAGGGTGCTGCGAGATGCCAGAGCGTCTGCAAGTTCGACAAGTCGTAACCTGTTCGTACATCTTCAGGCAGCGCCCAGATGCGGCGCATCATCGTCGGCACCATATAGACGATATTGATCTTCAGCCGTTCCAGGATTGCGAGGGTTTGCTCGGCATCGAAGCGCGTCGTGATGGCCACGGTGCAGCCGCGGAAGAGCGCAATCATGGCCCAGACGAATGGCCCATTATGGTAGAGCGGCCCCGGCACCAGCATGGCGCCCTGTTGCGGGATTTCCAGATATGGCAGATCGGTATCCCATGCTGCCGGCTGGGCAGAGACGATAAGCTTTGGCCGCCCTGTAGACCCGCCACTCGTCATTGCCTTCAGGGACGCAGCTGTAAGTTCAGGCAGGGCGTCGGATGACAGATGCGCGCCCGGCTCAAAACCCTGCGGCACGGAGGCTGTCTGTTCGTACACACCCGATTCTATGCCGACGATCAATGAAGGAGTCCCCAGTTCAATGATCTGGTCCCGTTCTGACTTCGGCAATTTGGCCGATATGGGCTGGGGCGTAGCGCCTAGCTTCCAGACTGCAAAACATGCCGCAAAGAATTCTATGCCATTCGGCAGTGCGATCGTGACGAAATCATCCTGCTGGACACCCAGCTCCGCATAGGCGCGCGCGAGACGATTGGTGCGCGCCTCGAACTCGCCCCATGTGACGGCTTCGCCCTCATGATCAATCGCAACCCGGTCCACCTGCCTTGATGCCCAATATGAAAGGATTCGTGATGTGGATTGGACTGGCATGGGGGTTCCTCGCTTGGTTCTTTTTTATATATCGGCGCGCCGGAGCAGCCTCTGGAATCCTTCCCAGAATTCCTGACGGCGGGTATCGGTTTCCATCAGGATTTCATGCATGGCGCCTTCAACGACCACATGTTCGCAATCTGGCAGCCTTGCGCAAATCTTTTCGTGTGCGGCATTGTCGACCAGTTGCTCTTCTTCGGCCGAAGCGACAAAGATCGGAATGGTCACCTGTTTGAGCGCCTTCGGCTTTGTGAACGTATCGACGATGTTCAGGGATGCCCCGAGCCAACCCCATGTTACCGGGCCCAGTTCGAGATCGGGGCGCGCATCGATCAGCGCCCGCTGCATCTGCCAGTGCTTCTTGTCATGTGTGACGATGTTGGTCTCGAAGGTTTCTGGTGGACCGGGCTGGATGGCATAGTCGCCGGCCCGTCCGGTCGCACGCATCGCCCAGACGAGGTAGCGCATGCCGAAGAAGCGCGATTTCAGCCCCCACATCGGGGCACAGAATGCGGCCGCATCAACCTGCACCAGCCCCTGAGCAATGGCCGCCAGCGCGATGGCGCCTCCCATGGAGTGTGCGACCGAAACATACGGACGCGGCAGCCGGTCCTGCAATTGCTCCAGCCCGCCCGCAAGGGCGCCCATGAAGGTCTCGAACCGGTCGATATGTCCCTTCTTGGTGTCGTCCAGCAGGCGCTCCGACAGGCCTTGCCCCGGCCAGTCAAGAATGACCACGGCGAAGCCCATTGCCTGAAGCTCCCGTCCGACCTCGAAGTATTTCTCGATGAATTCTGTGCGGCCCGGGCAGACAATCGCGGTGCCGCGCGGATCAGACTTTGACAGGGCCGGTGCCACGCAGGCCCTCAGGTTTCGTCCCTCACTTCCCTTGAACCACAGAATTTCTGCCCCGTCAGGCGGCGGGTTTCCCGGAATGAGTACGAAGGAATCATCCTGAGTGTGGGGGGGCGTCGTCATAAAGAACTTTCAATGGCAAGAAGCCGCCCAAGGTTTCCCCGGACGGCTTCAGAGATCAAGTTCGATCCAGCGAGATTAGCTGAACTTCTTCATCAAATTCTGCAGCTGCATGGCAACAGACATGTCACCTTCAACTTTCAGCTTGCCCTGCATGAAGGCCATCGTCGGGTCCATGGCGCCTTCGGAAATTTTCACGAAGTCGTCCCAGTTGACCTTGATGGTGGCGTCAGCATCGGAGTCCGAATTGTCAGCCTTGCCTGCAACGCCGTCGATGAACAGCTTGCCAGCGTCACCGAAATCGAATTTCACTTTCTTGGTGAAGTCGCCACCGGCTTCGACGGCAGAATCTGCTTTCGATGTGAGTTCTGAGAGATCCATTGAATTCCTCCTTAAATGGACTTGAGCCGATAAAGCCGCCCCTTCAGGCAGATTGCAAGCCCGCATGCTTCAGATTTGCTTGAAGCAACTCAGTTGTTTGCAGCGCGGATTGCAGGGTTTCCGGATGGAAACACATCTTGACCTAGCGTAGCGGAAGCATGGAACCTGACCAGCATGAGTTGGCAAAAATCGATTGAAGAATTGCGCCGCCGCGAGCGGCTGGCTGAGAAAATGGGCGGCGAAGAGCCGGTGTCCCGCCAGCGCGGACGTGGCAAGCTGACCGTTCGTGAGCGCGTCGCCTTCCTGGCTGATCCCGGCAGCTTTCACGAAATCGGCAAGATCGCCGGCAAGGCCACTTATACGGTCGACGATGAACTGGAATCCTTTTCCCCTTCAACGTCCGTCACCGGACGCGCAACGCTGAACGGAAAGCCAACGGTCATTCTCGCCGATGACTTCACGGTCCGCGGCGGAGCGTCAGATGCTGCGATCTGGCAAAAAATGGTTATGATGATCAAGATGGCCGCCGAATACCGGATGCCTCTGGTCCAGATGATCGACGGTACCGGGGGCGGCGGATCGATCAAGAGCCTTGAGAAGGATCCCCGGACCTATATTCCGGAGACGCCGGGCTGGAACGAGATCACGCATGGCCTGACGCAAGTGCCGTTCGTCTCGCTCGCCCTCGGGCCGTGTGCCGGCATGGGCGCCGGGCGCGTCGCCGCCAGCCATTTCTCGGTCATGGTGAAGGAACTCAGCCAGGTTTTCGTTGCCGGCCCGCCGGTCGCGATTGCACTTGGCGAAAACGTCACGAAAGAAGAACTCGGCGGCTGGAAAATCCAGGGGCAGAATGGCACAGTCGACAATGTGGTCGACAGCGAAGCCGATGCCTTCGAAACGGCACGCCGCTTCCTCTCCTATCTGCCAGCCTCCGTGCACGAATTGCCTGAACGAGAGCCGCCACGGGACAAGCCGGACCGCCGTGAGGAGAGCCTTCTCTCGATCGTGCCCACCGATGGCAAGACACCCTACAAGCCGCGCAAGATTGTGGAAGCGACCGTCGACACAGGCAGCTTCTTCGAGATCGGCCATGATTGGGGCCGGGGCATTGTCTGCGGCTTCGCCCGTGTCGACGGGTACCCAGTCGGCATTCTGGCCGGCGACCCCTTCTTCCTGGATGGTGCCTGGACGGCGGATGTCTGCGACAAGGTCACCCGCCACATGGACCTTTGCTCGCAATTCCATTTGCCGGTTATCCACTTCGTTGACTGCCCCGGCTTTGCCGTGGGTGTGAAGGCGGAGACCGCGGGCGTGACCCGCGCCGGTGTGCGCGCCATGACCGCCATCTACCAAGCCGATGTGCCGGTCTGCTCCATTGTCATCCGGAAGGCCTATGGCCTCGCCGGATCGGCCATGATGAACCAGAGCCGGACCAAGTGGCGTTATTGCTGGCCCAGTGGCGACTGGGGCAGCCTGCCCATGGCGGGCGGGATCGAAGCGGCGTTCCGAAAGGAACTGGCCGAAGCTGAAGACCCGGAAGTCCTGAAGGCGCAGCTTTACAAGAAGTTCGATGCGATCCGCTCGCCGTTCCGGACGGCCGAATCCTTCTATGCCGAGGAAATCATCGATCCGCGCGATACAAGACCGCTGCTGGTGGACTTCATCCAGCATGCTTGGCGTACGCTGGAGCCGGGCGAGCGAAGAACCGGCTTCCGGCCCTGACGAACCGCCCGATTTCAAACGTGATCTTGCCATTTTGCTGGTTTCATGTGGAAGTCGGATTGGACGTGGAGGGACAATATGAATTTCAAATTTCCAGCAATTGTGACGGCCGCCCTATGGCTTGCCGCCTGTGGCGGGCCGGGCAACGAGTCCGTCGAGCGAGCGGCCATGTCTGCGCCACCGCCAGCGCCCATGATGGAACAGGGCATGGCGATGGATGGCTCCTACGCCAAGGCTGGCGGGGGATCTGGACCAACCGAAGAGGTCGCGCAGCAATACATCGCCTATTCGCACTCCCTTGGGATGCGCCTGCCGGTGAAGTCGATCGAGCCTGTCATGCAAGGGCATGTTGCGGCATGTAACGAGGCGGGCCCATCGGTCTGCATCATCACCAATTCCTGGTTCAACACATATTCAGATGATGAAGCCTCTGCTTCGCTCCAGCTGAGGGCAACACCGGACTGGATCGAAACCTTCCTGAACGGCGTCGATGCCGAAGCCGAACAGGCCAATGGCGAGGTGACGAACCGGCAGACGACGGCTGAAGACCTGACCGTATCGATCATCGACACAGATGCCCGCCTGAACGCACAGCAGACCCTCCAGAAACGCCTGGAAGAATTGTTGGCCAACCGTGACGGCGAACTGGGAGACCTGTTGGCCACGGAGCGGGAACTTGCCCGCGTCAACGGTGAAATCGACTCGTTGAAGTCATCACTCAAGACGTTGATGCTCCGGGTTCAGATGAGCCAGCTGAGCATCAATTATGAGACCAAGCGCAATCCGGTTTCGCAGGGGGCGCTATCGCCCATCGCGAATGCCTTCGGAGATTTCTTCTACAATCTGTCCAGCGCGCTCGCCGCTGTAATTACGGCTTTTGCTATCGGCCTGCCCTGGCTGATCCTGATCGGCGCATTCCTGTGGATCTGGCTCAAGCTGATCTGGCCGCGCATTCGCCGCAAGAAGCCCAGCTGATGTAAAATGCCCCCGGATTGCTTCGGGGGCCCTTCATCAGACTTTCTCTACCATTTTTGCCTGGCTACCCTTTGGCGTGGTGTCGCCCAGCAGCAGATGCGCGATCTCTTTCGGGACGATCATCAACATCTCGCGAGTGGACGCGTCCCAGTTCTCAAGGATGTCCTTTGCGCGCAGCGATTTGGTGCGCTTGAAATGTTCCTCGATCAACGTGCGGGCTTCGGCGATGTGCTCAGCCTTCATGTCGGAGAGTGGGTACCAATCGATGGCATCGGGGTTTGCGACGCGTTCAAACTGGCTGTCCGGATCCCAGATATAGGCCGTTCCCCCGGTCATGCCGGCGCCGAAATTGTCGCCGACCGGGCCGAGGATCACCGCGCGTCCGCCGGTCATGTATTCGCAGCCATTCGCGCCGCAGCCTTCGATAACCGTCACGGCGCCGGAGTTTCGGACCGCGAAACGTACGCCTGCCGTGCCGGCCGCGAACAGCTTGCCAGCCGTTGCGCCGTACAGGCACGTATTGCCGATGATGGCATCGCCTGTCCGGTGGCGTTCCTTAGGACGCGGCGAGACGACAATCGAGGCCCCCGACAGGCCCTTGCCGACATAGTCATTGGCATCGCCGATGACTTCGAGCAGGAGGCCTTGCACTGAGAACGCGCCAAGCGACTGGCCCGCGGACCCCTCAAGCCGGATATGCAGACGGCCTTCCGGCAGGGCCTGCATGCCAAACTTCCGTGTGATGGCAGAACTCGACCGCGCGCCAATGGCCCGCATCGTGTTGCGCACGCCATATTCGAGCTGCATCTTCTCGCCGCGCTCGAAGAACGGCTCGGCATCGCGCAGGATCTGGGCGTCCAACGTGTCCGGAACTTCCTCACGACGATTCGGCTGGTAGATGACCGGTGTTTCGGTATCGACCTGTACCAGCAGCGGGTTGAGATCGAGATCGTCGAGATGGGTCGAGCCGCGGCTGACCTGAGCGAGCAAGTCGGTGCGGCCGATGGCTTCATCGAGCGACTTCAAACCGAGCGAGGCGAGGATTTCCCGCACATCTTCGGCGATGAAGCTCATCAAATTCACGACCTTCTCGGGAGACCCCGTGAAGTGCGCCCGCAGCGCTTCGTCCTGAACACAGACGCCAACAGGGCAGGTGTTCGAATGGCACTGGCGCACCATGATACAGCCCATGGCGACCAGCGAGGCCGTGCCGATGCCATACTCTTCCGCGCCCAGCATCGCCGCAATGACAATGTCCCGGCCGGTACGGAGGCCGCCATCCGTCCGCAGCGTGACCTTGCTGCGCAGATTGTTCAGCGACAGGATCTGGTGCGCTTCGGCAAGGCCGAGCTCCCACGGTAGGCCCGCATATTTGATGGAGGTCTGCGGGCTTGCGCCTGTTCCACCCACACCGCCTGCGATCAGGATGACATCGGCCTTGGCCTTGGCCACACCGGCGGCGACCGTACCGACCCCGGACTGGGCGACGAGCTTCACGCAGACCCGCGCTTCGGGATTGATCTGCTTGAGATCGTAGATCAGCTGGGCAAGGTCTTCGATGGAGTAGATGTCATGGTGCGGCGGCGGCGAGATCAACATCACACCCGGCGTCGCATGGCGCAGCCTGGCGATGAATTCCGTCACCTTGAAGCCCGGCAGCTGGCCACCCTCACCGGGCTTGGCGCCCTGGGCGATCTTGATTTCAATCTCGCGGCACTGGTTCAGATACTCCGCCGTCACACCAAACCGGCCCGAGGCCACCTGCTTGACGGCAGAGTTCATATTGTCGCCATTCGGCAGCGGGCGGAACCGCGCACGATCTTCGCCGCCCTCGCCAGAAACCGACTTGGCACCGATGCGGTTCATCGCCACGTTCAGCGTCCCATGCGCTTCCGGGCTAAGCGCACCAAGAGACATGCCCGGCGTTATGAACCGCTTACGGATTTCATTGATCGACTGGACGCTGGAGACAGGCACCGGCGCACCGGCCGGCTTGAAGTCGAGCAGGTCGCGCAGCTGGATCGGGTCGCGCGAATGCACGGCTTCGACATATTTTCGGTAGATGGAATAGTCGCCGCGGTCGCAGGCAGCCTGCAACGTATGGATCAGGTTTCCATCCAGTGCGTGGGGTTCTTCCGACGCGCGCAGACGATAGAATCCACCCACTGGCAACGAGACCACGTCTTCATCAAACGCGGCTTCATGGCGCACGAGCGCATTCTCTTCGAGACCCGCAAGGCCCAGACCGGAGATTCGGCTGTTCATGCCGGGGAAATAGTCTGCGACCAGCGCGCGAGACAGGCCCAACGCCTCAAAATTATATCCGCCCCGATAGGACGAGATGACGGAAATACCCATCTTGGAGATGATTTTCAGGAGGCCAGCCTCGACCGCTTTCTTGAAGTTCAGGACGCAATCACTCAGCGTCATGTCGCCGAACAGGCCGCGTGTCTGACGGTCCGCGATGATGTCCTGCGCAAGATAAGCGTTCACGCAGGTCGCCCCGACACCGATGAGGACGGCAAAGTAATGCGTGTCGAGACATTCGGCCGAACGGACAGTGATCGAACAGAACGTCCGCAGGCCTTGTGCGACGAGATGTGAGTGCACAGCGCCGGTGGCCAGGATCATCGGGATGGCGATCTTGTCTGCCGATTGGTACTGGTCGGTCAGAATGATGTGTTCGCGGCCTTCGCGAACAGCATCCTCGGCCTCACGGCGGATACGGCTCAGCGCATTCTTGAGCGCCGTTCCGTCGCCTGCGGCATCTGCCTCATTGAACGTACAATCGATCTCGGCTGTGCCGACGCCGAGCCGGTCAATCAGGCGATCATACGTGCCATTGGTCAGCACAGGGCTTTCCAGAACGAACACTTCCTGCTGCGATTTGTCGGTGTCCAGAACGTTTCCGAGGTTCTTGAACCGCGTCTTGAGACTCATGACACGCTCTTCGCGCAACGGGTCGACCGGAGGGTTCGTGACCTGACTGAAATTCTGCCGGAAGAAGTGGCTCATCGGGCGATAAGAGAAGGACAGCACCGCCGTCGCCGTATCATCGCCCATCGAGCCGATCGCCTCCTTGCCGCCTTCTGCCATCGGAGACAGAATGAGCTCCAGCGTTTCAAGCGTATAGCCCGCCGCCGTCTGACGACGCAGCATGTCTTCCTTGTTGAACATGAGCGGTTCCGGACCAGGACCGATTTCCGGATCAAGCTCCGTGACAGCCTTCAGCCAGTCTTCATAAGGGGCCTTGCCCGCAAGCAGGTCGATCAATTCCCGGTGCTCGTAGAACTTACCTGTCTTCAGGTCAGCCGCAATCATGCCGCCTGCCTGGATCAGACCGCGCTTGGTAACTTCATGGTCGCCCAGCGGGCACATGCCAGCTTCCGAACCAACCGCCAGAATACCATCCGCCGTCAGCGCATAGCGCAGCGGCCGCAGCCCATTCCGGTCCAGGCCCGCAATAGCCCAGCGGCCGTCATAAGCCGCAATACCAGCCGGACCGTCCCACGGCTCCATGACGGAGTTGCAGTAATCATAGAGGGCCTGATGCGACGTTGGCATGACCGAATCCCGCTTCGACCAGGCTTCCGGGATCAGCATGGCCTTGGCCATCGGCGCGGACCGGCCGGACTTGCAGAGAATCTCGAATACCGAATCGAGCGCACCCGAATCCGATGTGCCATCCGGGATGACCGGCTTCACATCATCGACATGTTCGCCAAAGACTTCCGAGACCATGCGGATCTCGTGACTCTTCATCCAGTTCTTGTTGCCCCGAACCGTGTTGATCTCGCCATTGTGCGCGATCATGCGGAAGGGCTGGGCCAGCGACCATTGCGGGAATGTGTTGGTTGAGTAGCGCTGGTGGTAGATCGCAAAGGCCGAAACAAACCGCTCATCCCTCAGGTCCAGATAGAAATTGTCGATATCCTGCGCCAGGAACATGCCCTTGTAGATCAGGGATGAATGGCTCAGCGAACAGACATAGAAAGACGGAATCGCGGCTTCCCGCGCCCGGCGCTCAATTCGTCGGCGGCAGATATAAAGGGCCCGCTCAAGATCTTCCGGGCTGCGGCCCATCGCGTCACGGAACATGATCTGTTCGATGGCGGGGCGCGTGTCCTTGGCCTTCTGGCCGATCACGGTCACGTCGACCGGAGGCTGCCGCCAGCCATAGATGTAGAAACCGAAATGCAGGACTTCGGTTTCGACCAAGGTCCGTGCGGCTTCCTGAGCGGCGAAGTCTGTACGTGGTAGGAAGATCTGACCTACACAGATCGGATCATCGGTCGGATTGTGGCCCGTGCGGGTCACATGCTCACGAAAGAAGTCCTGCGGAACTTCCACGCGGATACCTGCGCCGTCACCGGTCTTGCCATCGGCGTCCACTGCGCCGCGGTGCCAGACATTCTTCAGGGCCTCGATGCCCATTTCCACGATCTCGCGGCGAGGCTTGCCGTCGAGCGCGGCCACCAGGCCGACGCCGCAAGCATCATGCTCGTATTCCGGATCATAGGCATGGCCGTCCATCAACTTCTGACGGTTGGCTTCGTACTGTTTTACATAATCTGACATCTGATTACTCCGCCGCGACTTTTGAAGCGCGCTCTTCTGCTCTCATCGCCTTGTGCATGGCTTCTGCTGCATCCCGCCCATCCTTGATGGCCCAGACAACGAGCGAAGCACCCCTGACGATATCGCCTGCGGCATAGACGCCGGGCAGGCTGGTTTCCATTGTTGCATAATCGACCCGGACCGCGCCCCAGCGGTTCACGGTCAGTGTTTCTTCGCCGAACAGTTCCGGCAGGTCTTCCGGGTCAAAGCCCAGCGCCTTGATCACCATGTCCGCCTTGATGTCGAATGTCTCACCCGTCTTGACCGGAGACTGGCGACCGGAGGCATCCGGCTCGCCCAGTTTCATGCGGCTGGCACGGACGGCTTTCAGCTTACCCGCTTTCGTGTCGAGGATGGCATCTGGCGAAGCGAGCCATTCGAAGGTGACGCCTTCTTCCTCGGCATTCGTCACCTCACGCTGGCTGCCCGGCATATTGGCGCGGTCGCGCCGATAGAGGCAGGTCACGCTCTTGGCGCCCTGGCGGATGGCCGTGCGGACACAGTCCATCGCGGTATCGCCCCCGCCAATCACGACCACGCGTTTGCCGTCGGCGTTCAGGGTTCCGTTATCATATGCCGGCACTGCATCCCCGAAATTCTTGCGGTTCGATGCGGTCAGATACTCCAGCGCCGGAAATACGCCCTTGGCGCCGCTGCCGGGGCATTTCAGATCTTTTGCGGCATATACGCCGGTTGCAATCAGAAGCGTGTCGTGTTCTTCGCGCAGCGTGGCGAGAGAGACCGTCTCGCCAATTCGGGTATTGAATTTGAACGCAATGCCGGAATCTTCAAGGCGCTTGATCCGCCGCTCGACGACATCCTTCTCCAGCTTGAAGCCCGGAATGCCATAAACCAGAAGGCCGCCCCCACGGTCATAGGCATCGTAAACGGTGACCTGGTAGCCCTTGCGGCGCAGCTGTTCGGCGGCGGCGAGGCCAGCGGGACCCGCGCCGATGATGCCGGCGGATTGTGTCCGCTCGCGAGGCGGTGTGATTGGCGTCACCCAGCCCTGCTCCCAGGCATTGTCGGTGATGTATTTTTCGATCGACCCGATCGTCACCGTCCCATGCCCGGACTGCTCGATCGTACAGATGCCTTCGCACAATCTGTCCTGCGGACAGATACGGCCGCAGATTTCCGGCATATTGTTCGTCGCGGATGACACCTGGTAGGCCTCTTCCAGACGGTCTTCCGCGGCCAGCTTCAGCCAGTCCGGGATATTGTTGGAAAGCGGGCAGCCTTGCTGGCAGAATGGCACACCACATTGGGAACACCGCGTCGCCTGCTCGCTGGCCTTCTCCTTGCTGAATTCGGCATAGATTTCTTCAAAGTCATCCCTACGGTCCAACGCCGTCCGCTTGGAGGGCATACTCCGTTCGACCTTTGTGAATTTCAGCATTTTTTCTGCCATTCCGGCGCTCCCGATATTAGAAGTGTGGACTTAGGACTTTCCCGCACACCTCGCAAGCGCATTCGCGTCAATACAGATTATAATGATATTCAATTACTGCCTGAAAATGACATTTTGGTCGCGGATTGATTTACCTCAAACAAATAGAAATCATTTTGATTTGTATAGGATGAATGGAATTTTCCCCGAATTGGTTTAGTTCACGTCTGTCCTAACAGTGTAAGGCCCGCCTGATGTCCCTATTACAGCTCGCCATCATCGCTCTGTTGCAGGGCACAACGGAATGGCTGCCCGTATCCTCCTCCGGCCATGTATTGCTCGCGGCGGATTTCTTTCAGGCAAGCCCGGCGGACGAACTCCTGATCAATGCCGTATCGAACCTCGGCACCTTGCTGGCCATGCTGATCTATTTCCGCAAGGACGTGCTCAGCGCCATCGGCGGCGGATTCGAACTCATCGCCGCCCCTGTTTCAAAGGCGCCACTGTCGAGAGGCGCGCGCCTGGCTGCCGCCGTCATCGTCGCGACCCCGGTCGCCGTCCTCGTGGCCTTCGCCTATGAGAAATTCCTGCCCGAACACATGCTGGAAAGCATGCGCAGCATCTATGTCGTGGCCGCAACCACGATCCTGTTCGGCGCCCTGCTCTGGTGGGCCGATGTGAAGGGGGACCGGGATCGCAAGGAAGAAGACATGACCATGTGGCATGCCTTCCTGATCGGCGCGACACAGGCAATTGCCGCCATCCTGCCCGGCACCAGCCGCTCCGGTATCACGATGACCGCCGCGCGCGCGCTCGGCTACGACCGCACGGAAGCGGCCCGGTTCTCCATGCTGATCGGGGCGCCCATTCTCGCCGCCGCCGGACTTTACGGCGCGATGGGGCTGTTGACGGCAGATGCGACCGAAACGGTCCTGACCATCAAGGATGGCCTGATCGTGGCGGGCATCGCCTTTGTCACCGGCCTTGCGTCCATCTGGTTCCTGATGTCGCTGCTCAGCCGAATGAGCTTCCTGCCCTTCGTACTGTACCGCTTTGCGCTGGGCGCCGTGCTGATCCTGGGATCACCCCTGATCGGCCTGTTCTAGGCTCAGGCCTCGGACGGCTTGTGGAACTCGCCATAGTCGCGGAAGCGCCAGAGATAGGATGGCACGATCGCCTCGACCGTTTCCAGCTCTGTCACACCAAGGTCCTTCAGGGTCAGTGCATCGTCAGCCACGACATTGTCGGACTTCAACAGCTCGACCTGATCGCCGGTGATCGGCGGATCACCCAGAAAGCCCCAGGAGAAGGGTGGGATGTAGCGCCAGACGGCGGCTGTCAGATATCCCATCGGCTTTGCGATGAAGAAGGGCAGCGGAATCTTGAAGCGCCGCTTGTCGATCGTTTCAAGAATGATGTCGTAGATTTCATTGAACGTGTAGGTGCGCGGGCCGCCGAGTTCGTATGTCTTGCTGGCGGTCGCCACATCATCCACGCCAAACGCAATCGCCTCGGCCACGTCGCCTGCATAGACCGGCTGGAACCGGGTGGAGCCCCCGCCAATGGCGGGCATGAGCGGAAAGACATTCATCATCGGCGCCGTCGCGAGTGCGGCGAACCGGTTGAAGAACTCATCTTCCGACGCGAACACGATGGATGGACGCAGAATGGTCGCGGTCGGAACGGCGTCACGAACGGCAGCTTCGGCTTCAGCCTTGGTGCGCGCATAATCGGCGGAGGAGTCTGCGTCCGCCCCAATGGCGGATACCTGAACGAAACGGGCAATCCCCTTCTCCGCAGCAATTTGCGCCAAGAGGGCGGCGCCTCCGCTTTGAGAAGACTCAAAGGTCTGCGCGCCTTTTTCGAACATGATACCGACCAGGTTCACGACGGCGTCAGCACCTTCCAGCGCGCGCTCGATCGAATCCCGGTTGCGGATGTTCGCCTGAACGACATCCACCCATCCCGGAGGGCCTGCAAGACGGACGTCGCCCGCTGTGTTCACATGGCGACAGGCAACGCGGACGCGCCATCCCTTTTTCACGAGTTCACGGGCAGCGTAGCGACCGATGAACCCCGACCCGCCAAAAACAGTTACCAAGCCTTTGGTCATCTTCAGTATCTCTCATAGCGGCCAGGGCCGCGATAAACCGGATGGCGCCTTTGATCATAGACCCGTTCGCCTGTCTACCAAGGCAGGGCGGGCGAAACAGCGCGGCCCTGCAGAATATACAGACGCGCCATCCGTAGGTGCATCACTGGCCGGGAAGGGTCAGGCGTGCGTCTTTATGTGATCGGTCATCCAGTCTGAAAATGCGGCGCGTTCTGCGTCGCTCATGTGCAGGCCCAGCTTTGATCGGCGCCAAAGGATGTCGTCGGCAGATCGGGCAAACTCCGCCTCGACCAAATAGCGCGCCTCGGCTTCGGTAAGACCTGCGCCGAACATGCGTCCGAGATCCGCCACGGTATCGGCATTGGTCAGCAATTGCCGGACTTTTGTGCCATAAGCGCGCGCCAACCGTTCCAGCAGGTCGGCATCCAGATTCGGATAGTCCCGTTTCAAATCGGTGAAGAAGCCGTCAAAATCGGCACCGGGCATGTCACCGCCAGGAAGATCCGCGTCGCGGGTCCATTCCTTGCCGGCCCCTGGGAAAATGTCCTCCAGCGTCTGAAGTGCATCCTCGGCCAATTCCCGATAGGTCGTGATCTTGCCGCCGAAGACGGACAGGATCGGCGCGCCAGCCTCATCGTCCAGCTTCAGGACGTAATCGCGGGTCACCTTGGAGGCGTTTGCGGCATGGTCATCATAGAGTGGCCGCACGCCGGAATAGGTCGCCACCACATCGGAAGGCGTTACCGCGCGCGCATAATACTCGCTCGCGCCATCGCAGAGATACTTGATCTCGTCCTGTGTGATTTTCACCTCGTCGCGATTGGCTTCGTACGGAACATCGGTCGTCCCGATCAGGGTGAACTCGCCGCGTTCATAGGGAATCGCGAACATGATGCGCCCATCACCATTCTGAAAGAAATAGGCATGGTCGCCTTCATGCCAGCGCGGCACGATGATGTGGCTGCCCTTCACAAGGCGCAGGTGCGTTTCAGTCTTCTTTCCAGGGTCGAGGCCGAGGATATCGTCAACCCATGCGCCGGCGGCATTCACGACCGCCTTGAACGAGCGGGTTTCAGACCCGGTCGGGCCTTCCAGCACCGCGTCCCAGTGATCACCGTTTCGCACGAGCGAGGTGCAGCGCGTGCGGGTCAGGACCTCGGCGCCGCGTGACTTGGCGTCGACGGCATTCAACACGACCAGACGGGAATCTTCGACCCAGCAATCCGAGTATTCAAAGGCGAGCCGGTACTCCGGCTTGAGCGCATCAAGCTTTGTCGTCGATTTCCGCCGCAGCGTCTTTGTCGGCGGCAACAGTTTCCGTCCGCCGAGGTGATCATAGATGAAGAGGCCCAGCCGGATCAGCCAGGCCGGGCGCAATTCCTTGTGATGGGGCAGGACGAACCGCATCGGCCAGATGATATGCGGGGCAGCCTTGAGCAGGATTTCGCGCTCGATCAGCGCCTTGCGGACAAGGCTGAAATCATATTGCTCCAGATAGCGCAGGCCGCCATGGATCAGCTTGGTACTGGCCGAGGATGTGTGCTGGGCAAGATCATCCTTTTCGCACAGGACGACGTCCAGTCCTCGCCCCGCCGCATCGCGCGCGATCCCGGTGCCGTTGATCCCGCCGCCGATCACGAGAATGTCGTGCATCTCAGCCTTTCATCAGGCCTGCGGCCTTCAGAAGCTTGCCCGCTCGCAGCACGCGCTGGAGCTTGTGTTCGGAGGATCGGTCGCCCTTGTTGGAGTCCGGGTGGAAGCGGCGCACATATTCGGCATAGCGTGCGCGAATCTCTGCAGGCTTGGCATCGGTTTCCAGATCCAGCTCCTTGAGGGCGCGCTTCTGCAGCGTGTTGCGATGGCCGGACGAGGCTGTCTCACCACTGGCCACATCATCTACATTGAAGAATTTACTGCCAGCCCAGCGGCGCGGATCCAGCTTTTGAGTACCCTTTTCACCGCGCATCGGACCTGTACCGAATTTCCAGGTGCGCTTGTGGCCGTATCGTTCGGACCGGGCGAATGAAGCCGCCTCGGCCTGGGACATGCCTTCAAAGAAATCGAAGCTGCGATTGTACTCTGCCGCGTGCGTCTGGCAGAAATAATGGCGACCATTCCCCTGGCGCTTCGGCGCAGGGTGGGTCCCCTCAAGGTCGCATTGCTTGTGATCGCAGACACGAGTCTTCTGCGCACGCGCTCTCGAAGCCTCGTCTTTGGGAGGCTTGATGCGTATATCTTTGAACTTAACGCGATAGGAAAATGGGTCACCGTCAGACATGACCCGGCATAATAAGGAGTGCAGGTTAAAGATGCCACAGCCAAGTAACAGGTTATCGCGAATTCGTGACCTTTTGACCGAGGCTTTTGCCCCGGTGGAGCTGGATATTACGGATGACAGCCAGAAACATGCAGGTCATGCGGGCGCGGCGCCGGGGGGAGAGACCCATTATACGGTGCGAATCACTTCGGCTGCCTTTGCAGGCCTGTCGCGCGTCCAGACCCAGCGCAGCATCATGATGGTACTACAATCCGAATTCGACTCCGGCCTTCACGCACTCGCCTTACACGCGAAAGCGGCATGATTCTTGAAAAATCCGACTCCACGGGGAACCGAAATATGACTCGTTCATTAATTTCGCAGCCGTCGAGGAGAACGGGTGATGGTAAGACAACTCATGATAGCCGCCGCAACAGGCGCGATGATTGCAGGTTCAGCGATTGGTGAAACCCCTTCGGACAAGGTGAATCTGGGCATGATGCACTGGATTCGCGACACGGTCTGTACGTCAGGCCAAGAAATCGTCTTCGTTCCGGTTTCCCATGACGTACCTACGCTCAAGAGCGAATGGGCTGTGATCGCGATGGACAATCCCGATCCGGATTCTGCTCATATCGTGTCATTGACCGAAAAAAACTGGCTGAAAGCGAATGGGTGCGACGAAGATCCTTCGCCAGAGATTCACATGGCCAGTCGCGATGCCGACTCAGGCGGTTTCGGCCTCTGATATGTTCAGGCCGGTGACCTGGTTTCGCTGGCGACGCAGCACATTGAACCTGTAGCCATGAAACACGAAGCTTTGTCCGGGTTCCGGAATGGTCTGGGCTTCATGGATGACGAGCCCTGCCACTGTGACAGCTTCTTCATCGGGTAAGTTCCAACCCGTGGCACGGTTCAGGTCTCGAATTGGGACCCAGCCATCAACATTGACCGATCCGTTCGGCTGCGGTCTCACGCCCTGCACAGCCACATCATGCTCATCATGGATGTGGCCCACAATCTCTTCCAGAATATCTTCCAGCGTGATCAGGCCCTGAAGTTCACCATACTCGTCCACGACCAAGGCGAAGTGGCTGCGCTTCTGCAGAAAGGCATCAAGCTGGTCCTGAACAGGGGTTGTCTCCGGCACAAACCAAGGCTTGCGCAGTATGGAGTCGAGATCGAGTGAGGAGAGATCTCCGCCGAGGGGCAGTGCCGCCCGCAAAAGATCCTTTGCGTGGAGAATTCCGACAATCTCTTCCTTTTCGCCCCGGTATAGGGGCAAACGGGTGTGCGGGCTCGCCAGCGCCTTCGTCACCAATTGGCGCGGCTCGGTATCCGCATTCAACATGCGGATATTCTTCCGGTGGATCATCACGTCTTCGACGGTCAGCTCTTTCAGGTCGAGCGCGCCGACAAGACGCAGACGGTCTTCGGCTCCCACCCCGCCCTCGGAGGCATGCAGGTCAATGGCACCGCGGATTTCCTGTTCTGCCGTAACCAGTTCGGCCGGTGCACCCAGACCGAGAATCTTGAGCGTGATGGTCACGATGAACTGGATGAGCTTGACGATCCAGGCAACCGCCCAGACCAGGCCACTGATCGGCCGGGCTACGCTCATCGCCATCGTGTCAGGCCGCGTGATCGCGTAGGTTTTAGGTAGCACTTCGGAAAACACGAGCACCAGAATGGTCATCACGCCGGTGGCCAATACCAGCGCGAGCCCGCCCTGACCGAACAGCGCCGTAAACAGGGATGTTGCAAGAACCGACGCCAGGATGTTCACGAGATTGTTGCCCAGCAGGATGGAGCCGATCAGGTTTTCACGATTGCTGATCAGCCGGTTCACCGTCTCGGCCCGCTTGTCCCCATCCTTTTCCAACTGGTGCATGCGGGCGCGCGATGCAGCGGTCAGCGCCGTCTCGGAGCCGGAAAAGAAGCCGGACAGGCCAAGCAGCACGAGGATAGAAATGATGTAACCGGCAATCATGGATAGGGTCTCATAATGTGTGGATCAGCCTTCCAGCAATTCCGTGCGGAGAAAGGCTTCGACTTGAGTGAGGTCTGCATCCGCGTGAATGTAGGATTGGCCAATGCCTCTTGCGAGGATCAGGGGCACGCGCCCGCCTCTGGCCTTCTTGTCCTGTTGCATCAGTTCGACAAGGCGCGCGGCCGTGTAGGGGCCGCCCTGCCGGCCCGGAATGGCTGATTGCAGGCCTGTTGCATCAAGATGCGCCGTCACGCGGTCTGCATCGGCCTCAGGTGTGATGCCTTGCGCGGCGCCATAGCGGAAGGCAAGCGCCATGCCGATGGCCACGGCTTCGCCGTGCAGCAGGTCCGGCGCGTAGCCATTTGCTGCCTCGAGCGCATGCCCGAATGTGTGCCCGAGATTGAGCAGGGCTCGGACGCCCGTTTCACGCTCGTCTTCGGCCACGATGGCAGCTTTCGCACGGCAACTGGTCGCCACAGCATGGGCGATCGCCCCCGGGTCCAGCGCCAAGACCGCCTCGCCATGCTCTTCGAGCCAGGCAAAAAAGTCCGGATCATTGATCAGGCCGTATTTCACGATTTCCGCATATCCCGCACGAAGCTCACGTGCCGGCAGCGTTTCCAGCAGGGCTGTATCTGCGATCACCAATTGCGGCTGGTAGAAGGCGCCAATCGAGTTCTTGCCGCGCGGCGTGTTCACCGCGGTCTTGCCGCCAACCGAGGAATCGACTTGGGCCAGCAGGGTTGTAGGCACCTGCACGAACTTCATGCCGCGCTTCATCAGGCTGGCGGCGAGGCCTGTAATGTCTCCAATGACGCCACCACCGAGCGCAATGAGCACATCGCTGCGGTCAGCAGAGGCTTCGAGCAGCCAGTCCAGGATGCCTTCGAGATTGGAGAAGGATTTCGTTTTCTCGCCGGGCGTCAGGGATTTCCATAACGTTTTCATGCCAGTTGATTTCAGCGCCTCGTCCAGCCGGTGGCGGTGCATGCGCTCAACCGTCTCATCCGTCAGGACGAAAACCCGTGACTGCTTCAGCATGGGCGAGAGGCGCGCGGCCAATTGATCCAGGGCGCCATGGCCGACCAGAATGTCATAGCTACGGTCTTCGAGGTCTACGGTCACGGTCTCGAGTAGGGGCGCGGTCATGTTCACTTCGGTGTCCATGTCTGGAGGGCCTTGTATATGGCATTGACGGTGGTGCCGTGCGGGCCGTCCTTTGACGGCACAACAAGATCGGCCTGGGAATAGATCGGCTCGCGCTCGGCCAGCAGATTGGTCAGCACGTCCTTGGCATCGGGGCGCCGGAGCAGGGGGCGCGTATCGCGCTTCTGGACCCGCCGCCACAAGGTTTCGAGATCCGCGTTCAGCCAGACGGTGACCGCATTCTTCTGCATCAGCGCACGGGTCTCATTGTTGAGATAGGCCCCGCCGCCAGTAGCCAGCACGTGAGGCGGCAGGTCCAACAGGCGTTTCAGCACCTGATGCTCGCCGCGCCGGAAATCCTCTTCTCCGTGAAGCTTGAAAATATCGGTGATCGACAGGCCAGCCGCCTTCTCGATCTCCGAATCACTGTCAAAGAATTCCCGGCCCATCTTCTCGGCCAGACGGCGCCCGACCGTTGATTTCCCGGCTCCCATCAATCCGACAAGCGCAACCGTCCGCGACATGTATGGCAATGTCGCGTCAACCGGTCGGGAAGTACTGTCACTGTCAGAAGGCATTCTGGACTTTCGGGCTCTGTTCGGTTCATGTCCTATAGTTGCTGTGGCGCCTTCGCAATCCAGCGCCGGAATTCTGTATCTAGGGGTAAATAGCCATGCGCAAGTTTCTCATCCTTCTGGGCCTGCTGGTAGTCCTCGTTCTGGGCGTCGCCTGGTGGCTGGGCGGACAGGCCGAAAAGGGCAAGCCGGAACCTGGTGAAATACGCATTGAGGTCGACAATGTCCTTTAAGGGCATTGTCTCGGTCGCCTGCCTTGTCCTTGCAGGCGGCCTGCCAGCAGGCGCCCAAATCGAGGATTCCGGTCTGGGCCTGGTCAATCCGTGGGGTATGAGTTTTCTCGAAGCTGGTGAGCCTTCCCTGCCGACCGACATGTGGCGCGCCTCTGACGCCGATGATTTGCTGCCTCTGATGCGGGATGTCCGCACGCATGACCTGACCCCGGCCGAGCGGACGTTGATGCAACGCATGGCAATGTCGCCCGCAACGCCCCCGGCCGGGATACAGGAACCGCTGCTCCGGGCAGAGCGCGCCCGGATCATGTATGATCTGGGGGAAGCGGAAGCCGCTGCCACTCTGATGGCACGGCTCGACACCCCGCCACCCGGCCTTGATGCAGACGAAATCGTCGCCGATTTGAATCTTGCGCTCGGCAATGAGGCGACGGCTTGCGACATGCTGAACGCGCCTGACCGGATTTCAGGCTATTGGGCCAAACTACGCGCTGTCTGCGCGGCGCTGAAAGGCAATACCGCCGGCGCCGAACTCGCCATCGAGATGGCGCTGCAACAGGACGCCGTCGATTCCTGGCTTCTCGCCGCTGTGTTTGCGACGTCCGGCGAACTGCCAGACGCGCCGGAGGCGGATTACTCTTCCGGATTGAACCTCGCAATTTCGGCCGAAGCCGGACTCGCTCCGCCCGAAGAGCCCATCCCGGCGCGCCGCCCGGATCTCGCAGCCGCCATGGCCCTGCATCCGAAATTACCGGAAGCATTGCGCGTCGAGGCCGCCGGGATCGCGGCGCAGGCAGGCATGCTGCCGACCGACCCATATCGGACCTTGTTCTTCAAGCTGATTTCCGATCCCGGCTTCGTGCCATCGTCTCCGCTTGAAAGCGCGCTTTATGCAGCCCGTGATCCGCTGGTCACCGATGAAGACCGCGCTTTCGCCTTGGCGGCCGCACTGGAAGACGCAATGGACAGCCCGGCTCATTTCAGCGCGGTCTCCCGGCTTCTGTGGAACGAGATTGAGCGCCTTCCCATCAATATAGACACCGTCTCAAACGCCCCGCTGTTCGCCCGGTCCGCGCTGGCGACAGGCCATTTCCCAGACGCCAGGGACTGGTCGTCTGCCAACACAATGGAAGGCGCGCCTGAGGATGGCAGCTTCGATTCGGCGCTCATGTCGGCCCTGGCAACGCTGGCGGGAAGTGAAACCACACGCAGCGCCAGCGACTATAATGGCGAACGACTGGCAGCCCTTGCGGAGTCCGATCTGCAAAAGCAGACCGCCGCCCGCCTGTTTGCCCTCTGGACAGCGCTCGGCATTGCCCCCCCGGCCGACGCCCGCCGGTTGGTGGTGAATGCCCCCGAACGCGAGGCCACGCCGGAAATCGATTTGCAATTGCTGGGTGTGCTTGCCGCTGCTGAGGCCGATGCGGCAGGCGAAGTTATCCTGTCCACGGTCGGGATGACAAAAGGCGATCCAACCGCCCTCGACGATGCCAGCCTGCTCCTCCTCTTGAAGGCGTTGCAACGGATCGGCGCCGAAGATGCCGCCCGTCAAATGGCGTTGGAATCAACTGGCTATTGGAAAGCGCTCAACTAGAAACTTCCCGAATTTCGTTGATCTTGCCCCCAGAAGGCTGATGGTGGACGAAAAACGGGAGGAATTATGAGGGTATCCATACTGGCCGGGGCGTCTGCTCTGGCACTTGCAGCTTCAGCGTGTGGCACACCGGTCAAAACACAACCGGAGGCATCCACGTCAGCCGAAGGGCCGATCGCGAATGTCCCGACGAGCACACCATCAATTGATCCGTCCGACAGGACCGCACTGTTTGGTGATCTGCATGTCCATACGGGGCAGTCTTTTGATGCCTTCATATCGTCCGTCCGCGCAACGCCCGATGACGCGTATCGTTATGCAAAGGGCGAGAAATTACTCACAGACGGCGGCTATGAAATCCAGCTGGACAGTCCGCTCGATTTTCTCGCCGTCACGGATCATGGCGAATATCTCGGCATCATGCCGGTCATGGCCACGCCCGGTACGAATCTGTCGCGCACGAATTTCGCAAAATCCGTATTCGGACCGGACGCGACGAACCCTGCCCAGTCATTCCATAATGTGGGCATCACCATTGTGACGGGCGAAGAAGTGGAAGAGATCTACGACCGAGAAGTCATCGACTCCGCTTGGGTCAAGAACATTGAGACGGCCGAACGCCATAATGAGCCCGGCAAGTTCACCGCCTTCTCCGGTTACGAATTCACCGCCATGACAGAGGTCATGGACTCCGAAATTCCGGCCGCTGCAAACCTGCACCGCAATGTCATATTCCGGGGGGCCGCGCCTGACCGGCTGTTTTCGACCCTCGATTCCCCCAATCCGGAAGACCTGTGGGTCTGGATGGATGCGCAACGTGCTGAGGGTCTGGATGTCATGTCCATCCCACACAATTCCAACGCATCAAATGGCGAAATGTTTGCGTCCGAGACCTATGAGGGTGGTCAATTGACCGCAAACTACGCCGTCACCCGCATGCGCAACGAACCCGTCATCGAAATTACGCAGGTCAAGGGCACGTCCGACGCTCACCCAGCACTTTCTCCTAATGATGAATGGGCGAATTTCGAGATCTACGATACTTTGGTAGGAAGTGCCGCGAAGTCGACACCGCACATCGGAGATTTCGCCCGCAACGCGTTGGCGCGCGGACTGGGTTTCGAAGAAGTAGAGAACTTCAACCCCTACAAATTCGGCTTCATTGGCTCCAGCGATACACATATCGGCGCCGGGTCTTTCGATGAAACGATCTTTACCGGAAAGTTTCCGCAAGATGGGTCAAACCCGGAATTCCGACATTCCATCCCGCCAGAAGGCGCGGACAGTTGGGATGGCGTTGCATCACTGAAAAGCTTGCCGCCCGGCGCGGTAAAGCCCAGCATGCGCCGCAAATTGTCTGCTGGCAAATACAGCGCATCTGGTCTGGCGGGCGTATGGGCCGATGAAAATACGCGTGAAGCCATCTTCGATGCCATGCGTCGCAAGGAGACGTTCGGAACCTCCGGGCCGCGAATAAAAGCACGCATGTTCGCCGGGTACGGATTTGAACAGGCCATGTTGTCAGATCCGGACCTGGTGTCGGCGGCCTACCGTACCGGCGTGTCACAAGGCAGCGAACTGGTCGGAACACAGCAGGCCCCGTCAATTCTCGCGTGGGCGATCCGGGACCCGGCTTCCTATCCGCTGCAGCGTTTGCAGATCATCAAAGTGTGGACCGATGCCCAGGGGAAGGCGCATGAGGCAGTCTATGATGCTGCATGCTCTGGCGGCGCCAAACCAGACGCGGATACGCACCGGTGCCCCGAAAATGGCGCCAATGTAGACATTTCCGACTGTTCCACAGAGCCCGGTAGTGGCGTTGGCGAATTGAAGACCTTGTGGACGGACCCGAACTATGACCCGGCGCGCCGCGCCGCCTATTATGTCCGTGTTCTGGAGAACCCATCGTGTCGCTGGTCGACATGGGATGCGGTCCGCAACGGCTCACCGCCCAATCCGAACATGCCCGTGCTAATTCAGGAGCGCGCATGGACCTCACCTATCTGGGTGAATCCGGAATGATCTTTCCGCAGGCGTGCTCTTCCTCCTGAAAGGGACTCAATTAATACTTTCGCACAAGCCCGTAGACTGACGGCAACCCGCCGCGACAGGAACATCCGTGTCGCGGCAGGTGAGTCCAGAGGCTCAGAAGCGCTCTCCGACCATTTCCTCGCTCTTCGCCCAGAGCGCGGCGGCATTGTCTGGGTCGAGCGCATAGGGACGCACCCCTTCCGACGCCGCATCGAACGCTTCATCGGTCACTCTCGTCGTGACATGGCAGTCCTCGCAATAGCGCCCGCCGACCTCTTCGGCATTCGCAACGGTCCCAGCCCAAACGGAGGTGGCTGCCCCCTGCGGGATGGATTTGTACTGGAAACCTCCTTGGCCTGTCTCAGCCCTCCGGGCTTCCATCCGCTCAATCAGCGTGTTGAGGTCTTCTTCCGTCATATGACGGGCAAGCTCGGTCTGAATGCCACCCGGGTGGACGGCCGTTGCCCGCACGCCGCGTGTCTTGTGGCGACGGTCGAATTCCACCGCAAACAGGACATTCGCGGTTTTTGACCGGCCATACGCGCCGAATGGTGTGTATTCGGTCGTCTCGAAATTCGGGTCATCAAGGTTCACATCAGAAAAGCGGTGACCGGCGGACGAAAGCATCACCACCCGGCCGCCATCCTTGATCAAGGGTTCGATCCGATTGATCAGGGTAAAATGGCCGAGATGGTTCGTGCCGAACTGCATCTCGAAACCGTCCGAGGTCTTCATGGGCGGCGTGGCCATGACGCCGGCGTTTGCGATGACGATATCGAATGGCTTGCCCGTAGCGTTGAGGCCGTCGGCGCAGGCGCGAACACTTGCGAGGGAAGCAAGGTCCAGTTCGACCAGATCGATCTTGGCGCCGGCCTGCGCCAAGGCGCCTTCGGCTTTTGCAAGGTCCCGCGCCGCGCCGACCACTTCAGCGCCATGGGCGGCGAGCGCACGGGCTGTCTCGACGCCGAGCCCGGATGACACGCCGGTAACGAGCACGCGCTTGCTGGTAAGGTCGACGCCGGACAGGACATCTTCAGTTGTGGAAGTTTTTCCGAACATTGCAGTCTCCTGGGAATGGATGTGTAGGAATCCCGACAAAGCCGAAGGGGCTGGAACGGGGCGCCAATACGGGATAAGTGAGAGGGCGCCTCCGCTTTCATATACGGAGGAAGCCTCCGTTTTACAAGGAGAGATTTTCTCGTGGCCGAAAAACCTGTTGCCAAAAAGCGCCCCCGCGCGGACGCCGAACGAAACCGCCTGCGCTTGCTGGATGCGGCAAAAGGCGCTTTTGCCCGCGATGGCGCCGCGACCAGCCTTGAGGAAATCGCCC
Organism: Hyphomonas sp.; assembly: GCF_036964145.1. GTDB lineage: Bacteria > Pseudomonadota > Alphaproteobacteria > Caulobacterales > Hyphomonadaceae > Hyphomonas. The sequence goes on from NZ_JBALUC010000001.1 coordinate 28,888, forward strand.
GCACGGCAGGCGTGGGGATCGGTACGCTCTATCGCCATTTCCCGACCCGTGACGCGCTGATCGAGGAAGTCTATCGTCAGGCGATCAGCCAGCTCGGCGAGGCCGCAGACCGGTTGATTGCTTCAGAGCCCCCAGTCGAGGCCCTCCGCCAATGGCTTCTGGTATGCATCGACTATTTGTCGACCAAGAAGCTGGTCGCTGCGGCGCTGGGCGGCAACGCCGACCATCTCTATGCCAATTCGGGCGACATCATGCGTAATGCCATCCAACGCCTTGTGCGTCACGCCGAGCAGGCGGGGGACATCCGCGCTGTGCCCGATCCCTTTGACCTCCTGCGCGCCGTCGCTGGCATTTTCTACGTTGCACCTGAAACAGATTGGGAGCCCGGCGCCCGCGCCATGGTCGACCTGTTGATCGCGGGCCTGCGGCGGGACTGATACGGCATTCACGCCCTTTCAATGTCTGTGTGCCAGTCTTGAAACATGTCTGATCGCGCGCGTATCGAAGCCTTCCTTGAGATGATGTCTGCGGAGCGCGGCTCGTCTGCGAACACGCTGGACGCCTACGGCCGCGACTTGCTGGACGCGTCGGAATCCTGCGGCGGTGCGCTGTGCGACGCTGACGGCAAGGAGATTTCGGGCTGGTTGAGAGACCTCTCGAAACGGGGCATGGCGCCGTCTACGCAAGCCCGGAAACTGTCGGCCGTCCGGCGCTTCTTCCGCTTCCTGTTCGAGGAGGGCGACCGCAAGGACGACCCGACCGCCAAGATCGACGGCCCGAAACCCGGCCGGGACGTGCCAGATGTCCTGTCGCGCGAAGAGATGGCTGATCTCCTCAACGCTTGCGGCGAGGATCTGAGGCTGAAATGCCTGGTCGAACTGCTCTATGGGGCAGGCCTGCGCGCGAGCGAACTGGTGTCCCTCAAGCTCGGTCAATTGCCGAGGCGCAAGGGATCCCGCTGGATCACCACGGATGTGATTGTGCGCGGCAAAGGCGGCAAGGAACGATTGTGCCCGCTCGGACGGCCAGCCCTGCGGGGACTGTCAGACTGGTTGGCAGTTCGAGAAGATCATCTGCCGGAAGGCTCTCTGGCCAGAGGCCGCGCCGAACCCTTCGTGTTTCCATCGCGTGGCAAGTCGGGCCATCTGACCCGGCGCCGTCTTGGTCAGCTATTGGAAGCACTGGCGTTGAAGGCGGGCCTGCGGGCTGACCGGGTCCACCCGCATGCGCTGCGACATGCCTATGCCACGCATCTGCTTATGGGCGGAGCAGATTTGCGGAGTGTGCAGACGCTGCTTGGCCATGCGGATATCGCCACGACCCAGATTTACACGCATGTGCTGACGGACGAGTTGGCGGAGTTGCTGGAGACGGCTCACCCGCTCGCGCAAAAAATATAGCGCCGACTCAGTTTGGCATATTGCCGAACTCCGTTGCTCATCCGATATCTGAAACCACGAGATTTCGCCGCAACCTCCATGGACACCTATGATGCAACGCCTCCTCAACGCCATTATCCCCACATTCCTGATTTCTGAAATTGCCGCGATCACGCTGATGACCATGACCTGGGCCATCCTGTCCGAGCTTCACGCCGGACTGAACGTCATCATTGGGGGCGAAGTTGTCACCGCAATCGGTGTCGCAGCGCTGTCTGTGGCCATCTTCCGACGGGCATTCCGGTCGGACGCAGAAACTGCGCCGACCGAAGAATAATCAGGCTGCGGTCGCAGACCCGCGTGATGCTACCCAAAAAGCGTGCACCACGCCCGGCAACCAGCCGATGAGCGTCAGCAGAACGTTAAGCAGGAATTGCAGGCCGATCCCTTCCTTCACCGCAACGGCGACAGGGGGCAGAAAAATAGTGAGCAGGATCATGAGCAGGGACATGACAGGTTTCCTTTCGAAATGGACTGCCCGTGCAACGTGTGACAGGGCCAAGTGTTCCATTGGCCTATTGCTCACAAACGCACCTCGACGGAAGACGGTAATTGGATTGACCCGTCCGCTCGGCCGGGGTTAGACCCCAGCGAGGGCGTTTTAATTTGTGTAGTTTCGACCGTACCGGGTGAGGTGTGCGGGCGCGTGACGGGAGTCCGCTGTGTCGGCTATTTTCACTCCTACGGGAGACAAGGAATTCTTTACGCCATTCGGCCCGATGATGGGCTATGTGCGCATGCCCCCCGCTCTTGTCGACCATTTGAACGCGTCGATGAGCGAGCAGCTGGAAGACCATTCCGATAGCTTGGTTGGCAAGGTTCGCCAGGAACTCCGTTTCCCCAAACCCCTGGTCGATGCGACGGCTGCGGCGCTCGGAAATGCCTTGATAGAATACCATGTGCGCGCCAGTCGGCGCGGGTCTTTTGGTGACTATGATCACACGACCAAGCGGTTCGAGCTGAACGTCATGGCGGGCTGGTTCGTCCGCCAATATGAGCATGAGTACAATCCGCTCCACATCCATACGGGGTGCGCCTTGTCCTGTGTGGGATACCTGAAGCTGCCGGACGGAATTGATCAGGAATGGGCCGAGGACGATCTCGATCACCATCCCTCGCACGGCCATCTCCAATTCGCCCACGGCACGGATACGCATTACTCCGTGTCGAATTTCATGATTCGCCCGCGCGTCGGGGACTTCTATATTTTCCCCTCTTACATGTTTCACAGCGTTTATCCGTTCAAGACCCCGGGGGAACGCCGTTCCTTCAGCATGAACCTGTCAGTGGTCGAATCAGAGGCCTGAGCCTTTCTGACTGATTGACGCCATCTGACCGCCCTCTATGTTGCGCCGCAACAAGGAGGAACGCATGAGCATGAAAACACCAAGAGACTTTTTCAAACCGCTGGCTATCGGCGCCCCTGCCCCGATGCGCGACCTGCCCGTACGGCTGGAGCGGATGATCCACTTCGTCCCGCCGCATCTCGACAAGGTGCGTGCCAAGGTCCCGAACATGGCCGAGGGCGTGGACGTCATGCTGGCCAACCTCGAAGACGCAATTCCGGCCGACGCGAAAGATGCGGCCCGTGCCGGCGCCATCGAAATGGCCTCCATGTATGACTGGCAAGGCAAGGGCACAGGTTTCTGGAGCCGCGTGAACCCGCTGAACTCTCCCTGGTTTCAGGAAGATGTCAGCGAACTCGTCCTGAAAGCCGGTCATCAGCTGGACGTGATCATGCTGCCAAAGGTCGAAGGCCCGTGGGACATCCACTTTGCCGACCAATATGTTGCGCAACTCGAAGCAAAAGCCGGCCTGACCCGTCCCATCCTGTTCCATGCCATCCTTGAAACTGCGCAGGGCATGGCCCGCGTGGAAGAGATCGCACTGGCCAGCCCGCGCATGCAGGGCATCAGCCTCGGCCCGGCAGACCTCGCCGCGGACCGCAAGATGAAGACCACCCGCGTAGGCGGCGGCCACCCCTTCTACCGTGTCATCGACGACCCGAATGAAGACGGTTCGCCCCGCGCCAATGCCCAGCAGGATCCCTGGCACTATACCATCGCGCGCATGGTGGATGCGTGCCGCATGGCCGGCATCAACGCCTTCTACGGCCCGTTCGGCGACATTTCGGACCTAGAGGCCTGCGAACAGCAATTCCGTAACGCCTTCCTCCTCGGCTGTTCCGGAACCTGGAGCCTTCATCCGAACCAGATTGCGATCGCCAAGAACGTCTTCAGTCCGGATCCGAAGGAAGTGAAATTTGCGCGGAAAATCCTTGAGGCCATGCCGGACGGCTCCGGCGTCGCCATGATCGATGGCAAGATGCAGGACGATGCAACCTGGAAACAAGCCAAAGTGATTTCCGACCTTGCCGACCTGGTTGCGTCCAAGGACCCGGACCTTGCTGCGGCATACGAGGCGTGATTCCGCTTCACGTCGAGCATTCGCGTGGTAGGGTCGCTCTCTGAAGAGGGAGTATCAACGATGTGGAAATCCATGACGACCCTGCTGGGTCTGAGCCTTCTGGGTCTGTCTGCCATTGCAGATGAAGTCTGGTCCACGCCCATCGGCGACGTTGTCTATGAGAACGAAACCGATGATGGCTGGGCGGTCTGGTCTTATCCGGGCCTGGCTGATCGGGGCACGGTCTACATCAAGGATCTGGCGGGGGTCTATGAGGGCCGCGGCGCCTATGCCGGCATATGGGTCGAGGCAGAGAGCCCGGACATTGAGCTGTGCGATGTCGCCGTCACGGACCCGGTCACAGGAGAGTCCCACTACAATTGGGGCCGCGTCGACATCGTCTTCACCGAGCCGGACTTTCCGGGCGGCTGGGTGGCCCTTCGCGGCAACTGCTTCAATGATCCAGGCGACTATCTGATCGGCAAGCCGGTCACGGCACTCCAAGAATAAACAAAGGGAAGAAAATTCCGATGGCAGAGCACCTTATTCCGATGACCGGGCACAGCCCGAACCTACAGCGCTGGTTCGACTGGATGAATGGGGACCATTCTCCTCAAGGCCTGTCGGTCCAACTGGCCGATGAGGTCGTGTTCAAGAGCCCGGTCGTCCACACGCCCCAGGAAGGCAAGCCGATCACCATGGCGTATCTGACCGCCGCCGGACAAACGCTGGGCGGGGACACATTTCGCTATACACGCGTCTTCGATTGCGAGGACAAGGCTGTCCTCGAATTTGAATGCGAGATGGATGGCATCCTCGTGAATGGTGTCGACATGATCGCGTGGAACGCAGACGGCCAGATCGACGACTTCAAGGTAATGGTCCGTCCCCTGAAGGGCATGCAGGCCGTCCATGCCGCGATGGGCGCCATGCTGGAAAAGATGAAACAAAAAGCCTGAGCTATACACCCCTCATGAGTTTGCCTGTCATCATCACCGACCGGTTGGTCCTCTGCCCGCCCGAAGCACGCCACTTCGAGCCTTCGGCTGCAATGTGGGGATCGGCTGCCGTAACGAAGCATATCGGCGGGCAGCCCAGGTCTCGTCAGAAGGTCTGGTTCACGCTCTGCCGCAATCGCGGCATGTGGGACATTCTCGGCTACAGTTCGTGGGCCATTGAAGACCGCATCACCGGCGAATTCTTGGGGGAAGGCGGCTTCTCGGACTTCATGCGGAGCATGATCCCCGACCTGTCGCAATGGCCTGAGGCTGGCTGGGTCTTTGTGGAATCCGCCTGGGGGAAGGGATTTGCCAGCGAAGCGGTCGGCGCGATGCATGACTGGCTGGATGAACACCGGCCCGGACAAAGCGTCTGCATTGTCGATCCGGGCAATGCCGGGTCCCAGCGTGTCGCCGAGAAATGCGGTTATGAGTTTTGGGAGACGTCAGCCTACAGAGATGCGACCGTCAATGTGTACCGCCGCAATGCAGGCAGCTAGCCGACCTGCTGGCGTACCGCCTGGGTCTTGCTGCTCCAACCCCGAATGAAATCCATGAAGGCTTCGTGCGGCAAGCCGGCACTGTAGAGGAAGCCCTGCGCCATGGAGCAGCCGCGCCGTCGCAGGAAGTCAGCCTGGCGTTCCGTTTCGACGCCTTCTGCCACTGTGTTCAGGCCGAGGGTTTCGGCCATCGCGAGGATCATTTCAATGATCGCGGGGGCCTGTTCATCCGATTCCAGGGCGGAGACAAACTGGCGATCAATCTTGAAGACGTCGAACGGCAGCTGGGTCAGGATGGACAGATTCGAATGCCCGGTCCCGAAATCGTCAATCGCGAGTTTCGTGCCGAGGCTCCGGAGAGGGCGCATGACGCGGGCGACCTTTTCCGGCTCGGAGACGGCCATGCTTTCCGTGATCTCGAGTTCCAGCCGGTTCGGCGGCAGGCCGGTCCGCTTCAGGATAGCCAGAACCGTTTCAGTCAGGTCACTTGCCTGGAACTGGCGCGGCGAAACGTTCACGGCGACTGTGGCGTTAAAGCCTTCCTGCATCCAGATACGCGCCGACTCACACGCCGCTTCCAGGACCTGTTCGCCGATCTGGTTGACGAGACCGGTCTCCTCGGCCAGCGGAATGAACGTGTTTGGCGAGATGATCTTGCCATTCGGCCGGATCCAGCGGGCCAGCGCTTCGGCGCCGACAACCTGTCCGGTCTGGAAATCGATCTTGGGCTGGAAATGCGTCTTGAATTCCCTATTGGCGACCGCGTCACGCAGTTCCGCTTCCAGCATGTACTTGCCGCGTGCCACACGGTTGAGGCGGGGTGAGAAGTAGCGAAAGCCGGATCCGGTATCATTGCGCACCTGGCGCAAGGCCAGTTCAGCGTGACGGAACAGCTTGTGCATCGTATCGGCATCTTCCGGCGCAATGACGATACCGCCTGAAATACCGAGCGTGACAGACTGACCGGAGACAATGAAGGGGTCCGCAAAGGCGAGGCGGATGGCCCGCGCAATGTTGGAGACATAGTCACGGCTGACGGCGCTCGGCAGGTACAGGGCAAAACTATCCGCCTGCATCGCCGCAAGCATACAATCATTCAGCCCGGTGCGTACCGGGCCTTCGAGCGCGTCGAGAGCAGTTGTCATGCGCTGGCCGCAGGCCTTCAGCACCGCTTCGCTTGCCAGCGCGCCGAGGCGTTCGGAGGCGCGCGTGAAATTATCGAGATCGAGCACAATCAATGCCGCTGGCGTCTCATACTTTGCGCGTGGCAGCGTCTTGGTGATGTGCTCTTCCAGTGCGATCAGGTTCGGCATCCCTGTGCGCGGGTCTTCATAGGCTGTGCGTCTGAGCGCATCATTGTCCCGGCGCAACTTGCCAACCGACCGGATGACGACCGAACGCAACCTGCGCAACTCGACAAAGGACACATTGGACAGGCGGGCAGAAGGATCAATCTGCGCCACTTCAAGATAGCGCGTGAAATCGACCAGCACATTCTGGAATTCCCGGGCAAAGAACCAGGCTGTTATAGCGGCAACTGCAGCGGACGCCAGGATCAGGGCGGCAATTGCCCACAGCGGCAAGGACATGTCAGTCCAGGCCTTACCCTCTATCAGCGCACCATAAGCCTGTTCGATGGTCCATACGCCCACGAAGATGAGGACCGTAGCAAGTGCAGCACAACTGGCCGCAAACTTCGGTATGGTCATACGACCCAGTAGTCTCGATATGAAACTCTGCTTATCCACGCTCAGATCTTCCTCACCACGTCACCACCTATGAGTGCGGTAACTATGTTTCCGGAATATGTTTAGGAATCAGTGAACAAAACGCGCTAGCTGTAGCCCGTTCAACGCACTATATGGGCCAGCATGACCAGTAATCGCACCGCCACCGTTTCCCGCACCACCAAGGAAACCGATATTTCGGTAACCGTAGACCTGGATGGTACCGGCAAGTCAGACATCGAGACCGGGATCGGCTTCTTCGATCACATGCTGGAGAGCTTCTCCAAGCATTCGGCCATCGATCTGACCGTGCGCTGCAAAGGCGACCTGCACATCGACATGCACCACAGCGTTGAAGACACAGGGATTGTCATCGGACAGGCCATTCTGAAGGCACTGGGCGACTTTGCAGGGATCACCCGGTTCGGCCACGCCTATGTGCCCATGGATGAGACGCTGTCCCGCGCTGCGCTGGACCTCTGCAAGCGGCCTTACCTGATCTGGAAAGTGGATTTCAGCCGCGACAAGATCGGCGAAATGGACACCGAACTCTTCAAGGAGTTCTTCCATGCCCTCGCCGGAAATGGCGGCATGTGCCTGCACATAGAGAACCTCTATGGCGAGAATTGCCACCACATTGCCGAGTCCTGCTTCAAGGCGACAGCCCGGGCGCTGCGCGCGGGAATTGCCATTGACCCGAAACTGGGTGGCAAGCCGGCCAGCACCAAGGGCAGCCTTTAGGCCTGGGACCTATTTCCGGTAGTCGAGCGGTGGGTCGCGGTCACCCAGCAAGGATTTGTATTCGTAATCCGGGCCACGCTTCTCGTCGAACTCCTTGCGAGCCTCGGCGCGCAGGTCTTCATTCGTGAACAGTTCCACGGCGGCGAGCGTCAGCGTTTCCGCGGCAATTTGCGCGCCCTTGTAACCGATTGATGTGCCACTGGCGGCAACAGCCTGCCAGGAATGGGCGGACGTGCCCGGCACCCATGTGGCGGTACGCAGGCCAACCGTCGGAACGGCATAGGAGACGTCGCCCACATCGGTGGAGCCATAGCCGAGCGAAACCTCGAAGGGCTGGATCTCGGCGGCTGAGGCGATCTCGCGCGCCGGATTGTCGAAGGTCGAGGCGATGGTCTCGGCGAATTCCAGTTCGGCGGCCGTATATTCCACGCCGCCCACCTGACGGAGCTTTTCGTCCATCATCCGGGCCAGTTTCTCGTTCACAAGCAGTGGATTGTTGCCGTGGATGATTTCCCAGTCGACCTTTGTCCCCGTGCCTTGGGCCGCGCCGCGAGCAGCGTCTTCGAGGCGGGCCCAGATGGCTTCAACGCCTTTGGGGTCCGGATGGCGGACATAGTAGAAGACTTCGGCGAAGTCCGGCACGACATTGGGGGCCGACCCGCCGGACGTGATGACGTAATGCATGCGGGCGTCCTGGGGCATGTGCTCATGCATCATGTTGGCCATCATGTTCATCGCCTCAACGCCATCGAGCGCAGAACGGCCACGTTCAGGCGCGCCGGCGGCGTGGGCGGAGATCCCCCGGAAGCGGAACTTGGCCGACCGGTTGGCGAGTGACGTATTCGCAGCGGCCGTATTCCGGTCCCCGGCATGCCAGTGCATGGCGATATCGACATCCTCGAACAGGCCCGCACGGACCATGTAGACCTTGCCGGAGCCGCCTTCTTCAGCAGGCGTGCCATAGATGCGCACACGGCCCGGCGTGCCGCTCTCTTCCAGCCAGTGGCGCACGGCGATCGCCGCAGAGACAGACCCGGCCCCGAAGAGATTGTGCCCACAGGCATGGCCCGCACCCTTGCCCGGAATCTCCTCCCGCACGGGCGAGGCCGTCTGGTTGATGCCCGGCAGAGCGTCAAACTCGGCGAGGATGGCGATCACCGGGCCGCCGCTGCCGTATTCCGCCATGAAGGCGGTTGGAATGCCGGCCACGCCCGGCGTGACGGTGAAGCCCTCCCCGGCCAGCGTGTCCTGCAGCAGGGCAGACGATTTCTCTTCCTGGTATCCGACTTCGGCCCAGTCCCACATCTGGCTCGCCAGCGATTCCGTCAGCTCCGACTGGCTGCGCGCCTGACTGAGCGCTTCGCTTTCGGCGGCGTCCGGCCAGGCAGGCGTGGCGGCGCAGGCCATGAGCAGGCAGGCGGAGAGGGCGGGCAGGATGGATCGCATGGGCAGGCTCCGTGAGATGGGGTTTCCTGCCGAGATTGCGGCACCTTGCCCCTGGGCGCAAGGGCGGCTTTTCCCTTCCCTCAGGCCGAGTGCGAGGCTAAGAGCGCGCCATGAGCCTTGTTGCCCTTATCGACTACGGATCCGGAAACCTGCACTCTGCGGGCCGCGCCCTGCGCGAAGCCGCACGGCTGGCCAACACCGGACACGAGATTCGCATCACGAACCGCGCCGAGGACATTCTCGCCGCCGAGCGGGTCGTGCTGCCGGGCGTCGGGCATTTCGCCGATTGCGCCGCCGGATTGCGGGCGCAGGCGGGCGTGGTCGAGGCACTGGAAACCGCCTGCCTCAAGGGCGGCAAACCCTTCCTCGGCATTTGTGTCGGCATGCAGCTGATGGCGGAGACGGGCCGCGAGGATGGCGCGACACCGGGCCTCGGATGGATCGGCGGCGAGGTCTCGCGCATCCAGCCCGGCGAGGGCTTTCGCGTGCCGCATATGGGCTGGAACGGGCTCAGCTTTTCCGGCGCGCCGCACGCCGTCCTGGCGGGGCTCGGGCCAGAGCCGCATGTCTATTTCACGCATTCCTATGCGTTCAGCGTCACCGACCCGGCCGATGTGGCCGCAACCGCCAGCTATGGCGCGCAGGCGATCACGGCAGCGGTGGCGCGGGGCAATCTGTTCGGCACGCAATTCCACCCCGAGAAATCGCAAGGCGTCGGCCTGCGCATCCTTTCCAATTTCCTGACATGGACCCCATGACCCGGCTCACCCTGAGCGAAGTCGAAGGGCGAGCCGCTCCCAGCCCGCGCTCTCCTTCGACTTCGCTCAGGATGAGCGCTAAGGAGACAACATGAGTTTTACCCTCTATCCCGCCATTGATCTGAAAGACGGCCAGTGCGTCCGCCTGCTGCGCGGTGAGATGGACCAGGCGACCGTGTTTTCCGACAGTCCGGCGGACCAGGCACGTGCCTTCCGCGAGGCGGGGTTCACGCATTTGCATGTCGTCGATCTGAACGGCGCCTTTGAGGGCAAGGCGGTCAACCGCGACGCGGTCGAGGCGATCCTGAAAGCGACCGATGCGCCGGTACAGCTCGGTGGCGGCATCCGCACCCGCGCCCAGATCGATGCCTGGCTGGAGGCCGGCATTTCGCGCGTCATTCTCGGCACCGCCGCGCTGCGCGACCCCGAATTGGTCAAGGCGGCGGCCCGCGCCTTGCCGGGCCAGGTCGTGGTCGGCATTGATGCGAAGCACGGCATGGTCGCGGTCGAGGGCTGGGCCGAGACCAGCGACATGAAGGCGACTGAACTCGCCAAGGCGTTTGAAGGCTGCGGCGTCGCCGCCATCGTCGCCACCGATATTGGCCGCGACGGCCTGAAGGCCGGCGTCAATGCTCCGTTCACGGCTGAGCTTGCCAATACGGTCAGCATCCCGATCATCGCCTCGGGCGGTGTGGCCAGCGTTGATGACATCCGCGCCCTGATCGCGGCAGATGCACCGATTGCGGGGTCCATCCTCGGGCGGGCGCTTTATGATGGGGATATTGTGGCGGCGGAGGTTTTGGAATTTGTATCGTGATGTGTGTTCGCTGGGCGTGAACCACGCCCAGCGAGTATTGCAACATTGCACTAAATTTTGGGAAGAGCGTACAAGTTATTATCGTACTTTCCGTCAGGCACTGTTCTGACATAAGGCCTATCAGCGGACGATGTCTTATCCTCTAACCACGCACTTGGGTTTCCAGCGACCCAAAATTTGTGACCCGCCTTCATCCATGTCACTACATCGTCTACCGAAGAAGGTCCAAACTCAGGCCCCTTTAGTAAATCAATGCGACGGTCCGCATCAGGTCCGTCTAACCGAATATGCGTTATTTGATACTCACCCATCTTGGGCTCCTATATAGAAACCGAAGGGTTGTCGGATGGGGAAATCATCCCTAAAAAGGACATACCGCTTCGGCGGTTAATGGACCGAGGGGACACGGCACTTGAGTTCGAATGCGAGTAACCGTGCCCTCTCGGGACGCACAATCTGTGTGCATCCCATATAGTAGACTAAGCACTGGTCAGCGAGTCTAGTATCACGCTTGTGAATTCCCCCGGGCTCTACCCGAAAAATTGGATATTTCGGGTGTATTCCCGATTTGTTCACTACTTCTGCGGGCATAATTCTTCTGCTTCCACTTAAAGTGTCGATATCTCAAAGCTAATCCGAATCGATGCTGTCACCGATGATTCGGATTATTCGTGCCCGACTTGCCGCAGCCCCCTGCGGAGGCAGGGGGCCATCTCGGAATCTGTCCACACGACGCATGAGGCAGCGTCAGGAGATGGATACCTGCCTGCGCAGGTATCTTCGGAGGTGAGGGAGGGTGTAAGTCTTTTCCTCTCTGCCTGAGGCAGGTAGAGTTCAGGCGCTGCGGTTTCAGGGGGGCTCGCGTGGCGTTCTATACATACATCATGGCCAATCGGAAGAATGGCGCACTGTATGCGGGCCATACGGATAATCTTGGGGCCCGTGTGCTGTCCCATCGGGAAGGCCGCGGCGCGGCCCATACCCGCAAGCATGATATCAAACGACTTGTCTGGATGGAGGCGCACCATACGCGAGAGGCGGCGAAGACGCGGGAATACCAGATCAAGAAATGGAAGCGCGCCTGGAAGGTTCGCCTGATCGAAGAGACCAATCCGGATTGGAAGGATTTGTGGTTCATCCTGAATCAATAGTCTTTGTCCTGCACGTTTGGCCGGACTGGCACGAACCATCCGGGTATCCTTTAGTCTAGCTCCGCGAGGCGAAGCCGAGGCGCGGCAGGCGCCGTGGCGCTCCGCCTTGAGTTTGTAATGGCTACGGAATGGAGCGTTACCGCCCGCCGCGCCGGACAGGAATTTCGGCGAGCACCCTCAAGGGGGCCCATGGTCCCGGGTCTTCGTTACCGGCGCCGCGCGAACGGATCCATCG
>NZ_JBALUC010000001.1:41113-91460 GCF_036964145.1 Hyphomonas sp.
CAGGAATTTCGGCGAGCACCCTCAAGGGGGCCCATGGTCCCGGGTCTTCGTTACCGGCGCCGCGCGAACGGATCCATCGTGCTTTCCCACGCATGGCCCATCCGGGGAGGTTCAATTCCCGTGCGACCGGACGAGGCGGTTTCCCAACTTGCCTTCGCAAGCCTACCCTGGCCTGACCTGCCTAGGCGCAAGCGAGACCGTCTCTCCCACCCGCACCCTCCTGACCCTGCCCCCCACAACCAGAACGGTACCTGATCCGGCTCCTGTGAGGGCAGGCATATAGTATGGGGTGAGAGGCTATCAGACGGATTGGAGGGGACGGGAAGCGGCCTGTCATCCTTCGACTTCGCTCAGGATGAGTCCGTTTTGTGAGGCGCCAACGAAGCGCTCATGCTGAGCGACGTCGAAGCACGGGCGCAGGCTAGGGAGCTGCCGGCACGCTCTCCCACAAACCGTATCCCCGGCGGATGCCGGGGTCTCTTGCAGAAACTATGCGGCGCCAGCCGCGCGAGACTCCGGCATGCGCCGGAGAGGCCGGGAGAGGGGGGGACTCGGTCCCGGATATTTGCTTGCGCAAATTCCGGGATGACAGGAGGGGTCAGGCGGCGTCGGCTTCGGATTTGGCGACGGCGGCTTCGAAGCCCATGACGCGGTTCTTGCCGAAATTCTTGGCGACGTAGAGGGCCCGGTCGGCGCGCGACAGGAGGGTGGAAATCTCGTTCATCCGGTGGCCCCGGCAATAGCCGAGGCTGATCGTGACCGACAGGCGCCCGCCTTCAATCGGGACCGATGTGGTCGCGAGCTGCGCCACGAGACGGTCAAACGCCTCGCTCGCCTCGGCCTCTGAGGCAAAGATGCCGGCCAGCGCGAATTCCTCGCCACCAAGGCGCGCGACAATGCAGTCGTCCGGCGCGCGCGCGTTGAGCAGAGCCGCAATCTCGCGCAGGACATGGTCGCCGACATCATGGCCACGCGTATCGTTCACCCGCTTGAAATCATCCACATCGGCAATGGCGCAGAAGAACAGGCGATGGGTGAAATCGGCGCGGGCCTGGAGCTGGCGGGCACCTTCGAAAAAGGCGCGGCGATTGGGCAGGCCGGTCAGCTCGTCCATATGGGCAATGCGGAAATTCTCTTCGGCGAGACGGTAAACCTTGAGCCGGGTGCGCAGCATGATGACGCTGAGCGTGGGCGTGATGGTCAGCGGCAGGGCAATGGCGAAGGTCATGGCTGCCGTGCCATCAATCTCGCCATAAGCATGGATCCAGAGATAGACCGGCGTCACGACGCTGAGCAGGACCAGCATGGTCACCGACGCTCCGACGCGCACGGCCCAGGCTACATTTCGTTCAGACATCCGCAATGGCTCCGTCCCCCTCACGGCATCCCTATGACATGATGTGGTTAAATCCCCCGTCAGCGCGCAGGGCCAAATCGGCCGGCCCGGTTAAGGGTCTGGTAAGGCTGGAAGGGCGCGGAACATGAAAAAGCCGGCCCTGTGCGGGGCCGGCCGGGAGGCTTCCGGGTGTGCCGGGGATCAGCGGCGCATGCGGCGGGGCTGGTTGGCGACGCTGGTGACGTGTTCGGCCACGGCCGGTATCAGGCGCGGGCCATTATGGGTGCCGCGCCCGAGAAAGGTCAGCACGCTGCGTTTGGCGACATAACCGACCGCCGTGGTGAGGGCAGCGGTTCCGGCGGCGATGGCGAGTTGTTTCCAGAGTTTCATCAAAGGGCTCCTGTCGGGATGGGGGTCCCCCAATCAATGCGCGTCCGGGCCTGCCGGTTCCCGTGAACGCCGTTAGCGGCGGCCCAGGACGGGCGGCATCATCCGCCGGGTGCGCAGGGCGTGGGCGATATCCGACGGGGTCGGCGCATCTGGCGCGCGGTCAAGCTCGCTGTCGCCGAGGCGCGCATGGCGCAGGCCCTGCCGGAGAAAAATTTCTTCAGGACGTGTCGCAGCCGCATCGGCGGCGCGGCGCATGGTTTTCCAGAGATTCATGTCGTGTCTCCCTTGCTGGTGATGCGAGGGCGGGCGTGGGCCCGCCATGAAGGAAGTATAGCACATTGGACGCGGCGGCTTGAGTGAAACCCTTGTCAGGATAGCGCGCACGAAAAAGGGCCGCATCAGCTGCGGCCCCTGTTTCATCGGTCGGCCTGGCGGGTCAGTGCGCGGTGACCGGGTCGCCATACGGGCTGGAGACGCCCTTGTGTTGGCGGAACTGGCCGGACGTGTCGGCACCGTTCTGCGCAGATGTTTCGTCTGCGTCCTGGCGGTGCTGGCGGAGGAATTTGCGGCCGTATTTCTGGCCGGCAAAGGCGGCACCTGCTGCGCTCAGGATACCGGCAGCGATCATTAACTGGTTGCGACGTTTCATAGTCGTGTCTCCTGTGGTTCGCGTTGTCATGATGCGCGGCACCATCGCCGTCGCATTCACCTAATCAATGCATGGCCCCTGCCCCCTGTTCCGTTACAGACCTGCAAGGCGCTTTCCTTTGCCGGCGCCGGGCGCTAAAGGCGGGGCATGAGCCTGAAGACCCGCATCATCCCCTGCCTTGACGTGAAGGACGGGCGTACCGTCAAGGGCGTCAATTTCGTGGACCTGAAAGACGCGGGCGACCCGGTGGCGCTGGCGAAAGCCTATGATGCGCAGGGGGCGGACGAGCTGTGCTTTCTCGACATTTCCGCCACGCATGAGGGCCGGGGCACGCTGATGGACATTGTCTCGGCAACGGCAGAGCAATGCTTCATGCCGCTGACCGTGGGCGGCGGGGTGCGCAGCGCGGAAGACCTTGTGGCGCTTCTGAGGGCTGGCGCCGACAAGGTAGCGATCAATTCCGCCGCCGTGGCTGACCCCGGCGTGATCGCGCGATGCGCGGCAAAGGCCGGGTCGCAAGCCGTCGTCGTGGCGATTGATGCGCGGGCCGTGGGCGACCATTGGCAAATCTTCACGCATGGCGGCCGGAAAGAGACCGGCATCGACGCGGTGGCCTTTGCCAAGGAGGCCGAGGCGCGCGGGGCGGGAGAAATCCTTCTGACCAGCATGGACCGGGACGGCACGAAATCAGGCTATGATCTGCCCCTGCTGAAGGCGATCACCGGCGCGGTGAACATTCCCGTCATCGCCAGTGGCGGCGCAGGCAAGGTCGAAGATCTCGCCCCGGCCGTGATCGAAGGCGGGGCAACGGCGGTGCTGGCCGCCTCGATCTTCCATTTCGGAGAGGCGACGATTGCCGAGGCGCGCGCCGACCTGGCCCAGGCCGGAGCACCCGTCCGCCCCCTCTGACCGAAACGTCACAAAGCCTTCAATTGAGCTGCGCCCGCATTGGAGTAGTCTGACCGCTTACACACAAGCAGGAGGGAGACAGTCATGAAGGGTCATTGTCTTTGCGGCGCGGTCACCATCACCGTGCCGGACATCAGCGAGGTTGCGGCCTGTCATTGCGCGACGTGCCGGCGCTGGGGCGGCGGGCCACTGTTCACGCTGGACCATGACGGCAAGCTGGAAATCGAGGGCGAAGACAACATCGCGGAATACCAGTCATCGGACTGGGCCGAGCGGGCCTTCTGCAAGATCTGCGGCAGTCATCTCTACTACCATCTGAAGTTCCACGACCATTTCGCCCTGTCAGCCGGCCTGTTCCAGGATGCGAAGCTGACAAAGCTGTCGCAGCAAATCTTCATCGATGAGAAGCCGGATTTCTACGAATTGGCCAATGACACGCCGAAGCTGACGGGCGAAGAAGCCTTCGCCGCATTCAGCCCGGCAAATGGCGAGGATGCCTAGTCCGTAAAAGCGGGCTTGCGCTTCTGCATTTCGGCAAACACCGCTTCCATCTGGTTCGGTGTGCGGATGATCTTGTCCTGCTCGACCGATTCCGCCATCAGTAATTCGGCGTCGGTCGAATCCTGCATGGAATTGAAGATTCGCTTGGAAGCCTTGATCGCGTCCGGATTCTTCAGGGCGATCTGTTTCGCAAGTGCCATCGCGTCATCCAGCGGATTGTCAGAGACATGGGTGGCAAAGCCCATTTCCTGCGCCTCGGTGCCATTGAAAATGCGGTTGGTGTAGGTCAGTTCACGTAGCACGTCGTCGCGGACATTGCCGCGCCAGAGCGGGAAGCCGGCCATGTCGGGCACGAGGCCCCATTTCAGTTCCATGATGGCGCAGCGCGTGTCCGGGTGGACGAAGCGAATGTCCGCGCCCGACAGGATCTGGAAGCCGCCGCCAAAGGCGACGCCATGCGCCGCCGCGATGACCGGCGCCGGTATCTCCCGCCAGCCCCAGGCGACATATTGCGCGCGATTGGCAATGCCGTGGGTCCGGTCAGACAAGTTGTTCTTGCTGCCGGTGACGCTCTTGGACTCGTCGCTGCCGGAATCGCTGCCGAGGCTGGAGAGATCCAGCCCGGCGCAGAAGGCGCGGCCCTCGCCGGAGACTACCACGGCGCGCAGGCCTTTGGTCTCCTTCAACTGGGCGATGGCCTCATTGATCCCGTCGAACATGGCAGGGTCGAGGGCGTTCATCTTGTCGGTGCGGATGAAGCGAACGTCGGCAATGCCGTCGTCCAGCATGGTAATGGAGACCCGGTCTTTCATGACTCTCTTCCTGATCTGATGGCGTTTCCTGGGATTAAAGTGCGCGCACGGGCCCCCGCGTCAAGCGCCCGCGCTTCCTCACGTCGCGTAAGTGCGCTAAGCCATCGCCATGACAGATCTCGGCTCTCCTGACCGCCTTGCTGCGGCTTTGGCACATCTTGGCGACACCATCGACACGCGCGCGAAAGAGGGTGACGCCTCCACCTCGTGGACCGCAAAACTGCTGGCCAAGGGGCCGGAAGCCTGCGCGGAGAAAGTGCATGAAGAGGGGCAGGAACTGGCCGAAGCCGTGCGCCACGAAAGCGATGCGCATGTCGCCAGCGAAGCGGCCGATGTGCTGTATCACGCCTTTGTCGCGTTGCGCTCACGGGGCGTAAGTCTGGATGATGTGGCGGCTGCGCTGGAAAAGCGACAAGGCATCAGCGGAATTGACGAGAAGGCAGGGCGGGCGGGCTAGACCAAGCCCGCGCTTGTGCTTCGACTTCGCTCAGCATGAGCGCTTCTAAACTACGATCCTTACTGGACTCATCCTGAGCGAAGTCGAAGGATGTTTGGTAAACAACGCCTTAGGACACCTCTTTCGGGGCTTTCAGGCGGCGTTTGGTCTGGTGGGTGTCGGCCTTGTCGCCGGTGGGTTTCTCGCCGCGCATATAGTGGCGCTGCCAGCGTTCCTTCATGGCGTTTTCTTCGCCCGTCTTGAGGCGCTTGTTGAAGTCTGACCGGCTTTCGGTCCAGGCATTGTACTCCTTCACCAGATCCTCGTTCGAACGCAGCAATTTGCGCTCCGGCTGGACCTCTTCGAGCTTCTTGTGTTCCATCAGCGTGATGAAGGCGAAGGGCTCGTCCTTTTCGAAAATCACTTCGCCGGGGCGCGTCATCTGCCAGTTCATCGTGAAGGGGAAGGGCAGCCAATCGGTCTCGACCAGGCCCGTCAGCGGATAGATGCCATCCTTTGGCCAGTTTGGCGGGCCCGTGACCCAGACGCCCCAGCCGGGCGGCGTGCGGAACAGATGGCCGGTATGGAAGGTGACGATGCCGCGCATGAAATGCGCATCCGCAAAGCTGGAGATTGCGTTCGGATCGCCGCGCGTCAGGATCTGAATGTCTTCATTGCGCGTGCCGCCATTCCATTTGATCTTGATGTCCATCGGGCAGAGCAATTCCCAGCCGGTGGAATTGGCCATGGTCAGCGGCAGGCAACGATAGGGATGGCGATCTGTGAAGGCGTCCATCCAGTCTCGGTTGGAGCGCGCGGGCACCATTTGTGGCGCGACGTCGTAGATCTTGTAGCAATCGAGATGCATGAAGCGGTGTCCAGGGCAGTGCTTGACGGGAAGCTAAAGTCTTGGCCCAAAGAGCGCCATGACCGCAACCCCTGATGATCTCTTTGCCTATCTGGATGAATTGGGCATCGCCCATACCACGCAATGGCACGATGCCGTGTTCACCGTGGAGGAAGGTCGGGAGCTGAAAGCCTCGATGCCGGGCGGGCATACCAAGAATTTATTCCTGAGGGACAAGGATGGCGCCATCATCCTGATCGCGGCGGAGGCGCATTCCGAGCTGAAGCTTAACCGGCTGCACCGGCTGATCGGCACGCGGCGGCTGTCCTTTGGCCCGGCGGAATTGATGGAAGAATTGCTGGGCGTCACACCGGGATCGGTGACGGCGTTTGCCCTGATGAATGACCGGGAAGGGCGCGTGCGATTCCTGGTCGATGCCGCGCTGATGGCGCACGATCCGGTCAATTTCCACCCGCTGACCAATACCGGGACAACAGCGATTGCGCGGGACGATCTGGAGCGCTTCGCCCGTGCGACGGGGCATGGGTTTGAAGTGGTGGACTTTACCGTTTTGCTGGATGAGGCCTGAAAAAGCCAAGCCTGAAAAAGGGTGGGGCCGCCCATGACAGGCGACCCCGGGGATTGATCTGTGGAATAGTCAGGAAGCTGACTATTCAAACGTGTATTTGAACCGGACCCCGATCGAGCGCGGCGCGCCGACATGGGTGTAATAGGTCCGCTGGTAGACAGGACCCCCATCATCATCCGTCAGCACCTGATTGTAGAGGTTCGTGCCGACGACGCCGGTCTCGTAGAACTCGTCAAAGAGGTTGTTGACGAAGAAGGTCGCCTGCCATTCGCCGGTATCATACACGGCCGAGACATTCGCCAGCCCGAAGGAATCGAGCGTCAGGCCATCGCCGAGGCCACCTGTGCGGCTGAGCACATCGCCCTGCCAGGTGTAGCCGGCATTGAAGGCCAGCTCTGCGCCATTCTCCATAGGCATGACATAAGTGCCGAAGAGCGCGAACTGGTCTTCCGGTGAGCCGGGCAGGCGGTCGCCATCGCGGCCATCAAGCAGGACTGTGCCGAAGCCCGGAGGCGAGATGGTGCCAACGAGGCCGGGAGCATCTGCGGTCAGCGACGCCTCGGAATGGCTGTAGCTGCCGCGTACGGAGAGGTTCTCGCTTACGGCCCATGCGCCATTGACTTCAAAGCCCTTGGATTCAGCACCTTCCGCATTCACCGTGATCGGGATGGAGGCGTTGATCGTGGCAGAGCTGAGCTGCGGATCGGTCCATTCAATGTAGTACACCGCACCGTTCAGGGTGACACGGCCATCCATGAGCGTTGATTTGAAGCCAAGCTCGTAATTGGTCGTCGTATCCGGCCCAAACTGGCTCTCGTCCCGGGTGGAGAAATCGCCCGTTCCTGGACCGAATTGCTGGCCGGGCAGGAGCGCGCAGGCGCCCTGCTGATTGTCAGTCGGGTCATAGTCCGGGCAGACGCCGATACCGTTCGAGTTACCAATCCGGTAGCCTTCGCTGACCGTGAAATAGCCCAGCACATCATCGGTGACCTGATAAGATGTATTGAACTTGAACAATGTTCCGTCATCCGACTGGCTTGTCCGCTCGGTACCGTTCGGGCTACCCGCAGCAAAGTCAGCCTTCAGACTGTCTTCCATATCGCTGATGCCGACCGGCTGGAGATAGTCCGGGAAGGCGTCAAACAGCGGGAAGTCCACGTCACTGAAGGATTCCAGATCATATTCATAATAGCGGCCGCCAACCGTGACGGTCCATCTGTGGGTGATGTCGAAGCCGACTTCACCGAACAGCGCAGCTTCTTCAAGTTTGGAATAGAACTGGGAATAATATTCCAGATCGTCCGGGCGGTCGAAGCCGACATAGTCCGCATAGCCCGGCGTGTATTCCTGGGAATAGGAGGTCACGTCGGAATTGTTGTAGAACGCGCCGACGATCCAGTTGAACCGGCTGTCGGTGGTCGAAACAAGACGAACTTCCTGGTTGAATGTGTTCTCGCGGCCCTTCTCATGCGTGAAGGAGGTGAAGGTCGGAAACAGCTCATAGCTGTATTCGAGCGAGATCAGGAGGTCGGTCTGGTCGCGCTGGCCATTGTCGTCAAACCGGGAATAGCCGGTGGCAGACGTCAGCTCCGCAAAGCCGAGATCGGCTGTCAGTTCAAGCGCGAGCAACTGGTTGGTGATCTCGTTCGGCTCTTCCACACGCTTGGCAAGTTCATACTTGCCGGTCTGCAGCGTGCTGCGCCAGCTGGAGCCCTGACGGCCGTCGATTTCGGACTTCTGATAGTAATACGTCGCCGTACCGTCCAGCCAGTCGGTCGGCTCCCAACGCGCGGCGAGGCGACCGGAAAGCGTGCGCTCGCCATTGGCATCGGTCACGCCGCGCAGATTCGCGGCCACGTCAGACGGGTCAGTAAAGTCCGGATCCGGATCGGAGACGCCGATTTCCTGTACGATATAGGGATAGTCGATGAAGCCGGAATCGTCTTCGTAATCGACGGAGCCACGGATGGCGAAGTTCGGCGCAAAGGTCTTGTTGAAGGTCAGGCCCGTCTCATAGCTGAGGGAGCCGGCTTCGGAATATTTCGAAAATTCCGAGCGCACTTCCAGAAGGTCGCCGTCAAAGTCGGGCTTGTTCGGAATGTAGCGGATCGCGCCGCCCAGCGTTCCGGCGCCATACAGCGTGCCCTGGGGCCCGAGCAGGACCTCAACACGCTGCATGTCGTTGAGCTTCAGGTCCACGAAGACCGGAATCTCGCCGATATAGGTGGCCACCGTTCCGCCGCCATCATTGTTGCCATCGCCTGAGCCGAGACCGTCAGCATTCAGGCCACGGACGATTAGCGGGTTGCCCTGGCGACCGCCGCGATCAACGACATTGATTCCCGGTATGTAGGACAGCATGTCGGACAGTTCGTCGAAGCCCTGCTCCTCGATCTGCTCACCGCCGACAGCGGCGATGTTGAGCGGAATATCCTGGACACTTTCGGCGCGGCGAGTGGCCGTCACAGTGATGGTCTGGGCGCGCAATTCGCTGTCGCTGGCAGCGTCTTCCTGGGCAGCAGCGCCCAACGCAACCCCGGTCGCGAGCACGGCAAGGCTGGTTTGCCGCAATAGACTAGATTTAGACATTTGTAGAAACTCCTGTAGTTCCTACCTCACCTCCAGCATTAGGAGGCAGGGAAGAATTTGGTACAAGCGGCCGGTCCACATGGTCGCAAGTTTATGCCTCCGGCGTAGTATTTTTGGCACAGACATGCGCCTCTTTGGGGCAGTTCGGGAATAAAGGAGCAGGTGCTGACTAAAAATTGGGCATCTTCGCCAAATCGTGCGCTTCTTGATCAGGCAGCTGAGTTCCTGTCCCGGAAGGAATACCAGAAGGCCCATGCGGCTTGCATGGAAGCGCTGCAGCGCGATCCCGCTGAGGCGCGCGCATTCTACCTGCTGGGTGTTCTGACGGCAGACCATGCTAATCACGCCAAGGCGATCGACCTGTTCGACCGTGCCCTGACGCTCGGCCCACACCGTCCGGATGTGTTAGCCCAAAAGGCCCGCAATGAGATGGCCCTGCTTCGCCGTGACGCCGCCGTCCGGTCTGCGGACGCCGCTACAGCGCTTGCGCCCGAAGATGCGTTCACTCTCGACACGCTGGGCGTTGTCTACAGCCGCGCAGGCCTGCATGATCGGTCCCTCGATTTCTATCGCCGCGCCACGGCGACCGCCCCGGACATTTCCGCCTACCAGTATAATTTCGGCGCAGCGCTGCAGTTTGCCGGTCAGATGGACGAGGCCCGCACGGCCTATCGCAGATGCCTGGAACTCGATCCGTCAGACACGCGCGCGCTGGCCGCGATCGTGCAGATCACGAAACAGACCGAAACCGACAACCAGATTGCGGAGCTGGAAACGGTATTTCCGTCTGTCGCCGACAATGCCGATGATGCCCTGCGGATCGGTCATGCCCTGGCCAAGGCGCATGAGGATCTGAACCATCCTGCCGAGGCGATGGCATGGCTCGCCAAGGCGAAGGCGGCGAAATGGGCTGAGGTGAAGCATGATGCGGCATTTGATGACGCCATCTTTGCCGCCGCAGAGAAGACAACAGCCTTGCCGACAGCTGGCGGTCATGCCGGGGCCCGTCCGATCTTCATCGTCGGGATGCCGCGCACCGGGACCACGCTGGTCGACCGCATCCTGTCGAGCCACAGCGAGGTGACGTCTGCCGGCGAACTCGCCGATTTCGGGATCAGCCTGAAACAGCTTGCGGGCACACGGTCGAACTATGTGCTTGATGTCGAGACCTTGCAGTCCGCCGCGCAGGTGGACATGCCGGAACTCGGCCGGATGTACATGCAGCGCGTCGAGGCGACGCTGGGCCTCAGCGGACGATTCATCGACAAGCTACCGCTGAATGCGATCTATGCGCCGATCATCCTGGCGGCCCTGCCCGAAGCGCGGATCATCTGCCTGCGGCGCCACCCTGCCGACACGGTGCTGAGCAATTACCGGCAATTGTTTGCGACGCGCTTTCCCTATTATGACTACGCGCTGAATCTCGAGACCACGGCCCACTATTATGTCGGTTTCGACCGCATGGTCCGGCACTTCAGCGCATCGCTCCCCGCCGACCGGTTCACGCAAGTCCATTATGAGGATGTCGTTGGCGACATTGAGGGCCAGACACGACGGCTGCTCGATTTCTGCGGCCTGCCCTTCGAGGTACAATGCCTGGACTTTCACCAGAATGCCGCGCCGGTCGCCACGGCCAGTTCGGCGCAAGTGCGCGAACCGCTCTACACGCGCGCGCTGGCCCGGTGGAAACGCTATGAGGCGGACCTGGCTCCGGCGCTCGATATCCTGGAAGCAAATGGCTGCATCAATTCCGTTGAACGAAGCGGTCCCTAAGGCATCGCTGGCCATTCCGGCCAGAGGCACTAGACTTGTCCTCGCAAAAGGGAGACCGCCATGAAACACCGCCGCCTGGGCAAGAGCGCCATTTACGTGTCCGACATCTGCATGGGCACGATGACCTTCGGCGCGCAAACCGATGAAGCCGAAGCCCACAGGATTCTCGATGCCAGTTTCGAGGCGGGGATCAATTTCTACGACACTGCCGAAAATTATCCCGTGCCACCAAAGCTCGAATGGGCCGGACGCACCGAGGAAATCTTCGGCCGGTGGATGAAGACCAAGGATCGCGACCGCCTCATCGTGGCGACCAAGGTTTGCGGGCCGTCACATGGCTGGATCAAGGGATCCCAGCGCGGCGAGATGACGGCGCTGGACCGGCACAATATCCGCCGCGCCATCGATGCCAGCCTGACCCGGCTGCAGACCGACTATGTCGACCTCTACCAGACCCATTGGCCGGATCACGGGACGGACTTCGACGAGACGATGGAAACTCTGGACGATTTGGTCCGCGAAGGCAAAGTCCGCGTCGTCGGGTGCAGCAATGAAGATGCGTGGGGCCTGATGAAAAGCATCGAGGCGTCCAATCGGCTCGGCGCCGTGCGCTATCACACCATCCAGAACAATTTCAGCCTGAACAATCGCCGTTTTGAGGATGCGCTGGCGAAAGTGTGCCGCCGCGAAGGCGTCAGCCTGATCCCGTATTCGCCGCTGGCGGGTGGGGTGCTGTCGGGCAAATATCAGGACAATGCCCGGCCGGAAGGTGCGCGGTTCTCGCACTATCTCGACATGGGCGGGCGTCAGGCCGCAATGGCGCACCGATTCGTGAACGAAAAATCGCTCGAAGCGACGAGGCGCTACATGGACATCGCCAAAGAGGCCGGCATGTCGCCCGTGACGCTCGCCACCGCCTGGTCGAAGCAGCATGATTTCGTCGCCTCAACGATTGTCGGCGTGTCGAAATTCGACCAGCTGGCCGATATTCTTGCGGCGGCGGATCTCGAATTGTCTTCAGACGTAATGAAAGCGTGCGACGCGGTCGGACACGATGTGATGTATCCAATGGGGTGAGGCGATGAGACATAGGGCTGGACGTTCGACGGCGGTAATCCTGAGGGGCTGGCTGGCCATGGCGGGCCTCTCGCTGGCGCTGGTTGCGGGGTGTCACTCGGCGCCTGTCGTTGATGAGGCGCCAGTCGCGCAGGATGTCTCCGAAGAGGCGGGCCAGGCCCGTCTCGCGCCGCCCTCTGAACGCTATCCGGACCTGTTCCAGCGTATTGCGCTCAGCGGGCTGGTTGATCCGAAGGATTGGGTCGACGCCGAGCCGAAAGCGCCCACCGACATGATCAATGCCGCCTTCGAGCGCAAACGCCCGGCGACACAGGCGGAACTCTCGGCCTTCGTGGAGACCTATTTCGACCTGCCGGACAGCACGCCGGAGGCGGCCCCTGACCCGATTGTTCCAGACGGCCTGTCGCTGAGCGAGCATATCGAGGCGCTCTGGCCCCATTTGACACGGCAGGCTGATGCGGCAAGCGGGCAGGGGTCGCTGATCCCGCTGCCGGAACCCTATATTGTGCCGGGCGGACGGTTCCGCGAAGTCTATTACTGGGATTCCTATTTCACGATGACCGGGCTCGGGCCGGAGCATGAAGCGATCAAGCGCAGCATGGTGGAGAATTTCGCCTCGCTCATCCGCGAGGTCGGGCATGTGCCGAATGCGAACCGGACCTATTATCTCAGCCGGTCCCAACCGCCCTTCTTCTTCGCGATGGTCGGCCTGCTGACTCCGGACGATCCAGCGCAAAGCTGGGTGGAATACCTGCCGGAGCTGCAATCTGAATATGAATATTGGATGCAGGGGGACCGCGCGGTGGTTCTGGAGGATGGCAGTGTCCTCAACCGCTATTGGGATGCCCGGAATGTGCCGCGCGACGAGTCCTATATTCAGGATTTCACCACGGCAGCGCGAAGCGGGCGCGAGCCAGCGGAGATCTACCGGGAACTGCGCGCCGGCGCCGAAAGTGGCTGGGACTTCTCCTCACGCTGGCTGGCAGACCCCGAGGATTTGTCGACCATCCGGACCACATGGATCGTGCCGGTGGATCTCAATGCCTTGCTGTACGGGATGGAGCGCGCCATCGAAGCAGGCTGCGCGGAGATCGCTGACGTCATATGTGTGGACGACTTCTCTGCCCGCGCCCAAGCCCGCAAGCGCGCGATGAATACCTTCCTCTGGGACGAAACGCTCGGCGTGTTCAATGATTATGACCTGGAAGCCGGCCAGAGCACGGGACGTGTTTCTGCTGCGAGCCTCTATCCGCTCTTCTTCGGCGTGGCGACAGAGGACCAGGCCGAGCGTACCGCAGAGTTCACCCTGACACACTTGCTCGCGCCAGGCGGATTGCTTTCGACGCCGCTTGAGACCGGCGAGCAATGGGATGCGCCGAATGGATGGGCACCGCTACAATGGATCGCGGTAAACGGCTTTCGGGACTACGGGAACGACGCGCTTGCCGAAGAGATTGCCGCGCGCTGGCTCGCCACCGTGTCCCGCACCTATTGCGAGACAGGCAAGCTGGTCGAGAAATATGATGCAACAGAAGTTAAGCCGGGCGGGGGCGGAGAATATCCGTTGCAGGACGGATTTGGCTGGACCAATGGCGTTACGGTCGCTCTGCTCGAACTGTATCCGGATCTATCGGCCTACGGAGCGACCGTGCCATCCACAATCTGCACATCACCATAGAGTCGAGCCCCCACCCGCTTCTGTGTCGGATGGAGGCTCTTCCTTTGTTCCCACCAAAGCTTGTGGGATCTATTCCGGGCTGGGCCGCGCGCTGGCCAGGACTTCGCGCTTGCCGGCATGGTTCGGCGCTGAGATGGCACCTTCTTCTTCCAGTCGGTCGATTACGCCGGCAGCCTTGTTGTAGCCGATTTTTAGGCGGCGCTGGAGATAGGAGGTCGAAGCACGCTGGTCCCGCACGACAATGGCGAGCGCCTGGGCGTAGAGATCATCATCTTCGTCGCCCGTGCTGGTGCCGAGCATCGCGTCCATGACGGCCGATCCGGTTGAGCCATCTTCCGGCGCTTCGAGAACGTCCATGACATAGTCCGGCTCGCCCTGTTCCTTCAGCCAGTCAACCACTGTGCCAACTTCTTCATCGGAGACGAAGGGGCCATGCAGGCGCTGGGATTTCTTGCCGGGCGCCTGATAGAGCAAGTCGCCCATGCCGAGCAACTGTTCGGCGCCTTGTTCGCCCAGGATCGTCCGGGAGTCGATCTTCGTCGTCACCATGTAGGAAATCCGTGTCGGGAAGTTCGCCTTGATCGTACCCGTAATAACGTCTACGGACGGACGCTGGGTTGCGGTAATCAAATGAATGCCTGCCGCACGGGCCATCTGGGCAAGGCGCTGGACACAGCCTTCGATTTCCTTGCCGGCCACCATCATGAGATCGGCCATCTCGTCGATCACGACGACGATGTTCGGGATGTGATCCGTTGGCAGAGCTTCGGTTTCGTAAATCGGCTTGCCGCGCTCATCAAAGCCCGTCTGGACCTTGCGGACCAATTCGTCGCCATTGGCGCGGTACTTCGCAGCCTTGTCATTGAAGCCGGCAAGGTTCCGCACGCCCGCCTTGGACATCAGCTCGTAACGGCCTTCCATTTCGCGCACCGTCCACTGCAGGGCGTTCACCGCCTTCTTCGGATCGGTCACAACCGGCGCCAGCAGGTGCGGGATACCTTCATAGATCGACAGTTCGAGCATTTTCGGGTCGATCATGATGAAGCGGCACTGTTCCGGCGAGTGGCGATAGAGCAGCGACAGGATCATCGCGTTCACGCCGACAGACTTACCGGAGCCCGTCGTACCGGCGATCAGCAGGTGAGGCATCTTGGCAAGATCGACCACGGTCGGGACGCCGCCAATGTCCTCGCCGAGCGCCATCGGCAAGCTGGCGCGGGTGCTGGCATAGGCTTCGGCCTGCAGCAGGGTACGGAGGTAAACCGTATCGCGGTCTTCGTTCGGCAGCTCGATACCGATCGCGTTCTTGCCGGGCACAACTGCGACACGTGCCGAGATGGCGCTCATCGAGCGGGCAATATCATCGGCCAGGGAGATCACGCGGGAAGATTTGACGCCCGGTGCCGGTTCCATTTCGAACAGGGTGATGACCGGGCCGGGGCGCACTTCCTTGATACGACCGCGTACACCGAATTCTTTCAGGACGTCGGTCAGGCGCGCGGCCTTTTCGAGCAGCGCGTCCTCGTCCACCGTGTCGCCGCGCTCTTCAGGCATCTGAAGCAGGTCGATGGATGGCAGGCGCGTCGACTTGCGACGGCGGTCCGATTTGGTCACGCGGGGCTGGCTTGGCAATTTCGGCTTGGAGACGGGGACCGACAGGCGGCGCGTCTGGATCGGCTCAATGCCGTCATCCTCGTCATCATAGATGTCGGCGTCGAGCGCGGTTTCGTCTTCCGCGTCATAGAGTTCGTCTTCGTCATCATACTCGACATCATAGGAGTCGGCGTCGACATATTCGTCATCGCCCTTGATGACACGGGCGCGGCCCATGTCACGGCCGGCGTCCAGTTCCTCGTCCTCAAGGTCGCGCGGTCCCGGCTTGAAGTGCGAGATGACGCCAAACAGGAAGCCTCCGATGCCGGTGGCCTGGCGAGCTGCGTGGCGTCCGGACTTGGTCGCGGCCTGGTGGAGGAGGTGTGCATCGCGGCGACGGAAGCCGAGCGCAGAAAGTGCCGCCCATGCGGACGCCATACCCAGAACGACGCCGGCCCATGCGTTCGGCGACGGCAGGAGCAGCGCGCGGAACGGCATGGACGCATAATAGAAGAGCGCGTCCCCCACGACGCCCCCAAGACCCGCAGACAGCGGCCAGCTTTCCGGCACGGGCCAGGCCGCAAAGAACGCGGTCGAGAGGGGCACAAAGGCGAGCCCCATCATCCAGCGGCGCACGCGCGGTACACCGATCAGGACTGTGCGCATGGCCCCACCAATCATCATGGCCAAACCGGCTGCCCAGGCCGACCAGCCAAGCATCTGGCGCGACAAATCCGCGAAGATGGCGCCGGGACCGCTGAACAGATTCTGCACTTCTGCATCGGTCGCCGCATTCCAGCTGGGATCGCTCGGCATGTAGGAGCCGACGCTGCCACATATAAAGACGCCTATTCCGAAAGCCGCTGCCCCTGTCAGGATCCGCCAGACCGGGTCGCTGACGCTCGGGATATCGTCTTCGGTATAAACATAATCTGTCATGAGGTGGGGCAGCTCCACTTGTGTCGCGGGAGCCCACACTTTGCCCCAACACGCTTAACGCGCGGCAAACGCCGGTGAAACTTGTGCATCTGCCGCATTAACTTTTTCCACGCACCGAATACAGGACGAAAACAGGCAAAAAACCCCGCATTGATCGAAATCAGGCGAGCTGATCCAGCCTAAAGAATCGCGTGTAATCTCCGTAATATTGGGAACTGGAGCCACCGCACTCCCATTGATCGGGCGAGACCAACACCAAAGGAGAGCTCAAGATGAAACGCACATTGATCATTCCCGCGACAATCGCCCTGTTAACAGGTATGGCCGCAACCGCTCAGGAACCTAACGCGACCGACATGGATGTTAACGCCTCCGCGAGCATGGAAAAAACTTCTGACACTCAAAACATTGATGAGCTATCGATCGAGGAACTGAATGCGCTGCAACTGAAAGTGCTGGAAGACCCGAAAGCGTCCGACGCAACGACTGAGACCGATACAATCATCATGGCCGAGGCTGACACCAGCATGAACGCCGAAACTGACGTTGAAACCGGTCTGGATACCCAGGAGACCTATGATCCCGCCATCACCAACCCGGAACAAATGGATCCGGCCGGCGATGTGAAGACGCCTGACTGGGACGAAACCCAGTCCGCAGACGTCACAGTCGATGGGTCCGTGGATGCCGACATGAACGACACCACCACGGCTGAAGCTGACATTACGGCCGATACCGAGATGGGTGTGGGTGGTCCAGACTACGCGTCCGAGACCGACGCCATGGCTGACCTTGCCATGCAGGGCACAATTGCCGATCTGGCTGCGGAAGACCCGCGCTTCACCACATTCGTGGCGATGGTTGAACAGGCAGGCCTGACCGACAAACTGGACGGTGATGCTGAATACACTGTGTTCGCGCCGACCAATGCCGCATTCGAGAAGCTTGACCCTGAGCTGGTGACGAAGCTGAAATCCGGCGATGCCAATGACAAGCTGACCTCCATTCTGAAGGCGCACATTGTCGAAGGTGAAACGCTGAGCAGCAATATCGCCGACGGCGAAATGAGCGTTGCCACGCTGGCCGATGCGGACATTTCCGTGAACAAGTCAGGTGACAGTGTGACCATCGGAAACGCAACTGTGGTTGCCGCTGACATCGATGCCTCGAATGGCGTCATTCATGCGGTCGATACGGTGATCATGCCGGATGAGGAATCCTAAGGCGGCATCACCCCACACATCCTGATTATGAAAAGCCCCGGCAGAGTGATCTGCCGGGGCTTCTTGTTGGACTGTCGCAAAGCCTAGTTCGCGAATTCCGGATAGGCTTCCAGACCGATCTCTGCCTTGTCGAGACCCATCTCTTCTTCCTCGGCCGTCGGACGTACGCCGATGGTAAGTTTCAGGATGTACCAGACAATCGAAGAGGCGATCATGACAAAGACACCGGTCAGGACCACGCCGACCAGCTGGCCGAGATAGCTCGGATCCCCTGCTTCGTTCGGCGCAATGGCGTTCGTATAGGAGAACGGAACGATCATTGTGCCCCAGATGCCGCAGACGAGGTGGGCCGGGATGGCACCGACGACGTCATCGATCTTCAGCTTGTCGAGCAGCGGGACGAACACAACGACCAGGATACCGCCCACACCGCCGATGAGGATGGATGCGAGCATGGTCGGCGCCAGCGGCTCTGCCGTGATGGAAACGAGGCCACCGATCGCGCCGTTGAAGACCATGGTTGCATCAACCTTGCCCTTGTAAAGGATCGACGTGGTGAACATTGCTGCCAGCACACCGCCTGCGGCAGCGAGGTTTGTGTTCGCGAAGATCTGCGAGACGGAGTTGATGTCTGCTGCCGTACCCGCAGCAAGCTGCGAGGCACCGTTGAAGCCGAACCAGCCGAACCACAGAATGAAGGTACCCAGTGCTGCGAGCGGGATGTTGTTGCCCGGCATCGGATTAACCTGCTTGCCGAAATACTTGCCGATGCGAGGGCCGATGATGATGGCCCCTGCGAGCGCTGCCCAGCCACCGGTCGAGTGCACCAGCGTGGACCCGGCGAAGTCGGAGAAGGCCCATTTGGAGTCGAGATAACCAGCACCCCATTCCCAGGACACGACGATCGGGTAGATGAAGGCGGTGAGGACGGCCGTGAAGATCAGGAACGGCCAGAGCTTCACGCGCTCTGCCACTGTACCGGACACGATGGATGCGGCCGTGGCCACAAACACCATCTGGAAGAACCAGTCGGATGCCGGCGCATAGCCTGCATCGCTTTCGACGGCGAGATCGCCGCCATCCCATGGTCCGGGCGTGGTGCCCAACAGGCCGCCAATGGATTCAGCCGGATAGGCCATGTTGTAACCGACGACCCAGAACATCAGACCGGCGATGGAATAGAGTGCCACGTTCTTGGTGGACTGCATGGCTGCGTTCTTGGAGCGGACGAGGCCCGCCTCAAGCATACAGAAGCCGGCCGCCATGAGCATGACGATGATGCCGCCAATGAGGAACAAGTAGCTGTTGTCGACATAGGCGCTGGCGCTTCCCGCAACGCCCTCTTCCAGCGCAGCAAGCCGCGCCTCGATGTCTGCATCCTGAGCGTAGGCAGCTGCCCCGACCATTAATGCGGCCGGCAGCAAGGCTGCTCCGCGTATCATATTCTTTAGTGTTTGGCCCATCTGGCCCCTCCTTCGTCACGAGACTGCAGAGCTCGGGACCCCCCGTGCTCTCCCAGAACCGATATGATTGTGCGCCCGCAGGAAAGTCGCACGGGCATAGGGGCAGACCGGTTTTTCTGATGGGGCATGGTCAAAGCGTGGGCAGGGATGCGGCGAATCGCCTAATTCTCCATCATCGCTGGACGATCCGTGCGAGGACACCTAGCTAAGAGCCATGACGAAAACCGCCCTTCAGTCTGACCACACGTATGACCTCGCCATTGTGGGCGCAGGACCGGTGGGCACGACCCTGGCGATTCTGGCCGCCAATCGGGGCTTTTCTGTAATACTTATTGACGCTCGCCACCCTGACGCCGTGCCGCGGCAGGACACGCGGACCTTTGCGATTGTCCGCGGCAGCTGGCGCCTCTTGGGCGCGGCCGGTGTGACTGAGGCCCTGGGCGGATTGACCGAGCCGTTGAACGGACTTGAGGCAATTGATGGCGGTACGCACTGGTTCGGGGCACCCGGCGTGCTTTTTGGCAATGAAGACCTGCCAGACGATCCAGACGGGCAGCCGCTTGGCCAGATGGTGCCGGCGGCCGCGCTTCAGGCCGCACTGGATGAAGCGTGCGGGAGAACCGACGGCATCGACTGGAGACGCGGCCAATTGTTTGAAGGGATGGAGACCGGGCCCGCCGGCGCCACCCTGACGCTGTCAGACGGGCGCCGGATCGAGACCCGCCTTGTCGCCGCGTGTGACGGCATGAAATCCTCCGTGCGCGCAGCGGCAGGCATCACGACCGAAGGGCATGATTACAACCAGTCGGTCTTTGCGGCGAATGTGAAGCTGGCGCGTCCGCATGGCGGCATTGCTCGCCAATTGTTCACGCCGGAGGGCCCGTTCGCCACGCTGCCCATGCCGGACAATCGCGCAAACCTTGCCTGGTACATGAAACGCGGCGCCGCTGAGGCGATTGCCGCCATGCCGGTTGAGGACATCAATGCCGAGCTGAATGCGCGGTTCGCTGAGTTTGCCGGACCGATGGAGATCGACGGGCCCTATTCCGCCTATCCGCTGATCATGCAATTGGCGACCCGAATGGTCGGGGCCCGGACGGCCCTTCTGGGCGATGCGGCGCACCGGATCAATCCGCTTGCCGGACAAGGACTGAACCTCGGGTTCAAGGATGTTGGGGCCCTGATTGATGTGATGGGCGAAGCACGCGATGTCGGTCTTGATCCGGGGTCGGATGTCAGTCTGGAACGCTACGAGAAATGGCGGCGCTTCGATGCCACCGCCGCCGCCATGTTCATGGACGGCATCGACCGCGCTTTTACCAATGACAGCAATTTTCTGAAGCCCTTGCGGGGGCTTGCGCTGACCTTGGCTCAACGGGTCCCGCCCCTGCGCCAGGCTTTGGCGCGTCAGGCGAGCGCGGACCAGAACCATTTGCCGAGCCTGATGCGCTAGGCGCCGATGGTCAGCTCTCTCAGGAATTTCCAGGTATAAAGCCCGGAATCATGGCCATCTGAAAACTTGATGCGGATCGCATACCGTCCGACCGGATCAGCGCCGAGTACGGAAATGTCCTGCGGCACAGGCGGTTGCGGTGGGCGCGGGCCACTGCCATGACCGCGAACTTCCGCAGACGGGCTTTCCTCGCGCAGGCGCTTGTAAGGGATGACACCAGACGCGCCGTCCTCGAATTCGACGAACAATTCCTGTGCGGATTTGCGAAAGGCCAGACGTACCGGCCAGGACGGATCGCTCATCGCGCGGAATCGCCTGCAGGCCGCGTCTCATCCAGATCACGCGCCTCGTCCGCCAGCATGATCGGAATGCCGTTTCGGATCGGGTACGCCAGCCGGGCCTTGGGCGAGACAAGTTCGTCATTGGCGCGGTCATACGTCAGCGGCTGGCGGCTGACCGGACAGATCAGGATTTCCAGCAGGCGGGGATCGACCCCGGAGGGGCCCTTGCGCGGGGCTCCCGTATCTTTGCCACTCTCTTCAGACATGAACGCCCCTATTGCAGCGTGCCGCCATCCTGGCCGGACACATCCATTTCCAGGAGGGTGATGAGCGTTTCCGCGCGATCTTTCAAGGTGGGCGCCTCAACGAGCGCCTGTTTTTCCATCACCGAGAAGGGACATCCCGAACAGAGGGCATTCACGAGGGTTTCGAGCGGCGCCTCTTCCACAGCCGACCAGTCGGTCGCCATGTCATGGGTCTCCGTATAGTCATGCAGCGCGCCCACGAGGCGGGTGCGGTCTGGCAGGCGCGCCGGCGGCACATCCTTCAGATCGTCAACATAGGGAGTCCAATCAGCTTCCACCTGACGATAAGGTGTCATGACAGAGAGTTCGTTGGAGACATCAAAGCGCGCAATCCCGGACAGGGTAATCAGATACCGGCCGTCGCCGGTTTCGGACCAGGTCGTGATGCGGCCTGCACAGCCGGTCTGGGCAATATCCGGCTTGGCGCGCGTGCCCCCGACGGTCTGGATCATGCCGATCATCCGGTCACCCTGGATGACGTCATCCACCATGTTCAGGTAGCGCGGCTCGAAAATGTTCAGCGGCAATTGCCAGCGCGGAAACAGCAGCGCGCCGGGCAGGGGAAAGATGGCCAGCTGCTCCGGCAGGTCTGACACGCGCGTATAGGTCGGCTGGGTCATGGGCTCGCGCCTCTTTCTGCTTGGGCCTGAAAGAGATGTGGAGCGAATGCTCCCTCAGGCAAACATCAGCGATGCAAGCCGCCGGCGGCCACTCACCGTCGCCGGATCTGTTGCGCCCGCCGCTTCAAACATCTGTAGCAGTTTTTCCTTGGCCTTGCCTTCGCCCCAGTCGAGCGAGGTGCCGAGAATGATCAGCAGATGGTCGATTGCATCGCCAAACCGGCCAGCCGTGGCGTATTTCTCTGCAAGCTCGAACCGCTTTTCGTGATCATCCGGATTGGCGAGGACGGCAGACAGAGCTTCTTCGAATTCGTCCGGCTCGGCCGCCGCGTCGCCCATCATCTCGATGGCCGTGCGCACGCCTTTGACGGCACTGTCATTTTGCTTGTCCGCCGGGATCATGTCGAGCGTCGCGGTGGCGCGCTCCTTGTCCCCATTGGCGAGGTAGCAGCGCGCGAGACCGGCAATGGCCGTCACGTTTTCCGGTTCCTGTTGGATGACAGCCGCATAAATCTGTGCCGCCGTGCCGATATCGCCCGCCTGGCTTGCGGCTTCGGCCTGGTCCAGCGCTTCGGCGATCATCTTGCCGGTATCGGTGCCGCTCATCAGTTTTTCGATGAAGGCATTGATCTGGCTTTCCGGCAGCGCGCCCATGAAGGCGTCGACCGGGCGGCCTTTGTCAAAGGCATATACGGCCGGAATGGAGCGCACGCCCAATTGGCCGGCATAGGCCGGGTTCTCGTCAATATTGATCTTCACCAGCTTCACCTGGCCATTGCGCGACTCGACCGCCTTTTCGATGATCGGGCCCAAGGTTCGGCATGGGCCACACCAGGGCGCCCAGAAATCCACAATCACAGGCTGTTGCTCGGAAGCCTCCACGACATCGGCGATGAAGTCCTGGTCGGTTGTGTCCTTGATGTGAAGCGAAGCCGTATCGGTCATAAGCTGTGTCCTTGAATATCTGCAGGGAACATGGGCCGGAGACCCGCTTTTCGCAAGAAGCCGTCCTGATACCAAACCGGCCAAGCTGTGTTCATCTGGCAGTCAATCTGGAGATGCGATCCGGTGAAGCTGAATGCGGCGCAACGAAAAGCGACGAAAATACCTTTTTCGCGCCCTGTTTCTGCAAGGTCGGCGCGCTTAAGTGTAGAGCCATTGGTCAACGAATTGAGGAGACCGCACAATGTTGAATTTCCTGGCAAGCCTCGGCGCAATTACCGCCATCGCCGCATCCCCCTTTGCGATGGGCCTGCAGGCCACAGAGGCCGCAGCCCCCGCACCCCAAGTCACCCAGCCCGCCGGCCTGAGCGATGCTGATCGGTCCCGTCTGCTGGAGCGCGCCTCGACAGCGCTGGCAAAAGTAAAGACCGCGAGCGGCACGTTCGAGCAGCTTGCCCCGGACTATACTGAATCGACCGGGCGTTTTGCCCTGTCGCGTCCCGGCAAGGTCCGCTTCGAGTATGACGCGCCGACCCCACTGCTCGTAGTCAGCGACGGCACAACTGTGGCGCTGCAGGATTCCGAACTGGAAACCACCGACCGTGTGCCACTCGGCACCACGCCGCTGGCCCTGTTGCTGGATGACGAGATCGATTTCGCCACCGAAGCGGAAGTGCTCGACGTGACGACCGGCAATGGCCGGGTCGCGATCACACTGCGCGACCAGTCCGGCGAGATGGACGGCACGCTGACCCTGTTGATGCAGGAAAGCGATATGGCCCTAACCGGATGGCGCACAGTGGATAGCGGCGGGAACATGACTCAGGTCCAGCTGACGGACGTCAATTACGGCAAACGCCTGAACCCGCGCCTGTTCGTCCTCAAGGATTTTGATGAGAATTGAGGTGGGTTTTGATCTCAGACGACTCAAAACTGGAGCGCTGGCGACACAGCCAAGCACATAACACAATATTCACTTGAATATTTTTGCGGGAGTGACATCTTTGCAACTGTGGACGACGCAGATACCCCGCGCAGCAATTGACCCCCCCGCTGTGAACTAATGCGTTGTCACCGTCGGAGCCTTCCCCTCCCGACGAGACGTGCAAAGCAAGCGTCTGGCGCGCCCGAACTTCCCCGCGTTCGGGCGCGTTGACGTTTCCAGAAACACTGTTACGCAGCGTGAATGTCGAACTCTCTCAAAATTGTCAGCTGGAACATCAATTCGGTCCGCTTGCGCGCGCCGAATGTTGAAGCCTTTGTCGCCGCCGAACAGCCGGACGTGATCTGCCTGCAGGAAACGAAATGCCAGGACGGGGAATTCCCGGAAAAGGCGTTTCGCGAAATGGGCTTGCCGCATCTCGTGCTGAACGGTCAGAAGGGCGGTCATCACGGTGTGGCCATCGCCTCGCGCCTGCCCATCGAGCGCGTTGAGTCCCCCGATCTTTGTCGCCACGGACATTCCCGTGTGATCGCTGCGAAAGTCGCGGGCGTCGAGATTCACAATATCTACTTGCCCGCCGGCGGCGATGAGCCGAACCCGGACGTGAATGACAAGTTCGCCCACAAGCTGGATTTCCTCGAACGCCTCGGGCCCGCCTACAAGAAGCAGGGCAAGACGCCGCGCGTGCTGGTCGGTGACCTCAACGTGGCGCCACATGAAAATGATGTCTGGTCGCACAAGCAATTGCTGAAGATCGTCTCACACACGCCCGGTGAGACCGAACGGCTCGAAGACTCCCGCAACCAGGCTGCGTTTGCGGACATTGCGCGCCTCGCCGTCGAGGACCACCAGAAACTGTATTCCTGGTGGAGCTATCGCGCGAAGGACTGGGCCAAGAGCAATCGCGGGCGCAGGCTCGACCATATCTGGATGAACCCCGCCGCCCTGCCGGATACGAAACTGGACACGTTCAAGATCCATCTCGGCTGGCGCGGCGGCTGGAAACCGTCAGACCACGCGCCGATCAGTGTCGAGATGAAGGTCTAGGGCTGGAGACGGTATCCGCCGGCATCTGTCAGCAACAGGCGGGCATTGGCCGGGTCGGGCTCGACCTTCTGCCGCAGACGATAGATGTGGGTTTCCAGCGTGTGCGTGGTGACCGTGGCATTGTAGCCCCAGACCTCTGACAACAGCTCGTCCCGCGCCACCGGCTTGCCCTGCGCGCGGTAGAGATATTTCAGGATGTTGGTTTCCTTCTCCGTCAGGCGCACCTTGCGACCGTCTTCGGTTACGAGCAGCTTCATCGACGGCCGGAATTCATACGGGCCGACCTGGAAGGTCGCATCCTCGGACTGCTCAAAGCTGCGCAAATGCGCCCGCACCCTGGCCAGCAAGACCGAGAATTTGAACGGCTTGGTCACATAGTCATTCGCGCCGGATTCTAGGCCGAGGATCGTATCGGCGTCGCCATCCTGTCCGGTCAACATGATGATCGGGGCACGGACCCCCTTCTGGCGCATCAGCTTGCAGGCTTCGCGGCCATCCATGTCGGGCATGTCGACATCCAGCAGCACAAGGTCGATCCGTTCGGCCAGCGCTTGGGTGATGCCTTCATTGGCATTTGCCGCCTGCAGGGTCTCGAATCCATCATGCAGGTCGAATTGCTCCGCGAGGGCTTCGCGCAGGTCTGCATCATCATCAACCAGCAGGATCGTCTTCTTACCTGTCACGGGCATCTCCTTGGACATCGGCCATCGCTGTGTATTGCAGCTCGCGCCAGATGCCATAAGACTTTGCCTGACACGCAATCACAAGTTTGGGAGCCTTCCGTGAGCATGAAATTCACTGCGACGCAAACGGGCAAGCTCTCCGGGCCCGGATTTACGGCGCGGTGCGTGCTCGGCAAGGGCGGCGTGGTTTCCGCGTCGCAGAAGCGCGAGGGCGACGGCGCATCGCCGGCCGGCGTTTGGCCCATACGGAATGTCTTCTTCAGGCCCGACCGGCTGGACCCGCCTGCAACCAGCCTGCCACTTGTCCCGCTGAAGCCTTATGATGGCTGGTGCGACGCGCCGGAGCACCCTCTGTACAACCGTCCCGTATCCCTGCCTTTTGCGGCGAGCCATGAGAAATTGTGGCGCGATGACCATGTCTATGACGTGATTGTCGAGCTCGGCTATAATGACGACCCGGCCGAACCGGGCCGTGGCAGTGCGATCTTCATGCATGTGGCCAGGCCGAATTTCGAACCCACGGAAGGCTGCATCGCACTGGAGCGGGAGGATTTGCTGGCCTTGCTCGAAGTGATGCTGCCGGACACCGAGATCGAAATCTCGTTCTAGGCAGTGTAATCGCGCGCCCCGAACAGGGCCGACCCAACCCGCACATGCGTTGCACCGAAGCGGGCGGCGATATCGTAATCTGCACTCATGCCCATGGAAAGTTGCGTGAGACCGAGCCTACGGGCGATCTTGGCGAGCAACGCGAAATGCGGCCCGGCAGGTTCTTCTACGGGCGGGATGCACATCAAGCCGACCACATCGAGCCCCTGGTCGCGGGCGGCGCGGAGAAGCTCCTCGACGCCATCGGGCGCGACACCCGCCTTTTGCGGCTCCTCGCCCGTATTCACTTGGATCATATATTGGCGTTTCTGCCCGGTCTTCTCTTCCGCCTTGGCCAATTCGCGGCAGAGTTTTGGGCGATCAAGCGTTTCAATCACATCGAACAGGCGCACAGCGTCTTCGGACTTGTTCGATTGCAGCGGGCCGATCAGGCGCAGTTCGAGATCCGGGTAATCTGCCCGGCGGTCTGCCCAATGCGCGTAAGCTTCCTGCACGCGGTTCTCGCCAAACACGCGCTGGCCAGCCGCCAGGATCTCCTCCAGCGCGGCGTCCGGCTGCGTCTTGGTCACCGCCACGAGTGTGGGCGGCGTTTTAGAAAGGCCCCCAAGATCGCTCAGGATCTCGGCGCGGCGCTTGGCAATTCCGGGGAAGTCCGTATCAATCATCTTGATGGCGCAGAAACCCCAAGATGAGGCAAGACGCAAGCTGATCTCTGCGGCAAGACGGGCAGGGTGCCATTTGCCGTCCTGGCTGCCGCCGGCCCTCTTCCTGACCGATCCCCAGCGAACCCCTGATCCGTTATCCGTCGCCGAGCACCTGCCGGCCGGGTGGGGCATTATCTATCGTCATTATGGCGCCGCGCACCGTCTATGGCAGGCCCGCCAGCTGTCCGACATTGCGAACCGGCGGGGCCTTGCCCTGCTGATCTCGGCAGATCCTGGTCTCGCCATCAAGGTCGGCGCAGCGGGCGTACACTGGCCGTTCTCACAGAAAGACAAAGCCCGGAAATGGCGGGGACGGTTTGATCTCATGAGTGTGAGTGCGCATGGACGCGAGGAATTGCGCCAGATTGATGCGCACATCTTCGATGCGGCGCTCGTCTCGGCTGTGTTTCCATCGAAGAGCCCATCGGCCGGATCTCCGCTGGGCACTCTCACCTTGCGCAACCTGTCAAAGCATAGCCCCGTGCCCCTCTATGGGCTCGGCGGTGTGAATTCCCACAACGCATCAAGCATCTGCGATGCAGCGGGATTGGCAGCAATAGAAGGAATAAGGGACCCGTTCAGGTCCTAGAATTTGAAAGCGGATTTGAGCCGGATGCCAGCTTCGACTTCGCGGGATTCCCACGTCGATGTGTCATTCAGTTCGTCTGCGCCCACGCTGACTTCACCGCCGACAGAGAAGCGCGGGGTGATGCGGAACGTGGCGCCCGCCTGCATTTCCTCACGCGGAAGCGGAGACAGGTCATTACGGGACACCTTGTCGATGTTCAGCTGCCAGCGTGTGTCGCCGCCAAACTGCATCGAGAATTCCCGGTCTGCCTGGGCCTGCCAAACAGGTTCGGCGCTGGCCGGCTTGGCCTGCGCAAATTGGCGATACCATTCGGACTTGGCCGCAGAGGTTTCGGAAATGCTGGGGGTTGCCATTTCCATGGCAGGTGCAGGTACGTCATCCTGCGCCGCAGCTGGCATGGCCAGCGCGCACAGTGCGATCACGATTGTTGCAAAGCCCAGCTTCATTTTTCTAAGCACCTCTGATTGGGAAAATAGTCAGAGGAGCGGGTAAAGAGAAGATTAAGAATCTGACAGGCCAGCAATTCTAGTCCGATAGTGTGATTTCTATCACAATCCCCTCAGGGGAGTTTTTGCCGGACAAAAGAGCTAACGTGTTTGGCTGAGACAGGTTCAGGCTGTTTTCGGCGTATCCGAGGGTAATTTTTGCATGTTTTGTGACAGCGTGGGAAACGCCAATTTTCCAGGCATCTCCCTCCAATCCCGTCAATTTGTCCTCCGCCCAGCCGTATTCTGCGCCGAGAACATAGTCGCCCAGGGATTTGGTGACGCCCGCCGTCCATGAATCATAGTCACCCTCTCCCTCAATGCCATTGTCGGTGGCCAGCCAGGAGGCGCCGATCGAGATGGTCTCGAATTCGGCTTTTGCCCCGAGTGACCAAGTGGTGACCTGGCCATAAAGCGCGGACGCATAGGGCGGCGCCTCGACCTCCGCCGTGCTGGCCCCCAGCGCGCCGCTAAGCCTTATTCCTTCACTGCGCAGCAGGCGTGAGACATTGACCGCGCCTTCGATCGCATTGACCAGCGTGATCGGCGCGGCGCCCGGCAGGTTGCGATCCGCATCCCGGTCAAGGCCCCGGACATCAGCTTTTGGCGTGAAACTCAGGCCGGCACGAATGCCAATAAGGCGCGGCGTCGTGTAGGTGATCTTTGCGGAGGGTCCGGTCAGATCATGCCGGGTCGTAACCATGTCGATGCCCGTCGGATCGAGGGATTGGCGGCCACTGGCGAGTGTATCGAAGACCGACGGCGCATTTTCCTGAAAGCGGGCAGCCACCCCCAGATCCCGGCCAAGACGCACCTCGCCATAGCCGCCCTCGACATAGGCATAGGCCGTTTCAATTTCGGCGCGGGTGTCGGCTTCTTCCGGCTCAGCCCCGATAGCCAGGCCTGTGAAGGCCCCCTGATACCCAAACCCCGTGCCCTCGGCCGCGGCGGCCAAGCCACTGAACCCTGCACGCTGGGGATGGTCCTTCTGCACTTCGAGCCGGCCGGCAACGCCGATCTCAAGCCCGTTTTCGAGGATGCGATTGGTTGATACGCCAGCCCAGGCACGCGCCAGAACCTGTTCGTCGCCCTCCGGCATGATAGCCATCGTTGTCCCGAAATCTGTCTCGGTCTCCCACGGGTTCCAATCATCTTCCCATTGCGCATGCGCCAGCGGGCTGGCAAGCGCTGCAGCGAAAAGGGTGACTTGCGCGAATTTCATACCGGTCCTCCATGGTTGACGACGCGCAGATCAGCACTGGCGAGCCCGTACACCCCTTGTTATACAAACGGCCGTCAACAAGGTCTTGCACTCAGGAACTTTCTTCATGGTCAAATATGTTTTCTCTGCGGCGATTGCCGGCATGCTGATGGTTTCAGGCTGCCAGTCCAAATCGGGCGGCAACGCCGAAGCCCGTGTCATCCAGCAGAATATCGGTAGCGTGAACCCATATCTCTGGCGTGCATCGCTCGACACGTTCGAAGATCTGCCTGTGGCAACTGCCGATCCGATCGGCGGCCTGATCACGTATGACTGGAAATCGTATGCCGCCGCGCCGAATGAGCGCATCAAGGCAACCGTCTACATTCTCGATACGCGCCTGCGCGCCGATGGCGTGAAGGTCTCCGTGTTCCGTCAGGAAAAGAACGAAGCCGGCGAATGGGCTGATGTGGACGTCGATCCGGAAACCGCGCTCCAGCTCGAGAACAAGATTCTGGATCG
Organism: Hyphomonas sp.; assembly: GCF_036964145.1. GTDB lineage: Bacteria > Pseudomonadota > Alphaproteobacteria > Caulobacterales > Hyphomonadaceae > Hyphomonas. Next base: position 70,302 of record NZ_JBALUC010000001.1, read on the forward strand.
GGCGCGTCTGCTGAAGAACTCCCAGCTGGGCTAGGCCCGGCTGAGCGAATTATCCGGAAAGGTCAGGGGCATGGCGACCCGTTACGATCCGCAGATCGCGGAACAGAAATGGCGTGCAGCCTGGGACAAGGCTGCACTCTTCAACGCAAAGTCTCCCGCTGAGGCAGGCGATGCGCCGAAAGCCTACGTGCTGGAGATGTTCCCGTATCCGTCCGGGCGGCTACATATGGGCCATGTGCGCAATTACGCGATGGGCGATGTCGTTGCCCGTCACAAGCGCGCCAAAGGATATAATGTGCTGCACCCGATGGGATGGGATGCGTTCGGCATGCCAGCCGAAAACGCCGCCATGGAGCGCAATGTCCATCCGGGTGAATGGACCTACCAGAACATCGCCTCGATGAAGGCCCAGTTTTCGAAGCTCGGCCTGTCGCTCGACTGGAGCCGGGAATTCGCGACCTGTGACCCGGAATATTATGGTGCGCAGCAGGGCCTGTTCCTGAAATTCCTGGAAAAGGGCCTCGTCTATCGCAAGGCCTCGAAAGTGAATTGGGACCCGGTCGACAATACGGTGCTGGCCAATGAACAGGTCATCGACGGGCGCGGCTGGCGCTCGGGCGCACTGGTGGAACAGCGCGAACTGACCCAATGGTTCTTTCGCATCACTGATTACGCTGAAGACCTGCTGACTGAAGTACAGAAGCTGGAGCGCTGGCCAGAAAAGGTGCGCACCATGCAGGCCAACTGGATTGGCCGGTCGGAAGGCCTGCAGATGCGCTTCGAATTCGACAGCGCCGCGCCCGCAGGTTTCGACACTGGCGTCGAGATTTTCACGACCCGTCCCGATACGCTGTTTGGCGCCAGCTTTATTGCGCTGTCGCCGGACCATCCACTGACCGTTCAGCTGGCCGAACAGTCCGATGAACTGAAAGCCTTCCGCGCGAAATGTGCCCAGATCGGCACCAGTGAAGAAGCTATCGAAAAGGCTGACAAGCTGGGCTTCGATACCGGCTTGACGGTGAAGCATCCTTTTGACGAGTCGAAGATCCTGCCCGTCTGGGTCGCGAACTTCGTCCTGATGGGATACGGCACAGGCGCCATTTTCGGCTGCCCGGCGCACGACCAGCGCGATATCGACTTTGCCCGCAAGTACGGCCTGAGCGTCACGCCGGTTGTTCTGCCACCGGACGCAGACGCCGCCACGTTCGATGTCGAGGACGAGGCCTATACCGGCCCCGGCAGCATCTTCAATTCCGACTTCCTGGACGGGATGGCGATTGATGATGCCAAGCGCGCAGCTATCCAGAAGGTCGAATCCATGGGGCTCGGCCAGGGCAAGGTGAACTACCGCCTGCGGGACTGGGGCGTCTCGCGCCAGCGCTATTGGGGCTGCCCGATCCCGGTCATCCATTGCGACAGCTGTGGCATCGTCCCTGTGCCGGAATCTGATTTGCCGGTGAAGCTGCCGGAAGAAGTGTCCTTCGACCAGCCGGGTAATCCGCTGGAACGCCACCCAAGCTGGAAACATGTCGACTGTCCGACATGCGGCGCGGCGGCGCGACGTGAAACGGATACGCTGGACACCTTCGTCGACAGCTCCTGGTACTATTCCCGCTTCGCCAGTGCAGACGATCTGGAAGAGCGCGCCTACTGGATGCCGGTCGACCAATATGTCGGCGGCGTCGAGCATGCCGTCCTCCACCTGCTCTATGCGCGCTTCATTGCGAAGGCGATGCGCGATGTCGGCCTGCTGGACCTGCCGAGCGGAGAGCCGTTCGCAGGTCTGTTCACGCAAGGCATGGTGACCCACGAGACCTATAAATCAGCGGCCGGAAAATGGCTCCAGCCCTCAGAGATTACACGCGACGGCGATACCTGGATCGAGACTGCTACCGGCGCAATTGCGACGACAGGCCCGATCGAGAAAATGTCGAAGTCGAAGAAGAATACGGTCGATCCGGATGCCATCATCAGCCAGTTTGGCGCAGACGTGGCGCGCTGGTTCGTTCTGTCGGATTCCCCGCCCGAGCGGGATGTCGAGTGGACGCAGTCCGGTGTTGAAGGCGCATCCCGATTTGCCCAGCGCCTGTGGAGCGTGTTCGACGCGCTGCCGGAAAACGCCAGCATCGAACCGGGCGCTGATGCCGACTCGACGGCGCTGCGCAAGACAAGCCACAAGGCCGTCGCCGCCATCGACAAGGCGATTGAGGAATTCCGCTTCAACTCGGCCGTGGCCAGTATCCATGAATGGGTCACCGCCTTGAAAAAAGCAGAATCTGCTGGCGAGGCTGTTCTTGGTGCGCGGATTGAAGGCGCCTCCATGCTGGCCCGCTGCGTGACGCCGTTCATGCCCCATCTGGCAGAAGCCTGCTGGGAGCGGCTCGGCCAGCCCGCGTTCGTCTCGTCTGCGCCGTGGCCGGTGGCAGATCCCGCCCTGCTGGCGGATGATGAGGTCACGATGGCGGTCCAGGTCAATGGCAAGCGGCGCGCTGAAATCACCGTGCCGAAGAGCATGGACAAGGATTCCGTCGAAGCCGTAGCGAAAGCACATGCGGACGTGGCCAGCTTCATCGAAGGCAAGTCCGTGAAGAAAACCATTGTCGTGCCGGGCCGCATCGTGAATATCGTGGTGGCATGAAACAGCTCCTTGCTCTGCTCGCCTTCGCCCTGATTGCCGGATGTGGTTTCAAGCCTGTCTATTCGACGGGCAGCGGTGCGAATTACACCGGCGGCGTCATCGCGGTCGAGCCGATTGATGGACGGTCCGGTTACCTTCTCCGGCGCGCCCTACAGGAAGAACTGGCCATTGGTCTTCCAAATGTGGCTGAACCGGCAACGCTGACCGTCGACCTGACGGAAAATCTCTCCCGGCTTGCATTTCAACAGGATGGGGCCGCCTCACGTTCTAATGTCACAACGTCCGCAAACTATACGTTGGCGCGTGAAAGCACATCCATCCACGGGTCTGCGGTGGGTGAAGTAAGCTTTGCTGTCCCCGACAGTTCCTTCGGAGACATTGCTGCACAGAAAAGCGCATCGGAACGCGCGGTGAAGCTTCTGGCGAAAAACATCGTGGACGATCTCCGGCGCCAACTTTCGGTGCAGTGATGTTGCTCAAGGGCAAACAGGCTGCTGACTTTGCCCGCAAGCCGAAACCTTCGGTATGGGCAGTCCTGGCCTTCGGAGAAGATTCCGGACTGGCTTCAGATGCCGCCCTCTCCCTGATCAAGGCCTGGACACCCAAGGGCACCAGCATGGACGTCACCACGCTTGATGACGATTCCATTCGCAAGGATCCGACTCTCCTGTTCGATGGTCTTGAAGCGGTTTCCCTGTTGGGCGATCCGCGGGTTATTCGCGTCCGGACCAGCGGTGACAAGATCGCCGCCCTGCTGATCGAGGCGATTCAGAAAGGCGACTCACAGGAAGGCTACTATTCCGCGCGGCTGATCATTGAAGCTGGAAGCCTGCAGAAACGCTCGAAGCTCAGAGCCACCGCAGAGTCGGCGCAACTCACCGCATGTCTTCAATTGTTCGCGGATGACGCCGGCGACATTGAGAAGCGTGTGAAGGATGTGCTGAAATCCGAAAGTGTCGAGATCACAGCCGAGGCGCTCGCCCTGTTCGTCGGAGACCTGCCGGGCCACCGCAACCTCGCCAATTCCGAGATCGAAAAACTGGCGCTCTATGCGCGCGGGCTTGGCCGACCTCTGGGTGTGGAAGATGTCCGCGCGCTGTCGGCCACCGATATTGATCACAATCTGTCAGCGGCTATCCGGGCGGCGCTCGACGGAAAACCGGCACTTGTCCATTCCGCGCTCGACCGTCTGGCCGTTGCCGGGACCAGCGGGATTTCCATCCTCCGCTCGCTGCAATTTGAAACGATGCGCATGCTCGATGCACAATCCCGGATCGCCGCAGGACAATCCAATCCCGGCATGAAACTGCGGCCGCCGGTCTGGCAAAGCGAATGGGGCCTGTTCAGCGCGCGGCTCAGGAAATGGCCGACCAAGCGATTGATGCGGGTCATGGAGCGCATCTACGAAGCCGAGCAGCAGGCCAAGTCAGGCTCCGGCAGCGCCGACCCAGTAATACGTGTACTGATGAATGAAATCGCGCGCGCCGCCGAGATGGCAAGCTAGACGCTAGATCTTGCGCTTGGCCGTCAGGCGCCGGCACACATCGTCGAGCTGTTCCAGGTCACGATACTTGATGCGCAATTCGCCGCCATTCTTGCCATGCCGGATATCCACATCGAGCCCGATGGACCGCGACAGGTCGGCTTCCAGCGCTTCCGTGTCGACATCCTTGTCGTCCGGTTTGGGCCGGGCTGCCTTGGTCTCGATCGGCGTGTCTTCGCGGGCAGCCTTGGCATGGGCCTCGACCTCGCGAACCGTCAGGCCCTTCTCGACCGCCAGTTCGACGAGCGCTTCCGGGTCCGGCGCACCGAGGGCGGCGCGTGCATGACCGGCCGTGATATGGCCTGCGCGCACATGCTCGCGCGCGCCTTCCGGCAATTGCAACAGGCGCAGCGTATTGGTGATGTGAACCCGGCTCTTGCCGACGCTGGTGGCGAGACTGTCCTGTGTCCGGCCGAAGCGCTTCATCAGCGCCTCATAGGCTTCGGCTTCTTCAATCGGGTTGAGGTCGGAACGCTGGACATTCTCGATGATGCCGATTTCAAGCAGTTCAAGCTCATCTGTATCCCGCACTACCGCGGGAATACTGGTCAGACCGGCAAGCTTTGCGGCGCGCCAGCGGCGCTCCCCTGCGATGATCTGGTACTTGCCCTTTTCCTTCGGATCAGGACGCACGAGAATTGCCTGGAGGACGCCCTTGGATTTCAGGGAGCCAGCAAGCTCTTCGAGCGCCGCTTCATCAAATGTGCGGCGAGGCTGCTTCGGGTTGCGCCGAATGTCGTCGAGGGCGATCTCGTTCGGACCGCCCGTGCCGCCATCTGTAGTCTTTGCTTCAGGTGTAGAGACAGCTTCGACCTCGCCGATCAGGGCAGACAGGCCGCGTCCAAGGCGGGAGGGTTTGCTCTTTGCGTCGTCACTCATATTGGTCAGGCCGCGCGGGCTTTCTCTCTTTGAAGGACTTCCGAAGCGAGGCGGATATAGGCTTCACTGCCGGGACAGCGATAATCGTACAACAGGGCCGGTTTGCCGAAGGATGGGGCTTCGGACAGGCGGACATTCCGCGGTATGACCGTGTTGTAGACCTTGGCCCCGAAGAAGGCGCGCACTTCGTCGGCGACCTGGTCGGACAGATTGTTCCGACGGTCATACATGGTCAGAACCACGCCCTGGATTTCAAGGTTCGGATTGAGCCCTGAGCGAACCACTTCGACCGTGCGCAGCAACTGGCTCAGGCCTTCCAGCGCCAGGAACTCGCACTGAAGCGGAACCAGAAGCGCATCCGCGGCCGTCATTGCGTTCAATGTGAGCGACGACAAGGATGGCGGGCAATCGATCAGGATGTAGTCATACTTGACCAGTTCACCCTGCGCCGAGCGTTCCACATAGTCCTGCAGGGCATCGCGCAATTTGTAGGAGCGGTGGGCATCATTGGCCAATTCGGTTTCTACACCGGACAGGTTTTCATCACCGGGAACAATATCCAGACGCGGCACGATTGTGGACAGGACGGCCTCTTCAAGCGGAATCCGGTCCACAACGATGTCATAAGATGTCTGGTGCCGGTCCTTGCGCTCAATACCGAGACCCGTGGACGCGTTGCCCTGGGCATCAAAGTCGACAATCAGGACGCGCCGGCCCACGGCGGCCAATGCCGTGCCGAGATTGATGGACGTCGTTGTCTTCCCGACGCCACCTTTCTGGTTCACGACTGCGAAAATTCTAGGTTTACCGCTAACCACGCTTGAGCTCCCTCACGATCAAAATCACGCCTGACCCACCAGTGCGACTTGGAATCGCCTCATAGGCGAAGTTCCATCTTTGTTGGGCGTCCGTCAATTCTTCTTTCCAGCGTTCGCCCTTGAGAAAAACCCCTGTTGCGCCGTTTTCCATCCAGGGCGATGCGTAATCGAGCAATTTCGGAAGCGGCGCAAACGCCCGGGCCGTGACAATATCCGCTCTGGAGGGCGGTGCGTCCTCGATGCGGCCCTGATAGACCGATGCATTCAGCCCTGCCGCTTCGATGGCGGCGCGAAGAAATGCGCATTTCTTCCCAACACTCTCCATCATCGTCACATGACCCTCCGGCCGCGCCGCTGATACGATGAGTCCCGGAAAGCCCGCGCCGGAACCTAAATCCACGCAGCGCGTAGTTTCAGGTATAAATGGGAGAATCTGGAAAGAATCTGCCACATGGCGGGTCCATATCTGGGGCCACTCACGCGGACCGATCAGATTTGATCGTTGTCGCCACGCGTCGAGAGTTAAGATCACGGCGTCCAATCTTTCCGATGTTTCACGTGAAACATCGAATTCGGCCAAAAAGGCCGCGCGGTCTTCGGAATTCATCATGAGAGTTAACCGGCTTTCTTGCGGCGCTTAACATATCCTAAGAGCGCGGTCAGAGCGCCGGGCGTCACGCCTTCAATCCGTCCGGCCTGTCCAAGGGTTGATGGACGGACCGCTACCAGTTTCTGGCGCACTTCATTCGACAAGCCGCCGATCCCGGAATAGTCGAGATCGGATGGGATCATCAGATCCTCATCACGCCGAAGCGCGGCGACATCCGCCGCCTGGCGTTCGAGATATGAGGAATAAAGCGCTTCAATTTCGATCTGGTTCCCGATCTCATCGGATATCTCCAAAACGTCAGGCCAGACAGAGCCGAGCGTTTTCAGATTGATGTCCTTGTAAGAGAGATATTCCCAGGCGGACCTCACGCGGCCATCCTGATTCACCGACCACCCGGCTTGCGCCGCCTTTGCGGGGGACAGGGTCAGTGATGTCAGGAGATCCCGGGCGAACTCGAGCGCCTGGTGTTTCACGTGAAACACGTCTGCCCGGTCAGACCCAACACACCCGGCGGCAATACCCTTTTCGGTCAGGCGCTGGTCGGCATTATCCGCCCGTAGTGCCAATCGGTATTCCGCGCGGGAGGTGAACATCCGATAGGGTTCGGTCACACCGCGCGTGACGAGATCATCGATCAGGACGCCAATATAGGCTTCCGCCCGATCAAAAATGACGGGGTCTTTCCCGGCAGTGGCCCGAGCCGCATTCAATCCAGCGACAAGGCCCTGCGCTCCGGCTTCTTCATAGCCGGTAGTGCCATTGATCTGGCCTGCGAGATAGAGGCCGGGCAGAACCTGGACTTCGAGCGCCGACGACAAGGCACGTGGGTCAACATAATCATATTCAATGGCATAGGCGTGTTGAAGGATCTTGGCGGCCTCAAGACCCGGAATGGTCCGAAGGAAACGTTCCTGTATCTCTTCGGGCAGGGAGGTCGAGATTCCGTTTGGATACACGGTGTGATCGTCCAGGCCTTCCGGTTCCAGGAAGATCTGGTGGCGGTCCTTGTCGGCGAAGCGATGAACCTTGTCTTCAATGGACGGGCAATAACGCGGTCCACGACCAGCAATTGCGCCAGAATAGACGGCAGACTGTTCGATATTCTCCGCTATGATTGCGTGGGTTTCGGGCGTCGTCCATGTAATGCCACACTGTACCTGTGGCACAGTAATCGCGTCCGTTAGATAGGAAAACGGGATCGGCGACTCATCAGCCGGCTGCATTTCCAAACGGTCCCAGGCGATGGTACGGCCATCGAGGCGCGCCGGCGTACCTGTTTTCAGACGCCCCATCGGCAGGCCAAGTCCATAGAGCCGGTCCGACAGGCCAATTGCAGGTGCTTCACCGACCCGGCCGGCAGGGATACGTTTCGCGCCGATATGGATGATGCCTTTCAGGAATGTGCCTGTCGTAATCACGACAGACGGCGCACGATAAATTTCGCCTTTCAGGCCAATCACGCCAGCGACGTGTTCATCTTCCACGATCAGGTCTTCAGCCCCATCCTCAATGATGGTCAGGTTTGGATAGTCGGCCAGTTCCGCCTGCATGGCATCGCGGTAGAGCTTCCGGTCGATCTGGGAGCGCGGCCCCCAGACAGCCGGACCCTTGGACCGGTTCAGCATCCGAAACTGAATGCCCGCCTTGTCCGCAAGACGTCCCATCAATCCGTCGAGCGCATCGATCTCGCGCACCAGATGACCCTTGCCCAGTCCGCCAATGGCGGGATTGCAACTCATCTCGCCAATGGTCGCGCGCTTGTGGGTGACGAGCGCCGTACGCGCACCCGTGCGCGCCGCAGCCGCAGCCGCTTCGCAGCCGGCATGACCGCCGCCCACCACAATTACATCAAACTGGTTCATCTCGCTCATGGCGCTACTTCGGATCCGGGTTTCAGAAAGGCGCTATATAGCGGCTCGACGCCTCAAACCCTAGGGGTCATTTGCCGATGCAGAACTGGGAGAACACCGCACCGAGCACATCTTCCACACCCACCGAGCCCACTACCGCGCCCAGATGCCGGATCGCCAGGCGTACATCTTCAGCGGCAAGCTCCGGGCCGGTACCATGCTCCAGAGCTTCGCGTGCCGCGATGAGACAGGAAAGCCCGTCAACGAGACGTGCCCGGTGACGCGCCCGCGTAATCACGGGAGCTTCAACAGATGCGGCCTTTTTGGAGATGCAATCCGCCAGCGCCTTTTCAAGTTCCGGCACGCCATCGCCGTCTTTTGCGGAGATCTTGTGGTCATATTCGGGGAGCCAGGCTGCCAGATCGGCATCGGCCTTGTTTACCACCACCATATCCGTCGTTTGGCGGAAGGGGGAGGACAACACCCCCAGCTCGGGCGCACTTCCGTCAACCATGAACAGGCGCAAATCCGCCTCGGCGGCGACACGCTCTGCGCGGCGCACGCCTTCAGCTTCGATTTCGTCCTCTGTTTCGCGCAGGCCTGCCGTATCCGACAGCCAGACGATTTGACCGCCCATGACACGGCGCACTTCGATAACGTCGCGGGTTGTGCCGGGGCGGGACGTCACAATGGCAGCATCGCGACCCGCAAGCCGGTTGAGCAGGGTAGATTTGCCGGCATTCGGTGCGCCGATAATCGCAATGCGAAAGCCATCTCGGATCTTCTCTCCGATACCCCGATCGCCAAGTGCTTCCTCGATTTCGTGGATCAGTCGCGTCAGTTTCCGGATGACCGGCGCCGTCGTTTCTTCCGGCGCATCTTCCTCGTCCGGGAAATCCACGACCACTTCGACCAGGGCAAGTATGCCTGTCAGGTCTGCCCGCCACTGGTCATACTGTTCGGTAAGACCGCCCGTTAGCTGGCGCAGGGCCTGCGCTTTCTGGGCATTGGTCTCGGCTTCAATGATGTCGGCGACGCCTTCGGCCTCGGTCAGGTCGATCTTGCCCGCTTCAAAGGCGCGGCGTGTGAATTCGCCCGGCTCCGCGAGGCGCACACCCGGCTCACTCGTCAGTGTACTGATTGCATGAGTAATGACCGCGGGGCCGCCGTGAAGATAAAGCTCCAGCGTGTCTTCGCCCGTATAGGAATGCGGCCCCGGCATGAAGACGGCCAGGCCCTCATCAATGAGGTTGCCGTCTTCATCGCGGAACCTGGTCAGCGTCGCGCGGCGCGGTTCGGGGAGGCCGCAATCGAGCAGGGCGCCTGCCAGTTTCCAGATCCGGTCCCCGGAGAGCCGGATAATGCAGATCGCAGCAGGGGGCTGGCCCGAGGCGAGGGCGCAGATCGTATCGCGCTCGCTCATGGCCAGGCTCGCTCCGCTAGTTCTTCATCGCTTCGAAGAACTCATCATTATTCTTCGTCTGACGCAATTTATCCAACAGGAAGTCGATGGCATCATTCGTGCCCATGGGGCCGAGGATACGGCGCAGGATGTAGATCTTGGACAGCTGATCGGCTGGCGTGATCAGTTCTTCTTTCCGCGTACCGGACTTCATGATGTCGATGGCCGGGAAGGTCCGCTTATCGGCAATCTTGCGATCCAGCACGACTTCGGAGTTACCCGTACCTTTGAATTCCTCGAAGATGACTTCGTCCATGCGGCTGCCGGTATCAATCAGGGCCGTCGCAACAATGGTCAGCGAGCCGCCATTCTCGACGTTCCGCGCGGCGCCGAAAAAACGCTTCGGACGCTGCAGGGCATTGGCATCCACACCCCCGGTCAGCACCTTGCCGGAGCTTGGCACGGTCGTGTTGTAGGCGCGGCCGAGACGCGTGATCGAGTCGAGCAAGATGACCACGTCGCGCTTGTGCTCGACGAGGCGCTTGGCTTTTTCAATTACCATTTCTGCGACCTGGACGTGACGGGTTGCCGGCTCGTCAAAGGTCGAAGCGACAACTTCACCCTTCACGGTGCGGCGCATGTCGGTGACTTCTTCCGGACGTTCATCGATCAGCAGGACGATCAGGTAACATTCCGGATGATTTTCCTCGATGGCCGAGGCGATGTTCTGCAGCAGCACCGTCTTACCTGTCCGCGGCGGCGCAACGATCAGGGCGCGCTGGCCCTTACCAATCGGCGCAACGATGTCAATCACCCGGCCAGAGCGATCCTTGCGGGTCGGATCATTGCTTTCCATGCGCAGGCGCTCTTCAGGATAGAGCGGCGTCAGGTTGTCGAAGTGGACTTTCTTGTTGGCCTTGTCCGGCTCTTCGAAATTGATCCGAGACACGTCTGTCAGCGCAAAGTAGCGCTCACTGTCCTGCGGCGCCACGATCGGCCCTTCGACCGTGTCACCTGTGCGGATATTGCCCTTTTTCAGGACTTCCGGGCTGACATAGATGTCGTCCGGGCCGGGAAGGTAGTTGGATTCCGGCGAGCGCAGGAAGCCAAAGCCGTCGGTCAGGACTTCCAGCACGCCCTGGCCGGTGATTTCCACTTCACTGTCAGCGAGTTCCTTGAGGATGGCGAACAACATGTCCTGCGTCCGCATGGACGAGGCATTCTCGATCTCCAGCTCCTCGGCATAGGCGAGCAGTTCCTCCGGCGACTTCGCCTTGAGATCGCTGAGTTTCACACTGGTGATGTCGTCGAGCATGGAAGAGGCCATGGATGAATTCCGGATAAGGGGCTTCTGTAAGGAATGCAGGAGCCGGATTTTGAAATCGGGGGGTCTTCGCCCGCGCAAGGACTGCGCAGCGGTTTCCGTGCATATGGGGCCAGAAGGCCCAAATCGTCAAGGGGGCGGGCGCTGAGGCGCCTAGAACGGCCGGACGATGACCATGATGACAATCCCAATCAACAGGAGAAACGGCACCTCGTTCAGCATTCGCAGGCGCTTGACCGTGATGCCGTCACCGCCGCGGTCAATCTTCTTGCCAATGCCGATGAAATAGCCATGAAGGCCGGACACGATCAGGACGAGCAACAGTTTCACATGCATCCAGGGCATGCTGAGCAGGGACGGGTTCAGCCACAACATGGTCAGGCCGAAGATCCAGACCAGGACAAGGCTGGGGTTCAGGATAATCTTGCGCAATCTGTTCGAGGCATCCTTCATCGTCTCGAACAAGGGTTCGCCCGGCTTGCTGGAGAGCTGGTGAATCTTGTAGCGCGGATAAACCAGCAAGCCTGCCATCAGCGCGATCACGAACACGACATGTGCGGCTTTCACCCAGAGATATGGCATCAGGCATTTTCCTTGCGAACAGGATTGGCACGCTGGCCCACTTTCGGATGGGACATGCGGTTCGGGCATTTCTTCCAATCGGTCGGACAGAGCCGGGAGCCGGCACAGGACCGGATCGACAGGTCTTCGGAGAGTGTTTGCAGAACCTCGTCGCGCAGCATGGAAATGAATTCCTCATGCACGCCCAGTGCTTCGACCCGCGTATAGCTTGCCGCGCCATGCTGTTCGGCGACCAAGCGATATTCCTCGCCCAGTTCGACCAGGGTTTCGATATGTTCGGAGACAAAGGCGATCGGCGCGATCAGGATGTTCTTTCCATCCTTTGCGGCTGTCTCGACTTCTTCTTCGGTAGGCGGGCCGATCCATTTCAGCGGACCGACACGCGACTGGTAGCATGGCACGATTTCCCAATCGGATGGTACGCGACCAGCAATCATCTCCGCCATGGTCTCGCACTGCCATTGATAAGGGTCCCCATCCTTCACGATCTTTTCGGGCAGGCCGTGCGCAGACAGCAACAGCCGGACATCGCCCGGCTCACCTGCGGCTTTGTAAGCTTTCATGATCTGATCGACATGCGCCGAAATCAGCCCTTCGGCGAATGGGTAGCAACAGATCGTCTTGGCCGGGCCCTTGTAGGCCTTGTTCCAGGCTGTGAGGGACGAACCCGTCGTGGTCGTGGAGAATTGCGGATAGAGCGGCAGCAGGATCACGTCATCTGCGCCCCAGGCTTTCACTTCGGCTGCGGCTTCTTCCGTGAAGGGGTGCCAATAGCGCATGGCGACGAAACAGCGGACCTCGTCCCCCGGCAGCTTTTCCGTCAATGCAGCTGTCAGCGCATCGGCCTGTTTTTCCGTTTCCGGCAGCAGGGGTGAACCGCCGCCGGCATCCATCATGGCGTAGTTCTTGATGACCGACGGGGCGCGGGTTGTGGAGATGAGCCGAGCCAGGAACCAGCGAACGGGCAGGGGCGCCGTAATGATGGCCGGATCCCGGAAAAGATTCTTCAGGAAGGGCTGCACGGTCTTGTCTGAATCCGGTCCTCCCAGATTGAACAGAACAATTGCGATCTTGCGGCCCATGAGTCCTAGCCCTTTCGAATGATTTCCAGCACGCGCTCGACATGCGCGATCGGTGTTTCCGGCCGGATGCCATGTCCGAGATTGAACACGTGCGGCCGACCTTCGTAGGCTGAGATAAGTTCGCGAACCCGGTCGTCGAGTCTCGAACCGCCTTCAATGAGCAGCAGTGGGTCAAGATGTCCCTGCACCGGGAAACCCGCGGGCAGGGCGCTGTTCACGAAGGATGGCACGGCCGCGGTGTCGAGGCCGACAGCTGTGACGCCTGTCTCCTGGACATATTCCGGAAGCATCGCTGCGGCCCCGCGCGGGAACCCGATGATCGGCACGGTGATGCCCATCTCCCGCAGACGCGCAACCAGCTTTTTTGTCGGCGCAATGATAACTTCCCGGAAGATATTGTTCGGAAGGCCCTCGGCCCAGCTGTCAAACAGCATCAGGGCATCTGCACCGGCTTCAACCTGCGCCGCCATATAGTGCGCGGTGGCATCACTGATGAGGTCAAGCACGGCAGCGAGTTCGTCCGGCTTGCCATGAGCCCACCGCCAGGCGAGCGACTTGTCCGTCTTGCCGCGCCCTTCGATGGCATACAGCCCAACCGTCCAGGGCGAGCCGGCAAAGCCGATCAGGGCGGTACTTTCAGAAAGGGATGCTTTCACCCGGGACACGGTTTCATAGACAGGCGACAACCGATCCGCCGCCTTTTGAGGAGGGACAGCAGCCAGATCCGATGATTGCTCGATCTGCTGGACGATGGGGCCAACACCTTTTTCGAACCGCACACCCAGGCCCATCGCATCGAGGATCAGCAGGATGTCGGCAAACAGGATGGCCGCGTCCATGCCATAGCGGCGAACAGGCTGCAGCGTGGCTTCGGCTGCCATGGAAGGCGTGTAGCAGAAATCGAGAAAGTCTTTGGCCCGTCCTCTGAGCTCGAGATATTCCGGGAGGTGTCGACCAGCCTGTCGCATCATCCATACCGGAGGCGGGGAGACCACCTGTCCCTCAAGTACCTGAATCAGCTTAGGCTTGGCGTTCATGCCTCAGGCCCCCTTCCATCCCAAAATCAAACAAAGCCCGTCAGGGCGCTTATAACTATTAGACCGTGTAATTCGTGGAGAAAGGCCACACACAGGAATTGTCCAGCTAAATCCACAGGGGAGTCACAGGGTGTCGCACCCCGGTAAGGTTTCGTTAACTGTCGGTTTTACCGAGGTTAACGAGGGGTTAACACCCCAGCTGGAGTCACAGGTGCGAACGAAAGGGGATTCTACCGGAGTCGAATTCTCGGACTGTGACTCGATTGTGAATCCATTTGGGGGAATTCCTCTATTCACAGAGGAGTCACAGGTCTTGTGTGTTTCGCCAACCTCGGCAACACAGGGGGCATGAACAAGCCACCCGCCCGTCTCAGCATATATTTCAATGTCCACCTGGTATCTGATAGTACCGGTGAGACCCTGAACGCCATCCAGCGCGCGGCCTGCGCCCAGTTCCAGAACGTACAACCGCTGGAGCACAATTACTATCTCGTCCGGTCCGAACGCCAGCTTGAGCGTGTGATGCGCGAGATCGAAGCGGCGCCCGGCGTGGTCTGGTACACGATCTCTGATGAGACGCTGCGGACAAAGCTGGAAGCGTTCTGCCGTGAGCGGGGCGTCTCGACCTTGCCCGTGCTGGATGCGTCCGTGGCCATGCTCGGCCGACATCTGGGAGTATCGGCCAATCGCATCGTCGCCGGTCAGCATGCGCTGGATGATGACTATTTCGAGCGGATGGAAGCGATCAATTTCACGCTGGCCCATGATGATGGCCAGAATGTCGACGGCTTGCGCAATGCCGACGTGATCCTGCTGGGCGTCAGCCGGACCTCGAAGACGCCGACCAGTGTCTATCTTGCAAACCGCAAGGTGAAGGCGGGCAATATTCCGCTCGTGCCCGGCGTGCCGCTGCCCGGCTTTGTGGAAGAGCTTGGCCCGAAAGGCCCCTTGATCGTTGGCTTGAAAATCAGCGCAGAGCGCCTTGTCCAGATCCGGCGGCAGAGACTGATCTCCCTGCAGGAAGACGAGCACACGATCTATGCCGATGAGGCCGCAGTGCGCGATGAAGTCACCCAAGCCAACCGCCTGTTCCAACGCAACAAGTGGAAGACGATTGATGTGTCCCGCCGGTCGGTCGAGGAAACCGCCGCCGCGATCCTGAACCTGCTGAACGAGCGGAACGCCCATCTATGAGCCAGCGCATCATCCTGGCCTCCGGCAGCCAGAGCCGCCGCGCCGTCCTGGCCGCAGCTGGCGTCGAGGCTGAAACCATCAAGCCCCATGTGGACGAGGATGCGGCGAAGGCGTCTTTCCGCGCCAGCGACATGAAAGTGCGCGACCAGGCCATGCAACTTGCGGAGCTGAAATCCGTGAAGATCTCCATGCGCGAGCCGGGGCTGGTGATCGGCTGCGACCAGATGCTGTCGCTCGACGCGGAAGCCTTTGACAAACCAGTCGACCTTGCGGATGCGCGCAATCATCTCGTGAAATTGTCCGGCAAGGCGCATACGCTGGAAACTGCGATTGTCATCAGCGAAGAGGGCAAACCGGTCTGGCGGCATCTGGCTCGGCCGAAACTGACCGTCCGCAAATTGAGCGACCAGTTCATCGACACCTATATCGAGACAGTGGGAGAGCCACTCCTGTCGACGGTTGGCGCTTACCAGCTCGAAGGCTTGGGCGTGCAATTGTTCACACGGATCGAAGGCGACTATTTCTCGATCCTCGGCCTGCCCTTGCTGCCGCTTCTGGATTATCTGCGCACACGCGGAGTTTTGCTGTCATGACCAAGCTTTATGGAGTTGTCGGAGATCCGGTCAGCCATTCCCTGTCGCCGGTGATCCACAATGCCTGGATCCGCGAGCACGGGCTCGATGCGACGTATGAAGCGCTGCACGTGCCGAAAGGCGAGTTCGAATCCGGGCTGTCTTCGCTGCAAGATCGGCAAGCGCTGGGGCTGAACATTACGCTGCCGCACAAGGAAGCCGCCATTCAGCTTGCCGAGAGCGCGAGCGAGGTGGCCCGCAAGATCGGCGCGGCCAATACATTGGTCCGGCTCAAATCCGGTGGCTGGCTCGCGGAGAATACGGACGCGCCCGGCTTCACGGAATCCCTGGCTCAGGCAAATATCGAGATTGCTGACCAGAATGTCTGCCTGCTCGGAGCAGGGGGCGCTGCCCGGGCGGTGGCGCTCGCTCTGTCCGACATGCGGGCAACCCTGACGATCTGCAACCGCACCGAGTCGCGGGCCGAGGAACTGGTGAAGCATCTCAACATCAATGCGGATATTCGGGGCCTCGAACACGCCGAAGCCGAGATGGGCAAGGCGGATGTCGTGATCAACACGCTGAGCCTCGGCCATACGGGCCGGACGCTGGATTTCCCGGAAGGGAAGCTGCGCACCTTCTACGATATTTCCTATGGCAAGCCGGCCAAGGCAATGCTTGAGCAGGCCGAGACGGCTGGCTGGAAACCGCTGGACGGGTTGAGCATGCTGGTTGCGCAGGCCGCATTCAGTTTCGAGCTGTGGTTCGGCATCCTGCCGGACATGGAATCCGCACTGGCCCGGTGTCGAAAACTGGTGGAGGCAACGACATGATCATCCTTGGACTGACCGGATCCATTGGCATGGGAAAGTCTGCCACGGCGAGCCTGTTCCGGGACGAGGGTGTGCCTGTCTATGATGCGGACGCTGCCGTCCATGCGCTCTATGCCAAGGGCGGCGCGGCGGTGGCTCCTGTCGAAGCGGCCTTTCCTGGGGTGACCCTCGACAGTGCGATTGATCGTATGGCGCTGCGGGAACGCGTGCTGGATGACGCCGAAGCCATGCGCCGGTTGGAAGCCATTGTACATCCGCTGGCGGGTGATGCGCAGAAGCAGTTCCGTGACGAAGCGCGTGATGCCGGCGCGCCCTTTGTCCTGCTGGATATTCCGTTGCTCTATGAATCTGGCGGCTATGCCTATTGCGACTATGTCACCGTGGTGACGGCGCCAGCAGATGTGCAGCGCGAGCGCGTGCTGTCCCGGCCGGGCATGACGGAGGAGACGTTCGAATCGATCCTGGCGCGTCAGATGCCGGATGCAGAAAAGCGCGCACGGGCAGATTTCATCATCTCCACAGCACATGGTTTCGAGTTTGCTACCGACTGTGTCCGCGCGATAGTATCGCTGATGAATCGTTTGGTTGAAGAGGCAAATTCATGAGTGAAGACATCCGCGAACTGGCGTTCGATACCGAGACGACAGGCCTCCACCATCTGGAAGGGGACCGGGTGATCGAGATCGGCGCGGTCGAGATGATCAACCACATTCCGACGGGACGCACATTCCGGACGCTGATCAATCCGAAACGCTCGGTGTCCGAGGATACAGTCCGCATTACCGGGATCACGGATGATGATCTGAAAGACGCGCCTTTCTTCGAGCACCCCTCTGTTGTGGACGCGTTCCTCGAGTTCATGGGCGACGCCATTCTGGTGGCGCACAATGCCGGGTTTGACCGGAACTTCCTGAACATGGAGCTGGAGAAATGCGGGCGCGCGCCGATCCCGACCGACCGCTGGGTCGATACGGCGATGATGGCGCGGAAGAAATATCCGGGCGCGCCGGCGAATCTCGACGCGCTCTGCCGCCGGTTTGAAATTTCGCTGGAAAGCCGGACATTCCACGGCGCGCTGCTCGATAGCCAGTTGCTGGCGAGCGTCTATCTCGAATTACTCGGCGGGCGGGCACATGCCTTTACGTTCGAGAGCGAGGAAGAATTGAGCCGGAGTGAGCGGAAACGCTCTGCGCGTCAGCGGCCGGAGCCGCTTCAGTCTTTCATCCTGGAGGAAGAGCGCGCCGCCCATGCTGCCTTTGTGGACAGTCTGGGCGATGACGCGATCTGGAAGAAGGTCGGCTGATCAGGCCTGACCGGTTTCGCCGCCGGACGGCGCAGCGGCGCCGCCTTCAGCTGCTGCGCGCTGGTATTGCGACTGGTAGAGCTGGACGAAGTCGACCGGATCGATCAGCAGCGGCGGGAAGCCGCCTTCGCGCGTAATCTCGGCAATGATACGACGCGCGAACGGGAAGAGTAGGCGCGGGCATTCGATCAGCAGCATCGGTTCCATCTGGCCCTGCTGGGCATTCTGGATCTGGAACAGGCCAGCATAGTCGAGTTCGCAGATGAACAGGACGGTCTGTTCGGCAGTCGCTTTTGCGGACAGTTTCAGGGACACTTCATAGAGGCCATTGCCGTCTGCATGGGGCGTCGCGCCGACATCGATGCCGAGGTCGATATTGGGCTGGGCCTGGACCGGACCGTGGCCAGGATTCTCGAATGACAGATCCTTGATGTACTGTCCGAGGACCCGCATGGCAGGGGCCTGAGGCGGCGTGCCCTGCGGTTGGGGGTTTTGCGGTGCGCTGGCATCTGTCATGCTGAATCCTCCCTGAATCTGAAGCCGCGCGCCTAGCATGTGGCCCCGTCAGGCGCAACGTATCACTGGCATCATGGGGCCGTTCGTCCTATTTAGGTAATTACGTAATGCATCGGAGGAAGTTACGCGTTCATGTTTGATCCTGTGATCCAGGTTGTCATCCTTGCGGCCATCGCCCTGTTTGTCCTGTTCCGCCTCTATACGGTGCTGGGACGCGGCGAGGACAATTCCCCTGTCCAACGTACCGAACCCCAGCCCAAGTCGCGGCCCGTGGATACCGGCGCAAGCGACTTGCCTCTGCCGAATGCCGACAATGAGCGTCCGATCTTTACAGGTCCGGCAGCCGGGGGGCTGGAAGACATCTACAATGCCGACAACAGCTTCAGCGAGGCGAGTTTCATGCGCGGCGCGAAGGCGGCCTATACGATGATCGTCACGGCCTTTGCCGCCGGCGACCGCGCCACGCTGCGCCCGCTGCTGGATGACGACGTCTACGAAGCCTGGGACCAGGCCATTACCGACCGCGAGACGAATGGGACGCCTGCCTTCGACCTGTTGCGCATCCGGCGCGCCGAAATCGAGAGCGCCGAAATGGACGGCAACATGGCCCGCATCTGGGTGCGCTATGAAGCCGAACTCGGCGATGGCGAGACCACGCGCACGGCCCGCGAGCTGTGGGCCTATATGCACGACGTGACCGCAAACGATCCCAACTGGATCCTGGATGACGTGGAAGAGGCCAAATAGGCAGCCTTCCACCGGAAAGCGCGCATCCGGGGCGTGACAGCCCGCCCGAAAGCATTCCATAAATGGCGCCATGCTTCGCCGTCTCCTCCTGCTTGCCAGCGTGCTTGCCCTGGCCTCGTGCCAGTCTGCGCCGCCACCCGCCCCGTCGCCCAAGCCGTCGCCGACACGGCCGGTCGATGTTGCCCCCTTGCCACCTGCAGCGATTGAGCGCCCGGCGAGCTTCCGGGAGCTGCCGGACTGGGACGTGGCGACGATTGAATTGCCGCTCAGCGCGTTCAAGCGGTCGTGCGTGAAACTACAGGACCGGTCGGCGGGCGATTACATGGCCAATGTTGCGCCCTGGGCCGGATATGTTGCCGAATGGCTGCCGGTCTGTGATGCAGTGAACAAGGCCAGGGATGATGAGAGCGCGCGGCGCATTCTGGAATCCCTGTTCACCCCCGTTGAGATCATCGACCCGAACGGCAACAGCCGGTTCACGGGCTATTTCGAACCGCTTTACGAGGCGCGCTACACGCCGACGCCGCCCTTTACCGAGCCTGTGCCTGCGCTGCCGGCTGACCTCGTGCCGAATGGCGCGAGCCCGCAGCAGCGCCTGCGCAATGGCAGCCTGAGGCCGTATCCCTCCCGCGCGGAGATCACGACGTCCGGGGTCAGCGCGATTGCCTATGCTCATCCGGCGGATGTCTTCTTCCTCCAGATCCAGGGCTCGGGCCGCTTGAAATTCCCGGACGGGCGCACTGTGCGCGCCGCTTATGCCGCGCATAATGGCCACCCGTTCCGCTCCACTGCCAACTGGCTGATGGAGACGGGCCGGATCACGGCAGGTGAGGCGAGCATGCAGGGCATTCGCGCCTGGATGGACCGGGCCGGACCGATCGAGACGCGGATGGCGATGAACCAGAATCCGCGCTTCGTGTTTTTCCGCGCGCTGCCGGAAGGCGACCCGATGCTGGGGCCGGAAGGGGCGCAGGCCGTGCCACTGACGCCGCTGTCTTCCATGGCCGTCGACACCAACGTCCACCCGCTGGGTGTGCCGATGTATGTGCAGACGACAGCGCCGGGCCTGGGCGGGGACTGGGCCGGGATGCTGGTGGCGCAGGATACCGGCGGCGCGATCAAGGGCGCGGTGCGCGGCGACCTCTATTTCGGCACCGGGCCGGAGGCGGGCGAGCGGGCCGGCACGATGAATGCGCCCGGCCGGCTATGGGTGTTCCTGCCCAAGGCGGTTGCGGCGCGGATCAACAGCACTGACATGGCGGCGCTTGGGTTCCATGCCGGCACGCCCTAGATTGCGGCCATGACCAAACGTCGCCTGACCCCGGAAGAATCCCGCGCCTGGGCAAGGGTGGCCAGCACGATCAAGCCGATCGGCCCGGCGCAGGACAGCCTCGATGATTTCGAGCGCGCCCTGGAAGCCGGCGAGCCGGTCTCGCCCAACCGATCCCGCAATGCCTCAGCGGCAGGCCTGATCGCCGCCGCCGGGCGGGCCCCGGAAAAACCGAAGGCCACAGCGCGCGCGGCCGACCGCAAAGGCGAGAAACGGGTCAAGCGCGGACGGCTGGAACTGGCCGGGAAGATCGACCTTCACGGCCATACGCAGGCCTCTGCCGACGCGATGCTGAACGCCTTCCTGCAGCGCAGCCGGGCCGAGGGCGCGCGCTGCGTGCTGGTGATTACAGGTAAAGGACGCGGGGGCGAGGGGGTACTTCGGCGGAATTTCCTGGACTGGGTTCAGGGACCTCAGGCGAGCCATCTTGTGTCGGGCTATTCAGAGGCGCACGTGCGTCATGGCGGGGCGGGGGCGTTTTACCTGTTTCTCCGGCGGGCCGGCGCGCCCGGAACTCCTCGGACAGGGCGTTGAGCCTCCGCATGGTTTCCGCCTCTTCCTCTGCCAGCACGTCCGGACTGAGGGCGTGCATGATCTGTATCGGGCCGTAGAGATTCTCCAACGGTCGTTGTTCAAAGGCATCGACTTCTGCGTGCAGATAGTCGTGCTTTTTCGTGATGCGCCGCAGATACTTCACGATGGTCCGGTGACTTTGCAAATGATAGGTCGGCTGGAATTTCCGCCGGAACGTGTTGCGGTGGCGGGCTTTGCGTCGTGACATGGGCATGTCTCCTCTGAGTGGGCTCTCCTCTCAGCACCCGAAGCCGGACTGGCGCTCGCCATCCGGGTATTCCGTATTCCAGCTCCGCGAGGCGAAGCCGAGGCGCGGCAGGCGCCGT
>NZ_JBALUC010000001.1:91678-1036440 GCF_036964145.1 Hyphomonas sp.
GCAAGCCCACCCTGGCCTGACCTGCCTAGGCACCGGCGAGACCGTCTCTCCCACCCGCACCCTCCTGACCCTGCCCCCACAACCAGAACGGTACCTGATCCGGCTCCTGTGAGAGCAGATGCTTAGTATGGGGTAAGGGGGTATCAGACGGATTCATCCGTACCGAAGATACCTGCGCAGGCAGGTATCTGTGGGGTGAACTGGCAAAGAGTATAGCAGGGAGGGCGAGTAAAAAGCACTGGTTTTGTACTTACCTTAATCGACTTCAATATTGACCTACTAGCTTGTTTTTGTTAATAAGATTGGAGCTGGGTTTGGACCCCAGCTCCTTGGAGAGAATGCGGCTAGCGCCTAGGCGCTCGAGTCTCGGTTTGGACCCGAGACTCACCGCTCCTCATTAATGCCATTAAAGCCCCATAAGAGCAAGTCAGAAAGGGTCCCTTCTGGCCAAGGATGGTGCAATATCTTGCTTAAATATGTTGTTTCTGTTCTTGAGTCTTGCCCTAGCGCTCCGGGGCGAGAACAGAAGGTACAAAAAGAGATCTCTAAGTATTTGAAATATATGAAATAAATAAATTCGTGCTTATGAAGCGCTATTATGATAGAAAAGACGAGTACACGGAGAAAAAGAAATGGCACGTAGTCCATCGTACCCTCAAATTTCACTAGAGAATTGTATCGACCTTGTTCGAAAGGTGTACAAAGGCGCTCATACTGCCAGCGTTGATACGCAGGCGGTCATGAAAGAGATGGGTTATGCTGGGAGATCTGGCAGGTCGCTTGCGGCTATAGGTTCTCTAAAACAGTTCGGCCTACTTGAAGGTCGAGATGATGCAATTCGCGTAACGAAGGCTGCCTTAGCCTTATTGGAGCCGTTGAATGAGGCGGAGTTTTCTGAAGCAGTAAGAGATGCCTCAGTTCGCCCAGATCTATTCGCTGAGCTACATCGAGAATTTGGCGATCAACGACCATCAGAGGGCGTGATTCGTTCGATTGCAATTCGTAAATATGGTTTCACGGACACAGGCTCAGAGCGACTGGCCCGAAGCTACATGGAAACAATGGAGTTTGTGCAGCAGTACAAGAAAGCGCCCGAACCAGTAGATGAGACCCGTAGAAGTTCCGAAACAAAAGTACCAACGGAATCCCAGCCAATCATGAAGGAAGTTTCGCCAGGACTAAGCATATCTGAGCCGGTTACGCTTTCACACGCTAAGCCAACTGGCATGGCGCTAGTTTTTCAGTTGAGCCCAACGTCTTCGGCGCAGGTATATTTCAAGGGCCCAGTTACCCCAGCGGTAATTGAGCGCCTCATTAAACACCTTGAACTTTCGAAAGAGGCTTTTGTCGAGGAAGCTTAAGGATCAGCCGCTGTTCTGCTATCCCCTTGTTTCTTCGCACCTCGCCCCCTTCCAATTCCCCCTAAAATGAGCCATAAGCCGCCCCTTGTGGTGGGATATCGGGTCCTGACCCTGCTGGACGACATCCCGGCCGTGGCCTGAGACCGCAGATACTCACCCAAAAACCCCGCCAATTCAGGCGCTTAGATGAAACCCGCCATCAGGCGATTGCAAGAAAGATATACGATGTCGATTACCGCTGAGAAGAAGCAGGAACTGATCGAAAAATTCGCCACCAAGCCTGGCGACACCGGTTCCCCAGAAGTGCAGGTCGCGATCCTGACCGAACGGATCAACAACCTCACCGACCACTTCAAGACGAACAAGAAAGACAACCACTCCCGCCGGGGCCTGCTGGCCATGGTCGCGACCCGCCGGAAGCTGCTTGACTACACCAAGCGCAAGGATGAGGCGCGTTACAAGACCCTCATCGAAACCCTCGGCATCCGCCGCTAGGTAAAAAATCAAGCCCGCCGGGCATAGGGCCGCGGCGGGCTTTTCGTATGTGAAAAGAAAGACATTTTGATGTTTGACAAGAAAACTGTGTCGCTGGAATGGGCCGGCCGCACGCTGACAATCGAGACGGGCCAGGTGGCACGTCAGGCCGATGGCGCCGTCATGGTGACCTATGGCGATACCAAAGTGCTCGCGACCGCATGTTTTGCGAAAAGCGCGAAGCCGGGTCAGGACTTCTTCCCCCTGACCGTCAACTACATGGAAAAATATTACGCATCAGGCCGGATCCCCGGTGGCTTCTTCAAGCGTGAAGGCCGCCCGACCGAAAAAGAGACGCTGACGTCCCGCCTGATCGACCGCCCGATCCGTCCGCTGTTCGTCAAGGGCTTCAAGAACGAAGTCCAGGTCGTGCTGACCGCGATGTCGTATGACCTCGAAAACGATCCGGACGTGCTCGGCATGATCGGCGCCTCTGCGGCGCTGGTGCTGTCCGGCGCGCCGTTCATGGGCCCGATCGGCGCAGCGCGCGTCGGCTACAAGGATGGTGAGTACATCATCAACCCGACGATCGAAGAGCTGGAAGAGTCCGAACTGGACCTCGTCATGGCCGGCACCGCCGACGCCGTGATGATGGTCGAATCGGAAGCCTATGAGCTGTCCGAAGATGTCATGCTGGGCGCCGTCATGGCGGGCCACGAAGCCATCCAGCCTGTGATCGAAGCGATCATCGAGCTGGCTGAGCAGGCCGCAAAAGAGCCGTTCGACTTCGACGCAGAAGACCATTCGGCCGAGCTGGAGAAAATCCAGAACCTGGTCGGCAAGGATTTGTCGGCTGCCTACTCGATCACCGAGAAGCTGGACCGTCAGGCCGCTGTCGGCGAAGCCCGCGACAAGGCCAAGGCTGCTTTTGTCGGCACCGAGGAAGCGCCGGGCGAAATGTCTGGCGACGTCTTCAAGGCGGCCTTCAAGGAAGCCGAAGCGAGCGTTGTTCGCGGCGACATCCTGAAAACCGGCAAGCGCATTGATGGCCGTTCGCTCGATCAGGTTCGCCCGATCGAGGCGATTGCCAGCTTCCTGCCGCGCACGCATGGTTCTTCCCTGTTCACCCGCGGTGAAACGCAGGCGATCTGTGTGGCCACGCTGGGCACCAGTGATGATGAGCAGTTCATCGACGGCCTTGATGGCACGTCGAAGTCCAAATTCATGCTGCACTACAACTTCCCGCCATACTCTGTGGGCGAGACCGGTCGCATGGGCGGTACCAACCGCCGCGAAACCGGCCACGGCAAGCTCGCCTGGCGCGCACTGCAGGCTGTTCTGCCACCGCATGAAGAGTTTCCGTACACGATCCGCCTTGTCTCCGAGATCACCGAGTCCAATGGCTCGTCCTCGATGGCAACGGTCTGTGGTTGCTCGCTGGCCATGATGGATGCCGGTGTGCCGGTGACCCGTCCGGTGTCCGGCATCGCAATGGGCCTGATCAAGGAAGCTGACGGCGTGGCGGTTCTCTCCGACATCCTCGGCGACGAAGATCACCTCGGCGACATGGACTTCAAAGTGGCCGGTACCGAAAAAGGCCTGACGTCCCTGCAGATGGACATCAAGATCGCCGGTATCACCAAGGAGATCATGCACACGGCTCTGGAGCAGGCCAAGGGTGGGCGCATGCACATCCTCGGCGAGATGGCGAAAGCCCTCGACACGTCCCGCGACAGCCTGTCCGAGAACGCACCGCAGATGGAAATCATCAAGGTGCCAACCGACAAGATCCGTGACGTGATCGGCTCCGGCGGCAAGGTCATCCGCGGCATCGTGGAAGAATCCGGCGCCAAGGTGAACATTGATGATGATGGCACGGTGCAGGTCTCTGCGCTCGACAAGGAATCCATCAACAAGGCGCTGAAGATGATCAAGGAGATCGTCGCAGAGCCGGAAATCGGCGAGATCTACGAAGGCAAAGTTGTAGGCCTGAAAGATTTCGGCATCTTCGTGAACTTCTTCGGTCCGAAGGACGGCCTCGTGCATGTCTCGCAAATGGCGAACGAGCGCGTGAACCATCCGAAAGACCTCGTGAAAGAGGGCGACACCGTCTGGGTCAAGCTGATGGGCTTTGATGATCGCGGCAAGGTGCGCCTGTCCATGAAGGTCGTCGACCAGACCACCGGCAAGGAACTTGCCGGCGGTGAAGGCGGCGAAGAGGAATAGGCTCTTCTCCCTTCCGCAAAATCAAAGGCCGCCCCTCGGGGCGGCCTTTTTCGTCTGGGGACAGCCTAGAGACCCTGCCCACCGGAAACTTCGATCCGCTGGGCGTTGATCCAGCGATTGTCCGGCGACAGAAGCGTCGCAATCATCGGGCCGATATCATCCGGCACACCGACCCGGCCAAGCGCGGTCATGTCCGCGAGCTGCTGGTTGAGGCCGGGCGTGTCGCGCACGGCTCCGCCACCGAAATCGGTCTCGATGGCGCCCGGCGCAACCGTGTTGACCGCAATGCCGCGCGCGCCGAATTCCTTGGCCATGTAGCGCGTGAGCACTTCGACTGCGCCCTTGGCGGCGGCATAGATGCCATAGCCGGGAAACACCATGCGGGTCAGGCCGGACGAGATGTTTACGATCCGCCCGCCATCGGTGATCAGGGGCAGCAGGGCCTGGGTCAGGAAGACCACGCCCTTGAGGTGGACGTTCACCAGAGCGTCGAACTGTTCTTCCGTGAACTCGGCAATCGGGGCATTGGTGCCGTGCCCGGCATTGTTGACGAGATGGTCGAAACTGTCGCGCTGCCAGGTTTCCTGCAGGGCAGATTTCACGCTCTCCGCAAAGGCCGGGAAAGTACCGATCTTGCTGGTGTCGAGCTGGAAGGCGCGGGCCTTGCGGCCCATGCCCTCGATCTCGGCGACAAGGGTTTCGGCTTCATTGGCACGGCTGCGATAGGTGAACAGGACATCGCTGCCGCGACGGGCGATGCTGAGCGCGGTGTTGCGGCCGAGGCCGCGGCTGCCGCCGGTGATGAGGGTGATCTGGGACATGTCAGTCTCCTGCTTGGGTGGGACGGCTTATCTAGGCCTCCCTGGGTCAGGCGCGTTGCCGGAAGCTCGCCATTCCTTGCCTGATCCTCCAAATGAAGGTGTGGAGCCTGAAGAAATGAGATAGGGTGATCCGATGACAGACCCCACACTGACGACCGCCCTTCGCTATGCCGAAACCCATGCAGACCCGGCCGGGATCGCGGAAACGCCCATTCCCGGTTTCGTCATCATAAGGGCGACGCACCCGAGCGAATTGCAGCGCTCCATCCTGCAACCGGTCGTCTGCCTTGTCCTGCAGGGCAGCAAGCGCGTGATGATGGGCACCGATGTCTACGATTTCGCCGCAGGCGATTCCCTGCTGATTACGGCGGACGTGCCGACGATGAGCCAGATCACGCGCGCCAATCCTGCGACGCCCTATGTGTCACTGGCGCTTGATCTGGACCCGGCGCTGATCGCGGATCTTGCCGGGGAAATCAGGCCCATCCCGTCAAATGATGCGGCGCCGGTGCGCGTTGATCCGACGGATAGGGAAGTGGCCGATGCGGCCGCCCGGCTGGTGCGCCTGCTGGACCGCCCGGACTCCCTGCCGGTGCTGCAGGCCCAGCTCGTGCGGGAAATGCATTACTGGCTGATGTCGGGCCGTCATGGCGATGTGATCCGTCGGCTCGGTTGGCCGGACGGACATGTCCAGCGCATCGGACGGGCGGTGGCTGTGCTGCGGCGCGACTATGCGCAGACCATTCCGGTGGCGCAGCTGGCCGAGGCAGCCGGCATGAGCGTATCGGCCTTCCACCAGCATTTCCGCGCTGTGACCTCTCTTTCGCCCCTTCAGTTCCAGAAACAATTGCGCCTGATCGAGGCGCGCCGCCTGATGCGGGCCGAGGGCCGCTCTGCCAGTCATGTTGCCTATGCGGTCGGTTATGAAAGCGTGCCGCAGTTCACGCGGGAATATGGCCGCCTGTTCGGCCTGCCTCCGGTGCAGGACACCAAAGCCGCCCGGGACCGCGCCAGCGCCTAGCCCGCAGAGGCAGCATCACTGCATCTGGCGGGAGCTGGCGGCAATAATCCATTGAAGCGACAAGCTGTTTGCCGGTAGACCCTCCGCATCATGGCGAAAAAGAAACCCTTCCTTGTGGCAATGTCCGGTGGCTCAGGCTCGGGCAAGTCGACGCTGGCCGAGGCCTTGCTGGAGCATCTGCCGGATGGCCAGGCCGTCCTGTTCGGCGAGGACGCCTATTATTATCCGATGAGCCATTATGGCGAACCTGCCAACAAGGAAGAATGGACGGCCCTGGTCGGCGGTATCAATTATGATGCGCCGCGCTCAAAGGAAGCCGACCGGCTGGTCAAGGATCTGCGCGCGCTGAAGGCGGGCGAGACGATCCAGCAGCCGATCTATGATTATGAGCGCCATGACCGCAGCAAAGAGACACGCGAAATCAACTCTGCGCCGATCCTGATCCTGGAAGGCATCCATGCGCTGTCCTTCCCGAAAATCCGCTCGCTGATCGATCTGTCGGTCTATGTTGATACGCCGGACGATCTGCGCCTCGCGCGCCGTATCCGCCGGGATGTGACTGAGCGTGACCGATCGCTGGAAAGCGTGCTGCAGCAATATCTCGGCACGGTGCGCGCGGCGCATTACCAATGGACCTATCCGGCCAAATTCGAGGCCGACCTCGTGATCGCCGATGAGGGCCTGCCGGCCTATGGCAATGTCCGCCCGACCGAAGAAGCCATTGAGCGCATGATCGCGCCGGTGCTGGCCCGCCTGCAGAATTGCGGCGCCATCTGACACGTTCCCGGTTCGGGCCGAGTCTGATAGACCGGCTTCATCTGAACAGGAGACGATCATGACCTACAGGCTTTCACATCTTGCTGTTGCGCTGCTGGCGCCGCTGGCCCTGTCGGCCTGTACCGTCGTGGACCGGGACGCCGAACCTTTGCGCAATGTCACGGTCGAGCGCGAGGGGATCGTCGAAACGGGTACGCCGCAGGATGACCGGCTGAATGCGACGCTCTGGGCGCAGCAGGCGGTGGAGTACAAGGCCACAACAGACGGCATCTATGCGCTGGCCGCGATGCGGCTGGATGAGGCGCTGGCCGATCCGGACTGGACCGCTGCGCCGGACCTGCAGGGGGAGGCCTATCAGGATCTGCCGCCCGCGATCATTCTCGACGCCGATGAGACCGTGCTCGACAATTCGCCCTATGCAGCGGCGGGCATTCTCGCGGGCAAGGATTTTAAGTCCGACAGCTGGAATGCCTGGGCGAGCGCAGGCGTCGCGAAAGCCGTGCCCGGCGCGGTGGAGTTCACGCAGGCCGCGGCGGCCAGGGGTGTGAAAGTGTTCTATGTGACCAATCGCGATGCGGAGGTGGAAGAGGGCACGGCGCGCAACCTCGCGGCGCTCGGCTTCCCGATGGGCGGCAATGTCGACACGCTGCTGACCAAGGGCGAGCAGGCGGACTGGACGTCTGCCAAGTCAACGCGCTGGGCCGTGGTGGCGGCGGATTATCGCATTCTGCTGATGCTGGGCGACAATCTCGGGGATTTCACCGATGCCTACAAAGGCTCCCCGGCGGAGCGGCAGGCCGTCTATGAGGCCAATCAGGACAAATGGGGCCGGGAATGGATCGCGCTGCCCAATCCGGAATATGGCAGCTGGGAAAGCGCCCCGTTCGGGCATGATTACAGCCACACCCCGGATGAACGGCGGGATATGAAGCGCGAGGCGCTGCAGCCCTGGCCGCCAAAGCCGTAACACTTCTGTTCATGTTGGCGCCTGTAGACTGGCCGAGACATGATCCTGCGTGCGTTTTTCATCAGCCTTGTCGCGCTTGCGGCTGGCCTCCCGGCCTTTGCCTGTGACCTTGCCCTTACGGCGCGCGGTACGGCTGTGGCCGATTATGTGGAGCAGGTGCAGCCCTGTTTCGCGGACTTGCCGGATGGCTATGCCTTTGACGCGCATATGGAGCAGGAATTCCTGCGGCTGGTAAATGCGGCCCGGAAAGAGGAAGGGCTGCCGGCGCTGATCTATCGCCCGGCGCTGCGCAATACGGCGCGATTCCACAGTCTCGACATGGCCTATAATGATTTCTTCGGTCATGTCGGCCCGGACGGGCGCGAACCGCAGGACCGCGTCTCGGCCTTCGACCGGCGGGCGATCATCCAGTATTCCGCCGAGAATGTCGCCATGGTGGAAGTCGTGCGCGGCCGGTGGAATCTGAAGCGCGAGGCTGTGCGGCGCCTGCACAAGAATCTCATGGAGAGCCCCGGCCATTACGCAAACATCATGAGCGAAGAGGCGACCCATGTGGCGATGGGCGTCGTGCGCACCAAGACCGGGGTCTGGGTAACGCAGAGCTTCCTGAACCTGTCGGGCAGCCTTGCGCGGGATGTGCCGGTGCGGATGCATGCCGGGGACAGGGTGGCGCAGATGCCGGTGCTGAATGGCTGGCGATTCCGGCAGTTCGCCGCCGAATTGCCGAGCGGGGACGTGCTGCCAATGGGGCAGGGCATTCCGGACGGTGTCAGCGGTGACATCCACATTGCCGCCGAGGGCCGAAAGCCCGGCGAGAAACCGCGCAGTTTCTACACCATCCGCCTGCCCGGCCCCTCTGTGACCGTGGGCGGCTAGAGCACCTTCATGATCTGATCGAGCGGCTTTTTGACGAGCGCGTGCTTTGGCACCTTGGCGCCGTCTGCCGGGTGACCTGCGACGAGGATCAGGAAGGGTTTTTCCGTGTCCGGACGGTCGCAGAGGCGGTTCAGGAATTTCATCGGATTGGGCGTGTGCACCAGCGTGGCGACACCTGCCTGGTGACAGGCCGCCATCAGCAGGCCGGTCGCGATGCCGACGCTTTCATGGATGTAGTAATTCTTGCGGGTCTCGCCTTCATGCGCGCCGCCGCGGCGCTGGGCGAAGATGCAGATCAGCCAGGGCGCGGTCTCCATATAGGGCTTGTCGGCATCGGTGCCGATCGGGGCGAGGGCGTCGAGCCAGTCCTCGCCGGCGCGCCCTGAATAGAATTCGCGCTCCTCGGCTTCGGCAGCTTCGCGGATCTCGCGCTTTTTCTCGGCGCTGTTCACACAGGCAAAGAACCAGGGCTGGTGATTGGCGCCGGACGGGGCAGAGCCGGCGGTCGCGACACAGGCTTCGATGATTTCGCGGGGGATCGGCTGGTCAGAGAAGGCGCGCACCGAGCGGCGCGTCGCCATGCTGTCATGAAAAGCGCGGGCTCGGGCCTGCATCCCGGCCTCCGGATAATGCGGAAAGCCGGTGAGCGCGACGTGGGTGTCTTCGGTGGTCTTCATGATGCCCCTCCTTGATCGAAGAGGCATCATTGCGTGTCATCTGCGGTGTGTCAGCCCCGTTTGAAGCGGGCGACTGCATCGGAGACGGGTGTGTCGCCATTGGTCAGTTCGATGATCTCATTGGTGATCTCCGGCACTCCGATCAGTTCGGCGAGCGTGGCGGCGACATTGCCCCGGGCGACATCACCATAGGTGATCGCGCGGCCAGCCATCACTTTGCCATCGCCATCATCATCCTTCAGCGTGCCGGGACGGAGGATGACATAGTCGATTCCGCTGGTGGCGAGGGCCGCATCGGCGCGGCGTTTCATGGCCATGTAGTGTTCGAAGTCTTCCGTCGTGTCGCGGGCGCGACCGGCATCCATGATGACCGAGACGAGATAGATGCGCTTCACGTCTGTGGCGCGCGCCGCCTCGATCAGTTTCTCCGGGCCTTCGCCATCGATGGCCGTGGTCTTGTCGCGGCCACTGCCGGCGGCGCCTGCGGAGAAGACGGCGACGTCGCAGCCGGTCATGGCGCTGGCGAGATCGTCCGCGCTCATGTCGATGATGTTGCCGAAGACGGGCTCGACGCCCTGGTCGCGGAGGTCTCCTGCCTGTTCCGGCTTGCGGTGCAGGCCTTTGACCGTGTGGCCGGCGTCTACGAGTTTCGGGCCAAGGCGGCTGCCAACGCCGCCGGTGGCGCCGATGAGAAAGATGTTGGACATGGGGGAACTCCCGCGGGTGTGTGGATCTGTTCCATCAACAGACCAGCTCAGCGGGAGTTCCGGTTTGGTGGCATCCGTCAGCGATTGTCCATTTCAGGACGCACGAGCTGTAGGCCTCGGCGCGTGATGCGGTAAGGTGATCCGCCGCGTGAGGCGATGGCCCGTTTGCGTTTCAGCTTTCGGAACAATAACGGGTCCATTCCGGCATAGCGCCAGCCATCCCGTGTGAAGCAATTTATTTCCGAAGGCTTGCGCTGTTCGTCGCGAATGATTTCGATATGCCCGCCTTGGGCGAGCAGGTGAAGGATGCGCTGTTCGGCGCGTGAGATGTCCATGTGTAAAGGTCCGAAATTAGGGCGCGGCATGACGGGCATGCAGCGCGCAAAAACGTTTCCGGCACGGATGGCGTGCCAGGCGTCGTTCTTGCCGGCCTGCCTTGCGCTGGAAATCAGCGCCGAAACGGCAGGCCCCTTACCGGGACTCGGATATGGAATGGATCATCAAAACTCCGTTGAGACGGCAAGATGGTCTTGCGGTCTCAACGGGTCAAGATCGGAGTGAAGAAATCAGTCTTCCGGCAAATCCGGGACGCCGACGACGTGGAAGCCGGCATCGACATGGTGGACTTCACCGGCGACGGAGTGGCCGAGGTCTGACAGCAGGTATAGCGCCGCGCCGGCGACGCCTTCCATGCGCGTGTCTTCCTTGAGCAACGACCAGTCGCGGCCGGTCCCCATCAGGCTCTTGCCGCCGCGAATGCCTGCGAGGGAGAGCGTGCGCATCGCGCCGGCGGAGATCGCGTTGACGCGGATGCCCTGGGGCCCGAGGTCGCGCGCCGCATAGCGGGTCGCGGCTTCGAGGGCGGCCTTGGCAACGCCCATGACATTGTAGGAGGGCACGGTGCGCTCGGCGCCGAGATAGGTCATGCAGATCATCGCGCCCCCATCCGGCATGATCTCGCTGGCGCGGCGGGCGCAGTCGATGAAGCTGTAGACGGAAATGTCCATCGCGCGGCGGAAGCCCTCGCGGGTCGTGTTGGCGACCATCGATCCCTGCAGCTCGTCCTTGCCGGCAAAGGCAATGGAGTGGACGAGGAAATCAATCTTGCCCCATTTGTCCTTGATGGCGTCGAACGCGGCATCCATCGACGCATCATCGGTGACGTCGGCCGGGATCATCGTGTCCATGCCGATGGATTCGACCAGCGGGCGCACGCGGCGCTCCAAACTGTCGCCCTGATAGGTGAACGCAATCTCGGCGCCCTGGGCGGCCAGCTGGCGGGCAATGCCCCAGGCGATCGAGTTCTGGTTGGCGACGCCCATCACGATGCCGCGCTTGCCTTTCATCAGGTCGCCTGCCGGCGGGGTCCAGTCATCAGCCATGTGGGGAAGCCTCTCTTCGTGAATATCTGTTTGGTGAACCGCTAGGCATCGCCAGTCCTTCCGTCAAGATTCAGACCGTCTTTTCACCTTCCGCGACGGAATCCCCGCAGCGGCACGTTCAACCTTTCTGGGACGCATTTTGGAGGACGAACAATGAGACATGCAGGATTGGCGATGGCCGCCGCGATGATGGTGATTGCGGCATGTGCGAGCACGGAGCCGACTGCCCCGGCCGCGGCCGGATTGACCGAGCATCAGATGCTGAGCCGCGGGGCAGAGCGGTCTTACCTGACTTATACGCCGCGCAGCCTGAAAGGGCCGGCGCCTCTCGTCCTCATGCTGCATGGCGGCGGCGGCAATTCCGAGAATGGCATGACCATGTCAGGCTTCAATACGCTGGCGGAGCGGGAGGGCTTTGT
This sequence comes from Hyphomonas sp., assembly GCF_036964145.1. Lineage (GTDB taxonomy): Bacteria > Pseudomonadota > Alphaproteobacteria > Caulobacterales > Hyphomonadaceae > Hyphomonas. Next base: position 103,387 of record NZ_JBALUC010000001.1, read on the forward strand.
TGCGGTTTACCCGGAAGGGTCAGGCAAGCGGCGCTTCAAGACCTGGAATGCGGGCCATTGCTGCGCCTATGCTCTGGAAGAGCGCGTGGATGATGTCGGCTTCATCTCAGACCTGATCGACCGGCTGGTTGCGGACGGCGTCGCGGACCCGTCACGGGTCTATGTGACCGGCATGTCGAACGGCGCAATGATGACGTATCGGATCGGGCGCGAGCTGCCGCACAAGGTCGCCGCGATTGCGCCGGTGGTTGGCGCGATGTTTGGCGATGAGGTGAAGGCGGGGTCGCCGGTTTCGGCGCTGATCATCACCGGGGAACAGGATGCGCGCGTGCCGGCGGCAGGCGGGAACGGGTCCGGGCGCGGGCTGAGGTCTGCGCCGAATGACCGGCCCTATGCGCCAGCAGACTATGCCTTGTCCTATTGGCTGAAATCAAATGCGTGCAGCGGTCAGGCGCAGGCGGTTTCGACGCCGGCCTATACGCTGCGCCAGGGTACGGGCTGCGAGGCGCCGACGCTCTGGTACAGCCTGCCCGAGGGCGGACATGCCTGGCCCGGCGGAGGCCGGGGCACACGGCGCGGCGACGTACCCGTCGAGAATTTCGACGCCAGCACACTCATCTGGGAATTCTTCAGCGCGCAGGAACTCCAGCGCTAGAGGACGTTCTTCAGGCCGACTTTCATGTCGAAGGCGGTGTAGACATGCTCATCGTCGACATAGACGCGGCCATCGGCGATGCCGAGATTGAGCTTGCCGCGGCGCACGCGCTTGATGTCGATGACATAGCGGACGAGCTTCTTGTCGGGCGTGATCTCGCCGGTGAATTTCACTTCGCCAACGCCGAGCGCGCGGCCCTTGCCGGGGCTGCCGGACCAGCCGAGCCAGTAGCCGACGGCCTGCCACATGGCGTCGAGGCCAAGGCAGCCGGGCATGACCGGGTCACCGGGGAAGTGGCATTCGAAGAACCAGAGGTCCGGGGTGATGTCGAGTTCGCCGATCACGCTGCCCTTGCCGAATTCGCCGCCATCCATGGTGATCTCGGTGATCCGGTCCATCATCAGCATCGGCGGGATCGGCAATTGCGCATTGCCCGGGCCAAAATAGCCGCCTGCACCTGACTTCAGCAGGTCTTCCTTGGAGTAGGAGCTTTGGGGCGTGTGGTAATCGTGCGGTCCGGACATGGCGGTTCCCTTGTTCAATCAGCGCAAGAGGCTTTACGAGCCTGTGCCGCGCGGCTTGTCAACAGGAAGGGGATGTCGGGCTAACCTGGATTACAGGGCAGCTTCGCTGGTCGTGACACCCCAGAGGGCTGTCACAGGGACGAAGCCCTTGTAATGGCCCGCCTCGATGCGGCACCAATTGTTCGCGCACTTGCCTAGTTCCACCAGGACCGTGGCCTCGATGCGGGCGATCTCTTCGCTGTCGGCGTCGGGCGCGTGATGCATAACCGTGTCCGTCTGGACCATCGCCTTGGTGTCCGGCTCCAGCATCCGGGCATGCACCCAGACTTCTGCGCCGGACGGGTCGCGCACGCGGCGCCAGGTCTGGCTTTCCTTGATGACCAGAAGTGGCAGCCCCTTGCGTTCATAGCGCCAGAGGATCGGATGGTCGCGGCTGGGCCCGGCCCGGCCATTGACGGCATTGTATTTCAGCGTCTCGAAACGCGGCACTTCCTTGCCGGAAAATTTGCTCACGCGGACAGGGGTAACGCTCTGCGCGAACGCCGAGGCGACGGCGAACAGAAGGCCTGACAAAATAATGGCTGCCCACTTCATGTGCAGTCTTTTCCCATGTCTGCGAAGGGCTAGAATTCCACGACCGAATGAATCTTGTGTAAAATATGAAGCGTTGGCGTGCTGTAATCCCTCTGCTAAGGCCCGAATGAGAATATTTGCAAAAAGAGTCCCTATGTCCGCGAAGAAACTGAAAGTCGTCGTCACCCGCAAACTCCCGGCGCCTGTCGAATTGCGCCTCAAGGAATTGTTCGATGCGCGGCTGAATGATGACGATCATCCCTTCACCCAGGATGAACTGGCCGAGGCGATGCAGACCGCCGATGTGCTGGTGCCGACGGTGACGGACAAGCTGGATGGACGGATCATGGCGCGCGCCGGCGAGCAATTGCGCCTGATCGCCCAGTTTGGCGCGGGCGTCGACAATATCGACGTGCAGAGCGCCGTGCAGCGCGGCATCACGGTGACCAACACGCCGGGCGTTCTGACCGATGATACGGCCGATGTCGCGATGGCGCTGATCCTGTCAGTCCCGCGCCGCCTGTTCGAGGGCGCGCAGATCATGAACACGGGCGGCTTTGATGGCTGGACGCCGACCTGGATGATGGGGCGTCGCCTCGCAGGCAAGCGGCTGGGCATCATCGGCATGGGCCGTATCGGCCAGGCGGTCGCGCGCCGCGCCAAGGCGTTCGGCCTGCAGATTCATTATCACAACCGCAAGCCGGTCAGCCCGCGCATCGAGGAGCTGCTGGAGGCAACCTATTGGGACAGTCTCGACCAGATGCTGTCACGCATGGACATCGTTTCGGTGAACTGCCCGCACACGCCGGCAACCTTCCATCTGATGAATGCGCGCCGGCTCGAGCTGATGAAGCCGGAATCCTATATCGTGAATACCGCTCGCGGTGAGGTGATCGACGAAGCTGCGCTGGCTCGCGCCCTGAAGGCCGGCAAGATTGCCGGGGCCGGGCTCGACGTGTTCGAGCGCGAGCCGACGGTCAACGAGGAATTGTTCGGCCTGCCGAATGTCGTGCTGCTGCCGCATATGGGCTCGGCCACGATCGAGGGCCGCACCGAAATGGGCGAAAAGGTCATCATCAACATCAAGACCTTCGCCGACGGCCACCGCCCGCCGGACCGGGTTATTCCCGCGATTCTCTGAGCTATCAGTCCAGCGCGCCAATATAGGGCAGGCCGCGATACTTGCCGGCATCGTCCATGCCGTAGCCGACGAGGTAGCGGCCCGGTGCGTCGATGGCGCAATAGTCGACGCCCTCGGCGCCGCGCGGGGCCCAGGGTTTCTGTGTCAGCGCGCAGGTGATGACTTCGCGGGCACCCTTGGCCTGCAAATGCGTCTTGGCGAAGGCCAGCGTCCGACCCGTATCGAACACATCATCCAGAATGATGACGCCCTTGTCCTTCACCGAGCGGGCAAGGTCGGCGCGCACAACCACGCGGCCGGAACTCTCGCGGGCATCGCGATAGGATTCCAGCCAGATCACGTCGAGCGTCGGATGGATATCGCGCCGGGCGAGGGCCTTCATCAGATCCGCCGTGAAGGGCGTGGCGCCGATCAGGATCGAGACAATGGTCCACTCCCCCGTCAGGCGCGGGGCCAGCGTCTCGGCCAGCTTGTCGATCTGGGCCAGCAGTTCGTCTTCCGGGACAATTACTTCGATCTTGGGCAGGTCGGTCATTCGGCAGGGGTTTCCGTTTCAGGGGCCATCAGGTCTTCGGCTGTGGGTGTTGCCGCTTCATCGCGGGGCGGCATGTCGGCGAGGTCAACGAATTTGAGTTCGATCTCGAAGCTTTCCATCGGCGCCTGTTCGACCACGACCTGGAATGACCCGGCGTCTCCGGCGGCCAGCCGGTCGGGCCGGATGCGGCCATAGGTGGTGGCGACAATGATGCCGCGCTCATCCTTCAGGTCCACGCGCACAGCAGGCGTGTCGACCGTGGAGCGGGAAATGTTGAGCGCCTTGCCGGCCACCGTGACAACGGGAACCGTGTCATTGAAGGTGCGGCTGCGCTGGATGTCTTCGAAGTCGAGCCCGAACCGGTTCACATTGAAGCCGATCTGCTTGTAGATGCTGCCGGCCTCGGGCCAGAGCTTCACCACTTCATTGCGGTACATGATGGCGGCGACGCCGAGCGCAAAGAAGACACCTGCGGTAACCAGCCAGGAGACTAGGGCGGCTGTGCGGCTCTTGCGGCGGCGCTGTTCGCGGACTTTCTCGCGATAGATTTCATGCGCGGCAGCCGGGGTACGCCGGACCGTCTCGTCCAGATGTTTCGGCTCAACGAACCAAGATCCGCCACAGGCCGCGCACTTCACAGTGCGTCCGCTTTCACCGATTGTTGAGTCATCGGCGAAATACTGGGTTTCACAATTGGGGCAGGTGAGGATCATGTCTTGGTGTTTCCCGCAATTCGCCCCAATAATCCATTCGCCCGCGCACAGGACAGGAGCCCATGACTCTTTCCCGCCACGACCTGTTTGACGATGTTGCCGTGCGCCTCGATGGTGTGTCGCTGCGCTATGACACGTCAGAGGATATCCTTAGCGGGATTGATCTGGTCCTGAAACCCGGATCATTCAGCTTTCTGACCGGCGCCTCTGGCGCAGGCAAGACCAGCCTGCTGAAGCTACTTTACCTAGCGCTGAAGCCCTCGCAGGGAGAAGTCTCCCTGTTCGGACGCCCGACCAGCCGCCTGACGCGCGACCAGCTGTCGGCGCTGCGCCGCCGGGTGGGCGTCGTATTCCAGGAATTCCGCCTGCTGGACCATCTCACAGCGTATGAGAATGTCGCCCTGCCGCTGCGCGTGCTGGGCCGGAAAGAGTCCACGTATCGCAGCGATGTCGAGGAATTGCTGGCCTGGGTGGGCCTGGGCGAGCGGATGCATGCGCGCCCGCCGACCCTGTCGGGCGGGGAGCAGCAGCGCGTGGCGATTGCCCGCGCCGTGGTGACCCAGCCCGATATCCTGATTGCCGACGAGCCGACCGGTAACGTCGATCCGGAAATGGGTTCGCGCCTGATGCGGCTGTTCCTTGAGCTGAACAAGCGCCGCGCGACCACCGTCATCATCGCCACACATGACCTGGGCCTTGTGCGCCAGGTCGAGGCACCGGTCTTCCGCCTGCAGCACGGCCTGTTGGTGCAGGATGTGGAATATGGCCCGGCGGCACGTCGCCGGACGGATATTGCGAAGGCGGCGGAATAGGCATGGCCAAGGAAACCCCGCTCCTGCCTGTTGAGGATGCGCGCGAAATGGCGCTGTTCTTTGTCGTGGGCGCCCTCTGCTTCCTGGCGGCGCTGGCAACCCTGTCGGCAAAATCCACCTATGGCGCGGCGCGCAGCTGGACGGCTGAGGTGGAGGGCGAGCTGACCGTGTCGCTGCCGGATGCGGACCGACGCGGCGCGGAATCGGCGCGCAAGCTGATCGAGAGTGCCGAGGGCGTGAAAGAGGCGCGCCTGTTGTCCAAGGCGGAGATCGACGCCCTGCTGGAGCCGAATTTCGGCAGCCGGGGCCTGCCGGAAAGCCTGCCCCTGCCGCAGTTGATCGCGGTGACCGCTGAGCCGGACGCGCAGTTCGTGGGGCCGACGCTGGAGCGGCGGCTCACAGAGGCCGGATTTGCGAATGCCGTGGACGAACATGCTGACTGGGCGGGCGATGTGCGCCGGATGCTGGCGATTGCGCGGCTGGTCGCGCTGACGGCAGTGGCCCTGCTGGCTTCAACGGCTATCGCCGTGATTGCGTTCGCGACACATGCAGCGCTTTTGGCGCGGCGAGACATTGTCGATGTGCTGCATCTGGCCGGCGCGCGGGACCGCTATATTGCCGGCCTGTTCGAGCGGCGCTTCTGGCTGCTCGGGCTGAGAGCCGGGGCCGTCGGGGCCCTGCTTGCACTCGGCGCCGCGGCCGCGATGATCTTTGCCGTACATTCCAGCGGTGCCCGGACCGGCCTGCTGCCCGAACTCAGCCTCGATTTCCAGGATTTGCTGATCCTCGTCCTGACCCCGGTGATCGCCGGGCTGGCGGCGCGGATTGCGGCGCGTATGACCGTCATCCGTTCCCTGAAGAGTGTCATGTGAGCGGTGAAAGACGGTTACGGAAGCGACGTTTCGGTGTGGTACCGGCGATCGTATTGGCCGCGCTGCTTCTGGCGGCGGTGGATTTTGTCCTGTTCGCCAATCGCGCAGCCGGGGCAGATCATTCGCCTGACGTAAATGCCGATGCCATTGTCGCGCTGACCGGCGGGTCGGGTCTGCGTATTGCGGCGGGCGTGGAACTGGTGACAGAAGGACGGGGCCAGCGTTTGCTGATCTCGGGCGTCAATCCGGATGTGCCTGTGGAAGACCTGATCGCGCTGGCGGGCGGCTCGGAAGAGGTCTGGGTCTGCTGCGTCGATATCGGCTATGTCGCTGAGTCGACACGGGGCAATGCAGACGAAACAGCGGCGTGGGCGTATGAGCAGGGCTACAAGAGCCTGATTATCGTCACGTCGGACTATCACATGGCGCGCAGCCTGATCGTGCTGGAGACGGCGATGCCGGATATCGAGCTGATTGCCTGGCCTGTGCGCACGGTGAACGACCCCGCCTCGATCTGGACCGATCCGGATTCCTTCCGGGGTGTTGTCCTCGAATGGGCGAAGTGGCGGGTGACGACCTTCGAATGATGACCTATCTGATAGCGCTATGATGATGTTTCGTTCGATCCTGTTCGTGATCTGGATGTACGGCCTGATGGCTGTGCTGGGGATCCTGTTCCTGCCAACCCTGATCCTGCCCAAGCCGGTGATCTTCTGGGGCATCCGCCAGTATGCAAGGGGCCTGATCTGGGGCCTGAAGGTGATTTGCGGGATCGAGGTCGAGATTCGCGGCCGCCAGAACATGCCGCGCGGAACGATCATCTATGCCGGCAAGCATCACTGCATGCTGGACGTGTTCATCCCGACACTCGTGACGCCGCAGCCCGCCATCATCCTGAAACAGGAATTGCTCTGGTATCCTTTCCTGGGCTGGTATGCGCTGAAAGCGGCGATGATTCCGATTGACCGGGCGGGGAACACGAAGACGCTGAAGAAGATGGTCACCGAGGCGAAGGACCGCGCGGAGGATGGCCGACAGATCGTGATCTTCCCGGAAGGGACGCGCACGGCCCCCGGCGCGGAACCGGCATATTTTGCCGCGGGGATCTCTGCGCTGGCGAAGGGAATCGAGGCGCCCATCGTGCCGGTGGCGACCAATGCGGGCCTGTGCTGGCCGAAGCGAGGCCTGAAACGCAGCAAGGGCAAGATCGTCTACGAAATCCTGCCGCCCATCCCGGCGGGCCTGCCACGCAAGCAATTGATGGCCCGGCTGCAATCGGAACTGGAGTCCGCCACAGACGCTCTTGTCGCTGAGGGGCGCACCGTGCAGGGTCGCCTCGCCCGATAACCCCTCCTGTCAGGACTTCTCAATGGTCGAACCCTCCACCACCCGGAAAAAATCCCGTTTCTGGCTGTACCTGCCCTTTGTCCTGCTTCTGATCCTTGTCGGCGCATGGACAGGCTATTGGCTCTTTGCAAAGGCGCAGATCGACAAGGGCATCGACCAGTGGATCGCGGATGAGCAGACACGCGGGGCGGTGGTCGAGTATACCGCCAAGTCGCTGGGCGGGTTTCCGTACCGGTTTGAACTGGTTGTTGACGATCCGGTCTACCAGCCGGTCGGCGCGTCGCGCTGGGAAGGTGAACAGCTGCGCCTCGTGATGCAGCCCTGGAACTGGCAGCATGTGATCGCCTATTCGCCGGGCCGCAATCTCGTGACCGAGACGGGCGGTCTGCGCCAGACGGTGACGGTGGACAAGACATCGGCGGCGAGCTTTTCCTGGAATTCGGAGACCATTGAGCGGATCGGGCTGCAATTGGGCAATGCCACGGCGCTGATTGATGGCGAGACCTATGCGGCCAGTGGCTTTTCCCTGAATCTGAAACCCCGCGACGGCGCCGAAGACGATCTCATGATCGCGGTGCAATGGGACCGGCTGGTGATCAATGCGGCGCCGCAAGGGGCCGAGTTCCTGGGCGACACGATCGGGCCGTCGCGCCTGATTGGGGAAGTGCGCAGCTTCTTCCCGGCATGGATCCGCAGCGGCGGCGATACGAGCCGGTTCCACCGCGCGCTGGTGGAGGAAGACGGCACGGTCGAGATTGCGCAGGCACTGCTGGATTGGGGCCCGCTGAATCTTGGCCTGAAGGGCGAGATTGCTTTTGACGATGGCCGGGCGAATGGCTCATTTGGCGTACGCATCGACGATGCGGATGAATTGCGCGACGCGCTGGAAGTGTCCGGCCGGTTGGGCCAGCAGGAGAATGCCATGCTGACCATGTTGGAAACCTCCTCCGCCGATGGGGGCTTCCTGACCTTCACCATCAAGGACAATGAGGTGAAGATGGGCCTGATCCCGCTCGGTACGCTGCCGGAGCCGGGCTATTGACCGCGCCCTCACGGCGGAAGCTGACAGCGGCGTGCAAGACGCTCGCCGCTGCAGACCCCGCGCTGGGACGAGCCTATGAGGAATTGGGCGTGCCGGAATGGCGGGTGGGTGACCCCTGCTACGCCGCGCTGAGCCGGTTGATTGCCTATCAGCAGCTTTCCACCAAAGCGGCGGGCACGATCTGGGGGCGGACCGAAGCGATGTTCGGCGAAGTAACGCCGGAGGCTGTGCTGGCCGCAGATCCGGAGGAAATCCGCGCGTGCGGCATGTCGCGGCCCAAGGTGCGTCACATGGTGTCCATTGCCGAGGCGATGACGACCGGCCTGCTCGATCTGGAGCGCGTGTGTACGTCAGACCTCGATCTGGCCCGCAAGGAACTCGTGTCCGTGAAGGGAATCGGCCCCTGGACTGCAGAATTGTTCCTGCTCTATTCGGTGGGCGCGATGGACGCCTTTCCGGTCGGCGATGTCGGCCTGATGGAGGCGCACAAGCTGCTCTCCGAGGCTGAAACCCGTATGGAAATCAAGGAATTCACGGCGCACGCAACCTGCTGGCAGCCTTATCGCGGCGTCGCGGCCCATATGCTCTGGGGCTGGATCAATGACCGGCGCGCCAAGGCGGCCCAGCCGAGCCCTCAGGCCTGACAGTCCGTAAAGCGTTGCAAAACGCCGGAACTGTCATAATCTCATTATGTGAATCACCTAAAGCAGGGGCGAGACGAAAAGGAGCTACGCCTTCAGTCGGTTCGAGCAAACATATTATCTCAGGCTTATGGAGGCGCTCCATGGCTGAGATCATTTCGGCCCCCCCGAGCGGCCGGCCCGCTCTGGTATTGAATGCCGATTTCAGACCTCTTTCCTATTATCCGCTATCGCTCTGGCCCTGGCAGGAAGTGGTGAAGGCCGTCTTCCTCGATCGTGTCGATATCATTGCAGAATATGATTATGTCGTACGCAGCCCGAGTACGGAATTCCGTTTGCCGAGCGTCATTGCGCTGAGGGATTTCGTCCGGCAGGACCGCCCGCCGGCCTTTACCCGCTTCAACGTCTTCCTGCGCGACGGGTTTGAATGTGCTTATTGTGGCACGTCCGAAAACCTGACCTTCGACCATGTCATCCCGCGCTCCAAGGGCGGTCGGACGACATGGGAAAACATCGTTGCGGCGTGCAGCCCGTGCAATCTCCGCAAAGGCGGCAAACTGCTCAAGCAGACGGACATGCATCTGATGCGGCGCCCGGCGCGGCCGAACAATTACCAGCTTCAGGAGATTGGCCGAAAATTCCCGCCGAACCACCTCCATGAGACATGGATGGATTATCTCTATTGGGATATCGAACTGGAAGGCTGATCCGTACGGTCAGGTCCAGTCATAGGCACGTCGTGCCTGCTCTATATGGGCGACCTTTCTTTCAAGCGCTGACCAGTCATCCGATTCCGCAATTGGTTCCCAGACCGCCTCGACCTCCTCAATCAGAAGGCTGACCGGGGCAGGGGCTTGAAAATAGGCGTGCTGCAGACGTTCAGGCCGGACCGGCGTCCGGGCCAGAAGGTCTTCGCGTACCGGGGTGAAGCGATCCTCCTTGTAGAGTGCAGCCTGTGGGGAGGCGGCGGCGCGTGATGCGCTCTCCCGACCGCCAAACCAGTCGAAGAAGGTTTGCGGCCAGCTTGCGCCGGTTTCGGTCATCCAGGCATAGAAGGCTTGCAGGAATTCGGTATCCGTCTGCGGATCGCCCAGCGGGGCGATGCCAAGGAGGGCGTGCGTGTGGGCGACGAAACTTTCCTGATACGCGCGTTCATACGGCTTCAGCCCTGAGGCGAGGTTTTCGGCCTCGGCCAGCGGCAACAGCGCCGAGGCGAGTTGCTGCAAGGCCCAGCCAGCCTGAAGAGGCTGACGGCCAAACCGGTAGAGACCCTGCTGGTCGAAATAGGCGGCGGTGAAGTTGGGGTCGGAGACAGGCAGGAAGCGCCACGGACCGAAATCAAAGGTCTCGCCCGTGACATTGAAATTGTCTGTGTTCATGACGCCGTGTACGAAGCCGGCGGCCATCCACTGGCCGATCATGTGGCCGGTCGCATGGGATATGGCGGAGAGCATATTCACGACCTGCTGGCCCATGTCTGCATTCTCTGCCTCCGGATGGAAATTCTTCACGACATAGTCGACCAGCCGGGCGAGGTCCTTGTCCTGTTCCAGATAGGCGAGGCGCTGGAAGCTGCCGAACCGGATATGGCTGTGGGAGAGGCGGGTGAGCACGGCGGAGCGTGTGGGGGACGGCTCATCATTGCGGGCGAGCTGTTCGCCGGTCTCGATCAGCGCGAAGGGCTTGGAAGTGTTTACGCCGAGCGCTTCGAGATAATTGGCAGCGAGGATTTCGCGGACGCCGCCCTTGAGCGTCAGCCGGCCATCGCCCTGCCGGCTCCAAGGGGTCTGGCCGGAGCCTTTCGTGCCGAGGTCCAGCAGACGGCCCTGATCGTCACGCATTTGTGCGAAGAGGAAGCCGCGACCGTCGCCGAGTTGTGGGTTGTAGGTGCCGAACTGGTGACCGTGATAGCGCAGGGCCAATGGGCGTTCGAGATTGCCGGGCAGGGGATCAAACCGGCCGAAATGTGCGCCCTGGCGCTCCGCATCGAGATCTCCCAGTCCGATGTCGGCAGCCCACCGCGCGTTCCAATAACGCACAGTGCGCTCAGGGAAATCGGCGGGATCGACCGGGTCTGCAATGAAATCGGCAATGTCGAGAATAGGGGAGGAAGAGGTCATGCGCTCTCACATAGGGGCTGAATGCAGAAAGGGCGACCCGCTGGGCCGCCCTTTCCAGGAAATCGCTGTAGAAGCCGATCCTAGTATTCGTAGGTCAGCTCGAGACCGACAAGACGGCCTTTCTTGAGCGGTGAGAAGGTGCCAAAGGCCGGGAGCGCCGGGTAGGAATAGTTCTGCCCGGTCGAGAGCGGGCCCGGGAATGGCAGCTGGGTGTCGTTACCCGCCTGAACTTCGTCGAGGAGGTTCTTGCCGTAGATCGAGGCGGCGAGGCCGTCGATCGGGGTTTCCCAGGTCAGGTTCGCGTCCAGCATATTGGCGGACTGAATCCAGCCAAAGTTGCTGTCGGTGTACGCGATGCGGTCACGATACTGGTAGTTGACCTGACCGACGAGCGCGCCGGAGTCACCCATATCGATGTCCTTGATCAGGCCGACGCCCCAAGTTGCCTGTGGCACGCGGGGGAGGTCGAGGGCCAGATCGCTGGAACCGACAACGCCGTCTGCATCGAGATCGAAGAAGACGTCATCATAGGACGCATCAATCATGCCGAGATTGAACGTGGCGAGCCAGGAGTCTGCGAAGGCGATACGTCCATCAACTTCAACACCGGTGATGGAGGCATCTGCCGTGTTGATGATGTTCTGGACAACACCGGACGCGCCGGCCGTGTTGACCTCACGCTGCATGTTCTGGATCGCGGTGTGGAACACGGCGCCATTGACCTGAATACGCCCATCTTCGCTGCTGGTCTTGAAACCAACTTCGAAGGCATCGACTTCTTCCTCGTCAAATCCGAAATCGCCGGTCTGGTTCACGAAGTCGAAGAAGATCGGGATATCGGTGATGCGGAAGTTATAACCACCAGAGCGGAAGCCCTTGGTGTAGTGACCATAGGTCTGGAGATTGTCAGTCCAGAAATACTGAAGACCGACTTTTGGTGTCCAGTTGGACCATTCATTGTCATCGCTGAAGCCATTTGGCTCCTGTGCCAAACCGCCGGTGATAAGCGAGATCAGGGCGTTGGTGCCGTCCGGCGAGCAGGTGCCGCTGACAACCGAACATTCACCGCGTGGGCGGATGTAGATGACGTCTGCGTCTTTTTCTTCATTGGAGTAGCGCAGGCCAAAGGTGGCCACCAGCTTGTCCGTGAAGGAATAGTCGACGTTCGCGAAGGCACCCCAGACGGTATGGTCCTGACGGCCACCGCCATAGAAGCCCCACGGGATCGTTGCTGGCAGCGCGGCCGGACGGGTCGTCGGCAGGTTACGCGTTTCGGTGTAGGCGATTTCCTGTTCGAAATAGTACAGGCCCGTCGTCACGTCGGCTTTGCCGAATGTACCGGCATAGCGCAGTTCGTCGGAAATCTGCTCCTGTGTGAATTCCGAAACGGAGTGGAACAGGGTGTAGGGCGTCGCATCAATGTCGCCGACCGAGCCGGAATCGAGGTCACGATAGCCGATGATGTTGGTGATGCGGCCATTGCCGAAATCAACATCATAATCGGTGCGCAGCGAGCCGAAGACCGTTTCGGCTTCTGCCAGGCCTGGCTCGTTGATCGAGAAATCGAACGAGTCCCGGTCGAAGTAAGACCGGTTCTGGCCGGACGGGCCGTCGCCGCGGCTGTCGGTGTACTCGATCTTGCCGAGGAAGGTCAGGCGTTCCGTTGGCGTGAATTCCAGGGCGCCGCGATAGGTTGCGGTCTGAAGTTCGCCGTGATTGTCGCCATTGTACTGGTTTTCGAAATAACCGGCATCGGTCGTGTAGGAGGCGCCGATCTTGCCGTTCAGCACGCCTTCGATCAGCGGGCCGGACACATAGCCCTGAACGGTGGCGCTGGCGCCGCCGCGGTCTTCATCAACCGGGCCGTCGACTTTCGCGCCGACCTTGTAGGTGAATTCGTCCGACGGATTGCCGGTGTTCACAACAACAGCGCCGCCGGTCGTGTTGCGGCCGAAGAGCAGGCCTTGCGGGCCGCGCAGGATCTCGATGCTGTCGACGTCAAACAGGTCGACCACCACGCCGGTGTTCACGCCGAGGTAGACGCCGTCGATGAAGACGCCAACGGCCGGATCGATGGATGGGATAGAGGAGTTCACGCCGAGACCGCGAATGGCGAAGTTCGCCGTGCCGCGGGACGTGCCGACATCATCCAGGGAGACGTTTGGGGAGGAGTAGGACAGGCTTTCCAGCGTGGTGACGTTCAGCGCGTCAAGCGTGTCGGAGTTGAAGGCGGTGACAGCGACGGGAACGTCCTGAACGTTCTCGACGTCTTTTTTCTTGGTGGCGGTGACGGTGACCGTTCCAAGCACGCGGTCGATCGCGGATTCGCGGTCGGATTCGGCTTCCTGAGCCTGAGCGTTGGTCGCAATGAGAAGGACGGCAGACGCCGTCGCAAACAACGAATGTTTGAGGTGCATAGCAGTTTCCTGATTGTGTTATTTATAGTTCCGGGAGGGTATTTCGGAGCCCGCTCTTCATGGCGGGTTGCTACAAAAGTAATCCTAATTTCGGCGGATTCAGCCTGAAAAGGGCAACAGGTTGAGGGTTTGTCGTAGACTGTAACATATACGCCACAATCAGGCCCGCTCTGGTGAAATTTGTTCAGAAACTAGGCAGCACTACCCCTGGGGAGACCTTACGACAACGTTGTAACATAAACTGACGTACATGTTTCAGAAGCGAAATATTGCGCTGCACAACAAGATTACCCTATTCCCCCGCGGAAGCAGACATATGCTGTTTCCGAGTGAGACAAGAACCGGACTTCAGATCCGGTCGCTCACATCACGGGAGGAAGTATATGAAACACCAATTTAGAATGTGGATGAGTGCGTCTTGCGTTGCGCTGGCAATCGGTATGCCAGCCGTCGCGCAGGAGGAAGAGACCGGGAGGGAGCTGCGGCAGTCGACCGTGACCGTGACCGGCTCGTTCATCGCGGGCACGCCGGAAGATGCGGCCCTGCCGGTCGACGTGCTGACCGCCGGAGACCTGAAACTCGAAGGCCAGCCTTCGATCACGGAATTGATCCGTAACCTCGGCCCGTCCTCGGGCGTGGATGGGCAGACCAATCAGTTCTCCTCGAACGGCCTGGAAGGTACGTCCAACATCAATTTGCGCGGCCTTGGACCGGCCCGGACCCTGGTCCTGATCAACGGCCATCGCCAGACTTATCACCCTTATTCGATCGGTGAGCAGGCGCAACTTTTCGTTGACACAAACAACATTCCGACTGCCGCTATCGGCCGGATCGAAGTGCTGAAAGACGGCGCGGCGGCCCTGTACGGCTCCGATGCCATTGCCGGCGTCGTGAACTTTATCACCAATCAGGACCTCGACGGGTTTGAAGTCGGCGGATCATATTCGCAATTCGATGGCTCGGATGGTGAGTATGACATCTCTGCCGCTTATGGCCTTCAAGGCGACAATTTCAACTGGGTGACGTCGGTCGGCTACAGCAAGCGCAGCGAAGTGCTGCTGAATGAAAAGGACTGGGCAGTTCTGCCTTATGATCAGAACCCGGTTGGGGGTTGGTCCTCGCTGTCCAATCCAGGGTATTACGCGGTAATCGGTCCACGGCCTGACTTACCGGGCGGCTACGGTGCAATAGGTTCGTTTAATGATTCTGGTTGTGAAGCGGTGGGTGGTACTAACGTTTCGGGAACCTGTCGCTTCCAGTTTACGAATTTCGACAATCTGGTCGAAGAAGAGGAACGTTATCAGGTCTTTTCCGAGTACAACCGCGATATGTCCAATGGAGCGACCCTGCATCTCGAGGCTCTCTATGCATATTCGGATGTGCCTAGCTGGAAAACGTCACCTTCCTATCCGCCGCAAGCACTGCTGAATCAAGATGTGCCTTTCGATCATCCTGGACTGCTGCAATATCTCGCTGAAAACCCTAGCACGACCATACCTAGCTCCGCAGTCGGCTTAAAATTCATCGGCCGTTCGTTCGGCTGGGGCGGCTTCCCCGGCACTGGTAGTTCGCAGGAAGGTTACCGCACGAATGAGACCTGGCGGGCGGCTGGTTCCTATGCCGGTGACTTCGACAATGGGGTCCATTATGATGCGGCGCTCAGCTATTCGGCCACGGAAAGCGAGCGCCTGACCAATGACACCTATATTGTTGGTCTAACCTCCGCGCTGCGTGGTTTTGGTGTCTGTACAGATCCGAATACAGGCGTCGATCCGGCCACGGGTACCGTGCCGTACGCGGCCGGATATACCGGCTCTCTCGTGGCCGGCGGCGGGTCGTGTGAATACTACAACCCGTTCTCGAACGCTATTCCGGCGAATGCCGCGACGGGACAGGCCAATCCGAACTATGTGGCAGGGCTGGAAAACTCCGTCACGCTGGCGGACTGGATCACCGATCCGAGCCTGACCGTCGCCAACACGGACCTTCTGGTCTTTGACGGCGTGCTGTCGGGCCAGAGCAATGTGCAGGCTGCAGGCGGTAGTGTTGGCTGGGCTGCGGGCGTACAGGTCCGCCGCGAAAGCTACAAGCTTGAGCCATCGGCCCTGACCGATCTGGACGTGACGCCGGGACCCGGCGGCACGGGGCCTTATTCGTTCCTTGCCGGGACGAATGCCGCAGATGAAGACCAGACCATCTTCGCCGTCTTCGGGGAATTGCAGGTGCCACTCTTCGAGACGGTCGATATGCAGTTTGCCGTCCGCTACGAGGATTATGGCGGTGACATCGGCTCGACCTTCGACCCGAAAGTGGCCGGCAAGTGGCAGGTGAATGACAGTTTCGCCCTGCGCGGTTCCGCCCAGACCTCGTTCAAGGGTCCGACGCTGAACCAACTCGGCGGGGTCGCGACGACGCTGCAGTTCGTTGCCCCAGCCTCGGCGTTCAAGGCGGTCGACACGTATGGCAACCCGGATCTGAAACCGGAATCGGCCTTCAGCTTTAACTTGGGCGGCATCTATGAAGTCGGCAACTTCTCTGCCTCGCTCGACTATTACAATTTCGACTTCTCTGATCCGGTCATCGTGGAAGAGCAGGCGAATATTGCGGCAGCCGCTGTGGCGGCTCTTCAGGCAGGTGACTTGTCGGCACCGATCCTGAACCGGATCACCTTCAATGATCCAAACAATATTGTCACCGGCACGCAGGCATCGCCCGCCGCCGGGTCGGACATCGCCCGTATCCGCACAAACATCACCAATGGTCCGGACATCCAGACCTCCGGTGTTGATCTGCGGATGCAGAATAGCTGGGATCTGAGCAACACAGCCGAGTTCACCCTGGGCACCGATGCGACCTACATTATCGAGTATGAGGTCGACCCTTACTTTGTTGAAGGTCTCGGTATCGGTGGCGGTGACTATGTCGGCCAGTTCAACCGGTCGAACTTCACCCGGTCCATGCCGCAGTGGAAAGCAAACGTGTTTGCGAACTACGCCCTCGGAGATCACAATTTCCGGGCGGTCATGCGTCATATCGACAGCTACAAGGACGAGCGCGCGGCTGCGGCCCGTGGCGGGGTTGGCGAGAATATCGACAGCCAGACCACATTCGACCTGTTCTACAATTTGCAGTCAGAGGCCTTCGGCGGCTTCGACTTCGGTCTGTCCGTGGTCAACGTGACTGATGAAGATCCGCCATTCGCGGCCTTCGACGTCAACTATGATCCATATACGCACAACCCCTTCGGTCGTACGTTCAAGATCAGCGTGACCAAGCGTTTCGGCGGCAGCAACTGATTGCCATCGAATGCAGCACTGGGGGCGGCCTTCGGGTCGCCCCCTTTTTTTATGTAGGGGTCAGATGGCGCCGAGCGCCCGGCCGGCTTCGACGCCGGCATCCCGGATGGCGATCCGGACAGCATCCGACAGGGCGGTCATGTTCATGAAGCCATGCACCATGCCAGGATGTTCGCGGACGCTGACGCGCACGCCAAAGCTCGCCATCTTGTCGGCATAGGCGAGGCCTTCATCCTTCAGCGGATCCCAGCCGCACAGGACAAAGTGCGCCGGTGGTAGCCCCTTGAAGGCGTTCGGCTCAGCAAACAGGGGCGAGACACGCGGGTCCATGCGCTCGGCATCCTGACCGATATAGGCGTCGCGGAAATATTCGAACAGGTTCGCCGAAATGAAGAAGCCGCCTTCCTGAAAGGTCATCTTCTTTGTGCGGATATCCACGAACTGGACGAGTGGGTAGAGCAGGAGCTGGAAGGCAGGGCCCTTCTTGCCGGTGCGCAACAATTCCTGGGCCAGGAAAGCAGACAGATTCCCGCCCGCGCTGTCGCCGCACACGGCCAGCCGACCGGGATCGATGCCGCAGGTGTCGGCATGGGTCGTGATCCAGTTCCATGCGGCCAGCGCATCCTCATGGGCGGCGGGAAATTTATGTTCCGGGGCGAGGCGGTAGTCGACGGCGATGACACGAGAGCGCGCGCCTTCGGCGAGCCGCTTGCAGATCATGTCATGGCTGTCGAGATCCCCCAGCACAAAGCCGCCGCCATGAAAGAAGACGATGCCGGGGCCGGGCGGAATGCCTGCGCCGAGGGGCGTATAGATGCGTGCCTTCATTGGCCCGCCGGGGCCGGGGATGGTGATCAGGGAGATGTTCGCCATTTCCGGCGCGTCCCGCTCGATGGCGCGGCTGGCGACATAGAATTGCTGACGCAGCCTGTCCACCGAACCTTTCCAGTCCATCGCGGAAAAGTCCGGTAACTGGAATTTGTCCATGAATTGGCGGAAGGTCTGGTCAAGGCTCATGACGGCTAAATGGGGGTAAAACGGGGCCTTGTGAAGACGTCAATACGCCGCCAAGGTGGCAGCATGAAAACCGTTGACGTCTTCTGGTCGTTTCGTTCGCCGTATTCCTATCTTGCAACGAAACGCCTGCGCGCCTTACAGGCGACATGGGATGTGCGGGTGCGCCCGCGCCCGGTCTATCCGATTGCCATACGCACACCGGAATTCTTTTCCGAAGTCCGGCCGCAATGGGTGCCCTATCTGATGCGGGACATTGTCCGCCTGTCGCAATATCTCGGCTTGCCGCTGGGCGCACTCAACCCGGACCCGGTGGTGATGAACATGATGACCCGCGAGATTTCCGCCGAGCAGCCGCATATCGGGCGGCTGACGCGGCTCGGCATCCTTGCCTGCGAGGCAGGCGATGAGGCGGGCTGGGCCTTTCTGGACGAGGTGTCGACCCTGATCTGGTCAGGCGGGGCGTGGACCGAGGGCACTGCGCTCAGCGATGCGGCCACGCGGGCCGGGTTTGACCTGGCGGAGCTGGATGCCCGGCAAGAGTCCGAAGCCGAGCGGCTGGAGGGCGTGATCTCCGAGAACCAGGCCGCGCAGGATCCGCATCATTGGGGCGTGCCGCTGATGGTGTTCGAAGGCGAGGCCTTCTTCGGACAGGACCGGATCGATGTGCTGGAATGGCGACTGGCACAAGCGGGCGCCACGAAGACATAGCCTAAAGCTTTGACAGGCTTTTCAGCTTGCTCAGATCCCCGTCATCGAAATCCGCAGACCGGATGATTTCGGCGAAGGCCCGGCCCTTCGTGCCCTGAGGCAGTGTCTTCAAGGCCGTAACGGCCGTCACGCCGAGCTGGCACATGTCGAGCGAGGCGAGCGCGGATTCCGGGGGGCCATCCGGCCCGGATGCCAGGATGAGCGGCATGATCTGCGGGTCCGACATCAGGGACATGGCGACGCCCTGGAGGGCGGCTTCGTCCTGATGCGTCAGCGCGCCATGTTTGACGGGCGCGGTGCGCGCATCCTCGATGGCCACGAGGGCAAAGCTGATCGTGTCGAAGGTGTAGTCTGACAATTCCGCGCCGAGATCGGCCAGATCGGACGCCGCTGCCATCTGGCCGGACAGGCCGGAAATGGTGTTGAAGTCCTGATACCGGCTTCCGGCACACCAACGATGCCTGGATCTGGACGCGCTTCTCAGCTGGCTGCGCGTCATGTCCAGCCATTTGTCGACATGGCGCATGTCTGCTTGCGCAAGCTTCGATTTGTGCCGGGCAAGTACCTCGCCGGCTGCTTCCATTGCGATCTGTATGTGGTCGTAAGGGTCTGTTATGGCGAGACGGCGATCGAGACTGGCATATGCGTCAGGATCGACCCGGTCGAGCGTGGTGAGAAAGTTACGTGCGGATTGTCCGGAAAAGGCCGCATACTGGGCCTCTATCGTGACTGTGGCGGCCTCTGTCTGCGCAAGCGTCAGGCGATTACCCGCATCCGGCTTTGGAAGGTTGAGGACAGCCAAAAAGGCGCCGGCCACGACGGTCAGCGTGATCGCGCCAAAGACGAGCGTGTTGCCACCTGATGATTTCTTTCCGCCACGTGCGTCAAACGTCATGGTACATCCCCCGATGAGACAAAAAATGTATCGGGAAAATCCTGACAAAGACTTATCGGGTCCATTTGGGCGGATATTCCGCCAAAAGACCAGTGGCTGCGGGACTATGCCGTCAGGCTTCGGCCTCTACCGCAGTCACCACACGCGAGAGGGCGCGCTGCATCAGGTCCTTGTCCAGTGCTTCGGCCATGACACGGATCAGGGGTTCGGTGCCGGATTTGCGCACGACCATCCGCCCACGGTCGCCCAGAATCTCGTCGGCCTCAGCCAGGGCGGCCCGCACCAAGTCCGTTTCCATCGGGTTTTTCCCGTTGAAGCGGATATTGACCAATTCCTGTGGCGCCGGATCGAACACGCGTAACACGTCGGAGGCGGGACGGTTCCTGGACGCTACGGTCTTCAGGACCTGCAGGGCGGCCAGCAAGCCGTCGCCCGTGGTGGAGACATCAGACAGAATGATGTGTCCGGACTGTTCGCCGCCGAGATTGAACCCGTGCTGGCGCATGTGCTCACCAACATAGCGGTCCCCCACCTTGGTGCGGGCGAGCGTCAGGTTCAGGCCCTTCAGATATTCGGCCAGACCCATGTTCGACATGATTGTCGCCACCATGCCTCCGCCGGTGAGACGGCCGGTGCGATGCAGTTCCCCTGCAATGAGCGCCATGACCTGGTCGCCATCCACTTCGGCGCCCAGCTCGTCGATCACGATCACGCGGTCGGCATCTCCGTCAAAGGCAATACCGATATCGGCACCGGACTGGATAACGGTGGATTTCAGATGGTCCGTGGACGTTGATCCAACGCCCGCATTGATGTTCAGGCCATCCGGCCTGTCCCCGATGATTGTCAGGTCTGCTCCGAGTCGGCGCAGGGCAGCCGGGCCGACCTCGAAGGCAGCGCCATGGGCGCAATCGAGGACAATCTTGAGGCCGGAGAAATCAATGTCCGTACCTACTGTTTCGAGGCAGCGTTCAAGGTAGAGCATGGTTGCCCCCGTCATCCGGTGAGGGGTGGCGATGGCAGGCGGTGCGGCGAAGCCCCCTTCGAAAGCGGTCGCCATGCCTGTCTCGATGGCTTCTTCCTCGGCATCGGCCAGCTTGATACCGTCAGGGCTGAACAGCTTGATGCCATTGTCGTCCGCCTTGTTGTGAGAGGCGGAGATCATCAGGCCAAGCGCGGCGCCGGCCTCCCGTGTCATTAGGGCAACTGTTGGGGTGGGGACAATCCCCAGCAGGACGGGTTTCAGTCCCATGCTTGTCAGGCCTGCGATCAGCGCAGCTTCGATCATGCCGCCCGAACGGCGCGTGTCACGACCGATAACGACTTCGCGGCCCCCGTCCGGCGCGAAGGTGCGGGCCGCCGCGATGGCCAGCCTGAGCGCGGTCTCTGCTGTCATGGGGGGCGTGTTGACGCGGCCGCGAATACCATCGGTCCCGAAATATCGACGTACCATGCTCTAAATCCTCCACCCGCGATTCTGGCAGGTTTACCGTGAAAAATCGAGATCGAGACTCAGGCGGGGGTCACATCGCCATAGACGATGAAGTGTGGGTTGTCATAGCCGCGCTCGGTCTTGCCATAGAGCAGGGGCGCGCCCTCTTCTGTCAGGACGCGACCACCCGCAGCTTCGACCACGGCGTGACCGGCCGCCGTGTCCCATTCCATGGTGCGGCCCATGCGGGGGTAGAGATCGGCTTCACCGGCCGCGATCAGGCAGAATTTCAAGGAAGAGCCCGCGCCGACCGTCTCAGCGACGTCGAATTTTTCGAGCCAGTCATTGGTTTCGGCAGAGCGGTGGGATTTGGAGGCAACAGCTGTCAGGCCTGCAGGCGGCGCTGGCCGGATCTTGATGGGCGCGCGGGTGTCGGGCACCGGCTGGCCGGGCGCGACCCTGGCCTGCCAGGCTGAATTGTGACTTTCGGCCACGAACAGCCGGTCCTTGGCCGGGGCGTACACGACCCCCATGACCGGGCGTCCATGTTCGATGATCGCAATGTTGACAGTGAATTCGCCATTCTTGTTGACGAATTCCTTGGTGCCGTCGAGGGGATCGACCAAGGCGAACCGGGCGCCATGTTCCGGCACTCTGCCTTCACTGAAGGATTCTTCCGCAATCACGGGCAGGCCGGGCTCGGCCTCGGCCAGACCTTTCAGGATGAGCACTTCAGCGCGCTGGTCGGCTTCTGTGACGGGGGAGGCATCGCCCTTCCGTTCAACATCGAAATCGCTCTCATAGATGTCCATGATGAGCGCTCCGGCATCGAGGGCAATCCGGGCAAGCTGGTCTGCTGTAATCGTCACTATCTCTGGTCCCCTGATCAAATTCCGGCTCTTCCTGTCAGCCGCCCCTGATGGAGGCAACCCAAAATGCGTGTGACGTTGACGCGGCCGGCTTGCATCGGCAACATCCACGCACTGGCCGCCACAGAGGGTGAAGATGATATCGCGTCGTCACATGCTACTTCTCGGAGGCGCTGCGGCCATGCCGTGGCCCGGTCGGACACAGGAAACCCCCGTCACGCCCAGGATTGCGCTGATCATGGGGAATGCGGCCTATTCCAGCGGCATTGGAACGCTGGCGAACCCGATCAATGATGCCCGTGTCGTAGCCGACGGGATTCGGAATTGTGGATTCCAGCTGGTGAGCGGCGACATTGTCCGCGACGCGGATCGGTCGTCCATGATGAGCGCGATTCGGGACTATGTGAATTTACTGCAGGCGGCCGGCCCGGACGCCTTGGGGTTCTTCTACTATTCCGGCCATGGAGCGGCCCGAGAGACAGGCGGCAATTACTTGATCCCGGTGGAAGAGGCCGACGTGCTGGATGACGGACTGTGGGACGATTCGGTCTCGCTTGATTGGCTGATGGAGAAACTGGACGCGCTGGAGGCGCCGAGCGTGGTGGCGATTGATGCCTGCCGGAACGTTTTGAAATTACCACAAGCTCAGCGGTCGCTTGGTGGGGGCGAATCTTTTCGGGGCCTTCGCCGGACTGCCGGCGGGGCAGGGGAGCGCAACATGTTCTTGTCCTTTGCTACCTGGGAGGGCGAGACAGCCAGCGACGGCCGCGCTGATGACGGCAATGGACCATATGCTGGCGCGCTCGGGACACGGCTCAATGAACCTGCAACCACCGTGCGCGACATGTTCGAACAGGTTCGTCTCGACGTGCTTGAGAAAACGCTGCAGCGGCAGGAGCCGATGAACCTTTCCCGCCTTCAGCGGCGGTCGTCCGATATCAAGATCGGATCCTGGACCTTGCAGGAGGAGGAGGGATTGCCTTCGCAGGATCGGCCGGTCTTGCGGCAGGCGCTGGTTTTCTCGAACGAGTATCGTGAGTCTGACGGATTTCGCCTGCCCAACACGATGGCCGATGGAGAGAAGGTGGCGACGAGCCTGCTGTCGAGCGGCTACGAAACCATGCATGTCCGAAACTCTGACCGGGGCGCCTTTCAGGATGCCGTCTCCGGATTTCAGAATCGCTTGAAGGCGGCGGGCCCGGCGGCCGTGGGCCTTGTCTATTTCGCCGGGTACGGCACTTCCCTGGAGGGCGAGAATTACCTGATCCCGGAGGGTCCAATCCCCTATGACAAGAGTGGGGTGCGGGAGGAGGCCATCAAGCTGGCCGAACTGGTGACACAGCTGGAGACCGCGGCGCAGGCCATCATGGTGCTGGTCGATTGCGGACGGCCGTTCAAGCTTGGAGGTCAAAAGGGCATCGAACCCGGATTTTCGGAAAGCTTTGGGCGTGACAAAGTCGTCATCGCCTATGCCGACGCGCCGGGCGAGCAGCATGATGATGGCGCGGCGGAGTCGCTGTTCGCAGATGCGTTTGCGCGCAATGTGTTGTCAGAAGACCGCATAGACATCGAAGCCGTGATGACACGCGTCTCCGAAGATGTCCGCGATGCAACGGATGGACAGCAAAGACCGTGGTTCCAGACGTCTCTGGAACTCCCGATCTTCTTCCGAGCGGATATTGTCGCGCCGGTAGAGCCCCTGCGAAAAACGCGGAAACCCTACCGAAAGCGCTAATTCATCACATCAAGCAGTTCGACTTCAAACATGAGGTCGGCATTCGGGGGAATGGGGCCGCCGGGCGTGCCCTGCGCGCCATAGGCGATGTCGGACGGGATATACATAAGCCAGCGATCACCGGGCTTCATCATGCCGAGCGCCTCGACCCAGCCGGGGATCAGCCGGTCGGAGGGGAACATTTCCGGCTGGCCGCGTTCGAACGCGCTGTCGAACATCTCGCCGGTCTCTGCGAGGCGGCCCTCATAGTAGACGGCGACCATCTGGCCATTGACCGGGCTGGCGCCGGCTTCATCACCGCTGTCCAGCACGACATATTGCAGGCCGGACTCCGTCTTCTTCACTTCCGGCAGGTCAGGGTTCCACGGTATGTACTTGTCCCACGCGTCGGTGTCGGCCGATTTCGGCTCCAGCACTTCGACGAGTTCGACCTGGAAGACGAGATCATCACCCGCCTTGATGACGTCGCCGCGATTGCGGTTGCCATAGGCGAGGGCGTTCGGAATGTAGAAGAGATAGACATCGCCCTCGGTCATCTGTTGCAGGCCCTGGGTCCAGCCCGGGATGACCTGATTGAGGCGAAACATGGAGGGTGAACCACGATCATAAGAGGAGTCGAACTTGTCGCCGGCCGCGGTGCGGCCTTCATAATGGACGCGCACCATGTCGGTCGGCACGGGGTTGGCGCCGCCATCGGGGCCTTCCTTCAGCACGATGTATTCCAGCCCGCCCATGCCCGTCTCCACACTGGAGCTATCGGAATCCCAAGGCAGGTATTTCTGGAACGTCTCGTCGAGATTTGCCGTGTCGGTACTGCTGCTGCAGGCAGCGAACAGAAAGGTGGCGGCGATAGCGGCTGTAATGGTCCGGATCATGTGACTCTCCAGTGAGCAGGGATGTTCAGTCTGGTTTAGGGGGGTCTCGCCGCCAAGTCACCTCGGCGACTGGTTATGGTCAGAGTGAGCGGGGCGGATAGCCGGCCAGTGCCAGGGCGTCGATGACTTCTTGGGTGTGCTGGGCGTCGCGCGTCTCGATGAGAATGTCGAATTCGGCGCCCTTGGCCGGCACATCCAGCGCGATACGATTGTGCGCGACTTCCATGATGTTCGCGCCCTGGTCCCCGATGATCTTTGAAACAAGCGCAAGCAGGCCCGGACGATCATCGCCAATGATGCGGATCGAGGCGAGACGATGCTCGCGGACCAGGGCGCGCGTCAGGACTGAGGACAGCAGCCGCGTATCGATATTGCCGCCGCAGAGGACAAGACCCACCTTACGGCCCTGGAAGCGCGAGGGGTGGGCAAGCAGGGCGGCGAGGCCGGCGGCGCCTGCACCTTCGGCAATCGTCTTCTCGACCTCGACATATAGCGTGATGGCGCGCTCGAGATGCTCTTCCTCGACGAGGACAATCTCATCAATCAATTCGGCGCAGATCTGGCGGGTCAGTTCGCCAGCTTCCTTCACCGCGATGCCTTCGGCAATCGTGGCGCCGCCTGTTTTGGGCGTCTCCCCGCGCAGGGCGGCATACATGCAAGGATACATGGCGGCTTCGACGCCGATGATCTTGATGTCTGGCTTCAGGGCCTTGGCGGCGATGGCAATGCCGCTGATCAGCCCACCGCCGCCAATCGGCACGACCAGCGTGTCGAGATCCGGGTTCTGCGCCAGCATTTCGAGGGCGATCGTGCCCTGACCTGCGATGATGTCGGGATCATCGAAAGGGTGGATGAAGGTGAGATTGTCGCGCTCGCACACTTCCATGGCGTGCTGCTTGGCCTCGTCGAAGATCATGCCTTCCAGCAGCACGCGGGCGCCATGGCCGCGTGTATGCTCCACCTTGCTGAAGGGGGTGGTCTTGGCCATCACGATGGTTGCCGGGATGCCGAGGCGGCGGGCGTGATAGGCCACGCCCTGCGAATGGTTGCCAGCCGAGGCCGCGATCACACCGCGTTGCTTCTCGTCATCGGTCAGTTTCGACAGCTTGTTCAGCGCGCCGCGCTCCTTGAAGGCGGCGGTGAATTGCTGGTTTTCGAACTTCACCCAGACTTCTGCGCCCGTAATCTGCGACAGTGTCCGGGACAGGTTCAGCGGCGTGCGAACGATCTGACCGTCGAGCAGGCTGGCAGCCGCTTCGATGTCAGCTAGGGTCACGGGCAGGTTGGGGGTCTGGGTATCGGGCATGATGAGCCATTCTTAAGGGTGCAAAACGCGCGCACCCTATGCCTGCGGTCCGGCAAGGGCAAGGCTGGAACTACTCCTGCACGTCGAGGCTGCCGATCCATTCCCGGACGAGCGCGAGGCCGTCTTCATCGACCACGCTGCGGCCGAGTTCCGGCATGGCGATGCCCGCCTCGTCAGAGCCCATGCGGAAGACGAGGATCGACTGGTCGGGTCGGCCCGGTTCCACGACCATGATCCGCCCGCCTGAGCCCCGCCCGGCTGCGGTCGGATGCTTGCCGAGGCCAATTTTAACAGGGTCGGATTCGTACCAGCCGAGCCAGAGGCCGGAATTGGAGGCGGACCCGTCTGCCTTGTGACAATGGGCGCAGTTTATATCGAGATAGGCGCGGGCCCGGGACTCGACCGGAAGTCGGGTGTCCCAGACGGCCGCAACGATGGGCGGATGAGCGGGTATGCCGTCAATCATGCCGCGGCGCTGCCAGTGGGCAAGCTGGTTGATGCCGGCCGGGCCGTCATGGTTCAGGTTTCGCGCCTTCGGTCCGATGGGCAGCACGGCGTCGCCGCTCTGGTGACAGGTCTTGCACTGGTTCTTGTTCGGGACAGCGTAGCGGATAGACAGCGGGGTGCCGGCGGGGTCGATCATGTCGAGATCCACCTGCTTACCGGCGGGTGCGTAGACCGCTTCGGTGCCGGCCGCATTCCAGACATAGGGAAAGGCGGCCCAGCCGTTTTCCTTGTGGATCAGGAGTCTTGTCTCGACCTTGTACTGGCCTGTCTCGGGCGCACGCATGTCTGGTGCAAAAGAGAACGTCTTTACCAGCACTGTGCCGACAGGAAAATCGAAGACGTCGGTTGCGGAATATTTCGCCTCCTGATCTCCGGGCACAAAGACAAAGCGGTGCTTGATCGCATGATCGGAGAACAGCGGATTGACGAGGTCGTAAGCGACGACGCCCTTTGCGGGCTGCGCCCTGGCCTGATCAGCAAACAATCCGTAGTCCGACAGCGCCTTCGCGGGTGTGTCACTCAGGATGATTTCAAGAGAAGGGGGTGCGACTTCGTCCGTGCGGCCGCTGCAGGCAGATACCAGCAGAAGGGCAGCAAGGACAAAGCGCGCAATCATCGGATCGAGGGCTAGCTTTCATCCTGCGGCAGAACGACCGCTGCAGGCCGCTCTACCGGCATGGCCGTTGGGCGTTGGTTCGAGGGTGCGATACTGGCCGGGTCAAAAGGGTACTTGCCGATGCCGAGGTCCAAGAAGCCGACGGACTCGTCTTCCTGGATGGAAATATTGGTGGTCGGAACACTGCCCGTTTCCCAGGTTGCGACACCATCGGCCACAATGGCCGGAAGCTGTCCGCCGATCGCTGCGGCGATCGGTTGCAGCATGCCCTGTGCATCATCGCCGCCGCCCGAATAGGAATTGCCGGTCAGCACGACATCGCGCGGGATCGGATTGTAGGTTTCGTCACTGAATGGCTCGGGATAGGCGGTCAGCAGGACATGCGCGGACCGGTTGTTGGAGAATGTGTTGGAGAATACATGTACGTTGCGGTTAGCCATGATGATGACACCGGTCCCGGACGGCACACCGGCCACGATATTGCCGGCGGGGGCGAAATTGCGTGTATTGTTGTCCATGATCTCATTGTCGAAGATGCGGGTCGAATGCCCACCTGTCTGTGGCAGGTCCGGCAGGTCGAAGACGAGGATGCCGCCCGTATTGTAGCGGGTCGTATTGCCATAGACGTCTGCATGCATCGAATTCTCGATCTCGATGCCCGCCACATTGAACTCTGCGAGAGAGTTACGGACGATGATAATATTGGACTGGCCGACATAGATGCCCGCATCGGAGGCGCCGCGCACAGTGACATTTTCGACCAGCACATCCTGCGATTCGACCGGATAGACGCCGTAGGCGCCGTTGGTCTCGTCAGGGTCGCCCGACCATTCGACGGTCAGGTCGCGATAGGTGATCCGGTCAGCCCCCTTGGACTTGATGCCGTCGCCCTTGGTGTCGCGGATGGCAAAGCCGGTCAGCGTGACCCCATCGGAGGTCACCAGCAGGCCTTCGCCCGCGCCGGTCTGTCCGGCGAAATCGAGAATGGTCTTGTCCTCGCCCGCGCCCATCAGAGTCACGCCGTTGACATCCAGCGACAGACCCGTCTCCAATTGGAAATGGCCTTCGGGGAGGCGGACCGTGCTGCCGGGTTCGGCTTCGATCAGGGCGGTCTGGAGGTTGGTGGCGAAGTCGCCCTCGACGGATACAAGGCCCGCGAGGTCAGGTCCGACCGCATCATCCTTTGAGGCCGGTTGGCCACAGGAGGCCAGAAAGGCCATGCTCAGACAGGCGGAGCCTAGAATGGTCCACTTCATAATCAAACCCTCCCCTTGGTTGATGAAGGAATTTCATACCAAGGGGAGGGAAAGGCAAGAATTAGTTTGGAATGCGTCCTAGTGCACGCTCAACGGTTTGAGGTCGTGCGACCGGGCGGCGGCAAAGGCGGCTTCGCGCCCCTGAACCACAGCCAGGTGGATTCCGTCGGCCGATGCCACGACGAACAAGTCTTCTGGTTCGTCGATCTGGTCGATCGTATTCGCGGGAAGAATTCCCGAAAGCTCTCCGGCATCAAGATGGCGGATGTACACGAAGGCATCGCTTTCAAACGGGTTCGTTTTCAGGTCTGTTGTCATCGTTCCAATCCTTTCCGTCACAAGAGACAGACATGCCGAACTACGGAACGATCTGTTCCACTGTTCCTAATAAAAATGGGGGATAAAGGTTCCCGTTCAAGGACCGGACTGGGGCATCTTGGAGGCAGGGCATCACGATAGTGTGCGGCCTCAGAGGCTAATATTCATGCAGGGTTCAGGAAGTATGACCTTCACGCGCGCCCGGTGCGGGGGCGGGGATGAAAATGGTGGAGCCAGACGGAATCGAACCGACGACCTCTTGCATGCCATGCAAGCGCTCTCCCAACTGAGCTATGGCCCCGAACCGGAAGCGACGCAGTTACATCCGCCGCTTCCGTGATTCAAGTCTATTTTTCATCTTCCTCGTCATCGAGAGTCAGATCGTCGTCGTCATCATCGCCATCGGCGTCGATTTCAAAGTCTGTATCCTCGTCATCGTCGAGCAGGACGTCATCATCATCATCGTCGACACCCTCTTCATTGAAGCCGGCCGGTACTTTGGCAGGTGTATCGCCGTCTTCGTCGTCTTCGGAGGCACCTTCGAGGATTACTTCCTCTTCGTCGCCGCCAAGTTCTTTCGCGGTTTCTTCGTCGGCTTCATCATCCTCGTCGTCATCGCCATCATCATTGCTGCGCGCGGCGGTGTCGTCTTCGTCCTCATCATCCTCGTCATCATCTTCGGTCTTGACCGCAGCCTTTGCGGCCTTGGCTTTCACCTTGGTGATGGTGGTGCGGATGACTTCGTCTTCGGGATCAAACTCCTCGCCGCATTTCGGGCAGGCACAGGGGCGTTTGTTGAGGTCGTAGAAGCGTGCCTCGCAGGACGGGCAGACCTGTTTGGTTCCAAGTTTGTCTTTCGACACGGGCAACAGCCTCCTTTTGGGTCTTCTCTGAATTTGATATGGGCGGGCGCTTGCCATGAACGCTGCACACTGTCAAAGCCCCATTTCACGTTATCAATCAACCATGGAATGTACCTGAAATGGTCTGGACCAGCAGTCCCGTAAAAAGTCTCAAGGGCGTAGTGCGCGCGCCGGGGGACAAATCCTGTTCTCACAGGGCTCTGATCTTTGGAGGTCTGGCGGCAGGAACAAGCCGGTTTTCCGGCCTGCTGGAAGGCGAGGATGTCCTGCGTACGGGGTGGGCTATGGAAGCTCTCGGCGCGACCGTGAAACAGACTGGACCGGGCGCGTGGGAAGTGACCGGCGTCGGGGAAAAGGGCCTCAACCAGCCTGACAAGGTACTGGATTTCGGCAATTCGGGCACGGGATCGCGCCTGATGATGGGTCTGGTCTCGGGCTATCCGATCAATGTGGAGATGACGGGCGACGAAAGCCTGCGCTCCCGTCCGATGAACCGCATCCTGAAGCCGCTGCGCCTGATGCGCGGCCTGGATACGGCCGGGCCGGATGGCAAGTTGCCCTTCGCCATTGTCGGAACCGAAAGCCTGAAGGCGATCACCTATGTGCCGCCGGTGGCCTCAGCGCAGGTGAAATCGGCCGTCCTGCTGGCAGGACTTAATGCAGTCGGGACGACCATTGTCGAAGAGACGCGTCAGACACGCGACCATACCGAACGCATGTTGAGAGGCTTCGGCGTCGAGGTCGGCACGGAGCGCATGTCGGGTGAAGGCGTGCGTGTGTCGCTGGCGGGCGGGCAGAAACTGACCGCGATCGACGCGGCCATTCCGGGCGATCCGTCTTCGGCCGCCTTCCTGGTTGCCGCCGGCATTCTCTCGCCGCAGGGCGATGTGATGGTCGAAGGGGTCATGTCCAATCTCACCCGGTCTGGCTTTTATGATGTCGCGAACCTGATGGGCGCCCACCTTGGCGCCGAGGAAGCTGGCGACGCAGCCGGCGAGCGGCTGATCAACATTCATGCGGGTTCTGCGCCCTTGTCCGGCAAGGCCGTGCCGGAGCGGCTGGTGCCGTCCATGATTGATGAATTCCCGATACTGGGCGTGATGGCGGCCTTTGCTAAGGGTGAAACCCTTGTGACCGGCGCCGAAGAGCTGCGCGTCAAGGAATCCGACCGTATCGGCGCGGTGGTCGCCATGCTTCGCGCCAATGGTGTCGAGGCCGAGGAGCGGCCGGATGGGTTCGCGGTACAGGGCTGTGGCGGACCGCCTCCGGGCGGCGGACTGGTCGAGACGCGCCATGATCACCGGATTGCCATGAGCGCCCTAATCATGGGGACAGCTGCGCAGAAGCCGGTCCAGGTTGACGATATCTCGATGATCGCGACGAGCTATCCGGACTTCCTGACTCATATGCGCGACTTGGGAGCAGACATTTCCGAAGGGTAATTGCCGCAGGGTCAAAATTGACGGGGCGGATCAAGGAGGCATTTAAAACGCATGACTGATCTCACATCCCCCCTGACCCTCGCGCACGGACCGGCCCTCAAGAACCGCTTCATGCTGGCACCCCTCACCAATCAGCAGAGCCATGCGGACGGCACGCTGAGTGCGGACGAGATCCGCTGGCTGTCCATGCGGGCCGAAGGCGGCTTTGGCCTGACCATGACAGCCGCCGCCCAGATCGATCCGCACGGCATCGGGTTTCCCGGCCAATTGGGTTGCTATGACGACGCGCACCTGCCGGGGCTCCGGGAGCTGGCTGCGAACCTCAATGCCGAAGGCAGCCATTCCGTGGTCCAGCTACATCATGCCGGCATGCGCACGCCCCACGATCTGATCGAGGGCAAGCCGGTCTGTCCGTCCGACAATGAGGAATTTGGCGCGCGGGCGATGACGCTGGCTGAGATCGAGAAGGTTTGTGCCGATTTCATCGCGGCGGCGGTGCGGTGCAAGGCTGCCGGATTTCATGGCGTCGAAGTACATGGCGCGCATGGGTATCTGCTCTGCCAATTCCTCAGCGCCGAAATCAACATGCGGGACGACCCGTATGGTGGCAGCCTGGAAAACCGCGCCCGGCTGACCTTCGAGATCATTGACGGCATTCGCGCCGCCTGTGGTCCGGACTTTTCGGTTAGCCTGCGCCTGTCGCCGGAACGGTTCGGCATGGATTTGGGGGAAGTCCGAATAGTGGCAGAGCGGGTCATGGCCGAAGCTCAGATCGATTATCTCGACCTGTCCCTATGGGATGTGTTCAAGACCCCCGTGGACGAAGCCTATCAGGATCGTCGCCTGATCGACTGGTTCACGGATATTGAGCGCGGTGACGTCCGCCTGGGAGCAGCTGGCAAGCTGACGACGGGCGCGAAGTGCCGGGAGGCGATGGAGGCGGGGCTCGACTTCGTCGTGGTCGGGCGCGGCGCCATCCTGCATCATGATTTTCCGCAGCAGGTGCTCGCCAATCCGGATTTTGAACCAGTCTCCTTGCCCGTTTCGCGTGCACATCTGCGTCAGGAGGGGCTGGGCGAGCGCTTCATAGACTATATGAGCGGCTGGAAAGGCTTCGTGGAAGTCCCGGAGAGCGTGGCGTCCGCAAGCCCTGCTTGACTTGGGCGGCGGCATCGGCCACGCCCCGCACCCATGATTATCGCCATTGATGGAACCACGGCGTCGGGCAAGGGCACGATCGCGAAACGGCTATCGGCCCATTACGGCCTGCCGCACATGGATACAGGCCGCCTGTATCGCGCGACGGGCGTGGCGGCGCTGCATGCTGGCGTGGCGCTGGATGATGCCGAGGGCGTCGCCAAGGTCGCCTGCAGCCTGGATCTGGCTGATTTCAACGAAGCCGACCTGCGCACGGCAGAGGCCGGCAAGGCCGCAAGTGTCGTCGCTGCAATCCCGGAAGTGCGCCAGGCCTTGTTCGAACTGCAACGGGCCTTTGCCACGCAGTCAATCGGCGCTTTGCTGGACGGCCGGGACATCGGCACGGTGATCGCACCGGAAGCGGACGCGAAATTGTGGGTGGATGCCAGCGTGGAGGTTCGCGGTCACCGTCGCTGGAAGGAACTTTGCGGGCAGGGAAGTGACATCTCGCTCGAAACGGTGATCGCGCAGTTGCGCTCACGCGACCAGCGGGACCAGTCGCGCAAGGATGCGCCGGCCGCGATGGCGGCAGATGCCGTCTTGATCGATACGTCCGACCTGACTATAGAAGCCGCAGTGGAAAAGGCGATTGCAGCTGTCGAGGCGGCACTTGCCCGTGGAAACCGCGCCTGAAGGGGCTTCTCTCTTAGTTGAGAGGCCTCAAATCCAAACAGGCCGCACCACTTCAAATTCAAGAGACCACGCTCTCGGGTCGTTCTGAGCAGGCTGCAATGGTGCACGCCTGCCTCGAGCCGTTCGACCCGCCCGAAGGAACCCAAATGTCAGATAACATGAACCCATCGACCGACGATTTCGCAGCAATGTTTGAATCGTCCACGGCGGCCAGTGCCATGCAGGAAGGCCAGGTCATCCCGGCCACCGTCATTCGCATTGATAACGACGCCGTGCTGGTTGATATCGGTCTGAAGACCGAAGGCCGTATCCCGGTCAAAGAATTCTCGATGGAAGACAAGGAGCCGGAAGCCGGCGACATCGTCGATGTCTACCTTGATCGCATCGAAAACGCCCTTGGCGACGCTGTTCTGTCCCGTGACAAGGCCCGCCGCGAAGAGCGCTGGATCAAGCTGGAAAAATGCTTCAACGCCGAAGAGCCTGTCAAAGGTGCGATCTCCGGCCGCGTCAAAGGTGGCTTCACGGTCGACCTTGGCGGCGTGAACGCCTTCCTTCCAGGCAGCCAGGTGGACATCCGCCCGGTTCGCGACGTTGGCCCGCTGATGGGCGAAATCCAGCCCTTCCAGATCCTCAAGCTGGACCGCGCCCGCGGCAACATCGTTGTCTCGCGCCGTGCCATCCTCGAAGAGAGCCGCGCCGAACAGCGCGCCGAGATCGTGTCCGACATGGCAGAAGGCGACGTCCGCAAGGGTATCGTCAAGAACATCACCGATTACGGTGCGTTCGTGGACCTCGGCGGCATCGACGGCCTGCTGCACGTCACCGACATGAGCTGGAAGCGGATCAATCATCCGTCGCAGGTTGTGGAAGTTGGTCAGGAAGTCGAAATCCAGATCATCAAGATCAACCCGGACACCCAGCGTATCTCGCTCGGCATGAAGCAACTCGGTTCCGACCCGTGGGATGGCATCGACATCCGTTATCCGGTCGGCGCGCGCCTCAAGGGCCAAGTTACCAACATCACCGATTACGGCGCCTTCGTGGAGCTGGAAGATGGTGTCGAAGGCCTGATCCACGTCTCCGAAATGAGCTGGACCAAGAAAAACGTCCATCCAGGCAAAATCCTCTCGACCTCTCAGGAAGTCGATGTGGAAGTCCTGGACGTCGATTCCGAGAAACGCCGCATCTCGCTCGGCCTGAAGCAGACCATGGACAATCCATGGACCGCCTTCCTCGCAGAGCACCCGATCGGCACGGAAATCGAAGGCGAAGTTCGTGGCATCACGGAATTCGGCCTGTTCGTTGGCCTCGGCCCGGACCTCGACGGCATGGTGCACATCAACGACATCGCCTGGGACAAGTCTGGCGAGCAAGCCATTGAAGCCTTCAACAAGGGTGACATGGTCAAGGCGAAAGTCCTGGACGTTGATGTTGACAAGGAGCGTATCTCGCTCGGCATCAAGCAACTGTCCGGCGATCCGATCGAAGCGCCTGCAGATGGCGGTTCCGGCGTGAAGCGCGGTTCCATCGTCACCTGTGCTGTCACCGAGATCACCTCGGGCGGTATCGAAGTCGAGTTCGGCTCCCCGGCGATGAAATCCTTCATCCGTCGCTCCGACCTGTCTCGTGACCGCGCAGACCAGCGTCCTGAGCGTTTCGCTGTTGGCGACAAGGTCGACGCGAAGGTGATGTCTGTGGACCGTTCGTCCCGCCGTGTTTCGCTGTCCATCAAGGCCCTCGAAATCGCGGAAGAGGCAGAGGCCGTTGCACAGTACGGATCGGCAGATGCCGGTGCATCGCTCGGCGACATCCTCGGCGCAGCGCTGGCATCGTCCGGCACTGGCAAGGAAACCTCGGAAAAGGTCACGCCGACCCCGCCGAGCACGGATGGCAAGGCTACGGCCGACGCATCTGCGCTGGACGAGTCCGGCCGCCTGTCCGGTCCTCAGGGCGATGCTGATGATCTGAAGCAGATCAAGGGCGTCGGTCCAGCCTTCGAAAAGAAGCTGAATGAAGCCGGTATCTACCACTTCTGGCAGATTGCAGCGCTGACGGATGCTCAGATTGCCACCCTCGAAGAGGAAGTCGGTACGTCCGGCAAAGGCGCTGAGTGGAAGGCCCAGTCTGAAGACCTGGCCAACGCCTGAGGCGGCTGATCCGGTCTCCGGATCAGTATTCTAAAATAGATGAAATGTTTGCGGCGGGGGCCTAGCGCTCCCGCCGCAAATGCGTGTAATATCAAAGACATGCTGAAGTCCGAATTGATTGCAAAACTCGCTGTGGAATACAACCATCTGCGCCAGGAAGATCTGGAACGGGTGGTCAATGTCATTCTTGACGAGATCGGATCTGCGCTCGCACGCGGTGATCGTGTCGAGCTACGCGGGTTCGGAGCGTTCTCCGTGCGCCAGCGGGATGCCCGCAAAGGTCGAAATCCACGTACCGGGGAATCTGTAGAAGTTCCGGCGAAATCCGTGCCCTTTTTCAAGGCGGGCAAGGAGTTGCGAGCCCGGGTAAATGGCGGCGAGGACCCTGAGGCGCGTTAGGTTCTATAGCAGTTCCAACTGAGTGTGACGTCTTGACGCGGCATTCAAATCCCCGGCGTATTTGCGTCATCGCTTAAATATCCTAGCAGAGAGAAGGGGCTTAGAATGCTTAAGGAATTCAAAGAGTTTGCCATGAAGGGCAACTTGGTCGACATGGCGGTCGGGTTTGTCATGGGGGGCGCATTCGCAACGGTCGTCACAGCATTTATTCAAGGCGTATTCCTGCCATTGCTGGCGCCGATCATGGGCGGTATCGACTTGTCCGCGATTGCCTATACGGTGTCGCCAGCTGAAGTGAATGCCGCAGGCGAAGTCGTCAAGGAAGCTGCCGTCGTTGAACTCGGTAACTTCATCGCCGCGATCATTTCCTTTATCATCGTGGCATTCGTCATGTTCATGATCATCAAGGGCATGAACAACATGCAGAAGAAGGAAGAGGAAGCTGCCCCGGCTGCGCCGCCGCGCCAGGAAGTGCTTCTGGAAGAAATTCGCAACCTGCTGGCCAAGCAAAGCTAGGCGTTGCGTCGACATATTCATGAAGGGTTAAGCACAGTTCGTGTACCTTCATGGATAGTAGAGTAACAGGTAGAGTATTGAGGGGCGGCCTGATTGGCCGCCCTTCTTTTTTTGCCGGGAAACGGGGCCAGCCCTGAAATGGCCCGCAAGGCAAAGTTAAGATCGGCCTGCCAGACTGGCGCGATGGAAACCCTTGCCGCCTTTACCGCCTATTTGACCGATGAGCGCCGCATGGCGGAAAAGACGGTCGAAGCCTATCGGAGCGATCTGGCCGGTTTCTTCGGGTTCCTGAACATACACCTTGGCGAAGCGCCGACGCCGCGCCGGCTCGGCAAGCTGAGGGCGCGCGATGTGCGGTCATTCCTGGCTCAACGCCGACGGGACGGCTTGTCAGATGCGTCGATTGCGCGGCTCTTGTCCTCCATCAAGGCCCTCTATCGCTGGCTCGGCCGGACCTATGACATCGAGAATGCCGAAATCGCCTATTTGCAGGGACCGAAACGCCCGCAGCGCCTGCCAAGGCCCGTGTCGATTGAGGCCGCCAAGGATCTGATCGAGGAAGCCGGCACGAATCCGGATTCCGAAGCGTGGATCAATGCCCGCGACGCAGCGGTGTTGTCGCTGCTCTATGGCGCGGGCCTGCGTATTTCCGAGGCGCTGAGCCTGACTGGCGCGGACAATCCGACGCCGGAGCGGCTGCGGATTGCCGGCAAGGGCGGCAAGGTGCGGATCGTGCCGCTGATCCCGGCAGTCCGCGAGGCAGTCGATGCCTATGCCGGGCTTTGTCCCTACAAGCTTGGCCGGAATGATGCGCTGTTCCGGGGTGCGAAAGGGGGCGCCCTGAACCCGCGCCTCATTCAGGGACTTCTCCAGAAATTGCGCGCCGTGCTGGGCCTGCCGGATACGGCGACGCCGCACGCCCTGCGCCATGCCTTTGCGACGCATCTTCTGGCGGCGGGCGCAGACCTCCGCGCCATCCAGACCCTGCTCGGCCATGCCTCGCTTTCGACCACGCAGGTCTATACCGGAGTCGATGCCGAGC
Organism: Hyphomonas sp.; assembly: GCF_036964145.1. Taxonomy (GTDB): domain Bacteria; phylum Pseudomonadota; class Alphaproteobacteria; order Caulobacterales; family Hyphomonadaceae; genus Hyphomonas. The sequence goes on from NZ_JBALUC010000001.1 coordinate 139,848, forward strand.
GGTTGCGGGATGTGCATGCCGCCGCGCACCCCCGCGCCTGAATAGCCTTAGGAAACTCTTTCAAATTGCCCAATACCGCCTCAATTCGCGGTAATCTTGATGCTGTACTCTGGGGAGGTAGGCAGAAAGGACTGACGCCATGGGTGTCAAAGGGAACGCAATACTTGGTCTGATCACGCTGGCGGCCTTCATTGGATGCGGGTTGATGGCCCAAGCCCAGGAAAGCCAGGTCGATTATGACGGCTTCGTCGAGCTTTCAGCTGAAATCTCGCACTATCGGTCTTCCCGTCTGGTCGCTCTCGATACGTTCAACGAGATGAAGGCGGAGCCCGGCACAATTGTACTGGATACGCGTAGCGCCGAAGCGTTCCTGATGGGGCATATCGACGGCGCCGTCCATTTGAACTTTTCTGACTTTACCGATGACAAGCTCGCCAAGGTGATTCCCTCCAAAGACACGCGGATCCTGATCTACTGCAACAACAATTTCACGGACGATGTCGCGCCCGTTCCGGTCAAGCGGATCGAGCTGGCCTTGAACGTGCCGACCTTCATCAATCTCTATGGCTACGGCTATGAGAATATCTATGAACTGGACGGGGCCTATCCGACGGCGGAACCGGCCATTCAATGGGTGGGTGAGGCCTCTCCGCTCTAGGCTTTCCCAAGCGCCGACTCTTCAGTAAAACTCAACTGATCATCTGACGCATTGCATTCAGCGCGAGCTGACGTCATGTGACGTCGCGAGAGAATGCAAGAGCGAGAGCCCTGATATGACTGCAGATGCGACGCCCGTTGCCGCCAAGAAGGTCAACCCGAACGCGCCTACCGAGGAAACCGTCCTCGAGGTGAAACACTATACGGACCGCCTGTTCCGGTTCCGGCTGTCGCGCCCGTCGACTTTCCGGTTCCGGTCGGGGGAGTTCGTGATGATCGGGCTCTACAAGGATGATGGCCGTCCGCTGCTGCGCGCTTATTCCATCGCCAGCCCGAGCTGGGACGAGGAACTCGAATTCTATTCCATCAAGGTCGCCGACGGTCCGCTGACCTCACGCCTGCAGGCCATCCAGCCGGGTGACAAGGTGCTGCTGGGCAAGAAGCCGACCGGTACGCTGGTGCATGATGCGCTGGTGCCGGGCAAGCGGCTCTATTGTTTCTCCACCGGCACGGGCTTTGCGCCCTTTGCCAGTGTCGTGCGCGATCCTGAGACATATGAGAAATTCGACGAAGTGATCGTCACTCACACCTGCCGGGAAGCCGCAGAACTCGACTATTCGAAAGAGATTGTCGAGGAGACCTTGAATCATGAATTCCTCGGCGAACTGGCTGAAGGCAAGCTGCGCCGCTATGGCAGCTGCACGCGTGAAGCGTATGATAACAAGGGCCGGATCACCGATCTGATTGAATCCGGCAAATTGTTCGAAGATCTTGGTGTGCCGCCGCTGAATCCGGAAACCGACCGGGTCATGATCTGCGGCTCCATGGAAATGATCCAGGATGTCAAAGACCTCATGATCAAGGCTGGCCTGACCGAAGGGTCGAACGCCTCACCGGCCGAATTCGTGATCGAAAAAGCCTTCGCAGGCTAGATCCAGCCCGACAAGCATATTGGCGCTTTCGCATCGGCATGGTTAATCATCCCGAACGGGAGGACGACCTATCATGCGTAGAGTTTCAGGTTTGATCGCGAGCCTTCTGGCCGTCGCCATTTCATCGGGGCTGAGCGCTTCTGCGCAGGAGCGTGCCTGCCGCGTAGAGGATACGCCAAATGGCGCCAAGGTGGTCGGCGGCGTCAACGCCCACCTCGCCAATTGGCCCGGCATCGCCTCAATCCAGTTGAACATGCAGCAGGGCGCTTTCCATGTCTGCGGCGGCGCGGCGATCTCGAAAGACTGGATCCTGACGGCGGCGCATTGCGTCGAAGGCTTCAAGGTGTCGGAGCAGAGCGGGCGGGTGTTTGCGTATGAAGAGGCGGGCGATGGCGGGCCGGAACGAAAGATCGCCGCTATCCGGATCCAGCTTGGGACAGGAGACCTCGGGCGGAAGCCAGACGGCTCTCAAGCAGCCTTTGTGACGGAAGTGATTACCCATCCTGCCTATGCGGGCGCCGAGGACATCTACAAGGGCGCGGACATCGCCTTGATGAAGCTCGACACGCCCTGGGAAGGTCCGCTTGCAACGCTCTCGGCAGATGCGACGACAGACCGGCTTTCCAAAGCAGGAGAAGAAGCCTGGGTCGCAGGGTTCGGCAATTTGCTGGAGCTCGAACCCGGCCAGCGCACGAAATGGCAGAATGCGCGCAATTTCGCGCTCGCCGCGCCAAGTCTCGTCCTGCAGGAAACGTCCGCTCCCACAGTGGCGGCATCGGTCTGCCAGTCACGTTTGCGCAAGGCCTCCATGCTGGAAGGCTATCCGGCAGATTACCAGTCGCTGATCGTGGATGACACGCTGCTCTGCGCCGGTCTGGAGCAGGGCGGGCAGGATGCCTGCCAGGGCGACAGTGGTGGGCCATTGGTCAAGTATGACAAGAATGGCTGTCCCTACCAGATCGGCGTGGTCAGCTGGGGCGTTGGGTGTGGCCGTCAGGAAAGCCCCGGCGCCTATACGCGGGTGTCAGCCTATGCGGACTGGATCCGCACTTATGTGCCGGATGCCAATTTCGTTCAGTATGCGCAGGTGCCGCCCCCGACGCGCGGCGTGCCGGACCTTGTTTCCAGCGTGCAGCATGATTTCGATTCCATTGTGGCAGAGATGCCGATCACGCTGGTGAATGTGGCGGGCCAGACGATGTCGGTCGTCGAGAATGGCCAGATGGTCGACCTGAAAGTCACGTTGCCCGTGCGCGGCAAGCTTGTTCTGTTCGACTATAATGCGGACGAAGTGCTGACCCAGCTCTATCCGAACCCGATCGAGGCGGCAGGAAGCTGGCCCGTCCGCGAGGCAGGAGAGACCGTGTTCCTGGCTAAGGACATTTTTGGCGAACCGGGCCTGCAGGCAGGTCCGCCGCTCGGGCCTCAATCCATGATTGCCATGGTCGTGCCGGAAGATGCGCGCCTGCCGGTCTCGCCTCAGCAGGGGTTTCAGGAGATCGATGCGCCGGTCGACTACATCATGCGTCTGGTGCGTACCGCCTTGCGTGAACAGCAGACCGTGCGGGGTCTGTTCCGCATCGCCGCAGTTGAGGCAGAGCGTGTGCCGGACAGTAACTCCGAGGCCGAAACCGAGGCGGCTCCTCAGGAGCCCAAGCTGGCGATGGGTGTGCTAAACTATTGCATCGATTCCCGCATTTGCGGCGCGGATACATCCGCCTCCGAATGACCTGCCCCGAAGGCTCTAGGTGCGCAGTTTCTCGCGCTGATCCTTCCAGCGTTTGCGAAGGGTGGCGACTCGCTCCGGGAATCGCTCATCCAGCATTTCCTGTCGCTTCACCCGGTCTGTCCGGAAGTGACGGAAATCCTGTCGGAGTTCGCACCACGCGCACACCATTCTGATGTCTTCCGAATAGGCGATGAGGAACGGCCAGACGGTTCGCCGAGTGATGTTTCCTGTCTCATCGCCATAATCCATCAGCACCTTGGCTTGCCCGCGAATAGCCTGGCGCACGATGCTGACATCGAAACTGTCCTCCGCGCGCGGCTTGAAACTGACCGGGACCAGGCCCGCATCCACAATGACGGGTTGCAGGTCACGAGGGACCGCGACGGTAAGCTTTGCGATCAGGTCCCGTGCGCCCCGCGCCAGGGCTTCATCGCCGCGCACCGCCACCCATTGCGCGCCCAACACCGCCGCTTCCAATTCGTCCGCCGTCAACATCAGCGGCGGCATGTCGTAACCGGTGTCGAGCACATATCCGGTCCCGGCTTCACCCCGTATGGGCACGCGTTGGGCAATCAGTTCCGCCATGTCGCGGTAGAGGGTGCGAAGCGAGACTTCCAACTCTTCTGCCAACGCTTGCCCAGTCACCGGCGCGCGGTGACGGCGCAGGATCTGGATGATCTGGAACAGGCGTTCGGTGCGTCTCATTTTCTGGAACCTACTGCCACGCTGCTGACACCATGCTGTCAGCAGGCCTCATCTATCAAGCCTTCATCACAAGCAAGACATGGAGACAGACAATGATTACGCTTTTTGGATGGGGCCCGATGTTCGATTGTCCATCACCCAGCCCCTATGTGATGAAATCGGACATACAGCTACAGATGCTCGGGGTCGATTTCGACCGCGCGATTGCGGACCTTGATGCCGTGCCAAAGCACAAGGCGCCTTATGTGATGGATGGCGACCTGCTGGTTGAGGACAGCAATTTCATCCGGGCTCATTTTGAACGGAAACTCGGCAAGTCGCTCAATGACGGCCTCAGCGATGACCATCGCGCGGCCTCATGGGCCTTCGAGCGTATGGCGGAAGATCATATCAACAGCGTGCTGGCCATGGAGCGCTGGCTGAAGGACGAGAATTTCTTTGAAGGCCCGATGCTGTTCTTCAACGATGTTCCGCCGCTGGCCCGGGACGCCATCGTCAAGGAAATACGCGATGGTATGGCACAGACTTTTTACGCCCGTGGCCTGGGACGCCATTCCGAGGACGAACGCATGCGGCTCGTCGCATTGGATCTGGAAGCCATCGCCATCCAGCTTGGGAGCAAGCCCTACCTGTTTGGCGATGCGCCCAGCGTCGCAGATGCCAGTGTCTCGGCCGCCCTTATCAGTGCTGGCACCGAATATTTCGATACACCGCTGACGGGACTTGTGCGCGGGCATGGAAATCTCGTGGATTATATGGACCGCATACAGGACCGGTACTTCGCGAAGAATCTCTGGCCGGTCGCCGAGCTGGTCTGATCCGGGATGCCGGCGGGTCGCCCGGAGCGGTGGGCCCGCCGGCAAATTGATCAAATTTGCAACATCGTGTTCAGCGGGCAGTTACCCTGTCCATGCTACGCGAAAAAATGCTTCGCCGCCTGATTGCCATCCTCCTGACCGTGTATGCGATCGCCTTTGCCTTTGGCGCGCTGACGGCTGTGCGCTGGCCCTCGATCATGATGGCGCTGAGTTGGGTGGTTCAGGACGATATTACGGGCGGACTTGAAAGCGTCGACTGGCGACAGCTCGGCATCGCCTATGGCGGACCCTATCTGCTCGCCGCCCTCTGTTTCTATTGTTCAGCCGCAATGATCGCCGCGAAACGGCCTGGCGGTGTGCTCTGGTATCTGATGGGGGTCGTAGCAGGCATCCCGTGCCTCTATCTCGTGACGTTCGAGCCCGGCTGGTGGAATGACCCCAGCGCGGCCGAAGGGGCCATCGCCGGTGTTTGCGCCGGCGCGTTGCTGTTGATGCTCGCCGTCTGGGAATTGCGGCTGCGGGCGCCCCGCCAAGCAGAGTCGTCGACGCAAGATGTTCCCTTGGTCCTCTCGAAGCCCGTGCTCGTCAGTGAGCCCTTGCCGGAAGCACGTCAGCGCCCGGTTCCGGCCAAACCCTCCCGTCCAGCCTTTGTGCCCGCCGCGATTGCGCGCCAGCGTGCGAGTTTCGCGATGCATGGCCGCAAGATGAACGCCCGGCGCCGCCGCGCGGTCTGAGACTGTCCTGGCAGATTGCGTTTGCTGGCATGCCGGCATGAGCCTACCTTCCTTTGAAAAGGGATGAGAAGGAAACGGGATGAGTATAAGACGTGTCATTGGATTGGCATTGGCCCTGGTGGGCGGCTGGCTGTTCTGGGGCGGCGCCGCGACCGTCAATATTCTTGTGAACCGGGGTAGCAGCCTGTCAGACGCCCTCATGCAGCCCCCGACCAGTCTTGTGCGACTGGTGGCGACGGGCCTTGTCCTGCTGGGCGGTCTGGCGATCATGGCGGGGAAGGGATCCGGGCGCTGGATTGCGCTCGCGGGAATCCTCCTGTTCACCCTTCTCGCCGGATTGATGGTGGCATCTGGCGCCGATCCGATCCTCTGGACTGATGAGGCGGTGATCAGCGGCGTGCTTTGGGTGCTTTTCGTGGGTCTTGTCGTGACGAAACGCAGCTAATCCAAACTTGCAGGCCCCGCCGCATTGATTTCAGAAGCAAAATGCCTAGTTTGGCGGCTCATTCCTACTGGGCCCTCTAAGCAAGGCAGATTTCCCCATGGCTGAGACATACGACGTCGTCATTATCGGTGGCGGCCCCGGCGGCTACAATTGCGCAATTCGTGCCGGACAACTCGGCCTGAAAACGGTCTGTATCGAAGATCGCGGTGTGCTGGGCGGCACCTGCCTGAATGTCGGGTGCATCCCGTCCAAAGCCCTGCTGCACGCCTCGGAACTCTATGCCACGGCGCAGAATGAATTTGCCGGCATGGGCATCAAGACCGGAAAACTGGAAATCGACCTGGACCAGATGATGGCGCAGAAGACCGAAGCGGTCGACGGCCTGACCAAGGGAATCGAATTCCTCTTCAAGAAGAACAAGGTCGATTATATCAAGGGCCGCGGCAAGATTCTCGGCAAGGGCAAGGTTGAAGTCAAAGGCCTCGACGGCAAGACCCAGACGCTGGACACGAAGAATATCGTGATCGCGACTGGCTCCGAGCCGACCAGCCTGCCAGGCATCGAGATCGATGAAGAGCGTGTCGTTACCAATACGGGCGCTCTGTCGCTGACCTCCATTCCCAAACGCCTTGTCCTGATCGGCGCCGGCGTGATCGGCCTCGAAATGGGCTCGGTCTGGGCGCGTCTCGGTGCGGACGTGACCGTGGTGGAGTATCTTGATCGCATCATGCCGGGCGCCGATGCGGACGTCGCTAAGGAAGCCCAGAAAATCTTCAAGAAGCAGGGCCTCAATTTCCGCCTTGGCATGAAGGTGACGGGCGTTGAGAAACTCAAATCCAAGTTGAAGCTGAGCATGGAGCCAGCGGCAGGCGGCGAGACGGAAGTGCTGGATGCCGATGTTGTGATTGTTGCGATCGGTCGCAAGCCGTACACGGAAGGCCTCGGCCTGGAAGCCGTTGGCGGCACGACCGACAAGCGCGGTGTCATCCAGGTCTCCGATGGCCATTTCAAGGTCACAGAGGGCGTGTGGGCGATCGGTGATTGCATCCACGGGCCGATGCTTGCGCACAAGGCCGAGGATGATGGCACTGCCGTGGCCGAGCTGATTGCTGGCAAGGCGGGTCATGTGAATTACAATCTCGTGCCGAGCGTGGTTTACACCAAGCCGGAAATGGCTTGGGTCGGGCAGACCGAGGAACAGCTCAAGGAAGCTGGCGTGGAATATGTGAAGAGCAAATTTCCCTTCATGGCCAATTCCCGTGCCCGCACGAACCATGAGACCGATGGCTTCGTGAAAATGTTGGCCGACAAGAAGACCGACAAGATCCTTGGGGTACACATGGTGGGTGTCGGGGTGGGCGAGCTGATCGCGGAGGTCTGCGTTGCCATGGAATTCGGTGCGGCGTCGGAAGATATTGCCCGCACTTGCCATGCTCACCCGACCCTGTCGGAGGCCGTTCGTCAGGCCGCAATGGGCATTGAAGGCTGGACGATGCAAATGTAGGCATTCGGCCAATTGTCGAAATATGTCTGAGATAAAGAGTGGACCTGATCCCGCATCAGGCCCACTCTTTTCACATGTACACTCATTCCGGAGCAGGCTGGCATATCCGCGACTTTGAGCGTCGGGACTATCGCCCGTGCTATCAATTGTTTCGTGACTGCCTGCAGGAGTTTCCGTGGCGCGGCCCGGCAGCGCCCTATTTGCGGCAATTATTCAATTCATTGCCGACGGCGCGGGCCTGGGTGGCTGAGGAACCGCAAGCTGGAATTGTGGGCTTCCTGACACTGCGCCCGGATTCCGGCTATGTCGATCATCTCTTCGTCGCGCCGGACTGGCGCCTGTGCGGCGTGGGCCGGGGCCTGTTGCATGTCGGACGGGAAGATATGGGCCAGCCGCTATTGTTGGATGTGGACGCGCAGAATACAGCGGCGCGGGACGCCTATGAGGCGCTCGGCTGGAAAGTGCTGGCCAAGGCCGGTGAGGCTGGCCACGAGCAGATTCGCCTGATCGGACCGTAGGGCGGGGCCTGACTCAACCTTCTGCGAGGCGGGCCATTTCCGCTTCGGACAGTTCGGAATTGTCATAGACGTTCTGCACGTCATCCAACTCGTCGAGCACATCCAGCAACTTCATCAGCGTGTCGGCCGCGTCGCCATCGACCGGAATATTGTTCTGCGGTTTCCAGATCAGCTTGGTGGATTTGGCTTCCACCTCTTCGCCGAAATGTTCGGTCAGCGCGTCCGCCACGGACTGGAGATCCTCGCGGGCGGTATAGATCCAGTGGCTTTCGGCATCGGATTCCACGTCCTGTGCGCCCGCCATGATGGCCGCTTCCATGACTTCGTCTTCCGTCCCCACGCTCACGGGATATTCGATTTCGCCAACCTGATCGAAGCTGAACGAGACAGAACCTGTTTCGCCGAGATTGCCGCCATTCTTCGAAAAGGCTGTGCGCACATCGGTCGCCGTGCGGTTCTTGTTGTCAGTCGAGGCTTCAACGATCACGCCGACACCGCCGGGCCCGAAGCCTTCATAGCGGATGTCCACATAATCTTCGCCGCCGCCGCCCTGACCCTTGTCGATGGCACGCTGGATATTGTCCTTGGGGACCGACTGGCCCTTGGCGTTCTGAATCGCGAGGCGAAGGCGGGGGTTTCCGTCCGGATCTGGCCCGCCCATCTTGGACGCGATCGTGATCTCTTTTGACAGACGCGCGAAAAGGACGGCGCGCTTCTTGTCCTGCGCACCTTTGCGGTGCTGGATGTTTGCCCATTTACTATGGCCTGCCATGGAGCCCTCGTCGAATTTGGTCGGATCAGGAGAAGGGAGGCGTTTAGCGCAGGTTTGCGAAACGGCCAAGCTCCCACTGTGTAACGGGCTCTTTTGGGCCCGGAATTGCGTTTTTGCAGATCGCAGGGCCGGGCTTTGCAAAATTTTCCGCGCCAAATTGACACTTACGTCAACGTCAACCTTGCGTCTTTTATGCGCGGGCGTTAGGCACACCCCACACGAGTTTAATTCCAACAAATGTCTGGAGCGGTTGTATGAAGGTCCTGGTGCCGGTCAAACGCGTCATCGACTATAACGTCAAGGTTCGGGTGAAGCCCGATCAGACGGGCGTCGATCTCGCAAACGTCAAAATGTCGATGAACCCATTTGACGAGATTTCTGTCGAAGAAGCGGTTCGCATGAAGGAAGCCGGTACGGCGACCGAAGTCGTGATCGTCTCGATTGGCCCGAAACAGGCTCAGGAAACCATCCGCACGGCGCTCGCCATGGGCGGTGACCGCGGTATCCTGATCAATACCGACGAAACCGTCGAGCCACTGGCCGTTGCGAAAATCCTTGCAAAAGTCGTTGCCGACGAGAGCCCGGACCTGGTGCTGCTCGGCAAGCAGGCCATCGATGATGATTCCAACCAGACCGGCCAGATGCTGGCCGCGCTCCTGGACTGGCCGCAAGGCACCTTCGCTTACAAGATCGAGAAGGACGGCGACGCCCTGACCGTGACCCGCGAAGTGGATGGCGGCCTGCAGACCGTGAAACTGGCCACGCCGGCCATCGTCACCGTCGATCTGCGCCTCAACGAGCCGCGCTACGCGTCCCTGCCAAACATCATGAAGGCGAAGAAGAAGCCGATTGATGAGAAGGCTCCGGGCGATTATGGCGTCGACATCTCGCCGCGCCTCTCGGTTGTGAAAGTGACTGAGCCGCCTGTCCGCGAGGCTGGTGAAAAGGTCGAAGACGTTGCGACGCTTGTTTCGAAACTCAAATCAGCAGGAGCGATCTAATGGCTGTTCTGGTTATTGCTGAACACGACAATGCGTCTCTGAACGACGCGACCCACAAGGTTGTCACCGCAGCGGCGAAGTTCGGCGGCGACGTCGACATCCTGGTGGCTGGTGAAGGCGCAGGCGATGTTGCGGCTGCGGCTGCCAAGGTTTCCGGTGTCCGCAAAGTCGTTCACGCCGACGGCACCTCGGTTGCCAAGCAATTGGCGGAAGCCATGGAAGCCCTCGTGGTGCCAATGATGTCCGGCTATGACGCCGTCTTCATTCCGGCTACGACGACGGGCAAGAACATGGCTCCGCGTATCGCCGCGAAGCTGGACGTCATGCAGCTGTCGGACATCACGGATGTCATCGACACCGACACATTCGAGCGTCCGATCTATGCCGGTAACGCCATTCTGACCGTGAAATCTTCCGATGCGAAGAAAGTCATCACGGTTCGCGGCACGGCCTTCGAAGCGGCGGGTGAAGATGGTTCGGCATCTGTCGAGACTGCAGAGGTACCTGCAGGCCCGTTCAAATCCGAATTCGTCTCCGAGCAGATGGTCAAGTCCGACCGTCCGGAACTGGCTGGCGCGAAACGCGTCGTGTCGGGTGGCCGCGCACTGGGCTCGAAAGAAGAGTTCGACCGCCTGATCGTGCCGCTGGCGGACAAGCTGGAAGCGGCTGTCGGCGCGTCACGCGCTGCTGTCGATGCGGGCTACGCGCCCAACGACTACCAAGTCGGCCAGACCGGCAAGATCGTTGCCCCGGAGCTTTACGTCGCTGTTGGTATTTCGGGCGCCATCCAGCACCTTGCTGGCATGAAGGATTCCAAGATCATCGTGGCGATCAACAAGGATGAAGAGGCTCCGATCTTCCAGATTGCCGATTACGGCCTGGTCGCAGACCTCTTCAATGCCGTGCCGGAGCTGACCGAAGCCCTGTAAGCTTCTCAGGCCTGACTGAATTCAGCCCGCAACTCCTTGCCGGAGTTGCGGGTTGTTTCGTTTGAGGCCCAAATCAAAGGCAGGCAGGAGATTTCCATGAAGACAATCATCGTGACAGGGGCCGCATCCGGCATCGGCCGGGCAGTGGCAAAACACTTTGCCGGGCAGGGCTGGCAAGTCGCGGCGCTGGACATTGATCGCGACGGGCTCGCCACTCTGGGAGACTCCGTTCGTGCGATTGAATGTGATCTTTCCTCGGAAGACAGCATCCGCGCGGCCGTTGCCGCAACCGGCTTCGACCGGCTTGATTTACTGGTCAACAATGGCGGACCTGCCGACCCTGTTGCAGGGCCAATTGAGGGTATGAGTCTCGCCGACTGGAATAGCTGGATCGCGCCACATCTGACCGGTAGTTTTCTGATGGTGCGGGAGTGCGTTGACCTGCTGCGCGGCGCGAAGGGCAGCGTCGTCAACATGGCGTCCACCCGCGCGTACCAGTCCGAACCAGACACTTATGGCTATGCGGCGGCGAAGGGCGGCATTGTCGGCCTGACACATGCGCTGGCGATTGGTCTCGGCCCTGACATAAGGGCCAATGCTATTGCACCAGGCTGGATCAATTCGGCGAATGAGGAGCTGTCCGAGGACGCGCACGCCCAGCATCCGGTCGGTCGTGTCGGCAAGGTGGAGGACATCGTACAGGCTGTGGCCCACCTTTCCGAGGCCGGATTTGTGACTGGGCAGGTTTTGACGGTCGACGGCGGGATGACGCGAAAGATGATCTATACGGCGTAAAACGGGGTCATTCCCGCTGCGGCGGTTTCATCCGCTGTGTTGGGCCGCCATCCAGGACTGTGGAGGCCCGATCAGGGGCTGCGTCTCAGACTTGTATTTGACGCACTGCACAAACAGGATATGACATCACCTTTTTACGACGTTCTGGACGAATTCTATGGCAGACCTGAAGACGATTGGCGTGATTGGCGCGGGCCAGATGGGCAACGGTATCGCCCATGTCAGTGCACTCGCTGGATATGACGTGATCCTCAGCGATATTTCGGATGAATCACTTGCCAAGGGCATGAAGGCCATCGAACGCAACATGGCGCGCCAGGTGGGTCGCGGCCAGTATGATCACGGCGCCATGGATACAGCGCTGGCACGCATCAAGCCGACCACGGTGTTGAAGGATCATGAGGCGGCAAACATGGTGATCGAGGCCGCCACCGAGCGGCGTGAGATCAAGGAACAGATCTTCCGCTCGATCTGTGAAATTGTTCCTTCAGACACCTATCTTGCCACGAATACTTCTTCCATCTCCATCACGCGGCTTGCTTCGGTAACCGACCGTCCGGAACGGTTCATCGGACTGCATTTCATGAACCCGGTTCCCCTGATGAAGCTGGTCGAAGTGATCCGCGGTCTCGCAACCGGCCAAGAGACCTATGAGACGGCGATCGAATTTGCGGGGCGCCTCGAAAAGACCACCACCAATGCCGAGGATTATCCGGCTTTCATCGTGAACCGGATTCTCGTGCCGATGATCAATGAGGCCGTCTATGCCCTCTATGAAGGGGTCGGAACGGTCGAGAGCATTGATACGGCAATGCATCTAGGGGCCAATCACCCCATGGGGCCGCTTACCCTGGCCGACTTTATCGGGCTCGATACCTGCCTGTCGATCATGCAGGTTCTGCATGATGGTCTCGCCGATACCAAATACCGGCCTTGCCCGCTGCTCGTGAAATATGTCGAGGCTGGCTGGGTCGGCAAAAAGGTCGGCAAGGGGTTCTATGACTATTCCGGCCCTGAGCCTGTCCCAACCCGATAAATTCTCGCATGCTGTCGTTCTAACTGCGCAATGCGAATTTTTGGAAGATGCTTCACGCATAAGTGGTTTCAGGGGCAAAAAATTCAACCAAGAGTAATTGTTAATTCGTTAACCTGCTGCTGCTTTACTTTGCGAGCTGGTCGAACCAGCATGAGGCGGGGACGGATTATGGTTTGTGATTTGAGTGCCGGGAAGAGCAGCTCTTGTGAGCGGGCGACTCCCGAATTGACGGTATGGGCGCGCGGCCACGTGTCGTTCCCCACAGCTCCTCGCTTCGCTGATACAGGCAGAGCCGCCCAAAAAGCGACAGGAGCTCGGATCGTATGACAAAATCTCCAGAGCCTTTTGCTCCACACTGGTCCTTTGTCGACGAGCTGGAAGCCTTGTTGCCCCAGATGCGCGCATTTGCCCGCAGCCTTTGCCACGATGCCACACTGGCAGACGACATTGTCCAGTCAGCATGTCTGAAGGCGTGGGCGGCTTCCGGAACATTTGACCCCACCGCCAAGATGCGGCCCTGGATCCTGCGCATTGTCCGCAATGAATACCTCCAGCATTGCCGACGCGCCTGGCGAAACGTGGATGTCGAAAGCGGTTTCCTCGAAGAGATACTGGTGGATCATACATCGGCGGAAATGCTGAGCGATGCGTCCCGCGCGATCCAGGCGATTTACGCGCTACCTATCAAACAGCGGGATGCGGTTATTCTGGTTCTGGCGGCGGGACTCACCTATGAAGAAGCTGGCGTCATCATGAATTGCTCGCCTGGTACCATCAAAAGTCGGGTGAACCGGGCGCGCGCCATATTAGTGGATGAGTTGAACGGGGTTGTGCCCCTCATCTCCAATGATCTGATGGGAAAACCGGAACAGGCTACGCTGTATGAATTGGTGGTGCACGCCGAAGGCTTGATGGCCGAAGCCGCCTGACCGGAGTTATGCCATGAGCAGGAAGACGCTCACCGAATAGATTATCATTAATGCGCCCGTCTTGATGCCGGCTGAAATCAGGAACGGTCGCAGATCTGACCAGGATGTATCTCGGGCGATTGCGGCCACGGATGTCGCAATGTCATGCTCAAGCCCTTCGCGCGATTGACCGGCGAGGACCAGCATGACTTTCGAAGAGCGCGAGGCCGGCACGGATTGGGCTTCGGTCAGCACTTGCTGGAAGACATGGCCGGCCACCACTTCTCCGAGGGCGCGTTTGGGATGCCAGCCATAGCGGGAGAGTTCCGTCACCCCGAGCCGTACAAAGGGCCAGGTCACCCAGATATCCCGGATGAGGAATACCGCCAGGACGCCGGTCACGCTCCAGATGAAATAGGGACGCTCAAACACGCCTGCATGGGAAAGACCCCAGAGGCTAGCCAGGATAAGTAATTTGATTCCCGTCGCTATAGCGAATGAGCGGAAGCTCTTCCTGAGAAAGTCATCGGCATGACGCTTGATCTGCCGGCGCGTTTCGACCGCAGCGGATTCGATGGCCTTGTTCTTCTGGGCCGAGACACCGCGTTCAAGATACTTCCGGCCAAAGGCCAGTCCGGCACCAACCGCCGATGCAATGAACAGAATGGATCTCATATCTACAATATAGGGATCCTGCTGCGGTTTGTCTGCAAGACATAGGATGCGCTGTGATCAGAGCAGCCCGAGTAGGAGTCGTTGGGCATGGCGCGTAGCTGTTTTCGGGTCGCGCACAAGCGTGTATCCCAACAGCATCGCGCCTGCAGAGACTGAAACCGGGTATTTCTGGACAAGAGATTTCAGCGTGTCGAAGGGCAGGTCGGCCAATGCATTGGCTGTCGACTCTTCCAGATCATCGATTTCTTCGGAGGATTTGCGATAGGGCAGCAGGAAGATGTAGAGCATCAGTGCTGCGATAGCCACGAGAATTGCCGCGATGGTGAAGCAAGCCGCCGTCAGGCCTATTACAGAGGCCAAGGCCAATATTCCGGCTACTGATAATGCAAACATGCCGCCGAAACCGCAAACGATTCCGGCGACAGCTGCGAAAAGCCGAAGCTTGGTCGCATCCATGAATTATTTGCCCCTCATCATCGCGAGGATGAGGCCAGCCCCAAATGCAATCCCCACTGCAGCCAGTGGATTCTTGCGGATTTCCGATTCCACATCGGCGCGTGTTTCCTTGAACTGCCCGGAGGCTTTGTCGGCAAATTCCTTGCCCTTTTCTACGCCGGCCTGGGCTTTAACTTTTGCGAGACCCTGCATGTCAGCCATAACGTTCTTGAGGTCGCCGCGCAGCATGGCGATGTCATCTTTCAACGCTGCGTAGTCGCCTTCAGTTTCGGCTTTCAAAGTAGTCGCTGTCTTGGTATTCACGTTAAATCTCCTGATTTCGTGTGCGCTAATTCAACGCCCGACTTCAGAACTCGTTCCACTCAGGACGCGATTCTTCACGGCGGAACAAAGCCCGTAACGACACGTTGGCTTCGCATGGATGTGTTCAGAAACCGACTCTCCCAATACGTGTCTCTCAAGGATGATACTTGGGAAAAATTCGACCAACTCGATTTCCAGTCGCGTGTGTATCAGGCCGGAGATGATATTATCCGCGTAGGGGAAACCCCTCAGAAGATGTTCTTCGTCAAGGATGGCTGGGCCATACGCTACAGGTCCTTGGATGATGGCCGAAGGCAGATCGTGAATTTCATGCTACCTGGTGACGTTTTCGACATGCAGGTGGTGGCGGGTGTCAAAGCTGACCACTCGGTTACCACGGTCACGCGCACAGTCGTAATGACAATATCCGCCGAACAATTTGTTTCCGTGTTGCGGCATGATGCAGATGTTGCGTCCGCCTTCTGGTGGGCTGCCGTGCAGGAAGAATCCATTTTACGCGAACAGATCGTCCGTGTAGGCCGGCGCTCCGCGAAGGAGCGTATTGCCCACCTCTTGCTGGAATTGCAGCGCCGCCTGTACGCGGCTGTGGGTGGCTCAGAAAACCATTTGCCTATGCCCCTGACGCGCACAGATTTGGCTGATGCACTGGGCCTCACACCCGTCCATGTCTCGCGTACCATGTCCGCTTTGCGTCGGTCAGGGCTAATCGATGAATCACGGGGTCAGGTGACCATTCTCGACAAGCGTAAGCTGGCATGCATGTCGCAGTTCGACACGGATTATCTTCACGCCCGGAAGCTCGACTTTGCCGTGCCCCAAGAATTCAGCGGCCGCAGCGAAATGCCCCGGCCCAATGGCGTGATCCCAAGCCAAGCAAATGCCCCCCGAATGCCTCGAGACGACTGATTGTCTCATTCGCAAGATTCAAATGAAACTGGAGTACATCTCATGCAAGACTCAACACACCAAGATGATCTGTCTACCGTTGAAGCGCGTCAGGGACGCCGACGCATGGGGCTTCTTAGCGTCATGGGAATCGGCATTGCGATCGCGCTTGTCGGCATGCTCTTGGCACTGGCGGTAACGGGCCTGCTTTCGCCATCCGGTGTTTGATCCGGGAGGAAGTATTTATAAAAAAACGCCCCGAACGAAGTTCGGGGCGTTTTTCTTTATGTTATCGGGGGACTTATGCGTCGACCCGCGCGCCATTCGCCGGATGGAAGAAGAGGGCCTGACCGATCGCCGCTTTCACAGTGTTCTCCTGGAAAGGCTTCGGGATGAGATAGGTGGGCTCTGGCCGTTCGCCCGTGAGCAGGCGCTCCGGGAAGGCCGTGATGAAGATGATCGGCACATCATGGTCGGCCAGGATATCATGCGCCGCATCAATACCAGACGATCCATCAGCGAGCTGGATATCGCACAGAACCAGACCTGGCGGATTGGCGCCGAAGAGAGAGAGCGCCTCGCGATGGGTAGTGGCAATGCCGGTAACGGTATGACCGAGATCTTCGACAAGGCTCTCCAGATCGGCCGCAATAATGGGCTCGTCCTCGATGATCAGCACCTTGGTGGCGAGTTCGCCTTCGATCTCTTTCTGGGCATCCTGCTCAAGCACACGCTGCTCTTTTTCGGAAATTCCGAGAATATAGGCTGCTTCCGAGGCGGAGAAGCCTTCAAGGGCTGTCAGCAGGAAGGCCTGGCGCTGGATCGGGGCAAGGGATTGGAGTCGCTTGTCGGCGGGATCACCGGCTGGGCCATCCCTTCCCTCAAGCTGGGCGCCTGTTGTGCCCCAGATCACGTGGAAGAATCGATAGAGGGATAGTCGAGGATCTTCCAAATTATCAACGACTTCCGGGTTTTCGACGAGCGCCTGGAGCGACGTACGAATATAGGCGTCCCCGCTTTCCTGGCTGCCTGTCAGCGCCCGCGCATAACGCCGCAGAAACGGCAAATGGGGAGCAAACGATTGTACCAAACTCATGGGGAACCTCTCTTCTGGGACCGCATTAACAATTCATAAAAACCGCATTGGTTCCACAATAGTGCAAAAAACAGCACTATGTGGGAACTAATGCGCACTCTGGCTGTTTAACTATCAGACTCATATAGTTAGGTATTTAGATCGTGAATCAGGATAGTTTAAGCGGAATGGAAAAAAACGGACGCAATAACTCCGTCAAGTCCGACCTCGGCAGCAAGAGGCGGACGCAGCGCATTGGAGAGCAACTCCGCCGCGTTTATGACGAAGTTGCGCAAGAAGACGTGCCGGACGAGTTCCTGCGGCTTCTCGAAGAAGCCGACAAAGCTCGGCCATCTTCCACCTCAGATAAATCCTGAGGGGATTTCCATGACAGACAATACGGAAAAACTCAGTGACGTTGATTTCAAACGTGAGCTGGCCGCGCTGATTCCTCATTTGCGGGCCTTTGCGCGCAGTTTGTGTGGTGATGCCACGCTGGCAGATGATCTCGCGCAGGACGCGATGCTGAAGGCGTGGAATGCCCGCGCATCCTTTCAAGCCGGTACGAATATGAAGGCCTGGGCATTCACGATCCTCAGAAACGTCTTCTATTCCGAGAAACGCCGGTCCTGGCGCCGGACGCCGCTTGATCCGGAAGTGGCCGAGGCCACGCTTGTCTCCAACAGCAATCCGTCTGACACGCTCGACTTGCTTGCCATGCGTAACGCATTGGGCAGGTTGCCCATCGACCAGCGCGAAGCCCTGATTCTGGTGGGGGCTGGTGGGCTCCCGTATGAAGAGGCCGCAGAGATTTGTGGTGTGGCTGTGGGCACGATCAAGAGCCGCGTCTCCCGCGCGCGAAAGGCTGTCGTCGAAATCCTCGAATCCAATGGTGCGGGCTATAGCGACGACTCCAATATGAAAGCGGAAGACGCATTCAACGATATCATGCGACAGGCGGATGATATTGCCGGTGTCGGATGAAGACGGCGACCTGAACCAGTCAGGCCGGGCCCCCAGCGCCGCACCGCTTCGCAACAAGCTTGTCTTGACGCTAGCGGCGGCACTGACACCTGTTCTGCTCCTGTCTGCGTTCAAAGCGTATATTGATGCGCGCGACATACGAGATAGTCAGGCGCAGAATCTCGTGCTCGTTGCGGGCGCGGCCATTGATGGTGTCAACCAGTCCCTGCAACAGGCGGAACTGTTGCTGTCACTGTATGAGCCCCGACTGGCAGCCGGGGAATGCAGTGGCGTCTACAATGAGCTGTCAGTTTACCTGCCCTCTCTGACCAATGTCGTCGCGTTTGATGAAAATAGTGAAGTCATTTGCTCGGCCGTGGGCACACCGGCTCTCAGCCGCGAAAATCAGGTTCTGCATGACCGCCTGCGGGCAGGGGGAGATTCCTTCGCGCGGAGCGATGCCTTCTTCGGATCTGCCAGCGATGAATGGGTGTTTGCGCTGAACAAGCGCGTCGAAGACGAAGCCGGAAATTTCACAGGCATCAATACGTTTGCGCTCGGCGCGATAGATTTGGCCAACCTCGTGCGGGCGGGATATCTGCCGGACTATGTTTCGCTGTCCATTGCCGACGAAACGGGCCGCGTATTCGGCGATCCTCTTGTCGGGCCAATCCCGGCTGAATGGATTGAGGGAGTGAGGCGTGCCCAGGATGCGCAATTGTTCCGGGTTGATCATCCCGATGGCACATCCGTTGATGTGGTATTGAGGCCTGTCGGTAATTCCAACATTTTCGCCGTCATTGCCCGGCCTTCCTATGGCCTGTGGAATGATTTTTTTGTTCGTCCCGCGACATCCTTCGGACTGCCGTTGTTGGCTTTTGCTGTCACCTTGCTTGCGGCCTGGATGGCGATTGACGGGTTGGTCCTGCGATGGATTTCTCGCCTCACACGCACGGTGCGTATCTATGGCGCCGGCCGGTACCAGTTCAAGGCGGGCAATTCATTTGTGGATGCGCCGTCGGAAATCCGTAGCCTGGCGACGGCGATGGAAGTCATGGCGCAGGATATTGATCATCGTGACCGGGATTTGAAAGAAGCCATTGCCACCCGTGACGCGGCGGTGAAGGAAATCCATCATCGCGTGAAGAACAATCTCCAGATCGTTACCAGCTTCCTGAACCTGCAGGGGCGTCAGTTGAAGGATCCGCAAGCCAAGGAAGCCATCGCCGCGACGCGTCATCGGATCGATGCGCTGGCGATCGTCCACCAGACCCTGTACCAGAATGAGCGGCTCGAAAGCGTCGACATGCGCCCCTTCCTGACGGGCCTTCTTAATCACCTCTCCGATGCCCTTGGCATGTCGGAAGCAGGCATCAGTCTGGTTCAGTCTTATGCCGAAATCCAGCGGGACGCTGACGATGCCATCCCCATGGCCTTGTTCATCGTCGAGGCTGTCACCAATGCCATGAAGTATGCGTTCGAGGAAGACGGAGGCGAGGTGTCGGTCTGTCTGTCGGCGACGGATGACCAGGTTACGTTGGAGATCAGGGATACCGGGCTCGGATACGACAGCACCGATGGCAGTTCGGGCCTCGGCTCGAAGCTGATGGTCGCCTTTGCGCGCCAGCTCTCTGCTGAATTCACGACGGAAGCACGTCCCGGCCTTGGCTGCTCACATAAATTGGTCATGCCATTCTGATCCTTGACGCAGAAAAGCCCGGTCAACTCACCGGGCTCGTCATATTTTTATATGAAAACGGATGTTATTGAGGAGTATCGGTTGGCTCCGTCATGGCTTCGCCCGCATCATTCACCGCAGCTTCAGCGTCATCACCGGCTTCTTCCAACTCGTCGGAAAGCGTGTCTGGTTCCTCAACTGTGATGTCGACCTCGTCGGGTTCGTCCGTGGCATCGCACGCAGCAAAAGTACCGAGGCTGAGAAAGGCTGTCGCAAGCATCATCTTTTTCATGGCTGACTCCTTATCGTCTGCGCCCTTAAAACGCTGAAGGGGGCAGCAGGTTCCCTGGATGGGGTGGGAGCCTTTCCAGCTACAGCGTCAGTTAGGTGCTGGCGGAACCTGTGGCGAACACGCGCGTATGTTTGATATGCTTAACACGGCCCGCCCCCGGATAGATATTCAACGCAGGTCTCGCGGTCTGGCTTCACACTTTCGTACCTTCAAGCGTATTAGCGGCCCAGGCTCGATCGGCAGAGTTGTCTCTCTACTGATCATAGGTTTTGGGCAGGTCTGGGCCTGTATGAGAAAGCACAGGGAATTAATGCGTTCGGGTAGACGCACCCGTGTCCTGCTTATTTCGTTTTCAGGCTGACCGCCTATTTCCTTGTCCTATAGATGTTGATGGCCGACACGGAGTCGGTGTGGGATCATATAAAATCCTGAATACAGCACATAAATAAAGACACGCCCCAAGTGGGGCGTGTCTGGTTCAGTCATGGATGACCCGATTTAGTCGTTGATATCTTCTTCAACGTCCTGAGCAGTGTCCTGAATAACTTCGCCGCCGGCTTCAACGTCTCTGCCGACGCCGTCGACAGTGTTGCAGGCTGCCAGCAGTATGGCAAGCGCGCCAAGGGCGCCGAGACTGGCGATCTTCACGGTGTTTTTCATAATGAGTCCTTTCCGCATTAAGCAGGGAAGAAACGTTACCCCTCTGGCTTGGTTCCAGAGTGCACAGAAAAAATATTCGGGAACTTCGGTGCACGGACTCGGGTTGTACTGGCATCTCATCGGCATGCATCGCCGGTTTGTTTGATTGAAAAGGAGTTATAGTCATGCTCGGTTGGGCAATTGCATTTTTCGTACTGGCGCTAATCGCCGCAGTTCTTGGGTTTGGTGGCATCGCAGGTGCGTCCGCCGGTATCGCCAAGATCCTGTTCTTCGTCTTCCTCGTTCTTCTCGTCCTGTCCTTCGTTGCGCGGGCCGTCCGTGGACGAAACGTGACTTGATGAATGAAGATTACACATAAAAAGGGCGTTGCAGACTGCGACGCCCTTTTTCTTTGGGATATGGTACTGCGGTCTCCCAGGGAACCTCTCCGCTGTTTGCGCGTATGTTAATCGCAATATGGACGGGAGGATAATGGGCCTGTGAAAGAAGACATGGCCTCCCTGACAGGATCTGCCGACAAGCGAGACGTGGTGCGCAACTGGGCTATTACCGGAATTTTCTGGATTCTGGTGCTGGGCGCGCTCAGCCTGGCGCAGGGAGTGTTTGTTCCCATCATTTCCGCCTTCGTACTTGCGCTGACCTTCAGCCCTGTACGCCGCGCGCTTGGCCGTATTGGCATACCTCCAGGTGCGGCAGCCGGGATCATCATGATCAGCCTGTTGGTTGTGTTCAGTGTCCTTTTCTACTTCATATCCGAGGCACTCCAGCAATATCTGAGCGATGCCCCGACCTTTGCGGCAGAGGTGCGCCGGGAATTGAGTGGCCTGTTCGGCACCATTGAGCCTGTCCTGAAGGCCGGGGATCAAATTGATGCCCTGACAAAGCAAGGTGGCCAGCAGACAGTTGCGATTCGAGAACCGGGATTTGTCAGCGTCATGACGCAGGCCACGCCTGCTGTGGTCAGCCAGTTGATCGTCACACTGACCTTGAGTTTCTTCCTGATCGCTTCTGGCGATATGTTCTACGAGAAACTTGTTCAGGTCATGCCGAAACTGAAGGACAAAAGGCGGGCGCTCGCCGCAGCGCGTACGATTGAGAACCAGCTCTCCACGTATCTGTTCACGATTACGGCTATCAATGCGGCGCTCGGCGTCATCATCGGATTGGTCATGTGGGCCATTGGCATGCCCAACCCACTCCTCTTCGGATTGGGCGCCTTCCTGCTGAATTATATCCCGTATATTGGCTCGATCGGGGGCATCGCCGTCACGCTTGTCACTGGGCTGGTCACTTACGACAACACGGTGCACGCTATGCTTCCGGCTCTGTTCTACTGGCTCATCAATACAATCGAAGGTCAGTTCCTGACGCCCGTGCTCGTGGGCCGCCGCCTCAAGCTGAATGCGGTCGTGGTATTTATCTCCTTCGCGCTATGGGCCTGGGTGTGGTCATTCATGGGCATGTTGTTGTCCACGCCAATCCTGCTCATGGCCAAAGTCGTGTCCGATAATGTCAATGGGCTTGAGAGCTTCGGAAAATTCCTTGGCGACCGGGATGATCTATCCGGCTCGGATTCGCGTCTCATGAAGTTCGTGTTCCGTCAAAAGGACCGGCCAGTCGCCGAGGATGCTTGACTCTGTTGTCACCCGTTCGGCATCACCAGTGCCAGATGTGACAGGGTGAGCCGGGCCGGCGCACGGGCCGACAATTCAATGCCTTCGAAGTGGGACACGTCCACACCGGCTTCAGCCAATGTCCTCAGAGGGATTTCGAAGGTGAGAGTCATACCGGCGCACATATGTGACCCCAGACGGGACAGGCGTCCAACCTCTGTGCGCCCGGCTCCCGAATGGATGGACAGCATGGGATCGTGGGAAATGACGGCATATTTTGACGTCGTCAGCGTGAAACAGAACCCGGCATTTGTCTCACGCGTCAGGTCAAGCGGCTCATGAGAAAAGATGACGGGCGCAACTCGCGCGTCTGTCCAGATTATTTCAATGGCGTTCTCCTGCTGGCCGAGATCTGCCGCCTTCAGCTCGACCGCTCCCGATGGAGACCGCTCTGTACCCCCCTGCCATGATGCCGGTCTGCTGGCTCCGTCCAGTTGGATAGACCAGCCGCCCCCCGCCGTGCCGTGCGCGAATATGATGCCATGATCAGGTTTAAAAGGCCTGCGGTTCTCATGGAGAATGCGCAGATTGCCGTTGTCCTTGAGGGAGAGTCCAAATCCGTAGGGGAACAAGGGGGTATAGGGCTGCGAGCCGACATTCAGATCATACTGGTCTGCATGTTCTGGCCAAGAGAAGGACAGCTTGCCAGTGAAGTCATGATCGGAAGTCCCATCAGTGGCAAACAGGAGGTCCGCGAGTGCGCCGGCCTGCGTACCAGGCAGGAAGGCGGCTACGAATGCATCTGACGCATTTAGCGCCGGGTTGACCCATAGGGGGCGGCCGGACAGGAAGATGCAGACAATCGGAATGTCGGCGTCTTGTAGCCGCTTCAGGATATCGAGACCCTCACTATTAGCTGGCTGGAAGTCCAAAGTCGACAAATCTCCCCGGAATTCCGCATAGGGCGCTTCACCAAACACATGGATGGCGAGATCGGGTTTTGTACCGAATTGCCCGTCCCGCGCATAGGATACCTTGCTGCCCCTTTTTACTGCAACACGCCGAATGCCTGAGAGGAGGGTCTCCGCCTGCGGATAATCCATATGTTCCAGATTCCCCCCCTGCCAGGAAAGGGACCAGCCGCCACATTGCATGCCGAGGTCGTCCGCTGCCTGTCCCGTCACCAGAATATGCTGCGGTGATTGGAGCGGAAGGGTTTGGTTTGCGTTTTTCAGGAGCACAGCGGATTTGCGAACGGCCTCGGCCGCGAGCTCTGTATGTGCCTTGCATCCGACTACACCCGTCTTGGCACTGTGAGGCCGCTCGCTTGGCATCGGTTGGGAGCAGAGCCCTGCACGAAATTTCAAACGCAATATGCGGCGGACTGCGTCGTCCAGACGCTCTACAGATATGCGCCCCGATTCCAAATGGCGCAGCAGCGAAACGTGGAGACCTTTCCAGCTCTCAGGGGCCATATACATGTCGAGGCCGGCCATCAGGGCGTCCGGGCAATCGGTGGGGCTCGCACCAACAATCTGTCCGTGTCCATTCCAATCGCCCACGACGACACCATCAAAGCCCCAATAGGTCTTGAGCAAATCCGTCAGAAAGGCCTGGTGGCCATGCATCTTGCGGCCACCCCAGCTGGAGAATGAGGCCATGATGGTCTGGACCCCAGCATCGAGTGCCGAATAGTAGCCGGAGGCGTGTACGTCCCGCATTTCCGCTTCGGTGGCGACTGTTTCTCCCTGGTCCTTGCCAGCGCGCGTTCCTCCATCCCCGATGAAATGCTTGGCGGTTGCAATTATCTTGTCTGAGCCCAGAAAGGGTCTTTCGCCCGGAACGCCTTGCAGGCCGCGCACCAAAGCCGCGCCGAGTTCTGCGACGAGTTCAGGAGATTCCCCATAGGCCTCATAGGTGCGCCCCCACCGGCCATCGCGTGCGACCGAGACTGTGGGGGCGAACGTCCAATCCATGCCCGTTGCGCGAACCTCCCGAGCCGTGGCGGCTCCGATCCGTTCCACGAGATCCGCATCCCTCGTGGCGCCCAGCCCGACATTGTGGGGAAAGATGGTCGCACCAACCAAATTATTGTGTCCGTGTACAGCATCCGTGCCCCAGAGCACGGGTATACGGGGGCCATCTGCGCGCATGGAAGCGGTCCAATAAGCATCGGCCAGGTCAAGCCAGTCAGCGTGACTGGCGCGCTGGTTACCCTTCGGTGCGGAGTTTCCTCCATTCAGCACCGCGCCAAGATGATAGGCCGCGACATCGTCAGGGGCCACAGAGGCAATGTCGGCCTGGATGATCTGCCCGACTTTTTGCGAAGGCGTCAGCCAGTCGATAATGCGAGTGATCATCCCTTCCGTTTTTGGGCAGTGAAGATTGGGGGGATGCGGTTTCGGCCAGTGCGAAAGGGTGAGTGTCGTGGAGGAGGGATCAGTCATGAGCTTAGGCCCGGCGCAGGATTATGGCGCCGCCTCCTCTGTATGGGTGAAATCTTCCGGATAGTCGCGCATCCGGTCGTACCAGTGGAGCTTCAGGAAAATGCTGGTGATTGCGAGAATTGCCAGAGCGGCGAGCATTTTTGGCCAGTCCTGGATCACCAGAAAAATTGGGGTACAGATCAAGGCGGTTTGCCACACGATCCCCACGGCCACGTTGGCAAGATCTCGCTTCATATCCGGGTTACGGGACACAGGCTGCCCTTTGCCGGCGAGCGATTCCACAACCGGCCCCCAGGCGCCCCAAGGCCGTGTCTTGAGGTAGAACCGTTCCAGTGTTTCCATCTCGGTTGGCGTCGTTAGCAGCGACCCGGCTATGACGGCGACCAGACAGGCGGCAAAGAAAAAGGGAAAGGCCTGGAGCGGATTGATATCTATTTGGGGCATGCCCAGGATGAGTGCGAAGAGGATTCCCGTCAGCATACCCCAGAAATAGCCATAGCCATTCATGCGCCACCAATACCATTTGACGATATTGGCTGCGGTGTAGCCACCATAAAGGCCCGCCGTGATCCAGTTGATGACGGTGTCGATGCTGGTTAGGAAGAGGCCGAACAGGGTGCCGATGATCACGAAGACCGTGGAGACGATATAACTCATCCGCAGATAGGTTTTATCGGTCGCGTCGGGCTTGATGTATTTGCGGTATATGTCGTTCACGACGTAGGCGGGGGCGGCGTTGAGGGGGGCTGCAAAACTCGACATGAAGGCGGCAAGCAGGCCGGCCAGCGTCAGGCCCAGCAATCCGACAGGAATGAACTCGCGCAGAGCGAATGGCAGCACCGCTTCGAAATCTGCGTCTGCTCCCATGTCCCGAAGATAGGGACTGAAATAGACCAGAGAGAGCACGGTCAGGCCCGTTATAAGCAGGTAGCGCGGCAGGTTCAGCACGATACTGACCAGCGCGCTCATCTTGGCTGCTTCGATCGGACCTCGTGCAGACAGGATGCGCTGCATGTCATAATTCGGGGCGGGTCCGGCGAGCGATGTGAAAATGCCTTTCAACAGGACCAGCATGAAGAAGATCGAGAAGAGCGAATACCCCTCCTTGGCGATCTTGGTATCCGCCGATGGCAACAAGTCATACCAGTCGAGGCCAAGCTCCCAGCCGAAGAAGGGATTGGTCCACCCATCCGGTATGGCAGCAGCCAGCATGTCGGGTGACACATGCAACATCGCG
The DNA here is from genome assembly GCF_036964145.1 of Hyphomonas sp. Classification (GTDB taxonomy): domain Bacteria; phylum Pseudomonadota; class Alphaproteobacteria; order Caulobacterales; family Hyphomonadaceae; genus Hyphomonas. The sequence continues at coordinate 165,636 of NZ_JBALUC010000001.1, forward strand.
ATCACCGCGACGCCGATACTGGCAATGGTCATGACAATGAATTGCAGGACTTCCGTGAAGACGACGGAGTACATGCCCCCCTTGATGACATAGAGGGAAGTCAGGAAGATCAGGAAGACGCCAAAGGCTTTTTCGTTCAAGGCCGTCATCGCGGCTTCACGTTGTGCCAGGAGATCGCCCGTGAGATCTGGCGCCCGCAAATTGACGGGGAGGAAAAGGTCGAGCTGCAACATGCCGGCGAGGTCGATAGGAATGAACTGGACCGCAAGCTTCCCAATCCCAAGGAAACCATAGGCCATGTAAGCGAGCACCAAGATCAGTGCGAAGAGAACAATGATCAGGTGGCTCAAGCGTGCGGCTGGGCCATCTCCGAAGCGGAACGTGATCCATTCCGCGCCTGTCATGGCGCCTGATCGGCGGAGCCAGATCGAGAGGAATACCATCAGGAATATCTGATTGAAGACTGGCCAGAGCCAAGGGATCCAGATGCTCTTGAGCCCATAAACGAAGAGAATGGATACCAACCACATCGTGCCGGCCACGTCGAACATGCCGGAGGCGTTGGACAGGCCGAGCGCGTACCAGGGCAAACGGTTGCCGCCCAGGAAATAGCTGCGCAATCCTGTGTTCGCTCGATTGGAAATCCAGAAACCGATGAAGAGTGTCAGCCCGATATATGCCGCGATCACCGCCATATCGATAGGATGCAAACTCAAGTCTCCGGCCCCTTTGCTTGCGAGGGCCACTCAGCACTGCCCCAGGTGGCGCCGCGTATATTTTTCTGCAGCCTCGCGAACCGAGGCCGGCGTTATTCTGAGCACGCCTGACCCCAAGAACATTCATTACAAACGGTTTCATTGCAAGCCATCATGGTGTTTGATGAGACAGAAGTTTCGGTGCGCTACTGGATACCGGGGCCGGGACCTCAAGAAGCCAAAAGGCTCGTGGGAGGAATTGAATGGCTCAGATCAGGGATGTCGCAAAGCTCGCGGGTGTATCCCCTGCGACCGTGTCACGAGCGTATTCAGATCCCAGCAAACTGTCGGAATCGACGCTTCATCGCGTCTTGGCCGCCGCGGATGAGCTGAAATACAAGCCAAGTTCGCTGGCTCAGCTTTTCCGTGAAAAACGGACCAATACCGTGCTGGTCATGGTGCCAGATATTGCCAACGTTCTCTTTGCTCGTGTCGTCTCCGGCATTGAGCGCGTAGCGGTCGAGAACAAGTATAATCTGATTGTTTCGGATACAGGCGACAACGCGGCAATCGAAACCGTTGGCGTGGAAATGGTGGAGACCTCTCGCGCGGATGGCGTCATACAATTGGGAGAGCGGCCGCTCAGCGAACTGCATCCTGAGGGGGAGCAGTGCGCGATCCCCTTTGTACAGGCGATCAGTGCTGACCCGCGGGGCCGTTATCCCACGGTCGGAATCGATGACCGGAAAGCGGCGGCGATGATGGCCCGTTACCTGCTGTCTCAGGGGCACCGCCGCATCGGAGTCCTCGCCGGGCTCGAAAACCGTGTCGTCACCCAGGAGCGGCTGGCCGGGTTCAAAGACAGTCTGTCGATGGCGGGTGTGCCCTTTGATGAGGAGGCAGTAGAATATGATGCCTATTCAATGGCAGGGGGCGAAAGAGCAGCCATGCGCCTATTGGCACGGAAAGGGGACCTTACGGCCTTGTTCTGCATGAGTGACGAAATCGCGATTGGCGCCATCCGCGCGGCCCATGATCAAGGATTCGTCCTGCCTCACGACCTGTCCATTTCCGGTTTCGATAATATCGAATTCGGTAAGTACTGCACACCACCCCTGACGACCGTGATGCAGCCGGCCGAACAGATTGGCGAAGTCGCCATGTCGCTGATGTGCGATATGTTGCGGGGCCAGACCATGCCGCAGGTACACGAAATGCTGCCGACAGAACTCGTTGTGCGGGCTAGTGTCCAGAAACTTCCTTAGGGTCGTCTGCTCAATGCGGGAGTCAGACTACAACCTGCTCGGTCACCCGGATGAACTCGCTCAGGCTGTCCACTAGCTCATCTGTAAACAGGCCGTTTTTACTCGTCTTCTGGGCAACAGATTCAAGCGAGAAGGCGGCTTCTGAGACTTCACCGAAGCCAAAACTGCCGGCGGTGCCTGCGATCGAGTGGCACAGATTCCGGATTTCTGTGAGGGCTGTCCTGCGGTCTTCCTGGTTCAGGATTGTTGCAAACTCGGAAGGTATGCCTGCCAGATAGTCCTTGTATTTGAGTTTTAATTTCTCGAGCGGGTCATTAGCAAGAGGTATCGGCTCGGTCTCGGAAACAGGTACGGCCTTTGTGGGGGAAAGCGAGGAGATCAGCGCATTAAGATGCATGATATCGATCGGCTTGGCCGCGTGGTCGGTCATGCCGGCCGCGACACATTGCGCGATCTGGTCCGGAAGCACGTTCGCCGTAAGGGCCACAATAGGCAGGTTTCGCGCAGGTCCTGGCAGGGCCCGGATCGCCCCCGAAGCGGCGATGCCATCAAATTCTGGCATTTGGACATCCATCAGGATCACGTCATACATGTCGCCATTTCGCAGCGATGCAAGTGCTTCGTGAGCGGAGAGAAATCCGTGGACTGAGTGGCCAAACTTTCCGAGTCCAATTTCCAGCAGCTCCAAATTCATGGAGACGTCATCGACGGCCATTACTCGCAATTTTCCTGCAGGAAGGCGCGACGATATCGGTCCGTGGGAGTCCTGCACAGGCAAGACCGCCGGCTTGTAGGGCAGAACCAGTTTTGCGACCGTGCCTTCACCGAGTTTACTCTCCAAATGAAGTTCCCCACCCATAAGGCGCGCCAGGGAGCGGCTGATAGACAAGCCAAGGCCTGTTCCGCCAAATTTACGCGTGACGCTGTTATCCGCCTGCTTGAAGCCCTCGAACACGTTATCCAGCTTGGATTCCGGAATGCCGGGACCTGTATCGGTGACGTCAATTCTCAGGTGTCCGTCTTGAATGGCCGCGTGGACCTGTACAGAACCTTCCGCGGTAAACTTCGCCGAATTGCCAATCAAATTGGTGAGTATCTGCTTCAACCGCACCTCGTCGAGATAGGCTGCCTGGCTTTCAACGTGGGACGTCATGGGCACGGTCTTGCCGTTCCGGCCCGCATGTACAAGGTCGATCGTCTCCTGGACGACACGGGCAATATCGACAGCACGCTCCTCCAGTTGAACCCGTCCGGCTTCAATTTTTGAATAGTCCAGGATGTCGTTGACAATATCGCGCAGCAAGTGTCCTGCAGACATGGCGCGAGAAACAAATAGTTTCTGCTCTTGATCGAGGGATGTTTCGCCCAACAATTGCGTAAAGCCCAGAATACCGTTCAGGGGAGTGCGGATCTCGTGACTCATATTGGAGAGGAATTCAGCTTTCGCTTTGCCTGCGGCCTCAGCGTCAGCGCGCGCTTCGGCTAGAGCCTGTTCGCGCTCCTTACGGTCTGTGATGTCGCGGAAGGTCGAAATGATTTCACGTGCGTGACCATCGCCCTCCTTGATTATTTTCGGATTTCCTTCGAGCCAGATGATGTCACCATTCTTGTCTCGTGCTCTGAATTCTCTCTGTGCAGATGGGTCGATCTCATTACTTTTGAACAAATCCTCGGTGATCTCGGTGGCATATTTTCGATCTTCCGGGATTGTGAAATCCAGCGTTGAGAGACCAATAGCGTCCTCCGGTGAGATACCCAATATTTCGCAGGCCGGAGAGGCATAAGTGATGATTCCATCCATGCCAAACTTGACGATAATATCGGTCGAATTTTCGGCAAGGGTTCGATACTTGGATTCACTTGTGGCGAGGGCTTCCATCATGGTCTGTTCGTCAGTGACATCCTTGAAGACGCCGAAGACGCGCTCGACCTTTCCAGTCTCGTTTGTGAGATAGTCCCCGATTGACCGCACCCGGCGCCTTTTGCCGTCCGACTTCCTCACGATAGTTGCTTGAAATTCCCACCCTTGTGCCTGGCTGACCGCGCGCTGAACCAGACCGCGGACCCGGTCGCGATCCTCCTCTGCATAGAACATGATGGCGTCGCCATACATCGGATTGAATTCTTCAGGGGTTACGCCGTGTATTGCATAGACTTCCGGCGACCAAACCACTTCCTGTGTGAGGGGGTTAAGGGTCCAATGTCCGACGCCTGCCATACGTTCGGCGAGACGCGCCTTTGTCAGCATTTCCTGCTGCTCGCGGGATTTGCGTGTCAGTCGTTCCCGAGAGCGTTTGATGTGGTTCACAAGACGACGACGGTCGGAAGCGGCCGCGCCGATCGCGAGCCCCAGAATAGAATTGGTCGCCAGGAACAATTGCAGAGCCAGAATTTTGGAGGTGAAGTCAGAGGACATCAGGCTGATCGGACCCGTTCCCGCCAGTGTAAACGGCAGGGAAATGGCTGTGATCATGAGCAGCCCGATGGCCGCTGCTTTTACTCCCCCGCTGAAAGCCAGAAATACGAGAGCGGGAGGGACAAGGAAGAGAAAAGGATAGTCGCTCTGTGCAAAGACGAAGAAGGTCGTGGCGCATAGTAGTCCGAGTTTGAGAATGTACTGAATGTCAGGGGCTGTGCTGACGAATTTCCGGGATCGGTCTGCCAGGGACCAGATGATGGGCGCGAACAGGATGATGCCGAGGAAATCTGCTGAAAACCATAGAAGTGCATCGGGAAGGATGACCTTTTCGCCTGTGGCCGACAATCCCATCCCCGCAACGAAGGACGATAGGAGGCATCCCACAAAGGCACCCACAACCAGCGTGGACATGCCAGCGAGGCTGATAAAGCGGATCTTGCGCCGATTGGTGAAGATGTAGGCTACGAAGCAAACTTCGGTCAGGTTGGCGAGCGCCAGAACGGCCGCGCGAAGCATATCGTCCCCGGCGAAACGATTGGCCAGGAACAATCCGGTTACCATTGAGATGAGAAGCGAAGCCCAGCTCTTTCTGGGGGTTTTCAAAAACAGGATAATGAGTATTGCATTGACCGGCCAGATGGTGGCCACGCGTCCGGCACCTCGTGTGAACTCAATCATCGTGGCTGCCATGACGAAGACGAGTACCCCTACCCCAAGATTCCGGGCGAGCGAGACAAGAGGGGCTCGAAGACGTGGGAATCGTCCGAAGGGTGTTGGAATGGCCGGGTCTGGATGGGACATGGATCAAATCTGCAATTAGGATTGTTCGTATAGAGGTGCACACAGAAGATATGGTGGGATTACGCACCACCAATCGTAGAATGAATCACCTGAACGCTGAATGCCGCCAAGCTTACAGTTTCAAATTAGAACAAAAACAAGGCAAGACTATCTTAACACGGGTGAGGCGAGCGGAATGGGACGCTCAGTAGGCCGGTCGAGAGGTTCGTATCTGGTCATGTCAACACGCCCCAACTCCTGAGGGCGGCGAATATACCCAGGGATTGGTAGCGATATCATCAGCGTCCGTCTTCCTGCGGCGACTGCAAGTGAACTGCGGATTTGTGTGGAAACTTGTTTCAATTGAGTTTAGGTCATCAATTTTCCCGCATTGGGCGAAATTTCTTTGTCGAAATGATCGGGCGCGCGGTTTGCTGTAATCCTCAGGTTGAGATGCGGGACGTAAGAGGCTGAGATGTTTTCCGATATCGTATCTTCAGAACTCAGATCCTTGAGATCCTATGCCCAGCTCCTGCTGGGGACGACCGATGAGGGCGACCAGGCTGTTTGTGACGTTCTGCAAGGACTGATCGAAACTGCCACATTCTCTGATATGGGCGGTATGGACCGCACATCCTTGTTTCAACAGCTCGACGAAGCGCTCTACCCTCTGGCTCAGGAGCGTATGGAGAACGAGTGCACCCATCCAATTTTGCATGAATTGACGCTTATCGAGCGCCGGGTGTTGTTATTGTGCATTGTGGGTGGCTTCAATATTCCAGAACTGTCTCGTATCACTGGCTTGCATGAGCCAGAAATCAGGCAGGTGCTCGCCCGCGTACAAACGGTTGTCCATGCGGCCACGCGAACGGGCGTCCTGATCATCGAAGATGAGCCTCATATGGCGGAGTTGCTATCTGTTCTGGTGGAGCAGACCGGTCATTGGGTGGCAGGAGTCGCTCACACCCGGGACGAGGCCGTAAAGCTTGCAGGCGAGCAGAGTTTCGGGCTTATACTATCGGACATTGAACTTGGCGAAGAAGTCTGTGGCAAAATGGCGGTCACCACGATTCGCGAGACGCTCGGCTATGATGTGCCCACCATCTATATTACCGCGCACCCTGAGCGACTTGAAGATGCGGGATCTCCCGGACGGGACGGACTCGTTCCCAAACCCTTTGATATCTGGCGAGTTCGGGAAGCGGTGAATCGCGCGATCAATATTCACATGTCCATCTTCGCCTGAGGGGCGGAAGAATGTGCGCCGTTCGCTAAAGGTCCCGTCTAGGGCGTTAGCATGTCATTCCGTAGATCGCTGTTCGTGGACGCGATCTTGACGCTGACAATGTAGGCTTTCTCGTTTTCCATGTTCGCCAGGATAAGTCCGGCCTGATCGCTCGGGATGAGACGAAGAAAGCCGGCTGCGAACCCTGCATCCATCTGGTTGAAGATACCGGCCGCCTGGTCTGGCTTCATCGCCCCATACATCTGAGCAAGGTGCTGGATGTCCTGATTGGCGGCCTCCGCCATGCGCTGCCATCTGTCGTCCAGCTGCTGCTGAATGACCTTTAGATCCTCTGCCTGCTGGTCGAGTTCCATCTTGCGGTTCTGGAAGTGTATTTCTTCTGTCCGCAGGTCGGAAATTCGCTGTTCAATACTTTTCTGGTCCTGTTCCATCGCTTCGACAAGGTCGCCGGTCAGGCAGACCTTCCTGACCATATCGGAATCATCAACGTAGCTCTTGGGAAGCGCGTCGGCTGGACGGCTGCTTAGGGAATCAGCCCCGGTCGTTGCAAAGGCCTGCGGTAACCAGCGTGTGCCGCCTGCGATCGTGAACAGGACCCCGATGGTGAGAAGAACGTGTGTGCGCCCGCTATTCTTTATGCCCATAGCTCTCATAAACCCTTTTGGTCTTGGCCTTGTCGTCGTCTTCGAAAAGATAGTCTGAACTGTCCAGACTGGAGGCAACCCGGTTGGCAACGCCTTCCAGGCGTGTGGTAAGTCGTGTGATCTCAGCGACCCGGTCGGAGGATTGTGCGAGCGCATCGCGCATGGTGCCGCGAATTTCCGCGTCGGCAGCCTGGATGCGGCGCGAGGTTTCGCGGTCCTTCATCTCGAGGGCGTCTTTCAGCTCGGTGAGTTTCTTGCCAGCCTCGTGCGCTTCGGTAAGGATTGCGGTCAATCGAACAGCGATTTCTCCGGATTGAGCCTGCGCCTCGTGTTTCGCGGAGGACACGGCAGCAACTGATTCGGACATGGCCCGGATCGAGGCGCCGAGCCCATCCTTGGTATTCTGCAGGGCTTTCAGCCGCCGGCTGAGCAAGGCGCAATACAGGCACGCCGCAAATGAGACGAGGAAGAGCGCGATGTCGGAGGGATCGAGAGGCATCATCTCACCGTAGTAGGAATTCGGTTACGAGCACGCCGTGCGACGTGTCCGCACCGAGCACGATTTCGGATCGCATCGCAAGTTGCTCCCTCATTTTGGGATAGAAGTCGGCTGATTCGAAGTCCGACAATTGAAGCGCCCGCAGATAGCCGACAAACGCATCTACCAGCATGGGTTCGGCTTTCTTGACAGCCCCCATATGGCTGCTGTCGGAAATTACAGACGTCTTGATCTTCACGTAGCGTGTGGCTGGCTCGTTGCCGATCGTGACAAGGATTTCCTGCAACTCGACATAGACGTGATCCTCCAGCGCGAGCGGGACATGCGCCGCCGTGCCGTTCGCGCCTGGTGTGCATGCGAGGGCCGCAGGATTCGGGCTGGGCGTTAGAAAGTATACGACACCGAACGCGCCAGCCATGCTGACGACAGCCAGGACGACTAGAGGGATCAAGCCACCGCCGGACGACTTTTTCTCAAGAGGCTCTGTGTCTGAATCTGTAGCCAAGACCACACCTTTGCAAAAAATGCCGCTGACAACGCATATTAATTTCTGGGTAAAGGAAGCGTTAATGATTTCGGGGAAAATGTTAACTAATTGATTGGGGCGTTGGGATCGGGGTTTTCTGGCCTATGAAATTGTTGGACACACTGAAGGCGCTATCCATGGCGCAAAAGCTCGCACTTGCAGGCGCGCTAGCCGGTGTGGTGATTGCCATGACGATGCTGATGCAAGGCGCCGTCAAACAGCCTATGGGATTGCTCTATGCCGGACTCGATCCGATGCACACGGGCGAAGTGATTGCTGAACTCGAAAAACGCGGAGTCGACTACGAGATTCGTGGCGAGGCGATCTTCGTTCCAAATTCCGAACGTGATTCGGTTCGCTTCTCGCTCGCAAAGGACGGGCTGCCGCAACAATCCGTGCAGGGATACGAACTACTGGACGATGTGAACGGCTTCTCGGTCACGTCGGAAATGTACAACGCGACCTATTGGCGGGCCAAGGAAGGCGAACTGACCCGAACCATCCTGGCCATTCCGGGCGTGTCGTCGGCGCGGGTGCATATCGGGGCCAGCCTGCGCTCCGGCTTTTCAAGGTCAGGCCCGTCACAGACAGCTTCGGTGACTCTGGTATCCAGTAACCGGGTCAGCGCCAGCCAGGCGGAAGCGATCCAATATCTTGTCGCGCTCGCTGTGTCGGGTCTTGAGCCTACCGATGTGGCTGTGATCGATCCAAAGCGTGGTCTTCTGGCCGGGCCGAATGTCGACCGGATGGAAGAGCCTGGTGTGATGGCGGAGGGCCAATCCAGCCAGTTGGAACAGAAGATCCTGCGTCTGCTTGAAGCCCGAGTCGGCCCGGGCAATGCGCGCGTATCTGTGACGGTAGATGTCAACCGCCAGCGCCAGCGCGTCTCCGAAGTCGTGTTCGATCCGAACTCACGCGTTATTCGCAACCGCACCAGCAATGACATCAGCGAAGCAAGTGGTGGTGGCGGAGGAGGTGGCGGCGTGACGGTCTCCAGCAATTTGCCCCAAGGGGCAGGTGGCTCAGGTGGCGGCAACAGCACGGTAAAGAACTCCACCGAAAGTGTCGTTTACGACATCAACGAAACTCGCCGGGAAACCGAAACCCTGCCGGGGGAAATCGAACGCATTTCGGTCGCTGTGTTGCTCAACGAGCAAGTGCTGGGCTTTGATGCCAATGCCGAGGATTCGGCGCCGCTGATGCGCAGCCTGGTCTCTGACTTCGAACAGCTGATCCTCTCGGGCGCGGGCCTGAACGCGGATCGCGGTGATTCGCTGACGGTGGATTTGATGCCGTTCCAGGAAATGGAAGTCGAGGAGCTCACGCCCGCTCCCGGCCTCGTCGAGACGCTGACCGAGCGCTATTTCTGGTCCGCCCTGCAGGCGATCCTGCTCGGCCTTGTGGTGATCGTCCTCGGTTTTGGCGTCGTGCGGCCCTTGCTGTCCCAGGGCCCGAAATCCGGTCTGGATACGGCGGTCGGGGCGGCCGCTGCTCCCGCATTGACGAACGAAGCCCCGGATGCGCTGGACTATCTCAAGGATTATACGCGCGAGCGTCAGGATGAGACGGCCAGCCTGCTTCAGGAATGGTTGAACGAGGACCGGAAGGCGCTAGTCAATGAGTGAGTCGCCGTTCGCCAACCTTCCGAGATTTGATCAATCCCCGGACCATGTGGCCGGGGCTATGAGCATCGGGACTTCTGCGCCGCCGGAAGAAAGTTCTCAGGATGTGATGCCTGAAGAACCGGTCGAGATTGTACCGGAACTTGATCCGAACGTGGAAATTCTGCTTAAGCGCCTGTCGGACGAAGTCGAGCGTACCAATGAGCGGGTGCTGGCCCAGACGACATCATGGGTAACGGCGATTGCAGAAAGGCTGTTTCCGGAATTGTCGAAAACCTTTCTTGCAGAGGAAATCGGCCTGCAATTGCCGAGCCTGTTGCCTGAATCTGCAAATCGTGTGGAGATTACAGCACCTGAACCCCTCGCAAATGAAATCCAGGACATTGTGCAGCGCTCAAACAAACTTGCCAGTCTGTGCGCGGTCTCTCCGGCCCCCGCTTCTGCACGTCAGGATGTGGAAGTCTCGTGGGTTACCGGAGGCGTGTCCCTGGAATTCGACGGATTGCTGGAGGCCTGCATGAGCCGACTGCAATCCATTCAATCGCACCAAAAGGAAACATTGTGATGGCAATTCCTGAAATGACGCCTTCGGATGAAAGCATGGTTGAGCAGGATGAAGCCCTGCCGGGCGGCAAGATCTCCCGATCCATCTACAATGTTCCCGTCAATGTGATCGTCTCGATTGGACAGAAACGGCTGACCGTTTCCGAAATCCTCGACCTGAAGCCGGATTCGGTCATCGCACTTTCAGCCCGGATCGAGGACCCTGTCTCCTTGTCAGTCGACAACCGGCTCATCGCGCGCGGTGAACTGATCGAAACGGAAGAGGGCGGCCTGGGCGTGAAGATCACGGAGATCGCGGAGGATCCCGATGCCGCGGGGACTTGAACATCTGCCGCGCCTTGCGGGCGGCTTGTTCATACTAATTCTCCTGTACGTCGTGTCGGGGGCAGCCTACGCGCAATCCGTCGATCCGGCGCAGATTTCCATCCCGGACGGATTCCTCGGCAATGGTGGCGAGGGCGGGTTAAGCGGGTCTGTGGTACTCCTGCTGGTCCTGGTGACCGTACTTAGCCTTGCACCGGGCATCGCCATGATGGCGACTTGCCTGCCTTTCATGATCATCGTGTTCTCGTTCCTGCGTCAGGCCATCGGTGTGCAGCAGGCGCCACCAAACATGCTTATCATGGCGCTCGCCATGTTCCTGACCTTCTTCGTAATGGAGCCCACCTTCATGGAGGCGTGGTCTACGGGTATTTCGCCCTACATGGAGGGCACGATCGACGAGGCCCAGGCCTGGACGGCCACAACGACGCCCTTTCGCGAATTCATGACCGCGCGCGTCGATCCTGAAACCATTCCCGTCCTTGCCGATGCCGTGAACCGTCCGGTGGTGGACGGGGAGGAGCCCACATTTGCCCTTCTGTCGACGGCCTTCATGCTGTCCGAGATCAAGCATGCCTTCCAGATCGGCTTTGTGATTTTCCTGCCCTTCCTTGTCATCGATCTGGTCGTGTCCTCTGTCCTGATGGCAGTTGGTATGATGATGGTCCCGCCGACCGTGGTTTCGCTACCGTTTAAGGTTGGATTCATAGTTCTGGCCGATGGCTGGTTGAAAATAACAGAAGCACTTCTGCGAGGGTATGCCGGATGAGTTCGGTCGTTGAATTGAAACAACCAGCTACACGGCAAGCCGTTGCCAGAACGGGCGCACAGGCTGGCGCCCCGGGTATGATCACACTGACGCGCGCCCAGAAGGCTGCAGTGGTGATCGCGATACTCGGTGAAGCCGAGGCGCGCCCCATCGTGGAGCGCCTTGACGACCAGACCATGGCGCAAGTCGCCGTTGCCCTTGAGACGGTCTCCAAACTCCCGCGTGAGCAACTGGTCGAAATCGCGGTCGATTTCCTCAAGGAATTGCGCGCGGCAAGCGGATCGTTTTCAGGCGGCCAGGACAAGGCCCGCGAAGTCATCGCCAATATTCTCGACCAGAAGCGCTATGACCAGATCTATGGGATAGGCGAACCGCAAGAGGAAATTGTCGTCGAAGAAACGGGCGATACGTGGGAGCGGCTGGAACGCCATGACCCACAGCAGGCGGCGGCATATTTCCGTACGCTGACCCCCAACATCATCGCGCTCATCCTGCGAAAGCTGGATGTGGCGGCGGCCTCCGAGATTGTGGGCTTCCTTGATGATGACCAACTCGATCCAGTGGTCGGTCATCTTGTTGAAGATGAACCTCCGGAACCGGAAATCTATTCCGTCTTGGCCCACATGGTCGAGATCGAATTGCTCAACAATACGAGCCCGGAAGCCGGAGCGGCAGAAGACACGGCGCACCTTGAAGTGATTGGTGAGATGCTAAGCCTTGTGCCAAGCGACAAGCGCGACCGGATTCTTGCGTTCCTGAACAGTGAGCATGAGAGCAAGCTGAAGAGCATCGAACGCGTCATGTTCACCATTGGCAGTCTTCCAGAAATTCTGCCGCGCGAAGCCGTGGCCGTGGTATTCCGCGAATTGGGCGATGAAACCATGACTCAGCTTCTCGCAAGTCTGCGGGAGGGTGGCGCCGAAGTGTCGGACTATCTGCTGAGCAATATTTCATCGCGCCTGGCAGACCAGTATCGCCTTCAGTTGGAAGACGTGCCGCAGGTCTCGGCGGAGAAAGCCGAAAAAATCCAGCGTCAATTTCTGATGTCTCTGATGACGCTCAAGCGCGAGGGTGCCATCAAGGTAGGAAAGCCTGAAGAAGACGAATAGGCTCCAGGCCATTCCCACGACAATCTGGAAAGGGTCGGCCCGCTCTAGCGGATGATAAGGTCCGCGTGCAGGGCGCCGGCAGCCTTCATCGTGCGGATGATGTCGGCAGTTTCCTGCGGGGTCACGCCCAGTGCGTTGAGGCCCGAGATCAGTTCCGAGAGAGAGACATTCGGGTTCAGCATGGCGATATTCTTGCTGCCGGTCTGACCAATCGTAATGCGTGAGCGGGGCAGGGCGATCGACTCCCCCCGCGCAAATGGGTTCGGTTGGGACACGACCGGGCTTTCCACAACCTTGATAGAGATATTGCCTTGGGCAATCGCCACCTTGGAAATCGTCACATCTTCGCCGAGGACGATGGTGCCGGATTTCTCGTCAATTACGATGCGGGCCGGAACCGATACGCTGACAGGCAAATTCTCGATATCGGCAAGGATGCGAGAGGGCGAGCCCTCAATCCCGCGCAGGTCCAGATCGACAGTGCCGGGATCGCGGGTATAGGCAACCGGCGCGCCATAGGCTGAATTGATGACATCCTCGATCCGCGCGGCGGTCGTGAAGTCCGGATCGCGCAGGGCGAGGGTGAGGCTGTCGCGATCATTGAAATCATACCCGATCTCGCGCTCAATACGCGCCCCATTCGGAATGGCGCCGGCGGTCGGCGTGCCGCGGGTCTCACGGGCAGCCGCAGCCTGCACATCTATACCGGATACAATGATGCTGCCCTGGCCTACCGCATAGACTTCATTGTCTGCGCCCTTGAGCGGGGTGAGGATGAGCGTGCCGCCTTCGAGACTTTTGGCATCCCCGATGGAAGAGACCGAGATATCAATGGTCGAACCATTTCGCGCAAAGGAGGGCAGGGTCGCCGTTACCAAGACGGCCGCGGCATTGTTCGGCTTGATGTCCTCGCCTTGCACGTTCACGCCAAGGCGTTCGAGCATGTAGGTAAGGGAGTCTTCGGTGAAGGGTGAATTCCGGACAGAATCGCCCGTTCCGTTCAGGCCGACTACGATGCCGTAGCCGATCAGGTCATTCTGCCGGACACCTTCGACATCGACCACATCCCGTATGCGCGTTTGGGCTTCGGACGAGGAAGGCACTCCGATAAGGCTGAAGCAGAGTGCGGCAATGAGAAGTGTTTTCCGAAGCATCATGTTTAGCCCAGATAATTCAGGAGTGAGAGTTGAGACAGGCGTGCTGTGATCATGTAGGAGGCCTCAAGCGTTGTCTGGAGCGACTGCAGCTCGGTTGCGGCTTCATATTCGTCGCGCGCGGTCAGATTGTTGAACGACGCATTCAGAAGTGTTTCTTCCGTGTCGAGTGTTTTCAAGCTGATGGCGTTACGCTCTTCGTAAACACCCAGGTCGGCGCGCAAATTCGTGATTTTTGTTTCACTTGCCGACAGGCTCAGGGATGTATCCTTGACGAGGTCTGAATAGCCGCCCAAGGAAGCAAGGCTTCCCTCCGGACCGGAAATGGCCAGAACCGCGAGATCCCTGATAAGGGACTTGATAGCGGCATTATCGGCTGTCACGCTTTCAGCGTCAGACGCTGTCGGACTGCCCTTGTAGATGTTTTGCAGCCAGCCCCCGGTGGGAGAGCTGAAATAGTCATCTAGCTGCGTTTTGAAATCTGCTGCGCCGGTGGCTGTGTCTGCAATCAGTTCGAGGTCGGATAACAGAGCGGTCTGGTCCGGGAAGGGCAGGGTGGCTGTGGCGTCTCCTGAAAACAGGAAGCGGTCGCCATATCGCGCATTCAAGGAAGACAGAGTGGCGGACAAGGCAGTCTTTGCATCGCGGGCGGCGATGCCGATTTCCGTTTCATGCTCGCCGCCGATCGCGCTCAACATGTTCGCGGCAATGCCGCTGGAGCTGTCCTGAACTGTGCCAAGGCTCGTCTGAATCAACGACAAGCGTGTCGCACGAAGGTTCAGGACTTCTCGATCCGTGGAAATGTCTGTCAGGGCCTTCTGGCTTAGCATCGCCTTTCCGATTCGGCCGGACAGGTGAAGTGTAAGGTCTTCATACCGGCCCGTGGTGGCTTCGGTAGATGTCTGGCCAATCTGGGAGCGGAGCTCAGAAATGTGCTGGCTGAGGCTGGCCGTCATGAGGCCGGAAGAAATAGCAAAGCGGTCCATGTCAGATATCCATCAGCTTTTGCATCATCTGGTTGGCGATTTCGATTACTCGCGCATTGGCGGCATAGGCTTGTTCGATGGACAGCAGATCCTGCATCTGGCTGTCTATGTCGACCCCGGTTTCCGAGAGTTCGGCCTCCATGAGCAGGTCATGCTGAGTCGAGGCCGAGGAGAGTACGGATTCATGAGAAATACGTGATTGCCCGGTAATGGAGGCCACGTGCGCGACAAGTTCTGCCGCGGAAAAACTGCCCTGGATGCCGTTCGAATCGATGGACTGAATTTTGGTGAAGGCATCAGACATGGCAGAGAGAATCGAATTGTCCCCCGGTGGACCTTCGACGGCGGCGCCCACGCCATCCCTCAGGCGCCAGAGGCTGCCGCCCTGGCTCGGGTCAATCAGGGCGTTTATGTCGATCCGTCCGGCCAGGCCGGGGGCGCCCGGAGTGCCCGTATCGACGAAGAGGCCGAAATCGCCGGGAGTTTTCGTGGGATCAATGGAGTCATTCGACAACCGGGTAACCAAGTCGTTTGCAACCGTATCCAGTTGCGTCCCGAAGGCAGGCAGGTCGGTATCACGCAATGTGAAGAGCGCCCCGAACATGCCGCTGGACACGGCCGCATAGCTTGATGCGCCGGGCGTCAGGTTCTGGCCGTCGATCGTCAGACCGGATAGAGTGCCGCTGTCCAAGGTCATGTCGGCGCCGAACGAGTTGGCTGGCGAAAATTCGAGTTGCTTGGCTTTGCCAGCTACCAGATAGACGCCCTCTACGGTGATAACGTCTATTGCGCCGCCTGCGCGCGGAACCACCTCAATGGGCAAGTATTCCGCGATCACGTCGAGCGTTCTCTGACGCTCGTCCATCAGCGCGGCGGCTTGAGACGTTGACCCGTCAACGCCGACCAGCAAGCCGTTGAGCTCTTCAATCTGCTTGAGAGCCTTGTTGACGACATTGACGCCGTCAGCAATTTCACGATCCGCTTCCGAACGTTGCTGGCTCACCAGTTTCGAGAGGCTGTTCAGCTCGGCTACGACCGCGTTTGCCGAGTCAAGCAGGGCGGCAAGCTGGGTTCCGGATTCGGGAGACGTCACAGACGCCGACAGGGCCGCTTCAAACTTGGAGAACTTGCTGAACAGGCCGGTGCCTTCGGCGTCATCTCCAAGGCGGGAGGACAGCACCTGCCATGTGCTGGACATCAGACTGGCTTGCGCCACATCGCTGGAAAGGGTCCGCCGCTCGGCGGTGAGCGCGGCGTCCGCAGACCGGGTGACGCCGGTCGCCGTGACCCCGCTGGTCCGTCCTCCAACAAGCGTCTCGCCCAACAACACAGAACGCCGGACATAGCCCGGCGTTGATGCGTTTGCGACGTTCGTGGCGACAATGTCGGCCCGAAGGCCAGAGACCTTCAGGCCGGATTGGGCCGCGTTGATGGCGTGGGAAATACTCAAAGCAGAGCTCGCCTGTCAGGTGGGTGGATCAGCGCTTCAGATTGGTTGTTTCCTGAAGCATCTCATCAACGGTTTGAACGATCTTTGCGCTGGAAGAATAAGCGCGCTGCGTTTCGATCAGATCTGTCAATTCCGCAGCGATATCAGTGGTGGATTCCATCAGAGCGTAGCCCTCGATGCTGCCCACGGGACCGGTGCCTGCGTCCCAGAGATAGAGGTTTCCGCTTTCCGCAGAGACGCGGAAGGCCTGGCCGTCCAGTGCCTTCAGGCCGTTCATGTTCGGAACGTCGCCAACCGGAATCTGGTAGAGCGTACGGCGGAAGCCGGTATTGTATATCGCCTGGAGGTATCCATTCTCGTCTATCTCCACCGATTGAAGGTCGCCTATCGGCGCGCCATCCTTGCTGACCGAGGTCGGCGAGAAATTGGCGGAGAGCTGAGTGATACCAGCGCTGTCATTCGGTCGACCTATGAACACCTCGACATCACCGTGGGGCAGATTCAGCGTTACGGTGCCGGTCGTATCATCATAGGTCGCGCCATTGGAGGCAGTTACACCACCAGTGTCGATACGACCGCCATTGACGGCGCTGTCGGAAAAGTTGACGGACAGATCGCCAATTGAAACGGCTGGGTCGCCAGCGCTATCGAATATCTCCACCGACCAGGCGTTGCTGGATCCTGATGCGGGAACGTTCGGACTGAATTCCAATGACAGTGTTTGGGCGCGACCCAGATTGTCGAAGTACTCTATTGGCAGAGTGTAGCTCTCACCTGTTCCACCGGCTGTGGTAGCATCGGCCGGAAGGTTTATGCCGAGTTCGATGCGGGATGTTGGAGAGGCAGTATACTGGGATGCCGCAATGTTGACTGGCTCGAGGTCGGTACCACTATTACGGCTGACATTGCCGATTTCTCCGTCGGAGTTCGCAGGCCAACCAAGCAGGAAGAGCCCGCTCTGAGTCCGGAGGTTGCCGCTTTCGTCCGCGTAGAACGAGCCCGTTGGAAGCATCATCAGGCTGCGCTCCGACGAGAGCGAGTTCACGCCCGTATTATCCGTAACCGGAACTAAACCTCGGCCCGAGACCGCAAGGTCAGTTGCGTTGCCGGTAGAGATGAGCGATCCCGTTGCGGCAATGTCCTTGAAGGCTGTAACCCGGACGCCGCCTGCGGCGTAAGCAGAGGACTGCTGTTGCAGAACCATGCTCGAGAAATCAACCTGGCTACGTTTGTATCCATACGTTGATGAGTTGGCGATGTTATCGGAAATGGCGGAAAGGCGGCTTGAATTCGAGTTCAGCCCCATCACACCCGCATTAAGGGATGAAGAAATGCTCATGGTCGACTCCTACGACAGATGTGGCTCTATCAGTGGAGTGCATTTGTTAATAAGCAGATAACCTTGATTCACCTTTGGGGTCTTGATCCGTCAGGATGATAATCGAGATGCGCCGGTTCTGGGAGGCCGATGGATTATCCGGGGCAAGGGGGTCAGTATCGGCGCGGCCGGAGACCTCGCGGAGACGCGACGGCATCATGCCCTGCTCCAGGAGCAGTTTGCGAATGATATTGGCCCGGTCCGTGGACAGGTTCCAATTGTCATAGTTCGCATTCAGACGGTATTGCAAACTATCGGTATGTCCCACGATCTTGATGTCATTTCGAAAGGCGTCGAGCGAGCCGGAGATCGATGCCAGCAATTCCTCCAGGAGTGGGGTCGGGTTGCTGCTGCCCACAGCGAAGAGGGGGGAGCTATCAGAGTCAATCACTTCGAGTACCATGCCTTCAGGAGACATCTTGATCAGAAGGTGATCGGACAGCCGTTTCGATTTCTGGCTCAGTTCTTCCCGAAGATTGTGGAGGTTCTCCGCGATCTCCTGCGTGTTGGCCTCGGCGCCGGATTTTGCATCATCCTTCGGGGCGTCGACTGTTTGCTGACGCGTGCCGCCGGTGCCCATCTTGGCATAGGTGTCTTCCGTGAACATGGATGAGCCGTTCAGGCCGTCCGAGCCGCCGCCGGAAATTCGACTGATCGGAATGGTCGGGTTGAAATAGTCGGCAATGCCTTTGCGTTGTTCTTCCGTAGTGGCGTTGAGCAGCCACATCAGGAGAAAGAACGCCATCATGGCGGTGACGAAGTCAGCATAGGCAACCTTCCAGGCGCCGCCATGATGGCCGTCAGCTTTGACCACCTTCTTGCGCTTGATGATTATAGGTTGCGTGTTTGCCGATTTGGGATCGACCATTTGGAATCCGCCCTGAGTTCAAGAATGTCCGTAATATCAGGGCTAAATCAAATTACGGATAATCCCGTCAGGTCGTTTGGTCTGGTCTTGGTAACCATTCAGCAACCAAATTACTGAAATCCTACCAGACGGAACTGGGATTCAGAATTGTGGGCTCGTTGTGTCGTCTGTGCTACAGAAAAAGATAGGGGCTGGAGGAGGGTTACCTCCGTCCGTAGGGCAATGCGAAGCCCTATGGGGCATGCTGTCCCTCGCCATTGGCCAATGGGCGCAGGAAGTCTACGGCTTAACCATCGTTCCCACGATTTCTAGCCGCAAAGTCCTAACAGGGAACGAATCGGCTGTGGGTTTTGAGGAATCCTATGCATTCGTTTCGGCCTCGGAGGCCGAAGGACCAGTTGTTGCCGTTGCGATCAATACGCCCGGGGCCCGCAAATATGCAGCGACGCGGCTACGGCAGGACGCCAGCAGCCTCAAGAACGCCCCTGACCTGTTTCTCCGACTGATGTCCGAGCATGCGGCGCGGGCGCTGTGGTTGCGCATGGGGGCGTCGGCCACGAAGCTGGCCCCTGCCGCTTCCTTGCGTCTGGCCGACTTTTCCGCATCCGGCGACACGTTCGGCCAAGACACAACCTATCTCTGCCTCCTCTACACATTGGGCGGTGACGGCGGCGAGGACAGTTGGCTGATCGAAGGGGATGAAGACACTCCCGAAATCCAACTGGTCTTGAAGATGGAAGACGTAAAGAAAATCGTACGCACGCTTCAGGAAAGTACGGAAGCGCCTGTGTCACAGGATTTGAGTGGCCGAGACGTTCTCCGGAAACGGGTGCGGAGCACCACAGTCGTTCTGGATGCCGTGCTCGACTCCATGTCCATGACAATCGGTGAGTGCTCGCGAATGGAGGTTGGGCAGGTGATCGCGCTGCCCGGCGCCAAGATGGACAAATTGGTCCTGAGCGCGGACACGGTCAGCGGGTCTCTGCCGATCAGCCAGGGCGAATTAGGCGCCTGGAAAGGGTTCAGGGCGCTGAAGTTGCGCTTGCCGGTGGCGGAGAACGTCATCAGGGAAATTGCGGAAATTTGAACAAATCCCCGCTGTCGGCGGAGGAATCGAAGGAGTGTATAGGTGAACGCAATAGCAGGTCTGGTTGTCACGGTGGTGATGGTCTTTGGCGGGTATATGCTTGCCGGTGGACATCTGGATATCATCATGCACTCGCTTCCGTTCGAGATGATGATGATCGGCGGGGCCGCCACAGGCGCCTTTCTCGCTGGCAATGATATGACCACGATCAAGCATGCCGGCGAAGACATGATGGCCGCCTTCAAAGGCCCCAAATGGAAGAAGACGGACTATCAGGACCTGTTGTGCCTGATGCATGAGCTGTTGAACGTCCTGAAGAAGAATCCGGTCGATATTGAAACGCATATCGAGGCGCCGCAGGAATCCGAGATTTTTGCCAGATACCCCAAGATCCTCAAGGACAAGCGCGCGATAGAGATGATCTGTGACACCATCCGTTCCATGATCATGAACTTCGACAATGTTCACCAGGTTGAAGAACTCTTGGAAAAGCAACTGGATAGCCTGATCGAGGAAAAGCTGCACGGGTCGCACGCCCTGCAAAACATGGCTGATGCCTTGCCGGCCCTCGGGATTGTTGCGGCTGTTCTCGGCGTCATCAAGACGATGGCGTCCATCGACAAGCCGCCGGAAATCCTTGGCGGCATGATCGGCGGCGCACTGGTCGGAACGTTCCTCGGCGTGTTTCTGGCCTATGGCATCGTGGGGCCGTTTGCGTCCCGCGTGAAACACATCCGTCTGGAAGAGCACAATTTCTACTCGATGATCGGTGAGGTGCTCGTGTCGAACCTGCACAAGAACCCGGTCAACATCTGTGTCGAGGTCGCGCGCCGACATGCGCCGACACGTGTTCGCCCCTCCTTCAATGAAGTTGAGGAAGCCATTCGGGGGTTGAAACAGGCCGCCTGATGACCCGCCGTCTCCCCCTCCTTGCCGGGCTCGCTTTTTTGGCGGGCTTCTCGGCGTTTGCAGAGGCCCCGTCTGCGGCGGGTGAGGAGACGCGCGCGGCGGAAGCCGATGAGCTTTCGGAACATTTTCGCGACTTCGTAGATGAAGCGATCGGGGAGGGGCTGTTGACCCCTACCGGACCGCTCCCGGCGGCTGAGCCGGTGCCGGTACCTGCGCCCGCGCAACTCTTCCGTGGCCGGCTTGCGCCAGCCGATGCCGCCGCGCCGGTGGAGGTGGATTCCGCATGTATTACCGACACGGTCCTAGACACTCAGCCCTTCGAAGAATTCACCTCGTATGAGGACTTTTTGAACTGGCGCGCAGAACAGGTCGTAACCGGGGGCAGCCTGACGCCCGCAGACGTCGCGATGGCATACATGTCCATCGGCCTGTATGCCGAAGCGCGCTTGCAGGTTTCCAGTATGGAAGATCCTGACAGCCGGTACATCCGGAATCTGACCCACCTGCTTGAGAATGGGGCCGTATCCGAAATTGAACTTTTTGAGCAGGTTGCGGCCTGCAACATGTTCGGGGACATCTGGTTATCCCTCGCACGCCTGTCCTTGCTCGATGAGCAGGGCGTCAACCTTCTCGATCTCAACCTGATGACTTATAGGCGACTGCCTTATCGGCTGAAGATCCGGACAGCATCGCTGGCCGTGCCCTCGCTGGATCGCATGGGACAATCGCTCCTGGCGGAAAAACTGATGGCAGATTTCTCTGCCGAGGAAGTAAGGCGCGCGCCCAGCCTGTCGTTCAATCGTGCGGTCCTCGACCTGAATCAGGGTGGTCCTGAGCGGGAACAAGCGCTTCGCAAATTCCTGCAGGTGCCGGAATTGCGGTCTCAGGCGGCAGCGGTGCTGATGCGGCATGGCTTGCCGGTGGAAGCAGACCTGCAGGAAGAACTGGTTGGGGAGCTTCTTGAAAATGTTCAGCGGTTGCCCCG
The DNA here is from genome assembly GCF_036964145.1 of Hyphomonas sp. GTDB lineage: Bacteria > Pseudomonadota > Alphaproteobacteria > Caulobacterales > Hyphomonadaceae > Hyphomonas. The sequence continues at coordinate 186,912 of NZ_JBALUC010000001.1, forward strand.
CGGATCTGACGTCCGAGCCAGCCTTGAAACCATGCTGAAAGGTCCGGGCGAGGTATCGGACTATGAAATGATTTCCGAACTTGCCGAGCTTCCGGCCATGCAGGATCCGGAGACCCACAAGATGCTGGGCAATCAGCTGGTTGCCCGGCTCCAGAAAGATTTTGGGGGCGAAGACCGGCTGGCAAGCCTCGCGGCCATGAGCGCCGTCGGCGAGAACAAGGATATCCTGTCCGGCAATGCCAGTCAGGACAACGTGACCGAGTCTGCCGCCCGGTTCGCAGGAACGCTGGGCCTGATGACGGTCATGACGACCTTGTCTCAGGACATTCGCGAAAGCGAAAGCCTGGTTTCCGGTCGCGCCGCTCTGGCTTTCCGCATGCAGGATTTTGCGAGCCTGCGCGACCTCACCCAAACTCGGCCCGGAAATCCGGACGTCATGCGCTTTGCGGCGATGGGCGCTATCTTGATGAATGACCGGACCTGGCTGGCCAGGGTTGGTTCAAAAGTGGCGCTGGACACAGAAACCGTGGTCGATCTTATCGAAACAGATGCGGCCTCCGGCAACTGGATCCTTCCGGCGGCGGTCTATTCGGCCGCCGAGCGCATCACCCAGGAAGAGTACCGTCTGCGCGTCGACGCGGTCCTGGCATTGAAGTTCGGCAAGGCCGAACCCCGCCTTCAACGCATCAAGCTGAGTCAGATCCCGGAGCATCTTCGCCAGATCGGTTCGGCGCTGGATGCTCATTCTCAGGAGACACCCTGATGTCCAATGCGATTTATGCGAGCCTGACCCGGCAAGACGGCCTTCTGCGAGAGATGCAGGTGATCGCCAACAATATGGCGAACTCAAGCACGACAGGGTTCAAATCCAATCATGCCATTTTTGCCGAGCATATTGCGGCCACGGGCGACGAGTCCGGAAGCTTGTCCATGGGTAGTCTGGCCGGTCACAATTTCGATCTTAGCCAAGGTGCGATGAAACACACTGGCGGGCAGTTCGATCTCGCCATTCATGGTGAAGGCTTTTTCGTCCTGGATACGCCAGCGGGCGAACGGCTGACCCGGGCGGGCGCCTTCCAGCTTTCAGCAGATGGCAATCTGATCGATGCCTTCGGCCACCAGGTTCAGGGCGCAGGCGGCGGCGCAATCGCGATACCCCAGGAAGTGACCCGTATATCGATTGCTCCGGACGGCACGATTTCTTCGGGCGAAGAAATTCTGGGACAGGTCGCGGTCGTCGTTGCGGACGGCGAAATCAATCAGGAAGGCGGCACCATGTTCGCTGCACCAGGCGGCTACCAGCAAGTGGAAGAGCCAGCTGTGGTGCAGGGCACGCTGGAGCAGTCCAATGTCTCCTCCATCCTCGAAGTTTCGCGTTTGATCGAAGTGCAGCGCGCCTATGAAGCCGGACAGTCGCTGATTGAAAAAGAAGATGAGCGGATCAACCAGTTGATCAAGACGATGCGCCAGCTGTGAGGCTGGCTATGAACCTGAGGGGAATGAAATGAAGGCTTTGCAGATTGCCGCGACAGGGATGGCCGCTCAACAGATGCGCGTTGAGGTCATCTCGAACAATATCGCCAACATGAGCACGGCGGCCTATCGCCCGCGTACGGCCGAGTTCTCGGACTTGATGTATCAGCAACATCTGACTCCTGGCACGATTACTTCCCAGGTGGGAACGGTGGTGCCGGCAGGGATTCAACTGGGCACCGGGGTGAAACCGTCCTCGGTTTCCATGGAAATCACCCAAGGTGGCCTCCGTGATACAGGTGCCGAACTGGACCTGGCGGTGGATGGAACGGGCTTCTTCGAGATCACCCTGCCATCCGGTGAATCAGCCTATACACGGGACGGAAAGCTGAACCGAAGCGCAGAGGGCGAGATCGTCACCATGGACGGATTTCCACTGGCTGACGGTCTGGTCATTCCTGAAAATGCGCGGAACGTCGCGATTAGCCGCGATGGCGAAGTCGTTGCCTATTTCAACGATGGATCCGAAGGGCAGGCCATTGGAAATATTTCGCTCGTCCGCTTCATCAACGAGAAAGGCCTCGAGGCCATGGGCGACAATTTATTCCGGGAAACCGAAGCGTCTGGCCCGGCAAACCAATTGGTCCCCGGGACAGAGGGCATGGGCCTGATCCGGCAAGGCTTCCTTGAAGAATCCAGTGTCGACGTCGTGCAGGAGATTTCCGAACTGATCGAGGCGCAACGTGGCTACGAGTTGAATTCCAAGGTCATCACGGCAGCAGACGAAATGCTGGCTGCCACAACCAGAGTGAGGTAACAGAATGATACCGGCAATTGCTGTAGGGCTTGGCTTGGCGGCGCACATGTTTGGCGCATCATCGCTCGTGGCCAAGGAAGTTATTCGCGCTGGCGACACAGTCACGGCAGCTAATGCCTCCACCGAGTCCGGAGCGATCGTCGATGCAGACAACCCCCTCATTGGCAGGGAAGTACGCCGCACGGTTTATGTCGGACAGGAATTGTCGATGGATGATACTCGCCCGCCGCGCCTTATTCGGCGCAACCAGTTGGTGACTGTGAAATTCGTCAGTGGTGCGCTGGAAATCACCACGACCGGGCGTGCCATGGGCGAGGCGACCGAAGATGAGTCGGTTGCAATCCTGAATTTGAATTCGAAGAAGATCGTGAACGGAATTGTTCAGAAAGACGGGTGGGTGCTGGTCCAATGAAAAATTATCTTACATTCTCTGCTGTATTGCTCGGCATCTCGGCCTGTGCTTCTGTGCCGTCAGCCGATGCCACTTTCGACATGACCGCGCCGCCGACAACCATGCCGTACATGCAGACGGCCTATGCCGAGCCGGCGGGTACCAGTGATGCATCGCTCTGGACGACGGCTCCAAATGCGTTGCTCAGCATGCGCCGGGCGAAGGCTGTGGGAGACCTTTTGACAGTCGTTGTCGAAATGGATGACAAGGCAAGCCTGCAAAGTTCCCTGTCCCGTAACCGAAACAGTAGTGCTGACGTGAATGTGGATGCCCTCTTCGGTCTGCCGGAATGGGCAAACGGTGTATTGCCCGGCGGTGCGACGCTCTCACCTGGTGTGGATTACAATCGCGGCTCGTCCCTGGATGGCAGCGGCGCGATGAATCGCGCGGAGAAGATCGCCTTCACACTTGCTGCGCGCGTTATTGCAATGGAGCCGAACGGTAACCTCGTTATTCAAGGTTTCCAGCAGACCCAGGTTAGTAATGAGGTACGGATGCTGACGGTAAGCGGCGTGATCAGGTCGCAGGATATTACCCGCACCAATACGGTCACGTATGAAAAGATAGCGGACGCCCGGATATCCTATCTCAATAGCGGTGATGCTACTTCGGTTCCGCAACAGCGCATTGGCCAGAAGATCATCGACAAGGTCGTGCCGTTCTAGGATTTCCTCATGAAACAAATCGTTCCTTCCATTGTGGCCCTTCTCGCCATTTCCGCGGGCGGTGGCACGGCCTATTTCCTAAAGTTATCAGGCTCTTCCAGTCCGAAGCCGGCCAGCGCGGCACACGATGCCGGTGGCGATGAAGGGGAGGGCCATGCGAACCCGAAGACGGAAAAGAAAGAGAAGAAAGGTCATGGCAGCAGCGACAAGCATGGTGATGCCGATGCTGTCGATGTGACCTACTACAAATTCTCACGGGAATTCGTTGTGCCCATGATCGAGGACGACCGGGTGCAGAGCCTGGTCATTCTGAACCTCAATCTGGAAGTGGACACGGCCATTTCGCAGGAATTGTTTTCCAAGGAACCAGTCCTGCGCGACAATATCATGACCACCCTGGTCAAGCTCAGCAGCGGTGGCCGCACGCTGAACTCGATCACGGATGTCGATAATTACGAAACATTGCGCGCCATGATCCTGACCAACCTTCAGAACGAGATTCCGGAAGGCATTCGCAATGTGCTGATTCTGGATATGGCGCGCCAGGATTTGTAGCCAGAAGCGCCTGTTGCGGCCTAGCTAACGGCTAGACTATTCAGGCTCGGAATACTTGCTTACACTGTAAAGGTCTGCCGACAGGTGCGAGGATGTGCCGAAGCGGAGGACGCCGTTCTCACTGCCTACATCCGTAATTGTCGTGATGATCTGAGGGGCACCCAAGCCGATGTATTCCGTGCCCTGGTAAAAGTCGATGTTGAACTCGAAGACTTCATCCGTCGAAGCGGTCTCGCCTGTATTTGTCTGGCCGTTCCAGGTATGAACTTCGTCGTCCATATCCAATTCTTGGGACCAGACGAGTTCCCCTTCTGAATTCCGTACGGTCAGATAGGCATTGTCGGCCTCATCCGGTGTATTGGTGATATATCTGACTTCGGATCCGGTATAGGGCACCCAGGAGGATTCCAGTGTCACCGTTTCTCCCAGCCACTCGCTGGCGAGCATGGTGTGCAGGTCTCCAATCAGGGAGGAGATACCGGCAAGGCTGGAGTTGGTCTGAACCTGCTGTTCAAGCGAAGAGAAGGTCGCGAGCTGATCGACAAACTGGGTTGAATCCATCGGAGAGAGCGGGTCTTGGTTCTGAACCTGAGCGGTCAGCAGCTTGATGAAATTATTGAACTCTTGGCCAAATTGCTGTGTGGCCGAGGACGTGGCGTTTGTCTGTGAAGTGGTCTGGGCGGCGCCGGTCGAATCGATCGTGCTCATGAGTGTTAGCTCCTATACCCGGATATCCAGACCGGCTGAGGCGGATCTGGGCTGGGGCGTACGTGGAAGAGGGGCCGGAGTTTCGGCCATCATGTCGGCCTCGTCCTCGACCGGCGTTATGTCGGCGCCTGTCCAGTCCTGGGCCGGGTTCTGGCCGGAGGCCTGCTCACGGAAGGTCATGTCCTGACTGGACAGGCCATGTTCGTCGAGAACGGATACGAGGTCAGGATGGAAGGCCCGGATTCGTCGAATGGCATCGGCCGAATCGGCCGTGATAACCACATGCTGGAGACCATGAGAGTCGAATTTGAATTCGAGTGAAACGCGGCCAAGTTCCGGCGGATCGAGCTGGACCCGGACATGGTTGGTCTGTCTGTCGGAGGATAATTCCTGCGAAATGATGCTCGCAATGTCTGCGGGGACGGCGACATAATGCGCGGGTGTCTGCGCGGGGGCGACAACCGGTTGAGCCACAGGGGCCGAAGACGGTGGCACAGTGGCAGCCACTGCGGAGACGCCAGACGTCAAGCTCGCAGGACTATCAGACACCGTGCCGGACAATTCTGTTGTGGCGCCCAGCCCGAAAGTCTGCGCAGACGCAGTCGACACCATCGAAGCGGACTGAGAAATTGCGGGCTCGGCTGGTGGCAAATCCGGGGATTCGTCATTCTGTGCCTGAACAGCGTTCGTGGAGAGCCCCACCTTGGGAGCATTCTGAACTGCTTGCTGAAGCGAATCGGTTTCGAGATCGACGTCGGTAACGGAGTCGGATGTGAGGCTCAATTTCACCGCATCCAGATCGTCAGCCGGTGCAATAGCCTTCTCTGCCTTGGGGACCACGGTTTCAACTGGTACGGCTGAAATCGACTGTTCAACAGGACGGGCGGCTACCATCTTGGCATTCAGGTCTGAATTGGCGTTCTCAGCGACGCCTTGCGTGCCAGAAATCATTGTGATGGTGGCTTCGGCGTCTGAAATTTCTTCGGAATTTTCTTCTGGAGCCGGAGCCGTCACGAATATTGTCGGACTCTCAGTGTTCACGAGCCCGTTCTCGTCTGAATCAGATCTTAGCTTCGCCTCCAAGTCAGAATCCGTGTCCTGAGGGGTTTCCGAGTCGCCCTCAGCCGCAATGGCGGCGAGGGCCGATTCGTTAGCCGCCTGAAGGTCGTCGGCATCGAGTCCTTCTGCATCCGTAATCTCAACCTCGACGTTTGCCAGGGTTTCCGGATCAATCCCGGTTTCCAGATTCAAATAAACAATGGGTGAGCCATTCGCACCTTTGGGGTCAATGGTCACCGTCAAAGCCTGATCTGACGAATCGCCCTGTTCGGCACCTTCGGAATTGTGTTCTGAGAATTGTTGCAGGAATGCCTTGCCGAGTTCTCCATCCGCCAGCGGGGACGTGGCAGACGATCCGCCAGACGCGTCGACTGCTGACAATCCATCCAGGCTCAGGAAAGGCGTCATAGGTTAATCCAGATTAGGTTTCTCTTAACCCTGTTTGACCCAATAGTAGTAAAATAAGTTTTAAACATGCGCGGTTCGTCTCGCGTTTATTAGAGAGCAGGAGGGAAAACATGACGGATATTCCGGGTGGGGGCATGGCCACGGCCCTGTCTGCCAACCAGTCCATCTCCAAAAGTGCAAGTCGTAGCGATACCGAAGAAGTCGGTATACGGTTTGAGAAATTGCTCTGGTCCGAAATGTTGAGCCATACCGGGCTGGAAGAAGCCTTTACCCAGTCAGGAGGGGAGGCCGCCTCGGCGTTCTCCAGAATGATGATTGAAGCGATTGCGGAAGACCTCGCCCGGACTCACCCATTGGGATTGAACGCGACCGGAAATACCGTAGACCAGACAGGACCGACCTCCGATGACTGACCACACACACGCACGGCATATTATGTCCCAGGTCGAGAGTGTCCTGTCAGCTGAAAAACATCTCCTCCTGTCAGGCCAGGTCCACAGGGTTGCGGAGCTGGCCGAGGAAAAGGTTCAGGCAATGGAAGCATTTGACTCCCTGCTTCGAGAAGCAGGGCACCTGCTTCGCGCGGAAAATTTCCAGCAACGCCTGAAGGGAATTATTCAGGCCGCCGGCGAGAACTCCATCCACTTCCGGGCCGTGCAGAATGGCCTCCAGAACATTGTCTCCCGGCTGGGCCGCGTATCCCAGGACTCCTATGTGGGGGCTTATCAATCGAATGGCTTGCAGACGCCGTTCACCAAAGCGACCGGAAATTATCTTAAGAAGGCCTGACGGTTAACTGATTATACACGGCTGCTGTATACCCAGTTACAGCGAACCAAGATGGGTTGCGGGAATTCCCGACGTCAGGACGACGTGAGATCGAACCTAGGCGGCGACTAAGTCGCTGGCCTGACGAACATGGGGTACATTCAAATGTCCAGTATTCTGACTAATAATAGTGCGATGGTTGCGCTGCAGACTTTGCGCGGAATCAACAGCAATCTCGAAACGGTCCAGTCCGAGATTTCAACCGGTAAAAAGGTTGCCACTGCAAAAGACAACGCCGCCATCTGGGCTATCTCGACCGTCATGTCTACAGACGTGGAAAGCTTCAACCAGATCACCGACTCCCTGAACAAGGGCTCGTCGACCGTGGGTGTCGCCCGTGCTGCTTCCGAGCAGGTCACGAGCCTCCTGCAGGACATGAAGGAACTGATCGTTTCCGCTCAGGAAGACCTGAACGCGGACGACCGCTCCAAGATCCAGACTGATATCGATGCCAAGCGCACCGCCATCAGCAACATCATCAACGCCGCTCAGTTCAACGGCCAGAACCTGCTCAAAGGTACTGACAGCGTCAGCATCCTTGCTTCGCTGGACCGTGGTTCAGATGGTACGGTCTCCGCGACGTCCATCACCGTTGAGCGTAAGGACCTTCAAACGAGCGCTGCCGTGGACGCCGCTGACAAGGAAGCAACTGACGCTGGTTATGTGTCGACTGAAGACACTGCCACTGAAAATGATGTCGACAAGACTGCCGGTACGGCCGGTACAATCACGTCATCCGACACCGATGGCACCATCTCAGATGCCGCTACCGCAACGCTGACGATCAAAGGCGGAACGGTTGCCGTAGGTGATGTGTTTGCGTTTACTGTCGGCGGTGAGGACATCTCCGTTACTGCCGTTGATGGTGACAACACAAATACGATCGCCGCGAAACTTCGTGCGGCAATTGATGCGGCTGGTGTCACGAACCTTGACACAGCAGGTGGTGATGACGGTGATGATCCCGCTACGGATGATGCTACCGTGACGTTGATTGCTGACGGCGGTGACATCACATTCGCTACAACAAGCATCTCTACGACATACGTCCAGTCTGTCATTGAAGATGGTGAAGCTGCTGATGTGACGATTGCCGGTGGTACGCTTACCGCAGGTGATACATTCACCGTCAGTGCTGATGGCAACGACTATACCTACACAGCTGTGGATGGCGATACAAACAACGAAGTTGCGGCCGGCCTCAAAGCCCTGCTGGACGATGCTGGCATCACCGATCTTGATGTTACAGTCACAGAAGCGGATGATCCAGCAACTGATGCTGCCACGCTGACCTTGAGTGCTGATGGTAGTGACGTAGAAGTCAACTTGGGTGCCTTGGCCTCCCAGAATGCCGCTATTGCTGCGGGCGGCCTCGGTGCCATCGCTGATCTGAGCGTAGAAACATCAGCTGATGCCACGACCGCTCTGAATACGATCGAAGCGCTGCTTGATACGTCGATCTCCGCCGCAACGGCATTCGGTTCTGCCCAGACGCAGATCGAAGGTCAGGGCGAATTCGTTCAGACACTGATTGACTCGATGACGTCCGGTATCGGCGCCATGGTCGACGCGGACATCGAAGCGGCTTCCGCCAAGCTTCAGGCCCTGCAGGTTCAGCAACAGCTCGGCGTCCAGGCGCTGTCGATTGCGAACTCGAACCCGCAGACACTCCTGTCGCTGTTCAGATAGTAACATTAGGGTCCAGGCGCTGATTAGCGCCTGGACCCGCTTATTACCACGCGTAGAGAGGGTGCATGCAACAACTGGCATACAAGGCATATGGTGAGGTCACGAGCCGCACCGCCAATACGGGGCAGATCGAATATGCCCTGTTTCAGGAAATCACGCAGGCACTCAAAAACGTCGACGAGGTCGAAACGCCCCAGCCCGCTGTCTGGGCAGACGCCATCGATCGCAATCTCAAACTCTGGCAAATCCTTTCCACAGACTTGGTGAGCGATGCCAACGAGCTGGACCCGGTTCTCAAGAGAAACCTGATCGCGCTCGCGGAATCTGTCCGCCGGATCAGCTATCACGTGCTCTCCCGCAAGGCTGAAATTATCGAGCTGGTCGAGATCAATGAAATCATCATGCAAGGTCTGGAGGGACGCTCGTCCTCACCGGCCAACGTGGCGGCAGAATAATGTCGGGACTTGTGCTCAAACTGGCAGCTGGTGAACGTTTCGTCGTGAACGGAGCGCTGCTGGAGAACGGGGACAAGCCTTCCATCGTCCGCGTGGTCGATGACAATGCCAGAATTCTTCGCTGCCGTGATGCTCTGAAGCCGCAGGATGTGGATACCCCCACCAAGCGCGTATATTATGCCATCCAGTTGATCATCACGGGCGATTTACCGGAAGATGACGTGTTGCCGGCCGTGCTTGAAGAATGCGACCGACTCGAAGAAGTGTTTGAGACCATCAACCCGAAACTTCTGATCGATCTGAAATCCATGCTGAACCGTGGAAATTTCTATTCGGCGATCTGCCATCTCCGCAACATCATTGCGATTGAAGCGGAGCTCCTGAAAGTGGCCGGCTCGAAATCCTCATTCGAAACGCAAGCCAAGGTCGCCTGACATGGTCTATCAGCCGGTCATCCCTCTTACAGGTTATGGCGGGTGGAAATTCCTGGAATCCACATTCGACAAGCAGTTGGAGGGGTTCACTGATTCCACGAGTGTCAAAAATGACCGGCAATATTTCCAGGACAAAATGTCCTCTCCCATTGCGATGGAAGATTTTCTCTCCGACAAGCGCTTGCTGCGCGTTTCTTTGACGGCATTTGACCTAGGGGGGGAAGAATGGAAGGTCGGCTTTATCCGTCATGTGATGGAGGAAAAGGCCGACCCGGAAAGTAATTTCCTGACCCGGTTGAATAATCAGGCTTACACGAATTTCGCAAACATGTTCGCCGTTACGGATGGCAAGATATCATTGTCCGCCGATGCGATTGCAACATTGTCTGACGATTTTGAGCTGGCCTCGTTCCGCTCGGCTGTCGGCGATGTCGATAACAATATGAAGCTAAGCCTGAACTACAAGGCCAAGATCGGCGAGCTCGTGCGTGAGGAGTCGAGCGATTCGGCCAATCTCTACCGCATTCTCGGCGATGTTCCTGTTCGGACCGTTCTGGAGACGGCACTTAATCTGCCGAGTTCCTGGCAGAAGCTTGATGTCGATCAACAGGCTGACATCCTGAAAGAGCGGATGCTGAGCGTCTTTTCCATTAGCAATGTGACGGATCTCACCAACGAAGACGTGATGGACAAGGTCATCCAGAGGTTCCACACCATGGATTCCATCGCGAACGGCCAGTCGTCGCTTTCATCAGGGTCCGTGGCGCTGACCTTGCTCAACAATGCCGCCGGCTTCGGCTCAACTGCGAGCCAGAATTTATTCCTGAGTATCGTTTCACGCTAGGACTTGGCTGCGGCCTCGGCAGGCTTTCTGTTCAGCAGTTCTTGAAGGTGTTGGAAGGCTTGCGGGATTTGCGCCTTGTTCGGCTCCGATACGAAAGTGTCCAGCTGCGGATAGAGTTCGATGGATCGGTCACCAGCCGCATCATGCCCCCGTTCATACAGGTTCGCGCGCAGCATGGGCGCAATTTCCTCGTAGAGCGCAATGGTTCTTCGATAGTCCCTGATGGTCGTGTTCTCGTCCGGCTTTGCGGCATCGGGCAGGCATCTCGAAACGCTGCGCAGGACATCAATGGCAGGATACCGTCCGCGTTCGGAAATTTCCCGTGACAGGATGATGTGACCGTCGAGTACGCCGCGCACCATGTCGGCCACGGGCTCTTCCATGTCAGACCCGGCAACAAGGACGGAAAAGATCGCAGTAATATCGCCTTGGCCCTTCGCGCCGGGACCCGTCCGTTCGGCAACTTCCGCTATCGCCCGCACGGTGGAAGGCGGGAAGGCATTGAGGGCAGGGGTTTCGCCGGCGGCCAGTGAAACCTCCCGGTGGGCTTCGGCAAACCGTGTGATCGAATCGAACAGGAACAGGACTTGGTGACCCTCATCCCGGAAATGCTCGGCCGTCGCGATGGCGCACAAAGCAGCGCGTTTCTTGGCGCCGGGCGGGTCGTTAGCCGTTGCGGCAACAATGACGGTTCTCGACAGAACGGATTTGGGCAGAGTCTTGTGAACGAATTCATTCACTTCCCGGCTGCGCTCTCCGATCAGGGCAATGACGACACGGTCGGCTTTCACGCCAGCAGCGAGTGACCCCAGGAAGGTTGATTTGCCGACGCCCGATCCGGCAAACAGGCCCATTCTTTGCCCCTGGCAGATGGGCAGGATCGTGTCGGTAATCATCCAGCCGGTCGACAGGCGCTGGCCAAGGCTCTTGCGGGACGTGTTCGCGGGGGGCGCGGCCCTCAAGGGGCGACGGGTCGTGTTTGAGGCAGGCGGGGCGTTCCGCTCGCCCGATATGGTGCCGCGATAGTCGACAATCTGGCCGAGCCAATGGTCGCCAGGCTCAACATAGGCATCCTGTTCCAGTACGGCGCGGTCACCGATGCGGATCGCGTCGGATTCTCCATACAGCATCGCTTTCACGTGCTCGCCTGAAACCGCGAGGACCTCCCCGAACACTTCGCCCTGGCGCGTGCGGACGCGGATCTCGTTTCCAAGACGAGAAAACTCGCTGATGCCCGCAATCAGGATCAGACCCGGAGATACCTCCGTGACAGTACCCCAGACACGGTACAGCCGATCAGGAAAATTAGGCGTCGTGTTCAACAAGTAAACAAATCCCGCTCATTCGTTAACCCTTTCTTCAAATTACCCCGGCAATTCTTCCAAAGTATTAACTAGGAGTGATTCTGTGCCGATTCTCAATCTGGACGTTCTTAGTGTTTACAGCGCCATGGCGCGTCACGCCGCAGAGAGCCAGAAGGTGTCCGCGACCAACATCGCGCACGCCAATGATCCCGGCTACAAGGCAACGCAGGTAGAGGGCTTTCAGGACTTCCTCGCGCGCGCCGCCACGGGCACGGCCGATGCCAACGACCCCCAGTTTCGGACATTCCAGAAGGAAACGACGAATTCACCGAATGGCAATTCCGTGAATCTCGAACTTGAAATGTTCAAGGCGGCCGATGCCCAGAGCCAGCACGAAATGGCGTTGTCGGTCTACACCAAGTCGCTCGACCTGCTTCGAACGGCTATCGGCAAGAGGAGATAAGTCATGGATTCGCTCAAGGCCACGATGCTACAGGCCGTTTCCGGTATGCAGCTCCAGTCGAAACGGATCGACGTTTCGTCCCAGAACGTCTCGAACGCAGACACGCCGGGCTATCGCCGGAAGATCCTTTCTGTCGAACAGGCGCCGACCGCCGCAGATGCCTTCATTGCAACGCGCGTGGACCTGGACGAGACGGAAGGCGAACGCCTTTACGATCCGGCCAGCCCGCTGTCTGATGAAGACGGCTATGTCACCGCGTCCAACGTATCCCTGGTGACCGAGATGGCCGACATGCGCGAAGCCAATCGTAGCTATGAGGCCAACCTCAATTCGTTCCGTCAGGCGCGAAGCATGTACCAGTCACTTCTCGATATTCTCAGGCGTTAAAAGGGGGGCAGAATGTCCAATGTAGGTTTCAGTGCATATGCCGCGCTCGGCTCGGTCAAGCCGACCCAGGTGTCCGAAAAGCCGGCGCAGAACCCGACTGAAAAGTCAGGTCTTGCCGAAGGCTTCTCCACGTTCAAGGCCGCGCTTCAGGGCGCGGAACAGGCCGCGATGCAGACCGCCGTTTCCGGCGCCGACCCCCATGCCATGGTTGAGGCACTGGCCCAGGCTGAATTGGTGCTCGACGCGGCCGTCACTGTCCGAGACAAGGTCGTCGAAGCCTATCAGGAATTGCTCCGGATGCCGGTCTGATCAGGGCGGCCACATATGACCGAACTTGCGATCTTTGAAGTGCTGCGCGGGGCGCTCTGGGCGGCGGCCATGATGGCGCTTCCCATTCTTGCCGTAACGCTGGTCCTTGGTTTCGTCATAGGCCTGTTGCAGGCGCTGACGTCCATTCAGGAAATGACGCTCACCTTCGTTCCGAAGATCCTTGCCGTGGTCGTCGTGTTCTTTCTGTCGCTTGGCTACATGACACGTATCTGTCTGGACTTTTTCAACAATACCGTCCTCCCCATGATCTCGCGTTAGGGCCTCCATGCCGACTTCACGCTTCTTCGATTTGTCCAAGCCAACAGCGGTCCTTGCGATTGGCTTGATGATGATCATTCTCATCATGGTCCTGCCGGTTCCGGCCTGGGTCATGGATATCGGCCTTACCGCGTCATTTGCCTTCGCCATCCTGATTTTCACAACCAGTATCTTTATCGAGAAGCCGTTGGACTTTTCGTCTTTTCCGAGTGTGCTTCTGGCCTCTCTGATGCTTCGCCTGGCGCTGAACGTGTCCTCGACCAAACTGATCATCAGCCAGGGTCATACGGGGACGGATGCTGCGGGAAATGTCATCGAGGGCTTCGCCATGTTCATCATGGGCGGAAACCTGTTTGTCGGTCTCGTAGTGTTCGCGGTGCTGGTCATCGTGAACTTCATGGTCATTACAAAGGGTGCAGGCCGGATGGCAGAGGTCGGCGCACGCTTTGCACTGGACGCGATGCCGGGCAAACAGATGGCCATCGACTCCGACCTCGCCGTTGGCGCCATCAGCCATGACGAGGCGCGCAGCCGCCGCCAGAAGGAACAGGAGGAGGCTGCATTCCTGGGCTCTCTCGATGGTGCGTCAAAATTTGTAAAGGGCGATGCGATCGCCGGCTTGCTGATCACTGCGCTGAACCTTGTCGCCGGTATCGGTTTTGGTATCGCGGCGCATGGTCTCAGCTTTACGCAGGCGCTCAGCAATTACTCCATCCTCACCGTGGGCGACGGTCTGGTGTCCCAGATCCCGTCCGTCATCGTGTCTGTGTCCGCCGCCATGCTCTTGGCCAAGGGCCGCGAAGACGGCGCGATTGATCTGGCTCTGGGCGCCCAGTTGGGCGGCAATGCCACGTCCCTGATGATCGTGTCCGGTATCCTGGCCGTCTTCGCGCTCTTTCCCGGCTTGCCCTTCATTCCCTTCATGCTGGCTGCGGCGGCGTTCGCCACGGCATCCTTCTACATCCGCAGCCGCGAGCGGGAGTTGGCCGCCAAAGCGGAAGCGGGCGAAATCGAAGAGCCAAAGACCAGCCTCGCCATTGGCGACTCAATTCATTCCGACGAAATCCATCTGGAAGTTGCCCCGGACCTGGTCGGCATGGTGCTGCAGGGGGCAGGCGGGTTCGAGAGCCGTATCGACAAGATTCGCAGGTATATCGCGGAAGAGTACGGCTTTGTCCTGCCGTCCATTCGGATGACCGACAATCCAACCCTGACGAAGAACGAATACCGTATCCGCATTCAGGGCGTCCGCGTGGACAGCGGGCTCGTTCGTCCGGGCTCCCTGCTTGCGCTGATGGAAGATGGCCAGCTGCCGCACCTTCAGGGCGAGAAGGTCAAGGAGCCAGTCTACAAGGCGGCGGCGCGCTGGCTGCCGAATACAAAGAAACAGGAACTGGCTGCCGCCGGCATCCCGGCCGTCGAGCCCACCGAAGTGCTTGCCACGCATATGCTGGAAGTCATCCAGGCCAATTTCACCCTCGTCTTCACGCGTATGGTCATGCTCGACACGCTGGATGCGCTGACTCATATCAGCGACAGCGAACGGGCGGCTGCAAACCGGCGTTTTCTCGATGAATACATTCCAGGCAAGGTCAGCCCGGAACTCCTTCTGTCGGTCCTTCGCCTGTTGCTGGAAGAGCGCGTTTCGATCCGCAATTTGTTCCTGATCGTCGAAACGATTGCCGAAGTGAAAGCCCAGTCCAGCGCGCCGTCGCGTATCGTCGAGCTGGTCCGCCAGCGGCTTGGCTTCCAGATCGTGGACCGGCTTCAGGATGGCCAGGGCCGTCTGCCGCTGCTCCAGCTCTCGACGAATTGGGAGCAGAAATTCAACGAGCACGAAATCTCGCGGGAAGATGGCGGATCGGACATTGCCCTGCCGCCGGAAATGTTTGGAGAGCTGACAACAGCGGTCCAGGCAAAGCTCAACGAGATGGCGCAAAAAGGCGTCGTTGCCGCGGTGGCCACCTCCTCGCGCCGGCGGCGTTTCCTCCAAACGGTCCTCGCCAGCAAGGGCGTTCGCAATGCCGTGCTCGCCTATGAGGAGATTGGCTCCAAGAGCAAGCCGTATATTGTTGGCGTCGTCTGATGCTGGAAGGGTTGCCATTCGGGCCGCAACTCTCGGCCTGGATCATCCTGTTCATGCTGATCGTGGCCAGGCTCACCTTTGTGATCTTCCTGATGCCGGGCATCGGCGACCAGACCGTGCCCGCGCGTGTGCGCGTATCTCTCCTGCTCGGCGCGGCGACCCTGTTTGCCATGTCGGGTCTCGTGTCGGCGCCTTCTGAGATTTCCATCGCCGATTTTGTGGGCCTTGTGGGGGCGGAGACGATCATCGGCCTGGGCCTTGGCGTCCTGTTGCGAACATCGATCTGGATATTGAATATGGCGGGCGCCCTCATCGCCCAGACGATCGGGCTGTCGCAGATGCTCGGCATCGCGCTCGACACAGAAGCGCAGACCGTTGTGTCCAACATGCTGGCCATGGCCGGCGCTGTCCTGCTCCTGTCTGCCGACTATCATGTCAGCGTCTTTGTCAGGTTGGCGGAAATCTATTCCGAGATCCCCGTGGGCGCGCTCACCCAGTTCGACCGGTCCTTTGTGATCGAGGGCATGTTCACGGCCATCAAGTTCGCTGTTCTGATTGCCTGGCCGTTCGTGGCGATCAATTTGCTCTACAACATTTCGCTGGGCTTCATAAACAAGGCGCTGCCGTCCCTGATGGTGGCCTTTGTCGGCGCGCCCTTCATGATCGGGGCAGGATTTGTGCTTCTGGCTATTTCGGTGTCAACTATCCTCATAGTCTGGATGGACCGGGTGTCCGGCTCCATTGGCTGGTGGTGAGGTAGGCAATGGCCGAAGATCAGTCCGGAGGCGGCGAGAAGGAGTTCGAGGCAACCGAACAGAAGCGCCGCGAGGCGCGACGGGAAGGCAATGTTGCCCAGTCCAAGGAAGCCAACACTTTCGCTCTGTTCGCCGGCATCATCATCGCAGCCATTGTGTTCAGTGCAGTGGTGGCGGGCGCGATGTTCAACGAGCTTTCCTCGTTGATGTATCATGCTGACAGTTATGCGACTGACGTATTTGATGATGGCGGCGGTGCGACCAAAGCCTGGCTGGTTCGCACGCTGGTCAAGGTAATTCCTCTGTTTGCGATACTTGCGGCTCTGGTACTTGCGACGCTCGTCATCCAGCAGTCGATTGCGTTCTCGGTGAAGAAGATAAAGCTTGAATTCAACAAGATTTCCCCGACCGAAAACCTGAAGAAGAAGTACGGCACGAAGGGCCTGCTCGATTTTCTCAAGGACATGGCGAAGATGCTGTTTGCAGGCGGCCTGGCTGCCGTGTTCCTCTATGGGTTCGCCCAGCACTATTACGCCAGTAGCGCTGTCCAGCTTGGCCAGTTCTTCAATTTCACCTTCAGCCAGGTGCTGACCCTGTTCCTGATTTTCGGCGTGTTCCAGTTCGCGCTCGCCGCGATCGACTTGCCACTCCAGCGCCAATTGCATTCCAACAAGCTCAAGATGAGCCGGGAAGACATCAAGAAGGAACAGAAGCAGAGCGAAGGCGACCCGCAGCTCAAGCAGAAGCGACGTGAGAAGGCGTCCAGCATGAGCCGCAACCAGATGATGCAGAACGTCAAGACGGCGACCGTCGTCATGGTCAACCCGGAGCATTACGCCGTCGCCCTCCAATGGGACCCAGAAGGCGGTCGTGCGCCCGTCTGCGTTGCCAAGGGGGTTGATCACCTCGCCGCCAAGATTCGCGAAACGGCGAAGGCCAATGACATACCGATCTATCGCGACCCTCCCTCGACACGGTCGATCTATCGGCTTGTCGATATAGATGAGGAAATCCATCCGGATCATTTCGCCGCGGTGGCTGCTGCGATCAGCTTCGTGGATCGCCTCCGCAAACAGACACAGGGGAGTTGATGGCAGACCCGCGCCCGAAACTGCTCAAGCTTGTCGCACTGAAACGTCAGAAGGCAGAGCAATCTCTGGCCATCGTTCAGACTCGCTTGCGCGAGCTTGCGAAAGAACTGGACGGCCTGCAATCGGAACTCTCCAAAGCGGACCAGGCCGGAGACATCCAGGCGCTCATGCTGGCAAGCCGGAATGGCCATGCCGTGCGTGTGCTGCGGGAGATGGACTTCAAACGGTCAGAAATCGCGGAGGCAAGGCGGCACCTTCATCAGGCCAGGGAAGACCTCAAGATGATCCTGAATTCCGAAGACCAGCTGAACCAGATGGGGGCGAAGTCCTGAAGGCCAGGTCATGGCCCGGCGCTATATGGTGATTATATCAGGCGGCGTTTGAGGCCAGATCGTCGGCTTGCACGCGATTGCGGCCATTGCTCTTGGCGAGGTAAAGTCGCTGGTCTGCCTGTTCGACCAGGTCGCTCATGGCCATGCCGGGCTGATACTGGGTGACCCCGAAAGAGGCCGTGATGGCGCCAATGGGGGTTTTCGTTCCCTTCAGGACAAGTTTCCGCTGGAACATTTGTTCCCGGATCCGGTCGATCAGCTGGGCCGCCTGTTGTACGCTCGTCGCTGGCAGGATGATTGCAAACTCCTCGCCGCCATAACGCGCCACAAGATCCTTGCCCTTGATGTTGTTGGTGATGATCGATGCGAAGATCTTGAGGATCTCGTCACCCACCCGATGCCCGAAATTGTCGTTCACGCGCTTGAAATGGTCGAGATCGGCCATCACGAGACTCAGGCTGGAACCATGTTTCTTTGCCGCATCCACTTCTGCGGCCAGTCGCAGGTCAAAGGCGCGCCGATTGTAGATCGAGGTCAGCGGGTCGCGCATGCTCTCATTGCGGACGGCTTCGAGCTCCTGCTGCAATCTTTCGATCTGCTTCTTGGAGGCTGTCAGGCCTTCACTCAGCTGGCGGCTGTGTTCGGTCATGCGGCGGCTTTCCGACATCAGGCGGGCCACTGCGGTGGAGAGGGCGTTCGACGAGCTCGTATCGGACAGGCCGCGCTCAATCTGCTTCAACGCAAGTTCGAACTGGTCGCTGTTCTCCACGCTGGTGCCGACAAGGTCCAGAACGCTGGACAATTGCTGTTCGACTTCGCGCCCGATATTTTCCCGTTTCACATGGTCATCGGTGGGACGAAGGTGCAAATTGTAGACTTCGTCGATTTCATACTGGCATAGCCCGCCACGTTCCAGCATCTCGTCGACTGCGACCACGATCTTCTTGTCGGATTTCGCGGCGTAGGCGAACATCAACGCGAATGTGTTGGGGAAGGGCGGCGTGCCATGTTGCGCGATCAACTCGGTCGCAACACCTGCGTGTTCATACACTTTGGCAAAGGCCTGCTGGTCCTCAGGACATACGAATACAGGCGTTTTGGACTCGTCCATCTGAATCCATCCCCATTGATCAATTATCAGTCGTCAGCCGTGACCTTAAAGGGGGCCTGTTCAAATAAGGTTAAATGAATTGGCAAGACTGCACGTTGATTCGGTTTTCAGCGGGGAAAATGCCCAAAATGGAAAAACTTCTCCCCAATCCCTGGCGATCCCGGCGCGATTCGAACGCGCGACCTACAGATTAGGAATGGCTCCCAGCGCTCTGCGCTGGGCTACTCTGAACTACGTAACACCTTATTTTTTCTGTGAATTTGTGAAACTTGATTCGCGGGGTGCACGTTGAAATACGCCCCAATTCGAGTTCAAATGGTTCCCCCATGGTTCCCCGAATCAGCCGGAGTAACAGATGCAGAAACTGACCAAGAGAGTAGTAGACAGTATTCGGCCTAGCGGCGCCGACAAGAAGATCTTCGACAGCCAGCTACCCGGTTTCCATGTGAGAGTTAAGCCGAGTGGAACAAAAAGTTATGCTTTGAAGTATCGGGTGGCGGGACGCCAGCGAAACGTTACCATCGGACGACATGGTGTGATCACGCCGGACCAGGCAAGGATGGAGGCCTTTCGTCTTCTCGCGACAATTTCGGAGGGGGATGATCCTTCAGCCATCCGCAAGGCCGCCTTTCGAGACCCGACCCTGGCTCAGCTCTGGGAAGAGTATCTGGAACGCCACGCGCTGCCGCGCAAGGCGCCCAGCTCCATCAGGGAGGATCGGGGGCTCTGGCGACTCTATATTGGACCCGCGCTCGGATACCTGAAGGTCAATGCCATCAATCGAAACGACATTTCCAGGCTGCATGATTCAAAACGGCATCAGCCCGCTTGCGCAAACCACATCCTGTGCCTGCTCTCAAAGATGATGAACCTTGCGATCGAGTGGGAGTACCGTTCTGACAATCCGTGCCGCGGCATCAAGAAGTTTCACGAAGAACCTCGCAACCGGTTTCTGAGTACGGAGGAGCGTGACCGGCTGACCCAAGCGCTTCACGAGGAGCCAGACCAGGCGAGTGCAATCGCGATCTGGCTGTGCCGGTTCACCGGCGCAAGGAAGGGGGAAGTATTGCAAGCGCGCTGGGAACAATTCGATCTCGATGCGAAGATCCCGGTCTGGCAAATTCCCGCGACATATACCAAGCAGAGACGCGTCAACCGAAAGCCTCTGTCCCGCCCGGCAGTGGTCTTGTTGTCGGAATGGAAGAAGGTCTGTCCGCAATCGTCCGCAGGATGGGTCATACCAGGCAAGGATCCCGAGAAACGGAGATCAGACCTCAATGGTCCGTGGCGCCGTATTCGTGATCGGGCAGAGCTCGTGGACGTCCGCATGCACGACCTCCGGCACGATTTTGCATCAATCGCCGTGGCGCAGGGCGCGTCTCTTGAAATCATCGGCCGGTATCTCGGTCATGCCTCGATCCAGACAACCCAGCGGTACGCGCACCTTCTGGACGATCCGTTGCATGCGATGGCTGAACTGATCGGAGAAGCCCTGTGACGGAACGCCCAAGACAGGGAATGCTTGTACCGACCATTCCCCTTACTGATCTATTCGAGCAGCTGCGCAACGAGACCATCGAGACTCCGGAATCGGCTTCAGCGAAGGCCAGCTTGAAGCGGATATGGAGTGACTTTGCGCTAATTCAGGTAGTTCAGAAGCCCTGCGATGATGAAGACTGGATAGAGATCGAATTTCCGGGATTGGCGAACTTCAAAGAAGCCTTCGAGGCAGTTCGTCTTGCACAAGAACTGCTGGAAAGCGGGTATGTACCTGACGTAGCTCCACAGAAGTACGGTCGCGAATGGCGCGCGCGGCTGAGGCGCATCCGGCACGAACTCAAGTTGTTGCTCCTTCACAAGGTGTATCTGAGAAGTTGGGAAATCTCGGGCCACTCAGATCTCCTGGATTGCCGGGTTGTTATTCCCATGGCGTTACTGGAGCATCAAGGCTTCCATATAGATGATGACTGGCACTCTGGTAGATTTGGCAGCCTGAACTTTTACAATCTCCAAATTCATCGACATGATCTGCTTGGCTCGACACGAAACGATCATCCTGCGGTTCCGGAAAGCAAATTACCGGCTCGTCTCACGGAAAAGCTGCTTCGCCGGACTTTGACGCGTGAAAGGCCGGAACTCATTTATCGAGTATCCGCTGAATACGCTATCCTGCACGACCTCTTGAAGTACCAACCTTCAACAATTGATCTCGAGGCCGCGGGCGCAATCTATGCCGAGCCCTATCGTGCCGGACTGAAGAAGAGAGGAAGAAAGTCGAGACTGGAGCAGACCAGAGAGTTCTTCCTGCGAATGGTCGATGAAGGACTTTCAGGCATGACGCTTACCTCTGCAATCGATCAGTTTCAACGTCGGTGGGAAGAGGAGCACGATACCAAGGTCGCACCATATCTAGAGTTCGAGTCAATTCGGAATCATCTCGTTGAGCTTGGTTATTGGGATGATGGCTCCTGGAACATAGAGCTGATCATGAGGGAAAGGGATAATCTGGGTCTGTAGTGAATATTGCAGGTTTGAATTAGCCGGAATTATTCCCCCTATGAAATTCTGGTCACCAAAGCACTCTTGTCACATCCTTTTTCAAACCAGGAGAATTACTGTGACAATTCGTTTACTGATCAATACACTAGAGGCGGCTGAGAGGACTGGATTGTCTCCACGGACTCTGGAAACACTTCGGCTGCGGGGCGGCGGGCCTGCGTTCATAAAGCTTGGACGCTCGGTTCGCTACGAGCTTTCTGCACTGGAGGCGTGGATCGATGCCAACCGTTCGGCATCGACGAGTGAATATCATGCATAATAGCAAGCAGAAAAAGAAAATCGGTCGTGCCTGGCGAGAGATCCTTGTCAGGAGAATGACGCATCTGCCACGCGCTCAACGCATAGTCCTCAAGGAGCTGGTGTTCATGGGAAATCAGCGTGGGTTTTGCTGGCCGCCAGTGAAGACTCTGGCAGAGCAAACGGGCTATTGTCCGAAAACCATTCAGAGGGCCTTGAAGGAACTTGAGCGGAAGAAGCTCATTCGCCGTCGAAGAAAGATCCGCTTGGATGGCAGTCAAAGCGTATATGAGATTGCGATCACCTTGCCACTTGGTGTCCAGTGCACTGGACATGGCCGGCCCTCAGAGGTGGACAGAATGTCCGCGCTTAAAGAAAACTATCAAAACAAATCCAAAGCCGTGACGTGCGAGGTCCGCTCTCTCGAAGATGACCTTCTGAAACTCTTTGACCGAGTTATTGATGAGAAGTCCCATCCGGAATTGCTGAGCCTGTATGAGGTGACTTCATGGCTGTTTGATCGACTGGATGAACCGTGGCAACAATTGAAGAGCCTGATTCTGAACCGGGCCATTGAGCTGCGGGACGAGTTGCACCAATCCGGCCAGAGGCTTCATTCATGGTCTCAGCTTGTCGATCGACTTGGTGCTCGAAGCAGCGGTCGGGTCAGCGAACCGGGTTCGCCAGTTCTAGGCCGAAACGGCAAAGGGCGGTTCGGTGAAAATGCGGCTCGGCTCGGTATCAACAGCAGTGATCCTAGACTGGCCATGCTCCTTTCGGAATTTCGCTTCGAGCAGAAGGGCGCCAGTATTCGGCTTGTCACCGAGTCTCCTTCGGCTGCTGGCCAACTCGTGCAGGACTACTCCGGCATTCTTCGAAAGTCTGCGCTGGAGCATGGGACCGAGACCGCGGTCGTGTGCCGCGACAAGGTCGTATTCTCGACTGGAGGCCGGTAAATGGCACGCCAATCTGAAGTGCGGGATGCGGGCTTGTGCCCGCATTCTGTTCACCCAGGCGGTCAAAGGCTGCGCGCAGCAGCTTGTTCGCGCGGCAGCAAGAATTGCTATGAGTATGGCGAGGGCGTCCGGGCTGCGGAACTTGCGGGTCCTGTCCGGCGAGTTGACCATGCGGGCAAGCGAAGCGCGCAAGCGATTTTCAGTACCGGCCCCCGAAAGAAGGGTTGCGCAACAGGGAAGGGGCAAGGTTGCGGTTCGTCAGTCGACGGACAGAGACAGAAGATCGTTTTTCAAGCCGTCATCGATCCAGGCTATCAGCTCGGCCAGATTCGGTTCCATGATTTCCTTCTTGAGGCTGCATTCCCATACCACGGCTACGCGCCAGCCCGCTGCCCGGAGCGCTTCGATATTCCGGGCATCTCGCTCGACATTCTGGCGGAACTTCTCCTGCCAGAATTCCGGACGGGTTGCCGGGGTCGTGGCGTATCTGCAGCCAGCATGACGATGCCAGAAACATCCATGCACGAAGATAGCGACCTTTCGTTTTCACATCACGATGTCAGGGCGACCTGGAAGTTTTCGATCATGCAGGCGATAACGATAGCCATGGGCGTGAAGCGCGCGTCGCAGGGTCAGTTCCGGTTTGGTGTCCTTGCCACCAATCCCGGCCATCATGCGGGAGCGCGTTTTCTTGTTGACGATGTCAGCCCGAATTAATGATCGGAGCATACATCGTATGCCGCCCGATGCTGGAATAATCGTTGTAGTGACTAGGCGTTGAGCCGTTTCGAAAACTCTTTCGGCAACAGGCCGGCAAGAGCATCGTCTGACATCGATTCGAAATCATAAGTTAGCTGGAACTGGCGCAAAACTTGGATCAGGCGGCGCGGAGAATCAGCGCCCTTGCCACTGCTGCCTTTGCTTTGGCGCCTAGTTTCTGGATCCTCATAAAGCCGCCGCCCGAGCCGGATCACAGTCTGAGATGATGTGGTCATCTGATTTGCGGCGATCTGACCCATGATTTCACCGCCGCCAAATTCCAGCGGGTAGTCGCGGTTCGATACAGGCATCAATAAGTACCGACCGTTCTCACCATACGTGCTGATCGCCCACCAAGCTGCCCAGACGAGGTGTCTGTATGATTTGCGTTGTGGTTGGAATACATAGCGGGCCATCTCGCCTGGCTTGCGCGCACCGTCCACCCGTGGGGGACAAATCTGATCAATAAGCACCAAAGCAACTGACGACCAGAACCCACCATCATAGAGGACTTCAGATGCGTGGTTCTTCAGAGCGTCAGTCAGCCACTCTCCAAGCTCGGCTCTGTCCTCGAAGACACGACCGGCCAGCGCAAGTTCGTAGTTAGTCTCTTCACTCGTTGCGGGGTTTGAAAGCAGAGACAAAGGTGGCTCTGACTTTGGATTGTCAGTCAGGGAGACGATCCAATGCTCAAACTGGGCAACACCTTGTTCGTTCAGCTTTCTGAATTTCATTTTGCAGCTCCTGACGTGGGTTCAGTGGCGCGGCGGGCAAAGCCCTGCTTGCGCGAGAATGCGGTAATAATTGTATCTATCCATTCATCGCGATCATCGTTCTCAAGCGTATGATCAGGGTTGGTATCGGGGTTCCACCGCCGGGCGAACTCAAGCCAGTCTTGCTGCCAAACGTCTCCGTCGGGTGTTTCTGCCAGAACTTCGAGCACTTTACGGATAGCCGGCAGCAGCACCGCTCCTCCGAAGACCGGGTCGTCCAGAAGCCGGCTCTCGATAGACGGTATTCGACTGTTCAGAATAAGCTTCGGGTGCAGGCTTTCAGAGACTTCGATCTTCCATATCTGCTCGCCAAGGGTCGGATTTGTCTCCACTGGCAACAGAGCCCGGCGACCCGATTCTTCATTTAAGCCTGTCAGTCTTATCCTGTCGCCTGCCGCAGTCAGACGCCCGTCTTTCCCTGAGACCTTAACTCGAAACTGAATAGACCCACCGGAGCTCAGATCCGACAGGTCGAGTGAGACTGGAACTGTCGGTGCGGAAACTTGGCCGCAGTCTATCCGCTTTGCAATATTTCCAACATAAGGTTCAATTACAATGCGGTCTTCCGAAGTCACTTTCAGACCATCGAGATTCAGCGAAACCGCCGCGATCAGAGGGTCTTCGCTGATGACATTCGCTGAGAAATGTTCGCTCGTGATTCGCTGGCGACCGGTATAGTTAAAGCGGCGGGTCATACTACGATCCTCGGGTCGATAATCAGGTCACGGTTCATATCGAAACCAGTGACTTCCAGCACGAAGTCCGGATCGGTACACTCGAGTACGATAGCCCCCGGAAGACGCTCGGCGACCTTGATACTCTTAGCTCGGAATTTCAGCGAGTTCTTCGACATGTCGAAGTCGAATGGAGTGTGAAGCTTGAATGGATTTCCGGAAAGAACATCGTAGGCCACGCGGATGCGCATCCGCACCGGGTATTCTTTGTCCTCCGCACCCGGGCCTGCACGGAGTCGGAATCCTCCATCAACTCGCTGTTCGGAGAAGAATTTGGGCTTAGGCGGGGACAAGTGAATGTCTGGCTTGGTGCGAGTTCGCGGACCCTTCGATCGCTTCGGACTAGGGTCTGCTACTGACAGAATATTTAAGAGGAGGTCTCGATGATCTTCTCGCAGTTCGGCTGTAATCAACCTGTAGAGAGCGGACAGGCTGAGGCGAATGTTCCGGATGGTGCCGGCTCCATTGCGCCAGTTCAACTTCACCTTTTCGTGGGCATTCCACTTGGTGTGCGCCGGATTTTCAGCATCCCGCAGAAGGCTGCAAACGGCGGGGTCACGGGCGATGAGCGCACCGAAAGCGGCATCACTGAACGATGCGCGAGACTCTCCGGGCAGCACAAGGGACTCACGGGCGAACAGCGCCCATGGCGCGGCGTCTTCTGGCTTCTTCGTCAGAAACAAATCAACAAAGGACGCAGCTTTAGCGCCAAGTTTCGGTTGGGTAGTGACCGGCAAGCGGACTGAAACGATCTTCCCGCTCTGATACTGTTCACGTAGGACAGTCAGTATGTCTTCTGCGATTTCGACCTCGCCAAGCCGCATATTCCCAGGGTGCTCCGAGAGCACAAGTGGTGGTGTGTCTCCAAGCTTCGGCACCAGGCGCTGCACGAATTCTAGCCGGTGTTTCTCATCGACCGAAAGACCCGTCTGCATAGAGGCGATTTCGGCGAAATTATCCTTTCGTAATTCAATATCGCCAACTTCGACGATCAGGTCACCGGACAAAATCGGAAAAAAGTAATTCGTCACGACGGCACGTATCAGCGCTTCGTGGCTGATATCGTCGAGCACGTAGGGCACAGCAATAGAAAGTCCAGTCTCCGTCGTCCGCCGAAAACCCATCAGAGCCGAGATCTGAGCAATGAGATCCTCATCGCGGGCAGGAAGCTGAATCTGTCCCGGCATTTGTGTCGGCGTCCAGTAGCCGTGAGCGGGCAAGCGCCTACCGTCAATCTTATGATTATTGAGGATGGCCTGCCCCATCAGAAGCGGGCAGAGGTCATTCTTCCGGATAGTGAGACCGAAAATTGCGCCGATCTGAGACGCTGTTGAAAATACAAGCTTGCCGAGGCCATGGCTACCGCCTTTCGTTGCATCCTTGTTGGAGCCGCCGTGTCTACGCCAGAACCCGCTGAAGTTTCCGTCGTCGTGCTGATCTACAGAACCAATGAGGCCGAACGTGTTGAAATCTTCCACGACTAAAACCCTCGCGGCATCACTGGAGAGTACGCTGACATCCAGTTTGCAGGCGCTGCAATTCATCGCAATCGGCTCGAGCAAACTGCGCAATGCCGCGCTATCTTCGGGACCAAGCGTGCGTATCGCGAACCTCAGGCGAACAGGATCAATGCCTGCTCGGCTGTCCGTTGAGTTTTGAGTAGCCTCTCGCACCAGGGACTGAAACAATTCCACGGAGTCATTTCTGAACTGATCGCGTTGGGTCACATCCGGGGCAACCTGATCGTCTGGAATATCAGCAAACCGCCAGGTAGGTGTCAGCTCATCTGTTGCTTCAAATTCTGTGTCTGGCATGCGCTTGCCTCTTCATGTCTAATGCTTGCCGGCCGAAAATTTTCGCCAGGGATGCCTTTAAATCAGTACATATTCATTCGTGAAGCAATTCAACCTCACCGAGATAAACGCTGCGCGTTCCTTATGAGCCGCCACCGAGCCGAAATACCGGGTTTGATGCGACGCCCGGTTCGGTGAAGCGCGATTTTGCGGAATCAAGTGCTTTCTGGAGGGCCTTAAAAATCTGCTTCACATCCTCCTCGTCGTATTCGTACGCCGAGCGGTTCGACAGATTTCCTATAAGCTGCAGTTCTTTGAGCGCTTTACTAACGCGCGACTCCGCAAGTTTTGTAAACTTCTCTCTCTTTGACATCCAAATGGGCCCCTGATCACCTAAAACTGGCATCCGGCTTCTCACAATTTCATTATATTGGCAACATTATTCACAATTTTAGATTATATGTTGCGCTTCTGGCATCAGCCTCGGGCCAATCGAAACAGCAATGGGCGCTAGCAGAAAGCCAGCTCGAAAACTCGAAAACCCAGTACACCCGGAGTGGGGAAGTAATCAGCACCCTGGCTAGCCAGCGCCAGAGCACCCAGCCTTGGCTCGACCTTCGATTCTTCCACAGCTTTTTGGAATAAATCAAGAACATCACGTTGACCCCCGGGACGAATACTGACATCCCGTCATCATTGCTCCCCAATGAGGCGACTCAGTATGATCAGCGAATTTACCCTAATGAGATGCCGGGCTGGCTTCACTGTTCCCGAGCTTGCCGCCCATGTTGGCGTGACTGAACGGACTATCTATCGCTGGGAATCCGGCGAGGTAACTGCCAAGCCATTAGTCGTCCGCTGGCTCGAGGAGCGCATCGCAAAACCAGTCCGCGGCCAAGGCAGCGCCGGCTTCCGGTTCATTGATCTGTTCGCCGGAATCGGCGGCCTGCGAACCGCCTTCGAAGATGAAGCTGTGGGTGGTCGCTGTGTGTTCACGAGCGAATGGGATAAATATGCCCAGCTGACCTATCAGGCCAATCACCGCGACAACCAGCCAATTGATGGCGACATTACAAAGATTGATGTCGATGACATCCCCGCGCATGATGTACTGCTCGCCGGATTTCCCTGCCAGCCATTTTCGATAGCCGGTGTTTCCAAGAAAAATGCACTCGGGCGTGCGCATGGTTTCCTGGATGAAACCCAAGGCACACTGTTCTTTGATGTCGCCCGTATTCTCGAAGCCCACCGGCCAGCCGCCTTCCTGCTCGAGAATGTGAAAAACCTGACTAGCCACGATAAAGGCCGGACATTTGAAGTGATCCGACGTACACTGACCGAGGACTTGGGTTACCACGTGAAATTCCGCGTTATAAATGCCAAACATTTTCTGCCGCAGCACCGCGAGCGAATTGTGATCGTTGGATTCCGCGAAGCAACGGGCTTTTCTTGGGATGATCTCAGCCTGCCGCAGATCGGCGTCCGAACTATGTCGTCAATCCTGCACCCGGAAGATGGTTCGGAAGCGCCTGAAGGCCACTTCACGACCGGCGCAAAGGCTCTGGTGAACGAAAAGTATACTTTAACCGATCATCTCTGGAAATACTTGCAGGACTATGCCGCAAAGCACAAAGCAGCCGGAAACGGTTTCGGGTTCGGGCTTGTCGGCCCGGACGATACCTGCCGCACGCTATCTGCGCGCTACTACAAGGATGGATCCGAGATCCTAATCGACCAAGGCCGAAATAAAAACCCCCGCCGTCTGACACCACGCGAGTGCGCGCGCCTGATGGGCTATCCTGACACGTTCCGGATTCCGGTCTCGGATACGCAGGCCTACAAGCAGTTCGGCAATTCGGTAGCTGTGCCGGTGTTCCGGGAAGTCGCAAAGATCATGAAGCCCCATATCCTGGCGAACCTCGCACCGACAGAGGGCATTCCTCTTCTACGCTATGCCTGACGTTCATGACCGGGCAACTCGCAGCCGCAACATGTCCGCAATTTCTGGCAAGAACACAAAGCCGGAACTGGTCATTCGCAAGGCCCTACATGCAACGGGACTGCGTTATCGCCTGCACAGGAAAGATCTGCCTGGCCGACCGGATCTGGTCTTTCCAAAATATCACGCCGTTGTATTTGTAAACGGGTGCTTCTGGCACGGACACGACTGCGCCCTATTTCGCTGGCCTGGCTCCCGGCGCGAATTCTGGGAAAACAAAATCACGAGCACCCAGGTCCGGGACGCCCGAAACTTAAAAGACCTCGCTCACCGTTGCTGGCGCACCGGCATTGTGTGGGAGTGCGCGCTGAAGGGCAAAAACCGCCTTGCCCTAACGAGCATCACCGACGATATCAGAAAATGGTTGTTATCAGATGCACCAGGCTTGTCCATCGATGGCAGCGGGACAGTCATTAGCGGGAACGACACGGCATGAAGTTTGGATCACTCGCAGATCATTTCCTCGGCGCTGGTGCCAAGTACCTGACAGACGTTGAGATTAATCTTCAGACCTCCAATCAACACGAGTTCCAAGGCGTGGGTGGGTTCCGTCGATTCCTTGGCGCTCCGCTGGAAAAAGAAACCTTCCCAGCGGTCTTCCTCTGGCTTGATGACAACGAAGATGAAGAGCGCCCCCGTGCGGAGGCTTTTTGTACCTGGAGCAATGTGCGACGCAACCAGCCGCAGCGGAGTGCAGAATACCATCTCTATTATTCAGCGAACTCGCGCACAGTCGTGCATCGGGCCCACGCAGGTGACTTTCTGCTTATTGCGCAGAGACCAGACCGGTCCCTGCTTATCATCCTGTCGCCGGCTGGTTCGACCATCGGTCAGCAATTGCAGTGGCTCTTTGGTCTTGACCTTGTCGAAGACAAAGCGGTCTCGAAGGAAATCAGCGTCTCAACGGCTCGTGGACTTGACTATGCCGCCCGGAAAGTCCTTGCCGAACTCGACATCGAGCCTGATCAGGCAGAACCGTCCGACTTCGACCGCCTGATCGGCCAGTTTGGCCTCTCATTCCCATCCACAGCGGAGTTCTCGCGCTTTGCCAGAGAAAGTCTTAGCGGTATTGATCCTCTCGCAGATCCTGACGAAGCGCTGATTGCGTGGATGGATCAGGAAGAGGCACTGTTTCGCAGTCTTGAAAAGTTGATCGTCTCTGAACGGTTGAAAACCGGCTTTCACGGTGAGGGCATGGCCGACGTCGACGGGTTTCTCAAATTTTCGCTCAGCGTCCAAAATCGCCGAAAGTCGCGAGCGGGCTACGCCTTCGGACATCATGTCGAAGCAATCCTCGCAGCAAACTCTATTCGTTATCGTCGCGAAGCGACGACGGAGAAACGCAAAGCTGCGGACTTTCTCTTTCCAGACGAAGCTTCCTACGCGAACGAGCAATTCCCCACAGAGCGCCTGAAAATGCTGGCCGTTAAAACGAGCTGCAAGGATCGTTGGCGGCAAGTGCTGTCTGAGGCAGACCGTATCAGCCCAAAGCACCTACTAACGCTGGAGCCGGCTATTTCTACCGCACAGACTGATGAAATGCGCAGCCAGGACTTACAGCTCGTGCTTCCGCGCGCACTACACACAAGTTTTCGTCCGCAACAGCAGGCTTGGCTCTTGGACATGAGAGCGCTTATCAATCTGGTCAGATAGAAACGAAGGCAGATCGAGATCGTCCTCTATTGCCGCCTGAGCTAAGCTCGCGGGTCCGGCGCGAATCATACCAGCATCCTGGGGCACTTGATGAGGGTCGTGCTGGCGGGGAAGGGGTGACCCGCCCCCATAGCGCAGCCGGTTTCTGCGTAGTGTTTTCGTGTTTGATTTGGAAGGGCGACTTCGTTTCGGGGGCCGGTGGACGATAGCCGAGTGATGAGTGAAGCCAGATGCGATTGTATTGTTTGAGTCTGGTGTTAATGACGGTTTGGGCCTGTTCGAGTGAAATAAACCACTCGACGTTCAGAATTTCACGGTGCGGCGTTGCATTAAAGCGTTCATTGTATCCATTTTTCCATGGGCTGGATTCAGGCCTTGAGCTTTAGTTAGACGAGCACCTCTTTGAGGGTCTGCTTGTCCAGTTTCAAGCCAGCTACGTTTTGCTTCGGGCGGGCGTTCTCCCTCTCCAAACCTTTCTTCTTGGCCAGTTGGCACTTACTGACACCGCCAGTCTTGCACCAATTGTAGGCATCGGACGCGCTACCCATGCGGCAGGCAGTCACAATATCGAGACCCTCTGCTAACCACAGCTTGATCTCCAAGAACAACCGAAGAACGTCTACATCCAAATGCCGCTTTCGAGCGAACCTTAGTCCCTCCTGAACCGCCAGAATCACTAAGATTAATTTGGTTTAGGTTGGGGGGCGCTCCGGAAAGGCATGGAATATTCCCCGGACTATTGAAACATGCGCCGCTCACCAAAAGATTTAACGGGCAATTCAGATTATTCACTTGACCATTTATTATTTCAGCATTAGTTCTTGGGCAATCAAAATAACTTAGATACCCGAGGACTATAGATATGCACACTTTGGCAGACGAATTTTTTGACCGAATCTCTGAGTTTGAAGGCACTTATGAGTGGGAGGAACACGATGACGGAAAGTCGATCCTCACCCTGATTGGCGAGCTCATTGAACACATGACCACGCGCCATCATGCCAATATTAGCATGGCGGTACTGACCAAAATCATGAGTTATAGCGATCTCATCGAATGGGACTGGTCAATGCTTTCCAAGGTCCATATCTCCGCCGACTGGCGCGCGGAGCTGGAAGAGGCGATGTCGTATACGATCTTCGATGGCCCCTACTTGTTTGATCATCTGCACGATCTCCACGCCTTGGCCTATTACGGAATTCTTCCTGGCTGGAGATCCAATCTTTCACTTGATGCGACCGCCCCTGCAGCGGCCGAACTTCAAAGCCGCTACACCGCCCAACACGACGTCGCAAAATGGGTTGAATTTATTTGCGCTAAAATCGACGAGGTCGAGCAGCTCCTATCTGCAAGCAGGCTCAAAGATGGGTTGTTTGACAACTGCGCGCGGGTAAGAACCGCCGCTAGGGCTCGGCTGGCTTATGACAAAGGCGAGCCACTCACTGTCGCTGAACTCGCCGCCCTCTCCGGCGTATCGATGAAGCGGCTGCAAAATGCGATCTATGCCAAAACCGATGAGGCTCCGCTGGTTGGAAAGAAGGGTAAAATCGCAGCCGATAATGCCCGCCCCTGGCTGGAAGTAAGGGACTACAAGCCCTCTCTCTGGCAAGCTGTAGAGAAATTGCAACCTCTGAAACCTGACTGGGGCGAAGATGTTCCCTATGGTTCAGACACGCCTGAAGTCGCGCTCGCCGATTACGTCTTTGTGCCGGTTGCCAATGACGGGTCAGAATTCCTTCCTGACGTCTGCTGGCGCAAGGGTAAAGGCGAAAACGACGCCGGATACACGATCGGCGCAAAAGGCGCTGAACAGAGAATCTCAGACTACCGCGCTGCATTGGAGCTCTTGGCACGGATGGATACACCGCGCTGGCGCCGGCCGAATGCCGATAGTGGGAACTGGGGCATTGTCACCGGACATAGCTGGCGTCGGGTTGCCCTTGAGAGCCTTCAACTTCCGAACCCAGAGAAGGAGGACGTGTAATGACGCACACCGATATTCTTTCATCCTGCCGGGTATCCCGGCACGCAAAGATACGCCAGTCGCAAAGAGGCGTGCCCGATATAGCACTGGAGCTTCTCGTCAAATTCGGGTCCAGCGAATCGAGCTTTGACGGCACAGAACGGCTCTATTTTTCAGAGCGGGATTGGAAGCGCGTGAAGAAACATTTCGGGTCATGGATGCCGAATAAATCCGGAAAGCTGCGCGATCTCTATCTCATCCTTGCCGGTGACGGCACCATCGTGACTGTCGCGCACAAACACTAACCTACCCAACAGAACAACCACAATTAATTGAGTATACTATGCCTTCGCATTCTTTTCCTTATCTCGACCGATTTTGCCTTTCAAGCGTGATCCGACCTCGAGCGCCAGGCATTCGTGGGAGTAGGTATCAATCGCTGTCAGCAAGCGGATCTTCGTGCTGCAGGAAAACTGGCCGTGAACGAAGTCGAGGCTTCAGGCTTGGTTTAGTTCTGACGGTTGCCACCGGGCGTCCCGATGAACTGCGAGCTTGCGCCTGCGGGGCGGTTTGGCCCGCAAACGTAGACCATTTCGACCATGGAGCCGATAGACTATGTGCTTGCTAACCTGGCAGGCTTCGCAATTCGGGAGGATGTGCATGCGCCGGTAACCGAACCACAACCGGGGCGCCGCGATCTCATGCATGGGCTGATGCAACTAGGTCAGCGAGTCTGTCCGCAGCTGCTTCCATTGTGTTGAATGGTTCTGTCGCGTCAGACCACGTGCCTTTCGCTGGCTGTAGCTGTGCTGACCCGCCTTCCATCACGAGGGATGCCATGGTTACATAAGGAGTGGCTGCGCAATCGGGGTCTCGTCATATCCCTTTGCGAATTCAAAGTTGATTTACATTAGGATGAGCGAGTCAAAATTAAATAGCCTTTTGAAGAGGCTCAGCGGTCACCTATCCGGCCAATTGGGTAACATGGGAATCAGTAATTACGCAAAAACACAGAACATGCAGTTTACTTACTACACTGCAGAAGTTCTCCGTGGCTTTGGTGATACTACAGTGGGCTCGAGCCACTTCTTGCGATGCAAGAGATAGGTTTTCAGTGACGGCCAGTGTTTGTGGTGCTCCTGCGGCCCAGAGTACCATTTTGGCCGGACCTTTATCACCGAATGCCTGACAAGGTTTTCTATGGGACGGTATTCCGCTTCGACCATTGCTATGGCTTCCGCGAGGTCTTTTTCGCTATCGCCGGACCAAGCCCCATATCCCTCAAGTTCCGCTTTCCACTCAGTGGCTGCGGCTTCAATCGACCCCAACCGATGCAGTTTGTCTCGAATCTGTTTAGCGAAGCTGTTGACTTGAGGGGATGACATTTTGATTTCCATGTGATTTCGCTCAACAATTGAAAATCGAGAATCGCGATCGAGGTCTATCAAAAAGTTTCGATGTGCGCGCTTTGTACCCCAGTTAACGGGCGAGTCGGGTGCGCCATCGGAGCTTGCGGACAGGACTTTAGACTCGAGGGACACTCCAATGTCCGCGCCTTGGAAAGCCGGCGCTAAAAGAGCTAGAACCCGATAGAATCCAGACGTTCAAGTATAGTCATTTCGAGGCTGGCAGATTCTGATCGTCAGGGCGCGATTCATGCCACTCCTTAATCAACTTCTTGCGATACTTTTTGATCACCTTCAGTGCATTGGCTGATCCGCGAACCGGTTGTTTGGGGGCAAGTATGGTCGGAGGGTCATCGAGACTGATGCTGACTTGGACACCCCGGAGAACGGCGACGACATGGGGCCGGCCGCGGTGTTGGCTTTCATTTGATCGGAAAATTACTTCGAACTCTTTGACGACGCCACTTCGTCGTTCCGTCAAAAATTCCGGCGCGCCCTGATCGGCGTCCCATCCTGCCCGCAGCTCATCGCATAACGTGTCTGACAAACCGTCTGAAACGAGGCATTCCTGCCAATCTTCGCGGCGCGCATCCGGACGAGCCTTGTCAAGGGAGCGGTCAATTTGTTCTTGGCTCGCGCCTTCCGACCGGAGTTGCTCGACTGATTGTAGATAACCCAAATCCCAAAGTGTCAGGATGATGCTGCCCGAAACATCATCTGCAACATCGTTCGGATACGGGACTTCTCCTTTAAGGAAAGGAGCTCCTTTTTGAATTGCCAATGTCCGCAGGCGATCCTCAACTTCTTGGTCAGTCATCCGTGCGCCCTCCCAACAAACTCGTGGCCGTTCGCTCGGGTTCTGAAGTTGCTATCCATTTAGACAGCATTTCTTGTATTTGCGACCGGATCCACAGGGGCATAGTTCATTGCGGCCGATCTTTCTAGCACCAGCGTGCCGTTGTCGCACGGCGCGATCCGGTCCACCTAGTGGCGAGCGCCGTTCCGGTGCTCTGATCTCTCCCACCGCAATCTGCTCGATCAGCTCGCGTTGATTGGCAAGGCCCGCTTGGTGAGCTTCCGGGAGTGTGGAGATGAAAGGCTCCAACTGAGCCATCTGCCTGCGAGCATCTACGATCTTGCCATTGTAAGCGAGAAGCACTGCATAGTGGCTATATACATCCATATACTCACCGTCGAACTGAAATGCAGTCATCAAAGGGAGGACATGGTTTTCCATGGCGATAACGGCGGCTTCAGTATCTCCCAAATCGAGACAATCATCTGCGAATTCCTGTGCAACTTTCATTTGCGAGCGCCACGCACCTACCAAAAAATAGAATTTGGCTGCATGTATCGCCAGAAGTCGCGGATGCTCACCGAGCGCACGCTTGATCTTACCTGTGAGTGACAAACAGTCAGCCAAGTGCTTCAAATCAGATTGCGC
This sequence comes from Hyphomonas sp., assembly GCF_036964145.1. GTDB lineage: Bacteria > Pseudomonadota > Alphaproteobacteria > Caulobacterales > Hyphomonadaceae > Hyphomonas. The sequence continues at coordinate 221,691 of NZ_JBALUC010000001.1, forward strand.
CTCCTCAATATCCGCCACCAGCTCGCGCATTCGCTGGTTAGTCGCCCCCAAAACATCAGCCGGAAGGATATCGAGTACATCATAATACTCCGCATAAAGCGTTTCCGCGATAGGGAGAGCTTTTCGATTTTCCCCCAAGGTATGGAGTGCTGCGGCATAATTGTAGCGAACCAGTCGAAGTTTGGATGGATATCCTTCGGCCTGCGCCCGGCACCGGTTGTAGCTCTCGTGAACAACAACGGCATCGCCGCGCGCTCCCCCGGACATCATGGTTTTGATCCCGATTCGTAACGGACCATCCGGGTCAATTCCGGGATGTTCGTCGAGAATGGCCTGCATCCGAGTCAGACGCGGTCCTGGATCGTAAACCCTCGCGTCACTTTGCAGATCCCAGAACGCCAAAGCCTCCAAAGCCCAATATTCACTCTCCGGTCCGGCATCCGGGTCTGCGGCCAGCGCTTCCAAAGCGAGTTTCAAATCGGTCGGGTCGCCATACTCATGGAACATTTCTTCCATGGCAACATCGGCAAGAACCTCGGTTCGCCCTGTCGGCGCCAGCAAACGCATCCAGGCGGATAGTCGGGCAATATCCGGTCGTGCTTGCAAGGATTGAAATAAAACGTCCCGCAACCGGACCAGACATTCAAGATGCAAATCGGGGGATACACTGTCCAAAAGCGATCGTGCAGGAATGGTGACGGCGTCATGGACCTTCCATTTACCGTTGGCAAAACGCTGAACTAGGCCGCTTCGCGACAACTCCCGCAGAACCCGCATTGAACTGTCGGGACGGGAGGGTAGACACTCTACAATATGGCCTATTTCATCTGGATCTAGCGACAGGCGAGTCAGCGACAAAACACTGAGCACGGCCCTTTCATCCGTGTTAAGCGTATCCAACACCTCTTCAAGTAGCACTTCTTGCGCGACAGGTTGGGCATGCGAACCCGCCTCTAGTTCGGCCAGAAACTTCTCTACATCCCCTCCGTAGGTCTGATGGCACACGCGAGCGGCGCTTTCGACAAATAGCGGCAAACCCCCGGTAACAGTGTGCCAGCGCCTTGCGATAGCTGGACTGATAGGGACAATCTTTTCGGCAAAAACGCTCGCGATTGTTTCCATGCTCCACCCGCTTAACTCTTCGGCAGAAACACCAAGATGAACTTCGAAACGGGCGATATGATCGCCGGGCTGCCCAAGAAGAACAAAACGGACATTTGAACAGCAAGCGATGATATCGCGAATGACTTCTGGCCGGCATCGATGCACGTTGTCCAAGACCATCACTGGTGTGGATTGGGAGGCATCGATGTGCCTGTTCAAGGCCGCCAGCAGCTCCATTCCTGTACCAGCGGGGAGTCTCGCCGTGTCGCCGGGTCCGCCCGTCAGCATGCGCGCCGCGAGTTCGCGCGCCAGAGAGCTTGCGAGCGCCGTGTCCGGCAAATCACAAATATCGAAGTATCCGACGACCTCAGGCGTGTGCGATGCGTGTGAGGCGGCCCAGAGCGTTTTGCCAGCACCGGAAAAACCGACAATCAGGCGGACGCCCTCGCCCGAGATCAGGGGGGGCTCGTTCTCCTGCGGCCGGTAAGTATCAGGCACCTCCGGAAACTCCTGAAGCTGATCGACATAAGACTCGAACAGGTTTGGAAGTTCAATTCTTGAAATACTGTGGTCAGCCCGATCCGCGCCTGTCGCCGCAAACTGCACTTTCGCCGCAAGTTTCCAGACAAGCGTGTCCGGTTGGAGCGAGCGGAAGGGCAGAGGCTCGGCGAGTGTTCTCGTATAATTTATCGCATCGTTGAGGTCTGCCGTAGCTTCGGGAAGGAAAGGATGATCCTCCAATGTCCGACCAGGACAGATAAAGTGAACGTCATCAGGCCAAGACTCGATCTCTGCTGTGAGCTTAGGGCCCGGCGGCTGATTAGAGACAATTGCGAAAACCACTGAACGCTCACCAACCTTGTCCGAATGCTCCTCGCGCAACTCAGAAAAATGCATGAGAACACCCGCAAGATCGCTGGGCATCAACAGGTTCTGGCGGGTTTTTACCTGAAGAAAATAGACAGCGTCCGGCGTTTCGCACTCGATGTCTTCATCACGTTCGATGAGAACAGCACCACCCTCCAGCGCATGAAGTTTAAGTAGGCAGGCCGCGGCATACAAATGCTGGTAGAGAAAACCTCGATGCACCGCTTCGATGCGAGCAAGCTGTTTAGAGTCTAAGACTACCCGTTCACCGGGTGCACCCCCTATTGCCGCATTCATGTCACCATCCCCTCCATAGAGCACATGATGCTGGCGCAGGTTACAATCAATAGGAGAGAATTGGTGCTGCACTCAAATGCCATCCTGGCGTCCGGCTCGTGCCCCTCATTCTGCTGAGCTACGGGATCGCTGCTTGCAATTACAACAGGTTGGGTAAGAGGGAATCCCAGGGACTTGCGGTCTGGCGCCCATTCTCGGCACGCATCCATCGTTCACACGGACATTGGTTTGTGAATCGTTCTGGTTGAGCGCAAGGCGCGACTCAGGTATGTTCCCCATAGGTTCTGGTCGGAGGTCGTCATGGACGGGTGCTACGAGATCGATTTTCTAGACTCGGCATGCGACAGCAGCGCCGACGCGATCGTAAAACGATACTGGCATAACGGCAGGTTCGTTCTGCAAGTAACAGACGCTGGGTACGCCTGTACCGCCGAGCGAGTGCTCGACCATATTCGCGCCTTCTACCCGGACCATGACTCGATTGATCATCTTGTCGTTACCCATGACGACCGCGACCACGCGAGTGGTGCTCAATTTATATTGGAGAACTTCCGGGTTGGTCAGGTTTGGATGAACGCCCCGTGGCATCATTTGGTCCAGTTGAAGCCGAGGTTCCCCCGCATTCAGACGATGGCGGCGCTGTTCGACAGGCTTTGGTCGGAGTACTCAGACTTGGCAGAGATCCAGCGCATCTGCGATAGAATTGGTGTGAAAGTGAATACCGCGCTTGCTGGCACCCGAATCGGCGCCTTTCGAGTTCTGTCGCCGACGCTGGAATACTTTCTGAACATGGTTGAGGCCTCACCCAAATCGCCATTCAGCCCGGAAGAGGGAATCAAAGCTCGCGGCGTGCGGCTAACCCCCGGACCTCTGAGCCAGACCTCAGGCGGTACGATCAACGCGCTCGCTGAAACTCGTTTGCATACGAATAGTAGTGGCACGAAGATGCGAACCGCGCCTTGGGGGCATGAGATATTCGCCGTGGAAGACACGTCTCCCGACAACCAGCTCAGCATCGTACAATTTGCCAACTTCGGCGGGCACAAAGTTCTGCTGACGGGCGACGCGGGGCGTGAAGCTCTTGACTGGGCCTACATTGTGGCCGTGAGTTTTGGCATCGACTTCTCCAACCTCAAGATCTTTCAGGTTCCGCATCATGGCTCTCGACACAATCTAGACTCCGAGATACTGGATACGTGGCTTGGCCCCGTGCTGCCCGAGATAGTCGGTATGGGCAACAACTGCGACCGCTGGGCCGTGATTTCGGCGGCCAAAAGTGATCCACTGCATCCACGCCACGCGGTGATCAGAGCTATGATTCACCGAGGCTACCGGCCTTACACGCATGAGCGTGGCGCTTGGATGCGATTCTACAAAGGTTTTTCGCCCCGGGCAGAAGAGGTGGCGCTTGTTCCGTTGGCTTATCCGAATACCGTTGAGGTGAACTAGTGGTGGCCCAGGACAAATCGCACAAGCAGCAGAACCTCCTGCCGCTGAGCGTGCTGACCGCGGTGCACATCGTCGGCTTTCTACTCGCGACTGGAATTGGCGGCGGCGTGATGGACGAAGCGGCCGACTGGTCCAAGTTGGGTGTCGCCTCGTTCGTTGCCGCCGTCGCCGCGCTCTTTGTTTTGATGATCAACGCCCAGGCGAGCGATGTGCTCAAAGCGAGGCTTGTCTATCTCCGCTGGGACGATCCCCTTCCCGGAGGTGAGGCCTTCTCCAAATGGATGGCGACGCACCCCAACATCGACCCCGGCGCGGTTCGGGCGGCAGTGGGAGAACTGCCCGAGAGCAGAGCCGAGCAGAACATGGCTTGGCTGCAGCTCTACAGGGAGTGCGAGAATCAAGTTGGGGTCGGCGGCGCGAGCCGAGAATATCTTCTGGCCCGAGACGCGACGTTCCTTGGTTTGATATTCACGTTCGTGTTGGGCTCAGCGGTCTGGTTCTATCAGAGCCAAATCGTGTGGAAGTTAGCCTACGTTCTGCCGGCCCTTTCATTCATGCTGCTGACGTGGCGAGCTGCTAGGCTCAACGGCATACGTCTGGTGAAGTTGGTACTCGCAAGACAGTCATCGCCGCGCTGAGTGATGTGTCCGGCCCATCTGTACTAAGCCCTACCAACTTCTTGCTGAAACCCATCTTTCCATCCCACGGGGGTCCATATCCTTCTCGGATTGCACACAATTTGAAAATGACGGTTCTTTTCGATAAAAGGGTCCATCCAGTCTTGCCATCGTGACGACAGCAAGAGGTCTTCGGCGCACTTCACTAGCAGCCCGTTCAGCCCAACGGCCTCCGGGCGCGACAGCCTAATATGTTGGTAGCTGAAATGGCGAAACGAGAAACCAAGTTTCGCCCCCCGTAGGCGTGGATCAGGTCGAAACCTCACAGCGAGGTTTGGGGACAAGGGAAACACACGATTGACCATTCCCCTTGCTTCGTCGGGCTCCACACCAAATGGGAAGTCGCTTGTGAAGAATGGGCAGTCCGCGTGTTCGTTGTGCAAAACCTCCCAATGCTGGTTCCCGAACGCTGTAACGCGCCCAAGTATGTCCGCTACTCCAATTGCCTGCACCATTTTTGGGTCAACTTTAAATGCGATCTTACCTTGTTCGATCAACTCGGTTAGGTCCTTACCAACCAACGATGCGGGTGGCGGCTCGAAGACCTGCTCGCGATCCGCCTCCAGAGCAGCCAAGGCCAATTTGCCTTCGATTGGGCCTGCATTGATCCTCTGGGCGCCCGGCGAACAACTCAGGATGTAGCTGGCCATCCCTGCGATCTTGTAAATGCAGTCTTCATCGGGCTTCGTCGCTGCCAGCATATCAACCGCTGCATTGAAGCCACCTTCGACAGGCACCAAAAAGCTCTCGATAGCTCGGGGTTCCGTTAGGTAATCATTGGTATTGCCTTCGTCCAACCGACATATGTCTTTGGTTCGCGGCGTAAATTTTTTGAGATCAGACTTGCGAATACCATAGAGAAGATTCCCGAGATCGGGAGCCAGGAATCGCCTTAAGTAGACTTGAGATATGTAGTGATCGAGAGCCATCGTTCGACACGCGTAGACTGATTCAATGAGCCGATGAAGCCTGAGGCTAACTCAGGCTGATGATCCGCTGTCTACAAGTGTCACAGAACCGGGGACCGTGCTGGGTCGCCCCAAATTCATTCCGACATCGCAGACATGCGTGGGTGACGACAGACGTCATCACCGCGCGGGCATGCTCCTGGGAGGCCTCGCTCGCCTCTGGCAAAATAGCATTATGAGCAGGCTCTTTGGACGAAGCCGACGTGGCGTCTGCTTCTTGGACGGGGTGACAACATCGACACTCTCGCCCATCAATTCGCCCTCAACGTGGATTGCGCGGGCGTCGGCGTGGCCCGAAACGACCATCTTGAGACCCCGGCGTCGGAGGGCGTCGATGTGCCCACGCACCTAGCTGGGCGTCAGCGCTGATGCTTTGCACGCTGGCCGGCAGGTAGCGGCGGACGAGTTCAGGAACTGTCACAGGGCTAACTTTTGGATCGCCTTCTTGGTCTTGGGCGGCGCGGACTGTCGGAGGGCACAGACCTCGCTGTACTGCGCGCCGTTCGCACGCACTCACGCACATCATGCTCCGACGCGAGCTGCGCACTCTCGACTGGGGAAAAGTTCGCCTCTGATTGCCGTTTCGTGTTCTTGCGGGAATTAAGCATGCATTGCTCGATTGGTTCCCCCGTGGTTCCCCGAGCGTAATTCGCGCCAGTTCAATGAGACATAACCAATTGTTTTTATTGGTGATCCCGGCGCGATTCGAACGCGCGACCTACAGATTAGGAATCTGTTGCTCTATCCTGCTGAGCTACGGGACCGCTGGGTGGGTTCGGCTATACGGTAAATGCGGCGCGGATTGAAGTCGGCAATTTCCGGCTCTACGCTGCCGGGAGCAGGGCTGTGCGTGCGCCTGCGACAAGCTAGATGGGCGGATTGGATGGCGCGAGCGACAGCAGGGTTCTGGATCCTCACGATCCTGGCTGCATGCAATGCGGCGGGCCCGCTGGATGGTCTTGAGCCGGGAGAGCGGGGCCGGGTCGTGCGGGTCGTCGACGGAGATACGATCGTGCTGGATACGGGCCAAAGCGTCCGCCTGGTTGGTATCGAGGCCCCATCCGGCGGATACAAGGAGCGCGAACCCCAACCATATCACACCGAGTCCAAACGCATGATGGAAGACATGGTGCTTGGCCGGGAGGTCCAGCTCCATTATGGCGGCCTGACGCGCGACCGATATGATCGCGCGCTGGCCCATGCGCAGACCGTGGATGCCCTCGGGCCCAAGCTCTGGCTCAATGCGGAGATGGTGAAGCGTGGCGGCGCGCGGGTTCGGGTCTATCCGGATACGGCAGCCGCGAATGCACCCCTTTTGGAGTTCGAGCGCGACGCACGGGGGCAGGAAACCGGCTTGTGGCGAGCAATGCAGTATCGCATACCCTATGCCAGAGATCTGCCGGATCCCTTCGAGGGCTTCCAGCTCGTGCATGGGCATGTCGTCGATATGCAGGGGGCGGACGGATATGGAGCTGTGTGCGACCTGTCGCTTGAGGACTCCTTGCTGAAACTGCAAATCCAGACAGCGGCTGCGTCGCTATGCCAGGAAGCGCCTGGGCATATGGTTCTGGCGCGTGGCTATGTGCGCGACAACGAGATGGAAATCTCCCATGCGCTCAATTTCGAGTTCGTGGAGACTCCGACGCATTAGGTGCCGGGCAGCAGGCCGGCTTCGTCCGGGTCGCCGACAATGCGCTCGAGCGCGCGGCGCAGCTTGCCGAGGGCCTGATGTTCGATCTGCCGCACACGTTCCTTCGAAATGCCGAGTTCGTGGCCAAGGGTCTCCAGCGTGACGGAATCCTCGCAAAGGCGACGCTGCATGATGATGTGCGTCTCGCGCGGGTTCAGCGCCTTCAGCGCATTGGCGATCCATTCCTTGCGTCGGGTCGAGTCCCGCGACTCCATGACCTGCTGTTCGGGAATGGGCGCGACATCGGGCAGGAGGTCCTGCCACTCGCCATCGCCATCCACTGCCATGGGGGCGTTGAGAGACCGGTCGGAAGCGGACAGGCGCGACGCCATGTTTTCCACGTCGCGCTCCGGCACGCCGAGATGCTCGGCAATCCATGTCCGGTTTTCCCGCGTCATCACACCGTCGCCAGTATCGTCGATACGGGCGCGCAGGCGCCGGAGATTGAAGAAGAGCGATTTCTGGGAGGAAGTTGTCCCCGTGCGCACAATCGACCAGTTGCGCAACACAAAGTCCTGAATGGAAGAGCGGATCCACCAGCTCGCATAGGTCGAGAACCGTACCTTCCGGTCAGGCTCGAACCGGGCGGCGGCCATCATCAGGCCGACATTCCCTTCCGAGACGAGGTCCGGCATGGGGAGGCCATAATGGCGGAATTTCGAGGCCATGGCGATCACGAGGCGAAGATAGGCGCGGGTCAGTTCATGCAGGGCGCGCTCATCTTCTTCCTCGCGCCAGCGGCGGGCCAGATCCAGCTCATGCTCGGCTTCCAGCATCGGTGCCTTCATCGCCTTTTTCACATAGGTTCGATCCGCAGGTCCGTTGGAGCTATAGGCATTTGCCATGACGGGTCATCTCCTTCTGCGACGGGCATGTTGCCAAACTAACACAGTCTCTACGGGCTAGAGCGCATGCTGGATCAGAATAGTTCCCAACTTTAATCACTTTATGGAGAGCGCCATGATGAGCGCGGCTTGGGCTTGACCTTGTGGCGACATCGCCAGTACGGTTTACGGAACATTAGGCGAACGAAATTGAGGGGCTCATGGCAGAGCTGGCAGATATAGGCATTCCGGACTCGCGGGCCGGGGAAATCGTTCGGGGGACGCGGCGACTGCTTGGCGGGCTCGGCTTTTTCGGCGTGACGGAAATGAGCCTGGCCAACAATCGCCGGGCGGACATTGCTGCCGTCGGTCCTTCAGGCGAAATCTGGATGGTGGAGGTAAAGTCATCGATTGCCGATTTCCGGTCGGATTCGAAATGGCCTGAATACATGCCCTTTTGCGACCAGCTCTATTTCGCTGTCGCCAGCGATTTCCCGCAGGAGCTTATCCCGGATGAGACGGGCCTGATCGTGGCCGATGCATTCGGTGGGGCGGTCATCCGGGATGCGCCGGAGGACAGGCTGCCAGCGGCGCGGCGCAAGGCCGTTACCCTGCGCATGGCACGCCTCGCCGCCATGCGTTTGACCCAGACGGCAGATATCGGCTGGACGGCGGCACCGGGCTTGCTTACCTGAGCGCCATGAGTCACGCCTTTCCCATTGCGATACGTGTCGAAGACGCGCTGAGACCGGGCGTCAAAGCGGCCCGTACCCGCAGCGACGCAGAAGCGCTCGCGCCCGGATACACGGTCGAGTCGCTATCGACTGACTGGCTGAACGTGACCGAGGAAGAGGCCGAAGCCTATCTGAAATCGCACAATGATGAAGAGGGGGCCCACGGCCACCTTCAGAAATATGAAGACAATGAGGGCAAGCCCGTCCTCGCTGTGACCTGGTGGAAACTGGTCGACCCTGCCCTGGTCACGCGCCTTCCGGCAGCGCGCAAGAAAAAACCGGCGACTGAGAAGCCGCCGGTCGAAGATCATACCGATGATCTCTATTTTCGGTCTGGCCGAACCAAGCCACGCCGCAAGCGCTACATTGATCCTCGCCAGATGGATCTGTTCAAGTCCAGCTAGAGCAGACCCTTGACCGCCTCGGCGACCTTGTCGGCCGTAATGCCGAAATATTCGTACAGCTTCTGGTAAGGCGCACTGGCGCCGAAGCTGTCCATGCCGACAAAGGCGCCTTTTGAGCCGAGCCAGCGATCCCAGCCGAAGCGGACGCCGGCCTCGACGGCCACTTTTGGCAGGTCACCGCCCAGCGTTTCGCGCTGGTACTTCTCGTCCTGCTGCGCGAACAACTCCATGCATGGCATCGAGACGACGCGGACATGGATTTTCTCTTTCGCCAGCTCAGCCTGGGCCTGAAGTGCAATTTCCACTTCCGAACCGGTCGCGATCAGTACCGCAGCTTCGCGCGACTTCACGCCTGATGGCGAGACGACATAGCCGCCGAGCGCGCTGAGATTTTCGTCCGTGTGCTCCTTGCGCGCCGGGGCAAGACCCTGGCGGGTAAGCGCCATTGTGGCGGGGCCGTCGGCATTGTTGAGGGCAACTTCCCAGCATTCGGCAGTTTCGACACCGTCGGCCGGGCGGAAGACCCGCATGTTCGGCATCGCGCGGAGCGAGGCAACTTGTTCGACCGGCTGGTGGGTCGGGCCGTCTTCGCCGAGGCCAATCGAGTCATGGGTCATGACATGCACCACACGTGCGCCCATCAGGGCGCCGAGCCGGATGGCCGCGCGACTATAGTCCGCAAAGACGAGGAAGGTGCCGGAATAGGGGATGATGCCACCATGCAGCGCCATGCCGTTCATCGCGGCGGCCATGCCGTGCTCCCGCACACCATAATGGACATACCGGCCCGCCCAGTCGGACGGCGTCATCGGCGTCGTTACCGCTGTCTTCGTATTGTTGGACCCGGTCAGGTCAGCCGAGCCGCCGACCATTTCCGGCACAAGATGCGTGATGACTTCGAGGGCTGCACCGCTCCATTGGCGGGTAGCTTTCTTCTCGCCGCCTTCGACGACCGCCTTCTTGTGCTTGATGATCGCCTTGGAGAGGTTCTTCGGCAGGCGTCCGGCCATGGCGGCGTTGAACTCGCCCTTGTGCGGCGAGGCCATCTGGCGCTCTTTCCAGGCCTTGCGGGCCTCGGCGCCGCGTTCGCCGACCTTCTTCCAGGCTTTCTCGATGGCCGCGGGAACTTCGAACGGCGCGTGAGGCCAGCCAATGTTCTCCCGGATACCGGCGATCTCGTCGGGGCCGTAAGGACCGCCATGGGCCTTGCCGGTACCGGCCAGCTTCGGCGCGCCATACCCGATGATGGTCTTGATCGCGAGGAAGACGGGCTGCTTCTGTTTCTGGGCCCATTTCAGAGCGGCCTCGACGTCTTTCTCGTCATGGCCGTCCACTTTGCGGGTGATCCAGCCGGAGGCTTCAAGACGTGCGCACTGGTCGGTGGAATCTGCGACATCGATATTACCGTCGATGGTGACCGAATTGTCGTCCCAGAGAACGATCAGGCGGTCGAGTTTCATGTGACCCGCGAGCGTGATCGCTTCCTGGCTGACGCCTTCCATCAGGCAGCCATCGCCAACAATCACGTAGGTCTTGTGGTCAACGAGGTCGTCACCGAAGCGCGCATTCAGATGACGCTCTGCCATCGCCATGCCGACGGCGGTGGCGATGCCCTGGCCGAGCGGGCCGGTCGTTGTCTCGACGCCCTTGGTGACGAAGTTCTCAGGGTGGCCGGGTGTGTTCGCACCGAGTTGGCGGAAATTGCGGATGTCATCCCGGCTAACGGATTTATAGCCGGTGAGGTGCAGCAACGAATAGATCAGCATCGAGCCGTGGCCTGCTGACAGGATGAACCGGTCACGGTCTGGCCAGTCAGGCTGCGAGGGGTCGAATTTCAGGAATTTGCGGAAAAGAACGGTTGCAGCATCTGCCATGCCGAGCGGCAGGCCGACATGTCCGGATTTGGCCGCCTCGACGGCGTCCATGGATAGGGCGCGGACGGCGTTTGCCATGTCGCGGTTCGTGACAGCCATTCTGCTAGTCTCCTTTGGTTTGCGGAAGTCGTAGGCCAGACTAAGGCCGTTGCGTCAAGTCGCTTGGCGGATTGGGATAATACCGTTACTTCATTGTGTATATGAGTGAAATCGATCCTGCCATCCGCCAGCTTGATGAGGCGTTGATACGACTGGAAGGCGCGCTCGACAGCCTGATGGCGCGCGCCGGCAATCCCGACGTGATCAAAGCCGAGCTTGCCGCCCTCGTTTCTGACCGATCTGACCTGGCTGAACAGCTTGATGCATCTCTGGCACGGGAGAAGCAATTGCAGCTGCTGGCAGACGAAGCAAGCGAGGCCCTTGGCTCTGCCATCGAGGAAGTCCGCGCCGCCATTGGCCGGGAAGGGCAGCCGGATGGCTAAGGCAGATATCCAGCTTCGCGGCCGGTCATATTCCATTGCCTGCGCCCCCGGCCAGGAGAGCCGCATTGAGGCCCTGTCCAAGCAACTCGATGCGCGGGTGAACCAGATCGCAGGGGCGGTGGGTGACATTGGCGATGAGCGCCTGCTGCTGATCACGGCACTGGCCTTGCTTGACGAATTGGATTCAGCGCGCCGCTCCGCGCCCGGTAGCGCCGCCAGCGAAGCCAGGGCCGCCGAAGCCCTGCTCAAGGCGGCCAGCCGGATTACCTCATTGGCCGAACGGATGGAAAGCGGCAGCTGACCCCCGCGACGCTTTGCGCGTGGCAAACAGCCTCTCGCGCTTTATGCTCTCATCTTCACGCTGCTTGAAAGGCCGCCCATGCAAACCATCCTGATGACTGGCTTCTACGTCGCGCTTGCGGCGCTGGTGGTCGTATTGGGGATCGGCATCGCCAACATCGCCCGCACCGATGACAAACAGGCAAGCCGGTCCAACAAGCTGATGCGTCTGCGCATCATGATTCAGGCGATCGTGATTGTGCTCCTTGTTGCGCTCGGTGTGACGCTGGGTGCAGTCAAGATCGGTTTCTGAGGGGCGCGTCATGGTCAAACTGGACAAGATCTACACCCGCTCCGGCGACAAGGGAAAGACACGCCTCTCGACAGGTGAGCCGGTCGACAAATGGCATCCGCGCGTCGTTGCCTATGGCACGGTAGATGAGACCAATGCCGCGCTCGGTGTGGCCGCGCTCAAGGCCGAGGGTGATATGCTCGCCGCCATCCGCCGTATCCAGAACGATCTTTTCGATCTTGGCGCCGACCTCGCAACGCCCGACCGGGGCAAGACGCTGGAATGGACTCCGCTGCGCATCATTGAAAGCCAGGTGAAACGACTTGAAACCGAAATCGACGCGATGAACGAGCGTCTCGCCCCATTGGACAGCTTCATCCTGCCGGGTGGCAGCGACCTCGCTGCGCACTTCCATGTCGCGCGTACGCTTTGCCGCAGGGCCGAGCGGGAAGTGGCGGAAGTCTTCGCGATGGAAGACGAAATCGTCAGTCCCGAAGCGCTTGCCTACATTAACCGACTGTCGGACTGGATGTTCGTCGCCGGCCGTGTTGCCAATAATAATGGCGCCGACGACGTCAAATGGGTGCCCGGCGCAAACCGCTAGGCGCGCTGCGTGTCTCGCACCTCTGCCATCAGGCCGAACAATTCGATCACGGGTGTAACCACACCATCCCCGCGATATTCCCGGTAGAGCGTATCGACATTGAGGGCGATGCGTTCGGCGTCGCCCCAGCTTGAGTAGTCCCCGAGTGCGATATCCAGCGCGGCATCCCGCACACTTAGGCCAGCCTCAAATCGTCTGCGCGCTTCGGCGTCCACGAATTTGAGGTATTCAGCAACGCGGCGGACGCCCGCCTTGTCCGTCACCGGACCATGCCCCGGCACAATGACATCGACGTCCATCTCGCAAATCCGGTCGCACGCCCCGACCCAGTTGGAGACGGGCCCGGCCCACATCAGCGGCGTGCCATCAATGAACAGGATATCGCCCGTGAAAACCGTCTTGTCGTCTGGCACATGTACCAGTACGTCGCCTTCTGTATGGGCTGGCCCGACTTCTATCAGCTCGACCACCTTGTCGCCGACCTTCAGATCCATCTGACCTGCAAAGGTCTGTGTCGGTGCGCGCTCCTCGACGTTGTCGAAATCGAACGGCGCAAAGATGTCCGCAAAATAGCTGCCGGCAGGTCCAAGCTGCCCGCCGAGCTTCTTGAACTGGGCCAGCATGGCTGGGGGCACTTCAATCATTTCCTTCGCGCTGGCTTCCGACGCGATGATATCCGCCTGCGGACAACAGCCATTGCCATGACAATGATCGCCATTTGCGTGCGTATTGACGATGACACCAATGTCCTCTGCGGCAAGAGCGGTCGCGTCCTGCATCGCGCACAGCATGGTGCGGGTAAGCGGCATGTCGAACAGCGTGTCCACCAGCAGAGACTGGTCACCGTCCCGGATCAGGCCGGCATTCGACCAGCCCCATCCGCCATCCGGCTGAAGCCAGGCATAGAGCCCGTTCCCCAGATCTTTCAGTCCATGCGTGTAGGTCCAGCGCTCGGCCATGTCCGTTTCCTCCCGTTTCTATCAAGTCAGGGAAAGAGAAGGGGCGCAAGGGTCAGAACCGGTCGAGCAGTCGGCGCAAATATTCGCGCTCTTCCTCATCATCGGATTCATTGTAGCGCTGGCGCAGCTCTTCGAGGATGTCCTTGGCGCGCTGTCGTTCGCTTGCATCCGGAATGTTGACCTCTTCGCCACTATTGCCCGGCCCTCCGGCGGGGCGACCGAAAGGATCGCTGGCCTGAGCGTCCTGGCCATTGCGTTCGCGTTCCAGCGTATCCAAACGCTCGGCCAGATCACGGGAGACTTCAGAGAGCGCGTTTGTGGCCATTTCCTGATTGCGGGCGGCACGGCGCTCATTGCCTTGTTGCAGGGCGTCTTCGGCCTGGCGCTGGGCGCGGCGAATATCCTCTAGCGCGTCTGGATCGACGCGCCCTTCGAGCGCATTCTCGCCTTCCGTGCCGGCGCCTAATCCCTGTTCGCGGGCAAATTCCTCGACCAGCCGACCAAGGCGGGCCTGCCGCTCGGCAAGAGATTCCGATTGTCCGGGACCAGAGCCTTCGCCTTCATTGCCTTCGGCAAACTCTCCGCCGCCGCTGCCGGGACGTTCGCCATTCTCCTCGCCACCTCCTTGCGGGGATTCGGTCTGGCCGCTGCCCGCTTCGCCGCCGCCGGGTTCGCCAGATTCCTGTCCCTGCCGGGTGCCGGATTGCTGGCCGGGTTGTTGGCCAGGCGCCTGGCCACCCTGTTCCTGTCCTGACTGGCCGGGACGCTCGCCGCGTTCCTGGGCCAGCGTGTCATCATTCAGTTGGCGCTGCTCACGCAGGATTTCGGACAGACGGCGCATGGCATCGGTCAGTTCCTGTTCTTCCGGCGGCAGGTCTTCCTGTTCGCCGTCGGCTTGCTGACCGGGCATGCCCGGCATGCCACCCGAGCCGGACTGACCCTGCTGGAATTCGAGATTCTGCAGCATGTTCGTAATGTCGGAAAGCAGCTGCCGGGCTTGGTCCGTCGCGCCGGTTTCGGTGAGGTCCTGCAGGGCGTTCAGCATGTCCTCGAAATCCTGCCCGCCGAGATCTGGCCCGCCGGACATGGCTTCCTGATCCATTTGCATTTGCGGCTGCTCACCGCCATTGGCGATGGCCTCGGCCATCTTGGCGGCAAGGTATTCATTTGCCGCATCCCGGAAGGCTTCCATGCGCTGCTTGATCTCGTCTTCGGAGGCGCCATCACGCAGGGCCTGTTCGAGGGCGCGGCGCGCGGCTTCAAGCCGTCTCAGCGCATCGGCTGCGCTGCCATATTCGGCGCGTAGCGCCAGCGCCCAGAGCAGGGGATCTACCTGTTCGGCTTCATCTTTTGTGGCGGCTGTGTCGAGGATGCTCCGGGCAGTCCGGAAGGTGAGGTAGACGCCCTGGTCACGGATATAGCGCTCGCCCTTATAGGTCATCGCATCCAGCATCAGCGCGGCTTTCTGGATATCCGGCGGGGCGGTGCCGAGGCGATTTGCGGCGGTCAGATTGAGGGCATCCTGTTGCAGCGCGTCGTCATTCTTCGACAGGTCAGCGTAGTCGCGTGGTTCGCGCAGCACGGTGACGCGAACTTCCTGCGCAACACGGGCAATCGGGTCGAGGAAGAGTTTTTCGGGCAGCTTGAAATCCACCGGGGCGCTGAGGCCGGTCTGACCGGCGCCATCTGTCGCGACGAGGCGCAAGGTGACCGGCATACCGGCCCAGCGATGGCGGGTGAGGTCCAGCTGGGTGATGTCCTCGGCAGAGGTGGGCGCCGCGCCGGACAGGGGAATTCCCACATGATCGGCTTCGTCCGGCGCAGCCGGGTTGGGCGTTTGCAATCTGATCTGAAGCTCCAGCGAGGAGACACCATAATCATCCGATACGGCCCAGACGATTTCAGTCCGGTCCTGCCGGCCCATTTCAGGCGCCTTCACGAAGCGGGCGGCCGGCGCGTCATCTGGAGAGGTCAGCAATTGCCAACCTGCCCGCTCGCCCCACCAGTTCACGGACAGGCGTGTGTCCTCGACAATCTTCGCGCGGGCTTCATAGGCGCCATCGGGCGTAGGTTCGAACCGCTGCTTGTGGGTGGTTTCGCCCTTCAGGATCAGTTTCGGCGCGCTATGGGCCTGGGTACGCAGGGTCACTTCAGAGCCTTCCGGCACGCGCACATTCTGCAGCTCAGGTGTCAGGAAAATCGGCGCGCGGCCAGTATGTTCCGGCGGTGTGATCCACGCTTCGACCACCATGCCGTCAGCGCCCACCAGGGCGCCATAGTCCGGAAACAAGGCGCGTTGCAGACGCGCGCCCGCATCCGTTCCGGCAAACACACCCATCAGGAGGAGCAAGGCCGGCAGGACCGCTCGCATCCAGTAGGGGTCGAGGCGGTTCCAGTCCCGCGACAGGGAGGGCGGCTTCAGGCGTTTGGCTTCTTCCAGCAGGCGCAGGCGATGCTTCTGCCACAATTTCTGCGATCCGCGGCTCACGCTTGCCGGGCGATCGGTCAGGGAGGATACGGGCCGCAAATCTGATTGCTGATCGAGCAGGCGCGCGGCGTCCTCACGGCTGACGGGCGTATAGCGCCGGCCGCCTTGCAGGATGAACAGGATGGACCCGCCGAGGAAAAGAATCGTCGCCACGGCGGCGACGGCTGCGCCCATGCGGTCAATGACGCCCGCCAGAGCAATGGCCAGAAAGATGGCAACAAAGGTCAGGAAGGGCCAGAACGCCTTGAAGAAGGCGTAGACCGTCAGCTTCCGCCGTGTGGCGGAAACCTTGGCGTGGAGCGCCTTCATGCCGTCTGAGTTAGCCAATCAGGTACCTTTTCAAGGGCGATCATTTCTTCAAAGTCCGGACGACGACGCACAATGTCAAATGACGACCCGTTCACCAGAACTTCCGGAACCAGCGGCCTTGCATTGTAGGAGGATGACAGCACAGCGCCATAGGCACCTGCAGACATGAAGGCGATCCGCTGGCCGGGCCGCACGGCGGTCATCTCACGGGCCTTGGCAAATTTGTCTGTCGACTCGCAGATCGGGCCGACCACGTCATAGGTCTTGCGCTCCGCCCCTGCGCCGGCCTGAGCCAGAGGCAGGATATCGTGATGGGCGTCATAGAGCGCGGGGCGCATGAGGTCGTTCATGCCGGCATCAATGATCAGGAAATTCGTGTCGGGCGCTGTTTTTTCATACAGCGCCGTGCTGAGCAGCACGCCGGCATTGCCCGTGATCACACGGCCCGGCTCAAGGATGACCTGCACGCCGAGATCCTGTGTCACCTCAGCGATCATGGCGGCGTAATCAGAGGGCGGCGCGGGCGCGTCGCTGTCCCTGTAGGGGATGCCCAGCCCGCCGCCGAGATCAATGCGGCGGATATCATGGCCAGCTTCGCGCAAGCGTTTGGCGAGGCCCACAACCTTCTCAAAAGCGGCCCGCATCGGAACGAGGTCGCCGATCTGGCTGCCGATATGCACATCCACGCCGACCACACGGATGCCGGGCAGCGTGGCGGCTTCAGCGTAGAGGTCTTCGGCATCGCTCCACGGCACGCCGAACTTGTCGCCCTTCTTGCCGGTCGAAATGTTCGGATGGCCGCCTGCGGCGACATCGGGATTGACCCGGATTGCGACGGGCGCCTCGGTGCCGGTCAGGCTGGCGACCTCTGACAGGCGGCGCAGTTCGGCCGCGCTTTCCACATTGAACTGGTGGATGCCGGCGCGCAGGGCCAACTGCATTTCCTCGGCCGTCTTGCCGACTCCGGAGAACACGATGCGGTCCGCCGGAATGTCCGCCCGCAGGGCGCGCTGCAATTCCCCGCCGCTGACGACATCTGCGCCGCAGCCTTCCTGCGCCAGCGTCGACAGGACGCCGAGATTCCCGTTTGATTTAACGGAATAGGCGATCAGGCAATCCTGGCCCTCAAAGGCCGAGGCGATAACGCGGGCATGCCGCACCAGGGTCGCTGATGAATACACATAGCAGGGCGTGCCGACTTCATCGGCGATCTGGTTGAGGTTCACGCCTTCGCAATGGAGGCTGCCGTCCTGATAGGTAAAGTGATGCATGGACTACTCGACTTCGCCGAGCGCGCCATTATCGATGGGCGTCGTCGGCTTGGCTTCCGGGACGACACCGCCCCATTGATTGGTCACCGGGCCTTCGGCTTCGGTCACATCGAGTTCGGTCGCAACGGCGACCGGTTCGACAGGGTCAGCGGGGGCGACGGCCTCCACCACCAGCGTGGTCGGCTGGCTTTGGCATGCGGCGGCGAGGCACAGCCCCGTAAGGCCGGCGATCAATCGCACGGCCAGCAATGGTGTTGGTAATTTCATGGACCGCTCCCTACGCGCCGCCGAGTAATTCGTCATCTGCATCCGTATCCGTGTCTTCGTCCTCACGGTCGGGCAGACTTGGCAAATTGTTCTGGTTCTGGGGCGGCAGTTCAGCAGGCTCCAGGCCATCGCTCGGCTCACCCCAGAGCGGATCGGGGCGCTTCAGGTCTCCGGTCAGGCCGCAGGCTGCCAGATTGGCAGACGTGACCATGAGAGCGGCGGCGAAAAGGAGGGGGCGTTTCATCAATGACTACTCCAGTCGAAGTCTCTGTTTCCACTGTGCCACTTGTTCGGCAACGCGAACAGGGCTTGTAGCGCCATAAGATGTCCGAGATGAGGCAGAGGCTTCAACCGTCAGAACATCAAATACCGCATCTGTTATATCGACATGCACGGCCTGCATGTCTTCCCGTGTCAGATCGGACAGATCGCAGGCTCTGGCCTCGGCTTTTGCGACCAGTTCCCCGGTAATATGGTGCGCGGTCCGGAAGGGCAGGCCGAGTTCGCGGACCAGCCAGTCGGCCAGGTCGGTCGCGGTCGAGAAGCCCTTTGCGGCAGCGGCACGCATATTGTCCGGTTTGAAGCGGATCGTCTCGATCATGCCCGTCATTGCGCGGACGCACAGAGTGTAGGTGTCGAAGGCTTCGAAGGTCAGGCGTTTGTCGTCCTGAAGATCCTTGGCATAGGCCAGCGGCAGCGCTTTCACGGCCCCTTGCAGGGATGTGTAGAGCCCGGTGATCAGGCTTGCCTTGGCACGGATCAGTTCGGCGGCGTCCGGATTGCGCTTTTGCGGCATGATGGATGAGCCGGTCGACCAGGCGTCAGTCAGCTGGGCAAAACCGAATTGCGCGCTGGTCCACAGCACGATTTCTTCAGCAAGCCGGGACAGATGCGTTGCCGCGATGGACAGGGCGGCGAGGGCCTCAAGCGCGAAGTCACGGGCCGAGACAGCGTCCAGCGAATTGGCCATCGGACGGGCAAAGCCGAGCGCCTCTGCCGTCATGTCCCGATCAATGGGAAAGCCGGTACCGGCCAGAGCGGCGGCGCCAAGAGGACACTCATTCAGGCGTTCAGCGCAGCCCAGCAGGCGCGAGCGGTCGCGTTCCAACATTTCAGCATAGGCCAGCAAATGATGGCCAAGCGTGACCGGCTGCGCGGTCTGGAGATGGGTGAAGCCGGGCATGACGGTGTCGGTGTTTTCGTCGGCACGTTTGACCAGTGCGCCCTGCAGGCCAGCTATCAATTGCATGGCCTCATCCAGCGCGCCACGCGTCCAGAGGCGGAAATCGGTCACGACCTGGTCATTGCGGGAGCGTGCCGTGTGCAGGCGGCCAGCGGGCTCTCCGATCAGCTCCTTGAGGCGCGCTTCGACATTCATGTGGATGTCTTCCAGCTCGCGGCGGAAGGGGAACGATCCGTTCCTTAACTCCTCGGAAATCTTGTCCAGCCCGCCCTGAATGGCGTCATTGTCGCCCTCAGAGATGATGCCCATTTCGGCCAGCATGTCGGCATGGGCGCGGCTGCCGGCAATGTCTTCCGCCGCCATACGGCGATCGATATCAAGGGATGCATTGATTTCTTCCATGATATCGGACGGGGTCGCGGCAAAGCGTCCGCCCCACATTGTCTGGCCTTTGCCTGTCGTCACTGCCATATCCCTTCAAACTCGTATTGGAGACCGTGCCCCATGACCCGTCTGGCCTATATCGCCCTCTTCTTGGTCGGCCTGATCGCAATTGTCTATGCGCTGATGAGCGCAGGCGGCGGAAAACCTCCCGAAAACCGGCTGGAAGCCTTTGCAACAGGCGAAATCGAGAAACTGGACTTCGCCAATGTCGGCACCCCGGCGGCCGAGGCGCCTTTCTATCAGGAAGACGGATCTCCCGGCACGCTGGCCGACTACCAAGGGAAGGTCATTCTCGTCAATTTCTGGGCCACCTGGTGCGCGCCGTGCGAGAAGGAAATGCCATCACTGGGTGCGCTTCAGACTGCACGAGGCGGGGACCGGTTTGAAGTCGTCGCGATCAGCGTCGATTCCGAGGAAGACCGCGCCTATGCCGCCCAGCGTCTCGGCGAACTGGGCGCCAGCAACATCGCCTTCCACAGCGCGACGCCGGAACAGTATGAAATTGTCTATGACAGCGGTGTGCAGGGATTCCCGACGACGATCCTGTACGATGCCGCCGGGGCCGAGATTGCCCGCCTGGCGGGGGATGCTGACTGGAGTTCTATCGAAGCCGTTGGATTTATTGACGCCCTGCTAAAGCAGTGAGGCGGCGAGGCGCGCCCGGGCAATCTGGGTGCCCATTGCCGGTTCGGGGGCAACGGCCTTGGTCATGACCGGCCCTTCGCTGGGCCACATGCGCACAAGCAATTCCAGTTCGAGCACCAGATCGCCCGCGCCTTCCATCTGGCGCGCCACATTGCGGGCCGTGACGGCGTAGCCATAGGCGGCCTGATAGGCCGGGGCGCGGTGGATGGCGGCGTCCATGACCCCGGCGCCATATTCATCCCCGCACAATTCCAGCAGGAAGAGAATGAGATCCAGCTTTTCCATGCTGGCAGCCTCGAGCGTTGCGGCGAGATTGGCTTCGGCGGCTGTCAGCGCCTCCTCAATTTCCTCAGCGGGAGTTCCAGCCGTGGCGGCCGCGTGGACGGTTTCAAACACTTCAGGGTCGAAGCCAAAGCGGTCAAATCCGTTGCGCTCGGTGGCTGTCTCGCGGGATGCGGCCGAGTCCAGTTGCGCGGCGGCGAGATCCGGTTCGCCGGCCCGGTAGAGGGCGATCCCGGCGGCAACATGTCCTGCCATGACGGCAAGCCGCTTTTCGGTGGACAGGATGCGGACGCCAGCCGATGTGCTCACTTCGTTGCCAGCAAGGGCGCGGTCCGTTTCGACTTTGGCGGAATTGTCAGGCAGGCCGGTTTCGGGCGCTGGCGCCGCGTACGGGGCCTGGCCATCGCAGGCAGGCAGAATGGCCAGGCCGAGCAGGAGGGACGCGGCAACGGCCTGTTTGGGAAAGATCATGCTGGACGGCTCCTCGCGTAACGGTTCCTAAGCCTAGAGACCCTGGCCGAGCGGAGCAATGCGCGATCCCGTTACGGGCTGAGGGGGCTGGAGAGCGTGGCCTTCCGGGGCGGCGTACACCAGTCGGGCTTTGGCGCCCCGCCATCATAGTCCCAGATCTGGTGGGTGCCCTCTGAAACCAGCGTCGTGGCCAAGTCTGCTCCGTCGATGCTGATATCCACCACCAGACGCTTGTATCGGTCGAGACCATAATCACGCGTAACGGCAATCTCCTTGCTGCGGGTCAGTTCGATCACTTTTTCCTTGGCGATATAGCCCTGTTCGCGCTCGGCCTCGCACTCGGCGCCGCCCAGCTGTTTCAGGCTGCGGGTCTCGGGCGCATCGACGCCATGCAGGCGGAATTTCGTGCCGTCGGGCAGGCGGCCGGAATCGCCGTCGGACCAGTAGACGAGGCCGTCCTGTTCAATGGCGGCCTGCGCGGCAAGCGCAGCGGCCCCACCAAGTCCGGCAAGGATCGCAACGGAATAGAGGATGGATTTGAACTGAACGCCGCGCAGCATGGCCTGCCTCCCTGAATGTGGGGTGCACGCTGGCTATGGCGGGTTAAGCGGCAGTTAACCGGTCAGGCCCGCGCCTGAATTTGGAGGAGGGAGTCCCCAAAGAAAAACCCCGGCCATTCGGTCGGGGCTTTCCACTATACGCATCATGCGAAGCGAAGAACGCTTACATGAAGCCTTTGAACTTGTCTTTGAAGCGCGACACGCGGCCACCGCGGTCGAGCATCTTGCCGTCGCCGCCGGTCCAGGCCGGGTGCGATTTGGAATCGATGTCCAGAACCAGGCGATCGCCTTCGCTGCCATAGGTGGAGCGGGTCTGGTATTCAGTGCCGTCTGTCATCACTACGGTGACGAAGTGATAGTCGGGATGACCTTCTTTTTTCATGGCCTTCGCCTCTCTTGAACTCTAATGACAACCGCGCTGCCATCGCTTGGGTGCGCGGGCTTGTCTCAGCCTGTTTTCGAAGTGGGGCGTGTAACTGAAAGACGTGGCCTCTGCAAGAGGTTGCTGGCAGGGAATCTGAAAGGATTTATAGACACCGCATGGCCGATACCGACAGCTCCTACACAGAAGACCGCCGCGCAACAGAACCTGCAGGGGGCGAGGCGATCAACCGGCCCAAGGCAAAGTCCCTGAAACCGCTGGCCCTGTTGATGCCTTATGTGGCCCGTCACTGGGTGACCGTGTTGGTCGCCTTGGTGTTCCTGGTGCTCGCAGCCGCCGTGAGCCTGGCCATTCCGCTGCTGCTCGGCAGCGCGGCAGATGCGGGTCAGGCGGCGCGAGGCAGTGCCGAGGAATTGCTGGCACTGGTCGACCGCGCGTTTCTCTGGGTGGCGCTGGCTGCCATCCTGTCCGGCGTCCTCGGTGCCGTTCGGTTCTATTTCGTTTCCCGCTTCGGCGAGCGCATCGCGGCTGATCTCCGCAAGGACCTCTATGCGCATCTGCTCAAGCTCTCGCCCCGCTATCATTCGCAGATGCGCTCAGGGGAGGCGGTCTCGCGTCTGACGGCCGACATCACGCTGATCGAGACCTTCCTTGGCTCGTCGGCCTCGCTGGCCGCCCGGACGCTGCTGACGACGACGGGCGCGCTGACCATGATGCTGGTCGTTAACTGGAAGCTCGGTCTCACCTTGCTGGCCATGTTGCCAGTGGCGGTCCTTCCGGTCATGGCGATTGGCCGGGTGATCCGGAAGATGTCGAACCGGGCCCAGTCACGCCTGGCCGATGCAGGCGCAGAAGCGGCCGAGGCGCTGGACGCAATCGAACTGGTTCAGGCCTATAATCGCGAGCAGAGTCGGCTCGGCGCGTTCACCGAAGCGGTCGAGGCGACGTTTGATGCCGCGATGCGCCGGATCGGGGCCCGGTCCCTGATGATCGTGCTGGTCTCTGTCCTGCTGTTTGGCGGCTTTGTGGGTGTGCTCTGGATGGGCGCACGGGCCGTAGCCACCGGGTCGATGAGCTTTGGCGATCTCGCCTCCATGGTGCTGTACGCGCTTTATGCGGGGTCGGGCTTTGGCATGCTGGCGGAAGTCTATGGCGAAGTGATGCGCGCTGCCGGCGCCGCAGACCGCGCGGCTGAAGTTTTGAATGCCGAACCCGAGATCACCGCGCCTGAGCATCCGGTGGCCCTGCCAGGCAAGGTGACCGGCGCGCTCGCCTTTGACGATGTCAGCTTCCGCTATGGGGATGAGGCGGTCTCGGCGCTCGACCATTTCTCGCTGTCGGTGAAGCCGGGCGAATTCGTGGCCCTGGTGGGCCCGAGCGGCGCAGGCAAGACCACCGTCTTCCGTCTGGCCCTGCGCCTGTTTGATGTGCCGTCGGGTGCCGTCACGCTGGATGGGGTTTCCGCCATGCAGGCCGACCCGCGCGACTGGCGCCAGCAATTTGCCTATGCGCCACAGGAATCGGCGCTGTTTACCGGCACCGCGGCGCAGAATATCGGCTTTGGCACGGACACGCCTGACGCGGCATTGCTGGAACAGGCGGCCCGTATGGCCGAGGCGTTTGACTTCCTGGCGGAGAAGGATGGGCTGGCCACAGATCTCGGCCAGAAGGGCCGCAGCCTGTCAGGCGGTCAGCGCCAGCGGATCGCGCTTGCGCGGGCGCTCGTGCGCGATGCGCCGGTGCTCTTGCTGGACGAAGCGACCTCTGCGCTCGATTCCGAGAGCGAAGCTGCCGTGCGCCGCGCCATTGCAAACGCTGCCGAGGGCCGCACGACGCTGGTCATCGCGCACCGCCTGTCGACGGTGCGCCGGGCTGACCGGATCATCGTGATGGAACATGGCCGCATCGTCGAGGAAGGCAATCACGAGGAACTCGTGGCCAAGGGCGGCCTCTATGCCCGCCTCGCCGAATTGCAGTTTGCGGAAGGCTAGGCCTATTTCCTGCGGAGTTTCTTGACCTTGCCGTCAATCGTGAAGGCGAAGGCCAGCGACAGGATCAAGGGCACCCAGATGGGCAGTTCTCCCAGTCCCGGCGCGTTGAGCGCCGCCGCGAGATGATCGTCCACGCACCACCACAATAGCCATAACCACATATCCGTATTCCCTTCATCAAGCCCCTACACTTGAATATAGGGAGCTCGATGACGGAAATACAGGAAAACGCTATTCGGCGGCCTGAAGGGCAGGCCGTTTGCTTTCAGCCTCTTCGGCTTTCGTGAAGTCCATCACGCCATCGGCGATTGGCCCCCGGCGGAGATTTTTCACGTCCGCGCTGTAGTTCTGGTTCAGCTTCCACGGTTTCTCAGTGTGCTGGCGCGGGAACTGGTCCATCACACGCTGGAAATAGCCGGAGGAGAAGTCCACGAACGGCTCGGTCTGGTTCGGATACTGCTCCAGTTTCGGCATGGCGGACGTGTAGCCGTGCTGGTCCATATAGTTCAGCAGGCGGCAGACATATTCAGACGTCAGGTCGGCCTTCAGGGTCCAGGAAGCATTGGTATAGCCGAAGGTAACCGCCAAATTCGGCATGTTGGACAGCATCACGCCCTTGTAGTTCAACAGGCGCCCGGCGTCTGTCTTTGTGCCGTCAACGGAGACATCGACCCCATTCATGAACTGCAATTTCAGGCCGGTCGCGGTGACGACGATGTCTGCTCCAATCTCCTTGCCGGATTTCAGCTTGATGCCATTGGCCGTGAACGTCTCGATATGGTCGGTCTCGACACTGGCCTTGCCCGACTTAAGCGCATTGAACAGGTCGGAATCCGGCACAAGGCAAAGCCGCTGTTCCCACGGATTGTAGGCCGGGTTGAAATGGGTCTCGACCGGATAGTCTGGACCGAGTTCTTCCTTGACCATGCCGATCAGGCGTTCGCGTGCCTTGTCTGGATTGGCGCGGGTCTTCTTGAAGAAGAATTGCTGCAGCAGGACGTTCCGCCAGCGGATGAAGGAATAGGCCCAGCTGTCAGGCAGCACCTTGCGCAGGAAATTGGCGAATTTGTCGACCGCCGGGCGGGAGACGACATAGGTCGGTGACCGCTGGAGCATGGCCACATGCGCGGCCTTGTCGGTCATCGCCGGGACCAGTGTCATGGCGGTGGCGCCAGAGCCGATAATGACGACTTTCTTGGCGGTATAGTCGAGGTCTTCCGGCCAGTGCTGGGGATGGACGAACTGGCCCTTGAAGGCCTCTTCGCCCGGAAAGTCCGGCCGGTAGCCCTCATCATAGCGGTAATAGCCGCCACACATGAACAGGAAGCGGCAGGTCGTGACGCTGCGGGCGCCATATTCGTCCTCATGCGTCACATGCCAGGCCTGGTCGGGCGTGGACCAGTCGGCGGCGACGATGGTCGTGTTGAACTTGATATGCGGGGTCACGCCGTATTCGTCGGCGGTGTCCTCGACATATTTCCGGATGGACGGCCCGTCCGCGATGGCCTTGGCCTCGGTCCAGGGTTTGAAATTATAGCCCAGCGTATGCATGTCGCTGTCAGAGCGGATGCCCGGATATCGGAACAAATCCCATGTTCCGCCAATCGCGCTGCGTTGCTCGAAGATCTGGTAGCCGATGCCCGGGCATTTCTTTCCGAGATGCACGGCGGCGCCGATGCCGGAAAGGCCCGCCCCAATGATTAGAACGTCCGTATCGGTATGTGTCATGATTGTTTCCTGCCCATTTTTTAAGCCTATAAGGCCAAAAAATGACGCAGGTGTCACGGGCTTTCTGGGTCGGCTTGGCCTTGCCGCAAGGGAAGGGGGTTAGTCGGCCTTACGCGTAAAGGCAGCTGCGTGGCGCAGCTGCTTCTCGATCAACGGGTGCAGCTCTTCATTGGCTGCGAGGACAGACCCGGATTGCATCATGTCGCCGCCATCGATTTCGGCCACGGTGCCGCCCGCTTCGCGTACCAGGACAATGCCGGCCGCGATGTCCCAGGGCTTCAGGCCGCGTTCCCAGAATCCGTCAAACCGTCCGGCCGCCACATAAGCAAGGTCCAGTGCGGCTGAGCCATACCGGCGGATGCCGGCGCAGGCGGGCGTCATGGCAAGCATTTCGCGCGCGAAATTCACGTGCATTTCTTCCGATTTCCCATGCCAGGGTGTTCCGGTAGCAATCACCGCTTCATTGAGACGGCTGCGGGCGGCTACGCGCAGCTTGCGATTTTCCAGCCAGGCGCCGCGGCCCGTTTCGGCCCAGAAGATCTCGTTCTTGGCCACGTCATAGACGACGCCGGTCAGCAGCTTGCCTTCACGCTCCAGCGCGATGGAAACCGAATAATGTGGCTGCCCATGCAGGAAGTTCAGCGTGCCATCGAGCGGATCGACGATGAATTTGTTCGACTTGTCCGTACCTTCGACAATGCCGCGCTCTTCCATGACAAAGCCATAGCCGGGTCGCGCCTTGGCGAGGGAACTATAAATGATCTCTTCGGCGCGATGGTCGGCGTTCGAGACGAAATCTGCCGGGCCTTTCTTGGAGACCTGCAGGTTTTCGACTTCGCCGAAATCGCGGGCGAGCGACCGGCCGGCCGCGCGCGCGGCGGCGATCATGACGGTGCCGACGGGGGAGGGTTTGGACATGGGAGTTCCTAGTCGGAGCGACGGAGATAAGTGGAGTCAGCGGTCTGGACAACGATCCGCTCGCCGGGGCCGACGAAAGGCGGAACCATGACACGGACACCGCCGTCACAGATTGCTGGCTTGAAGCTGTTGGCGGCTGTCTGGCCTTTCACGACCGGCTCGGTCTCCTGGACTTCCAGGATCACCTGTTCGGGCAGGTCCACGCCAATTGGCGTTTCGCCATAGAATTCGATGGAGACGGTCATGCCATCCTGCAGGAAGGCGCCCTGGTCGCCGATGAAGTCCCGCTGGATCGCGATCTGCTCGAAGCTTTCCTGGTCCATGAAGGTGAAGGCATCATCATCCGCGAAGAGGAATTGATGGTCTTTCTGCTCCAGACGGACCTTTTCAACGGTCTCGGACGAGCGGAAACGGACGTTCGATTTCGAGCCGTTCAGCAGGTTGCGCAGTTCGACCTGATTGAACGCGCCGCCCTTGCCGGGCTTCACCGAAGCCGTCTTCAGGGCGCGCCAGACCGTGCCATCATGCTCGATGACGTTGCCGGGCTTGATTTCATTGCCATTGATCTTGACCATTGGGGCATGTCCTCTTGGGGTTTGGCGGGGGCGTAAGCCCTTGGCCTGAAACGGTCAAGCGGGCGGAGTGTTAATGCAGGCGCAACCGGGGCGGGGATTTGCAGTTCCCGTGCGCGCTCAGGCGCCTGCCTGCTCCAGCCGGTCCAGCAAGGCGTTGAATTCCGCGATCGCGAGGGGCGCGCCCTTCGGATGGTTCCAGACGCCGGACGAAACGGCGAGGAAATCGGCGCCGGCGAGGATCAGCGGTTCGGCATTCTCAACCGTGATGCCGCCAATCGCGACGCAGGGTACTTCCATGCTCTCCTGCCAGATCTCCAGCAGTTCGGGCGACGCCTCGACGGTGTCTTCCTTGGTGCCGGTCGGGTAGAAGGCGCCAAAGGCGACATAGTCCGCCCCGGCTTCGCAGGCCTGCATGGCGGTGTGGCGGGAATTCTTGGCGGTCGCGCCGACGATCATGTCCGGGCCGACAATTTCGCGGGCCTGTTTGACCGACATGTCCCCAAGGCCGACATGGACCCCGTCCGCGCCAAGCTCCACGGCTAGGTCCGGGCTGTCATTGATGAGGACGGCGACGCCATAAGCCTGCGCCATTTCGGTGACCGCCGCGCCGACTGCGCGGGTGGCCTCGGCGTCGATCTCGCCGGCGCCTGTCTTCAGGCGCAGCTGAAGACAGGCGACATCGCCCGCCGATAAGGCCGTTTCCAACAAGGCGGCAAAGCCCTCCACATCCTCGATGCGGGGCGGCGTGATCAGGTAAAGCCGCGTGCGCGGGCGGACATAGTCTTTGGTCTTGCTCATGCGGCGCGCTATAGCGCAGGGTGTGCCTAGCCGGAAGCCTTCAAAACCCGCTGCGTGCTGGCCGGATAGGCATCGAGCGGCTTGCCGCGCCGCATCGGCCGGGGCTGGAGGTGTCGCCGCCGCAATTCGGACAGCGACCTTCCAGCGGGCCGTTCGTGCAGTCAGAGCAGAACGTGCATTCGAACGAGCAGATGAAGGCCCCGACCTCGTCCGCCGGAAGGTCCGTATCGCACTGTTCGCAATTGGGGCGCATATCCAGCATGGAAAGCTCCTACACGGATTTTGTGACGGGCACAAAAAAGGCGGCCCCGCGCGGGCCGCCTTTTGAGATCAGGAAGGGGGGCTGGATCAGCCCGCCTTCGAGGCCTGATAGATTCCGTCGATCGTGGCGGCGAGGGTCGTGTTGAATTCCGCGTCGCTCTGGCCAGCCGAGAGGCCTTCGGTCAGGGCGCGGGAGAAGCTGGCAATCATGCCGGTATTCTGGGCGAGCTTGCCGCAGGCATCTTCGCGGGCATAGCCGCCCGACAGCGCCACGACGCGCATGACGCGCGGATGGTTGACAAGGGATTTGTACTGGTTCGCCTTGGTCGGCAGGGAGAGTTTCAGCATCACCTGCTTGTCACCGCCCAGCGCGTCGAGCTGCTTGGTGATCTCGGCAAGGAGGATGTCTTCTGCCTCGGCCTTGTCGGCGATGGTGATGGTCACTTCCGGCTCGATGATCGGCATCAGGCCGTGGCCCAGGATCTGGCGGCCGACATCGAATTGCTGCGCGACGATGGCGGCGATGCCTTCCGGATTGGCGGCATGGATGACCGAGCGCATCTTGGTGCCGAAGATGCCCTTGGAAACGGCGCGCTCAAGCAGATGGTCGAGATCCGGCATCGGCTTCATCATCTGGACGCCATTGGATTCGTCGGCGAGGCCCTTGTCGACTTTCAGGAAGGGAACGACCTGGTGTTCGTTCCAGAGATATTCAGCGGTCGGCGTGCCGTCGACTTCGCCGTCCATCGTGCGCTCGAACAGGATCGCGCCGATGACTTTCTCACCATTGAAGGCCGGGGCCTTGATGATGCGGGCGCGCATCTCGTGGATCAGGCCGAACATTTCCTCATCATTGGAATAGGCGTCTTCATTCACGCCGTAGAGGCGGAGGGCTTTCGGCGTGGAACCGCCGGATTGGTCAAGTGCTGCGATGAAGCCATTCTTCTCGGCAATCTGCCGGGCCATTTGTGGATTGGTCATGATTTTACCGGGGAGTCCCTTGCATGCGTGGAATTTGCAAACTTTGCATTCAAGTACCGTGCCTGTCAGACGGGTCAACCGGACAGCGGAGATTGTAATGGGCACGCTCCCATTCGCCCGATTAGCAGGCGGCACGGGGGATTCAGGAGAGCGAGGTGCCAAAGCTGTGCACGATTCCGGGCCTGAAATCGATTTCACCAGACGCATCAAATTTTTCTGACGCTCCGCAGCAGCGCGATGGGAACGTTGTCATTTTGCTTGCCCTGCGCGATATGCCGCAGGCTGTCTCAAAAGAGATCAGGCCTTGAGCGCTTCGACGCCGGGCAGGGCCTTGCCTTCCATCCATTCGAGGAAGGCGCCGCCAGCGGTTGAGACAAAGGTGAAATCGCCGGCCGCATCGGCATGGTTGAGCGCTGCGACCGTATCGCCGCCGCCGGCCACGGCAATCAGCTTGCCCTGGCTGGCGCGTATTCCGGCGGCCTGGGCTGCGGATACGGTGGCTTTGTCAAACGGCGTCATCTCGAACGCGCCGAGCGGGCCATTCCAGACCAGGGTCTTCGATTTGCCCATCGCATCCACCAGATGGGCGACCGTGACCATGCCTGCATCCAGGATCATCTCGTCGGGCGCGACCTCATCCGGGGCGCAGGTGCGGTTCTCCGCATAGGCCGCGAACTCCTTCGCGACGACAACGTCCTTGGGCAGAAGGATTTCGCACTTGTTCTTTGCCGCGATCTCCATGATTTCGCGCGCGGTATCGGCCAGATCATGCTCGCAAAGGGACTTGCCCACATTGATGCCCTGGGCGGCCAGGAATGTGTTGGCCATGCCGCCGCCAATGGCGAGGCGGTCCACCTTGGTGACGAGGTTCTTGAGCAGGTCGATCTTCGAGGAAACTTTCGCGCCACCGACGACGGCGAGCACCGGGCGTTCCGGCGTGCCGAGCGCCTTGTCCAGCGCGTCCAGCTCGGTTTCCATGTTGATGCCGGCATAGGCTGGCAGCAGCGTCGCGAGGACGGCCGTCGAGACATGTTTGCGGTGGGCGGCGGAGAAGGCGTCATTGACGTAAATGTCGCCGAGCTCCGCGATCTCTTTCGCCAGTTCCGGATCGCCTTTTTCCTCGCCTGCATAGAAGCGGGTATTCTCCAGCAGGATCACGCCGGCGGGGTCCAGCTGGGCCATGGCCTGTTTCACATGCTCGCCCTTGCAGTCGGCGATGAAGCTGACATTCGAGCCGAGGACCTTGGCGAAGGCACCCGCGATTGGCGCGAGGCTCATCTCTGCAACGCGCTCGCCCTTGGGACGGCCGAAATGTGCGAGCAGGGCAACCTTGGCGCCCTGGGTGCGCAGGGTCTGGACCGTATCAATGGCGGCGCGCAGGCGTGTGTCATCGGTGACGAGGCCGTTTTCCATGGGGACGTTGAAGTCGACGCGGACGAGGGCGGTCTTGCCGGTCAGGTCGCCGGCATCGGCAAGGCGTTTGAAGCTGGACACGGGATTTCCTCCAGTATGCCCGGCCAACCGGGCGCGATGCGGCAGGGAAAGAAAAAGAGCGCCTCCCGGCCAGGAGGCGCTCTCGAAAGGCTTTAGATGAGTTTCGACATGGCGAGCGCGGTGTCGCTCATGCGGGTCGCGAAGCCCCACTCATTGTCATACCAGGACAGGACACGCACCATCGTGCCTTCGATCACCTGCGTCTGGTCGAGCGCGAAGGTGGACGAGTGCGGATCGTGGTTGAAGTCCGAGGAGACGAGCGGCTTGTCGGTATAGCCGAGGACGCCTTTCATCGGGCCGTCAGCGGCGGCCTTGATGGCGGTGTTGATCTCTTCAACCGTGGTCGGCTTGCCGGCATCGAAGACGAGGTCGATCATCGAGACGTTTGGCGTCGGGACGCGGATGGCGGAGCCGTCGAGCTTGCCCTTCAGTTCCGGCAGGACGAGGCCAACAGCTTTCGCCGCGCCGGTCGAGGTCGGGATCATGGACATCGCCGCCGCGCGACCGCGATAAAGATCCTTGTGCATCCGGTCGAGGGTTGGCTGGTCGCCAGTATAAGAGTGGACCGTCGTCATGTAGCCGCGCTTGATGCCGACCGTATCGTTCAGAACCTTGGCGACCGGGGACAGGCAGTTCGTGGTGCAGGACGCGTTGGAGACGACGAGGTCATCCTTGGTGAGCGTGTCATGGTTGACGCCAAAGACGATGGTCTTGTCGGCATTGGTGGCCGGAGCCGAGACCAGGACGCGCTTTGCGCCAGCCTTCAGATGGGCAGAGGCCTTTTCCTTGTCGGCGAAGATGCCGGTACATTCCATCGCGATATCGATGTCCAGCTCGGCATGCGGCAGGTCAGCGGGGTCGCGCACGGCAGTGCAGAGGAATTTGCGGCCGCCGACGATGATTGTGTCACCGTCCACTTCAACCGGCTGGTTCAACCGGCCATGCACGGAATCATACTGCAGGAGGTGGGCATTGGTGGCCACAGGGCCGAGGTCGTTGATGGCGACGACTTCGATGTCCTTGCGGTCATGCTCGATGATGGAACGCAGAACGAGACGGCCAATGCGGCCAAAACCATTGATTGCAACGCGAACGGCCATGAAAGATCTCCTTTGGAGCGGCAGGCTATAAATCTGCTGGCCCTTTACGATGCCCGCGCAATTTCGTCCACCCGCCTGCTATGCGGCTTCCCGCCGCCGACTGCCTGTTTACGGTAACAGCGATCAGGCGTGGACTTGGCCTCACCCGCCTCGTATTGCCTGAACCCCAGAGGAGCGGAAGTGATGCGTCAGGTAGAGATCGGAGCCAGCGGCCGGCGCGTTGGAGCGTTGGGCTTTGGATGCTGGCGCTTCCTAGGACATGAGCTGGCTCAGGCCGAGACGCTGGTCGAAACCGCGCTGGATCTCGGCATGACCCTGATTGATACCGCCGACATTTACGGTTTTGGTGGGGCAGGATTCGGCGCGGCCGAAGCCTTGCTCGGCGAGGTCCTGAAGGCCGATCCTGCCCGCCGGGGCCGGATGGTGCTGGCCACCAAGGGCGGGATCATTCCGCCGGCGCCGTACAATTCCAGCCGCGCCTATCTCATTGAGGCCTGCGAAGCGTCGCTTGCGCGTCTCGGTGTCGAGCAGATCGATCTCTACCAGATTCATCGCCCTGACCTGCTGACTCCCTGGGAAGAGGTCGCGGGCGCGCTGGACACGCTGATCGCCGACGGCAAGATTGCGGCGGCCGGGATTTCGAACTTCACCATTGCGCAGGGCCGCGCGCTGCAGGCGCATTTGGGGTCCAGGATTGTCAGCACGCAACCCGAATTCTCGGCGCTCCAGCTCCTGCCGATGGATGATGGCACGCTGGACTGGTGCCAGGAGACCGGCGCGGCAGCGCTGGTCTGGTCGCCGCTGGCCGGGGGGCGGCTGGGGGAGGGGTATGTGCCGCAGGCGGATGACCCGGCTTGCCTTGCAGATGTCCACGCGGCGCTGGACCGGATTGCTTCCACGCATGGCGCGCGCCGGAGCGATGTGGCGCTGGCGTTCCTCCTGAGGCATCCGGCGCGGCCTGTCGTGTTGCTTGGCACGCAGACGCCAAATCGCCTGAAGGCCGCGATACGGGCACTCGAAATCGACCTCAGCCGGCAGGATTGGTACAGCATCACCGAGGCGTCGCGCGGCGCGCCGATGCCATGAAGGGGCCCCAGCTTCAAAGCCGCTCTGCCGCCGATTGGGGGCTGTTTGCCCTGCTGACCCTGTTCTGGGCGGGCGCGTATGCGCTCACCCGAGTGGCCGTGGACAAGGGCAATCCGGATATGGGCCTGCCGGTTGCCTGGGTGTTGCCGGGACGGCTGACGATTGGGGCGATCGTCTTGTGGATCATGATGCTGGTGCGCGGGCAGAGATTGCCATCCTTCAAGGATCGCAAGCGGTGGCTCGCAATTGTCGGCATGGGGCTCGCCGGGTCTGTCTTTCCCTTCTTCCTGATCACGACGGCGCAGGAGACGGTGAATTCCAGCCTCGCTGCGCTCTACACGGCGGCGGTTCCGATCTTCGTGGTGAGTGGGGCGACCTTTCTGTTTGCGGATGAACGCATGAATCGCGGGACGGCGATTGGCGTGCTGACCGGCTTTGCCGGGGTGGCGGTCCTGTTCGGGCCGGACGCCATTAAGGGCCTCGGCAATGCGACGGTGGTAGCGCAGCTGCTGCTGATCCTCGCCACGATGAATTATGCCCTGTCCAGCCTGATGGCGCGCGGGGCGCCGAAGATCGCGGCCATTCCGTTTGCCACCGGTTTTGTCACGCTGGCGGCATTGGTGTCGTGGCCGCTGGCCTTCACGGTGCACCCGTCCGAGGTCAATGCCGACTGGACGCACTGGGCGGCGGTGGTTGGCCTGGGCGTGATACCGACCGCGATTGCACAGGCGCTCTACATGTTCCTGATCGCGCGGACGAGCGCGACCTTCCTGTCCCTGACGGGCTATGCGATCCCGGTGGTCAGCGCCGTGCTGGGCTGGGTCTTCTTCCGGGAGACGCAGAGCTGGCAGGCGCTGATTGCCTTCACCCTGATCCTGGGCGGCGTCTGGCTCGCCCGGCGCGGCGGCGGCGTGAAGGCAGGCTAGACCTGTTCCTGCACATGCGACGCCCGTGAAGGCGCTCGGAGGGACGGCTGAGTTTTCACCGGGAGACTGCGGGTCAGGTATCGGGGCGCGGCAGGAGCGTATCGG
Source organism: Hyphomonas sp. (assembly GCF_036964145.1). GTDB lineage: Bacteria > Pseudomonadota > Alphaproteobacteria > Caulobacterales > Hyphomonadaceae > Hyphomonas. The sequence continues at coordinate 255,460 of NZ_JBALUC010000001.1, forward strand.
TCGCGCAAAGTCTCAGTCGTGCCGGAAGGGTGCGAGCTGGCCGCAGCCGCTCACCCATTGGCATGACCGCATCGGCTTCGCCCATCGCCATCAGGAAAGCCTTCGAGGGCTCGAAGGCGAGCGGGTCAGGTCGGGCGGTGCCCGGCACATCCCCGACAGCCACAATATCCACCGCTCCACGCGGCGAAATGCGCACCAGCATGGCGCGCGCATCCCGCCTTATGTGGCGCACATGAAAGGTGAGGATCACGATCTGCAGCCAGATCCAGAACCGGTGCGGCTGGAGGTGCGGGGGCAGGTTTCGCAGGGTGGCGAAGGCGTGGTCCATGTGCCCATTATACCTCCGCCTGCGGAGGGGGAGGATAAGTCTTTTTCTTCCCCCTGTTTTTATTGCGGTTTTATGACGAAATTGGGGGATAAATTGTCATAAAACTCATACCGAACGGGATTAAGGGCCGTCATCATGACCCGTCCTGATTATCGCTCGATTTTCATTTCCGATGTGCATCTCGGCAGCGCCGGATGCCAGGCCGATGCGCTGTGCGCCTTCATGAAGACGCATACGTCCGAACAGCTCTATCTGGTCGGCGACATCATTGATGGCTGGCGGATGCGCAAGAAATGGTTCTGGCCGCAATCCCATACCAATGTCATCCGCCGTATCCTGACGGCTGCGAAGCGCGGCACGGATGTGACCTATATCATCGGGAACCATGACGAGTTCCTGCGCGCCTTCCTGCAATTCCGGCTCGCCTTTGGCGATATCAAGGTGAAGAACCGCGCGGTGCATGAGGGCGAGGACGGCAAGCGCTATCTCGTCGTGCATGGCGACATGTTCGACGGCATGATGCGAGCCGACCGCAAATGGATCATGCATCTGGGCGACCATGCCTATAATTTCCTGCTCTGGACCAATACCAAGCTGAACGCGATCCGCCGCTGGTTCGGGATGCCCTACTGGTCGCTGTCACAGGCCCTGAAGAAGCGCACCAAGCGCGCGCTGAACCATATCCACAATTTCGAGGGCCATGTGGCCGACTATTGCCGCCGCAAGGAATATGATGGCGCGATCTGTGGCCACATCCATGTCGCCGAGATGCGCGACATTGACGGCATCACCTACATGAATGATGGCGACTGGGTGGAGAGCTGTACCGCCCTCGTCGAGCATCATGACGGACGCTGGGAACTCCTCCACTTCCAGCCGCATGTGGTGAAGGAAAAGGCGCCCACCGCCGAGCCTGCCCGCGTCGAGGTGATGGCCTGATCTGCGCCGGGTTTGAGCCCTCGGCTTGACTTCCCCTCGATCCGCCGCCACGCAACGTCGATGAGTTCCACCCTGAAGGCCATTCTCGGCCCCACCAATACCGGCAAGACGCACTACGCCATCGAGCGGATGACAGGATTCGGCACCGGCATGATCGGCCTGCCGCTGCGCCTGCTTGCGCGCGAGGTCTATGACCGCGTGGTCGAGCGCAAGGGCCCGGCCCATGTCGCGCTGATTACTGGCGAGGAGCGGATTGTTCCGCCTACGGCGCGCTATTGGGTGTGTACCGTGGAATCCATGCCGACCGACCTGAGAGTGGATTTTGTCGCGATTGACGAGATCCAGCTGGCCGAGGACCAGGACCGGGGCCATGTCTTTACCGACCGCATCCTCAATCTGCGCGGCAATCACGAGACGTTGCTGCTTGGCAGTGACACGATGCGCGGTGTGCTGCGGACGCTGGAACTGGGCGCGGAGACCGAGCCGCGCGAGCGCTTTTCCGAGCTGCGCTATATCGGCCATACCAAGATCACAAAGCTGCCGAAACGGACGGCCATCGTCGCGTTCAGCGCCGATGAGGTCTATGCGATTGGCGAGCTGCTGCGCCGCCAGAAGGGCGGGTCGGCCATCGTCATGGGGGCGCTCAGCCCGCGCACGCGCAATGCGCAAGTTGAGCTCTACCAGTCCGGCGAGGTCGATTATATCGTTGCCACGGATGCCATCGGCATGGGGCTGAACCTGGATGTGGACCGGGTCGTGTTTGCCTCGCGCTCGAAATTCGACGGCCGCCGCCACCGCCTGCTGACGCCTGCGGAATGCGCGCAGATTGCGGGCCGGGCAGGGCGGTTCCGGACCGATGGTGAGTTCGGCGAGACGGCGACTTGCCCGCCCTTTGACGAGGCCACATGGCAGGCCATCGAGGCGCACCGTTTCGATCCGGTCGATCATCTGCAATGGCGCAATTCGGCGCTGGATTTCTCCAGTCTGCGCCGCCTGATCCTGAGCCTGGAAAAGCCGTCCGGCCATCCCGCCCTGATCCACAATCCCCATGCGCTGGACGAATGGGTGCTGCGCCGGATGGCGGAAGATGCGGCCATCGGGCCGAATATTGCCGGCGCGCGGCAGGTGCGGCGGTTGTGGGACCTCGCCCGGCTTCCCGATTTCCGCAAGGCGGGGCCGGAAGGCCATGCGCGGCTCGTGCTTGGGCTGGCGGAGACGCTGGCCGACCCGGATGCGCGCCTGTCCGACAAGGGCCTGGAGCGGCGTCTGGATGATCTCTCCTCGACCGAGGGCGATATTGCGAAGCTGCAGCAGCGCCTTGCCAATATCCGGACCTGGACCTATGCCGCCCATCGGCCGGACTGGCTGGAAAACCCGGAAAAATGGCAAGACCGTACGCGGGAGATTGAAGACTCCCTGTCAGACGCGCTACACGAAGCGCTCACTGCCCGGTTTGTGGACCGGCGAACAACGGCTTTGCTAGCCAGCCTGAAGAAGGAAGACGCTCTCGTGACCGAATTGACCCCGGAAGGTGATGTCCGTGTGGAAGGCCATGTTGTCGGACGCCTGAAAGGCCTGACCTTCGAGCCTGTGCTGGATGCCCGGACGCTGGAAGGCAAGGCTGTGCGCGGCGCGGCGCAGGCCGCTGTGCGCCCGCTGATCCTGGAGCGGCTGTCGCTGATCGTGGCGGCCCCGGATGATGCCTTCAAGCTGAATGATGAAGGCCAGATCGAACATATCAATTCGCCGGTCGCGCACTTGACCAAGGGATCGGGCTGGATGGCCCCCCGGGTCGAGATTGTCGGCGCGGCGGAAGTCGACCCGGCCGAGCGGGAAGCGGCGCGCCAGCGGCTGGAGCAATGGGCCGTGGCCGAGATTGCCCGCCTCCTGCCGACGCATACCAAACTCGCTGTCGACAAAGCCGGCGATGCGCTGGAAGGGCTCGCGCGCGGCATTGCGTATCGTGTGCTGGAGACCGGCGCGGCGGTCGATCTGCGCCAGGATGATCCGGGCCTGCGCCTGACGGGAGAGCAGCGCGAAGCCCTGAAGGGCATTGGCGTGCGGGCGGGCCGTGTCGCTGCGCATGTGCCGGATGCGCAAAAACCTGCGGGCCAGCGCATGATCGCCATCCTGCGCGCCGTGTTCGAAGGCCAGCCCTTCCCGCTGGCCCCGGAAGGGGCAGGATCCTTTGCGCTCGACGGTACCTGGCCCGAAGAAGCGCTGGCCGCGAATGGCTATCTGCGCTTTGGCCGCCGGGCCGTGCGCGCAGACCTTGCCGAACGTCTCGGCTGGGAGATCGCCAAACGCCGCAAGGAAGCCGGCAAGAATGCCTTCCCGATCGAGATCGACCTGGCTTCTGTCGTGTCGTGCCCGGCCGATGACTGGCCGGCCGTGCTGAAGGGCTTCGGCCTCGCACCGGCGGAAAAGGACAAGGAAACCGACGCCATTGTGCTGTGGCGCTATGCGTCGCGGGCACGCCCGGAGGGGCGCCCTGAAGGGGGCCGTCCGCAAGGTGGGCGCAACCAGTCTGCCGGCGGCAGAGGCCCGAAAGGCCCACGCGGGCCGAAGCCGCAGGGCGGCGGCGGACGCGCCAATTCACGGCAATCGCGCCAGCCGGATCCGGACAGTCCGTTCGCGGCGCTTGCGGCCCTGTTGCCCGAGCCCAAGCCCGCGGCCAGCAAGCCGAAGAAAAAGAAGCGCAAGCCGAAACCCAAGGCAGAGGCCGCAGCAGCGGGCGCAGCTGAGTCAGGCTTCGAGTACAAGCCCTTTCAATGACGGACACGCCGACGCTGCGCTTGGATGTGTGGCTGTGGCGGGCGCGGTTTTTCAAGACCCGGGCCCTTTCCGGATCCCATGTCCGCAAGCGGGGCGTGCGGCTGACCCGCCACGGCCAGACGCGGCGCGTTAACAAGCCCGGTACGGCAATTTGCGGCGGAGATGTTGTCACGCTCGCACGAGGCGCGCATATCAGGACCGTTGAAGTGCTGGATTTGGGCACGCGGCGAGGACCGGCAGAAGAGGCGGCGGCGCTGTACAGGACGCTGGAGACCGACACATGATGAACGCGCTGAAGAATTTCTTCCGGCAGAAGACCCCCGCCGAAAAGCCGATGGACCCGCAGGTCGCGGCGGCGGCGCTGCTGGTCGAGGCAGCCTTGTCGGACGGGGTCTATGTGAACATTGAGAGCGACATGATCGCCGAAATCCTGCTGGAAGCGTTCAAATTCGACGCCGACAAGGCCGATGCGGTGCTGGCCGAAGGTGAGGCACTGGCCGAAGAGGCGGTCGGCTCGCACCAGTTCACCAAGCATGTGAAGAAGCTTCCCGTCGAGGAGCGGATCTCGATCATTGAGGGCCTCTACCGGGTGGCGCTGGCCGATGGCGAGAAGAGCGACATCGAGGACGCCTATATCCGTCATGTCGCCTCGCTGCTGCATATCGATGACATTTCCCGGGCCCAGGCGCGTCAGGCGGCTGAAAAGCGGATCGCTGACGCTTCCTGAAGACTCCTGTCAGATACCCTCATTGACATGCGCGCCTGCGCGCGCCATTTCGCCCGTGCACAAACCCCAGAAGGCCTGCCTGCCCATGACCTACATTGTCGTCGACGCCTGTATCCGCTGCAAATACATGGATTGCGTCGAGGTTTGCCCTGTCGACTGCTTCTATGAAGGCGAGAACATGCTGGTCATCCACCCGGATGAGTGCATCGATTGCGGCGTGTGCGAGCCGGAATGCCCGGTCGAGGCGATCAAGCCCGATACCGAGGACGATCCGGACGCCAAATGGCTGAAGCTGAATACCGAGTATGCCAAGACCTGGCCAAACATCACCCGGATGAAGGAACCGCCGGCAGACCGGGAAGAATTTGCGCAGGAAACCGGTAAGCTGGAGAAGTATTTCAGCCCGAAACCTGGTGAAGGCGACGCCTGAATTAGGTCGTCCGAACCCTGATTTTGCTGGACTTCTCAATAAACGTTAACAAAATCAGCGGCCTTGGGAACTTTACTTCTGGTTAGCATCTGGGCGTGTCTGTTGAAAAAGCTGCACATTTATGCTATCGTTCAGACTTGAGTAACAACTGACAAGAGCCGGAAACTTCAACTCAGACCGTCAAGTGCGTCGGACTGAGGGGATTTTTATCGGCTCAAAATGCGTAGAAAAGGGCGATATCCAACATGGCTAAAAAAGCATCTGCGGAACTGGCGTTTGAAGTGGGTCAAAGCGTCGTTTACCCCGCACACGGGGTGGGCAAGATCACGAGCGTTGAGAAGCAGACTGTGGCCGGCATGGACCTGGAGGTCTATGTGGTGTCCTTTGATCAGGACAAAATGATCCTTCGCGTTCCAACCAACCGCGCCGAAGCTTCCGGCATGCGGGCGCTGGCTGGCTCCAAGCTGGTCGAAGACGCGCTGAAGACGCTGGGTGGCCGCGCGCGCATCAAGCGGACCATGTGGTCGCGCCGGGCTCAGGAATATGAAGCCAAGATCAATTCCGGTGATCTGATCTCCATCGCGGAAGTCGTGCGCGACCTTCACCGCGGCGAAGACCAGCCGGAGCAGTCCTATTCCGAGCGCCAGCTGTATGAAAGCGCCCTGGACCGGATGGCCCGCGAACTCGCCGCCGTCGAGAACATCGAAAAAGTCGATGCCATGGAAAAACTGGCAGAATCTCTCGCAAAGAAGAAAGTGGCTGCTTAAGCCTCCAACTCCTTTCGATCATGCAGAACCCCCGTACGGCCGCCTCGCCGTGCGGGGGTTTTTCATGTCCGAAGCCCTCAAATTGCATCAATCATGAACAACCGGGCCCGGAATATTAAAATAGCCGGGGTTTCGGCAGGTTCCTGTTAACCATACGGCAAAGGAGAGCGGGCACTCTTTGCCTGTCGCCGGAATGCTCCGGTGGCGGATGGATGCCTTGGCTGACATGCCCGAAACAGGGTGGCGGCGAAGGCCGGGTGACAGGAGAAACAAGATGCCCTTTTCGGATATTGAAATACAGCCAGGTGGCCTGCTGGGCGCCGACGCGAATGCAGATGAATTCTACCAGGCCGGCCTCGCCTGTGCCGCGGGTCTTGAATCAGAGATGGATCTGATCTCTGCGCACAAATGGTTCAACCTCGCCGTGTCCAAGGGTCATGAAGAGGCCCGGATTCAGCGTCAGGAAATGGCTGACATGCTGAGCACGGATGAGGTCAAGGTTGCGCTGTCTGCTGCGCGCGACTGGCTGAGCCTCGCCAACTAGGCCTTGATGATCAGGTGCGGACGGCGCGGGGACGTCGCGCCATCCGCCTTCTGATCAGCTGATACGCCGCGCCTGATCCTTCCAATAGGTCTCGCGCAAATCCTTGCGCAGGATCTTGCCGGACGGATTGCGGGGCAGGGCCTCGATGAATTCAACCGTCTTCGGGCATTTGTAGCCGGCAATGCGTTCGCGCGCCCAGGCGATGATGCTGTCCTGGGTCGGGTCTTCACCCGGCTTGACGACCACAATTGCCTTGACAGCTTCGCCCCATCTCTCGTCAGGCACGCCTATGACCGCCACGTCCGCCACGGCGGGGTGGCCGAAGATCGCATTCTCGACTTCTGCCGGGTAGATGTTCTCGCCGCCGGACACGATCATGTCCTTTACGCGGTCATGGATGTAGAGAAATCCGTCCTCGTCGAAATAGCCTGCATCCCCGGTACGGAAGAAGCCGAACTCGTCGATGGAGTCCTTGGTGGCATCCGGACGGTTCCAGTATCCCTTCATGACAAAGGCCGCCTTGATGGCGATCTCGCCGACCTCGCCGGTCGGAACCGAATTGCCGTCCGCGTCGAGGCAGCGCACGATCGTTGCCGGATAGGGCACACCGCACGAGCGCAGCTTGCCCCAGGCCGGGTCATGCGCTTCCGGGGGCAGGTAGGTGCCGCAGCCGCCTGTCTCGGTCAGGCCGTAAAGCTGTGTGAAGCGGGCGCCCATGATCTCCTTGGCATCCAGCAAAAGGCTCTCGGCAATCGGGGAGGCGCCATAGAAGACCTGCTTCAGGCTGGACCAGTCCAGATCGCGGACCTTCGGCATCTGGGTCAGCATCAGGATGACGGCCGGTACCCAGAAGGCATGCGCGATCTTGTGCTCTGGGATCAGTTTCAGGATCAGCGCCGGGTCGATCTCGCGCAAGACAACGGCCTTGGCGCCCTGGGCCGCCGTCAGGATACCGATGTTTACCCCCGCCACATGGAAGAGGGGCATCGCGTTCATCACGGCGTCGCCGACATCATAGCTGGCCCATTCCAGCATCCCGGCCTGTTCGAAGACGGCGCGGTAATTGCCATTCGTCAGCTGCACGCCCTTGGGCATGCCGGTCGTGCCGGATGTGTAGAGCTGGATCACATCGTCGCCATCGCGCGTCTTCAGGCCGGGCGGATCTGTCAGCTGGCTGTCGCGCCAGACGGTGTAGGCCTTCCAGTCGTCCCGCTCGCCATCAATTGCGATGATATGTTCGAGGTCCGGCAATTCAGCACGGATCTGGTCGATCAGGCCATAGAAATCCTTGCCGACGAACAGGACTTTGACGCGCGCGTCCGACAGGATGAATTTCACTTCCGGCGGGGCGAGGCGCGTATTGACCGCGGTCATCGTCGCACGGGCCTTGGCAGCGCCGAACAGCATCTCGTAATAGACGGCCATGTTCTTGGCGAGATAGCCGACCCGGTCGTCCGGTTTCACGCCGAGCCCGATCAGGCCATTGGCGATCTGGGTCGAGCGTGTCTCCAGTTCCGCGAAACTTGTGGTCTCGCCCTCGAACCAGAAGGCGGTATCGGCGGGCCGGATATTGGCCTGGACGCGCGGAATGTCGGCAAGATGAGGCATCGCCTCTACGTCGATCATGGGGTTCCTCCGGGATAATTCTTGTTTCCTCCTCTTCATTCTAGGGCAAATTCCGGAAGAGTCAGCCCGCCTGCGACTGCTGAAATCATTGGGGAGGCTGGCATGGGTGGCGTTTCGGCGTCTTGCGGTCTGCCCGGCTTTCCGGCACATCCCTTGGCATGACAGACACGATGACCACAGACTCCGCCACTCTTGCCGAAACCATGCTGGACATGGGCCGCCGCGCCCGCGCCGCCTCGCGCAAGCTGGGCCAGATGACGCCGGCGGATCGCACACGCGGCCTGACCGCCGTGGCAGGCGCCATTCGCGCGGACGCAGCCAAGATCCTGGCGGCGAATGAGCAGGACATGGAGGCTGCGCGGGAAAAGGGGCTGGACGCGGCCATGCTGGACCGTCTGGCGCTGGATGCGGCGCGGCTGGAGGGCATTGCCTCCAGCGTCGAAGCCGTGGCCGGCTTGCCCGACCCCATTGGCAAGGAACTCGCCCGGTGGGAGCGGCCGAACGGCCTCGACATTGCGCGGGTGGCTGTGCCCCTCGGCGTGATCGGCATCATCTATGAAAGCCGCCCGAACGTCACCGCCGATGCCGGAGCGCTCTGCCTGCGCTCGGGCAATGCGGCGATCCTGCGTTGCGGGTCTGAAAGCACGCGCTCGTCCCGCGCGATCATCACCGCCATGCGCGGCGCGCTGAAGGCCGAGGGCTTGCCGGAAGACGCGGTGCAACTGGTGATGACAACCGACCGCGCCGCCGTCGGCCACATGCTGGGGGGGCTCGAAGGCAATGTAGACGTAATCGTCCCGCGCGGTGGGCGCAGCCTGGTCGAGCGTGTCCAGAAGGATGCGCGCGTGCCGGTGATCGGCCATCTGGAAGGACTTTGCCATGTCATCGTCGACAAGGCGGCTGATCCGGAGAAGGCGGTCTCCATCGTCGTCAACGCCAAGATGCGCCGGACCGGGGTTTGCGGATCGGCGGAGACGCTGCTGGTCGATGCAGCAGTAGCGGATACTCTGTTGCCGAAGATCGCGACGGGGTTGATCGAGGCCGGGTGTGAGTTGCGCGGCGATGACCGCGCCCGCGCCATCGTGCCGACGATGGTTGAGGCAACCGAGGCAGACTGGTCGACGGAATATCTCGCGCCGATCCTTGCGGTAGCGGTCGTGAACGACCTGACAGCAGCGCTCGACCATATCGGCACCTGGTCGTCCGGCCATACCGAATGCATCATCACCGAAGATGACGCCGCTGCGGCGCGTTTCTTCGCGACCGTCGACAGTGCGATCCTGCTGCACAATGCGTCCACGCAATTCGCGGATGGCGGCGAGTTCGGCATGGGCGCCGAGATCGGGATTGCCACCGGCCGCATTCATGCACGGGGACCAGTCGGGGCCGAGCAGTTGACGACCTACAAATATATCGTGCGCGGGACCGGGCAGGTTCGTCCTTGAGCAGGGCCTTCCTACCGGGACCCTCGGCCGGGCTGCGCATCGGCCTGTTCGGCGGCAGTTTCAATCCGGCGCATTCCGGACATTTCCATGTCGCCTCCACCGCCATGAAGCGGCTCCGGCTCGATTGGGTGTGGTGGATCGTGGCGCGCGGCAATCCGCTGAAGACCGGACACGGAGATTTCTCGAACCGGTTCCAGTCGGCCGCTGCCGTCGCGGATCATCCCCGGATGCGGGTAACGGATATCGAAGCGCGGCTGGGCCTGACCTATTCCTATCGCACGCTGTCCACCCTGACCGCAGCCGCGCCGGAAGCGAAATTCGTCTGGCTGATGGGCGCGGACAATATGGTCAATTTCCATCTCTGGGGCGAATGGCAGGACATTGCCGACATGATGCCGATTGCGATTGTGGCGCGGCCCGGCATTGGCCCCGGCGCCCGCAATTCGCCCTTCGCCCGTCGCTTTGCCGCAAGCCGGATACCGGAAGCTGCCGCGCCGATGCTTGCAGATTGTGATCCGCCGGCCTGGGCTTATTTGCCAGCGCCGCTTGATCCGATCTCGTCGACCGCCATCCGCCAGAAGAAAGCAGGACAATGAGCCTTAGCCCGGAAGATCTCGCCCGCCACAAGCGCCACATCATGTTGAAGGAGATCGGCGGGCCGGGCGTCCAGAAGCTGCGCGCGGCGACCGTGTCGATTGTCGGGGCAGGGGCCCTGGGCGGGCCCTGCGCCATGTTTCTTGCGGCTGCCGGCATTGGCCAGATCGAAATCTGGGATGAGGACATTGTGGAGCGGTCAAACCTCCAGAGGCAGGTCCAGTTCGGCGAACGGGATCTCGGCAAGGCCAAGGTCGAGGTCATGTCAGCCCGTCTGTCGGCCGATCATCCGTCTACTCAGTTCAGGGGACGCCGCAAGCGATGGGCGCCGAATGACGCGCTGGCGGGAAGCGTGCTGGTCGACGCGACGGATAATTTCCAGACCCGCTATGCCCTGAACCGCGTGGCGCATCTGAACGAGCGGCCTCTGGTGCATGGGGCGGCGGCGGGCTGGACGGGGCAGGCCAGCGTGTTTGCTTCAGGCTGCCGGGAGGGTGCGCCATGCTATCGGTGCTGGGTGCCCGAGACGCCGCCGGATGCAGAAGCGTGTGATGAAGTGGGCGTTGTGGGTCCGGTGACCGGAATGGTCTCTACCCTGATGGCTCTCGAAGTGCTCAAGCTTGTGACCGGCGCAGGTGAGCCTTTGATCGGCCAGATCGTCTTGATCGAGGGCTTGTCTGCCGACCTCAGGAAAGTCCGGTTGCGAAGCGATGCAACCTGTAGTGTCTGCGGCACTGAACGCGCGATTTGACTTGCTGCCGCGAGGGAGGCTTAGTGCCGCTCACCTGATTTTGGAAGAGCGGGAGCCGGGAACAAGATGAAACGATTGCTAGTCGTGCTGGTGACGGTTGCGATCATTCTGACGGCGGGCTGGCTGATGCTGCGTCGCCCTGACATTTCCTACAACACGCTGGAATCCGTCTATTCTAAATCGAACAGCCGTTACCTGAAAAGCGGCAGCAAGATCGTGTTGCATTTTACCGATACCGGACCGCGTGACGCGCCGACCCTGGTGCTCGTACATGGCTATTCCGCTTCCCTGAACACGTGGGATGCGTGGGCTCGCAAACTGCGCAAGGATTACCGGGTCATCCGGCTGGACCTGCCCGGTCATGGTCTGTCGCGCTGCGTTGACAATGACGAGATCGGCATTGAGCAATTCATCACCAGTATTGATCGCGTGACTAACTCGCTCAACGTGGACCAGTTCACCCTGGTTGGCAGTTCGATGGGAGGGCATACCGCCTGGGCCTATGCACTCGCGCATCCGGAAAAGCTGGACGGTCTGGTCCTTGTGGATTCGGCTGGCTGGCTCGACGCCCCCGGCGAGGGCGACAAGGAGCCAATGATCTTCAAGCTGTTGCGGAATGGCCTTGCCCGCAATGTGATGAAGGATCTCGACATGTCGGCGCTGATCCGGGCGGGCCTGGAAGACAGTTTTGCGGACCCCGCTCTGGTCACGGACGAAATGGTGGAGCGTTATTCGGCGATGTCGCGTGCCCCCTGTCATCGCGAAGCCCTGCTCAAGCTCATGAGCGGCACCACGCTGCGAGTGCCGGCATCAAAAGAAGCGCTTGGTGAAATTGCCCTGCCGACGCTGATCCAGCATGGCGGCGGTGACAATCTGGTCCCGGTGTCTCATGCGAAGAAATTTGCGGAGGCCATTCCCGGTTCGAAACTCATCATCTATCCGGAGACCGGGCACATCCCTCAGGAAGAAGTGCCGGCTGCGTCGGTTGAAGATTTGAAAATCTTCCTCGAGTCAGTTTATGCGGAACCTGAGACCGGGCCGGAATCAGAGGCAGAGCCGCTGGGCGGTCCGGGCGGGCAATAGACAAGGAGGCTTCGCGCCATGCCGCTGCCAGATCTGGACGAGGCCAATTTCGACCGCGCGCGCCAGCACTGGATCACCGTGCGGGTCTATTATGAAGACACCGATTTCACCGGCATGGTCTACCACGCCAATTATCTGCGTTTCTTCGAGCGCGGCCGGTCGGACCATTTGCGCGATGCCGGAATTTCCCACCAGTCGCTGCTGGAGCGGGATGATCCGGCCGCCTTCACGCTGACGCGGGTCGAAGTGGACTATCGCAAGGCGGCGAAAGTTGATGATCTGCTGCACATCCGGACGCGCTATATTGGCACCGACGGCCCGCGCATCCTTTTTTCCCAGACGTGTTTCCGGGGGGAGGAGATCATCGCCGAAGGCGAGATCACGGCGGTGATGATCCATGCCGATGGCCGTCCGCGCCGTCCGATCCGCGCGTTGGTGAAGCAATTGGAATCCTATCGCTGGGTTCCGGCTGAAAGTTAACCGAGTGCCACAAAATCTTAACCGATGCGTTCTAGCCCGCAATAAGCTGCGGAAACTGGCGATTCTGCCGTGTTTCTGCCGGATTTGGTGTGGATGAAGGGGTGTGCCGGTCCCAGGCGGGATGCGGCTGATCACCCATGATGTGTAGATAGGAGCTTTAGCCCCCATGGAATCAGAAGCGATAGGCACCGCCGCAAGTCATGCCGACTTCTCGCTCTTCAGCCTCATTATGGCGGCTGACCCGATTGTTAAGCTGGTGCTGCTGTTCCTGCTGCTGGCATCTGTCTGGTCGTGGATGGTGATCGGCGAGAAACTGTTTTCCCTCGGCTCGGTGCGCAAGAAATCGCGCCAGTTCGAGGAAGCCTTCTGGAGCGGCCGGACCGAAGATTTTGACATGCGCCCCGGACAGGCGACGAATGATGCGGCCAGCCGCGTGTTCGCTGCTGCGGCCCGCGAATGGTCAGATGCCAAGCGGATGCAACCCAGTCATGGCGAGGCAGCGGCCCTTGTGAACCGTGCCGAGCGCTCCATGCGGGCAGCGGTCGACCGGGAAATCGGACGGGCCGGGAACGGTCTGGGCATTCTGGCGACTATCGGGTCGGCGTCTCCCTTCATCGGCCTGTTTGGCACGGTCTGGGGCATCATGAACGCCTTCCTCAACATCGCCGAACAACAGGATACCAGCCTCGGCACCGTGGCTGGCCCGATTGCCGAAGCGCTGTTTGCAACCGGCATGGGCCTCGTGGCGGCCATCCCTGCGGTCATCTTCTACAACAAATTCACCGGCGATCTGACCAAGTTGGGCGACCAACTCGACACGTTCTCGCAGGACGTGCTGGTGCGCCTGTCGCGCCGTGCCTCCGAATCCGCGAGGGACTAGGCGATGGGACTGATCCTTGGCTCAGGTGGCAAGGGCGGACGGCGTGGCCGTCGCGCGCTGAATGCCGAAATCAACGTGACGCCGTTCGTGGACGTCATGCTGGTTCTGCTTATCGTGTTCATGATTACCGCGCCGCTGCTGGTGCGCGGGGAAGAGGTGAATCTGCCGAAGACGAGTTCGGGCCCGATCAAGACCGAACCGAATGATGATCCCCTGGCTATCTCGATCCGCGAGAATGGAGAGGTCTTTATTCAGACAACCCTCGTAGAGGATATCTCGACGCTGGGCCCGCAATTGCAGGCCATCATCGGCGAGGGCTATGAGCAGCCGATCTATCTGCGCGGCGACGAGAACACGCCCTATGGCCGGATCATGGAAGTGACGGCCGAAATCCGGGCAGCAGGCTATACACGTGTGTCCTTTGTGACCGAACAAAAGAAGTAGGAGCGATCAGCCCCACATGCTTCGCGGCTTTACCATCTCGACTCTTCTTCACGCCTCCGTGCTTGCCGCGGCGGTGATGACGTGGCCGATGAAAAAGAGCGATTGCGACAAGCAGATCGAACGGCTGGAGCGCGAGGAGCCCGGCCTGTCGCCGGTCGATATCCTGCTGCGCCTGCCGCAATGCGCCAGCACCATCGATGTGCCAATCGACATTGTCGATATTGGTCTGGTCACGGACGTTGCGCCGATCCAGAAGGTGCAGGAGCCCGCCGAAGAAGAGCCTGAAGAGACCGAACCGGAAGAACAGCCCGACCCGGTCGAGGAAGACGCAGAGATTGTCGAGGACCCGCCGGAAGAGCCGGAAGAGGTGAACGAGACGCGCGAAACCGAGGCGGCGGAAGAAGAGCCGGTTGTCGAAAACACCAAGGCCGAGCCAGAGGAAAAGCCCGAAGAGCCAGAGCCCAAGCAGGAAGAGCCTCCGAAGAAGGAGCCGAAGCTGATCGAGAAGCAGAAGCCTAAATCCGAGGCCGATGAACTCGACTTCCTGAATGATTTCGAGGACATCCTGAAGGACAAGGCCCAGACCCAGCGCAAGGCTGCGCAGGAACAGGCCCCGCCGCCGATCAACAAGCCCGTGCTGAAAGATGTGCAGCAGCCTCGCAAGGGGGCAGGGGAGCGGCGCGGCAACACGGCCTCGCTGCAGGCCGCGATGCGCCGCCAGATCGGCTATTGCTGGAATGGCGTTGATGATCTGCCAAAGGATGACCAGATCAATGTCGTGATCCGGGTGAGGCTGAATCTGGACGGCTCGCTGGATGGCAATGCGAGCCTTGTGACGCCGCGTTCGATGCCGATTGGCCGCCGGGGCGTGGTGGTGCAACGGGCCCTGACAGCCGTGCGCCAGTGTGCGAACTACCAATTGCCTGAAGACGATTATGACGAGTGGAAAGATATCGAGGTCACGATCGGCCCGCTCAAGTGACCTGAATAGACATTCTGAGGAGAGTTTATAATGACCCGTATCCTGACAGCCTTGATGCTGGCCCTCATGATACCCATCGGTCTCGCCATGCCTGCAGCTGCGCAGCTGCAGGTCCGCGTCGACGAGGGGAATTTCCAGCCCACACCCCTGGCCATTCCGGACTTTGAAGTCCGCGGCACGAATGCCGAAATGGCAGAGGACATCGCAGATGTCGTCCGGGCCGATCTGGAATCGACTGGCCTGTTCGACATTCAGAACCCGGCCTCCTTCATCCAGAAGGATTTGTCGATTGATGTTCAGCCGCGCTTCCCGGACTGGCGTATCATCCAGACCGAGGGGCTCGTCGTTGGCGCGTATGAAGAGCTGCCGGACGGCAAGATTGCCGTCTCGTTCCGCCTCTGGGACGTTTATGGCGGGGAAGTCATGCGGATCAATGGCCAGCCTGGCCGCCGCCTGACCACGACCCCAGACAATTGGCGCCGCATCGCGCACAAGATTGCCGACTCTATCTATACGCGTCTCACGGGCGAAGACCCGTATTTCGATACGCGCATCGTCTATATCGCCGAGACTGGCCCAAAGACCGAGCGCGTGAAGCGTCTGGCCATCATGGATGCCGACGGCGCGAACCAGCAATACCTGACACCGGGGACGAACACGGTGCTGACCCCGCGCTTCAGCCCGTCGGCACAGGAAATCACCTACATGTCGTATGAGGGTGGTCGCCCGCGCGTCTATCTCTTCAATATCGAGACCGGCCGTCAGGAATTGCTCGGCAATTTCCCCGGCATGACCTTTGCGCCGCGCTTCTCGCGTGATGGCGAAAGCGTGTTGATGACACAGGCCCAGGGCGGCAACTCGGAGATCTACCTGATGAATCTGCAGACGCGCCAGTCGCGCCGGCTGACGGATCATCCGGCAATCGATACCTCGCCCTCCATGTCGCCAGACGGACGCGCCATCGTGTTCACCTCCGACCGGGGTGGCAGCCCGCAGCTCTACATCATGAACACCGATGGCAGCCCGCGGACCTGTCCGTCGGGTGGCCGCGATGTTGCCTGCCGGATCACGTTCAACAAGGGCCAGTATTCGACGCCTGTCTGGAGCCCGCGAGGCGACCTGGTCGCCTTTACCAAGCAATTGGGCGGCCGATTCTATATCGGCGTGATCGGAACCGACGGCAAAGGCGAGCGCCTGCTGACCGAATCATATCTCGATGAGGGCCCGGACTGGTCGCCAAACGGCCGCGTGATCGTTTATTTCCGCGAAAGCCGTCCCGGCGCCGGACCCCAGCTCTGGTCGGTCGATCTTTCGGGCCGGAATGAGCGCCGAATGATGACCCAGACGGACGCCTCCGACCCGGCCTGGTCCCCATTGTTGCAATAAATTCATAGGTTTCGCCCCCGGTTTTCGTCCGGGGGCGTTGCTTTTTGGAGACAAAGCGTCAAAATAGTATCGAATTTGGGCGTTAGCTCTGCTTCCGCCCGATTGTCGCCCGAATTCTGTCAGAATATGGAGACAGATACCCGCTACACCCGGCACAACGTTGACAAACGCCAGCCGTTAAGGCGTCAATTAGCACTCAGGACATCCAGGGGAGTCTGAATAGCAATGAATACCACTTTTAAACTCGCAACCGCCGCTGCGGTTGTACTCACGATCAGCGCGTGTGCTTCCAAGCCGGAGCCTGTTGAACAGGTTCAGGAGCAAGCTCCAGTTGAAGTTGCAGAGCCAGCACCGGCTCCGGCTCCTGTTCAGGCAGAGCCAACCGCACCAGCTGGCCCGCTCGCAGGCTCGCTTGAAGACTTCCGCGTCAACGTTGGTGAGCGCGTTTATTTCGACCTCAACGGCTACCGCCTTGATGTCGACGATCAGGAAATCCTGAAGCGTCAGGCTGCCTGGCTGTCTTCCTATCCGGGCGTTCGCATCATCGTGGCAGGCAACTGCGACGAGCGCGGCACACGTGAGTACAACCTTGCCCTTGGCGAACGTCGTGCGTCCATCGTGAAGGACTATCTGGTCAGCCTCGGCGTTGACTCGTCCCGCATCGACACGATCTCCTACGGTAAAGAGCGTCCGATCGCTGCTGGTTCCGACGAGCAGGCATGGGCCCTGAACCGTAACGGCTTCACGCAAATCATTTCCGGCGCAACCACCAGCTAGGTTTCTGCCGCGAATAGCTTCACAAGATACAGCCGGGTGCCTTATTTTGGCCCCGGCTGTTTTTGTATGTTTGCCCGCAATCTTCTGGAGGCTTCCCCCATGTTCAAAGCGCCCGCTCTTGTCCTTGCCGGCTTTTGTTTGATGGCCAGTCCGGCCGTCGCCCAGCGCGCCGCCCCGATCACTCAGGGCGTGACAAGCTCGGACCTGTCCCAGCAGGTTGCGCAGGCCCGCCAGCAGAGCGCGCAGGTGCAGGTCGAGGTCAATGGATTGACCGGCGATGTCATGCAGCTGACCGGACGGGTCGAGACACTTGAATTCCAGCTCCAGCAGGCACGCGAGCAGAACGAGAACCTTTCCCGGGACAATGAGGCGCTGATTGACGAGGTCGATGATCTGCGCACACGGCTGGAAAATCAGTCTGCAGATATTGTCTCGCTCAAATCCTATCTCTCCTCAGCCGGGATCATGCCTGAAGCGGCTCCCGAGCAGGGGAGCCTCGGCGGGGAATTCGGTACGATGCCGGACGCCAATAGCGCGACTGACCAGGGCTTCACCTCTGTTCCACGCCGCCTTGATGCCCCCACCTCCATGGGTGACACGTCTTCAAACACATCCGGTCCGACCCGCCTGACCAGGGGCGGCGCGGCCACCCCAGGCGAGTCTCTGCCGGAAGGCTCGCTGGGCACCATTCCTGCCAGCGCCCTGCCGGGTGAGGCCGGCCCGCTTTTTGCGCTGGCCAAATCCAAGCTGATCCAGTTCGATTATGCCGGCGCCGAAGAAGCCTTTCGGGCCTTCCTTGAGCGATTTGGCGATGATCCGCAGGCGGGCGAGGCGCATTACTGGCTGGGCGAGTCGCTCTACCAGCAGAAGGCTTATGCCGACAGCGGCGCCGCTTACACGACGATGATCCGGTCCTATCCGGACAATCCGCGTGCGCCGGATGCCCTGGTGAAGCTGGCGCGCGCCATGCGCCTGATCGGGGACAAGGAAAAGGCCTGCCTGGCGCTTGGCACGCTGCCGAGCCGCTACCCCAATGCCTCGGGTGTGACGCGGGATTTAGCAGCGGTTGAGCGGACCAAGTCCGGTTGTGACAACTGATCGCTCTTCCTGACTTATGATGAACGCGTTTGACCGGCTCTGTGGCAAGGCTTCAGGGCCGGTTGGCGTTGCGGTCTCCGGCGGCAGCGACTCGCTGGCCTTGCTCGTGCTGGCCCATGACTGGGCCGTGCAGTCGGGTCGCGAGCTTGTGGCTTTCACGGTAGATCATCGCCTGCGCCCGGAAGCCGCCGATGAGGCGCGCCATGTGGCCAGCCTTTGCGCGCAGTTCGGCATCCCTCATGAAACATTGGTCTGGGAGACGCCTGTATCAAAACAGGCGCTGGCCCGCCGGGCGCGGCATGGCCTGATGGCTGAAGCGCTTCGGGCGCGCAGGGGGACGCGCCTGCTGCTCGGCCATACCTCAGACGATCAATGTGAAACCTTTCTCATGCGCGCGCGCCAGGGCTCGACTTGGTATGGCCTTGCCGGCATGCAGCCCCTCGCGCTCTCCCCGGTCTGGCCGGAAGGGCAGGGGGTGATGATTGCCCGGCCGATCCTGTCGCGCGATCGCGCCGAACTCCAGGCTTTTTTGAGCGCGCGCGGCATCCGATGGATCGAGGATCCGTCCAATCGTAACCCGGCCTATGAGCGGGTTCGCGTGCGCAGGCTGCTCAGCGGCCAAAGCGGTCTGAAAACACGTATCCTCGCCTGCCAGAACCAATTGCAAGGCGTGCGCGTGCTGGAAGAGCGGTTGATTGGCCGCTGGATGGCCGAGTCCGTTGCGCAGGAGGGCACGGCTGGCTTCCGGCTTGACTTGTCACGCCTGCCGCCGGAGCGGCTGGAGCGCGCTCTGGGGTTGATGTTGCAGATCGTAGGGGGCCGCGAGGTTCCTCCGCGCCGGGATGCGGTGCAGCCCTTGGCAGCCAGGCTAATGGCAGATCAGCCCTTTTCAGGGGCCACGCTGGGCGGCGTCCTGATCTATCGCAAGGGCGGTAATGTGCAGCTGTCGGCAGAACCCGGAATCGCCGGTATGGCGGCGGATCCAGCCCTTGCGCGCGTCCGTTTCGGGGCAATCCGGGCGCTCTATACCGGCGATACGTGACAAAACAGCCATTTTAAGAGCTTTTGAGTCGTTTTCATGCGATAAACTTCCTATCTTACGGGCGAACACCGGAATCTGGAGCGATACGCAAAATGAACGTCAGGAACTTGGCTATCTGGGGCGCGATTGCCCTTCTGGTCATCGGCATGGCCGTTGCCATGGGTGGAAATCCTCAGGCCGCCCGCGCTGAAAAGGCCAAACTGTCTGTCATTTATGAGCTGGTTGAAGACGGGAAGGTCGCGGATGCGACCCTCGGCGACCAACGCATCATTGTCACCACGACAGATGGCCGGACCATGGTTAGCGAACTGCGGTCGCTCGACATGACGACCCAGCAATTCCTCGAAGAGAACCAGGTGCCGTTCACGGTGGACGCGGACAGCGGCCAGAACACGTTCGCCTCGCTGATCTTCTCCATCCTACCGATCCTGCTGATTGTCGGCTTTGTCTTCTTCATGATGCGCCAGATGCAGTCTGGTGGCGGTCGCGGCGCAATGAGCTTTGGCAAGAGCCGGGCGCGCCTGCTGACAGAGAAGCATGGCCGCGTGACGTTTGATGACGTCGCCGGCGTGGACGAGGCCAAGGAAGAGCTGCAGGAGATCGTCGAATTCCTGCAGGATCCATCCAAATTCCAGCGCCTTGGCGGCAAGATCCCCAAAGGTGCGCTGCTGGTGGGCCCTCCGGGCACTGGTAAGACGCTGCTCGCCCGGGCTGTTGCCGGCGAAGCGGGCGTGCCGTTCTTCACGATTTCCGGCTCGGACTTTGTTGAAATGTTTGTCGGTGTCGGCGCCAGCCGTGTCCGTGACATGTTCGAACAGGCCAAGCGGTCTGCCCCCTGCATTATCTTCATTGATGAGATCGACGCGGTCGGTCGCTCGCGCGGCGCTGGCCTCGGCGGCGGCAATGACGAGCGCGAACAGACCCTGAACCAGCTGCTGGTCGAAATGGACGGTTTTGAAGCCAATGAAGGCATCATCCTGATCGCGGCCACCAACCGTCCGGACGTTCTGGACCCGGCTCTGCTGCGCCCTGGCCGGTTCGACCGTCAGGTCACGGTGGGCAATCCGGACATTATCGGCCGCGAGAAAATCCTGCGCGTTCACATGCGCAATGTGCCGCTGGCCAAGGATGTGGACGCTCGCACCATCGCGCGCGGTACGCCCGGTTTCTCCGGTGCAGACCTTGCCAATCTCGTCAATGAAGCGGCCCTTCTGGCAGCCCGCCGCGGCAAGCGCGTCGTTGCCATGCAGGAATTCGAGGATGCCAAGGACAAGGTGCTGATGGGGCCGGAACGCCGCTCCATGGTCATGTCCGAGAAGGAAAAGGAACTGACCGCCTGGCACGAGGCCGGCCACGCTGTCGTGGCGCTAAAGGTGCCGGCAGCGGATCCCGTGCACAAGGCAACGATCATTCCGCGCGGCCGCGCCCTCGGCATGGTCATGCAGCTGCCGGAAGACGACAAGCTGTCCATGTCCAAGATCGAGATGACCTCGCGCCTCGCCATCATGATGGGCGGACGTGTGGCGGAAGAGCTGAAATTCGGCGACGACAATGTCACGGCAGGTGCTGCCTCTGACATCCAGCAGGCGACCCGTCTCGCCCGTGCCATGGTCACCCGATGGGGCTTTGCCGATGCGGTCGGCCCGGTCGATTATGGCGATGACCAGGGCGACGTGTTCCTCGGCCAGCAGCTGATGCAGTCTTCGCATGTCTCGGAAGAGACCTCGCGCAAGATTGAGGAAGAGGTGCGCACACTGATCCAGACGGGCATGGATGATGCGCGCCGGATCATGACTGAATCCCGCAAGGATTGGGAAGCGATTGCCACAGGCCTGCTGGAATATGAAACCCTGACCGGGGCAGAGATTTCCGAATTGCTGAAGGGCAATCCCCCTTCGCGCCCAGACTTGGGCGATGACGACACGACGCCCGGTTCGGCCGTGCCGGTGATCGGCAAGCGCCGCAAGCCAAAAGGCGATGGCGGTCTCGGCGATCCGGAGCCAAATCCGGTCTGATCGCGGACCAAGCGACACCAAAATCAGAAAGCGCGGTCAGGAATGGCCGCGCTTTTTGCATTCGCAGAACGGCTTGCCTTTCGCCTGCTGAACACTACCGTTGTCCAGCGAGTCAGGAACGAGTTTCTGTCCGAAGGGTTCTGCCATGACCTAATCCTTGGCGGACCCGGGCCGTTGCGAGGCGAGAAACAGAACGGAGGCTGGCAGCTTCATGTGCAATGCGCCCCTTCAGGTGTCCCTCGACACCGGCCAGGACGTGCTTCTGAGGCCAGTGGGCCTCGAGGATGAGGCGCGATTCCAGCAGATCTTCCGCTCCATGTCTCCGGAATCCCGCTATCTACGTTTTTTCAGCGGCGCCAGTACCGTGCCGGATGCGGTGGTGCACATGCTGGCGGACGCCGATGGGGATCTGCACATTGCCTGGGGCATCCTCAACACGGGCGAAGATGGCACGCCGCTGATGGCAGCTGCCCATGCCATTCGTCAGGAAGAAGGCTGTTCGCGCGCGGAGCTCGCGCTGGGTGTGTTGGATCAATACCAGGCTCACGGATTGTCCCGCCTCCTGATTGCCTCTGTGGCGCTTTCCTGCCGCGCCCGGGGGATAACTACGCTGGAGGCCGAAACCCTGCCGGAAAACCGCAAGGCCAATGGCCTGTTCAAGGCGCTGGGGGGCAAGGTCATCCGCCCCATGCCGCCGACGACCGTCTGGGAATTTGACGTGGATGAATTGATCGACCGGCTGCAGGGCATGGAAAAGCCGGAGGGCTTGCGAGCGGTGTTCAGCACAAACGGGTAAGTGCTTACCTCAGAGGTAGTTCATGGCAAGGTCGAGGGTCCGACAGACGATGTAGATGACGAGGGCGAAAATCCAACGCCAAGCACCAACCACTTGGGTCTGGTACTGAAGACTGTCCACGCGGTCCCAAAATACATAACCATCTTCGCTTAGCGTTCGTGCGCAAATGAACTGGGTGATCAGGCTAATTAGTGGAATGCCGAGCCCCATACCGGCAAGCATCGCCAGGGCTGAACGCTTCAGGCTGGACCGGAAGGACAGCCGGCTTCCAATAATGTTCCGTATTCTGATGCCCATCAGGGCCTTGCCGGGTGTATTTCCGAATTGGGAAACACAGAATGCCTCGAGCACAGTGAAGGTCAGGGCGTGAAACATGAGAAAGACGCCCACCAAGATGTAGCCGTCGAAGATGGTCTCATCCACCGGCCATGCCAGCAGGGTCGCCACAAAGCTGTACAAGAAGATAAGCCCCATCATGATCACGAAAGAGGGGATCAGGCAGAGATAAAAATCGATCCATTTGGCCAGGAAGCGGGCCCAAATGCGGGGTTTGTGCTCGGCTGTCAGGTCAATGCGGGGGTGCTCACCCTCCGGCGCCTCGCCAAAGACATCAATGTCAGGTGAAGTCGACATATAAAAAAGCCCCCATCCGGATCAACCCGGGATGGAGGCTAATTTGGATTCATGGATCAGGAAACCCGTTCGACCATCATGTGCTTGATCTTGGCGATCGCCTTGGCCGGGTTCAGGCCTTTCGGGCAGACCTGCGCACAGTTCATGATCGTGTGGCAGCGATACAGCTTGAACGGGTCCTCAAGATCGTCGAGGCGTTCGCCGGTCGCTTCATCGCGGCTGTCGATCAGCCAGCGATAGGCCTGCAGCAGGGCCGCTGGCCCCAGATACTTGTCGCCATTCCACCAATAGGACGGGCAAGACGTCGTGCACGACGCACAGAGGATGCATTCGTAAAGGCCGTTCAGCTCTTCACGGTCTTCCTCGGACTGCTTCCATTCCTTTTCCGGGTCCGGTGTGACCGTCTTCAGGTATGGCTGCACATAGGCGTGCTGCGCATAGAAGCTGGTGAGGTCCGGGATCAGGTCTTTTACCACCGGCTGCGAAGGCAGGGGGGCAATTGTGATGACGCCGCCCGGTAGTTCGTCGAAGCCCTTGGTGCAGGCAATCGTGTTCTGGCCGGCAATGTTCATGGCGCAGGAGCCGCACACGCCTTCGCGGCAGGAGCGGCGGAAGGCCAGCGTCGGGTCGACATTGTTCTTGATGTAGAACAACACGTCCAGAATCATCGTGCCGGCGCGATCCATGTCCACCCAATAGGTGTCCCAGCGCGGATTGCCGCCCTCTTCAGGGCTGTAACGATAGATCCGGAACTGGCGAAGGTTTGTCGCGCCTTGCGGCTTCGGCCAAGTCTTGCCTTTTTTCGGCGCGGAACCTTTGGGGAGGGTAAGCTGTACCATGTCGTGCTTGCCTTACTGTCCTAGTAAACCCGGGCCTTGGGCTCGATGTAGCTGATTTCGTTCGAAAGCGTGTAATTGTGCACTTCGCGATAGTCGATCGTGACCTTGCCGGCCTCGTCGCACCAGGCGAGCGTGTGTTTCATCCACGTTTCATCATTGCGCTCCGAGAAGTCTTCGCGGGCATGTGCGCCGCGGCTTTCCTGACGGTTGGCGGCAGAATTCACCGTAACGGCGGCCTGCGCGATCAGATTGTCGAATTCGAGGGCCTCGACGAGATCTGTGTTCCAGACCATGCCGCGATCTTTCACGTCGATGCCTGGCGCCTTCTTGTAGACTTCCTCAATCGCATCGACGCCATCCTTCAGAACGTCGCCAGTCCGGAAGACGGCGCAATTGTTCTGCATGCCCTTCTGCATTTCGAGCCGCAGCTTGGCGACCGGCTGGTCGCCGGTGGCGTTGCGCAGGCGGTCGAAGCGCGCGATGTGGCTGTCGGTGGCGCCTTTCGGCAGTTCCGGCTGGGTTGCACCCGCTTCGGTGGTCGCGCCGCAGCGCTGGCCTGCAGCGCGGCCGAACACGACGAGGTCGATCAGCGAGTTGGAGCCGAGGCGGTTGGCGCCGTGTACGGAGACACAGGCCGCTTCGCCGACGGCCATCAGGCCCGGCACGACCGAATCCGGATTGCCATTTTTCTTGGTCAGCACTTCGCCGTGATAATTGGTCGGGATACCGCCCATATTGTAGTGAACCGTCGGCAGTACCGGGATTGGCTCCTTGGTGACGTCCACGCCGGCAAAGATTTTCGCCGTCTCGGAGATGCCCGGCAGGCGGGCCGCCAGCACTTCTGCGCCGAGGTGTTCGAGGTGGAGATGGATATGATCCTTCTCCGCGCCGACACCGCGACCTTCGCGGATTTCCATGGTCATGGCGCGGGAGACCACGTCGCGGGACGCAAGGTCCTTCGCAGAGGGCGCATAGCGCTCCATGAAGCGTTCGCCTTCGGAATTGGTCAGGTATCCGCCTTCGCCGCGTGAACCTTCCGTAATCAGGCAGCCTGAGCCGTAGATGCCGGTCGGGTGGAATTGCACGAATTCCATGTCCTGCAGCGGCAGGCCGGCGCGCAGCACCATCGCATTGCCGTCGCCCGTACAGGTGTGGGCCGAGGTGCAGGAGAAGAAGGCGCGTCCGTATCCGCCTGTGGCGAGCACGACTTTCTGCGCGCGAAAGCGGTGCAGCGTGCCGTCATCCAGCTTCCATGCAGTGACACCGCGGCAAGCGCCTTCCTCATCCATGATGAGGTCGAGCGCGAAATATTCGATGAAGAATTCGGTCTCTTCCTTGACGCACTGGCCGTACAGCGTGTGCAGCATGGCGTGGCCGGTCCGGTCGGCTGCGGCGCAGGTCCGCTGGACGGGGCCTTGGCCGAATTCGCGGGTCATGCCGCCAAAGGCGCGCTGGTAGATCTTGCCTTCCTCGGTCCGCGAGAAGGGCATGCCCCAGTGCTCGAGTTCGTACACGGCAGCCGGCGCTTCGCGGCAGAGATATTCGATGGCGTCCTGATCGCCCAGCCAGTCCGAGCCTTTGACGGTGTCGTACATGTGCCAGCGCCAGTCATCTTCGCCCATATTGCCGAGCGAGGCAGCGATCCCGCCCTGCGCCGCCACGGTATGGGAGCGCGTGGGGAAGACTTTCGAGATACAGGCCGTTTTCAGGCCTGCCTGGGCAGCGCCCAGGGCTGCGCGGAGGCCGGAGCCGCCAGCGCCGACAACCACGACATCATATGTATGGTCGGTCCAGGTGTAATTGCTCATCTTTGTGTTTCTCCCGCGAGGCTCAGGCGCCCGCGCCAATCCAGATTTTGAGAACCGACAGGGCCACCGTCACGAACAGCGCGATGCACGCAAAGCTGTTCAGGATGAGCAGGGCCGACTTGGTTCCTGATTTCGCGATATAGTCCTCGATGATGACCTGCATACCGATCCGCATGTGAAAGAACGCCGCGCCGGCGGTCAGGATCAGCAGGATGGCGTTCCAGGGCTTCGCAGCCCAGGCTTGCGCAGCAGCAAGGTCACCGCCCATCGCATTGATGATGGAATAGACGAACCACGGAACGAGGAAGATCAGCGCAATCGCGGAGACGCGCTGGCGGATATGGGTTTCGGTGCCGGTCTTGGCCGAACCGAGCCCGCGAGCCATCTTTGCTGGCGTGATGAAGTCGTGTGATGCCATGTCAGTCGCCTCCTAGAGCCAGGTCGTGGCGGCGAAGATGGCCGCAGCGCCGAGAATGGCGAACAGATAGATGAACACGGAAACCGTGCTGGCGGTCTTCGGCTCAAAGCCGATATGCGGCCCGTCCCAGAGCAGGTGGCGAATGCCGTTTGCGAAATGGAAGAGCACCGCGACGGCCCAGAGGAACAGGATGATCTGGCCATACCAGGCCGAAACCACTGTTTCGATCACGCCATACCATTCGGCATTGGTCGCGAGGGCGACAATCCAGGCTGTGATGAGAAAAGTTCCGAAATACAGGGCTGTGCCCGTAATGCGGTGGGTGATGGACGAGGCCATCGTGATGTGGAAACGCCAGATCTGGAGATGTGGCGACAATGGGCGGGGATCTGCCCGGGAAGTGCTTGTCATGAGGGATGACCTTGCTTGCCTGCAATGAACGCTTTCGCTTGGGTTCTAGGTTTCTCTATGATCCTGTCAACGGCGCAGGGCTTGGGAGCGACAATATGAAACCTTTTCTTTTTGCATTGGCCATTGGGGCGCTGGCACACAGTGCGGCTGCGGACCCGCTGGACACGCTGGTTCCTGCCTATGAGGCTTATGTGGATGCGGTGAGTCCTGAAGATGCAGCTAGGGAAGAAAACCGAGCGCCGGATCGCTGGGCGGATGTGAAGCCCGCCACAATTGCTGCGCAGGCCGAGGCCGCCCGCGCCCTGCTGGAAGATGTGCAAAAAGCTGAAACCGAGCATGTCATCGATCAGGCGATCCTGATTCGGCTGCTGAAATCCGACATCATATGGGCCGAGACCGATTCGGCGCGTATCCCGTTCACTGGCGACTGGGGGTTCCAGGCTGAACCGGTCTTCGCCGCGATGCGGACAGACCTGGACAGCGTGGACGCCGCGGAAGCCTGGATCGCCCGGCTGAATGATGTGCCGCGATATTTCGCAGAGAATATCGAAAACATGCGCCGGGGGATCGAGACCGGCTGGACCGCCAATGAGGACCCGCTGCAGACCGTAATCGACCAGATTCGGGAACAGATCATGGATGACCCGACCGAGAGCGGGCTATACGCCCCGTTCGCCTCGCTGCCCGACGATATGGACCGGGCGACAGCCGCCCGTCTTCAGGCCGAGGGCCGGGAGGCCACCGCAGGCGCCATCTCAGCCTATCTGGATGTCTGGCGCTTCCTTGAGATCGAGTACCGGCCCTATTTGCGCCAGGGCGCGGGTATTGCGGGTCTGGAAGGGGGGCGGGACGTGTATGCCGCCGCAGTCGAGCATTATACGGCCGGGGCGGGGTACTCGCCGGAGGACATCCACCTGCTGGGCCAGTCAGAAGTGGCGCGCATTCGGGGCGAGATGGAAGACGTCTTGGCGGAAATCGGGTTTGAAGGCAGCTTCGAGGACTTCCTCGACTATCTGCGAACCGATCCGCAATTCTACGCCCAGTCTGCGGATGAGCTGATGGCGGCCGCCGAAGAAATTTCGGCACGCCTGCGCGCCAGCCTGCCGGACTATTTCGGTAAACTCCCGGAACTCGATTTCGAGGTTCAGCCGGTGCCGGATGCCATCGCGCCGGGCTATACGACCGGGCGTTATGTCTCTGGCGATCCGGAAGAGGGACGGATGGGCATTTACCTTGTGAATACCTATGCCCTCGACCAGAGGCCACTCTATGAGCTGCCGGCCCTGTCAGCGCATGAGGCGGTTCCGGGTCACCATCTGCAGATCGCTCTGGCGCAGGAAATGCCGGACCAGCCGGACTTCCGGAAGAATTATTATGCGACGGCCTTTGGAGAGGGCTGGGGGCTGTATGCCGAGCGGATTGCAGGCGAGGCGGGCATCTATCGTACGCCGTATGAGCATTTCGGGGCGCTGTCCTATGAAATGTGGCGCGCCTGCCGCCTTGTCGCGGACACAGGCCTGCACTGGTATGGCTGGACGCGCGCCGAGGCAGAGGCCTGCTTCATCGAGAATTCGGCGCTCGCCCCATTGAACATCCAGACCGAGGTGACGCGCTATATTGGCTGGCCCGGACAGGCCGTGGCCTACAAGGTCGGGGAGCTCAAATTCCGTGAGCTGCGGGCCCGGGCGACTGAGGCGCTGGGCGAAGATTTCGATTTGCGCGCGTTCCATGATGTCGCGCTTGCGGAAGGCGCAGTGCCGCTTGATGTTTTGGAGGCCCGCATTGATGAGTGGATCCATGCGCAGCAAAGCACCCGTTCAACTCCTCACGCCTTGCCAAACTGAGCCCACATGAAACTCACCATCATAGAGACCGGACTCGTCCCCGAGCCCATCCGGCAGGACTTTGCAGATTATCCGGAAATGTTCCGGCGCCTGATCTCTGCCGCCGATCCGGACATGGAATTCGAGACGGTTTCGGTCATCCAGGGCGAGGAGCTGCCGGATCCGGCCTCGCTTGAAGGCATCCTCATCACGGGCTCACCCGCCGGCGTTTATGATGACTATCCGTGGATCGTGCCGCTGATGCAGCTCATTCGCGATGTGGCTGCGGCGCGTGTGCCTCAGGTGGGTATCTGTTTCGGTCACCAGATCATGGCCGAGGCGCTCGGCGGGAAGGTCGTGAAGTCTCCGAAAGGCTGGGGCATCGGCCGGCATACTTATGAGGTGAAATCCTGTCCGGACTGGATGGAGGGGGATTGCCCGGCCACGATTTCGGTCCCGGTTAGCCATCAGGATCAGGTCGTCACCCTGCCGCCTGGCGCGAGCGTGCTGGCGCGGTCGGATTTCACGCCCTTTGCGGGCATAGATTATGGCAAGACCCACGCGATCTCGTTCCAGTGTCATCCCGAATTCAACGCGGAGTATTCAGCCGCCCTCTACACGATCCGCAAGGGCCGTCCGCTGGCGGAAACAGCTGTGGACATGGCCATCGGATCGTTGGAACAACCACTCGACAATCCGCGTTTGGGTGGCTGGATCGCCCGGTTCCTGACTCGGTCCTGAGCAGGGGCAGGGGGCATCCGCCCTTGAAACTCGCAGGTTTCCCCTGTGGCGCGAAACCTGCATACTCTTTGTCGAAGTGACACACTCGTGTTGTAGGGACGCACAACATTTTCGGAGACGTAAGCATATGATGCCCAAACCGCTGGCTGACATTAAGCCAAACACGCTCGAATTCGAGATTCTGCCGCTGGTGAAGCCGACCGGTTTTCGCGAATATGATGCGCGCTGGTGGTTCAACGGCATCGGCAAGGAAAAGGCTCCGGAACTAAATTTTACCGGCGTTCAGGCGCTGGGCCTTGGCATGGCAACGCTGTTCCACGAACTGGGCGTCGAACCGAAAGTCGTGACGGGCCATGATTTCCGCTCGATCAGCCAACCGATCAAGAATGCGCTGATCCTCGGCATGGTGCAGGGCGGCTGCGAAGTCCTCGATGTGGGCCTTGCCTTGTCGCCAATGGTCTATTGGAGCCAGTTTGAACTGGACGTGCCCTGCTGCGCCATGGTGACGGCCAGCCACAATGAGAATGGCTGGACCGGCGTGAAGATGGGCGCCAACCGTCCGCTGACCTTCGGCCCGGACGAGATGGGCCGCCTGAAGGAAATCGTCATGGGGGGGGGGTTCCAGCCGCGCGCTGGCGGCGCGCATCACCGCGTGGATGGCCTGCGCGAAAAATACATCAAGGATGTCGTTGGAGATACCAAGCTGTCCCGTCCGCTGAAAGTGGTTGCCGCCTGTGGCAACGGCACGGCCGGCGCCTTTGCTCCGGATGCCCTGCGCATGATGGGGGCCGAAGTCATCGAGATGGACTGCAATCTCGATATGACCTTCCCGAAATACAATCCGAATCCGGAAGATTCGAAAATGCTGCACGCGATGGCAGAGGTGCTGCGCGAGACCGGGGCCGATGTTGCGCTCGGTTTCGATGGTGATGGTGATCGTTGTGGTGTCGTGGACAATACAGGCGAGGAGATCTTCGCGGACAAGATCGGCCTGATGCTTGCGCGCGACCTCTCAAAGCTCCACCCAAATGCCAAATTCGTCGTCGATGTTAAATCGACGGGTCTCTACAAGACTGACCCCGTGCTGCAGGAAAACGGGGCCACGGTGGATTATTACAAGACTGGTCACTCCTACATCAAACGCCGCACCAACGAACTGGGCGCGCTGGCCGGCTTTGAAAAGTCGGGTCACTTCTTCTTCCGGGAGCCGATTGGCCTTGGATATGATGATGGCCTGGTGGCCGCCAAGGCCGTGCTCGAAATGCTCGACCGTAACCCCGGCAAGACGATGGCAGACCTCAAGGGCGAACTGGGCGTGGCCTATACCTCACTCACCATGTCGCCGCATTGTGACGACGAAACCAAATACGGCATCGTCGACAAGATGGTCGCGGAATATGAAGGCCTGAACGGCACGGAAATCCTTGGCCGCAAAGTGATCGATGTGAACACGGTCAACGGCGCCCGCGTGACGCTGGAGGATGGGTCCTGGGTGCTGGTGCGGGCGTCCTCCAACAAGCCGGAACTGGTCGTCGTGGTGGAATCCATGACGAGTGAAGACGACATGCGGGACCTCTTCCACAAGGAAGTGAAGCCGCGTCTCGGCAAGCATAAGGAAGTCGGTGCCTACAATCAGGAAATCTGATCTCTTCGAGGCAGGAGAAACCGCCTAGAACATGATCAGGTCCGTATCGTCCGGAGCGGGCCTGATCCTTTCTCAACCGGGCAAAACGTCTAGCAGCAACTCGCGTGGGGCGGTGCGAAGTACCGTCTGGCAGCGTCGCCAGAATGGCACACTCAGCCCCTTGACCAATTGGCACAAAAATCGCACCTCCTGCCGCGAAGACACTAGTATCTTGTGAGGATTTTTCATGCGCGTTGCGATGATTGGAACGGGCTATGTCGGCCTTGTCAGCGGGGCCTGTTTTGCCGATTTCGGCCACGTCGTGACGTGTGTGGACAGGGATGCTTCCAAGATTGAGAAGCTCGAGGCTGGCATCATGCCGATCTACGAGCCCGGTCTGGACAGCCTGGTCGAGAAAAACGTCAAGGAAGAGCGTCTGTTCTTCACGACGGAAGCCAGGGATGCAATCCGCAATGCCGATGCGGTGTTTATCGCCGTGGGCACGCCCTCGCGGCGCGGCGACGGCCATGCTGACCTCTCCTACGTGTACGCAGCCGCCGAAGAGATCGCCGAACTCATGGACGGCTTCACGGTCATCGTGACGAAGTCCACCGTTCCGGTCGGCACGGGCGACGAAGTCGAGGAGATTATCCGCAAGAAGCGCCCCGATGGCGACTTTGCCGTGGTGTCCAACCCCGAATTCCTGCGCGAAGGCGCGGCAATCAAGGATTTCAAGATTCCGGACCGCGTGGTCGTCGGAACGGATGACGAGCGGGCTCGCGACGTCATGAAGGAGCTCTATCGCCCGCTATTCCTGAACGAAACGCCCATCCTGTTCACCGAGCGCCGGACATCCGAACTGATCAAATACGCCGCCAATGCGTTCCTCGCCGTGAAGATTACCTTCATCAACGAGATGGCGGATTTGTGTGAGAAGGTCGGCGCGAACGTTCAGGAAGTGTCCCGTGGCATCGGACTGGATGGCCGGATCGGCCGGAAATTCCTGAATGCGGGACCCGGCTATGGCGGTTCCTGCTTCCCGAAAGACACGCTGGCCCTGACCAAGACGGCGAACGACTACAATTCCCCGGTGCGGATTGTCGATACAGTGGTTGAGGTAAATGCCGCCCGCAAGAAAGCCATGGCCGACAAGGTGATTGCGGCCATGGGTGGGGACGTGAAGGGCAAGACAATCGGTGTGCTGGGCCTCGCCTTCAAGCAGAATACCGACGACATGCGCGACGCGCCGAGCCTCGACATCATTCCGGCCCTGCAGGCGGCCGGCGCCAAGGTCCGGGCCTATGATCCGGAAGCCATGGACGAAGCAGCCCATCTGCTGAACGATATCGAATTCGCGAAGAACGCATATGACGCGGTTCAGGATGCCGACGCGATGGTAATCATCACCGAATGGGACCAGTTCCGCGCATTGGACTTCGATAGAATCAAGGCCGCCCTCAGCACAAACATTGTGGTAGACCTTCGAAACATCTATTCACCGGACGACATGGCGGCTCGTGGATTCAAGTATACATCCATCGGTCGCCCGTCTATCTGAGGCGCTAGGCAAACAGGATCCTGAACATGAAATTCTTCGTAGATACCGCAGACACCGGCGACATCGCTGAGCTGGCAGCGACCGGCCTGATTGATGGGGTCACCACCAACCCGTCGCTTGTGGCAAAGTCGGGCCGCCCGTTCGCGGATATTATCAAGGAGATCTGCGAGATCGTGCCCGGCCCGGTCAGCGCAGAAGTCGTCGCGACTGACTATGACGGCATGATCTCCGAAGGCCGTAAATTGGCGAAGATCGCTGACAACGTTGCCGTAAAGCTTCCGCTGACGCTCGAAGGCCTGAAGGCCTGCCGGACGCTGTCGGATGATGGCACCATGGTCAACGTGACGCTGTGCTTCTCGGCGAACCAGGCGTTGCTGGCGGCGAAGGCCGGCGCGACCTTCATCTCTCCGTTCATCGGCCGTCTCGACGACATCAATGTCGATGGCATGGAACTGATCGCCGATATCCGCCAGATCTATGACAATTATCTGTTCGACACGGAAATCCTCGCCGCGTCGATCCGGACGGCAAACCACGTCAAGCTGTCGGCCCTGGCTGGCGCTGACGTCGCCACCATGCCGCCCTCGGTCATCAAGGGCCTCGTCAAGCATCCGCTGACCGACAAGGGCCTCGAAACCTTCCTGGCCGACGCAGCAAAGGCTGGCATCAAGGTCTAACCGATATGGCAACGCCAGACGGTCCTCAGGGCCGTGTCCTCATCATCGCCGGATCTGATTCCGGCGGTGGCGCGGGCATTCAGGCCGATATCAAGGCAGTCACCCTGCTGGGCGGGTACGCCATGACCGCTATCACCGCCATCACGGCGCAGGATACGCGCGGCGTGCATGGCGTGTGGCCTGTGCCCATTGAGGGCGTGCTCGGGCAGATGCAGGTCACGCTCGCCGATATTGGCGCCGACGCCATCAAGACCGGCATGCTGGGCTCTGCCGCCCTTGTCGAAGCGGTCGCAGAGCTATTGTCGGAACGCGCGCAGCTCGTGCCGCGTGTCATCGACCCGGTCATGGTCGCGACCTCGGGCGACCGCCTGGTAGATGCCAAGGCCGTCGCAGCCATCCGGTCTGAACTCGTCCCGAATGCACGGCTTGTGACGCCGAATGCACCGGAGGCGGAAGTCCTGACAGGGAAGGCGGTCGAAACAGTCAGCGGCCAGCGCCGCGCCGCCGAAGCCCTGCTGGAACTCGGCGCCAATGGCGCGCTGGTGAAGGGCGGGCATATCGGCGGCGATGTCATCACGGATGTGCTCCAGACCACGACCGGCGAGTGGATTTTTGAAAGCAAGCGGATCGAGACGACGTCCACGCACGGCACGGGATGCACACTGGCCTCCGCCATTGCGGCCCTGCTGGCGCAAGGGACAAGTGTTCCAGACTCCGTCGAACAGGCACGGGACTATCTGCTGAACGCAATCCGCAAGGCCAAGGGTTTCGGATCCGGTCATGGCCCGGTGCATCATGGCTGGGTACTCGACGAGGAATAGGCCGCCTCAAGGGTCCTTCAGAAATCATCGTTTTTCCGGATTTCGGTCTCATGGCATTCAGGTCTTCTCACGGGAGACCCTGTCATGCCGACCTTACCCTTCTACCAAATTGACGCGTTCGCCTCGAAACCGTTCGAGGGGAACCAGGCCTGCGTCATGCCGCTGGATGAATTTCTGCCTGACGAGACGCTGCAGGCGATCGCGGCTGAAAACAATGTCGCCGAGACGGCCTATATTGTTCCGGCAGGGGAGGGTGTATGGACGCTTCGCTGGTTCACACCAACTATGGAAGTCCCGCTCTGCGGACACGCCACCCTGGCTGCAGGTCACGCGATCTACGCTCATCTTGATTATTCAGGCGATGGAATTGCTTTTGATACGGTGAAGTCTGGTCGGTTGAGCGTGACACGCCATCAGGATGGTCAGTTGGAAATGAGCCTGCCTGCCTACAGGATTTACGAATTGCCGATAACGGATGATATCGAGGCCGCGCTAGGGTCGCGACCTGTCAAGGCGTGGGGTGGGGCCTATTATGCGGCCATGTTCGATGCGCCGGAGGATGTCATCGCCCTGAATGTCGATCATGCTGCACTCAAGCCGCTGGGGGTAGAAGAGGCCGGTTGGAGCCTTGGGAATTTTGGATGCTTTGCACCGGGAGGAGATAATGCCGACGTGACGAGCCGTGTCTTCGGTCCGGGAAGCGGAATCGATGAAGATCCCGCCACGGGTAGCTGGCATGCCATGTTGGCGCCGATCATGAAGGCGCAATACGGTTTGGACGTGATGCAATGCCACCAGGCGCACCCCGGACGGGGAGCTTATCTGGGCACACATTTGGAGGGCGACCGGGTCAAGCTGACCGGTCGTTCCGTCACCGTGATCGAAGGGCGCTTTTTTCTCTAGTGGCGGAAGTGGCGCATGCCGGTAAAGACCATGGCCAGACCGGCTTCATCGGCCGCTGCAATGACTTCATCGTCACGGATCGATCCGCCGGGCTGGATAACTGCCGTCGCCCCGGCTGATGCGGCCTGAAGCAGCCCGTCCGGGAACGGAAAGAATGCGTCTGACGCAGCAACGCAGCCCTTGGTCTTTGGCTCGGCCCAGCCAGCCAATTCGGCGGCATCCTCGGCCTTGCGGGCGGCAATGCGCGCGGAGTCGATCCGGCTCATCTGCCCCGCACCAATGCCGACCGTCGCGCCGTCTTTCGCATAGACGATTGTGTTGGACTTCACATGCTTGGCAACACGCCAGGCAAACAGCATGTCTTCCAGTTCCTGCTCGGTTGGCGCCTTCTTGGTGACGATCTTCAGGTCGGCCTTGGTGATGCGGCCGAAATCCCGGTCCTGCATCAGGAAGCCGCCGGCAACCGTCTTGACGAACCGGCCAGCAGAGGTGGGGTCAGGCAGGCCTTCGGTGATCAGGAGGCGGAGGTTCTTCTTCTTCGCGAACACGGCTTCAGCGGCCGCGTTTGCGCCAGGGGCGATGACGACTTCCGTGAATACCTGCGAAATTTCCTTCGCGGTCTCTTCGTCCAGTGGACGGTTCAGGGCAACAATGCCGCCAAAGGCAGAGGTCGAGTCACAGGCCAGCGCGGCGCGATAGGCGTCGATGATGCTTGTGCCCTGGGCGACACCGCACGGATTGGCGTGCTTGATAATGGCCACAGCCGGCGTCTCATCGCCAAGCTCGCCGATCAGTTCATAGGCCGCGTCGGTGTCGTTGATATTGTTGTAGGACAGTTCCTTGCCCTGCAGCTGTTTGGCGGTTGCCACGCCGGGGCGCTTCTCGCCGGTGACGTAAAAGGCGGCCTTCTGGTGCGGGTTTTCCCCATAGCGCAGGGATTGCTGGAGCTTGCCGCCGAGACTCGCCCAACCCGGCGCGGTCTCGCCAAGCTGCTCTGCGTACCAGCTGGAAATCGCGGAATCATAGGCGGCGGTACGGGCATAGGTCTTTGCCGCCAGCTTGCGGCAGAGCGCGACACTCACCTCGCCTGTATTGCTATCCATCTCGGCGAGCACGGCATCCACATCACCGCCATCGGTACAGACCGCGACGAAGGCGCCATTCTTGGCCGCCGCGCGCAGCATGGCCGGGCCACCAATGTCGATATTCTCGATGCAGGTGTCGAAATCCGCACCGGAGGCCATTGTGGCCTCGAACGGGTAGAGATTGACGTAGATCAGGTCGATGGCGCCGATGCCGTGGGTTTCGGCGTCCTTCACATGGGAAGGATTGTCACGCAGGTAGAGCAGCCCGCCATGCACGGCCGGGTGAAGCGTCTTGACGCGGCCATCCATCATTTCCGGGAAGCCGGTCAGGTCGGCGACATCTTTCACGTCGAGCCCGGCCTCTTTCAGGAGTTTCGATGTTCCGCCGGTGGAAACCAGTTCGACGCCCTTGGCTGCGAGCTTCTGGGCTTGCTCGACCAGTCCGGTCTTGTCGGACACGGAAAGCAGGGCGCGGCGAATGCGAACGGGGGCTCCGCGGGTGGCGGCATCTGTCATGTTGGGAAATCCTCTGGCGCAGGCTTCAAGCTTGTGCCGCGCGGGGTAGCATGACCGCCGCTTGCGTCAAGCGCTCCAGCGCCGCGCCTTTTCGGCGCGTTCGCTTGCATATTCCGGAACCAGAACGCCCAGCAGGCGCAGCGCTTCGGACCGTTCGCGCCGGGATGCCGCCTCAATCAGTTCCACGAGCCGCTTTTCGAACAGTTCGGAGGGCGCGTGCAAATTGTCGACCTGCCAGATGCCGTCCACCTTGGTGGGGACAACGGCTTCATGTTCATAGGTCAGCACTTCGTGCATTTTTTCGCCTTCGCGCAAGCCGGTCGTGGTGATCTTGATGTCGACCCCCGGAACGAGGCCCTTCATGCGGATCATGGTTTCGGCCAGTTGCAGGATCGGCATCGGCTCGCCCATGTCCAGCACATAGAGGCCTGTCTCGGATGTGCGATCCTGAAGGGCCGCAGATTGCAGGACGAGCGAGGAGGCTTCTTCCACCGTCATGAAGTAGCGGGTCACGCCAGGGTCGGTGAGGGTGACCGGACCCCCAGCCGCGATCTGGCGCTCGAACAGGGGCACGACCGATCCGGAGGAGCCGAGCACATTGCCGAACCGGACAATGGAGGCGGCCATGCCGGTCTGCGCCGCAATGCGGGATACCGCCATCTCTGCAAGGCGCTTGGTGGCGCCCATGACATTATCCGGATCCACAGCCTTGTCCGTGGAAATGAATACGAAGCTTTTTGCGCCAACGGTTGCGGCAGATTGCGCCGCATTCACGGCTCCTGCCACATTGGTCAGGATGGCTTCGCAGATATTGCGCTCCATCAGGGGGACGTGCTTCAGCGCCGCCGCATGAATGACGACATCCGGTTTGGCGCGGGTAAACACGTCGCGCACGCGGTTGATGTCGCGCACATCGCCAAGTCGGGCTGTATGCCGCTTTGGCGGCAGCATGCCGGCCAGTTCCATGTCAATCGAATAGAGATTGTATTCGGACGCATCGAGGACGGTGATCGAGGCTGGATCGAGCCGGGCAACCTGACGGGTAAGTTCGGAGCCGATCGTCCCACCGCCGCCGGACACCAAGACATTGGCGCCACTCAGGAGATTGCGAACCGGTTCGATACAGAGGTGGCGTTCCGGGCGCGAGAGAAGGTCGGACGGACGGACCGGCTCGAGCACTTGTGCCGTCTCATCCCGGTTCAGCGCCATGATTTCAGCGCCATGATTGGAGGCCGTCTCAAGCACCCGAATGGTCGTCTCGCGCTTGCGTGCCGCGCCTGTGACAGCGACCCAGGGCGTCTGCTTGTAGCGAACGGTCAGTACTTCAATCAGCCCCCCCAACTCATCAAGGGAGCCGAGAATTGGAATGCCGCGAATCGCGCGGCCGGGTTCGGTTTCTTCCACGTCGACCATGCCGAGCAAGCGAATCTTGCTGCTTTGGGCCGAAGACTGAATACGGCGGATAACTTGAACGCAGCTTTTCGAATCACCGACCAGCAAGACAGGTTGCCCATTCTTGGCGACCGGGCTGAAAATCTGGAAAGGCTCGTGAGTCGTGCGCGAGAGGGCGAACATCCGACCGGCAAACAGGCCGAGGGCCCAAAGGGTGAGTGCGACACTGAGTGTCGCGAAAGGTGTGGCCAACAGGCCGTTCAGCATCAGCATAACCGGCAGGTAGATCAGCGCGGCGAGGCAGATCGCCTGGAAAATCCGCACCGCGTCGGGCCACCCCATATGGCGCCACACCTGCTTCTGTATGCCCAGCACAAGAAAGGATGCGGTAACTGCGGCTGCAAAGAACACCGTGCTGATGGCGATCGAATTCAAGGGCAGGTCCCCTCGAGAGGACTCGGACGACCAGACAAGCAATCCGGAGAACGCCATGGCAAAAATCGCAACACTGATATCGAATCCGAGTGTCAGCGTCATAGCGCGTCGCGCGGCCTGTTTTGGCGTCATGCGGATCTTTCCTTCAGAAATGCCCAGCGAATACAATTCGGCGGCTGTTGTCCGTCCCCGTTAGGATCTGCAAAACCAGCCATAACGATTTGCTCCGGTCTTTCAACCACACCGCGTGCAAGATAAACTGTACGTTCAAGGCGCGCACCTTCGTGGCTGGTCTTGAATTTCCAGACTGTGCCATCGTCACACACCAGACGAATGGCGTCGCGGCCCATGATAGCTGTGACCGTAGGATGTAGATGAAAGCGGATTTCAAAGCCAATGAACTTCCGGTCATCCGAAGGGGGCTGGGAAATGGGTCTGACAAGGGAATCTTCGCCGGTAAGCCGTTGGCCATCGCCTGAAATGAAGAGGCGCCGCCGGTGCAACAAACCGCAGGGTGCCTTGTAGCCGCCATGCTGCGCATCGAGCCAGATTTCGTCGGCTTCTTCGAGGCGTTTGGCCGATATGCCTTCAGGGCCCTGCGCAGACAGCAGCCGCGATTCCTCATTGAGGGAAAAGGTCGAGGAATCTCGCCCGGCCAATATCAGCGTTGAATGTGCGCCGGTCCGCCGGACGGCCGCCTGCCAGTCCACATTGACCTCTGCGCTGTACCCACAGGAGGTCACAAGGCGGCAGGGCCCATCGGACAATTCAAAGCCCAGCGCGCCAGCATGGGCGAAATCACTGAAGGGGCGTTCCGGGGCTTCGCCGCAATCAAGAACCAGACGCAGGCCATTTTTCTCAAGCTTCTGGAAGCCTGATTTGGGCGCAAAGGTGAACCGGCGCGGCGGGACGGGCAGCAGCGACAGGGCCGCCTCGACCACTTCCGGTCGGGCTTCGTCCCCGTCATTGAATGGATTGAGCGCGCCGTCGCCAGCCTGGAAGAAGGCGACCATCGCGCCCATGCGCGGAATCCATTTTTCGAAAAAGTCCGGTTCCGGATGGCCGGCATGGCGGAAGAGATCCTGAAGGGTGAGCAAGTGGACCAGGGCGCGCAAATTGCGTGAGGGACTGCGGCTGACATGGCCGCCATCGGGCAGGATTTGCGCCGTGCATTCGGCGTCCAGGCGTGCGAGCGCCGTGTCGAGGCTCATGGCGCGGTCGATGCACAGCGCCCCCGCGACGATTGTCACCGCACCATACCAGCGCGCCTTTGGATCGGTTGCGGCGTCCACCTGGTCAGACAGGTAGCGTATCTGGCGTACCAGGCATTCGAGCCGGATTTGGCGGGCCTCTTCAGAACCGGTTTCAAACAGGTCGCGGCCGCAGATCATCCAGTTCCAGCAGCGAACGCTCGTCGGGGCCAGCCGCCACGAGAAACCATTGAAGCCGCCATGTGTCTCGATCCAGTCGTCGACGAAGCGAATGGCACGCTCTGCGCCGCGTTCCCCCTGATCGAACAGGTCCGGAAGCCAGGAGAATCGGTGCAGTCGGTCTGCAAAATGCTTGGAGGGCAGGGGGCTGGACCAAGGCGGCTGTCCGGGGGCGAGCGTCAGCCGTTCCATGCCGATACGCCAGATGTCCTGCATCAACGCTTCGCCGCGCCGGTCATCGGTGGGTACAAGGCGGTTCAGATGGTGTGAGAATGCCTCCGGGATCGGGCCCGACAGCTTCAGGCGCTGCAGTACGCCGACTTTGGCGTCGTCGCCGCAAGCTCCACGGAACCTTCGCCAGAGAGCGGCATCATCTGCGCCGGTTCTCGTGCGGTCAGCAAGGATTTCGCTATCTCCGCCTCCCACGTTCACCGTCCATTCCGTCAAGAACTATACCGTTAAGGTCGGTTTGAGCGACCTGATATTATCAGCATAAGCTGATGCGCCGCCCTTGAAAACGGCTGATCCGGCGACAATCGCATTTACACCAGCAGCGATGGCTTTTGGGGCAGTCTCCGAATTGAGGCCGCCATCAATCTCCAGAATGATGTCCCTACCAGTCGAATCGATCATCTGGCGCAGCTGTTCGACCTTGCGTAACTGGCTGTCGATAAAGGCCTGTCCGCCAAAGCCGGGATTCACCGACATGACCAGGATCAGATCGATATCGTCCAGAACCGGCTCCACAATGCTGGCAGGCGTGCCCGGATTGAGGGCAATGCCGGGCTTCATGCCTGCCGCGCGAATCGCCTGCACCGTGCGATGAATGTGCGGACCGGCTTCGGGGTGGACGGTCAGGATATTCGCGCCGGCCTTGGCGAAGGCCGCAATGAACGGGTCAACCGGGGCGATCATCAGGTGCACGTCGAAGGGCTTGTCGGTGCATTTGCGCAGTTTCTCGATCACGGGCGGACCAAAGGTCAGGTTTGGCACAAAATGGCCATCCATCACGTCGATATGGATCATGTCTGCGCCGGCATGGTCGATGGCGGCAATTTCCTCGCCCAGGCGGGAGAAATCTGCAGAGAGAATCGAGGGGGAAATCAGCACGTTTCGCATGTGCATTCCCTAAGCTGGAACAGCCGGCCACACAAGATGGCCGGCTGTCCGAAAGTGTAGCAATCAGCCCTAGTAGCCGCCAGCTGGAACCAGTTTCCAGCCATCGGCACCCGCGATGATATCTACCGGTGTACCTGGCGCGATGTAGACGTCCGCGCCCTGAATGATTTCCTTCACGTCGCCCGTGGAAAAGCGGACGATATAGGCATAGCCCTGTTTCTTGCCGACAGCTTTCCCGGCCTCGTTGCCGGCGATGCCGCCGATTACCGCGCCGCCAATGGCGCCCGCCGTCTGGGCCTTGTCACCGCCGCCGAGTTCGGAGCCTGCGAGACCCCCAAGGACAGCGCCTGTGGCCGTACCGATCAGGGACCGGTCTGACTGGATGGTCACCGCACGCACGGAAGTTACCGTGCCGTGATAGACCGTGGAGGCTTGGCCAACCGCTCCGGGTGTCGCCGTGCCGGCGCCGTAACTGTTTGCACAACCGGCAAGCGCCAGCGTGAGAGCGGCAAAGGCGCCCACGGCAACTTTCCGGGGAGAAAATTCGGTAATCATAGTGAGTGCTCCCTGCACATTAGATGGGTCATCATTGCACAATTGGCCCTGAATGGCAGATGAACTCAGCGAGACCTTTTTGTGGCAAGTCTGTTTAAGCTTTGAAAACCATGGCCGACTTGAAACTGATCAAGTCCGCTGCAGGCGCGCAATGTAGAAGGCGTCATGGCCTGCATCGCCCTTTGGCAGCGTCAGCAAGTCGCCTTCAGCTGTCAGGCAGTCGGCGAAACCGGGGATTTCCGCTTCCACCACAGGCTGGCGCGTATAGAGCCCGTCGGTGATCGCCTGATCGACAATCTCCAGCCCTTCCGATTTGAGCGGGGTGCAGACGCAATAGACGACCGTCCCGCCGGGACTGACCATCTCGGCGGCGGCCGCAAGCAGGCGGGCCTGAGCTGCCGGGAACCGGTCGATTTCCGTCTCGCGCTTGATCCACGCGCCTTCCGGATGGCGGCGCAACGTTCCCAGCGCGGAGCAGGGAGCGTCCAGTAGCAGTTTCGAGACCGGCGTCTCCGGGCGCCATTCATCCGCATTGGCCGCAACAATATTTGCAGACAGTTCCGTCCGGGCGAGGTTTTCCCTCAGCCGTTCGAGTCTCGGTTTCGAGCGATCGACGGCGGTGACATTCGCGCCGGTTGCGGCGAGTTGGAGTGTCTTTCCGCCCGGCGCGGCGCACAAATCGACAATTCGGTCCATTTCGGTTGCGGCGAGAAGTTTTGCAGGCAGCGCTGCGGCGGCGTCCTGAACCCACCATTCGCCCGTTTCATAGCCGGGTAGCGCTTCGATGTTGGCGCTGTCCAGACGGATGGAGCCGGTGGGCAGCAGGTCGCCGCCGGTGGCCTCAGCGACCTGAGCCGGATCGGATCTTGCGGACAGGAAGATGGGCGGTTCGTGCAGTTGATGCGCGGCGAGTTGCTCTGCGCCTTCGGCTCCCAGATCGTTCGTAAACCGCTCCGCCAGCCAGTCGGGCCAGACCAGGGTCGCGGGCATCGCATCGAGATCAGGCGGGGACTCTGTAGCGCGGCGCAGGACGGCGTTCAGGAAACTGCCGCCGGAGCGCGCATCCGGCCAGCCCTTGGCCGCTTCGACCGTCTCGGACACGGCGGCATGCGGCGGGGTTTCCAGCCGCCACAGCTGTACCACGCCAACGCGCAGCAAAGCGCGAATGGCAGGGCTGGTGGCCTCCAGCGGGCGAGAGAGCAGAGGGGCGAGACCGGCATCAATACGGCCGAGCTCGCGGAGGACAGCACTTGCCATCAAGCGGGCAAAGCCCCGATCCGGGCCTTCGAGGTCGTTGAAGCTATCGGACTTGACCATGGCCTCGTCCAGCGTGCGGCGGCTTTCCAGCGCCAGCATCAGCAATTCGGCGGCCGCGCGCCGGGGCAGGGCTCCGCTCATGAGGTCAGGCTTTCGGTCGGTCCCACGCTCAACCCCACGGGCCAGCTTGCCGGCGTGGCGCGTCGGCGGTCTCGGAGCTTACGCCCATATCGGCGGCCATGCGGCGCAGGGCCTCGATCCGGTTGGCTGTCGCAGGATGGGTGGAGAACAGATTGTCGGCGCCCCGACCGTTCAGCGGATTGGCGATATACATGTGCGCCATGGCGGGGTTGCGCTCGGCCGCCATGTTGACCGAGGCGCGGGCACCGCGTTCGATTTTTTGCAGCGCCGAGGCGAGCCAGAGCGGGTTGCCGCAAATCTCGGCGCCGCGCTTGTCGGCTTCGTACTCACGTGAACGACTGATCGCCATCTGGACCAAGGCGGCGGCCATGGGCGCAAAGATCATGATGGCGATGGAACCGATCAGGCCAGCGCGTTCGCGTCCAAAGAACAGCGCGAAATTCGCCAGCATGCCGATGGCACCGGCAATCGTCGCGGTGACGGTCATGGTCAGCGTGTCGCGGTTCTGCACATGCGCCAGCTCGTGGGC
This sequence comes from Hyphomonas sp., assembly GCF_036964145.1. Taxonomy (GTDB): domain Bacteria; phylum Pseudomonadota; class Alphaproteobacteria; order Caulobacterales; family Hyphomonadaceae; genus Hyphomonas. The sequence continues at coordinate 298,084 of NZ_JBALUC010000001.1, forward strand.
CATGACACCCGCGACTTCCTCGCGTGACAATGAGCCGAGCAGGCCGGACGTCGCGGCCACAGCGGCGTGCTCCGGGTTGCGGCCGGTTGCGAAGGCGTTCGGTTGTGGTGTCTCGATGATGTAGACGCGCGGCGCGGGCAGGCCGGCACGCTCTGCCATGCGGGCAACATCGCCAGCGAATGTGCGCAGCATGGGGGAGGAGGTTTCCGGCGTGATCTCTTTTGCGCCCTGCATGCGCAACACGATCTTGTCGGCATTCCACCACGAGAAAATATTCATGCCAGCGGCCACAAAAAAGGCGATTGCCATACCGGGAACGCCCCCGATCAGATAGCCGACCGCCATGAACAGCGCGGTCAGCGCAGCCAGTAACATGAAGGTTTTTGCGGTACCCATGGGTGACACGTCTCCAGTGGTTTCAGTCTTGGGGATGGTTAAATTCCCCACGAACCTATATGGGGATTATTAACGAAATGGGGAGTGCAGATGAGCACACCGGACTTTCCCGACGCAGCCGAAATCGAGCGCCGCAAGGCGCTGTCGCCCGAGGCGCGTCGTGCGCTGGAAGAGGCCGATGCAAGACGGATCGAGACCGCCGAAGACGTGGCCGACCTGCCGGAAGACGAGCGTGGCGGGCCTCGAAAGATCGAGCCCACCCGGTATGGCGATTGGGAACGCAAGGGCATTGCCTACGATTTCTGATCGTCGCGCACGCTAGAGGCCGAGCACCTTCTTCGCGATGATGTTGCGCTGGATCTCGTTCGTCCCGCCATAGATCGATTGTGCCCGTCCGCCGAAATAGGCTGCCACATCCGGCGCGGCATAAGCCGGCAGGCTGCCGGGCAAGTCGCCGCTTTTGCCAAAGGCCTGGCCGAAATGGCCGACCGCATCCAGCATGAGTTCGGTGATCTGCTGGTGGGTCGTGGTGGCCAGGATCTTCACTGTCGAGGCGGCGTCGCCCGGTGATCCGCCTGCGGAGAGCGCGGAGAGGATGCGGAAGACAGTCATCTCCAAACCATCGACGGCCATCTCTGCCTCGGTTAGCTTCCGGGAAAACCCCGGATCATCGATCAGCCGGTAATTTCCGCTCTCGGGGAGGGATTGTGCAATCTCCCGGACATGGCGCAGCATGGCGCGCTTGCCGCCGATGCGGGCATAGGAGGTGCGCTCAAACCCGAGCAGATATTGCGAATAGGTCCAGCCCTTGCCCTCCTCGCCGATGCGGTAGTCTTCGGGCACGGTGACATTGTCGAAGAAGACCTCGTTCAGCACATGTTTGCCATCAATCGTGATGATCGGCTTCACGGTGACGCCCGGTGCATCAATGGGGCAACAGATGAAGGTAATGCCTTCCTGTTTCTTCCCCTCATTGGAGGTGCGCGTGAGCAGGAAGATCCAGTCGGCATGCTGGGCGGCCGAGGTCCAGATCTTGTGGCCGTTCAGCGTGTAGGTGCCATCTTTCAGCTCTGCGCTGAACTGGAGGGAGGCGAGGTCTGACCCTGATCCCGGCTCGGAATAACCCTGTGCCCAGCCGACCGAGCCGTCGCGGATGCCGGGCAGCCATTTTTCTTTCTGCGCATCCGACCCAAACGTGTAGAGGACCGGGCCGACATAGACGACACCCATGGGCGTGACGGTCGGCACGCCAGCGCGCTCCAATTCCTCGTCGAAGACATATTGTTCCTCGACGGACCAGCCGGGGCCGCCATATTCCTCGGGCCAGGCGGAGGCGAGCCAGCCTTTCGCGCCGAGCGCCATTTCAGACTTTCGGACCTCTGCCGTTGTCAGCGCGAGACCGGCGCGGTTTTTTTCGAGAATGTCCTTCGGAAAGTCCGTTTCAAAGAAGGCGCGAACGGTTTGGCGAAAAGTTTCCGTTTCGGGACTGAAGTCGAGGTTCATGGCGTTTTCTCCCTTCCCAAAAGCGTAGGGCAGGGCCTGCCTCAAGCAAGCCCTGCCCTCGCGTCGCCCGGATGGACGCTCAGACTGGTCGTCAGATCAGGCCGCTTTCACTTCCTCGATCCATTGGTCGATGCGGCGTTCGAGAATTTCCAGCGGCAGGGCGCCGCCGCCGAGGACCGTGTCGTGGAAGGCCTTGATGTCGAACTTGTCGCCAAGCTCGTCTTCAGCCTTCTTGCGCAGCTGCTGAATCTTCATCATGCCGATCTTGTAGCTGGTCGCCTGACCCGGCATCACGATGTAACGCTGGATCTCGGAACGGGCTTGAGCTTCGGTGATGGCTGTATTGTTCAGGAAGTACTGAACGGCCTCTTCCTCGGTCCAGCCCTTGGAGTGGATGCCGGTATCCACGACGAGCCGGATGGCGCGCCAGATTTCGGAGCCGAGGCGACCGAAATTGGAATACGGATCTTCATAAGTGTCCGGGAATTCCGTGGCCAGCCATTCGGAATACAGCGCCCAGCCCTCGATATAGGCCGTGAAGCCTGCCTGGGTGCGGAATTGCGGCACGCCTTCCAGTTCCTGCGCGATCGAGATCTGCATGTGGTGGCCCGGAATGCCCTCATGATAGGCGATGACTTCCAGCTCCCGCTTGGGCATGGCGGTCATGTCGGAGAGGTGGGCGTAATAAGTACCGGACCGCGAGCCATCGGGTGTGCCCGGATAATAGTGCTGCGCCGCGCCATCCTGTTCGCGGAAGGGTTCGACCCGTTTCACGACGAGATCCGCCTTGGGCAGGATGCCGAAGAATTCCGGAAGATTGGCCTTGATGTTCTCGATGTGCGTGGTCGCATCATCGATATAGGCCTGACGCCCCTCATCCGTGTTCGGATAGTAGAAGCGCTCATCATCCTTGGAATCGCGCAGCATGGTGAAGAATTCCTGCAGCGTGCCTTCAAAGCCGACTTCCTGCTTGATCGCTTCCATTTCTTCATGGATGCGCGCCACTTCGGCGAGGCCGATCTCGTGGATTTCGTCGGCCGTCAGGTCGGTCGTGGTCTGCGTGGCCAGCAGGTGGTTGTAGTAAGCCTTGCCATTTGGCTGGGTGTCGGCGCCAACCGGGCTGTCCGGGTCCGGCGAGTTCGCCATGTCTTCTTCGGCAAAGGCGATAATGGCTTCATAGGCCGTCTGGAAATCGTCGACCAGCGCGACGCGGGCTTGCTCCAGCTTGGCGTCGGCCTCTTCTTCGGTCAGCTCGCCGGCTTCCGAAAGCTTGGCGATTTCGGATTTCACATCGGCGTAGAGCGCGCTGTCTTCGCCTTCGGTGAAGGGGGCGCCGGTGATGACCTTCTTCGACTGGTCGATCACGCCTTCATAGGCAAATTTCGGCGCATGGACGCCGCGGGAGGCAGACTCTTGCGCAATGGCAATGGCCTGGTTCATGGCCCGGCCGGTCTCGCTGATCCGGGTAATCAGGGCGTCGAGGTCTGCAACGGAACTCACCTCATGGAAATTGATCAGGAAGGTGGGCATGAAGCCCTGCGGCCCGTTCATCTGGTCGAAGATGTAGCCATTATAGAGATAGTCCTCTCCGGCGACTTCCTGCTCGGTCTGGTACTTCCAGATGTCATAGGAAATCCGGTCGGCCGGGGAGAGCGCGTCATAGTTGAACTCGCTTTCCATCTCTTCGGTCGCTGCCACGCGCCAGGCCAGTTGTTCTTCATGGCATTCGATGGTGAAGCAGTCGATCTGGTCATTCTTGTCCTTGCGGCCGAGGAAAGTCAGGCCGATGGGGCTGAATTGCAGCTCTTCTTCGTATTTCGCGTCAAACCACGCATTCAGGCGCTCGCCATTGGCTGCCATTTCTTCTGCAGTCACGGCGGGCTTTTCAGGTTCGGCGGCGGGCGTAGGCTGGCCACAGGCGGTCAGCGCAAGCGCAAGGGCAATCGCGGTGGCGGTTTGCTTGATCATGAGAGGCTCCGGAAAATTTTTCTCGAATAACGATAAGACTTGGTATTCCTTTCCGCGGCGCTGTGTCAATTGGCAAGTCCTCTTGAGGGCGTTAGGTGAGTGGGATGACTGATCCGCGTATTTCTCCTGACAACACATCCCGCCGCGACCAGCGCGTCCTGCGCATTGGCACGCGGGGGTCTCCACTTGCCCTTGTCCAGGCCCGACAGGTTGCGGCAGCCCTGGAAATTCATTCGGGCGGCGCGTGGCGCGGCGAGATCGTCACCTTCACCACGTCCGGTGACCAGTTGACGACCGAACGCCTGATCGATGCCGGCGGGAAGGGATTGTTCACGCGCGAACTCGATGCAGCGCTCGACCGGGGTGAAGTCGATGTCACGGTACACAGCCTGAAAGATGTGCCCTCCGTATTGCCGGGCGGGCAGCGTTTCGTTGCGTTCCCCGACCGGGAAGACCCGCGTGAAGGCTTTCTGTCACCGCATGCAACGCATTTGAACGAATTGAAACAGGGTGCACGGGTCGGAACAGCTTCACTACGCCGTGAAGCACAGACATTGGCGCTGCGCCCGGACGTCGAGATCGTGACCTTCCGCGGCAATGTCGCCACAAGGATGCGCAAGCTGGAAGAGGGCCTGGCCGATGCCACCTATCTCGCAATGGCCGGTCTGACGCGGCTGGGCATGGCGCACCTGGCCCATCCGATCCCGCTGGAAGACATGCTGCCAGCTGCCGGGCAAGGCATTGTCGGGGTCGTGGCGCGCGAAGACCTGCCGGAGGAAGCAGCGGAGGCATTTGTGAAGATGAACCACACGCCCACAGAGGCCGCCGCCCATATCGAACGCGCCTTCCTCGCCGCGCTCGATGGCAGCTGCCGCACCCCAATTGCCGCGCATACCTTTGACATCGGCGAGACCTGGTTCGTGAAAGGCGAAGTCCTGTCACTCGACGGCAAGCAGACATGGTCTGCCAGTGGATCCTGCGCCAAGAAATCCACCCTGCCGCAGATGGCTGAGCTCGGCGCCCGCCTTGCCGCCGAAATTCGCGAAGCCGCGGGCGGCGAGCTGCCAGCCTTTGGCAGCGCATGGTGACGCCGCCGGTCATCGTGACGCGCGCCGAGCCGGGCGCGTCCGAGACCGTAGAGCGGCTGCGGGCAATGGGCCTGACGGCGATTCCCTCTCCAATGCTGGAGCTGAAAGCGCTCGACCTGCCGATGCCGGATCTGTCCGGCATCTATAATCTCGTCTTCACCAGTGCGAATGGCGTGCGCTATTTTGTGGAGGCCGTGGGCGGCATCAACGAACAGGTGGCCGACCTGACGGCATGGTGTGTCGGGCCTGCGACAACCGACGCAGCAAAGGCGGCGGGCTTCCAGCGTATCATGGCCGGAGATGGAAACGCGGACGAGTTGTCCGACCTGATCCTGTCTGCGGATGGGGTAGAAGGTGGTTTTCTCCATGTCGCGAACTCAGCCGCAGCCGGAAACCTTGTTGCTCGGCTGACAGGGGCGGGCCGTGAGGCGCGGTTCGTGGCTCTCTATGAGACGGTTCCGGCGTCCGGCTTCGATGAAGACGCCAAGGCTGCACTCGTCTCTGAAGCGGCCACTATTATCCTGTTCCATTCGGCCAAGGCGGCCCATGCGTTCGTGGCCCTTTCGGAGGACCTGCCGATGTGTACGAATGTTGTGGTGGCAATTTCGGAAGCCGCCGCTGCCCCTCTGGAATCCCTGAACGCCCGCGCTGTGATCGCGGCGGCGCGGCCCAATGAGGATGCCCTCATGGAGGCACTGCTGCAGGCCTGCAAAGGGCTTTGATCGCTGCCGGACTATATGCAAATGTGGACAAAACTCCCGTCTGAAGGGAAACATGATTGATGACCGACGATTCCATACCGGAAGACGACCCGATCGACTCCTCCGAGCCGATTGACGCAGATTTCGAGCCCGCTCCGGAAGAGACGGGGCGCAGCCGGGGCGGCCCGTCGGTTGGGCCCGGCTGGCTGGGTGCGCTCGTGCTTTCCCTGTTCGCAGCAGGGTTGGGCGGTCTCCTCGGCATGGCCGGGACGAGATTCCTGGCAAACAATTCCACCAATCCCGGCATGGTCGAGACCCGCCTCAAGGCCATGGAAGCGGGGCAGGAGGAAGTGTCCATCCGGCTCGCCCGAACGATCCGTGAAAAGGATGGACTGAAGGCCAGCATGTCGGCTCTGGCGACTGAGATGGATGAATTGGCCAAGCGTGAGGGCGGGGCATCTGTTGGAGTCGACAGCGCCGCACTTGAGGACCTTCAACAGCGCGTCTCCGCGCTGGAATCCATTGATACGTCCGGAGAGGTCAGCCCGGAAGATGTCTCCCGCGCTGTCGCCAGCCTGGAAACGCGGCTGGATCGGCTCGCTCGCTCGGTCGAACAGCTGGAAGAGGCGCCCGGCGGAGTAGAGGTCGAGCGCGTGATCGAGGTCGAGACCAAACTTGCCGAATTGCGCGACGATTTGAACGAAGCGAAACTCTCCAACAGCCGTGACGCCGAACAATTGGCTGGCCTGATCGAAGGCATGCGCCAGGATGAGGCCGCCGCGCGCGGAGCGGCTGAAGCGGCATCCCAGACAGCAGACATGGCGCGAGCGGTCTCCGCCATTGAAGCGGCGTCGCGCCGGGGAGGGGGCTTTACCCCCGAATTGCGCACGTTGAGATCAGCCATGCCGGAGGATGCCTCGGTGCGCCAATTGACATCGATTTCTGACGATGGCGCCCCAACCGTGGCGCAGCTCCAGACCTCCTTCGAGGCGGCGAGAGCCAAGGCCGAAGCAGCCATACCTGATGCGTCCGAGGCGGGACTGTCCTGGCTGAACCGGGCCTTTGGGGATGCAGTCAGCGTTCGGCGGCTGGATGGTGAGGACAGCGAACCGGATGCCATTCTGGCCAAGGCGAGCGACACACTCGCCACGGGTGACCTCGCCGCGACGCTTGAATTGGTGAACCAGCTCGACGGTCCGCCTGCCGACGCCATGGCTGACTGGACCGAGCAGGCAAACCGGCGCATCACTCTGGAAGCGGCGCTGGAAGCCTTGCAACGGCGTCTCCTTGAAGGGAAACAATAGGAACCCATGAATCGGATTGTCCTGTTTGTCGTGATCTTGCTGCTGTTTGCAGTGGCCGCCTCCTTTGCGTGGTGGGCGCTGTCATTGCCCGGCGCGGTGACCCTTCCCTATGGCGAGCAGGAAATCTCGATCCAGTCGGGACTGGCGGCCTTCCTGATGCTGATACTGGGCGGTGTGATCGCCTTTGCCTGGTGGATCCTCAGCGGCCTGTTCATCCTGCCCGGCAAGATCGGAAAGTCCCGTCAGGTCTCCCGCACACGCAAGGCAAACTCTGCGCTGACCGAGGGCTTGCTTGCGGCTGAGGCTGGCGACGCCGATACGGCGTTGAAGCTGGCCCGCAAGGCGGCGAAACATGCCGATGATGAACGTCTGCAACTCCTGCTCGAAGCACGCGCGGCGGAAGCCAATGATGACTGGGCCGGGGCCGAGCGGGCCTGGGGACAGCTGACCCGCCTGCCGGGTGGGCAACTGGCAGGCCTGCGTGGTTCGGCCTCGGCAGCGGCAGAACGCGGAGACCAGCAGACCGCCGAAGTTCGGGCGCGGGAAGCGCTTGGTATCAAGTCTTCGGCCGACTGGCCGTTCAATTCCCTGTTCGACCTGCAGGTTTCGCGGGGCGAATGGGTCAAGGCGCTGGAAACCCTGTCGATTGGCGAGAAGCGTGGCCTTATAAAGGGCGACAGCCTGCGTCGCCGCCGGGCCGTGCTGCATACGGCGCGGGCTGCTGGCCTGCCGCATGACCGCAAACTGGAAGCGCAGAAGGAACTTGCCGAAGCCCTGCGCTCGGCCCCGGCCTTTTCACCCGCCGCCTGGCATGGCGCCCGCCAGCTGATGACCGATGGCAAGACGAAATCGGCGCAAGGTGTCCTGGAAACCGGCTGGAAGGCACGGCCGCATCCGGCATTGGCCCAGCTCTCACGCCGACTGGTGCCACAGGACACGCCGGAGAATATCTCGGCGCGCCTGAAAGCGCTCATCAACACCAATCCGACGCATCGGGAAAGCCGTATCCTCGAAGCTGAGCTAGCTATGGACAGCGCCGACTGGACCGGCGCGATCAAGGCGCTCGCTCTGCTAGTCGAAGAGAACCCGACCGCGCGGCTTTGCCTGCTGATGGAGCGGGCCCTGAAGGGATATGGCGATAAATCCGAAGCCGAACGCTGGGGCCGTATGGCGGTGTCTGCATCGCGCGAGCCGGATTGGTCCGATCTCGACCCCAAGGGCATGGCGTTCGACTTCTCCCAGCGCAATTGGAGCCGGCTGGTCTACGCCTTTGGCGATGTCGGAGACCTCGTCCATCCGCGGTACGAATCCTTCGGACGTGAGCTGGAAGCGGGCCGGGTCATGGCCCTCCCGTCCCCGGATGAAGAAGATGATCTGGTCACTGCGAAGGCGCCGAGCGAGCCGCGCTTGCCGCCGTTGGATTATGTCGCCGACGAGGATTAGGCCCGGCCGCTGCAGCCGACCGGCCACCACCTACAAAAGCGTCTTGCGAAAATGGGCCCGTATCGGTATGACGCGGGGCTCATAAGTGGATGTGCCGCTATAGCTCAGCTGGTAGAGCATCGCATTCGTAATGCGGGGGTCAGGTGTTCAAGTCACCTTAGCGGCACCATTTCCACCCCTTGTTCCAGTCATTCCAATACATAATCCGCTTCGGCGACGTACCGGCTCGGTCCCTTGCCGCTATGGCTTGAGTACAGATGGAAGCCTTCGGCCCAGAAGGGGCCGCTGCGATAGGCATGGTGGCGTTCGACCCAAGCCCGGGTCTCGTCGAGGAGCGTCCCGTGCAGATAAGCGAGGGTGACGTGCGGCGTGAAGGGGCGCCGGTCAGGTTCCAGGCCGAGGCGGCGGGCGGCCCGTTCGCACTGCGCTGACAGCGCGCGCAAGGCGTCGCTTTCGCGGACGCGGGCCCAGACCGCTGTCGGCTCACGCCGGCCGAACCAGCCCATGCCTTCCAGCGACACTTCAAAGGGAGGGCAGGAGATTTCTGCCAGCAATTCATCCAGGTCGTGTGCGGAGGCATGTGAGACGTCCCCGAAGAAGCGAAGCGTTATGTGGAAATTCTCCGCTGGTCGCCAACTCGCGCCGGACAGGCCTGTCTGGGTCTCGACCAGGCCGGGATGAAACGCTTCAGGGACGGGGAGGGCGGCAAACAATCGGTACATGTTTTCGTTTGAACTATTTTCCGGGACAAAAGAAAACCCGGCACATCGGCCGGGTTTTCATCAAACGTATCGGGCGGGCGTGTCTCAGCTTGCCAGTGCGTCGAGCTTGCCGAAATGTTCCGCCAGCAAATAGTAAAACGTCACGCGCGACTTGGAGCCGCCTTCGGCGCTCATCTGGTCGCATACAGCCTTGATGGCTGCATCGAGCTCGCTTTGCGTATGAGGCAGGCCCAGCTTGCCGCGGCACCATTTCTCCCGGATGCGATCGAGTTCACCAGAATTACTGCAGGCAACAATGGAACTGTCCCGATTGCGCAAGGCAATCCCCAGTCGTCCCACAATTTTCTCTGCAGCGGCCTGATTGTAGCCTTTCGCATATTTCTTGATGTTGTCGGCATATTCAGAAGCGTCTGCCATGTTTGTCCCCTTTGTTCTCGGCGTCCCCACTGTTGGAATTACGCCAGATTACGAAAATTAACCTTGGGTAATTCCAAGTCAATCCATTAGACCCGTTGGATTACAGCAGAAAATGACCGGATCATTCTGCTGGAACTGCGTTTTGAACAACAGCCTGCACTCGCGAGGACGTTTCATGGCAGGTTCTGCCAATCGGGCATTGGCCATAATGGTTTGGGGCCTGACCTCATCCTTCCGGAGGAGTCGCAGGCATGGCCACCGGTTTAGCTTGCTAAAGACGGCTTGCCCCACCATATTCAGGGTCAGTTTGGCGGGTCTTGAACCCCCGCCGATCAACCAGAAAGGGTATTACACCTATGAATGACTTCAATCGTGCCTATTCGCCGGGGCCCTCTGGCCAGACGATGGACATGTCGGTCAATGAAGGTCTGCGCAGCTTCATGCTGGGCGTCTACAACAAGATGGCGCTTGGCCTGCTGCTGACGGCAGCATTGGCCTATGCCTTCGGCGCGCTGGTGCCGGAAAGCGTCACCCTGACCCTCCTGACCGGGCCCATCGGCCTTGTCATCATGTTTGCTCCGCTGGCGATCCTGCTGCTGTCAGGCTTCGTCATGAAGAACCCGTCGCCTACGGCGGCGAACCTCGTCTATTGGTCGGTTGTCTCGCTGATAGGGGTCGGCATGGGCGCCATCGTCTATGTCTATGCCCGCCAGCCTGATGGCATGCTGATGGTCTCCAAGGCCTTCCTCACAACGGCTATCGCGTTCGGCGGCCTGTCACTCTACGGCTATACCACGAAGCGCGACATGTCCGGTTGGGGCGTCTTCCTGATCATGGGCGTCGTCGGCATCATCGTTGCGTCGATCCTGAACATGCTGATCTTCCAGTCCAGCATGATGCACATGGTGATCTCGGTGGTCGGCCTGTTGATTTTCGCTGGCCTGACCGCCTATGACACCCAGCGCCTGAAGAACATGTACTTCCAGATTGCCGGCAATGCCCGGGCGATGGCTGTCGCCACGACCTATGGCGCCCTCAGCCTCTATCTGGACTTCGTCAACATGTTCCAGTTCCTGCTGGCCATCATGTCCGGTCGCGACTAGTCGAACTGTCGCAACAAAGGTAAACGAAGCCCCGCCCGCAAGGCGGGGCTTTTTTGTACGTGACATGCGGAGGGGACATCATGGCCATTGGTCCGACCATTGAAACCGAACGACTGATCCTGCGTCCGCCGCTCGCAGAGGATCTGCCTGCCTGGAACGCATTCCACGCCGATGAGGAGGTCATGCGCCATCTTGGCGGCGTGCAGGGGCCAGAGCTGACCTGGCGGTCTGTGTGCGGCATGGCGGGCGCTTGGACGATTGAAGGCTTCTCCATGTTTTCGATCATCGAAAAAGCGACCGGCGACTGGGTCGGCCGGTTGGGGCCGTGGCGGCCCAGTGGCTGGCCGGGCACCGAGATCGGCTGGGGGCTGGCGCGTGCCGCGTGGGGGAAGGGATATGCGACCGAGGGCGCGTCCGCCGCAATGGATTATGCGGTCGACATTCTTGACTGGAGTGAGGTGATCCACACGATCCTGCCCGAGAATACGGCGTCCGTGCGCGTGGCGGAGCGCCTCGGTAGTCGTTTCCTGCGGAAACAGGAAACCCCGCCGCCTTTCGAGGGCATGGTTTGGGACGTGTACGGCCAGACCGCCGAGGAGTGGCGTGCCCGGCGCAGCTCATCACGCCCGATCAAGCCTGTGTGAGCCGCGTCGTTTTCGTCTCGCAAGCCGACGCGACCGGGCGTAAAGCTGGGCGACAGACCCCGAGGAGATGTCCCATGATCCGCACGCTTACCCTTGCTTCCGTCCTGGCCATGTTGCCTGCTGCCGCTGGCGCACAGGACGCAACCGACACGCCGCGCGCATCGACGGGTCTGCCAACCCCCGCCATCGGTCTGGCGCTTGGCCAATCGGCCCCAGCAGTCCAACTGTTGCGTCAGAATGGTCAGGCGGCGGGCCTGACCGATGTGATGGGAGAGAAGGGGGTCGCGATTGCCTTCGTCCGCTCGGCGGACTGGTGCCCTTATTGCCAGAAACAGCTGAAACAGATCGACGATATTTCGGGCGAACTGGCGGAAATGGGCTGGCCGCTTGTGGCAATCTCCTATGACGATCCGGACATCCTGTCGAAATTCGCCGACAAGAATGGACTCGGTTTCGAGCTTCTCTCGGATCCGGACTCTGCTGCCATCATGGCGTTCAATCTGCTCAATGAGGAGATGAAGTCCGGTTCGCGCTATTACGGCATTCCGCATCCGGCCATCATGTTCGTCGGGACGGACGAGACAATCCGGGCTGTGCTGCGCGAAGAAGGGTACAAGAATCGCCCCTCGCTCGACGTGATCCTGCAAATTGCCGAACAACTTTAGACGTCAGGGCTGTTCATGTCGCCGGGGGGACATGTAGTCTGGCGCCTCACATTCCAGCGGGAGACGAGGCGGATGAAACAGGTCAGGCAAATTGCAGGAGTCTTGGTGGGAGTGGCAGTGCTGGTCGGCGCGTCGGCCCATGCCCAGGAAGCGGAATTGTCGCCGGACATTGCGGCCACGACCCAGCAATTGATCGACGATGCCCTGTCCGATGAAGTCGGCTTGCAGTTTGTCGAAGACCTGACCACGGAAGTCGGTGCGCGGCTGGCGGGTTCGCCGGACGAGGCGCGGGCGCGGGTCTGGGCCATGAACGCGCTGAAGGAACTGAACTTCGATGTCACGCGCGTCGAGGATTTCACCATTCCGTACTGGGCCCGCACACATGAATCCGCTCGCGTGGTCGGCCCGAATGCGCAGGAACTCGTCATCACTGCTCTGGGCGGCAGCCGCGCGACGCCGGATGGCGGTCTGGAGGCGGAGATCGTACGGTTCGACTCCCTGTCAGACCTCAAGGCCGCAGATGCTGCGAGCCTTGCGGGCAAGATCGCCTTCATTGATGAGCATATGTACAAGACCCAGAACGGCGCGGGCTATGGCCTCGCCGTGCGCAAGCGGAGCGGGTGTGCGAAGGCCGCAGCGGACAAGGGCGGCGTCGCCTGCCTGATCCGGTCGGTTGGCACCCAGCCTCACCGCATGCCGCATACGGGCGGCATGTCACGCGAAGGCGCGCTTGGCGCGTTGCCAGCGGCCGCCCTGTCCGGCCCGGATGCGGACCAGCTGACCCGGTTACTGGCGCGCGGACCCGTCCGGGTGAATCTGGATATTGGCGTTGAATATGCCGACTCCGCCCCCTCCGGAAACGTCATCGCAGAAGTCGAAGGATCCGATCTGAAAGATGAAATCGTGCTGATCGGGTGCCACCTCGATAGTTGGGATCTCGGCACAGGTGCCATTGATGACGGCGCCGGATGCGGCATCGTCGTGGGGGCGGCCAAGCTGATAGCCGACCTGCCTGGAAAACCCCGCCGAACGATCCGTGTGGTTCTCTATGGTTCCGAAGAAGTCGGCCTGTTCGGGGGCGCCGCCTATGCGCGCCGGCATGGCGATGACCTCGCACAGCATGTGCTTGCGGCGGAAAGCGATTTCGGCGCTGGCCGCATCTGGCGCTTTCAGTCCAATTTTGGTGAGGGAGCCATCCCGTACGCAGATACAATCAAGTCCGTGCTGACCCCGCTGGGCGTGTCCGAAGGGGACAATTCGGCAGGCGGCGGGCCGGATATCGGTGTGCTGAGCCGGGCAGGGGTGCCCGTTGTAACCCCTGGTCAGGATGGGCGCGATTATTTCGACTATCACCACACGCCGGATGACACGTTCGACAAGATCGACCCTGAAGACTTCCGCCAGAATGTGTCTGTGTACGCTGCGTTCACTTATATTGCGGCTGAGACAGGATGGGATTTTCGAATGCCAGATGCGGAAACGGTTGGCTCCGACTGACCCGAACGTATGAACGCACCGGAAAAAGTCGGCCCCGCCCTCGCGGCGGCTCTGGAGGGGCTCAAACTTGCCCGGAGAGAGCTCGACCATGTCGAACAGGATTCCGAGCGCTGGCGCTGGGTGGCGGTTGGCCTCGTAACGGCGCTGAAATGCGCCACTCTGGCGGCCTTGTCGGGATATGAAACCGCCTCTGTGGAGGACACGGCCGATTTGAAAATCCCTAGCAAGGTCGCACCGTTCCACCTGTTATTGCGCCGCGCGCGATCGGATCGCTATCTGGCACCGCCGGAACAGCTGCCTGCCACGGGCGGGCAGGTCGACGCCGTGCTCCGGCTGGCGGAATACCGCAATGAAGTCGTGCACGGCGTCCTGGCCAATCGGCCAACCACGATCATTTCGGATGGACAGGTCGCAATGGACATGATCGCGCATTTCGTGGTCCGCGTGCCAGCGTTCGATACGGCGAATCATGCTGTCTATTGCGCACTGCTTTCTGACGAAGTTTCTGCAATCACCAAGCGACTTGCGGCGCTTGGTTAATCTTGAGGTCATGACCGCCTGCAATAAGGACGGGATGCGCGTGAATTGCCGGCCCCTTTTGTTGACCCTTGCGGCGTTTGCCCTGACGGCGGCGATGCCGGACACGTTTTCGCGGGAAGACCTGCAGACGCTGGAAGCCGAGCGCCGCGCCGCCGAACAGAAGCTGGAAGCCTTGCAGACGGCGGGCGACACCACGCTGAATGATCTCAAGAACATCGACAGCCAGCTGATATCCGCCGCCATGGAATCCCAGCGCAGGGAAGAGCAGGCGTCGAATGCAGAGAAGTCCCTTATCGATCTGGGCGCACGCCGGATATCGGCGCAGATGAGCCTGCTCGAAAATAGGCAGGCATTGGAAGACCTGCTCGCCGCGCTCGCAGCCTCCAATCGCCGGAAGCCTCCTGCGCTGATCGTGTCTCCCAGCAAGGCAAACACGGCCGTGCGGCGTGCGATCCTGATGAGCGAGACAACTCCGCGCCTGGCTACCGAGACCGAAGAATTGTCACGGGAAATCGACACGCTGAATGAGCTTGAGCGCCGTATCCGAGGCGAAAAGGCCCGGTTGGATGCGGCCGAGGCAACGCTCGCGCTGAAACAGGTCGAGATTGAACGCCTCGCCGCCGCCAAGCGCGGGAATTTCGAGGATTTGTCCAGCGACATTGCGGTGTTGAAAGCCCGGGCTGCGGCGATCGGCGCGAAAGAAGAGGATCTGAGGTCACTGCTGGCGTCCCTCGAAGCCCAGGCCCCTTCGGCGCCCGGTGCCAAACCGGACCTCAGGCCACGTCTTGTGTCCAGTTCGCCCTCAAAGCCCTCTGCCTCGCAGGCTGTTGCGCGGACACCCGCCTCGCGTCCTCTTGGAAAGGCTGTCCTGGGGGCGCTGAAGCCGCCCGTCGCCGGATCGCTCGCGCGGGCATTCGGTGAAAAGCTGCCCACCGGGGGCAAGTCAGAATGGATTGCTTTTGCGGCGCGTGCCAATGCGCAGGTCGTCGCGCCGGTCGGCGGAACGGTTGAATATGCCCGTCCCTTCCGGACGTATGGATCAATGTTAATTTTGCGGACGAGTGACGGTTACCATGTTATTCTTACAGGTATGAGCCGGATCTATGTCACTGAAGGCCAAGGCGTTTCTGCAGGCGAGCCTGTCGGGCGCATGCCCGACCGGGCCGAGCCGGTTCCCGAGCTGAATATGGAATTAAGGCTTGGCGACAAGGTAATGAATCCGGCAGAGTGGTTACCAGGCCGGAGCTAAGGTCAAAAGGATGATGGAGGACTGGAATATGCGTTCACTACTGACAGGGGCTGCCCTGGGTGTCGTTCTGGGTGGCGCAGCTGTCGGATTTTCCGCTTTCGCCTCACCGGAGGACAAGGCCGAAGACCCGCGCATGGTCACCTACCAGCAGTTGGACCTGTTCGCTGAAATCCTTGCCCGCGCCCGTCAGGATTATGTCACCGAAGTGGATGAACGCGCGGCGATGAAAGCGGCCATCAATGGCATGCTCACCTCGCTTGATCCGCATTCCAGCTATCTTGATCCGGACGATTTCCGCTCCATGCAGGTTCAGACCAGTGGCGAATATGGTGGCCTCGGTATTGAAGTGACGATGGAAGATGGCTTCGTGAAAGTCATCTCCCCGATGGACGACACGCCTGCCAGCCGGGCAGGCATCGAGCCCGGCGACCTGATTACCGCCATCAATGGCAAGCCGATCATCGGACAGACCCTCAACGAAGCCGTCAAGGAAATGCGCGGCGAGAAGGGGACCGACATTGACGTGACGATTCTGCGCGAAGGCGAGGATCCGTTCGACGTCACGCTGACCCGCGAAGTGATCCAGCAGAAATCAGTGACCTGGAAGATGCAGGAAAGCGATATCGGTTATATCCGTATCTCCACCTTCAACGAGCGCACGACCCTGCTGCTCGAAGAAGCCATCGAAGGTATTGCGCAAGAAACCGGATCCCGCCCGCGCGGACTCATTGTGGACCTGCGCAATAATGGCGGCGGTCTGCTTGATCAGGCCGTGTCGGTTTCCGACATGTTCCTCTCCGGCGGGGAAGTGGTGTCGACGCAAGGTCGGCGCATTTCCGACATGGAGCGCTACAACGCGCATTCCGGCGAAGTCTTCAAGGGCATCCCGATGATCGTTCTGATCAATGGCGGATCGGCCTCTGCGTCCGAGATCGTTGCCGGCGCCTTGCAGGATCGCCACCGGGCAACCGTGGTCGGCACGACCAGTTTCGGTAAGGGCTCGGTTCAGACTGTCATTCCGCTCGGCGCAGATCGCGGTGCAGTTCGACTGACGACGGCGCGCTATTACACGCCGGCGGGCCGCTCCATTCAGGCGCTCGGCATCGATCCCGATATCGAGATCACCCAGTCGCGTCTGTCCGAAGAAGAACTCGCCCGGATCCAGCGCTGGTCCGAAGCTGACCTGCCGCATGCGCTTGCCAATGAAGACGGTGAAAAACGCGAAGACATCTCGATGCCGGATGAACAGCCGCCCGAAGACTGGGATGGCGAGGATTTCCAGCTCAAGAGAGCTGTGGAAATGCTCAAGGAAGGCACTGTAACCGCCAGTGCAATGAGACGTGCCGGTTAACCAGATGTTTGCGACCTGTTAACCAGTTGGATGCAATTCTGATCGTTCAGAATTCTTCAAACTGGTTCGACGAGGTCCATCAATGGCTAGCCGCAGGGATGCCGACCCTTCACCTTTGCGCACGGGTCTGACCCATGCAGCCATGAGCTTGCTCGTTTTTGGGGGCTTGGCCGCCAGCCTCGGTGCTGGCATCCATTACTCCGGCAACCCTTCGGATTCCGGGCCGCGCGCCGTGCTGGCCCTGTTTGAAACCAGTCAAGGCTCCACCGCAGAGCTCAAATCCCGCTTGAAAGGCGAGACCCCCCAGGCACTTGGCGCCCGTGTGGTGCTGGCGGAAGATGACACGCCATCCGAACAGCCGAGCCTCGGGGTCGAATACGCCGAATCCGCCGCGCCATCTCCCGCTCCGACCGGGCAGGGGGATGAAGACTCGCCCACAGGCGGCATCCGCATCAATGGCAAGCTCGTACGCCCCGGCGAATCCTATGGTGAGGTCACCCGCGTGACCTCACTAGATACCGCCCCCGTGGCTGGTCTGACCGAACGCGTGAACGGCCTGTCTCTTCCGCGCATCTCCGCAGACGGACAAGCGCCGGCAGATGTTTATGCCCGTCCCTTCGCCAATCCGGGCAACCAGCCCGTCGTGGCGCTGGTCATTGGCGGTCTTGGCATCAATTCGACCCACACCAAGGCGGCGATTGAAGAGTTGCCGCCTGAAGTGACGCTCTCCTTCGCGCCGGATGCGGGCAATTTGCAGTACTGGGTCAACAAGGCCCGCGAGCAGGGACATGAAGTCCTGATCGAAGTGCCGATGGAATCCTTTGAATATGGCCGCATGAAGATGCATCCGCAGACCCTGCTGGCCGGGGATACAGGGGATCGCAACCTGCCGCGCCTCGAACGCCTCTTGAGCCGGGCGAGCGGATATTTCGGCATCATCAACTACCAGGGCGCCAAGTTCGCGGAAGACCCGGGCGCTGTCGGGCCTGTGCTGCAGACGCTGCGCGACCGGGGCATCGCGCTGGTCGAGGATGGCAGCTTCAAGAATGGGGCCTTTGATCGGGCAGCCATGCGGACACAGGTTAAATTTACGCGCGCGGCGGCGACCATTGATGCGAAGCTGACAGCCGACGATATTCGCACCGAATTGCTGGGGCTTGAAACCCTCGCCAAGGAAAACGGCGCCTCCATGGGCGCGGGATATGCCTTCCCGCTGACCATCGAGATTGCCAAGGATTGGACTCAGGACATGCAGAAGCGCGGGGTCGTCCTTGCGCCGGTATCTGCCCTGGTTTCGGTTGGCCCTGCAGAAAAATCCCAGCCTAAGCGTGTCCAGACTGGAAGCCTGTCGCAGGCTCCGGTAAACCCGGAAGGGTGACGATACCCGCGCCTGATCCCGACCTGTACCGGCCGAATGTTGGCCTTGCACTGTTTTCCAAGGCGGGACACGTCTTCATTGGGCGGCGTATCAATGGCCGGGGCGCGTTCCAGTGGCAGATGCCTCAGGGCGGCATCGACAAAGGGGAGACGCCGCTCGTCGGCGCCCTGCGAGAACTGGAAGAAGAGGTCGGTGTGCCCGAAAAACTGGTCGATGTGCTCGAAGAGACGTCTGACTGGCTGTTCTACGATTTCCCGCCTGACCTGAAGAAGCGCCTGCCCGGGCCCTATATCGGCCAGCGGCAGAAATGGTTCGCCTTCCGGTTCAAGGGCTCTGACAGTGACGTCCGGCTCGACCGGCACACGCCGGAATTCGATGCATGGCGCTGGTCGCGGCTTGAGGACGTGCCGGCGCTTGTCGTGCCATTCAAGCGGCTCGTTTATTCAGAAGTGGCTAATCGGTTCCAGACTTGGACGGACCCGGTTTCCGGCCACAAGGAAGTTCAGGGCTGAACGGTTTTGACAGATAGAGGCGCCACCTGATGACGAAATCCCTGCTGATGATTCATGGGATAGGGTGTGGCGGCGAGGTCTGGCACCGGATGCAACCGGGCTTTGAGGCCGCTGGATGGACCTGTAGCACACCGACCCTGTTCCCGGACCAGCGTGTCCGCGAAAATCCTCCGGCGTCCCTGTCCGATCTTGGGCTCGATGACTATGTAAAATCCATGGCAGACACAGCCCGCCTGATGGCCGACGAAACAGGCGCGAAACCTGCCGTAATCGGCCATTCCATGGGCGGTCTGATCGCGCAGTGCCTGGTCGAGCAGGGGCTGGTGAGCCAGGCGGTCTTCCTGACGCCTGCCCAGCCCAAGGATTGCAGCGCGGTCACGCTGCCTGTCGCTTACACCTTCCTGAACATCCTGATCGGCCGGAACCGGTCCAAGGCTTACAAGGTCTGGGAGTCAGGCTTTCGCTATGGCGTGCTCAACAAGGTGCCGCGCCGCCGCCATGCCGAGATTTATGCCGATGCGCGCTATGATTCCGGAAAGGTATACGGCGACATTGCGGACGGAATCGAGATCGACGAAACCCTGTTCACTGTCCCTACGCTGACCATTGCGGCGACAGCAGATCGCGCAACCCCGGCCAAGGCCGTCCGCAAGGCCGGCGAGAAATATGCGAAGAGCCCGGTGGCCGGAGACTTCCTGGAATACAAGAACAATGCCCACTGGATCGTGGATGAGCCAGGAACGGACAAGGTCGTGGCGGATATTGTTGCCTGGCTGAAAAAGACCCGGCCCGGTCAGTAGCAGTTAAAGAAAAACCCCGACGCATCGCGCCGGGGTTCATTCGTCTTCGATGAAAACGGGCTCAGCCCTTGCCGGCCATGCGCAGGAAGCGGTTGCGCAAATCGGCATCCGATTTGAACACGCCCGTGAACTGCGTGGTGATCGTGCTGACATCCTTGTGGTGGACACCGCGGGTCGACATGCATTCATGCACGGCGTCGATGAGGACGGCCGTCCCCATCGGGGCCAGGCTATCGGTGATGGCGTCACAGATCTGGGCGGTCATGGTTTCCTGCGTCTGCAGGCGTTTCGAGAAAATCTCGACCACGCGCGCCAGCTTGGAAATGCCGACAACTGCGGCAGAGGGCATGTAGGCGACATACGCCTTGCCGAGGAAGGGCGCCATGTGATGCTCGCAATGGCTCTCCACGTCGATGTTACGCAGCATGACGATGTCATCATAGCCCTGCACGTCTTCGAAGGTGCGCGACAGGTATTTCACCGGGTCTTCGTCATAGCCGGAGAACCATTCCTTGTAGGCGTTGACGACCCGTTTTGGCGTGTCGAGCAGGCCTTCACGCCGTGGATCGTCACCGGCCCACGCGATGAGCGTGCGCACAGCTTCTTCGGCCTCTTGAACGGTAGGGCGCTTCATGGGCTCTGCGCGTGCCTTGTCTTTATTGGGAGTGATGGCGTCCATGGCCATAATTGAAGTTTCCTTCGACTGAGGGACGGGGGTCGAGCCGAGGCTTGGTCTGGGAAAGCGTGAAAAAGGCTCCCCTGCCCGGACTTAACGCCCGCCCGGAGTTGCTACCCTCAGGGCGATACGTGGAACATAAGGGCGAGAATGCCCTGTTTCCAGCCCTTTCTACGGTGACGTGGCGCGAGCGGATGACCCCGATCTTGGCTTTTTTGCCTGCTGATGATATCGCCTACAGCATGAAAACAACTCGATTTCCGTGTCCGTCTGCCTGCCGGTGTTGCTGTTAACGCATCAACACGCCATTAGGGCTGGCCAGCTACCCGTAGCGCCAGCGACACGTCCAGACTTCCGAAATCGAGCCCAAAGACCATGACAATCCGCCTTTACGACACCGCCGCGCGCAAAAAGCGCGTTTTCCAGCCGCAGGATCCGGCACGGGTGACGATGTATGTCTGCGGCCCCACGGTCTATAATTACGCTCATATTGGCAATGCCCGCCCGCCCATCGTGTTCGATGTGCTGCGGCGCCTGCTGATGAGGGTGTATGGGGACGATGCCGTGATCTACGCACGCAACATCACCGACATTGAAGACAAGATCATCAAGGCGAGCCTTGCGAGCGGTGAGCCAATTGCCGAGATCACGAAGAAATTCGCGGATATTTACAATGCGGATACGTCCGCGCTGAACGTGCTGTCGCCGAGCATCGAGCCCTGGGCGACCGATCATGTCGGCGAAATGATCGAGATGATCGAGAAACTCGTCCGCAAGAGCTACGCTTATGTCGGCAAGGAAGGCGTCTGGTTCTCCGTCAATTCCATGCCGGATTATGGCAAACTGTCCGGCCGCAAGCTTGATGACAATGAAGCAGGGGCCCGTGTCGCCGTGGACGCCGACAAGCGCGACCCGGCCGACTTCGCGCTTTGGAAATTTGCCAAGGAAGGCGAGCCAGAGGACGCGATCTGGGACAGCCCATGGGGCAGGGGACGTCCCGGCTGGCATATCGAATGCTCGGCCATGGCCGCCAAGCATCTCGGCAAGACAATCGACATTCATGGCGGCGGCATCGACCTCCAATTCCCGCATCATGAAAACGAGATCGCCCAGTCGGAATGCGCGCATGGCGAGATCATGGCGAATTACTGGATGCACAATGGCTTCCTCGATATGGGCGGCGAGAAGATGTCGAAGTCGCTCGGCAATGTCGTCCTGGTCCATGAGCTGCTGGAGCAGTGGCACGGGGAAGTGCTGCGCTTTGCCATGCTGAGCGGCCACTACCGCGCGCCGCTCGACTGGACAGAGGATTTGCTGAAACAGGCCAAGACCACGCTTGACCGGATCTATGGCGCGCTGCGCCGTGTCTGGGACGCTGAAGGCGGCCGGATTGATGATCGCGGCGTCTTCGATGCGCTCTGCGATGATTTGAATACGCCAGAAGCGCTCGCGTCTTTGTCTCGGCTCGCCGGTGAAGCCAATACGGCGGCCGACAAAGGCGATGTGGATGCGATGGCCACGGCGCGCGCAAATCTGCTGGATGCCGGCGAACTCCTGGGGCTTCTGACGCTCACGCCCAAGGCGTGGGAGCAGGGCGGGGATGATGACGGAAATGACCGTATCGACGCGCTGGTGCAGGCCCGCATTGATGCGCGCGCAGCCAAAGACTGGGCCGAGGCCGACCGGATTCGCGACGAACTCGCCGCCAAAGGCATCGAGATCATGGACGGTGCCGGTGGCTCCACCTGGCGACGCGTCTGATTGACATTTGGACTGCATTTGACCCGATGACGGAAGCTTTATTTGACCTTAACACGCCTCTCCTGTGTGGTCGGGTCACGGCCTGAGCGCCCCGTTTTCAATGCACGACGAACTTTCGCCGCCTGCCTCGTGTTTCTGCACGCGTCAGGCGGCTTTTTTTGTCACCGCGCCCAGCCTTGCGCGGCGCAGCTGCGAAGGCCATGTTTCAGGCGATGAGCGAACTTTATCACAATCGTGTTCTCGAACTGGCCGCGGAGATTCCGCATATTGGCGATCTGCCTGATCCGGACGGCTCAGTCCTGAAGGTTTCCCGTGTGTGCGGATCGACCGTGAAGGTCGATCTTACCCTGGATGAGGCCGGCGAGCGGATCACAGCCATTGCGGTCGATCCAAAGGCGTGCGCGCTGGGCCAGGCGGCAACCTCCATTCTGGCTGAGCACGCCATCGGCGCAATGATTGAAGAGGTGTTCGCGGCGCGAGATGCTTTGAAGGGCATGCTGAAGGATAACGGACCCCCGCCAGAAGGCCGGTTCTGGGAACTGCGCCATCTGGAACCCGTAGCCGATTATCCGCCGCGTCATACGTCCACCCTGCTAGCTTTTGAGGCGGCGGTTGCCGCAATCGAAGAAGCCTTGGCAAGCCGCGGTCTTGCGCGCGAGACGGCAGGCTGAGATGGCCGGGTTGCGGCGACGGTCGGCCAATGGTCTGCTCTGGGTCTACAAGCATGGGCCGAGCCAGGTGTTCTACGCCTTCGGCGCGCGGTGCCAGCATACACCGACCTGTAGCGAATATGGCGCCGAATGCGTGGCCCGCCATGGCTGGTGGCCGGGCATATGGATGGGACTGGCGCGGTTCATCCGGTGCCGACCGGGCGGCAGTCTTGGCAAGGACCCCGTGCCGGAAACATTGCCGGATATACCGGCTTGGCAGCCTTGGCGCTATGGCGAATGGTCGGCGCGCAAGGCCATGGAACGAATTGAAAACCGCCAGTCCTCATGCCATATGAAACGAGATGAGTGATATTCGTTGCCTTCCTGGCCCTGTTGGCCTGACCACACGAACTCGCCGGGGTGCCTGACGCGCCCCCTTGGCTGCGCCTTTGTGCGCGCCCGCTTCATGTACCCATAAACAGCCCGAAAGAAGCCCGGATAGGGTCCGAAAACCCCGCCACTGCGCGAGAAAAGCGTATGGGGTGGGAAATCTGGTGAAGTCGCGTTAAGCAGACGCCGGATAAAGGGCCTGACCGGAACCGAATTTGCCGCGCTGTACAGAGCGCAAGAATGCACGAAAAGATTAGACCATGATCAAAGTATCCCTGCCAGACGGCTCCGTCCGCGAATATGAAGAGGGCGCGTCGCCCTTTGATGTCGCAAAATCGATTTCCAATTCCCTCGCCAAGAAGGCGCTTGCCGCCCGGGTTGACGGCGAGCTGAGAGATTTGATGCGCCCGCTCGACGGCGACGCGAAGGTCGAACTCGTTACGGCGAATGATGCCGAAGGCCTCGAACTGATCCGCCACGATGCGGCCCACGTGCTCGCCCAGGCGGTGCAGGAACTCTATCCCGATGCGCAGGTCACGATTGGCCCAGTCATCGATGATGGCTTCTATTACGACTTTGCCCGCGAAGAGCCGTTCTCGACAGAAGATTTCGAAAAGATCGAAGCCAAGATGCGGGCGATCATAGACGCCGACTATCCCATCGTTCGCGAAGTCTGGGACAAGGATCAGGCAATCGAGACGTTCAAGAAGGTCGGCGAAGACTACAAGGCGCAGATCATCGACGACATCATCCCACCGGGCGAGGCGATCACGGTCTACAAGCAAGGCGACTGGTTTGACCTTTGCCGCGGCCCGCACTTGCCCAGCACGGGCAAGCTACCGAAGGCGTTCAAGCTGATGAAGCTGGCAGGCGCCTATTGGCGCGGCGACTCCAAGAACGAGATGCTCCAGCGCATGTACGGCACAGCCTGGGCCAATGAGAAAGATCTCAAGGCGCATTTGCTGCGCCTCGAAGAGGCCGAGAAGCGCGACCACCGCAAACTCGCGACGCAACTCGACTTGTTCCATCTCGACGGTCTCGCGGCCGCCGGGTCCATCTTCTGGCATCCGAAAGGCTACCAGATCTGGCTGCAGATCGAATCCTATATGCGCCGGCGCCTTGATGCCGCCGGCTATGAGGAGATCAAGACCCCGCAATTGATGGATTCCGCCCAGTGGGAGAAATCCGGCCATTGGGGCAAGTATCGCGAGAACATGTTCATCGTGCCGGACTTCATTCCCGAGGGTGACGAAGGCGTGGACATTTCGGTGCCGGAAGACGCCAAGCTGATGGCGCTCAAGCCGATGAACTGCCCGGCCCATGTCGAAGTCTTCAAGCAGGGCCAGAAATCCTATCGCGACCTGCCGCTGCGCCTCGCGGAATTTGGCTGTTGCCATCGCAACGAGCCGCATGGCGCGCTGCACGGGATCATGCGGGTCCGTCAGTTTACGCAGGATGATGCGCACATCTTCTGCCGGGAAGACCAGATCGTCGAAGAGTCTATCCGCTTCTGCCGCCTGCTCGAAAGCGTGTACCGGGATTTCGGTTTTGAGAATATCGCTGTGAAGCTGTCGACGCGGCCGGACGTGCGTGCCGGTGATGACGCCACGTGGGACCGCGCCGAGAAGGGCCTTGAAGAGGCCGTGAAAGCGGCGGGCCTGCCTTGCGAGATCATGCCGGGGGAAGGGGCCTTTTACGGGCCGAAGCTGGAGTTCCAGCTGACGGACGCCATTGGCCGTGTCTGGCAATGCGGTACGCTCCAACTCGACTATGTCCTGCCGGAACGTCTCGGGGCGGAATATACTGCTTCGGACGGGTCCAAGCAGCGCCCGGTCATGCTCCACCGCGCAATCCTTGGCTCGATGGAACGCTTCATCGGTATCCTGATCGAGGAATTCTCCGGGGCATTCCCGATGTGGCTGTCGCCGGTGCAAGTCGTGGTGGCGGCCATCACGGATGCGGCAAATGACTATGCCGAAGAAGCCGCTACCGCGCTCCGCAAGGCGGGCCTCCGCGTCGAGACCGATCTTCGCAATGAGAAGATCAATTACAAGGTCCGCGAGCATTCGCTGCAGAAAGTGCCGATCATTGCCGTAGTCGGAGGCCGTGAAGCCGAGGACCGTACGCTCGCGCTACGCCGTCTGGGCAGCAATGGCCAACAGATGATCTCTCTGGACGATGCCTGCATTGAACTTGCCCAAGAGGCGCTCGCGCCAGACCTGAAATCCGACTGATCCGGATCAGCAGGTGACAGGCACCGCGGAACAGGAAAAGATGCGTGGCATGAGCTACGCACCTTTTCTCGCGGCGGCCTTCCTGTTGTGGCCTTTCACCTGCATAGCCGGAACACAAGGCAATGTGCTCCTGCTCGCGCTTGCGGCCATTCCTGCAGTGTTTGTTGCACGGCCCGGCATCCGGCCTGCGCACTACTGGATGGCAGCTACTGCCTTCCTCGTCTGGGCCGTTGCGAGTGAATACTGGTCACCGGTCTCGCGCGGAATCGTCACTGGAAACCTGTTGGAAGGGGATTTTGCCATTCGGTCTGCCGGATTGCGGATCGCCCTGACACTGATGTTTGCAACTCTCCTCATTGCCGGGACATTGCGCATCGCGCCGGGGCGGGCCCAGATTTCCTCACGCCTCATGTTGGGCGCTGTGTCCGTACATGGCCTGCTCGTGCTGCTTAGCCCGTATCTTGGGGCGGCCGCCATGCCCTTCTTCTATGGGGATGACCCGCTCGAATATTCCTCGGGCTTCCAGAATCTTGACCGTGGCGCCAATGCGTTTGCACTCGTGCTTCCCATCCTTGTTGCCTATCTTGGTGCGCGGTCGGGTATCGCCTGGAAAGGTGTGGCGTTTCTGGTCGCCTTGGCCAGTGCGGCAAGTTTCGCCCTGCTTGGCGCTTCGGCCGCCATGTTCGGCGCCCTGCTCATGCTGGCCGCTTTCCTCATTATACGCCTGTTTCCAAACTATGGCCTGCGCGGCCTGTTTACGGCGGCGGCGGCCTATATCGCGCTCGCGCCCTTCCTGATCGGCGGCCTGCTTCACCTGCTGGAACGGTCCGGCAGGACCTTGCCGGGGTCGTTTCAGTCGCGTGCCTGGTCGTGGGAGGTCGTGATCGGGAAGATACAGGAGGCGCCGCTGACGGGACATGGCATCGAAGCTTCGAAATCCTGGCGGGAGACATATGCGGCCTATCCGGAATGGATGGCGCAATTGCCGGATTTCTGGGCGCACTACCCGGTTGTGCCGGGCCATCCGCACAATATGGCGCTTCAGATCTGGGCCGAAACAGGCTTGGTTGGTGCCTTGCTGATGGCGCTGGCTGTCCTGCTGGTCGGCTGGCGCCTCCCTCCGGGGGGCAGGCTGCGTGCAGATGTCCGCTATGCCATTGGGGGCATGCTGGCGGCGACCTTCTGCCTGTTCAGCTTCTCCTATAGTGCCTGGAATGAGGCCTTCTGGGCGACCCTAGCCCTGGCGGTTGCTGCGCTTGTTCTCCTGTCCCGCCGCGTAAGAGGATCGCTCGGATGACTCTGCCCACCATTACGGCGGTCGTTGTGACCTATCATACCGGTCCGCGGCTGCATGAATGTCTCTATGCGCTGAAGTCCGATCCGGACGTCTCGGAAATTGTGGTGGTCGACAATGGGAACCCGCCGGCGGAGCAGGACTGGATCGCTAATTTCGCTGCGGTGTCAAACAAGGTGCATATTGTCCGTGACGGGACAAATCCCGGTTTCGGGGCAGGGGTCAACAAGGGCGCGGCAGGGGCGCTGGGCAAGCTGCTCCTCGTAATCAATCCGGACGCCGTGCTGCGCCGGGGCTCTCTTGCGAGACTGGTCGGGGCGATGGACAAGCGCGCCGAGCCGGTGCTGGTCGGGGGCAAGATATTCGATATTCATGGCCGCGAAGAACGCGGGGCCCGGCGCAACACGCTGACGCTGATGCGCGCGATGGGATTTGGGAAGTGGACGCTCGAGAACGAGCCATCCCCCCGGGAATCCATAGAGGTCGGGGCCGTCTCAGGCGCCTTCTTCATGATGGATCGCCATGCGTTTCGCAGCATGGGCGGCTTTGATGAAGGCTATTTCCTGCATGTAGAGGATGTCGACCTTTGCCGCCGCGTGCTGAAGGCGGGCGGGAGTGTTGTCTACCAGCCCCATGCGGGCGCGCTGCATTATGGGTCGACATCGGACATTCCCTCTGATGCCGTGATCGAACACAAGGGACGCAGTCTAGTCCGCTATTTCAGGAAGTTCGCAAACGGCCCACTAGAGCGGTTGGTGGTCGTCCTCATCTCGCCGCTGATGGTACGCGCGCTGAGGGCGCGCCGCTAGACGGTCGGGCGCCAGTCCTCAGGGGCCAGTTCGAACCCGCCAAAATGAAATCCCGGCGCAACGATACAGCTGACAAGCGTCCAGGCGCCCAGCGTCTCGGCAGTCTGCCAATGCTGGGCAGGGATGACGCATTGCAGAACCTGCCCAGCGCGAAGGTCAGGACCCAGCGTGATGGCGCGCGCGCCTTGTCCGTCCGGAGGCGATTGTGTCAGGGACAATGGACCGCCAGCGTGCCACAGCCAGAATTCATCTGCGTCCACCCGGTGCCAGGCGGATACTTCATCGGCCTGTAGCAGGTAGTAGATCAAGGTCGATGTGGCGCGGCCGCCCTCTGGCGTGGGCGCCCGGAATGTCTCGCGATAGTGGCCACCTTCCGGATGCTTGATCAAACCCAGCATCCGGATGATTTCATTAGCCCCGAGATCGCCGGAAATGCCGCGCATCAGAAACGATCCTTGCGGCCCCGGATCTCGGCAAAGGTTTCCACCGCGTTGCCGGGGTGTCCCATGGCGGCCTGAAGGGCAGGATCATCCGCCCGCAGGAAGGGGTTCGTCCGGAGTTCCTTGTTGAGTCGCGTTGGTACGGTTGGCAGGCCCTCGGCACGGCGCTCATCAATCCACCGCGCATACTCCTTCAGGTCTTCATTGTCCGGATCGACCGTGACGGCGAACCGGGCATTCGCCTGCGTGTACTCGTGCGCGCAGTAGAGCATGGTCTCAGGCGGCAAGGCTTTCAGCTTGGACAGGCTGTTCCACATCATGTCCATCGTGCCTTCAAACACCCGGCCACAGCCGAGAGCGAAAACGGAATCGCCGACGAAGGCAACGCCCTGATCTGCGAAATGGTAGGCAATATGGCCCAGCGTGTGTCCGGGCACATCGAGCACACGGGCAGGCGCGCGACCAAACTCGACGATGTCGCCTTCGGACAGTTTCACATCAATGCCGGGAATCCTGTCGGCCTCTCCGGCTGGGCCATAGATGGTGCAGTCGGTTTGCTCCTTGATCCTGAGGTTTCCGCCGGCATGGTCCGGATGCCAGTGCGTGTTCAGGATATGGGAAATCGTCCAGCCCATCCGGGCCGCTTCGGCCAGGTATTTTTCGGCGTCCGGCGTGTCGATTGCGGCCGTATCGCCCGAATAGTGTTCGTGGACGAGGTAGCCGTAATTATCGTTCAGGCAGGGAAATTTGTGTATGTCGAGAGTAATCTTCGTCATCAGTGTCTCCTGCAGACCAGACTAGCACAGGCCTTTTCATGCGTCAGGATGCCGTCACTTTGCAACGTTTCTATGCGTCCCCGTTGGGATTGGCGGCAACGCGTATCCTGTCGGGCAAGCTGACGGACCTCTGGGGGGATGCGCGGGGCCTGTCCTTGCTGGGGCTTGGCTACGCCATTCCGGTACTGGAGGCTTTCGGCGCCGCGCCCGGCCGCAGTGTGGCGGCCATCCCGCTCGACCATGGCCCGGTTTCCTGGGATCCATTCGGGCGCGGCAATGCCGCCGTTGCGATCGGCGATGTCCGCCTGCCCTTTCCGGACGGGATGTTCGACCGGGTGATCGTTCTGCACGGTCTGGAGGAAGCGGGCAATCCGCGCGCCTATTTGCGGGAGATCTGGCGGATCACGGCGCCCGAGGGGCGGATCGTGCTGGCCGCGTCAAATAGGTCCGGACTCTGGTCTCGCGCGACCCGGACGCCGTTTGGTCAGGGCCGGCCATGGACACGCGCTCAGCTGATGAATCTGCTCTCTATCGGCTTGTTCCAGGTCACGGCGTCCAGCAGTGCGCTCTACATGCCGCCACTGGCGACCCCTCTCGTCGCATCTGCGGCAGAAGGATGGGAAGTGATGGGCCGAATGCTCGCGCCGGGCCTTGGCGGCGTGGTGCTGGTGGAAGCGGTCAAACGCCTTTACGCGTCTCCGGGGGGCGGTGCGACAGCACCAGTGACCGAAAAAGTGCGTTTGGCACGGCCTGTGACAAGCAATGGCCGCGAAAGCCATTGACGGCCCACCGCGCGCCTCGGTAGTTTAGAAATGACTAATTCGCATTATAGATCAAAGGATTGAGCGCCATGAAACTCGTAACAGCCATCTTCAAGCCGAGCCGGCTGGATGCGGTGATTGACGCGCTGTCCGAAGCGGGCGCGACCGGACTGACCGTCTCGGAAGTGCGCGGATATGGCCGTCAGCTCGGCAAGACGGAAGTCTATCGGGGCGCCGAGTATGAAGTGCGGCTCCTGCCGAAAGTCAAAGTTGAAGTCGCCTGCCCGGCGGCGTCGGCCGAGCGGTATGCCGAAGCCATCACCCAAGCCGCCAATACGGGCACGATCGGGGACGGCAAGATCTTTATCTATGATCTGGACAGCATTATCCGCATCCGTACCGGCGAACGCGACGAGCAGGCTGTGTCAGGCTAGTCCCTGTCTTCTGACTGGAAGCTCGCTTGTTCGGCGCCATGGTGAAGCTGCAAATTCAGCAGCACACCTTTGGCCACGGGAAGCAACCAGAGTGACAGACCGATCACCGCTGCGCACAACACGATGAACGCGATGATCATCGGTGCCAGCGGCAACGGGCTCATTGGCAGCAGGAACAGGAACGGGGCCAGCAGCAGCAGCACGCCAAAGCCGACAAAAAAGGCTGGGCCGTCGGCCGTATCAGCCTCCGACATGTCGCGCCCGCATACGGGGCAGGATTTGTTGAGCTTGAGATAGGAGCTGTACAGCTTGCCTTCGCCGCAATTGCCGCACCGTTGGCGGATGCCGGAAATAATGGGGGAGGGGTTGCTCATGTTCCAAGACCTTTTCTGGTCGTATGACCGGACAAATTTTTGTCTGCGTATGTTCCGTACATAGGAAGCGCGCCGCCTATGTCAGCTGCGGTAGATGGTTGCAGGGACATGTAACCCTTGACCTTGGCCGCTGCATTCCCCACCAGAGCGGGCGCAATCTGTCTGCAGGAACACTATGACCGAACCCGTCTTCACCAAGATCGCCATTATCGGCGCCGGCCTGATCGGTGCGTCCATTGCGCGGGCCGCCCAGGAGTATGGCGCGGCGGAGTCTGTGGTCCTGTATGATGTCAGCGATAATGTGCGCCAGCGCGCGGCAGGTATTGGTCTCGGCAATATAGCGGCGGATCTGGGATCCGCTGTCACGGAAGCCGATTGCGTGTTTCTTTGCGTGCCTGTGGGGGCGCTGGAGGCGGTGGCAGCCGATGCTGTGCCGCTGATGAAGGCCGGTGCCATTCTGACGGATGTCGGTTCGGTCAAGGAACAGGCCGCTTCAGCGCTTTCTGCGGCGGCAGACGGACGCGTCCATATTATTCCGGGTCATCCGATTGCCGGTACCGAGCAGTCCGGTCCGGAAGCGGGCTTTCCGACGCTCTTCCAGAATGCCTGGCACATCCTGACGCCGCTGGCGGAGGGGGATGCAGATTATGCCGAGGCGATCTCGCGACTGGAAGCTTTCTGGACGCAACTGGGCGCAACCGTCGAGACAATGGATGCGGCCCGGCATGACCGCGTGCTCGCCATTACGTCACATCTGCCGCATCTCATCGCGTTCAATATTGTTGCAACGGCATTCGACATGGAAACCGTGGAGCAGGGCGAAGTCGTGAAATATTCCGCAGGGGGGTTCCGGGATTTCACGCGTATCGCCGCTTCCGATCCGGTCATGTGGCGTGATGTTTTTCTGCACAACAAGGATGCGGTGCTGGAATGCCTCGGCCGGTTCTCCGAAGATCTCGCCGCCCTGCAGCGCGCCATCCGCTGGGGGGACGGGGAGACCTTGTTCAACGAATTTACCCGCGCCCGCTCGATCCGGAAGGCAATCATTGATGCCGGCCAGGATTCCGGTGCGGTGAATTTCGGGCGGAACCTGCCCAAGGGAGATGAGGATGAAAGCGCTTGAGCTGACGGAGGAACGCCGCGAGACACTTCGCGGGCATTTGCAGACCCTGTTTGCAACTGAATTCGACGAACGCCTCAGCGCCTTTCGCGCAGACGATATCATAGATTTGATGCTGAAGACGCTTGGGTCGGCCGTCTACAATCAGGCCGTGGCCGATGTGCGGATGCATCTGCAAGGCAAACTGGACGATCTGGATGGCGAAGTCTGGGTCGAGGATGCGGGCTGATGTGCACCTCACGCGCTTGTGTGTAGTGCGCGACTGAACCATCCGGCATGGTCCCGCGTATGAACCGCATGAGACATCAGATTTCCCGACGTTCGCTGCTCCTCACTGGCGCCGCCTCGCTAGGCCTTGCCGCCTGTTCCATCAATTCGACGTCGGAATCGGCTGATGCCGAAAATGCTGACAATGAGGACCAGTTTGCAGAGTCCAAATGGCGGCAGTTGACCGAAGAGGATTGGCGGGCGCGTCTCAGCGAGGCTGCCTTTGCCGTTTTACGGGACGAGGATACGGAGCGACCCTTCACATCTGACCTGAACAAGGAAGCCCGTACGGGAACCTATCATTGCGCGGGCTGCGACCTCGCCTTGTTCTCATCGGAGACGAAATTCGAATCCGGCACAGGCTGGCCCAGCTTCTATGATGTGCTGCCGGGCGCCATGGGCACCAAGTCAGACCGCAAGCTTATCTATGTGCGTACGGAATATCATTGTGCCCGGTGCCTGGGGCATCAGGGGCATGTGTTCGAGGATGGACCGGAGCCGACCGGCTTGCGGTATTGCAACAATGGCGTCGCGCTGACCTTCAAGCCGGCCTGATCCCGGATCACTCGATGATTTTCATTCCTTCGGGGATCACGAATGGCGTGGTGGCGACCCCGACGGTGCCGGCTTCGACCATTTCGCCGGGTCCGCCTTCCCGCCGCTCATAGGCTTTTGCCAATGAGAGATAGGGTGGGACATGGACCCAGCCTGCGCCTCCATCATTCTGCGTGATTTCGAAATGCAGGTGGAATGTCGTTGGCGTGCCGCCGAAATCGTTAGAGACGTAGCCGATATGCTGTCCCGCCTGGACGGTATCGCCGGCTTTTACCTGCAATTTGTCCATGTTCATGTGCATGTATTTGAAGATGCGGCCGCCTGCGCGCAAATTCACGCTGTAGGTGCCGACATGGGAAATGACGCCATCCGACACGGCAACGACCTTGTGGAAGGTGCGATCGCTGGCGGCCGTCCGGCGCAGCGTATTACATTCCTGCGGGGTCCCCACGCGGATGTCCTGACCCTGATGAACCTTTGGCTGGGGACAGTAAGGGGAGGTGCGATTGGCGCTCCGCACTTCGCAGAAATTGTCCCGCCAGGGATAGTCATAGTTGCGGGCATCGCACTGGTCGCCGCCCGCGACGCCGCCGCCAAAGCTGAAGACTTGCGATTGGAGGTATGCAGGCGCCTCCGCGATGGGGAAGACAAGGTCCGGCGCGTAAACAACCTGCTCCGGCGCGCCCTGACCCGAGCCGGGAAGAAGGGCACCAGCCTCGAAATAGCTGAAGGTCGGCTCGACGGGCTCCGGAAGGCTGGCTGTGTCTTCATCCTCGTCAATTGTATCTTCCGGTGTGACATCTGAATCATCCGGTTCGTCGACATCCGGTTCCGTATCTGGGGGCGTGTCCGGATCGGGGGCGACCACGGGACCTGTGTCCTCATCCGGATCAGTAGCCATGTCCGGAGCGTCGGTGCCATCTTCCCCATCTTCGTCCACCGGAGTCGTATCAGGAACAGGATCCGGCTCGTCGGCATCGAGCGAGTCCTCTATGGGCGTATCCGTATCTGCCGCATCCGTGTCAGTCTCGTCCGGAAGGGCGGGATCTGGGGTCTCTGAGGCGTTATCGCCTGCTGGCAGATCGTCTGTGTCGCCAGCCTCCGCATCCGTATCAATGGGCGGCTGGTCTCCATTTCCATATGGATCATCCACGGGGGCGGAGGGTGGCGGTGGGCCAGGGGCCCCCGGCGGTACGGAAGGCCCGGCATCCGGGGTCGCCGGGCTTGGCCCGCCATCTCCCGGAAATCTGACAAAGTCGCAGGCGGCCAGCATCAAGGCTGCGCTCGCCAGCAGCAGCAATCGTGTTGGTTTCATCAACGCGTCCCCGCAATTACAAGCTTGTTGGTCACCTCCAGAGCTTCTTGCTCCGTGATGCAGTCGGCTTCATCCCCCTCAATGGATTTGCACTCGAACTCCACAAAGTAGTCGGCGCCATAGCGCGAGAATGATACTTGCGCTCCACTCATGGTCGGGGTGTAGGTCAGGACAGGCTCGTCTTCTCCATCGCCGGACGTATCCGCTCCAATGACCTCATTCGTGCCGTTGACGATGATGTCGTAATCAATGCCGGGATAGGCTGCGAAATAGCCATCCGACATGGGTTGGAACCGGACGCCGCTTTCCGCACCTTGTGGCACGACTATCCCGGTCGGCAACAGGACGGGGACAGGTGGTGCAGTTCCGCCGGATTCTACCTGGAAACTGGTCTGGCGTTGTTCGGTCGGCGTGGCAGCGAGATCTGCGCGGGCCGCGTCCCAGTCAATCGTCGCCGTGCTGGCCACCATGACCGAGCTTTCGGACTCGTCTGGAAGGATCGTGGCCTCGTCTGGTGTGGCGTCTGGCGCTTCGGTCTCAACCGGGGCCGGCTCGTCACGGTCGCGCGCAACGAGGAAGTCACATGCTGCAAGAGACAGCGTGCATCCGCCCGCAATGAGTAGTGTACGGATAGATGTCATTTGCGTTTGTCCTCTCCGGGATGAGCTACGAAATCGGGGTCCGCATAGGCGACGCCGTCAATTGACAAGATACGCTTGCGAATGTCTTCGATCTGGCCGCGGGTGGGCTCAACGCCCGGAGGCAGCCTGTAGGTCAAATTGATTTCACCGGAATAGCTGGCGCCGACGAGGCGGAAATCCCTTAATGTCGGGATTTCCGCCGCCAGGTCTGCAAAGGCAGCCTCTGCTGCGGCGCGGTCGCGTTTGTAGTTCCGGCAGATCGTGTCGATTTCAGGCCGCCCTTTCAGGCGCACGATGAAGGTCGCTTCCGCGCCGGCCAAGCGAGGGTGCGTGGTCGCGGGGGTCGGCAGGGCCGGCGCGTCACCAGCGGCAGGCGCAGGGCGCAGCTGTTCCACACCCACCGACCCAGCGGGCGGGCGGCTGTCCGTCACCGTCTGCTCGGCAGTTTGTTTCTGTCCAGCCGCGGACTGCCGGCTATCCCGGCTATCATTGGCCACAACGACCAGCCCGACTGCGCTCGCCAACAGGGTGACCCCTGCGAGACCGAGCGGTCCGCCCAGATGGACAGGGGAAGGGCGGCGTTTCGGCATTATTTTTCGCCGCCACCGGTCGACCGCTCCGGCACCATGGCAAGGTCCAGCAGGCCTTGGCCGCATGGCCGCGTGCACATGTCCGGGCTGCCTTCAATGGGCGTCGTGCCCGGATAAAGCGCGCAGGCGCCAGAACATTGCTGGGCGGATCGTGGGCTGGCCGCAGCCAGAAGGGTCGCCTTCAACTCTTCCGGCGTGGCATCCGGGTCGCGCGCCTTCAGCAGGGCGAGCGCCGCCGAGACATGCGGCGCGGCCATCGAAGTGCCCTGTTCGAAGGCGTAGAAGCAATCATCCACAGCCTCGCCGGTGACCGGATCGTAGCAATTTGTTGCGGCCTTCGTGGAGAGCACACCGTCCGGCCGGCCATCGCCATTGTCGTCTCGCGTCAAATCCCCGCCAGGCGCCAGCAGGTCCACTTCAGGGCCGAAATTCGAGTATGGCGCGATATATCCCCGCGCGTCACCCGCGGCGACAGTGATGACATTCGCGCAGCCGCCTGGCGCATAATATTGCGTGGCGACCCGGGCATTGCCAGCCGCTGAGACAACGAGCACGCCACGATCAGTGACGGAGTCGATGGCGTCCTGGAGGGAGGCCGGGCAATACTCGAACAGGCCAATGGACAGATTGATCACATCGGCCGGATTGTCGTTCCAGATCTCATTGCCTTCTTCATCTTCAGCCGGGATCAGACCACCTGCCCAGCGGATGGCGTCATTGATATCGGACAGGCGTCCGCCGCATTTGCCGAGGGCGCGAACCGGGACGATCTTCACATTCCACGCGCCGCCTGCAACACCGGAGGCGTTGTTGGTGGCTGCTGCGCCAATCGTTCCTGCCACATGCGTGCCGTGGAACGTATCTTCCGCAAATGGTACGGATGGATCACAGAGATCGCCGGGGTCGTTCGGGTCGGCGTCGCGGCCGTCGCCATCATTGCCCATGCGCGGGTCGGAGACCATGTCCCAGCCGGGCGCGATATTCGGGGAATCCTTGATGTCGGGATGTTCCAGTTGCAGGCCGGTATCCACGACGGCGACGACGACCTTCTCAGACCCTTCCGTGCCCTGACGGGTCCAGAAGTCCTGGAAGCTGGCGCCGCCAGACGATTCGCCTTCGCCTGTGCCATTGTTCTGGAAATGCCATTGCAGCTCCCAGAGAGGGTCATTCGGCGTGATGGTCGTGTCGGTGATGACAGTCGGTGTCGCATCCGTGCCGGTGGTCGGAGAATCCGGGCGGGGCTTCCGGGCGAACTGGTTCTCGAAGATATAGTCCTTCTCGACATATTCGAACTGTCCGGACTCTCGCAAATCCTTGACGATACATTCTGTGGCCAAAACCGGGCTCGACTGTACCGTCACCATGTCCGGATTGTCCGGGCACTCGATTTTCGCATCGACGGCGAGGAAGTTCTGGAGCGCCCCGCGGGGCGATCCCGCAGGTGTGAACCGGGTCGGGCTCCCGCCATCCTCCCCAATCTGGATGACCATCTGGCCTTCCCGGGACAGGGCCACTTCGCCGCCCATGCCGTACTTGGACAATGTGTCCAGCATCACCGAATTGGCGTCGCGCTGAGCTTTGATGGCATCACGGCTGATCACCGACCGGCGCGCCAGTTTGCGGGCAGCGGCCTTTTCCTGAATGGGGGCTGATTCCAGCGAACGCGGATTGAGTGAGCGGGTCCGCGGCGCGGAGGCTGGCTCCTTCGCAGCCACCTGCTCCTGTTGTTTTGAAGCCTGTTCGATGTCCCGCAACGTCTTGTCGCGCGCCTTCGGATCAAGCTTTACCTTGGGCATGACGCGGGCGGGCTGGACTGACAGGCTGCGGGGGGCAGAAGGGGCTGAGGGCGCTGGGCTGGCTTCAGTCGCGGCCTCGGATTCCATCATCAGCGCGCTCTCGGGCTCAACCGCTTCGTCCGAGAATTCGTCGAACACTTCCGGGTCTTCCAGGAAGACCTCGTCATCCTCGACGACCGCCATGGCTTCGGCAGGGGGGATGTCTTTTGGTTTGGCGATGATGGACCCGACGGCGAACATCGGCCCCGCGCTGGCGGTTTCAAAGTTCATGTCATTGCGCAGCGTACCGGCAATGGCCCGGTCCATGACATCTGCTGCTTCAAGGGGTCTGGGGGAGTCCGGTTCGACAAGGGTCCGGCCACTCAGCTGGTCCATGGTCGCCTCGGCGAGATCACGGGCGCGTTCGAGCCGGGTGTCCTGTTGGTCGCAGGCGGTCAGCGCGAGCAGGCTGGCCAAGGCAGTTCCGAGCACAAGGCGGCCCGGCGTCGATATCAGTTTCCGCAGCATGTGAGATATCCCCGTGTGTTTCCCAAGATACTCCCAGCTCCATAGATTAACCCTTTAGCAAGATTATGACGAGGGTTGGGCATTGTCCAACGTAAACGCATTTTCCAGCTGACAGTTGCGAGCGCCTAAACGAAAAACCGACTGCCCTAGCGGCACCTTTGGCTTGCTGCTGGACATTTCCGGAAGACGGGCCGATGACATGAGAATGAGTGAGGGGCAGACGATTCCACCAGATATGTCCAGGCCAGACCGGCGCGGCGCCTTCTTCCTGTTATTCTTCTCCCTGATGGCCATTGGCGCCGGCAACACGATGCTGATTGCGGCCGTTCTGCCGCCGCTCACCCGGGAGATTGGCCTGCCGGACTGGATGGCCGGGGCCATTTTCGGCCTGTCTGCCTTGTGCTGGTCATTGATGTCGCCGTTCTGGGGCGGACGTTCGAACCGGTGGGGCAGGCGGCCCGTCGCCGCGCTGGGACTCGCCGGGTACGGCATGTCCATGCTGCTACTATTCCTGACCGGGTGGCTGACTCTGTCCGGCGTGCTGACCGGCACCTTCCTGATGTTCGCCTGCCTCGCCATGTCGCGCTCGATCTTCGGCTTGCTGGGCTCCGGCACCAATCCGGCCGCGCAGGCCTATGTCGCCGACCGCACCAGCCAGGCTGAACGCCAATCCGAAATTGCCTTCATCACGTCCGGGTTCAGTGTTGGCACGGTTGTCGGCCCCGCCTTCGCCGCGGCGTTGGTGGCGACACTTGGGCTGCTTAGCCCGCTCCTCCTGACGGCGGTGATCGCCTTCACCATGTCGGCGATGATCTGGTTCCGCCTGCCGGAAGAGCGCGACCCGGTTACGGATGCTACGCAGTTTGACGAGATTCCCGGCGCGCGGGGCCTGTGGCGGTCCGGGCCGGTCCTGCCTTTCCTCGTCTTTGCAGTCTGCCTGTCGTTGACGACCGGCGTCCTGACGCAGGTGTTCGTATTCTCCGTCATGGACAAATTGGGAGTCTCCGGGAAGGAGGCCGCGCAATTCACCGGGCCTGCTTTCACCGTGGGCGCCTTGGCCGTGCTGCTGGCGCAACTTGTGCTGATCCCGCGCCTGAAACTGAAAAACAAGACGCTGATGTGGGGCGGGTGCCTGCCGCTGCTGGTCGGCGCCATCCTGATGGTGTTCGCGAATGATTATGCGAACCTGATCTTGGCCCAGTTCTGCATCGGCCTCGGGCAGGGGCTTGCGCGACCGGGCTTCTCCAGTGGCGCATCGCTTGCTGTGTCACCCCAATTGCAGGGCAATGTCGCAGGCCTCGTGATTTCAGCCAATGGCATGGGCTTTATCATCACGCCGTTCTTTGGCCTGTTCGTCTACGAATATGTGAACCCGCACCTGCCATTCATTTTCTGCGCAGGCTTGCTCACGTTCATGATCCTTTTCGCCCGGTTCGGGCTGAAGGATGGCGTCGGCGAACCTGATGAAGAGTTCGACGACGCCTGATCAGTTCGTGCCTGACGGGGTGGACGCCACGCCGACCGTCGAGTCCGCAGTGACGAGCGCGAGCGCCTGTTTCGTCGGATAGCCGTCGGCGACAAGCCCTCGCGACTTCTGGAATGCCTGCAGGGCGCCTTTGGTCTTGCGGCCCGGGATTCCGTCCACGCCCCCGGCGTCAAAGCCCTGCGCATTCAGGGCGGCTTGCAGGATCTTGATCTCGCTCACGGTGAGGGGCGTCAGATGCGTGGGCCATGAAGCCACCGGTCCGCGTTGCCCGCCCATCGCATCGCCGGACAGGCCGACGGCGAACGCATAGGAGTCGGCATTGTTGTAGGTCTTGAAGGCCTTGAAATTGTTGAACAGCAGATATTTCGGACCTTCCGCGCCAGCAGGGAGCCAAAGCTCGGCGTAATTGGCGCCACCCGTCTCGAAGGCACCGCCCCGCGCGGGCACGAGGCCAGCGCTTGCCCAGGTTTCGATCCGGCGTTCATTGCCGTCTGCGAGGCCAAAATCGAACCCGGTGCGCGCGAGCACTTCAATGCCCCAGGGCTGGTTCAGTGTGTAGCCGGAATGGGCAAGGTAGTTTGCCGTCGAGGCCAGTGCGTCGGCTTCGTTTTCCCAGATGTCCTTCTTGCCATCGCCATCGAAGTCTTCGGCATAAGCGATGAAAGTTGAGGGCATGAACTGGGTGTGGCCCATGGCACCTGCCCATCCGGCGGTGAGATCGTCGCGGTCGGCGTCTCCCTGTTCGAGGATCTTCATCAGGGAGAACAATTCGCGCTCAGCCAAGCTCTGCCTGCGGCCTTCCACAGCCATGTTGGCGAGGACGTTTGGCGCGTCGAAATTCCCTTTGACGGCGCCGAAGCTCGTTTCCATGCCCCAGATCGCGACGATGGCTTCGCGGTCGACGTCATAGGCAGCTTCAAGCGCATCGAACAGGGCCGGGTTTTCCGCGAGGCGCGAGGCCCCGGTCCGGATGCGGCTGTCGCTCATCGGCACGCGCAGATAATCCCAGATCGGCTTTGCAAATTCGGCCTGGTCCTCGATCCCGGTCTGAGCAGGCTGGAAACTCGACCCCAGCCAGAGCTCCAATGGGGAGATTCCTGCCAGGACAGATTTCACGACCTCGCGGTCATGTCCGGCTGCAAGCGCCTTTGCCGAGAAGACGGTGCGCCATGTGTCCATGCCGGCATGGCCCGAGGAGGCGTAGGTGATGGGGCCGGTTTCGGGGGCAGGGGCAGCGATCGGCGGCGGCGCAGCCTGACCCGGCGTGTGGGCGCAGGCCGCAACCAGCCCAGTCATCGCCGCGGCCGCAACAATATGGGAGCGCCTCAGCGCAAACTGTACCATTCTACCAGCTCCTGAAACTGCACGTTCATGACAGCGTGCAACCTTG
This sequence comes from Hyphomonas sp., assembly GCF_036964145.1. GTDB lineage: Bacteria > Pseudomonadota > Alphaproteobacteria > Caulobacterales > Hyphomonadaceae > Hyphomonas. The sequence continues at coordinate 337,631 of NZ_JBALUC010000001.1, forward strand.
ACTCTTCTTACCGGATTCATTACCCGCTCCGCTTTCCAATTCCTTATGATCCACAGGCTAGGCCCATGAAAGTCCGCTCGTCTCTCAAATCGCTCAAGTCGCGTCACCGCGACTGCAAGATCGTGCGCCGCAAGGGCCGCGTTTACGTCATCAACAAGACTGACCCCCGCTTCAAAGCAAAGCAGGGCTGACGTGAACATGAACAGGCAATGAGGCGGCACTATGGCTGCTGAAATTGCCCTGTTCGACCTTGGGCATGTAGTCCTTGATTGGGACCCTGCACGACTCTACGCGAAGATCATTGATACGCCGCAGGAACGCGCGACGTTCCTGACGGATATCTGCAACATGACGTGGCATACACGACATGATGCCGGCGCCAGCTTTGCCGACAATGCGGCCGACCTGATCCGGCAATACCCCCATTATGAATCGGAAATCCTCGCTTGGGGCCGGCGATGGATGGAGATGTTTGACGGCTATATGGATGGCACGGCCGAGCTGATTGAGCGGCTGGAGGCCCGGCAGGTGCCGCTTTACGCACTTTCCAACATGCCGGCAGAGCCGTGGCAGGAGATGCTTGACGAATTCGAGGTTCTGCGGCGGTTTCGCCATGTCGTCGTGTCCGGCCAGATCGGCCTGATCAAGCCTGGTGCCGCCATTTACCATCACACCCTCGAAAGAATGGGGCATCCTGCCACTGAAACTGTTCTCTTCATTGACAACAGCCTGCCGAATGTCGAAGCGGCCGATGCCCTCGGATTCCGGACGCATCACTTCAAGCATGCGCAGGGCCTGGAAGAGGCATTGGTGCGTGAAGGCCTGCTCTGACAGCAAGTTGAGGTTGCCGCGCCCGTTGCACGGCATAATATCGGATTGATGATAAGAGCGCTCCTCCTGGCAGTCCTGTTTCTTGCGGGCGCGGCACATGCCGAGCCATCGGACGAGATGTTCGAGAAACTGCGTAATGCCCCCAGCGACAGCGAAGCCAATGATGTCGCCATGGATATCTGGGCGTCATGGATGGAATCCGGGTCTCCGACTGTGGATGTCATCATGGAGCGCGGCGTCGATGCCCAGACCGCTGGCGATTTCGAGACCGCGCGCGCTTTTTATGACCGCGCCATCCTGATCAAGCCTGACTATCCTGAAGCGTGGAACCGTCGGGCCTCGATTTTCATGATGAGCGAGAATTATCCCGAAGCGTTGAGAGACCTGAACGAGACGCTCCGGCTGGAGCCGCGCCATTTCGGCGCGTGGTCCGGGCTCGGCATGATGTTCGAAAGCATGGGCTCTCCCCAACACGCGCTGGAAGCCTATCGCGAAGCCATCAAGATCCATCCCCGCATGCAGCAGGCTCTGGTCGCGGAAAAGCGACTATCCAAGCTGGCTGAAGGCCAGGGCCTTTGAGGCGGATGCTCACGGCAACAGCCCTTGGCATCTGCGCGCTCGGCACCGGGGCCTGCGTGACCAGCACAGCCTACAAGAACAAGGTCGAAGCGGCATACCCGCCGATTGGTCAGGCTGTGGCGGTTGGTGGCGAAACCGTCCATGTCATCCAGGAAGGGCAGGCGGGGCCGCCTGTCCTGATGATCCACGGCGCCAGCGCGAACGCGCGCGAATTCACCTGGACCCTCGCGCCCCGGCTGGAAAACACGCATCGTGTCTTCATGGCGGACCGGCCCGGGCATGGCTATTCTGGGCGTCCAGAGGACGCACACAATCTCGGCGTTCAGGCGGCCCAGATGGCAGGCGTTCTTGATGCCCTCGCGCCCGGGGAAAAGACTGTCCTTGTCGGCCATTCCTTTGGCGGGGCGGTCGCCCTCCGGGTGGCGCTCGACCGGCCTGATCTCGTCAAGGCACTCGTCCTGCTTGCGCCGGTGACCCATGAGTGGGGCGGCGGCGGGCAAGCCTGGTACAATTCCTTCGCCGCCCCGCCTCTGGTGGGGCCGGTGTTCAGCCAGCTTTTGCCCTTGGTCGGTCCGGGCCAGCTCGGCAATGGCATCGACGGCGTCTTTGATCCGGCGCCTGCGCCTGAAAACTATTCCGAGAATTCGGCTATCGGGCTTCTGTTCCGTCCGCCAAACTTCCGGGCCAATGCGCGTGACGTGAAAGCGCTGGAGGACCAGTTGGCTGCGCAATCGAAGCGCTATAGCGAGTTGGACATGCCGATCACCGTGTTTTCCGGCAGTGGCGACACGGTGATTTCCCCGAAGCTTCATGTCGGCCAACTGAAGAAACAGGTGGCCGTCAATCTGGTGATCCTGCCGCAGGAAGGGCACATGCCGCATCATGGCGAGGGGGAAGCTGTTGCTGACGCCATTCGCCGTCTGGCCAGCGAGTGAAACTCCCGCTAAGACGCGCCTTCTTTTCTGATCCCGATTCCCAAGGAGCCTCTCATGGACGACGAAGCCTCGATCACCCATCTCACCGAAGCGACCCGCGAGAAACTCCGCCAGACCGTCGCCAAGATCGAGCGTCTGGAAGAGGAGAAGAAAGAGGTCGCCGAGCAGATCAAGGAAATCTACGCTGAAGCCAAGGCCTTCGGCTTTGACACCAAGGCCCTGCGCCAGGTGATCAAGCTGCGCAAGGTCGACCGGGCTGAGCGTGAAGAGCAGGAAATGGTGCTCGACACTTACCTGCTGGCCCTCGGCGAAGCCTGAGCGGGTTTGCCTCCCGCACAATAATCACCATATTCTCTGCTCATGGGCCGAGATGTCGACGAACGCAAGAAACGCGCGGCGCTCCGTAAACTACGGAAGGCGGCAGCGTTGGCTGAGCAGGGGCTCGGCCCGCCCTTGTCTGACTGGGAAAAGCAATTCCTTGAAGAGGTCGAAGAGCGGATCGAGACCTATGGGTCCGCGTTCGCGGATCCTTTGAAGGGGAGTGACGGCGAAGCGCTGTCCAGCCTCCAGCAGATGAAACTGAAAGAGATCGACAAGAAGGCGCGCGGCAAGGCGAAGACCGGCTTTGGCGGAAAGAAAAAGACCAGCAGTTTCAACAAGCGGCCAACACCGCGTGTGCGCCAACTGGACGATGATCTTGTTGATGACGACCCTACGCCCCCAACACCGGAGCCGCCTGTGCGGAGTGCGCCAAAACTGGTGCGCGCGTCAGACTTGAAACCGCCGGATCCGAAACCGCCAATGAAGGAAGCTCCCCAAGTCGAGCCTCCGAAGAAGCGCACGGCCTTCCGTGTCATTGAGGGCGGAAAGCAGACCGAGTAAACCCAAAGCCGAGTTTGGTGCGTATAGTTTCCTGGTTCCCGAAATTGGAAGGACAACTCGCATGAAGACGGTTGTGATCACAGGCGCATCGACTGGTATTGGCGAAGCGACGGCGCTTTATCTCGCCAAGCATGGCTGGTGCGTCTATGCGGGCGTGCGCAAGCAGGCGGATGCCGACGCGCTCCGTGCCAGTTCGGAAGGCGATATCCGTCCGCTGATCCTGGACGTGACCCGGCAGGATCAGGTGGACGCCGCCGTGCGGGAAGTGTCCGCAGCGCTGAAGGGCGAGACGCTGACCGGCCTCGTCAACAATGCCGGCATCGCGAATATGGGTCCGTTGGCAATCCAGCCACTGGATGAGTTCAAGGCGCATTTCGACGTTAACGTCTTTGGCCTGTTGCGCGCCTCTCAAGCCTGTGCACCGCTATTGGGTATGGACCCTGACCGGACAGGCGAGCCCGGCCGGATCATCAACATTACCAGTGTCGGTGGCCGGATATCCTCTCCGTTTCTCGGGGCTTACACCGCCACCAAGCATGCCGTCGAAGCCATGACGGATTCGATGCGCCGGGAACTCGTCATCTTCGGAATTGATGCCATCGCCATCGGGCCGGGCTCCGTGAAGACACCGATCTGGGACAAGGCCGAAGAGGCAAACGCCGATGGCGCGTATGCTGACAGCGCCTGGTCGAACGCCCTGAAAGAATTTGAACAGGTCATGCTGAAAGGTGGCCGGGACGGCCTGCCGCCGGAGCAGATTGCCAAGACGATCGAGATTGCGCTGGAGGACGCGACGCCGCGTGCCCGCTATGCGCCGGTGCCGAACAAGCTGACCAATTGGTATGTGCCGACCCTCCTGCCCAAGCGCATGCTGGACGGCGTGTTCTGGAAACGCTTCGGCATGAAGAAGCGTGGCAAGTAAATTTTCGCGCGGCCATTGACGGACCGCGGGGAAGGCGCGCGCATTCTCCTGAAAACAGAACGGGAGGAATACACACATGGCCAATCTGGACGGCAAGGTCGCCATCATCACGGGCGGTGCCAGCGGCATTGGGCTTGCGGGCGTCGAGACATTCGTCGCGGCGGGTGCGAAAGTCGTGGCAGGGGATATTCAGGACGAAAAAGGCCAGGCGCTGCAGACGCGCTTTGGTGATGACAAGGTCCTGTTCGTCCATTGCGATGTGACGGACATGACCGATCTTGAAGGCATCATGGGCAAGGCCGTCGACCATTTCGGACGTCTCGACATTCTCTGGAACAATGCGGGCCATGGTGGAACGCCCGATACGGTCGAAGAACTGGATCTCGACGCCTATGACCAGACCATGACACTGCTGCTGAAGCAGGTCTTCGCGGGCACCAAATTCGCGATCCCGCACATGAAGGAAAACGGCGGCGCGATCATCAACACATCTTCTATCAGCGCCGTCTGCGCCGGCTATGCGCCGATCACTTATTCGGTTGCCAAGAAAGGCGTTGCCCATTTCTCGAAAGTGGCAGCCGCAGAACTCGCAAAGTACGGCATCCGTGTGAATGCAGTCCTGCCGGGTTTCATTGCCACCTCGATCTTCGGCGCCTCGCTGGGCTTGTCGCGCGAGCAGGCGGACCAGATGGCGGCGATGCTTGTAGACGCAGGCGGCAGCATGCAACCCGCGGGACGGGTCGGGAAGGGCGAAGACATTGCCGAGATGGCCGCGTTCCTCGCCTCCGATGCGGCGAGTTTCATCACGGGCGGGGAATTTCTCGTCGATGGAGGCATGACGGTCGGTCCGCGCCATTCTTGGGATGAGACCGCCGGGGGACCTTTGCTGGACGCGCTGGGTATCACGCCAGAACAAGCTGAACAGATGCGGGAACAGATGGCAGGCTAGAGCGGTTGATGAGGCGCTACGGGTCTTCCGTCAGTGCCTCAAGACCCGGGATTGCCTCCACTTTCTGGAGCAGGGCGGGCAGCGTTTTCGCGCGGGCGACCGGGCGGCCCCGCTCGTCCGCTATTACGAATCCGGTTTTTGACTTACTGAGAGGAAATCGGCGCCAATGGGCGCGGGTCCTGAAAATCCAGACCTGGTCAGGTTCGCGCCCCGATGCGGCCCAGCCGGTCCACATATGATCGGCTGGCAATTCCCGCCAAAGGCGGTCGATCTCGTCAATTTCGGAAGGCGTAAAGCGGCCCATGGATTCTCGCCCCGATCAGTCTCAATCTTCAGACGTAGAGCCCGCCGGTGCGCCGCGCAACATTGAGGGCGCGCTTTGGATGCTCGCATCCGGCGTGACCTTCACGGTGTTCCTGACGCTTTCCAAAATTCAGTCAGCGAGTTTTGATCCGGGCTTTCTGGCCTTCTGGCGCTCCGGCGTGGCGCTCATCGTCGTGATCCCGGTGATCCTCCAGCAGGGTCTCACCGTGATGAAAATTCACCAGCCCGGCCTCATCTTGTTGCGGAGTCTGTTCGGGACGCTGGGCTTTGCACTCGGTTTCTACGCCGTGTCGGACGCGGTTGGCCTGCCACTGTCCGAATTCAATGCGATCAGTTTTTCCCGGGCCATGTTCGTCACCTTTCTCGCGGCAGTCATTCTGAAGGAACGGGTCGGCGTGCATCGCTGGGGCGCCACAATTGCGGGATGTTTCGGGGTCATGATTATGATGCAGCCCCAACTCGGCATCAGCCTGGGCATGGTTCTCGCCGTATCGGCGGCGTTCTGCCTGGCTGGTGCGATCACGCTGGTGAAATCCCTGACGCGTCTGCACAGGCCGGTGACCCTGTTGATCTGGGCAAACCTCCTGTCCTCGATCCTGTTATTGCCGCTCGCCATCCTGAAGTGGCCGGAAGTGGCGCCCTCTGTCATCGACTGGTCCTGGATCGGCCTGATGGGCGTATGCGGTGTGACGGGACAATATTTCTATATTCGCGCCATGAGTATCGGTGACGCCTCCTTTCTCTCGCCCATCGACTATATGCGGCTGCCCATGGCAGCGGTGGTCGACTGGACGCTGTTTCAGGCGTTGCCCGGCTTCTGGACCTGGGTGGGGACAGCGATCATCATTGGGGCGACCTTGTACATCACGATCCGGGAACAGCGCTTGCGGCGCGCGTCAGTGCGATCAACCCGGAAAACTTCTTGAGGTCGAGTATCAGTCGGCGGCTGTCATATCGACCGCGCCCCGAAAGGTCGCGCCCGCTGCGATGAAGCTGAGCACGGCCATGATGGCAGAGATCACACCGTTCCAGCCCGCCATTGACAGGCCGAGAATGTAGAAGGGGGCATCCGTACAGGAGGGTACCTGCATCGGCTTGCTGAAATCCTGGATAGCCATCGGATCAATCGGCCCTTCACCCGAGCAACCTGCCGGTGGGGGGAGCAAGCCCCATTCTACGCCGGAATGGTAGAAGGCCACCACAACGCCAACGACGAAGACGAGACCGATCATCATGTTGAGTGCCACAAGGAAGCGACGCTTTGGAATCCACCGCCAGAGGGCGAGGCCGGTCAGGGTCATGGCGATCAGCGCCCAATAGACTTCCCGTTGCCGCAGGCAGAGCGGGCAGGGGGCAAGATGGCCAAAGATCTCGAAGACATGCGCCGCCGCCAGCATGAAGCCAGACACAGCGACCGCGATAGCTGGCCACTTCCAGTCTTTGAGGAGGGATCGCATGAAGTCCATGTATCAGCTAAAGCCGGGCAGGGTCATGACCACAATGCGGCGCAAGGTCACTTTGTCGTTATGCCTCAGCCAAACAGACTGACGGCGCCGAACATGACCGCGCCGACAAGGCCGCTGACCCATGCCGTGCCGATGGTGAGGCCGGCTATGACCATGAGGCCGTCTTTCTGCATCAGGCCGAAGGAGGCGATGGCGACGGCAAAGCCCGGCACGGTATTGGTCATGGGCAGGGGCACGAGGATCGACGCACAGAATACGCAGAGGAACAGGCCGATGACCCGCTCGGACCGCTTGCCCGTGATCATGGTCAGGCGCGGCCGCACGATCAGTTCGACCCAGCCAAGCCATTTGCGACCGCCTGATGCCATCTGGGTCAGGCCCTTGCGGTCAATATGGCGAGTAGCGAGCTTTTCCGGCATCCAGGGTTGTTCCCGGCCCATCGCCATTTGCGCGGCCAGCGCCATCATGGGCAGCGCCACAACCTGCGGCACGCCATAAAGGAACGGAATGCAACAGGGTAGGGCCAGCAGGAACAGGCCGGCCCCAAACGCGCTCTCATCCAGTTGGTCGAAAATTTCCCGGAGCGAGAACCCTTTTTCGGGCGCCCGTCCAGCGAGCGCCTCGATGGTCTGCAGCAGGGTTTTTTCGGTCGGAAGTTCGGTGGAAGACATATTCCAGCTGTTAGATGTCTTTGATCGCTACGTCGAGTAGATTGACAGGTGACCCGGCTATGCGGCAGGAGAAGCGCTCCCTGCAAAGGGCCTCTGTGGCGGAATTGGTAGACGCGACGGATTCAAAATCCGTTTCTGGTGACAGAGTGCCGGTTCGAGTCCGGCCAGAGGTACCACATTAGCCAACCATCAATATTCGTACTTCTCGATATGTGTCAGCTTGAGCGTATAGGCGGCATCAGCCAGTTCGCTCTCCTGTGTCTCGGTGGTCAGGATGCCCTCGACCCAGACCGCCTGAGCGAGGTCCTTCAGCAGGATCGGCTCATCGGTCGAGACGAAGACGGTCTGGTTCGGCGGCGGCGGTGGTGCGTGGATGCAGGCGCCGAAATAGGGGACCATCAGGAATTCGGCAACTTCGGCTTTTGCACCATATTCGAACGGCACCGTGTATCCTGGTAGCCGGATGGTCTTGCCGTTGAGCTCCTTGACGGTGTTGAATGTGCCGATCTGGACCATGGCGTCTGCGGCTGAGCCTTCAGCGACGCCGCCTCCCCCATACAGCATGGACATCTGGCTCTGGTACATCTGCGCAAGGCGTTCTTCCTCGCCTTCGGGCATCAGGTCTTCCCAGCCGATTTCGGTCACGCCGCGGGCTTCGGCTTCGGCTTTCTTGCGCGCCTGATCGGCGGCGCGGGCGGCAATGGTCGCTTCGCGTTTTGCTTTACGCTCTGCTTCGCTCTCACCAATCTTGTCGCCCACCTGCGGGGCTTCCGCAGTCGATTCTGCTTCAGGGGCAGGGGTACCGGGATCAGTCGGTGCATCGGCTTGCCCGCAGGCGGCCAGCAAGCCTGTCATCAGGGCGGCGGTCAGGAGGGAAGAAATCTGTTTCATGATGCCAATCTAGGATGCGCGGGCGTGGCCCGCCAGTGGGGTTGAGCGGTTCAGAGTCGAATGGACAATCCATCGGCAAGCGACCGGCGAAAGGCCATCCAGGCCGGGATGGCCCCGGCGAGCAGGGCCGCGCCTGTCACCGCCAGCAGCGTATAGAGATCTGTCAGTCCCGGCCCGGTGCCAATCAGGGAAATGCCGTAATGCGCAGAGACGAGTGGGCCGACCACGGCAAGAAGCACGTGAATGAGCAGGATGCCGAGCGCCGCACCGAGGAAACCGACCAGGCCTGCCTCCAGTACCAGGAGCGCAAAGATGTGGCCCGGCCGGGCGCCGACCGCGCGCAGGATCGACATCTCCCGCCGCCGCTCATTCAGGCTGGTCAGGATGGAAGTGAGGATGGAGACGACGCCCACCGCGATGACAAAGATCGAGACCGCCAGCAGGGCGCGCTCGGCAATCGCGGTCACACTCCAGAGCTCTGCGAGCGCCTGTGACGGGATGATCGCCATCAGCGGCTCGCCCCGGTTCGTATTGATCTCGCGCCGTGTAGTGAGAATTGTGCCCCGGCGCTTCAGGCCGAGGAAGATGGCGGTGACGGTCTTCGGCGTCAGGTCGAAGGTCCGGATCGTCTCTTCGGTGATATTGTCGGCGAGCGGATTCTTCGCGCCGGTTTCCCAGCCGACATGAATTGCCGTAATGGCCTCCAGCGAGACATGCACCGTCTGGTCCACGGGGGTTCCTGTAGGAGCGAGGATGCCGACGACCCTGAAGGGGCGGTTTTCGTGCCCTGATCCAAAATCTGCCTGGCCGAGGCCGTGCGACAGGGTCATCGGACTTCCAAGTGTGTAATCCAGCTCGCGTGCCACATCGGCGCCAATGACCGCGTCGAACAAATCTTCGAATTGTTCGCCCTCGGCCAATAGGAGATCCTGATTGCGACCATATTTGTAATGGTCGAAATAATCCGGAGTCGTGCCCATGACGCGGAAGCCGCGATGGCTGTCGCCGAGGGAGATCGGGACGGCCCAATCGACGTCCGGCCGGGCAGCGATTTCCTGATAGGTCGGCCATGAAACCTCGGCCGTCGCGCTGCCCATCCTGAATACAGAGTAGAGCAGCAGATTCACGCTGCCTGTGGGGGCGCCGACGATAAGTTCGGTCCCCGAAATCGTATTGCCAAAGCCTTCGCGCGCGCCGGTGCGAGCCTTGTCCACGCCGAGGAACAGCGCAACAGACAGGGCCACGGCGAGGAGGGTCAACAGGACCGATGCCTTGCGGTTCATCAGGCTTTGCCCGGCCAGGGCGAAGATCGCGCTCATACAGTCATCCCCACGCGATTGATCTCTCCCAAATCCACCGACCGGTCGAAATGGGAGGCAAGGCTGGCATCATGGCTGACGAAGAGGAGCGCTGCGCCCGTGCGCCGGGCTTCTTCGCTGAGCAATTCGATGAAGCGGTCGCGGGCATCTGCATCGAGCGCCGAGGTCGGCTCGTCTGCGATCACGATCTCCGGGCCGCCGATCAGGGCGCGGGCCGCAGCGACACGCTGCTGTTGACCAACCGAGAGGTCAGACACGCGGCGCGCAAGCAGGGTTTCATCGGTCAGGCCAAGACGCGCCAGCAAGCGCCGGGCTTCGTCGTCTTCCTCGCCGCTGATGGCTGCGCGCCGCTTGGGCGAAAACCGCAGGGGCAGGATCACGTTTCCGACCACGGAGAGATAAGGGACGAGATTGAACATCTGGAAGATGACGCCGAGATGGTCAGCTCGCAGGCGATCGCGCGCTGCCGGTTTCAGGCTTGAGAGGTTCCGGCCGAGAACGTTTACCTGGCCTGAGCCAGCTTCCAGAACGCCAGCAATAATACCGAGCAGGGTGGATTTTCCCGATCCGGAGGCGCCGCGGAGGAACAGGCGCTCGCCAGCCTCAAGCCGAAAAGATGCAATGTCGAGCACGTCCTCGCCGGGCGCCCAGGCAAAACGCAAATCCGAGATCGAGACGACAGGCTCTGCCATGTCAGGATACGAAGGGCAGGAAAGGATTGTCCGGCGTGAGCGTCGCGGATGCGGTCTCGGCCGCTTCGCCGAGATAGACGGCATCGACTTCCTCAAAGGCCGGATATTTCTCAAAGCCGGTAAACATCAAACCGTCCAGCTGGCTTGGCCTACGACAATCCCAAACGATTGAAAGCGTGAGCGCAGCATGGTCGCCGGACCGGCGTAGGTCTGCTGACCGTTCGACCAGATCGCACCGCGCATTGCCCATCAGTTCGGTCAGACCTTCGGCATATTGTTCCAGCTCGGTCGATTTCTTCTTTGTCTTTTCAGACAGGCCGTAATTGGCCAGCGGCGCATCAACGGTGATGGTCACGAAATTGGTGTCGAGCGTCACAGCCAGTTCCGCCGCGCCATGCACATGCGCTTCGCCGCCAATATGCTCTTCATGGTCTTCGTCATGGTGGTCTGCTTCTTCCACCGCTTGCGGCATGGTGGTTCGGGCAAGGGAGGGTGCGTCATCGGCCAGAGTTTCCGCTGGAGGCGGAGAGCCTACAGCTGCCGGTTCCGGCTCATAGGGCGCTTCTGCACTACAGGCGACGCTCAATATTAATGCGGCGCAGGCCAGAAGCCAGCTGCTGCCCCGACCCCATGATCGATCCGTCATATCGCTCCCATCGTCCCGCCTGGGGAATTCAGTAAAACCGGAAAATCTTCTCGCAAGCCGAATAATGATACCATATAACACTTCTTCGCAAGGCCGCAGGACGCGGTTATAGACCGCACCTGACTGTTAACGGACCGGCTGACAGCTTTCCATGTTTGAATCCATGCAAGCCCCTTTGTTTTTCGGCTTGATCGCGGCCTTTGTGACCACGGTCGGCCTCATCGCTGTGGCGATGCGGGGCGATTGGAGTGCGCGGTTCTCTGCCGTCATGGGCCTCGCGGCGGCCGGTATGCTCGTCACGCTCAGCCTGTTGCACATCGCGCCGGAAGCGTTCGCCGAAAGCACGCGAGCGCCATACTTCATGCTGGGCGGGTTCCTCGGCGGGCTGATACTGAATTACGGCCTCAACACATTTTTCCCGGAAAGCGTGAATGGCGGCCGGATGGCGGCTGTAACCCCCATAATCGCGATTGCCATTCATTCTTTCATCGACGGCGTAATCTATTCAGTGACCTTCGCTGCGAGCTTTTCCGCAGGCGTCTATGCGGCGGTCTCGCTGATCTTGCATGAGTTTCCGGAAGGCGTGATCGCGTTCGCGATCCTGCGCCGGCACAATTTTTCGAACCGGCAATCCTTCCTGTGGGCCTTTCTGGCCGCATCCGCCACCACGCCCTTGGGCGTGCTGATGTCGTCGCCCTTCATGTATTTCCTGGGAAGCGAGGCGGTTGGCGCGCTTTTCGCGGCCTCTGCCGGCCTGCTTCTCTATGTTGCGACAGGCCCTTTGATGGCTCCGCTGAAGGAGGAGCCGCCGCTCCGCAGCCTGCTGGCCCTGTCGTCCGGGGTGGCCATAGCGCTCGTGCTATCCTTCTTGCCGGTACATGATCATGATGACGACCATCACGAGGCCATCCACATGGAAGCACCACACCCGCTGCCGGACGAGATCTGATGCGGCATCGGCTCATCGCCTTTCTGGCATGCTGCCTGATGGCCTGCCTTGCCGTCACCTCTGCGCCGCAAGCGGCGTTCGCCCACCCGGAAGACGAGCTTTGCCTGCCGGGAGGAGGGATGGACCCCGCTTTGTGCCGGGAGCTTCAGGAACTGGACCGCGCCGGCAACGCAACTGAAACGGGAGACGACGTTCCGGGCGGGGAGATCGAACTCGACCGATCCTGGCTCGAGACGGCGATCTTCTATATCCGCATCGGCTTTGAGCACATCCTGCCGATGGGCGTGGATCATATCCTGTTCGTGCTGGCCCTCTTCCTGTCCAGTCGGCGGATTAAGCCGCTGCTCTGGCAAATCTCCGCCTTCACGCTGGCGCACACTTCCACGCTCGGCCTTGCCGCAGCCGGCGTGATCGCGCCTCCGGCAAGTATCGTCGAGCCGCTGATCGCGCTGACCATCGCCTGGGCCGCCCTTGAGAACATTCTGTTCAAGGAGCCAAGCGGCTGGCGCCCCGCGCTGGTCTTCGGGTTCGGCCTGATTCATGGGATGGGCTTTGCGGGTGCCTTCGGGGATCTCGGTCTGCCGCCTGGCATCTTCTGGCCAGCTTTGATCGGCTTCAATGTCGGCGTGGAGATTGGTCAGTTGGCTGTGATCGGCATGGCGCTTGCAGTGGCCTTGATCATCAGGGGCGTCCTGAAACAGGCAGGCCGGGCAGACCTCTACCGGCCGGTTCTGGTCTGGCCCGTATCCGCGGCTATCGGAGTTATCGGGCTCTGGTGGGCCATCGAACGGGCTTTCCTTAACCCTTAGCCTGACAAAGTGCGCTCCGGCTTGGAACGGAACGCATTTCTATGATCTCTCGCGACTGGATCAGACATTTTGCCCCGGCTGTGCTCGCCTCTGCGATGGCAGGCTGGATCGGGTTTGCCGAACATGCGTCCGCCTATATGCCGCACGAGACGACGCCGGTTGTACGCAGGCCTGCTCCCATATCGGAGGAGCAGGACCTCGCCTCCAAGCAGGTCTATGCTGACGCCGCCGCCTGGCGCGGCGCGGAAGCCAAGCAGGCGCGCAACGCCATGATTGCAGCCTGGCTGGGCGGGCTGAACGATGCCGGTGTGGCCGACTATTCCGTACGCCATCTTGAAAAGGGGCTAATCTACGCGATCCGCTTCCGGAACCCAATCGATGGGGACGACATCCATGCGCTCTGGGTCGCTGTGCCGGATGGCCCGGACCTGCCGTCATCGGTCGTCCTGCGCGCGCCGCACCATGGCGCAACCGACCCGACCATTCTGGAACTGCAGTCGTGTACGTCGCGGCGGACCCTGCAGGTGTCTCATGGGGACCTGCCGACGGAGCAAGCGGAGGCCCGGGCTGTCTCGCAACTCAGCACATATCTTGATGCACCCGATCCGATGCCGATCACGGTGCTCAGCGAAGCGCGTGACATATGCCGCCAGATTTCCCGCGTCCTCCCGACGCCGGACAATTAGGCCGGGTCAGGCAATCTTGCTGAGACGTTCTGCGGCAGTCTCATCGGCATCCCGCATGGTGAACCGCTTGGTGAACTCGGTAACGCGCGGCGCGATTTCGGTCTGAAAACGTCTGCCATTGAACACGCCATAATGACCCACGCCCGGCTGGATATAGTCGGTCTGCATGTCCTCTGGCACCTTCGAGCAAATAGTGTGCGCAGCCTGTGTCTGGCCGATGCCGGAAATGTCGTCCTTCTCGCCTTCAACGGTCATCAGCGCGACGTCGCGGATCAGCTCCGGCTTGACCAGATGCGTGCCGCGATAGCGATAGACGCCGCGCGCAAGCTGGTGCTCCTGGAAAACGCGCACAATGGTCTGCAGGTAGAATTCCTCGGTCAGGTCGAGCACGGAGAGGTATTCGTCATAGAATTCCCGGTGCTTGCCAATATTGTCCCCATCGCCCTCGACGAGATGATTGAAGAAATTCCAGTGCGCATCGACATGGCGCGACCAGTTCATGTTCATGAAGGAGGCAAGCTGGACAAAGCCCGGATAGACACGCCTGAACATGCCCGGATACGGGCCGGGCACTGTGTGGATCATGTTCTCTTCGAACCAGGACAGCGACTTTTCTTCAGACAAGACATTCGGAATGGTCGGGCTGAGGCGCGTATCAATAGGGGAGCCCATGAAGGTCATCGAGGCCGGGCGGGCCGGATCATCTTCCTCGGCCATCATGGCAATTGCAGCAAGGACCGGGGGGCCCGGCTGGCAGACACCAAGCACATGCGCGCCGCCGCCAAGGAATTCCAGCATCGCGCGAATATGGTCGATATAATCGTCCAGATCGAACCGGCCGAGCCAGACGGGTGCCATACGGGCATCCTGCCAATCGGTGATGTAGACGTCATGGGTCGGCAGGAACGCCTCGACTGTGCCGCGCAACAGCGTCGCATAGTGACCGGAGAGGGGGGCAGCAATCAGAAGGCGGGGCTGCGGGCCCAGCTTGTCGGCATTGCGCGCCGCAGCCAGAGCTTCCGGGTCTTTCCGGAAGTGAACAAGATTGCACCAGGGTGAACGCCAAGCCGCCACGGGCGTCACTTCCACTGGTGCACTGTTGATGCGGACGGAGTCGATACGCCATTCGGGTTTGCCATAATAGCGGGTGGCGCTTTCAAATACATCCGCCATCGCGGTCAGCGACCGGCCATAATCGGTTTGGCCGAGCGGGTTTAGCGGAGAGCTCAACGCGGCCCGGCTGGCCCGGGCCGCAACGCGCATTGGCGCCATCGCGGCACGATTGATTTCGACAAGTGAATACAGCATGAGTTACACGCCTTCCATGTTGCAGTGCAACATATGTCTCTATCGGTGCAAGGGCAAACAGATTCGCCAGACACGCATGTGTCCGATCAGCCGTATGATGGTTTCCATCTTCGTGAAAATTGACCGAATTGGACAAGCGGTCACTTAACCGGGACAGGGTAAATTCCTCCCATAATGGAGTGACTGCCATGTTCCTTAAATGCCAGCCTAATCCCCATCGCGGTGGACGCATGACACGGGCGCTCGTTTATGAGCAGGCTCCGGGACAGCGTTTTGCCATTGATGCGGAAATCCTGCACAAACAGCCGGAATTGCTGAGTGATTTTGGCCGATTCATGCACGCGCGGTTCCGCATCCTGGATGCCTTGGCCTATTTCATCTGCCTTGCCGGTGTATTGGCGTCGCTTGCCTTTGTCTGGTGGATGTTCCTGCCGGGAATCGCGATCTGCACCATGATGCTGGCCGTCAACCGGAAGGCCGCCGGTGAGATCGCCCTGAAGGCCGCGCGCAAATCGGCTGATAATTTCCGCAAATTGCACGAAATGGGCTGTCTCTGGCTGGTCTTCGCCTGATCTGTCCTAGATCCGGATCATGCCGAGCACGGCCGAAACGATCGCTACCAGAGTGAACATCAAAGAGAAACTGACTGACACGGCGCGCTGCCCTTTGCGGCTGGTGCGCTCGCCTTTGTGTTTCTTCCCCGGTGTCAGCATCCAGCGGTTTGAGTAGAAGCCGAAAGCTGCCAGCAAGGCCGTCACTGCTGCAGCCCAGCTCGAGGCGAGCAGGAAGAACGCGCCCGACGCCAGCATCATGCCGGCGATGGGCGTGGAGGTCTGCAACAGCAATTCCCGCACATGCCGATCCGCCCGCGAGCCGTCCAGCTTGTCGAAACTGCAATTGGGCGACGCGATGGCCGCTACCCAGGATGAGCCGATGGCCATGGCCCCGGAAAGCAGGCCGAGATGCGTGGCGGTGGCGGCGATTCCTTCGAACATGTCGGGCAATATGCGCCGGATTCGCCGACCAGCCTAGAGAAAGCTTCGGGAGATAACGGACGCGATTATCTTTTCCTCGGCAGGAACCTGCCCGTCCAGCATCAACATGGCGAGGCCATGCACTATGGACCAGGCCTGGAGTCGCTTCACCATCTGCAATTCAGGGGGGGCGTCCGCAGGCAGCACATCTTGCAGCGTGTCCGCGAGCATCGCAAAGCCATTGGTTTGACCGTCCTGATCGCTTTCCAGCGCATTCGCCTGAGGCGCTTTGGACATCATCAATCTGAAGAGCGAGGGATTGGCCAGAGCGAAGCGGACATAGGCCCGGCCCATGGCTTCAAACGCGTCCATTCCGCCGCCGGTTTCTTCTGTCGCTCGCGCGAACGTGTCGGAAAGTTTTTCACTTCCCACCTGGCACAAGGCGCCCAGCAGGGCGGCCTTATTGGGAAAGTGCCGATACACGGCCGTGGCCGAAACCCCCACCTTGCGGGAGATTTCGCGGAGACTCAGCTTCTCGGCGGGGCGTTTGCTTATTTGGGCCAGCCCTTCTTCAATAAGGGCGGCGCGCAAGTCGCCATGATGGTAGCGATTGCCCTGAGTCTCGATGTTGACACTGTTATCATCCGTCGGCATGTTATCAATGTAAACATTGTGGTGCAGACCACAAGCGGAGGAGGGAGCGGCATGCACATGCCGCAACGTATTCCGCCGGGTTTTCAGAGAAATTTTCAGCTTGGCTGAGTGGGGGGACGGGGGACCGCTCTTTGCGGTCCCCTTCCACGTATTCCTAGAGCGCGGCCTCGTAGACCTTCGCATAATCATCTGCACTCATCGGCTTCGGATTGCCGAAATGGGCGAGATCCTTGAGCGCGTATTCGACGACGCCGGGCGCATCCTCTGCCGACAGCCCGATGGCGGACAGGGTGGCCGGAATGCCGATGTCAGCATTCAGTTCCGCAATTGCATCGCCAAGGTCGGCGCCTTGTTTCAGGCCCATGGCCTGGTGCAGGCGGACATATTTCTCATCGGCTGAGCCCTCGTGGAAGCGCAGGATATGCGGCAGGAAGATCGCGTTCAGTGTGCCGTGGTGCAAGCGTTTGTCATGCAGGCGACCCGCCGCGTGCGACAGGGCGTGAACACCACCAAGGCCCTTCACGAAGGCCAGCGCGCCTTCATAGCTTGCCATCATCATGTGCCAGCGAGCGTCGGCGTCTGACCCGTCCTTGACCGCCTTCTTCAGCCAGCCATTACCGACCGCACGGTACACGCCTTCATAAGCGATGCCTTCAGCTGGCGGGTTCACGGTGGGGGACAGCACGGATTCGATGCAGTGCGTGACGGCATCCATGCCGGTGGCCGCCGTCAGGCCCGCAGGCAGGCCAAGGGTCAGATCGGGGTCGCAGATGGCTGTCGCAGGGATCAGGTTCGGGGAGACAATTGTCTCCTTGCGGCCATTCTCAAGGACCAGGACGAGGCCAACAGAAACTTCCGAGCCTGTGCCGGACGTGGTTGGTATGGCGATCAAGGGTGGGATCTTGCCGATCTTCTTGGCGCCGCCGGTGATGGCAGCATAATTCTCCAGCGGTTCGTCATGGCTGACCATCAGGCCGATGCCTTTGGCATGGTCCATGGAAGAGCCGCCCCCAAGCGCGATCAGGCCATCCGCGCCGCATGCCTTGTAGGCGGCAGCGGCTTCCTTTGTCTGTTTCTCGGTCGGGTTCGGGACCGTCTCGGCGAAGACGCCGGCCGGGGCGACGCCCAGCGCATCCTCGACCTTTGCCAGGATGCCCGCTGCCTTGATGCCGGGGTCCGTCACGATGAAGGGGCGGGTCATGCCGAGCTTCTTCGCCGTCCCGGCCAGCTGTTTCAGCGCACCGGAATCGAAGATGCAGGTGGTGAGATAATTGATGACGGGCATGGCATGGTCCTCTTTGGGATGTTTCCTCGCCGACCATCTGCCCCAGCGGCAGCCCCTTGTTCAAGCCTGACCGTGGGAGAACTGGGATGGTACGCCGCAGCATATGGGCGAAAGCCGCCGAATTCGGAACGCACCGAGCCAAAATCACAGGAGAGGGGCGCGGAGGCAATTCGGAACAATACCTAATCGCGGTGCCATGCCGCGCGACACGCGCCCGCGCGTCAAAACGGGTAATTTTATACAGGAAAACATGGGGTTAGGTCTCTCGCATCCGGCGCAGGTAGGTGCGCCAAAACAGGAGTGACATGACATGAAACAGCTTCTCCTAGTCTCATTGGTTGCCGGGGCAACCTGGCTTGGAACGGCGCCTGCCGCATCGGCAGACGACAATCCCTGGATGGTGCGCGGACGCGTTATCGGGGTCTTGCCGGATGAATCCGGCGATCTCTCCGTTGCGGGGGCACAGCTCGCAGGAGATGTGGAGATTTCGAACCAGTATGTGCCTGAACTCGACATCACCTATTTCTTCACCAAGAACATCGCGGCCGAACTGATCCTTGGTGTGACGCCCCACGATGTGAAGGCGACCGGCGTGACGGTTCCCGGCGCGCTGGACAATGCCACCATCGATCTGGGTGATGTCACGCTGTTGCCGCCAACTCTGACGGTTCAGTATCATTTTGTGAACGACAGCCAGTGGAAGCCCTATGTCGGCGCTGGCGTGAACGCGACCTTCTTCTTTGACGAAGATCAAGGCCCGGTGGCGGACGGGATTGACTATGATACCAGCGTCGGCCTCGCCCTTCAGGCTGGCGTTGATTACGACCTTGATGGCGAGCCCGGTGGTTGGGCGATCAATGCAGACATCAAGAAGATCTGGATCAATCCGGATGTGACTGTGGATTTCACCACGGCGCTTGGCGCAACAGTGGATGCTGACGTGGACATCGATCCACTCGTGGTGGGACTGGGGCTCGGATACAAGTTTTGAGCGCCACCTCTTGAGGGCAGGGCTTCCCCATTGGTCCTGTCCTCACTCTCCCCCCTGGGCCGCGTTCTTTCCCGATAACGCGGCCTTTTTTCTGCTTTCTGCAGACCGGTCGTTGCACCCCTCGCCGGCGCGTATACAGATTGCGGCCATGGCTATTCTTTCTGTCAAAGATCTTCGTGTTTCCTTCGACACGCCGGACGGTGTGGTCGAGGCGGTCAAGGGCATCAGTTTCGATGTCGCCAAAGGCGAATGCCTCGGCATTGTGGGCGAAAGCGGCTCGGGCAAGAGCCAGTCCGCGCTCTCTGCTCTGGGATTGCTGGCAGGCAATGGCACGGCGACAGGCCGGATCGAGTTTGACGGCATCAATATGCTGGATGCATCGGACGCCACACTGCGGGAAATTCGCGGTGCCCGGATGTCCATGATCTTCCAAGATCCGCTGACCAGCCTGACGCCGCACATGACCGTCGGCGCGCAGATGCGCGAAGTGCTCGCCCTTCACAAAGGGTTGAAGGGGGAAGCTGCCGATCGGATCTGTGTCGATTGGCTGGAGAATGTGCGCATCCCCGAGGCGGCGCGCCGGATGAACCAGTTCCCGCATGAACTGTCTGGCGGCATGCGCCAGCGCGTTATGATTGCCATCGCCATGCTTTGTAATCCGGAGCTCCTGCTGGCCGACGAGCCGACGACTGCGCTCGATGTGACCGTGCAGGCGCAGGTGCTGGAACTGATGGACGAATTGAAACGCGAAACCGGTACGGGCATCGCTCTCATCACCCACAATATGGGCGTTGTGGCCCGTATGTGCGACCGCGTCATCGTTATGCGTCATGGTGAGATCGTGGAGCAGGGCAGTGTGGACGACATTTTCTACAATCCCCAGGCCGACTACACCAAGATGCTGCTCAACGCTGTGCCGCGCATAGACGAAGCCGATCGACCTGGCCGTCCGGTCCTGTCGGCGCCGCCTGCGCCCGAAATCGAGCCGGTCCTCAAGGTCGAGGACATGAAGATTCACTTCCCGATTTCGGTGAAGGGTGGCCTGTTCGGCAAGACCAAGCCCCTGAAAGCGGTTGATGGCGTTTCGTTTGATTTGAAACCAGGTGAAACACTGGGCGTCGTGGGAGAATCCGGGTGCGGCAAGTCCACGCTCGCGCGCGGCGTTCTGAACCTGATCCCGCCGACCGATGGTACGGTGGCCTGGCTCGGCCGCGACATTTCAAAGGCCAGCCGCCGGGAAATGAATGGCTTGCGCGATGATCTCCAGATCGTGTTTCAGGACCCCCTCGCCAGCCTCGACCCGCGCATGACTATTGGTGCTTCCATTGCCGAACCGCTGCAGGTGCACCAGCCGCGCCTGTCCCGTGCAGACCGGGAAGCAAAAGTGCGCGAGATTCTTCCCCGGGTCGGCCTCGATCCCAATTTGATCAACAGGTATCCGCATGAACTCTCAGGCGGCCAGAACCAGCGTGTGGGCATCGCTCGCGCCATGATCCTGCAGCCGAAACTGGTCATTTGCGACGAGGCGGTTTCTGCACTCGACGTGTCGGTCCAGGCGCAGGTCGTGGACCTGCTGATCGAGCTCCAGAAGGAATTCGGCCTCGCCATGATCTTCATCAGCCATGACCTCGCCGTCGTGCGCCAGATCAGCCATCGGGTCATGGTATTGTATCTCGGCCGCGTGGTGGAGTTGGCCGGGCGGGATGCGATCTATACCGAAGCGCGCCATCCCTATACCAAAGCGCTGATCGCCGCCGTGCCGAACGCCGACCCGACTGGCGAGCGCACCCGTGAACGCCTGCGCCTGACGGGCGACCTGCCGAGCCCGCTCGATAGCCGCGCATCCCTCCGCTTCATGAAGTCGAAACTCATCGATGACGGCGAGGCCGACCAGTACCAGCCACAACTGGTTGAAGTCGGCCCTGGCCATCTTGTGGCGGAGCATGATCCGGTGCTGGGCGGCAAAGGGCTGCGCGTCAGCTGATCTCCCGGCACAGGGCAGGGGACACCGGCCGTAAGCTTGGCTTAAGACGAATATGTCATGGTCAGGCTGTATTATTGCCGGAGTCTGCGCGTCTTGCCCCAATTGATCGGTCTTGTCCTAGTGGTCGTCCTCGTAATGGGCGGCCTTGTCCTGACGGGCGGGCATGGCGCCATGCAGGCGCTTCCCTTCGAGATTGCCCTGATCGGCGGGGCCGCCATCGGCACGATTCTGATCGGCAATTCGCCCAAGGTCGCCAAGGAGGCGTTTGGCGGGTTTGTAAAATCCTTCCAGGGCAGCCGCTGGCAGCGCCCCCAGCACCGTGAATTGCTCGTCCTGTTGTCGACTCTTATGCGCAAGGTCCGGCAGGGGGGCTTTGTCGCTATTGAATCCGATATTGAAGACCCCGACTCCTCGGCTGCGTTTGCGGCGGCGCCAACCGTGCTCTCGGACCCGTCCGTGCGGGACATGATCTGTGATTCCTTCCGCCTCATGGCGCTGGACCTGTCGGACCCGGCGCGCGCCGAGGCACATATGGAACAGTCCGTTGCGTTGCACATCGACCAGCGCATGAAGGCTGTGAATGCGCTCAACACCGTCGCAGACGCCCTGCCAGCGCTCGGGATCGTGGCGGCTGTACTCGGTATCATCAAGACGATGGGCTCGATCGACCAGTCGCCCGCGGTGCTGGGCATGATGATCGGATCTGCACTGCTCGGCACATTCCTCGGCGTCTTCCTTGCCTATGGGGTCGTCGGGCCTGTCGCAGCGCGGTTTGGCCAGATCGTGGAAGACGAGGCCCAGCCGCTGGATGTGATCCGGACCGTACTGTCCGCCTTTGGCGGCGGCGTGCAGCCTGGGATCGCCATTGAACTTGGCCGCACCGCCATTCCGGCGGACCAACGCCCGGATGCGGAATCGGTTGAACGGGCCCAGACCAGCGCCCGTTTTGCCGAGCGGGCTGTCGCTTAGGCGAGCGGCCATTCTACGTTGACCCCGGAAGAATGAAGCCGCATCACCCGTGAATGCCTGATATTCGTTTGGCCACGTTCAATTGTGAGAACCTGATGATGCGGTGCGATTTCGCGCGCTCCGGTCTCGCCAATGCCCGTAGCAGGCTGACGAATGTGGATGACGCGCTCATTGCAGAGCAGGTGGATGCCGTCTTCGATGTGCTCTCCGAGGATGACCGCACCCTGACGGCGCAGGCGCTGGTCGCCACGCATGCAGAAGTATGCGCGCTGCAGGAGGTCGAGAATCTCGTTACCCTGACCGCATTCGACAATCGCTACGTGTCCCGTTGGGCAGGCCGGCCTTTTGGGGAGCGTGTGCTGCACGAGGGCAATGACAGCCGCGGCATCGATGTGGGCCTGTTGTCCTCCCTGCCCATTGTATTCCAGCGCAGCCATGCCCGTGCCACCTTTGGCCGGTTGGGCATTCATCCACCCCGCGGCACCTCTGTGAACGATTATGTCTTCCGGCGTGACTGTCTTGAAGTGGATATTGAGAAGGATGGGCGCCAGCTGACCCTCTTCATCTGCCATTTCAAATCCATGCATGGGGGGCGCAAGCGCACTGTGGCGGTGCGGGAGGCCGAGGCGCAGGCCGTGCGCCGTGTTATCAGCCAGCGCTTCCAGAACCCGGCCGAGGCGGAATGGGTCATTCTCGGGGATTTCAATGATTACTGGGAAGTCGATGGCCGTCCCGCGCGCCCGCACGGGCTGGGACCCCTGGTCGGAGACGGGTTTGCTGTGGACCTTGCCAGCCGTGCGATTGCCAATCCGTATGAACGCTGGACCCATCATTACAGCGGGGACGACACCTATGGCGCCCTTGATCACATCTTCCTGTCCCCACGACTTGCAGCGCTGAATCCCGCCGCGAGTGTAGAGATTGTACGGGCCGGATCGCCTTATCGGGCCGAGAGATATGACGGAATCCGCTTCCCTGGCGTTGGTTGGGTGACGCCCAAGGCATCTGACCATTGTCCGATGGTGACGACTTTAAAATTTGAAGGTCGCCTTGCGGCACCCTAATTTATGTTGGCTGTGGTAAACATGGGGGCCGAGAGGCAGTGTCACGCTTTGATAATCTGATCGAGACGGTGGAGGCCTATCAGGCCCTCGCTGCCGAGAATTATGACCGGATCAGGACCCTGGCCGAGGAGGTGCGCAGTGGATTCTGCGACTATCTTGGGGCCAGTGATGGGGTCTGTGTCCACCTCGTGCCCCCTGCCGGGGCCTACAAGCCGAAGGCGCATGGCGATGCGGCCTTCTCGATCCCACCGCGTGGATTTCGCCTGCTTGGCCCCATTTCATTCGGTTTGGCGGTACGCGTCTCACGCGATACCGACTGGCTGAGGCTGGTTATGGAGTGTCGCAAGATTGGCGACAAGTTCAAGATCCAGATTGAGGATGGTTCGGTATATGAATTCAGCCTACCTCTGAAAGAGGCGAGCCCCGACCCCTTCTACGAACACCTCTATCAGCACATCCTGCTCTGGTTCTCCGACCGAGTCGAACGCTACAAAGAGGGCGATTATGGAACCCGTGAGATCGGGTTCGACTTTGCTGATGACATAAACGCGGCTCAAGCCTAGTTTTTTGATCGCCCAACGGGCAAAATGCACCACGAAACGGGGCTTTTATGGACCAATTCAACTTTGCACTGGCATCCGCCGGATCCAGCGAGCTGATATTCGCCTGTGCCCTGATCGGGGCGCTGGGCATCGGCGCGCAATGGGTTGCCTGGCGTATCCAGGCGCCAGCCATCGTGCTCATGGCACTGGCCGGCCTGGCGGTTGGCCCGCTCTGGACTGTCGTTTTCGGCGAGCCCCTGCTGAACCCTGAGAAGGTGTTCAATGGCGGCAGCAATGAATTGCTGCGGCCTATCGTGTCGCTGGCCGTTGCCGTGATCCTGTTCGAGGGCGGTCTCGTCCTGAAATTCGAGAACCTTAGGGACGCTGGCGCAGCTGTGCGGCGCATGGTGTTCCTCGGCGGCCCGCTGGCTTGGGCGCTCGGTACGTTCGCTGCCCATTATGCCGCCGGTCTCGATTGGGGCAGTTCTGTTGTGTTTGCGGGCGTGCTGGTGGTTACCGGGCCGACCGTGATCATGCCATTGTTGCGTCAGTCCAAACTGGGCGGGCGCACCGGCCAGTTCCTGAAATGGGAAGGCATCGTCAACGATCCCGTAGGCGCCCTGTTTGCCGTTGCTGCATTCGAAATTATCCGCGTGGCGGCGACCGGCGAGTCCATCCTGGGCAAGGGCGCCATGATCATCGTGGCTGCGGCGCTCGGCGTCGGGCTGGGCTTTGCCTTTGGGTGGGCGATTGTACGCGCTTTCCGTCAGGGTTGGACGCCGGAATATCTGAAAGCGCCCATCATCTTCGCGTCGATTATTCTCTGCTATGCGCTGGCAGAAATGATCGAGAAGGAAATCGGCCTCGTCGCCGTGACCGCCTATGGCATGACGCTGGCCAATTCGCGCCTCGCAGGCCTCGCAGAACTCCGAAAGTTCAAGGAAGACATCGCGGTCCTGCTGGTTTCGGGCGTGTTCGTCATCCTGACGGCCAATCTTACGCCGGATGTTATCCGTCGCGCCCTGACCTGGAATACGCTGGCCTTCCTGCTGACCATGCTGTTCGTCGTACGGCCCCTGTCGGTCTGGATTGCCACATTCGGGACGCTGAAACGCAATGAAGCCCTCCTGCTCGGCTGGATTGCGCCGCGCGGGATCGTGGCTGTGGCCGTCTCCAGCCTGTTTGCGACCCTGCTGGAAGATCTCGGTCGGCGCGGGGATTCACGGTTCTATTTCTCCGGTGCGGAACAGATCACCCCGCTGGCCTTTGCGATGGTGTTCGTCACCGTGGTCCTGCATGGCTTTACGATCGGGCCGCTCGCCCGGCGGCTAGGGCTCGCCCGCAAGGAACGGCCGGGGGTTCTCCTGGTGGGTGTGAACCCGTGGAGCATCGATTTGGCGAAAGTTCTGAAGGATGTCGGTATCGAGCCAATTCTGGCCGATAATAACTGGCGTCGGCTCCGGCCTGCACGGGAAGCGGGGCTTAACACCTTCTTCGGTGAAGTTTTGTCGGAAGAGGCAGAGGTCAGACTGGACCATGCGGCCTTCGACCAGGTGGTCGGGCTCTCAGCCAACGAACCCTATAACGCACTTGTTTCGGGCCATTTCGCCCCAGAGCTCGGGCGTCACCGCGTCTACCAATTGTCGGCGCAGGACACCGAGGAGGAAGATCCCCGGGCTATCGGCATGGGGACGCGGGGCCGCACGCTGATCCGCCGGGGCAGGGGCTATGACAGCCTGATCCGCGACCATTATCGCGGCTGGACCTTTGGCAAGACCAAGCTGACGGACGAGTATGACCTTGAGGATTACCGCGAGGATCGGCCGAAAGTGGATCTGATCGCTGAAATTCGCCCGGACGGCACGCTGATTTTCCTCGGGCCGAATCGTGAGGCCAAGGGCGGTGAAGGTGTCACCCTGATCAGCTTTGGTCCGGCCCGTGAGGTCGAGGTGGCAACAGAACCTGAAGAAATCGCTGCGGACTAGGCCCGGCTATATGCCGGCCGCCTGCAGGCCGGCGCCATGCTCACGCAGCCAGGCGCGCTGGTGTTTCCAGTCGTTGCAACAGGTTGCAACATGCGCCCAGAAGCGCGGGGAATGGTTCATTTCCAACAGATGCGCGCACTCATGCGCGGCCACATAGTCGAGCACTGCGGGCGGCGCCATAACGAGGCGCCACGAAAAGGATAGCTGTCCGTCGGCCGTGCAAGAGCCCCAGCGTGAGCGCGTATCCTTGACCGAAATGCCCTTGTAGGCAACGCCCAGCGAGGCGGCGTGGCGGTTGACGGCGCGGGTAATATCGGCGCGGGCCTGCTTCTTCAGGTAGCGTGTCACCCGCAAATGCAGCGTTTCGGGATCTCCGGGGGCACACAAGATGTTGGGCTGGCCCGCCATCATCCGGGCCACGCGTCCCTGACCTTGGGCGGTGAGGCGGCACGGGGCGCCACGATAGGAAATAAGGTTGTTTTCTTCGAATCGCACGACTTCCGGCAGATGCTGGAGGCGCGTCGAAATCCAGTCGATGCGCTCGGCCGCAAAGGCAGCAGCATCCTTGATCTGGCGGCGTGTGGGGGCAATCGCGACGGCTTCCCGGCGACGCTCGTCCAGCCTCAGGATCAGCCGCCGTGCCTTGGAATTGACCTCAAGACGGACGCGGATCTGATCCCCGTCCGGCCCACTCAATGTCACGGTCTGGCCATTGTTGTATGCCATGTTAATAATCTCACTCTAGGTGACGGGCGCAAATGGAACGCTGGCATCAATCATTAAAGGGACCAAACATGAAATATCTGCTCACAGGCGTTGCCGCCATCGCCATGCTTACGGCTTGCGGGGACAAAGACAAGCCGGTTGACGCGGCAGGCTCTGAATATGCCAGCGATGCCGCAAAGGACGTCAAGGCACGCAAAGGCGACCCGGCAACAGCGCCTCAGGCGCTTGCGGCCCTTTCTTTCGACCAGTCGGCCGACAGCCGGGTTTCCTTCGGCAGCAGCAAAGTGGACGGAGACAAGGCGGTTTTCACCGACGTGACCCTGCTGGCCGCCGATGACGACGAGTCTGACGATGATGACGGTGCCCACCTCTCCGGCGCCGATGTGAAGGCGAAGAAACTCGAATTTGACGGCCTCGCCATGATCGACGGCAAGGCAAGCTTCTCCAAAATGGTCATGTCCGACATCTCTCTGGTTCCGACGGATCCAGAAGAGGAAGAAGAGGGCAGCGCGTCCATCGGCTCGATCGAACTGGTGAATCCGTCGCCTGAGCTGGCCGCCTGGGTGGCAAGCGTATTCGCGGATGCCGAACCGGCTGACATGCCGACCGGCGAGGCGCTCGCCTTCGATCTGTGGGCGATGAACGACATGAACATGCAGATCGATGAGGAGGATGGCCAGAACGGCACGTTCCTCGTGGACGCGATTTCGGTCACCGGCATGAAGGATCAGAAAGCTGCCGAAATGCATCTGAAAGGTCTGAAGTTCGACATGTTTGATCCGGAGGATGATACCACGGTCAAGGCAAACCTCGGCAATGTCGACATTCGTGGCTTTGACTGGTCAGTCTTTGTCCCGCAGGAAGGGGAAGATCTGGAAGACAGGTTGGAGTCCGGCTTCATGTCTGGCCTGAACCCGAAAGATGCAGCCAATCCAGGCTACAAGTCTATCAGCTTGAAAGACCTGAATTTCGATGTGTCCGGGGTCAATTTCGACATGCCTTCACTTGTGTCCAATGTCAGCCATGACAAACAGGGGCGCGCGGTGAAAGTGGTTACCGAGCCGGTCAAGATGGTGCTCAATGCCGGAGACGGCGAACTGGGCCAGCAATTGGGCGCGCAGCTGGCGACGCTGGGTTATGAAAAGCTGGAACTGACCATGGCCAGCGAACAGGGCTATGATCCGGATTCAGACATAGTTACACTGGAAAAAGGCAAGAATTACTGGGAGCTGAAAGACGGTTTCCGGCTGAATTTTGGTGCCAAATATGAAGGTGCCAGTGCGATGGCCGCAGCGCAGGCCGAGCAGCATCTCGACGCGTCGGACCCGTCCGCCATGCTGGGCGAAGTGATGGACAAGCTGACCATTCACTCGCTCGACCTGTCGCTGGATGATGACGGCATCGTCAACCGCGCCTTCAACGCCTATGCGGCGCAGAGCGGGGAAGACCCGCAGCAACTACGCAATCAGACGGCTGGCCTTCTGGCCATGGCACCGATGATGGCGTCCGGCTCCGGCATCGACATGGAACTGGCCACAGAAGCTTCTACAGCCCTGTCCAGCTTCATTACCGATCCGAAGACGCTGACCATCAAGCTGCAGCCTACGACACCGCTGAAAGTGTCGGAACTTGCAGAGATCGAGGATCCTTCGACACTGACCAAAGCGTCGCTCGGCTTTTCCGCCACCAACGAATAGGATCAGCTGAATTCCTTGCGAAGCGCGCGCATCCCGGCTGGGTGCGCGCGCTTTTCTTTACCCACAGGTCGAGGCATAGACTTTTCGTCATGAAAATAGCCTTTTTTGGAGATGTGGTCGGAAAGCCGGGCCGGCAGGCTGTCCTGGACCATTTGCCGGGCCTGAAGGCGCGTTTGCGCCTCGATTTTGTAATCGTGAATGCTGAAAACTCTGCAGGTGGTTTCGGTCTCACCAGCGCTATTGCCGAGGAGTTCTTTGCCGCCGGCGCAGATTGCCTGACGCTTGGGGACCATGCCTGGGACCAGCGAGAGGCCCTGACCTATATCGAACGCGAGCCGCGCCTGTTGCGCCCGGCGAACTATCCTCCGGCGGCTCAGGCGCCTGGGAAAGGGGCCAATCTGTTCAGCTTGCCGGACGGCCGGCGTGTCGGAGTGGTTCAGATTCAGGGCAATGTCTTCATGAAGCAGACCCTAAGCAACCCTTTTGCTGCCGTGGATGAAGCGCTTGATTCCATGCCGCTGGGCGCCGTGGCCGATGCCGTTATTGTCGACATGCATTGCGAGGCGACCAGTGAGAAAATGGCGATGGGACACCATTGTGATGGCAGGGCCAGTTTGGTTGTCGGCAGCCATACCCACGTGCCCACAGCGGATACGATGATCCTCGAAGGTGGCACCGCCTACCAGACCGATGCCGGCATGTGCGGGGATTATGACAGCGTCATCGGCATGCAGAAACAGATCTCCCTGTACCGATTCCAGACCCAGTTGCCCGGCGAGCGATACCAGCCCGCCTTGGGGGAGGGGACGCTGTGCGGAACCTATATAGAGACCGACGATGCCACAGGATTGGCAACCCGGATTGAGGCCATCCGCATGGGTGGACGGCTGAGCGATGCGGTTCCAACCTGACGCCCCGGAAGGGCCGTCAAAGCCCTCATCAAGGAAATTGCGGCGATGGATACGATGACAACGCTCAGGCAAATTTTGCGTACCGGCACCGCCGACAGTCATGCCCGCGTGGATGACCTCATCAGCCGGCATGACCTGACCCGCCCGGACGGGTTGGCAGCTTTCCTGTCCATCAACCATCTGGCCTATTCCTGGCTTGCCGAGAACTTGCGCCCACAGGCAGGATTCACAGCCCCGCCCTTGCCATTGGCGGACATAGAAGGCGACCTTGCCACGCTGGGAATGCCTATACCTGTCTGGCGCAACACCCCCGCTATAAAGACAAATCATCCAGTGGGGCTGATCTATGTTGTCGCTGGCAGCCGGCTTGGCGGTACGGTCTTGCACAAGCGCTGGCGAAAGGGTGGAGATCCGCATGTTCAGCGTGCAGGGCGATTCCTGACTCAGATGACAGACCGATCATGCTGGACAGCTTTTCTCGAACAGGTTTCAGCTGCACAGATTGGCCAATCGGAGCGGAATGAGATAGTAGCTTCTGCAAATGCGTGCTTTTCGATTTTCGAAACAGCATGCCTGGAAATGACGAAAGAGACTGCCTATGGCCCGCCACAGCCCTGAAACTGACGGGCCCGCGAGCGATGTCAATTTGACGAATTGCGACCGTGAGCCAATCCACACGATCGGCCGCGTGCAATCGTTTGGCGCCCTGATCTCCATGTCATCAGACTGGATCGTGAACCATGCCTCGGTCAATGTAGATCAATTCATTGGTATAGAGGCGCATGATTTGATCGGTCGACGCCTTTCCGATTGCCTGTCCGCACAGGCCTTGCTGCTGATCCGGTCGCGTATGCCGATGCTGGCATCGCCGGATGCTGTCGAACGCATATTTGGCGTCGAACTGGCGGGTAATGACAAACGGTTTGACCTCTCTCTCCACCTGTCCGGCAGGTCGATCGTGCTGGAGTTTGAGCCGCACAATGACGGTCACGATACAAATTACGTGAATTTCGTGCGCCCCATGGTCGAGCGTATCTCGCGCGCGGAAACTTCCCAGAAATTGTGTGACGATGCCGCACGGCAAATGCGAAACCTGATCGGGTTCGACCGCATCATGGTCTATCGGTTCGCCGAAGATGGGACCGGCGAAGTCATTTCGGAATCACTGAAGCCGGGGATGGAGAGTTTCAAGGGCCTGCATTATCCGGCCTCTGACATTCCCAAACAGGCGCGCGCCCTCTACACTCGGAACTTGTTGCGCATTATTGCCGATGTCTCCGATCCCGGCGTGCCCATCCTGCCGGTCGTGAATCCAGAGGGTCTTCCGCTTGATCTATCGATGAGCGGATTGCGAGCCGTGTCACCCATTCACCTTGAATATCTCGCCAATATGGGTGTCCAGGCCTCCCTGTCGATTTCAATCCTGAAACGGGGCAAGCTTTGGGGGCTGTTCGCCTGCCACCACGAAACGCCTCGCACGCTAAGCTATGAGGTGCGCACGGCTGCGGAGCTTTTTGGCCAGCTTTTCTCTTTCGTGCTGGACCAGAAGGAATCAGACGAAGGCCGGGAAGAGCAGGGGCGTGCCCAGCTGCTACACGATCAGCTGATGGCCCAGCTTGCGGAAGATGCCTCCATCTCGGATAATTTCGAGACCATTATCAATGGCATCAGCTCCGTCATCCCTTATGATGGGGCGGTTGGCTGGGTTGAAGGCAAATTTGAATCGACCGGTCATACGCCGACCAAGGAGGAATTTCTTGGTCTCGTGAACTTCCTCAACACAACGGCGGCAAGCCGTGTCTATCATATCGATAGTCTGGTCAAAGTCTTTCCACCAGCGGCGGAGTTCGTGGACCGGGCGGCTGGCATGCTGGTCTTGCCGGTATCACGCGCGCCGCGAGATTATATCGTTCTGTTCCGGCGGGAGATTGCGAAATCCGTCACCTGGGCCGGCAATCCGGAAAAGCCCGTCTTGCAGGGCAAGCATGGGGATCGATTGACGCCGCGCAAGAGCTTTGAGGCCTGGCAGCAGATTGTAAGAAACACGTCTGCACCCTGGCAGCCGCCCGAAATTCGAGCGGCGGAAGCGCTTCGCCTGACGCTCCTTGAAGTGGTTCTGCGGATGTCCGATGCCGCCCTTCGTGACCGGGCCAAGGCGCAGGAGCACCAGGAGCTTCTGATTGCCGAGCTGAATCACCGTGTCCGGAATATTCTCAGCCTGATTGGCGGGCTGGTCGAACAGAGCGGTACGGAAGCGCGGTCCATTTCCGAGTTTACGCATGTTGTGGGCGGCAGGATTCATGCGCTTAGCCGCGCGCACGACCTCATTACGCGGGAGCAATGGGAGCCTGCTTCGGCGCGCGAACTGATTCGCATCGAAGCTGAAGCTTATCTCGGTGCAAATGCGGAGAAGGTAAAAATTCAGGGTCCGGACGTTCACTTGCGTCCCAAGGCCTTTACCGCCGTCTCCCTTGTCATACATGAGCTGTTGACGAATTCGGCAAAATACGGCGCGCTCAGCGAGGCGAACGGGACCGTCCTGATCATATTTTCCCAACTTCCAGATGGGGGCATGGCAATTGACTGGCTCGAGACGGGCGGGCCCCCCATCCAGTCACCGCCGCTGAGGCGGGGCTTTGGATCAACCATCATTGAACGGTCGATTCCCTATGAGTTGAGTGGCCGGGCCGAACTGAAATTTGAAGTGACCGGCGTGTCAGCGCGCTTTGAGATTCCGGCAGCGCATTTTGATGGATTCACGAATACCATTCAGGAGAAGACAGCGGCCCTTTCGACGGAAAAAGCCCGGCCCAGCCTGTCAGGCCAGGCGCTTGTCCTGGAAGACAATCTGATCATTGCAATGGATGCCGAAGACATGCTCGGTTCGCTTGGGGCAACGGAAGTCTTCGTGGCCGCCAATGTGCGTGAAGCGCTCGCAATCCTGGAAGAACATTCGATCCAGTTTGCCTTGCTGGATGTCAATCTCGGCTCCGAGACCAGCGAGCCGGTAGCCGAGGTACTGCACGCGCGCGGCGTCCATTTCGCGTTTGCGACCGGCTATGGGGATTCCATCGATCTGGCGAAACGGTACTCATCCGTGCCGGTTGTGAAGAAACCCTATGATGTGGCCTCCATTGAGGCGGCGCTGCCGGGATAAACCCAGGGCCCGTCCCGCGCCCGAGGGCGCGGGGACATTGCCTATTTATTCGGTTGCGGCGTGTAGCGCAGGTACGGCTTCACGGCCTTGTAGCCCTTCGGGAAAAGGCGTTCGATCTCATTCGGGTCTGTCAGGGACGGAACGATGATGACGTCGTCCCCATCCGTCCAGTTCACCGGCGTGGCGACCTTGTGGCCATCGGTCAGCTGGAGGCTGTCGATCAGGCGCAGGATCTCGTCAAAATTCCGGCCAGCGCTCGGGGGATAGATGATCGAGGCACGGATTTTCTTGTTCGGATCGACCACATAGACAGCCCTGACCGTGACCTTGGCGTCGGCATTTGGGTGGATCATATTGTACAGTGTCGCGACGCTGCGGTCAGGATCGGCAATGATCGGAAACTGGACGCTGGTATTCTGCGTCTCCTCGATGTCGGAGATCCATCTTTTGTGATCTTCCAGACTGTCGACGGAGATCACCAGGGCCTTTGCGCCGCGTTTCGCGAACTCGTCCTTCAGTTTCGCTGTATAGCCGAGCTCTGTGGTGCAGACGGGGGTGAAATCTGCGGGGTGGGAAAAGAACACAACCCAGTCATCCCCGGCCCATTCATGAAAGCGAATGGGGCCTTCTGTCGTGTTGGCTTCAAAATCCGGGGCGACGTCGCCAATCAGAAGGCTCATATTACCATACTCCTGTCTCTTGATTTCTGACCGGAAAATGGTGCCTAAGAGGAAGCAATCCAATGCGCGACATCTCAAGCTGTCGATAAGTTTTTCTAATGCCCGACCCGGGAAGAAGGAATTGGAATGAAACGCCTGATCCTGATGCGGCATGCCAAGACAGAGCCTTGGGGCGAGGGGGTCGATGATTTCAGCCGCGCACTGACGCCGAGAGGCAAGGAGGATGCCCAGCGCATGGCCGAGGAACTGGTGGCCATGGGGTGGAGCCCCGAGCGCATCCTGGTGTCGAGCGCCAGACGGGCCCGTGAAACCTGTTCAGAAGTAGCAAAAGTGGTCGAGGGCGAGAAAGTCCGCCCGATGGAGTCGCTCTATTTATCCGGTGTGCGCGGTCTGACCGAAGCGATCTGTCACAATGACGGGGCGGGCACACTTATGGTGATTGGCCACAATCCGGGCCTGCATGATTTCTCGATGGAAATTCTACGTGAAGCCGGCAGCCGGGATCATCAGGAGTCGATCCGGTTGATCGAGAAATTTCCGACGAGCTGCTGCGCCCTGTTCGAGAGTGATGAGGAAGGGGCGTTCGTGCCAGCCCATTTCCGTCTGGCCCAAATTCTGCGGGCAAAGGATTTCCGCGAAGCGGATGCAAACTCCTGATACAAAAAACCCTGCCGGTGAAGGCAGGGCAAGAAGCCGGATCGGGCAGGCGAGGTGAGAGAGGCTGGAAGCCTGCCAGACCTGGCTGGGATCAGTTGGATGCGTAGTGAACCTTGGTGAAGGTTGCATCATCCACATAGGCGACGATCTTCTTCATCATCTTGCTTTCACACTGGTTGACCACGAAATTCTTGGCGACCCCGAAGTTCTCGTGTTCGACAGCGCAGCGCGTGTGCACATCCTGGCGGATACGATCATATTCGGCTTTTGCGCCTTCTGTGGTCGACAATTGGGTGCGGTTCAGATCGATTTCCATCTTGAAGTCGTCGGAGGCAGCAAAAGCCGGTGCAGTGGCGATGGATGCGGCGAGGGCAATGGCGGTGAGTGAGCGGATCATGGTGAATCTATCCTTTATGTCTGGTGTGATTAGGGGGCGGGGAGACCGGCGCCACGATCGGTAGGGGAGACCGTTATCGCGGCGCCGGGAGGCAGGCCTAGTGGGCTTCGCGGCGGGCGAAGCGGCGGCGGCGGCGAACCAGAAGATTCTGACGATCCTCCGCTTTGACATCATTGGCCGGCCGGGTCCGGTGAGTTGCCTCTCCGGTCATGATGGAGAGGGCCATCATGTCTTTCGTGGCGGGGGCGGCAATGTCGCTCTGACGGGCGCGGGGGATCATGATTTTCAATTCCTTCTAGCTGTTTGTTGGCTGTCCTTGGCGAGACCATCCCGCCGCCGACACAAACAATCTAGGTTAGATATTATCGAAAATCAATAACTTTTTATCGAAAAATGATAAAATCGAGCATTTTCAAGGCTCTAATATTTGTTGAATATCGATATGCTTGGTCATAACACAAGTCAAGCGCATGAAAAAAAGCTGGAGAAGAGTTCATGCAAAGGATTGCACTGGATCGATACGTGTTCAGGCCTGCCCTTGCAGGTCAAAGCTGAGCTGGACCGGGACCCTACGCTTTGTCGCAATTTTCCGACTTGTCGTCGGTCGCGAAATGCCCAGCTGCCTCGGGGCCACCGCATCAAAGGGGAGGGCGCGTGACTCCCGATGAGGTGCAAGACGGCGCCTGGCTTCCCGCGCTGCCGCTACATGGTCGACCAAGCGCATGGGATAGGACTGCCCCAAAACAATGCCATGCTCGGACAGGACCGATTTCGGAGCTTCCCATGGGTTATGGAGATATGGGTCCGCCAGCTCCGCGAGTTCCGGGACCCATTTTCGGATGAAGGCGCCATTCGGGTCGCGCGTCAGGGATTGCCGGACCGGGTTTGGAATGTAGGAAGGGGTGTCGACGGATACGCCGATCACCTTGCGCGCGTTTCCATAGAACAGTACGGGGTCGAAATCCGTGCAGAGCCGCGCCATGATCTGGCTTGGCCGGGAGGGATCCAGCCAGAGATGGCAGGTGGCAAAGGAGAGCAGCAGGCTGCGCAGTCCGGCCTCGAGATGCCCCGTCGCCTGAAGGCAGCGCAGGCTGGCATCCAGCAACGGGAACCCGGTTTTGCCAGCTGCCCAGGCTGACAGGCGTGGATCCGCCAGGCTGGCATCGTCCCTGCCATGAGCGTCCAGGGGGTGTTTGAAGCCGTTCGCGAGACCCGGTCTCGCGGTGGCTTGGTGAAGCCGGGCCCGTTCGGCCAGTTTCTTGGTGAAGCGATCCAAAGCCGAGGCGAAGGTCTGGTCGCCATCTGCGAGCAGCGCCGTTCGCGCCTTCATCGCACCTTGCCAGATTTCCCGCTCAGATAATGATCCAATAGCCAAATGGGCAGACAGGCGGGATGCGGCCGCATTCTCTGCCATGATGGACAGGTTCGGCTTGCCCGCATTTCGGACGTCACCGGACAGGAAGCGTCGCAATTGGAGAATGGCATTCGTTCGACCGCCGGTTTGCCGGTCCGGACAAATATCCGGATCGAGCCCGAAATCCGAGGCAGCCGGCCAGGTCTCCGATGGGATCGCCAGCGCGGGCAGGGCCCCCGGCGCAGGAAGACGGGCCTCACGCATGCGCTGGAGCCACAAGGCGTCCCAATCGGTATGAGGACTGGTTAAGCCCTGAGGTCCGGCATGCTCTCTCAAAGGGATGCCCGCCTTGAGTGCCCAGTTGCGGACATCGCGCTCCTGCGCGGAGTCGCTCAGGCTATTTTGGAGGGAATGGAAATGAAGCGAGGCAATGCCATGCTGGGCATGCAGGCGGGAGAGAACCTCCGTCGGCGACCCGGAGCGCAAGCAAAGCTGGCTGCCCCGCTGGCGCAAGGCATGATCCAGATCGGCAAGGGATTCGATCAGGAAATCGAACTGCCGGCCAGACGTTTCCGGGCGGTGCCAATGTTCCGGATCGAAGAGATATAACGGCACAATTTGACCCCCCGCCGCACAGGCCGATGTGAGCGCGGCATGATCATGGACCCGGAGGTCGTGGCGAAACCAGACGATGGTGAGCTCAGGCATGGAACAAATATAGAACATTTCGCGAAAGACTCCAAACATTTCTGTCGATCTTCCAATTCATTGCGAAACCGAAACGAATTCAACTTCTGGTTTCTTGAGCGCGGGGATCACTAGCTTTCAATGTCTTCAATGGGCATGGATGGGGCGAATGCGCGGGCGAGATTCCCGCAACACCTTTTTGACAACCTCGCAGAACCGCCGCCCGATGACAGTCTGGCGGAGAGAGCAGCGGAGGCGTTCCCTTCGCGATTCCTCGGTATGTCGGCCAAGACTGGCCTTCACGAGGAGCAGACGCGGTTCATTGGGCAGCTGACGGCGATTCTGGGTATTGGCGGATTGATTGCACCGGGGGCGATACTGGCGTGTCTCGGCGGACTGAGTCTCGTCCTGTTTACGGCCATCATAGCGTACCGCCTTGCGCTCGCGCTGTTCGGCTCCAGCCGCGCCTATCTCCTGACCGACCCGGCGTCTCTCTCATTGCTGCTGCCAAAATATACGATTCTGATCGCGCTGAAGGATGAGGCGGCGTGTATGCCCCAGCTTTCCGATAGCCTGATGTCGTTGGAATACCCTCGCCACTTGCTGGATGTGAAACTGTTGCTGGAGACCGGAGATGCAGCCACAAAGGATGCGATCCATGCACAGATATGGCCGGAAGGGACAGAGGTGCTCGTCCTGCCCCCTGGCAGGCCGCAGACCAAGCCACGCGCCTTGAATTATGGCCTGGCACGGGCGCAGGGCGCCTTCGTTACAGTCTATGATGCCGAAGACCGGCCCAATCCCGGCCAATTAATGGAGGCGGCACGCCGTTTCGCTTGGGATCCGGATCTGGCCTGTGTCCAGGCGCCCCTGGCAGGGAGTGTCCGTTTTGGGAGCTGGTTGTCGCGGCATTGGGCGCTGGAATATGCCATTCAGTTCAACCGCCTGATGCCGGCCCTTGCCCGGCTGGGTATGCCCATTCCGCTCGGCGGTACAAGCAATCATTTTCGCGGACTTATGTAGCAAGCGCACCAACTTCGCGCCTTCCCAGAATCTGCCTGATTTGGGACTCTGTGTCCATGACACATCCAACTCCCCTGACGAAGTGGGGCACCTTAAAGCCCTCTAAAACTGATACCTTCGAGCACACCATCAACGGCCTGCTGACCAAGCGAGCCGAGTTGTTCAACGAAGCCGAGAGACTGAGAGACCGCACAGCCGAGATAAAGAACGACGTGGCCGCGCTGGACCGCGTTCTAGGGACGCTGGGCTATACCGGGGATCTGGATAGCATCATGCCGCGTCAGAAGGTCGTCAGGCTCTTTGGGCAGGGTGAGCTGCTACGTGCCTGCCTGCATGAGCTGAGGCACGCTGACGGCCCTCTTACGAGCCGGGAGATAGCTCGGAGCATCGTGGAGCTACGCGGCGATGACCCGAATGACAGGAAGTACCTGTCGGATATGACGCGGCGGATATCGAAGTGCCTCAGAAAAGAAAGAGCTGCCGGGCGGGTCAGAGCGAAGCAATGTAAAGGACGGTTCTTGATCTGGGAGTCCGTCTGAGCGACGATAGGCTCCCAAGGATGGAGGCCAAAATGCTCGATCAAATCGAAGTTGTTGAAAACCCACGCACACCGGGTGAGTGGATTGTTGAGGGTCAGACAGAGGATGGCGGGATTCGGCGCGCCGTCTTTATCGACGCAGACGCCAAATCCCGCGCTGAGGGCTACGCCGATTTCATGAGGTTTCTACATCAACAGAATCGACACATGTCTGCGGCCTAGAATGGTCATCTCGTGTGTGCCATGGCCCGTCGATCTGAGCCGCGTTTGATACATCATCCACGAACATGCAGCGCCACTCCCCGCCGGGTGGAAGACCGCGAGACGACTCACCCCCATACTGGAAGGTGAGCACTTTATCGCGACCATTCTTAGTGCCGAGCGTATGAGGGCAGACCTCGCGAGGGCGACCTTGGTATACGCACGTTACGGGCTTTTTGGCCAAAATGGCCTGCCTGAACACATCGTAGGACATAAAATAATTCCTTTTCTTGTTAGTTGCATTTGCAACCCCGAAAAGGCTTGACGATTCGCGCGGGTCGTTTCATCTCTAGACTGTGCTGCACACCAAAACCTTTCGAGGTTTACTTACGATCCGAGCCCGCCGCTGAGTGCGAATCAGTTGCGGGCTCAATCGTTATTGCAGCATGATTTGAGAGAAATAGGGAGTCCGCTTTGTTCTTCGTTCGTATTCCATGAACGTTACAGGAACAGTTAGCGCTGCCAGTAACCGGCGAACTCCCGGCTGACAGGTGCGGCCATCGCGTTCCCCAGAACTCGCATAGTCAGATCGCCATTGCTTTCGCGGCGGTGATCTTCCAGCCATGCGGCATGGGTGGCGTACTGGTGAAGGTACTTCGGTGAAACGAAGTGATGCTGACCGCGTACCATGCGGCGCAGGCGGGAGAAGAAGCTCTCGGCATTGTTCGTATGGGTGCCGCAGAGGTCGCTATAGGCTTCCTCGTGGTTGATCCGGCCCATCGCGTAACCGCGTGACAGGTGGTCCCAATGGTTCGCCTCATCGGCATAGATGATCGATCCTGGCTTGACCGTGCGGGCAACCAGATCGACGCCATCGGCTTCGGTCCGGGTCACGAAGGTCAGGGTGCGGCCCTTGCGTGCGCGGACGGCGACCACGACGCGGCGGGTGCCGGTCTGATAACGCTTGCGGCGACGGTCAACACGATCCTTGCGCAGGTTCTTCGGACGGATATGGCCACCGAAATACGCGCCATCAATCTCGACTTCACCTTGAACAGTCGCGCCTTCAACTTCGTCTTGCATGGACTCACGTAGCTTGTGCGCCATGACCCAAGCCGTCTTGTACTGGACGCCAAGCTCACGGCTCAGCTGGACGGCTGAGCGGCCTTTGGAGCCGTTCACGAACAGACAGATAGCGGCGAGAATGTCAGAGAATGAAAGCTTGCGGCTGGCGAAGATTGTGCCGGACGTAACCGAATACTGGCGATAGCAAGCCTTGCACTTGTACTTGCGGCGCGTGGTGATCTTGTAGGACTCGTAGCACCCACAGTCAGGGCACACAGCTACGCCATCCGTCTCCGGCCAGCGGAGAGCGCAGAACGTCTCATACGCTGCATCTTCGCCCGCCTTGTAGATTTGGCGAAGCGACAGGGTGCGCGCTGCAGCAGAGAGGAGGAAGTGTTGTGCCATTTGTCTCGTTTTCGATATCTATGCATCGTATATAGTGCATATTGGTATCGTAGACAAGGGCAAAAGTATCGTTTATGATGCATTCTATATCAGGAGCGATACATGGCAGACAAAAACGAATGGGAAGAGAAGGCCGCAAACCTTCTAAAAGCCCAGCTTAAACTCAAGGGAATCACGTATAGTCAACTGGTTGAAAAGCTGGAGGCTATCGGTGTTGACGAGAAAGAGGCGAACATCCGCAATAAGCTCAGCAGGGGGAAGTTCACTGCGGCTTTCTTACTGCAATGCCTGAGCGCGGTTGGGGTGAGTGAAGTCCGTGTCTGACGATACGGAAAATGCAGAAGAAGACGCCCTGTTTGCGAGGGTTCCTGCAGCGCTTTTGTTTCTAATGGCCGTATTAGCCATACCAGTCTGGATTTCTTACAGCCAAATACACAAAGACGAACGCATAGACGCTAGCTCCCACAAGGAGAAAGTAACCGTCGCGGAATGCGTATCGCCGGACTTTTCCAACGCGATTGAATGCCTGCGACAAGCGGCAGACTCCGAATACGATCAAACTGCAGAATGGTATGATCTGAAAGCCCAACAGGACATGGCCAAGTGGGCGCTGCTCATGTTCGTCGTGACGAGTGTCGGTGTGGGATACATAGCGCTTACTCTGCACACTACTAGCGAAACCCTGGAAGAGGCCCGCAATACAACTCGTGCCGCCGTTGATGGCGCCGCTGCTGCTTGGAAGACTGAAGAGTCCACCCGAGAAATCGGACAAAAGCAGGCCACCGCCTATCTGTATGCGACCTCTGCCAACGTGCCTGTCAGGCAAACGCTCACCCACGGAGTTGACAATGCTTTGCTTAGCGCCCTCCAAAAAAGGGCGATGCTTTCCGTCAAACTCAGGAACATCGGGCAGACAATGGCAAAAAACGTCTACCTGAAGTTTGAGCTGTGTGACGAACAGAATAGAGCGTGGGAGACCCACAGGGAATTGAAGGACTTCAAGTCCCTGCGAACATCGAACATTGCTCCGGGGCAAGATTTCGACGTCATAATCTACCAAGATATACTCAAGGATATCAGGGAGAGCGCGGCTAGCGAGGATCGATTGGAGTACCCACTTCAAATGCGAACGCTGCGTGGGGACATCATCTACGAAGACGTTTTCACAAACATCTTCAGGACCGCGTTTATATTCGTCCTGTTCTACGATATCACCAAGGAAGAGGCCCCCAAAGAGGAAATGCCTTGCCTGCTCATGCCTAACAACGCTCCAGCCTTCGAGAAGGTTGGCGTTGAGCATTACAACGATAGCTAGAAGCTTAATCATTTCCGTCTCCTATTTGGAGCCGGACGAAATGCGGCAGCGCTTGGTGCGCTTGCTACATAAGTCCGCATTTTCGGCGCACAGCCTTGCTGGCTACGGGTGGATGGGACGCATGGAATGTCACAGAAGACGCCGATCTCGGCCTGCGGTTTGCGCGTCTGGGAAAAAAGATCGGGGTCATCGCGCCATCGACAGTTGAGCTGCCGCCCCAACGCCTGGGTGTGTGGATTGGCCAGAGGTCCCGATGGCTGAAGGGCTTTGTCCAGACATGGCTTGTGCTGATGCGCGAGCCGGTGACCGCCGTGCGGGAAATGGGCGTGCTGAGATTTGTGTCCATGCAATTGACGCTGGGCGCCTCCATCCTGTCGGCGCTCCTGCATTTGCCATGGCTCGTCTGGTGCGCGTTCTGCCTCGTTTCTCCGGATGCCCGGGTCAGCCTGATCAGCTGGACGATGCTGCTCATATCCTACGCGGTCGGCGCTGTAACGGCGTTGACCGTGCCCTCAAACACTTTTGCGGTACGGATGAGGGATATCGTGACATTCCCGTTCTATTGGCCCCTTCAATTCATTGCCATGGTGCGAGCGCTCTACAGTCTGGCCAAGCGACCGCATTACTGGGTAAAGACCCCCCGAGAAATGCTGCCAACTCCCGCTGACGGCCAGGACGGGAACTGAGGACCTCCAGGGTTTCTAACGCAAGGTCAGTGCTTGGCGGTGCCTCCTGATAGGCATAAGGTCAGGGCATGTTCCGTTGCCCCTTCAGGAGTCCGATATGGCGTATGATGAATCTGTCGACCTAGAACAGTTCCGCGCAGAAACGCGCGAATGGCTGGAAGAGAATTGTCCGCCGTCGATGCGCACGCCGATGAAGGATGACGAAATCGTCTGGGGCGGCAAGCGCGAAAAGTTCAAGAACCCGGAAGCCAAACTCTGGCTGGAGCGCATGGGGGAGAAGGGGTGGACCTCTCCGGAATGGCCGGCGAAGTATGGCGGCGGCGGCCTGAACCGCGCCCAGAACCGCGTGCTGCAGGAAGAGTTGCGCCGCATCAAGGCGCGCCCGGCGCTGTTCTCTTTCGGTCTCTGGATGTTTGGCCCGGCCTTGCTTGAGTTCGGCAATGAGGAACAGAAGCTGCGTTTTATCCCAGATATCGTAAAGGGTAAGACACGCTGGTGTCAGGGCTATTCCGAACCGGGCGCAGGGTCCGATCTCGCAGACTTGCAGACGCGTTGTGAAGACAAGGGCGATCATTACCTGATCAATGGCCAGAAGGTGTGGACGTCTTACGCTGACAAGGCCGACTGGATCTTCTGTCTCGTGCGCACGGATACGAGTGTGAAGCATGAGGGCATCAGCTTTATCCTGTTTGACATGGAAAGCCCGGGCGTTGAAGCGCGGCCGATCCTGTTAATCTCCGGTGAGAGCCCATTCTGCGAAACCTTCTTCACGGATGTGAAAGTACCGAAGGACCAATTGGTCGGCGAGGTGAATGGTGGCTGGCAGATCGCCAAACGCCTGTTGCAGTTCGAGCGCTCCTCCATCTCCGCTGGCGGCTTTGGCGGCACGGGCGGATCAGGTATCCTCGGGCCGGAAGAGTATGCGAAGATGCATATCGGCACAGACAGTGAAGGCCGACTGATCGATGGCGACCTCCGTGGGCGGATTACTGACCACAAGATGTATGCCAAGGCGTTCAACCTGACCGTCCAGCGCCAGGCTGAACAGGCCAAGGCAGGCCAGCAGGTCGGGCACACCGCCTCCATCCTGAAATACGGTGCGGCTAAGATGAACCAGGACCGGCATGAGCTTCTCGTCGAGGCGCTTGGCACTGAAGGTCTTGGCTGGGAAGGGGAGGGTTTCGACCCGTCCGCCAAGAAGGTCACGCGCCAGTGGCTTCGCTCGAAAGGCAATTCGATTGAGGGCGGCACGAGCGAGATCAATCTGAACGTGATCTCGAAACGTGTGCTCGGACTCAAAGACCACAAATAATCATGTCGTCCACACAGATCATCCTTCTGTTTCTTGGCACGCCGTTCATGGTCGGAGTCCTGGCTCCGTTCTTCCGTGGGCGCTGGCTGGTGCAGTTTGCTGTGTGGGCTATGGCGCTGCTGTCTACCCTTGTCGTCGTCTACGTCTGGGCGGGCATGGAGGCAGCGCGTCTCGAACTGACAAGTATCAGGCTGGCACTT
This sequence comes from Hyphomonas sp., assembly GCF_036964145.1. GTDB lineage: Bacteria > Pseudomonadota > Alphaproteobacteria > Caulobacterales > Hyphomonadaceae > Hyphomonas. The sequence continues at coordinate 379,949 of NZ_JBALUC010000001.1, forward strand.
GCTGCGAGCGCCTTGTGGAGTACGGCCGGACTGGCCGGGCTTCTCGTCGGGCGCGAAGCGGAAAACGTGCGGCGCGATGCAAGGAACACCAGGGAAAAACGCAAGGCTTCGGAGATATTCAGATGACATTCCTTTTGACGGAAGACCAGGAAATGCTGCGCGACACCGCGATGGCATTCGCCCGCGACGAGATGCCGGTGACGCGCCTGCGCCAGTTGCGCGATAGCGGCGCAAATGGTGTGGACGCAGAAACGCGCCAGAAATTGGCCGAACTCGGCTTCTTCGGTGTAATCATTCCCGACGAGCCGGGCGGTGAGCATTTCGGGCTGGTCGGTCTGGGCCAAGTGCTGGAAGCGCAAGGCCGCACCTTGGCGCCTACGCCTGTTCTTCAGACGGCCCTGATTGCGGCAAGCGCGCTGCAGCTGGGCGGCAGTGCAGAGCAACAGGCCGAATGGCTGCCGAAGATCGCTGGCGGCGAGGCGAGCTTTGCGTTGGCGCTGGACGAGACGGCGCATTTTAATCCGCTGGGAATAGCCACCGAAGCTGAAAGCAACGGGCAGGGCTACACGTTGAACGGCATGAAGCGGTACGTTCCGGATGCCCATCATGCGGATACGCTGATCGTTGTCGCGCGCACCTTTGGTGAAGCGGGAGACCGTCACGGCCTGACGCTGTTCCTGGTCCCTGCGGACGCAAAGGGCGTTTCCATACAGGCGCTGCATTCCGTTGACTCGCATGGCGCCGCTCATGTCACCCTTGAAGATGTCATGGTGCGCGAAAGCGCAATCATCGGCGCATTGGACAAGGGCGCGGATGTACTTGAGCCTGTGCTGGACCGGGCTGCGATTGGCCAGGCTGCGGAAATGCTGGGAAGTGCGGATGCCGCTTTCGAGATGACGCTGGAATATCTCAACAGCCGGAAGCAATTTGGCCAGCTGATTGGATCGTTCCAGTCCCTGCAGCATCGCGCTGCCAAGATGTTTACCGAACTTGAACTGACGCGGTCCTGCATCTCAGCTGCGCTCTCTGCCGTAGACGAAGGCAAGTCAAATGTCGCTGAGCTTGCAAGCCTCGCCAAGGCGCGGGCCAGCGAACTGGTTCATCTGGTTTCAAACGAGTGCGTGCAGATGCATGGCGGCATCGGCATGACCGATGATGCAGATCCCGGTCTCTACATGAAACGGGCCCGTGTGCAGGAAGCGCTGTATGGGTCTGCGAGTTGGCATCGCGATCGCTATGCGCGGCTTGCCGGCTACTAGCCGAGAGTTCAGCGCAAAGAAAAAGCCGGGAGGGTGAAGACCTTCCCGGCTTTCTTTTTTGTCCCGTGAAGGGAACAGCGCCTAGCCCTTGAGGACAGAGCCCTTCTTGAGCGCTTTGGCGATCAGATAGTACATCACCGGACGATGCTTTGCGCGAACGGACTTGCCGTACTTCGCAACTGCGTCGGCAAGGGCAGCATCTGCCTTGGCTTCGTCCGTTACGCCGAGCTTCTTTGCAATGAAACCCTTCTTGATGCGGCCAAGCTCTTCCTTGTCCGAGGCCGCGACAGTCGCGGAATCGGCTTTGTAGATCGTCGGCCCACAGGCTTTGACGGCTGCATCCAGAAGCGCCATGTCGGAGCGTGTTTCACCAACCTTGTCTTTCAGGTCAGCGATGTACTTCTCCATCAGCACTTCCTTGGGTGAAGGTGCCTTGGCAGGTTTTGTTGTCTTAGGTGCAGCAGCTTTTTTTGGCGCCGCGGCTTTCTTGGCTTTGTTTGCTTTTGCCATGGGAGTTTCTCCTCAATGGGCCCGACGAACGGGCGTGTTTGAATTTACGCAGCTCACAACACGAATCAGTTTGAAACGCAGTTTGCACACTGACCCCTTTTTCCACAGCCTGCCAACCCCTTTTCGGTAGTGCAACCAATTCCTGATAAGTTCGAATACGGATTAAGTGGTGTGGATTTCGCTTTTGAGTTCAGGCGTTCGCAGGTCTGGATACGATTGATTGACCTCTGTGTGCGAGGCGTTCACACCCTTGGAGTTCTGTTGACTGTGAAATGAGGAAGAGATGTTCCGTTACCTGCCCTGGCTTGCGACTGTACTCTTATTGGCCTTGTGCCTTGTGTTCTGGAGACAGCACAATTGGTTGATATACATTGCTGTGGCCATGACGCCCTTGGCGCTCATAGGTCTGTATGACCTGTTTCAGCGCAAGCACACCCTGTGGCGCAACTATCCGCTTATTTCGCGCGTCAGATGGATCGCCGAGGAATTGCATCCCTTCCTGCGGTCTTACATTGTCGAAAGCGCAACAGAAGGGCGGCCCTTCAATCTGGAAGATCGCGCGCTGGTGTATCGCCGCGCAAAGAATGTCTCCTCTGTTGAGCCTTTTGGCAGTCATCTGGATATCGACAAGCCGCCCTATGAATGGTTGGCGCACTCCATTGCAGCCAGGCATCCGGAAGAAGCAGACCCACGTGTGCGGGTGGGCGCCCCGGGTACGGCGCAACCCTATTCTGCAAGTGTCCTAAATATTTCGGCCATGAGTTTTGGCGCGCTTGGGGCGCATGCCATTGAAGCCTTGTCGAAAGGCGCGGCCATGGGCGGCTTCTATCATGATACAGGCGAGGGTGGGGTCTCGCGCTATCACCGGCAGGGGGGAGGTGATCTCGTCTGGGAACTGGGCTCCGGTTATTTCGGATGCCGCGCGGCAGACGGATCATTCGATGCTGCGAAGTTTGCAGACACCGCCAGTGACCCGCAGATCAAGATGATTGAGGTAAAGCTGAGCCAAGGCGCAAAGCCCGGCCATGGGGGTGTGCTGCCTGGTGAGAAGGTCACCCCGGAAATTGCAGAGGCACGCGGTATTGAAGTCGGACTGACATGTATTTCTCCGCCTGCGCACTCTTCCTTCTCGACACCGATTGAGATGCTGGAATTTGTCGCCAGTCTGCGTGACCTGTCAGGCGGAAAACCGGTTGGTATCAAGTTCGCTGTCGGCAATCGCTGGGAGACGCTGGCGATTTGCAAGGCAATGCTGGAGACAGGCCTGCGTGTCGACTTCATGGTGGTGGATGGCGGAGAAGGGGGGACCGGTGCGGCGCCTGCGGAGTTCCTTGACCATGTTGGTGCGCCGCTAAGGCAAGGTCTGGTGCTGACGCGCAATGCGCTGGTCGGGACGGGCCTGAAAGACGATGTGCGTCTTGCCTGCTCCGGCAAGCAGATCAGCGCGTTCTCGATTGCCGCCTCCATGGCGCTTGGCGCAGATTGGGTGAACACGGCGCGTGGCTTCATGTTCTCGCTCGGATGTATCCAGTCCCTGAACTGCCACAACAATACGTGTCCCACCGGAATTGCAACGACCGACAAGACCCGCCAGCGCGGACTGGTTGTCGAGGAGAAGGCAATCCGGGTCAGGAATTTCCAGCGGAACACAGTCCAGGCCCTCATGGAAGTGGTTGGGGCGACCGGGTGCGTACATCCATCTGAACTGACACCGCGCCATGTGATGCATCGGGTGACGGAAGACATCGCCTACACCGCAGAACGCGCCTACCAGCTCGTGCAGCCTGGCCAATTGCTGAGCGCGCCGGATGAGACGCAGCTCGCACGGGAATGGCGCATGGCGCAGGCGCATAGTTTCCAGCCCGCCGACTAGAGGGTGCTAATCGGTCGGAACCAGCGGTCTTTCGTACGGTTCTATGGTACTGCTCACAAAGCGGGCAGGCTGGGGGTTTCTGCACACGGGCGCTACGCTGTGGCTTTGGAAGCGACAGGCCGCGCGCTAGACCCGATGAGACAGGATGGCAATGACAGAACAGAACATTCCAAAAAGCTCACGACTGGTCGCAGTTTCGAACCGCACGGCGGCTGGAGAAGAGAGTCGTGCCGGCGGGCTTGCTGTCGCATTATGGGACACGCTCGCGGATACGCAGGGGCTCTGGATCGGCTGGAGCGGCCGGATTCTCGACTTCCCCAGCAATCGCGCCAGGCGCTCGGAAGAAGATGGGGTTGAGTTCGCCCTGACCGACTATTCCCGTGATCAGTTTGACGGATTCTATCTTGGCTATTCCAACAGCGTCCTGTGGCCTGTCATGCACAACCGGATCGATCTGGCTGTGTTCGATTCCGCATTTTACAGGTTCTATGTCGAGATCAACGAGAAGTTTGCAGAGATTGTGCGGCGTCAGGCAGATAAAACAGACACGGTCTGGGTCCATGACTACCATTTCCTGCTGCTCGGCGACATTCTGCGCGAAGAGGGCTGGCAGGGAAAATGCGGCTTCTTCCTGCACATTCCTTTTCCCGCGCCGGAAGTGTTTCGGGCGATCCCCGAGCATCGCAAGCTGGCCCGGGGCTTATGCGCCTATGACGTGGTGGGCCTGCAATGCCGGAAGGATCTCGCCAATCTCGCGCAATATCTGGAAGAAGAGTTTGGTGCAGAAGAGCAACCGGATGGCAAGTTCAAGGTAGACGGGCGCCTTGTTCACCTGCTGCACTGTCCCATCGGGATCGACAGCTCAGGTTTCGCAGAGGCGGCAACCGCTGAGCCGGCCGCCCGTGCCGCGACGCGCCTGTCCCGGTTTCTCGGCGAACGGGATCTGGTCATTGGGGTGGACCGGATGGACTATTCCAAAGGGCTGCCGCAACGCTTTGAGGGCATGGCCGATTTGTTCGACCGGTATCCGGAGCTGCATGGAAAAATCTCGTTCACACAGATCGCGCCACCTTCTCGTTCCGTCGTGGAAGAATATGCGCAGCTCCGTGAACAACTGGACGCCCTATCGGGGCGGATCAATGGCGATTATGGCGATCTTGACTGGATGCCGATCCGTTATCTTGCACGCGGGTACGACCGGGAAGAGATTGCCGGTCTCTACCGCCTCGCCAAGGCCTGTCTGGTCACCCCCTTGCAGGACGGCATGAATCTTGTTGCGAAGGAATTTATCGCGGCGCAGGACCCCGAGGATCCGGGCGTACTGATCCTGTCGCAATTTGCAGGAGCCGCCGAGCAGATGAAGGAGGCGCTTATCATCAATCCCTATGACAGCTCCGCCATCGCAGAAGCGGTGAAGCAGGCCATCGAGATGCCGCTGGATGAGCGCCGTGATCGTTGGCAGAAGCTCTACACCAATATTGCCGAGCAGGACATTCACTGGTGGCGCCACCGTTTCATGACGGCTTTCGAAGGCGTGCAAGCATGAGCAATGCTCAGTCTTTCCCCCCGCTGCTGGACCGTAACGCAGCCCTGTTCCTCGATTTCGATGGCACATTGTCCCCGCTACAGGACGATCCGGACGCCGTGTTTCTCGAGCCCGGCATGGATGCCATTCTGATGAAAATATCGTCGATGCTCGGCGGGGCGCTGGCCATCCTGTCCGGACGCGATCTGACGGATCTGTCGAAACGCGTGCCAAATGCACTCTGGCGGTTTGGCAATCATGGTCTGCGCGCGGCGGCCCCCGGACATGCAACCACGGACAAAATTCCTACAGCGCCGGACGCTCTGGTAACCAGCCTGATTACCGTCGTGGACTCGCATGCGGGTGTGCGCCTGGAAGAGAAGGGGCCTGTCCTGGCGGTTCATTACCGCGCTGCGCCTGAAAAAGGAGATGAGCTGACCCGCCAATTAGAAGATGTCCTGTCACAGCATTCCGACTATTCCCTGCAATCGGGAAAGATGGTGCTGGAGGCAAAGCCAAGCGGTGCGAACAAGGGCGTCTGCCTGCAAGAGGCGATGGAAACAGCTCCTTTCGCTGGGCGTACGCCGGTTATGATCGGCGATGACAAGACGGATGAAGATGCGTTTCTTGTTGCAAATCGGCTCGGCGGTTGGTCGGTCAAGGTCGGTGAGGGCGACAGCGCAGCAAACTATCGGCTGGGGTCGCACCATGATGTGGCGGCTTACCTGCAGCAAGTGTTAGGAAAAGTATGAGTCTCGATCTTGGTATTGTTGGCAACGGGACGATTGCGGGCCTGATCAATTCGCGTGGTGACTATGAATGGTTCTGCCTGCCGCGGTTTGATGGCGAGCCTGTCTTCAACAAATTGCTTGGAGGAGGGGGCACATTCAGCGTCTGGATGGAGGGGCTGACTAAACGCACCCAATCCTATGACCGGAATACGGCAATCCTGCGCACAAGAATGGAGTCTGAGGACGGCGCCATCCTGGAGATCGTGGATTTTGCGCCGCGCTTCCAGCACAAGGGACGAACATTCCGTCCGGCCAGCCTGGTTCGCAGGTTCGAGGTGATTGCCGGGGCGCCCCAGCTGAAGATTTCCCTGACGCCCGAAACCGATTGGGGCGGGCGCAAGCTCAAGCCCATTCGCGGTGTGAACCATGTACGCTTCATCGACGATGAGTTTTCTTTCCGTGTAACGACAGATGCGCCAGTATCCTACATCCTGACCGAGACCAGCTTTATCCTGGACAAGGATACGACATTCATTCTCGGCGCCGATGAATCCCTGACGGATTCGCCGGGCGTCATGGCGCGGGACTGGGAAGAACGTACAAGACAATACTGGGCGAAATGGGCGCGGAGCCTGGCCATTCCATTTGAATGGCAGGACGAAGTCATTCGCGCGGCCATCACATTGAAGCTCTGTGTTTTTGAAGAGACCGGCGGGATCGTGGCGGCCCTTACCACCTCCATTCCGGAGCATGAGGGGTCATCGCGAAACTGGGACTATCGTTTCTGTTGGATACGCGATGCCTATTTCACCGTGACAGCCCTGAACAGGCTGTCCGGGATGGGCACACTGGAACACTATATGAGGTGGGTGCGGAACATTGTGGCCCACTCGAAAGGTGGCCATATCCAGCCAGTCTATGGCATCGGGCTTGAGGCGGATTTGAGTGAAGACCTGGCGCCGAACTTGCCAGGTTTCCGGGATTCCGGGCCTGTACGCCGCGGCAATCAGGCCGCCGAACACGTCCAGCATGACGTGTATGGACAGGTCGTTCTTGGCGTCTCCCAATCTTTCTTTGATCGTCGCCTGCTTGCTCAGCCCGGCATTGCGGAATTTGAACAGCTCGAGCCCGTCGGCGAGCGCGCCTTTGCTGTCTATGACACGCCGGACGCTGGTATCTGGGAATTCCGGACCATTGCGCACGTTCACACCTCGTCTGCCATCATGTGCTGGGCTGCGTGTGATCGCCTGTCCCGCATCGCCGAACGGCTGGGGCTCGACAATCGCGAGGCCTATTGGAGGGAGCGCGCCGACATCATCCATGAAACCATTCTGGAAAAAGCCTGGAATGAGGATGTGAAAGCCTTTACGGCCGCCTTTGGCGGAACGGATCTAGATGCGTCAGTCCTGTTGATGGCGGAAATTGGTTTCCTGCCTGCCAGCGACCCACGTTACGTCTCGACTGTGGAGGCCGTCGACCGCGATCTCCGGATGGGGGATCATGTGTATCGCTACAAGGTCGAGGATGATTTCGGCAAGCCGAAGACCGCTTTCACAGCCTGCACATTCTGGTTCATTGATGCACTGTACCGGGTCGGACGCGTGGAAGAGGCCCGCAACATGTTCGAGGCCGTTCTCGCCAGTCGAAACCATCTGGGTCTCCTGTCGGAGGATGTGGATCCGGAGACAAACGAGCTCTGGGGGAATTTCCCTCAAACCTATTGCATGGTTGGAATCATCAATTCCGCCGCCCTTCTGAGCAAGCCTTGGGCAGCCGTCACCGGATAATGCGCAGTTTGGGCGAACGCAGCGAGTTCGGCAGTATCAAACACTGAGTTTGTTGAAACGATCCAGCGTCTGTGCGTTGCTGAATGCATGGCCGAAGGTGAGGAATTATTCGACGAAATGCACGGGTTTGGCGAGGGTGTCCGGGCACCCTATGCCAGCTATGGCTGCTGGTTTGACAAGACCACGCCATCTGCCCTGCTGAAGAAGTCGCGCGATGCGCAGACCTTCTTCCGGCGAACCGGCATCACCTTCAATGTATATGGCGACGCGGAGGCGGACGAACGTCTTATTCCTTTTGATCTCGTACCGCGCATCATTGGCGCGAGCGAGTGGGCCCTGCTGGTCCGCGGGATCGAGCAGCGGGTGAAGGCGATCAATGCTTTCCTGTATGACATCTATCACCGGCAGGAGATTGTCCGGGCCGGGCGCCTGCCCGAACGCCTGATCCGGGAGAATGACGCCTTCCTGCCCAAGATGATCGGGTTTGATCCACCGGGCGGGATCTATACCCACATTGTCGGAATCGATCTGGTGCGGACCGGGCCGAACGAATTCTTCGTCCTGGAAGACAATGCCCGCACACCCTCCGGTGTTTCCTACATGTTGGAAAATCGGGAAACCATGTTGAAGATGTTTCCGGAACTGTTCGCTCAGATGTCGGTTCAGCGCGTCTCCGGCTATCCAATGGCGCTGCGCCGGTCGCTTGAACGGTCCGCGCCGCAGCAGGCGTCAGGACGTCCGACCGTGGCGATCCTGACGCCAGGCATCCATAATTCAGCCTATTTCGAACATGCTTTTCTCGCGGACCAGATGGGCGTTGAATTGGTGGAAGGCCATGATCTCCGCGTCGTGGGCGGACGGGTCGCCATGCGGACCACGCAAGGATACGAGCCGATAGATGTGCTCTACCGCCGGGTTGATGATGACTTCCTCGATCCTCTGAATTTCCGCTCGGAATCCATGCTGGGTGTGGCCGGTATCTTTGATGTCTATCGGGCAGGGGGCATTACCATTGCCAACGCGCCTGGCACGGGCATAGCCGATGACAAGGCGATCTATTCCTACATGCCGGACATCGTCGAATTCTATACGGGGCAGGCGCCGCTGTTGAAAAACGTGCCGACATGGCGCTGCGCGGAGGCAGACTCGCTCTCCTATGTGCTCGAACATCTGGACGAGTTGGTCGTCAAGGAAGTGCATGGGTCGGGGGGTTATGGCATGCTGGTCGGGCCGGCGGCCAGCAAGAAAGAGATCGCCGCGTTCCGGAAGAAACTTGAAGCGAGGCCGTCGAACTACATCGCGCAACCGACGCTCGCGCTTTCGACTGTGCCGGTCTTGACGAAAGCGGGCCTGTCGCCGCGTCATGTCGATTTGCGACCGTTCGTGCTCGTATCGTCGGATGGCGTTGAAGTGACTCCCGGCGGGCTGACCCGCGTGGCCATGAAGAAGGGATCGCTGGTCGTAAATTCCAGCCAGGGTGGCGGTACAAAGGACACTTGGGTTTTGAAGGAAGGATAGGTCATGTTGGGCAGGACTGCATCTGGCCTGTTCTGGATGGCCCGGCTGCTGGAGCGCGCCGAGAATACGAGCCGCCTCGTCGAGGCAGGCTTCCGCATGGCGCTCACCCGGTCGCAACCCGGGGAAGAGGAATGGCGATCCGTTCTGGTCACGGCGGGATGCTGCGATGCCTATCTTGAGCGCCATGACACGATCGAGGGAGAGAAGGTCGCCGACTTCGCCCTGCGGGACCGAAGCAATCCGTCGAGCGTGATGTCAGCCCTGCATGCTGCGCGCGAGAGTGCCCGCATGACCCGGACTGCACTGACGCGGGAAATGTGGGAGGCTATCAATGATTTCTGGATGGCCGTCCGCGATGTCCTGAAGCGCTCGCCTTCCGAAGCAGACCTACCAGAAATCCTGACCCTGATAAGGCAGCAAGGCGCGCAGGTAAGGGGCGCCACAACAGGCACCATGCTCCGCAACGACATCTACAATTTCGTCATGCTCGGCATCATGTTCGAGCGGGCCGACAACACCGCACGGATCCTCGATACCAAATACTATGTCCTGTTGCCGTCTAGCGCCTCGGTCGGCTCGTCTCTAGACAACGTACAATGGGAAATGATCCTGCGCTCGGCATCGGCTGAGCGGTCATTCCACTGGCTCAATGGCGGCAATATCACGCCGCGCGCCATTGCAGACTTTCTCATCTTCGACACACGCATGCCGCGCTCGCTGGCATATTGCTACGACACGATCACCTATCAGCTGGACTGGCTGTCCCGGCAGTATTGCCAGCGCCTCGAAACCCATGACCTGGCTGCCTCCCTGGAGGCGAGCTTGACGGCGACGACGATCGAAAGCGTGTTTGAAAACGGGCTGCATGAATTCCTGACAGATTTTCTGGTTCGCAATGCGTCGCTGTCGTCGCAGATCGAAAAAGACTTCAGGTTTGCGGAGTGACAGTATGCGACTGACTGTGGACCACAAATCGACCTATTCATACGAAACCGGTGTTTCCTATGCGCTCCAGCAGGTCCGTAAGCGGCCGGTCAGCTTGCCTTCGCAATCCATCCTGTCATGGGATTTGTCCATTGATGGCGCGCATTGGGAAACAAGCTACACGGACCATCACGGAAACCTGGTGGATTTAATCCAGCTTGAGCCGGGGGTCACGAGCGTTTCGGTGAGTGTGAAGGGTGAGGTGGAGACCCATGACACGTCCGGCGTGATGGGGGGACATAGTCAACTCGTGCCACTCTGGCTCTACGAACGACACACTGAGCTTACAGCGCCCGCAAAGGGGCTGCGTGCGCTGGCAGGCAAGTTCAGCCGCCATCCTGCACAGGATATTGGCGTTCTGCATGAGTTGATGGCAGAAATTGCAGGGGCGGTCGCGTACCAGACCAATGAAACAGACTCGCACACAACGGCAGAGGATGCGCTACAGCAGGGACGGGGCGTATGTCAGGACCATGCACACATCTTCATCGCCGTCGCGCGCCTGCTCGGCTATCCCGCCCGCTATGTCGGCGGATATCTCATGATGACGGACCGGGTGGATCAGGATGCCGGCCATGCTTGGGCCGAAGCCTGGGTGGATGGGCTCGGATGGACCGGATTTGACGTTTCCAATGGCATCAGCCCGGACGCGCGTTACATACAGGTTGCTACGGGGTTGGATTATAGCGACGCCGCGCCCATCAGGGGGCTTGTGTATGGCGCCGGACGGGAAAATCTCGTGGTGTCTATTCAGGTCCAACAGTAGAATGAGTCCAGATATCGATCGGAGAATCATCAGGTGACGTATTGCGTTGCGCTTCGGCTGGACCGGGGACTCATCTTCATGTCGGACACCCGCACCAATGCGGGCATCGACAACATCTCGAAATTCCAGAAAATGTTTACATGGGAGGTGCCCGGGCAGCGCGTCATTACCCTCCTGACGGCCGGCAACCTTGCCACGACGCAGGCCGTGATCAGCCTCTTGGATGAACGTCTCAAGGCACCTGAAGAACGCAATCCCAGCATCATGGCCGCCGACACCATGTTCCAGGTCGCCAGACTGGTCGGGGATACGCTTAAGGAAATCATTCGCACGCAAGGGGATGGCGGGCCTGAATCGGAGTCTACCTTTGGCGCGACGCTCATCGTTGGCGGTCAGATCGCCGGGATGGAGCCGCGCCTGTTTCTTGTCTACCCGGAAGGCAATTTCATCGAAGCCAGCGACGAGACGCCCTTCTTTCAGATCGGTGAGACCAAATATGGTCGTCCGATCCTGCTGAGAGCCTTCAGCCCGGAAATGACCTTCGAGGAAGCTGTCAAGCTGCTCTACGTTTCATTCGACTCGACCCTCAAGGCGAATTTGTCGGTCGGCATGCCGCTGGATTTGCAAACGATCGAAATGGACACCTGCAAGGTCGCGGACAAGCGCCGGGTCGAGGAGGATGATCCGTATTTCACGACGATCTCATCCCGTTGGGGAGATGCCCTCAAACTGGCGTTCAATTCCCTGCCTGACTACGAGTTCTGAGCAGGTCTAAAAAGTGGGTTCCGGAACGTGGTTCCGGTAGAGCTTTTTGGCGAGTTCGACACGTGCGAGCGCGTCCATGCCCTCGATATCAGCTTTCAGCGTCGCATTCAGCAATGGGCGGATGCCAATCCGGTTGGCCACCTGGATGGCCAGGCCGGGGCGCGCATTCAACTCCAGCAGAAGCGGTCCCTTCGTCTTGTCCAGCACGATGTCCGCGCCAAGATAGCCGAGCCCTGTCACATCATAGGCCTTGGCGGCCATTTCCAGCATCGTGTCCCAGTGCGGTACCGAGAAATTCCGAAGCGGGTTGGCCGTGTCCGGATGAATATCGGTTGTCTTGCCGTTCTGCATGCCGCTGAGTGTTTTGCCGGTAACGAGATCCAGTCCGACCCCGACGCCGCCCTTGTGCAAATTGGCCTTGCCGTCGGATTCGGCGGTTGGCAGGCGCACCATAGCGACGGCTGGAATGCCGCGCACCACAATGATGCGAATGTCCGGTACGCCGCCGAACGAAATCGGATTGAAGATTTCGTCGAACTTCACCCGGTATTCGAACATCGCCACGTCAGGTTGGCCGCTGAGGCTGTACATGCCGGACAGGATGTTATTGACGTGGAATCGGATATCTTCGAGCAGGGCGCGCTGACCATTGGAGCGTCGCCAGCCGCCGCGCATCGGTTCCATCAACACCTGGATGCCGTTGCCTTGTGAGCCATTGGCGGGCTTGATGACGACCCCGTCGGGCTTGTCGAGATAGGATTCCAAATGGCGCATGTGGAACGGGTTCGCGATCACGCCATAGAGTTCCGGCGTCGGGATATTTGCCGCGTTCGCAAGCCGCTTGGTCTCCCGCTTGTCATCGACCAGCCGGATGAGACGCCGCGGGTTGAGCTCATTGACGAGCCTGACGTTCCGCTCGTTGATTCCGAGCAGTCCGGCGCGCCGCAATGCCCGGTAACGTCCAATCATTTCCGGTCGTCCAGTTCGCGGAAGCGGATCAACTCGCTGAGCCGAAGGCCTGTATACTTGCCCATCATCAGGCAGATCGCCATGATCACCAGGAGCAGCTCAGGGAAGTTGAACATCAAATATTCGACATGCGTGTTGGTCATGACGAGATAGGCCGCCGCCGCCACGAGAAGGCTGCCGATACCCTGCTTGATGGCTTCAGTTGCAGAATATTCTTCCCATGCGATCGACATGCGCTCGATTGTCATCGTCAGGATGACCATCGGGAACAGGGAAATCGACAGACCGATCCGCTGGCCATTATTGGCCATGATCTGGGCAATGACCGCCATACAGATCACGATGAACACGACCACAGTTGCCAATCGGGGCACCAGCAGAAGTTTGAGTTTCTCCAGATAGAATCGGACCGCCAGGCCGAGCGCGATGAGCGCCGTGAACAGGATCACGCCGTTGACCAGCGCCGTTTCCCGGAATGCGATGCCGATCAGGACCGGCATGAACGTACCAAGCGTCTGCAGCCCAATAAACTGGCGCAGGAAGACCAGCATAAGGATGCCGACCGGAATCGTGACGAGCACCTGGTAGACCAATTGCGTGGTGATGGGCAGGCGGTTGAACGAGAACCATTGCATGGCCGAGCCCTGATCCTTGGCCATGCGCTGCACGACATCCGAGACGTCGGCATTCACCGGTTGCAGGCTGACCTGCAGGTCGAGGTCCGAAATGCCTTCGGCGCGGATGAAATCGTTTGTGCCATGCCAGATAGTGAAAAATTCGCTGGGGTCGGGACCGGGGAAATATCGCCGATCCATGCCGTCTGCATAATATTCAAGCCAGTGACGGATCTCTGCCCGGCGGCGCGCACTGTCCAGATAGACCCCATTTGCGACGCGCGCGGGAATGCCCTGACTGGTCAGGACGTCGCGGGCCAGGGCAAGGCGCGCGATCGGGCGTGCAAGCGTGGGCGACAACAGGGCCTCTACCTCGTCGACATCGCCGTCTACGAAGATTTCTTCGAGCACGAGATCGGCCAGGGATTCGTCATCGGCTGAGCGACGGCGCAAATCTGTCGACCAGACAAGAAAGGCCTGACGTTCAAGATCGTTTTCGGTTTCAGGCGCGGCGCGGCGGAGCTTGCGCTGCATGCTCTCGGGCAGGGGGCTGTCGACGGTCTCGCCCAGCAGGCGTGCCCTGTAGCGAAGCACTTTCCGGTCATTCGGATAGCGATAGGTCCAGATCGCGGTCCGGCCATCCCCTTCGCGGGAATTCAGCCGCAGGCCGAAGGCGCCATTGTAGAACTGCTCCTGCGAGACGCGGCGGTTTTCGCTGTTCGACGGAATATAGGTTTCCAGTCGGACCGGCTGGTTGCTGGTATCGAAATCCAGATAGATTTCAAAATCCCACGTCGTTGTCCGTTCTCCGGGCGTCATGGGGTAATCGAGTTGCAGAACCTTGGTCGCGAAAATTCCAAGCCCAATCGTGGCGAGGAGCAGCGCAAGCAGTCGGGTATGTGTAAAACTATTCACGGTCGTCGTTTTCGCAGCTGCCTTCGGCTATGAACGTCGACGAAGAATCGACAAGCACGCGTGAGGCCATGAATTCACGCCCCACCAGGAAGTCGTATTCGAAATCTTCCCGATCGGCCAGATTAACTTCGGCAAGTCCACTGACCCCTCCAATGCACAGCGGCAGGTGAATCACAGGACGCCGGATGGTACCGCCGGTCTTCAGCTTGATGAGCGCGAAACGGCGGACATTCTGGTCATATCTCACTGTGCGGCCATTCTTGCCGACAAGGCGAAAGCGGACCCAGTCATCTTTTCCGGCTTTGTTGTAGATATGCACATCGCGGGCGAATACGGAGCTGGAATCCGCACCGGTATCGAGCTTGCCCTTCATCTCGAGGCCGAGCTTACCGACATATACATTCTCGACATAGCCCATGACGGCTGAGTCGCTGGTGCGATCCCGGCTGTCGGCAATAGCCGAAATTGCGGGCAATGACAGAATGGCCGCAGCAGCCACGACATGTCTCAGATACTTCACGAGAATACGTTCCTCTTGCCTCGGGGGCGGCAGTTTTTGGTCCCCTAACACGCGAGCCATGTGGACGATAGCTATCGGCTCACTAGGTAGTCCCAGATCGGGACGCTAGGATGACTTAATAGTTCCCCAAACTGACCGATGTCGCCTCAAAAACCTGATTTCGTGGCATTTCTATGGTGAAGAAAGGGAGCGTCTGTGGTCTCGCCCTTGCACGCAGATAGAGTGGCATTGGGGGAATGTGCCAAATTCCTACAAAATTAACCAAAAAATAGAATTTTAAAAAAACTCTATTTCAAGTTGCGTTCTGAAATCACTGCTTTAAAGTGGTAATCGGAGGGAGAGAGCTGCGGCTGTCTCAAGAATGCAGTTGAGTGTTTTGACACGTCTTCGGAGGTGCGGTTCCCTCGCCTGCATTCAAATGTGCGAGTAGCGTGGGAGCCTCGAAGAATTCGGGGTCAGTAAGCAGGAAGGCTTTATGAGTCTGTCGGTGGATCAGGTTCTGGACCGCGTTCGCGAGAATGTGGGGCTATTCGTTCGAGATGGATCCATCCGAACGGAAGAGCAGGGCGCCCGTTCTGTCCCCTTGGCGGCGATATATCCCGAATGGCTCGGAGACGCGGCGTTTGCGCAGGCACACGGAGCCCGGTTCAATTATGTCGTCGGCGAGATGGCCCGCGGCATCGCCACACCGAAAATGGTCATTGAGGCCGTTCGCGCGGGGTGCGTCGGATTCTATGGCAGTGCTGGTCTGAAGCCGGAGACGATTGAAGACGGGGTGCGCGAGATCAAGGCAGGCATTGCGCCGGGCCAGACGGCTTGGGGCGCAAACCTGATCCATTCGCCTCAACAGCCCGGCTATGAAGCACGCGTCGTTGATTTGTTCCTGTCCATGGGCGTCCGTCGCGTTTCGGCTTCAGCATATATGCGCCTGTCGCCCGAAATTGTCCGTTATACCGCGAAGGGGCTGTCCCGTAGCGCGGAGGGACACATAACGCGCGCGAACCATGTCTTTGCCAAAGTCTCGCGCGCGGAAGTCGCCACCCAGTTCATGCAGCCAGCGCCGGACAAGATCCTGAAGGCGCTGGTGGCCGAGGGTCGCATCACGCCAGAACAGGCTGAACTGGCCGCGCAAGTGCCTGTAGCGCTCGATATTACGGCTGAGGCCGACAGTGGCGGCCACACGGACAACCGCTCTGCGGCACCTCTGTTTTCTTCACTCTCGCTCGCGCGTGACCGCGTCGCGGCAGAAACCGGGATCGAGGCCAATTCCATCCGAATAGGCCTCGGCGGCGGTATCGCGACGCCGCACGGCGTGGCGGCAGCCTTCCAGATGGGGGCAGCCTATGTGCTGACCGGCTCCATCAACCAGGCGGCGGTCGAATCCGGCCTGTCCGAACCTGCGCGGCAATTGCTGGCCAAGGCTGGCCCGGCAGATATCGGCATGGCCCCGGCGGCCGATATGTTCGAGCAGGGCGTTGAGGTCCAGGTGCTGAAGCGGGGCACGCTGTTTGCGATGCGGGCACGCAAGCTGCACGCGCTCTACAAATCCGGCGCGTCTTATGAAACCATGGACCAGAAAGATCGCGACTGGTTGGAAGGCGTGCTCGGGGAATCCTTCCAGAGCGCCTGGGAGCAGACGCGGGCCTTCATCACGGGGTCGAATCCAAAGGAGGCGGCCCGCGCCGCAACCGATGGTAACAAGCGATTGGCTCTTGTAGCGCGCCGATACTTGTTCATGGGCGCCCAATGGGCACGGGATGGAGCGCCGGACCGCGTGTCCGACTACCAGATCTGGTGCGGCCCCGCGCAGGGGGCGTTCAATGAATGGGTCGCCGGCACGTTCCTGGAGCCCATCGAGAATCGCACAATCCGCCAGATCGCCCTGAATTTGATGGAAGGCGCAGCGCGCCTGACACGCGCCGGACAGATGCGTGCCAGCGGCATTGCCGTGCCGCCTACAGCGTTCTCTTACACGCCGCGAAAGTTTCTCTGATATGATGAATGACAAGGCCAGCACATCATGAATTCAAAAGCTGCCATTCCGATTGCCATTGTGGGCATGGGCGCGATCTTTCCGGGTAGGGGAGATGTCACAGGTTTCTGGCGCGATGTGTTTGAGGGGCGGGACCTGTTGTCCGACGTGCCCGCGAGCCATTGGCTGGTCGAAGATTATTATGACAGCGACCCGCTGGCCAAGGACAAGACCTATGGCCGTCGCGGTGGGTTCATTGATCCGGTTGCCTTCGATCCCCTGACATTCGGCATCCCGCCCAAGACGATGGAAGGGACCGACACGGCGCAGTTACTTGCGCTGGTCGCCGCCTATGCAACGCTGCAGGATATCGAGCGGGACAGTGAAGGCCGGATCGACAAATCCCGCACCAGCGTCATCCTCGGCGTGGCGTCCGCAACAGAGCTGACCGCTCATATGGCGGGCCGCCTGCAGCGTCCGGTCTGGGTCAATGCAATGCGCGAAGCGGGCTTGCCCGAAAGCGAAGTTCTTGAACTCGCCGAGCGGATCGAGAACCACTACGTCGAGTGGCAGGAAGCCACATTCCCGGGCCTGCTTGGAAATGTCGTGGCCGGGCGGATCGCCAACCGGTTCGATCTCGGCGGCAGCAACATGGTCACGGACGCGGCATGCGCGTCCAGCCTGTCGGCGCTCAGCATTGCCCTGCACGAACTTCGCGCCGGAGACAGCGATACGGTCCTGACGGGCGGCGTCGACGCGCTGAACGACATCCTGATGTATATGTGCTTCTCCAAGACGCCCGCTCTGTCGCCGACAGGCGATTGCCGGCCGTTTTCGAATGCCGCTGATGGCACCATGCTCGGAGAAGGCGTCGGCATGCTGGCTCTGCGCCGACTGGAAGATGCCGAGCGCGACGGTAACACCATCCATGCCGTCATCCGGGGACTGGGCGGCGGCTCCGACGGCAAGGGCACCGCGATCTATGCTCCGGTTCCGGAAGGTCAGGCCCGCGCGCTCAAACGCGCCTATGATCAGGCTGGATATGGTCCGGACGCGATTGACCTCATGGAAGGGCATGGCACAGGCACCAAGGCCGGCGACAAGGCTGAACTTGATGGCCTTCACCTGGTTTTTAGTGATGTTGAATCCGACGAACCCTGGTGCGCGCTCGGATCCGTCAAATCCCAAATGGGACACTCCAAGGCGGCCGCTGGCGCAGCCAGCCTTGTCAAAGTCGTGAATGCGCTCAGTCGGAAGATCCTTCCGCCCACTGCCAAGGTCGAGGAGCCTGCAGATGTTATCAAGGACAGCAGCGTCTTCTACCTGAACACCGAAGCGAGACCTTGGATTACGACGAAGAAACGCCCTCGCCGGGCATCGGTAAGCTCTTTCGGCTTCGGGGGCAGCAACTACCATGTGACGCTGGAAGAATATGTCGGCAAGACCGCGCTGCGGCCGTATCGGGTATTCCCGGCAGAACTGTTCCTGTTCAGTGCGGACTCGCCTGACACCCTGGCGTCAGCAATCGAGGCCAGCGCATCGGGCATGGATGACGCATCGCTGGCGCATGCCGCTTCACAAACACATGCGGGCTTTGAAGCGAAAGCTCCAGCACGGGCTGCGATCATTGCTGAAACCGCAGACGATCTCAAAACCAAGTCGGAAAGCCTGGCGAGCCAGATTCGGGCAGGGGAAGTAGGCATTCGTCCGTTCAAGGCCGATTGCTTTGCCTCACTCGATGCGCCCGTGGATGGCAAGATCGCCTTCATGTTCTCCGGTCAGGGCAGCCAATATGTCGGGATGGGCTCTGATCTGGCCATGGCGTTCCCGGAGGCTCGGGCAGTATGGGATCAGGCAGCCAGCCACAAGCGCACCGGCAAGCTGAGGCTCGACAAATTGTCCTTCCCGCCGGCGGCATTCGATCAGGTCGATTTCGGCGCGCAGACCCAGACCCTAACGGAAATGCAGCATGCCCAACCGGCCATCGCAGCGGTGGCCTTGTCGCAGCTGGGCCTTCTGTCACAGCTCGGCTTGCAGGCAGACATGGCCGCAGGCCACAGCTTCGGCGAGATCATGGCGCTGCATCTGGCGGGCGTCATGGATTCCGATACGGCCCTCACGGTGGCTGCGGAGCGCGGTGCGCTCATGGCCAAGGCGGCGGGCAACACCAAGGGCGCCATGCTGGCAGTCCAGACCGATTCCGCGACAATTGCACCGGTATTGCAGAAGATCGGGCAGGGGCTCGTTCTTGCCAATGACAATGGCCCGGACCAGGTCGTGCTGTCGGGAGCGCAAGACATTGTGGAACAGGCGCGAGTAGAGTGCGAGACACTCGGCTTGAAGGCGCGGATGCTGCCGGTCGCAACCGCCTTCCATTCCGAGATCGTTGCCGAAGCGGTTCCGCCCTTCGCCAAAGTGCTCGCAAAGCAGAAATTACGCGCTCCGAAACTCGACGTCTTCGCGAACGCCACAGCGCAGAAATATGATGCCAAGGTCGCCGACCTTCCGGCCTTCATCTCTGACCAGCTGATCCAGCCGGTACGCTTCCGCGAACAGGTTGAGGCGATGTACGCGGCGGGCGCACGCGTGTTCGTGGAAGTCGGCCCGGGCGGCGTGGTCACCGGTCTGGTGGGCCATATTCTGGCGGACAAGCCCCACCTTGCGGTCTCACTGGATCACAAGCGCCGCAATGGCGTGAACCAGTTCCTGCTGGCCATCGCCACCCTCGGCGTCTCGGGCATCGACCTCGACTATGCCGGCCTGTTCGCCGACCTTCCGGCTCAGCCTCCGAAGCCAGCCCCCTCCAAGCACGCGGTGAAGATTTCCGGCGGCAATTACAACAAGCCTTATCCTCCGGCGAATGGCGCGGCTGGCCGTGCCCCGCCGAATCCGGAAAAGCCGTCCGGGCAGGATCGCCCAGCCGCACAATTTCAATCCACCAGCAATCCCGTCCAGGCGCTCTCTTCCCCACGCCCGGAACACAAAGTCCTTCCAGAACAGACAGGCAGTCCCATGACCCAAGACACATCCTCAAAAGGCCCGGAATACGCCGTGCAATCCCATTCTACTGTGGCGCCAGCTGCGACGGTCTCTGAGCGGATCATGCAGGAAGTGTCCCAGCGCCATGCCGACTACATGTCTGCCATGTCGACGGCCCATTCGGCTTTCCTGAACGTGGCCGCACAGATGGCGGGCCAGGCACCCCTCGAGCCCGCACGTACCCAGGCGCCCGTCGCCTTGCCAGCTCCCGCGCCAGCGGCTCAGGTACAGCCGCAACCCCCGGCCATGGATGTGAAACCGAATGGCGCCTATCGTGAAGTAGAGCCCGCGCCAGTGGCGCCAGCGCCAATGACTGCTCCTGTGCCACAACCAGTCCCGGCTCCAATTCAACCGCAACCGGCCGTTCAGCCTGCTCCGGTGGTGGCCCCGGCTCCAGTACCCTCTGCATCAGTGGGAGATTCCATCAGCCTGGTCCGCGGCATCATCGCCGAGAAGACTGGCTATCCGGAAGACATGCTCGAACCCGACATGGATCTGGAAGGCGAACTCGGCGTCGACTCGATCAAGCAGGTCGAGATCCTGTCGACCCTGCGCGAACGCATGCCAAGCCTGCCGGAGATTGATCCGGAACAGCTCGTGGAGTTGCGCACGATTGCCGCGATTGCGGGCATGATCGACGCGTCGGGTGTCGCCTCGGCGCCTGCACCGGCAATGAGTGCGCCTCCGGCGGCTGTGGCGGCCTCGTCCAATGGCGGCGTAACGGCCGACACGGTCCGGGCCCTGATCGCGGAGAAGACCGGCTATCCGGAAGACATGCTCGAAGATGACATGGACCTCGAAGGAGAACTTGGGGTCGACTCGATCAAGCAGGTCGAAATCCTGTCGGCCCTGCGCGACCAGCATCCGGAATTGCCGGAAGTCGATCCCGAAGTGCTGGCAGACCTTCGCACCATCCGGGCCATCGCAGATTTTTTTGCGTAAGGGGCGGCGGGGCGCCCGCTGCGCTCTCCCGTCCCGGCCCGCCGGCCGGTCCGGTTCCCACCTATGAGAGTTCCGTTCGGGTAGTCTCGCCTGGGCGCGCGCATCCCTTGGTGGCCGCCCAGGAGCTTTCAGCATGGGGACCGTTTGCCGTGTCGGCTGGGGCATCGGAGATCGCAACCGAATTGGTTCAGGCGCTCACCGGACGAGGGGCTCAGGCGGGCCTTCTGGGCGAGAGCGTTCAGGGTGTTCAAACTGTGATCGTAACCGAAGGCCTTTCGCATTTGCCGGTAACGGAACGACACTGGCGGGTTCTGGACCTTTGCAAGCGGCTATATGCGAGCGGTGTTCGGATTGTGATTTTGGAGTATGCGGGCGCTGGCGACTTTGCGCACACTTCCGGTCTGAAAGGCCTCTCCCGCACACTTCGTCAGGAGTGGCCTGATCGGTCCATAGTAACGTGGTCACTTCCTGCTGGCGCGTCGCTGAGCGCACAGGCTGAACTGGTACTTGGCGCGATCGCCTCCAATGCTCCCGAGGCAGATCTCGATGCGGCGGGTGCTTCGGTGATGGAGATCGGTGCCGCACCTGGGCTGGTGCAGGCAACTCCAGCAGATACGAATGTCTGGTTCGTACCGGGCGGGGCGCGCGGTGTGACCGCAGCCTGCGCATCCGAACTGGCGCGTCGGCAAGCGGGGTCGACCTTTGTTCTTGCGGGCCGGTCTGGCATCACGCCCTGGCCAGAAGGATTGCAACCAGCGACCGACATGAAGCTCCTCCGGGGTGCGCTGATCTCCGGAGCCAAGGCGCGCGGTGAAAAACCTGCCTTGCCGGACATTGATCGCCAGGCGCGCGCGCTGCTGGCAGGGCAGGAGATTCGTCACACGCTGGGCACCATCGCGGCGGCCGGGGCGCGGGCTGTCTACCTTCAGGTAGACATGTCTGACCGTGACAGCATTGTCGCTACCGCCCAGCAGATTACGGCTGAATACGGACCGATTACCGGCCTCGTGCATGGGGCAGGGGTACTGGCAGACGGGCTTGCCTTGAAGAAGACGCGAGACGATGTGGAATATGTCTTCGGGCCGAAGGTTGAGGGTCTGGCAAACCTGCTCGCCGCCATAGACCTTTCCCAGCTGCGCCATGTCGGTCTGTTTTCGTCCGCGTCCGCCATCTTCGGCAATACGGGCCAGAGCGACTATGCGATGGCCAATGCATGGCTCAGTGCCGTCGCGCGAAAGCTCGCAGGGCAACTGCCAGCTGCGACCGTCAAGAGTTTCTGCTGGGGCCCGTGGGATGGCGGGATGGTTGACGCAACATTGGCGGGACATTTCGCAACACGCGGCATTTCGCTGATTGGCCTTCAGGATGGTGCACGCATCTTTGCCGACCAGATTCTTCAGGGAGACAAGCAGGACATCGAACTATTGATCGGGGATGAGTGGGCAGGATGACAAGCGATTGCCGATTTGAGCCGATTGCTATTGTCGGTCAGGGCTGCGTGCTGCCGGGGGCCATGAGCCCGGCGGAGCTTGGCGATCTCGTCTTTGACAAGTGCGTGGTCTACGGCCCGGTACCAGCTGACCGGCTTGGGCTTTCGGAAGCAGACGTAGCCTCTCGAAACTATGTGTCCGGTACGGTTCAGGGATTCGAACATGTTTTCGACGAGGCGCGTATCCCGGAAGAGTGGCGCGCGGCTGCCAAGGTCGACCCGGTTTGCGCCTGGTCCCTGTACGCGGCGATAGAAGCGTGGACCGATGCGCGCAAGCCCAAGGTCCGCAAGGGCCGGGCAGGTGTCTTCGTCGCGAACCTCTCCTATCCAAGCGCTGGGCATGCGGATTATGCCGCTCGCCATTGGGCAGGGCAGGGTTCTGCTGACCCGCTCGCACCTTTCAATTCTTCTCTGCCGCCGCATTTGATCGCTCAGGCGCTCGGTCTGTCCGGCCCAGCTTTCTCGCTTGATGCGGCGTGCGCATCGTCGCTCTATGCGCTGGAGATCGCCTGTCGACGCCTTCAATCGCAGGCCATTGATTGCGCCGTCGTCGTCGGCGTCAATGCGGCCGACAATCTGATCCTCCACATTGGGTTCGACGCACTGAAGGCGCTGAGCCCGACCGGCCAGTCACGCCCGTTCGTGAAGGGCGCAGATGGCCTCATTCCCTCCGAAGGCGCCGTCTCGGTTGTCCTGAAGCGCCTGTCCGATGTGAAGAAGAAGGATGTCGTCCATGGCGTGATCCGGGGCATCGGCCTCTCGAATGATGGTCGGCGCAAGGGTTTGCTCGCCCCGTCCGGCGAGGGTCAGACTGAAGCCATGACGCGCGCATACGGAATGGCCGGTGTCGATCCGAAGAGCGTGTCCTATCTGGAATGCCACGCCACCGGCACGCCGACCGGTGATGGTGTCGAGGTGCAGGCATCGGCGGACATGTTCGTAGGCAATGAAAATCTCGCCATCGGGTCCCTGAAAGCCAATACCGGGCATCTTATCACGGCGGCGGGCCTTGCCAGCCTGCTCAAGCTGACCGAAGCGTTCAAGCGCGAAGCCCTGCCGCCTACACCGATCAGAGGTGACCTGATCGAAGTTGCCGGCCGGAACGGTATGAAAGTTCTGGGGGAGGCCGCGCCGTGGGAGCCGCGTCACGGGCTCCGCCGCGCAGCTATCAGCAATTTCGGTTTCGGTGGCAACAATGCGCATCTGGTCCTCGATCAGTATGATCCGGGATCGGACGCTGTGGAAATCCAGGCCAGCCAAGTGTCGAAACAGAACATTGTGATCTGCGGAACAGGCCTGCTTGCTGGTTCCGACAGGGGCGCAGATGCTGTCACGCGTCGGATCATGAACCAGCCGCTGAAACCTTCGGCGCCGTGCCGCAAGGTGGGTGCGGATCCGAAGACCGCGCGGACGCCGCCTACGGATTTGCTTGAGGCGGAACCACAGCAACTCGCCATTGTCGATGTGGTGGAAGAAGCCCTGCAATCGGTCGCGCCCGTAGCGTCCGACCGGGTGGGCATCTTCACCGCCATGGGCTGTGCGTCGGATTCGGCGCGGTGGTTGCTGAGAGAACGCTTGGCATCTCTGGCAGGATTCCCTCCGAACTCTGCGGAGCTTGCCACTGCGCAGGCCCGCATCGCACCACCGCTTCAGGCAGCAACCGTTCTCGGTGCCATGGCGAACATGACCGCCAATCGCGTGACCTATGCGCATGATTTCCAGGGCATGGGTTTCGCGGTATCTGCCGAGGCGGCATCCGGCCTTGCCGCGCTGGATCTCGCCATCGAAGCGCTGCGCTTGGGCCAGCTGGATATGGCCATCGTCGCGGCGGCCGATTTTGCCACCGAACCGGTCCGTGCAGCCGCACTCGCAGACATCGGCATCACAGTGCAACCTGGCGACCAGGCTGCGGCCATTGTCCTGAAGCGGAAACAAGACGCTGAAGCCGCATCGGACCGGATTTTTGGATCTGTCCATGACGTCGACTGGGCAAAGGGCGGGGAATCCGACGCAGGCATCATAAATCGCGTATTCGGCACGGCTCCCTGCGCTTCGGTCGTATTCGAACTGGCCCTGCAAGCGCAGCTCTGCGCACGAGGACACGTGCTGACGGCGGAAGGTGCGGTGCCGGACATCCGGGAAACCTCTCGTCCGGTCGACATCTCAGTTGAAGCGACGCCGCTCAACACCGCTGGCTCCGTCGCATTCCATCCTGCGGACGCGGTGCCCATACCGGACGCGCTGCGGCCGACACCCTTCCTGTTCTGGGCCTCGGCAAAAGACAAAGCGACGCTCGCCGCGCGCATGGCCTCAGGCAAGACCGGGGGCAGGGGCAAATGCCGTATTGCGATGGTTGCACCTACTGTGGAAGCGCTCGCTGAACAGTTGGATTCTGCGCAGCAGATGCTGGAGCAGGGCAAAGCCCCTGTCGGAGACGGCGTCCACTATGGCGAAGGCAAGCCTGAGGGCGAACTCGCCTTCATGTTCACTGGATCTGCGGCCGTCTATCCCCGCATGGGACGTGGTCTGCTCTCGGCCTTCCCGGAATTGCGCCAGCGTCTCGCCAAGCTCGACAAAGCGGACGAGATCGCCCCGCTGCTCGCCAAGGCCAGCCTGACGGAATTCGAACAATTGTGCGCTGGCACGCTGATGAGCCAGGCACACGCAATTCTGTTGCTGGACATTCTCGGTCTCAAGCCGGATGCGGCGCTCGGCCTGTCCCTTGGCGAGAGCAATGCCCTGTTCGCTTTTGGCTTCTGGCGAGATCCCGGCGCTCTGCTGGACGAGATTTCCGATGCCGCCATGTATGAGCGTCATATCGGCGGCGAGTTCGAAACGGCAAAAGAGGCGTGGGGCCCGAACGTTCCGGCGGACTGGACCAATTGGCGTGTCCAGGCGCCGGTTGATGCCGTTAAGCGTGAAGTCGCCAAACATACCGGCGTCGAGATCACGATCATCTATTCGCGAACAGACTGCATGATCGGCGGCCCGGCTGAGGCCTGCCGCAAGATCTGCGAATCTCTAGGGCCCGGCAGCGGCGCAAAGATGCACCAGCATCTGATTGTGCATGCCAAGGCCATGCAGCCCTTCGCGGAGACGTGGCGCAAGCTGCATACGCGCAAGATGCATGATGGGGGCGGGGTGCGCCTCTACGCCAATGCCATCAATGCCGCCTATGAGCCGACCAGCGAAACCTCGGCAGATATGCTGACCCGGCAGGCCGTCGATACGGTTGATTTTCCGCCTACGGTCGAACAGGCATGGAAAGATGGCGTGCGCACTTTCGTGGAGCTTGGCCCGCGCGACACGCTGACCGCCGCACTTGGAAATATCCTTGAAGGCAAGGACTACAAGGCGGTCGCCACCGACCGTATTGAAACAGCGGACTTGGCACAGGTCGCCGACCTTGCCGCCTTCCTGTTCGCAGATGGACGCGCGCCGAAGATGAAGCCCGTTGCAGCAGCGCTGGAGGCCGCGAGGCGCAACAGGACCGTGCGGCCTGCGCCTTGGGCGCTGACACGGGATGTTCCTTACGACATGCCTATTGTTCCGTCCCTGACCCCTGCGGCCCGGATGCCGGTTGCGCCGACTTTGGACACTGTAAGTTATCCTGCGCCATGCCATTCAAAAACCAGCACCACGCCGGTGCCATTCCCCGCGCCGCCGGCAGACCGTCCGCTGCCCGCGCCGCGCAAGGTGACTGCTGGAACAGAGCCACTTCTGCCGCGATCACCCGCAGGACCGCACTGGAACTATCCCGAGATCGAGAAATCCGCGCGTGAGAAGATGTCTGACTTCTTCGGCGCCGCATTCAAACCGCAGGACCAATATGCCCGTCAGGTGCGCCTGCCAGCGCCGCCGCTACTGCTTGTCGACCGGATCACTGGCATCGATGCCGAGGCCGGGGTCGAGAGTACCGGCATCATCTGGACCGAGACGGATTTGAAGCCCGATCAATGGTTTATCCATGACGGTCGCATCCGCCCTGGACCGCTGATCGAAAGCGGGCAGGCCGACCTGACCCTGATCGGCTGGATGGGCGCCGACTTCAAGAACCAGGATGACCGCGTCTATCGCCTTCTGGGGTGTGAGATCACCTTCCATGAGGGCGGCCTGCCGGAGCCGGGCGAGACGCTGCGCTTCCAGATCGAGATCACCGGGCACGCGACACTCGCAGGTGTCCGCATGTTCTTCTTCCAGTATGATTGTATGGCGGGAGACCGCCGCGTCTTTTCCGTGCGAAACGGTCAGGCCGGCTTCTTCAGCGATGACGAACTTGCCTCCGGCAAGGGCGTCATGTGGGACCCCGCCAAGGATGCACCGCCTACCGCAGGCCCCGCGCCATTTGCCGCCGAGGGCGCGAGCCGGAAGCGAGCTTTCAGTGCCAGGGATCTGGACGCTTACCGGGACGGCAATGCCTGGGCGTGCTTTGGCGACGGGTTCGAACTGGCGGCCGCGCAGTCACGTCCGATCCGCCTGCCGGACGACAGGCTGGCCCTCTTCGATGATGTCGAAGCCTTTGACCCCAATGGCGGACCGTGGGGCAGGGGGTATTTGAAAGCCCGCGCGCATGTGCCGGTCGATGCCTGGTTCTATGAGGGGCATTTCCATAATGACCCCTGCATGCCGGGGACGCTGATGGCTGAGGCCGCCGTGCAGACACTGGAATTCTACGCAGCGGCCGCCGGCCTGCTGACCGAACGTGACGGGTATGTCTTCGAACCGATGCCGGGCCATATGGCGCAATTCGTCTGCCGGGGGCAGGTCATTCCGGACACGGATCACGACGTGACCTATGAGGTCTTCATCGATGAGATCATTGATGGAGAAACCCCGGAAATCTACGCGTCCCTTCTGGCAAGCAGTGATGGCAAGAAGGTGTTCTACTGTCCGCGCTTCGGCCTGCGCCTGCGCCGCGATTGGCCCGCGCCACGCATCGCCGACACGCCGATCCGGACGGGCCCGATGGGCGAGAGTCGGGGCGACCACGCCGCATTGCTCGATTGCGCCAATGGCGCGCCGTCGGCGGCCTTTGGCGCAATGTATGACCGGTTCGATACCGAAGGCATCGTGCCCCGTTTGCCGCAAGAGCCATATCACATGATGACGCGGGTTATCGAAGTGTCCACACGGCCGGGCGTGCAGGAAGTTGGCGCAAAGGTTCGCGCCGAATACGACATTCCAGCGGATGCCTGGTATTTCGAGGACAACCGGAATGGGGCCATGCCCTTCGCCGTCCTGTCGGAGATCGCGCTGCAGCCGTGTGGGTGGCTTGCCAGCCATTGCGGTTTTGCCTTGTCCGGTAGCCTGAAATTCCGCAATCTCGAAGGCGATGGTGTCCTGCATCGTGAGCTTCGCCCGGGCGATGGGACGATGGTTGTTGAAAGCGAGCTGACGGCCTTCTCCCGTGTCGGGCCGATGACCATTGTGACCTTCAGCGTTGTGGTCACGCTAGCCTCTGGCGAACCGGTGCTGGACCTGACAACCCAGTTCGGCTTTTTCCCAGCTGCCGCGCTCGTGCGTCAGGCCGGCCTGTCGGCCAAGCCACATTTCTCCGCTGCGTTCGACCTGCCGGGCGAAAAAGTGAAGACGCGCCAGATTGAAAAGCGCCTTGCAGGCGGCAAGATGCGCATGCTGGACACGGTCGACTATTTCAACCCGACCGGTGGAGAGGCCGGGCTCGGCCTGATCCGGGGCCGCCAGGCAGTTGATCCGAATGCGTGGTACTTCAAGGCGCACTTCTATCAGGACCCGGTCCAGCCGGGGTCGCTCGGCCTTGATGCGCTCGCGCAATTGCTGGCGCGCGCCATTCTGCTCAAGGGACTGGATGAGGGCATGAGCGACCCGCACTTTGAAACCATTGCGACCGGCGCGCCGTTCAAATGGAGCTATCGCGGACAGGTGACGCCGGACAAGAAAGAAGTCGTTACCGTGATGGAGATTGTTTCCATAGAGGAACGCGACAAGGGCTGGTTGGTCACTGCGCGGGGCAGCCTGTGGCGGGATGGGTTGCGGGTCTACGAAGTCGGACCATACAGCCTCGCCCTTGTTGATCGCGGCTAGCCGGTTTCGAGCGCAAGGCCGACCATGATTTCCCCATGAAGGGAACAAGAGATCGTGAAGGCGTGGTCTGGAGCCTGAACCTCTGCGTGGACCGTTTCGCCCATTATGAAACGCTCTGGCAGGTCGATGCGGCGCGCGCCCATCCGGAAGCCCTGTCCGGCGGCTTTCATGATGGCCTCCTTCGCCGTCCAGATACGGTAGAAGGGGAGGAGGGCGACGCCGTCTTCAAGCTGGCTCAACAAGCTGGATTCTGACGGTGCGCAAACCATCGATACCATCTGGTGCCAATCTATGGAACGGACTCGCTCTATGTCTATCCCGATCGCTGCCTCATGGGAGAGCGCAAAGGCGGACCAGCCTTCCGTGCGGGATATGGAAAGGCACATGTCCGGATCAGAGGAAAGAAAAGGAGCGCCCAAGGCATCATGTTCGATGATGATCTCCGCCGATTGACGTTCGAGATGGTCGGAAAGCCCGGCGCGCACCGCTCGGAAAGACCGCTCAAGATTGGTGCGCTTCGTGGGGTGGACCAGCTTTTCGAGGCGGGCCTGCTCTGCGCCCGTCAGAGGCGAAGGCGGCTGCGGCGCCACCGAATGGTCCAGCACCCAAGCCGCCAGGTCGGGCCACAATTGCGCCCCGGATTGGGGTGAAGGGAAGGGGATCTGGGTCATGTGAGATGGGCTGCAATAGATATGCCGGTTCGGCGTGAAGCGGAGAGAGGATGAACCCCTCTGCAGCCAAGAATATGCACAAGCCGCGCATTTCCGCTAGAAGGCGGTCTGAACCAGCTCAATATGAGGATCCCGCGCCGAATATGTCTTCCCGTCTGTCATATACATTTTCCATTGCCCCCATGATGGACTGGACCGACCGGCATTGCCGCATGTTCCATCGGAGCCTGTCGAAACATGCGCTGCTCTGGTCGGAAATGGTGACCGCTGATGCCGTCATTCATGGCGACCGTGAGCGCCTGATTGGCTATTCCGACGCCGAGCATCCGATCGTGTTGCAACTCGGCGGCAACGAGCCGGCAAAGCTCGCCGAGGCGGCCGCCATTGCCGAGCAGTTCGGCTATGACGAGGTGAATATCAATTGCGGCTGTCCGTCCGACCGGGTCCAGTCCGGCGCCTTCGGGGCCTGCCTGATGGCGCGGCCGGAGGAAGTCGCAGCGTGCGTCAGCGCCATGCGGGCGCGGGTGTCGATCCCTGTCACGGTAAAGTGCCGAATCGCCATTGATGATCTGCCAGCGGAAGAAACCTTGTTCGGCTTTGTCGAAAAAGTCAGCGCGGCGGGATGCGAGGTCTTCACCGTCCATGCCCGCAAGGCCTGGCTGAAAGGGCTGAGCCCGAAGGAAAACCGGGATATCCCGCCGCTTGATTATGCCCTCGTCGAGCGTCTCAAGGCGGCGCGGCCCGACCTGACCATCATCCTGAATGGCGGGATCACTACAATCGACCAATGCCGCGAGCATCTGGATGTCTTCGACGGTGTCATGCTCGGCCGGGCCGCCTATCAATCGCCTGCCTTGCTGGGAGAGGTGGACGCGGCCCTGTTCGGCAAGGGCGAACCGGTTTCGCCGCAAGCCGCCATTGAGGCTTACCGTCCCTACATGGCTGCGCGTCTGGCCGAAGGGGTGGGCCTGCACGCTATGACCCGCCACATGCTGGGCCTGTTCAATGGCCAGCCGGGTGCGCGGCGATGGCGCCGGACCCTGTCGGAAAAGGCCGTGCACAAGGGCGCCGGTCTCGAAGTGCTCGATGAAGCCTTGAGCGCTGTCCTGCTCGACGCTTGAGGTAAAGAGGTTTCAACTTTTCGGAATTTCGTTCTTTATTTGTTCGCGGCAATCTGTTAACTATTTGCTCCATGCTGACTGGGGTTGGAGATGGTTTGCAGGGTTACGACATTTGCCTTTGAAGGCGTAGACGCCCAGCCGGTGGACGTGCAGGTCCAGATGGCGGGTGGCCAACCGGCCTTTCATATTGTGGGCCTTCCGGACAAGGCGGTCGGCGAAAGCCGGGAGCGGGTCAGGGCCGCCTTTGCCTCGCTCGGCCTCGCCTTGCCCCCCAAACGCGTCATCGTGAACCTCGCGCCCGCTGATCTGCCTAAGGAGGGCA
This sequence comes from Hyphomonas sp., assembly GCF_036964145.1. Lineage (GTDB taxonomy): Bacteria > Pseudomonadota > Alphaproteobacteria > Caulobacterales > Hyphomonadaceae > Hyphomonas. The sequence continues at coordinate 410,304 of NZ_JBALUC010000001.1, forward strand.
GCCATTACGATCTCGCCATCGCGCTCGCCATCCTCGCCATGATGGGGGTGGTTCCCGCCGACCAGCTGGAATCCTACGCCGCCATCGGGGAATTATCGCTCGACGGCGCGCTGGGCGAAACGCTCGGCGTCCTGCCAGCTGCGATGGCAGCAGAGGCGATGGATCTGCAACTCATCTGTCCCCAGATATGCGGTGCCGAAGCGGCCTGGGCCGGGGGCAGCGTAATCGGCGCCACGGGTCTGATTGCCCTGATCAATCATTTCACGGGGCGCAGCGTGATCAGCCCGCCCCGGCCGGGCGAACTGGCAACGCCGCCAGCAGGCCCGGACCTGCGCGATGTGAAAGGGCAGGAAGGGGCCAAGCGCGCGCTGGAAATCGCGGCCGCCGGGGGTCATAATCTCCTCTTCTGCGGGCCGCCGGGATCGGGCAAGTCCATGCTGGCCCAGCGACTGGCGGGCATCCTGCCACCGCTGTCTGCCCGTGAATTGCTGGAAGTGTCGCAAATCCAGTCGATTGCGGGCTTGCTGGAACGCGGGCGCCTGTCGCGGCGACGGCCGTTTCGCGCGCCGCATCATTCGGCCTCGATGGCCGCCCTCGTCGGTGGCGGCATCAAGGCGAAGCCGGGGGAGGTGTCCCTCGCACATCACGGCGTTCTGTTCCTGGATGAATTGCCGGAGTTTCCGGCGACGGTCCTCGACAGTTTGCGACAGCCTCTCGAAGCCGGGGAAGCTGTCGTGGCACGCGCCAACCGGCATGTCCGGTATCCCGCGCGTTTCCAGCTGATTGCCGCGATGAATCCCTGCCGCTGCGGAGGTGGTCCGGGCGCAGCTGCCTGCCGGCGCGGGCCCCGCTGTGCGCAGCAATACCAGGCGCGGCTTTCCGGGCCCTTCCTTGACCGGATCGACCTCTATTATGACACGCCGCCGGTGACGGCTGTCGACCTTGCTCTGCCGCCGCCATCGGAGGGGTCTGCCGAAGTGCGGGAACGGGTTGCCCGCGCGCGGGATATCCAGACCGAACGCCTCGCTCATCTGGCCAGTGACACCTGCCGATCCGTCAATGCCGACACGCCTCTGCCGGAACTGGAGACATCTGCGGCGCCCGATGAGGCGGGTGCGGCGCTACTGGCTGACGCAGCCGCACGGCTGCAATTGACGGCGCGAGGCTACAGCCGCGTCCTCAAAGTCGCGCGGACGATTGCCGATCTTGAGGGCTGCGATGGTGTGCGGCGGCTCCATATCGCCGAAGCGCTCTCCTATCGGCATCGCCCGCCCGGTATGGCCAAACCGGCTATTTCGCAGCCGCAGGGGGCGGCCTCTGGCGGCCTGGTCGGTTAAATGAATGATAAAGGCTTTGCGATAGGGCTGGCATCCTATGACGGATGCACCCAAGCCCCCCGCCAAGCCGGAAGACACCTTCCTCGCGACGGCCAGCCACGAAATCCGGACGCCGCTCAACGGCATTCTCGGAACCGTTTCCCTGTTGCTGGAGACCGAGCTTGCCCCGGCCCAGCGCGAATATGCCGAAGCCATCCGGATGAGCGGTGCCCGCCTTCTGGATCTGCTCAACAATGTGCTGGATTATGCCCGGCTGGATGCCTCGGCGGTGGAGTTGGAGGTCGAGAATTTCTGCCCGGTCCGGCTTGGCCGCGAAGTGATCGAACTGCTCAGCCCGCGCGCGCATGCAGCCGGGCTCGATCTGGCTGTCCGCGCCCAACCCCTGCCGATGCCGACCTATTCCGGCGATGCAGGCCGTATTCGTCAGATCCTGTTCAATCTGGTGGGGAACGCGCTCAAATTCACCCGGCAGGGCTCGGTCCTGCTGGACATCATCGACCGGCAGGAGGGGCTGGAATTCCGGGTCATCGATACGGGACCAGGGATTGCCGAATCCGACCGGGCCCAGCTGTTTCGCGCCTTTACCCAATCAGCCACGCAAGATGCGTACAAGGATGGCGGCGTCGGGCTCGGCCTCGCCATCGTCAAGCGCCTGACGGAACTCCTCGGTGGGTGGGTGGATATTGACGGCGCCCCGGGCGTGGGCACTGCCTTTACCGTCTTCCTGCCCTTGCCGCGTGCCGACATGCCCTCGACTCATGATCTGCCCAATCTGGATATGACTGTGGGGCTGGTTGGGCTTCCGGGTGCCACCGCGCTCGCGGCCGCCTCGGCCCTGTGCGGATCAAAGGCCACGCCTTACATGATCGATCCGGTTTCGGGCCGGGTCCCCGCCCATGTCGATGTCCTGTTGATCGGGGCAGATCTGCGCGAGAAGCTGGTCAGGGAATTTGCGCGCCAGCGTCCCACCCTGGTCGTGCTGCGCCCTGAAGACCGGGGCGCCATTGAGCGTTTCCGGAGCCTCGGATGTGCCGGATGGCTGGTGCGTCCCCTCCGGGCGTCCTCGATTGCGGAACGCGTCTTTGTCATCCAGTCCGGCGAACAGGCGATTGATGAACCCGTGCAACAAACCGGGGCAGGGCATGTGCTGATTGCCGATGACAATCCGGTAAACGCATTGATCGCACGCCGCGCCTTGGAATCGGCTGGTTTTAGCGTCACTGTGGCCTCCACCGGAAGTGAGGCCGTGGAGACTGCAACGCAAATGAACTTTGCCCTCATCCTTATGGATCTGCGTATGCCTGTGATGGATGGCTTTGAAGCCATGCGGCGCATTCGGGAAACCGGGTCTACTGTGCCCATGATCGCCATCTCGGCAGAAATGAATTCCAGTATCGAACGGCAGGCCCGCGCGGCCGGCGCGAGCAGCGTCGCGGCCAAGCCCCTCGACGCCGAAGCCCTTCGCAGCCTGGCGCTACAGTGGACAAGCGAGCCGGTCCGGCACGAAGGCGCTGCATGAGCGATACGTCGGCGCCCACGCCTCCCGCGGTGCGTGAACCCTCCCGTGCCGTCCGCGCGCTGAAGGCACTGAAGGACCGCCGTATGGCGGCGATGCTGATCCTGTCCTTCGCGGCCAGCATTCCCTATGGCGCTGTCGTTGGTGTCCTCTCTGCCTGGCTGACACAGGAAGGCATCGATACGGACACGATCGGCGTGCTCGCCCTCGTATCTCTCGGCTATTCCTTCAAATATCTCTGGGCCCCGATGTTTGGTCGCGCCCGGAACGTGCCCTTCCTGCGCATTGGCGGGCGCCGGTCCTGGCTGATCGTCTGTCAGTCGGTGATCGCCTTGCTCCTGATTGTGCTGGCCTTCAGCAATCCGCCCCAGAATATCGGCCTGGTGGCACTGATCTGTTTCGTCATCACAATCATTGGTCCGACACATGATCTGATCCTTGATGCCTGGCGCATCGAAGTGGCCCGGTCTGAAGAAGACAAGGACCTCATGTCCGCCCTCTATCAGTTCGGCTACAAATCCGGCGGATTCATCTCCGGCTTCCTGGCCCTGCTGGTCGCCGCGCGCGTCGGATGGACCGTGTCCTATGTAATGATGTCGGTGTTCATCGCCTTGACGGTGCTCGGCAGCTTGCTGGCGCCGGAACCGGAATCTTCTTCCCGCCCCGATACGAGCCGGATGAGTTTCCTGCCCTCGCTTCGCCGCAGGGTGACCTTGCCGGCCGTGGCCGTCGTTGCGGCCAGCTGGCTGGTTGGCTTCACCCTGATCGGGACGTTTGTCGTGCGTAAACTGGCGCTGGGCGCGGATATTTCCTCGCGCGTGTTCGTCTCTGAGCAGGGGCCGATCATTGTCCTGCTCACAGTCGTGCTGCCTGCCGTGGTCGCCGCCTTGCTCGTCTTCACGCAAAAGGCGGTCGCCACCGAGGCGCCACTCCTGATCGCCGGGCAGGGCCGGGGCGACAAGCTGTTGGCAACGCTGTTCCGGGCGATCTTCGATCCATTGATGGAGCTGATTTCCCGGCTCGGCTGGTGGACGATCCTCGTTCTTGCGCTGGCACTGACCTACCGGTTCACGGATGCGGTCTGGGGCTCGTTTGCCTATCCCTTCTACCTGCGCGCCGACCTCGATGCGCTGGGGCACACGCTGGACGATGTGGCCATTGCCTCGAAATTCTTCGGCGTCGTTGCCACCATTCTCGGCTCGCTGATCGGTGCGATGCTGATTGCGGTGCTGGGTCGGATGCCGGTCTTCTTTGTCGGCGGGATCGTCGCAGCGGCGACCAATCTGCTCTATGCGGACCTCGCCGCCGGCTCCGCGACCGTGGACGCCTTCCTCGCTTTCACCCATCTCGACGCGCCCCTGATTACGTTTGCCGACTGGGCGGCAAAACTTCAGCCGGAGGAGGTAGCGCTGGCCTCCGACCAGGGTCAGCGCATGGCGCGCCTGATGGTGACGATCTTTGCGGAAAACATTGCGGGCGGCTTTGCGCTCGTGGCGATGACGGCTTATCTCACCTCCGTGGTCAATCCGCGCTTTGCCGCCGTGCAATATGCGCTGCTTGCCTCGCTCACCATGCTGATCGGCACGCTGGGCCGTCCCTGGCTCGGCGAAATGATCGAGCAGAACGGGTTCTACGATGTCTTCATCATCACCTTCTGGCTCGGGGGTGTCGCCGTGGCGCTCAGTGCCATAGAGTGGGCGCGTCAGGCCTATCTCAAGCGATAGGCGAGGGGCCCGGCTTGTCGGCCCCAAAGTCCGGAGGAATATTCATGCGTTCAGCCCTGATTGCACTCGTCCTGCCTTTCGCTCTTGCGGCTTGCGCGACCTCCCCATCCGCTCCAGCCGGCGTAACGGCCGGGATGGAAGCGAACGAGGCCGCAGCGATTACGGCGATGCTGGAGGCTCAGGACGAAGCATGGAATCGCGGGGATATTCCCGCTTTCATGGACGGCTACTGGAAATCCCCGGACCTTCGTTTCGCGTCCGGCGGAAACATCGCGCGCGGCTGGGACGCGACGCTGCAACGGTATGAAACACGCTACGACACGCCCGCAAAGATGGGCACACTCGTGACGTCCGATTATGAGATCGACATCTTGTCGCCCGACGCCGCTATTGCGCATGGCCGCTGGATGCTGGAGGTCGAAGGCGACAACCCGTCCGGGCTCTACACGCTGGTCCTCCGCAAGATCGAGGGCGACTGGGTGATCGTTTCCGACACGACCACATCTGCCGACTAGCGGGCCGTACTGATCCCGGTAAGAGCCACGCCATGCCTTGGCAGTCGGCGCGGTTGCGGGCAAAACGCCGTATGGCCTCACGACCGAAGGGGACACGGCTCAGACCATGAAACGCGCAACACTCGACATCAGCACCCACAATTCTTCGCTTGAGGGCATGATCGAACGGCCATGGTTCCGGCACCTGGTGATCACGCTTATCATCGTGAATGCGGTGATCCTCGGCGTGCTGACCTATCGGGAAACCCTGCCGCCAAGCCTCGTCGTCTCCCTGGACGTGATCGATCAGGCAATCACATACGTCTTTGCAATCGAAATCCTGCTGAAACTGTTCGTATACCGGCTGCAATTCTTCCGGGGTGGTTGGAACTGGTTCGATTTCATTGTCATCGGCGTGTCTCTTATTCCGGGCAGTCAGGCATTCGGCGTGCTTCGCGCGCTCCGCGTCCTGCGGATTCTCCGGCTCCTGCATATCGTGCCGATGATGCGCCGGATCACCGAGGCGCTGATGAAGGCTTTGCCGGGCATGGGCGCGATCTTCGCGGTACTGGCGCTGATCACCTATGTCGCAGCCGTCATGGCGACGAACATGTATGGCAATACCGAGAATGAGGAGGTCACTGAATTGTTCGGAGATTTGCCACGCTCGGCCTATTCCCTTTTCCAGGTCATGACGATGGATGGCTGGCGGTTCGAAGTCGTCCAGAAAGTCATTGATGACGGCAATCCCTATGCCTGGATGTTCTTCCTGATTTTCATCTTCATCGCCAGCTTTGCCATCCTGAACCTCTTCATCGCATTGATTGTGGATTCCCTGGCCGCCGAACAACAGGCGATCATCGAAGAGGGGCTCGACGAACTCGAAGAGGAACTGGAAGACGAGTTGATGACGGCCGAGAAGGGCCGGGCAGCTGTCCTGACAGCCATTCAGGACATGCGGTCGGAGATTGCGGCTTTGCGTGCGGCAGTCGAGTCGCGACCCAAATAGATGTGGCACGGGGTGAAGCACCAGAATCTAAAAAAGAATTCATAATTGGAACTGTGAGCAGTACTTCACGCATCTGTCAGCATGCCGCGCTCCCAAAATTCGCAAAATAGGGTATAGAATTTCCCCGAATGTCTTTGTGGACCCGACTGCTTGAGGGCGGGCGACGCCTGTTCGACCCTGACAACTCTGACGGCGCTTCTGTCGACGGGAAGGATTTTGCGTGCGCGCCAGACCCGAATGATGTGAGCTTCACGGCGGCCGTAGTTGGCCTCGGTGCCAAGCTCGCCGTTGCTGACGGGACCGTTTCCGATCGGGAAATCATGGTGTTTTCCCGTGTTTTCCGCGTTGCGCCGGAAGATGCAGACAGTGTCCGCCGCGTGTTCAATATCGCGCGCCAGACGGTCCGTGGTTATGAGGGCTATGCGCGCAAGATCGGTCGGAAATACCATACCCGGCCTTGTTTGCTTGAGGGAGTTCTGGACGGTCTGTTCCAGATTGCCGGCGCCGATGGCGTCGTGACAATGGACGAAATGGACTATTTGCGTACCGTCTCCAACGCGTTCGGATTCGACGAGCGGACATTCCGCCGGATCAAGGCCAGCCATCTGGGGCCGGATAGTGACGATCCATATCACATTCTGGGTGTGGCACATGATGCGGAGTTTTCAGACATTCGCGCGGCCTATCGCCAATTGATGGCGGACAATCATCCCGACCGGGTGGTGCAGATGGGCGCCCCCCGCGAATTCGAGGATGCGGCCCATGCCAAGGCGGCGTCGATCACGGCGGCCTATGCGCAGATCCGCACAGAACGGGGCCTGCTGATCCGGGCCGATTGAGGCAATTGCGTGATTTCACATGGTATCCGTATTGCATTCCATTGACGGGGCGCAAAGCTGACGCCATGTTTGCTGTGTAATCGAGAGAGTCATGACCCAAGCAGCTTCCAGTTCCGGCCGTTTCAACATCGCAGACGCGCTTTCGAGCGCGGTCAGCCTTGTGGCGCAGCTGTGTATCGGTCTGCTTCTTGTCCTGTTTGCCAGCCTTCTTGCCGTAATGACGGCCATTGCAGGCGTGTTGCTGGCCTCGGCGGCCCTGTTCATGCGCTATGCAGGTCGCAAAGGTCCGCGCGCTGCCGCACGCGAATCTGGTGATGAGCCGCTCACCCTGGATGCGCGCCGGACGCCACGTGGCTGGACCGTCGAATAGGCCCACTCAAACCGAGCCCGGAACGCCTGCGGACCCTGTCCGTAAATTGTCCATAAAGTATCCATAAATCGCGGGAAAAAGTCCGGAGGGAGTCCGTTATTTTCGGACTCTCGAGTCGTTTCGCGGGCCTGGAAATTCGCAGAGCAAGGTTTCATTTGACATGAATACACTACATCTGTAGTGAGTGGGTGACCAACTTAGCGAGATTGCCATGTCCCAACCCAATCCCTCCGAACTCGCCGTGCTGAAACATTTCTGGTCTGCCGGACCGCAAAGCGCGCGGGAAGTGCATGAGGCCATCGGCCCGGCGCAAGGCTGGAAGCCCTCCACCACGCGCACCGTCATTGCGCGCATGGAAGAGAAGGGGTGGGTCACGCGGGCCGATGTGCATGGCATGGCGGTGTTTACTGCCGCGCTTGACCGGACGGCGACGCTTGGCGGCCTCGTCCGGCATCTTGCCCGTCAGGTGCTGGACATGGACGGGCCCTTGCCTGCGGCGCTGTTTGCCGAGAGCCCGCACCTGTCGGATGCCGAACTCGACGAGCTTGACGCCATCATCAATGCTGCTGCCGGCGACACGGAGGACAAGGCATGAGCCTGCCCGGACTGGTTTGCCTCGCCCTTGGCTGGAGCGCCGCGCTCTGGCTGCTCGCTACCGCGCTTTGCGCGCTCAAGCCTTCGCCCAAGATGGCGCAGGCTATCTGGCGCGGCGCCGCAGCGCTCATGTTCGCCCCCTTCCTCACGTCTGCCTTCATGCCGGGCCTCAGCCAGGTCGCCGGACAGGCGCTGCCGGATATGCCCATGATGGAAGTGCTCAGGGTTCAGCCGGAGGCTGACTTTGTTAAAGCGGCCCAGCCTTCCTTCCGTATGCCTCCAATCGAGACGATGATCCTGTGGGGGCTGGTGGCGGGGTGGAGTGTGCGTGTGCTCTGCTGGGGTATGGGTCAGGCGCGGCTACAGCGGCTGAAGCAGACATCCCGCCCGGTTGTGCGTCCGGTCCGCCATTGGGCCGATGCCATCGGGTTGCGGCGCGTGCCAGCGGTGCGTGTTATCCCGCACGGCGCGCCCTTTCTCGCGGGCATCCTGCGTCCGGTAATATTCATTCCGGCGGCGCTGATCTCGAAACAGCATACCCCCCAGATCATCGTGCACGAACTGGTTCACCTGAAGCGGGGAGACCTGCTGACCCGGCCTTTCGACCGTATGGTCGCAGACCTCTTCTGGTTCTCGCCTTTTGCCTGGGCCATCCGCGAACGGCTCGACTATTGGCGCGAAGCCATTGTCGATGAAGAGACGGCGGACCTGACAGGGGACCGGATTGCCTATGCCCGGGCCCTGACCCAGGTCGCGCGACATGCCCGGCCTGCGCTGATCCTGCCGGTTGCAGCATTCACCCTCAAGAAGGAAGGAACCCTGAAAATGCGCCTGACCCAATTGCTGAGCGAAACCCCGCACCGGCCGAAGCGCCTTGGCCTTGCCGTGGTCGCTGCGCTCGCGCTTGCCGCGCCGCTTGCCCTTGCGCAGGGATCCCTGATCCGTGGCGCAGCCATTCTGCCTGCCGACGCAATTGCCTACAGCCATGCCGTGTTGGACAAGGCCAAACTGACCAGCGCATTCGGTATGCGCAAGCACCCTGTCTCGGGTGAGGCGAAAGAGCATAAAGGCGTGGATCTCGCCGAGGAAGAAGGCAAGCCGGTCTATGCGCCAGTAGCGGCCAGTGTGACCCGCGCGGAGATGACCCGCGGCTATGGCAATCTCGTTGAAATTTCTGCGGGTAATACGGTGCTGCGCTTTGGCCAGTTGAAAGACATCAAGGTGTCTGCAGGGCAATCCGTATCTGCCGGTACGGTTATTGGCTCGCTCGGCCAGTCCGGTCAGGCCACGGGACCGCACCTGCATCTGGAGGTCTGGCGCGACGGCGCGGCTGTTGATCCGATGGCGGAGCAGGGGCTTGTCCTTGCCGACTCGCTGTTCATCACGGAAAATGCGGGGGCTAAAGTTTCGCAACCCCCCTCTGCGCCGCGTGCCCCTCTGACCCCACCTGCGCCCCAGCCGGTTTCTGCCCCGGATGTGGAATTGGGCGGGGATCAAGACGGTGTCCAGGCTTCCGAATTCTGCAGTGGACAAACCAATTGGTTTAAAGACCGTCAGGTTTCAGATGAGTGGCAAGCGCGGATCGATGCTTCACGAATTGCGAATGCGTCTGCGGGCCTAAGTCTTGAAAAGGATTGGGTGCCCGTATCGGTTGACCTGCCAATACCGTCCTATCCGACGGAGGCCGCACTGCAGGGAAAAAGCGGCGCTTGTCTGGTCATGTTCGACCTGGGAACAGATGGGGTGCCAGCAAATAAAATTGCGGAGTGCACTGATCCAGTTTTCAATGCGGAAGCGATAAAGTTGAACAAAGCGACATTCGAGCCGGTGATGAATGACAATGGAAATCTGGCGGAAGTGAAGGGCGTCACCTACCCTCTGGAATTCTGCATAAGCTAGTTCCTCGGAACCTTCCGGACTGGTGGCGCGTCTAGTTGCGACAGGCAGCAGGACGCGCCGCAGGGCAGGAGGTTTCAGTCATGGCATCACCCAAGCCGGTTGGGAAAGCCACACCGATGGTCGGCGGTGTGCTGACATTCATCCTGTTTGGCATTCACCGCCTCTTTGTGGGTCAGATATATTCCCGCTCTGAAGCCATGAGTCTCGTCAAGGCCTTGTCGGACTCCTCCCTCTATTTCGGCGCAGCCATTGCCAGCGCATCTGCCACAATTCTGGCCCTGATGCTCACCATGTTGGGGATGATGCATAATAGCAGTGCGGATATCGGCATCTGGCTGTTCAAGCGCGTGCGCATGATTGCCTGGTTTGCCACGATCAGCCTGTGCAGCGCCGTCGCCTTGCTGACTTTCTCGTCCATCCCGATCGGGGAATTCGAAGACATCCCGACGAACTGGTATGTGCTGTCCTATTACGCCATTGCCACGCTGATGGCTGTTTTGGCCGGCTTGCTGGTGACAAGTATCCTGCTGATCCTCGGCGCGGTGCGGTATCTGGTGAACCGGCTGGCGCCTGAAGTCGAGTAGTCGGGCCTAGCGGTCGAAGAGCTTCGAGACGCTTTCCTCGTTCGCGATCCGGCGGATGGCTTCGCCGAGCAGGGGGGATATGGGCAGGATACGGATAGATTTGGACTTGATTGCATCTTCTGACGGCTGGATCGAGTCGGTCATCACCAGTTCGTCGAGTACGGATTTCTCAATGCGCTGCACCGCATTGTTCGACAGCACGCCATGCGTCACATAGGCGGAGACAGACTTCGCGCCATGCTCTTTCAGGGCGGCAGCCGCGTTTGCCAGCGTGCCGCCGGAATCACACATATCGTCCAGCATGATGCAGCGCTTGCCGGACACGTCGCCAATGATGTTCATGACTTCGGACTTCCCGGCTTCGGGGCGGCGTTTGTCGACGATGGCAAGATCGGCCTCAAGCCGCTTGGCCAGCGAGCGGGCCCGCACCACGCCGCCGACATCCGGCGATACGACGATGAGGTCCTTGGTGCCGTAGCGTTCCTTGATGTCGTCCACCATCACCGGGCTGCCGAAGAGGTTGTCGGTCGGGATATCGAAGAAGCCCTGGATCTGGCCGGCATGAAGATCGACGGTCAGGACGCGGTCGGCGCCCGCGCTGCAGATCAGGTTTGCGACCAGCTTTGCGGAGATTGGCGTGCGCCCATCCGTCTTCCGGTCCTGGCGGGCATAGCCGAAATAGGGGATCACGGCCGTGATGCGTCGGGCCGAGGCGCGCTTCAGCGCGTCCATGCAGATCAGCAATTGCATCAGATTGTCATTGGCGGGGTAGGAGGTGGACTGGATCACGAAGACGTCTTCGCCGCGGACATTCTCGTCGATGCGGACAAATATTTCCTGATCCGAAAACGTCTTCACCTCTGATCGCGTCAGGCGCGTGTCCAGATAATCGGCGATGGCTTCTGCCAATGGCCGGTTCGCATTGCAGGAAAGCAGTTTCATGTTGGAGCGCCCGTGCTGCCCGATTGGTGTCGCTTTTGTAACATAGGGCAGCGAGTCGCAACCTGACTCTTCGGACTTTTTCAGAAAATTACAGCGTAAGCATGATGACTGAGGCATTTCGGCCATAGTCGGGCTCGTTCCGGTGATTGCGCCGACGGTTGGAAAAATAGGCATCTTCCAGCGCGCACGTGTCCAGGCCGGTATCGTGAATGCTGTGCACGCCCAGCCGGTCCAGCCGCTGCCGGCAATAGCCGGGCAGGTCGAAATGCAGGCGGTCGCCCTCGCCCGGAATGAACAAGGCCGCACTTTCGGGAGATTCGGACAGGAATGTGTCGCGGAATTCCGGGCCGACCTCATAGCTCGCCTGCTGGATGGTCGGGCCAATGGCGACGCGAATCCGGTCGGTCCGGGCGCCCAGTTCCAGCATGGCCGCCACTGTCGTGTCCATCACGCCGCCGATCGCGCCTTTCCAGCCGGCATGGGCCGCGCCGATCACGCCCGCCTCGGCATCAGCGAACAGGAGGGGCGTGCAGTCCGCCGTCAGGATGCAGAGGGCAAGGCCTGGTGTCGTCGTGACCATTGCGTCCGCTTCCGGGCGAACGGTCCAGGGCTCGGTGACGTGCATCACATCGGCCGAATGGATCTGGTAGCAGGAGAGCAGGGCGCGCGCCGACAGGGCCGTCCGGATGCGCTCGCGGTTTGTGGCGACGGCGTCGGGGGAATCTCCCGAGCCTTCACCGGCATTCAGGCTGGCATAGAGCCCGCCCGACACGCCCCCGCGCCGCCCAAAGAATCCATGCCGGATGCCATTCAGGCCAGAAAGAGTGTCACTTATTTCATAGGGCGGCATGTCGGTCATGCCCTAGGCGTGGGTCGCTGCGGCGCGCCTGTCAAGCGCGCCGCAGGGCCGAGTCACATATGATACGCCGTCTCACCATGCGTTGCCGAGTCGAGGCCATTCTCTTCATCCTCGGGCGATACCCGGAGCGGAAGGAACAGTTTGATCGCAAACAGGATGGCAGCGGTCACAATGGCCGAGTAAAGGGCGACCACAGCCACGCCGAGCAGCTGAGCGCCAAATTGCGCCCCAACGGACATCCCAAGTCCCGGAGCGAGCGGGCCTGCGGCGGCCAGGAACGGGATGAGCAGGCTGCCGAGCATGCCGCCCACACCGTGGACCGCGAACACGTCGAGACTGTCATCGACCTTGAGGCGCTGGCGGATCAGGCCGACAGCGGCGTAGCAGACGCCTGAGGCCAGGATACCGATAATGATCGCGCCGAGAGGCCCTACCGAGCCTGCAGCCGGGGTAATCGTGGCGAGGCCCGCCACCATGCCTGTGGCGATGCCGACCAGGGTGGGTTTGCGGAAGCTGATCCATTCGATCAGCATCCAGACCAGCGACGCTGTGGCGGCCGAGATGTGGGTGACCAGCATGGCCTGCGCCGCTGTTTCATTGGCGCCGAGGGCGGACCCGGCATTGAAGCCGAACCAGCCAACCCAGAGCATGGCCGCGCCAAGCAGGACGAATCCGGGACTGTGCGGGGGGCGCATGTCTTTCGGAAAATGACTGCGACGCCCCAGCATCAGGGCGAAGACCAACGCAGAAATCCCGGCGGTCGTGTGCACGACGATGCCGCCGGCGAAGTCGATCACGCCCTTGTCGGCCAGCCAGCCGCCGCCCCAGACCCAATGGGCCACGGGCGCATAACAGAGGAGCAGCCAGAGGGCGGAAAAGATCAGCACGGCGGCAAAGTTCACACGCTCGACGAACGCCCCCACGATCAGCGCCGGGGTGATGATCGCGAAAGTCATCTGGAACATGAAGAACAGGGGTTCCGGAATGGTCTGGCCGTCCAGCGGCGCGCCTGTGATCCCGCCCATCATGCTTTTCGCAAAGCCGCCCAGATAGCCGCTTTCGCCCGGCCCGAACGCGATGGAATAGCCGCACATGAGCCAGACCAGGCTGATCAGGCAGGCAATGGCAAAGCAGTGCATGAACACCGACAACAAATTCTTTGCCTGCACAAGACCGCCATAGAACAGGGCCAGCCCCGGAAGGGTCATGAACAGGACCAGCGCCGTCGAGGCCAGGATCCAGGCCGTGTCCCCGGTGTCGGCATGGGCCGGCAGGGCAATGGCCCCGATTGCGGCCACAAGCAGGCCTGCGCGTGTAGCGCCTTGTATTGATGTCAGCATTTCACTCCCCGTTTTTCTTTGTGTTTGGCGAACCCCGCCGGGTTCGTCAATCAGCGGGCAGCGCTCTCGCAGGGACAGGGAGGGTGCAGATATCCACCCGTTTCGGCGGCGTCACCACAAAGGCATCATAGATGCTGTAATCGCGTTTGGAGGTTTTCAAATCTTCCCATTCTGCGCCAGGCGTTGCCATGACTTCCCAGCGCGGACGCAGGTCTTCAGGCATGTCGGCCGCGAGCCCGATGGACACAATCTCATTGGCGGAGAGGGCCTGCGCACGCGCCGCAAAGGCCTGTTCGGATGTGTCCGGATCGGTGAAGGCGCCGATCTCATCCTCCCCCGCCGGCTCCACGCGTTCCAGCCGATTGATATGGGCCATGCCCGAAATGACCCGGCCGAAGATCGTATAGTTGCGGTCGAGATAACGGCGCTGGCCAATCGGAATGAAGAATTCGGTCGAGCCGGAATGCGGCGGCGCATTCCGCGCCATGCCAAGCGCGCCGGGACAATGCAGCAACCATTCCTGCCCGTTCTCGCGGCCGACGGCAAAGCCGTCCCGGTGCCCGACCTGGTTTGCGAACAGATCCGGGTTTCCGAGCGGGGCAAAGCCCTCGGCGTCGAGGGCGCGTTCGGTCTCCAATGGCAAGTCGGCCCAGCCTTCCAGCCTGTGCTCGAATTCCAGCCCGGCCTGGGCGACATGGCCATCGATCACGCGATAGAAGTATTCGCCATTGTAGAGATTGGCCCGTATCGCCTCGCGAAACTGCGCCACATGTTCAGGCGCAGCCTCCGACGCGAGTTCGATGACGACGTCCCCCGACATGGTTTTCAGGATAACAAGATTTTCGGCTCCCACCTCGCGCCACGGCGCGTCCGGGGTGGGGGCGTCGACTGCCGCGAGTTCTGGAGCCGGGTCGGGAGGGGGCTGCGTCTGGCAAGCTCCCAACAGGGACGCGCCAAATGCAACTGTCATGAGCGATATCCGCACCATCTTTGTGTCCTTCCCAAGAAATCATCCGCCTGCTAAGCGCCGCTTATGTATCAGATAAGTGCAAAGGGCGCGCGGACGCCAATCGAATTGGCGTGGGATGCGCTGGCCTGGGCCGATCCGTCGCCTGCGGGCGCGGTCGATGCCAAGGAAGACAGCCGGACGAGCTGGCGGCTCGATGCCTTTGCCGAAACGCTGGAAGACGCCGAAGCGTGCGTGGCAATCATCGAAGAAGCCGCGCCGGACCTCGTCGCGCGGATCGAACAGGTGATCGAACGGGACTGGGTGACGCTGTCACTGGAAGGCCTGCCGCCGGTCAAGGCCGGGCCGTTCATCGTGGCCGGCAGCCATGCCCTTGCGCGCCAGTCACCGGGGAAGATTTCCGTACTGATCGAAGCGGGCCCTGCCTTCGGCACGGGTCATCATGGCACGACGCTGGGCTGCCTTCTGGCGCTGGACGAGGTGCGCCGCCGCCGGTCCATCGGCAAGGTGCTGGACCTCGGGACCGGTTCCGGCGTGCTGGCGATTGCGGCCCTGAAGGCGGGCGCGTCGTCCGCGATTGGCACGGATATCGATCTCGACAGCGTGCTGGTGGCGAACGAGAACGCCCGGAAGAACCATGTCAGCGGCTTTACCGCCCTGCATGTTACGGGTGCCAACACGCCGCGCATTCGTCAGGGCGGGCCATATGACACCGTGTTTGCGAACATCCTGATGCGACCCCTGATCGGGCTCGCACCGGATATTGCGTCTCTCACAGCACCAGGCGGCACAATCATCCTGTCAGGATTGTTGCACCATCAGGCGCCGCCAGTCC
This sequence comes from Hyphomonas sp., assembly GCF_036964145.1. Classification (GTDB taxonomy): domain Bacteria; phylum Pseudomonadota; class Alphaproteobacteria; order Caulobacterales; family Hyphomonadaceae; genus Hyphomonas. The sequence goes on from NZ_JBALUC010000001.1 coordinate 425,613, forward strand.
GGAATGCGTTTGCCTCCCGGGGGCTCGATTTCCAGACACGTATCCGCGAAGACGGCTGGTCAACGCTAGTGTTCCGGAAACCGGGCCAGGCCCTGCAAGCTCAGTAAGCGGCGCGACGAGCCCAACGGGCGGAGCGGCGGGCCAGGATCTGCGGGCGCTGGCTTTCGGCGCTCTGCAGGGCGTTGACGAAGGCTGGCTCAGCCATCTCATTGACCATCAGCGACCGGCCATGGCCGGAAAGGATTGCCATCTCTGGCGTGGCGATTGTGTTTTGACGTCTCATAGTGCGTCCCTCTTTTTGTATTGTGCGGCGCACAATTTTTTGTGTGGGCGCTATGTAGCGGATAACTCTAAACAAAAAAGCATAGAAAAGCGGAAATTAGCATGAAAAAATGCATAGCTACGATGCGGCTTTCTATGGTCAAAACAGTGCTTTCGCTCTAAGTAAGGGGCATGAGACAGACATTTGATATCAAGGGCGGCCCGCAAGACGGGCGCGCCCATTTGCCCCTCGTTCGCGAACAGCTTGTCGCGCAGGGCATCGACGGCCTTTATGTTCCGCATGATGACGAATACCAGAACGAATACCTGCCGGACGCCAATGAGCGCCTGGCCTGGGTCAGCGGGTTTACCGGCTCGTTCGGCTCGGCGTTCGTCTTCACAGACCGCGCCGTGATCTTTGCCGATGGCCGCTACACGCTGCAGGTCGCCGACCAGACCGATCCGGACCTCTGGGAAGTACAGGCCGTGCCGGAGCCCGGCCCGTTCGGCTGGCTCAAATCACAGGACATGACCGGCAAGCGCATCGGCTATGACCCGAAACTGATGAGCCCGAACGATGTCGCGGCCATGGGCACGGCGGCCAAGGCGGCCGGCGCTGAACTGGTCGCCGTCACGAACAATCCCATCGACCTCGCCTGGGCTGACCGGCCAGACCAGCCCGCCGCGCTGGTCGTGCCGCATGAGGTAAAATTTGCAGGCGTCGCGCATGACGAAAAGCGTGTGCAGATCGGCCAGGACCTGAAAGCTGAAAAGCTCGACGCGGCTGTGATCACGTCGCCGGCGTCCATCGCCTGGGCGTTCAACATTCGCGGCGGCGATGTCAGCTGTACGCCGCTGCCGCTTGGCCGCGCGATCCTGTTTGCCGACGGCTCTGCTGACCTTTTCCTTGATGAAGTCAAAGTGTCCGACGCGCTGCGCCAGCATCTTGGCAACAGCGTCACGCTGCGCCCGCTGCCCGACCTCGAAAAAGGCCTCGCCGAGCTGAAGGGCAAGACCGTCAGCGTTGATCCGGATGTGGCCTCGGCCTGGTTCTTCGACCAGCTCGAACAGGCGGGCGCGACGCCCGTGCGCCAGCGCGACCCGGTTGCGCTGCCCAAGGCCTGCAAGAATGAAGCGGAACTCGCAGGCTCTGCGGCCGCACATATTCGCGACGGCGTGGCCCTGACCCGCTTCCTGCACTGGCTCGATACGGACGCGCAAAGCGGCGAGATCACCGAGATCGACGCCGCCATCAAGCTGGAGGAATTTCGCGAAGACCTCGGCGGGCTGAACGATCTGTCCTTCCCGACCATTTCCGGCGCCGGGCCGAATGGGGCGCTTCCGCATTACCGCGTCTCGACGGCCTCGAACCGCAAGCTGGAGCGCGGCAGCCTCTATCTCGTCGACAGTGGCGGCCAGTATCTTGATGGCACGACAGATGTGACGCGGACGGTGCCGATCGGTGATCCGAGTACGGACATGCGCCGTCACTACACGTTGGTGCTAAAGGGGCATATTTCTCTGGCCATGGTCCGCTTCCCGAAAGGAACGACCGGCACGCATCTTGATGTGCTGGCGCGGCATGCGCTCTGGCAGGCCGGGCTCGACTACCAGCACGGCACCGGCCACGGTGTGGGCGTCTATCTGGGCGTCCATGAAGGGCCGCAGCGCATTGCCAAGGCGTGGAACTCGGTGCCGCTGGAGACCGGCATGATCGTCTCGAACGAGCCTGGCTATTACCGCGCCGGGCAGTACGGCATCCGCATCGAGAACCTGCAATATGTCATGCCACCGGCGGCCATCGAAGGCGGCGAACTCGACATGTACGGCTTCGAATGCCTGACCTTTGCGCCTCTGGCACGGGATTTGATCGATCTGGCTCATCTGACGAAGGACGAGCGGGACTGGGTCGATGCCTATCACGCGCAAGTCTACGAATTGCTGGCCGACCGTCTGGACGGGCCGGTGAAGGACTGGTTGCGCGCGGCCTGCATGCCGCTTTAGGCGATCTGTGAAAATCGGGCTTGTTCCGGTTTTGTTCTAATGATAAATCATGGCCAGTAGACTCTTTGGAGACTGGCCATGATCCTTTCATTGTCGATACGTGATTTCGTCCTGATTGACCGCCTGGACATCGAACCGGGCGCCGGGTTTACGGCGCTGACCGGGGAGACCGGGGCAGGCAAGTCCATCATTCTCGATGCCCTGTCGCTGGCGATGGGGCATGGGTCCGACCGCGCGATGATTCGGGCGGGGCAGGACCAGTCGAGCGTGGCGGTCGAGTTTTCGCCGCCGGTCCGCCATCCGGTCTGGGCTGCGCTGGCCGAGGCCGGCATTGATGCCTCCCCCGACGAGACATTGACCATGAAGCGGGTCATCCGCCGCAGCGGGCCCGCGCGCGCCTTCTTGAATGACCAGCCGGTCAGCGCCACGCTCCTGTCGGAAATTGGCGACCTTCTGGTCGAGATTCACGGCCAGCATGCGGCCTCTACCCTGATGAAACCTTCGTCTCACCGGCGTTTGCTCGACCAGTTTGCGGGCAATGAAAAACTTTTGGAAATGTGCGCGACCACCCATGCCGCCATGGCGGAGGCCAGTGCCCGGCGTCAGGAATTGGAAGACGCGCATGCCGAAGCCATCGAACATCGCGACTGGCTGGCCGAAGCCGTCTCGGAGCTTTCCCGTCTCAACCCGCAGGAAGGCGAAGCCGCAATCCTGACAGAGCGCCGGACCCTGTTGATGCAGTCTGAGCGCGTGACCGAAGCCGTGCGGGAAGCCGAAAACGTGCTAGAGAAATCCGGCGTGGAAGACGCCCTGTCCAAGGCGGCGCGGGCCACCGAGCGCATTTGCCGCCTGCCGGGATTTGAATCCTCTCAGGACACACTGCCGGTTGCGGCGCGCGCCGCCGCGGAAGCGGTCGAGCGCGCCCTGATCGAAGCCCGCGAAGCGGCGAACGCCATTGGCCAGCTTGAACGGCTCGTGGACCATGACTCCGCAGAACTGGACGGCGCCGAAGCGCGCCTGTTCGCCCTGCGCGCAGCGGGCCGGAAACATGGCTGCGATCCCGATCTCCTGCCGGACATGCTCACCTCATTGAGCGACCGTCTTGATCTGGTTGAAGCCGGCGAAGACGCGCTGATTGCCGCCCGCAAGGCCGAGGCCTCTGCCCGCGCCGACTGGCACCAGGCGGCTGGCAAGCTGAGCACCGCGCGGCAGGCGGCCGCCTCGCAGCTTGAAAAGGCCATCGCCCGCGAATTGAAGCCGCTGAAACTCGGCCGCTCGGTAATCCGGGTTGCGATCACGCCGCTGGCAGAGGGGGAGGGCGGCCCTAACGGAATCGACTGGGTCCAATTCGACGCCGAGACCAATCCCGGCGCCGGTTTTGGCCCGTTGCGCAAGATTGCATCCGGCGGCGAACTCGCCCGCGTCTCGCTCGCCCTGAAATGTGCCCTCGCCGAAGCAGGGTCTGCGCTGACGCTGATCTTCGATGAGGCGGATCAAGGCGTCGGCGGTGCGGTGGCGGCCGCTATTGGCGAACGCCTGATCTCGCTGGGTCAGGCCCGACAGGTCTTTGCGATCACGCACAGCCCGCAAGTGGCTGCGTCCGCCTCAGCCCAGTGGCTTGTGGAGAAGGAGCAGGATGGGGCTGGCGGCTCACGCATACGCGGGCTAGATGACAGCAGCAGGCAGGAAGAAATTGCCCGAATGCTGTCAGGCGCCGAAGTTACCGCTGAGGCCCGCGCAGCCGCCGGGAGGTTGTTGGAGGGTGCATGAGCGAGGCAACACCGGTCGAGGATCTGACACCGGACGAAGCGGCCGCTGAACTCGCGCGCCTTGCTGCCCTCATCGCCGAAGCGGATGCGGCCTATTATCAGGAAGACGCGCCGGTCCTGACCGACGCCGAATATGATGCGGCCCGCCAACGCAACCTCGCCATCGAAGCCCGCTTCCCGGAGCTGAAACGTGAAGACAGCCCGTCCGACCGGGTCGGCGCTGTGGCGCAGGACGGCTTTGCCAAGACAACTCATGCCGCGCCGATGCTGTCGCTCGACAATGCGTTTTCAGACGAAGACGTCACCGAGTTCGCCGGGCGTATCCGGCGCTTTCTCGGATTGGACGAGTCCGAAACACTGGAGCTCACCGCTGAACCCAAGATCGACGGCCTGTCGCTCAGCCTGACCTATGAGAAGGGCAAGCTGAAACGGGCTGCAACACGCGGAAACGGGCTGGTGGGGGAAGACGTCACCGCGAACGCCCTGACACTGGATGACATCCCAACGAAACTGGCAGGCAAGACCTGGCCCGATTTCATCGAGATCCGCGGCGAAGTCTATATGAGCCATGCCGACTTTGCGGCGCTGAATGCGCGCGAAGGCGAAGCCGGGCGCAAGATTTTCGCCAACCCGCGCAACGCGGCTGCCGGCAGCCTGCGCCAGCTCGACACCGAGATCACCAAATCTCGCCCGCTGAATTTCTTCGCCTATGCCTGGGCGGCTGAAAGCGCGCCCTTCGCGGACACCCAGATGGAGGCGGTGGCGGCTTTCGCTAAGTGGGGCTTCCAGACAAATCCCCTGATGGCCAAAGCGGCAACCGTCGACGACCTCATCGAAACTTATCGCAACATCGAGCAACAGCGGGTAACGCTCGGCTACGATATTGACGGCGTCGTCTACAAGGTGAACCGGCTCGACTGGCAACAGCGCCTCGGTTTTGTCAGCCGCGCGCCGCGCTGGGCCATCGCCCACAAATTTCCCGCCGAAAAGGCAACCACGACCCTCGAAGAAATCGACATCCAGGTCGGCCGCACAGGCTCGCTGACGCCGGTCGCGCGCCTGACCCCGGTTACGGTCGGCGGCGTCGTGGTGTCGAATGCCACGCTTCACAATGAAGACGAAATTGAACGCCTCGGCGTGAAACCGGGCGATACGGTCGAAATCCAGAGGGCAGGGGATGTCATCCCGCAAGTCCTGCGCGTGGTGCAGGATGGCGGCGGCAAGGTCTGGCATATGCCGGACACATGCCCGGTCTGTGGATCAGCGGCTGTCCGCGAGATCGACGACAAGGGCGAGGCCGATGTGCGCCGACGCTGTACGGGCGGGCTCGTCTGCCCGGCGCAGGCGGTGGAGCGACTGAAGCATTTCGTCTCCCGCAAGGCGCTCGACATTGACGGGATCGGCGCGAAACAGGTCCAGCTCTTTCAGGAGAAGGGCGTCGTGAAGGCGCCGCAGGATATTTTCCGGCTGGCTGCCCGGATCGAAGCCGAAGGCCTGCCGCCACTCGAAGACTGGGAAGGCTTCGGGAAAGCCTCTGCAAAGAAACTGTTCGATGCGATTGATGCTCGCCGGACTGTGCCGTTTGCGCGTTTCCTGAACGGGCTTGGCATCCGCCATGTGGGCCAGACCACATCCCAGCTCTATGCCCGGCATTTCCTGAAATGGGAGCCGTTCTGGCAAACGGTTGTCCGCGCAGCTGAAGGCGGGCAGGAGTCCGAAGCCTTCGCCGAACTCACCGGCATTGATGGTGTCGGCAAGGCCGCGGCGGGCGCGCTTGTCGACTTCGAGGCCGAGCCTCACAATCGCGAGATGCTGAGCGCCTTGCTGGAAGAGATCACCGTGGAAGCGGAAAAGGCTGCGGCGTCCGACAGCCCCGTCGCTGGCAAGACCATCGTTTTCACCGGCACGCTGGAGCGGATGACGCGGGATGAAGCGAAAGCACGCGCCAATGCGCTGGGCGCGAAAGTGTCTGGCTCTGTTTCGGCCAAGACGGATATCCTCGTCGCCGGTCCGGGCGCCGGCTCAAAGCTCAAGAAAGCCGAAAGCCTTGGCGTGCAGACGCTGACGGAAGACGAATGGTTTGAGCTGATCGGCGGCTGACCGCCGGGCCACTATTTGCCGCCGGGAAGGATCCGCTGCAACAGGGTGCGGCGCGTTTCCTCGTCCAGGGCTTCTGGATCAAGACCCTCATCGGTGAGCAGGCGGTAGCTCATCTTGTACCAGCTGCTGTTCGGGTAGTTGTATCCGAGCGTTGACCCAACCGCGAGCGCCTGATCGCGCAGGCCCAGCGTCAGATAGGATTCGACCAGACGATGCAGCGCCTCAGGGGTGTGCGAAGTCGTGTCATAGGTCTTCACCACCGTGCGGAAGCGATTGATGGCTGACAGGGTCTGGTTGTTGCGCAGATACCAGCGGCCCACCGTCATTTCCTTGCCGGCCAGCTGGTCGCGGACCATGTCGAGCTTCGCGTTGGCATCGCGGGCGTACTGGCTGTCCGGGAAGCGGCGGACCACATCCATCAGGGCGTCGCGGGCGCGTTCGGTTGTGGCCTGGTCGCGGCCGACATCGGTGATCTGGTCGAAATAGCTCGCCGCGATCAGGTAATAGGCATATTCCGCCTCGGAGCCGCCGGGATGCAGACCGAGATAGCGCTGGGCGCCTTCGATGGCCTCATCATAATGGCGCGCCTGATAATGGGCGAAGGCCGTCATCACCATCGAGCGGCGGGCCCATTCGGAATAGGGGTGCTGGCGCTCGACTTCGTTGAACAGCAGGATCGCCTGATCATAGTCGCGCTTGTCCAGTTCCGTGGCCGCCTGATTGTACAGCGCCTCCACGGGACGCTCGACATAGGCCAGTTCTTCGCGGCGCTTTTCGCGGGACTGGCAGGCCGTCAGCGTGAGGGCTGCGGTAGCAATGAGGAGGATCGGAAGTTTCGAGGACAGTCGCATGGCAGGGCAGGCGCTTTCTGCTGTGATGATCTGGCTACCTGCTTAGCGCGAACCCGCGGGGTTTTCCAAGCAGGTTTCTCAGGGATACGCGGCGCGAGGCCTCAGACAGCGGCAGACCGGCGGGTGTCCACGCTTGCCGCATCGGCGGTATCGGTTTCCCAGCACCAGGCAGATGGGGTTTCCAGCAGCTTGCGGACCAGCAGATTGTTGATCGAATGGCCCGGCTGGACAGCTTCATACGTCCCGGCAATCGGGGCGCCCGCCAGCATCATGTCGCCGACGGCATCGAGCATCTTGTGGCGCACGAATTCGTCCTCGGCGCGCAGACCTTCGGGGTTCATCACTTCGCCATTGTCCACCACAACGGCATTTTCCAGCGATCCGCCACGGGCGAGGCCCATGGCGCGCAGCATGTCGACATCGCGGGCAAACCCATAGGTGCGGGCGAAAGCCAGATCGCGGGCAAACATGCCGGGCGCCAGCTGCAGCGACATTTCCTGCACGCCGATGACGGAGTCATCATATTCGATGCGGGCGTTCAGCGTCAGGAATTTGTCTTCCGACGGCGAGAGGCGTGCCCGTTTCGGGCCATCCTCGATCTCGATTGCTTCGAGAATGCGAATACGGCGGCGCGGGGCGGACTGGCGCTGAACACCGGCCTGCATCAGCAACTCGCAATAAACGGCTGAGGAGCCATCCATGATCGGCACTTCCGGCCCGTCAATCTCGATGAGAAGGTTGTCGATGCCCATGCCGGCAAGCGCCGCCATCAGGTGTTCGACCACAGCGACGGAGACGCCAGCTTCATTGGTCAGCGTGGTGCCGAGCTGGGTATCTGAGACATATTCGGCATCTGCCTGAATGGCCGTGTCACCGATTTTCACATCGGTCCGGCGGAAAACGACGCCTGTGCCAGCGGGGGCTGGCTTCAGGACGAGCCGGGCCTTTTCACCACTGTGCACACCGACACCCGCACATACGGCAGGCCGCGCAATCGTTTGTTGAAATTCTACACTACCGGACAACACACCAACCTCCAGTTTCACAAAAGAGTTTGGGGTGTATGCTGTCAGGATACAAAACACGGCTTGTTTCGCCGTGTTACAAAACGGGCGAAGACATATGTCTTCGCCCTGTAATTATTGCATTTTCATCGTAATGCGGCACCCCTGAAGAGTCCGCACCAGAGTGCAGAAATCAGTGGTTGGCCGACCGTCGCAGGAAGGCCGGAATTTCAAGGTCCGCATCATCGAACGGGGCTGGCTCCGGATGGTCGTCTGGAGAAGACACGATCTGCGAGCGTGGCTCGGCCGTTGGGGCGTCGTCATTTTCGCCCTGTGAGCCTCTGCGCCACCCGAAAAGATTGGAGAAACCGGAGGGGCTTGGACGACCTTCTTCTTCGGCAGGGGCCTCGGTCTGCTTGCTGAACACGGCATCGGCCTGGATCTGGTCTTCGCCTTCGGAGCCCTCGAAGTGTTCGGCCGGCAGGGATTGCCCGGTGAAGTCACCGCGCGGGTCGACCTCGTCGGAGCGGAGCGGGGAGGCGTGGTGCAGGATCACTTTCGGCCGATCCTCTTCCTCCACGGTCAGGTCCGCTTCCATTTCCGGCTCGGCTTCTGCTACCGGCTCTTCCTCGATGGGTTCCGCGATCGGCTGTCGGACAGTTTCCGCGACCGGCGTGTTCTGCTTGAGCGACGGCATGACGGCATCAACGCCGGCTGCCACGACGGACACGCGGATCTTGCCTTCGAGTTCGGTGTCGAACGCGGAGCCGAGAATGATGTTGGCGTCCGGGTCGACTTCGCGGCGCACCTCATTGGCGGCCTCGTCGAGTTCGAACAGCGTCATGTCATAGCCGCCGGTGATGTTGATCAGCACGCCCTTGGCGCCGCGCATCGAAATATCGTCCAGCAGCGGGTTGTCGATGGCCAGCTTGGCGGCTTCGAGGGCACGATTCTCGCCTTCGGCTTCGCCCATGCCCATCATCGCCGCGCCCATGCCGCGCATGATCGAGCTGACATCGGCGAAGTCGAGATTGATCAGGCCCGGCATGACCATCAGGTCGGTGATGCCCCGAACGCCGGAATAGAGCACGTCATCCGCCATGCGGAACGCCTCGGCGAAGGTCGTGCGGTCATTGGCGATGCGGAAGAGATTCTGGTTCGGCACGACAATCATCGTATCGACATATTTCTGGATGCCAGCGAGGCCTTCTTCCGCGAAGGTCATGCGGCGTGCGCCTTCAAAGCTGAAGGGCTTGGTCACGACGGCCACCGTCAGGATGTTCATTTCCTGTGCGGCGCGCGCGATGACCGGGGCTGCGCCGGTTCCGGTGCCGCCGCCCATGCCAGCGGCGATGAAGACCATGTGGGCGCCTTCGAGGCGCTCACGGATCTCGTTCATGGATTCTTCTGCGGCTTTCGCGCCGATGTCGGGGCGGGCGCCAGCGCCGAGGCCAGAGGTCGTTTCCGGGCCGAGCTGGATGCGGTTTTCCGTCTTTGATCGGGAGAGAGCCTGCGCATCCGTGTTGGCCACGATGAACTCGACACCCTGCAGGTTCGCCTCGATCATGTTGTCAACGGCATTGCCTCCGGCACCGCCCACACCAAAGACCAGAATCCTGGGCTTGAGTTCATGTGTCATTCGTCGTCCTCACCTTACCGCCATAAGCCACGCTGAAGCGCTAAAATGACGCGTTGCAGCTAAGAAGCGGTTAAGTGATTCGCGTTTGGCATCAGAAATTTTCTTTCAACCAGTGGAACGCCTTGTTCACGGCTCCGCTTCGGGCTTCTGCTCCGTATTCCTTTGACGCAATGCCAGCCCGTACTGCGTCTGCGAACCCCAACTCCGAATACAGTAGCAGACCTGAAGCTGTGGAAAAAGCTGGTGTTCCCAGTGTTTCGCCAAGGAATTCAGCATTTGTCGGACGGCCGAGCCGCACAGGCGCTTCGAGGATGCGGCTGGCGACGTCACGTACCCCCGGCAACTGGCTTGCGCCGCCCGTCAGCACCACGCGGCGAGGCAGTACTTTGCGTACACCACTGGCTTGCAGGGTCTGCTGGACGTATTCGAAGATTTCCTCGATACGCGGTGCGATGATCTCGGCCAGCCGGGCGCGTTCCATACGGGTTGCCTGCAGACGACCATCATCTCCGAGGCAGGGCGCCTCGATCCGTTCGGCGAGGCCGGGGCCTTCGAGATTGGCGGTGCCATAGACGCTTTTCAGGCGCTCGGCGGCGGCAAAGGTCGTGCCGATGCCCTGGGCAATATCGGAGGTCACATGCGTGCCGCCCGCCGGGACAAGGCCGAGCCAGGCAGGAGAGCCATTCAGATAGACCGAGACGGCCGTGACGCCGGCGCCCATGTCGATACAGATCGCGCCATTCTCGATTTCGTCATCGATCAGTGTGCCTGCGCCGCTGGCGATGGATGAGGGGATGAGCGCATTGACGCTGAGATGGGCGCGGCCGACACATTCCACGAGATTGCGGACGATGGCCTTCGGCGCGGTCACGACCGACAACATCAGGCCCAGCCGGTCTGCATACATGCCGGCCGGCTCACGGACGCCTTCCTGGGCATCGACCCGGTAAGCGACCGGCCATGCGGCGAGCACGTCTGCGCCCTTGGTGGAGATCTTGGCCATCGCCTGGGCCTGGACCCGGCGGATGTCCTTCGGCGTCACTTCGCGAGCGCCGATTTCGGTCGTGGCAGTGACCAGCTGGCAATTCAGCTTCGGCCCGGTGATGCCGAGCATGACATGGCTGATCTGTTCGCCGGCTTCGCGTTCGGCGTCTTCCACGGCAAGGCGGATGGACCGTTCAAGCCCCTGCATGTCAGTGATGGTACCGCCGCTGAACCCGCGCGATTGCTGGCGCCCGGCGCCGAGTATCTGGAAATTGCGCGGGCCTGTGCCGTCATTCCGGCCAATCATGCAGGTGATTTTGGAACAGCCAATGTCCAGCGCCGCAATCGGGCTGGATGCACGCGATCCCCCAAGGGGCTTCCGCCGGGCCTGAACGTTTGCCATCAGCTGCGAGCCGCCTCTTTGCGTGCTGTGAAGTCAGGGTCATTGACCGGGTCGAGATAGACGCGGCCCTTGTTGCGCAGGTCGATGGTCTCCAGCGGGCGCTGCATCAGGGCCGTACGCACCTGCAAGGTGGAAAGCTTGTCCAGCGCGGCCACCATCTGGTGGTCTTCCGGCATGCGAACCGTAGCGCCGGACACGAGGCGCATGTCCCAGCGGCGATCATTGATGCGGGTCGCGATGGCAACGCGGGGGGCCACGTCCGGCTCGGCCTTCAAGGCAGCGACGAGGGCAGGGGCGGCCTTTGCGGCGCCGCGACCGGCGAGGCGGATCAATTCCTTGTGGTCATCGGCGCGGGCATCCGGAATGACGCGGCCAAGACCGTCGACAACAGTCCATGCCTTGCCGTCATGCCACAAGGCGACCGGCTCAGCGGCGTCGGCAATGATCACCACCTGGTCCGGCCAGAGCCGGTGCACGCGCACATTCAGCACCTTGTGGGTGCCTTCGACGCGGCGGCGAATGACATGCGGATCGGCGCGGAACATGTTCTCGCCGGGCTCGATCATGGCAGCGGCGCGAATGTCCTGCGCGAGGGCCGGATCCTGCTCCAGCCCGATCACGGACACATAATTGACGGAAATACCGACAGTGCGAGCCGTATTGTCCATGAAGCTGGCGAACCGGTTTTCGATCTGGGACATGGAGCCGCCCATCCAGGCGGCGGTTGCCACAACGATGGCCACCAGCATGACAAAGCCGAAGACGACCGAAGAGACGCGCACCTCTTCGCCGGTCACTTCGTCAACGATGACGGCGGGCCGGCGGCTGGCTTTCTTCTTCGGGACAGTCTGATTGCGGCTTACCTTAGGCATGAAGCATCCTCGATCATCCAGGCGACCAGCTGTTCGAAGGACATGCCTACGAATGCGGCCTGTTCGGGGACAAGCGAGGTGGGCGTCATGCCGGGCTGGGTATTTGTTTCCAGGATCACGAGCCGGTCTCTCTTGTCGTCATAGCGAAAGTCGGATCGCGTCGCGCCCCGACACCCGAGCGCCTTGTGTGCCTTCAGCGCAAATTCCATTGCCGCGTCGGTCACATGGGCAGGCAGGTCTGCCGGGATCACATGCTGCGATCCACCAGCCTCATATTTTGCATCAAAATCGTAATAGTCTCTTAAGGTCGTGATCTCTGTGACAGCCAGCGCCCGGTCGCCCAGAACGGCCACGGTCAGCTCCCGGCCGGGAATGAATTCCTCGGCCATCAGATGGTCGCCATAGTGCCAGTTGGGGCCGGTCAGTTCCTTGGCCGGACCATTGGCCCCTTCGCGGACGATCAGCACGCCGAAGCTGGATCCTTCCGCGACCGGCTTGATCACATAGGGCGGCTTCAGCGGATGGGCGGCGGCGGCCTCCGCGCGGGTGACCTGCTTGTCCTCGGCAATCGGAATTCCGGCCTCGCGAAACACCGCTTTCGATTTCAGCTTGTCCATGGCGAGCGCCGAGGCCAACACGCCGGAATGGGAATAGGGCAGGCCGAGGACTTCCAGCGCGCCTTGCACACAGCCATCCTCACCCCACGGTCCATGCAGGCCGTTGAGCACCACATCCGGCTCTGCGTCGGTCAGCTGCGTTGCCAGATCACGCCCGGCATCGATTTCCACAACATCATACCCGGCGCTGCGCGCAGCGTTTGCCATCTGTTTACCAGAAGTGAGGGACACGTCCCGTTCGGACGACCAGCCTCCATAGATCACGGCAACACGTTTCATGAGATTTTCCTGCAAGCTGGCCTTCGGACTATACATCGCGTCTGCAGGGTTAAAGCGGCCTTAGCGTGGCAGACACTGCGCCTTTTCCCGGCAAAATGACAAAAATATTAGATTCAGCCTGTTGCCATGTTAAGACTACGTTTGTAGTCATTCGTCACGATCAAAATTACGCTCGGTGGTGAGACGCCGATTTATTCCAGACATCTGCGGGGAGGATACGCAGCGTGATCCCTTTGACACGGCTGGCCGTCAGTGCCTGCCTCGGCCTGGCCACATCGCAACTCGCCCTTTTTGCTGCCGCGGACATGGCGCCGGAAACCACACCGGGCGCCACCATTTTCACGAAGGATGATTTCAACCAGTATGCCCCGCGAACGGCGCTGGAGATGGTCTCGCGCATTCCGGGCTTTTCGATTCAGGGCGACGATGATGGCTCACGCGGCTTCGGGCAGGCGAGCGGGAATGTCCTCATCAATGGCCAGCGCGTGTCCGGCAAGTCGAATGGGGCGACCGAGTCGCTGGACCGGATTTCCGCCTCCAGCATCGTCCGCATAGAACTGGTCGATGGCGCATCCTTCGAAATTCCCGGACTGTCGGGGCAGGTGGTCAATGTTGTCACGAACGGAGACGGCGCCGTCTCCGGGACATGGCGCTGGCGCGCCCGCTTCCGCGACAACCTTCCGCCCTTCTATAATGGCCTGAACCTCACCCTGTCCGGCGGGAAGGGGGATATCAGCTGGTCTTTCGAGGCCAAAAGTGACCCGGAGCGCGGCGCCTCGAATGGTCCGGAATTCGTAACCGATGGCGCTGGCGCCCTCATTCAGCGGCGTGAGGAGGATTTCACCCACGCGGCGGAATATGTCTCCGTGTCGGGATCGGTGGGTTGGGCACCGGCCTCCGGTGTGGTCGGCAATCTCAACGCCAAGACCACCCTCTATCAGCCTGACAACAAGGAAACGGCAAAACTGTTTCCGGTCGATGGCCCCGAAGGGCGGCGACTGTACCAGGGCGCGGAAGATGAAGTCTTCGTCGAACTTGGCGGGGATTATGAATTCGCTCTTGGGCCGGGGCGATTGAAGGCCATCGGTCTCCTTCGACGTGAGGACAGTCCCATTGTGGACCGCCTCTTCCAGAGCAATCTGGATGGGAGCGACCAGTTCGGCAGCGTGTTCGAGCGTGATATTGAAGAAGGCGAATACATTCTCCGGACGGAATATTCACTTGGTCTCGACTCCGGTGCCGACTGGCAAGTCGCGCTGGAGGGCGCGTTCAACTATCTGGACCAGCAATCTTCTCTTGCCAGTTCCGAAGGCGGCGGTCCGTTGGAACCGCAGACCTTGCCGAACGCGAATTCGCGAGTTGAAGAACAGCGGGGAGAAGTGTCCGTGACGCATGGTCGGCGGCTTTCTCCCACCGTGACCGCGCAAGTTTCCCTAGGCGCCGAAATCTCGGAACTTTCCCAGTCGGGCGACGCGTCCAATGTGCGGACCTTCACCCGCCCCAAGGGCTTTGCCAGCCTGTCCTGGCAGGTCGATCCGTCATTGAAGCTCGTCACACGTCTTGAGCGGGAAGTGGGGCAGCTGGACTTTTTCGATTTCGTCTCATCGGTCAATCTGAGTGCCGGGAACGGCGAAAATGGTAATCCCGACATAGTGCCGGAGCAGAGCTGGCGGCTGAGCGCCCAGGCCGAAAAGAATTATGGCGGCTGGGGCGCCGCAACGCTCGAAGTCTTCTATTCCGATATCGAGGACATTGTTGACCGTGTCCCCATCGGCACGGGCGACGGTCCCGGAAATCTCGACTCGGCCTGGCGCCTTGGCGCGGAATGGGATGCGACGGTGAAATTCGACAAAATCGGTTTTGCCGGCGCGGAATTGTCGTTTGAGGGTGAGTATTACGAGTCGGATGTGACCGACCCGCTCACCGGGGAGGTGAGGCCGATCAATGACAGTTCGAAATACTGGATGCTCACCGAAATGCGCCAGGATATTCCGAGAACGGATTGGGCCTGGGGTGTCGGGTTCGAGCGCTGGGAACGCAATCCGTATTATCGCCTGTCCGAGACAGGGCAGGAAGGGGCGCGCCCCGGATTTGGGTTCGCCTATATCGAGCACAAGGACATCTGGGGCATGACCGGACAGGCGACATTCGGGAACTTTGCCAACCAGAATGACACATTCCGCCGACAGTTGTACGACACCAATCGCCTCGGCAATATCGTGCGAGTGGAAGACCGCTCCCGCGATTTCGGTCCGATCTTCACGATCCAGCTGGAAGGGACGTTCTAGGCGCGCCTTCGGTCAGGGCAGGGGCTGCTGGATGCGTCCGATACGGCGCACTTCCCAGCGCAGCTCCACGCCTTGCGACTCCCGCACCTGTGCTCGGACCAGTTCGCCCAGCGCTTCGAGGTCTGCTGCCGTGGCGTCGCCGGTATTGATCAGGAAATTGCAGTGCTTTGGCGAAACCTGCGCGCCGCCAACCTTCAGGCCCCGGCAGCCCGCGGCGTCGATCAGTTTCCATGCGGAGCGCTGGTCCGGCGTGCCGGGAGGGTCAGGATTCGCAAACGTCGAGCCGGACGTCTTGTCCTTGATGGGCTGAGTCTCTGCGCGGCGGGCCTGCAGAGCCTCAATCTCGGCGAGAATGGTTTCTGGCGCGCCGGTACCGCTGCCTTCGAGGGTCAGCTTGGTGACGATGAGGTCTTCAGGCAAATCGCTGTGCCGGTAGGAGAAGTGCGCTTCCGGCAGATTGCCGGGACGTCCGGGGCCGCGATAGGCGACATGCGTGCCATCGCGCAAATAGCCTTCAAGGCCGATCAGTACGTCTCGCAATTCCTGACCATAGCAGCCGGCATTGGTGCGCGTGGCCCCGCCAAGAGAGCCCGGAATGCCGGACAGGAATTCGAGCCCGGTAATGCCGTTGCGGGCTGCGGCCTTGGCGACGGCTAGATCCAGGGCGCCCGGTCGGGCAGATAGCGTGATGCCGTCCTCTGTCTCGACTGCGCCCCAATATTTTCCCATCAGGCGGATCACGACGCCTTCGATGCCGCCATCGCGCACGATCACATTCGAGCCAACGCCGAGCACGGTCACGGGAATGGCCGGATCGAGCGTCTTCAGGAAGCCGGCAAGGTCTGCTTCGTCTTCGGGCAGGAACAGCCAGTCGGCCGGTCCGCCCACCCGAAACCAGGTATAGGGCGCGAGGTTTGCGTCCTTGAGCAGCTTGCCGCGAACAGGGGGAAGTGTCGTCATCATAGGGCCTAGGCGTTCGGGCACTTCCCCCTCCATGTCAAGCAGCGGGCGCGGAGGTCCGCTCGCCGTACCAGTCAATGTTGCGGGTCATGTATGGTCAGCGCAATGCTGGCCAATGAGGCAGCCAGCACGGTCATGGTCGCGGCGATCAGGAAGGTAGGGACAAGACCGGTCCGAGCACGGATTGCGGGCCCCCGACCATTTCGCTGACGTCGGCCAGGGCGCGATCCGCGCCCATGCGGCGGTCCTGGACCACGGAATGAATGAACAGGGCGGGAATGGCCATCAGAAGAGCAAGCCTGCAGACGAGCAGCAATTTCAGGCCGACGGACCGTTGCGGCACGAGGCTCGCGAACGGCGATTGAGGTTGAGAATCGGTCATGTTGGGGTCTCCAAAAAATGATTGGAGACACGATTTATGACCCGGTGCGCGCGGCAGCCGTGGGGCGCAGCCGGGGCCAGCCCAAGGTTACATTGCGGTCATCTTGTGACGGGGTTACCGGTTCGGGGAGTCGTCCTGATCCAGCTCATCGGAAATCTCGTCGGCTGCATCAGACACTTCATTTGCAAATTCGGATGTTTCCTCCGGCAGATCTTCAAGGGTGGCGTCCATGCGTGCGCCAGCGCCTTCGAAGGAGCCTTCCTGCAGATAGTACCAGCCCAGCGTGATCACGAAGACGACGCAGATAAAGGCGAGAATAGCGGTGAGCGTGCGGCCCATGATGAGTCTCCTTGAGAGTATTCATCAGGGTGAACGCGGCGTTTACCGTCGGGTTCCGATTTCGCGGGTCAGGCCTTCTGCGTGGTCAGAGCGCCGTGGCAATGCTTGTACTTCTTGCCGGAGCCGCACGGGCAGGGGGAGTTGCGGGGCGTGCTGGCCCAGCTTTCCTCTGCCTGATGCAGGGCAGGTCCGGGCGGCGGCGTGTCATCGCTCGACATTTCATTATGGCCCGTGTCCGGATCAAGATGTGTCTCGCGCATTTGCGGCGCCGGAGCAGACGCGGGAGCTTGCGGCACAGGGCGGCGTTGTTGCTCTTGTTGCTTTTCTTCCGGAGCCTGAACCCGGATATGCATCAGCGAGCGCGTCACCGTTGCGCGCAGCTCATTCAGCAGATTGTAGAACAGGTTGAAGGCTTCTTCCTTGAACTCGTTCAGAGGGTCGCGCTGGCCGTAGGAGCGCAGATGGATCACGGACCGCAACTGGTCGATCATCTGGAGGTGTTCACGCCAGCGCATGTCGAGAACCTGAAGCAGGATCTGCTTCTCGATGCGTTGCATCTGTTCGAGGCCGACTTGCTCCGTGATCGCCTCATAGACCTTGGCGATTCCATCGTGGACGCGCTCGGCGACTTCCTGATTGGCAACGCCTTCTTCGGAGGCCCAATCCTTCACAGGCATGTCGACTGCAAAATCACTGCGCAGGGCTTCAGCGAGCCCGTCCATGTCCCACTGCTCGGCATAGGCTTTTTCGGGCATGGTCCGCGCGATCAGGCTGTTGATCACGTCTTCGCGCATATCGAGGATCGTGTCGGAGACATTCGCGGCGCGCATGAAGTCCATGCGCTGCTCGAAAATGGCCTTACGCTGATCATTGATCACGTCATCATATTTGAGGACGTTCTTCCGGATCTCGAAATTGCGCTGTTCAATCTTCTTCTGCGACGTTTCCATCGCCTTGTTCATCCAGGGATGAGTGATGCCCTCATCTTCCTTGATGCCCAGGCGGCGCATGACATTGTCCATCCGTTCGGCGGCAAAGATGCGCATGAGGTCGTCTTCGATGGAAATGTAGAATTTCGACTTGCCCGGATCGCCCTGGCGTCCCGTTCGGCCGCGCAGCTGGTTGTCGATCCGCCGGCTTTCATGGCGCTCCGTGCCCAGAACGTACAGGCCGCCTGCGTCGAGGGCCCGCTTTTTCTTGACCTCGATATCGGCCTTGATCTGGCTGGTCAGCAGCGACAATTCGCTTTCGGTCAGTTCCCGGCCGAGCTTGGCTTCCTGTTCGGCTTTCTCATGTTCGACGCGCATGTCGAAATTGCCACCCAGCTGGATATCGGTACCCCGGCCAGCCATGTTGGTGGCAACCGTGATCGCGCCCGGCACGCCGGCATTGGCCACGATCTGGGCTTCCTGTTCGTGATGACGTGCATTCAGCACCTTGTGCGGAATTTTTGCGGTCGTGAGCAGGTTTGACAGGACTTCGGACTTCTCGATGGAAGCCGTGCCAAGCAGGACCGGCTGGCCCTTCGCATGGCACTCGCGCACATCCTTGACGATCTCGGCATATTTCGCGCTGGCGGTACGATAGACAACGTCGTCTTCATCAATCCGCTGGATCGGCTTGTTCGTCGGCAGGTCGATGACACCGAGATTGTAGATGTCAGCAAATTCGTCGGCCTCGGTAAGGGCCGTTCCGGTCATGCCGGCCAGCTTGGTGTAGAGGCGGAAATAGTTCTGGAAGGTGATCGAGGCCAGCGTCTGGTTTTCCGGCTTGATGTCGACCCTTTCCTTGGCCTCAATGGCCTGGTGCAGGCCTTCCGACAGGCGGCGGCCTTCCATCATGCGACCCGTGAATTCGTCGATCAGCATGACCTGACCGTCCTTCACGATGTAATCCTTGTCGCGGGCATACAGCTTGTGCGCGCGTAGCGCCTGATTGGCATGGTGGACGATGGAGATGTTCGCCGGCTCCCACATGGAGCCTTCCAGCGTGCCCGACTCTGTCAGCCACTCTTCGATCTTCTCAGTACCGGTTTCGGTATAGGTGACCGAGCGCTGCTTCTCGTCGAGTTCGTAATCCTCGTCCGTCAGGCGCGGCATCAGCGCGTCGAGCGCCATGTAGAGTTCTGACCGGTCATCGGTCGGGCCGGAAATGATCAGCGGCGTGCGCGCTTCATCGATCAGGATGGAGTCCACCTCGTCGACGATGGCGAAATGGTGCTCGCGCTGGGCCATCTGGTCCAGCGAGTATTTCATGTTGTCGCGCAGGTAATCGAAGCCGAACTCATTGTTCGTGCCGTAGGTGATGTCAGAGGCGTAGGCCTTGCGGCGCTCCGCGTCGGAGATGCCATGCACGATGATGCCGGTCGTCATGCCGAGGAAGCCATAGACCTGGCTCATCCACTCGGCGTCACGCTTGGCGAGATAGTCGTTCACGGTGATGACGTGGACGCCCTTGCCCTCAAGCGCGTTCAGGTAGACGGCCAGGGTTGCGACCAGCGTCTTGCCTTCCCCCGTGCGCATCTCGGCGATATTGCCGGAGTGCAGCACCATGCCGCCCATCAACTGGACGTCGAAATGCCGCATGCCGAGCGACCGGCGCGCCCCTTCGCGGACAACCGCAAAGGCTTCTTCGAGCAGGCTGTCGAGGGTGGCGCCATCAGCGAGGCGTTTGCGGAACTCTTCGGTCTTGCCCTTCAGGGCTTCGTCCGACAGGGCCTCCATCATTGGCTCAAGGGCGTTGATCCGGTTGACGCGCGCGCGAAGCGGCTTCAGCTTGCGATCATTGACTGAACCGAA
The DNA here is from genome assembly GCF_036964145.1 of Hyphomonas sp. GTDB lineage: Bacteria > Pseudomonadota > Alphaproteobacteria > Caulobacterales > Hyphomonadaceae > Hyphomonas. Next base: position 445,163 of record NZ_JBALUC010000001.1, read on the forward strand.
AATCTTGCGGGCAACAGAAAGCATATCAGGTAGCACCAATTGATCTGGGGCGACAAAACTCTAATCCTGACAGCGGAACCGGCAGAATAATTGTGGGTTCTCCCACAGCGCACTCGCTGGCTGAAACCCCTCGACCAGCGTTCGGGTCAGACTTAAGAACGCCGCATTGGGGTGTCAATGCAGAGCCCTCAGCCTAAAGGAGACTTTACCGTGCTGCTTCTGAAGCCCTTTTCCCGCGCTTTGCCTGCACTGCTCGCCGCTTCCACCCTGTTACTGGTCCCCGCCTGTAACCGCCCGGTCGAGGAAGAACCCGTCATTCAGGTCGAGGCTGCGGCCGCAGTGACCGTCAATGGCGATCCGATCTATGTCAGCGAAGTCGAGCTGGAAGCCGTTGCGCGCGGCCTGATTTCGCCTGGTGACACGTTCGGCCCCGGCGATGAAAACTACGATCTCGTCCTGGACCAGCTTATCGACCAGAAATTGATGGCGCAGGAGGCGCTGAACCGCCGGCTCGACAAGGGCGCGGCCGCCGAGCGCCGACTGGAAGTCGCCCGCGAACGCATTCTCGGTAATTTGCTGGTCGAAAGCCTGGTCGCCTCCGAGGTCAATGAGGACAGCATTGAGGCCATGTACAAGGAACAGGTCGCCCTGCAGCAGGAAGATGATGAAGTCGCAATCGCGCACATCCTCGTGGAAACCGAGGCAGAGGCCCGCGACCTTCACCAAAGGATTCAGGACGGCGCCACGTTTGAAAGCCTCGTCGTCTCCAACTCCCTCGATACGACGACGCGCATGGAGAATGGCGACCTCGGCTATGTCGCGCCGAACAATATGGCTGACCCGTTCCCGGTCGTAATTGCCAATACCGGGGTGGGGGAGGTTTCCGACCCCTTCCTGTCGGCCGATGGCTGGCACCTCCTGAAGGTGAAGGACCGCCGGACCAGCCCGCCAAAGACCCGCGCCGAGATGCGGCCCGAGATCGTCACCTTCCTGACGCTCAACCAGGTCAGCAAGATCCTGCGACGCCTGCGCACCGAAGCGCAGATCGAAAAGGGCCAGAAAACGACGAATATTGTTCCGGATTCTGCACTTTCGCTTGAAAGCGAGGGCGATCTCCTCAAAGAGCAGCCCGCATCTGATGAACAAGGACGTGAACTTTGAAATTGACCCCTTCTCCCTTCGCCCCGGCTCGCTTTCCAGACCTGCCGGTCGTCAAGGGCGTGCGCGCGGCAACCGGCTCGCGCGGATTCTATGCGGCGCGCGGCCTGACGCGCGACGACGTGTTCCTGTTTGTCTTCGGCGAAGGCACGCATTGCGCAGGCGTCTACACAGTCTCCCGGACCGCTTCGGCCGATGTGCTCTGGTGCCGCGAAGCCCTGGAGGCTGGCGGCGGCACGGCGCGGGCCCTGATCGCGAATTCCGGGAATTCGAATGCCTTTACAGGGCCGAAGGGCGTTTTGAAGAATGAGGCGACCCTGAAAGCGCTGACCGAAACGCTGGGCGTGGACAAGGCAACCTGCTTCCTCGCCGCGACAGGCGTGATCGGCGAGCCCTTGCCCGACCCGAACTATGTCGGCGCCTTCGTGCCGGACCTTGCCGACAAGCTCTCCGAGCCGGATTGGGAAGCGGCCGCGCGCGCCTTCATGACCACCGACACCTTCCCGAAGGGGGCGGGGTTCGGAATCGAAATAGACGGAACTGAAGTGAATTTCGCCGGCATCGCCAAGGGATCCGGCATGATCGCCCCGAACATGGCGACCATGCTGTCCTACGTTTTCACGGATGCGGCGATCGCGCCGGACCTGCTTCAGGACCTGCTGGAAGACATCGTGGACGAGACGTTCAACAGCATCACGGTCGACGGTGATACGTCCACGTCTGACACGCTGATGGTATTCGCAACCGGGGCGAGCGGCATGGTGCCAATCACAGCGGCAGACGATCCGCGCCTTGATGCGTTCGCGACGGCGCTGCACACGCTCTGCCTCGACCTGGCGCAGCTCATCGTCAAGGATGGGGAAGGGGCCAGCAAGTTTGTGACGGTCACCGTGAAGGGCGCCGTCTCGCGGCTCTCTGCCAAGATCATGGCCTGCGAGATCGCCAATTCGCCCCTCATCAAGACCGCAATGGCGGCCGGGGATGCGAATTGGGGCCGGGTGGTGATGGCCGTCGGCAAGTCGCTGGAGCCGATCCAGATGGATGAACTCTCGATCTGGTTCGATGATGTGCTGGTGGCCAAAAATGGGGCGCGGGCACCGGATTATTCCGAAGCCGCTGCCAGCGCCGTGTTCGCCCAGCCGGAATTCACGATTTGCGTCGATGCCGGGGTGGGCGACCAGTCCCACACCGTCTGGACCTGTGATCTCACGCATGGCTATGTCGACATTAACGGGGCCTACCGTACATGACAGGCCGGGTGGTCCTGGTGGTTGCGGCAGCGCTCTATGATGCGGAAGGCCGTATCCTCCTGGCCCAGCGCCCTGCCGGAAAGCCGATGGCGGGCCTCTGGGAGTTTCCGGGCGGCAAGGTTGAGAGCAGCGAGACGCCGGAGCGAGCCCTGGTGCGGGAATTACACGAAGAGCTATCCATCATGGTGGATGAGACGTCTCTGAAACCGATCACTTTTGCCAGTCATGCTTATCCTGATTTTCACCTTTTAATGCCACTTTATGCAACGGAGAGTTGGGAGGGCGAGCTTGCGCCCAGGGAAGGGCAAGCCCTGGCCTGGGTCAGATCATCGGACCTTCATCTCTATCCGGCGCCTGCGGCAGACATTCCCCTGTTTGACGTGCTTTCGGGTAAATAGACACACTCGGAGCGATATGATGGCCTCGAACATGATTTTCAGCCGCTTTCTGCGGGACGATGCAGGCGCCACAGCCGTGGAATACGGGCTTTTGGTGGGTCTGATCGCGGTCGCCATCATGGGCGGTCTGGTGGCTGTCGCCACATCCATCAACACCACGTTCACGACCGTCGAGACGGAGATGTCCTGAGGGCCCATTGGGTTCAATTCAGGAAGATTCGTGATTTCGCACGGCATCGGCCAGGCTGACCTTGGCGCTGCCGGGTTTTAGCGGCTTGGGCTGGGAGTCCGACGGGCTCCAGCCGGACAAATGCACCACTTCAAATGTTGCGCGCACGCGTCCATCGGGATCGCTGAAGGTCTCGGTGTAAATTTCCATCGCGCGCAGCAGCACACGGCGCGGCAAGGGCCGCGTCATGCCGGCTGCGAAGGCCGCGCGCTCGCCCATCCCCTTCAAATCGCTCAGTAACGCCATCGGAGTGGCATACCGCACCACGACCTGGTCCCGGTCCACCACCGGCAGGGCAAATCCCGCCCGTTGCATCAGGCTCGCCATGTCGCGCAGGCCGGGCAGGGGAGAGACACGCGCCGCGACGCCTCCGGTCAATTCCGTTTCCGCTTCCATCAGGCTGGCGCGCAACTCACTCAGCGTGCCCGCACCAAACAGGGCGCCCAGGAACAGACCATCGGGCTTCAGCGCCTGACGGATCTGCACCAGCGCGCCGGGCAGGTCATTGACCCAATGAAGCGACAGCGCCGAGACGATCAGGTCCAGGCTGGCCGGCGCGAACGGCAAATGTTCCTCATCCAGCACTTGGGCCTGCAGTCCGGTAGCCCGGCTGAGCGCGACCATGCCTTGGGACAGGTCGCCCGCTTCGATGGTCCCGACCTTGCCGCTGGCCTGAACCTGTCTGGCGAGCTGGCCGTCATGGGTGCCGAGATCGAAGGCGCGGTCAAAGGAATGGGAGGTATCCGCCAGCCGGTCGGCGATATCGCTCGACACGCGCGCTTTCAGGAAGTCATATTCGCTGAAATTCGCCGCGGCCCGGCTGCGATTGCGGGCCACACGTTCGCGGTCGAACAGGCGAGGGGGCGCAGCATTGGGGGGGACCGGGGAAGGCATGAGCAGCGATATGGACCACCGGGCCCGCATGGCAAAGGGTCTATTGCGCGCGACGGCTGAATTTCTCTGGCCCCAACGCTCCCTCGTCAGTGGCCAGCGCGGCGCCGGCAAGGGGCCGCTCTCGCCGTCCGAATTTGCCGCCATCGGCTTCCTGTCCGATCCTGTCTGCGAAAGCTGTGGCCGGCCAATGGAGCTGGATCTGGGGCCAGGGGCGCAATGCGCGCCCTGTATTGCCCGCCCGCCGCGTTGGGACCGGGCGCGCGCTGCCCTCGTCTATGAGGCCGCCAGCCGCCGCATCGTGCTTGACCTGAAACGGTCCGGCCGCCGGGACGGGCTGCATGTCATGACCGGCTGGATGCACCGGGCGGGGGCGCAACTGGTCGCCGAAGCCGATGTGATCGTGCCCGTGCCGCTACACTATACGCGCCTTGTCAGCCGGGGCTTCAACCAGTCGGCCTGGCTGGCGCAGGGAATTGCCCGCCGCGCCGGCCTGTCCTGCCGCGTCGATGTACTGAAACGCCGCCGCCGCACACCCACCCAGGGCGGTCTCAGCGCGAAGGCCCGCCGGCGCAATGTCGCGGGGGCTTTCAAAGTCTCCGACCGCGCTGCAACCCATGTCTGCGACAAGCGTATCCTGCTGGTGGATGATGTCCTGACAACCGGCGCGACCCTGTCGGCCTGCACGCGGGCCCTGAAACAGGCGGGAGCGCGACAAGTCGACGTGCTGGTGCTTGCGCGCGTTGTGCGGGAAACGGATGTCACCATATAAAACCGGAAGAAACTATTCAGGAGCCCCTCAATGGCTGATGTCACAATCTATACGCGCCAGTTCTGTCCCTACTGCACGCGCGCTGTCTCCCTGCTGAAATCCAAGAATGTCAATTTCAATGAAATCGACGCCGGAATGGATGTGCAGAAAAAGGCCGAAATGGTCGAACGGTCTGGGGGCGGACGCACGTTCCCGCAGATCTTCATCGGCGAAAAACATGTCGGCGGCTGCGACGACATGATGGCTCTGGAACAGTCCGGCGAACTGGATTCGCTGCTCGGCGCCTGATGTAGGATTGCCATGATCCGGTATGCGCTGATCTGCTCTGATTGCGACCATGACTTCGAGGCATGGTTTGCCTCCTCTGCGGCGTTTGACGACCAGTCGGGCCGGGGCCTCGTCAGCTGCGCGATGTGCAGCGGCGTAAACGTGGCCAAGCAGATCATGGCGCCATCGGTACGCACGTCGGAAAACCGCAAGTCCGAACCGGATGAGGCGGCCAGGGTGCGCGAATTCATGGCGAAGGCGCGCGATCACGTTGCGAAAAATTTCGATTATGTCGGCGACAGTTTCGCGGATGAGGCGCGCTCGATGTATTATGGCGAGACCGAGGACCGGCCCATCTGGGGAGAAACCACAGCTGAAGAGTCCGAGGCCCTGCGCGAAGAAGGCGTGCCCGCCGCGCCGCTGCCGCGCGCTCTGACGCCGCCTCTGCCCAAGTCGGACAAGCAACTAAACTGAACTGGAGCGCTTTGACGCGCTTGACCCTGCTTCGCCCTCATATATTACGCAAGTCACAAGGTTTTTGACGGGGAGTGCCCTAAATGGCTGCCAGTGAATATCATCGTGGAGACATGGACATCAGCGCCCAGAAGGCGACGTGGGATGGTTTCATGGTGGGAAGCATCTGGGGCAGCCTGCTGATCATCCTCACCGTCGGCTATGCCACGCTGGCGGTTGCCATCGGCATGAACTGGATGATTGCCCTCGGCCTGATGGCGGTGTTCGGCATTGTCTCCGGCCTGGTCATGAATCTCGGCGGACGCTGGATGGCGACCGTGGTGCTGATGGTGGTGCTGGCGCTGATCGTCCAGCTGTTCATCGCCCTGTTCGGCCTGGTCCTTTAAAACAGCTCAGACCGTAAGGTTTTCAGGCTCCTTGCAATCGGCACATGTGGCGATGGCAGGATCGGCCTTGAGGCGCGTCAGCGCGATACGGCTTTCACAATTCGTACAGAGGCCATAATTGCCAGCTTCCATGCGGGCGAGCGCGGATTCGATCCGGGCCAGCTGTTCAGCGTACTTTTTCAGGGGTCGGGATGTGCCTGCGATTCCGTACGGGCCTGCATCCTGGCTCAGGCGATCCGGTCCGGGGAGGGGAGGCATCGTCTTCATCTGAAGTGATGCTGCGACTCCTTTAAGGGCTTGGCAAGGCGTTTCAGGCGATTGAGTGTAATCCATATCGACAAACGTTAACGACCCGACGTTGAAAACGTAAAAGGACGCTGTGCCGATGCCCTCATCGCCCCTGATCATGACTTCTGTCACAAAGCGGTTTGGTGCCTTCACCGCCGTGGACTCCCTGTCCCTGGAGGTGCCGGACGGTCAGATCATCGGGTTCCTGGGCCCGAATGGCGCAGGCAAGTCGACCAGTTTGCGCATGGCCCTTGGCATCATGGAGCCGGATTCGGGCGAGGTGGAACTGTTTGGCGACAAGCCGAATGTCCGGGCGCTCCAGAAAGTCGGCTTCCTTCCGGAAGAACGCGGCCTCTACAAGAAGATGACCGCGCGCGACACGATCAGCCATTTTGCGCGCCTGAAGGGCCTGTCGGCCCAGGATGCCCGCGTCCGCGCCGACGAATTGCTCGGCGCGACGGGGCTTGAGGAATTCAGCCGCACTCGCATCTCGAAACTCTCCAAAGGCATGGCGCAAAAGGTTCAGATCCTCTCCACGCTGGCCCACCGGCCGGACTTCCTGATCCTCGACGAGCCCTTTTCCGGGCTTGATCCGGTCAATCAGCAGGCGCTTGAAGATCTGATCCGTACCGAACATGCGCGCGGCGCGACCATCCTGTTCTCCACCCATGTCATGGAACATGCCGAACGCCTCTGCGACCGCATCATCATGATGGCGCGTGGCCGTAAAGTGCTGGACGGCACGCTTCAGGAAGCCTTCGCCACGCTGGGGCAGGGGGCACGGATTTCGGTCGAAGCCGGGTTTGATCTGGCCGCCGTGCTGGCCCCGAAAGGCTTTGAAGCCATCCGGACCACGGACACCGGGCATGGCGAGACCTGGCGAATAGACCTGCCGCCCGGACGGGAGGCGCAGGACGCGCTACGCGCCGCGCTGGAGGCAGGCGCCCCCATCACCGGCTTTGCGCCGGAAGAGGCCCGCCTGCGCGACGTCTTCGTCTCGCTGGTCGGTGAGGCCGACGCTGCCGCCCTTGCGGCATCCCTTGCAGAAGACGAGGCCGCCTGATGCGCAACATTTTGCTGATCTTTCGCCGTGACTATCTTGGCTATGTAAAGGCGTGGGGCTTCTGGCTCAGCCTTGCCGCGGTGCCCCTGTTCATGATTATCGGCGCCGCGCTTGCCGGCTTTGCCGCGCAATCCTCACCGGTCCGCTATTTCGCTGTCGTCGAACCTGGCAGCATCTATGCCGACGCGATCGAAGCCGAATTCCAGAGACGGGAACAGGCAGACGCCGAGCGAACCAGCGAGATCGTCGAACAGCTCGACCTGCCCGCGATGGGCGAGGATGAAGCCCGCGCCGCCGCCGAAGGGGCCGGCGTCGCCAACCGGAAATTCATCGCCGTACCAGCGCCGGCAGAGACGATTGACGGCTTGCGACCCTATCTGCTCGGCGAAAAGACGGTCTCAGGTCCGCTGGGCGACAAGCCGCTCTTTGCGGCCCTGGTACTGGCCGAGGATGGCAGCGAACTCGAATATTGGAGCGATGACGTCAATGTCGACCAACTCCGCTACCTTGCCCAGGACGCCATGCTGCGCCTTGCCCGCCGCGACGCCCTGACAGAGGCCGGGCTGGACGAGGACTTCCTCCAGACCGTCGATGATGCCGCCTTCGCCGTCCCGGCACGCCGGATCCGCACGGTCGAGGAACAGGATGCGGCGGGGAATGAGGTCACAATGGCCGACCGCGCGCCGATGTTCGTCGCCGGCGGGCTTGCCTATTTCCTCTGGCTGATGGTGTTCTCGATCATCCAATACCTGTTGATGGGCACGATCGAGGAGCGCTCGAACAAGATTTTCGACACGCTGCTGACCTCGGTGAAGCTGCCGGAATTGCTGGCGGGCAAGCTGCTCGCCGTGTTCGCGGTCACCTCCACGATGATGCTGTCCTGGGGCCTGTTTGCCTTTGCCGGAGGCACGGTCGTCGCGACCCAGATTCCAGGCGTCGGCAACATCATCGAGCCCTTCGCGGCGGCGCTCGCCAATCCGGCCATCATCGTGCCGGGCCTGATCAGCTTCATTCTCGGCTATATCATGTATGGCATGATCTTCATGGCGCTCGGCTCGCTGTGCGACACGATCCAGGAAGCGCAGACCCTGCTCAGCCCGATGATGATCCTGTTGATGCTGCCCATGTTCGCGATCTTCATCGCCTTTCAGGATCCCGGATCGCCATTGGTCGACATCGCCTCATGGATTCCGTTCTTCACGCCTTTCCTGCTGATCCTGCGCATGCCGCATGACCCGCCGCTCTGGGAAGTGCTCGCCCAGATGGGCCTGATGGCGGCGTTCGCGCTGCTGATCCTGTGGCTGTCCACCAAGGTCTACCGCGCAGGCGCCGTCCACGGCGCCGGCATCGGCGACATGGGTGGCATGCTCAAGCGGATGGTCGGCCTGAAAGGGAAGGCGGCTTAGCTTCGGCCAGCGCTAATCCCGTCATGCGCGCCAAATGAAAAAGCCGGCTTGCAGGCGCGCGGCGCGCGAGGCCTGCTTACAGCAATTCGCGTTCAAGGCGGCGGATCACCCAGCGGGACCGTCCGTCCTCGTCCAGTTCTGACATGTCCATCGTGAAGCGGCAGCGCTGGCCGTCTGGGGTGGTGACGGTGAAGTCTCCGTCGCCGGCACCGGCCATCCTGTGACGTTTGTAGTGTGGACCATACAGGCGCGGAGGCAATTGGGTGCGGATGAAGGCCTCTATGTCTGACGCGCCTTCTATATCTCCGAATGGAGAGGCGGTGGACCAGACAGCCTCCGGATGGAACAATTGGGCGGCGGCCTCGCCATCGCGCCGGTCAACACAATCAAGAAAGCGCATCAGCAACGAACGTGCAGACCGTCGCCCGGCATATTCCGTATGCAGTAGATCGTGCGCTGCCTCGGAGTTGGGTCCCGTCAGTTCGGTTTCATACAGCTTTTGTACGTCCCGGTTTTCATGGGAGCGGCGGCGCGGCGCGTTTGCGTCCATGTCATAGATCGCCTGGGCGCGTTTTTTCAGGACATCCGGATCCATGGATTTCGGCTCGCCGCCGCCGCCGAGGCAGCCGCCTACGCAGGCCATGACTTCGACGGCCACATAGTCCGTTTGCCAGTCATCCGTCTCCAGCATGCGTTGGGCAGTGGCGATCCCGTTGCAGACGGCGACGGCGCCGATGCCCGGAACTGTTGCGGTTTTCACCCCCTGGTCCACACCGCGCAGCTGTTGCCATTCGAGCGGCAGGGCGTGTTCTCCGCCTTTGAAATGCGCGGCCGTGCGCACCATTGCTTCCATGACGCCGCCGGACGCGCCGAAGATCTGGGCCGCGCCCGTGCTTTCGCCCAGCGGACTGTCGAAGCGGCCATCCTCTTCCAGCGACCCGAACGCGATCCCGCGCGAGCGGATCATCCGCGCCAGCTCGCGGGTGGTCAGCACATGGTCCACATCGCCCGCCATGCCTGGCCGCAGGGCTTCATCTTTCTTGGCTGTGCAGGGCATGACGCTGACGACATAGGGCTCAATTTTTCCTGCGGCATAGTCCGGCCCGAGGGCACGGGCGAACTGGCCGCGCTTGGACAGGGCGCCGTGCATCTGCTGCGGGGATTTCGCGGTGCTGAGATGGGGCAGGAGGCCCGGCCGGTTCAACTCCAGCCAGTTCACCCATCCGGGGCAGCAGGAGGTGAAAATCGGTAGGTTGGTTCCGGTTTCAAGGCGGCCGAGGAGTTCGGTGCCTTCCTCCATGATGGTGAGGTCGGCGGTGAAATTCGTATCGAAGACATAGTCAAAGCCAAGCTGGCGCAGCGCATTGATCAGCCGGCCCGTGCTGACCGTGCCGGGCTTCATGCCGAATTCCTCGCTGATTGCGATGCGCGTGGCTGGCGCGATCTGCACGACCGAGACGCGCTTGCGGGAATCGAGCGTGTGCAGAACGTCGTGCCAATGGGGCGCCTCGATCAGGGCGCCGACCGGGCAGACCAGTGTGCACTGGCCGCAGGAGATGCAATTGGTCTCCGAAAGCGGCTTGTCGAATACGGTCACGGGGATGCGCTCATATCCGCGCTCGGCAAATCCGATCACGAATTGCTGCTGGCCTTCCTCGCCGCAGGCCTGGGCGCACAGGCCGCACTCGATACATTTTGACAGGTCCCGCCAGATACTGGGGGATGTGTGGTCGGTCGGAACATGTTCGGGATGGCCGGGCGACCCGGGCGGTATTTCCGGCCAGCGTTCCTCCCATTGGTTCTCTGCGACCAGTGTCTGCAGCCTGCAGTCGCCATTCACCTCGCAGCGCATGCAATCATTCGGATGGCGCGCCAGCAGCCATTCCGCATCACTCCGGCGAAAATCCTGCAAGGCCCGCGTGTTGGTTTCCACGACATCGCCGTCTTTTGCCGGCGTGCTGCAGGCCGGCTGCGGCTTGGGTGTCCCGGCCACTTCCACAAGACACATGCGGCAGACCGAACGCGGCGGCAGGCCGGGATAATGGCATAGCGTCGGCACATGGATGCCCGCCATGCGGGCCGCATCCAGCAGCGTGGCGCCCTCGTTCAGTTCGGCGCGCCGTCCATTGATCGTCAGCCTGATCATGTCGTGGCGTCCCTGGCTCTCCCTTGCCGCATGGGACCAAGTGTACGCGCACAGCGTCGGATACGCCACCGGGGCCGGAAACGCGCGCGCATCCGGTTTCGGCTAGGCTGAAAAAGAAAAAGCCCCGCCAGCGCGAACTGGCAGGGCTTTTATGGAAACCGGAGATCCGGAAGAGAGGTCTAGACCAGACCTTCGCGCTGGGCGCGCTTGCGAGCCAGCTTGCGAGCGCGGCGAACCGCTTCAGCGCGCTGACGGGCTTTCTTCTCGGATGGCTTTTCGAAGTACTGACGGGCCTTCATTTCCCGGAACAGGCCTTCGCGCTGCATTTTCTTCTTCAGCGCGCGCAGGGCTTGCTCGACATTGTTATCGCGGACGACGATCTGTACGATTGTTCTTCTCCATTCGTTAGGGGCGTCGCCCCGATTCATTTCGGTTGAGGCCTACAGACCTCGGAAGCGGGGCCTATATCACGGCTCTGGCCGATTGGCCAAGCCCTTAAAGCCATCAGGTTCAGTTATGACACAAACACCGTCTGAAGTCCTTAAGTTCCGCTGGTTGGACGCAATACTGCCGGATGTGCCCTTTGACGGCTGGACCGAGGTGGCGGCTGCCAAGGCTGCCGCGCGCGCCGGTCTGAGCGAAGGGGAGCAGGCGCTGGCCGCGCCAAATGGCGTGCCGGACCTGATAGATGCGTTCTTTGAGCGGGCAGGGCAGACGGCCCGCGAGTCGCTCGCCGCACAGGAGATTTCGGCCCTCAAGACACCCGCCCGCGTCAAAGCCGGTGTGCGGGCTTGGCTCGCCGCGCTGGAGCCGGACCGGGAAGCGGTGCGCCGCGCCGCCGTGCGGGGCCTGTTGCCCTGGGGCGCCGCGTCGGCTGTCCAGCGCACCTGGCGCGTTGCGGACATGGTCTGGGAAGAAGCGGGCGACACATCCGAGGATTACAACCGCTATTCCAAGCGCGGCCTGCTGGCGGCGGTAATCCCGCCCATCGTCATGTACTGGCTGGACCAGCCTTCGGACGAACAGCTCGATACCTATATCGACCGGCGGCTTAGCCTCGCCTCGGGCATCGGCCGGAATCTCGGCCGGATAGCCAAGCCATTGCTTGACGTATTGCCGGTCTCGCGGCCCAATAGGTCCACGAAGGCGTAGGTTAATTGTCAGGGAAGGATAAGGTGTCGGACAGAAGCTGAACAAACGCCCCAGGGGGCTGGGGGGGCTGATGGGTCCGGGGTGTCTGCTGAACACCTCCGTCCGACAATTAGAAGATGATTGTCGTCGGGGGCGGACGCAAGGCGTAAACATGGCAAAACTGCCCCAATTACCCCGGTTTTGCATTAAATTGCGGTTAGGCGAGCTTACCAACTCCCTTTTCGCGTCTCAGGAGAAACCAGAAAGGGAAAAATGGCTGAAACAACGCACCGGATAACGCCCCCGGAACCGCGAATCGCTTTTCACAAGACGGAACTCCAACCGATTCTCGACGTCTATGGCCGACTGGTCATGGCTGGCAAGGCAAGGGATTATGCCATCGGTATGCACAAGGACGTCGCGATCTTTGCCATTTTCCGACGACACGCCGAAAATCCTACCTGGCGCATCGAGAAACAACCCCACCTCCAGAACATGCAGGGCCAGTATGTGGTCTACGGACAGGCCGGTCAGGTGCTGCGCCGGGGCCGCGAACTGTCGCAAGTCTTGCGGGTCTTCGACCGCAGCCGCTTCCGCATCATTGAGTGAAATTCGACCGACCCGGTTAACCCGCTGTTAACTAAAAAAATCTTGCGGAACGTTCTGGAACATTATAGGAACATGCTCATCAGAACGGAGCATGAACATGGGTATCGACGTAAGATTTCGGGGACGGTCAGGCAAAGCCTGGGATTTCAAACGCGTTCCACTGGATGCGCCTTGGGCGCGCACGGCCGGCGTGGCATTGTTTGCCGCTCCGGACACATATGGATGGCGCATCATCCGCACGATCGAATTGTCGGGGAAACCAAACGACGTCCAGCCGATCTGGGCGCTGGCCGACGCCGAGCGCTATGGCGCCCGGGCCGTCTTCCTGGCCACCGAATTCGACGCGCGGACGCGTCGCCTGATCGTGGATGATATCGAGGCCGGCTTCAGCCCGGTCTGCGTAACGGATCGCAGCCGGGCCGATGAGGCGCCGATCGCGGCCTGACCTATTCTTCGTGGCCCGGCCTGTTCAGGGCAGCCTGTGCTTCGGCTGTCTCGGCCAGCCGGGTCAGCTGCACGAATTCCGCGCGATAGCCGAATGCATCCGGGCCCTTGGCGCCATTCGCCAGATTCCGGATGTCCTCCCAGCCGAATTCGGCGCTGAGGGCTTCGCCGCCTTTCAGCATTTCGCCATAACCGGCGACCGCCGTGGCAAAGCGGGCCCATTGCGGCGCCGCGGCCACGCTGGCCACGCGGTCGGCCTGCGTTACCGGCCGCTCCAGCAGCACGGACTCCTCCGCGCCGGGGGCCTTGTAGCGCAGCTTCACAAACGCATACTCGCCGGAGGGGTCGCTGGCCGACGTATCCGTGTCGCCATAGCGCAGCGGATCAATCTGCGTCGCGCTTGAGCCCACCGGCGTGATCTCATAGATCGCGGTGACGCTCGTGCCGGCGCCAATGTCGCCCGCATCGACCTTGTCATTGTTGAAGTCTTCCCGGTCGAGCAGGCGGGTCTCGTAGCCGATCAGGCGGTACTCGGCGACACGCGCCGGGTTGAACTCCACCTGGATCTTCACATCATCCGCAATCGGGAAGATGTTGCCGGACAGGTCATCCGCCAGAATCTTGCGCGCTTCGCTCAGCGTATCGACATAGGCTGCCGTGCCGTTCCCGGTCTGGGCAATCTTCTGCATCATCGCATCATTGTAATTGCCGCGCCCAAAGCCGAGCACGGAGAGATAGATGCCGGTCTCGCGCTTGCGGGAGACGAAATCCTCCAGCTGTTCCGGATCGGAAATCCCGACATTGAAGTCGCCATCGGTCAGCAGCATGACGCGGTTGACGGCATCTTCCTTCAGGCCCTGTTCGGCCAGCGAATAGGCAAGACGCAGGCCTTCGCCGCCTGCCGTCGAGCCGCCCGCCTGAAGCGCTTCGAGCGCCGCAACGATCTTGCGCTTGTCGCTGACGGGTGTGGGCTCCAGGATTTCCCCGGCGGCGCCCGCATAGACGACAATCGCGATCGTGTCCGTCGGCTCCATCTCTTCCAGCATCAGCTTGATGGCTTTCTTGGCCAGCGGCAGCTTGTCGTCGGAGAACATGGATCCCGACACATCCATCAGCAGGGTGAGATTGATCGGCGGGCGGGCGTCGCGGTCAATGTCGCGGCCCTGAATGCCGATCTGCATCAGCTCGCGTCCCTCGGCAAAGGGCGACGGCATGACATTTACCTGGGTCGAGAAGGGGGCCTCGCCTTCGGCGGGCTGGGGATAGGTATAGTCGAAATAATTGATCAGTTCCTCGATGCGCACCGCATCCTTGGGCGGCAGCACGCCATCCTCAAGAAACCGGCGGACATTGGCATAAGAGGCCGTGTCGACATCAATGGAGAAGGTCGAGACCGGCTCCTCGCTAACCAGTTTGACCGGGTTCGGATCAACATCCTCATACTGGTCGCGGAATTCGGGGGCAGGGGCGACCATGACCGGGGCCGGGGCGCCCGCCATCATCCCATACTTGGCGCGGGATTCCATTGCTGCGACGGGCGGTGGGGGAGCAGGGGGCGGTGGGGGCGGCGCGGACGCATCCTGCTGGCTTCCCGTGACAGTAATCGGCTGCAATTCCGCGTCGTCCGCCTGACCCGTCTCACTCGTTTCACAAGCTGTCAGTATTGCGGCGGCTGCCACTCCAGCCAGAATTAATCCTCGCATGCGCATGATCGTCCCTCCTCATTGCGTCCTTGGAATGACAGAATGGTAAGGCGCACATGGCGTCAATAAGGCAAAGCCCGGATAGTTTGTGGCAAGCCGCCTAGTCGGACAGGTCCACTTTGGAGATGTACCAGCGCTCCACATCCTGTTCGAGCAGGGAGAGCGGGCGCGGCCCGCCGCTCAGCACCACATCGTGGAATTCGGTCAGGTCGAACTCCGGGCCGAGCACGCGCTGGGACCGGTCGCGCAGATCCAGAATTCTCTGCGCGCCGACCCAATAGGCAGCCGCCTGTCCCGGCCAGACGGCATAGCGGTCCACTTCCTGCGCCATGGCGTCGGCGGACTGGCCGGTCGTCTCGACGAGATAGTCGATGGCCTGCTGGCGGGTCCAGTGATAGCGGTGCATGCCCGTATCGGCGACCAGCCGTGCGGCGCGGAACAGCATGGATTGCAGGAAGCCGATGCGACCGACCGGATCCTCCGTATACAGGCCCAGATCGTGGGCGAGCACTTCGCCATACACGGCCCAGCCCTCGCCATAGGCGACATTCCAGACCATCTGGCGGATCAGCGGCAGATTGGCGGTCTCCGCCGTCAGCGCGCTTTCGAGGTGATGCCCCGGAATGGTCTCATGGAAGACTAGGGTCGTCAGCGTGAAATCCGGCCAGTCGTTCATGTCCCCGAGATTGATCTCGAACTGCGCCGGAGCGGACCCGTTGGCAGGCGCGGCGCTGTAATAGGCTGACGGCGCGGAGGATTGCAGGAAGTCCGGCACGGCGCGGATGGTGACGCCGGTGCGTGGCATGGCGGGCATGACATCGGCGATGACCGTTTCGGCACGGACCATGTGTGCCCGCATGCGCGCCAGCAGGGCCTCGCGGCCTTCCGGCGTATCCTCGTAGAGCTGGCCTTCCCTAGCGGTCAGCGCGGCGAGCCGTTCGGCCAGCGTGCCTTCCAGTAATTCCTGTTGTTCCAACGCAGACATCAACTCATCGGTCAGCTGCTTCACCTCGGCAAGCCCCTGCGCATGCAGGGCTTCGGCAGTGATGCCCGCATCCGTGTATGCGGTGAGCGCCGCGTCATAATAGGCGTCGCCCTCTGGCAGCTGCCAGACGCCGGGCTCGTCCGGTGCATCGGCTTTGAGCGCGTCCAGCGCCGCGGCGAAGGCGGCATAGGCAGGCAGGACCTCATCCCGGACCAGCGCTTCCACCTGGCGGGCAAGCTCTGTTTCTTCTTCCAGATTGAGACCGTCCACGCCGGTGACGAGGTTGTTGAACGTGGTGACCAGCAAATGATCTTCCGCCGGGCCGGCTCCGATCGTCTCGGCCAGCGCCTGCATACGCGCCAGGATGAAGACCGGCGGTACGATCCCCGCCCGTGCGTCGGCCAGAAGGCGGCGGCGCTCATCCTGCAGGGCACCGGGCAGTTGCGCGAGGCGGGTGACATAATCCTTGGCATCCTGGGCGGTGCTGAAGGGGTGCGCACCAGTCAGCAGGTCCGGCACATCGATATAGGCGCCGCGCATATGGTCGGCGACATACGGGTAGGAATAGCCGAGCCCGGTCTGGCCATGCCCGGCCACAAACAGGGATTCGGCGGTCTCATAGGCCTGGATAACCGTGTCGAGATGGCGCGCCTGATGGCCGCCTTCCACCGGACGGGGGGCGGCGAGCAGGGCTTCGAGGATTTCGAGCCGTTTCACGCGGGACCGCTCATAGGCCGCCTGCGAGCGGTCGGTGAGATAGGCGTTGAAATCATAGCCGGTGGCGTCCTCCGACAGGCCTAGCCGGGTCGCCAGTTCCGGATTGTCCGCGAGTTCGTTGGAGGCAATCGAGTCCAGCAATTCATCGACTTGGCGCGCAATCCGGCGGGGTGTGCCCGCATCGTCCACCGCCGGGGCACAGGCGGCCGCGAGCGAGAAGATTGCCAGCCCCGTCAGGGCATCCTTCAGGGCAAGTCGGATCGGGGCTGAAACACGCAGATTCATGAGAGAATTATGACCTTTTCCTGACTGTACTTCTCCCCGCTTGGGGTGTTGTGGCCTGTAGCTATTTCCGGTAACGATCCGGCAACAATTTCGGGAGTCTCCAACGTGAACACAACACCTGCAACCCCGCCAGCGGGCGGACAGCCGAACCTTTCCGGCAATGTGATGTTCTACAAGCAGCCTCAGCCGCTGTCTGCAGAAGCTCATGCTGGTCTGGGCGTCAAACAGATCGAACAACCTTTCGCGTTCCTGCGGGAATCCCATGCTGTACCGGTAACCGTTTCCGAATTCGGAAGAGCGGCGAGTTTTTATCCGCTGATCTTCGTCGGCGATGACCGCACGCCGGTCGCCGTGATGGGCATCCGTCAGGGCCAGAACCTCTATGTCGATGCCAAGGGTTTCGTGGCCGACGACCATTATGTGCCTGCCTTCGTGCGCCGCTATCCGTTCGTATTCGCTTCCGATGAAGGCTCTGATCGCCTGATCCTGTGCGTTGACCGCGCCGCGCCGATGGTCAGCAACCAGCCGGAAGTGCCGTTCTTCGAGAATGGCCAGCCCAGCAAATTCACCAATGACGCCATCGAATTCTGCAAGGAATTCGAGCGCCAGCGCCAGGCCACAGTCGAATTCGGCCGCATCCTGCGTGACATGGACCTGATGGAACAGAAGACCGTTTCCTTCCAGCCGCGCGACAATCAGGGCAACCCGGTTGGCCAGCAGCAGAAGATCGCCGACTATTGGGCGGTATCCGAAGACAAGCTGAATGCCCTGCCGGCCGAGAAATTCCTCGAGCTGCGCGACAATGGCGCCCTCGGCGCGATCTATGCGCACCTGATCTCGCTGCTGAACTGGCAGGTCGTGATCCAGCGCGCCGTGCGCATCCAGAACGCTGAAACTGCTGCCGCGCCGGTAAACTAGGCCGATTTGGCATCCAAATCTGAAAGCGGCTCCTTCGGGGGCCGCTTTTTTTTGTGGGTGCCATAGTGGGGTCACCTGCTCATCACGATTGAGCGAGGCCCTTCAATCTGCACAAGATCACGGGCATATGGCGGATCACGACTGCCTCCGTGCAAAGGTTCTCTTATGATCAGACGTTTCATCCTGCCCCTGCTTGCCGCCCTGATGGCGTTGATGCCGGGTGCGCACGCCCAGCCCGTGGATGGCGGCCGGGCGATGGTGGAACTGATCGCCGAACGTGACCGCGTTGAGCCCGGCGAAACTCTCTATGCGGCCATCAAGATGGAGCTCGACGATGGCTGGCACGTCTATTGGCGTAATGCCGGGGACGCCGGCCTGCCGCCGGAGGTGAGGGTGCTGGACGGCAGCGACGTGACGGAAGCGGCCCTCGGCCCGTTCGTCTGGCCAATCCCCCATCTCCTGCCTGTGGTGGACGGGAAGATCATGGATTACGGCTATGACGACCAGCTCGTCCTGCCATTCCCGCTCACCATTCCTGCCGATGCGATGGGTAGCGTCCAGCTGAATTTCCTGGCCGACTATCTGATCTGCGAGGAAATCTGCATTCCCGAAACGGCCGAAGTGAGCCTGACCCTGCCGGTGGGCCCGAGTGAGCCGCACATCGACCACGGGACCCTGATCGGCAAATGGATCGCCAAGGCGCCGCGCGACTTTGAGGGCGAGGCCCGGATCGATGCCAGCAACAGCCCCTGGAAACTCAGCCTGAAGACCGAAGGCGGCTTCGATACCGGCTCTGACATTCGCTTCTATCCCTTCGGCCACGAGATCAGCCATCCGGCGGACCAGCCGCTCAGCTTCGGCCGCGACGGCGCGACCCTCAGCCTGACACCCGCCGATGACAGCCTCGACGGCCCCCTTGAAGGGATCATTGTCGTAGAGACCGCAGACGGCGCCCGCACCGGCTACACGCTCACCGCAGGGCAGGGGGCCGTGTTCGAGCATACGTCCGGCATCGCCGCGCGCGCCGCGGCTACCGGCGCTGACGGCAAGAGCCTGATCGCGCTGGCCATCGCGGCCGTGATCGGGGGTCTGATCCTCAATCTGATGCCCTGCGTCCTGCCGGTGCTCTCCATCAAGGCGATGGGCATGGTGCATGCGGTCGCGTCCGGCCATGAAAGCGAAGTGCGCAGCCACGGCCTCTGGTACACGGGCGGCGTCCTCCTCTCCTTTGCCGCGCTGGCCGCCGCCATCATCGCGATCCGTCAGGCCACCGGCACGGCCAATCTCGGCTTCCAGCTGCAGAACGGCCCAACCGTTGCCGTGCTGACGCTGATCATGTTCGTCATCGGCCTCTGGTTGCTCGGCATGTTTGAACTTGGCAGTTCGATCCAGAACACCGGCAGCAGCCTTGCCTCGCGCAGCGGCTCGATGGGCGCCTTCTTTACCGGCGTCCTCGCCGCTGTGGTCGGCGCGCCCTGTATCGGGCCTTTCCTCGGCGCGGCGCTGGGCGCGGTGCTGGATCGTCCGGCCCTCTCGGTTCTGATCGTCTTCCTTGCGATGGGCTTCGGCCTGGCGCTGCCTTATCTCGTGCTCAGCTTTGTGCCGGGCCTGTCGCGCCTGCTGCCCAAGCCTGGCCGCTGGATGGAGACGCTGAAGCAATTCTTCGCCTTCCCGATGTTCCTGACCGCCGCGCTGCTGCTCTGGACCCTCGGCGCGGTTTCCGGCCCGGCCGCCGTGGCGTGGACCGTAGCGGGCGGAACACTGATCGCCTTCGGCATCTGGCTGGCCAGGCGGGGCAGAGGCGCACTCACCAAAGTGCTCGCGGCGCTCGCTATGATCGCGGGGCTTGTCTATCCGGCGCTGACGGCGAATTCGTCGACGGCGGCAGGGGAGGGCAACAGCCAGTATGCGGAGAAATACGAAACCGAGGCCTGGAGCCCGGAGCGCGTCATCGACCTGACCGACGAAGGCCGCCCCGTCTTCGTGGACTTCACCGCCACCTGGTGCGCCACCTGCCAGCTCAACAAGGTGACCACGCTGAAATCGAACGCCGTGCAGGAGGCGTTCGCCGCCCATGATGTGGCCTTCCTCGTCGCCGATTTTACGCGGAAAGATCCGGTCATCGCCGAGGAATTGAAGCGCCGCCAGCGCGCCGGCGTGCCGATGTATCTCTGGTATCCGGCGGGCGCGACCGAGCCGCAGGTCCTGCCGGAAGTGCTCTCACAAAAGCTTGTGATTGGACTTGTCACGGCAGAATGAGCATGATGGCGCCATCCCACCCTGAAGGAGGACGCGCATGTTCATGAGCCGACGCAATTTTTCCCTCGCCGCGGGCATGGCCGCTGCCGTTGCACTGACGGCTGGCGCCCTGATCGCCTCCACCGCGCAGGCCGCCCCGGATGCAGGCGAACCCGTCCTCGCACCGGACTTCACCGGCACGACCGCGACGGGCGAGACCATCTCCCTGTCCGATTTTGCCGGCAAGACGGTGATCCTCGAATGGACCAATGATGGCTGCCCGTTCGTGCAGAAACATTATGCCGTCCCGCCCGCCAACATGCAGGGCCTGCAGACCGATGCCTCCGAGAGCGATGTCGTCTGGCTGTCGGTGATCTCGTCCGCCCCCGGCAAGCAGGGCCACCGCACTGGCGCGGAAGTCCTCGACATGAATGAGGGCCGCGGCGCCACGCCCGCCCATGTCATCCTCGATGAGAGCGGCGACATTGGCCGCCTCTACAAGGCCAAGACCACGCCGCACATGTTCCTCATCACGGCCGACGGCATGATCGCCTATCAGGGCGCGATTGACGATACGCCGTCGGCGCGCGTTTCCGACATCGAGACCGCCACGAACTATGTCTCCGCCGCCATCCAGAGCGTGGCCGCCGGGGAGCCGGTCGAAATGGCAAGCTCCAAGCCCTATGGGTGCTCGGTCAAATACTGACGAGGGATACAGCAAACGCACTGCGTTTGCCCCGAGGCAGGCCCAAGCGTGGGGCGCAGGGCAGAGGGATACAGCAAACGTACTGCGTTCAATCCGGCACATGACGAAACTGTTGCTTGAACCGGGTGGCAATGCGCCTTACACGCGCTCGCCATGCTCCAGATTGTGCCCGAAACTCCTGAACTCCACGCCGATGCGATCGAAGACCTCTTCGCGCGCACCTTCGGCTCGGGCCATTTTGCCAAGACGGCAGAGCGCCTGCGCGAATTTTCCCGCTCGCTGCCAGAGGTGAACCGCGTCGCCGTGCTCGATGGCAAGGTGATTGCCGTCTGTCGTGTCTGGCCACTCAAGGTCGGCCCGAACCGCGACCGCGCCCTGTTCTACGGCCCCGTCGCCGTCGGCCCGTCCCACCGGGGCAGCCGCCTTGGCCTGACGGTCACGGGTGAGGCGCTGGAGGCCGGCAAGGCCGCAGGCTGGCCTGCCGCCATCCTGATCGGCGCGCCCGCCTATTTCGGCGAGATCGGCTTCACCGTCACGCCGAAGCACCAGCTCATCTTCCCCGGCCCGCAAGACCCGCGCCGCGTGATGGTGAAAAGCCTCGCAGGCGACGCCGCCCAGCTCTCCGGCCTTGTCACCGCCGCCTAGCCACACTTCCCGCTTCTTTGACGTTGGGGCAGGGGCGCTAGGGCTCATGCAACAACAGATCAAAGGGAGGCCCCGGCCATGAATTATGATGAGGTCGTCAAATCGCGCCGCAGCATTCGCGGATATCTCGACAAGCCGGTGCCGAAAGAGCTGATCCGCGAAATCCTCGAAATCGCCATGCGCGCGCCGACCTCGATGAATTCCCAGCCCTGGAATTTCTATGTCGTGGCCGGTGAGGTGCTGGACCGGATCCGCAAGGGCAATGTCGAGCGCAATGTCGCCGGCGTGCCCGACAGCCGCGAATTCCGCATGGGCCCGCCCTATGCGGGAATCCACCGGGATCGCCAGGTCGAGATCGCCGTCCAGCTGTTCCAGGCGATGGGCATTGAGCGCGGCGACAAGGAGAAGCGCATGGACTGGGTGCTGCGCGGCTTCCGCCAGTTCGACGCGCCGGTCTCCATCGTCATCACTTATGACAAGGCGCTGGCAGGCGGCGACATCCCGCCCTTTGATTGTGGCGGCGTGGTCAATTGCATCGTCAACACAGCCTGGTCGCGCGGGCTCGGCTGCGTGATCAATTCGCAAGGCATCATGCAGAGCCCCGTCGTGCGCGAAGAGGCCGGCATCCCGGACGATCAAATCATCCAGACCTGCGTCGCCATGGGCTGGCCCGACGACACCTTCCCGGCCAATGCCGTCGTCTCAACCCGGAAGTCCGTAGACGAAGCAGCGGTGTTTCGGGGATTTTAGGGGGTTATCTGCCGAAGGTGGTATCACTTCCATCTAGAATGGCTTTGAAACGCAGAAAGCACTCTCGTACCCAAGGGTCAGTATTCCACACGAAATCGTGTGGTTGTTGTGCGATGAAATCCAAGACTTCCTCCACGTTGAAAATTTCATCCAAATGACTTTTGGTCGTACCAAACCCGGGTGGGAGAACCAAGCATGCGAAAGTTGTGATTGCGTCTTTTTGCTTCAACTGTTCAGTCAGTGAATTTCGAAGGATGGATGTCCAGTTACCACTGTTTGCAATCGCATAGAGCGCGGCTACGTTGGGAAGTCGGCGTAACGCCGTTCCATTCAAGATGGCGTTCGCGTAGCGAGGTAGTTCAGTTTCAAGAAGCCGCTCAACTTGATGCCTTGAGAGTATCAAATCATCAGTACTGCTGTCGGCGGAATGGACAGTCATACCGAAATGAAACAGATGCTACCTTAGCACGTATGGAAGTATACTTAGATCGTCGTGCGCTTTCAGTTCGTTCAATACATTGCGAACTCTTTCCGTGATTTCGCCGCCCCTACTTCCATGTCTGAGCAAAAGTGATGCAGCATTCTCGACGATATTCCTTTCGGCGTTTGGCCGATCTATCCAGTCGGTCTTTCGTCGGACCGCATTGGACATACTGGACCAGAACTTTGTATCTTCGGAGGCTTTCAACTCTTCGTAGACGTCGGATAGCCGGTCAAGAAACGGAAAGATGAGTTCATTGCTCTTAAGCTCCTCAAGCTTGAGTGAAAGAGCATCTTGCGGCAATTCCCAGACTTGAGTGACAACTTTCCGTGAAACCAAGCTTGGAGGGTCCCCCAAATACAGAGTACGGATAAGATTTTGTCGGCAGGATATCCGCATCCAGTCATTTTCGTCAATTGAAGCAGCACCCTCAAGTGCTGGAAACATTTTTCTCAGTATGGGGTCGTAGTGAAGGGCTCCGTAGCCCAAAATACCATCCGGTGTCGGTGTATTACTATTGTTTAGCGTATCTACAGCGCGATTTAGCATCGTAGATTGCGATGGGTCGTCCACCAAGTCCTCTATGTGTTCTGATATCGCCTTTTGTAGAGACGGTGTTCTAGTAATTATCCATGAATAGGCCAGTACATCGTATGGGCAAACTTCCCCGCGAAGAGCTTTCATTATGATCTGATATGCGCCAACTAGCCGCTTTACTTCTCTTGGCGTGCGCACGTCTGCTTTAAGAATTTCTAAGATTTCGTTCTGTCTTGTATTTGCCGTAGCAGGTATGTCTTCGGTCCAGTTTAAGAAATGTTCCAACAAGGTTTCTACATCTTCCACAAAGAGCGGCCGTATCGGAATAGGGTGTTGAATGATTTTCTCTAAATAGCGTTCCCCACTTTCTATACGATCCACCCCTTTGCCTTTACCGAGCGCGTCAGCTACCCGGTTGGGATCATACGCAACTAAATAGGAAATGCCTTCTATCTCTCCAATCGCCTTCAACAACTGGGCGACGGCACGTACTTCGTCGTCTTCCACGCGATCAAGCTCATCAATTAGTACGACTATCGCAGTGTTTGATTGTCGGATCTTTTTTTCCAACGAGCGCTTCTCTTCGAGGGCTGACAAAGGTTTGGACTGTCCAAGTGTAATGTCGTCCATGTTGGAGGCTACATTGCTGGCGATACCGCCAGTGGCTACTAAGTCTGCGACTAATGCGCCGGTTTTTGCAACAAACTTTATTGCGCCCCAGTATTTGTCTAGCTGATCCCGGATTTGCCTGGCGGCTTCTTGTCCATTCCGACCGAGTGTTTCCCTCAACTCACCAAAAAAGCCTGCAACTAGTTCATCACGCCCGCTAAAGAGCCAAGGATTGAACACCACTGGAATAACATGTTTTTCATTTTGTAGTTGGGCGGCGGTTAGATTCAGTATTGATGTCTTCCCCGTTCCCCAATCTCCCGTCAAACCCACCACATAGCTGGTAGAGCGGCAACCTATGACGGTTCCGTCGTCACTGAGCTGTTTTTGAATCAAAGATTGTATCAAGTTCTCAACGAACACGTCTCTGTTCAACAGATCGAATTCTTTGTTTTTGATTGCCCGATCGACGAGGTCCGGTTGTTCGATAGTCACGCAATGCTCCGTTTTATCTTAAGTGGAAAAGTACACTAACAACGTGACTTTTCCAAAAATGCGAGGCGAATTTAGACGCGCTCATGAGTTTTCGGAATCGCTCTCGGTGTCATCTCATGCCACCCTCTCCCAATCCGTCTGATATCTCCCGCCCCTAAACTCTCCTGTATGAACGGGATGGCGGCATTCATCGAACAGGGGCTCAAGGCCGCGCAGGGCGCGGTGCTGGATGTGCGGGCGCAGGCCGGGCTGCATCTGGAGCCGGACTCGGTGTCGCGGCGCGTGCGCGCCAGGGTGCGCGGGCGGCTGAAGGCCATCGAGACGATTGTCCGGCGGCTGATCATCCTGATGGCGGCGGCGCTGGACCTGCCACCTCTCCCACAAGCCAGTCCCGGCCAAGCCGACGCGGCGGCCTCCGCTCCGCGCCCGGCGCTTGCCGACACGGTAGAGGATGTTACGGACACTTTTGGGACCAGTTATGGACCAGTCCATCGCCTCAACCTGACCGGGCGGCGCTCCGCCGGTCTCATGGATTGGCAGGACGCCTTCGCGGGGAAGGGGACCGCCAAGGCGCTCGTCGCCGGGCCGGTCCCGGCCGCGCCGCTGATCGCGCACATCATTGCGCTGCAACGCCTGCTGAAAGATCCCGCGCCTGCCGCCAAACGGCTTGCGCGCCATCTGGCGCAGATGAAAGCAAGGCAAGAGCCGCGCCCGATCTGCCCGCCCAGCGCCGGCAATTTCCGCCTCGGCGCAGAGCTTGGCACAGTGGCCAGCGCCCTGCCGGGCCTTGTCAGCCGCGCCGTCGCGGACTGGCCGGACACGTCCTGACTTCTCGTGAAATGTGAACCCGTTTGCCGGGGCGCGAATCCGCGTCGCCGGCCGCAGGCACATCCTTCGACGCCGCCCATCCTTCGACGTCGCTCAGGATGAGCTGATCTCGGGTGGCGGGTTTCCGGACTCATCCTGCCACCCTTGCGGACTCATCCTGAGCGACGTCGAAGGATGAACGCAGGAAGCGCTTACCGCCCCTCGCGGCGCCAGGCCAGCAGCAGCAGGCCGATCAGGAAGGCGGCGGCGATCACGCCCGGCAGGAGCGGCTGGCTGGAAGACGAGCGCACGGCATAGGCGCCGCGCTCGCGCAGGCCGAGCCACTTGCCGCCCGCCGCATTGCCGCGCGGCCCGGTGCGGCGGATCTCCGGCAGATTCGTGCCGCTGGCATTCAGGCGGAAGACGCCGCCACTGGTCGCATCGGCCAGCGGCTCCAGCACGTCGGTCGTGGACTGAAGGTCTGCATATTCCTTCGGATTGGCCGGCCCGTTCAGCGCGACCGCTTCCAGCCCGCCCGCTTCGGCGCGGTAGAGGCCCAGCTGGTCAATCGGCGCCTCGGCCACGAACCGGCCCGGCCCGTCCTGACGCCATTGCGGCTCGATGAAGCTGCCCTCCGGCGTCTCGACGGTGAGCGGCGGCGCGCTGTCCAGCAGGGTGCGCAGCTCGACGCGCGCGGTGTCGCCCTCGGCCACGAGGTTCAGCTTGCGCTCCTCCAGTTCCGGCTCCTTCATCATCCAGTGGACGACGCGGCGCATCAGTTCGGCAAACGGCCCGCCGCCATCATGCCCGCGCGCCCACAGCCAGATCTGGTCGGTCATCAACATGCCGACCCGGCCCTGGCCAACCCGGTCAACGATCAGCAGCGGCTTGCCGCGCGGCCCGCTCATCAGCACGTCGCCCGCCTGCGCCTCGGCATCGATATAGCGCATCCAGCCACCCCATTCGCGGCTTGCCAGCGGCATGGTCACGGCGTGGCGCTTGCCCGGCTCCGTCAGCTCCGGCGTGTATTCCCCGGTATAGATATCCCCCGTAGGGGAGGCAGGCAGCACCGAGGCCAGCGGAGAGCGCGCCAGGCTGCCCGGCCCGGCAAAGGGTTCGCCGGCGGCAATGAACAACGCGCCGCCCTCGGTCACATAGCGGGACATGTTGGCGAGGTAGGATTGGGTGATGACGCCCCGGCGCTCATACTGGTCGAAGATGATGAGATCGAATTCTTCCAGCTTCTCCTCGAACAATTCCTCGGTCGGAAACGCGATCAGGGCGAGTTCCTCGGTCGGCGTATAGTCCAGCTTGTAGGGCGGGCGCAGAATGGTGAAGTGGACAAGGTCCACGGACGGGTCGGATTTGAGCAGGTCGCGCCAGACCCGGCCCGCCTGGTTCGGTTTGCCGGTGACCAACAACACGCGCAATCGGTCGCGCACCCCCGAAAGGGTCGCGGCGGTGCGGTTATTGGCGAGCGTCAGCTCCTCGCGCCCCGGCGGGGTCTCGACCACGATGACATTCTCGCCGCGCCGCTCGATCTCGATCGGCACGCTTGTGTTTTCGCCGGGCGTGACAGTCATCCGGCGCGGCGTGCCGCCATTGACTGACAATTCGATCTCGACTTCGCGCCCTTCGGGCAGGCCGGGATCATCCACCCGCACCACCAGCTCCGCCATCTCGCCGACGATGCCGAAATCCGGCGCGTCCACGATGGAGACCCGCCGATCACCCCGGTTCGGGTCGCCCACGATCAGGCCATGCAGCGGGCCGATATGGCGCTCGTCCGAGTCTGGCTCTGGCAAATCATGGACCTGCCCGTCGGTGATCAGGATCGCGCCGGCAATCCGGTCCCGCGGGACATCGGCCATCAGGCCTTCCAGCGCGCCATAGAGATTGGTCCCGTCCGCCCCCGGATCGCTCTCAAGGATGCGGACTTCCAGCGAGGCGTCGGCTTCCAGCTCGGCATTGAGCGCGGCAAAAGCCGCAGAGGCCGCCGCTTCGCGCTCACCGAACTCCATGCTTTCGGACCGGTCGAGGATGATCGCTGCGACCGAGGGCAGGGGCTCGCGCTCTTCCTGCACCAGCGACGGGTTCGAAAGCGCCGCCGCGAGCAGCGTCAGCGCCAGTCCCCGCGTCAGCCACGCCTTGCCGCGCAGCAGGGCATAGGCGAGCCAGGCCAGTGCGGCGAGCGCCACGACCGCCCACAGGACCGGCCAGCCAAGGAAGGGTTCAAACCCGAGGCGTGTCGCGTCAATCATTGCGGCCCTCCATCGGGAATATTGGTTGGCAAGCGTACCGGACTTTCCTGGGGCTCATCATTCCCACCCAGCCGCTCCAGCAGGGCGGGGATATGCACCTGGTCATCCTTGTAGTTGCCGGTCAGCACATACATGACGAGATTGACGCCGAAGCGCCGGGCCATCTCGCGCTGGTCCGCGCCGCCGTCCACGGAATAGAGGTCGCGGCCCTGTTCATCCACCGCCCAGGCCGAGGCCCAGTCGGCATCCCCGATAATCAGGCGCGAGACCCCGTCGCCGCGCGGCGCGCTGGCATCGCCCGCCTGTTCGATCCAGAGATTGCGCTGCGCATATCGGCCCGGAAAATCGTCCAGCAGATAGAAGCTGCGCGTCAGGACATGGTTCTCGCCGACGGTCTGCAGAGGCGGGGCGTCGAGGCCCTCGAGCAGGGTTTCCAGTTTTGTCACATCCGTCTGTGTGCCAATCGTGCCCCCGGCGCGTGTATCGATCACCAGCGCGCCGCCGGAGCGGAGATAGGTGTTCAGATGTGCAATGGACGTCTCCGACAGGGGCGGCATGGAGTCCGGCACATTGAAATAGATCAGCGGGTAAAGCTCCAGCGCGTCGGTTTCCAGATTGACGCCATGCGGATCGGCCGGCTCGACCGACGTGCGCAGCCGCAAGATGTTTGAGAGGCCGAACAGGCCAGCGCGCGTACGTGCGTTCAGGCCGCCATCCGGCGTCTCGACATAGGCCAGACGCATCTCCAGCGCGGCATCGATTTCCTTTTGCGTCGCATTGCCATTCGAGGGTAGGCGGATCGTTTTCGGATTGGTGTCGATCCGGCGATAGGTGCCATCCGGCAGCAGCTCATACTGAAAGGGCTGGGCGGCGGCCTCCGGCGGCGGCATCGCGACCAGCGCGCCGCCTGCCACGAGACACGCCATCGCCGCACCCTTGCCAAAACGGCGCAACCGTCCGGCCACGAACAGGGCAATGAACAAATCCAGCGCCAGCAACACGGCGGCAAGGGTCAGCAGCGGCCCCGCAAGACGTAGTGACCGCGCCTCGGCATCGCCCAGCAGGCGCGCCGAGACGGGCCAGTTCGCAATCAATTGGGGTCGCTTGCCCGTGCCGGCATTCAGCGCGCGCGTGCCCGCAGGTCCGCGATATAGGCCCGGCGGGTGCGCCTCGGACGGGTCGATCGTCGCAAACTCCCCGGCTTTCAGCGGCGCGGCATTGGCGCCGGCGGTCGACAGGCGACCATAGCCGTCCAGCGTCAGGAAGGGCGTATAGGCGCCCTCGGCATCGCCCACCGCTTCGCCGCGTCCGGCCGCAATCGAGCGGCGCAGCATCTGGGAGAAGGTGCCGGAATAGGCAAGGTCGGCCCAGTCCGGCCCGGCGGTCGTGTGGAACAGGACCAACGTGCCATCGCCGCGCATGTCGGCGGTCACCAGGGGCGAGCCATCAGCCAGCCGCGCCCAGGTCTTGGACGCAAGCTCCGGTCCCGGCCGGGCGAGCACTTGCTGCTTGATGCGGACATCCGGCGGCACGGGCAGGCCCGCAAAAGGGGAGGTCTCCGGAAAGGCTGCCATCGCTTGAGGCTCATCCCAGGCCAGCGCCCCGCCCAGCGCACGCGACGCGCGGCGCAGCGCCACGGGCAGCAGATCATCTCCCTGCGCGGCAAGGCGCGGGCCCGCAAACCGGATCAGCGCGCCGCCTTCCTCGACCCAGGCATGCAGCAATTCGGCGTCCTGCGGCAGGATCTGTCCGACATCGCTCAGGATGATCGCATCGGGGGACGCGGCAACAAGGTTCTCGATACTGCCCTCGGAAATCGTCGCGAACGGCTCCAGCGCCTTGCGGATATAATGCATGTCCGACAGCAGCGGCTGGGCCGTGCTGCCGGCATCGACGAGCCCGACCCGACGCGACCGGTCTGCGGAATCCCAGAGCCAGACCGTGCCTGCGCCCTGCTGGCCAGTGACGCTGAACCGGGCGACCCGTGCCAGAGCGGCGGCGGGGATGGTGAACTCGGCCAACGCTTCGGCCTGCCCATCGGCAAAGTCGAGAGGTGCCGTGGCGAGGGCGGAGCCATCAATCGTCATGGCGGAAACATATCCCGTCGCGATGCCCCGGCCGGTGGCGCGGCGGGCGGTGACGGTGACGGAATCCGTTTGCGAGCGAATGCCGGAGATCACCACCGGGCCAGTCGGCGCGGCGGCATAGACCGTCAGCGGCGCGATATCAGACAGCGCGCGGGCAAAGGCCTGTCCGTCCTCTCCCTGCAAGCCATCGCTGGCCCAGAAGATGCGGTCGGGTTTGAAGCCGGACCCCTCCAGCCGGTCCAGTGCATCGGCGCGGTCCGGGGCCCAGGCCTGCGGCCTCAGCGAGGTCAGGCGCTTGGTCATGTCCGCGCGGGAAATGCGCTCGGCCGGGTCGGGATTGAATTGTTGCGGCGCCGTCAGCAGCAGATGGACCGGCGCGTCGCGATTGCCCGTGTCCAGCGTAGCGGTGGCGGCATTGACGAGGTCCGGCCAGCGCGGCGCGGACGGCCAGCCATTGTCGACGACAATCAGCAGGCTGCCGGTGCCTTCTACCGTCTCGGTCTGCGCGCCCGGTGCATAGACCGGCTGGGACAGGCCGAGGATCGCGGCGGCAATCGCCAGTGTGCGGATCAGCCAGACCCACCAGGGCGTGCGCGCGGGCGTCTCTTCCTGCGGCTCGATCCCGTCGAGCAATTGCAGGGACGGCAATTCCGCATGGCGGGGGGCAGGGGGCGTCGCGCGCAGAATCCACCAGATGATCGGCAGTGCGGCAAGCGCGGCAAGCGCCCAGGGCGCGCCGAGCAGGAACGGTCCGAGAGAGGTCATGCCTTGGCCCCGAACGTCTCGACCTGTGCCTTCAGCCGGGCGGCGCCTTCAAGGCTCGACTGGCCGACCGTATGGGTCACCAGCCGCCAGCCCATTTGCGTGGCCAGTCTGCGCAATCCGTCCCGCTGTTCGGCAAAGCGACGGAGGTAAGCTTCGCGCATCGTCTCGGCCCGGCCAAGGATGCGATCAGACTCGGTGCCGGGGCGGCTGAGCTTGGTACGGCCTTCAAACGGGAAGCTTTCCTCGATGGGGGCCGAGATTGCCAGCAGCACGCCTTCCGGGCATTTCGCGGCAAGCGGCGCAAGGCGCGCCTGCCAGTCTGCGAGCGGCGCGTAAAAGTCAGACGCCAGAATAATCGTTGCCGCCGATTTCGGTGGCGAGGGGAACTGGCCATGTGTGCCGCGCTCCAGGTCTTCGGCGAGGCGTGCAACCGCCTTCTTGCCAAAGCTGGCCGTCCGGCCCGCGCCCAGCATGCCGATCCGTTCGCCATCCTTCGACATGAGAATGCCGATGGAAAGCATCAGAAGCTGGGCTTCTTCGGCCTTGGTGCGCAAATCGCCGTCGCCCTTCCAGCGGAAGCCGGGTGCGTCATCGCACCAGAACAGCACCGTGCGCGCGGTCTCCAATTCTGTTTCGCGTACGAACAATTCCGTGCCCTTGGCAGAGCGGCGCCAGTCGACCCGGTCGGCCGCGTCTTCCTGCGCATAGCGGCGATACTGCCAGAAATGCTCGCCCGTGCCGGCGCGGCGTCGGCCCGCCGACCCGATATGCGCGGCTTCGCTCGCTTCGGCCTTGAAGTTCAGGCCGGGCAATTGGCGGGCAAGGCTCTCGGCCTCAGCACGTAGATCGGCGGAGGGAGTCATATAAGGGGTCGCTATGCCACCTTCCGGGCAAGGTCATTGATCAAATCGGTCAGGCTCGGCGCCTCGCCCGTCGGGTCGTAGCGCATCGCCATCCGGTGGCCGAGACAGGGTTCTGCCAGCGCCTCGACATCCTCAATGCTTGGCGCGAGACGCCCGCGCAGCAGCGCACGGCTCCGCGCGGCCAGCATCAGCGCCTGACCGGCGCGCGGGGACGGGCCCCAATCAACCAGCCGCTTGACGCGCTCATCGGTGGTCTGTTCCGGCCGGGCATCGCGCACGAGGCCGAGGATCGCCGAGACGATCTTCTCGCCCACCGGCATCCGCCGCACGAGCCCTTGCAGCGCGATCAGCCGGTCTGCGTCGAGCGCCGGGCGGACGACATTGTCATCGCCGGTCGTTGTCTCGATCAGGATGCGGCGCTCGGTGTCGAGGTCGGGATAGTTCACATCGACCTTCAGCAGGAACCGATCCAGCTGCGCTTCGGGCAGGGGGTAGGTGCCTTCCTGCTCGATCGGGTTCTGGGTCGCCAGCACATGGAAGGGCGCGGGCAAATCATGGCGCACACCCGCCACGGTGACATGGCGCTCCTGCATCGACTGCAGCAGGGCGGACTGGGTGCGGGGGCTGGCGCGGTTGATCTCATCGGCCATCAGCAGCTGGGTGAAGATCGGCCCTTTCAGGAAGCGGAAGGTGCGCTGCCCGGTCGGGCTCTCGTCGAGAACTTCAGAGCCGATGATGTCGGATGGCATCAGATCCGGCGTAAACTGGATGCGCTGATTGGCGAGGCCGAGCGCGGTGCCCATCGCTTCGACGAGGCGCGTCTTGGCAAGGCCCGGCGCGCCGATCAGCAGGGCATGGCCCCCGGCCAGTACGGCGGCCAGAGCCAGTTCGACCACCCGGTCCTGGCCAAACACGGCTTTCGCAATTTCGGCTTTCACCTGCGCCAGCGTCTCGGCGGCGGATTCGGCTTCTGCGATGATTGCATCACTTACCTGGTCAGTATCGGCCATCAAAAGGGCGCCTCCGGGTTTTCGATCTGAATAAACAAACCTATGTCTAAGGCCGGATCATGGCGGAGCAAAACGTGAATTCCAGTGCCACAACCACAATCAGTCTCGAAGAGACGCTTAAAGCGATCCTTCCCGATGGCAAGGTGGAGGGCAAGCTGCCGCCGGTTCATTTGTGGAATCCGGGCCGCTCGGCCGATATCGGCATGGAAATCCGCGCCGATGGCAGCTGGTGGCATGATGGCGACCGGATAAACCGCGAGCGGCTTGTGAAGCTGTTCTCGCGTATCCTGCGCAAGGAAGAAGACGGTTCGATCTGGCTGGTCACGCCCTATGAGAAAGTCGTCGTCCATGTCGCGGATGCGCCCTTCATCGCTGTGCGCGTGGAGCGGGCAGGCGAGGAAGGGCCGCATCAGACGCTGGCCTTCGTGACCAATCTGGGCGATGTGACACTGGCAGGGCCGGACGCGCCGCTGCGCGTCGAGACCGATCCCGAAACCGGAGAGCCTTCCCCCTATGTATTGGTGCGCGGACAGCTCGAAGCCAAACTTGCCCGGCCGGTCTTCTACGAGCTTGCCAATATGGCAGAGCCGGCGCCGGATGGCTCCGACACGCTGGGCGTGTGGAGTCAGGGCGTCTTCTTCCCCCTCGGCCCGGCGGCTTGATTCGGCATGAGCTGGAACGGGCTGGACGATTTCCTGACGCGGGTCTCGGACCGGCTGGATCCGCCCCACGGGGAAGGGCGGCTGACCGAATATGGCGACCTCGACTTCCTGACCCCCGAAGAATTGGCGGTGATCCGCCCGGCGGCGGTGCTGTTCGGCGTGATCCCGCGCAAATCCGGCCCGACCGCGCTGCTCACTCTGCGCCCCGACACGATGGCCAATCATGCCGGACAGGTTGCCTTTCCCGGCGGCAAGATCGACCCCATCGATGTGGACGAGGTCGCCGCGGCACTACGCGAGGCCGAGGAAGAGGTCGGTGTGAACCCGTCAGACGTGGACGTACTGGGGCGCAGCGCCCCCTATGTCACGGGCACCATGTTCCGTATCACGCCTGTTGTCGGGCTGTTACCGGCGGATTTCGAGCCCAGACCAGACCCGACCGAAGTGGCGGATGTGTTTGAAACGCCCATCGATTTCCTCATGAATATCGCCAATCACCAGGTCGGCCGGGCCGTCTACAAGGGCAAGGAACGGCAATTCTACGAGATGCCGCATGGCGGATTTCGTATCTGGGGTGTGACCGCCGGGATCATTCGGAAACTGTATCATACACTGTACGACGATTGATCCGGGCCGGTTTTAGGGGTTTGCTCAATCCATCCACCCCTTATCTAGGGTGTAGCAATTGGAGGGAATGACACATTGGCCGGACGTATCGTCTTCGAGCTATTCATCTTCTCGATCCCGTTCCTCGTGTTCGGGCTCTACCTGCTGGCGACGACGAATGCTGAACAGGAGGGCAAGCGGAAATGGCCCGTCAACATCCTGTTCCTGTGCGGCATCGGCCTCGCCACGGTGGCCTGGTTCGTGCTGATCCTGATGGAGCCGAAGGAGCGTGACATCTGCCACGAGCCGGCCCGTATGGAGAATGGCAAGCTGATCCCGGCCCGCGATTATCCATGCATTCATGACGTGACGAATGTCGGGGTGCCGCGCGAGCGTGACAGTATCCGCTCGGCCACGGGCGCGACCGGACCCGGCGAGGATGTCCATGATGCCGGAGAGATCCGCGCAACGGCGCCGGATACCGAGGATGCCGCGCGCCGGGAGGAAGAGCCGGTGATCCTGGCCCCGGATCCCGATGCCGACACACCGGAGATCGTGCGGCCGGACGATGACACGGACTGACCTGACGAGCGCGCCCTGGCTGGACTGGCCGGGCACGCGCGCCGTAATGGCGGCGCTGGAGGCGGCGCGTGCCGATGGCGCGCGCTTCGTTGGCGGCTGTGTGCGCAATGAATTACGCGGCGTGCCGGTCGATGACATCGACATCGCCACCCAATTGAAACCGGAGGAAACCCTGGCGGCGCTGGAAGCGGCGGGCATTCGTGCGATCCCGACCGGGCTGGAGCATGGCACCATCACCGCCATCCATGACGGTCGCCCCTACGAGATCACCAGCCTGCGCCGCGATGTCGAGACCGATGGTCGCCGCGCCGTGGTCGCCTTCACCGAGGAGTGGGCCGAGGATGCCGAGCGCCGCGATTTCCGGCTCAACGCCATCTACGCCGCCGCCAATGGCCGCCTGCATGAGGTGGTGCCGAACTCGGTGCAGGATGCCCTTGA
Organism: Hyphomonas sp.; assembly: GCF_036964145.1. Taxonomy (GTDB): domain Bacteria; phylum Pseudomonadota; class Alphaproteobacteria; order Caulobacterales; family Hyphomonadaceae; genus Hyphomonas. The sequence continues at coordinate 479,225 of NZ_JBALUC010000001.1, forward strand.
TGGCCGGGTGATCTTCATCGGTGACGCCGACCAGCGCCTGCGCGAGGACTATCTGCGCATCCTGCGCTTCTTCCGGTTCAATGCCTGGTATGGCGCCGGCATGGATGCCGAGGGCCTTGCTGCCTGTGAGCGGCAAAAGGACGGGCTCGCAAAGATTGCCTCCGAGCGGATATGGAAGGAATTGAAACGCCTGATGGAGGCGCCCGATCCGTCCGAAGCCATGCTGGCAATGGAAGAGACGGGCGTGCTGGAAGCCGTGCTGCCCGGCGCGAGCGCGTCGGAATTGCCGTCCCTGGTCTCGGTGGAGCAGGGGGCCAGCCTTACGCCAGACCCGCTGCAACGCCTGATGGCCATGATGCCCCGCCGCGCGCGGGATGTGGCGGCGGTCACCTCACACCTCCGGCTGTCAAATGCCGAAGCCCAGCGCCTGACCGGCTGGGCCGACCCGGCGCTGACCCATGTTCTGGGCGCGCAGCCGGATGCGCTGCGGCGCCTGTTCTATCGCTTCGGGACGCGCACCGTGCTGGATCGTGCCCTGATCGAGGCGGCGCAAATCTCCGCAGCCGAGGCCTATCAGGCCCTTCATGTGGCCGCATCCGATTGGCAGAAACCGGCCTTCCCGCTCGGCGGCGCGGACGCGCTGGCGGCAGGGCTCAGCGGCCCGGCTGTGGGCGAAACCCTTCGCGCGCTGGAGGAAGACTGGATCGCCTCGGATTTCAGCCTGTCGCGCAGCGTCCTGCTGGCGCGCCTCAGTTCGCAAACAGGATGAACGCGTTCAGATAACCGGCAAAACTGACCCAGGCGAGATAGGGAAGCTGCAGCAACGCGGCGAGGTGCGAATAACGCCAGAAATCCTGCATCATCGCCACGATCAGCAACCAGAGGGCCACGAGAACGCCGAGCGCCAGGGCCACTTCATTCATCCCGAAAAAGGCGAGGCTCCAACCCGCATTGAAGGCCAGCATGGTGTAGTAGAGCCCAAGCGGACTGACCGCGCGGTCGAACGAACCGGCCCGCTCCAGCACCAGCAGGGCGCCCGCCGCCATCAGTACGAACAGGGCCGGCCAGACGAGCACGAAGAGGATATCGGGTGGGGTGAGGACCGGCTTGTTCAGCGCGTCGTACCAAGGGTCAGAATTGCCGCCCGAAATCACTGCTCCTGCCGCGGCGGCTGTCACCGTCGCTAGCAAGAGCAGTATCCCTGCCCCCCAGGGAAAGGCTTTCGCGCTGGTCACCATCGACCACGCTTATACCTCCGAATGAAGTTTTCGTCATTTCCGAAACGTTAATTCGGCCCTCAATGCCCTGATCGTCATCGATTTTTCGATCCCCTGCCCAAATTCCGGACGGGAATCGTCCCGGCAGAGTGCCTGCCTATGGCCATTTCACCACGGGGGGCATGGAGGAGAGGATGCTCGTCACATTGCCGCCGGTCTTCAGGCCGAAGGTCGTGCCACGGTCGTAGAGCAAATTGAACTCGACATAGCGGCCGCGCTGGATCAGCTGTTCCTCGCGCTGGGCCTCGCTCCAGGTCTTGTTCATGCGCCGGGCGACCAGTTTCGGGTAGATCTCCGCGAAGTGCATGCCGACCTGCTGGGTGAAGGCGAAATCGGCCTCCCAGTCGCCAGTATTGAAGCGATCATAGAAGATGCCGCCGGTACCGCGCGGCTCATCCCGGTGGGCGAGATGGAAATAGGTGTCGCAGGTCTCTTTCATCTGCGTGTAATCGGCGCCCGGATGCGTGTCGCAGGCAGCCTTCATGGCGGCGTGGAAATCGACACTGTCTTCGAAGTCCTGATCGCGTTGGTAGTCGAGCAGGGGATTGAGGTCCCCGCCGCCGCCGAACCAGGACTGGCTGGTCACCAGCATGCGGGTATTCATGTGCGCGGCGGGCACTTTCGGGTTGCGAGGATGCGCGATCAGCGAAATGCCGGAGGCCCAGAAGCGACCCTCGGACTTGTCCGCGCCGGGAATCTGCGCCGCGAAGGCCTCGGAGAAGGTGCCGTGGACTTCCGAGAAGTGAACCCCGACCTTTTCAAACACCTTGCCGCGCATCAGGCCCATGCGGCCGCCGCCAAGGTCTTCGCTGCCGTCGCCGCGTTTCCACTCGGTCAGTTCGAACCGGCCGGGCTCGCCGGAATACAGAGGCCGTTCGGCGGCGTCTTCCAGCGCCTCGAAGCGGCCGCAGATGTCTTCCTGCAGCGCGCGGAACCAGTCGCGGGCGCGGGTCTTCTTCGTTTCGAGATCACCATCCATCATGGCGCGACACATGGCGCATGGACTGCGACACTTGCAAGCGCCCTGTTGTCACAGGCGCCAAGTCAGGATAACGCGCTGCGGATAGTAGTTTATGGGGAGGCACCCGCGCCCACTTGCCGCAATGTGCAAGGGGGCGGGCTCCTGTATGACGGGCCCAGATTTCTGCCTTCGCAAGGGACGGGATAAGCGTGACTGACACACCTGCACACGACCATAGCGAGACGATCGACGACGATCGCCGCAATTTCATTCACATCGCCACCGGTGCGGCCGCTTTTGGCGGCGCAGCCATGTTCGCCTGGGTCGCCGTCGACCAGTGGAACCCGGCAGCGGACACCAAGGCGGCTTCGGCGCTGGATGTCGACATTTCAAAGATCCCGCTGGGCGGCGAAATTCGCGTCCTGATCGGTGGCAAGCCTTTCTTCGTGCGTCACCGCACACAGGCTGAGATCGCAGCCGCAGAAAGCGTCAACGTCACCACGCTGCGCGATCCGCAAACCGATGACGAGCGCCTCCACGCGAAAGCGGACGGCACGCTGAACCGCGCTATCCTGGTGACCTCCGGATCCTGTACCCACCTCGGCTGCGTGCCGGTTGGTCCGGCCCAGGGCAACACAGGTGACTTTGGCGGCTGGTACTGCCCATGCCATGGTTCGCACTACGACACTTCCGGCCGTATCCGCAAAGGCCCGGCTCCCAAAAACCTCCCGGTTCCGGACTACAATTACGTGTCCGATTCCGTGATCAATATTTCGCTTTAAGGGAAGGATACCGCAGATGAGTGGACACGAATCTTCCTACACGCCGACCAACGCCTTTACGAAATGGCTTGATGCGCGTTTGCCGCTGGTCCGGTTTGCTCAGGACACGGCGATCAATTTCCCGACACCGAAAAATCTCAACTACTGGTACACGTTCGGCGGCATCCTTGCTGTCTGCCTCGTCATCCAGATTGTCACCGGTGTCATTCTGGCCATGCACTACGAAGCCAGCGTCGACGGCGCTTTTGCTTCGGTCGAGCGCATCATGCGCGACGTGCCATATGGCTGGCTGCTGCGTTACATCCACGCCAATGGCGCCTCGATGTTCTTCCTGGCGGTCTACATTCACATGTTCCGCGGCCTCTATTACGGCTCGTACAAGGCGCCGCGCGAGATCCTCTGGATCCTCGGCTGTGTCATCTACCTGCTGATGATGGGCACCGCCTTCCTCGGCTACATGCTGCCCTGGGGCCAGATGTCCTATCATGGCTCGAACGTGATCACCGGCCTGTTCGGCGCGATCCCGCTGATCGGCGAGAGCGTCCAGACCTGGCTGATGGGCGGACCTTCCATCGGTAACCAGACCCTGCAGCGCTTCTTCGCCCTGCATTACCTGCTGCCCTTCATGATCGCCGGGGCCGTTGTGCTCCACGTCTGGGCCCTGCACGTGCCGGGCAACAACAACCCGACTGGCGTCGAGGTGAAGGACGTTGCGAAAGATACCGTGCCGTTCCACCCGTACTATACGGTGAAGGATGCGTTCGCGATCGTGATCTTCCTGATCATGTTTGCCGTCTTCGTCTTCTACGCGCCGAACGTGCTCGGCCATGCCGACAACTATGTCGAAGCCAACCCGCTGGTGACGCCGGCGCACATCGTGCCCGAATGGTATTTGCTGCCATTCTACGCCATCCTGCGTGCCATCACATTCGATCTCGGCCCGATCCCGGCCAAGCTGCTCGGCGTGATCTTCATGTTCGCGGCCATCGCGGTCCTGTTCATCCTGCCCTGGCTCGACACGTCGAAAGTGAAGTCCATGCGCTACCGTCCGGTGGCCAAGCAGTTCTTCTTCGGCTTTGTCGCGGTCTGCCTGCTGCTCGGCTGGTGCGGCGCGGCCAACCCTGATGATGCCGTGATCCCGGCGATGCAGGGCGATCCGAAACTGGTGGTCAGCTACACCGCTGACGGTCAGGAAGCGACCAGCGAGTACAAGGGCGGCCATGAAGCCTATGTCGACGCGAAACGGTTCATGGAAACCCTGCCAGCGGATGCGAACGCCTCGCTCTCCGCCGTGCCGGCACCGACCTTCCTGTTCCGTCACTTCTCGCTGATCCTGACCTTCTGTTATTTCGGGTTCTTCGTGCTCCTTTTCTTCCTCGGCCTGACCGAGAAGCCGAAAGAGCTGCCGGAATCGATCCATAAATCCGTGCTGAAGCGCCACAAGGCGTCGGCCTCGGCCGTACCGGCTGAATAGGGAGCTTTGGGGAAAATCATGAAAGCGTTCCGCATTCTTACTGCCGGTCTTGCCGGTCTCATGATCGCCGCGTCAGCACATGCTGCCGGCGGCGCTGCTCACCCGCATGAACCGGAAGGTGGCTGGCCTTTCGAGAAGGCGATCGGTCAGTTCGACCAGCCCTCCCTGCAGCGTGGCTATCAGGTGTACCAGGAGATCTGTTCGTCCTGTCACTCGATGAAGTTGCTCAGCTATCGCAATCTCGGCGATCCGGGCGGCCCGTTCTACGATCCGGAATATCCGAACCCGAACGACAACCCGTTCGTGAAGGCGATTGCGGCCCAGAACGAAATCCTCAGCCCGACGCCAAATGACGCCGGTGACTTCGATTTCCGTCCGGCGACGCCGGCTGACACCTTCCGCAGCCCGTATCCGAACGACAATGCGGCGCGCGCAGCCAATGGCGGGGCTGTGCCACCGGACCTGTCGGTGATCTACAAGGCCCGTCATGATGGCGCGTCCTATGTCTACAGCCTGCTGTCAGGCTATCCGGATGAGGAAGTCTATTCCGAGCGCGTTGTGGCCGAAGCCTCTGATGGCGGCACGCCGGATGATCCGAGCGACGACACACCTGCCCAAGTGCAGACCCTGATCGACACGTCCAAGTTGCATATCGGTCATGGTGATGACCATTATGAAGGCTACCTGATCCAGAATGCCGGCCAGTACTACAATCCGTACATGCCGGGCGACACGGTGCCGCAATTCGAGGGCGACCCGCGCCATGCGCCTCCGGGCGGCTTCCTCGCCATGCCGCCGCAGCTCATTCCGGGCCGCGTCGAGTATAGCGATGGCACCGAAGCAACTGTCGAGCAGATGGCTCATGATGTGGCGCAATTCCTCGCCTGGGCCGGTGAACCGAAGCAGACCAACCGCAAATCGCTCGGTCTTGCCGTAATGGTTTATTTTGGCATCCTCGCGATCCTGCTCTGGTTCTCCTACAAGCGCATCTGGCGCAATGTCGAGCACTAGCAGACGGCTGACAGAGCTTTGAATTGACGACCCCGCCCCTGGCTGATCCAAGGGCGGGGTTTTCTTATTCCGGAGCAGCATATGAGCAAATGGACCCTCGGCATCATCGGCGGATCGGGCCTTTACGAGATCGACGGTCTTGAAGACCGCCGTGAGGAAAGTGTCGAGACCCCCTGGGGGGCGCCATCCGATATGCTGGTGCGGGGCCGGATAGGGGAGGTGGAGCTGGTCTTCCTGCCTCGGCATGGACGGGGCCATCGCCTGACGCCGACTGACGTGCCTTACCGGGCGAACATTGCCGCGCTGAAAGCGGCCGGCGTCACCGACATCCTCTCCATTTCGGCGTGCGGCAGCCTGAAGGAAGAATATGCGCCCGGCCATTTCCTTGCCGCGGACCAGTTCATCGACCGCACCTTTGCGCGCGACAAGACCTTCTTCGGCCCCGGCATGGTGGCGCACGTCTCGATGGCCCAGCCAGTCTGCCCGCGCCTGTCCGGCCTGGCGGCCGATGCGGCGGAGGCAGTCGGCGCGAAGATGCATCGCGGCGGCACCTATCTCGCCATGGAAGGCCCGCAATTCTCGTCGCTTGCCGAATCGAAGCTCTATCGCCAATGGGGCTGCGACGTGATCGGCATGACGGCGATGCCGGAATCCAAGCTCGCGCGCGAGGCCGAGCTGCCTTACGCCATTCTCTGCATGGTCACAGACTATGATTGCTGGCGGGCGGAAACCGAGGCGGTCTCGGTCACGAATGTGCTGGAAGTCATGGGCCAGAACAGCGCCCTGGCACGCAAGGCTGTTGTTTGGCTTGCAGAAACCCTGTCCGGCACCGAGCGGACCCCGGACCCCAACGGCACCGACACCTGTCTGGACCATGCGCTGATCACCGCGCCCCAGGCGCGCGACCCCGACCTGCTCAGCAGGCTTCAGGTGATTGCCGGGCGCGCCCTCAACGGCTAAGGTTTACCAACACTTAACCGGGCGCTGTGCGGGGAGGCATGGCAAACGGGGTACGCGTTGAGGGGATCTCAGAATGAGTGAAGCGCAGTTCTACACATTCTTCACCGGCGGGCTCGGCCTGCTGATAGCCGCAGCGCTGATGATCGCCTGGCAGCTCTGGCGGCTCAGGGATGAGGAGCGCGACGGCGCGATCTCAGCCCTCGACGGCGTCAGCCACGAAATGCGAATCAATCTGCAGCGCATGGTGAATGAGGTCGCCCAGATCGTCGACACACAGGAAGCTGGGCCGGACGTGTTGCTGCCGGTACAGCATCCGCAGCTGGACGGCGTGAACGCCTCGCTGATCCGGACCAATCGCAATGCGATCGCCGTGATTGGCGCGACCTATCAGGAACTGGAAGCACGCAAGATGGCGTTGCGGGCCTATCTGGCCCAGAAGCGCGACCTGACGCCGGCTCTTGATGATGCGATGGACGCCACGATCAATGGCATTGCGACGCTCTATATGTGGGAAGAACATGCCGGTGTACGGCCATCCGAGGCCGGCATGGTGCGCAGCTGGCATGTGCGTGACTGGATGAAGGCGCACGGCTTTTCGGCGCATTCCTTCCCCGGTATGCATTTGCGCGATGAAGTGGTCGAGCGCCTGCGCCAGTATGGCCTGCACCTGACGCCGCGCCCCCTGACCCATACCGCGCACGAATATTACAGTATGCGGTATGACCGGCAGGCCGACCCACATGCACCCTTCTGGAAGCGCAAGCCGAAGACCGAAGAGGTCATGGCTGTTGTGGGCGTGGACGAGGCGTCTGAATATATCGACGAGGAATTCGAGGACACCTACGAGGCCGCGCCAGAGATGGCCGAGTCCGGGGACATGGATGCGGCCCTCGCCGAGATCGAGGCCATGGACGAGGATCTGCCGGACGAGGACGAGGCCTATGCGGAAGACGATGCCGAAGCGGGCCGTCTGCCGAACTGATCCGGACTAGCGTTTGAATGTGCCCATGATGCCGCGCAGGATGTAGCGGACAATCTCCCGGCTGGCTGTGCGGGCCGCCTGGTTTCCGGCCTTTTCGAGTGAACTCATCCGGCGCGAGCTGCGGCGGCGCGTGGTGGTTTTCTTTTTCTTCTTGTCGAGTTCCGCCTGCGCCTTGGCTTCCTTCTTGGCCAGTTCTTCTGCCTGCTCGGCGGCTTTCACTTCCCGCGCCTCAAGCACTTCATAGGCCGACTCGCGGTCGATCGCCTTTTCGTATTTTCCGGCGACGGGGCTGGCATTCTGGATGGATTTGCGTTCGGCGTCGGTGGCCGGGCCGAGACGCGAGGCAGGCGGACGGATTACCGTCCACTGCACAATGCTCGGGGCGCCCTTGGCATCCAGCGTCGAGACCAGCGCTTCGCCGACGCCCAGCTGGGTGATGACCTCTTCGGTGTCGAAATTCTCGTTTTCGCGGAAGGATTGGGCGGCGGCGCGCACGCCCTTGCGTTCCGCCGGCGTGTAGGCGCGCAGGGCATGTTGCAGCCGGTTGCCCAGCTGTGCCAGCACGCTTTCCGGCAGGTCGCGCGGGTTCTGCGTGACGAAATAGACCCCGACGCCTTTCGAGCGGATCAGGCGCACGACCTGTTCGATCTTCTGCATCAGCGCGCCGGGCGCATCATCAAACAGGAGATGGGCTTCATCGAAGAAGAAGACGAGGCGCGGCTTGTCCGGATCGCCCACTTCCGGCAGCTGCTCGAACAGTTCCGACAGCAGCCAGAGCAGGAAGGTGGAATAGAGTTTCGGGCTGTTGATCAGGCGCGTGGCGTCCAGCACGTTCACGATGCCGCGCCCGTCGGTGTGGGTGCGCATCATGTCGGGCAGTTCCAGCGCCGGTTCGCCGAAGAAGAAGTCTGCGCCCTCGCGCTCCAGAACCAGCAGATTGCGTTGCACGGCGCCAAGCGAGGAGGAGGCCACATTGCCGTATTCCTTGCTGAGTTCGTCGCGCACTTCCTTGTCGCTCATATGGACGAGCAGCTTGCGCAGATCCTTCAGGTCGAGCAGCAGGAGGCCATTGTCGTCGGCATATTCGAAAGCGATGTTCAGCACGCCTTCCTGCGCTTCGGTCAGATCCATCAGACGCGACAGGAGCAGGGGGCCCATTTCGGAGATGGTGGTGCGGATCGGGTGGCCATTCTCGCCGAACACATCCCAGAACACGGTCGGCGCGGCGGCATAGTCATAGTCGCCGAGGCCGATCTTGTTGGCGCGCGCGACGAATTTCTCGTGCAGCTTGTGGTCGGTGCTGCCGGGCATGCAGATACCGGACAGGTCGCCTTTCACATCGGCGCAGAAGACAGGAACGCCTGCATCGGAAAAGCCCTGAGCAAGGTTTTGCAGGGTGACGGTCTTGCCGGTGCCGGTTGCGCCGGCGATCAGGCCGTGACGGTTGGCAATTTTCAGCAACAGGTCCTGCGCCACATTCGGCTGCCCCGTGCCATCTGCATCCGCGCCGCCGATAAAGATGGATTCCATCATCCTGTCCCCTTCATTCCATACAGGAGGCGACGCTAGAGAATTCACCGGATTCGGCAAGGGCACAGGCGCAGGCTCTTGACGTGGGGCGAGGCTCTCAGCACCGTGCCGGAAGTCAGGCCGGGGAAAGATCATGGATCGCGCGACGAAGACAGGTATCTGGATCATCGCTACCGGGGTCATCCTGACCTTCCTGCATTTTGGCCGGAGCATTCTCGCGCCCTTCGCGCTGGCGGTTTTCCTGTTCCTGGTCATCGAGGGGTTTGCCACGATGATCGACAATTGGTCGCGCACGCTCAAAATCGGGCATGCGCGGATTTTCGCCGTCCTGATCGTTCTGGGCGGGTTTTTCGGGTTCATGGCCCTGCTGGCCAATGGCATCGCCGAGTTCGGACGCGACGCGGGCGAGTATGAAACGCGGATCAATGACATGATCTCGGAGGGGTACACGCTGCTGCACATGTCGGGCGCGCCGACGCTGCAGGAACTCCTGTTCAACGAGACCGGTCAGCGCTTCTTTGCCACCATTGCCAATGAGACCGGAGACCTGTCGGGCGACCTCGTGCTGATCCTGATTTATGTCGCTTTCCTGTTCCTCGCGCAGTCCAGCTGGACCCGGAAACTAGACAATATCTTTCCCAGTTTCGAGCGGCGCGCGCAGGTGCGCGAGATCGGGGACGAGGCACGGCGCAGCATTGAAACCTATTTGTGGACGCAGACCGTGATCTCGGCCCTGATCACGGTGCTCACCTATTTTTCCCTCCTCGCTCTGGGGGTAAAAAATGCGCTGTTCCTGTCAGCCTTGATATTTGTGCTCAATTACATCCCGACTGTGGGGTCGATTGTTGCGGCGCTGGTGCCGCCGCTGTTCGCCATTGTGCAGCCTGAGTTGCCGACATGGATTCCGGGTGCGCCGCCGCAGGACAATTACATTTATGCCGCCATCGTGTTCGTGGCGGTCAGCTTCTGGCAGTTCTCGATTGGTAATTTCATCCAGCCGCGCATGATGGGGGAATCCCTCAACCTGTCGGCCCTCATCGTGCTGCTGTCATTGGCCATATGGGGCGCGATCTGGGGCATCCCCGGCATGTTCCTGTCGGCGCCATTGACTGTGTTGATGATGATTTTCTTCGCGCAATCCAGCAGCACGAGATGGATCGCCATCCTCTTGTCGGCGGATGGAAATCCACAGGGAAAATGTGCGAATTCGACCTCAGAAGATGCACAAGCCACTGAGCCTGCCTATGGTGAAAATCGATAAATTATGCCAAGTGTGAGGAAAGTTAATAATTGCGAATCCGGTTCAGACCCCATACTCAATTATTGGTAATGTAAGTGCTGCTGACGCGCCCTTGTAATCGGCATGGCGCTTGCAAATTTAACGAGATCAGGCCCTCCGCGTGCGTCCCCCCACCCAGCCTGCGGAATCGGCCTGTAGGGCCCGCCGGACACGTCCCCGTTCGGCGGGTCCGCTTTTATCGGACCCCCACTTTTTTTGGGCCTGGCGCGTTCTTCACAGATGTATCATGACCCCGCGGCAGTTCATTTGCCGCTATGAGTTGTGCCCACCTGCCACGCGGTCTAGATGGGAACATCGTTAAGTTCTTTCGCGAGACACTCACATGACAGTAAATTCTGCTTCTCCAGAGCCGATGGAGCAGGTTTTTGACCAGATTCAACGGGAATCAGGGCACGAAGACCTCACCGGATTGACCGATGGGGACTTAAAATTCCTCGCGCGCCGACACTGGAGCTGGGCAGAGACTGTCGCGGCGGGCGACCAGGACGTCCGTATCCTTCTGGATGTCGAGGGGGAAGAGGGCAACTCCCTGTCCCGCACCATCCTTGAAACTGTCAGCCCCGACATGCCGTTCCTCGTGGATTCTGTGCTCGGCGAATGCGGCGCACAGGGATTCGAGGTGGCGGCGCTGTTCCACCCGATCATCAAGCTGCAGGATGGCCGCAGCGTGTCGGTCATTCAGGTTCACCTACCTATTCTGACACATGAAGAGGCCGTCCGGTTGAAGGCCGGGGTGCGTCAGGCGCTCGCGCACAATGCTGTTGCTGTCGCAGACTTCGAGCCCATGCGCGCCCGCATGCAGCAGGAGATCGACCGCCTGAAGGGCGTGACCCATCTGAAGGACATGGACCGCGACGAGGCTGTTGCCTTCCTGAAATGGCTTTCCCGCGAGCATTTCGTGTTCCTGGGCTGCCGTGAATATGAATTCGAGACGGATGCGGACGGGCATGTGCTGCCCGAAGAGCCGATCATGGTGGAGGGCTCCAATCTGGGCGTCCTGCGCGATGAGGAACTCAACGTGCTCTCGCCTGAAGCCGAGCCCCTGGTCCTGACTCCCGAAATCGGCGCGCATTTGTCCGAGCCGTATCCGATCCTCGTCGCCAAATCGACGCTGGTGAGCCTCGTGCACCGCCGGGTCGCCTGCGACTATGTCGGCGTGAAGAAATATGACGCCCAAGGCCGCGTGAATGGCGAAGTGCGCTTTCTCGGCCTGTTCACGGCCGAAGCCTATGATGAGACGGCCCGCTCCATCCCGCTGATTCGCCGCCGTATCGCGGCCATCCTTGAAGCCTCCGGCGCGACCCCCGGCGGGCATACCGAAAAAGCGCTGACGAATTTGCTGGAGACCTGGCCACGCGACGAGCTGTTCCAGACCTCGTCCAAGATCCTGCACCCGATCATCGTCGGCGCGCTGCACCTGATTGGCCGGCCGCGCACACGTCTGTTCGTGCGGCAGGACCAGTTCGACCGGTTTGTCACCGCCATCGTCTATGTGCCGCGCGAGGCCTATGACACGGCGATGCGCCAGCGCATCACGCAGGAACTGGTCACGGCCTACAAGGGCCGCGTGACCCGCTTCCGGCCATATTTCGACTCCGAGACGCTGGTCCGGGTCCATTTCGAGATCTGGCTGGACCAGGGCCATTCGTTGCCGGACCTTGCTGCGCTCGAACAGCGCATTGTCCAGATTACCCGCACCTGGGAACAGGGCTTCCGCTCCGCGCTGGTCCAGTCCGACCTGGAGCGGGCCCATCAGGAAAATGCGCGCTCCTTCATCGGCGCGTTCAACGCGGCTTATCGCGAAGCCTTCGGCCCGGATGAGGCGATGCGCGATGTGGCGGCGATGGCTGATCTGTCTGCGACCCATCCGATCCTGACACGGGCCTACCGGCTGAATGGCGACGGCGGCGACAAAATCCGCGTGAAGATCTATTCGCGCAATGGCTCCATCCCGCTATCGGCCTGTGTGCCCATCTTCGAGCAGATGGGATTCTTCGTCGATTTCGAGACCGGCTATCCGGTCCGGCCGACCGAAAAGCCTGCTGAGGACGCGCCGGAGACCTATTGGGTCCATGACGTGGTCATGTGCGTCTCGGGCGACACCGCGATTGATCTCGATACCATCCGGACAGCCTTGGAAGACGCCTTTGTGGCGGTCTGGAGCGGGCGCGCCGAGAATGACGGCTTCAACAAGCTGGTGCTCAGCGCCGATGCAAGCTGGCGCGACGCGGCCCTGATCCGCGCGTTGGCCGGCTATCGCCGCCAGAGCGGCATGGACCAGCCGCAATATGTCCAGGAGACCGCGCTGTCCTCCTATCCGGCGATTGCGCGCCAATTGCTGGAATTGTTCGCCATCCGCCTCGACCCGGCCCGTGACATGTCTCTGGCCGAGCGCGAGCATGAGGCGGAGAAGGTGCGCGCCGACATCGAGGCAGCCTTGCGCGATGTCTCGGCCCTGGCCGACGACCAGGTACTGCGCCGCCTTGCGGACCTGATCCTCGCCGTGCAGCGGACCAATTTCTACCAGACCAATGGCGATGGCGAGCCCTACAGCTTTGTCAGCCTCAAGATTGCCAGCCGCGAGCTGGAAGACCTGCCGGAACCGAAACCCTTCCGCGAAATCTACATGTCCAGCCCGCGCGTCGAAGGCGTGCATCTCAGGTTCGGCGCAGTTGCGCGTGGCGGCCTGCGCTGGTCGGACCGGGCGTCCGACTATCGCACCGAAGTGCTGGGGCTCGTGAAGGCGCAGCAGGTCAAGAATGCGGTCATCGTGCCGGTTGGCTCCAAGGGCGGGTTCCTGCCAAAACAGCTGCCGGACCGCAGCGACCGCAATGCCTGGTTCGAAGCTGGCCGGGATGCCTACAAGGAATTCATCCGCGCGCTGCTCGGCATTACCGACAATCTCGTGGAAGGGGAGGTGGTCCATCCTGCCGACACGATCATCTGGGATGGCGAGGACCCCTATCTCGTGGTCGCGGCCGACAAGGGCACGGCGACCTTCTCCGACACGGCCAATGCCATCAGCGAAGAGATGGGCCACTGGCTCGGCGATGCTTTCGCCTCTGGCGGATCGGCTGGCTATGACCACAAGAAGATGGGCATCACGGCGCGTGGCGGCTGGGAGGCGGTCAAGCGCCACTTCCGCGAACTGGGCAAGAACATCCAGACAGAGCCGTTCACGGTGATCGGCGTCGGCGACATGAGCGGCGACGTGTTCGGCAATGGCATGTTGCTGTCGCCGGAAATCCGTCTGGTCGCGGCGTTCAACCATCTGCACATCTTCATTGATCCGAACCCGCAGGATGCCGCCAAGAATCTGTCTGAACGCCAACGCCTGTTCGACAAGCCGCAATCAAGCTGGGCCGATTACAACAAGGGCATCCTGTCGAAGGGCGGCGGCATCTTCGAGCGCTCGGCCAAGTCGATCACGCTGACCGACGAGATAAAGGCGCTCACCGGCCTCTCCAGAGATGCGGTCACGCCGGACGAATTGCTCCATGCCCTGCTGAAGGCCGAAGCCGACCTGCTCTGGTTCGGCGGCATCGGCACTTATGTGAAGGCAGCCCATGAGACCCAGGCCGCCGCGGGCGACCGCGCGAATGATGCGATCCGGGTCGATGCGGACGAGCTGAAGGTGAAGGTCATCGGGGAAGGGGCCAATCTCGGCGTCACCCAGGCCGGGCGTATCGAGTTTGCCCTGCGCGGCGGCCGCATCAACACCGATGCCATCGACAATTCCGCTGGCGTCGATTCCTCAGACCACGAAGTGAACATCAAGATCCTGGCCGCCGAGGCGATCCGCGAGGGAGACCTCGACCCGGCCAGGCGCAATGACCTGCTCGCCGACATGACCGATGAAGTGGCCGCCCTCGTCCTGCGCCACAATTACACGCAAACCTTTGCGCTGACGCTGGCCGAAGCCAAGGCGAAGGAAGACCATGACGCGCTTGAGCGCCTGATGGAATATCTCGAAGACCGGGGCGTGCTGAACCGGGCGCTGGAGACCCTGCCGGAAACCGGCGAGATGAAGGTGCGCGCCGAACGCGGACAGCCGCTGACGCGGCCGGAACTGGCCGTGCTGCTGGCCTGGTCCAAGATCACCCTGTTCGACGACATCGTCGCCTCGGACATTCCGGACGATCCGTATTTCAACGATTTGCTGATCAATTATTTCCCGAGCCCGATCAACACCTATTCCAAGGCGATGTCGAACCATCGCCTGAAGCGGGAGATCATCGCCACCATAATTGCCAACCGCGTGCTGGACATGGCCGGGCCGGTGGCCCTGCTGCGCTTGCGCGAGGTGACCGGCGGCGACAATGCGCAGGTGACACGCGGCCTTGAAGCGGCCCGCGCCGTGCTGAATTTCGACGGCTTCCAGCGCGAGGTCGACCAGCTCGACAATGTGGTGCCAGCGGATGTGCAGACCGATCTGCGCCTGCATGCTGCCAGCGCCATGGTCGATGCCGCGCTCTGGTTCATCGAGACGCATCCGGACCTGCATGTCGGGGACGCCGTGCAGCATACCGAAGCGCCGCTCAATGAGTTCAAGATCATCCTGGCGAGTATTCATTCGCCCTTCCCGGCAGCGCGCATCGAACGGGAGGCCCGCAGCCTGATGAAGCGTAGCGCACCAGAGGAAATCTCCCGCTGGGCTGCTGCAATGGGGTATTTCGCGCAAGGCCTGCTGGTGGTGGACCTTGCCGGCAAGACCGGGGGCAGTGTGGAGGAGGCAGGCAAGGCGTTCTACACGATTGGCGACCAGCTGCGCATCGACCGCCTGCGCGCGATGGCGCGGGACAATCTGCTGCATGCAGACTATTGGGACCGGGTCGCAGGCCGGCGCCTGCTGAACGAACTTGTGCGGATGCAGGCCGATGCCACCCAGAAGGCGCTTGCCGGAGACGGAGTAGAGGCCTGGCTGTCGGAGCGCAACGAGGCGCGCAAGGCCCTGCTGGCCGAGTTGCACACGCTGGGCAAGGACCGCAATTGGGCCTTTGCGCGGTTTGCGCTGGCGGCCGACGCCCTGCGCCAGTTCATGCGGCACTGATCCCTGCGCAACTGGCCGGACAGGGCCCAGCCCTTCCGGTTTTGCGTGTCTTGAGGTCCTTGCGGATGGGAGGCGACGCCTCCGGCAGGGACGGGAAATGGCATTGCAGTGGGAAAGGTCATGCCCCTGCGCAGCGGGCCGCCTCCCATCCGCTGGCCGGAACGTGAGCGCCGTCCCGGCCGGACCGCCGCTTCCCATGTGAGAAAGAAGCGACCCGGACAAGGTACAGGCTCAGCGTCTCAGATGAATTCGATTGGTGTAAAGACCCGTATTCCGGGCCTTTGCAGGCATTTACTGTTGGAAGAAATTCTTCACATCCAACGCTTTCTGGGCGCGCAGGGCACTGCAAAGCGTGGCGGTTTCGATGCCCTGGGCCAGTGAGCGCTCATAGCCGGGAATCAAATACGCCTGTTCTTCGAGGAAGGCTTCGGCCTCGGTCGCTTTGCGCACGCTACAGAAATAGCCCGTGACGCCCGCGATCTGCGGCTTGCGGATTTCCGGCAGCCGGTTGATCACGGTTTCGAAATTCGCCGTAAGCTCCTTCCAGGCCGTGTCCTGCGCCTCGACATTCGCCATGCCGCTGGCGACGACTGCGTAGACCTCATCGGTCGAATAGTCGCCCTTGAGCACGGTGTGCATCAGATCCGTCACGATTTTGGCGTCGCCGCGATTGGCCAGCGTGCGGAGGATGGTGGAGCGCTCATTCTGGTTGGTGGTGGTCGCGAGATAGGTTTTTGCCGCCTCATAGAAAGCCTGTCCGCCATCTTCGACACCGACCTTCATGGCCGTGGCCAGGTCTTCCGGCGCGATGGCCATCGCATCCGGCTCGCCGGCCAGACCGATATATTGCCGGGCGCGCGCCAAGAGTGCGCGGCGCTCTGCCGGACGCTCGCCATATTCCAGCAGCAGGCCATAGAGCTTGTCGCGCAGCAGCATTTCCTGCTGGCTTAGCGCGGTCGCCGGACGGGATTCCAGATACTCCGCCAGCGGTCCATAGGTGCGCTGGACCCAGGCGTGCAGGTGCGCTGTTTCCGATGTGTCCAGCATCCGGTCGAGCGTCGGGAGAATGGCGAAGCCTTCGGAGACGGCCCGGGGGTGGCTGTCGGTCGTTGCGGCCAATCCCTTCAGGAGGTCATCGGTGCTGATCCGGCCCGCGCGGAAGCCGGAGATCAGCGCGTCGGCAAACATGATCTGTTCGCCAGCCGACAGGCTGTCAAAGCCGGAGATGAGGCCGGAAAGGTTTTTCGAATTGGTGTTGAAGCGCCAATAGCCCGTGCCGCCCGCATTAGGCATCACCCAGTCCGGGCAATCGCCATCAAGCGGGATCTCGGTGACCGGCTCGGTCAGCATCTGGCGGATCGTGCGGTCGCCTACCGGCCCGTTGAGACGGGCAGCGAAGGGCACGTTCCAGACTTGCGTGTCCGCTTCAATGTCGGAGCCAAGCGGCGAGTAGCGTTGCTGGGTGATCGTGATCAGGCCCGCATCCGGGGCAGGACAGGACACGGCCACATCCAGCGATGGAATGCCGGGCTGGCTGATATAGCTGGTGAAGGCGTCCACCACGTCCGGCTGGCCAGAGCCGTCAGCGAGGCTCTGCATGAAATCGTCCGCATCGGCGACGCTGTCCTCGAAGCGGCGCATGTGCAGGCGAATGCCTTCGCGGAACGCCTCTTCGCCGAGATAGGTCTCGAACATGTTCAGCACACTGCCGCCCTTGCGATAGGTGATGGAGTCGAACGCGTCGAGAATGTCACCATTGGCATTGATTGGATTGCGGATCTGGCGCGCCGATTGAAGACTGTCGGCGCCCATCGCGCTGAGCCCGGCCAGGATCGGGCTGAGACTCCATTCGCCGTCCGGGTCGACACCGTCCATCGTCTTGTAGCTGATCCAGGTCGCGAAGGCCTCGTTCAGCCAGATGTCGTTCCACCATTTCGGCGTGACGAGATTGCCGAACCATTGATGGCCCAGTTCGTGGGCGTGTGTGGTCAGGATGCCGCGGCGGCGCGACAGGCTGGTCTGCTCATTCATCAGGAGGGCGGCTTCGCGATAGATGATCGCGCCGGCATTCTCCATCGCGCCATAGGCAAATTCCGGCGCGGCGATCAGGTCGAGTTTTCCATAAGGGTACGGATAGTCGAAATAGGCTTCCTGCCAGAGCAGCATCTCGTCGGTGATATCGAGCGACTCGCTGAGTTGCTCTTTCTTGCCGCGCGCCGAGAAACCGCGCAGGGGCACGGGCGCCGCGCGCAGGGTATTGGCCGGAATGGCCGGGGCGGGCCGCGTCTCGTAAGGGCCAACCGCGAGCGCCACCAGATAGGACTGGATCGGGCGTGTTTCGGCAAAGACATGCCGGGTCCAGCCATCCTCGGCGGGCTCGGCGCTGATCTCTGCACCATTGGCAACGACCTGCATGCCGTCCGGCGCGGTGACGGTGACGCTCCACGGCGTCTTGAAGCGCGGCTCGTCGAAAGAGGGCACCATGCGGCGCGCATCAATCGGCTCCATCTGGGTGGCGAGATAGTCGGTGTCGGACTGGACCGCCTTGTAGAGCCCGGCGAGGCCCAGATTGTAGGGCGCGGTGTAGCTGATTTCGAGCGTCGCCGTGCCGGCCGGGACCGGCGAGTTGAAATCGAGCCGGGCGACGCCGCCCGGCGCCTGATTGCTGGTGAAGGTGGCCGGGATTTCCGTGCCATTGTCCAGCACGGCCTTGGCGCCGAGAATGTCCTGCTCCACCGAATGCAGCCAGATGCGCGTATGTGGTGCGGCCAGCGACACGTCGATCGCCACGGTGCCGGAGAAGCCTTCGGCATCCGGATCGGTCTTCAGGTCCAGCCGGTAGGCAAGTGGGGTCACATCGGTCGGCAACTGGCCTGCCGGGGGCACCTCTATTTCTACCGGCTGGGGTTCGGAGACGAGGTCCGCGCCGGACTGGGAGGCCGCATTTCCGCAGGCGTTAAGCACAAGGAGAGAAACCGCGCCTGCCAGGGCAGCGCGAAACCGGGAAGGGTGCATGAATTTGATCCTGTAACGGTGGCAACAGTCTGATCGTAAAAAACATAGGACACGCCCCAGCAAAAGCGTCCTAATGCAGCTGAATTTAACAACCTTTTCAGTGATGCCATGAGAAGTTGAAGACATGAAACGGCTCTACCATTGGCCTCTTGATCCGGCCGGACGGCTGGTGCGTCTCGTTCTCGGTGAGAAGGGCGAGGGGTTTGAGACATTGGAATCGCCGCCCTGGTCTGCGCATCCGGATGTGCCGCGCCTTGCGCACGGGGCCGTGGCACCCGCTCTGGTGGAACTCGATAGCGAGCCGCGTATGTTTGCCTGCGGTACGCGTGCCATCTGCGAATATCTCGAAGAAACCTCCAGCGGCCGCGCCCTGTTGCCGGAAGATCCGGCGGCGCGCGCCGAAGTCCGCCGCCTGTGGGCCTGGGTCGAGGCAGCCTGCGAAGAAGTCACTGACACGCTGCTGACTGAACGCGTGATGCAATGGGTGCGCCGCGACCGGCTTCCGGATTCCGCGCGCCTGCGCCGGGGCGCCCATGCGCTGCGCGGCCGGCTGACCTTCCTGAATGGCATGCTGGAACTGAACGGCTATCTCGCCTGCCGCGACCTGACGCTGGCAGACCTCGCTGCAGCGGCGCACTTGTCGGCCTATGACTATTTCGGCGATGTCGAATGGAATGCCGTGCCCGAGCTGAAAGACTGGTATGCCCGGATCAAGTCGCGTCCGAGCTTCCGGCCCTTGCTGGCCGATCGGTTGCAGGCGGTACGGCCCGTGGCCCATTATACTGATTTGGATTTCTAGACCTTGCCCGATCCCCTCCACATCCGCGTCAAGCACCTCGCCCGGTCGCTTGGCTTTGACGGCGTGGCGATTGCGCGGGCGGACGAGGCGTGGGCGGCGGGCGAGCGGCTCGAAGCCTTTGTCGAGGCTGGCCATCATGGCAGCATGGACTGGATGGAGACGACGCTGGAGCGGCGCAAGGCGCCGACCGCGATGTGGCCGGATGCGAAATCCGCCGTCGTCGTTGCGCTCAATTACGGCCCGGACCATGACCCGCTCCAGACGCTGGAACAGAAGACGCTTGGCAACATCTCTGTTTACGCACGGGGGCGGGACTATCACGACACGCTGAAGAAGCGGTTGAAACAGCTCGCCCGGGAATTCGTGGCTGAATCCGGCGCGGAGGTGAAAGTCTTTGTCGATACCGCGCCGCTGATGGAAAAGCCGCTGGCGGAAAGGGCCGGGCTCGGCTGGCAGGGCAAGCATACCAATCTGGTCAGCCGGGAACTCGGCTCATGGTTTTTCCTGGGTGTGATGCTGACCGCGGCAGAGCTGGAGCCCGATGAACCGGAAACGGATCATTGCGGCTCGTGCCGGGCCTGTCAGGACATCTGCCCGACCCATGCGTTTCCCGCGCCCTACCAGCTCGATGCGCGGCGCTGCATTTCCTATCTCACCATCGAGCATTCAGGGCCAATCCCGGCAGAGTTTCGCGCGGCGATGGGCAATCGCATCTATGGCTGTGATGATTGCCTCGCCATCTGTCCGTGGAACAAGTTTGCCGAAGCCGCGAGCGAGGGGGCCTTCCATGCGCGCGCCGAGCTGAAGGCGCCGGGTCTGGATGAACTCGCCGCGCTGGAGGATGCGACGTTCCGCGAAGTCTTCTCCGGCTCGCCCATCAAACGGATCGGGCGGGACCGGTTCGTGCGCAATGTCTGTATCGCCATTGGCAATTCGGGGGAGGGGGCTCTAGTCGCTAGCCTGCTGCCGCTGTTGGACGATCCGGCGACGGTGGTGCGCGGGTCTGCCATCTGGGCGCTGGCCCGCCTTGATCGTGCCCGATTTGCGACGGAAAAGGCCCTCCGGATGGAGCCGGAAACGGATCCGGGCGTTCTGGCGGAATGGATGACAGAGTGATGAGCGGGTTCCTGACCTTCCTGAACTGGACGGTGCGCATTCTTGCGGGCCTGTTCGTGGCGTTTCACCTCTATGCGCTGGCGCTGATCTGGTTGCCCATTCCGGGCACGGTGCTGATGGTGCAGCGGGCAGTGGGCGGCGAGACGGTGCGGCGCGATGCGGTGCCCTTGTCCGAGATTTCGCCTCACCTCGTGCGCGCCGTTATCGCGGCTGAGGATTCCCGCTTCTGTGAGCATAATGGCATCGACACGGCCGCCATCGAAAAGGCGCTGGATGAACGCCGTCAGGGCAAGCGCACGCGCGGCGCCTCCACGATCACGCAGCAGACCGCCAAGAATGTTTTCCTCTGGAATGGCGGCGGCGTGCCGCGCAAGCTGGGCGATATGTGGATGGGCGTCTTCATCGACAAATTCTGGGGCAAGGCCCGGGTCATGGAAGCCTATCTGAACGTCGCTGAATGGGGCGACGGCCTGTTCGGCGCCGAGGCCGCCGCGCAGGCGCGGTTCGGCAAGTCCGCCGCAGACCTGACCGAGCACGAGGCGGCGTTGCTGGCTGCCGTGCTGCCGAGCCCGAACAAATGGCGCGTCGACCCTCCGGGGCCGTATGTCAACAAACGCGCCGGGACGCTGCAGGCGCGGATGCGGGTTGTGCACAGCCAGGGCCTCGCGGCCTGTGTGCTGGGCGATACGCTGCCGCCGGCACGCCCGCAGCCGCAACAGGGCCAGCCCGCGCCACAACCAGAACCCTTGCCGGACCTGCCGCCTGAACCGGAGACCGGGCCGGAAGCGATCGAGCCGGAAACCGTTGAGCCCGAAGTGGCTCCGGAAGACGATGAGTTCGATGCCTTCCTGGAAGGCGCGCAGGAACGTTTTGGCGATGCCGCTGAGGCGCCTGAGCCGATTGAGGAAGAGCCTGAAGCCGCAGCAAGCCAGTCGGAAGCGCAGGATGGCGGGCCGACCGATCTGCGTCCGCGGTCTCTGGAGTCGGTTGAAGACCCGGCCAGTGAGGACTCCCCCGAGTAGCGCGCCGTCTTAATCGGCTTCCGGCGGCCGCGCTTTTGTTTCATCCTGTTTCACACTGTCCGGTTCCGGCTCATTTTCCTCCGGTTCCGGTGCGGGGGCCGGATCGGGCGTGCGCTTCGGCCGGGAAATCTCGACCTTGAGCGCGGAGTCCGGTTCGATGAACAGCTCCTTGCGGCGCAGCGGCACGGACATGCCATTCTCGGTGAAGCGTTTCCAGACTTCGCGCAGAATGTTGGAGCCGACATTGGCCGTGCCGTTTTCCGGGTCGATGATCCAGAAGCGCATTTCCAGCACGATGCACTCATCGGTGAAATCCTTCACGAGACAGACCGGCTGGGGCCAGCTGATCACGCGCTCGGTCGCCTTGGCGGCGGCGATGACGATGGCAATCGCCTCTTCGAGGTCGGACGTGTAGTCGATGCGCAGCTCCTTGTGGATGCGCACGCGCTTGTTGGAAAAGCTCCAATTGATCACCGTATCGGTCATCAGCTTTTCGTTCGGGATCAGGAATTCCTTGCCTTCCTGCGTCGTGATCGACGTGTAGCGCAGGCCGAGGGATTCCACGACGCCAAACGTCTCGCCGACTTCGATCACGTCCTGCGGCTTGATCGAGCGCTCCGAGAGCAGGACGATGCCGGAGACAAAGTTCGAGACCACTTTCTGCATACCAAAGGCAAAGCCGAGGCCAATGGCACCGGAGATCACCGTCAGCGCGCCGAGCGGAATGCCGAGGCCTGCGAGGGTGAGCAGGGCGGCCGCAACAATGAAAACGATCTGGATGGCATTGCCGATCAGGATGCGGATCGAGGGCTCGACTTTGGGAATATGGTTGACCCGCCGCTTCATCGATTTGGCCGCGCGGTTGGCGATGAACAGCAGGACAGCGGCGGTCAGGATGGCCTGGAAGATGAAGACCGGACTGATCCGCCTTGTGCCGAAGGACGGACCAATGCTTGACAGCCAACCTATGACGTCGGGCAGCACGCCGAGCGCGAAGAAGATGGCAAACGTCCATGTCAGGAAGGAGGCGAGGCCGCGCAGCTCTTCCGGCAGGAAGGTCATCGTCACCCGGATCGCCAGCCAGGCAATGGCCAGCGACAGGGCCGTCCGGACAAGGATCAGCGGGTGGTCGATCGAACTGAGCAGCGAGACCGCCACCGCCAGCAGAATGGACCAGAGCGCCGGTCGCACCGCCTTTTGCAAGACGTCCAGCCCTTCGCGGCGAGGCGGCTCCACAAAGCGGCGCAGCGTGACGGTGATGAGGCGCTTGAAGGGCGGGGTGAGCAGGGCGCCCAGCGCGAGCGCCAGGATGATGCAGCCCAGCTGGATCAGGATGGGGTAGAGAAATTCAGGCTGTTGCGCCTTGGTGTGGAGCCAGCCCGCCGGATCGTCGAGGAACGGCCTGGCCGGCTCCAGCCATTTGAGCAGCGGATTGACGATGTCTTCCACCGGCGGAAGCAGTTCCTCAGCAGGCTGAGTTCCCTGTCCAGTGGCTTCCGTCGCATCGACCGCGCGGCAATAGGTTTCCCCATCACCGCCGGTGATGCATTTCTGGTAGGTGACGTTGTCTTCCGCCAAGCGCTATCTGCCTAGACCGGGTCGTAGGGAAAGACGCTGGCCGACGCGCCCATGTCGAAGAAATTGGCCTTCATGGCCGGCATGGCCTGTTCGAGCAGGGTTTCCGGCGTCCAGCCTTCCATACGGGCCAGCGACTTGACCGGACGGGGCTGGTCGAACAGCACGACTTCATTGCCGCGCACGGCGAAGATCTGTCCGGAGACGTCATTGGCCTTGTCGGCGCAGAGGGCGACGGCAAGCTGGGCAACCTGGTCAGCCCGCATGCCCTGGCGCATCCGCTCGACGCGCTCGGCGCCGGCTTCGTCCTTGACCGGGATGGAGGCGATCATGCGCGTCCAGGCGAACGGCGCGATGACGTTGGAGCGGACATTCTTGCGCGCGCCTTCCATGGCGACGATGCGGGACAGGCCGACAATGCCCATCTTGGCGGCGGCATAGTTCGCCTGGCCGATATTTCCGATCAGGCCGGACGTGGAGGTGAAAAGGACGAAATTGCCGTCTTCCTTCTCGCGGAAGAGTTCGATGGCCGCGCGGGTGACATTGAAGGTGCCGCGCAGGTGGACGTCGATTACGCTGTCCCAATCGTCTTCACTCATCTTGTGGAACATGCCGTCGCGCAGGATGCCGGCCGGGTTGATGATCGAGTGCAGGGCGCCGAACTCGTCCTTCGCCTGTTCGATCATGCCCTGAACGGCTTTCATGTCGGTCACGCTTTCCGAGTTCGAGACAGCTTCGCCGCCCGCCTTGCGGATTTCCTGGGCCACGGTCTCGGCCGGGCCGGCGCTGCCTTCATCGGCGCCAGTCAGGCTGCCGCCCAGATCGTTGACAACCACTTTTGCGCCTTCGCGCGCCGCCAGCAGGGCGGTCTCCTTGCCGATGCCATTGCCACCGCCGGTCACGAGGACCACTTTGCCTTCCAGAACGCCCATCAGACGAAACTCCCTTTATATGTTGCAGTCGCCGCCACCGTAGAACCCGGCCCGCAATGTTCAAGGTTTGAAATCGTCGCTGGTGCAGGTAGAGGTGCTGGCATGACAAAGACATTCCAAGCCGTAATCTGGGATTTTGGGGGCGTGTTCACGACCTCTCCCTTCGACGCCTTCACCCGCTACGAAACCGAACGCAGCCTGCCGAAGGATTTCATTCGGACCGTCAACGCGACCAACCCGCTGGACAATGCCTGGGCCAAGCTGGAGCAGAGCCTCGTCACGGCGGCCGAGTTCGATGGCATGTTCCGCGAAGAAGCCAGGGCGATGGGCCATGACGTGCCTGGCGGTGAAGTTCTGGCGCTGCTGTCCGGCTCGCTGCGGCCCCGCGTGGTCAACGCGCTGACCGTCTGCAAGACCAAGGGCAAGGTCGGCTGCATTACCAATAATGCGCCGGTCGGCAAGGGCGCCTCGATGACCAATGATGAGGCAAAGGCGCGCGAAGTGGCCAAGGTCTTCGACATGTTCGACCATGTGATCGAAAGCTCGAAGCTCGGCATCCGCAAGCCGGACCCGCGCATCTATGCTCTGATGTGCGAGACGCTCGATGTCGATCCGGCGGAATGTGTCTATCTCGATGATCTCGGGCACAATCTGAAACCGGCCCGCGACATGGGCATGACAACGATCAAGGTGCTCAATGAAGACCAATTGCTGTCAGACCTCCAGGCTGCGACCGGATATGCGCTGGCCTAGCGCGCTCATCGGCGGGTTGGCGGCCGCGCTCCTGGCGGCCTGTTCGCCTGCGGCCGAACCTGCCGGGCGGCCGGTGCCGGACGAATCCCTGATGCAGCCGCCGCAGGTGCCGGACCCGGTCGTGCTGACGCCCGAGGCGGAGGCAACCCGCGACGAATTGCTGTCACATGCGAAGGCCGGATCGCTGAGCCGGCTCTCGCGGGTGGCCAATGCGAATGACGGCTTTGTCTCCAATCTCGCCGGCACGCCGCACCGGCAATACTGGGATTTGATGCGCCGCATCGGGGCCGACCCCAATCGCAGCCTGCGCGAATTGTTCGAACTGCCCCCCGGCATGCGCGAGATTGATGGTGAGGTCTGGTATGTCTGGCCGGACCTGGCGGCGCGCGATGCGCAGGATCTGATCCCGGAGAAACTGTCCTTCCAGGACCGGCGGCGCCTGATGGAACTGATCGGCGAAGACGGGATTGAACGGATACGGCAGGGCGAGGGCTATCCCGGCATGCGCACGGCCATCGCCGGCAATGGCCGCTGGGTCTATTACGTGCTCGGCCAGGATGGAGAGGATTAGGACATGTCAGGAAAAATCGGTGCAGGCGCCGCCCTTGAAATGCTGAGCGGCTGGACGAAAGGCCCCGGCGAGCGCGACACGATCGAGAAGGCGTTCCAGCTTGCCGACTTCAAGGCGGCCTGGGGCTTCATGTCCGCCGTGGCGCTGAAGGCCGAGCAGATGGACCATCATCCCGAATGGTTCAATGTCTACAACAAGGTCGAGGTCACGCTGACCACGCATGATGTGGATGGGGTGTCCGAAAAGGATGTCGAGCTGGCCCGGTTCATGGACGAGTTGGCGACCAAGTTCTCCTGAACTTCGCGGCGCCTTTGCCGCTTCTCCCAAGGTCAAGCTGGCTCGCCCCCGACCGCGCTGGTACGGGTAGGCAAAACCACACAGAGCGGAGGATACAGGCATGGGTCGGGTAGACGGAAAGAAAGCATTCATCACAGGCGGCGCGCAGGGGCTCGGCGAGGCCACGGCCCGCATGATGGCCCGCGAAGGCGCCAAGGTCACCGTTACGGATGTGAACGGGGCAGGCGCCGAAGCTGTCGCCGCCTCGATCAATGAGGCACACGGCGCGGGCACCGCCTTTGCCTGGCAGCATGACGTGACCGATGCCGACCAATGGCAGGACGTGCTGCAAGCGGCGCATGATGCGATGGGCGGCCTGAATGTGCTGGTCAACAATGCCGGTATCGGCTCGCTCGGCTCGGTCGAGGACGAGAATTACGAGACCTTCAAGAAGGTCCAGACGGTCGATGTCGACTCCATCTTCCTCGGCTGCAAATACGCCATCCCGCTGATGCGCGCGCACGGCCTCGGCTCGATCATCAACATCTCGTCGATCGCCGGCATCATCGCGAGCGCGAACTATGTTTCGTACAACACCGCCAAGGCGGCCGTGCGGCACATCTCGAAATCGATCGCGCTGCATTGCGCCAAGGGCGGCCAGATCCGATGCAATTCGGTGCATCCGGTGTTCATCAACACGCCGATCCTGGACCGGACCAAGGAAATGTTCGGCGAGGAAGAAGCGCTCGCCAAGCTTGGGCGCCAGATCCCGCTCGGCAAGGTCGGCGAGCCGGACGACATCGCCTATGCGGTGCTCTATCTCGCCTCGGACGAGTCGAAACTGGTCACCGGGATCGAGCTGAAAGTGGATGGCGGCATTTCCGCGATGTAGGATCAGGCTTCGGCTGTGCGCCGCTCATGGGCCATTCGGCGAACATGCCGGGCTCGCAGGCGGGGCGCGATTTTCCAGGAGGCCGGGATCGCGATCACGGCGCTGAACAGCACGGCGATCGGAATGAACACGGCGGCATTGGTTCTGAGGGCGGGTGTGTACATCACGGCCAGCAGGATTGCGCCGAAAAGCACGCCCTGAACCATTCCGTACAGGAGCAAGGTAATTGCCATTCTGTTCGACATGTCGGGTTTCCTTTTGAATTGCTATACCCAGAACAATTCGTGAGAGGCCCGGCATGTTCCCCGCAAAGGCGAACAGAATTTGCTTGCCGGCATACACCGTTCACTGTATGTTCTTTCCTGTCCAGTGGATGGGAGGGACATCATGATCGGTTATGTGACACTCGGCGCGGCAGACCTTCAGCGCGCCGCGAAATTCTACGATGCCCTTGCGGCCGAGATGGGCACGGGCCGGATGATGGAGGAAGAGACCTTCATCGCCTGGGGCACGCCCGGCGGCGCAGCCGGGGTGGCGGCGACGCTGCCGTTTGACGGCCAGCCCGCGACGGTCGGCAATGGCACGATGGTCGCCCTGGCGGCGAAGGACAAGGACCAGGTCCACAAGCTGCATGAGATCGCGCTGGCCAATGGCGGCAGCGATGAAGGCGCGCCCGGCCCGCGCGGGGAGGGCGGCTTCTATGCGGCCTATTTCCGCGATCCGGACGGCAACAAGCTGAACGCCTTCACGATGGTGTAAGCGGACGTTTCGACGTTACCAGCAGCGCATAGATGGCCAGACTGCCAATCAGCGCGGCGGACACGTAGAGCGGGAGCTGCGGCATGAATGAATACAGCGTCGCACCGATCAGGGGGCCGAAAATGAAGCCGGAGGGGGGCGCCGCCGCCAGCAGCGCTGCGGCCGCGCCCTGTTCCTCACGGGTCACCGACAGGCTGCCGAGCGCATTGGCGGCCGGCACGGCCAGCGCCGCCCCGCCGCCCACGGTCAGGAAGCTGAGCGCGACGGCCCAGAACGGAAAGAACAAATCTGCCGCCACATAGCCTAACGCCACGATGGCGAGGCCCAGCGGCAGGATCTTCCGCGGATCCGGGCGGCGCGGCTGCACATAGCCGAACTGCACGACGATCATGCCGGCGGCGAAACAGGCAAAGGCAATCCCGGTGTGCAGGACCACGGCTTCCCCGGCCGAGCGGCCCGCCGTGTCGACAAATTTGTACCGGTCTTCGATGAACCAGCTGAGCGTCTGCTGCACGATGCCGATGCCGATGAAATAGCTGAACAGGAAGACGAGGTGCGGAAAGACGCGCGGGTCGCGCACCGCCAGCGGTGTGGGCCGTTTTGCGGTTTTCGGCCGTTTGCGCGTCGGCGGCAGCACAATGGCCAGAATCACGGCCACGGTGAGGTTGAGCACGATCGTGCCCCAGATCGGCATCAGGGCCCCGAAGGGGGCAAGCACGGTCGCGCCCGCCGGGCCGAGGATCGAGCCGATGCTGACACAGGCGCCCAGCATGCCGAGGCCGCCGGCGCGGGTCATCGGCGTGGTCGCATCCGTCATCGCGGCCATCGCGGCCGGCTGCAGGCCGGGGGACAGGAGGCCGAACCAGATGCGCACGAAGACCAGGGTGAAGAAGGCAGTGAGGCCGGTGACCAGGCCCGCAAGGGCCGCGTTGAGGGCGAAGACGAAGGCCATATTGGTCAGGCCCATTGCCGAAAGGGAGAAGATCATCACCCGTTTGCGGCCGAACCGGTCGGCGAGCCGGCCCCAGGCCGGGATCAGCAGGGCATAGACAGCGGCCGACAGGGTCAGGATGCCGGCGACTTCGATCTCGGTCAGGCCGGCCTTGCGGGCGAGGGGGGCCACAACCACGAAATTGATGCTCATGCCGGCGCCCATCGCCACCATGGCGATGCCGATCATTGCCTTTTGCAGTCCGCTGAGAGGCAGCAGCGGCGTGTCCGGATCTGTCATGTCGGCGGGCTCCCTCGGCAATTGTCTTGTCTATTTTTGTTCGCCCGCATTGCCAAACGGAAACCGCCCCAACTGGCAAAGCCGGAGAGAACGTCTTGCGCAAGCTAGGGGCATCACCCTAAGTGAAGGCAACAACAGAAAAATAATCGGAGCGTTGCCCCATGGCCGCCATTCTTGATCTCATCATGGTCGTTCTGCGGATCGCCACGTTTATCATCATCATCCAGGCTGTCCTGTCCTGGCTGGTCGGCTTCAATGTGCTGAGCATCCAGAACCCGACCGTGCGCAGCATCTGGGGCGGATTGCAGAAAATCACCGAGCCGGTTTACCGCCCGATCCGCAACATCCTGCCGCCCATGGGCGGGCTGGACCTGACCCCGATGGTGGTGCTGCTGATCATCTTCTTCCTGGAACGCGTGATCGCGCGCTACGGCTACGGCGTCGTCCCGTTCTGATCCGTGCACCGGCTGACCGTCCGCGTGCAGCCGAACGCGTCGGCTGACCGGGTCGAGACCTGGGAAACCGATGCTGCGGGACGGACCTATCTGAAGGTGCGCGTCCGCGCCGTGCCGGAAGGCGGCAAGGCGAATGCGGCGGTCGAGAAGCTGATTGCGAAATGGCTCGGCGTGCCAAAGTCTGCGGTCAGGGTGGTGACGGGGGGCAAGAACCGGCTAAAAGGCCTCGACATTGACGGGCCGCCCGATCTGGCGGCGAAACTGGCCGGGGATCAGGGCAATGAGCGCGCAGGTAATTGACGGAAAATCAGTTGCGGCAGATGTCCGCGCAGACGTGGCGAAGGCGGTCAGCCAGTTGCTGGGTCAGCCGACGCTGGCGGTCGTTCTGGTCGGGGACGATCCGGCGAGCCAGGTCTATGTGCGCAGCAAGGTGCGCCAGACCGAAGAGGTCGGCATGGTCTCCATCCACCACCGCCTGCCGGACACGGCGAGCCAGTCGGATGTCGAGAGCCTGATTACGAGCCTCAATGCCGATGACAGCGTCGATGGCATCCTGCTCCAGCTGCCTTTGCCCAAGGGCCTCGATGCCGATGCAGCGATCGAGAAGATCGACCCGGACAAGGATGTTGACGGCCTGACCGAACTGTCAGCCGGTCGCCTGACGCTCGGCAAGCCGGGCCTGCGTCCGTGCACACCGACCGGCTGTGTGATCCTGGCCAAGCGCGCGCTGGGCGAGGATCTCTCCGGCAAGCATGTCGTCGTGATCGGCAGGTCAATCCTTGTCGGCAAGCCGGCCGCGCTCCTCTTCCTGGCCGAGAATTGCACCGTCACCATCGCGCACAGCCGCACCAGGGATCTGCCCGCGATGTGCCGTGAGGCCGACATTCTGGTCCCCGCCGTCGGACGCCCGCAAATGGTCAAGGCCGACTGGGTGAAGCCAGGCGCAACTATTATTGATGTCGGCATCAACCGCATCGACGCGCCGGAAAAGGGCGAGGGCAAGACCCGTCTGGTGGGCGACGCCGATTATGCCGCCAGCGCGGAAGTCGCCGGGCATATCACGCCGGTGCCGGGCGGGGTCGGGCCGATGACCATTGCCTGCCTGCTGCGTAACACGGTGCTGGCGGCCTGCGCGCGGCGCGGCTGGCCCGTTCCGGACAGTTTGTGAGCCAGTCCTTCTCTCCGCCGGATACGCCGAAATTCCGGCAACTTTGGCAGAATCAGGAAGGTTTATGCGCGATCTGTAGCAAGATGATGCCGATGAGCCGGGCGGATGTGGCGCATTCTACCCTCTGGAAGAAATGGCGGCCCACCTTCGATCACATTATTCCGCGGGCGCATGAGGGATCGGACGACATCACCAATCTTCGCCTTGCGCACGCGATCTGCAACAAGCGCCGGGGCACCGGAAAGGGCTAGGTGAGGCCGGCGGCCCGCACATTCGACTGATAGGTGCGCGAGACCGGCGCTTCGCGGCCGGATTTCAGGATCAGGAACAGTTTGCCATTGGCGCGCCGCGTGTCGGCGACGCCCCGGTGCGAGACCCACCAGGAACGGTGTGTCTGCAGGCCATTGTCCTCGCCCAGTTCCCGGACCGCATCGGCCAGCCGCATCAGGATCAGTTCCTCGCCGCGGTCGGTGTGCACGCGCAGATAATGGTCTTCGGACGAGATGGCCCAGATGTCGGCGCCCCGATATTTTACGGGCAGGCGCTGCAGGAAGCCGGCCACCCGGTCTTCCGGTTCGGCATCTTCCAGTTCCGCGAGCCGTCGGGCCCGGTCAAACAGAAAGCCGCCGGTCGTAACAACGAGGCAGACGGCCAGCACATAGCCAAACTGGAGCGGCAGGTCTCGCAAGGAGAGCGGCGCGCCCAGTACGGCGAGAAAGATGCACAGCGTCAGGGTGACCGGAATGGCCAGCAGGAGAGAGGCCACGAGAATTCTCAGGGCGGGATGGGCGGTTTTCAGATTCGTGTGGAAGACGAAAGGCACGACCCAATAGGAGGCGACCGATCCGACCAGCATAGTGATGAACCACATCACAAACCGGAGCCAGACCGAGCCGCCGGTGCCATAGACGCCGAACCAGGTGAAGCCGGCGGCCAGCAGGGTCACAATACCAAGCGTCTTTGCGGTGTCTTTGAGGGCTGATGCCATCTGAGTCATCCGTTGTGTTTCGCGCTTCGTGAATGGGTGTGGTGGCATTTGGCGAAGGATTCCAGCCCCTCCGCGTAATCCACGTGGCGCGCCCGCTGAGCACTCTCCACCCTGTTTCCATCACCCGCACCGGGGCGACAGCGCCCCAGCATATGGAGACATGAAATGAACATCAACCGCACTCTGGGACCGATTTTGGCTACAATCCTTTGGATATCGCCTGTAGCAGGGGCTGCAGACCTGACTTTGCAGGTCCAGGGCCTCGATGCGCCGTCCGGCACGCTTCATGTAGCGCTCTTCGATGAGGCGGGCTGGTCCGATAATGCAGCCATAGACAGCGCGATTGTCGAGATTGACGACGACGCGCCCGAGATCGTCTTCGAGGGGCTCGCGCCCGGCCCCTATGGTGTGAAACTGTTTCAGGACCTTGATGGTGACGGCATGCTGGGGCGCGGCCCGATGGGCATTCCGCGCGAGCCTTACGGTTTCTCGAATGACGCGCCCGTCCGGTTTGGCCCGCCGAGCTTCGCTCGCGCCGGGTTCGACCTGCCGGCCGAGGGCGCCACCCAGACCATCACGCTGCGCTGAGCCGGGAGAGGAAACAGGCCATGAAGAATCCCGCCCTGACCCTTCCGCGGAAATGGCCGCGTGTGTCCTTCGGACGGCCCAGCAATCGCGCCGTCATCCTGATCGGCCTGGCCGCCTACGCGGCTGTCAGCTGGATGATCCTGAACAGTCCCGACACGCCGCCCGTCCGGTTCCGGATCAATCCGGTTCGCCTCGTCGAAGCTTCCGCCATCCTGAAGCTGCATGTGGTCGGCGCGCTCAGCGCGTTCGGCATCGGCGCGGCGCTGATGATGGGCGTGAAGGGGAGTGGGCTGCACAAGCGGCTGGGCTATGCCTGGGTGGCGGCGATGGCCATCACGGCGATCAGCTCCTTCTTCCTGACGGGGCTCAATGGCAACCAGTTCAGCTGGATTCACGGCCTGTCGGCCTGGACCATCATTGGCCTGCCGATGGGCATCACCGCCGCGCGCCGGAAGGACATTGCCGGGCATCGCAAGCAGATGACCGGCATGTTTACAGGGGGCATGTTGGTTGCCGGCCTGTTTACCTTCCTGCCGGGCCGGATGATGTGGTCGATATTCTTCGGCGCCTGACCGGAATAGCCCCTTACCGCCCCCTCCAAAGACCGCTACACCTTGGCAGGTGAGGTCTTTTGGAGGGGTAATATGAAACGTGTTGTCAGTGCAGTTCTCGTTGCAGGTCTTGCCGCATGCCAGGCGCCGGGACCGATCTCCATTCCGGGCATTACGCGCGCGCCGCAAAGCGCCGAGGACGCGCTGGAAGCCTATTACCGATCCTTGCCGGACGAGTTCTATCCGCGTGCGCCTGCGGGTCTGTCACTGCCGGACGATAATGCACCGCTGTCGCGGGTGCTGGTCGGCTCCTGTCATGATGAGGAGGTCGCTGGCGCGAGCGCCACATTGCAGCGTGTTGCCTCAGAAGAGGCCGACCTGTTCCTGATGATTGGCGACAATGTCTATGGCGACAAGGACGGCATGGCCTATGCCAACAATCAGGCCGACCTCGACGAATTGCGGGAAAGCTTTGCCGACCTCGCCGCGCGTGAAGATTTCAAGGCCGTGCGCGCTGCCCATCCGATGATGGTGGCGTGGGACGATCATGATTACGGCGCCAATGATGCGGGCCGGGAATTCCCGTTCCGCCGCCTGGCCGAGCGGGTGCATGAGCGGTTCTGGGGACTGGAGAACAAGGATGTCGGCGCTTGGCCCGGCACCTATTACGCCCGCAGCTTCGGCCCCGAAGGCCAGCGCACCCAGATCATCATGCTGGACACACGATTCTTCCGCTCGCCGCTGACCGCGACGGACGAATACGGCGTGACCGGCAAGGAGCGCTACATCCCGTCCTCCGATCCCAATCAGGACATGCTGGGCAATGACCAGTGGACCTGGCTGGAAAACCAGCTGCAAAAACCGGCGGATCTGCGCCTGATCGTCTCGTCGATCCAGGTCTTGCCGACCGATGGGCATGGCTGGGAAAGCTGGTCGCGCCTGCCGGCCGAACAGCAGCGTCTCTACAATCTCATCGGCGAGACAGGCGCCAATGGCGTCGTATTCGTGTCAGGCGACCGGCATACGTCGTTCCTGTATCGCAGCGAGGCGGCATTGCCCTATCCGGCCCATGAGCTGACCGCATCGTCGCTGAATGTTTCATGGACCGCGTCCACCGACGAGACCGACACGGCGCAGATCGGGGAAGGCTTCCCGCCGGACAATTATGGCGCCATCGGCATCGACTGGACGGCCGGAGCGGTCGACCTTGAAATAAAAAATGCTGCTGGCGAGACGGTTCGCCAAACAACCGCCCAATTCCGGTAGCTATGGCACGCGGCAACAGAAAGGCCGCCTGTAGATTATGACTGAAACCCGTAACGTCTTTGCCATCATCCTGGCGGTGATGATCCTCCAGATTGCGGGCGGCCTGCTCAGCATGCTGACCCCCTTGGGGCTTGAGGCCCTGGGGACGGCGCCGCAATTCATTGGCGGCATCGCGGCGCTGTATGCGACCGGCTTCATGCTGGGCGCATGGTCCGCGCCGGCAGCTTTGGCCTCGTTCGGCAATATCCGCCTGTTCGCAGCTGCGGCGGCCGTGACTTCAGCCGGGTCGATTGCCTTGTCGCTCTGGTATGAGCCGGGCTTCTGGGCAATCGTACGGATCGTACAGGGCGTCAGTTTCGCCTATATGTTCACCAGCGTCGAAAGCTGGCTCGGTCAGGCCGTGCCGGACAAGTCGCGCGGCAATGTGATGGGCATCTACCATACCGGCGCCAAGCTCTCCCTGATGATCGGGCCATTTTTCGTGGCGGGCCTGTCGCCCCTCGACAGCCGCGCCTATAGCTGGGCGGCGCTGTTCCTGACGCTGGCGCTGGTGCCAATCTGCCTGACCCAGCAGGAACAGCCCGAAACGCGGGACCGGACCACGATGCCGCTGGGCAAGCTCTACCGGCTGGCGCCGGCGGCGGTGATCGGTGTCGCGCTGGCTGGCGTCATCAATACCGGCACGCTCGCCCTGTTGCCGATCTATTTCGAGGGCTTCGCGATTGGCGGGGGAGGGACGGCTGCGGCCGCCACGGCCCTGGCCGCTGCCTGGCTGGGCGGGCTGATCATCCAATGGCCAGCGGGTCGTCTGTCCGACCGAATCGAACGGCGGCTGGTCATTGCTGTCCTGAGTGCCGTGTCAGGCCTGGCGGCGATGGTGATCGCGATATTCGGCCGCAGCTTTGGCGAAATCGGCGTGATGCTGGTGCTGATCGTGTGGGGCGGCGGCGCGCTGACCTTTTACGGCCTCTGCGTGGCGCATGCGATCGACCGGACGCCCAAGGGAAAGATTCCGCAGGTCATGTCCGGCCTGTTGTTCATCTGGGCTGGCGGGTCGATTGTCGGGCCGCTCCTGTCCGGTATCGCCATGCGGGCTGCAGGTGCGACGGGCCTGTTCGGATTGGCCGGCCTGCTGCTGATCCTGTTGGCATTCATCATGGTCTGGCGGGTTTCCGCGCGGGCCGCGCCGGAAGAGCACCAGCAGGAGGATTGGAGCCCGATCCTGCCTACACCCATGGCCAGTGTGGAGCTTGACCCCCGCAATCCGGAGCGGGAAGCCGAAACCTGAGTCCAAAGTTGAGTACTCAGCTGGTTTACGGGCCTGCCAAGCCTGTTATATAGCGCGGACGATCAAACGGGCCGGCCCTGTGCCGGCTCTTTCCGCAAGCCAGGGCAGACAAGGCAAGTTTCCATGAACATACACGAATACCAGGCCAAGGCCGTGCTGAAATCTTTCGGCGCTCCAGTGGCAGAAGGCGTACCCGTTCTTTCTCTCGATGATGTGCAAAAGGCGGTCGATACGCTGCCGGGGCCGCTCTGGGTCGTGAAGTCCCAAATTCATGCCGGTGGACGCGGCAAGGGCAAGTTCCTTGAAGCCGCAGCTGGCGAGAAGGGCGGCGTTCGCCTCGCTTTCTCCAAGGATGAAGTTCTTGAGCACGCCAAGGCGATGCTCGGCCATCACCTCGTCACCGCGCAAACCAGCGACGCTGGCAAGCAGGTCAACCGCCTCTACATCGAAGACGGCGCCGACATTGACCGCGAACTCTATCTCTCCCTGCTGGTCGACCGCGCCACGGGCCGTCCGGCCTTCGTCGCCTCCACCGAAGGCGGCATGGACATCGAGGAAGTCGCGCACGAGACGCCCGAGAAAATCCTCACCCTGCCAATCGACCCGACCACGGGCGTGACCGATGCCGATGCGGCGCAGCTCTGCGACGCGCTTAAGCTCGACGGCGCGGCCCGCGAAGACGGCATGAAACTGTTCCCGATCCTCTACAAGGCCTTCATCGAGAAGGACATGGCGATGCTCGAGATCAACCCGCTGATCGTCATGGAAAATGGCCGGCTGCGCGTTCTCGACGCCAAGGTCAGCTTCGACGGCAACGCCCTGTTCCGCCACCCCGACATTGTCGAGCTGCGGGACACGACCGAGGAAGACGAAAAAGAGATCGAGGCCTCCGAGTGGGACCTCGCCTATATCGCCCTCGACGGCACCATTGGTTGCATGGTCAACGGCGCAGGCCTGGCCATGGCGACGATGGACATCATCAAGCTGTACGGCGAAGAGCCAGCCAACTTCTGTGACGTTGGCGGCGGTGCCAATGCCGAGAAAGTTGCGGCGGCCTTCAAGATCATCATGAAGGACCCGAACGTGAAGGGCATCCTCGTGAACATCTTCGGCGGCATCATGAAATGTGATGTCATCGCCGAAGGCGTGATCGCCGCGGTGAAGGAAACCAACCTCGCTGTGCCGCTGGTTGTTCGCCTCGAAGGTACGAACGTCGAAATGGGCAAGGAAATCATCAAGAATTCCGGCCTGAACGTCATCCCCGCCGATGACCTCGACGACGCCGCCCAGAAAATTGTTGCCGCTGTGAAAGAGGCCTAAGCAAACATGTCCATTCTCATCGACAAATCCACCAAGATCATCGTCCAGGGCCTGACCGGGAACACCGGTTCGTTCCACACCAATCAGGCGCTGGAATATTACGGCACCCAGATGGTTGCCGGCACGCACCCGAAAAAGGCTGGCCAGAAATGGGCCGCCGACAACGGCATCGAGCTGCCGATCTTCGCCAATGCCGGTGAAGCCGCCAAGGCAACCGGCGCCAATGCGTCCGTGATCTACGTGCCGCCAGCCGGCGCAGCTGCTGCCATCGAAGAAGCCATCGATGCGGAAATCCC
This sequence comes from Hyphomonas sp., assembly GCF_036964145.1. Taxonomy (GTDB): domain Bacteria; phylum Pseudomonadota; class Alphaproteobacteria; order Caulobacterales; family Hyphomonadaceae; genus Hyphomonas. The sequence goes on from NZ_JBALUC010000001.1 coordinate 515,413, forward strand.
GCTGATCGTTTGCATCACCGAGGGCGTTCCTGTGCTCGACATGGTGCGTGTGAAGGCGAAACTGGAAAAATCCAGCTCGCGCCTGATCGGTCCGAACTGCCCCGGCCTGCTGACGCCGGAACAGTGCAAGATCGGCATCATGCCCGGCAAGATCTTCCAGAAGGGCACCGTTGGCGTCGTGTCGCGCTCCGGTACGCTGACTTATGAAGCCGTCTACCAGACCTCGCAGGCCGGCCTCGGCCAGACGTCCGCCGTTGGTATTGGCGGTGACCCGGTCAAGGGCACCGAGTTCATCGACGTGCTGGACATGTTCCTGTCCGACGATGAAACCCAATCGATCATCATGATCGGCGAAATTGGCGGCAGCGCCGAAGAGGAAGCTGCGCAATTCCTGATCGACGAAGCCAAAAAGGGCCGGAAAAAACCGATGGTCGGCTTTATTGCGGGCCGGACTGCGCCGAAGGGGCGTACGATGGGCCATGCCGGTGCTATCGTTTCAGGCGGCCAGGGCGATGCCGAGAGCAAGATCGCGGCGATGGAAGAGGCGGGTATTCGCGTCTCCCCGTCACCCGCGCGTCTCGGTACGACCATGGTCGACGTATTGAAGGGCTAGCGCCCGGATATACATCTAAGCCAGGACGGCCCGTCCGGGTCAGTCTGGCGAGGCCAGCATCTGTCCCCGCACAGGCCGTCCTAGAGAACTTCAGTCCCGGTAGGAACCGGGCAAGTATTTTGTTCCTTAATGTCACGGAACAGGTCCCAAAGGACGGATTGAAAAATGGCAGATGATGGCAGCCCGGTAGACGGCTCGCGCGGCGCAGGTAACAGTGCCATGCTGGAAACAGCGTTCCTGTATGGCGGCTCAGCCCAATGGCTGGAGCAGATGCAGGCCGCATATGCAAAGAATCCCGCGTCAGTTCCCGAGAGCTGGCGCGAATTCTTTGCCGAACTGGGCGATGATTCGGCTGACGCCGCGCGCAATGCCGGGGGCGCCAGCTGGAAACGGGGCGACTGGCCCCGTCCGGTCAGCGACGAACAGGTCGCCGCCTTCGATGGCAACTGGGCGCTGGTCGAGCCGAAGCTCGAAAAGAAGCTCAAATCTGCCAAGCCGGGCGCCTCTGCCGAGGAAATCGCCCAGAACGTCAAGGATTCGATCCGCGCGATCATGATGATCCGCGCCTATCGCATGCGTGGCCATTTGGCTGCGCAGCTCGACCCGCTGACGCTCGATTCGCCGGAAAGCCAGCCGGAACTCGATCCGGCCAGCTATGGCTTCGAGCCGGAAGACATGGGTCGCAAGATCTTCATCGACGGCTATCTCGGGCTCGACCATGCGACTGTCAGCGAGATGCTGGGTATCCTCCAGCGGACCTATTGCTCGACGCTCGGCATCGAGTTCATGCACATTTCCGATCCGGAAGAGAAAGCCTGGCTGCAGGAGCGGATCGAAGGCCCGGACAAGGGTGTTGCGTTCACCGAACAGGGCAAGAAGGCGATCCTCGCCAAGCTGATCGAAGCGGAGACGTTCGAACGCTTCCTGCACAAGCGCTATCCGGGTACGAAGCGGTTCGGCCTCGACGGCGGGGAGGCCGCTGTGCCGGCGCTGGAACAGATCATCAAGCGCGGCGGCGCGCTCGGCGTGCGCGAGATTGTTGTCGGCATGCCGCACCGTGGCCGCCTCAACATGCTGGCTGCCGTGATGGGCAAGCCCTACGAGCAGATCTTCCACGAATTCCAGGGCGGTAACACGCAAGGCGCCGGCGAGTTCGGCTCGGGCGATGTGAAATACCATCTCGGGGCGTCGTCTGACCGCGAGTTCGACGGCAATGAAGTCCATTTGTCCATGAACGCCAACCCGTCCCACCTCGAAGCGGTGGACCCGGTTGTTCTGGGCAAGTCGCGCTCGAAGCAGGAAATGCTGCATCGGGAGAGCGGGACGCTGGACCGCTCGACGGTCCTGCCGCTGCTGCTGCATGGCGATGCTGCCTTTGCGGGGCAGGGCGTCGTGTCCGAATGTTTCGCGCTGTCGGGCCTGTCGGGCTATCGCACGGGCGGAACGATCCACTTCATCGTGAACAACCAGATCGGCTTCACGACGAGCCCGATCTATTCCCGGTCTTCTCCGTACCCGTCGGATGTCGCCCTGATGGTCCAGGCGCCGATCTTCCACGTCAATGGCGACGACCCGGAAGCGGTGACCTATGCGGCCAAGATCGCGACCGAGTACCGCCAGAAATTCGGCAAGGACGTCGTCATCGACATGTTCTGCTATCGCCGCTTCGGGCACAATGAGGGCGACGAGCCCATGTTCACCCAGCCGGTGATGTACACCAAGATCAAGGGCCATGCCTCGACCCGCGAGATTTATGCGGAGCGCCTCGTCAAGGAAGGCATCCTGACGGCCGAGCAGGTCGAACAGCAAGTGGTCGATTTCGAAGCCTATCTCGACCGCGAGTTCGAAGCCGGCAAGACATTCGAAGCCAAGAAGGCCGACTGGCTGGATGGCGAGTGGAAAGGCCTCGGCCTGCCAGATGATGACGAGCGCCGTGGCAAGACCGGTGTTGCCAAGAAACGCCTTCAGGGCATTGGCCAGACCATCACCACGGTGCCGGAAGGCGTCGACATCCACCGCACGCTTGCACGCGTCATCGACGCACGCTCGACCGCCATCTCGAAAGGGAAGGGGCTCGATTGGGCGACGGCGGAGCATCTGGCGTTTGCGACCTTGCTGGACGAGGGCTTCCCGGTGCGTCTGTCCGGTCAGGATAGCGGCCGCGGGACATTCTCCCAGCGCCACAGCCATATCATCGACCAGACCAATGGCGACCGCTACACGCCGCTGAACAATATCAGCGACAAGCAGGCCCACTACGAAGTGATCGACTCGCTTCTGTCGGAAGAAGCCGTGGTCGGATACGAGTACGGATATTCGCTGGCAGACCCGAACACGCTGACCATGTGGGAAGCCCAGTTCGGGGACTTCTCCAATGGCGCCCAGGTCTTCTTTGACCAGTTCATCTCGTCGGCGGAGCGCAAATGGCTGCGCATGTCGGGCCTCGTGCTCCTCCTGCCGCATGGCTATGAGGGTCAGGGGCCGGAGCATTCCTCGGCCCGCCTCGAGCGCTTCCTGCAAATGTGCGCGGAAGACAATTGGCAAGTCTGCAATCTGACGACGCCGGCGAACTATTTCCACGCCCTGCGCCGCCAGATCCATCGTGACTTCCGCAAGCCGCTGATCATCATGACGCCGAAATCCCTGCTGCGTCACAAGCTGGCCACGTCCAGCCTGGATGACATGAGCACGAAATCCTCGTTCCACCGTATCCTGTGGGATGATGCCGAGACGCCAGGCCGCGAAGGCAAGGTGAAACTGGTGAAGGACAACAAGGTGCGCCGCGTCGTCCTGTGTTCGGGCAAGGTCTATTACGACCTGTTCGAAGCCCGCGAGGAAAGCGGTGTGGACGATGTCTACCTGCTGCGGGTCGAACAGTTCTATCCGGTGCCGCGCAAATCGCTGATCCATGAGTTGAAGCGCTTCCCGCAGGCCGAGATTGTCTGGTGCCAGGAAGAGCCGCGCAACATGGGCGGCTGGACCTTCATCCGGGACGAGCTGGAATGGTGTGCCAACCAAGCTGGCTTGGAACGCACGCGCCCATCCTATGCAGGGCGTCCGCCATCGGCCGCCACGGCCACAGGTTTGTTGTCCAAGCACAAGGCCGAGCAGGATTCCCTGATCTCGACGGCCCTTGGCAAAGACCCTGTAGCTGACAACATCGTCGCCACCTGATTCTGATTATTACAAACGGACTGATTTCATGACCGATATCACAGTGCCTACACTCGGCGAGAGCATCACCGAAGCCACGGTTGGCCAATGGCTGAAAGCCAAGGGCGATTCCGTGAAGAAAGACGACGTGCTTGTCGAACTCGAAACAGACAAGGTGTCTGTCGAGGTTTCCGCCACCGAAGACGGCGTCCTGTCCGACATTGTCGCCAATGAAGGCGATACGGTCGAGATCGGCGCGCTGCTCGGCAAATTGTCTGGCGGCAATGGCGCTGCGGCGAAGCCTGAAACGGCTGCGGCGGCGCTGCCGGCACATGGCGGTCCGAAGGATCCGGGCGGCGTTCCCGGCAAGGCCGACAAGGGCGAACTGGTGGATGTCGAAGTGCCGACGATGGGCGAGAGCGTCGCGGAAGGCACGCTGTCCAGCTTCCTCAAGGCGCCGGGCGACCCGGTGAAAAAGGACGAGACGATCGCCGAGATCGAAACCGACAAGGTGGCCCTCGAAGTGCCATCCCCAGCAGACGGCGTTCTTGCCGAATTGCTCGTCGGCGAAGGTGACTCGGTCACGCCGGGCTCCGTGATTGCCCGTATCAGCGCTGGCGGCTCGGCCCCAGCCGCTGCCTCGGCTGCATCCAAGCCGGCCGCGACCACATCAGCGCCCGCCGCGACGGGGGACCGTCCGGTCGCGCCGTCCGTGCGCCGAATCTCCACCGAAGCCGGCGTCGATCCGGCTGACATTCCAGGGTCTGGCCGGGATGGCCGCGCGACGAAGGCTGACGCGATGAATTATGTGAACAGCGCCCCGAAAGCGGCGTCTGCCCCGGCAGAAGCGAAGGCCCCGCGCGACATTGGCCCACGCGAAGAGCGTGTCCGCATGACGCGCCTGCGCCAGACCATCGCCCGCCGCCTGAAAGAGGCCCAGGACAATGCGGCCATGCTGACGACATTCAATGATGTCGACATGGGCGCGATCATGGACCTCCGCAAAAAGCATCAGGAAGCCTTCGTGGCCAAGCACGGCATCAAGCTGGGCTTCATGAGCTTCTTCGTGAAAGCGTGCGTCAACGCGCTGAAGGAAGTGCCTGCGGTGAATGCCGAGATCGACGGCACCGACATCATCTACAAGAACTATTATGACATCGGCGTGGCGGTCGGCACCGACAAGGGCCTCGTCGTGCCGGTCGTGCGCGACTCCGATGACCTGTCACTGGCCGGTATCGAGAAATCCATTGCCGACCTCGGCAAGCGCGCCCGCGATGGCTCGCTGACCATTGGCGACATGCAGGGCGGTACGTTCACCATCTCGAATGGCGGCATCTATGGCTCGCTGATGTCGACCCCAATCCTGAACCCCCCGCAGTCCGGCGTGCTCGGCATGCACCGGATCGAACAGCGCCCGGTGGCCATCAATGGCGAAGTCAAAATCCGCCCGATGATGTATCTGGCCCTGTCCTATGACCACCGGATCGTTGACGGCAAGGAAGCCGTGACCTTCCTCGTCCGCGTCAAGGAAGCTCTGGAAGACCCGGAGCGTATGCTCCTCGAAGTCTAGGCCTTCGCGGTCACCCATCCCCGGATCAGTCCTGCCTGCATGCATTGTGCAGGCGGGACGAACCCGGCGGATTTCATCATCGCTTCAACCTCCGCCGGGCCGTGGCAGGCGAAGAGGGTTCCGAACATCTCCTTGTAGCGTTCGCGCCCCTCGGCGTTCATGCCCGCGCGAGACATGAGGCGTAGCCAGAGATCCCTCACGGCCGGAAAGTCTGGCGCATCGGTGTCGTAACAGAGATCGGCATTGAAGACCGGCGCGCCCGGCTTCAACCGATCCGCGATGGAACGGAAATAGGCCGTCCGCGCCTCTGCGCCTGTCAGGAAATGCGAGACCAGCATGCTGGTTGCGGCGTCGAAATCCTTGTCCGGGATGGCGGAGACATAGGCGGCGCGGAACGTGCAGCGCGCTTCGAACCCTTCGGTCTGGGCGTGCTGACGAGCGACGGCCAGCATGGCCTCGGAGGGATCAACAAGCGTGAACTGCCAGTTCGGATAGATCGCTGCCAGATGGCGCACTTCCGCCCCCGTGCCGGCGCCGGCGACAAGAATGCGGGCGGCGTCCGGCAACTCGCCCAGATGCGCTTGCAGGACCAGATGCATCACATCCTTGATGGGGTGCAGCTTCTCGAACTGCGCATCATAATTGGCCGCATGGTCCGGCCCGAAGGCTTCGGACACATCAAATTTGTTGGACATGATCGCTGATCCTCTGAATGTTATTTTATAACGTTAGCGGAGGAGTCCTGACGCTGCAATGGAAAAGGGGGGGCATTTTTCCGGTGCGCATGAAAAGAGGGCAGGTGCTCTTTCTGAGCACCCGCCCTTTCGCGTCGTCCCCTTGTCGCGGGTTGCCGGGGGCATGTCCCCACCCACCGCGATGTGTTGCATGTATTACGCGATACAACACATGTCGGGGTGATAGAGGGGGCCGATTGAACCCTTCCCCAATGCCTTGTTATTTCAGGTTCATTTGCTCCTAGCTAGCAAAAGGAGTACGCTTTGGTGCACGCGACAGGCGAATTTGACCTCACTTTCGCCTGTGTGTGAGCGCACACAAACGGAGGCGATGGGTTGTGTTTGGCTGGCATTTTCCGAGCGAATTTTGTTAGCGCGCGCAACCAGGGGCTCCCCAAGGCGTATCTGATTGAGCCGTAATGGGCGCAACACAAATTAAGGGGACTAACTCACATGGAAGAATTCTGGCGAAATACGGTCGACCAGGCGCAGGCCTATGGCCCGCAACTGATCAAGGCCGCCCTGGTCATGATTGCCTTCATCATCGGCGCCTTCATCGTGCGCTGGCTGATCGCTGCGGCGATTGACCGGACGGGCCTGGCCAAGAAGGCCAATGCTTCGACCGCCACCAGCGATAGCACGTCGCTTGGTACGAGCCTTGCGCAAGCCGCCTTCTGGGTCACCATCCTGATCGGCCTGATGCAGGCGCTGGCCATTGCCGGCGCAACGCAGATCTCAAGCGCGCTTCACGGCGTGATCGATCCGATCCTGGCCTATCTGCCCAATGTTATCGGGGCGGCGCTGATCTTCGGTATCTTCATCATCATCGCAAATGTGGTGCGTGAGACGCTGAAAGCCGTGCTGGTATTTGGCGACGGCATGCCGGAGCGCTTCGGGCTTGCGACAGGCCGGGTCAACGTTTCCGGCATCGTGGCGTCTGTCGCCTTTGCGGTTCTGGTCATCATTGGCGCCATCATGGCGTTTGATGTGCTGGCCATCGAGGCGATCTCCGCCCCTGCCAATGAGCTGCTGACCGACATCATCGGCATTATTCCGAATGTGCTGGCCGCTGGCGTGATCCTCGCAATCTTCGTGCTGATTGGCCGGTTCGTGGCAAATCTGATCCTGAAGACCCTGCCGGGAACGGGCGTGGATTCGGCGGTTGCCGAACTCGGCCTGCTGAAAGGCGCCGACATGGGCCTGACCGCCAGCAAGGTGATTGCCCGCGTTTCCATGTTCCTGATCGTCCTGCTCGGCCTTGTTGCCGCGCTGAACGTGCTGGGCATCGACTCGCTGACCTATGCGATGAATGTCGTGCTCGACATGGGCGTGCAGATCATCTTTGGCGCGCTGATCATCTTTGCCGGTGTCTTTGTGGCCCGGCTGGTGAGCTCGGCCATGGATTCCACCGGGGCAGGGGCAACCGATGTCACCGCCCGCGTGATGAAATGGATCATCATCATTCTGTCGGTCATCCTCGGCATCTCCCGCATGGGTCTGGACCCGACGGGCGGCGTCTTCATCCTGGAAGTGGCCAAGTGGATGGTTATCGGCGGCGCAGCTGCCTTCGCCATCGCCTTTGGCTGGGGTGGCCGCGACTGGGCGGCGCGGATTCTCGAATCCTGGCGCAGCACGCGCTAATCAGAGCCATACGAATTGAGAGGGGCCGCCTTGCAAGGGCGGCCCTTTTTCATGCGCGCAGCCTCCGGGGGCGCTTCGTCGCAGCTGCTTTGTTGCGAGGCAAAGCCGGGTCATATATGCGCAAGCATCTCGGCAACAGGGCATTTTCCGCATGACCACCTACACTTCCGACCAGCGCCGCCACTCATCCGAGACGGCTGAAACCATGGCCGATGTGCGCTATGAGATCGACCGGATCGACCGGCTGCTCGTCGAAATCCTGGCCGAGCGCCAATCCTTCATGGACGCGGCGGCCCGCATCAAACCCGACCGGTCGAAAGTGCACGATGCCACGCGGATCGAGGATGTGGTGACGAAAGTGAAGGCGGCGTGCGAGGGCGCGGGCCTGTCACCGGCCATCGCGGAACCTGTCTGGCGGACCCTGATCGACCGCTGCATTGCCTATGAATTCGGAAGCTATGACGCCCGGCGCGGCGGCGGTGACGTGAATTCGTAAAGCACCAGGGCGACCTCTTCGAGCGTGTCGCCCAATGCATCCTTGATATCACTGATCAGAACGGCCGCTGCGGTGACGCTGGGCGGTGTGTCCGACCGGCCGGCCTTTTCCGCTTTTTCGCATTTTGATGCCAGCAGAATCGCCCCAATTCCAAGGCTTGCGCCCTTGAGCGTATGCGCGGCGTCGGCCCATTGGCTCGCTTCAGCGTGCGGATCCAGCATGCGAGACCAGATTTCGGCCTGATGGCGAAAGATTTCGATCACTTCCACGGCGAGATCGGTGTCATCGCCCGTCATGGCCTTGAGGTGTTCGCGATCGAGCAGGGCGAAAGTCTGGGTCATGTCAGAACGCTCCGATAGGCGACAAGCGTGCCACGAGGCTGCTGCGCAATCGTTAACAATTCTGTAGAGGTGGCAAATTCTTGCTTCAGATGAATTTATCGATTGTCGAAAAGCCTAACTTGAATTATTATTCATGTGTGCCCGGATTCAGGGGGCACGTTCTATCTTGGCTCTGGGGATTCACGATGTTGGGTTTCATCGTTCTGGTTCGTAATCTGGTTTTGGCAGCTACTTTGGCGTGGCTGGGGCTTGAATTCGCGCCGGAGCAGGATGATACGCCCGAGGCTTCCCGCCAGGATACAGTGGTGACGGCGCTCTTCGGCCGCTGAGGTCGCTAACGGCCGATACCTAGAAATGCACACATTCTGGTCTCGCGCCGGGCGAAATGTCGCGGTATACTCCCGTTATGAACGAAATGCCCGCCGCTCGCCCGTCTGGCCGCGACCTGCTGGTCAGGCAAGAGGCGTCTGAAAACTTCGAGCTTGCCCGTAGTGGGGGAAGCTGGATGGTTGTGACCGGGTTTGTCGTGGCGTTTTCCTGGATATTGGGCGCCGCCGCGATGGCGATCGGCATCTGGGGCGTGGATGGGCTGAAGGAATTGCAGCCCCTGGTCCTGGTCGGCGGGGCCATGGCGCTGGTCGTACCAGCCCTGTTGATGATCATGGCCGGCTATATGGGCCGCACGAACCGCCGCTCCGCCGCCTCGAACGCCCTCGTCATGGAAGCCGCTGTTCGCCTGATGGCCCCGGCGCGCGAAGCCGGCACTGAGGGCATCACCTTTGCCGAGCAGATGAAACAGGCCGCCGCCGAAGTGGATCGCGCGATGGCACATGCCCTGTCGGCGATGAAAGCTATGGCCGGCGAGATTGGTGATGAGCGCCTGCGGCTGGAATCAGTCGCTTATGCCAGCGCGGACAATGCCCGTGACCTGACCGAACGGCTTGGCCAGGAGCGTCATGCGCTTGAAGGGCTGGCCCGCGACCTGCGCACCCACATGCAATCGCTGAACGAAGCCATCCCGCGTCAGGCGCAGATGATGGTGAAAGCGGCGCGCGATGCGAGCGAGGAAGTCTCCCGCGCTGACGAAGCGCTGGAGAATCGTCTGCAGTCGATGCAGCTGGCGGGCCGGACCCTGTCTGAGAAACTGGTGGAGCTGGACGCGCTGGCGCGCGATGCCGCCACGCGCACCGAAACACTGACCTTTGCCGTCACACGGGTCGAGGAAAAGCTCGACCAGTCCCGCCGGACCGTAGACGCCGCGGTCAGGGCAGGGGAGATAGCTGCCGCTGCCGCGATGACAACTGGCGACGCGCTGACCGAGGCCGTCTCTTCCGCGCTGGACGGGGCGCGCCGCGCCAATCACGAGATCAACACATCGACCCGCGAAGCGGCCGAGAATGCCGCGCGTGCGCTCGCCCGTCTCCGCGAAGCCGGCGACGAGGCCGCTGCCGCGATCCGGTCCGCTGAATATGCGGCGAAGGCCGACACGGTGCGGTTGGAGCACAAGGTACGTCAGGCAAGCTCGCTGGCCGAGGCCGACGACGCCCCGGCCCAGCCGGTTGCGCCAGAGCCTTCCCCTCAGCCTCAGCCAACCATCATCCCGGCTGCAGCGGAGCCCGTGCCGGATCGCGCGGAAGTCGTGCATGCCGAGTCTGAGATGGACGAGGATGAACCGTTCGAGCCGACCCCGGTGCGCAATGGCAACGGGCATAGCAATGGTTACCATCTGAGCGATCGCAACGGTCACACGCCGGAATCGCCTGCCGCGCCCAAGCCGAAGGCCCAGCCGCGCGCCAGCATGGAAGATGAATTGTTCGATGCGGCCGCCGACGCACTGGCCACCGCCGCGCTGACCCACGAACCGGATGCACCGGCAGAGGATGACACCTGGGATTTGAGCCGTGCGCTGGAACAGAAGGTGCCGGAGCCTGAACCGCAGCAATTGCGCCGCCGTCACGATGATACGCCGGTTGAAGACCCTCTGCCGGACGACACGCCGCGCCGTCGCGCGACGGATTTTGCCCCCGGCACATCCGATATCCTTGAGCCGGATCCGCTGCCGGAAACGCCGGATGAGCCGATGCCGCTCGTGCCTGTCCGGCCGTCTTCCCCGCCTTCCTCGGGCGCGGAGATGGGCTGGCGCGACATCATTTCGGACATGAGCCGCGAAGACAAACCCTTGCGCGACCGCGAGGATGTGGCCGAGGAATTGATCGAGCGGTTGCAGACGTCCGGCATTGTCCTGCCGGAAGCGATCCGCCCGAAAGCGAAGCGCAAGATTGCCGAAGCGGCCCGTCGCGGCGACAAGGAGCGCAAATCAGCGATCCTGTCCCAGGCCGGACGCCAAGTGGACCGGGTCACGCAGCGCCTGCGCAATGACCGGGATTTGATGGACCTTGCGCGGGACTTCCTCGACATGGAATCCGAGGATGCGCTGCACGCGCTGGAGCAGACCCAGAAGACCGGCCGCAATGCCAGCGCCCGGCTCGCAGCCTATCTCCTGCTCGACGCGGCGCTCTGATCAGCCGCCCAGCAGGACGATCCCGACCACGCCCGAGGCGACCAGCAGGATGCCCGCAAGCTCGCGGGGGGTGATGCGTTCCCTGAAGATCAGGTGAGAGGCGACCAGCGTGAACAGGATTTCGACCTGTCCGACCGCCTTCACGCTCGCGGCGTCCTTCAGGGTGAATGCCATGACCCATGCCATGGATCCGAGAAAGCCGATGACGCCGACCCAGCCCGCATGATGCCAGGCGCGGAAGAGTTTGCCGACCTGTCCCCGTTCGCGCACGCCCAGCCAAGCCAGCAGCATCGCCGACTGGATCAGCGTGACAAAGGCGAGCGTGGTGGTCGTGCTCAGCAACAGGCTCGCCTCCCCGAGCGACAGGGATGCCCCCCGAAGCGATACGGATGACACCGCGAAACATGCGCCGGACAACAGGCCGATCCAGAGTGATCCGTCCGGCGTCCATCTGCCCCCGGCGCTCTTGGGCAGGGATATCAGGATGATGCCGAAGATGCTGGTGAGGATGGCCAACAGGGCCGGCAGGGTGAGGGCATCGCCCAGGAGCACAATACCGACCAAGGCCGCCTGAATGGGTTCGGTCTTCGTAAAGGCGGTCGCCGCCGCGAAATTGGCCCGCGAGAACAGATGGATCAGCAGGCCCGTGGCCGCGACCTGGCTTGTCCCGCCTATAAGGGCGTAGGCAAAGAAAGCGCCCGGCGGCGCAGGCAGGGGCTCGCCCCGCCCGAAGGTCAGGGCCGCCAGCAGGCCGATGGCCAAGGGCGCCGCATAGACGAAACGCGAGGCAGTCGCGCCCCATGTGCTGAGCGTCGTTTTCAGCTGTTTCTGAAGCGCAGAGCGGACATTCTGGCAGAACGCAGCCGCCAGCGTCATGGGAATCCAGAGATCCATGCAGCAATACTCTTTGAGAGGAGATGGGGCTTGTCTAGGCGGCCTGTGACCGCTTCGCCTTGCGCGCTTCCAGCTTGTTCACGGCGTGGAGATACGCCTTGGCGCTCGCCACCAGCGTGTCCGGATCGGATGACCGGCCGGTCGACATGATGCCCTCGCAATTGAGACGGACGGATACGGTCGCCTGCGCATCGGTGCCGCCGGTTACCGCATGGACCTGATACAGTTCCAGCTTGCCTTCATGCGGCACGATCTCGCGAATGGCATTGAAGACGGCATCGACCGGGCCATTGCCGCGCGCGATGGCGTATTTGTCTTCACCATCCACGACGAGGTCAATTTCTGCGGTCTGGGGCGCATCTGTTCCGGCAACGACCCGCAACCGCTTGAACGCGATCCGCTCGCCTTCTGCGGCCAGCTGGTCATCGACGAGGGCGATGATGTCGTCATCGAAGACATGCTTCTTGCGGTCGGCGAGGGCCTTGAAGCGCTTGAACGCATCATTCAGCGGATCGCCTTCCATCGTGTAGCCGAGCGCTTCCAGCTTGTCGCGGAAGGCGTGACGGCCGGAATGCTTGCCCATGACCAGTGATGTCTTGGCGACGCCGACATCTTCGGGCCGCATGATTTCATATGTCTCGGCATTCTTCAGCATGCCATCCTGGTGGATGCCGCTTTCATGCGCGAAGGCGTTCTTGCCGACGATGGCCTTGTTGTATTGGACCGGGAAACCGGTGATGCGGCTGACCATGGCCGATGCACGGGAGAGGTAGGCCGGCTTGATATTGGTTTCGAAGGGCAGCGTGTCGCTGCGCACCTTCATCGCCATGACGATCTCTTCCAGTGCGGCATTGCCGGCGCGTTCGCCAAGACCGTTGATGGCGCATTCCACCTGACGTGCTCCATTGGCGACGGCGTTGATGGAGTTCGCGACCGCGAGGCCAAGGTCATTGTGGCAGTGCGCCGACCAGATGACCTTGTCGGAGTTCGGGATGGTCTCGATCACACGGCGGAACAGGGCACCATACTCGTCGGGATGCGAATAGCCGACGGTGTCGGGCAGATTGATCGTGGTTGCGCCGCTGGCAATGGCCAGGTCGATACATTTGCACAGGAAGTCGAAATCGGTGCGGGTCGCGTCTTCGGCGCTCCATTCGACATCGTCGGTATGGTTGCGGGCCTGGGCGACCGAGCGGCCGACCGCTTCGAGCACGGCGTTTGGGCCCATTTTCAGCTTGTGCTTCATGTGGACCGGGCTGGTCGAGATGAAGGTGTGGATGCGCGGGCGGGCCGCTTTCTTCACCGCTTCAGCGCAGCGGTCGATATCGTTTGGCGTCGAGCGGGCGAGGCCGCAGATGATTGCGGATTTCGACTGCTCGGCGATGGCGCTGACGGCGGCGAAATCGCCTTCGGACGCGGCCGGGAAACCCGCTTCGATGACATCAACGCCCATTGTCTCCATGAGCTCGGCGAGTTCGAGCTTTTCATTATGGGTCATGGAGGCGCCGGGCGATTGTTCGCCGTCGCGCAAGGTCGTGTCGAATATACGGATATGAGGATTGGATGAGGTGGACATTTTGGAGCTACCGGGTCTGGGGATGGGAAAAAAGGCTGAAGATGACCCCTGACCGCGCGTCTGCCCTGGCTGACCCTAGGCAGACATCACCGGCCAGGGGCCGGTAAGCAGTAGTTGAAGAGGCAATTTATTCCACATGGGGTGTTACATCGGCCTAAGGTGCGGTGCTGTCAACCTTGTTTTGAGGGATCAGGGCAACAGATTGCCCGGCTTTCCGCATTCTGGCCCGCGCATAGGCGGCCAGGGCCACATAGACGCCGATGGCGGCGGCTGCGGCCGCAATCGCGACCCCTGGATTACCCTTGAAGGCCGCAAACAGGCTTTGTCCAGCAAACGCGATCAGGGCGATCTTGGGAATGATGCCGACGCCCATGCCCGCCCAATAGTGCAGGAATTTCGCATGGCTGACCCCGAACGCCATGTTGACGAGCAGGGCAGGGCCGGCGGGCACGTTCCGGACAATCGCGCTGGTCATCATGGCATTCCTGCCCACAAAGCCCGACAATTTGTTGGCCGTCTCGCCGGCATAGCGCCGGAAAGTCTTTTCCCCGGCCAGACGCCCGGCATAGAAGGTGGCGGCGCCGGCCACCATGTTGGCAATCCAGCCCAGGATTGCGCCAAGCCACGGGCCGAACATGGCTATCGCGATGGCCAACAGCGCGAATTGCGGAATGCCCACAAAGGCGCCGACCACAAATAGCAGGATCAGGGCCGGCAAGGCCCAGGGACTGGAGGCGATGTCCTGCATGAAGGCCTGCAAGGCGGTGACGTCCATCAGATTGGTCGTCTTTCCGATAATGAACAGGAAGACGATCACGGCTAGCGCCACGCCGCCAATGATGGCGCCGGTGCGCGCATTGGCATCCAGGATTCTTTTGGGGGCGGGACGAGTATCCATGAAGGGCGCTTTCAAGGTCAGGGCGATTTACGCCAATCCGCCACGTGCGGCAAAGTTAATTTCAGCAGCAGTTGATCGATCCGTACCGCCCAGATACGTAGTCTGCCGATCGATTGTAACCCTCAAGGATCCCCCGAATGACAGACCTTTCCCCTCGCCATGACTGGACCCGGGACCAAATCGCCACGCTCTACGCCTTGCCGCTCGACACGCTGATGGCGCAGGCACTCACGGTGAAGCAGGCAAACTGGCCGGATGGGAAAGTTCAGAAGTCGCAATTGCTGTCGATCAAGACGGGTGGCTGCGCCGAGGATTGCGGCTATTGCAGCCAGTCTGCACATTTCGACACCGGCCTCGATGCCTCGAAACTGATGCCGCTGGACGAGGTGGTCACCGCGGCCCGGCGGGCCAAGGAGAATGGGGCGGACCGGTTCTGCATGGGCGCGGCCTGGCGCAGCCTGAAGGATCGCGACGTGCCGAAAGTCGCCGCGATGATCGAGGCCGTGAAGGCTGAAGGTCTGGAAACCTGCGTGACGCTGGGCATGCTGGACGATGGACAGGCGGAGGCTCTGAAATCGGCCGGGCTCGATTATTACAATCACAACCTCGACACCTCACCGGAATATTACGGCAAAGTCGTTTCGACCCGCACCTATGATGACCGGCTGGAAACCCTCGGCCGGGCGCGGACCGCAGGGCTGAAGCTCTGCTGTGGCGGCATCCTGGGCATGGGCGAGAGCCGGGACGACCGGATCGGCCTGATCCATGAACTGGCCAAGCTGACGCCTCACCCGGAAAGTGTGCCGGTCAATATGCTGGTGCCGATTGAAGGCACGCCTCTGGGACACAGCCCGGCCATCTCCGTGATTGAGATGGCGCGCGCCATTGCCGTCTGCCGCATCGTGTTTCCGCAAAGCTGGGTGCGCCTGTCGGCCGGGCGCGAAGGCATGACGGAAGAGGGGCAGGCGCTTTGCCTTCTGGCTGGTGCGAACTCGATCTTTGTCGGCGATCGCCTGCTGACCACCAACAATCCGGAAATTGACGAGGATGATGCGCTGATGGGGCAAATGGGCCTGGAAGCCGCCAGTCGGGAAGAGATGGAAGCCCCGGCGCGGCGAACGACGCTGATCGGCAGCTGATTCCTAGCGGGTCTGGCCGCCATCCACGGGGAGTATGGCACCGGTCACGAAGCTGGCCTTGTCGCTGAGCAGGTAGGCCGCGGCCGCACCGATTTCCTCGGGCTTGCCATAGCGTTGCATCGGCACTTCCCGCTTGATCCAGCGAGCCCATGCCTCTGCGCGGGGGCCGTCCATGCGTTCCTGCCAGTCGCCGCCCGGAAAGATGATATTGCCGGGCGCAATGGCATTGACCCGGATACCGGAGGCGCCGGCGATATTGGCGAGTTCCTTGGTGAGATGGTTCATCGCTGCTTTCGACGTGCCGTAAGTGAGCGGCGTGCCCAGCGCGCCGAGGCCGGCAATGGACGAGATCATCAGGATTGCGCCTTCACCGCGCGGGTCCATGCGGCGCAGGGCCGAGCGCGCGAGGAAGAACGCGGAATCGAGATTCTGCGAGATGCCGGCATCCCAGGTAGCGTCATCCACTTCATAGCCGGGCGGGCAGGGGTGGAGGCCGACATTGGCGACCGCGCCCCAGAGCTCGCCAAGTTCGTTCTCGATCGTGTCGATCATGGTGTCGACGGTCCGGGAGTCGCGCAGATCCCCCGCTCGGGCCCAGACATTGTCCTCTCCGAACTGTGCCGCGAGTCGGGCGCGTTGCGCTTCCAAATTCTCCTCGCCACGCGCTGCCAGCGCGACCTTTGCGCCTTCGGCAAGGCAGGTTTCGGCGATGCTGAGGCCGATGCCCCGGCTGGCGCCGGCAACGAAGATGGTTTTTCCCTTGAGTCCCAGATCCATGTGCGTGTCTCCCGTTCGCTTAGGCAGGCAGCCTAGAGGCGGCACCGGCAAAGGAAATCCCCGCCCTCAGGGAAGGTAGGGAATAATGAGGGGCTTACTCGTCCCGAAGAGGCTTGCGGGTCATCACATAGAGCGCGCCAATCGCAATCAGGCCGAGCCCGCCCGCCAGTACCCAAGGGGTCCTGTAGGCAAAGGCAATGACGATCATCGCGGCCAGGCCCATGCCGCACAGAGCAGCGATCTTGGCCTGCCGGGCCATGGCGCCGGTTTCAAGAAAGGTCTTGATGGCGGGCCCCACGCCAGGTTGGCGATAGATCCAGTCGGCCCAGCTGGGATTGGATTTGGCAAATGCGAGGGCGGCGACGATCCAGAATATCGTGGTCGGCCAGATCGGAACGGCCAGACCGATCGCGCCCAGCACGAAGGCCACACTCCCGACTGCGCGCCATATCCACATGGCAAATCCATTCCCCGCCCAATGGCCGCTGGCAACCCCCAAAGCGGTGCAGGTCGCCCGAATGCGGCTGTAATTTGTAGAAATTTCTTTGATTTGACCCATTCGCGCCCTGTTCGCGCCGCCACGAAGATGTGTAAGAGTTGCAGGAAAGCTCAAAGGAGAGGGTTCATGTCGCACTTCGTATCGGGCAGGCGGGGAATTGGTCGGACTTTGGTCGTTGCCATGATGATCGCCGCGCTCGCGGCGTGCGGAGGCGACAAGGAAAGCCGACAATCCGACGCCGCCAGCGATGAAGGCACGATTGTCACCCGGTCCCCGGCGGACAATGTCGCCGCCCGGCAGCGCGAGCGCCGGCGTCAGGCTGCGCAGAACGAGGCCGAACAGGATTTTTCCTATTTCCGCTACCGGATCGATACCGCGACAGAGCAGCCGCTCGCCTGTTTCGTCTTTTCCGCTCCGCTTGATCCGGAAGCGGATTATTCGCCCTATCTCGAATTCCGCCCGGCCTTCCGCCCGGCGCTTAGCGTTGAAGGGCGGGAATTGTGTGTTGGCGGCCTGACCTTCGGGTCGGAGCGGTCGGCAACGCTGCTGTCCGGTCTTCCGGCTGCCGATGGCCGCACGCTGAAAAACGAGGAAGTGGTGCCGATCGATTTTGCCGACCGGCCGCCTTATGTCGGCTTCAAGGGCGCAGGCGTGATCCTGCCGCGAGAGGACGCTGACGGCCTGCCGATCGAAACGGTGAATGTCGATGAGGTCGAAGTGACCGTCTCGCGCATCAATGATCGCGCGCTGGCGTTCAAGTCGATCTCCGAAGGCCAGACCAATGCCCAAGGGCGGTATGCTTATACGTGGGGTGAGGACAATCCCGAGGATGTGCAGGAAATCCTGTTCACGGGTCGCATGGATGTGGCCAAGGAGCAGAACGCCCCGGTCGTTTCCGTCTTCCCGTTGCAGGATGTTGTCGGCCCGCTGGAGCCCGGCGCATACTATGTGACCGTCCAGGACGCTGCTGACCTCAGCAGCGCCGAACAGCCGCCGGCCTCGTCCAGCCGCTGGATCATGATGACCGATCTGGCGATCACCGCCTATGAGGGTGGCAACGGCCTCGATGTCACGCTGCGCTCGCTGCAGGATGGCCGCCCCGTGCCGGACACGACCGTGCAACTGGTCGCCCGTAACAATGACATCCTTGCCGAAGGCCGCACCAATGAAGTCGGCCGGGTGGCGTTTGACGCGCCGATCACCAATGGTCAGGGCAACATGGAGCCCAAGCTGATCCTGGCCTACAGTGCCAAGGGCGAACTGGCCGCACTGGACCTGACACGTGCGCCGGTGGATCTGTCGGAATATGCCGTGGGCGGGCGCCGGACCGCAGGTGATATTGACGCCTTCATGTATACCGAGCGGGGCATCTACCGCCCCGGCGAGACGGTGCAGCTGACCGCGCTGCTGCGCGACCATACCGGCAAGGCCATCGAGGACCGGGCCGGCAATCTCGTGATCTATCGTCCGAACGGCCTGGTTGCCGAGCGTATCCGGTTCGATGATCCGGAAGCGTCTGCTGTGGTCGAGGGATACGACCTTGCCAAGGGCGCATCCCGAGGCCAGTGGCGGGCAACTGTAGAGGTCGATGGCGTGTCGGGCGCCTCCGGGTCGGTGAGCTTCTCTGTCGAGGATTTCGTGCCGCAGCGGATTGCCGTTGATCTGGACACGGACAAGGAAACGCCCGTCCTGTTGGGCGAGACGCGCTCAGTGGAGGTTGCGTCACGGTTCCTCTATGGCGCGCCGGGCGCTGGCCTGACGGTCAAGTCCGAAGCGCGGATCGAAGCGGCGCCGAACCCGTTCCCCGACTTCAAGGGGTTCACCTTCGGCAAGCATGATGAGAGCTTCCGCGAGCGCATCCTGGAAATGGATGATACGACGACGGACGGGGCAGGGGTGGCGACGGTCAAGCTCGCCCCCGGCAATGCCGGCAGCAATGCCGGGCGCCCGCTGCGCATCAATGCCGTGATCAGCGTGCTGGAGCCTGGCGGCCGCGCCGTCACCGAGAGCGTGCGGATTCCGTATCGCCCGGAACGGCTCTATGTCGGCCTGAAGCCCGGCTTTGAATATTCGGTCGAGGAAGGCCAGGACGCGGCCTATGAAGTCGTCGCGATGAATGAGAAGGGCCAGGCGATCGCCCAGCGGCTCACCTGGAAACTCCTCGCCATCGACTATCATTACGACTGGTACCGCGATGGCGACCAATGGCGCTGGCGCCGGTCGCGCACGGTGACCAAGGTCAATGAAGGCATCGTGACGACGCCGGAAGGCGGCAGCACCGAAATCCGGGTCTCCGGTCTCGACTGGGGCAGCCATGAACTGGTCGTGGAAGGCACGGACGCGAATGCGTCGGTCGTCTCCAGTGATGATTTCTATGTTGGCTGGGGCGGCGGTGTCTCGGAAGATGGCGCCGAGGCCCCGGACCGGGTCCGCATCATCGGGCCGGAGAAGGCCCCATCTGCTGGCCAGAGCGCCGACATCACGATTGTTCCGCCCTATCAAGGCCAGGCACAGGTCGTTGTGGCGACGGACCGCATCCTGTCGGTCCAGAATTTCTCGGTCAGTGCGCAGGGGACGAATGTGACCCTGCCGGTGACGGATGAATGGGGCGAAGGCGCCTATGTCATGGTGTCGGTCTATACCGAACGTGACCCGATCCTGCGGGCGAAACCCCGCCGCGCGGTCGGCGTGACCCATATCCCGGTGGACATGGGCGCGCGTACCTTCGGCCTGACGCTGAACGCGCCGGATATTGCCCGCCCGGTGGGCGAGCAGGTGATCGAGGTCGAGTTCGAGAATGGCCCGCGCGAGCCGGTCTTCCTGACGCTCGCCGCCGTGGATGAAGGCATTCTCAGCCTCACCAAGTTCAAGAGCCCGGACCCGGTCAGCTATTATTACGGCAAGAAGGCGCTCGGCGTTGAAATGTACGATGATTACGGGCGCCTGCTCGACCCGAACATGGGCATGCCGGCCGAAGTCCGCTCTGGGGGTGACCAGCTGGGCGGCGAAGGCGTGTCCGTGGTGCCGGTGAAATCGGTCGCCCTGTTCTCCGGCCTCGTGGATGTCGGCCGGTCCGGCAAGGCGAAGATTCGTCTTGAGCTGCCGGAATTCAATGGCGAGCTGCGCCTGATGGCGGTGGCCTGGTCGCGGTCCGGACTTGGCTCAGCCGAGTCCAGCATGATCGTGCGCGAGAAGGCGCCGTCTGACCTCATCATGCCGCGCTTCCTTGCGCCTGGCGATGAGGCCCAGCTTACGGCCAGCATCGACAATGTCGAATTGGGACCTGGCGAGTTCACGGCCGAAATCTCGGCCGATGGCCCGGTGGATGTCGCAGATGGCAAGCTGACGCGGTCGCTCGCGACAGGGGCCCGTGCAGACGTGCCCGTTCGCATCGACGCCGAATCCGAAGGGATCGCAACAGTCAGTCTGGCCGTCAGTGGACCGGGCAATTTCGAGACGGACCGGACCTACCAGATCCAGACCCGCTCGCCTTACCTGCCCGTGACCAAGATCAGCCGGCAGTTGATGGAGCCGGGCGATACCTACTCGGTCAGCGCAGATCTGCTGGACGGGCTCGTGCCGGGCTCTGCCACGATCAGTGTCGGCTATTCGACCCTGCCAATGGACCCGGCGACGCTTTACGCCTCGCTCGACCGCTATCCGTATGGGTGTACCGAACAGACGACCAGCCGGGCCTTGCCCTTGCTTTATTCCGAGCAGCTGATCGCCATGGGCGCGCCGGAACGCCGCGACGATCCGAAGACGCGTATCCAGACGGCGGTAAACACGCTGCTGAACCGTCAGGGCTCTGATGGCGCCTTCGGCCTGTGGCGGGAAGGGGACGGCTATGCCTCCCCATGGCTCGGGGCCTATGTCACGGACTTTGTCTATCGGGCGAAGCAAGCCGGCTATGCCGTGCCGGATGAGTCGCTGGAGCGGGCCTATGGGGCCTTGCGGGCGATCTCGACCGGCGATGCCTGGCGCGTCTATGGGTATGACACGGATGTCTATGAGAGCCGCTATTCCAACGACACGGCAGAGAAATTGATGCAGCGCTCGTCGGCTTATGCGCTCTATGTGCTGGCCAAGGCGGGCAAGGCAGATATTTCCCGCCTGCGTTACCTGCATGACCGCGAGTTGCAATCGATCGAGAGCCCGCTGGCGCGTGCCCATATTGGGGCCGGCCTTGCCATGCTGGGGGACCGGGCCCGGGCGGCCTCCGCCTTCAAGGCGGCCGAAGAGGCGCTCGGCTACAACAATACCGGCGACTATTACCAGACGCCGCTGCGCGACGAGACCGCCATCCTGGCGCTCGCCTCCGAAGCGGACATGCTGGACGTGGTCGAACGTCTCGCCGCCAAATTGGGCGAGGATGCGCCGGACCCCAGCGGCCTGACCACCCAGGAGAAAGCGTTCGCACTGCTCGCTGTGGACTCCCTGAACAAGGGCGCAGACGGCTTCCGGCTGAAGGTCGAAGGGCTTGGCCGGGGCAACAATAATGACCGGCAATACACCGTGACCGAAGTGCAGGCAGAAGAGGGCGTGACCTTTACGCTTGAAGGCCAGGCACCGATGTTCCGTACTGTGATGGTCAGTGGGTCGCCAGAGAAGGCGCCGCCTGCTGCGACCTCCAAGATGGGCGTCGACAAGGCGTTCTTCACGCTGACCGGAGGGCGGGTGAACCTCTCCCGTATCAGCCAGGGCGACCAGCTGGTCGTGCGCCTGACCGTCTCGCCGCATGAGCGGCGCCTCAACCCCGTCATCGTGGCAGACTTGCTGCCAGCCGGGTTCGAGATCGAATCCGTGCTGCGCCCCGCTGATGGAAAGCGGGAATATGGCGGCTCCGGTGGGTTCGCCTATCTGGGCCAGATTGCCAATGTGCAGACAGCCGAGGCTCAGGATGACCGTTTCGTCGCCGCCGTGGATGTCTACGCGCAGCCCGTCACGCTCGCTTATGTCGTGCGGGCCGTGACGCCGGGCGATTTCGCGATGCCGGGCGTGGTGGCCGAAGATATGTATCGTCCCGAAGTGTTCGCCCGATCCAAGCCCGGCCGGGTGACGATCAGCGCGGCGCCCGGAACGATGGGAGGCGGTCAGTAGGTCATGCTGACGCCTCGGCGTATCGTTATCGGGATAACCGCCCTGTTCGTGGCGGTTGTCCTTGCGGACTGGATATTGCCGCCGCCGATTGACCGCGCGGGAGACATCTCTGCGCTGGTCACGGACCGGGAGAGCAGGCCCCTGCGGGCTTTCCCGACGGAGGATGGACGGTGGCGGTTCCGGGGGGACCTCGACAAGATCGACCCGGAATTCATCGAGGCGCTGGTCCGGGTCGAGGACAAGCGCTTCTATACGCATCGCGGAACCGACTGGACGGGCCTTGGCCGGGCCGTGATCGACTCCGTGAAGGCCGGGCGGATCGTCTCCGGGGGATCGACGCTCACGATGCAAACGGCGCGCATGCTGGAGCCGCGGGACCGCAATGTCGGGTCAAAGCTGATCGAGATTGCTCGCGCCTGGCAGATCGAGCGGCGCCTGTCGAAGGACGAGATCCTCGAACTCTACCTGACGCTGACGCCCTATGGCGGAAACCTCGAAGGCGTGCGCGCGGCCAGCTGGAGCTATTTCGGGCATGAGGCCGACCGCTTGTCGGATGACGAGATCGCGCTGCTGATCGCGCTGCCGCAATCGCCGGAAGTGCGCCGCCCGGACCGGCGGCCCGAACAGGCCCGGAAGGCGCGTGACTGGGTGGCCACCAAGCTCGGCTGGTATGGCGTGTTCAGCGAGGCGGATGTGGAGGAGGTAGCGACCTCTACGGTCCCGACGCGGCGGCGTGACTTTCCGATGCGCGCCTGGCATGGCACGGAGAAGGCGCTGGCGAGTGGTCCGCGCGAAGATGTGCGCTCCACGCTGGATGCAGGCCTTCAGGCCGAACTCGAAGCCATCGCCCTACGTAAGGCAGAGGCCGAAGGGCCGGACGTGCAGGTGTCGGCCATCGTGGTGCAGATTCCCACGCGCGGCGTACGGGCGCTGGTCGGGTCTGCCTCGCGCGACCGGGCGGGGGGCTGGCTGGACCTGACCGCGCAGGCGCGTTCGCCGGGCTCCACCCTGAAACCTTTCATCTACGCCATGGCCTTCGATGACGGGCAGGCCGCGCCGGACACGCGCATTTCCGATTTGCCGAAACGGTTTGCCTCCTACCAGCCGGAAAATTTCGACCGGATGTTTCGCGGCGATGTGCGTGTGTCGGATGCCTTGCAGCATTCGCTCAACGTGCCCGCCGTCCTGATGCTGGACCGGGTCGGGCCGGAACGGTTCGCGGCGCAGCTGGCATTGGCGGGCGCCCGGCCCCGGATCGGCGGCGGGGCAAACCATGATGCGGGGCTCGCTCTGGCGCTGGGCGGCGCGGGCATGACCGCGCGGGAGCTGGCTGTGCTCTATGCAGCGCTCGGCGATGGCGGCGTGGCCAAGCCGCTCGTCTGGCGCGCCGAGGACGAAGCTGCGAGTTACGAGCGCATGGGCCGCCGGCTGGTCAGCGCCGAAAGCGCGTCCGATATCATCCGTATCCTGCAAAATGCCCCGATGCCGGAAGGGCGTATGCCGGGACGCTTGACCGCAGATGCGCCACAGGTCGCGTTCAAGACAGGCACCTCCTATGGCTTCCGTGACAGCTGGGCGGCGGCGGTGTCTGGCGAGCACGCCATCATCGTCTGGGTCGGCCGGGCCGATGGCGCGCCGCGTCCCGGCAAGACCGGACGGGTAACTGCGCTGCCCCTGCTGTTCGAGATTGCCGACCGCACAGCTCATCATTTGCGCGATGAAGGCGAGGCCCGCACGCGCCTGACCACACAGCGCAAAATCGAAACACGCGGCGCCCTGCATGACTTTTCACCCGCCGCGCCGCCGGAAATCATGTTCCCGCCCGCCAATGCAGAGCTTTGGGCCGGCAGCGTTGATGGCGCGTCCGCGCGGCCCTTCGTGCTCGCTGGACGCGGGGAGGGGCGCCTCGCCTGGTACATCGACGGACGTCCGAGTGAGGCCGATGATGCGGGCGCACCCATCTGGTTGCCGACCCTGCCGGGCTTCTACACGATCACCGCCGTGGACGAGAGCGGCCGGGCGAGCCAGGTCAGGGTCCGTGTGCTGACGGGGCCGTCCTAACGGGTCGGGCCTGCCCCATTACTGACGCAGTTTGGCAACACGCCGGCAACACATTTCTGTCAACACTGCCTTTACGGCCTTCACGGCGGAGGGGAGACCGCCATATGAGGGACACAGCGCGGCGTGTGTTTGCCGTGTCAGGTTTTGAGTATCGGGAACTGTCATGCGTACACCATCCGCCCCCACGTTAACCATCGCTGCTGGCCTGGCTGCCATGGCGCTTGCCTTCTTTTCGAATGCCGGCGCCCAGAACCAGCCAGCCCCTGAAACCGCTCCGAAGCGCCTGTCTTCAGCCGTGTTCGCGGGGGGCTGTTTCTGGTGTGTGGAATCCGATTTCGACAAGGTCGAGGGCGTGGTCGATACGGTGTCCGGCTATACAGGCGGCGAACTGGCCAATCCGACCTACAAGCAGGTGTCGCACGAGCATACCGGACATTATGAGGCCGTGAAGGTGACCTATGATCCGGATCTGGTCAGCTATGACACGCTGGTCGACT
This sequence comes from Hyphomonas sp., assembly GCF_036964145.1. Classification (GTDB taxonomy): domain Bacteria; phylum Pseudomonadota; class Alphaproteobacteria; order Caulobacterales; family Hyphomonadaceae; genus Hyphomonas. The sequence goes on from NZ_JBALUC010000001.1 coordinate 539,923, forward strand.
ATTTCTTCCGGCATGTGGACCCGACGGATCCTTATGGTCAGTTCTGCGACAAGGGTGACAGCTACCGCACCGCCATCTTTGTCGGCAATGAGGACGAACGCGCCGTGGCAGAGACCGAGATCGCGGAGATCGACAAGTCGGGAGTCCTGAAGGATCCCGTGGTCACGCGCGTGGTCCAGGCGAGCACGTTCTGGCCCGCCGAGGACTATCACCAGAACTATTACAAGAAAAATCCGCTGAAGTACCGCTACTACCGGACCTCATGTGGCCGGGACAAACGGGTTCAGACTCTTTGGGGCGACGCCACCGATCATTGAGCTTCAGGGGCGGGGCAGGGCGCCGGCTTGAATTCGGTCTGCCCGTCAAAGCGCGTTTCCCATTCCGGTGTCCGGTTCTGACGCTGGTATCCCGAGCCGACATAGAGCTGGAACTCCCGCACAATCGGGCAGCCATTGCTGCGCGTGCCGAGCGGGATGGAAATCGCGCCGACATGTTCGAAAGTCTGGAAGTCGCTGCGCAGTCTGGGCCGCATGCCGGGATGGATCGAGGCGACCAGCACGCGCTCTGCGAGCGCGCCGTCCAGCGGCTCTGCCTCTGAAAAGCTTTTCGGACCGGCATAGCGACGCCAGGAGAGCATCGGCGTTTCCCGGTCGCGGGCATAATAGTCGAGCCCGTGCCAAGCCTCCCGTTCATCCACCAGGACAGAGGTTGCGTCCAGTTCCTCAGCGCGTGTGAACAGCTGCTCGGCGGCGCTATCCCAGCCGCGTGTGCGCTTCAGGGCGTTGTCGAAGCCGAGCGAGGTCGACAGGGTTGGTGGCACCAGCGCGATGGTCATCAGGGCCAGCATCAGGACGGCATGCAGCGACAGGCTGGTCCAGAGCAGGCCGGATGGCGAATGCCGCACGAAATGCCCGAAACCCAGAATGGCTGCCGCCACAATGGCGCCGATCAGCAGGCGCGTCGTGAGGGAGACATCCGGTGCCAGCAGGAAGGCAAGGAAACTGATCGCGGCGATGATGTACCACAAATTCCGGTTCGGCCGCGCGCGGGCAAGCCATGCGGCGACCAGAACGCTGGCCGCAGGATAGGCGGTCGCCGCCCAGTTCGCATTGGCGCGCGACAGCACGGCCTGGGCGAGGATGATCACCAGGACGGGCAGGATGAAACAGAGCAGCCAGCGGTCGCGGCCCATGATTCCCTCGTCTTCGCTGCGCATTACAAAGATGCCGAAGACAAGCGCCAGGAAGCTGATTGGCCCAAACACACCGAGCTGGTCGATCAGGAAGGTGAGAGCGTTTTCCGGATTGATCAGGTCGCCGCCGAGATTGGCGTTGTCGACGGTATGGCTGACCGTCTTGAAATCATTGGCCGCATTCCAGGCAAGGTGCGGCGCAAAGATAGCAGCCGCCACCGCCAGCGCTGCGAGGCCTTTCCATGTGAACAGGGCCCGACGGCTCTGCACGTCGATCAACAGGACGAGCACAATGCCAATGGCGAAATAGAGCATGGCGTATTTCGACAGGAAGCCGAGCCCGACTGCGACGCCGAGGCCGAGCGCGCTCACCCAGGCGCCTTGTCCGCTGCGCAGGCGCCACAAGGCCCAAAGGGCGGCGCACCAGAAGGGGATGAGCACACCATCTGTAGAGATCACGACAGAAGACAGGATCACGGCGGGCATCAGCGCATAGCCGAGGCTTGCAAACATGCCGACGCGGGCCCCGTACATGTCGCGCCCGAGGAAATAGATGAAGGCGGCGCCAGCCGTATGCAGGAAGGCGGCCGGGAGGCGGACGGCCCATTCTGCATTGCCGAATACAGATGTGACGGCATGGATGACCCAGGCAATCATGGGCGGCTTGGAATAATAGCCCCATTCCAGCGTATCGCCCCAGCGCCAGTATTGCGCTTCGTCAGCATAGAGATTTAAGGGCGAGATTCCGGTGAAGACAACTCTCATCACAAGCAGTATCAGCAGCGCTGAAAATGTGATGGCCTGCCAGCGGCCAGACGATTCGGACTCATCAACGATCATGAGGCGTGATTCCTTCTCATCTTGAGACTTATGCCGCTGCCCTGAAGCATAAAATACCCCCAAGCGCACGCTAAGTGCGCAGGTGCGCCTTCAAACCGTGTCTTTTTTGCATCGCAGCAAATCGATTGGCTGTGTTCGCAGCATTAACTGCTGAACCTTCAAGATCTTGTCACTAATCTGTCATTCGGAGTCGCTATCCGACCCGCAGTACCGGCGACCCGCAATGGGCGGTTGCTGGCGCATCACCGACTAGGGGAATAGTCATGAAAAATTGGACCACTTTCGGGCGTGGGGCAGCAGTATCTGCCATTGCGCTGAGCATTGCCGGCGTCGCGATGGCGCAGGTTACAACTTCCGCGATCCGCGGTTCTGTGACGGACGAGAACGGAGCCGCTGTTGCTGGCGCGACCGTTACGGTCCTGCATGAGCCAAGCGGCACGGTTTCCATGGCCACCACGAACGCAGCTGGGCAGTTCTCTGCCCAGAACCTGCGCGTCGGCGGTCCTTACAGCCTGACGATTTCCGGCGAAGGCTTCGTCTCGGCCCGCGCTGAAGACGTCTACGCCAACCTCGGCACCGACACCGACCTCGACCTGGTCATCGCTCGCGACGACGACGCCGCCCGCATGGAAACGGTTGTCATTACCGGTTCGGCCATGCAGGTCGCTCAGGTCTCCACCGGCCCGTCTTCCGTCTACAATCTCGCCACGCTGGAAAATGCTCCGGCGATGAACCGCGACATCAAGGACATCGTTCGCCTTGATCCGCGCGTCTATGTCGACGAAGCATTCAATGACTCGATCAACTGTGCCGGTGCCAACCCGCGCTACAACTCCCTGACGGTTGACGGCGCACGCCTCTCCGACAATTTCGGTCTGAACTCGAACGGTTACCCGACCGAGCGCATCCCGTTCTCCTTCGACTCCATCGAGCAGGTCTCGGTCGAGCTTGCCCCGTTCGACGTTGAATACGGCCAGTTTACGGCTTGTAACATCAACGCTGTCACGAAGTCCGGCGGAAACGAAATCCACGGCGGCGTCTTCTACGACTATACCAGCGACTCGCTGACCGGCGACGAAACGGATGGTATTGCCCGCGACCTCGGCGATTTCGACGAGAAGCGCTACGGCTTCAACGTCGGTATGCCGCTGATCAAGGACAAGCTTTTCCTCTTCGGCTCCTATGAGAAATTCGAAGGTGCCAACATCTTCGGCTATACGCCGGAAAGCGCTGGTGTCACGCAGGCTGAATACGATCAGATCATCTCGATCGCTGAAGGCTATGGCTATGTGTCCGGTGGCCTGCCAAGCTCGCTGGCTGTCGAAGACGAAAAGATCTTCGTCAAGCTTGACTGGAACATCACCAACGATCATCGCGCAGCCTTCACCTACAACTACAATGACGGCTTCAACTTCAGCCCGTCCGATAGCGGTTCCTCCCGCCTGGCAGACGGCAACCACTACTATGAGCGTGGCGCTGAACTGCAGAACTATTCCGGTGCCCTGTACTCTGACTGGACCGACACGTTCTCCACCGAATTCCGCGTGACCTATGTTGATCTCGACAACCGTCAGATCCCGGTTGCCGGTCTCGACAATTTCGGCGAAATCCAGATCGACACCGATGGCGGTTCCACCGTCTACCTCGGCGCTGATGACAGCCGTCATGCCAACAAGCTGGCCTACACGACGCTGAACTACAAAGGTAAAGCTGACTGGACGCTGGGCGACCACGTTGTGACCTTCGGTGCAGAGCGCGAAGAATTTGAAGTCTTCAACCTCTTCATCCAGGAAGTTCAGGGCGAGTGGGTCTTCGACTCCATTGCAGACTTCGCCGCTGGCGACTTCTCCGACTTCCGGTACGAGAATGCTGCAGGCTCCAATGACGAGAATGATGGCGCCGCTGATTTCGGCTACGAGATCAACACGATCTACGTTCAGGATGATTGGCAGGTTTCTGACAAGTTGAACGTCGTTGCGGGTCTCCGCTACGATTTCTACACGTCGGACGACGCGCCGATGTACAATGCAGACTTCGAGACAAACTATGGTTTCCGCAATGACGACACCATGGATGGCCGGGACCTGATCCAGCCGCGCCTCGGCTTCACCTATGAAGTGAACAACGATATCAGCCTGCATGGTGGTGTCGGCCTCTACTCCGGCGGTAATCCGAACGTCTGGATCTCGAACAATTACTCCAACAATGGTGTCACCTTGTTCGAAGACCGTATCCGCGGTGGCAACATCAACGACTACACCTATGCCGGTGGTACGGGCTCTCCGTTCATCGACGTGCCGGATTCGAGCATTGCAAACGTCGCGGCCGGTGTTGGCAGCGGCCCAGTCAACGCGATTGATCCGGACTTCGAAATCCCATCCGAATGGAAATATGCTTTCGGTGCGGTCATGAACTATGACTCTGGAAACCCGATGCTGGGTGACAACTGGACGCTCATGGCGGACATCCTGTATTCCAAGACCAATGAAGCTGCCCTGTGGCAGCCGGTCAGCTGGACTCAGACAGGCATCGCCCCGGACGGCCGTCCGACATATGCCGGTAACACCAATGACTTCCTGCTGACCAACACGGCTGAAAAGGGTGACTCGCTTGTCCTCTCCGCTGGCGTTGCGAAGGATTACGACAATGGTATCGATTGGTCGCTCAGCTACGCTTATACGGATGCTGACGATGCCAACCCGATGACGTCTTCGGTTGCGTTCTCTAACTTCTCTAACTTCTCGACATCCAATGCTTTCCAGCCGGATCTCGGAACCAGCGATTACGAGATTGCTCACCGCTTCAACATGACCTTCAACTGGGAAGAAGAGTTCATCACGAACTACTTCACCCGTCTGTCGGTCTTCGGTACGGCAAACCAGGGCGCGCCTTACAGCTACACCTTCGGGTCAAATGCCATGTTCTCGCCGTTCACCAGAAGCACGCGCGAACTGGTTTACATCCCGGAAGGCATCGCAGATGCTCGCATCTCGGCACTTTCCGATCCAACAGCTGTAGCAGCGCTTAACGCGTTCATCGACAGCAGCGATAATCTCAAAGAGTATCGTGGCAGCATCGCCCCACGTAACATGGCGGCCGATGACTGGTGGACGAAGTTCGACCTGAAACTGACGCAGGAACTGCCAGGCTTCCGTGAAGCTGACCGTGCAGAAGCGTTCATGACCATCGAGAACGTCGGCAACCTGCTGAATTCTGATTGGGGCATCCTGCGCGAGCATGGCTTCCCGGCCAGCGCCCCACTGTACGATGCGTATATCGATAACGGACAGTACGTTATCACCAGCTTCAATGCTGATGCGGATCGTGACTCCATCGTGACGAGCCCGTCGCTGTGGCAGGTTCACTTCGGTGTGAAGTACAAGTTCTAGGCTGATCGCCAGAATGAAATCGGGAAGGGCGGCTCTGCGAAGAGCCGCCCTTTTCCTTTGGAACAAGCTGTGGCATGGCGCGCTCAATGTCTGACATGAAACCTCATCTTCTGCCCGAATGGGCCCCGCATGCTGCCCTCTGGGTCGGTTGGCCACGTCTCGTCGAAGAATGGGGCGGCAGCCTTGATGGCCCGCGCCAGGATATTGCCCGTTTTATCCGGGCCGCGGCGGAGTTCGTTCCGATCCGCGTGGCGGCAGGCTCCGACGAGGCCGAAGCGACTGCGCGGGCGGCTGTAGGGGATTGCGCCGAGGTTTGCCGGATCCCGACGGGTGACATCTGGATGCGAGACACCGGGCCGATCATTACAGGCACAGGCGAAGCGCGCCGTGCCCAGGCCTTCCGCTTCAATGGCTGGGGCGGCAAATATTTGATGCCGGGCGACACCGAAACGGCCGCTGCCATTGCGGCTCATGAGGGCATTGAGCTGTTGCAACATGAAATGGTTCTGGAAGGCGGCGGTATTGATGCGGACGGCACGGGTCGCCTGCTGACAACGGGTCAATGCCTGCTCAATCCCAACCGTAATCCCGACATGGACCAGACCGCGATCGAGGCGGCGATTGCGAACGCGCTGGGCGTAACTGAATTTATCTGGCTGGGCGATGGGCTGCTGAACGACCATACGGACGGTCATGTCGACAATATCGCCCGCTTCATCGCACCGGGACATGCAATCTGCCAGCACCCGTCTGGCGCGGACGATCCGAATGCCGAGACCTTGCAGGAGATCGAGACCTCGCTGCGCCGGGCTGGGCTGGAGGTCACCACCATTCCATCGCCGGGTCTTGTGAAGGATGAGGATGGAAATCCGATCCCGGCAAGCCATATGAATTTCACGATCACCAATGGTGTGGTGATCGTTCCCGTTTATGAGGACCGCTACAGCCTTGTGGCGCTGGCCGAACTGAGCGCCCTGTTTGAGGGCCGCAAGGTGATCGGCCTGCCGGCGCGGCACATCCTCAATGGCGGGGGCAGCTTCCACTGCATGACCCGCGAAATTCCAGCCTGATTGCCAGGAGAGAAACATGACACGTACCCTGACGCTTGCCTGCATCCAGTTCACGCCCTCTGACGATGTGCAGGACAATATCGACCGCGTGGCAGAGCGTGTGCGCGAGGCGGCAGAGCAGGGGGCGGACGTCGTCCTGCCGCCAGAACTCTTCACAGGCTACTATTTCTGCAAAACGCAGGAAGAAGAGCATTTCGCGCGCGCCTATCCGTGGCGGGAGCATCCGGCGGTCGAGCAATTGTCGGCGCTGGCCGAGGAACTTGGCGTCGTCATTCCTGTCTCGATCTATGAGAAGGATGGCCCGCTCTATTACAATTCCCTCGTCATGATCGACGCGGACGGCACGCCTTTGGGCGTCTATCGCAAGAGCCATATTCCGGACGGGCCCGGCTATCAGGAAAAATACTATTTCCGCCCCGGCGACACCGGCTTTCGCGTATGGGATACGATGAAGGGCCGGATCGGGGTGGGCATCTGCTGGGACCAATGGTTCCCGGAGGCCGCCCGTGCCATGGCGCTTATGGGCGCGGATGCCTTGCTATACCCGACCGCAATTGGCGCAGAGCCGCAGGATGCAGGCCTTGATACCGCCGCCCGCTGGCGCCGCGCGATGCAGGGCCACGCCGTGTCGAACACGATCCCGGTGGTGGCCGCAAATCGTGTGGGCGATGAGGAAGGGCAGGTCTTCTACGGGACCAGCTTCATCGCGGACCCGACCGGCGAGATCGTGATCGATTTCGGACGTACCGAACAGGGCGTGCTTGTCGCAGAATTCGATCTGGACGAAATTGAACGCGAACGCGCGGCCTGGGGCTTTTTCCGGGACCGGCGAACCGACCTCTACGATATTCTCACCTAATTGCGGCGAAGCGGCGGGTCATTGCGGACGAAACGGGTCTCTTCGCGTTTTTCCGGCTTGGGCGCTTTCAGGTCGGCCACGTGAATGATGCCGGACTCCGAAGCATAGTCCGCGGCCAGGCTGGTGAGGACCGTGTCGAATTCATCGAAACTGGCGCGCCGGTCGAGGTTCGGGTCGAACCGGGCCGGATTGCCGAGCGTGTCGTCGCGGGTCGGCTGGTTTTCTGCCCAGGACAGCTGTTCCAGCGGGCTGAGATACCCGTCGCCATTGGAATCGGCCTCAAGGAAGGCTGCGTTGATGCCATTTGCCAGTTCGGCCGGCGTAATCTTTCCGTCGAGATCGGTATCGAAGCTGACCATCAGTCCGCCGCCTGCCACTAGGCGGTCCGGCGCGTGCGCGTTGGCTCTCGCCTTGCGCTGACCGGGGCCGGGATAGCTCTGTCCGGGCAGCCGGACCAGATCGTCACTCTCATCGCCTGCCCCGGCTGAAGCGGGCGCGGCGAAGCCGAACAGGGCCGCAGCGGACAGGGCGAGGACCAGATTGCGCATGAACAGTCTCCATGAAGGTTCGAAGACCAGACTATGCCGGTGTGGTGTTTTTGCAACATGACGTTTCAGTTATCTTGTCTGCTCAGCGGTCTGGCATTAGCCTCTTGTTAACGCCGCCTTAACGCAAAGGGAGCAATCCGTTAACCAGTTGCGGCCGCCGACCGGCGACCGATTCGTGCGATTTGGATTGAAGACACTATGGCAATCACGGCGGACCAGGTCCCTATCATCATGTCTGCCGGTGCAACGGCGCTGGGTCTCGCGGCCTTGCTGTGGGCGCTGCGTGTTTCCGATGGCGCCCGTGGGGCCGCCCGTAAATACAAGGACCGCTCTTCCGATCTTGAAACCCTTCTGGCGGAGCATCGCTCCATTCTCGGGGCCCATCCCGGCGTGATCCTGGTCTGGCAGGGCGATGCGCTGGAACCCGACAGCGAAGAGATGACGCCGCCGGAGCTTTATGGTTCTCCGGTTGCGTTGGCCGGTCTGCTCAGCTTTACAGATGATGCGATTTCGCCCGATCCGGCGGTGCGGATCATTGAGGGCCTTGCTGATCTCGAAGCGCGCGACAGTTCCGGACAGGACACTACGCTGCGCATCCGCCTGCGCGAATTGCGCGATACGGGGCAGGCCTTTTCGCTTACCATTATCGGGCCCTCCGGCCGCTTCCTGGAGGCCGATGGCCGCACGGCTGGCGCCCGCGCGGTCGTCTGGGTCACAGACACGACCATCAAGGGACTGGAAGAAAGCTCTGCCCGTGGCAAGCTGGAAGAAGCCCGTCAGGTCATCGCCCGCGATCCCACAGCTTTCCTCGACATGCTGGGCAAGGCGCCGTTCCCCGCCTGGCGCGTGTCCGGCATGGGCAAGCTGCAATGGGTGAACCCGTCCTATATCGAGGCGGTCGACGGCGTGAACCTCGACCGTGTGCTGGACCGCCAGCTGATGCTGGACCAGGCTTCTGCCGACCAGGCTCGCAAGACGATTTCCGAAGGCGCTGACATAGACGACACGCGCCACATGGTGGTGAATGGCGAACGCCGCGCCATGCGTGTGCTGACTTTCCCGCTGTCCGGTGGGGCAGGGGCGATGGCGTTCGACGTGACCGCGCAGGAAAATGCCCGCGAGGAACTGAACCGCCATGTCCGCGCGCATGACGAGACGCTGAACCATGTCGCCGACGCCGTCGCCATCTTTGGCGCTGACCGGAAACTGACCTTCTACAACAAGGCCTTCCGCGACATGTGGGATCTCGATGAGAGCTTCCTGCTGGACCGCCCGAACCACGGACAATTGCTGGATCGCCTGCGTGAGCGCCGCAAGCTGCCGGCCCGCACGAATTATGCTGAATGGCGCGCTGAGGAACTCTCCTACTATCTTGATATTGACGGGGTGAAGGAAGATACGTGGTCGCTGCCGGATGATCGCACCTTGTCCGTTACGCGCCAGCGCCACCCGATGGGCGGACTGCTCCTTCTGTTCAAGGACATCACCGGCGAACTGGACCTCCAGACCAAGTTCAACGCCATCGTGAAGACGCAGGCGTCCACGCTCGACAATCTGCACGAGGCGGTTGTCGTGTTCGGGGGCGATGGACGGCTGAAACTGTTCAACAAGGCCTTTGAGCGCCTCTGGTCTCTGGACCATGACACGCTGAAAGACCATCCGGACTACAGCGCCGTGATCGAGGATTGTGTCCCGCTCTTCCATGACCTTGATGTCTGGGACGCGATAAAGGGCCATATCACTGACCCGTCGGCCCGCGCCCGCCAGTCGACCACGGGCGAGATGCGCCGGTCCGATGGCTCGATCCTGACCTATCTCACCCATCCGTTGCCGGACGGAAACACGCTGGTTGCCTTTGCCGATGTGACGGCGACACGCCGGGTCGAGTCGGCCCTGCGCGACCGCGCCGAAGCCTTCGAGGCCGCCGACCGCCTCAAGACGGAATTCGTGCGGAACGTATCCTACCAGTTGCGATCCCCGCTGACGGTGATCTTCGGCTATGCCGAATTGCTGGAAACCAAGCGCAATGGCGATCTGACCGAGCGTCAGACAGACTATGTCAGCGCGATCCTGTCTGCCTCTGACCACCTCTCGAAATTGATCGAGAACATTCTCGACCTCGCCATGATCGAAGCCGGCCGCATGGACCTCGACGTGAAGGATGTGGACCTCCGCCATGTCATCGAGGAAAGCATCGACATGGTCGTGTCCAAGGCAGAGGATACGCAGATTGCCGTGCGCGCCGACATCAAGGGCAAGCTCGGGATGATCCGAGCCGATGAGCGCCGCATCCGTCAGGTCCTGTTCAACCTGATTTCCAATTCACTGCGCTTTACCGAATCCGGCGGGGAGATCGTGGTCTCGTCCCAGCGGGTCGGCGACATGGTCACCCTGTCCGTCCGCGACAATGGCCGGGGACTTGCGGCCGACAAGCGGGCGACCAGCTTCGACAGCTTCGTGTCGGGCGATCAGCGCGGCGCGGGCCTCGGCCTTGCGCTCGTCAAGCATTTCATCGACCTGCATGGCGGCACAGTCGGCATGAAGCCGGTAGAGGGCGGCGGGCTGGAAGTGACCTGCTGGTTGCCGGTGAAGGTAACGAAGGCGGTTCAGAACCAGGAATTGCTGCTGACCGAGAGCATGCCGGCTTAGTTCTGTCCGAACCGGTTTAGGATGTCTCACAAAGAAGTTTACTGACATTCCCCGCGCCCATCCTACATGGTGGTTTCAAGAAACCATGCAGAAGGGCACGTAAGATGGCTGATGATACCTATACCCCACCCAAAGTCTGGAAATGGGACGCGGAAAGCGGCGGGCGGTTTGCCAGCATCAACCGGCCGATTTCCGGGGCCACCCATGAAAAGGATCTTCCGGTCGGGAAGCATCCGCTGCAGCTCTATTCGCTGGGCACGCCGAATGGCGTGAAGGTGACCGTGATGCTCGAAGAGCTGCTCGCGGCAGGCCATTCCGGCGCCGAATATGACGCCTGGCTTATCAACATCATGGAGGGCGACCAGTTCTCCAGCGGGTTCGTTTCGGCCAATCCGAATTCCAAGATCCCCGCCCTGATGGACCATTCAACCAATCCACCAACCCGCGTGTTCGAGTCAGGGTCGATCCTGTTGTATTTGGCAGAGAAGTTCGATGCCTTCCTGCCAAAGGATGCCCGCAAACGCACAGAAGCGCTTTCCTGGCTGTTCTGGCAGATGGGATCGGCGCCCTATCTGGGGGGCGGCTTTGGCCATTTCTACGCCTATGCGCCGATCAAGATCGAATACGCGATCGACCGGTTTGCGATGGAAGTGAAGCGGGAGATGGACGTGCTGGACAAGCGGCTCGCCGACAATGAGTTCATGGCGGGTGATGAGTACACGATCGCCGATATGGCGATCTGGCCCTGGTATGGCGCGCTGGCGACCGGAGTCGTCTATGACGCGGGTGAATTCCTGCAGGTCCACGAATATGAAAACGTCCAGCGCTGGACCAAGCAGATCGCCGACCGTCCGGCGGTCAAGCGTGGCCGCATGGTGAACCGCACTTTCGGCAAGCCCGAGACCCAGCTGCGCGAGCGCCATGATGCCAGCGATTTCGACACAAAGACGCAGGACAAGCTGGAGCCCGAAAGCTCCAACTGATCCGGCCTTCGGTCAGGATTTCTCGAATTTGAGAATGTAGCGATCCGTCTGTCTCCGGATGGACGGATCGAAGACGTTTCGCGTGCCATCATCGGCGGGGTTGGCGAGCAGGTCGCTTTCCTCAACGAGAGCCAGGCCCACGCCTTTCATCAGCTGCATCAGGGCGTCCTGTGCCAGCCGGTGCGTGTCGCCGCCCGTGGTTGGAGGGGCGCCGTCCGGCGCGCGGTGGTCAATCACCACAAAATGCCCGCCCGGCTTCAGGACGCGCGCGATTTCGGAGAAGGCGGTCTCCGGATCACCGAGCGCGCCCGGCTCTGAGCCCTCCGGCGTGTACCAAAGCTCGTGCGGCCCAAGGAACCAGGTGACGAGATCCACTTCCTCGTCACCGATTGGCTCGAAGTCGTCAAAGGATGTCTGGATATGGGTGACATTGATGAGGCGCCCGTCCATGCGTTTCTCGACGGCGTCTCCGAGGAAGGTCTCGAACTCGGGCGGGTTCTGGAGATAGACCTTCCCTTCCTCGCCCACGACGAGCGAGAAGAGTTCGGTATAGATGCCGCCACCAGCTTCCATGTCCAGAACCGTCATGCCCGGCGTGACTTCGGTGAATTCGAGGATCTCCCGCGAGTTGCGGAGCTCGTATTGTTCGAAGTCTGTTTCGGGCCGTCCATCATGCACAAACACGGAATCATAGTCGAAAGCCGAGTGGGCGGGTTCCTGAAGCGTCGGCATGGTGTCAGGAACCGGATTGGCGCATGCGGCCAGAGCGAGGCCGACAGTTGCGAGCAGGAATGTGTGTTTCATTTCGGGGAATGTCCTTTGTCGGCTCAGGCCTTGCTGAGCATCGTCTCGCTGATGTCCCAAAGCCGCTCGGCTTTTTCGTCATCGCAAATCCAGGGACGGGCATGCTCCCATCTCTGGCTCTCTTCGGTGGCGAGTTTTGCAATATCGCAATCCTCGCAATAGACGCCGCCCTTGTCCTTCAGGGCCGGAGCGGTGGCCGCCCAGACACTGGTTGAGGCGCCCTGTTCGGGTGTCTTGAACATAGCCTGCACCTGGGGCGGAATCGTGCCATCGGGATTTTTCCAGCCAAGCTCGGCCATTTCCTCATCGGAGAGGTGGCGCTGCAGGGGCGTGAAAATCCCGCCCGGATGCACGGAAAAGGCGCGAACGCCAATGTCCTTGCCGCGATGGTCGACGCCCAGCGCAAACAGCGCGCAGGCCGTCTTGGACTGGCCATAGGCTTCCCATTTGTCATAGGGATGGCTCTCATAGTTCGGATCGTCCCAGATCACATCCGAACGAACATGGGCCGTCGAGGACAGGGCCACGAGGCGCGCGCTGTCAGCGCGTTCCAAGGCAGGGGCCAAGGCAAGGCTCATGGCCATATGGGCGAGGTGGTTCACGCCAAACTGGCGTTCCCAGCCGGGCCCCACCCGTGTTTCCGGACAGGCCATGATCCCGGCATTGTTGATCAGAATATCCAGCGCCCGGCCGGTTTCCTCGAAATCGGACGTAAATTTTCGCACGCTGGAAAGGTCTTCGAGATCCATCGCCGCGATCTCGATCTCGCCGGGAACATTGGCAAGCGCAGCTTCGGCCGCATCGACCCGGCGGGCCGGAACCGTGACACGTGCCCCGGCGCCCGCCAGCGCGCGGACGGTTTCGAGGCCAATTCCGGAATAGCCGCCGGTGACAATGGCGTTGCGGCCAGTCAGGTCGATTCCATCGACCACTTCCCTGGCGGTAGACTTGGCGTGGAACCCTGATCCGATTGGCATTTGGTCTGCTGCGGCCATGTGTTTCCCCTTTTTCCTTTGGTCTCTTATGGTGAACAAGCTGTTCCGACGGCAAGCGCTCTTGCGTGATGTTACCAATCTGTAAGCAGCGGTTTACATGGACGCGCTTCGTGCCGCCACTTATATCCCGAATAGAACCAAGGGAGAAACTGCATGCGTATTCTAGCTATCGCGCTATCTGCTGCTGCCATGTCGATCGCGGCCCTCCCTGCGGTCGCGCAGTATGGGCAGGTCGAGCGGACCCAGGCGGAAATCGCGCTTGAGGAAGCCAGTGCAAACCTCGAAAAGAACCGCGCCAGCAAATCCGAAGCGATCCGTGCCTGCGGCACGAAAGACTATGAGGCCTGTTTTGAACTGGCCGACATGTACCGCCGTGGACTGGGCGGCACTCAGGATTACGAAAAGGCGGCTGAGAATTACCGCAAGGCCTGTGATGGACGCCATGCAGAGGCGTGTTCCGGACTGGCTTATCTTACCATGAAGGGGCGCGGTATGGAGGCCGACCCGGTCCAGGCGCGCCAGCTTTATGACAAGGCGTGCGATTATGGCGATGTCAGCGGCTGCGCCGCCTATGGCAACATGGTCTATACCGGGCAGGGCGGGCGCAAGAACGTCGCCGAGGGCACACGCCTGTTACAGGAATCCTGCGACAATGAGTATGAGTGGGCCTGTGAACGCTTGTCGAGACTGGGCGCCTACCAGCCGGATGACAACACATGGGAACGTCTTGACGACGTGAAGAAGCGCTACTGATTTTCGTTCATTGCCGACAGTTTGCGCGCCAGGCTTGAGCCGGGCAGCGGGCTGGCCGGGCGGTTGGGATCCATCGCGGGCATTGCCGGCGTCGCCGTCTCGACGGACGAGGGCTCAGGCGTGGCGGCGGCCTGATGGTTTGGCAACGGCCCGTCGGTGGCAACTTTCAGGTCCGCGGTCAGCAGGGAGCCAGCATCGACCCGAATGCTGCGGGTGAGAACCTTTCCGGTCACCACTGCTTCGTTCCAGATTTCCAGACTCTCATGGGCGGTCACATTGCCGGTCAGCTTGCCATGGACAATGATGATGGCGGCTTCAAGGGAGCCTTCGAGATGACCTGTCGCCTCGATGAGGACCAGGCCATCCGACTTCACAGGCCCTTTCAGGTGTCCGGCAATGGTGAGGGGGCCCGTGAAGGTAAAACGGCCTTCCAATTCGCATTCGGCGCCGATGAAGCTGCCTTGGCCGGAGCGGCCTTTGCCAGTGGTGTTGTCGGTGTCCGTTTTAGCCATCGCCCATACTTTCCCATGTTCTGACCTGGTGCGCCTGTTGCCGGCGAAAGGTTCTGATCCAGGGTCAGAGAATTGATTTCATTGCTCTTATAGCGCGCAATTGGCCTTGCGCACAGTTCCTAGCAGTTATTCCTATGCAAGATACGGGCAAATTTCCCTCGCCATGAGGCCATATTCCCGTGTTGAAACAGGGTATGAGCCTGTTTCGGTCGATCTGTTTCACATTCATGCTGTGTGTTGCAGCGTGTTCCCCCGCGTCTGATCCTGTTTCAGGCGGTTTCATTCCGTTTCAGGCCGGTTTTACAGGCGTTGATCTCTCGCATCATAATGGCCGCGTGCAGTGGGACGAATTCGAGGCCGCGCCGGTCGACTTTCTCTATCTCAAGGCTACCGAAGGCAGCGATTGGAAGGATCCACGTTTCCTGGGCCATTGGCGCGAAGCCAAGACCCATGGCTGGCTGGTCGGGGCCTATCATTTCTATCGTCTGTGTCGTCCTGGCGAAGAGCAGGCGAAGAATTTCATCCAGTCGGTGGAAGTGCGGGCAGGGGGGCTGCCGCCTGCGGTGGATCTGGAATATGCCCACAATTGCGAGCCGCGCGGCAGCACGGCTGAGACCTTGGCCGAACTAGACACATTCCTGACGGCGCTGGAGGCCGAATATGGCGTGCGGCCGGTGATCTACACGACGCCGGAGTTCCACACCGACTGGCTGGCGGGAAATTATGATGAGTACCCGCTCTGGCTGCGTGGCCTTGGCGAGACCATGCCCCGCACGATCAACGGCCGCGTCCCGGACATCTGGCAATATACCATGTCTGGCCGCGTGCCGGGCATCGAAGGCCAAGTTGACATGAACCGTGTGCCGTGAGGAGCACGGACGTCAAAGCCGAGCCCGGAAATCATTGATCCGTTTGTTAAACTGGCGTTTCTCTTGGAGTGCGGTGAACGCCTGAACTCAGCAGGTGCTCCCCCTTGAAGGAGACCTTGCATCATGGATACGCCGTCTTCCTGCATACCCCTTATTGTTCTGGATGTTCAGGATGCCATCGATCAACCGGTATGGGATGGGAAAAACAATCCCGGCTACGTTTCCGCGATTCAGTCGCTCCTTGTGCATTGGCGACACAATGACTGGCCCGTCCTTCATATCAAGCATGATGAACCGACGCCCACCTCGACCTATCATACGCGCGGGCCGTGGAACGCGATCAAGGAGGATGTTGCGCCAGAGGACGGCGAAACCGTCATCATCAAGCAGCAGAATTGTGCCTTCATCGGCACGAATCTGGACGCAGTCCTTCGTAGCATGGGCGCCAGCTGCTTCGTCCTGTCTGGCGTGGTCATCCATAACAGCATGGATGCGACCATCCGCGCGGGAAAAGCGTTTGGATACGATATTGTTCTGCCAGCCGACGCCACGACCGCCGTGCCAGTTACCGCAAAAAACGGAAAACGGTGGGATGCGGCCACGGTATATGAGCTGACTCTGGCCATTCTGGACGACGAATATGCTGATGTTACGACGTCGGACGAAGTAATTGCGCGATATTCGAAAGACAGACCATAGCCGGTCCGGAAACATAAAGAAAAAGCGGCCCGCCGGATGACGGGCCGCTTACAAAGCAGGTGGATGTGAAGCCTAGTTGCGGGACTTGTCGACCAGGCGGTCGTTCTGGGCCCAGTGCATCATGCCGCGCAGTTTCTCGCCGACTTCTTCGATTTCGTGGCTGTTCATGCGCTGGCGCATGGCGTTGAAGCCCGGGGCGCCAGCCTGGTTTTCGAGCACCCAGTTACGGGCAAAGGTGCCGTTCTGGATGTCTTCGAGGACCTTCTTCATGTTGGCCTTGGCTTCGGAATTGATCACGCGCGGGCCGGAGACGTATTCGCCATATTCGGCCGTATTCGAGATCGAGTAGTTCATGTTGGCGATGCCGCCTTCATAGATCAGGTCGACGATCAGCTTGGTCTCGTGAAGGCATTCGAAATAGGCCATTTCCGGCGCGTAGCCAGCCTCGACCAGGGTTTCGTAGCCGGCCTTGATCAGCTCGACGATCCCGCCGCAGAGCACAGCCTGTTCGCCGAAGAGATCGGTTTCGGTCTCTTCCCGGAACGAGGTTTCGATGACGCCGGCGCGCGTGTTGCCGATGGCCTTGGAGTAGGACAGGGCGACATCCTGGGCGGTGCCGGTCGCGTCCTGATGAATCGCGATCAGGCCCGGCAGGCCGAAGCCCATCTGGTACTGGGCGCGCAGCGTATGGCCGGGGCCTTTCGGGGCGGACAGGGACACGTCGACATCCGGGCGTGGGCGGATGAGATTGTAGTGCACGTTGAAGCCGTGGCCGAACATGACATGCTGGCCAGCGCGCAGATGCGGTTCGATCTCGTTGGCATAGAGCACGGCTTGCTTCTCGTCCGGGATGAGGATCATCAGCACGTCGGCCCATTGGGCGGCTTCGGTTGGCGTGACCACTTCGAGACCTTCGGCCTCGGCCTTGGCCCGGCTGGCGGAGCCCTCATAGAGGCCGACCTTCAGCTGCTTCACGCCGCTGTCGCGCATGTTCAGGACGTGGGCGTGGCCCTGGCTGCCATAGCCGATCACGGCGACTTTCTTGCTCTGGATGAGGGAAAGATCTGCATCCTGTTCGTAATAGATTTTCATGGGCCTCTACTTGCTCCGCTGGAGGATTGATTGTTGGGGGGAAGGGTCTTCAGATCAGTTGGCGTTACACACCCAACCGTCAGAAAAATTGGCGACGCCGATGACGCTGCGGTTCAGTTCGGCAATCGTGTCATTGGCTTCCGAATGGCGCGAGAAGTGTTTCAGGCCATCGGTGGTTTCAATTGAAGTGATGATGTCGTGCGAGGACAGCAGCAATTCAAAACTGCGCGATCCGTCTGCATTGATCACCATTTTTTCCCGCGCGCCATAGGCTGGCAAATCGGAGTCGCTCGCAGTCAGCAGGGAGAGGGCGACCTTGCTGGCGACCGGCGCTGGCAATTGCGTCTGCAGGCGGCAGAGTGGAATGCGTGTGTCTGCGTCGGCGTCGACGGGGACTGTTCGCGCATCCAGCATCATCGTTCCGTCCGCATCCACGATGTCATACACATAGGCCGACCCGCTGGGCGCGGCTGTATCCACGATCCGGAGGATGGGATCAGAGGCGGTGTTGAACGTCACATCTGCCCGGTCCGTGATCAGTTCGGCCCGGTCGATATCGCATTGCAGCTGGGCCTGCTCGGCCTCATCCGCGAGCGCGAGGGCCGCGCCGGCCACTTTCGGGCGGCAGCTTTCCGGTTGTTCTTCGATGGCGTGAGCGCCGCCGGCGAGGAAAAGGACGCCGAGCGCAATCAGGCTGGTGCGAGTCATCCCTTCTCCTTTCCCCTCTTGATCGACAGGACGCCAGTCCGGCTGACCTCGACCAGGCCGAGCGGGCGCATGAGGTCGACAAATTGCGTGATCTTTTCGGACGCGCCGGTCAGTTCGAAAATGAAGCTCTCATTGGTCGTGTCTATCACATTTGCGCGGAAAATCTGAGAGATGCGCAGGGCCTCAACGCGCGACTCGCCCTTGCCGGCGACTTTCACCAGCGCCAGTTCGCGCTCGATGCCGCGCTTGGATTTGGTGATGTCGATCACCTGTTCCACCGGCACGATGCGCAGCAGCTGGGCCTCGATCTGTTCGAGGATGTGCGGCGTGCCCTGGGTGACGATGGTGATGCGCGAGCGGCGTTCATTCACGTCGACTTCGGCCACGGTGAGGCTGTCGATATTGTAGCCCCGGCCGGAGAACAAGCCGACCACACGCGCCAGTACGCCCGGCTCGTTGTCGACCATGACAGCGAGGGTGCGGCGCTCGACCGCTTCATCCTCATGGGACAGGAAATAGGCCGATTTCGGATTGCCGGCGGGGGGCGTACCTGATGATCCGTCGCTCATGCCTGTGTCTCCGTTGGATTAACCCTGGCCATGCCGCCTTCTACAGGCAGACAGCCGCGCTGTGAAAGGTGTTTTGGCGTCTGCCGCATGACCCGTCCTGTTCCCATTGCCACCATACCCATGTCCGAAATCAGACCAGGCCCTTGCCGGCCTCACCGATCTCGTCGCCCCTGATCTCGCCGAGGATCATCTCATTGTGCGCCGAGCCCGACGGGATCATCGGCAGACAATTCTCGGCCTTTTCAACACGGCAATCGAACAGGACCGGGCCGGGATGGTCAATCATTTCGCGGATCTTGTCGTCCAGCTCGGCCGGATTGTCGCAACGGATGCCATGACCGCCCATCGCTTCGGCAAGTTTCACGAAGTCGGGCAGGCTGTCTGAATAGGAGTGCGAATAGCGCTCGCCATGCAGCAATTCCTGCCACTGGCGGACCATGCCCATCCATTCATTGTTCAGGATGAAGACCTTGACGGGCAGCTTGTGCTGCACGGCGGTCGAAAGTTCCTGCGTCATCATCTGGATCGAGGCTTCGCCGGCGATATCGATGACGAGCGCGTCGGGATGGGCTGCCTGCACGCCCACGGCGGCCGGCAGGCCATAACCCATCGTGCCGAGGCCGCCGGAGGTCATCCAATGGTTCGGCTCGTCAAAATGGTAATATTGTGCGGCCCACATCTGGTGCTGACCGACTTCGGTCGTGATGTAGGTCTCCCGGTCGCGCGTCAGCTCATACAGGCGCTCGACGGCGTGCTGGGGTTTGATGATCGTTTCCGAATTTGTGTAGGTGAAGCATTTCCGGGCGCGCCAGATGTCGATCTCCTGCCGCCAGGGCTTGAGGTCCGGCTTCTTTGCCTTGCGGGCCTTGAACCCCTTCAGGAGAGCGGCAAGCGCTTCGGCGCAATCGGCAATCACCGGAATGTCGACACGAACGATCTTGTTCACCGACGAAGGGTCGATATCGATATGGACCTTCTTGGAGTTCGGCGAGAAGGCATCAATGCGGCCCGTCACACGGTCGTCAAAGCGCGCGCCGACGCATATCATCAGATCGCAATCATGCATCGCATTATTGGCTTCGAAACTGCCATGCATGCCGACCATGCCCAGCCAGTCGGGATGGGAGGCCGGGAAGGCGCCGAGCCCCATCAGGGTGGACGTTACCGGATAGCCGGTGGCTTCCTGAAGCTCGCGCAGAAGGCGGGAGGCTTCCGGCCCGGAATTGATGACCCCGCCGCCCGTATAGAAGACCGGCCGGCGCGCATGCATCATCAGGTCGAGGGTTGCACTGATCGCGTCCGGGTGAGGCTTGGTATTCGGGTGATAGGTCGGTTTGTGGATGCCGTCCTTGCCGACATAGGTGCCGGTGGCGAACTGGATGTCCTTAGGTATGTCCACCACGACCGGGCCGGGGCGTCCGGATCTCGCGATCAGGAAGGCCTCATGCAGCGTGCGCGCCAGCTGGTTCACATCCGTGACGAGGTAATTGTGCTTGGCGCAGGTGCGCGTGATGCCGGTCGTGTCGCACTCCTGGAATGCGTCGGTGCCGATCAGATGCGTCGGGACCTGTCCGGTCAGGACGACCATCGGGATGGAGTCCATCATCGCATCGGCGATCGGGGTGACCATGTTGGTCGCTCCGGGGCCGGAGGTGACGAGGCAGACGCCGGGCTGTCCGGTCGTGCGCGCATAGCCTTCGGCGGCGTGGCCGGCGCCCTGTTCGTGACGCACCAGGATGTGACGGATGCCATCGGAATTGTAGAGGGCGTCATAGATCGGCAGGACCGCCCCGCCCGGATACCCGAACATGACTTCCACGCCCTGTTCCTTGAGCGCCGTGATGACAATTTCGGCGCCGGTCATGGTCAAGGTTGCAGCGGCGGGCTTGGTCTTGGCTTGGGTTGTCATGGGGGAGGTCTCTGATCGGGCTGTGTCTGGACTGTATCGGAAAAGAAAAAGGGCTCCAATGGAGCCCCTCTTTGTGCGCGCACCCGCAACTGGCTAAATCAAAGCCAGTTACGGATGCTTAATAACGAGTACTACGTATTTGCGCACGGTGCGTTTCCTCCAACGTCAAGATCAGGAATAATCTGCCTCAACCGGCCTGTCAATCTCCCTGTACAAGGCAAGAATAACCCTGAGTCGGTCTTCTGGGGCAGGTGAAGGAATGCGCGGCCAGAAGGGAAACTGGCGACCAATCCACGTAAATTGCCGCTTTGCGTAGCGTCTTGTGTCTCGTTTTGCGTTTTCTGCGGCAAATTCTGCCGTGATCTCTCCACGTGCGAAAGCTGCCAGCCAGGGCATTCCATGTGCTTTCATTGCAGGAAGTTCCGGGTCCAGGTCGCGTTTTATGAGCAGGCGTGCCTCTTCCATGGCACCCTGCATCAGCATGCCCTCAAAGCGCCGGTCGATCTTCTGGTAGAGTTTGGCGCGCGGCGGGGTAAGGGCGAAGCCGATCCATTCATTCTCTTGCAGGACCGGGGGCTGGCGATCCTTCTGGAAATCGGTCAGGGGCTTGCCGGTGGCGAGATAGACTTCATAGGCGCGCGCGAGGCGCTGGCGGTCGCCGGTGCCGAGGCGGTCGGAGGTTTCGGGGTCGACCGGGGCGAGCCGGGCCCGCAGGCCCTCGGCGCCTTCGGCATCGGCTATGGCGCGGACATCTGCGCGGACATCTTCCGGGACGGGCGGAATGTTGGACAGGCCCTGAATCATGGCGAGCAGGTAGAGCCCTGTGCCGCCAACCAGGATGGCGCGCTTGCCCCGCAGTTCGAGGCGGCGAATGGTCGCGCGGACGTCCTCCAGCCACTGGCCGGTGGAATAGCGTTCGGCGGCGTCGACATGGCCGAAGAGATGGTGCTTCACGCCGCCCATTTCCTCCTCGGTGGGCCGGGCCGAAATCACCTGCAGGTCGCGGTAGACCTGCATGGAGTCGGCATTGATCACTTCCCCTCCCAGACGGCGCGCCACCTCAATGGCCAGGGCAGTCTTGCCGCTGGCGGTGGGTCCGTGAATGAGAATTGCCGGTATCATCCATATAGAGGTAGGGGCTTGTCAGCGGCGAGGAAACCCGTGAAGAGGCGGGAATGATTGAGAAAGCAGTAAATTCCATGATCCTCGTCGCCGCCGCCAATGCTCCTGAAGACAATATTGCCTCCCGCCTCGGCATGATCCTCGGAGATCTCGGCCTCACGCAGGCCCTGCCGCCGATGACCCGGTTGGGGCAGATTGGCGATGTCAGCGCGGTGGAGATCGCCCTCGCGCCGATGGATGCCGATTTCCAGCATGCGGCCCTGTCTGCGCTGGAAGAGGAGGAAATGGACGTGGCCCTGGTCCCGGCGGGAAACCGCCGCAAGCGTCTGCTGATCTCCGATATGGATTCCACCATTATCGGACAGGAATGCCTCGATGAACTCGCCGACTTTGCGGGTCTCAAGGCGGAGGTCTCGGCGATCACCGAACGCGCCATGCGGGGCGAGCTTGATTTCGAAGGCGCGCTGACTACGCGGGTGGCCATGCTGAAGGGGCTCGACCTGAAAGCTCTGCAGGACGCCTATGACGCCCGCATCTCGCTCAATACCGGCGCCAAGACACTGGTCGAGACGATGAAGGCGCAGGGTGCGATGACCGTGCTGGTTTCCGGCGGGTTCACCTTCTTCACGGGCCGGGTGGCCGACGAGGCCGGGTTCGCCGCCCACCGGGGCAATACACTGATTGATGATGGCGCGGCGCTGACCGGAGAGGTGGGTATGCCGATCCTCGGACGGGAGGCGAAACTGTCGGCGCTGGACGAGTTCTCAGCGGAAGCGGGCCTCAGCCGGGCAGATTCCATTGCGCTGGGCGACGGGGCAAATGACCTCGCCATGATCCAGGCGGCCGGCCTCGGCATTGCCTACAAGGCCAAGCCCATCGTGGCGACCGAAGCGCATGCCGCGATCAACCACACGGACTTGCACACAGCCCTGTTCTTCCAAGGCTATCACGCGGACGAGTTTGTTACCGGGTAATCCGACGGATCAGGAATTGGTCAGGTCGATCGAGATGAACTGATCGAACCAGCCAGCCTCGCCGCGGCGTTTGACGCGGAGCAGGAGCGGTTGACGCGGCGTGGTCATCGCTGTCTCGACCTTGTTGATCGTATCGGTGACCGTGGCGACGCGTTCGAAATTCACTTCCACGAGCACATCGCCGCGTTGCAGCTTTCCGAAGGAGCGGCCGCGCGCGGAGACCGTGGTGACCACCACGCCATCGACATCCTTGGGGATGCCATAGCGGCGGCGGATATCGTCATCGAGACTGGTCAGTTCCGCGCCGAGGTCGTTTGAGCTGGCGGGCGCATCCAGCGCAGCATTGGCGGCCGGCGTATCATCCTCGTCTTCCAGTTCGCCGAGCGTGACATTGACGGTGCGGCCCTTGCCATCACGCACCAGGGCCACAGGCACGGTCCGGCCGATGGGCGTGTCCGAGATGAGGCGGGTGAGTTCCCGCACGCTGGTGACGGTCTGGCCGTCGAAGCGGAGCACGAGATCACCGACTTCCATGTCGGATTTCGCCGCCGGGCCGTCATCGGAAATCCGCGTGATGATCACGCCGCCCTTGCCGGTTGCCTTGTAGGCCCGGACGAGGGCTTCATCCGCGTCCTGCACATTGACGCCCAGCCAGGCGCGGCGCACGCGGCCATCCTTGATGAGCTGGTCGGAGATGCGCTTGACGAGATTGGCCGGCACGGAGAAGCCGATGCCGACCGAGCCGCCGGTCGGGGAAATGATGGCCGTGTTCACGCCAACCACTTCGCCGCCGAGATTGAACAGGGGGCCGCCGGAATTGCCGCGGTTGATGGCGGCGTCGGTCTGGATGAAATCATCCGAGCGCCCGGCGTTCAGGTCGCGGTTGCGGGCCGAAATGATGCCTGCGGAAACAGAGCCGCCAAAGCCGAACGGGTTGCCGATGGCGATGACCCAGTCACCGACTTCCGCCTTGTCGCTGTCGGCGAGGTCCACATAGGGCAGGGCGGTCGAGGATTTCACCTTGAGCACGGCGAGATCGGTATCGCGGTCACGGCCGATCAGTTCGGCCTTCAGCACGCGGCCATTCGAGAAATTGACGTCGATCTCGTCAGCGTTCTCGATGACATGATTGTTGGTAATGATGATGCCGTCGGCGGAAATCACGAAGCCTGATCCGAGCGACCCTTCGCGGCGGAAGCCGTCTTCGTCACGCCCGAAGAATTCATTGAAACGCTCCATCGGCGAGCCTTCCGGGAAGGTCGGCATGCCGTCCGGCGCGATGGTCTGCGAGGTCGAGATGTTAACCACGGCCGGCATCAGGCGCTTGGACAATTCACGGAAGCTTTGCGGCTGGATCTTCTGATCGATTCCATCGACCGCCCTCGACAGGCTCGGCTGAGCATGCGCGGGCAGAACGGCGGTTGCCGCACTCATCAGGATCAAGGCAGCAAGGGCCGGAATACGCATAGGCCGCTGAGCCTCCTTTCGAAGCACAATATACACTAATGTCTGTAAACTATGGCGCTTTGCAGGCGTCTTGCAACAGCTTCAACAGAACCGAACTGCAATGACGATGAATATTGCGCCGATTGCGGCGGACCCGATCCCGGCCAGCGCGATTTCGCGGCCCGGCATGCGCGCCAGATACTCGGCCATACGCCGCATGAATTCGGGGGCGACCGCATAGATCGCCCCCTCAATGAATAGCCACATGCCGATCCCGATAAGGATCAGTTGAATGGACATGCCAGCCCCGTCCTAGCGAGAGCCGCCATTGGCGCGGGCACGATTGATGAACTCATCGCAGAGCCCCAGCGAATCCGGCGCCACGACAATGCGTGTGCCTTCCTGGATGGAGTTTTCGCAAGCGATCAGCGCGCGCTGGAACCGGAAGAATTCGACGTCCTTGTTGTAGGCACTGGCGTAGATTTCGGTGGACCGGGCGTCGCCCTCACCGCGGATCACTTCGGACTGTTCACGGGCCTGGGCCTCGAGCACGGTCTTTTCCCGTTCCGCCTGGGCGCGGATCAGTCGGGCACGCTCCTCGCCTTCGGCACGGATGCGCTCGGCTTCCTGCTTACGGGCTGTCTGCATCCGGCTGTAGACGCCATCTGCCACTTCGCGTGGCAGGTCGGCCTGGCGAATGCGGACGTCGATGATGGAAATCCCGGCATCTGCCAGTTCATTGGCAACCTTCTCGCGGATGTTTTCCATCAGTTCGGACCGCTGGCCTGAAATGATCTCAGGCACTGGCACATCGCCCATGACTTCCCGAATGGACGCCTTCGTCACATCATTCAGCTGGTTGGCAGCGCCCGGAATGGTCCGGAGGCTCTGATAGAATTGCAACGGATCGCTGATGCGCCAGCGAACGAATGCATCGACGGCGAGGCGCCGCTGATCGGAGGCCAGGACCTGGATGTTCTCGATATCAAGTCCGAGGTTCTTCCGGTCGAGCTTTTCAACCGTCTGAATGACCGGGATCTTGAAATACAGCCCGGCTTCATCCGTGCCCGGTGCGTTGATCACGGCGCGCGGTTCACCGACCTGCAGGATCAGGGCCTGTTCGTCCTGGCGAACGACGTAGAAGGAATTGAGGATTGCGACCAATACGATCGCGACGATGGCAAGGGCAAACCAGCTCAGATTACGCATCAGTTCTGTCCTTCGCGGTTTGAAGACTGCACCCGGTCAAGCGGCAGATAGGGCACCGCGCCGGAATTGCTGTCGAGAATGGTCTTGTCGGTCCGCTCAAGCACCCGTTCCATGGTTTCGAGATACATGCGTTCCCGCGTGACGCGCGGCGCCTTGCGGTACTCCTCATAGATCTGCTCGAAGCGGGACGCTTCACCCTGGGCGTCGGCGACGATCTGGTCACGATAGCCTTCAGCTTCCTGAAGCAGGCGCTGGGCCGTACCCCGTGCCTGTGGCACGATCTGGTTGGCGTATTGGGTGGCGCGGTTGATGTTGGTCTCGGCGTCCTGTTCGGCCACGTTCACATCATTGAAGGCCTCGATGACCTGCTGGGGCGGGTCGGCCTTGTCGATCTGGATACTCACGATCTGGATACCGGCGCGATAATCGTTCAGCAGGGTCTGGACCTGATTGGCGACTTCCGTCTGGACCACGTCCCGTTCGGTCGTGATCACGCTCTGGAGCCGCGTCTTGCCGACGACTTCCCGCATGACCGATTCCGCGACCATTTCCACGGCGATGTCGGGCTGCTTGACGTTCAGGATGTAGTCCTGAGGGGCGTCCGGCTTCACACGCCAGAAGACGGAGAACTGGATGTCGACGATGTTTTCGTCTTCGGTCAGCATCAGGCTTTCATCCATGGTCTGGCCGATCTGGGTCTTCCGGCGGGCTTCGACCTCGACCAGCTCATGCTCCTCGAACGGGGCAGGCAGGTGGAAGTGAAGGCCGGGACCGAAATTGGTCTGCCATTTGCCGAAACGGAAGACGGAGGCCTGCTGGCCCGGATCCACCATCACGACGCTGGTAGAGAGCCAGGCGAGGAGCGCGATCCCGGCAATGACGAGGAAACCGAGCGGACCGAAATTGGTCCCGCCCCCGCCTCCACCGCCGCCGCGACGACGGCCACCGCCGCCACCGCGCTGCCGGAAACGTTCCTGCATGCGCCGCATCTGGTCTTCGAGGTCATTGCCCCCACCGCTGCCTGAGCCGCCGGGGCGATTCCATGGGGAGCCGCTATCCTTGCCGCCCCCATTATCATTTCCGCCCTCGCCGCCCCACGGGCCGCTGGATTTAGTCTTGTCATCCCAGGGCATGAGCCCTCCCTGTATTACTGTGCATGGGTTCTATATAGGCGCTTTGGTGATATGTGCATGCCTGTTTGCAGGCATCAAGAGCAGTGGAGTCGCACAGTTTGTTCGGATCGAAGGATAAATCACGCCGGAAACTCGAGGAAAAGATCGCGGAAACGCTCGGACGGCCCGATTGGCTCGAATCGGTTTCGGTCGGGGAAGACGGTCGCGCGGTGCTCGTGATCCAGGCTGATCCAGCTGCGCCGGAAGACGCCGAAGCGCGCCGGATTGAGGCGGAAGGCAAGGTCGAACTGATCTCCGGGGTGAAGTCCGTGAGCAGCGTACTGACAGCAGAACGCGCGAGCCAGGCCCCGGCGAAAGAGGTTCACCTGTCCCATGCGCCGGCGTCAAAGCGCGTGCGCAAGGGCGCCCGCCTGTCTGATGAAGCGATGCAGCAGGGCAATGTCCCTGGCAGCACGCCCAAATCCTCGATTCCGGGCATCTCGCGCATTCTCGTCGTGGCCAGTGCCAAGGGCGGGGTCGGCAAGTCCACCGTTGCGGTCAATCTTGCTGCTGCGATGGCAAAGGCCGGCATGAAGGTCGGTCTGATGGATGCCGACATCTATGGCCCGTCCATTCCGACCATGCTGGGCACAGTGTCGGCAGAGCCGGTGACGTCCCCGGAGAGCGGCAAGCTGCAACCTGTCGAAGCCTTCGGCATGAAGACGCTGTCGATCGGATATTTGTCGGACCCGGACGCGCCGATGATCTGGCGAGGCCCGATCGTCATGTCGGCGATCACGCAAATGCTGAATGATGCCGAATGGGGCACGTCGGCAGAGCCCCTCGACGTGCTGATCATCGACACGCCGCCGGGAACAGGTGACGCCCAGCTGACGATTGCCCAGCGCGTGCCGGTGACGGCGGCGCTGATCGTGACGACCCCGCAGGAAGTCGCGCTGGCGGATGTGCGCCGCGGCGCGGCGATGTTTGCGAAAACGGAAGTGCCGGTCCTCGGCATTGTCGAGACAATGAGCTGGTTCGAAGATCCGGCGGGCAATCGCCATTACCTGATGGGGCAGGGCGGGGGCACCGCCACGGCGAATGCCCTTGGCCTGCCATTGCTGGCGGAGCTGCCTATGTTGCAGGCGATCCGTGAAGGCGGCGATTCAGGCAAGCCGGCGGCGTTGTCAGATAAAACGACGGGCCAGCTCTTTCATGAACTGGCCCGCCGCGTTGCGATGGGGCTGGATACGCTCGAATCGAAGCCTGCGCCCGAGATTGTGTTCGAGGACTAGGCCGGACCCAATCTGGCGGCCGCATCCGTGCGCCGTCAAATCTGTGCCAGCCCCCCGTCGACGAAGATTTCGCCACCTGTCATGTAGGAACTGTCATCGGAGGCGAGGAAGGCGGCGACGGCCGCTGTTTCGGAGGGGTGTCCCAGACGGCCGAGCGGGCTGGCCGCCCCGATCTGTGTCATCACGTCGGCCCCGATATCCCGCATGACGGTCTCGGTCTCGGTGCCGCCGGGAACCAGGATATTCACGCGAATGCCTGTGCCGCGCAGATCCTGCGCCCAGCTGCGTGCGAAATTGCGGACAGCCGCCTTTGATGCGCTGTAGACGCTGAAGGCCGGCGTGCCCATGACACCCGTGGTCGATCCGGTGAGAATGATGGAGCTGCCCGTTTTCAACAGGGGCAGGGCTTTCTGCACGGTGAACAGGGTGCCTTTGACATTCACGCCAAAGGTCCGGTCGAATTGTTCCGGCAGGATTTCGCCCAAGGGCGCCACATCTCCAAGGCCTGCATTGGCGAACAGGATGTCGAGGTGGCCCTGTTCTGATCTGACCCGCTCATAGAGCCGATCCAGATCATCCAGGCTGGTGACGTCTCCCTGTACGGCGCGTACATTCGGTCCCAATTCTGCAACGGCCGCGTCCAGAACGTCCTGTCTACGCCCGAATATGTAGACCTCGGCCCCTTCGGCCACGAAGCGTTTGGCAGTCGCCAGCCCGATGCCGGACCCGCCCCCTGTGATGACCGCGATTTTTCCTTCAAGCTTTTTCATTTCCGATCTCCTTTCCTTGTGGAGACGGCTAGCTGGGAGGGTGCTTACTTTTGGACAAGTATGCACTATTTGGTAAGTATCAAAAAAGCCTGGGAGGATTGGACGGTGAAACCCTTCATTTGTGGACTGGATGCTGCACTCCGCGTGATTGGCGGAAAATGGAAGCCATTGATCCTCTTTTTCCTTGCAAAGGGTCCCCTCCGGTATGGGGAGTTAAAGCGGTCGATTGAGGGTGTGAGCGACAAGATGCTGATCCAGCAACTCAAGGAGCTTGAGCTGCATGGCATCGTGAAGCGGACCGATTACGGGGAAGTCCCGCCCCGCGTCGACTATTCCCTGACATGCCTGGGAGAGAGCCTCAGCCAGACTTTCATGCCCCTGTGCGATTGGGGGGAGGCGCACCGCGAGCAAATTGCGGGGGCCTTGTCTGTCCAAGGCCAGGCCCCCGCCAAATGATCGCCCGTATCAGGCGTTGAAATTCAGTTTCAGGCCGGGCTCCGGCCAGCGGCATTTGGCCAGCTGTCCCGTGCTCGACAGGGTGACATAGGCGTCCTGCATATCGTCGCCACCAAAGGCGATATTGGTGACGATCAGGTCCGGGAAGGCGGTATGATGGAAGTCTCCGCCGGGCGTGATGGTCGTGATACCGCCATTGAGGATGGTCGCGACGCAGACATTGCCGGCCGCCGTCATGGCGAGGCTGTCAAAATATTGCAGGCCCGGCATGGTGGCGACGACCCGTCCGCCATTGAAGGGGGAGACGGGTTTGATGACGCCCGGGCTTTCCAGGTCGAAGGCCCACATCCGGCCGGTCATGGTGTCGGCCATGTAGACCGTCTGCTCGTCCGGGGAGAGGCCAACGCCGTTCGGGCTGGAATAGTGGAAGTCCAGTTCCTTGGCTTCGCTGGCGCCATTGGCGAGGAAGAACAAGCCGCCGAAATCTCGGTGACGGGAATAGGTCTTGCCATGATCGGTGAAATAGAGATTGCCGGCCTTGTCGAAGACGAGATCGTTCGGGCCTTTCAGGGGATGGCCTTCGACCGTATCCAACACGCGCTCCACCTTGCCCGTGGAGAGGTCGATGCGTTCGATACGTCCGCCATCATAATCGTCCGGGCAGTTACCGGGGATCAGCAGCCCGTCCATGTCGGTGTAGAGGAAGCCGCCATTGTTGCAGACCCAGAGCGCGCCGTCCGGTCCGATGGCGAGGCCGTTGGGGCCGCCGCCGGGCGTCGCGATCACTTCGGTCTTGCCGTCGCCCCAGCAGCGCGTGATGCATTTCTTCTCGATCTCGACGACGATGATGCTGCCGTCGGCCATGACGACAGGGCCCTCGGGAAAGCGGAGTCCGCTTGTGATGATCTCGAATTCCATGTGGCTGTTTCCTCCTCGCCATTTTGGCAGGAGGTTAGGCGGCGATCCCGAGCGGGACAACAAGTGCCCTAGGGGGAAGTAAACGCGCCGACCCGATCCAGCTGGCGGATGGTAAAGGCGAAATCATTGCCCTCGCCGGCCTCGAACCGTTCCGCGCCGGTTTCCGCCCATTGGCTTGTGTCGAGGTCAGGAAAGTGGGCATCACCTTCCGGCTCTGCATCGACCTCGGTCAGGTAGATGCGATCCGCCAGGGGCAGGGCCAGATTGTATATAGCTTCCCCGCCAATGACGAAAACCTTGTCGGCGCCGGTCCGGGCGGCCACGGCGCGGGCGGAATTGGTGGCGGCCGCAAAGCTGGAATAGACGCGCGCACCTTCGGCATTGTAGGCCCAGTCGCGCGTCATCACGATATTCTCGCGGCCCTTCAGAGGGCGCACCGGCAGGCTTTCCCAGGTCTTGCGGCCCATGATGATCGGACAGCCCAAGGTCGCCTTCTTGAAGAAAGCGAGGTCGCTTTTCAGGCGCCAGGGAAGGTCTCCCCCGGTGCCGATCACATTATTGCGGGCCCGAGCGGCAATCAGGCAAAGTTTTACATGTGCCGACATACTGATCGGTTCCAATCTACTTGTACCATATTTTGCGGCTGGCCCTTGTGACCTTTCGCATCTGCAGGAATACATGCAGAGCCGAGTTCGTAGGGTGAATGCAACCTTCTTTCTTCAGTTTTCACAAGCTGAAAAACAGTTCCGCGGGGGAATATTTTGATGAAAACGTTTGTAGCGATTCTCACCAATGGAAACCCGGATCATATCGCATTGGCACTTCCTGCCATTCTGTTGTCGTTCTTGGCAATTTGGCTGCTTCGGGGGCGGGGATGGGCACTGATTTATGTCGCCCTGATTCCTTTCCTGAACTGGTCGTTCGGCGTTATCCCGGAATTCCAGATTGTTGCCCCGACGGGCACAGGTTTGACCGCGCAGGGCGTTTCCCTCCACCCGATGACCATGGTGACCGGAATGGTGTTCGTCATCCGGGATTTTGTGCAGCGCGAAATGGGCCACCGGGTGCTGCTCGTGATGGCCATGGCGATCGCCTGGTCGTTCTATTATGCATGGCCCGTGATCGCCCTCGCCAGCGGCATTGCCTTCGCGATTTCCGAGGGGGTCGACTGGTTGATGTTTACCTTCACCAAATATCGGCTCTCGACCCGGATTCTGCTTTCCAGTGCGCTGGCCGCGCCGGTTGATACGACGGTGTTCCTGTATGGCGCAGACCTCGCCAAACAGATGGAGCTGGGGATGGACCCCGGCAATTCGCTGCATGTCTGGAACTGGATCGTGTTCGTGATTGGCAAGATGGTCGGAGCGGTGATCGTCTCTGCGGTGATCCGGCGCCGGGAAAATCTGGGCCTGGTCGATCCGGCGGCGGCCTGACTGTACTATCCGGGAATATCCATATTGCTGATGTCACAGAAGTCTGCATATTTGCGCAAATATGCAAATAAGGAGTCGATTATGGCGGACGGCAAGAAAGACTATGGCGCGATAACGGGCGCGATCAGCGAGGGGATCTCCGGCCTGCGGGGCACCGGCGCGAAAGACACGCTGACCCAGTTCAACGCGATGGCCAAGACGGCCCTGGCGGATGGCGCGCTCGACACGAAGACCAAGGAGCTGATTGCCCTTGCCATTGGCGTGGCCAAGCAGTGTGACGGGTGCATCGGGTTTCACACCAAGGCACTGAAGCGTCTCGGCGCGACGGATGAGGAAGTCGCCGAAGCGCTGGGCATGACGGTCTATATGGGCGGTGGCCCGAGCCTCATGTATGCAGGCGACGCCTGGACGGCCTGGCAGAGCCTTGAAGAGGCCTAGACGGCCACCGGCGCCTTGATGTGAGCGTGCGGCTCGTAGCCTTCGACGGTGAAGTCTGAATACTCCCAGCCGAACAGGTCAGTCTTGTCGGGGTTCAGGATCATGCGGGGCAGGGCGCGCGGCTCACGGGTCAGCTGGAGCCGGGTCTGTTCCATATGGTTCAGGTAGAGGTGCGCATCGCCGAATGTGTGGACGAACTCACCGGCTTCCAGCCCCGTCGCACGCGCCATCATCAGGGTGAGCAGTGCATAGGATGCGATGTTGAACGGTACGCCGAGGAAGACATCGGCCGAACGCTGATAGAGCTGGCAGTTCAGCTTGCCGTCCATGACATTGAACTGGAACAGGCAGTGGCAGGGCGGCAGGGCCATCTCGTTCACATCGGCCGGATTCCAGGCGGACACGATCAGGCGGCGGGAATTGGGATTGGTGCGGATTTCGTCCAGCACCCACTGGATCTGGTCGATCACCCGGCCATCCGGCGCGGCCCAGCTGCGCCACTGCTTGCCATAGACGGGGCCGAGATCACCATTCTCGTCGGCCCATTCATCCCAGATCGAAACGCCGTTTTCCTTGAGATAGGCGATGTTCGTGTCGCCTTTCAGGAACCAGAGCAGTTCGATGATGATCGAGCGCAGATGCAGTTTCTTGGTGGTCACCATCGGAAAGCCATCGGCGAGGTCGAAGCGCATCTGGCGACCAAACACGGCGCGCGTGCCCGTACCAGTCCGGTCGGCACGTTCATGCCCATTGTCCAGAATGTCCTGCAGGAGATTGAGATATTGCTGCATGTCGGCCTCGGTGGGGAATCGGTTTTGTCGGGGAAGGATATCACGAAAAGGCCTCGCGCGGGCAAGGCCCGGCAGTCGCTTTGACCGGCATGAGCCGGGCTCCATCAGGGTAAACGACCCCTTTCGGCAATCCGCCGATTTTCAGGGTGTATCTGAAGTCAGGGGAAATCACTCTGAGCGAAAATCCAGGCTTGTGAAATGGTGCTGGCGATCAGGGGCGCGCGGGATGGGTATACGATCTGCAAACATGCAAGTGCAGCAGATTGCCCGCGATGTACGCGGCAACCTGACTGTGCTCACCGCGTTCATTCTGGCCTCCATGGTGGCGCTGGTTGGGCTCGCGGTCGACCTTGAATTCATCTTCCGCCAACAGGCCCGGGTACAGTACGCAATGGACTCCGCCGTCTTGGCCGGCGCGCTGTCGCGACAGGCTGGTGCAACGGATGAGGCGGTGATCGCGGACATTCGCGAATACATGAACCCGCTGATCGATACGGCCGGAGGCGGCTTGTCCTGTACGCCGGTCACCGTGACCTTCTCCGAGGACAGCGAAGATATTCTCGGCAAGATGCGGTGCACCCAGCCCACCTTCATTTCCAACATCTTCGGAAATGACGAAATGAGCTTCAACGTCTCATCCACTTCGACCTTCTCGGTCGGCAAGATCGATGTGTCCTTCGTGTTCGACGTTTCCGGCTCCATGAACAGCAACAACAGGCTGACCCTGCTGAAAGAGGCTGCGATCATCGCCTTTGACGAATTGCTGCCGGACGATCAGGTGCTGGATGGCACGGTGCGGCTGGGAATCGTGACCTACAACAATGCCGTCAATGCGGGGGCGTATTTCAATGACGTGACACGCAGTGTCACCATTCCCGCCGATACGTCCAACAGCAATGGGCTGAGCAATTACAATTCCTACAACAGTGCCCGGATGTATGATCAGGCCACGGGCAAGCGCTTCATGTACTATCAGGATGGCACCTGTACCGAGTCCGATCCTGACGATTGCAATCGATATGGTGACTATGACTGGGACGTCGCCCGATGGTTCTGGGACGACTCGTCTGCCACGGACACCTGCGTCTATGAGCGCACGGGGAGTTATGCCGCTAGTGATGCCGCACCCGGCAACTTTGCCTGGATCGGTGCCGGCAATCCGCGCTGGAATTTCTATGATAGCGACTACGACAAATATTACGGTGAGAACGAGATCGAGAATGGCGGTGCCAACAGTTCGACCGGTGCGCTGGATTTCTACTATGCCGGATGCCGGGCAACCGGGCCGGTGCCTCTGACCGAGAACAAGGCTGCACTGACCGCGCATGTAAACAGCATGACGGCCAATGGCGGCACAGCCGGGCATCTAGGTGTTGCCTGGGGCTGGTACCTGCTGTCGCCAAACTGGCAGGACATCTGGCCCGAGACGGCGAAGCCCTGGGCCTATGACGAGATCAACGTTACCAAGGCGGTCATCCTGATGACGGATGGCGATTTCAATGCGAACCATCCGACCGCCAGCAAGAATTCCTTCCGGCAGGCGATGGATCTCTGTGATGCAATGAAAGCGGAGCCGTCCAACGTCCAGATTTATACGGTGGGCTTCCAGGTGCCCTCCTATGTCCAGAAGACATCGGACGGGCGGACCATCATGGAATACTGCGCGACCAGCCCGGCTTATGCATTCGACGCGTCGAACGGCGACGAGTTGAAGGAAGTCTATCGCGAGATTGCCCAGTCGATTTCCGATCTGCGCATCAAGAGCTAGGATTCCGCGACCGCCGTGCCGTCATCAATGCGCACGGTTTGCGCCCGGTCTCCGAAGGCCTCGAACAGGAAGGCTTCCGTACCGGTCAGCCAGGCCTGACCCCCAAGCGCGGTCAGCTCATCGAACAGGGCGGCTCTCCGGTCCGCATCAAGATGCGCGGCGGCCTCGTCCAGCAAGAGCAGGGGGGAGGGGCCATCGCCGCCCGCGCGCAGGGCGGCTGCAGAGGCGAGGATCAGGCCGATCAGCAAGGCTTTCTGCTGGCCCGTGGAGGCGTCCTTGGCAGGCGCGCCCGTTGGGCGGTGGATAACGGTCAGGTCGGAGCGGTGTGGCCCGTCAATGGTCCGCCCGGCGGCAATATCGCGTCGGCGCGTCGTGCGGAACGTGTCTGTCAGGGCTTCAAAGATCGTCTTGAAATCCTCGCCGCGAATGGCGGCCTGCTCGGCCTTGCCGTCGAGGGCAAGGTCAGCCTTCGGGAAATAGCCTTCGGGGCGCGCATCAATGGCGGCTTGCAGGGCTTCCAGCACATGCGCGCGATTGATGGCCATTTCCGCGCCTGACTCCGCCATGCGGGCCTCGATCGCATCGGCCCAGGCCGGATCGACATGCCCGCGTTCGAGCAGGGCGTTGCGCTCTCGCATGGCCTTTTCATAGCGGCTGGCGGCCGTGCCGTGGGTTGGCATGTGCGCCATCACCTGCCGGTCGAAGAAGCGGCGCCGATCAGACGTGCTGCCCCGGAACACGCCATCCATGGCAGGCGTCAGCCAGACAATACGCACCAGGTCTGCGAGATCGGACGCCGTCGCCGTCGCGCCATCGATCCGCACTGTGCGCTTGGCGTTCGGGCCAGCGTCGAGGCCCACGCCGATGCGCTGCTCGTTCGCCAGTGCAGCGGAGACGGCCCAGCCACCGGGCGCGTCCTTCCGGGTCATCTCCGGCAGGGTCGCCGAGCGCAGGCCACGACCGGGGCCGAGCTGGCTGACGGCTTCGAGCAAATTGGTCTTGCCTGCCCCATTTGACCCGTACAGACAGACATGCCGGCCATCGAGCGGCAGGCTGAGGGACGCATAATTGCGAAAGTCAGTCAGGGTCAGGCGGGTAAGGGCGGTCATTCGGGCTGTATGGAGCGGCCAGAGGTCAGGAGTCGAGCCCGTGCCCGCCTTCGGGCCGGGTCTCCGCGATCCGTTCCATGCCGGCAATCAATGGGCGGCCCTTGCCGATCGCTTCCTGCACGCTGGGCATGGACAGGCTGGCGGCATGGCTTTCCTTGCTGTCCCATACTTCCGTGATCCAGATCACATTGGCATCGGCCGGGTCACTGGCCACAACATAGCTGAGACAGCCTGGCATGCCCGACACGCCGTCCAGCAGAATGCGGATCAGGGCGTCCCGGTTACCGTCTGTTGCGGTGAATTTGCCAATCAGACCGTACATGCTGCTTGTCTCCTTGCCAAACTGGATACCACATGCTGCCAGGCTCGTCGCCGCGGCCGCGCTGGCAAGGACGGTCCGGCGATCCAGTGGCACCATCGGCCTGCTAGACCCGAAGCGGCATCAGCACATAGCGGGCGCTGTCATCCGACGGATCGAGCACGAGGGCAGGGGAGGCCGGATCGCTGAACATGAACTCGGCTTCGACGGCCTCGATCTGGCCGGCAATGTCGAGCAAATATTTCGCGTTGAAGCCGATCTCCATCGCCTCGGAGCCATAGTCCGCTTCGAGTTCCTCGTTACCCACGCCGGTCTCTGCATGATTGACGGCGAGCACCAGCTTGCCATCAGACAGGGACATCTTCACCGAGCGCGAACGCTCAGCCGACACGGTCGAGACGCGGTCGACAGCGGCTTCGAAGGCCTTGTTGTCGATGGTCAGCTTCCGGTCATTCCCTTTCGGGATAACGCGGCCATAATCGGGGAAGGAGCCGTCGATCAGTTTCGAGGTCAGGACGGCGCGGCCTGCGCGCACGACGATCTTCGTGTCGGAGACTTCGATCTCGATGTCGCCATCCACCCCGTCGACGAGCCGGCGCGCTTCTGCGACAGCCTTGCGGGGCACGATGATGCCTTCGAGGGTTTCCGCGCCGGCCGGGGCCGGGAGTTCTGCGAGGGCGAGGCGGTGGCCGTCCGTAGCCACCGTCCGCAGCACGGCCTGACCGTCCTCAGTC
This sequence comes from Hyphomonas sp., assembly GCF_036964145.1. Lineage (GTDB taxonomy): Bacteria > Pseudomonadota > Alphaproteobacteria > Caulobacterales > Hyphomonadaceae > Hyphomonas. The sequence goes on from NZ_JBALUC010000001.1 coordinate 576,257, forward strand.
TGGGCCGCGTGAAGGTAAACGCCGTTCAGATAGTAGCGGGTTTCCTCGGTCGAGATCGCAAACCGTGTCTTGTCGATCAGGCGGGCGAAATCCTTCGCGCCGAGCGAGAATTTGGTCGGCGTATCGTCCGAGCTCATGGTCTGGAAGTCAGAGGCTGGCAGGGTCGGCAGCTCAAAATGCGAGCGGCCTGCCGTGATGGCGAGACGCTGGCCTTCCGGCTGGACTTCCAGTTCGACTTCTGAGCCAGCGGGCAGCTTGCGCACAACGTCGAACAGCGTACCGGCCGGAGCCGTCACCGCGCCTTCGCGCGTGACGGTCGCATCGGCGCTGTCGACGGCCTCGATGTCGAGGTCGGTTGCCGTGAGTTTCAGCTCGCCATTGCCTGCCTGAAGCAGGACATTGGAGAGGATCGGGATCGTGTTCCGGCGCTCCACCACATTCTGCACGTGTGACAGTGCGTTCAGCAGGTCGCCGCGTTCAATCGTCAGTTTCATCGTACGTTCCGTTCGTCGGGGGCCTCTTTCGGAAGCCCGGAATTCCTTACCAGTCCAACCGGTCCCGCCCGGAACCGCCGTCCGGAATGGAATCGGCCCGCTCTGCGGGGAGAGCGGGCCGAGCACACTTACTCAAACAGGGGCAAAAGCCAAGCGCCGATCGTGTTTTCAGCGCGGTTGGCTGAGTTTGCCTAATTAAGGCCCGCCGCCTGCAGCTCCAGGATCGTCTCGTTGACCGCCTTGATGTGGGCACCAAGCTCGGTATTTTCCGGCAGGGCCTTGGCCACCTTGCGGTGCGCGTAGAGGATCGTGGTGTGATCGCGCTTGCCGAAGCTGTAGCCGATCTGCGGGAAGGATTTCCCGGTCAGCTCCCGGCACAGATACATCGCGATCTGGCGTGGGTACACCACGGCGCGGGCCTTGCTCGGGCTTTCCATGTCGGCTTTCGTGACTTCGAACACCTTCATGGCCGCCTTCTTGACCAGCTCGATGGAGGGCTGGCGCACATCGCCTTCGGTCCGGCGGATGATCTTGTGCACCATGTCCAGCGTGGGCGTGCGGATGCCGAAAGCCGCCTCGGTATAGAGGTTCCAGATCGCTCCGGTCATTTCCCGGGCCTGACCGCGAATGCCGGCATTGAACTCGGCAATCATCTCGTCGGTGACGACGAAATTCGGATGACCCGCCTCGATATGGTCGGCCAGGCTGCGCATGATCTGCTCGCGCATACCGGCATCCGGGGCACCGACCTCGACGGTCGTGGCGCCTTTCAGCTCACTGATCATGCGCGGGCTGAAGCCGGTGACGTCGCCGGGGGCCTTGTCACCCGCCAGCACGACATGGCCGCCATTCGCCGTGACTTCACGAATGTTCTGAAACAGTTCGGTCTCGGTGCCGGGCTTGCCGCTGATCCGGTGAAGGTCGTCGATCATCAGGATCGTCGCCGCGCGGAGCCGCTTCTTGAGGGCGCTGGTATCCTTCACCTTCACGCCGTCTGTGTAGGAGGACAGGAATTCCTCGGCCGTCAGGTAGACGACGTGGCAATCCTCGCCCCGCTGTCCGGCAGCGGTCTTCAGCGCATGCAGGATGTGCGTCTTGCCGGTGCCCTGAAGCCCATAGAACAAGGTTGTCAACGTTCCGACCGGCAGTCCGCCCGCAATCCGCTTGGCCATCTCGACCGCCAGCTCGTTTGCCTCACCCGTGACGAGGGTGTTGAAGCTCATGACCGGTGCGCCTGTGCCGGAGCCTGAGGTCTCGGCCTGTGCGTGTGCATCCTCGACGATTTCGGCGGTTGCCCACGGATCCTCGACGATGTCGAGCAGCTCGGCAGGCGCGGTCCGCCAGCAGACCAGCTTGATCGCGCGGCGCGCAGGATCATGCTCGCGCCAGATGCGCTGGATGGCATGGCGGTGCGCGCCATAGACACGGTCGAAGGACAGGGGATCGCGCGCGGCAATCACCATTTCACCATTGAACTCGGCCACAAGGCGGAGTCCATCGATCCAGCGGTCATAGTCGGCCGTGTTCAGGATTGTCGCAAGATGAGCCTTAACGGTCAGCCAAATCTCCTTGCCCGGAGCATTCTTGCTCTTGTTCATCTTCTCGAAGTCTACGCCAGTTTTTGAATCAAAGAGTTTGTTCCCGTCCATGCCGAGCCCCATTTTCTAGTTATAATTTCACCCTGACCAACTGGCACGCAGCTTCCCTTCCGAACCGAGATTCGGTCACACATATACTCCGTGTCGGGAGAACTTTTCTGTTGGTAAATTGAAATTACTCAATGGGGGTTTTGCTGACAAGTGCAACTTTTATACGACAACAGGATTTGGTTGGTTGACTCTTTCCCCTGTACCTCAAACCGCAATCAAATCAGGCGCTTGAGAACTGATCTTTTTTTGTGAGTGAGTCGCTCCACACATTTGTTCGCACCTGTTCTGTCAACAGGGGACGCAGGTATAAGCCTGTGGATATCCCCAAAAAAAGCGGCATGTTTCGCAGTGCTGTTAAGGAGCCCTAACATTACTGCAATACGGAACCTGCCAGTCAGGCCAATTTCGCAATCCTTCCAGGAAACATCCAGTTGTTTTGATGTTGAATTCGGAAAGGTCCAAATTGTTGTATTAGGATATTGACATGAAAAAACCCGCCTGAACAGTCAGGCGGGTTTCTGTTTTTTCAATCGGGAAGGTGCCGATCAGCCCATCGCTTTGACGCGAGCCGACAGACGGGAAACTTTTCGCGACGATGTGTTCTTGTGCATGACGCCTTTGGTCACCGCGCGCATCAGTTCAGGCTGGGCAGAGCGCAGCGCTTCCTGGGCAGCAGACTTGTCGCCGGCTTCGATTGCTTCTTCGACCTTGCGAACGAAAGTACGCACGCGCGAGCGGCGGGCTTTGTTCACTTCGGTGCGGTTCGCAATCTTGCGGACCATTTTCTTGGCGGAACGGGTATTAGCCATATTAAACTCCTGTGGCCCAAAGGGCTCCCTTCGGGCTGAAGGCGGGGGAATACATAAACGGTGCGAAGGCGTCAACCGCGCAATTGAGGCTGGTTGCAGGAAATAGCAGGTGGGCCGGGGCTTTCAGCATCATTTGTCTTTGAAATGAGCCGAGCGTTTCTCGACATAGGCCGCCATGCCTTCTTTCTGGTCATCGGTCGAGAACAGCGACTGGAACATGCGGCGTTCAAACTGGATGCCCTGCGAGAGCGGAGTCTCATAGGCGATCTTGATGGCTTCCTTGGTCATCATGGCGGCGGCCAGCGGCATCGAGCCGATGGTGCGGGCCAGTTCACGGGCAGCGTCCATCAGATCGTCGGCCGGAACAACGCGGCTGACGAGGCCGCAGCGTTCGGCCTCATCGGCCTCCATCATGCGGCCGGTCAGGCAGAGTTCCATTGTTTTCGATTTGCCGATCACGCGTGCGAGGCGTTGCGTGCCGCCCGCGCCGGGCATCACGCCAAGGCGCACTTCCGGCTGGCCGAAGCGGGCATTGTCGGCGGCCAGGATGATGTCGCACATCAGGGCCAGTTCACAGCCGCCGCCAATGGCATAGCCAGACACAGCGGCAATGATCGGTTTGCGCGCCCGCGCAGCCCGTTCCCAGTTCCGGCTGATAAAGTCCTCATAATAGGATTCCGGATAGGTCTTTTCCTGGATTTCCTTGATGTCGGCCCCGCCGGAAAAGGCTTTCTTGCTGCCGGTCAGGATGATGCAGCCAATCTCCGGATCGGATTCGAACCGGTCCAGCGCATGGGTCAGTTCATTCATCATCTCTTCGCAGAGGGCATTCAGGCTCTCGGCGCGATTGAGCGTGATCACGGCAAAGCCGGCTTCCTGGTCAATCTCGGTGAGGAGCGTTTTGTAAGACATTCTGTAAATCCTGCTCGTCGCGGTTTGGCGCTGGCAGTCGGTCTGCCGCAGCCTGTAACATTCGGGACACTCTACATCCGGTGCCCTGACCGGAAAATCTCTGGGGCGTTGCTGTATTTCATCGCGCTGGTTTCGCGAAGGCGCGCCTATACCGCAAACATGACGCATTTGTCATCCATTGCGAGTCATATGTGGGACAGGGGCCGGAAACATCCTGATTGGCTGTTTGGCGGGCGGCCCCCTATATCCCGCCCATGACTGACGACACAGAAACATCCCGAGACCCCGAGCGCAACCGCCTGTCGGGCCGGATTGCCCGCACAGCGAAAGTTGGCGCGAACCTGTCCGGAGCAGGTCTGACATTCGCCACCCAGAGCCTGTTTGGCGGGGATCAGGGAGAGGAAAAGATCGCCCGTGCGCTGGCCGCGGCGCTCGGCAAGTCCAAGGGGCCCCTGATGAAGGTTGCCCAGATGGTGTCAACCATTCCGGATTTCCTGCCGCCCGAATATGCCGCCGAGCTCAGCCAGTTGCAGGCCGAAGCCCCCGCCATGGGCTGGCCCTTCGTCAAGCGGCGGATGCGCGCTGAACTGGGCGCCGGCTGGCAGGAGAAGTTCGGCGCGTTCGAAAAGGAGGCCTCGCATGCCGCCTCGCTCGGCCAGGTCCACAGCGCAACCCTTCATGATGGGCGCCGGGTCGCCTGCAAGCTGCAATATCCTGACATGGCCAGCGCGGTGGAATCCGATGTCGGCCAGCTCAAGACCATGCTGGGCCTGTTCAAGCGGATGGATGGCTCCATCGATCCGAGCGCAATGGTGGATGAAATTACCGACCGCCTCCGCGAAGAGCTCGATTATGCGCGCGAGGCCAAGCATATGGCGCTCTATGCGAACATGCTGGCAGATCGCGATTTCGTCACCGTGCCGGATCCGGTGCCGGAATTGTCCACTGACCGGTTGCTGACCATGAGCTGGGTATCCGGCAAGCGGCTGGATGCGTTTGAGGATGCCCCGCAGGAGGTGCGCAACCGGATCGCCGAAATGCTGTTCTGGACCTGGTGGGGCCCGTTCAACTCCCATGCCGTGATCCATGGCGACCCGCACCTCGGCAATTACCAGGTGACCGGGGAGGGGACAGGCCTGAATCTGCTCGACTTTGGCTGCATCCGCATCTTCCCGCCCGAATTCGTCAGCGGCGTGGTCGATCTCTATCGCGCGATCCTGGCGGACGATTTCGACGCCGCCTATGCCGCCTATGAGAAATGGGGTTTCAGCGATCTGTCTCGCGAGCTGGTCGAAGTGCTGAATATCTGGGCGCGCTTTATCTATGGGCCGTTGCTGGACGACCGGGTCCGCTCGGTCGCTGACGGCGTGACGCCGGGCGAGTATGGCCGCAAGGAAGCCTTCGCCGTCCGCAAGCTGCTCAAGGAAAAGGGACCCGTGAAGATCCCGCGCGAATTCGTCTTTATGGACCGCGCCGCCATCGGCCTGGGCGCAGCGTACCTCCGCCTCGGGGCAGAATTGAATTTCTATCGCCTCTTCAACGAAAGCCTCGAAGGCTTTGACATTGAGACGGTCGCAGCGCGGCAGGCTGAGGCCAAGGCTGCTGTCGGGCTCGACTGACCCTAAGGAAGACAATCTCGCCTCTGGCACTCTCCGGCCGGAGGCGCTAATCCGGTTTCCATGAGCGACGATCTTACCAGAAACCAGACTTTCGACACGCCCGAGGGCTATTCCATCCTGCCGTGGCATCGCGGCTTTGGCCGTCAGATAGGCCCCCTTTTCGAAAAACGGGACGAGACCGGCCTGACGCGCGCCTTCCGGGTCGAGGAATACCATACCAATGGCATGATGAATGCGCATGGCGGCATGATGATGACGTTTGCCGACATGGCCTGGGGCGCTGCGGTCGAAAAGGATGAGGACACATGGTGGGTGACGGTCCGCCTGATGTGCGACTTCCTTTCCGGCGCGTCGATGGGCAGCTTTGTCGAAGGCAAGGCAGAAGTGGTCGGTCGTCAGGATGACATCTTCACAGTCGAAGGCCGCATCTGGACAGGCGACAAATTGCTGATGCGCGGCACCGGCATCTTCAAGGTGATTGAGCGCCGCGACGGCCAGCAGAAGCCGTTCAAGCGCGCCAGCCCGGACGCCTGACGGCTTCGCCAATGGTTGACTCCGGCCGGGCAGCTGCGTATCCGGCGACGCAATGAACATCGCACTGCACCACCATCACCATCATTCGTGACGCGCCGACGAGGCGCGAACCGGTCCGGCTGCGCCTCCTGAAAGTGTTCATTCTTCCGAACCAGACCAGATGAGGCAGGCCGCGCCAGGTCCGCGCTGCGCCGACGTGTTGCCTTTCCAATCTATGCGTCTCCGTCTATGCGGAGCGCGTCGGCAACCAGGACCTGAGACGATCATGAGCGACAAGGACACACCGCCCCTCACCGGCAAGGATCTTGCCCGCAAGCCGCGCGGCTTTCCGGACAAGCGCGAGAGCCTGATCCATGCCCAGGCCGGACTGGTCGAGACGATCACCGGCGTCTATCGCCAATGGGGCTTCGAGGCGTTGGAAACCAGCGCATTCGAATATGCCGACGCGCTCGGCAAGTTCCTGCCCGATGATGACCGGCCGAATGCCGGTGTCTTCGCCATTCAGGATGACGACGAACAATGGATGGCGCTGCGCTATGACCTGACGGCGCCGCTCGCCCGGTTCGTGGCCGAGGCTGGCCAGTCTCTGGGCAAGCCGTTCCGCCGCTATGCCGCCGGACCGGTCTGGCGTAATGAAAAGCCGGGCCCCGGCCGCTTCCGCGAATTCTGGCAGTGCGATGCCGACACGGTGGGGGCTCCGGGCTATCATGCTGACGCCGAGATGATCGCGATGGGCGCCGAGGCGCTCCGTGCGGTTGGCATGGCGCCGGGCGAGTTCGTGATCCGGGTGAACACGCGCCGCCTGCTGAATGGCGTGCTGGACGGTGTGGGCGCCTCCAGTTCGGACACGCGCCTCGCGATCCTGCGGGCACTCGACAAGCTGGACCGCCTTGGCGCCGAGGGCGTTGCCGACCTGCTCGGCGCGGGCCGTATGGACGAGAGCGGTGACTACACAAAAGGGGCCGGGCTTGGCGCGTCGGAAGTGAGCCGCGTGCTCGCCTTTGCTCAGGCAGGGGCCGGGACACGGGCCGAAACGCTTGCCAATCTCGCCAAGGCGACGGGTGACACCGAAGAGGGCAAGGCAGGCCTTGCTGAACTGGAAGCCATCGCCAGGGCGCTTGAAGCGCTCGGCGCGCCGGAAGGCGACGTCGTGATCGATCCGTCCGTTGTGCGCGGGCTCGAATACTATACCGGCCCGGTCTATGAGGCCGAACTTCTCCGCGAAGTGACCGGCGAAGACGGCAAGACCTATCGCATCGGCTCCATCGGCGGCGGCGGGCGCTATGATGACCTTGTCGCGCGCTTCACCGGCGAGACCGTTCCCGCGACCGGCTTCTCCATCGGCATTTCGCGCCTCGCGGCGGCGATGCAGATCATGGGCGAGACAGAAACGCTGGACGGTCCGGTCGTGGTGCTGAACTTCGACAAGGAAGACCCGACCATCGCCCTGCAGATCGCCACCGAGCTGCGCCGGGCCGGCATCCGGGCCGAGGCCTATATGGGCGCGTCCGGCATGCGGCCCCAGATGAAATATGCTGACCGGCGCTCGTCACCTGCAGCCATCATGGTGGGTGAGGACGAACTGGCCAAGGGCACCGTCACCATCAAGGATCTGGAAATGGGCGCGCTGAAAGCGAAGTCCATCAAGTCGAACGAGGAATACCGCGAAGCCCGTCCGGGTCAGTTTGAAGTGCCCCGCGCTGAAATGGTCGAGGCGATCCGCAAGATTGTCGAGGCCCAGAAATGACCCATGATACACTCGTCGCGGCGGCGCGCGGCGTGTTCGAGGCGACCGGGGCCGAGCCGGTAGACCCGGCCTATATCCTGCCGTCCGATATCCCTCTGGAGCTCTCCGGCGAAGCGGTGCGCGCGCGCCTCTGCGTGTTCTCCGACCATCGCGGCAATGAGATGGTCATGCGGCCGGACCTCACCCTGCCGGTGGCGGGGCAGGAGGCAGACCGGCGCGCTGCAGGGGGAGACGGGGCCAAGGCCTACACTTATGCCGCGCGCGCCTTCCGCCTGCCGGCCTCTGTAGGCGACCCGATGGAGTTCACCCAGGTCGGCTTTGAATGGTTCGGCAAGGACAGCGGCGCAGATGCGGACGCGGAAGCCTTTGCGCTGGTGCGCGAAGCGGTGGCCGCCTGTGATGTGACGCCGACCGCGACGGAGATGGGCGACCTGTCGATCTTCCCGGCCTTTGTGGACGCGCTCGGCCTTGCCCGCATCACGACCGACCTGTTGAAGCGGGCCTTCCGGCAGGAGGGCGGCGTCAGTGAATTGCTCGACGCTGCGCCTCAACCGCCGGCGTCAGACCTTCAGCCCGTTCTGGAGGCAGGCGGCGCGAAGACGGCGGAAGACGCGTTTCTGAACGTCCTGTCAGACCGCGGCATTCCAATGATCGGTACACGCAGCGTTGCCGAAATCGTCGCGGGTCTGCGCGGCAAGGCGGCCGTCCATGCCGCAGGTGGTGTGCCGGAAGCGGCGCGGGCAGCGCTGTCTGACCTTGCCGGTGTGAACTGCCCGGCAGGGGAGGCGGCCGACGTGCTGGCCACCATCCGTGACAAGCATGGGCTGGACGCCATGTCCTCCGTAATCGAACGGGTTGCGCGCCGGATGGACGCAATCCTGTCGGCAGTGCCGGGAATTGCCAGCGAGGCGAGGTTCCGATCCGGCTTTGGCCGCCGGTTCACCTATTATGATGGCTTTGTCTTCGAGACATTTGGCGAAAATCTGACGTCCCGCCAGCCGCTCGCCTCCGGCGGTCGCTATGATGGCCTGATCGAGGGCCTGTCCCGGTCCAAGGCCTCGGCCTCCGGCATTGGCGGCGTCGTGCGGCCGGATCGCATCCTGCGTGCAAAAGGAGAGGCGGCATGAGCGTCCTGTCACTCGCAATTCCGTCCAAGGGACGGCTGAAGGAAAAGTCCGAGGACTGGCTCAAGGCTCGCGGCTTCGAAGTGCGCCAGATTGGCGGCGAACGCGGCTACCAGGCCGAGATCTCGGGCCTGGGCGAAGTCGACATGCGACTCCTGTCCGCACGCGAGATTGCGCAGGGCCTGATCGAGGGGAGCATTCATGCGGGCGTGACCGGTGAGGATTTGTTGCAAGACCTCGCGCCGACCGGCCCGGAGGATTTCCACGTGCTGGAACGGCTCGGCTTCGGCGGGGCAGACGTGATCGTCGCGGTGCCGCAAGCCTGGATTGATGTCGACACGATGTCCGATCTGGAAGCGGCCGGGGCCGCGTTCCGTAAGGCGCATCATCGGCGCCTGAGGGTGGCCACCAAGTATATGCGGCTCACACGGCGCTTCTTTGCGGCGAAATCTGTCGGCGAATACCGGCTGGTCGAAAGCGCGGGCGCAACCGAAGCTGCCCCGGCAACCGGCGCGGCAGACGTGATTGTCGACATCACCTCGACCGGCGCGACGCTGAAGGCGAACGGGCTCAAAATTGTTTCAGATGGAATAATATTGAAAAGCGAGGCCGTTCTGGCGGTCTCTGCAAATTCCTCCTGGAGCCCGGCCGCGCTGAAGTCCCTGTCAGTATTGGGCGGTGCAGCAAATATTGAAGAATTGCTCATATTGAAAAATTTGAATTCACAATCTTGACACATGCATTAAAGCGCGGCCATATGACACGGCAAGTTTCTGGGAGGAAACGCTGCAAACGGTGGAAGGCGCGGAAGCTGGTGGAAGCTCTCCGCGCCTTTTTTCATTTCCGAGAAAATTCAGGTCCACCAGGACGGTCCGGAGCGACGGCTCAGGTGAGGTAGGGGGCGTTTTGGACATCACCCCGGTCCGTCTTGGCTTCCTGATTATCAATAAGGGATTATCGATAAACGTCAATCATAATTATCGTTTTTCGATTAAATATTTTTCATACTGCGGATTAGGGAAGCTAATCCACGGCAGGTTTGGCTGCGCCGGCGTGAGCGGTGCCTGCCGGAAGGAAAAATAGCTGATCGGGGTTTGGTAGAAGAAGGTCCGAACTATTCGACGTCTTCCGCCGGCGCGGGGATCACTTCAACTGGCACAATGCGATTCACGGGTATCGGTTCTGTCCGGACAATTCCCCCCGTATCGATCCCCAGCCGGGCCACCAGAGGCTCCCGCACCAAAGCATCCCCCTCGCGCATCACCGGGTCGGTTGGCTTGAGCCCACCGGATTGTCTCAGTGTGTTGGGTGACATATCTGGCCTATTTGCTTTCAACTCGGTGACGACGGGGCCGGATTTTTCCAGCACGACCACGCGGGCATCCCCTGGCGCGGCCATTTCAGCCTCTTGGACATCGGGGGACTCGGCCGCTGCGCCAACGGCAAAACAAGGCAGCAGGGACACAAGCAATACGGCTTTCTTCATGGCATCCTCGGAAAGGTTTAACGTCCTGTGGTTGAAACACTATCCTACTCCGCGCGCCCTGTCATGGTTTGATCCGGCTGTGCACCAGCCCGTGAGTTGACTTCGCCCATCGGCGCGGCCAAGCGTTGGCTAACAGGATTTTGCGCACGCAAGGAGTTATCATGAGCGATCCGCGCCAGCACATCATGCCGGTCTACCGGCCGCCAGAGCAGGTTTTCGAGAAAGGGGAAGGCGTCTGCCTCTTCACCGAGGACGGCACACGATATCTCGATTTCATCGCCGGCATCGCCGTGAATGCGCTGGGCCACGCCCATCCCGCCATGGTCGAAGCCCTACAGGAGCAGGCTGGCAAGCTGTGGCACACCTCCAACATGTTCCGCGTGCGCGGCGCCGAAGAACTGTCCGACAAGATCTGCCGTGACACGTTTGCCGACCGCGTCTTTTTCACCAATTCCGGCACCGAAGCTGTCGAATGCGCCATCAAGTCCGCCCGCAAATACCACTGGGCGAATGGCAATGAAGCGCGCATCGACATCATCACCTTTACCGGAGCGTTTCACGGGCGCTCGCTCGGCGCAATCAATGCCGGCGGCAATCCGAAATATCTTGAAGGTTTCGGCCCGAAACTTCCCGGCTTCGTCCATCTCGAATGGGGTGACATGGACGCGGTGGAAAAGGCCGCCGCAGAGCCGACGGCCGCGGCGATCTTCATCGAGCCGGTGCAAGGCGAGGGCGGTGTCCGCGCACTGCCGGACGACCAGCTCAAGCGGATGCGCGATCTGTGCGACGAGCAGGGCATCCTGCTGATCTATGATGAAGTCCAGTGCGGCATGGGCCGGACGGGCAAACTGTTCGCCCACGAATGGGTTGACGGCGCTGTGCCGGATATCCTGTGCTCGGCCAAGGGGATTGGCGGCGGCTTCCCGTTCGGCGCGTGCCTGACGACCGAAGCAGTTGGTGAGCATATGCAGCCTGGCAGCCACGGCTCGACCTATGGCGGCAACCCACTCGCCATGGCGGTCGGCAATGTCGTCTGGGACATTATCTCCAGCGAAGACTTCCTGGCTGAAGTGCGCCGGGTCTCCGGCACGCTGGCGCAGGGCCTGAAAAGCCTCGCCGACAGCCATCCGGACAAGGTCGACTCGGTGACGGGAAAGGGCCTGCTCACCGGCCTCAAGATGAAGTCCGATCCGAAAAGCCTGCAAGGCGTTTGCCGTGACAAGAACCTCCTGGTTGGTGTGGCGGGGGCGAATGTGCTGCGTCTCGCACCGCCTCTGGTCATCACGGACGAAAATGTCCGCGAAGCCACCGGCATCATTGACGCTGCGCTGTCAGAATGGGAGCCAGCCTGATCCGGCGAGGCCACGGCCATGACCCATCTTCGTGTTGCCTGTGTCCAGATGCGGTCTGGTGTGGAGATCGCCCCGAACATCGCGGTGGCCTCCGACCTGATCCGAGACGCGGCGGGGCAGGGCGCGCAGCTGGTTGCGACTCCCGAAATGACGAACCTGCTGGACATACGACCCGGCAAGGCGCGTCCAAAGATCGTTCCGGAGGCAGATGACCAGACGCTCGCCGCGATGCGCGCGCTGGCGACCGAGCTTGGCATCTGGGTGCTGGTCGGCTCGATTGCCGTGACTCTCGAAGGCGAGGACCGGCTGGCCAATCGGTCTGTCCTGGTCGCGCCGGATGGCAGCGTCCGGGCCCGCTATGACAAGATCCACATGTTCGATGTCGAAGTGGGGGACGGGCAGAGCTATCGCGAAAGCCGGGCCTACCGGCCAGGCGAGCGCGCCGTGCTGGCGGAGACTGAGTTCGGCAAGCTGGGGATGACGATCTGCTATGATGTCCGCTTCCCGCATCTCTATCGCAAGCTTGCGCAGGCGGGCGCAGGTATCCTGACCATCCCTGCGGCGTTCACGCGCGTGACAGGCGAGGCGCATTGGCATGTCCTCGTTCGGGCGCGCGCCATCGAGACCGGCAGCTTTGTCATCGCCCCTGCGCAGGGCGGCCAGCATGAAGACGGCCGCGAGACCTTCGGCCACTCCCTGATCGTCTCCCCCTGGGGCGAGGTGCTGGCGGAGAAGGCGGACGATGAGCCCGGTGTGATCCTTGCCGATCTGGATCTGGACGCTGTGGCGAAAGCGCGGCGCCGCATCCCCTCGCTCGGGAATGATCAGTCTATTTCATCGATCGGCGAGGGTGCAGACTAGTCAATGGCAGCCAAAAGGTGAGGGGAGTAAGCGACAGAGTTTTCTGCCAGCCGCTCCTTTGCAACAGGACAGGCGTCAAGCGCCTGCTTGATGAAGGTGCGCCATGCATTCCCGTCATGGTTTGCAAAGTTCGACTTCTCGATGGAAAGGTGTTCGAGATAGTTGAGCAATAGCTCAGCCAGCGTGACAACGCGTTGATAGTCGGGGTGGTTCTCTCTGATCTCTATGCCATCGAACAGGTATCGCCGCAGTTCCGGATGTTTTACCAGATGGCTTCTGAAATCGGATGCCTGCGCATAGATTGCCGCATGAGCGGAAGCCCGAACGGATTGCCCCAGCCTCCTGATTTGAATCAGAACGAGCAGAAATCCGAACAGCGTCGTTAACAGGCCGCCCAATTGTAGCCAGTTTTGGATTGTCCATTGTTCCAACATGGCCAATATCCCCCTTGGCGCAAGGGTGCGCGGGGGCGCCGGATGCGTCAAGAGGATGTTGATCAGCGCCCCAGGCGCCGGCGGAATTCCTCATAGCCGAAATCGGACAGGCTCTCGATGATGCCGTCTTCCCAGCGCACGGCCAGATTCGCCAGCGGCGTGCCGTTGAAAGTGTTCGTCTTGACGAAGGAATAATGCATCTGGTCGGTGAAGATGATTGTGTCGCCGGGCTTCAGCGGGGCGTCGAAGGAGTATTCCCCGATCACGTCGCCCGTCATGCAGGTCTTGCCGCCGAAGCGATAGGTGTGCGCCTTCTGGCCGGGCTGGCCGGCGCCGATCACGTCAGGCCGATAGGGCACTTCCAGCACGTCCGGCATATGGGTTGAGGCGGACGCATCAAGGATGGCGAGATCGACCTCGTTCCAGTGCAGCGCCAGCACGGTCGCATACAGCTCGCCCGTGTTCACGACGAGGCCCGCGCCCGGCTCCAGTACGACCTCCACGCCAAAGCGCGCCTTGAATGCCTTGATGGCCGCGATCAGCGCATCGACGTCATAGCCTTCCTTGTTCAGGAAATGGCCACCGCCGAAATTCACCGTGTTCACCTGCTCGATATACTGGCCGAAATTGTCGGCGACGAATTCGATCAGGCCGACCGAGCCCTCGTGCAGACTCTCGCACAGGGCGTGAACGTGGAAGATGTCGATGCCGGACCAGTCAACCTGGTCGAGCTTTGACGGCACTTCGCCAAACCGGCTGCCTGGTGCGCACGGATTGTAGAGGTCGCCGCCCAAGGTTGCATTGGAATAGCCGGGATTGACGCGCAGGCCGATCTTGGCGCCGCCATCGCGCGCAATGTCGCCAAAGCGTTCAAGCTGTTCGAGGGAGTTGAAATAGATGTGCTCGGCCACCTCTGTCAGGCGGCGCACTTCGGCCTCGGTATAGGCCGGCGAATAGACATGCACTTCCTTGCCGAAGCTCTCATGGCCCATGATGGCTTCCTGTTCGCCGCTGGCTGTGGTGCCGTCCAGATAGTCGGTCATCAACGGGAAGGCCGCCGGAAGGGAGAAGGCCTTGGTCGCCAGCAAGATCTTGCACCCGGCCGCCTCGCGCACGCGCTGGGCCGTTTCCAGATTTGCGCGCAGGCGCGCCGCGTCCAGCACGAAGACGGGCGTCGGGATATGGTCGGGCAGGGCGGGTGGGGTCATGGTGTCTGGTCCTTGGGTGCCCGCTTATGCCTCATCAACGGGCCTTGAGCGAACATTATTAGCGGCGCGCACGTTCCGGCTTTTGCCGGGCGTGCAGCGCAGATAGGATGCGGGCCGAATGACGGTAACATCTCACCTGCATATGCGAGTCGCCACGCTGGACGACATTCCGGCGATTGAGGCGCTGATGGCGGAGTCCATGGCGCGACTCTTGCCACACTTCCTTGATGCAAAACAGGTCGAGCGCTCCAGTGAGAGCATGGGCGTTGATACATTGCTGGTGTCCGACGGCACCTATTTCCTCGTCTTCGAGGGTGACGCGCTGGCCGGATGCGGGGGCTGGTCGCGGCGGCGCACGCTTTATGGCGGCAACACGACCGCCGGCCGGGACGATTCCCCGGCGGACCCCAAGACCGAGCCCGCCAAGATCCGCGCCATGTATACTCATCCGGATTTCGTCCGGCGCGGCATTGGCCGCATGTTGCTGGACGCCAGCGAAGCCGCCGCGCGGGCCGAAGGGTTCTCGGCCATGGAGATGGGCTCCACCGCGCCCGGCGTGCCGCTCTATGAGGCGTGCGGCTACCGGCTGGTCGAAGACCTCTCCAGGCCCAGCGAGGATGGCACCATCGTGCCGATCCTGCGCATGCGGAAAGAGCTGGCCTAGGTCTCGACCGCGAACAGGTCTTCCTGATCGCCGCCATCGACGTCGATAACGTGCCAGGGCAGGCCGCGCTTGGCGACGTCTTCGAGGAAGGGCTTGGCCGGGAATTGCTCGACATTGAATACGCCGTGGCCGGACCATTCCCCGCGGAAGAACATCGCCGCGCCTGAAACGGGCGGCACGCCGGTCGTATAGGACACGGCCTGCGCGGAGACCTCTTCATTGGTCTTGGCATGATCGGACACGTTGTAGATCATCTTCGCCTGCGGCTGGCCGTCCTTCGTGCCCCGCACGATCACGCCAATGCTGGTCTTGCCGGTATAGCCTTCAGCCAGGGATGACGGGACGGGCAGGAGGTCCTTCAGGAACTCCATCGGGATGATGTCCATGCCCTTGTGCTTGATCGGTTCGAGGCCGATCAGGCCAATCGATTTGAACACTTCGAGGTGCTTGATATAGGCCTCGCCAAAGGTCATCCAGAAACGGATCTGTTTCAGGCCCTTGATGTGCTTGACCAGGCTTTCCTCTTCCTCGTGATAGATCAGGTAGGAAGCTTTCGGGCCGACTTCCGGATAGTCGATCATCGTCTTGATCGACAGGGCAGGGATTTCCACCCACTCGCCGTCTTTCCAGTATTTGCCGTCCTGGGTCACTTCACGGAGATTGATCTCCGGGTTGAAGTTCGTGGCGAAGGTCTTGCCATGATCGCCGGCATTGCAGTCCACGATGTCGATATATTCGATCTCGTCGAACAGGAATTCCTGCGCATAGGCGCAATAGATGTTCGTCACGCCCGGATCGAAGCCGCAGCCGAGAATGGCCGTGATGCCCTTGTCCTTGAACTTGTCCTGATAGGCCCACTGCCAGGAATATTCGAACTTCGCGACATCGCGCGGCTCGTAGTTCGCCGTATCCATATAGTTGCAACCTGTTTCCAAGCAGGCATCCATGATCGGCAAATCCTGATAAGGCAGGGCCATGTTGATCAGCAGGTCCGGCTTCACCTTGTTGATGAGCGCGACAACCTCGGCGACATTGTCGGCATCGACCTGGCTGATCTCGATCGGCGTCTTGCAGAGCTTGGCGACCTTCTCGCAGCTTTCCAGCCGGCGCGAGGCGAGATGGATATGCTTGAACGTGTCGCGGTCCATGGCGCATTTCTGCGCGACGACGGATCCGGCGGCACCGGCACCGATGATGAGAACATTGTCCATGAGTGATGAAGCTCCCTGGCTGGATGGGCACTGATCTGCCCGTGACATAGGGCAATCAGCCAACCTTCGCCAGTCCGGATATGCGGGCGAACTTCAGGAGGGAATTGCCGCAACGCAGGTGAGCAAATGGGAGGAAACGAGGTGGGCAAGACCTCGCCCTGCGTTGCGGCAAACCTGTGTCATGCGGCGCGGCGGGGCGCATCAAGGCGGGAGATTTCCTCGCTCAGCCAGTTGTAGTGCTGTTCCACGCGGTTGATCATCGTGTCAGTCGTTTCCGGTCGGCAGGTCAGTTCATTCCGCCAGGCTTCCAGAACCGCTCTCTGGTTCTTGAGCCAGCACAGCATGGCGGTATCGTCGATCGGCAGGCACATGGGACGCTCCATCAATTTTGCGACTCGTTCTCAAAACTTGTATTTCACATCCAATATGCTCTTGCAAGTCATTCTCAATTATTATTTGTCCATGATTGCTCCCAGAGGGTGGAATCCCCTGTCCTCACTGGAATAATTGTCGAAAACAGGCTATCTGCCCCGCTTTCCCGCCCGCCAGGAGTATCTCCGGATGACAAGCTCAACCGCCCCGCGCCATTTCATCGACCTCTGGCATCTGGAATCCGCCGAACTGCGCGAGATTCTGGATATGGCCCATGCGATGAAGAAGGCCCGTGCCGGCTGGCCCAAGGGACGGGTGGATACCGGCGCGCCGCTGGAGGGTCACACGCTGGCAATGATCTTCGAGAAATCCTCGACCCGGACGCGGTTTTCCTTCGACATGGCGATGCGCCAGCTGGGTGGCTCGTCGATCACGGCGACATCGAATGACCTGCAACTGGGACGGGGTGAAACGGTGGAAGACACCGCGCGCGTCCTGTCGCGCTTTGTCGATGCGGTGATGATCCGCGCCAATGATCATTCCGATGTTGAGACCTTTGTCCAGCACGCCACCGTGCCGGTCATCAATGGCCTGACGGACCGGTCGCATCCCTGCCAGATCATGGCGGACCTCCAGACCCTGGAAGAGCATGGCCTGACCCTGGAAGGCGCGCGGCTCGCCTGGGTCGGCGATGGCAACAATGTCTGCGCCAGCCTGATCCATGCCGCGCCCAAATTCGGCTTCTCCCTGGCCGTCGGCACACCGCCCCGGTTTGCGCCCGATGATGAAGACATCGAGATTGCCCGCGACCTGCAGGGGCGGATTGATCTCTATGACACCGCCGAGGAAGCCGTGGCTGGCGCCGATGTCGTGATCGCGGACACGTTCGTCTCGATGGGCGATGCCGATGCCGAACGCCGCCTCGAAATCCTGGAGCCCTATGCCGTGACGCTGGACCTGATGGATATTGCCGGCCCCGGCGCGAAATTCCTCCATTGCCTGCCAGCCCACCGGGGCGAGGAGGTTGACGCCGAAGTCATCGACGGGCCGCAAAGCCTCGTCTTCGACGAAGCCGAAAACCGCCTGCACGCCCAGAAGGCCATCCTGCGCTGGTGCCTCGGCAAATAGGCTAGTCTGCCTGCACTTCCTCAAGTCCGAAGGCGACCGGGATGGCGAGCGCGCTCATCAGGGCGAGCAGGCCGATCACGGCCGCTTCGCCCGCCAGTTCGGCCACCACGCTGAACCCGCCGCCGAGGATGAGCAGTGTGCCGATGATCGTGTTGGAGAGGGCGGTATAGGCCGTGCGGTTTTCCTGGCTGGCCATATCGACGAGATGCGTGGAGCGGCCAAGCCGGACGCCCTGATAGGCAATCATCAGCACGAACAGAACCAGCGGCAGGGCCCAGACATCCTGCAACACGCCTGCCGCATTGAGGCCAAGCGTGGCGAGCAGGGCGAGGGTCGCAGCCGCCGCTGTCAGGATCAGCACTTTCCGGCTCGACCGGTCTGCGAGCCGGCCCCAGACATAGGAGCTGAGCAGGCCCGCGCCCGCAGATGCGATGACGAGCAGGCCCAGCCCGCCAAACATCTGGCCGGCCTCGTCGGTATTGGTGCCGAGCGCAACCATGAAGGGTGGGGCGAGGGCGGTCGAGATCAGCAGGCCGCGGGTCAGGATGAAACGGCGCAATTGCGTGTCGTCTGCCAGCAATGTGAAATTGTCTCGGAAAGACTGGATCGGATTGCCCCCGCCTTCGGTTGCGCCCGGTTCCTCTTGCAGCGTGGTGAACAGCGCTGCGCCGGTCATCCAGAGCCCGCCCGCCAGCAGCAGGCCGCCAATGACAAGGTTCATCCGGTCGATCCAGCCAATACTGAGCAGTGCGCCATAGATCAGGACGGCCGCCGCCCCGACCGTGCTGGCCGTGCCGGTCGCCGTGCCGCGCCGGGATTTGGACACCGTCTTGCCGAGCACGTCCTTGTAAGTCACCGAACAGACAGACCGGGCGAGCGCCAGCACCGCCAGTGCGGCAAGGATCGCATAGCCCGCCAGCTTCCCCTCAAGGAAAAAGGCCGCGAGCCCCATGCTGGCGGCCGAAAGGCCCTGAATGGCGGAGCCGACCGACCACGCCCATTTGCGCTGGGGCAGGCGGCGCAGTGCGGCGGCGGTGAAGAGTTGCGGCAACAGGGCGCCCGCTTCGCGCACCGGCACGAGCAGGCCGATCAGCCAGGTCGGCGCGCCGAGGGTCGTCAGCAGCCAGCTCAGCACGAGCTTGGGATCGATCAGGCCATCGGAAATCTTGCTGGTCGAGAGGCTGGCCACATGGGTAGAGAAATTTCCGGCTTCGTCCCGGCAGGCGCTGTCTGGAATGTCCTTGCACACCCGGCCCTCATCGCCGGAGGTGAGCATTTCGAACACTTTCTGCTGCGTGCTTTCAGACATGGCGGCCAAACTAGCGCTCATGGCGGGGACGGCAATCTTCACGTTCGGGTGTGCTGCTGCAAAAGCGCTGGAAGCGGCGTCCGAACGCGCTACACGTAGATGTATGGCCGATAGTGATTACGCCCCGACCAAATTCTCCGATCCCGACGTCACGGCAAAGGGCGAGACCCGCGCCAGCGTCGGCTGGACCGGGCTGAAGACGCTGTGGCTGAATACGGGAACGCTGTGCAACATCGAGTGCGCGAATTGCTACATCGAAAGCTCGCCGCGCAATGACCGGCTGGTCTATCTGACGCGCGCCGATGTCCGCCCGTTCCTTGAGGAGATCGACCAGCCTATTGAGATCGGCATCACGGGCGGCGAACCCTTCATGTGCCCGGAGATATTGGGCATCATGGAAGATGTGCTGTCCGCCGGGCACAGCCTGCTGCTGCTGACCAATGCGATGCGCCCGATGATGCGGCCCCGCCTCCAGCAGGGTCTGGAGCGGCTGGCCGCGCAGTATGGCGACCGGATGGTGCTGCGCGTCTCGCTGGATTCCCATGATCCGGCCATTCATGACGCCGAACGCGGAGAAGGCGCCTTTGAAGAGGCCTGCAAAGGCCTGAAATGGCTGGGTGAACGCAGCGTACGGGTGGCGCTTGCCGGGCGTCAGGCGCTCACCGAGGACGAGGCGGCGGCCCGCGCAGCCTATGGCGCACTCGCCAGCACGCTCGGCCTGTCGATCGATCCCGCCAATACGAAGCACCTCGTCCTGTTCCCGGAAATGATCGCCCGCGATGACCCGCCGGAGATCACCACCGCCTGCTGGGGCATCCTGAACAAATCACCTGACGATATCATGTGCGCCAACCAGCGCATGGTGATCCGCCGCAAGGGCGCGGGCAGGGCGACTGTGACGGCGTGCACATTGCTGGTGGATGATCCTGCGTTTGAACTGGGCACCACGCTCGCCGAAGCGACCGCCAAACCAGTCAAACTGAACCATCCCTGGTGCGCCAGCTTCTGCGTGCTCGGCGGCGGCAGCTGTTCGGCCTGATCCTTTCGACTGGCAGGCCGCCCTCTTGCGATAGGCCCGGGGCACTGCCACATGGGGCACCTAATTCGAGGTATCCTTCCATGACCGACGCCGCCTACGCCGTCACCGACTTTGTCACGAATTTCCAGATCGTGGATCGCCCCATTCGTGGGCGGGCTGTGCGTATGGGCGAGGGCAGCCTGTCGGGCATCCTGCAGCGGCATGATTACCCGACAAATCTGGCGCGCATTCTCGGCGAAGCCGTGACGCTGGCTGCTCTGGTCGGGGCGTCGCTGAAATTCGAAGGCCGCCTTCTGGTACAGGCCGAAGGCGATGGCCCTGTGTCCATGCTGGTCGGCGAGTACCGCTCCGATGGCGGTGTACGCGGCTATGCCAAATTCGACGCCGAAGCCTGGGCGCATCTCGACAAGGTGAACAAGGGCGCGGCCCCGCACATGCCGCAATTGTTCGGCCCGAGCGGGCGGCTGGCCCTGATCATCATTCAGGACAATCCGGCGATCCAGCCCTATCAGGGCATCGTGCCGCTTGCGAAAGGGTCTCTGAGCGAGTGCGCAGAGGATTATTTCGAAATGTCCGAACAGGTGCCGACGCGTCTCAAACTGTCGGTCGCCGAGCTGGACCGCAAGGACGGCCATCCCATCTGGGTGTCTGGCGGCATGATGGTGCAGCGGATTGCAGCCGATGAAGCGCGCGGCGAGACCGAGGAGCCCTGGCGCGAGGCCGAGGCCCTGTTTGCCACGCTGACCGATGGCGAGCTGGCCGATGCCGACCTGTCTATGGAGCAATTGCTGTATCGCCTGTTCCATGAGCAGGGCGTGACGATGGAAACGCCGCAGGCGCTGGATGATCGCTGTACCTGTAATCAGGACCGGCTGGTCGAGACGCTGAAACAGATGCCGGACGAATCCTTGCGGGACATGACCGAAGAGGATGGCACGCTCGGCATCGACTGCCAGTTCTGCAATCGTCATTACGATATTGCCATCGAGGATGTGACCGGCAACACAAACTAGGCGGCGTCAGGCCTCCACAGTTTCGTGATTGCCCCCACGGGCGGGCGCTGGCACAGGTGACAGCCATGACTTTCAAATGGCTCCCCAATGCATTGACCATCGCCCGCTGTGTCTTTGCCGGATTTGTGCTGGTCGGTTTCTGGCAGGCGATGAATCTGGATCTCACGCTCACAGGATTTGACGCTGAAGACATGTCGCGGCGGATCACGCTGCAACAGCTCTGGTTCCAGTTTGCCTTCCTTGCTTTCCTGGCCGGGGCGATCACGGATTTTCTGGATGGCTGGCTGGCCCGCAAGCTGGACGCGCACAGCCGGTTCGGGGTCTGGCTGGACCCGATTGCCGACAAGCTGCTGATCGCGGCGGCCCTGCTGGGTCTGGCGCTGAAATTCCAGACCTGGCTGATCTATGTGCCGGCAGCGATGATCATTGGACGCGACGTGTTCATGACCTGGTTCCGCGCGACGCCGCGGGGGCGCTCGGCGATTGTCCCGTCCAATCTGGCGAAATGGAAGACCGGTTTCGAGATGGCCGCGATTATCGGCCTGATGCTGCCGCTGGCCGTGCTGCGGCCGGATGCCGGGGGAGACGTCTCTGCCGGATCGTCGGTGATGGCGATTGTTGCGATTGTTGCCGTGGTGGGCCTGCTCTGGACGGCGGCGGCGCTGTCCTGGTGGACGGCGGGCCAGTACATGAGGGCGGCGGGCAAGACAACCGACTGAAAAAGAACGCTGGCCCCAAGGGGCAGAGCCAGCGTTCCGCATTTCAGTTTCCGCGCGCAGGATGAGGGGCAACCTGCGCCCGGAAGGGCTTTTGACGTGATGGGACCTGTCTGCTCTCATTCCCCACCACCCAGTCACAATCGCCCGGCATGACAAAGGTTCCGTTAAAACTTGCGGCATCAATGCGGCAGCAATTTCACGAACTCTCCGGCAAACGGCCTGCATTGGGACTCAATGTCTGGCGAGAAGGGGAGAATGAGATCGCGAACCTCCTCCTCGACCCGTCTGGTCATCGTTGCGCTGGCCGCGCTGCTGTTCCTCTGCCTGCCGGCTTTCCTGGCGATGGCAGGCGCTTGAGCCTAGCCTGTATTGCCTGACCAGTAGGGGGTAGGCGGCGCATTCCGATAGAATTCCTCCAGCCTCAGCCGGGTGCCTTGCGTGGTGCCTTCGGGCACATTGTGTGGTGCGCACCAGCGGGTTTCGGCAATCTCTGCCACCGCCGTCGCCTTGCCCTGCGTCCAGATCTGAGCAGGCACATGGTAAAGGAGGACATGGTCATTCGGAAATGAGGTGTGGTTTGAAAACATGCCGACCAGGCTCGGAGTCCCGTTCAGCAGGATCCCGCCTTCTTCCTCCACTTCCCGGCGGAGCGACTCGATGCAGGGCTCGCCCCGCTCCACACCGCCGCCGGGCATGTGCCAGCCGGAGATGTAGGTATGCCGGACCAGCAGGATCTGGCCGTCCGAATTCTCGACAAGGCCGCGCACGCCCAAAGTCATGGGTCGGCGCAGGCGGGCATAGGCGTGGAAAAGCCGGGTTCTGAGGGAAGGCATGCTGCCTCCTAACGTGGCGAGAGGTGGGCGTTCAATCTGAAAATTTCCGCAAATTGACGTCAAACTTCCTGTCGTTTGAGGCTCGCCAAGCCGTGCAACGCGCGCTATGAGCTGTGCAAAGCGTGGAAATGCTCAAGAAAACAACAGCGAGACGGCCTCATGATCCATCCTTCTCTGATTGCCATTGCCGCCATTGTGGTCGTGTTCGGCATCCTGAATTTCATTGAATACAAGCGACTCGACTAGAAGCGAGCCCGGCGAATGCCTGAACTAACCCTGATCGCCGCCCTGATCGGGGGGCTTGTCATTATGGCGTTTGCGGGGGACTTCCTTGTAAACGGCGCAGTCGCCGTGGCCCGGCGCCTTGGCGTCTCCCCTCTCATCGCCGGTATCTTCATTGTCGGGTTCGGCACGTCGGCGCCCGAAATGGTGGTGTCGCTGAATGCGGCGCTGGAAGACCGGGCCGGTCTCGCGCTCGGCAATATTGTCGGCTCCAACATTGCGAACATCTTCCTCGTGCTGGGCATCCCGGCGCTGATCATGCCCTTCGTGGCCGGGGGTCACGGACAGGGCCGCGCGCTGACGGCGATGCTGGTTGCCACGGCGGTGTGGATCGTGCTGACCGGGCTGGGACCGCTCAACACGCTGGGCGGCATTCTCTTCCTCGCCATCCTCGTCGCCTATTGCGTGATCACTTTCTACATGGCCCGCAAGGCGGTGGCGACGGGCGAAGATCCGGGCGTCGAGCTGGAAGAGGCGCCGAAGCTGAGCCTGCCGCGCTCGCTCGCCTATATCGTGCTCGGCATTGGCGGCCTGGTTCTGGGCGCGCATCTGATCATTGCCGGCGGTGTCGGCATCGCGGAATTCTATGGTGTGCCGCAGGAATGGATCGGCCTGACCCTGCTGGCGATCGGCACATCGCTGCCGGAGATCGGCGCGGCCGTGGCCGCGGCCCTGCGCCGGCATGGCGAAGTCGCCATCGGCAATGTCCTCGGCTCCAACGTGTTCAACATTCTCGGCGCGGGCGGCATCATCTCGCTCTTCGGGCCGATTGAGATTGCGCCGACTTTCACCCATTATGACCATTGGGTCATGGCCTTTGCCGCGCTGCTGATCGGCGGGTTCATTCTGACCCGCGCGCGGCTGGGCCGCATGATGGGGATACTGATGCTGCTAATCTATGCCGTCTACATCTACGGACTGGTGAACGGGTTCAATCTGCTCGGCCTGTTCCAGACCGCTCCGGCATGAGGCCGGGCGCGGCGCTCGTCACCGGCGCCGGTGCGCGGCTGGGCCGGGCCATGGCCGAAGCGCTGGGCGCAGATGGCTGGTTGGTCATCGTGCATTACAATTCCTCCGCAGACGGCGCTGAAGAGACCGCCGAAGCCATTCGCGCGGCAGGCGGCGAGGCGATCACGCTGCAGGCCGATCTGTCGGACGAGGCTGCGACGGGCGATCTGATCCTGCATGCCGCCGAGAAAATCGGCCAGCCGGTGACCTTGCTGGTCAATTCCGCCTCCGTCTTCGAAGAGGACAGCGTTACCAGCCATACCCGTGCGAGCTGGGACACGCACATGACTGCCAATCTCCGCGCGCCGGTGCATCTGGCCCAGGCATTCGCGGATGCTCTGCCGAAAGGGGAGAAGGGTCTGGTCGTGAACATGATCGACCAGCGCGTCTGGAAGCTGACGCCGAACTTCTTCACCTACACGCTGTCCAAGGCCGCGCTCTGGCAGGCAACGCAAACACTGGCCCAGGCATTGGCGCCGGACATTCGTGTCAATGGCATCGGGCCCGGTCCGACGCTGCGGTCGAAGCATCAGAGCGAAGACGAGTTTGCCGCCGAAAAGCGCGCAACGCTGACGCAGGAAGGCTCCAGCCCGGACGAGATCGTCAAGGCGCTGCGCTATCTCGTGTCCGCCAGCAGTGTGACCGGTCAGATGATCGCCAGCGATGGCGGCCAGCATCTGATGTGGCAGACCCCGGACACACAGACCTGATGAATTTCTCCTCTGACACATCCGCCCCGGCGCATCCGAAAGTGCTGGAAGCCGTGCTTGCCGCAAATACCGGGCTGGAGGCGAGCTATGGGAATGATGCGATTACACGCCGTCTGCGGACGCATCTGGCTGATGTGTTCGGGACGGAGGATTTCGATTATTGGCTGACTGCGTCCGGCACCGCATCGAATGCGCTGGCGCTGTCCTGCTTCTGCCCACCGACCGGCGCTGTGCTCTGCCATGCCGGAGCGCACATTGCCGTGGATGAGCGCGGCGCGCCGGAATTCTTCTCGGGGGGCGGCAAGCTACAGCTCTTGCGCGGCCCGGATGGCAAGATTGGCGCGGCGCAACTGGACGAGGCTTTGGCGCGCATCAATCATGATTTCGTGCACGAAACGCCGGCGCATGTCCTGTCGCTGACTAACCTCACAGAGAATGGCACGGCCTATAGCGTGGCTGAAGTTACAGATTACGCCGCGAAGGCGCATGCGGCGGGTCTGAGGGTTCATATGGATGGCGCGCGGCTGGGCAATGCGCTGGTTGCGACCGGCGCGAGCGCGGCCGAGATGAGCTGGCAGGCGGGCGTCGATGTGCTGACCTTCGGCCTGACCAAGACCGGCGCGATGGGCTGTGAGATCATCCTCCTGTTCGGCAAGGCCCGTGAAAAGAAGCGTGAGCTGGAAGCGCGGGCCAAGCGTTCCGGCCATATGCCGCCGAAGATGCGCTATCTGGCGGCGCAGGCCGAAGCGATGCTGGCAGGCGGGCTTTGGCTGGAGCTGGCCGCGCACGCAAATGCGATGGCCCGGCGCATGGCCGATGGCCTGCAGGGGCAAGGCGTCGAGCTGGCATTCGAGCCGCAGGGCAATGAAGTCTTTGCGATGCTGAGCGATGCCCAGGCCAAAGCCCTGCGTGCGGCTGGCGCGGTCTTCTATCCCTGGATGGGCGGCAGCCAGCGGCTGGTCTGTTCCTGGGCGACGACGACCGATGAGGTCGATGCCTTTCTGGACGCACTGAAGAGCTAGTTTCAAACCTTTTTGCCCCGGTAACTGGACGCGCCGTGCGACGCACGGCAAAGAAGGGGCGATTGAATTCACGGGGAAGGGGTTTCGTGTCCATCATGTCCAGTCGCATCCGCGCTGCAATGCTTGCAGCAGCTCTCGCCACCTCCACATTGTCAGCCTGCTCGACGGCCTATTATGGCGCGATGGAGCAGTTCGGCTACCAGAAGCGCGACCTGCTGGTGTCCCGCGTCAATGATGCGGCTGAGGCGCAGGACGATGCAAAGGTGCAGTTCACCAGCGCGCTGGAGGCCTTCAGGTCCGTGGTGGCGGTCGATGGCGGGGAACTGGAAGCATCTTACGATTCCCTGTCGCGCGCTTATGAACGCTCCGAGGAAAAAGCCCATCATGTGCGCGAGCGCATCAAGGACATGAAGACTGTTTCCCGCGACCTGTTCGTGGAGTGGCGCAAGGAACTGGAAGAATATTCCGACCCAGGCCTGCGCCGGGCCTCGGCCGAGCAGCTGGAAGCGACGCGCGACCGCTATGCCGTTCTGGTCGAAAAGATGGACCGGGCCGCCGCATCGATGGATCCGGTTCTGGCCGTGTTCAAGGATCGTGTCCTGTTCCTGAAGCACAATCTGAATGCCCGCGCGATTGCGGCGCTGGGCGACGAGACGCGCAATATCGAAACGGATGTGGCCGCGCTGATCGAGGAGATGGAGCGTTCCATCGCCGAAGCCGATGCCTTTATCCAGGAGATGCAGGCCGGCGCGGTCTAGGCGGTTTCGCTTCACATTTCCTGACCGGATGGGCCGGAAAGGCCCCCTGGGTGCATCCTGCAACGAAAGCTGCACGTGCGACGCCGGAAAAGGCGCTTTTTTTGGGAACCGAATTGTGGGGCGCGAGTTCTATTCACGTCTCTGGCAGGGGCAAGCTCACCGAAGTCTGCTCATTCCGGCCTCGGCCGGAATCTGGAATTGAGGGGACAACAAGTTCAATTCCAGGCCTCGGGTGCATCCGGGGCGAGCGGATGCCGGCCGCTGCCGGAGCGATTCCCGACATGGCCATCTGAAATGCGCGCGACGGCGTGAAGGCGAGCGGGTCATGGCCCGCTGCGCCCGGCACATCGCCAATCGCGGCAAGATGGACCTCGCCGGTTGGCGTGATGCGGACCAGCATCTGCCGCGCATCCCGCCGGACATGGCGGACATAGAAGGTCAGCATGACGATCTGCAGCCAGATCCAGACCCGGTAGGGTTGGAGATGCGGCGGCAGGTTTCGCAAGGTGGCGAAGGCGTCATTCATGCCCTCATTATACGCGCCCCTTTGGGGGTGTCGGATAAGTTTTCTCCCGCATCTGTCGTGGCCGCAGGATGCGCCGGGTTTCTTGTGGGATACGCCGCTTGAGATTGTGACCGGCCAGCGCCGCGGCTATACCGGGCGGGCAGCAGGGCATCCGTCCCTGCACTTCGGGAGGCGCATCAGGCATGACCATGAAGCAAACCGTATTGGGCGTGCTCGCACTGGCCCTGACCGGCTGTGCGACGCAGGCGCTCCCAGAGGCGGCTGAGCCCAGCTTCCATACGCTGGAAGCCAGGGGCGTCGCCGCCACCATCACCTCCTCATTCGGTGGACGGGTCGCTGGGTTCGGCCTGGTCGGCAAGGATGATCTCATCAAGTTCGACGCGGCGCTGGCGGCCAGCCAGCCCGCACCCGCACTCGACACCGATCTATCGGCGGCGGCCTATTACGGTCATTCCTTCTGGGCCGGGCCGCAAAGCGAGTGGTGGGTGCATCAGGATCTCTTGCCCGAGATGCGAGGCGAGATGTGGCCGCCGGACCCCTACCTCACCCTGCAGGCCATGAAGGCAGATTCAGGGGCAGGCAGCCTGACCCTGTCGGGCGCAGCGAGCCCGTATACCGGGCTGGCCATGACCCAGCGCTACGACATACTGCCGTCCGGCTGCCTGCGCGTCAGCGCCGAGGCGGTAAATACGCGGGACGAGGCGGTGGCGTGGGACATCTGGTTCAATACGCGCGTCGAGTCGGATTCCTGGGTTGCCGTGCCGGTGGCAGGCGAAGACTCGATCCGGCTGGGCATGGTGGACCTGACCGTGCTTGAGGCGCCGGATATCCGGGTGACGGACGGGATAGCGCTGGCCGATCCGTCCCTCGAAAAAGGGGTTGCAGGGCGCCAGGGCAAAGCCTTCATGGATCCGTCCGAAGGCTGGCTGGCCGCGATCCGGGATGGCCAGGTGTTTGTCATCATGTTCGATCTGTTGCCAGCAGATGCCATCCATCCGGAGCAGGGACAGGTGGAACTCTATTTCACTCAGAAGGCAGAGGATCCCGCCACCAGCATGATCGAGATGGAAACGCATGCGGCCTACAAGACGCTCGCGCCGGGCGAGGCGATGCAGGCCGAGCAATACTGGGCGGCGCTGCCTTATGAGGGCGCGATGGAGGCCGGGGCGGTGTCGGACTTTGTCCGGGACCGGATGCAGGGCGGGAATTTCTGTCTGACGGGGGACTGAGCGGGTCTCTGCTCTAGGGGGGCGAAGCCCTTGCTTGCGCTGCGGGCCTTTTCTTCCTTCATTCGATCCTCGATCGAATGATGACGCGCAGCGTCACCGGAAGAAAAGACCAGACGGCCTGTAAGCCGGGTTCTGTTCGCCGTGTTGCCACGGTCTGGCAGCCATTCCTCTGGGATGCCTGTTGCCAGGCACCTCACGCGACACACCCGGGGCACGGGCGTGAAACAGCCCATATGTGCCCCCTATTCGGTCTTGCTCCGGGCGGGGTTTACCGTGCCAGTCCTGTCGCCAGGCCTGCGGTGGGCTCTTACCCCACCCTTTCACCCTTACCTCTCCCGAAGGGGAGGCGGTTTGCTTTCTGTGGCACTTTCCCTCGGCTCACGCCGGGCGGCCGTTAGCCGTCGCCCTGTTTCCCTGGAGCCCGGACTTTCCTCCAGTACGCAGTTACCCGCGTACCAGCGGCTGCCCGGCCGTCTGGTCTAGGGAGGATATAAGCGTGGAATCCGGAAATAGCCAGTGGGGCGTGGGAGTAGCTGCCGGCTAGCGCCGCACCGAGCGGGCGAGCAGGTCTGTCAGGATCTGGTCGATCTCGGCTTGCGGCATTTCGCTGAAATTCAGAGGGCGGTCGGCCCGGCCTGACACCATGAGGTCAGCCAGCCCGTGGGCCATCGCCCAGGACGCCATGACGTCTTTCATCGCCTCCCGGTCGGCATGGGGGTCGGCGCCGACGAGGCCCTGAACGCCGGTCACCAGCTTGTTGAAGGCCGCAAAGGATGCCCTGGCGAGGTGTTCCGCCGTCCGGTCGGG
Organism: Hyphomonas sp.; assembly: GCF_036964145.1. Taxonomy (GTDB): domain Bacteria; phylum Pseudomonadota; class Alphaproteobacteria; order Caulobacterales; family Hyphomonadaceae; genus Hyphomonas. The sequence continues at coordinate 605,116 of NZ_JBALUC010000001.1, forward strand.
TTTCTCGGAGGTAAACATCAGGCGGAACAGGGCCGGGTTAGCCAAAGCGAAATCGATATAGCCAAGACCGGCCGCGACCTGGCGGGACAAGGCATCCTCGGCCGCCATCTGCTGGCGTGCCTCCTGCGCCGCAACCAGCCGGTCGAAGCCGGTTGTTGCGAGCGCCGTGAGCAGGCCGCGGGCATCGGTGAAATGATGTGCCGGGGCGCCATGACTGACGCCCGCCCGTTTGGCGACGGCGCGCAAGGAGAAGGCTTCAATGCCGTTTTCCGACAGTTCCAGTTCGGCCGCCCGCAGCAATTCCGAGGCGAGATCGCCATGATGATAGGGTTTGCGGGGAGCTTTTTCGGAAGAGGCCATGCGTCTTGATAGCATAAAACTTGACACCGTCTAGATGTGAGGGCAAAGAGCATGTAGACAGTGACTAGATGGGGCTGGCGAAATGAGAAAATGGATTGTCCGGATTGGATTGGGCGTCGTGGCCGTCATGATGATCGGCGCGGTCTCCTCCTACCTGTTCATCGACCGCGAACTGACGCGGATGTATGGCGGGCTGACCGAACCGGCCAATCCTGTGGTGGCCGATGCTGGCACGCGGGACTATGCGCTGGTCAATGTGAGCGTGCTTGCGCCGGAAGGGGATCGCTTTCTCCCGGACCGGATCGTGGTGATCAGGGACGGACAGATACGCGCGATTGGCAATACGACTACAAGTCCTGGAGAGATTCCAACACTTGATGGGCGCGGCATGTATCTCGTGCCGGGGTTTACGGACTCGCATGTCCATCTCTGGGAAAGCGAGAACGACCTTCTGCTCTATGTCGCCAATGGCGTGACGCAGGTGCGGGACATGAACAGCCTGCCGGTCAATCTGCGCTGGAGGGACGAGATCGAGGAGGGCCGGATCGGGCCGGACATTTTTGCGGTCGCGCCGCAATTTGCGACCTTCGGTCCGATGGAGGGCGCGTTTGTCGGCTGGGTGCAACACAAGACCATTGTGCGGACGGCGGATCAGGTTGATGCTGCGGTAAAGGATTATGTGGCGGAAGGGTATGACGCTCTGAAGGCGAGCAGTTATCTGGACCGCGATGGCTATATCGCGCTCAGCGCCGCCGCAGCGGAGCACAATATCCCGCTGGTCGGGCATTTGCCGATGGCCATCGGTCTGGAGGATCTGTGGGCGTCGAACCAGAGCGAGGTCGCGCATGTCGAGGAATTCGTCAAAGCGCTCGACCGGGAGTTTGGCGGCTACAGCGCTGATACGGCGGAAGACTTCCTGGCCTTTGTCCGGGAACGGAGCGACGGCGTTGCGGATCGCATGATCGCGCACGACATCTCGGTGACGTCCACGCTGGAACTGGTCGACAGTTTCCATCGGCAGAAATTTGACCTGAACACGGAATTGACCGCGGCGAAACTGACCTACGAGAATCCCGGCATTTCCGAAGGCACCATCATCACGTCGCGCGGCATGGGCTGGCTGCCACAGGTCAACATCTATCGCTGGCCGGAGGGGCTGGATGCCGAGCGGCAGGCGCGGAGCCGCCTCTATTGGCAAGCCTATGCCGAGGCGCAGCATATCCTGTTCGAGGCATTCCTTGCGCGCGGAGTGCCGATCCTGGCCGGGACGGATGCCAATGTGCCCGTCCGGGTGCCGGGCTTCTCCCTGCATGAAGAAATGGAGGCCCTGCAGGCGGCTGGCATGAGCCCTGCGGAAATCCTCGCTTCCGCCACAACACTTCCCGCCAAATTCATGGCGTCCGGCACGGGAGAGATTGCCGAGGGCCGCAAGGCCAACCTTGTCCTGCTGCGAGACAATCCGCTGAAAGATATTGGCGCGACGGAGTCCATCGAAATGGTGATTGTCGGGGGCCGCGCTCTGGACCGGCAAGACCTCGATGCGCTGCTGGACTCGGTTAGGACGGCGAACGACAATAGCCGAACCGTGCCGATCCCGGTCGCTGAATGAGGCCATCGCGCCACGTCAGGACTGGGCAAGCGAAGGCGGGCTGGGGTAGCGTGAGCCATGACTGAGATCACGACGTACGAGACCTTGCAGGCGGCGCTGGACGCGCTGGCACCGGAACTGGCCGACCGGGCGGCAGAGATGGAAGACGCGCGGCGGCTGCCGGCGGACCTTGCCGGGAAGATGGCAGCGGCGGGCGCGTTCCGCATGATGACGCCCAAGGCCTATGGCGGGCTGGAACTCACGGCACGGGAATTCGTCGAGGGCGTCGCGCAGGTGGCGGAAGCCAATGCCAGCGCAGGCTGGTGTTCGATGATTGCCTGCACCACGTCGATGAATGCGGCCTATATGGCGCCGGAGGTGGCGGCGGAGATATACAGCGCGCCCCTGACGATCACGGGCGGCGTGTTCGCACCGATGGGCCGGGCTGAGGTGGAGGGCGATGGCTATCGCGTCACCGGGCGCTGGCAATGGGGCTCAGGCTCAGCTAATTGCAGCTGGCTGGCGGGCGGCTGCATGGTGTTCGAGAATGGCGAGCTGAAGCGCCTGCCCTCCGGCGCGCCAGACCAGCGCATGATGGTCTTCCCGGCCAGCGAGGCGACCCTTCACGACACATGGCACGTCATGGGCCTGAAGGGCACGGGCAGCGGCGACATTTCGGTCGAGAACATTCTTGTGCCGCGCGCGCGCTCGGTTTCTCTTATCACGGATGTTCCCCGCGAGGCCGGGCCGCTCTACACCTTCCCGGCCTTTGGCCTGTTGTCGCTTGGCGTCTCGGCCGTGGCGATGGGCAATGCGCGGGCAAGCCTTGACGCGTTCAAGGAACTGGCCTCGGCCAAGAGAAGCCAGGGCAGCAAGAAGACGCTCGCGGAACGTCAGACCATTCAGGCGAATTTTGCCGAAGCCGAAGCGAGCTGGCGCGCGGCGGGGGCCTATCTCCTGGCCGAACTGGACGAGACCTGGGCCATTGCGAACCGCGTGAAGCCGGGCGAGGGCATCCCGGTGGAGCGGCGCGCGGCGCTGCGCATGGCCTGTACGCACATGACGCGGACCGGGGCGGATATCTGCCGTACCCTGTATGATCTTGGCGGCGGGGCGGCCCTGTTTGAGTCCTCTGACCTGCAGCGTCGCTTTCGCGATGCGCATGCGATGACGCAGCATATCGTGACGGCGCCGGCGACATGGGAGTTGACCGGACGGCTCCTGCTCGACCTGCCGACGGATGCGGGCATGGTCTGAGCCGATCAGGCAATCGGGCCGGGGAACCGGGTCGGACGCGGGGCGTTTCGTCGGGATGATGAAACCTGCTGCCGCCTTCGCCCTGTCGCTCGCCCTCGCCACCGCCTGTTCGCCCGCGGACCCGCCGCAAGCAGCGCCGGACCCTGCCGCCGATGAACCGGATATCCGGTTGGAGGCGGTGACGGCGGACAGTGTGAACCAGCTGGAGGGGGAATTGCGCTGCAGTTTCAAATGGGACCATGACAACACGGTATTGTTGATGGCGGCCGCAAATGTTGGCGACATGGCCCAGGCCAGCGCTGCCATTACGCTGGATGGCATGGGACGCAAACTGGCCGGTCGGGGAGAGGGGGGCTTCGGCGCCCTTGAGAAGACCGGCGGCGTGTTTTCCGGCGAGAACGTCACCGTTACGATCACGCCCGGCGAGGAGGTCGCGGGAGAGATGAGCGAGAGCGTTGTTCAGGCCGCCACACTGAACGTGCAGCGGCCCGAAGGCGGCCCACAGACCTATGACGGCGTCTGGACCTGCGGTCCGTAATACTCGGGTGACCTTACGCCCCGAAGATCAGGGGCTCTGCCGCCGTGCGGAGCCGGGTGACCAGATCGTCTGCCATGAATTGGTAGTCGTCCGGGATGCCCAGCACGTGCAGGCGCTTGAAGCGGAGGTCCTGACGGAAATCGGCTTTCAGGCGCGCGGCATGCTTGTCCTCCATGACGAGGATCAGGTCGGCCCAGCGAATGTCTTCCAGCGAGACCTGCCGCCGTGCGCTGCGGGCGGTGCCGGCAGAGCGCGTGGCGACGCCGTCGATTTCAGCAAAGATCGCCTCGCCGGTGGGGCTGCGCCACTGGTTCTTCGAGCAGACGAACAGCACCTTTACCGGGTCGGCCTCGGCCATCAGCTTCTCCCATTCGCGGCGGGGCCACAGCTTGCCGAGCTGTTGTGCGCGGCGAAGTTTCACGCTCCGCCCATAAAGGTGTTTCCATTGCTTCTCAACGCCATAGCGGTCGATCCGCTGGCTGCGGGAAAGGTGGGAGTCCGGGCGCAGGCGATCGATACGCCGACGCGCCCCACGATCCTGTGGGTGTGTCATGATGCTTGGTCCTCATATTCTGCGGGTCAGCAGCCGCGGCAATACGAGGAGTGAGGCGCATATACCCCGGATTGGGGGGTGGCGGCAAGTATTCCGGGCGAATGCCAAAAGGAAATATTGGGTTGGGCGCGCGAATTGCCCCATATAGATAAGGTGCAATGGAGACCGCATGCTGAGTTGGATCAAGAAGCTGCCCGTCCCCCAGCCGGTGCGCCATTGGGTGATCTCGCCGCTCTGGTGCGCCATCGTGCGCCTGTCCAAGCCGGAAGTGAGGATCGTGACCGGGGGCATCAGTTTCTATGCGCTGTTTTCGATCTTCCCGATCATCTATCTGACGCTGACCCTGTTGTTCGCGCTGCTGCCGGCTGATCTCAGCCGCCAGTTGGGTGATACAGTGGACCAGGTTCTGGTCTCGGCTGTGGCGCCGCTCAGCAAGGCGGATCTGGATGTGATCCATGAATCGACGCCGCAGGGCGTGACCTTCCGGGCATTGCTGGCGGTGCTGGTGGTCTTCTACACGGCGAGTTCCGGTGCCAAGGCCGCGATCACCGGCATCCGCATGGTGGCCGGCAGCGAGCGGCGCACGCGGATCATCCGCTTCCAGGGCGTCTCGATCCTGATGACGGCGCTGCTGATCCTGTCAGTCTGGATTCTCGGCGCGTTGCAGATGATCTTGTCGCTGATTACCGAGCGCGAAGGCTATGTTGCCTATGATGTAGCGCAGACGATTTCCGACATTGCCTCGACCCTCTGGCTCGGGAAAGGGATTGCGTGTTTCGCGGTGTTCTACCTGATCATCGCGCTTTCCCTGCATGGCCGCGTCAAGGGGCACCGGGCGAAAGCGATGGGCGCGGCGGCCGGGGCGCTGGCCTGGCTGGTCGCGACCTGGGGCTATCACCTCTACCTGAAATTCAGCGCGCTCGACACATTCTACGGCGCGCTGGCTTCGGTCATCCTCGGTTTCATCTGGTTGTCAGTCTCGGTCTCGGCGCTTCTCTTCGGCGCGGCGCTGGCGGTCGAATGGGCCGCGCGGATGCAGCGCGAGGAAGTGATTGAAGAAGCTGACGAAGAAGAACTGGACGCCGAAGTCACTCAGGCCGTGTAGAGCGCGTGAATGACGCCGATGCGGCGCAGCGTGTCGAGGCCCGCCTGTCCGGTGACGAGGTCCGTCAGCCAGCGGCGCTGGAACGCGGTGACCACTTTCTCGCAGGTCTCGCCATAGATGTCGGTGACGTCAAAACCGTAGCCGATCTCTGACAGCATGGTCTGCATCCGCCAGACGCTGGAGCCGGAGGCACCGCGTTCCAGCCCCTTGCCGATGATCTCCTGTGTCGTACCCTCGATCTGCGGCCAGTGGCCGATGCCGGCGCGGGCGAGCCGTTCCCACGGGAAATGCTCTCCGGGGTCCTGCTTGCGCAGGGGCGCGATGTCGGAATGGCCGAGAATACGTGTGGCCGGAATCTCATGGCGGGAGAGAATGTCGTGGATCAGGTCCAGCAGGGCATGGATCTGAGGGCGCGGATAGGGCGGCAGGCTGCCATCAGGCAGGGGGTAGTCATGCCCGCCATTGACGATCTCGATGCCGATGGAGCGGGAGTTGAGGTCCTGCTGGCTCTGCCAGCTGGAGACGCCCGCATGCCAGGCGCGTTTGTCCTCATCGACCAGCTGCGTGATGCGGCCATCTTCCCAGACCATGTAATGGGCGGAGACTTCGGCGACGGGATCGCACATGCGCTCCAATGCCTCTTCGCCGGTTGCCATGCCGGTATAGTGCAGCACCAGCATGTCGAGCGTGTGCTTGCGCTCATTGAAGTTCGGGCTTTCGGCGCGGGTGATGTCCATCAGCTGCCTCCTGACCCGATCTTCTTGACGATGGCCGCGTCCGGCAGCGTCCGGTTCTGACGCACGGCGATGACGAAAACGCCGGACAGGGAGATCACCGAGCCGAGTATCAGGCGTGCGGTGATGGGTTCATTCAGCAGGGCGATGCCGAAGACCACGCCCCAGACCGGGGTCATCAAGGTGAGCGGCGAAAGTAGGGAAATGTCGTATTTCTTGATCAGCGTATAGAAGCCGCCATGACCGAAGATCGACACGCCGACCACGGCAAACAACCAGGCCACACCCAGCTTCCATCCGCCGTTTGCCAGCGCCTCCAGCTGACCCGTCTCGACCAGGCTGGACGTGATCAGGAGGGGCGCGAAGCTGAACAGGCCAACCCAGGCCTGCAGGCGCAGCGCCTTGATCGGCGCCATACGCTTCATCAGGATGCCGCCCACCGAGCCGACAAAGGCGGCGATCGTGATGTAGATGAGGCCGATGGAGATGGTGAAGCTCGCCGGGTCGAATGCGATCAGCACGACGCCGGCAAAGGACAGCATGATGCCGAGACCGCGCCGCCAGCCAATGGTTTCGCCAAGGAACGCCATGCTCATCAGCGTCGAGAAGGGCGCGCCGAGCTGGCCTGTGATGGAGGCTGCGGACGCTTCTGCGTTCTGCAAGCCCATGAAGAGGAGAGAAAAGTGCACCGCGCCAATGAACATGGCGATCAGGAACAGCATTTTCAGGTCTTCGGGCTTCGGCCTCAGGAATGCGAGCAGCAGCAAGGCGACCCCGGCAAAGCGGATGCCGGCGAAGAAGATCGGCGGCACGCCCAAATCCGCAACCACCCAGCGGGTGATGACAATATTGAGGCCCCAGACAAGGCACACGGCGAACAGAAGGACGAAATCGCGAAAGGACATATCTTCGCCGTTAGCAGGATTTATCCGGGCTGGGCAGGGGCTTTGAACTTTCTCTTGCCACGCAGCCAATCGCAGGGGAAATCGCCTTATTCAGCTTGGGGTCAGATGCGGCCTGCGAGGGAACCGAGTGCTGCGGGATGCGCTAAACAATCGTTAAGAAGCTGTTATAGTCATTAGCAGGTGGAAGGCGGGGCCGATCCGGACCTGTTATCAGGAGGTGTGGTTGTATGGGACTGATCTGGTGGATTTTGCCAGCAATTGCGGCTGTGATCGGCCTGATGCTGCTGTTTGCAGGCTTCGGGAAACTTGCGCGACTGAAAGCCGGTTCCGGCGCGGTGCGGCTAACCTTTGGCGCCGGGTTCCTCGCCCTCGCAGGCGTCGTGGCCTTTGCCGGTCTCAATTTGCAGACCTACAAGCGCCTGACCAAGGAACGCTACGCCGCGAATGTAAAATTCGAAGCGGTTGAGGGCGAAGAGAACGCCTACACGCTGGATCTGACCTTTTCCGATGGTCGCAAGCTGGTCGAAGCCAATGGCGCCCAGCCCGTGTTGCGCGGCAATGAATTCGAGATCGGCGCCCAGGTCATCAAGTTCAAACCTGTGGCCAACATGCTGGGCTATGACTCGATCTACCGGCTCGATTTCATCGAAGGCCGTCTGTCCCGCCGGTTCACGCCGGATGCGGTGACCGAGGCGACGACGAATGGCATCGCGCTGGCGACCAATCCGGGCCTCGACGTGCACCGGCTGGCCCAGGAGCAGGGGGGCCGGTTCGGGATTGATGCGCAATATGGGTCGGCTTCCTACCAGCCCATGGGTGACCGGTTCGAATATGTCGTGAACATCACGCAGGATGCGCTGATCGCCCGGCCAACCGAGGCGACCAAGACTCTGATCCAGAAACAGCGCTATCCGGGATACAGCATGACCGAGGAGCCGGGACAGTGAATCCGTGGGACCGCTACGTCGTACCGCATCTGGTGTCGTGCGCCTGCAGCACCAAGCCGATCATGAAACAGCGCGAGAAAGTCGTTCCGCAAGCGGAAGGGCAGGTGCTGGAGATTGGCGCCGGCTCGGGCACGAATTTCGCCATCTATGATGGCAACAAGGTGGACCATCTCTATGCGCTGGAGCCCTCAGAGGTGATGGTGGGCAAGGCCCGCCGCGAGGCAGGGCGCCTTGGTATCGGCCATCATATCGATTTCCTGCAGACCGGTGCGGAATCCATTCCGCTGGAAGATGATTCCATCGACACCGCCGTGATTACTTTCGTGCTCTGCACCATTCCCGATTGGGAATCCTCGCTGAAGGAAGTGCGCCGTGTGCTGAAGCCCGGCGGAAAGATCCTGTTCTCCGAGCATGGGCTGGCGCCGGATGAAGGTGTCGCCCAATGGCAGCGCCGGATCGAACCGATCTGGAAACCCCTGGCGGGTGGCTGCCATTTGACGCGCGATACCGAAGCGATGTTTGCCTCGGCCGGCTTCCGGCTGGATGAGGCAGAGACGATGTATTTGCCGTCAACGCCCAAAGTGGCTGGCTTTGTCAGCTGGGGTAGCGCGGTTCCGGTCTGACACGCGGCGATGCGGACGCCGCCCTACCTGCCATTCCTTGACGGTCCGCCCGGCATCGCGCCAGGGCTGAAGCCGATTGCGCCGGAGGCGTGGTTGCTGCCGGACACAGAGGCCGCGGCATGGCTGGCCCCCAAGCGCGAGCTGATGCGATCGCGTCGCTCAGACGTCTTTGCAGCCCACGAAGCAGACGCCGAAATGACCGAGGCGGCGACGATTGTATTGGCAGCAACTGGTCCGGCAGTTGGCGAATGGTCCACCCCGCTGGAAGCGGCTTCCGCGATGGTTTCGGATGATCTCTGCATCATGGTGCGCGACGCTGAGGGGCTGTGGAGACTGAAGGCTGCAAGCCTCTGCACGCCAACCTATTGGAGCCTCGCCGAGAAGTTTGGCAAGCCGCTTGGCGGACTTCACGCGCCTGTACCGGGTGGGGACCCTGGCCTTGCGGCGCGTATCTCCCGCATCTTTGATGGGCTTAGGCCCGGGCTCGTGCTGGAACGCTGCAATTGGTCGGTCCAGCCAGGGGATGAGCGGTTCACGCCCAGCTCTGCACCCCTGAAAGCACGCGCGCATGCGATGCAAGAGGCGGACGCGCTGGACCAGCTGCACCTGCGTGTCGAGCGCCAGACGATCCGGAAATTGCCGCAGACTGGCGCGCTGCTCTTTACCATCCGTATCGTGATTGATCCCTTGTCCGCGGGGCTCTCCACGCCGCGTCATGTGGAGGCCTTTGCGGCCGCGTGGCAGGGCGTTGATCCGGCGATGCACCGCTACAAGGGCTGGGCCGCTTATGACCGGCTGGTGGGCGCTGCACTGGACGCGCGCCGGAATCCCGTTACTTCCGAAGGCAGCACAAATACGAGGCAGGATAAATGAAATACTGGCTGTTCAAATCCGAACCCGACGCCTGGAGCTGGGACGAGCAGAAGGCCAAGGGCGATGAAGGCGAGGAATGGTCCGGCATCCGCAACTACCAGGCCCGCAATTTCATGCGCGACATGAAGATCGGTGACCGCGCCTTCTTTTATCACTCCAACAAGGGGCTGGAGGTCGTTGGTGTTGTGGAGGTCTCTGCCGAGAGCGCGCCGGATTCCACGACCGATGATGAACGCTGGGATTGCGTCTACCTGCGCGCGCTGGCGGACATGCCCAAGCCGGTGAAGCTGAAGGATGTGAAGGCCAATCCGAAACTGGAAGAGATGAGCCTTGTCACCTCGTTCCGCCTGTCCGTCCAGCCGGTCAAGCCAAATGAATGGAAGGAAGTCTGCCGCATGGGCGGGCTCGATCCGAAGACGCTGAAGCCGGTCTGATTCCGGGTCAGATTGCCGGGCTCAAAAAAGCCTAAAAAGCGTCTGGCGCAAAAAATGTTAGCGTGCAACAATGCGCCTCAATAGGGGGCGACTGCGCATGATCGCGGCCCCTGAGAAACGTCACAGGGAGAGCGACATGGCTATGCGTCAGCATGGAATTCTGAACAAATTCAACCTATTGGGAGCTGCTGCGTCGGTTGCGCTGCTGGCTGGCTGCGCGAGTTTGCAGGCGGAAGAGGCGCCGGCTGAGCTGGCGGAGGCCACGGCCAATGCCGCGCCGCAGACTCCGCCCTATCTGGACGCGTCCCTGAGCCCCGAAGCGCGCGCGAAAGATCTCGTCAGCCGCATGACGCTGGAAGAGAAAGCCGCGCAAATGTATGACAAGGCCGCCGGCATTCCGCGCCTTGGCATGCACGAATACAATTGGTGGAACGAGGCCCTGCACGGGGTGGCCCGCGCCGGCCATGCGACGGTTTTCCCGCAGGCCATCGGCCTTGCCTCGACCTGGGATGAGGACCTGATGCTGGAGATCGCCACGACGATTTCCGACGAGGGCCGCGCCAAGCATCATTATTACGCCTCCGAAGACGTCTATGCCATGTATGGCGGGCTGACCTTCTGGTCGCCGAACATCAACATCTTCCGCGATCCGCGCTGGGGCAGGGGGCAGGAAACTTATGGCGAGGACCCGTTCCTGACGGGCCGCATGGCGGTGAATTTCGTCAACGGCATCCAGGGCGATGACGACAAATACCTCAAGGCCATCGCGACGGTGAAACACTACGCGGTTCATTCCGGTCCCGAGCCGTCGCGCCACCGCGACGACTATCACGCCACCGATGCCGATCTCTGGGAGACCTATCTGCCGGCCTTCAAGATGGCGTTCGACGAAACCGATGTCGGCTCCGTCATGTGTGCCTATAACGCCGTCTGGGGCGCGCCAGCCTGTGGCAGCGAGCGCCTGATGGTGGATCTGCTGCGGGATGAATTGAAATTCGACGGATATGTCGTCTCCGATTGCGGCGCGATTGGCGATTTCTACTACGATGAAGAGAAAAAGGCCGCAGGCGAAGCGCCTTATGCGGCGCATGATTATGTCGATACGCGCGCCGAAGCCGCGGCCCTGTCTGTGAAGATGGGTACGGACCTCAATTGCGGCGATGGCGAGGGCAACAAGATGGATGCCCTGCCGGACGCCGTGGCGCAGGGCCTGATCGACGAAGCCACCATCGACCAGGCGGTGGAGCGGCTCTACACCGCGCTGTTCCGCCTCGGCATGTATGATGATCCTTCCCTGGTGCCGTGGGCCGATACGCCAATCGACATCGTGGCGAATGACGACCACATCGCCCTGTCCGAACAGGCCGCGCGGCAGTCGCTGGTCCTGTTGAAGAATGACGGCATCCTGCCGCTGGCACCGGAGACCAAGGTCGCCATGATCGGTCCGAATGCCGACAATTGGTGGACGCTGGTGGCAAACTATTATGGCCGCCCGACCCAGCCCGTCACGGCGCTGGAAGGCGTGAAGGCCAAGATCGGCGCGGAGAATGTCACCTATGCGGTCGGCTCGACCATCGCAGGCGACAATTACTCCAATTACAAGCCAATTCCGGCGGCCGCTCTGTTTCATGAGGGTGCCGACGGCACTCTCGTGCCGGGCGTGAAGGCCGCTTACTATCCGAACAAGACACTCGAAGGCGAGCCGACGCTGGAACAGGTCGAAGAGAAGATCGACTTTTACTGGGACCGCACGCCGAGCACGGACGGCCTGAATGACGAATTCAGTGCGACCTGGGATGGTGTGATCGTCCCGGAGACCGATGGCGTCTACCGCTTCCAGCCCTCGCGCTGGAGCGAGGTCGAGATCAATGGCGAGCCCGTTGGCGAGATGGACGGCATCGAGATGCAGGCGGGTGAGGCCTATTCGGTCCATATGGTGCTGAAATTCGACAGCGGCTGGCCGCGCGACCAGCTGGACAAGTACGCCTATCTCAACTGGACCGACGTATCCCGCGACCTGAAGGCCGAAGCCATGACGGCGGCAGAAGATGCAGATGTGATCCTCTTCTTCGGCGGCATTGATGCCAATCTCGAAGGCGAGGAAATGGGCGTTGAACTCGACGGCTTCCTGGGCGGCGATCGTACACACATCAATCTGCCGGAAAGTCAGGAGACGCTGCTGAAAGCGCTGCAGGCCACGGGCAAGCCCGTCGTGATGGTGAACTTCTCCGGCTCGGCCATGGGGCTGAACTGGGAGAATGAGAATTTGCCGGCCATCGTGCAGGCCTTCTATCCCGGCGAACAGGCAGGCAAGGCCATCGCAGACCTGCTCTGGGGCGAATTCAGCCCGTCGGGCCGCCTGCCGGTCACGTTCTACAAGTCAGTCGATGATTTGCCGGACTTTGGCGACTATTCCATGGCGAACCGGACCTACAAATACTATGAGGGCGAACCGCTCTATCCGTTCGGCCACGGCCTCTCCTATACGAGCTTCGCCTATAGCGGCCTGTCAGTGCCGGAGGCGCATGACGCCGCCAAGCCTCTGCCGATCAGCGTGACGGTGACGAATACGGGCGACATGCCGGGCCGGGAAGTGGTGCAGGCCTATATCCAGCACAAAGACCGGGCGCATGCCGCCGTGCCGCGGATCGAACTGGTGGCGTTTGAAGTGGTCGAGCTGGCCCCCGGCGAGCGTCAAACGATTCGTTTTGATCTCTCTCCGGAGCGGATCGGCTATTATGATACGGACGGTAACTTCATGACGCCTGAGGACAGCGAAGCCGTGTTGACCCTGGGCAGTGGTCAGCCGGGTTATGTTGACGAAGATTCGATTGAGGAAAGTAATGTCCGCTTCGTTTCAAGCGAATAATCATATTTCGCAACGCATTACATAGTTAAGCTGGGCCTGCCTTCGAGCAGGCCCATTTTATTTACATGGAATTTGAACGAGGTTTTCTTGAGAATGACTTGCAGGAAATGCGCTGTTCTGTAATGATTACTACAGATTTGGCTTGGGGGCCGTTTGGAGTAGCTGGGAGTTCTGAGTGCGGAAAGTAATCACCTGCGCCCGCAAATGGAAAGACGGTTACGGTGGCTGGCAGTCTGCCCGTCTCCGTAACCGTCTCGCGTCCCACTTTGGCAATGCGGTAATGGAATGCCACCCAGCCTGGTATCTAGTTGGTGGTACCTTTTCAGGAACGAAGCGTTCCCGAATATCCACATTGGTGTTTTTACATACCACTGGTATGTTAGATCGACAACCGAAAAGCTAGCATGGCCAATCGTCGAGCAAAAAAGGCAAGCGAAACCCGAGCCGCGATCCTTCACGCGGCACGGCAGCGCTTTACCCATGAAGGCTTTGAGGCAAGCCTTTCCAGCATTGTGGAAGATGCCGGCATCACCAAGGGCGCCCTGTTCCACCATTTCGAAAACAAGCAGGCCCTCTATCATGAGGTCTGGCAAGAACTTCAAAGCGAAATGAACCGGGATACCCAGCAGGCGGCGCTGGAGGGCCGGTCCCTGGACGATCCGTACGCAGCCATGCTGGCCGGGGCGCGGCAATATCTGGAATGGGCCACGCGGCCCGATTATCAGAGAATTGTCCTGATTGACGGACGGGCAGCACTGGGGATCGACTGGTATGAAGCCGATTTTGCCCTCAGCCAGAGAAGTGTGCGTGTCGGCGTAGAATATCTCGTCCAGAAAGGGCACATCGCCCCGGAAAATGCCGCCTCAGCCGCTGTCATCATGCAGGGCGCGCTCAATGGGGCCGGCGTGGCGCTGAGCCGGAAAGTTCCCGGCGTGTCGGTCGATACCATCTACAAGACAATTGAGCGTCTGTTGCGGAAATTGTCCTGATCCGCCCCCGCGTGCCAATCAGTCAATCGGGATGGCATGTCCGTCAATTGCGGGATTGACCCGCCACCAGCCCGCAATGGCAAAGCGGAGGCAGGCGGTCGGCTGGACTTCGTGCGGAATGGTTTCCGACAGCATGAATACCACGCCGCCGCCTTCAGGCACGATGCTGGCGACGGGGGCATCGCTTGCGGCAGCGCCTTCTGGCCAGACCACCAGCGCCCCGCCATCTTCCGGGCCCCAGTCTTCATTCAGATAGACCACAATGGAGACGATACGGTTGCGGGCCCCCTCAAAACTGTCGAGATGGCGGTCATAGAAGCCGCCTTCGGGATAGACCGCATAACATGCCTCGAATTCGAACAAGCCCAGCAGGAGCGCGCGATTGAGGGATTCCCGCCAGCCTTCGGCCCAGTCCGCGAAGGCGATTTGGGCAGGGCTGGCACCGCTCAGCCAAGTAATGCGGGTCTTGCGGATGGAGCGGTCGACCTGGAAGCCGTCATCCCGGCCAATGCCGGCCGGGGCGAGGACGGCGTCAGCGTCCAGCGCCTGAATCTCGTTGCGCAGCGCGGTCAGCAGGGCCTCCGGCAACAGGCTAGGCTGCCACGACCAGCCCTTGCTGGTCAGATCTCCGGCCACGCAGCCGAGACGGTTGTCACCCGTCAGGGGGAGGGGGGCGATCATGCCTGGGTCGATTGTAAGGGCGCGCAGGCCCGGATCAGGCCTTGTGGTCCGCCATCAGGTCCGCGAAGCGCTGGAACAGGTAGAAACTGTCCTGCGGGCCGGGACTGGCCTCGGGATGGTGCTGCACGGAGATGATCGGGCGGTCCTTCACGGCGAGACCGGAATTGGTGCCGTCAAACAGGGAGCGATGGCTCTCTTCCACGTCCTCCGGCAGCGTTGCCGGGTCGACGGTGAAGCCATGATTCATGGACACGATCTCGACCTTGCCGGTGACGAGGTCTTTCACCGGATGGTTGGCGCCATGATGGCCCTGGCTCATCTTCATCGTCTTGGCGCCGAGTGCGAGGGCGAGCAGCTGGTGGCCGAGGCAGATGCCGAGGATCGGCAGGCCCTTGTCGATGACCGCGCGGATCATGTCGCCGGAGCGGGCAATCGTCGCCGCCGGGTCGCCCGGACCATTGGAAAAGACCACGCCATCGGGATTGAGGGCGAAAATCTCGTCTGCCGAGGCATCGCCATTGACGATGCTGGCGCGGATGCCCGCTTGGGCCAGATTACGCAGGATGTTCTTTTTTACACCGAAATCGACCACCACGACATGATGCTTGGTATCAACCATGTCGCTATAGCCGCCGGAAATTTGCCAGAGGCGCTGGGCGTTCTCGAAGGGGGCCTCCGTATCGACATCTGCCGCGAGGTCGGCCGTTTCCAGACCGTTCCAGGCGCGGGCGGTCTCGATCAGCGCGTCCAAGTCGATATTGCCATCCGGCTTGTGGCAGATGGCAGCCTTCTGCATGCCTTTATCACGCACGATCCGTGTGATGGCGCGGGTGTCGACGCCCGACAGGGCAACAATGTTGCGGCGGGTCAGCCAGTTGCCGAATTCCTCGCCGGAGCGCCAGTTCGAAGCCGCCGTGATCGGCTCGCGGAAAATCGTGCCACAGGCGCCATTTGCGCCCGGCACCGAAGATTCCTCGTGATCATCCGGGTTTGCACCCACATTTCCGACATGCGGAAAGGTAAACAGCACGATCTGGGATGAATAGGAGGGGTCGGTCAGGATCTCCTGATAGCCGGTAATCGCTGTATTGAAACACAATTCCCCGACATGAACCCCCTCGGCGCCGGCGCCTTTCCCCAGGAAAATAGTGCCGTCTGCCAAGGCAATAGCTCCCGTCGCAGTTGAGCTGGCTTGCTTTTTGCTGTGTTCGGACATATTTGGCTTGCCTTCCGGGATCATTGTCAGACGGTTAACTCTCCCCCGACATTTTTCCGGGTAATGGGACTGAGTCCCTGCAACGTCAAGCATAGTCGAACGTTGCTGGTGTGAAAGGCGTATTTTGAATGGGCCAGGAAGATAAATCTGACATGATGTCGCTGAAAGCGCGTGTGGCTCAGGCATTGAATGCCGAGCGCGAAAAGGACGAGGGCTGTACCACCCGCCTGTCGACCTTGCGCCTGATAGATGCGGCTATTCGTGACCGGGATGTGTGCGCCCGTGGACGCGGCGACAGTGAAGGCTGTCCGGATGCCGATGTGCGCAATGTGCTCGATACCATGATTGCGCAGCGCGAGACCGCTGCGCGCGAGCATGATGATGCCGGCCGGATCGAGGATGCGATCCGGGAACGCGAGGAAATCGAAATTATCCGGAAATTCCTTCCGGAGCCGCTCGGGACGAAGGCGCTGGAAGCCGCTGTGGAAGAAGTGGTGGATGACCTCGGCGCCACGAAACTGAAAGACATTGGCCGGTGCATGTCGGCGCTGAAACAGCGTTATCCCGGCAAGATCGAATCCGGTACGGCAGGCAAGGTGATGCGCAAGGCGCTGACCGGCCAGAAGGCCGCCGCCAAGTAAGCAGCGACACGCTGGTTAATTCTGCGAAAGGTTGGAACAAAGCCCTTGATCGGTCCGTTGGTTGTACGTTGATTACAACGAAAGGACTTTGAAATGAAACGGCTTTTTCTAACTACGAGTACGGCTGCCCTGATGATGGGTGTGGTCGCCTGTTCCGGCGCTGATACCCATACCCAGACGGCAGATACCGATACGACGGCGATGACCGAAACCGCCACCTATGATCGTGATTACGAGAATGACGATGCGGCCTATGGCGACGCAGCTGTGGAAACCCGTACCGGCAACGCCCAGATGGCTGACATGGATCGTGACGATTATGTCCTGACCTCCGGCGAATTCCTGACTTCCGACCTGATTGGTGAAGAAGTAGTGGATTCGAATGGCGAGGAAGTCGGCGAGATTGAAGATGTGATGCTGGCCTCTGGCGGCGAACAGCCCATGCTGATTATCCGTGACGGCTTTGCTGGCGAACTGCACGCTGTCTCGTTTGACCAGGCTACGATCTGGTTTGACGAGGAAGGCGAACCGGCTGCCCGCATGGATCTGACCGAAGAGATGCTGGATGACCTCCAGGAGTTCGAGCAGAACGGCATGAACGACTATCGTCTGGCTTCCGAGCTGACCGGCACGAACGTCAATCTGGCCTTCAACGACAAGGACGTGCGTGTCACCGACCTGATCGTGAAGACTGATGGCCAGGCCAAATATGCGGTCGTCTCTGATGGCATCGTGGAAGCTGTAACTGACCAACGCTTCCTCATCGATCCCGCCAAGATCATGGTGGCCCAAGGCGACAGCGATGGTGAAGTCGTGATCGACCTCACCGAACAGGAATTCAACTCCGCAATGGGGTTCACGGCTGACATCGACTAAGCCAATTCCATAGCAGCAAGATCTGGCCCCGCTCGCGCGGGGCCTTTTTTGTGCTTTTCCACCGCCCAGATGGGCAGGGGAGCGTTTCCCCAATTCCCCAATGGGGCTACACTCGGCCCATATGAGTTCGCCCATTCGCATTCCCGATGGTTTCGTTGATGAACTGAAGGCCCGCATCCGGCCTTCGGACGTGATCGGCCGCAAGGTGAAGCTGACCAAGAAGGGCAAGGAATGGGTCGGCCTGTCGCCGTTTACCGCGGAGAAGACACCAAGCTTCTACGTCAACGACCAGAAACGCATCTTCAAATGCTTCTCCTCCGGCATGGGCGGAGACGTCATCAGCTTCGTCATGGAGACCGAGCGGCTGTCCTTCATGGAGGCGGTCGAGAAGCTCGCCGAAGAGGCAGGCATGGAATTGCCGAAGTCCGATCCGCGCGCTGCCGAAGCCTATGATCATCGCAAACGGTTGCAGGAAGTCTGCGAGGCAGCAGCGTCGTACTTCGAAGAACGGTTGCAATCGTCTGAAGGGGCCGCTGCGCGCGAGTATCTTGAGGGCAGGGGATTGAAGCCTGCTGCCTGGAAGCGCCACAGGCTCGGCTATGCGCCGGATGATTGGCGCAAGACGAGCGCGCACCTGAAAGCGGAAGGCTTCACGCCTGCCGAAATCCTTGAAGCGGGTCTGACCAAGGAAAGCGACAAGGGCGGCGAGCCCTATGATGCCTTCCGGGGGCGCCTGATGTTTCCGATCCCGGACAGCCGGGGCGGAATCATTGCCTTTGGGGGGCGCGGGCTGACGTCGGATGCCAAGCCGAAATATCTCAATTCCGGCGATACACCGCTCTTCCACAAATCCCGTGTACTGTACCGCTACAAGGCGGCGCGTGAGGCGCTGGGGCATGGTGAGGGCGGCGGCCTGATTGTCTGCGAAGGCTATATGGATGCCATCGCATTGACTGAGGCCGGCTTCGGGCAGGCTGTGGCTCCGCTGGGCACGGCGCTGACCGAGGACCAGATCAGCTTGCTCTGGCGCGCCGGCCCCGAACCCGTTCTCTGCTTCGATGGCGACCGGGCGGGGCTTGGCGCGGCCTATCGCGCCGTCGACCGCGCCCTGCCGCATGTCGAGCCGGGCCGGTCCCTGTTCTTTGTCCTGTTACCAGATGGCATGGACCCGGATGACCTCATCCGTGAGCGCGGCCCGATGGCGATGGGCGAGGCGCTGGACGGGCGAATCGCCCTGTCGGAACTGCTTTGGCTGCGCGAGCGCGATGCCGAGCCGCTGGACACGCCGGAACGTCAGGCCGGGCTGGAAGCGCGGCTGATGCAGGCCGCAGCCCAGATCAAGCATCCCGGCGTGAAGGCCGCTTATGAGCGCGACTTGCGTGCCCGCATGAAGGATCATTTCTGGCAAATTCGTCAGGCCAAGCGTCAGACATCATTTACCAAGGGCAAGCCCGGCGGACGGGGGCAGGGCGGCGCCTCCCCCTATGGCGGCATTACGGCAACGGGCCCGCAAACCGGCGGCCGGCAGAGCCCCGGCGTGATGTTGCTGATGCAGGCCATTGCCAGCCCGGGTATCCTGTCCGGCATGGAAGAAACGCTGATTGCCGCCGATTTCCGCAATGCGATGTCCAACCGGCTACGCGACCTAATCGTGGATTTCCTGATTGAAAACAGGGAGCTTACTTTCGAGGCCGTGCTGGCACTGTTGGCGCGGGAAGGGCATGAGCGCGAGGTGTCCCATATCGATATGAGCCAGGTGTCGCGGATCAATGTCGAGGATCCGGCCTATCGCTCCTGGAAAGCTGCGATCGAAGTGTTCATTCCGGTCGATACGGCCCCATCTGCGGATGATGAGGTGCGACGTCTCAAACTGAAACGCCGCCTCGTGGCCGAGAAGCGCAAGGCCTATGAGGAGCGCGTTCTGGTCGACCAGCAGGAAAAGGCGATGGGCAAGGCCAATATCGGGGATTTCTGGAAACGGTTCGAGGAGAAGAACCCCTGGTTCAAGCCGGATGGCTCCAACAAGTAGGCAATGCGGCCGGAAACGCAGGGAAACCTATTGACCGCAACGCATTCCGTGCCCATTTACTGTAGGCAGGGAACATGCGCGCTGCCAAACTGCTCAAACACTATCCTGATATGCCTCTGAACGCGGTCATCGAACCCGAGGCAAAGGACTGGCCAACGGCCATAGAGCAATTTCTGGAAGACGGACGTTCACACGAGCCTGCTCTTGACCGTGGCATGGATGCTGCGTGCGAGGGATCGACCCCGCCGTCACGCATGTGGCACAGGCGTCATATGCTCGTCGAGAACCGAACGGTCCCGTGGGACCGCATGAACGAGGCAGCAGGAACAGTCAGCGAAAGCTAACAGGCAGGTATTATTTTGGGAGAGTTCCCGGCAGGCGCCGTCGGGGTCCTCACAGGAGAGATTTGAATGGCAACAGCCACCAAGAAAAAGAACGTCTCCGGCGATGGCGATCGCGAAGACGACAAGGACAATGAAAACGGTCTGGTCGATTTCAACGCGACCGACGTCAAGAAGGTCCTGAAGCGCGCTCAGAAGCGCGGCTTCATTACCCATGATGAAATCAACGCCCTGCTTCCCAATGATGAGATGACCTCTGACCAGATCGAGGACGTGATGTCCCAGATCTCCGAGCAAGGCATTGCGGTGGTTGAGAGCGAAGAAGAGGCCGAAGCCGAAGGCAAGGCCCTCACCAAGATCGAAGACAAGAAAGTCGTTGCCAAGAAGGGCAATGCGCGCGGCTCTGACCGTACCGATGACCCGGTCCGCATGTATCTGCGCGAAATGGGTGCCGTCGAGCTGCTGTCGCGTGAAGGCGAGATCGCGATTGCCAAGCGCATCGAGGCTGGCCGGGACGCGATGATCCGCGGCCTGTGCGAAAGCCCGCTGACCTTCGAAGCCATGATGGTGTGGCGCGACGAGCTTGTGAACGAGCGCATCCTGCTGCGCGACCTGATCGACCTTGAGGCGACGTATGGCGCGGAAAACCCGCCGCCTGAGCCAAAGCCCAAGGAAGAGGAAGACGAAGCCGACGAAGCCAAGGCCGAAGGCGAAGAGTCGTCTGATGATGATGACGATGAGGACGAGGATGATGCTGCGGCAATGTCCATGTCCGCCATGGAAGCCGAACTGCGCGATGGTGTTCTGGCCAAGCTGGACGAGATCGCCGACGATTTTGCGAAATACCGCAAGCTGCAGGACAAGCTCGTCAACCGCCGGCTCGAAGGCAAGGACCTGACGCCGAAGGCTCAGGAAGAGTATGACTCGCTGTCGAACTCGATCGTCGAAAACCTTAAGACGATCCACATCAACAATGCCCGGATCGAAGCGCTGGTCGAACAGCTCTATGCCATCAACAAGAAGCTGATGGGTATGGAAGGCAAGCTGATGCGCATGGGCGATGCCTATGGCGTGCCGCGCAAGGAATTCCTCGAGAACTATTTCGGCCGCGAACTGGAGCCCGACTGGCTGGACACGGTCAAGGGCCTGTCGGCCAAGTGGAAGCGCTTTGCCGAGGGCAAGGAAGCCGAGATCACCGAGTCCCGCGACAACATTTCCGAGATCGCGCAGGAAATCGGTATCCCGATTGATGATTTCCGCCGCATCGTGCAGACGGTGCAGAAGGGCGAGCGCGAAGCGCGCATCGCCAAGAAGGAAATGGTCGAGGCCAACCTGCGCCTCGTGATTTCCATTGCGAAGAAGTATACAAACCGCGGCCTGCAATTCCTCGATCTCATCCAGGAAGGCAATATCGGCCTGATGAAGGCGGTCGATAAATTCGAATACCGCCGCGGTTACAAATTCTCGACCTATGCCACATGGTGGATTCGTCAGGCCATAACGCGGTCGATTGCCGACCAGGCCCGCACGATCCGTATCCCGGTGCACATGATAGAGACGATCAACAAGATCATCCGTACTCAGCGCCAAATGCTGCACGAAATCGGCCGCGAGCCGACCCCGGAAGAGCTGGCCGAAAAGCTGGGACTGCCGCTGGAAAAAATCCGCAAGGTCCTGAAGATCGCGAAAGAGCCGATCTCGCTGGAAACCCCGATTGGCGACGACGAGGATTCAAACCTCGGCGACTTCATCGAGGACAAGATGGCGCTCCTGCCCGTCGACGCCGCGATCCAGTCGAACCTCCGCGAAACGACCACCCGTGTGCTTGCCTCGCTCACGCCGCGTGAAGAACGCGTGCTGCGCATGCGCTTTGGTATCGGTATGAACACGGATCACACGCTGGAAGAAGTCGGCCAGCAATTCTCGGTGACCCGCGAACGTATCCGCCAGATCGAGGCGAAAGCGCTCCGCAAACTGAAGCATCCGAGCCGCAGCCGCAAACTGCGCAGCTTCCTGGATACGTAAGGCGCAAGCGCCGATCCAAGTTTGAAAAAGGCGGCCCGTCGAGGCCGCCTTTTTTGTTTCTGCAAGTGTCGCGAGGTGATTAGCCCGCCGCTCTCAGCGCCTGATCCAGATCCGCGATCAGGTCGTCGGCATCTTCGATGCCGATGGAGAGGCGGACCGTGTTGGGCGCGGCGCCAGCGGCGATCTGCTGTTCTTCGGTCAATTGGCGGTGCGTGGTCGAGGCGGGGTGGATGACCAGGCTGCGCGCGTCGCCGAGGTTTGCGACATGGCTGAACAGGTTCAGGCCGCCGACAAATTTTGTGCAGGCTTCATAGCCGCCTTTCAGCTGGACCGTGAACAGCGCTCCGGCGCCCTTCGGGCAGATTTTCGGGATGCGATCCTTGTAGGGCGAGGAGTCCAGCCCGGCATAGGTGACACCGGAAACCGCATCATGGCCTTCCAGCCAGGCGGCGATCTTCTTTGCATTGGCGACATGCTTGTCCATCCGCATGGAGAGCGTCTCGATGCCCATCAGCGTATAGTGCGCCGCTTGCGGGTTCAGCGTCATGCCGAGGTCGCGCAGGCCCACGGCGATGCCGTGGAACATGAAGGCGGCCGGGCCGAACGTCTCGTGGAATTTCAGGCCGTGATAGGCCGGTTCCGGCTGGGAGAGGGACGGGAATTTGTCAGAGGCCGACCAGTCAAACTTGCCAGAATCGACAATCGCGCCGCCGGTCACCGTGCCATTGCCGGTCATATATTTCGTCAGGGAGTGGACGACCAGGGTCGCGCCATGCTCGATCGGGCGGCAGAGATAGGGGGTGGCCGTCGTATTATCGACGATCAGGGGAATGTCCGCGCCATCTGCGATTTCGGCAATCGCGTCGAGGTCCGTGATATAACCGCCCGGATTGGCGATGGTCTCGCAGAAGATGGCGCGCGTATCGTCGTCAATCGCGGCCTTCACGGCGTCGAGGTCATCAAAGTCCACGAAGGTGGCCGACCAGCCGAAGCGTTTGAACGTCTGGCTGAACTGGGTGATCGTACCGCCATAGAGGCGGGTCGAGGCAACAATGTTGCGCCCCGGCGCCATCAGCGGGAAGAGGGCCATGATCTGCGCCGCATGGCCGGAGGAGCAGCAGACTGCGCCCGCGCCGCCTTCGAGCGCGGCAATCCGGTCGCCCAGCGCCGCGACCGTAGGATTGGTCAGGCGGGAATAGATGTAGCCGACTTCCTGCAAGCCGAAGAGTGCGGCGGCGTGGTCAGCGTCGCGGAAGACATAGGCTGTGGTCTGGTAGATCGGCACCTGGCGCGCGCCGGTGGCCGGGTCCGGGTTTGCGCCCGCGTGAATTTGCAGGGTGTCGAACCCCATTGGCTTGCCGTCGGTCATGTCGGCCTCTCCCTCTCATGATGTCATTCTGCCCCCTCAGGCCCGTTCGGGCAGGGGATTAGTTGAACGTATCACACTGGCGGGGGTCCCCGCTCTCATAACCTCGGGTCAGCCATTCCATGCGCTGTTCGGCCGAGCCATGCGTAAAGGCTTCGGGGGTCACGCGGCCCTGGGAGCGTTTCTGTAGCATATCGTCACCGATGGCATTGGCCGTCTTCAGGCCTTCTTCCATATCGCCCCGTTCCAGCGCGACCTGGCCATTCGAGGCAGCGGAAGCGCGCGCGGCCCAGACACCGGCATAGCAGTCCGCTTGCAGCTCCAGCGCAACGGAATATTTGTTGGCTTCGGCCTGGTTGCGGGCTTGCTGCTGCGCCTTGCGGACCTGTTGCGAGGCGCCGGTCAGCGTCTGTACATGGTGGCCGAATTCATGCGCGATGACATAGGCGCGTGCGAAATCCGCGCCGGACGCGCCAAGCTGGGTTTCCATCTGCTGCCAGAAGGAGAGATCGAGATAGATGGTCTGGTCGGCCGGGCAGTAGAAGGGCCCCATCGCGGCCTGGCCATAGCCGCAGCCGGTGCCCGTGCCTTGCGTGTAGATGACGGTATTCGGCTTCTTGTAGCCGTCGAGCAGTTCGGCCCAGACATCGTTCACATTGGTGCCGACCACATCGACGAACTGGCCGGCTTCATCTTCGGGCGTGCCGACTTCGCCGGATTGCTGTTGGCCGGAAGACATGCCGCTACCGGCTTCAAGCAGGGGCTGGGGATCAATGCCGAGGAAATAGGACACAACCAGCGCGATCAGGACGAAGCCGATACCGCCGCCGGCGAGCTTGCCGCCGCTCATGCCGCGTCTGTCCTCGACGTTTCCGCCTCTGCGTCCACCTTTCCAGCGCATGTCCCACTCCGTTCTTGCCAGTTAATGCAGGTTAATTCTGAAATACAGGGCGGGGCCCGACCCGTCACCCATGAAACTCATCTAGTGATTGCCCGCCGGGGCGGAGGAAGGTAATCGGAGGGCATGCAGACCCAACTCACCATCCCGACCCAGGGTTCCGGCCTCTATGAGTTCACCCGCGAGGTGGAGGACTTTGTGGCAGGGCAGGGCGACGGCCTGCTGACCCTGTTCTGCCAGCACACATCCTGTTCGCTGCTGGTGCAGGAGAATGCCGATCCGGACGTACAGCGCGATCTGCAGGCTTTCTTCCGCCGCCTCGCGCCGCCCGCCAACGACCCGTCCATGAGCTATCTGGTTCATCGCACCGAGGGGCCGGACGACATGCCGGCCCATATCAAGGCGGCCCTGACGCAGACTTCGCTCTCGATCCCCGTTTCCGGCGGGCGTATGGCACTCGGCACGTGGCAGGGCATTTACCTGTTCGAGCATCGGGATGCCCCGCACACGCGCCGCGTGGTGGCGCATCTTCTCGGCTGAGGCGGATCAGCCGCCGAGCGCTTTCCAGCGGATCATGGCTTCGCAGGTATTTTCGCCCTGGAAGGCGGCCTTGGCGCTGCCATTGAACTGGTCAGAGACCGACGCCGCCCAGACCGCTGCAGCGGCGTCATAGGAGGTGAAGCCGATTTCGGACAGGCCGCGTTCGATCCGGTTGCAGATCAGACCGGCCACGTCCGGGTCGGCCGTATTGTTCAAATATGAAATGCGGTCGGCCAGATCGAGGCGAGAAAAGACATAATCGTAGACGGTGAGATCCTCGCCCACATCGAACGCCAGAATATCCCCGGACGTGACACCCGTATAATCCGGAAAGCCTGCATCGGAGACACCGGCGGTGAAGATCGACGGGATGGGCTGGTCAAGATAGACGGCCCATTGGCCGATGGCGCCCTTGCCGCGCGTATCCTTGATGTCGTCCGTGTCAGGCAATTGGGCCGACACAACGAGGATCGGCTTGTCGCTCCAGGCCTTCACGGAAAAGGCGCTGACCGATTGCTCCGTGATCGACTGACCGAACAGGGTGCTGGTCGAATTGTTCAGGAAGTTGGAGGCTTCCATCATCAGCGGTGCGTTGAAGTAGGTCACCAGTGTGGAGGTCGGTGCAATCAAATTCGCCGCCGTGGTCAGCGCGCCCATCACATTCGCGCTGGCAGAGGATTCCTTTTCATCCGACAACTGAAGGCGAAAGCGCGCCTCGATGGTCGTGTTCGGGCCGACCTTGAAATAGGGCGTGGCATAGACCGAAATACTCTCATTCGTCGTCCAGCTCTCACCTTCGCGATTGTTGGAGGAAAAGGTAGACGAGAACAGCGCATTGGTTGCCGTGATGTCGGGCTTGGCAACGTCGAACTCGGCGATCAGTGTGCGGGTGATGCTGCGCGATGACATCATGCGGGAGAACCAGCCCCGGCTTTCCTTGTCATAATTGCGCGCCTCGACTTCCTGGCTGCGGACACCGGAGGTGACCCCCTCCATGTCATAGGCGTCGGGCTTCAGCGTGACGATCTGGATACGGGTATAGCGGTCCTGCAACATGTCTCCGAACTCGGAATAAACGGCCGACTCGTCAATCGCGACGTCAATGTAGGGGAGGTAGTCCTTGGCCGGCACGGCGCCGGTGCTGGCGCGGCCGGTATGACGGCGTACGGTCGGGGTCGGCGCGCCGAGGAAATCATCATCACTCGGATTGGGAATGCCGCGCACGGGGCCATTCGGGGCCTGCCCGGTTGCGGGGGGCGGAGAGGCCGGGGCCGGTTCCGGACTTGAGGCGCACCCCGCCAAGATCATGGCGATCACAATACCGCCTGCAGACACCTGTTTCATGCCGTTCATCCCCTTTGTCTCTCCCCAGCGTTAAAGATTGTTAACAGACGGATTCGCGCAAAGCGAGCCATTTTGAGACAGATTTCGCGGGTGAAGCGTATGTGAGCGGCACCATGACCTGACCTCGCGGGAAGGAGAGCCGGCAACGTCCAATACCGTCTTTACTCACATTTGCTGCGATGCAATAAGCGCCTTGCGCAAGGCCGTGGGCCTTCCTATATGCTCATTGTGAGCATAATTAAGCGCTCATAAAATAAATCCGGGAGGATACATCCTTGTTGCTCAACATGCTGAAAGCCAAACTGCATTCTGCAACCGTCACGCAGTGCGACCTTCACTATGAAGGCTCGGTCTCGATTGACCAGGACCTGCTCGACGCTTCGGGTATCCTGCCGAATGAACGCGTGGATATCTGGAACGTCACCAATGGCGCCCGCATCCAGACCTATGCCCTTGAAGCGCCGCGTGGCTCCCGGACCATCGGTGTTAACGGCGCCGCTGCCCGCCACTTTGCGGCTGGCGACAAGGTCATCATCGCAGCCTTTGCCGGCGTCGACGCCGACAAGGCACGCCAGCATGCCCCGACTGTTGTGCTGCTGGGCGACAATAACGAGATCAAGCGTCCCGTCTGATCCGGGCTGACCCGTACCCATTAAATTCAGCCTTTCAGGACTTTCGAGATGATCTCGAAGGAGCGCAGGCGCTTGTCCGGATCATACATGTCGGACACGATCATCAACTCGTCGGCGTTTGTGCGCGCAAGCAAGGCGTCGACGCCGCGTTTCACCGTGTCCCGGTCACCGATGATGCTGAAATTCAGCATGTGGGAAGCGCGCAGTTTCTCTTCCGGCGTCCAGTATGTGTCGATGTCGTCGATGGGCGGCTGAGTCAGCTTGCGGTCGCCGCGCACGAGGTTCGCGAACGACATCTGCTGTGAGGTCGCGAGAAATTTCGCTTCCTCATTCGTTTCCGCCGCAATGATGTTCACCCCGATCAGGGCATAGGGGGTCTTCTGCTGGTCTGATGGCTGGAAGTTGGCGCGATAGGTAGCCAGCGCATCATCCAGCGCCTGGGGGGCGAAATGGGAGGCAAAGCCATAGGGCAGGCCATAGGCGGCTGCGACCTGCGCGCCGAACAGGCTGGAGCCGAGGATCCAGAGCGGGACATTCGAATTGGAGCCGGGCACGGCCTCAATCTTCTGGCCGGGTTCGACCGGGCCGAGAAAGGCCTGCAGTTCCAGAACATCCTCTGGGAAACGATCGGCGCTGGTCGGGTCGCGGCGCAGGGCCCGCAGGGTCATCTGGTCCGTGCCGGGGGCGCGGCCAAGGCCGAGGTCGATTCGGCCTGGATAGAGCGCCTCCAGCGTGCCGAACTGTTCGGCGATGATATAGGGCGCGTGATTGGGCAGCATGATGCCGCCTGCGCCGACGCGGAGGGTCTTTGTGCCGGCCGCGATGTGCGACACGACAAGCGAAGTCGCCGCCGTGGTGACGGCTTTCATATTGTGGTGCTCGGCCACCCAGAGCCGCTTGTAGCCAAGGGCCTCGGCGTGCTGGCCAAGCCGGCGGGCATCATTCAGGGCGTCTGCGCGGGTAAAGCCCTCGCGCACGCGTCCGAGTTCCAGGATCGAAAGTTCAGCCACATCAAGGCCCCTTGCATTGCGTTCCCAAGACATGGGGACCGCGCCGCCAAAGCCAAGCCTGTCTTTCGCAGCGGAAGGCTCGCAAGAGTTTTTCTAGAACCCAACCGGCGCGGGCAGGCCGCTACTCGACAGGCAGATCGCCTTGAAGCGGCTACCCATGTCTTTCGGGTCGATCAGCCGCTGGGCATTGTTGAAGATCGCGTCGGCATGGTCCGGGTTGGCCTCGACCAGCTGGTTGAGACGAGCCTGCGCCCCGAGCCCCATCAGGAACATGCCCTGCGGTGTCGGGCCCGCCACATCCAGCCCCATGCGGGCCGCGAGCCGTTTCAGGCGACCGAAATCAACGTCCACGGTCAAATCGGTCTCGCCCGGCTGGGCGAGGGGGGAGACCTGCTCGCCCTGGCTGAAGGCGCGGAGGCTGTCGCCCGGCGTGGCATCGGCGGGGCCGTAATCGATGAACAGCGCGCGCATCGGCGCGGGGCGGGTGAGAAGGTCTGCAATCAGCAGGTCGAAGCCGATCTGGACCTCGACGGCTTCGGAGGTTTCAGCCGCGCCATCGGGGGCGCGCTGCTCGTCGGCGGCGAGACCGAAGGCCAGCGCCCCGTCAGCATCCAGCCCGACCACGCATTCGCGCCACTGATCCTCCGCCTTGCGGAACTGGCGGGCGGGCAGGCAGTCGAGATATTCATTCGCGACCAAGATCATCGGCCCGGCGGGCACATTGCCGAGCGTATCCGCAAAGGACGGCGTGTAATCGTTGAGGCGCTCGGCCTGCACCTTGCGCAATTCCGGGCTCGGCTCGACGAGGGTGAGTTTGGCGGCATCGGCAAACTCGCGGCTGCCCGCGACATAGGCGAGGCGCAGGGCGTCCGCCATCAGCGTGCCATGCCCCGGACCGATTTCAACGAGATGGAAGTCGGACGGTGCGCCCATGGCCCGCCATTCATGCACGACCCACAGGCCGATCAGTTCGCCGAATACCTGGCTGACTTCCGGCGCCGTGATGAAATCCGTGCCGAGGCCGGGGCGCGTGGCGTAGTAGCCCTGGCTGGCGTCATGCAGGGCGAGTTGCATGTAAGTTGAAACCGGGATGGGGCCGCCGGTTTCGATCAGGCGGATGATGCGTTCCTTGAGGGTCATGGGCAGATCAGTCCGCAGTCGCAGGCTTTTTCTTCAGCGCATTCCAGACCAGCCAGATGCCGCCGATCCACATCGGGATGGAAAGCAGCTGGCCCATCGTGATCCAGTCCGGCAGGCTGGTCGCGAAACTGTCCGGCATACGGAAATTTTCGACGATGGTGCGGCCCGCAGCATACATCAGCAGGAACAGGCCGGCGACGAGGCCGGGGCGTTTCAGCGCGCCGAAGCGCCAGATCAGGACCGATAGCACAAGCAGCGGCAGCCAGCCTTCCAGCACACTTTCATACAGCTGGCTCGGATGGCGTGCTGTCTCGAAGCCTGTGCTGACCCATTCGCCGGTTTCCCAATTATAGGCAGGCGGCGTGGAGCCGCGCACATAGCCTTCCGGGAAGAC
Source organism: Hyphomonas sp. (assembly GCF_036964145.1). GTDB lineage: Bacteria > Pseudomonadota > Alphaproteobacteria > Caulobacterales > Hyphomonadaceae > Hyphomonas. The sequence continues at coordinate 634,024 of NZ_JBALUC010000001.1, forward strand.
CATGCCGATGGGCGCGTCGGTGTGGCGGCCATAGAGTTCGGCGTTCACGAAATTGGCGAGGCGGACGAGGCCGATGCCGATTGGCGCGACCACGCCGGCAATGTCGCCGATGGAAAGCAGTGACACTTTGCGACGGCGCGCGAACAGGATGAGCGCGATTGTAACGCCCAGAATGCCGCCATGAAACGCCATGCCGCCATCCCAGATCTTGAAGATGGTCAGCGGGTTCGCTGCGATCACGTCGAACTGGTAGGGCACCATGTAGAACAGGACATAGCCGAAGCGTCCGCCGAGAATGATGCCGACAATGATCCAGAACATGATGTCGTCGAGCTGGTCCTTGGTCAGCGGGCTTCTGCCGCCGAACAGGCGTGGGCGCCGGATCATGGCGCTGGCATACCACCAGGCGAGCGCGATGCCGGCCATGTAACCAAGCGCGTACCAGCGCAAATGGAAGGTTCCGAGCCCGAGGAAGCCGAGGTCAATCGACACCAGCGCCGGGCTGACATCCGGAAAGGTCAGCGCCGCGGCGGGCAGAAGGGGTGCGGCGAAGCTCATCATATCCAGCATGCAGCGTCTTTTCCCTGTATGGATAAGGACCTATCTGTTAGGGGAACCAAACCTGTCCGCCCGATGCCGCGAAGGAGTAGCCGCATGGCCACAACAAATCCACTGCTAGATGACATTGCCGGCCTGATGACCGGTGCAATGGGCGCTGCGCGGGCCGCAAGCGAAGAAGCGAAGACCGCAGCCCAGGCCCGCGTGAAGGGCCTGATCGCCGATATGGACCTGGCGGGCCGCGACGAAGTCGAGGCACTGAAGACGCTTGCCACGGCGGCGCTGGAGCGTGTCGAAGCGCTGGAAGCACGTGTGGCAGAGCTCGAAACGGCCGCAAAATCCAAATAGCGCAACCCACAGACTTTATCTGCCTACCTGTTGATCAGGGTGGACGCGGCCGCGTCGCCGCGTTTCAACGGGGATGGCCATTGGGCACGAATCCTGTGTCCATGACCTCAGAAAGAAGGGGAGACTTTCATGAGCCTTGATCTTTCACGCGAAGAATTCGAAGGGATTGATCCGCTCGACCGCGTCGAAGAGGCGCTCGAAATCGCAGGGTGGCAACACGAACGCGATGAAGAGGGGACAATCCAGGCCGTGGCCGAGACCCGCTGGGGCGATATGGGCGCATTGTTTGCGTTCCGTCCCGAGCCTGCGGCGATCCACTTTTCTGTCACACTCGACATCAAGCCGGTTGCCGACAAGCGCCGCCAGCTGTCCGAGCTGATTATCATGGCGAATGAGCGTCTCTGGCTCGGCCATTTCGATTACTGGGCCGACGAAGGCGTCGTGATCTTCCGCTATACCTTCTCCATGATGGACCGGGACGAAGCCTCTCTGGGCGAAATCCGCTCCACCATCGCGGCAGCTGTGAGCGCCGTGGACCGGTTCGTGCCAGCCTTCAACTTCCTGATCTGGGCCGGCAAGAGCCCGCGCGAGGCCATCGACGCGGTCATGTTCGAAACCCAGGGCGAAGCCTGAGTCCCGGCGCGTGGCGGGGGCACAATCGATTGTCCTGATCGGGGCTGGCCGCATGGGCGGCGCCCTCGCATCAGGTTGGCTGTCCGGTCGGGCAAAGCCGAACCTTTCCATCGTCGCGCCGCGCCCGACCCCGCAAGTTCGGGAATGGGCCGAGGCGGGCCAGATCACGCTGAACCCCGAGCCCGCTCCCGCCGATATTGTCGTTCTGGGCATCAAGCCCCAGCAATTCGCCCGCGCCGCAGAAGGCGTGAAGGAATTCATCGGCGAGAAGACTCTGGTCGTGTCCGTCATGGGCGGCGTCAAGCTGAGCCAGCTCGAAGACCGGCTCGGCACGCCGCATGTCATCCGCGCGATGCCGAACACGCCGGGCTCCATCGGCAAGGGCGTCACGCTGCTGTCGGCGGCCCCGTCTCTGGACGCGGCTGACATCGAAGCCGCCCGCAAGCTGCTCACCCCGCTCGGCCTCGTGGAAGGCCCGATGGACGAAAAGACCATGGTTGCCGCGACCGGCATTTCCGGCTGCGGCCCGGCTTATGTCTTCCTGCTGGCAGAAGTGATGGCAGAGGCCGGTGAGGCCGAAGGCGTACCCAAGGATATGGCCGCGCGCCTTGCCATCGAGACGATCATTGGCGCGGCGGCCCTGATGGAGCAATCCGGACAGACCCCGAACGAGCTCAGAAAAATGGTCACTTCCCCCGGCGGCATCACCCAGGCCGCCCTTGACATCCTCATGGATGACGGTGGGATGCCTATCTTGATGAGGAAGGCCCTGCGCGCCGCTGTTACCCGCGACCGGGAGCTTTCCAGAGAGCCGGATTAGAGGATCAGGACCAGATGACGACGCAGGCAGGCATACTTGATAAAGGCCTGCTCGTCGCCCTGGGTCTCGCCGCCGAGACGCCCTGGGCCGATCTGACGCTTGCCGACATTGCAGGCGCTGCCGACATTCCTCTGTCCGAGTTTCATGGTCTTGCCGGCAAGGATGACCTTTCCGCACATGCCGACCCCTATTTCGACAAGGCCATGTCGGAGGAGGGGGTATCGCGCGACGAAAGCCCGCGTGAACGCCTGTTCGATGTCATCATGCTGCGCTTCGAGGCGATGGAAGAATATCGCGCCGGCCTCATGTCCCTGATGGCCTATCGCGACCGCACACCCTCGCTCTTGCTCACTCTGCCGCTGGCGCGCAAGCGCAGCGCCGACTGGGCACTCGTATCGGCCGGGCTCGACAATCGCTCCGGCGCACCGGTGGGCCTCAAATCCGTCGCCATCGGCTATGTGATCGCCAAGGCAGAACGTGCCTGGCGCAAGGAAACCAGCGGAGATTTCGCACGCACAATGGCCGCGCTCGACAAGGGCCTGCGCGACGCCGAAGACCGGATGGAGCAGCTGCAGCGCTTCACCGGCTGGGGAAAAAATAAAACACGGCAGGACAACACTGCCGACGAGGAAACGAAACCGGAGGAAACATGAATGAGCCGACCAGGCCTCGACGCGGACCCGCTCTCACTCGGAGCGGAATGGTTCAATGCGCTATTTGAAGAAATCGGTATTGATGCCGAAGTCGCCAGCCTCACCGCGAAATCCATCGGGACCGGCCAGATCGGCGAGAATGTCCGTTTCGTGTTCGATTATGCCCGCAAGGGTGCGAATGCGCCGGCGACGCTGGTTGGCAAGTTTCCGTCCGACAGCCCTGAAAGCCTGATGACAGCCAAGCTGCTTGGTCATTATGAGCGCGAAGTGAAATTCTATCGCACCTTCCCGAAAGTGGCGGGTGTGATCACACCGGCGGCGTTCTACACCGACTATGATGCGGACACGAACCGGTTCGCCCTGATCATGGAAGACATGGCGCCGTCCGAACAGGGCGACCAGTTGCAGGGCTGCAGCGTGGCCGAAGCCGAGCGGGCGCTGTCGGCGGCCGCTGTACTGCATGCGGCGCACTGGAATGACCCGTCGCTCGACAATTATGCCTGGTTGCAGGGCAGTGAATTGGCCCCGCCGCCCGCCCTTGGTCCGGAAGCAGTGTCCGGCCTGTGGCAGGGATTCAAGGAGCGGTATGGTAAAAGGCTGGAGGCTGCCGACATCCTTGTCGGTGATGCCTATGCGGCCGCGTTGCCAGCCTGGAGCGAGGGCTATGATGGCCCGCACGCGCTGACGCACAATGATTTCCGGCTCGACAATATGCTGTTCGGCGCCGAGTCCGCCCCCAAGCCGCTGGCCGTCGTGGACTGGCAAACGGCTGGCAAGGGCGCTCCTGCGGGGGATGTTGCCTATTTCATCGGGGCGGGCCTGACCCGCGAGGACCGGCCCAGGCATGAACAGGCCTTGCTTCGCTACTATCATGCCCGGCTGACGGAAGAGGGCATCACCGATTATTCGTTCGATGAACTCTACCGGCATTATCGCTGGTTCAGTTTCTACGGGATGTCGGTGGCCTTCGGGGCGGCGATGCTGGTGAAACAGACCGAGCGGGGCGACGAGATGTTCCTCACCATGCTGCGTCGTCATGCGGCCCAGGCGCGGGAGAATGACGCGCTGGCATTGCTGGCGTAATCCGGTCGTAAATTATATTTTCTGTAATGAATCCAGCTGATTCCCGGCGATTGTCCCGGCCCGGTACAGCTTTACAAACATTCTTCTAACCGGGGGAGTGAAACTGACGAGGTCACTTATGCCTCGGCTTAAAACCCACACTGTATGTTGGACGACATGGCGCCCGGAGAAGCCGGGCAGTCCTGTCACGACAACAAGAATGGTGTGGACATGGAACAGCACAATGCACGTAACCTCAGCGTCCCGGGCCCGGATGGCCAGATGCTGACCCTGGCGGATCTTCCGTCACCCAACATTTCCCGTTGGGTTACCCGTCGCAAGGCTGAAGTCGTTGCAGCAGTTTCCGGCGGTCTTCTGACCCGCAAGGCAGCCTGCGATCGCTACAGCCTGAGCGATGAGGAATTCGAGACCTGGGAGAAGCTTTACTCCCGTCACGGAACCAAGGGTCTGCGGACCACCCGTCTGCAGCAATATCGCCGTTAGGACGCTTTACGGTTAACGGAATCCTTTCCGTTAAACACAAATTTACACGCCAGCGCCTATCAATGGTCCTGAATGCCGGAAATGTACCCGGCGCCGGGAGTTGCTGATGGACCACAGGCTTGCGAAATTCCAAGGCAGCGCGATGCTCTCCACACGAGCAGTCGCGCTGTTTGCGCTTGTGATCGCAGGCGTGCTGGGCAGCTGGCGCGCCAGCGACCTGTTTACCCAGCCGGTTGAGGCCTGGGTGCCGGGCTCAGCCGTCGAGACCTCCCTCATGGGCATCCTCGAACCGGTTGCCGGCAAGGGAAACATACGCCTGTCGGTGATGGGCACTGGCGGCTCTGGCCGGTCGGTCCTGATCCTGCTGGCCTCCGATGCGAGCGAGACCGCCCCCACCCTGCAACGCCTCGCAACGTCGGCCATCCTGCTATCGCCGGAAGCCGGTGACCAATTGATCATCGAACAGGCCGATTTTGCCCGCGGCGTCGCCGGGCGCCCCGATGCGACCGGCTGGACAGAGCTTGGTCTCTATGCGCTGCTCTGCGGCCTGCTGGCCTGGGTCGGGTTTCGCGCCCCGCTTGAGATCGCGCAGGAAGGGAAGGGCGCTGGTGCGCCTGCCGAGCGAAAGCCCGCGCGCGTCGATACGGCAGATATCATCTCTGCGCCCAAGCCCCGTCCTGTTCGCCAGCCAGACCCGGATGCCGCGTCGCTGGTCCGAAAGGACCCGGCCCGCACAGCCTCGATCCTGCGCAGTTGGATGCGCGGAGAGGGAGACGCCGCATGAGCGCGCTGGCGATTGCCCGTCCGAGCGGCGCGACTGGTCTCGCCAAGTCCGCTCGCCTGATGCGTGCGCTTGGCCCGGAAGCCGCGCCCGTCTGGAATGAACTGAGCCCGCAGGAAGCCCGCGCTTTGTCGGCGGCAATGGACGCGCTCGATGACGATCTTCGCGATGAAGCAGACACGCTGACGAGCTACAAACAGGCGCATGAGCGCACCGGCGCGCAGGCCGCGTCAGAGGCGCCGGTCTGGGCAAAAGTGTCCGACCTGGAAACGCGCGACCTGTTGCAACTGGCACAGGGACAACACCCACAAGCGCTTGCCCTGATGCTGTCGCGCCTGGACGGGAAGGCCTCTGCACGCCTTCTGAAAGCCATTGAGAAACCTGTTGCCGTCGATGTGATGCAACGCCTGCTGCATCTCGGGCCTGCCCATGCCAGTGCCATCGCTGCGCTTGAAGCCTCCGTATCGGCCTGGATGACAAGTGCTGCGCCAGCCGCGCGCACCGGGGGCCATGAAGGCGTCGCCCGCATTTTCGACCGGATGGACAGCCGCGCCGAACAGAGCCTCTTGTCTGCGCTCGAATCCGCCGTGCCGGGAGCCGGCGAGCGGGTCCGCGCGCTGATGTTCACCTTTGATGATCTCACTCATCTGGACGCCGGCGGCCTGCAGACCCTGCTGTCGGCCGCGGACCGGACGCGCCTGACCTATGCGCTGAAGGGCGCACGCGAGGAAACCCGCGCGGCGTTCTTCCGCAACATGACGCAACGCGCCGGCGAATTGCTGCGCGAGGAAATCGACATGCTCGGCGCGGTGCGCCGCAGCGAGATCGAGACCGCCCGGATGGAACTGGTCGATCTGGCCCGCACCCTGATCGAGCGCGGAGACATTCGCGCCGGACGCCCGCAGGATGAGGACGAACTCGTCGAATGAACCATCGCGCCGTCAAATCCGTGACACCTTTCGACTTCCGCAGCGATTTCAGCGCAAGCGCGCCGGCCCCGGTCGAGATCGACCCGCCGGTGAAGCTGACCACGCCGGAATTGCTGGACATGCTGGCCGAAGCCCGGGCCGAGGGCGCCGCCTCCTTGCGGACGGAAGAGGCCCGCGCGGAGACCGAACGCTTGCAAGGCGTCACGAATGCGCTCAACGAGGCGCTCGCCAATCTGGTGGCGCTGACCGGCCATCTGGAGGCCTGCGCGTATGACGAGGGTTTCAGTGACCGGGCCCATGCGTTAATAAGGGCTACAGCCCGCACCATTCTCGACGGGCAGGGCGATCTGTTCGATGCCCAGCAATCCCTGAAGCGTGTTGCACCTGAAGGAAAGCCATGACTGATTCTGCCAATCCCGCGCTGAAGAAAAGCCTGATGGATGTGCCTGTCCGGGTGGATGTGGTTCTCGGCGAAATGCGCATGCCGATCGAGGAATTGATGGCGATGGCCGAAGGCGACATCGTGGCGCTGGAGCGCCATACCGATGAGCCGGTCGATATCTATCTGTCAGATCGCCTGATGGCGCGGGGCAAGCTGGTTATTGCCGATGGCCAATTGGGCGTGACTCTGTCGGAAATCGTCGACGATCGCGCCGCTGCCTGACCTTCAGGCAAATATCATTAAATCCCTGCAACGCCGCCCAATTCCTAACGGAAGAAAGGAAGTTGTTAACCTTTCACGGTGTTAACTGCCTCCAACGGAAGCATGTCCTGCCGGCCTATTGGGGTGGCAATCGGCGGGGTGATCAACACAAAGGGAACATGCAGACATGCGCATGAAGATGTTCGCCGCGGAGTCCCTCGAGGCCGCCAAAGCGATGATTTTTGCCGAAATGGGAGCTGACGCCGTCATCCTGTCCGAACGGGAGATCGAGGGTGGGGTGGAAGTTCGCGCGGCAACCGACAAACTCGGAGGCGGCGTGGTTCCAAGCGAGCCGCTGTTCCTGCGAGAGGCGCGTGGCGCCGGACATGGCCGCGGATCCGAAAACCCCCTCTACAGTCGTGTGCGCGACGCCCTGCTATGGCATGGTGCCCCCAAACGCTTTGCCGAGCGTGTGGCGCATGAAGGCGCTGGCCAGAACGCCATTCCGGGCGACTCGCCAGAAGAATCGATTGCCGCTGGACTTGAGCGCATCGTGACCTGTGACCCCATCGCGGCGCGTATGGAAAAAGATATCATCCTGATTGGCCCTCCGGGGCATGGCCGCACTGCAACCGCGGCCAAGCTGACCCGCCGCGCGGCTGTGGCCCGTACGGCCATCCTGCCGGTGGCAGCTGACCTCGACGGCACGGCCGGCGGCGCACAGCTGGCCGCCTATCTGGAGCAGGAGCGGGGTCAGATCCGCACCGCCACCACGCCGGATGCCCTGTTCGACATGCTGCGCGCCGCGCGCGACGCCGGACATCGCTGCGTCATCGACCTGCCCTCGATCAATCCATTCGACCAGGACGACATGGACAGCCTGCAGGACCTGATCCAGGTCGTGCGCGCCGAGCCCGTGCTCGTCATGTCGGCCGAAGGCCATCCCGAAGATCAGGCAGATGCAGCCCGCATCTTTGCCCGCGCGGGCATTCGCCGCGCCATTCTCACAAAACTCGATATCGCCCGCAGACGGGGAGGGGCCATCTCCGCCCTGTCCTCGGCGGGCATCGCCTTCTCACACCTTGCCGTTACGCCTTTCATCGGCGGCGGACTGGTGCCGGCAGCGCCTTCCCGGTTGGCTGCCTTGTTGATGGAAGACGCCCCAGGCGATGTCATCGCCCTGAAAGGAGCTGCGTAGACTTATGAGCTTCATGCTTCGAAAATCGCAGGAACGGCCGTCCCAACGCCCGACTCCGCGCGTCGCGCCAGCCTCGATCATTGCCGTTGCCAGTGGCAAGGGCGGTGTTGGCAAGACCTTCATGGCCATCACGCTGGCCTCCGCATTCGCACAGGCTGGCAAGCGCACGCTGCTGGTGGATGGCGACCTTGGCCTGGCCAATGTCGACGTCCAGTTGGGCATCGCGCCGGAAACAGATCTCGCCGCGGTGATCGCCGGTTGGGTCGAACTGGATGATGCCGTGACGCCGGTTGATGGCGGCGCGGCAGATGGCGGCTTTGATGTGCTGCCGGGCCGATCCGGCTCCGGTGCGCTGGCTGAGCTGGCCCCTGAAGAAGTTGCCCGCCTCGCCGCGGGCCTGTCTGCTTTGGCGCTGCAATACGATCAGGTGGTTGTCGATCTCGGCGCCGGGATCGAGGCGAACTGCATGCGTCTCGCGCGGGCCGCCGACAAGGCGCTCATGGTGATTACCGACGAGCCAACCTCGATGACGGATGCGTATGCGTTCATCAAGGTCCTGCGCGGCTATGCGCCAAACGTGGAGCCCGTCATCTGTATCAACCAGGCCGAGTCCCGGGCCGCAGGGCAGCGCACCTATGAAGCGATTGCCCGCGCCTGTCAGACATTCCTCGGCTTCCGGCCTCATCTTGCAGGGACTGTGATGCGGGATCCGAAGGTGCGTGATGCGATCCGCTGCCAGAAGACGCTGATCTCCACAGACCAGCAGGCACAGCCGATCCAGGACGCGATCGCCATTTCACAGATGCTGATTGGTAGCCGCCAGGGTGCTGATCTTGGCTATTAATCTGTGTGAAGAAAGTAGAAGTTTTGGGGGCGGATCGTACGGCTTGTTAACCTTCGTTAAAGGAACAGCCCGTAGGATTCACATTGACAGGAAATGCGGCTAGCTTGGTCGTAATATTGATTCGGGAGACGAGAGATGCGCGTCCTGCTGATTGAAGACGATAGTGCGGTGGCTCGTTCCATCGAGTTGATGCTGAAGGCTGCAGGCTTCAACATCTACACCACCGACCTCGGCGAAGAGGGCGTGGATCTTGGCAAAGTGTATGAGTACGACATGATCGTGCTCGACCTCTCTCTGCCTGATATTTCCGGGTACGAAGTGCTCAAGCAGCTGCGCATGGGCCGTGTGAACACGCCTGTGATGATCCTTTCCGGCAATCCGGACATCGAAGCGAAAGTGAAGACGCTCGGCTACGGCGCCGATGACTATCTCACCAAGCCGTTCAACAAGGACGAGCTGATCGCCCGCATCACCGCCATCGTGCGCCGCTCCAAAGGCCATGCCGAGAGCGTGATCCGCACGGGCGAAATCATCGTCAATCTGGACGCCAAAACGGTAGAAGTGGACGAAGAGCGCGTTCACCTGACCGGCAAGGAATATCAGATGTTCGAACTGCTCTCCCTCCGGAAGGGCACGACGCTGACCAAGGAAATGTTCCTGAACCACCTCTATGGCGGTATGGACGAGCCGGAACTGAAGATCATCGACGTCTTCATCTGCAAACTGCGCAAGAAGCTGCAGAATGCCACCAACGGCAATCACTATATCGAGACGGTCTGGGGCCGCGGCTATGTGCTGCGTGATCCACGCCCAAGTTCGAAGACGGCGGAAGTCGAAGAGGCGGCCTGACGCCCAGAGTTTTGAAGCTTTAAGAGTGCTTCCCGAACCCCGACCGAAAGGTCGGGGTTTTGTTTTATCAGCCTTGGCGGTTGTTGAAGGTCACGTGGCGATGGCCCAGATAATTAACTACCGCGCCTGTTGCAATCCCGGCCGCATGGGCGCCCGGTTCAACGAACCATGACCAATCGCCCGGCCACGGCAGTAGGTTTTTCAGAGCGACAGCCACTCCGATGGTAAACAGGGCGGCAAACAGATTGACCCCGATGAAATCCCTGATCTGAAGCAGCAATCTGCGCTGGGTCGGGCCAAAGACGAGGTATTTGTAGCTGAGGAAGCCAAACACCATGCCAATCATCGTTGCGACCGCCACGGCGAGGGGAAATGACATAAAGCCTGATAATGGAAATCGTGCGAGCCAGTTGATCGCCGCTGCCGTCCCACCAGCAAGGATATAACGTACTTTCTCGTCGTTCAGAAGATACCTCATAGCGATGGGAGTCCAAACCAGGCCATGATGAAACAGACCCCTAGCATGGCGACGGCGATCTGGCATTGCCTGTCCTTGACGGAAAATACGATGGGATCATCGTCCAGTTCGTTCCGCAGGCAAACAGACCAGAGCCGGCTCACGATAATAAAAATCAGCGGAGGGAAACCCCACAGCCATTCCACTTGGCCTTTGAAGCTGAGTCGGAAAGCGTCTGAGGATATATACAACACCATGATGACTACGGCTGCCATGCCAGCTGACATGCCGGCTGCGAGTACGAGCGGGAGGTCTTCGGTGCGATAGCCACGACCGTTGATCTTCGTTTCCCCCTTGTTCAGGACACGAGCGATCTCGGTATGTCGCTTCGCCAGAGCAAGCGACAGAAAGAAGAACATCGAGAAGACGAATAACCACGGAGAGGGTTGGGATTCCGATGCCACGGTGCCGATTCCGAGCCTCAGAGTGAACAGGCTGGTCAGCACAAGCGCGTCATGGAAGACCAGCTGTTTAAGCCTTAGGGAGTATGCCAGAGTCAGAACCAGATAGACTCCGAGCACCAATGCCACAGACGGGCTGACGGCAACCGCCAGGCCAAAGCCGGCTGCCAGAGCGGCTGCGGCGCCGATAAAGCCCGATACGATCGAGAGATTCCCGCTCGCGAGGGGACGTTTGCGCTTGGACCAGTGCTTCCGATCGTCTGCAACATCCCATGTGTCGTTGATGATATAGGTAGCGGATGCGACCAGCCCCATGGCGAAAAACGTCATGATAAGACCAGGCCAGATACCTGGAATGAAGATCTGACCCGACAAGATCGCCGGAATGAAGATCAGGCTGTTCTTCAGCCATTGGTGGGGCCGCATGGCCTTTACGAGGGGTTTGAGGGTGGGTGACCGGGGAAGGACGTCTGTCACAGTTGCCGTTTTCTTCGCTTTGCGCAGGGTGGAGGAGGAGGCATTCACCACAATGGCGTTTCGTGCGACTTTCCAAACCGGGAGATCAGCGGAACTGTCGCCAGCATAGTCAAAACCATCCGGGAAGAGCTCCTTGAGCCGGTTTGCCTTTGTCTTGCCTTTCAAATTGATGATCCCGTCTGAACCGATGACATCCACGGGGAAGGCTAAATTGTCGGCCACCTTCTGTGCGATTGTGTTATCCGCAGCTGTTGCAATGCATACTTTGCGGCCAGCATTGCTAGCTGATTGACCAAGGGCAACAATATCTGAATTCAGCGGCAAATACTGCGCATCAAGATCAACCGCCCGTCCCAATTTCTGCTTTAGAGCCGCGCGACCTTTGGTGAGCCATGCCACCAGCTTGAATATATTCAGGGGTGACTGCTTCAGAAAGACCAGTGCCTGTTCGTGAAGTGTATCGGTCTTGAGCAGAGTATGGTCCAGATCGAGAACAAGTGGCACGCCTGCGCTTCCGGAATCCTCTGGGGGCTGAAAACTCCCAGGGAGGTCAGGGGTGAGGGGGGGATTTTTCATTGCTCAGGTTATCCTTCAGGAGCAGACCCATTCAGGGTAGTTCGCAGATCACGCCGCCGGTGCGATCGGGACCATAGGCAGCTATTTTTTGAGTGGAAACACAGTCTGTGCGGGTGAGCTCATCCACAATCTGGATGCTCAAGCCCGCATTGCGCATCAGCTTCGACCGGGACAAGGCGAGGTCGAACTCGATTTCGTAGTCCACACCCTCAGCGCGCATCTGGTGGATCTGATCCATCGCCTCAACGCTGCGATTTCCTGTCAGGTAGACCGATGTCAGCGCAACCATGCTCGCATTCAGTCCCAGGATAAGGACAATAACGAAGCCGATCGTCTTGAATGCGCGGTCAGGAGCCCCAATGCTTGCCAGAGCCACGCACAATGGTACCAGCCAGAGATACGGAACATATCGTGCCCACCAACTCTCGGGGAATATCGCCGCCAGAAAAAAGAGGGCGGCGGCTACGATCAAGGGCACGATCACCAATTTCCGACGTCGAAATATCCAGGCAGCAGCAAGCCCAGCGAGCGTGGCAAGAAAGACCCCTGCCGAAAACAGGGGGCCAAAGCCAGCGATCCGCACGTCCGGTCCGCCGGAAGTGCGGATCTCCGAAGGGGATACCATGAACGGAAGCTTTAAGGATGGAAGCTGCTCGAATCCCGAATGCGTTTCCGCAAAAAGCGAAAACAAGAACGCTTCCAAATGGTTCATGCCTTCGAGGAACTCAGGCGTATTCCCTTGCATGATATCGCGCGTGTCTTCAGCGCCCATCAGAGGATAAAAAGGGTGTCCGTAATTCAGGATATTGCTGGCATACGGAGAAAATCCGATAATGCAGATTCCAGCCACGCCGGCAGCCACAAGATAGCTGGCGGTTTTAATGGCATCATCGCGTCCATTCACGATCCATGCGGCAATACATACGTAGGCACACAAGGCGACCATTATGGGAACCGCTGAGAACTTTAGATTCAGGGTAAGTATCATTAGCGGAATCGTGTAGAGCAAGACCTTGCGATCCTTCATGTGGATGGCGAGGACTGCCAGCATTACCAGGCTGACGATGAGCGAAGCCATCAGGCCATCATTCATGCGGGTAAATAATTGTACCAAAGTCACGGGATTTGCTGCGGCGATGCTACCAATGAGGAGTGAGGCCAGAATTCCATACCCGACGCGCGACAAAACTCCGATTGCCAGAAAGCCGCTTCCCGCAAGCAGGACAAGATTAACGCCTTTGCTGTTCTCGAGTGGAAGGCCTGCCGCGTGTTCTATCGCATTTACTAGCCAGGATCCCATTGGGTAGTGACTGACCCATATGGCAGGCTGCATGTCAGGGGTATGTGGAAGGGAAGGGACGTCTTCGTAAAAGGGGTTCCATCCTGACACGAGCAACTCCACGGCATGAAAATGGTAGGATTGTCCATCAATACTCGTGTCGATAATCAGGCCGCTCGTCAGGACTGACAACAGAAGCACCGCCATCACAGCGCCAGCCACGATGTATTTGTCCCTGCGATCGGCCTGGTTGCGGGAGGCGATCCAGATGGCTGCGCCGATTGAAATCAGGAGAATCCCTACACTCGAAAGCTGGCCCAGCGATCCGCCTGCGATCATGAACAGACTTCCGATTATGAACGTCCATGCCGCTGAAAGGACCAGACCGAGCCCAATCGGCAGAGAATACGTGTCTACAAATGATTTGATGGTCATTTTGTCCTGCTTAACATCGTCTGGTTGTGCTGGGATGCAATTTGAATTGGAACACTTTCATTGCTAAGCAATTGTTGTTCCATCCAGCAAGCGGTTCGGTACCTGCCGGGCTAAGTCTTTTGGGTTGTGATCTTTGTGCAGCTGATGCGAATTCGGTGTGGAGCCTAGTCAAAGCTCGAAATCGCACGATTAAGACCAGCGCTTTATCATGTCCTTGCTTGCCAGCGCGCCCGAATAGCTGGCATTGGAAGCCATGTCCCAGAATTCTGCCGGTCCTGAAATCCTTCGCCTGATTGAGCTGATCTCGCGCCTGCCGGGCCTCGGGCCCCGGTCTGCGCGGCGCGTTGCCCTGTTCCTGTTAAAGCGTCGCGACACCTTGCTGAAACCGCTGGCCGACGCGCTGGCGGAGGCGGGCGAGAAGATCGAGCGGTGCAAGGTTTGCGGGAATTTCGACACGGTCCAGCCCTGCGCGGTGTGTCAGGCCGACGGGCGCGATGATGCGCTTGTCTGCGTGGTGGAGGATGTGCCGGATCTCTGGGCACTGGAGCGAGGCGGTGCATTTCGCGGCCGCTATCATGTGCTTGGCGGGGTTCTGTCCGCCATTGACGGCATCACACCGGACGATCTGAACATTCCGTCCCTTGTCGCGCGTGTCGAGGCTGGCGGCATCCGCGAAGTGATCCTCGCCTTGAACGCCACGGTCGATGGCCAGACCACGGCGCATTACGTGGCTGAGCTTCTCGAAGGCAAGGGGGTCAGCGTCACGCGGCTTGCGCATGGCGTCCCGGTGGGCGGCGAACTCGACCATCTCGATGATGGCACGCTCGCCGCCGCGCTCCGGTCCCGCCGGGATATCTAGCCGCAGCTATTCCGCTTCGGCTTCGGCAATGTCCACGCGGAAAATGCCGTCAAAATCCTTTGTTGCCACATAGAGGTGACCGTCCGGGCCCTGCACCACGTCGCGGATCGGATACTCACCGTCGAACAGAGATTGCTTGCCGACGACTTCCCCATTCTCCATGTCGATCCGGGTCAATTCGAGGCCGGCCGGGCCGTTCATGCCGCCGGTGAACAGGTCGCCCTTCCAGCCGGGATAGACATCGCTGGTCAGCATGACGAGGCCGGACGGGGCAATTGATGGCACCCAATAGGTCAGGGGCTGGGCCATGCCTTCGGCTTCGGTCTTGTTGGTGATAATTGTGCCGTCATAGTTCACGCCATAGGTGATTTCCGGCCAGCCATAATTCGTGCCCGGCGTGACGCGGTTGAGTTCGTCGCCCCCTTTGGGGCCGTGCTCGGTCTCGTACAGGGTGCCGGTGTCGGCATCATAGTAGAGACCCTGGACGTTGCGGTGACCATAGGACCAGACCGCCGGCGCGCCGGCCTCACCATCGGCAAACGGGTTGTCGGCCGGGATCGACCCATCGGTATTGATGCGGACGATCTTGCCGTGCGTGATCGACGGGTCTTGCGAGTCCTTCATGTATTTGAAGCCCTCGCCAAGCGAGACGAACAAAGTACCGTCATTCGCAAATTGCAGGCGCGAGCCAAAATGGTAGGCTGTGTCACGCCGGTCGGCCCAGAAGATTTCTTCGACATTTTCCAGCGCGCTGGAATCGTTGCTGAGACGGCCCTTGATGACGGCAGCGGCATTCGCGGCGTCATCTCCCTTGGAGTAGGAGATATAGACCATGCGATTGGTCTCGAAGTCCGGATCAAGCACGAGGCCGAGATAGCCGCCCTGTCCCTCGATATAGGCCTCCGGCAGGCCCGTCACGGGCGTCGCTGTGCCCTCTCCGCCAGCCACGAATTTCAAGCCGCCTTCCTTCTCGGTGAAGAGCAGGTCGCCATTCGGCAGGAAGGCGAGGCCCCAGGGCCATTCGGTCTCGGTCACGACGGGGGTAAGTTTCACCTCGAAATCACTCGTGGCGACAGGGGTGGTTTCGGCCGGCCCCCCGCAAGCGGCGATCAACAGGGCGAGCGGAACGAGGGGGGTGAGATGGCGCATCAGGCGTCCTCCGGTTTGGGGCAGGGCAGTCTGGCGGGATCATAGGGCGCGGCCCCGGAATGGCCAAACAAAAAGGGCGGCCCCGAAAGGCCGCCCTCCTGATTGGATAAAGTCCGGGCTTACCAGGACTTTTTGACGGTGATGCCGTACAGGGCCGGCTCCGTCAGGAACGCATTGGTGAACAGGCCGGAGGAATCATCGGTCAGGTACGTACCGGTGATGACTTCCTCATCAGTCAGGTTCTTGGCGAAGACTTCCACGCCCCAACCGCTCTGGTCATTATTGAGCAGGATGGACAGGTTCACGTTGGACCAGGAGTCCAGCTCATCGCGCGACGTGTTCCAGATCCGGCTATAGCTGTCGGACTGCATGTAGTAGTCGCCCCGGATCGTGAGATTCCAATCCGAATTGTTGAGCGCATGGAAGGTGTATTCCGCGGCGAGGTTCAGCGTCATGTCCGGGGCACCCGGCATGGAGTTGCCATCCAGGTTTTTCGCATCGCCTTCGATGGGCTGCAGGGCCGTCGCCGTCTGGGTCTCGCCATTGGAGTCCGTGTAGGTGATTGTTACCCCGCTAAGTCCGAGAGCGGCCTCCGCAAAGGCCCGGTCGGCGGCTGGATCACCGGATCCCCCATCCGTGCTGTTCAGCGCATCATAAAGCGTGGTGCCGAACTGGTTGTTACACAGCTGCAGCGTGGCGCCGGTGAAGGCCGGGTTGCCAGCAATGGCTCCCAGCACTGTGGCATAGCCCTGAGCGGACACGACACAGTTGGAGTAGGAGCTGGAATTCTTCAGCGTGACGAGGTCAGCCCGGCCATTCGACCGGTCGAGCACATCAATGCCGTAGGTGTCCACGACTTCAGCATTCAGCAAGCCAAGATTGGCCGTCAGGAGCCAATTGTCAGCCGGCGTCCAGAGGGCTTCCATTTCGAAACCCTGAAGCTCAGCATCCACGTTGATGTTCACCGACGAGCGGTTGATGATCTGCGTGATCTGATAGCCTTCATAATCATACATGAAGCCCGTCAGGTTCAGTTGGGCCGTGCCACCCGCAAAGGTGTTCTTCGTACCGATTTCGTACGAGTTGATGAATTCCGGATCGAAGGTCTGCGGGAACAGGTTCGCACCTGCAGGCTGTGGCGGGTTGATGCCGCCGCCTTTGTAGCCCTTGGAGTAGAAGCCGTAGATCAGCGTGTCGTCGGTAAAGTCGAGATCGGTGGACCAATCGAAACCGATACGTCCGGTGACTTCCTGGAAGTCGGCCTTCAGGATGCCCTGGGCCTCCCGAGGGTCCGCACCGGCTGGCTGCGGTGTGAACAGGGACGTTGGAATGATCTGCTGTTCCTTCTGGTCGTCCGTATAGCGAAGGCCGAGCGTGAGCTGCAGATCGTCCGTGACGTCATAATAGCCTTCTCCGAAGACGGCGAAGGATTCCAGCTTGTACGGAGACAGGGAGCGGTAATAGTTGCCGCCGTCACCGTCCAGGGAGAGGTCGAACAGGGAGGCGCCCGGAGACGAGGTTGATCCGGTGTCGAGCGGTACATTGCCGCCGAAGAGCGCGCCGCCGGATGCGTTGTTGATTTGCGTCAGCGCGGTCAGCGCGTTCGACAGCACGTAATAGCCATCGGACGGATTGAAAGCGTCGACGGATTCAAAGTCGACCGAGATGGCACCCAGATTGAAGTTGAACCGGCCGTCAAAGTCCGACTGAAGACGAAGTTCATGGCTGGTCTGCTCGCTGTCGGCGCCGGACATGTCGAAAGTCCGGAAAACATTCGATGTGCCGAGTTCAGGATCGGTCACCACGCCGCCCGGGAAGAGCAGCGGATACAGCGGTGCCAGGGCCGGGTTGATGAACGGTCCGGCCGTGGTGTTGAACTCGATGGTCGGCGCGACCTTGTTATAGTCCTCGATGGAAATGATCGAGCTATCGGAATAGCTGCCGAGATAGGTCAGCAGGAGGTTGTCGCCGATGTCAGCTTCAGCTTTCCAGGAGTAGAGCGTCTGCTCGGCCTGGTATTTCGGGTCGAAGGCCGATTCGATCGTGCGCAGATCGGCGATGGCCGGATCGAGATAGGCATCGCCATTCAACAGGCCTGCGAAGATACCGAGACCGCCAGCCAGCGTGGCTTGCGAATTCACACGGTCCTTGGACTGGTCGAGCGGTGCGTCCACACAGCCGACAGAGGTCGCCAGCTGGTCGACGGCTGAGACCGCAATGCCCATGAAGC
This sequence comes from Hyphomonas sp., assembly GCF_036964145.1. Classification (GTDB taxonomy): domain Bacteria; phylum Pseudomonadota; class Alphaproteobacteria; order Caulobacterales; family Hyphomonadaceae; genus Hyphomonas. The sequence goes on from NZ_JBALUC010000001.1 coordinate 651,769, forward strand.
TGTCGAAACCCGTATCCTTCTTACAGATCTGCTTGCCGGAGCGCAGGCGGGCATCGTCTTCTTCGAAATGCTCGACGGACACCCAGCCGCGGGCCCAGTCGGTGGGCTCGACCGCAAAGGTTGCGCGGAAGCTGTAAAGGTCGCGGTCATCGACATCATTGCCGGTGACCAGATTGTCCACATAGCCGTCGCGGCTCAGATACGAGCCTGCCAGACGCAGGGCAGCATTCTCGCCCACGGGCAGGTTGACCATGCCCTTGCCTTTGAACGTGTTGTAATTGCCATAGGTCAGCTCGGCATCGGCTTGGAATTCGCCCAGGACGGGCTTGGCGGTGATCAGGTTGAACACACCGCCGGTGGCGTTGCGTCCATAAAGCGTACCTTGTGGTCCACGCAGGACCTCGACGCGCTCGACATCATAGAACTCGGCTTCGAAGAGGCGGTTGGCCGTGAGCGGAATGTCGTTCTGGTGGATACCCACGCCGGCATCCCCGGATTGTGCAACCACGTCGGCGCCAATACCACGGATCTTGAAGTTGAACGAAGTGAAGTTGCCCTTGGTGAAGCTGACGTTCGGAATGGACTTCACGAGGTCAGGACCGCCTGCCAGCTGTAGCCGTTCCAGCGCATCTTCGTCGAATGCCGAAACCGCGATCGGAACATCCTGAATGGATTCTTCCGTCTTCTGGGTCGTCACCGTGACTGTTGAAAGGGTCCGGGGTGACTCATCGGCTTCCTCTTGGGCAATGGCGACAGGCGCCGCAAGTCCAACCACGAGGGCGGATGCCCCAGCCAGCCAGACGGATTTCGAGTGTCTGATATTTCGCATGTTTTGTTTCCTCCCCTCGGGCCGCTTTAGTGCGTGCCTCGAGCAATTTTAGCCGAGCCGGCCTCTTGCGGGCCTGCTTCAAGTGTCATCTGAATGCATTCGTGACGGGTCTGTCAACATGACGCTGGGGTAATGAGGGCTTTTAAAATCCGGGTGTCAAAAATGTAACGCCCCTGCTTGGCCGCCTCTCCCATGCCTGTTACAGGCGCAGACATGTCACATTCTTCCACATCCGCGCTTGTCCTGTTTTCCGGGGGGCAGGATTCCACGACCTGTCTGGCTTGGGCGCTTTCCCGATTCGACCGGGTCGAAACCGTCGGCTTCGACTATGGCCAGCGCCACAGGATCGAACTGGAATGCCGCAACACGATCCGGCAGGGATTAGAGGCTCTGGATGCCGACTGGAAGACCCGTCTTGGGCCGGACCATATGCTGGATGCGACGGTGCTGAAATCGCTCGGCGAAACCGCCATGACACATGATGTCAGCATCGAGATGACCGAAGCGGGTCTGCCATCTACCTTCGTGCCGGGCCGCAACCTCCTGTTCCTGACCCTGGCGGGCGCTCTGGCCAGCCGCCGGGGCATTCCGGTTCTGGTCGGCGGCATGTGCGAGACCGACTATTCCGGCTATCCGGACTGCCGGGCCGCGACGATGGCGGCGCAGGCCGAGACCTTGCGGCTGGGCCTGGATGTTCCCATGCAGATAGACACGCCGCTGATGTATATCGACAAGGCAGGGACGTGGGCGCTGGCCGACGAGCTGGGCGGCCAGGCGCTGGTCGATCTGATCGCGGAAGATACTCATACGTGTTACCTCGGCGAGCGGGGCCAGCGGCATGAATGGGGCTATGGTTGTGGGGAATGCCCGGCCTGCGAGCTGCGGGCAAAGGGCTGGGAGCGCTGGAAAACCGGGGCCTGAGACCCTATTTCTCTTGCAGAAGAAACAGCCATATCAACTGGACTTGTCAGGCTTTTTCCAGCAATTGGGGCCCCAATCCGCGCCTCGGGTAATGACTGGGGCCGGCCAGCACGAGACTTGAACGAAATCCGATGACGACACAGACCGACCAGACCAGCACATCCCCCGCGGCGACCAGCCCGGAAGGCCGCGTGTTTGCGATCTCGAAATCGGTGAATTTCGAGGCGGCGCACTATATGGGCGGCAAGCCTGAGGGCCACCCATACCGGAACGTGCATGGCCATTCCTTCGTGCTGGAAGCGACGGTCGCCGGAACGGTGAAGCTGGGCGAGCAATGGGTCGAGGATTTCTCGCACCTGACGGCCTGCCTGCAGGCTACGGCCGCCAAGCTCGACCATAAGCTGTTGAACGATATTGATGGGCTTGAAGTGCCCACGCTGGAGCGGATCTGCCTCTGGGCCGCAGCCGACCTCAAAGCCGGTCTGCCGGGCCTGACGAAAGTCGCCATTTCCCGGCCAAGTCTCAACGAACGGTGCGAACTGGTTCTCTAGCTGCCGGACGGCGTGCCAGCGGTCAGCTCTTTCACGAATTTGCGGGCAAACCGGTCAGACGCGCGCTTGGCATCCTGCCAGGTCGAGATTCCGGCGTAACGGATATCATTTTCATACCAGTCATAGGTCAGCTCGCCCGTGGCGTTACCGCTGGCATCAAAGGCCGTGGCCGACAGCTTCATGCCGCCAATGCTTTTCGAGCCGCCATAATCGAGGCCGGGCGTGTCGCCCAGCTGCTTGAAGGTCGGCTTGTTGGGTTTGGCATCCAGGATGGTCACGTCGATGCGGGCAATGTCGAGCCCGGCTTTTTCGAGTTCGCGTGTCAGGTCTTCCTGCACTTCCTCGATCAGGTAATCGGCTTCGCGCATGCCATAATCATCATTCAGCTCTTCGGTGAATTCCGGGCTGAAGGTGACATTGATCTGGCCTGCCAATGCGACCGGCGCGGCCAGAAGGGCAAGGGCGGCGAGGGGAACAAGTCGTTTCATTGGAATATCTCCACAACTGCTATGATCCCAGTATAACACGCCGCCCGTGCCCGCAGAAGTCACAGGCCTGTGAAGGTCACTCAAACCGTGTCGACGAACACGATCTCTGCGTCGGCGATGCCTTTCAGCGTCAGGCTCTCAGCGCGAGTGATCGCGGCGCCGTCGCGGCCGTTCAACACCGTGCCGTTCAGCTCGACCGAGCCGGCGGCGAGCACGAGATAGCCGTGGCGGCCCTGCTTGACCTCATAGGTCAGGGTCTCGCCTTCCTTCAGAGTCGCGCCCAGGACATTGGCGTCCTGATTGATGACGAGGCTGTCTTCCTCGCCGCTGCCAGAGGCCAGAACCGTCCATTTGCCGGACCGTTCGTCTTTCGGGAACTTCCGGGCGCCCCAGCCGGGCTTGCCGCCAGCAGCACGGGGCAGGATCCAAATCTGGAACAGCGTGGTCTCTTCATCCTCGGCATTCCATTCCGAATGCTGCACGCCATCCCCGGCGCTCATCACCTGGACGTCGCCCGCCTCGGTGCGGCCGGTATTGCCCAGAGAATCCTTGTGCGTGATCGCGCCGGTGCGGACATAGGTGATGATTTCCATCGACTGATGTCCGTGCGGGGGGAAGCCGGTATGCGGCTGGATCGTGTCGTCATTCCAGACGCGCAGGGCGCCTTCACCCATGCGTTTCGGGTCGTGATATCCGGAAAAGGAAAAATGGTAATTGGCGTTCAGCCAGTCATTGTGGAACCGGCCAAGCTCTTTGAAGGGTCTGTGTTCAATCATGGCGATATCCTTTCGCGCTCGTGTGTTGCAGCGAATATGACGCTTTCCCGCCGGGCCTGTAGGCGACGGCGAGCCATCACACCTATGCATGCTGCGCATAAGTGGAAACGGGCGGAAATCCCGCTAGGTTCCGGCCCTGATGACCCTGCCGATTGTCCACCACGCCGATTACGATGCGAAATCCGTCGCCGATGACCATCGCTTCCCGATGCGCAAATATGCGCTAGTGGCTGATCTGTTGCGCGAGGCGGGGCACGCCTTCATCCAGCCTGAAGCGGCGACCGAGGACTGGCTGCAGCTCGCGCATGACGAAGCCTATGTCACCGCCATCATGACGCAGACGCTGGAGGCGAAAGCGGCGCGTAAGGTCGGCTTCGAGATCACGCCCGCCATTGCCCGGCGGTCTGCGGCCTCGGTCGGCGGCACCTGCCTTGCCGCGCGGCTTGCGCTGGAGCAGGGGGCTGCGGTGAACCTGGCCGGCGGCAGTCATCATGCCGGGCCCGACGGCGGCGCAGGTTTCTGCGTGTTCAACGATATTGGCGTTGCCGGAAAGCTCTTGCTGGACACAAAGGAAGTGCGCCGTATGGCGGTCATCGATTGCGATGTGCATCACGGCGACGGCACGGCGCTGATCTTCCGCTATGATCCGCGCGTCTTCACCGCTTCGCTGCATTGCGAGCAGAACTGGCCGCGCGAGAAGCCGCCGTCTGATCTCGATATGGGGCTCGCCAGGGGCACGGGCGATGCCGCCTATCTCGCTGCGCTGGAAGACCTGGTCGAGGCCGCGCTTGGTACGTCGCCGGATATCGTCTTCTACAATGCCGGGGTCGATCCGCATGCAGAAGACCGTCTGGGCCTTCTGTCTCTCAGCGATGAGGGGCTGCGCGCGCGGGATGCATTCGTAGCGCGGGCCTGTCGCTCAGCCGGCATCCCGCTCTGCGGCGTCCTCGGCGGCGGCTATGCCCGCGACGCCCGCGCTGTCGCCCGTCGCCATACGTTTCTTGTCGAGGCGTTCGGCGCGGCTTTCCAGCGCGTCCCGGACTGATTGGACAACCAGCAGGACGGGTGCCAGCAGGATAATCAGCACGGCCAGTCCGACCATACAGATGAAAAACCATCTCAGCCAACCGGGCATATCTCCGAGCCGGAGGTTTCATCGGATTTCAGGAAGGCGAAGGACAAGGGAAACCCGACAAACAGCAGCGCCCCAATCGCCAACCCGACAGTCAAATTCGGACGGGATGAGTCACCTGTCGGCGTGTATTCCACATTGCTGTACTCGGCCCAGGTCTTGATGGTCGTTTTGGGATTCGCGCCCAGCTTGCCGCGACGTCCACGGCGGTGGAGCAGGCGTTTGAGTTGCTTTGTCCGGTCAGGCGAAGGAGTTCGGCCGGTGGTCACGCCTCCGTCTCCTGTCTCATTTCAGAGGGCGAAGGATCGCTGTTGGCGGCTTTGGTCTGACGTTTCGCGATGATGCGGTCGGCCCGCGCGATGAGCCGTTTCCGGACGGCCGGGCTGTCCCCATCCAACTGTTTCCAGAACCACATGAGCGGCGTGAGCAATACCAAACCAAAGACACTGGCGAGCAGCAGTAGCGCCAGTGCAATGGCCGCGTAGAACATTGCGCGGAGGACTGTCAGCGTGACCCCGCCTATCGTGTTTTGAGCGGAGTCACCGATTTCAGGACGAATCAGTAAGAACGCGACCGGAACGGCATAGGCGAACACGATGGCCAGAATGATTACCACCCAGCGCGTCGCCTTCGAGTGATCGGGCCCCGGCGTGTGGGAGTAGCTGGCGTGCCAAGCATGCAGGGTGGTGTCGGTGTGGGGATTTGCACCGGCCTTGCCGCGACGTCCACGGCGGCGGAGCAGGCGCCTGAGACTTTCGGTGTGATCACGGTTCGGCGTGTTGCCGGATGTCATGTCGTGTCATCCCTCCCTCTCTTCAATCTGGGGGCGATTTGCGTCCTCCGCAAGGTGTTGCACACGCCGCTCTTGCCCCGACTCACTTGCGTCGCCACAAGAGGCAGATGCCTGACCAGCCAACTCTTGACGATGCCCGCGCGCTGCTGAAGCGCGTCTATGGCTATGACGCCTTCCGGGGGCTGCAGGAGGATGTCATCGCCGACACGCTGGCCGGCAGGGATGGCCTTGCCGTTCTGCCGACCGGCGGCGGCAAGTCGCTCTGCTACCAGATCCCGGCGCTGCTGCGCGATGGTATCGGCATTGTGGTCTCGCCGCTGATCGCGCTGATGGCCGACCAGGTCGATGCGCTGAAACAGGTGGGCGTGCGCGCCGAGCGGCTGGATTCCTCGATGGATTTCAATGCCCGCGCCGAAGCGCTGGAGGCGGCTTCGCGCGGCGAGATGGATCTGCTCTATGTCTCGCCCGAAGGCATGGGCACGGGGCTGGCCCAGCGGCTTGCCCAGATGAAGGTTTCGCTGATCGCCGTGGACGAGGCCCACTGTGTCAGCCAATGGGGCCATGATTTCCGGCCGGACTATCGCGCGCTTGGGCGGCTGAAGGACATGTTTCCCGGCGTGCCGCGCCTTGCTGTGACTGCCACTGCCGACACCCGCACGCGCGACGATATTCTCGCCCAGCTCGACCTGACCAAACCGGCTGTCCATGTGGCGAGCTTCGACCGGCCCAATCTCGCCCTCGCCGCAGAGCCCAAAGAAGGCAACCGCGCCCAGCGGGTCGTCTCCCTGGTCAAGGCGCGTCCGGGCCTGTCCGGCATCGTCTATGCCGCCACCCGCAACGCCACCGAAGACCTCGCCGAAGCCATTGAGCGCGCAGGCATCACCGCGCTGGCCTATCATGCGGGGCTCGATGCCGATGTGCGGGCCGAGCGCCAGCGGCGTTTCCTGCTGGAAGACGGTCTCGTCATGTGCGCGACGGTCGCCTTCGGCATGGGCGTCGACAAGCCGGACGTGCGCTTTGTCATCCATGCCGATCCGCCAAAGACGATGGAAGCCTATTGGCAGGAAGTCGGCCGCGCAGGCCGCGACGGAGAGCCCGCTGAAGGTGTCGCGCTCTACGGCCCCGCCGACATGCGCCGCTTGCTCAGCTGGACCTATGAGGGCGACGCGCCCGAAGCGGTCAAGCGCGTACAGATCACCAAAACCCGCCAGCTGTTTGCCTTCTTTGATGGCGATGAATGCCGCCGCGCTGCCGTGCGCCGCTATTTCGGGGAAGAGGGGGTCGAGGCCTGCGGTGCGTGTGATTCCTGCCGGGGCGAGACCGGCGAGCCCTATGATGCGACCCGCTGGGCGCAGATGGCGGTGTCCGCCGTGCTGCGCTGCGGCCAGAAGATCGGGCGCGGCCGCTTGATCAATCATTTGCTCGGACAGGCCAAGGACAGTTTCGACGAGGAGCTTTCCACCCAGTCGACCTATGGCATCGGCAAGGACATGCCGAAACAGGGCTGGGGGCGCGTGTTCGATGCCTTGCTCTATGATGGCATGCTGGCCGAAGGCGGTGAGATGAACCGGCCTGCGGTCGTCGTGCCGGATGCCGAGGCCGCCCGCGCCCTGTTCCGGGGCGACCGCACGCTGATGCTGCGCGCTGACCCCGCCGCTACCCGCAAGCGCGCCAAGGGCAAGAGCCGCGTCGCCGCGCAGGCCCTGGCCGACATGTCGGAGCGCGACCAGATCCTGTTCGACATGCTGCGCAGCTGGCGCACCGAAACCGCCAAGACGCGCGGCGTGCCGCCCTATGTCATCTTCCATGACCGCACCCTCGCCGAGATCGCCCGCGAGCGCCCCGTCGACGCCGACGAGCTGCGCCTGATCAGCGGCGTCGGCGAAAAAAAGGCCCAGCGCTACGCCGAAGACGTCTCCCGCATCGTCGGCGAGGCGGCCTGATCACGCCTGTCGCTGTCACAGGCTTTTCCCGCAGACAGGCAGGTCCAGCCTTGACCCGGCGCGCGTGGCACCTCACCTATAGGCTCAACCAGATTTCCCGCCTTTCGGAGTCCTCATGAACCTTTTGCACCGCCTCGATGACGAGACAGAAGAAAAGCCCCAGTCCGAGCCGAATGCCTTCCTTGAGGAAGCGCTGTTCAAGGCCCGCACCATCCTGCTGACCGGCGGCATCGATTTCCATGCCGCGCGCCGCGTCAGCCAGCGCCTGCTGGCCCTGTCGGCCGAGAGCAAGGAGCCGATCCTGCTGGTTCTGTCTTCGCCCGGCGGCCACGTCGAAAGCGGCGACATGATCCACGACATGATCAAATTCGTCGAAGCGCCCGTGAAAATCCTCGGCACAGGCTGGGTTGCCTCGGCCGGCGCGCTGATCTATGCGGCGGCGAAGAAGGAAAACCGCTTCTGCCTGCCGAACACCCGCTTCCTGCTTCATGAACCGCGGGGCGGCGTTGGCGGCCAGGCCACGGATGTTGAAATCCAGGCCCGCGAGATCATCAAGATGCGCGAACGCCTCAACAACATCTTTGCTGAGGCCACGGGCAAGTCCCTCGCGAAGATCAAGGAAGACACCGATCGTGACTTCTGGATGAGCGCGGCCGAAGCTGTCGAGTACGGTCTCGTCGGCCAGATCGTGCACCATCGCAGCGACGTCAAATAAGCGCACTTCGCGCGGAAGTGTTACCAAATTGAACGCCCGGTCCTCTCAGGGGATCGGGCGTTCATTTTTGGTTAGGAATGTGTTTGCCGCGCGTAAAGGTTTATGAAGCAAGGTGGCTTCTTAACCTGTGTAAGGACACCGCCGCCTCCATGCCGGTACGCGTAGAAGACATTGCGGTCGCCGTGCGGCCTGTTCCAACAGCTGTGACCGTCTCGGCGGTGTTTACACGATTGCTGGCCGATCCTGACCAGTTCGCCGTGCCCATTGTCAGCGATGGCGCCGCGCTCGGCATGGTCACGCGCCGCGCCGTCATCGAAGCGCTGGCCACGCCCAGCGGCCGCCAGTCCAACGGCGCCGCCCGCATCACAGACCTGATGCGCGACCAGCCCGTCATGTGCGAGGCCGGCACCCCGGTGGGCCTGGTCGCCAAGCTCGCGGCGGACGGCTCGACCGCAGCCCTGACCGATGGGGTGATCGTCCTGTCGGAGGGCAAATATCTCGGCCTGATCAGCCCGTCGGCGCTGCTCTCTGCGGTGGCGCTGGAAAATGCGGCCCGCGCCCGCGCGATGCAGGTCGCCCAGAAACGCTTGCAGAAGACAAAAAACGACGCCGGGGCCTTCGATCAGGAAAAGGCGCGCTTCCTGGCCTTTGTCGGTCATGAAATCCGCACGCCCCTGACCGGGATTCTCGGCGTGGCCGACCTGCTTCAGGACAGCGTGAATGGCGGCGAGCCCAAACGCCTCGCGCGCACAATTTCCGAAAGCGGGCACCATCTCGACCGGCTGCTGACCGATCTGCTGGACCTGTCGCGCCTTGAGGCCGGCAAGCTGGCCGTCAACAATGCCCCCTTCGACCTGCATGAATTCGCCAATGATGCCCGTGACCTCTGGCAGTCCCGCATTGCCGGCAAGCGTCTGGATTTGCGCATCAAGGTGGCGGGCGGCGCGGTCGCGCGGCTGGAGGCCGATGCCATGCGCATCCGCCAGATCCTGTTCAACCTGATGAGCAATGCGCTGAAATTCACCGAGCGCGGCTATATCGGCGTGGAGCTGTCGACCCTTGAGGCCGCCGGCAATCTGAAACTTCGCATGACGGTGGAAGACACGGGCTGTGGCATTACCGATCTCGACAAGGCGCGGCTGTTCCAGGCCTTCGAACAGGCCCGGCCCTCAACCGCCGGCACGCATGGCGGCTTCGGCCTTGGCCTCTCCATCGCCAAGGGGCTCGCCCGCCGGCTGGGGGGAGAGATCACCCTCGCTGACAATCCCGAAGGCGGCTCCATCTTTACCGTCACCATGCCCGTCGAACGGGCGGGTCCGCGCCTTGCCATTACTGGCGCGCCACCCAAGCCGCGCATGCGCGCCTTCGAGCTGGGCCGCATCCTGCTTGCCGAAGACCATGCCGTCAGCGCGCTGGTCGTGACGCGCGCCCTGTCAGCCGCCGGTTGGCAGGTCGATACGGTGCAGACCGCCGAGGACGCGATCGACCGCGCCGCGACACATCCCTATCAGGCCATCCTGACCGACATTCACCTGCCGGGCGCAAGTGGCGATGAGGTGCTGGCCGCCATTCGCGCGGCGCGCGGGCCGAACGCGCTGGCGCCGATCATTGCCGTCACCGCCGATGTCAGCCCCGAGCGGCGGCTGGCCTGCGAGCAGGCGGGCTTCACCACGATCATCGAAAAGCCGATCCGGCCACGGGCCCTGGTCGCTAGCCTGGTCGATATCCTCCTGGCCGACCGCGAAGCGGCGGCCGAGGCAGGCCATCGCCAGACGGCCTGATGCGGGCATGACCGCACCCAGACCAGCGCCGGGCCTGATGACCGCCATCTGGCGCGGCCTGCGCTTTCGCTGTCCGAAATGCGGGCAGGGGCGGATCTTTCGGGCCTATCTGAAGCAGGCCGATACGTGTGACCAGTGCGGCGAGCCATTGGGCGCGATCCGCGCCGATGATGGCCCGGCCTGGCTGACCGTCCTGTCCCTCGGCCCCTTCCTGGTGGCGATCACCTTCTTCGTCTCATTTGGCCATTTTCCCCTCTGGGCGGCCCTGCCCGTCGCGGCGATCGCGGTCACTGGAGCGGTCCTCCTGCTGCTCCCGCGCATCAAGGGCGCCTTCATCGCGGCGCTCTGGGTCTCGGGTCTGGGCAGTGGGGCAGGGGAGGCCGATTGAGGGCCCGAAAATCTCCTGCATCCCATGCAGGTCAGATGGTTGCAGAGGGGCGAAACCGCGTGTAATAGGCGCGCTTCGCACCATGCGAAACGGTTCGGTAGCTCAGCTGGTTAGAGCGCGCGACTCATAATCGCGAGGTCGGGAGTTCAAGTCTCCCCCGAACCACCATTTTCAGGTTGAAAATTTGGGGTTTGGCTGGTCTCAAGGGGCTGGACGGCCTATTATGGCTTCGTATGAGGCGAACAGTTTTCCTGGCATCTGTTCTGGCTGGTCTGGTCACACCCCTCTCGGCTGTCGCGGATGAGGTGGCGGCGGAGGCGGCGTTTGTGCGGGGCGAGTATGATGTCGCCCTGACGGAGCTGTCGGGCACCCAGACCGCCGATGCCTTTGCCTTGAGCGCGCGCGCCCTGCTGGCAGAAGCCATGTCCGGCCCGGCAGACCCGCCCGAAGCCATCCTGCACGATGCGCTGTCTGAGGCGAATGCCGCGCTGGCGCTGGACCCGGCCCATGCCGAGGGGCGCCTGCAGCGGGCGATTGCCCTGTCCCTGATCCTGCGGCCGATGAGCGTGCGCGAGGCCCGCAAGACGGGCTGGGCCGAGGAGGCGCGGGATCTGGCCGAGGGTGTGCTGGAGGATGAGCCCGGCAATGTCTATGCACATGGCTTCCTGTCGGTCTGGAATCTGGAAGTCGTCCACCGGGGCGGGCGGCTCGGCGCCATGATCATGGGGGCAGGGGTTTCCGATGGCCGGGCGCATTATGAGGCGGCCGTGGCTGCCGCGCCGGATGACGCCTCCGTGCATTGGCAGTGGGCGCGGGCGCTGGCGGCGCTGAATGCCCGCAAATATCAAGACGAGGTGCTGTCTGCACTCGATGCGGCGCTGGCCGCGCCTGTGGACACAGAGCTGGAGCGCGTCATGCAGGCACGGGCCGCCATGCTGAAAGCCGAGATGCTGAGAGATGACCGCCGCGCCGAGGAGATCGCGGCGGGGATGCTCTGAGGCGCTATTCCGCCGGGACGGCTTCGGCGAGGGCTTCCTGTTCGGTCAGGAAGCGTTCCGCCTCCAGCGCCGCCATACAGCCCATGCCGGCGGCGGTAACAGCCTGGCGATAGGTTTCGTCGGTGACGTCGCCCGCGGCGAACACGCCGGGGATTTCGGTCGCGGTCGAATCCGGCGCGGTGATCAGGTAGCCATTGTCCTTCATGGCCAGCTTGCCCTTGAACAGTTCGGTCGCGGGCGCGTGGCCGATGGCGATGAAGACGCCGTGGACGGGGATGTCTTTTGTCTCGCCGGTCTCGACATTCCTGATGCGCGCGCCGGTGACGCCGGCCGGGTCGCCTTCGCCGAGCACTTCGTCGAGCACGCTGTGCCAGATCACTTCGACCTTGGGATTCTTGAACAGGCGGTCCTGCAGGATCTTCTCGGCGCGGAAGCCGTCGCGGCGATGCACGACGGTGACCTTGGAGGCGAAATTGGTCAGGAACAGGGCCTCTTCAACGGCCGTGTTGCCGCCGCCGATCACCATGACTTCCTTGCCGCGATAGAAGAAGCCGTCACAGGTGGCGCAGGCGGAGACGCCGAAGCCCTTGTATTTCTCTTCGCTGGGGAGGCCGAGCCATTTGGCCTGGGCGCCGGTGGAGATGACAACGGAATCGGCGGTGTAAATTGTGCCGCTCTCGCCGACTGCCTTGAAGGGGCGGGACGAGAAGTCGACTTCGGCGATATGGTCATTGATCACGTTCGCGCCCATCGCTTCGGCGTGTTCCTGCATCTTCACCATGAGGTCCGGGCCCTGGATCTCGGTGAAGCCGGGATAGTTCTCGACCTCGGTCGTGATGGTCAGCTGGCCGCCGGGCTGCATGCCGGTCACCACGGTCACTTCGCGCATCGCGCGCGCGCCATAGACGGCGGCAGTCCAGCCGGCCGGGCCGGAGCCGATGATCAGGATTTCGGTGTGTTTCGTGTCAGCCATTGCGAAGGCTCCGCCATCTGTTCTTGTCGTGTCGGCCCGGCATATGGGGACGATGCAGCGAGCCTTAAAGCGCTGCGGGGATCAGATCAATGTGAACACTGCCCGGCGGGGTCCAAACCGGCGCCATTGCCCGCGCGGACGACCTCAACGGTGGCATGGGAGACGTTGAAGCGGCTGGCGAGGCGCTCCTTGACCGCGCGGCGCAGCTGGTCCGGATCGGCGCCCGGCGCGGCGGTTACTTCCAGCGTGATCAGGGGCTTTTGCTCGGTCAGGGCCCAGGCATGGAAATGCGCGACGCTGGCGACGCCCTCGATTTCGGCGACGAGGTCTGCCTGGATATCCTCGGGGTCGAGCCCGACCGGCGTGCCTTCGAGCAGGATGTGACCGGATTTGCGGGCGATGCGCACGCCGGCAAACAGGACCAGCAGGGCGACCAGCACCGACAGGATCGGGTCGGCGGCCATCCAGCCCGTGGTCATGATGATGATGGCGGCGCCAATGGCCGCGATGGAGCCGAGCAGGTCGCCCGCGACATGCCAGAGCGCGCCTTGCAGGTTCAGGTCTTCCTTGCTGCCGCCATGCAGGATCGCGAAGGCGAGAATGTTGACCAGCAGGCCGCCGACGGCGACGACTATCAGCACATTGCCCATCACCTCGACCGGGTCGAGCAGGCGGTGGATGGCCTCCCAGACGATCCAGAGCGAAAGCAGGACCAGAAGGATGCCATTGGTGAAGGCGGCGAGGATCTTCATCCGCGCAAAGCCATAGGTGCGCTGGGGGTCGGCCGGGCGCTCGGCCAGCTTGTAGCCGACCCAGGCGAGGGCCAGCGAGCCCGCATCGGTCAGCATGTGCGCGGCGTCCGCCAGCAGGGCCAGCGAACCGGAGATCAGGCCGCCGGCCACTTCGGCCAGCATGAAGGCCGCCGTCAGCAGGCCGGCAATCGCGACGCGGCGGCGGGAATCGGCGCTCGTCATGTCGGCATCATGGTCATGGCTGTGTCCATGATCGTGACCGTGTCCATGATCGTGGTCATGCTCGTGCGTCTGGCCGGGGGAATGTGTGTGATCGCTCATGACGTCCTGATGGCGGGTGTGGGCGGCGAGGTCAATTCCGCTGTGATAGCGTAGCGATTGTTATGATATTGTATTGGGCAGAGAAACGAGAACAGGGGGAAGACCGGCATGACGATACCACGCTTGCGCCAGCTGGTGATTGCGGCGGCGACACTGGAGACGGCGGACCAACTCGGCGAACTGCTCGGCCTTGGTGAGCCGTTCATTGATCCGGGGGTCCGGGAGTTTGGCCTCGAGAACCGCGTCTATGCGATCGGGGACCAGTTCCTGGAAGTGGTCGTGCCGATCGCGGAGGCCGCGCCCGCCCAGCGCTTCATCGACCGGGGCGGGGAGGGCGGCTATATGGCGATCTTCCAGACCGATGATCTCGAAGCGCTGCGCGCGCGGGTCGACGGGATGGGCATTCGCCGCGTCTGGAACATAGACCTGCCGGACATTTCCGCGAGTCATCTTCATCCGGCCGATATTGGCGGGGCGATTGTCTCCGTCGATGAGGCGCGCCCGGCGGGCAGCTGGCGCTGGGGCGGGCCGCACTGGCGCGAGCAGGCCGTGCCGGGACGGCTGGCCAGCGCCGCGATGGAGTCGCCGGACCCGGACGGCCTGGCCCAGCGCTGGGCCCTGGCGCTGGGGCTGACTGTGGACGAGCGCGTGCTCTATCTCGATGATGGCGCGATCGTGTTCCGGGAAGGCAAGACAGAGCGGCTGGCCGCGTTCGGGCTCTATTTGCCGGATGCGGAGGAGATTCTCGAACGCGCCGAGGCGATGGGCCTCGATGTGGACGAGCGGGAGATCAGCTTTGCGGGCGTCGGGCTGAGTTTGCTGGAGTAGGGGCGTTTCCCTGATCCTGTCATCCCGGAATTTGCGTCAGCAAATATCCGGGACCCAGCCCGCGCCCGTGCTTCGACTTCGCTCAGCATGAGCGCTCCTTTTTTTGCGCCACGTATCGCACTCATCCTGAGCGAAGTCGAAGGATGATGAGCCCCCCGCAAAACCTGCGGCTGGGTCCCGGATAAGCGCGGGGCGCTTTCCGGGATGACAAGAAATAAGAGGCGCAGCACCAGACCCCGACGCAGGGCGCGCCCGGCCGGTGAGTTGGCTTCACGAGATGATCCGCCTCAGGACGTATCCGGAGTTTCCCGTACGGCCGCCTCATGCAGCTCCGTCAGCGTCACCTGTTCGGCCTGCGTGACCGGCAAGCGGCCAAAGGCGGGCGGCAGGGCGCGGGCGATGACCGGGCGGGGGCCGGTGAGAAGGCGGCGCATCGCCTCGACATAGCGGGGCAGGTTTTCCAGCGCATCCTCCAGCGCCAGCAGGCGGCGAACCTGCCGCGTGGCGGGCAGGATATCGTGCGGGCCAGCCGGATAGTCGGAGAGATCGACCGGCGTCTCGACATCGAGGCGGCGGATGCGCGGCCCGGTGCGGAAGCGTTTCGGCGGCGGCGTGCGGGGCGTCTGGCCGGGCGCGGCTTCGCAGAGGCGGAAATGCGGCTGCGGGAAGAGGGGGCGGTTGGGTGGTTTCTGGCTGGGGGCGACGCGGGCGGCCGGCTCGCCGCGCGGACGGACGGGCAGCGCGCCAAGGTCTGCGGCCATCAGCACGATCAGGCGGCGCAGCAGCGGCTCGGCCTGGGCGAGGAAGCGTGTCAGCTGGCGGAGTTGCCAGCGCGCGAGGAAAGGCAGGCAGGGCAGGCGGCCCAGCCCCAGCGCGCGGCGCATGTCCCCGGCCAGCCAATCCAGCCGTTCAAGGCTGAACCGGGCCGCATGAAACAGTAGGTCCGCAGGCGAATGGCTCATGCAGAACAGGATGGGGGCGCCGGCTCTCAGACGGATTGGGGGTGACTCTATCCCCATTCCGTTTCTCCGGCGCACGCCGGAGTCTCTTGCGGCTTGAAGCGCGGAGCCGCCGCACGAGACCCCGGATCAAGCCCGGGGAGGCGGAGTGAGGGGATATTGACACTTGAAGCCGGATTGCCAAACTCATCCGGGGGATTGGCATGGCTTTCTACACCTACATCATGACCAACAAGCCGCGTGGCACCCTCTATTGCGGGCAGACGGATGATCTGAACCGCCGGGCGTGGGAGCATCGCTGCCATGTGGTCCCCGGTTTCACAGACAAGTACAATTGCGAGATTCTCGCCTGGTATGAGGTGCTCGATACCCGTGAGGAGGCCGTCGCACGGGAACATCAGATCAAGAACTGGAAACGTGTCTGGAAGATCGAGTTGGTGGAGGAGATCAATCCTCAGTGGCGGGATCTCGCCGAAACGTTGCTCTGAACTTCCCCCATTCCGTATCTCCGGCGAACGCCGGAGTCTCTTGCAGCTGAGGGCGCGGAGCCGCCGCATGAGACCCCGGGTCGAGCCCGGGGAGGCGGGCGGAGGGGACTCAGTCGCCCTTCTTTTCGGGGATATTGTCGTGGCTCGTCGAGGCGAGGTCTTCGAGTTCTTTCTCGCTCATCGAATCGTACATCTCTTTCGAGGCGCCTTGCAGGTCGCTGACCTTGGTGTCGCCGCGCTTGGCGGACAGGGCCGCGCCGGCGGCCTTTTGCTGGGCTTCGGATTGGGCAGGCATTGGGGGCTCCTTCTCGCTTGGGGTTTGCGGAAGGAACGGATTATCGGGTCAACAGGTTCCCAAAATTCCGCCTCTCCGGCGAACGCCGGAGTCTCTTGTCACGTAAATTAGGTAGGTGGTCGCTCGGTTAAAATAACATACAGTTTGAGGAGTTGCTCTCCAGCGACATTCAGAAGTTGTCCTAGCCCCTTTTTAAGTTCGTCCTTGGCAAACTCCTTGGCTACATTCGAGGTGAACTCGCCTGTTGCCCTCAGCAATCCATTCTCCATCATTGGAGCATCAAGAAGCTTCAGACTTGTTTCCAGCATGGCTTTCAAACGCGCCATCCGCAGTTGAGAGATGCTGTCGAGGTCCGCTAGAGAGTTGTTCTGTTGAAGGAGCAAGATGATATGTTCTAAGTTACGGTTCAGCTCTTCAATCAGGGTGACCACGGGTTCTGATTGGTCCACTACGACCCATTTTTCGACAGGAACTCTTTGTACGAATTCGTTGTTTTCAATAGGAGGAGATAGGTCGCTCACTGTGTTGTCCGAAACAGCATGTGAGTTCTCAATATCTGTTAAGAGCAAGCGGAAGCCGTCAAGGAGCCGAAGTGCATCTCTCGGCTTCAGATAGCCCGTACGGTGAATAATCTTGTTTAGAATCGTTGGCGAGGCATCAATTCGTTCCGACAATTCTGTCCCGTATGCCGTCCTTTGGTACTGATTGAGCAACTCTGTCAGCTGGACTAGAGGCTCTATTTCGCCAACTGGAATTGCTTCTTCTGAATGATCACGAGGGTACTCAGGTGAGTCATGATTTACATCAGAGGCTGACAATCCATCGACATACTGATCGACAATTTCACTGGCTTGGCCATACAGACTCCAAGCACCTTCGATCTCCCACTCATCGGGAAGATCACTGGTCGACATCAGACATCCACCTCGGCTTCCAGGGCGAATTCCTCGATGAACTCGCGCCTTGGCTCGACGACGTCGCCCATCAGTTTGGTGAACATTTCGTCGGCTTCTTCCATATGGTCGACCTTGACCTGGAGGAGGGTGCGGGCGTTGGAGTCGAGCGTGGTTTCCCAGAGCTGGTCGGCGTTCATTTCGCCGAGGCCCTTGTAGCGCTGGATCTTGATGCCGTCGCGGCCGGCGCTGAGCACGGCCTTGAACAGGTCGCATGGTCCGTGGACGGTGATTTCCCCGCCCTTGTCGCGGCGCAGGATGAGGGGCTCTTCATACAGCTCCTTCAGCGTAGCCGCGCGCTCGGCGAGGCGGATCGCATCCTGGCTGGCGAGCAGGGCCGCCGGCAGGACAGCGGTTTCGTCAACCCCGCGCACGGTGCGCTGCAGGACGAGGCTGCCTTCGGCAAACCGGCCAACCCAGGTCTCTTCGCCTTCTTCGGCGAAGCGGTTGAGGCGTTCGGCGGTTTTCTCGGCTTCGGCGTCGCCGGCGCCAGCCGCCATCGCACCGGCCATTGCAGCTTGTTCGAGCAAATCCGCCGGCGCGCGCAGGGCGAGCCGGGCGAGGTTTGCCTTGAAGTTCGAGGCGGCGCGGACGCGCTCGCGCAGGTCTTCGCCCGCAATCTGGGTGCCGTCGGGCAGGATCAGGGCTTCGCCGCTGGTGCCTTCGTCGATCAGGTAGGCGTCAAGCTCGGCATCATCCTTGAGGTAGCGTTCCGAGCGGCCGCGCGTCACCTTGTAGAGCGGCGGCTGGGCGATGTAGAGATAGCCCTTCTCGATCAGCTCCGGCATCTGACGATAGAAGAAGGTCAGCAGCAGGGTCCGGATGTGCGCGCCGTCGACGTCAGCATCGGTCATGATGATGATCTTGTGATAGCGCAATTTGTTGATGTCGAACTCGTCGCGGCCGATGCCGGCGCCGAGCGCCATGATCAGTGTGCCGACCTGATCGGAGGACAGCATCTTGTCAAAGCGGGCGCGTTCGACGTTCAGGATCTTGCCGCGCAGGGGCAGGATGGCCTGGTTATCACGGGACCGGCCCTGCTTGGCCGAGCCACCAGCGGAATCACCCTCGACGATGAAGAGTTCGGATTTCGCCGGGTCTTTTTCCTGGCAGTCAGCCAGCTTGCCGGGCAGGGAGGTGATGTCGAGCGCCGACTTGCGGCGGGTCAGCTCGCGCGCCTTGCGGGCCGCTTCGCGCGCGGCAGCCGCCTCGACGATCTTGAGCATGATCTCATGAGCTTCCTTCGGATGCTCCTCGAACCATTCAGACAGTTTCTCACCCATCAGGCTCTCGACGACCGGGCGGACCTCGGAGGAGACCAGCTTGTCTTTCGTCTGTGAGCTGAATTTTGGGTCCGGCACTTTCACGCTGAGCACGCAGGTCAGGCCTTCGCGCGCATCATCGCCGGAAATCTCGACCTTGGATTTCTTCGCGATGCCGGTCTCGTTGGCGTATTTGTTGATCAGCCGGGTCAGCGCGCCGCGGAAGCCGGCAAGGTGGGTGCCGCCATCGCGCTGGGGGATGTTGTTGGTGAAGCAGAGCACGTTCTCGTGGTAGCTGTCATTCCACTCCATCGCGACCTCGACCGTGATGCCGTCCTTCTCGCCAATGGCGTAGACGGGTTCGGGGATCAGCTTGGTCTTGGTCTTGTCGAGATGCTCGACGAACGCTTTCACGCCGCCCTCATACATCAAATCGATCTCGTAGGGCTCGGCGTCGCGCTCGTCGCGGAAGATGATGTGGACGCCGCTGTTCAGGAAGGCCAACTCGCGCAGGCGGTGCTCCAGCGTCTTGCGGTCGTAATCGGTCATCGTGAACGTGCTGGCAGAGACCATGAAGCGCACCGCCGTGCCGGTATAGGGCTTGCCCTTGTCGGTCATCGGGGAGGGGCCGCGCGTGACCAGCGGCGCCTCGACGCGGCCGCCCTCGACAAAGCGGACCCAGTGTTCATTGCCTTCGCGGTGAATGGTCAGTTCCAGCCAGTCCGACAGGGCGTTCACAACCGACACGCCGACGCCGTGCAGGCCGCCGGAGACCTTGTAGGAGTTCTGGTCGAATTTGCCGCCCGCATGGAGCTGGGTCATGATCACTTCGGCCGCAGAGGCGCCCTCTGTGGGGTGCATACCCACCGGGATGCCGCGGCCATTGTCGGTGATTTCGGCCGAGCCGTCCGGGAAGAGGGTGACCGTGACCCGGTCTGCATGGCCGGCAAGCGCTTCATCGATGGCATTGTCCACGACCTCGTAGATCATGTGGTGCAGGCCCGAGCCGTCATCGGTGTCACCGATATACATGCCGGGGCGTTTGCGGACCGCTTCAAGGCCCTTCAGGACCTTGATTGAACCGGCGCCATATTCGGGGGATTCAGCTTGCGTGCTTTCGGCCATTCAGGCCTCCTCATCGATTCGTAGATTCGCCTTTGTTTATAGGGGGTTTGGAGGGTAAAGGCCACAGAGAGAGGGGGGTTTTTGCAGCCCGGAAAAGCAAGCAAAATCAATGCTTTGTGGCGGGGTTTCGCGGGTGGGGCATCCGCCTGCGGAAGATCGGGCCCGAAAACCCGCAAAAAGACCCGGAATCAGGGGCGATTCCGGGCCATTTCCGCTGGATTTTCAGTTGACCGGGCTGATCTGGATCAGTCCTTGAAGACCGGCGGGCGCTTTTGCATGAAAGCGGCGGCGGCTTCGGCGAAATCGGGAGATTTCAGCTGCTCGGCAAACATCTTGCCCTCGGCCTCCATACGGTCCTTCACGGCCTCGCGGTTCATCCGGATCAGCGCCTTGGAGCGGCGGATGGCGGTCGGGGCGGCAATCGCGATGCGCTCGGCCGTGGCGAGCGCGGCCGACATCAGGCCCGTGTCCGGCTCGACGCGCGAGACGAGGCCGCAATCGAGCGCCTCCTGGGCCGACAGGATGCGTCCGGCGAGCAGGATATCATTCGCCATGGAATTGCCCACAGACAGTGGCAGCAGCAGCGAGGAGCCCGCTTCCGGCACGAGGCCGAGGGCGGTGAAGGGCGTGCGGAAATTGGCGCTTTCGGCCGCATAGGCGATGTCACAATGCAGCAACATGGTCAGGCCGACGCCGACAGCGGGGCCGTTCACGGCGGCGATCAGCGGCTTCTCAGCGTCGCGAATGCCGTTCAGGAAGCGCGTGACGGGCGGCTCGCCGGAGGACCGCTCCATGTCGGAGGCGAAATCGCCGAGGTCGTTGCCGGCCGTGAACATGTCGCCTGCGCCGGTGAGGATGATGGCGCGGATGCCTGCATCATCATTGGCGGCGTTGATGGCGTCGGCCAGCGCGCCATACATGGCCTGGGTGAGGGCGTTCTTGCGCTCAGGCCGGTTGATGGTCAGCGTCAGGACGCGGTTTTCAAGGGTCTGGGTGATGTGGTCGGTCATGGAGCGCTCCGCTTTAAATGTCCCGCAGGGGTGTGCGGGGTCCGGCGCGGAGCGTCAATCTCTGACTGTGCGAGAGGGTGCACATCCATCATTCCGTCTCTCCGGCACATGCCGGAGCCGCTTGCGGCTGGGGCGCAGAGCCCCGCGCTTCGTGCTTCGACTTCGCTCAGTATGAGCGCGTCGGAAGTGCCACACGCTCCTCATCCTGAGCGAAGTCGAAGGATGTGGATTTGGAGAAAGGGGCTGGGTCCCGGATAAACGCTGCGCGTTTTCCGGGATGACAGCGATAAGGGTGTGTTTCTTGTCCTCCCGGAAAGCCTGAAAGGCTTATCCGGGACCCAGGGCTTGAGATCAGTCGCGGGGCTTCTTGGGGCCCTTCTTGAAAGGCTTCTTGCCGCCCTGCGGCTTGGGACGCTTGTAGGTCTTGTCGCCGCCGGTGGGCTTGCCCTTGCCGTGAGCCTGCGGCTTGTCCTTGCGGGGCTTGCCGGCGGGGCGGTCGTCCTGGATGTAGTCGGTCAGCGGGTCGAAGGCCTTTTCCGGCGCAGCGGCGGCGGGTTTGGGCTTCTTGGTCAGGTGCGGCTTGCGCGGCGGCTTGCCGGGCGTGCGCTCGCGGGACGGGGCATAGTCCTGGCGCGGCGGCTGGGCCGGCGGCGGGCCATCCAGGGCGAAGGCGCGCAGGCCCTTTTCCAGCATGCCGTCATTGCCGATCACTTCGAACAGGCGCTTGGCGGCGTCCGATTTCAACTCGACATGCGTATCAGCCGGGTTGATGCGGATGGCGCCGATATCGTCGCGGCCAAGGCCGCCGGCCTTGCACAGCATCGGCAGCAGCCAGCGCGGCTCGGCGTTTTTCTTGCGGCCGACATTGATGCCGATCCATGTCGCATCATCAAAGCCCTTCCGGTCCTGGCGCTCGCGCTTTTCGCGGGGCGGGCGGTCGTCGCGGTCCCGACGATCCCCGCGTTCGTTGCGGTCACGGGACGGGGCGCGGTCGTCGACATCGCGCAGGTCTTCCGGCGCCGTGCGTCCGGCGCGGTGGCGGCGCACGAAAGCGGCGGCGACCTGTTCGGCGCCATAAGTATCGATCAGGGTACGGGCGAGTTCAGCCTCATTGGCCGAAGCATCTTCGGTGAAGATCGGGTCGGCCATCAGGCGCGCATCATCGAGCGCGTTGATTTCGTCCGCAGACGGCGGTTTACCCCAGCTGGCTTCGATCTTGGCATCGCGCAGCAGGCGTTCGACGCGGCGGCGGGCGCGCGGGGCGACCAGCAGGGCGCTGACGCCCTTGCGACCGGCGCGGCCTGTGCGGCCTGAGCGGTGGAGCAGGGTGGCCGGATCACGTGGCAGGTCGGCGTGGATCACGAGACCGAGGTTCTGGAGGTCAAGGCCGCGGGCCGCCACGTCGGTCGCGATACAGACGCGGGCACGTCCATCACGCAGGGCCTGAAGCGCGTTGCCACGTTCCTTCTGGCTCAGTTCCCCCGACAGGGCGACGACCGGGAAGCCGCGATTGCCCATGCGGCTGATCAGCTTGTTGACGGCGGCGCGGGTCGTGCAGAACACGATGGCGGTTTCGCTGTCGGAATGGCGGACTATGTTGACGATGGCATTCTCTTCATCGCCGGGGGCGACCAGCAGAGCGCGGTATTCAATGTCGACATGCTGTTGCTGTTCGGCGGCCGTGGTGATGCGCATGGCATCCTTCTGGTAACGCGCGGCGAGGGCGGCGATGCCCTTAGGCACGGTGGCCGAGAACATCAGGGTACGGCGGCTATCCGGTGTGCCTTCGAGAATGTGTTCGAGTTCCTCGCGGAAGCCCATGTCGAGCATCTCGTCGGCCTCGTCGAGCACGACGACGCGGACATTCGAGGCGTCCAGCGACCCGCGGCGGATATGGTCTGACAGGCGGCCCGGCGTGCCGACAACGATGTGTGCGCCGCGCGCCAGGGTGCGGCGCTCCTCGCGCATGTCCATGCCGCCGACACAGGTGGCCATGCGGGCGCCGGACTTGGCGTAGAGCCATTCCAGTTCGCGGGCGACCTGTTGGGCAAGTTCGCGGGTCGGGGCGACGATGACGGCCAGCGGCGTGTCGGATTTCTCGAAGCGGTCTGCTCCGGCGAGCAGGTCACCGGCCATGGCGAGCCCGAAGGCGACGGTCTTGCCGGAGCCGGTCTGGGCGGAGACGAGGAGGTCCTTGCCGTCCAGTTCTGCTTCAATGACAGAGGATTGGACGGGGGTGAGCGTCTCGTACCCACGCTGTGCGAGGGCCTCGGCGAGCGCCGATGGGATGAAAGGGGTATCGGTCATTTGGTAGGGCTTTCTGGGGCGCTGGCGCAGCTTTCGTGCGCGCCGCGGGAAGATTTCGCCCCCTATGACACGTTTTTGCGCCCGGCGCCATAAAGGGTGCGCATGTCGAGGCGCCCAAGTCGTTAACTCTGTATGTCGTCCCGGAAAGCCTGACAGACTTATCCGGCCGTCCTGACCGCCGTGGCGGGGGCAATCCTTGTCGGGAAGGTTCTAGGCTTTCACGTCCAGTCGTTCCAGACCGCGGAAGAAGGGGAGGGCGCGCCAGACGAGGTCTTGGGCCGGCAGGGAGAGGGCCGGATAGCGGGCGAAGAGTTTCTCGAAGACGCGGCGCGCTTCCATGCGGGCCAGCGGCGCGCCGATGCAGATGTGCGGGCCGCCGCCAAAGGCGACATGGCTGGCGCGTTTCTGTGTGATGTCAAAGCGTTCCGACTGTTCAAACATGGTCTCGTCGCGATTGGCCGAGGCGAGCGAACAGAACACCACCTGACGCGCCTTCATCGGACAGCCGGCGACAGTCCGGTCGGCCTCGACAATGCGCGAAGTGGCCGAGACCGGCGCCTCATAGCGCAGCACTTCCTCAACGGCCTGTGGGCCGAGGGCGGGATTGGCCTTGAGGGCGGCCAGCTGGTCCGGATGGGTCAGGAACAGCCAGACACCATTTCCGATCAGATCGGTCGTGGTGAGGTTGCCGCCGACCAGCAGCGCGCCGAGATTGATGCGGATTTCATCATCTGTCAGCGGAGCGTCCCCGCTCGCCTGAAGCTGGACCATGTCCGTGATCAGATCGTCCTGCGGCGCGGTGCGGCGGGCGTCCATCAATTCGGTGAAGTAAGCGTCGAGCGCGTGGCTGCCTTTTTCCATGCGCGCTGTCTCTTCCGGCGTGCGGACGGGATTCAGGCTGAGGATCACGTCTTCGGACCATTGGCGGAAATCCGGCAGGCGGTCTTCATCCACGCCGAGGATGCGCGCGATGACGAGGACCGGGATCGGCACGGCAATCTCTGCCATCAGATCGAAGACGCCTGACGCCGGGGCGGCGTCGATCGTGTCGTCAATGATCGCCTCGATCTGGGGCTTCATCTTCTGGATGCGGGCATAGAACGCCTTGGCGAGCGGTGGGCGCACGCGGGCATGGTCCGGATTGTCGAGAAACAGGATGGAGGTGCGGCGGGGCTGGTCATCCTCCTTGATCAGCTGGCGCGAGATGGAGCCCTCTTCGGCGTTCAGCGGGTGGCGCACGAAGCTGCGGTCATTGACCGTTTTGCGGATGTCGGCATAGCGCGTCAGGAACCAGGTTTTGACCATCTCGTCGCGCATGACCGGGCAATTATGGCGCAGGGCCTCCAGCGGCGGATGGGGATTGTCGCGCGCGCCGGGTGAAAAAGCGGTTACTTCCAGCACGGATTGCGGCACCTGCGGCGTGCCCGGATCGTCGGCCATGTTTTCCTCCCTGTCCGGTCTTTGCGCCGGATCATTTCAATGGAGACTAGCATGGAATCCGGGGGAAATCGCGGGTGATCCTGCGGGAGGCTAGAATTGCATGGGACGCGGGATGCAGCTGGCGGTGGCCTGGGCGAGGAGGGTGCCGTCTTCGCGGGTCAGCTCGCCTCGGGTGAAGAGGGCTGCGCGGCCCCGGCGGACACATTCGCCGCGCCCGAGGAGGCGCTCGCCAATCGGCACCGGGCGGAGATAGCTGGTCGTCATCTGAAGGGTCGGGGACATGGCCGGGCCATCCTGCGCGATCGAGCCGGCCAAGCTCATCACTTCATCCAGCATGGCCGAGACGAAACCGCCCTGTGCGTCGCCGCCGGGATTGGTGGCCTGTTCGGGCAGGGTGAAAGCCGCCTCGACCCAGCCGGCGTCGGGATCGAAAGCGATGAGTTCAAAGCCGAGAAAGGCGGTGGCCCTGGGCGGCGTCTTGTTGGTCAGGAGATCCTGCCAGAAAGCGCGCTTGTCGAAAATCATCAGCCGAGGCGCTTGAACAGCATCGGGATGGCAGTGGCGGTAGCCTTGGCGACGAGCTTGCCGTCGGCGTCAAGGCATTCGGCCTCCATGAAGGCGGCTGACTTGCCAAGTTTCAGGATGCGCGCCTCGACACTCGCCTTGCCCGGCATCAGGCGGCGCAGATAGCTGGTCTTCATTTCCAGCGTCGGGGCCGTCATCGTGATGTTGGAGGCGATGATGACACATGTGCTCATCGCTTCGTCGAGCATGGCGGAGATGAAACCGCCCTGAATGGCGCCGGTCGGATTGGCGAAGCTCGGCGAGACGTCGAAATCCATGCGGATGCGTTGGGCGTCCTGATTGACGTCGGCCAGACGCATGCCGAGCGTGTCCGAACAGGGCGGGCGCTTTTTCGAGTTCTGGAAGCGTGCCAGCATCTCGGCGTCCGAGACGCGGGGTTTTTCGTCGTCAGCCATCCGGTCTGGCAGCGCCTACTTACGGCGGAAGGCGTCAAGATTGACGACCGTGCCGATATCCGCCTCTGGCGCGTCAGGGGCAAGCGCTTCGGAATTGTCAGCTTCGCCAGCCGGCGAGATGACCGAAGCGTCCTTGTCCGGCGACTCAAAGGTCAGGCCGAAATTCACGGACGGGTCCACGAAGCGCGAGATCGCGGCATAAGGGATATACAGATGCTGGGGCACGCCGGAGAATTTCAGGATGATTTCGAAATGGCCGTCTTCAACTTCCAGATCCCAGTACTGGTGCTGGATAACGATGGTCATTTCTTCCGGGAAACGCTCGGTCAGGTAATCGGCAATTTTCACCCCCGGCGCCTTGGTGCGGAAGGTGAGGTAGAAATGATGGTCACCCGGCAGGCCGTTGGTATTGCAGCCCTTGCGCAGGGCTTCGCGGACGACACCGCGCATGGCTGCCTGGGTGAGCGCTTCGTAGCCGATATAGTCAGTCATGGGCGCGCGGTTTCCCCGGTTTGTTGTGGTTGTTCCTACAGCGCCTACAGTAAGGGCGCAGACCGGGGCTCGCAACGGCGTTCGCACAAGGGGCGAGGAAAAAAATCACGCTCGCTTGATAGCGATTGTGACTAACGCCTTGTGGCCACGGCGATCTTTCCGGACGCAAGCCCCTGAGATTTCCTGTTAGTAATTTGCCGGCGGGTCACTGGCCGGGAAGGACTCGTCGAGTTCTTCATCGACTTCGTCCCACTCTTCCGGTGGGTGTTCCATGCTTTCCGCGCCGGCCGGACGAATCTCCTTGTGATTGGTCGGTTCGTCCTGGTTCTCGGTTTCCGGGTCGGGTTTGCGATCTTTGGGGTCAGTTTGCTCGGTCATGTGAATCTCCTTGTCCCTGCTCAACGCATTTCGCGGCGTTCGGTTGCGTTAAAAGGCAATCTCTCTAGGCTGCCAGAACACAGACCAGAGAACTGGCGGACAGGGAGGACAGACCGGATGATCACGATGCCGGAAACAGGACGCGACTGGAGCGATGTGCGCGCGGAAATGGTCGCGCGGGGCGGCGGGGACGCGCAGTGGCGCGACGGGCGCACCGCAGTCTATGTCTTCAATGCCGGGCCGGAGATTTCGGCCATCCAGCATGACGCCTATGGACTCTATATGGCGGAGAATGGCCTCGGCCCGCTCGCCTTTCCCAGCCTTGCGCAGATGGAGAAAGAGGTCATCGGCATGGGACTGTCCCTGTTGCATGGCCCGGAAGGCTCCACCGGGGCGATGACGTCCGGCGGCACCGATTCCATCACGATGGCGATGAAGACGGCGCGCGATTATGCCCGCAGCCTTGGCAAGCCGCGCGAGGGCCAGAATGTGGTGCTGCCGCAATCGGCGCATCTCGCATTCGACAAGGCGGCGCATTTGATGGATGTGGAAATCCGCCGCGTGCCCCTGAAGACAGATGGCAGTTGGGAGGCCGATCCGGCGGCGATGGGGGAGGCGGTGGATGATGCCACGATCATGATGGTCGGCTCGGCGCCGAATTTCCCGCATGGCATTATTGACCCCATTGCGGCGCTGGGCGAGGTCGCGGCGAAGAAGAATGTCTGGCTGCATGTCGATGCCTGTGTCGGCGGATATTTCGCGCCGTTCGCGCGGATGAATGGCGTGCCGGTGCCGGATTTCGATTTCGATGTGCCGGCGGTCCAGTCGATGAGCGCGGACCTTCATAAATATGGTTATTGCGCCAAGGGCGCCTCGACCGTGCTGTTCCGTTCAGAAGACCTCTACGCCCATATGCCATTCGACATGGCGGGCTGGAGCGGCGCGCCGATGAAGACGCCGACCCTGGCAGGCACACGGCCGGGCGGAGCGATCTCCGCGGCCTGGGGTGTGATGAACACGCTGGGTGTCGAAGGCTATCGCAAGCTGCAGGGGCAGGTGTGCGAGACGCGCGAGCGGATGGAAGAAGGCGTGAAGCGGCTCGGCTTCGAGATTGTCGGCAATCCGATGCTGGGCCTGATGGCCTTTCACCATCCGGATGCCCATGCCTTCGCGGTCTATGGCGAAATCTTCCGGCGCGGCTGGTTCACCTCCGTGACCAAGGAACCGCCGAGCCTGCACCTGATGCTGAGCCCCAAACATGCCGAGGTGGCCGACGCCTATCTGGCCGACCTCGAGGCCAGCGTGAAAGCGGTGCAGGCCGGCAAGGCCGGCGAAAAGGTCGAAGCGCGCTATAGCTGACTGGATATTGAGCCGGGGAGGGCGAACCATGAGGACCAAGGGCAAGACAGCGGTGGTGACCGGCGGGGCAAGCGGGATTGGCGCAGCGCTGGCCGAAGCGATTGTTGCCGATGGTGGCCGGGTCGTGGTTGCGGACATCAATTCCGACGCCGCCAAGGCGCATGCCGCAAAGCTCGGCGACGCGGCGCGGGCGATCCCCTGCAATGTCGCGGATGTGGCGGGCGTCGAGGCGATGGCGACCGAGGCATGGGACTGGCTCGGCGGAGTGGACCTTGCGTTCGCCAATGCCGGGATCAGCGTGGCGCGCCCCCTGCTCAAGGCAAGCGAGGCGGAGTTCGATGTGACACTGGACGTGAACCTAAAAGGTGTCTGGGCCACGGCGAAGGCGTTTGCGACGCGGATGATGGATGCGGGACGGGAGGGGCATCTCTGCCTGACGGCATCGGAACATGCGCTGGGCCTGCAACATCCGGGTAATGGATTCTACACGGCGTCCAAGCATGGCGTGCTGGCGCTGGGCGATGTGTTCCGCGCCGAATTGCCGGACGGGATTGGCGTCAGCGTGCTGTGCCCTGGGCTGACCGCGACGCATATGCCGGATACGAGCCCGGCGGCCACCGGCATGTCAGCCGATGAACGCCGCAGCGACATGGCCCGTGCCGTGATGGCCGAGGGCAAGCCGCCATCCGAGGTCGCGCGGCACACGCTGGACGAAATTGCGCACGGGACGTTCCTGATCGTGCCGGAAGCCTCGGCCTGGCTGGCGGCGGAAAAGCGGGCGGATGAAGTGAAAGACGAATTTGCCCGGCAGGCGCCAATGGGGCCGGACGCGATGAAATATCATGTCGGCACAGTGGTCGAGCGGCTGATGAAAAAGACGGGCCCCGGCCTATTGTGATCGACCGGGGGCGGCTTTTTCCTTGACCCTGGGGGTGGCCTGTATTTGAGTCCCGGTAGCGCTAACAGAAAGCTGTGGCCTTCAGGGAGATTGTCATGACCGGACTCATTCATTCACGCAGGCGTTTCATGGTTCTGAGCAGTGCGACGCTGGCGGCCGCGCCCTGGCTGGCCAGCTGTGCGAGCGCCGAAGGCGGCGCGGCGATCCCGGCCAAGGCCATCGGCATGCCCTGGCCGAATTGGGGCGAATTGCCTGACAGCCCGCCGCCGACGCCGCAGGAAGGCAGTGTCGGCTTCGCCGTGATGGGGCTGGGCGGCTATGCCATCGGCAAGGTGCTGCCGGCGCTGGCAAATGGCCAGCGCTGTCATGTTGCGGCGGTCGTGTCCGGCAATCCGGAGAAGGCGAAGAAAGTGGCGGCGGCCTATGGCCTGCCGGAAGACGCGATCTATTCGTATGAGGATTTTGACCGGATCGCAGACGACGACCGGGTCGAGGCGGTCTATAATGTGCTGCCTACCGGCCTGCACATGGCGTGGACGGAGAAGAGTTTCGCCGCCGGCAAGCATGTCCTGTGCGAGAAGCCGATGGCGCTGTCATCCGAGGAGTGCGCGCGGATGATTGCGGCCTCCGAAGCCGCCGGCAAGAAGCTGATGATCGGCTATCGCTGTCATTTCGAACCGTTCAATCTGCGCGCCATGGAATTGATGCGGGACGGCGCCGTCGGCCAGATCAGGACGATCGAGACCGCACAGCAATACAGGATGGGGCCAACCGACGTATCGGAGAACTGGCGGGTCGTGCGCGCGCTGGCCGGGGGCGGACCGCTGGAGGATTACGGCCTCTATGGGCTGCAGTCTGCACTCTACCTGTCTGGCGAGATGCCGGTCGCGGTCAAGGCGGTGACCGAGCAGCCGGCAAATGATCCGCGCTTTGCGGAAATCTTCTCATCGGTGACAACAGATCTGCGCTTCCCGTCTGGCGCGACAGCCCATCTGTATACGTCTTACAATGATGCGCCGTCCCGCAACCTGGCCCGTGTGGAAGGGGAGGATGGCACGCTGCTGATGGACCCGGCGACGGGATATGACGGGCAGATGATGACCCTGACCCGCGACGGCGTGTCGGAAGACCTCGTGCCGGGCGATCCCAATGTGCAGTTTGCCCACACGTGCGATCACATGGCGGCGGCGATCCGGGATGGCTCTGAGATCCTGACGCCGGGCGAGATGGGCCTGAGGGATATCACGCTGATTGAGGCGATCTATCGCTCGGCCGCCGAGGGGCGCGAGATCACGCTGTAGCATTTACAGGAAATTCGCGTTTCCCTCGCGGGATCGTGGCTGGACGTGGGGCGCGCACGCCCTACACTCACCCTGTCGCCCATATCGGGCATGAGGGGCCAAACCATGATCACGCTGCACCATCTTGAGAAGTCGCAATCCATCCGCATCCTCTGGCTGCTGGAGGAACTGGGCGTGCCCTATGAGGTCAAGCTGTATGACCGTGACCCGAAAACGCGGCTCGCGCCAGCCGAATACAAGGCTGTCTCGCCGCTGGGCACGGCGCCCTGCATCAGTGATGGCGAGATCACGCTGGCCGAGACGAATGCGATCGTCGATTATATCCTCGACAAGCATGATGATGGCCGGCTACGGCCTGCGCCGGGCACACCGCACCGGGCCGATTACCTGTTCTGGTTCCATGCCTCCCAAGGCAGTTTTCAGCCATTGCTGACCAATAAATTCGTCATGCTGGCAATGACGGCGCGCGCGCCGTTTTTCCTGAAGCCGGCGGCAAAGATGCTGGTCGGCGGACTGGACAAGGCATTCTTCGGCCCGCGCCTGAATGCCTTCATGGCCGAGGCCGAAAAGGCGCTCGGCAAGAGCACCTGGTTTGCAGGCGAGACCCTGACGGCGGCGGACATGGTGATGGGCTATTCCATGGAACTGGCCGCGCACCGGGCCGGGATGGATGCCGGAAATTATCCGAATGCGCACAGATTCCTGCAGCAGATGCGCGCCTATCCCTCCTATCAGCGTGCGCTGGAAAAGGATGGCAAGGGCACGATCCTGCTCTGATTTGAGCTTGCAGAGCCCAAGGTCTCGGGCGTAGCGTGCCCGCGACGGAGGCAAGGATGCGCGAGCTTTCCACGACATGCTGCATCGCCGGGGGCGGACCGGCGGGAATGATGCTGGGCTATTTGCTGGCGCGGCAGGGCGTGGACGTGACCGTGCTGGAAAAGCATGAGGATTTCTTCCGCGATTTCCGAGGCGACACGGTACATCCCTCCACGCTGCAGGCGTTCCACGAGATGGGCCTGCTCGACGGATACCTCCAGCGCCCCTTCCAGAAGACCGAGACGCTGACTGTGCAGATCGAAGGCGAGTCCGTGATGCTCGCGGATTTTCGCCACTTGCCGGTGGCGGCGCCCTATATCGCGATGATGCCGCAATGGGAATTCCTCGACCATCTGGCCGATGCGGGCCGGGAGATGGAGACTTTCCATTTGATGATGTCCGCCAAGGCCGAGCGGTATACGGAAGAAAATGGCTGTGTGACCGGGCTGGACGTGACGACCCCCGACGGGCCGATACACATAAAGGCTGATCTGGTGGTCGGGGCGGATGGGCGCGGCTCGGATCTGCGCGCGCAGAGCGGCCTGCCGCTGAAGGAGATTGGCGCGCCGATTGACGTGTTCTGGTTCCGCCTGTCGCGATCCGCCGGGGAGGCCTCAGAATCCCTCGGGCGCGTCTCCGCAGACGGGATGCTGGTGATGATCAATCGCGGCGACTATTGGCAATGCGCGCTGCCCTTTCCGAAGGGGGCGGATGACGACATTCGCGCGCAGGGCCTGCCTGCGTTGCGCCAGCGGATTGCGCGCATGGCGCCGGAGCTTGCGGGCAGTGTCGATGAACTGGCCTCATGGGAGGATTTGAAACTGCTGACAGTTCAGGTGAACCGGCTGGATCTCTGGTGGCGGACCGGCCTGGTGTTCATCGGTGATGCGGCCCATGCCATGTCGCCAGTCGGCGGGGTAGGCGTGAACCTTGCCGTGCAGGATGCGATTGCGGCGGCGCGTATTCTCGGCACACCCTTGAGAGAGGGCACGCTGACAGACGCAGACCTGGTCGCGGTCCAGGCGCGCCGGGAATGGCCAACGAAAGTGACGCAATCGGCGCAGGTGTTTGCGCACAATATGGTGCTGGTGCCCGCCCTGACCGCCAAACAGAAAATCCGTATGCCGTTTATCCTGCGCCTGTTCAAATGGATCCCGTTCCTGCGGCGGCTGCCCGCCCGCGCGGTCGGCATGGGCGTGCGGCCAGAGTATTGGGACCGGAGTCTCGACCGGGACTAGCGGCGGCGCATGGCCTCGGCAATTTCGGGCAGGTCTTCAGCGGTCTGGTAGTATTGCGGCTCGGCGCGGGCCTCGGTCTTTTGCTCATAGGCGTAGCCGAGCGAGAGGATCGCTGCATCCTGGTCCTTGCCGCTCATGAAAGAGAGGCCGACCGGCAGGCCGCGGGCCGTGCCCATTGGGACGGTCAGATGCGGATAGCCGGCAATCGCCGCCATGTAGCCCGCGCCCGGCCAGTCCGGCCAGACATCGCCATTGACCGGATCGACACGCGGGGCGAGCGGGCCGGACGGGGCAACAAGGGCCACCACATCATGCTCCTTCAGCAGACGGTCGATGCCCTTCTCGCGTGTGGCGGACTGGATGAAGGCGACAGCTTCCTTGTAGCCGTCGGAGTCGAGGCCTTCCATCTCGTCGGATTGCTCGAAAATGTCCTGGTTGAAGAGGGCCAGTTCGGTGCCGGCATTCTCGGTATTGAAGGCGATCAGATCGGTCAGTGTGCGGGTTGAGACGGTGTCCGGCGTGCTGGCGAGATAGTCGTTCAGCGTGGCCTTGAACTCGTATTTCAGCACGGCGAAGGCCTTGCCCCAGAAGCCGTCCGGCATGTCGGCCTCCTCGATGTCGACGAGAATGGCGCCAGCCGCTTCCATCGCGGCGAGCGCGTCGTTGAAGCGGGCGCGGATGAGCGCATTATTGCCTTCGGCGCTGCGCAGGACGCCGATGCGGGCGCCGTCCAGAGAATTGGCATCGAGCGCGGCGGCGTAATCGGTCTTTGCCTCGCCGGTCGCTATCGCCGTCAGCATCATGGCGGCGCCCTTCACCGTCTTTGTCATCGGCCCGGCCGTGTCCTGCGACGAGGAAATCGGGATGATGTATTGTTGCGAGACGAGGCCGACCGTGGGCTTGAAGCCGACCACGCCATTGACCGTGGAGGGACAGGAGATCGAGCCATTGGTTTCGGTGCCGACCGCGCCTGCGGCCAGCGAGGCAGCTGCCGCTGCGCCAGAGCCGGAACTGGAGCCGCAGGGATTGCGGTCCAGCATGTGCGGATTGCGCACCTGTCCGCCAAGCGCGGACCAGCCGCTCATCGAGCTGTTGGAGCGGAAATTTGCCCATTGGCTGAGATTGGTCTTGCCAAGGATGATCGCACCTTCGGCGCGCAGCCCCGCGACGAGCGGGGAGTCGCGGCCCGTGACATTGTCCTTCAGGGCGAGCGAGCCGGCAGTGGTCGCCATGTCATCGGCGGTTTCGATATTGTCTTTCAGCAGGATGGGCAGGCCGTGCAATGCGCCGAGCGGCTCGCCGGCCTCGCGCTTTGCATCGAGTGCGCGGGCGTCCTCCAGTGCGGCCGGGTTGAGGGTCAGCACGGCCTGAAGGGTGGGGCCTGTGCGGTCGACCAGCTCAATCCGGTCGAGATAGGCCTGGGTCAGCGCTTCGGCGGTGATTTCGCCGGTTTGCAGTGCTTCAGCCAGGTCAGGCAGGGGTTTCGCGGTCCAGCCGCTGGCGGCGTAGCTGATCGGGGCTTTGGCATCCGGCATCGGCGCGTCTCCTGTCTGCGGGGAACAGGCGGCCAGCGCGAACGCCGACATGGCGGCGACGAGAATGTGTTTCATGATGGCCGGCTCCCTCAGCATGTCCGCCGCGACGCTAGCGGCAAATCTACAGGCTGGCCAGCGCAAGACGCGCACGAAATTTCGGGGGAAGGGATAAGTGGAGGCTTCTGTTGCCAGGCGCCTCCGGGCCCCGCCTAGGGGTCTGAAACCCTAGGAGTTAAGTCGGTAAATACCGGACCGCTTACGCAGCCAGGAGTTCACCTTCAGCAAAGTTGTCATTTGCAACTATGTGATATGGGCTTCTGAGGGGGCCCAATCCGGCAAAGGCATCGTCTTTACACGTCCGTCGATCCTATTTCGGCCCCGTCAGAAACAGGCCGGTGAGAGCCTGAACCTGCTTTTGGTGGAGCCGCCGGGTACCGCCCCCGGGTCCGAACCGCTTATTGCACGCGCGTTTATCGCCATAGTCCGAAGACATGACCAATATAGGGATGATTTGGGGGTTTTGGAAGGGGGGAGGTGTTCCGGCCGACCTAGCAGATCGTGTCGGCGTCGCCCTGTTCGCCGAAGCCGTCGGCGATGAGGCTGGCGAGGGCGGTGACCGCTTCGGCCGCGTCGGGGCCTTCGGCGTTCAGTTCGACTTCACAGCCCTTGTGGGCGACCAGCATCAGCAGATCCATGATCGAGCGGGCATCGGCGGTTTCGCCCTCATGCGAGACGATGACCCGGGACTCGAACTCGCCGGCTAGGCGGGAGAGGCGGGCGGCCGCGCGCGCATGCAGGCCCTTGCGGTTGACGATCATGGCGCGCTGGCTGGCGGTGAGGGTTTCGGTGTCGGGCATCAATTCGACTTCGCCAGGAGTTCAGAGGCGATATTGATATATTTCCGCCCGGCCTCAGCCGCGACCCGTGCGGCCTCTTTCAGGGACATCTCCCCGCGCACTTCGGCCAGCTTGATCAGCATCGGCAGATTGACCCCGGACAGGACTTCGACATTGCCGGCATTCATGACCGACATAGCGAGGTTCGAGGGCGTGCCGCCGAACATGTCCGTCAGGATGATGACCCCCTTGCCGGCATCGCAGGATTTGGCGGTTTCGCGGATCTGGTCGCGGCGCGCTTCGATGTCGTCCTCGACTTCGATGGAAATCGAACGAAACCGATCCTGTTCGCCCACCACATGTTCTGTGGCGGCGACCAGTTCGCGGGCAAGCTTTCCGTGGCTGACAACCACAATTCCGATCATGTGCCGGTCCCAGTGCTCAAACGTAACGAATTTGTCATGCTGCCACTGCGAACAGGAGCGTCAACCCTGATTCAGCTGCTGGGCGAATGGGAAGCGGTTCTAGTTGCCTGAAAGCCCCAGCACATCGCTCATGTCGTAGAGGCCCGGATCCTGTCTCATGGCCCATGCTGCGGCGCCCAATGCCCCGTGCGCGAACACGGCCCGGTCGATCGCCGTGTGGCTGAGCGAGAGGACCTCCATATCGGAGCCGAAGCTGACCTCATGTTCGCCGATTACCCCGCCAGAGCGGCGAACCGCGAAGCCGATACTGCCGGCGCGGCGCTTCGCATCGGGGCCGTCATAGGGCCCGGCGCGTAGCTCTGACAGCGGCTTGCCCCGGCCCGCGGCGGCGGCTTCGCCGACCATCAGCGCGGTGCCCGAGGGCGCGTCCACCTTGCGGCGATGATGCGTTTCGAGGATCTCGATATCCCAGTCCGGACCGAGCCGTTCGGCCGCCATCCGTGTGAGCGCCTGCAGCAAATTGATGCCGACCGAGAAATTCCCGGCCTTCACAATGGCGAGCGATTGGGCGGCATGGGCGATTTCGGCTTCTTCATCCTCCGAGAATCCCGTCGTGCCGATGATGGCGGCGCGGACGCTGGTATGTTTCAGCGAATCGAGCGCGGCGAGCGTGGCGGCGGGCCGGGTGAAATCGATCCACACATCCGCCTTGCTGGCAGCGGCGACGGGATCGGTGGCGGGTTTCAGGTCCAGCAGACGGCGGCCGGCCAGTTCGCCAATATCGTCGCCCAGATGCTCGGAGGAGGGGGCTTCGCTGCCGCCGGTCACGGTGAGGCCAGCGTCCAGCGCCGCGCCGACCAGCTGGCGGCCCATGCGGCCGGCGACTCCGGCAACGGCCACGCGGAGCGAATCGGAATGTGTAGGATCTGTCATGCGCGCCGTTATAGCGGGGATTTCCGGCAGGGCGAGAGGCGGCTGCGCGCGTGGAACAAATTTATGGTCATGCGCGTTCCAAGCACATGACCCCAACAAACGTCCTGTCGCGGCTCGGCCGCGTGTCCTGTGTGATCAATCCACTCTCGGGCAGCACGCCTGCGGATGCTCCGGATTTGATCCGTGAGAAATTGTCCGGCCTGCCGGACAAGGCCAGCATTCACATAGCGGGCGAGGGCGACCTGCCGCTGTTGATGGAGACGGCCCTGGCAGAGGAGCCCGACACGCTGATCGTCTGGGGTGGGGATGGTACGATTGCCTGCGCGCTGTCCCATGCCGGCTTGCTGGGCCCGGCCATCCTGCCGCTGCCAGGCGGGACCATGAACATGCTGCCGACACGGGCCCTGGGCGGGGACCATAGCTGGGACATGCTGATGGACCGCGCGCTGAAGGGCGGCCAGATCCGCCCGATGCCGTGCGGCGAGATCGTGGATGGACCGCGCTTCTTCGTGGCGGCGATGCTGGGCGACATGACGCGCTTTACCAATTCACGGGAAGCGCTGCGCGAGGGCAAGATCCTCGAAGCGGCTGAAATCATGCATGACTCGTCGGCTCTGGCGCTGCACTCCAATATTTCCTGGAGCGTGCCGGGTGGCCGCAAGCAGACCTCCACGGCGCTGACGGTGAACATCAACCCCGACACGTCCGGCAAGCTCGAAATTGCCAGCGTGGATCCGCAGGGCCTGCTGGATCTCGCGAAGATCGGACTGGAGATGATGGTGGACGGCTGGCGGAATGCCGAAGATGTCCGCCTGATCCTGGCCGATGAAGTCGAGGCGCATCATCTGGAAAAAGGCCGCATCAATGTCACGCTGGATGGCGAACTGAAGGAGATGGACACGCCCTTGCGCTTCCGCCGGATCGATTCTGCCGTGAACATCTTCGTTCCAGACATGTCCTGATGACAGTCATTGCACAGATTTCGGACATACATTTCGGCGCCGAAGACGAGAATGCCATTGCCGCCGCTGAATCCTGCATCAAGGCCACGCAGCCGGATATGCTGGTTGTCTGCGGAGACCTGACCCAACGCGGCCGGACACGGGAATTCGATGCCGCCGCCGAATGGCTGGACGGGTTCGATATCCCCAAACTCATCGTGCCCGGCAATCATGACACGCCCATGTTCAATGTGGCGGCCCGGGCGGCGGAACCCTTCAAGCGGTTCAAGCGCCGGTTCGGCCAGTATTTCGGGGTGGCGGAAACGGGCAATGCGATTGCGGTCGGCCTGAACACGGCGCGCGGCTGGCAGGCCCGGCGCAACTGGGCCGAAGGCTCGGTAAATCTGGACGATCTGGATGATGTCCTCATTCGCGCCGCCGCCTCCGAGGCCGATGTGAAGCTGATTGCCTGTCACCATCCCTTTCATTCGCTGCCGGGCGCGCCGCTGCGCACGCGAACCCGCCGGGGGCGCCGCGCCGCCGACAAGGTGGCCGCAAGCCATGTGCAGATGGTGCTGACTGGCCATGTCCACACGCCATCGGTCGGGCTGCGCCAAAGGGCCAATGGCTGCTATCTCGCGGTTTCGTCGGGCACGCTGTCGGTGCGCCTGCGGGCCGAGCCGCCCTCATTCAACCTCATCCGGCTGGAAGAGGGGGAATTGAGGATAGATCGCTGCGACGTCCACGCAGACGGGCCGACGCTTTCCCGCATGGGCGCGTTTGACGCCAATCTCGAACCCTGTTCCTGATCCGCAGTTGCGGGCATGCTCTACCCTTGAAGATGCTGCTGCGTGCCCGCCTCGAAAGCGGGCTGCAATTGCGCGCGGATACGGTCCACCAGCAGATGAACTTTTGGCTGCAAATGCCGGGCCTGGGGGTAGACTGCCCAGATCGGTTCCGGTTCGGGCCGGTACTCCCGTAACACTTCCACCAGGCGGCCATCTTCGAGATACGGCGCGACATAGAAGAGCGGCAATTGGCCAATGCCCTTTCCCGCGAGCAGTCCGTCCAGCACGGACGCGCCTGAATTGGATCGCCAATTCCCCCGTGGACGGAGGGTCTCATGGCGCCCGCCCTGACGAAACCGCCATGTGCTGGAAGAGCCGATCAGGCAATTGTGCGCTTTCAGATCATCGAGGCGTTCTGGCGTGCAGTGCGAGTCCAGATAGGCCGGGGATGCGCAGACCAGGAATTGCCGGCTGGCGACCCGGGAACTGATCAGGCGGGAGTCTTCCAGCATGCCGGTGCGGATCGCGAGATCAATGCCCTCGGCGATCAGGTCGACCAGCCGGTTGGACAGGTCGAGCGTGATTTCCACTTTCGGATAATCCTGACTGAACTCGCGCACGATGGGCGAGATGTAGCGTTCGCCCAAAGAGGTGGGGCAGGTAATCTTGATTTCGCCCTGGGGCTCGTTGTTTCCGCCCACCACGGCATAGAGCTCGTCGCGCGACTCGATGAGCTGCTGGCAATGGCTGAGCACCGTGCGGCCCGTATCTGTCAGCGAGACCTTGCGGGTCGTCCGGTAGAACAGGGGCGCGCCGATGGCGTTTTCCAGTCTGGTAACGGCGCGGCTCACATGCGAGGTTGAGACATTCAACATTTGAGCTGCCGGTTTGAAGCCCATGCATGTCGCCACCGCTACGAACTCTTCGATCCCGTCCCAATCCGTCTGCATTATCCCGGTCCTGCAACAATGTATTGCAAATTACCTACTTTATCGCTCTGAGCGCAAGAGTAGTATGGCACTCAAACAATATGGAGCCCCCTCATGAAGACTCGCGCCGCTGTCGCCTTTGAAGCCAAGAAACCGCTGGAAATCGTTGAACTGGACCTGGAAGGCCCGAAGGCCGGGGAAGTGCTGGTCGAGATCATGGCGACCGGCATCTGCCATACCGATGCCTATACGCTGGACGGGCTGGACAGTGAGGGCCTGTTCCCGAGCGTGCTGGGCCATGAGGGCGCGGGCATTGTGCGCGAAGTCGGCGCCGGCGTGACCAGTGTTCAGCCGGGCGATCATGTGATCCCGCTCTACACGCCGGAATGCCGCCAGTGCAAAAGCTGTCTCTCTGGCAAGACCAATCTCTGCACCGCGATCCGCGCGACACAGGGCAAGGGCCTGATGCCGGACGGCACGAGCCGGTTCAGCTACAAGGGCAAGACCATCTACCATTATATGGGCTGTTCGACCTTCTCGAACTTCACCGTCCTGCCGGAAATCGCGGTCGCGAAAATCCGCACCGACGCGCCCTTCGACAAGGCCTGCTATGTCGGCTGCGGTGTGACGACGGGCGTGGGCGCGGTGACCAATACGGCCAAGGTTCAGGTCGGTGACAATGTCGTCGTGTTCGGCCTTGGCGGCATCGGCCTCAACGTGCTACAGGGCGCGAAGATGGTGGGCGCCGACAAGATCATCGGCGTCGACATCAACAACTCCAAGAAGGAATGGGGCGAGAAATTCGGGATGACGCATTTCGTCAATCCGAAGGAGACCCAGGATGTGGTCGCGCATCTCGTCGAGCTGACCGATGGCGGCGCGGACTATTCCTTTGACTGTACCGGCAACACGGATGTGATGCGCCAGGCACTGGAATGCTGCCATCGCGGCTGGGGCACCTCGATCATCATCGGCGTCGCCGAGGCTGGCAAGGAAATCAGCACACGTCCGTTCCAGCTGGTGACCGGACGCAACTGGCGCGGTACGGCTTTCGGCGGCGCCAAGGGGCGCACGGATGTGCCGAAGATTGTCGACTGGTACATGAACGGCAAGATCCAGATCGACCCGATGATCACCCACGTCATGAAGCTCGACAAGATCAATGACGCGTTCGACCTGATGCATGCCGGCGAGAGTATCCGGAGCGTGGTGGTTTACGACTAAAGCGGACACGTTCAGAGTGACTGGGGAGGAACGTCCAATGACCACCGTACAACGCAATCTCGATATCTACCGCACGCGCCTGATCACTCTGCAGAATATTCTTGGCCGGGCCGAGGCGGAGCTGTTTCCGGATGATCCGGAGAAGACAGCCCTGCTGACGGCGCGGCTGGCACCGGACATGCTGCCGCTGCCGAACCAGGTGTGGTTCACCTGTCGTCAGGCGGAATTGCTTCTGGGCAAGTTGAACAGCGTGCCCGTGAAGGAGTTCGGCGTCGAGCAGGCAAGTTTCGCGGATCTGCGGGCGCTTGTGGCAGAAACTATCGCGCGGCTCGAAGCTCAGGGTGAACCGGATGAGGCCTTCGCCGAAGCCGAGACTCATCTCGAAATTCCCGGCTTTCCCAAACTTCCGATCTCCGGTCAGAATTATATTGACGAGTGGCTGACACCGAATTTCTATTTCCACCTCGTCACAGCCTACGACATCCTCAGAGCGAACGGACTGGCACTCGGTAAGGTCGACTATATGAGCCATCTCGTCCCGATGCTGGCGGGTGCTGCGAGAAGCTGATCACAATAGGTCAGGCTGACGCAACGGGAAGCTGGAATCCTGCTGGTGCTGTCACTGCTGTTGGGGCACAACTCCCCTATCAAACAGGAGGAAACATATGTTCAGTCACGTCATGGTTGGCACGAACGATCTTGAGAAATCGAAAAAATTCTACGACGCGCTCTTCAAGTCGCTGGGCGGCCGGGAGGCGATTACCGATCCGAAGGGGCGGCTGATCTATCTCCATAATGGCGGGACGTTCCTTGTCACGCCGCCGATTGATGGCGAGCCGGCCTGCCATGCCAATGGCGGCACAATCGGCTTTGCGGTCGACAGCACTGAACAGGCCGATGCCTGGCACAAGGCCGGAATCGAAGCAGGCGGCAAGGCCATCGAAGACCCGCCGGGCTGGCGCGAAGGGGGCGGCATGAAGCTCTATCTTGCCTATCTGCGCGATCCGGACGGGAACAAGATCTGCACCATGTTGCGCGGCTAAATCCGCCAATCTGATAGACCTTCAGGGGCGGCGCGCTTTGCGTCGCCTTTTTTGTTGGTTTTACAGACGGGAAATTCGATGTGCGGGGTCGATTTCTGTCTCAAAGCGGGTAATGCTCGTGCTCATGACCGAGTTTACCCACTACACGCTGATCGCCGATGGGCATGTGTTCGAGCCGAACGCGGAATACGCCACCGATATCGGCCCCTGCATCATGGGCATGAAGGTCTGGGCCGCCGATGCGGACCAGGCCGCCGACATGATCGTCGTGATCGGCAAGCGGCTCGGCTTCAAGGCCGATGGCGAATTGCAGGTCTT
Organism: Hyphomonas sp.; assembly: GCF_036964145.1. Lineage (GTDB taxonomy): Bacteria > Pseudomonadota > Alphaproteobacteria > Caulobacterales > Hyphomonadaceae > Hyphomonas. The sequence continues at coordinate 692,231 of NZ_JBALUC010000001.1, forward strand.
CGTGACCGAGGGCGAAGTGCCAGCGGAAGACCAGCCCTTCGGCTATGATGTTCAGTTCACGACCTATGCCGACATCGAAGATGATGACGATGGGATGGAAGACGACAGTCCGAAATGGATTCATTGAGACAGGGGAAGATCATGACCAGGACATACGCTGTTGCGGCGGGGGCCGTCGCCATGTGCCTGAGTGGCTGCATCGCGATGGATGTTCAGGACGTCCAGATGACCGCGTCGCCTGAAGTCACCCATTATGCCGGGGTCACGAAGGCGGGCACCGATCTGCCCTTTTCCAAGGCAGTCAGGGTTGGCGACAGGATCTATCTCTCTGGTGAACTGGGCATTGATCCGGAAACGAATGAATTGGCACCGGGCGGCGCCGGCCCGGAAACCAGCATGATCTTCAGGAACATCACTCGCACGCTGGCGGAATTCGATGCGGATTTGTCGGACGTGGTGAAGTGTTCTGTCTTTCTCGGAGACATGGCCAGCTATGGCGAGATGAACGCCGCCTATGATGCCGCGCTGCCGGATCCGAAACCGGCACGTTCGACCCTGGGCGCCAATGGGTTGGCCCTCGGCGCAGCGGTCGAGATCGAGTGCTTCGCGGTTGCGCCCTGAGCGTAGTCAGGCCAGGGCGAGGCGGTAATCGGCGCGCACCAGACGGGCGGGCAGGCTGAAATCCTTCAGCGCGCTGCCGCGCACACGTTCCAGCAGATCATCGGCGCGGGCGAGCGCATCGCCCTCCAGGGCTTCATAGGCGTCCAGCGCGGCCTGTAGCCGCCAGAGCGGGAAGGTGCGCGCCGCCGCCGGGCCTTGCGTGTCCTCGATGTCGATTTCGATCTGGCCCACAGCGCGCGGCACATGCGTGCCGGGGGAGGCGGTCTCGGCCCAGTTCGCGAAGAGCTGCGCGGTCTGGTGCAGGGCCGGGAATTGCTCGCGCATCTGGCGGGCGAGAATAGGCACCAGCGTGACCGGGATTTCGTCGCCTGCGAGCAACTCGCCCTGCGGCGGCGAGCCGGCCTTCACGCGCTCGACCCATTCGGCGACTTTCGGCGCATAGCGCCGCATCAAATCGCCCGAGGCGGGGTCGCGATAGAGATGGGCATAGAGCGGGCCGTACAGGGCGAAATCGGCCAGCGTGGCGCGACCGCCCAGCGCATAGGGATGTACTTCCAAATGGGTCGAGAATTCCCGCAAGAACGCTTCATAGCTGCGCTCGATCGCCGGCGCAGTGGTCGGGGAAACGCCAAGCGGCGGCAACGCGCCCTTGAAGCGTTCTCCATTGCGCTTGCCGATGTCATATTGTTCCGGCGCCGGGCGGTCCGGCGCAGAGATCGCGCCAAACTCCTGATAGGCCCAGTCTTCATTATAGTTCCAGCGATAGTGCATTGCCGGCAGGACGAGCCACTCATCTGCATAGAGCTGCAGCAGCTGCGCGACGAAGGCCTGAACCGGCGTGTCCGGAATTGCAGGAGGGGAGAGCCCTTCCGCCACCTCGACATGGGCGATGATGTCGGCGGTATCCTGCACGATCTCGCCGCTTGGCGTCTTCATCACCGGAATGACCGGCCAGCCAACCGAGGGCAGGATGATGTCACGGTAGACCTGCTGCGTCGCCAGCTCCTCGACATAGTCCACGCCGCGCCAGTCGAGATAGGCGCGCGCCTTGCCGGTGAAATAGCTGACTTCAGCGCCGTAGAGTGTGTAGCCTGGCATGATACGGTTTTCGTTCCTGTGTAGTCGATGTTGTGCAGTCTGCTGAAGGAAGGTCACGCCTAGTCGCTGAAGCACCTTTGACGCGTGCCATATTTCGTCTCTTCAACATTGTAGCAGCGCAATTCGGACTGCTTCTGATAGGGCGGCTTCCAGTTCAGCAGCTCGTCATAGGCGGCGTCGATTTCGGCACGGCGCGCGGCTTCCCGGCGATTGGCGGCGTCCCACTCGGCCTGTTGCCGGGCTTTCTCACGCATCACCTGATTGTAGTGACGTTCCCAGGTCTTGCGGGCCAGTGGCAGCACATCCGGCGGGATCGCCGCGCACAAGGCTTTGTCAGGGGCGCCCCAACGGTCGAAGACTCTGGCGAGACCGACGAAATCCTCTTCAGCCTGACTGAACTTGCTCCAGTCATGGGCAATGTTGCGCGAATACCAGATCGCCGCCTGGCAATTGCCGCCCTGAACATAGGTTTCGGCGAAGGTCTGGTCGCGCCACATCCAGCGTTCAACAAAGGCCTTCCAGTCAGTCTCGTTCCAGATGTTCGGCTTGTTGTTCCGGAATTCCTCCTCGGCCCCATAGGCCTCGAACAGTTTCGGGTCCTGCTTCGCGACCCAGTCGCCCAGCTCCTGCGGCATGGCCGGGCATGCCTGTCCGGCGGCTTGTGTCTTCTCGAATTGCAGGGCCCAGCTGATGCCGCTGTCCGGCACCGGATCGACGATGAAACTCATCTTGTCCCGATTGATACCGCCAAAGACGTAGGAATAGGCGATCTGGCAACCATCGAGCGTGCCGAAACGCTGATAATCGTTGCGGGCCAGAAGGCGCTTGCGCTTGGACTTTCGCAGATATTCGTCCTCGCGGGCCTGCTTCTCGGCGGCAGCCTGCGCCGCTGCAGCAGCCTCTGCTTCCCGTGCCGCGATCTGCACGGGATCTTCAAGGGCGGCATAATTGTTGTCGTCATAATACTGCATGAAGGTGGGTATCAGCTCGATGGGTGCAACGCCGCATCGCGTCGCCCCTTCATCAGGCTTGTTGCGCACCTGATTGATCAGGTAGTAGGCGAGCATGCCCCATTCCCTGTATCTGGCGATCTGGGCGTCGGTCATCGGCGGCGCCTCGCTGCGGTAATTTTCTCCGCGGTAAAACATCGTCTGTCCGGCGCGAAAACAGATATCGATCGGCAGGTCCGTTTCGGTCAGCTCGACCTCATCGAGATAGATGCCCTCGCCGGCGGAACCGAAACAATCGCCGACGACCGCCATCGCGTTGCGCACGGCGCTCGCCGGCGGCGGGTTCTTGAAATAGGCCGTGGAGACGCCATTTTCCGGCACGTCGAACTGGCTGAGCTCATTCGCGATATTATAATTCAGCGGCAGTCCACATTCGCGCTCACCATTGAAGCACGCCGCAAAACTCTTGCGGGACACGTATTCCATTTCGTTAAGGAACTGGTCGCCGGTGACATGCCACTTCAGGATTATCGTCGCCATCGAATTATCCGGGATGAACCAGTATTTCGTCCCATCACTTCGATAAGTTGTATTGTAAAAATTCTCGGAAATCATGCATTGCTTGTTCTGCTCATAGGGCGTCCAGTCCCGCTGAACGGTCTGTGCCTGTGCACTCGCGGCAAACGCCGTCACAACCCCCAAAAGAGTCAGCAAAATCCGGATCATACTTGTCCCCTTAAGCGTGCATGTCTTGTGCGGCCGTATCCCCGGTGTTTTCGGAATCAAGACCGGTGCGACCTGTGATGATGGTTTCCTTGTACCAGAGGCGAAGTCGAAGGGAATCCCAAGTTTCGCGGTTTCAGCGAGTTGAGCCTGTTTTTTTCCGATTGTCTTCGTTTTACTTGGCGGGGTCTTTGCGCCACTATCGCCAACATGCGTGGAGTGGCGTATTCGAGGCCCAAAAGGGTGCTGAACCTCGAGGGGCGGCGGCCACCAAAGCAAAACCGAAAAGGATCATGGCGTGCAACCAATTGAAGTTTCTTCGTGGCAATCCTTTGGCGGCACGCTGTCTGTCCATGATCATGAAAGCGCCTTGCAGAACTGCACGATGCGGTTTGCGGTCTACACCCCCTCGCAGGCGAACCCCGAGAAGGTGCCCGTGCTGTGGTATTTGTCGGGCCTGACCTGTACCTGGGCCAATGTGATGGAGAAGTCCGGGTTGCAGCGTGCGGCCTCCAAGCATGGCATCATGATCATCGCGCCGGACACCAGCCCGCGCGGCGAGCATGTGCCGGATGATGAGGCCTATGATCTGGGGCAGGGCGCAGGATTTTACCTGACGGCGACGCAGGAGCCGTGGGCGAAGCACTACAAGATGGACGAGTACATCACCGAGGAACTGCCGAAGGTGATCGCGGAGAATTTCCCTTATGCGGATATGAGCCGGCAGGGGATCTTCGGCCACTCTATGGGCGGTCATGGCGCGATCACGCTGCACCTGAAACATCCGGATGTTTACAAATCCTGCTCAGCGTTCAGTCCGATCACCAGCCCGGCGCAGGTGCCATGGGGCCAGAAGGCATTCGGCGCCTATCTCGGCGCGCCTTCGGTTGCATGGGAGCAGTATGACGCGACTGAGCTTGTCAAGGAACGTCAGACAAAGGCGACAATCCTGGTTGATACGGGTACGGCAGATACTTTCCTTGAGCGGGAACTAAAGCCCGAGATCTTTACCGAAGCCTGCGCAAAGCATGGCCAGCGGCTGGATTACAATCTACGCGATGGGTATGGCCACGACTATTACTTCATCGCGACCTATATGGACGAGCATATCGCCCACCATGCGCGCGCGCTGGGGGCCTAGGTGCCGTACAGCATCTCTGGTTAAACGTGTTCAGCTTCCAGGAAGGAAATCAGGCCGTCCAGATCCTCGCGAACCAAAAGGCTGGATATTTCGCTGTCGCCACCAAATTCCAGCCACGTGCCGGCTTCGTCGTGGGGACGAAGCATGCGCACATGCTCAATGTTCACCACGCGCACTTTGTCATTGTTTTTCTGGTGCAGGACTAAGAATTCAGCCATGGGATTTCACGCTCCGATTTATTCAGCCTGCGTGTAACACCAGATCAAGTATCTGCAAGTGACACCGCTTGCCCACGCGCTGGACTAGACCGCCCTGGCGTGGCGCCGGGGCGTGGGCTTGTAGCGACCGTCGAGGCATTGCGCGACGGTGCGCAGGAAGAGGCGCGCCTCTGGCGGCACACGGATGAGGCTGCCGTCGATCTGGCAGAGTCCGGCGGACTGGAGGAAGCGCGCTGTTTCCAGCGCGTCGGCGAGGCTGCCCCGTGCGGCGTTCATCTCGTCGCAGATCGCATCCACATCCACTTCCATCTGGCACATCAGCGTCTCGATGGCGCGGGCGCGCAGGCGATCATCCTCGGTCAGCACAACGCCGCGCTCGACCGGCAGACGCCCGTCTTCGATGGTGGCGCGCCAAGCGGTGCGCTCCTTGAAGTTCTGGACGTAACCGTCTGAAAACTGGGAGATGGATGTGCTGCCGATGCCGATAAGGGTCTCGCATGGATCGTCCGTATAGCCCTGGAAATTCCGATGCAGTGTCCTGGTGCGGGCGGCGAGGGTGAGGCTGTCATCCGCGCGGGCGAAATGGTCGAGCCCGATGGCATGGTAGCCGGCAAGCTCCAATGTGCGGGCGCCAGCCAAGGCCTGGTCAAAGCGGGCTTCAAGGCCGGGCAGAGCGTCCTCGTTGATCGCGGCCTGGTGCTTGGCGAACCACGGCACATGCGCATAGCCGAAGAGGGAGATGCGGGCGGCGCCCATCTCGGCGGCAAAATGGGCTGCCTCCTCGACATCGCTCACGGCCTGGTCGGGCAGTCCGTACATGAGGTCCATATTGATGGCGCGGATGCCTGCCGTCTGAAGCCGCTCGATGCCTTCGCTGAGCAGGATCTTGGGCTGAATGCGGCCCACGGCTTCCTGCACTTTTGGCGACAGGGTCTGTACGCCGAAGCTGACACGGGTGACGCCCGAGGCCGCCATCGCATGGATGAAATCAGGGGTCAGGCCGCGCGGGTCGATCTCGACGGCGATCTCCGCGCCGGAGCGAAGACCAAAAGCCCGGCAGGCATGCGCGACAAGATCCTTGAAATCGTCCGCTGACAGGGCATTGGGAGAGCCGCCGCCGAAATGGAGGTGTGCCATGCCGGTGTGCGGGCCAAGCGAGGCGGCCCAGAGGTCAATCTCGCGGTGGAGGGTCTCAAGATAGGCGGCAATGCGCGTGTAGCCGTTCGGCACGCTGGTCGCGCAGCCGCAATAGAAGCAGAGCTTCTCGCAGAAGGGCACATGGATATAGACCGAGATCGGCTTGTCCGGCGCGGTCTGGCTGGCCCAGAGGCGCGCCTCGCGCTCGGCGACCTGCGGCGCGAAGTCGGTCGCTGTGGGATAGCTGGTATAGCGCGGGACGGGACGCGACGCGAAAGGAATCCATGCCTGTTTCATGGCGCGAATCCCTACCAATTCCGGGGGCGTAGCGGACTACGGAGATTCCCGTAACCCACATGCGGCTCGACGTCGCTGGCGGCACCGCCTAGTGTCGGCCTCATTCAGAGGAGGTGTCCATGATCCGATCGAGTGTTTTCGCTGCTGCGGCCCTGTTGCTGGCCGGACCTGCCCTGGCGGGGCCCGACGATTTCAAATCCGGTCCGGCGATCCCGGCTTTCGGGAATGTGGCCAATGTACCGGACGCCGAGCGCCTGTCCAAGGACGCCGTGTTCAAGATTGCGTTCGACACTTCGGTGCCGGCCGAACCCGGCAAGGTGAACCGGACGCTGGAGAGCGCGGCGCGTTTCCTGAACATGCATGAGGCGGTCGGCATCCCGGCGAGCAATATCAAGCTGGCGGTGGTCGTGCATGGCGGGGCCTCGGCAGACCTCGTGGCCGGAGAGGGCAATGCGAATGCGCCGCTGATCGCTGCGCTGCTCAAGCATCGTGTCCGGATCATCCTGTGTGGCCAGACGGCGGCCTATCGCGACATCAAGAAGGCGGATCTGGTGCCGGGCGTGGAAATGGCGCTGTCGGCTATGACGGCACATGCACAGCTGCAACAGACGGGATACACGCTGAACCCGTTTTAGGGGTCAGTCCATCGCCTCGGCCTTGAGCCAGATGCCTTCGCGTTCGCCGACGCGGCGCTCGACCAGCAGGCGGGCAACCTGGTGGTCGTCCTCGAAGACGTTCCCGGTCAGGCTGTCGAGCAGAGCCTTGGCCAGATTGTCGAGATCCATCCAGGGCGCATCGCCGGTATATTCCATCATGATGTGAACGGAATAATCGCCATAGCCCGGCCGCAGGGGCGGGAACTCCTTGCGGAAGAATTCCTTGAGAAGCGTCTTGTAGTATTTCGCCTGCGTCGTCAGGCCGTGGCAGCGCACTTCCAGCGCGCCCTCATCCGTGATGCGCGCGCGCACTTTTCCAGCGGTGATCCAGTCGGCCGGACTCATCCCCGCATCCGATGACGGGATTGCATGCGGGCTTCGATGGCTTCCTTGGAGGCTTTCAGGCCGAGACCGGTCTGTTCGCGGAGCAGCTTGATGGCGAGCAGCTTCTTGCGGTCGTCAATGGCGCCGTCGATCTCGGCCCAGCGGGACTTGCTGACCTTTGAAAGCGCCTCGTCGATCTGCGCCTCGGTCAGGATCGGCGGCGACAGGGAATTGATCCCGATGCCGCGCACAAGGAAGCCGAGGAAAAAGGCAATCGCGACCAGAAACAGCGTGGGTGGTTGCATGAGGGCATGAAGCAGGGCGTCCAAGGGATTTTTCCGTTCCTGTTTTCTGCGCGGTGCGACCGGCATTTTGCTTGCCTCGAAGGTCCTGTGTGGCACAAATCATTTCCAGTGTGCAAACAGAAGGAGACGGGGAATGCGCGGGTCTTTCCTTTACGCGGTCATCACTGGCCTGGTTTTCCTTGGAATGACCGGCCCCGCCTCGGCGCGGGACGGCCAGTCAGACTATTATGGGGCGCTGGGCGCCAAAAGTGAGGGGCGGAGCCAGGATGCGTTTGGCCTGTATGACCGGGCCTGTTCAGGCGGCTACCTCGCAGGCTGCATGGGCGCGGCGGGCATGCTGGCCGATGGGGACGGGATCGCGAAGGATCAGACGCGGGCGCGCCAGTATTTCCAGACCGCCTGCAATGGCCAGCACAAGGTTGCCTGCAACTGGCTGGGCGACATGTTGCTGGCCGGAGAAGGCGGCGCGGTCGATGAGGCAGGCGCACGCGCCCTGTATGCGCGCGGCTGTTCTCTGGGCCATGCGGCCTCCTGTGTCGAAGGCGGCGAATTGATCGAGTTCGGCAAGGGTGGACCGAAAAGCGTTCCCGACGCCCTGAATGCCTATCGCAAGGGCTGTGAGAGCGGCGATCCGCGCGGGTGCAACCTTGTCGGCGTTCTACTGGAAAGCGACGCAGGCGGGGCGGATATGGCGGCAGCGCGAGGCTATTTCGAACAGGCTTGTCAGGGCGCCTATTACAATGGTTGCGCCAATTTCGGAAAATATCTCCAGAACGGGACTGGCGGGCCGAAGGATGCCGTCCGAGCGCGCGAAGTCTATCGTATGGGGTGTGGGCGCATCATCACCAATCTGTCGTCATGCTACCGGCTGGGCGCGATCCTGCTGACGCAGGAAGGCGGCCCGCGTGAGCTCTTCAAGGGCGCAGACGCCCTCGAAAAGGTATGCACCTCGCAGCAACCGGGCCACCGGACCTTCAAGGCAAATGCCTGCTACACGCTGGGCGCAATGTTCGAGAATGAATTCAGCGACGCCGACCCGGCGCTGGCCGTCGACTTCTATGCGATGGCGTGCGCGTATGGTCACACGGGCGAACGCTGCGGCGGATAGGATCATCCTCGCCCCGGCACCTTGTCATGCGCGCACACTGGGCTAAACCCGGCGCGAACGCTCTCCATGCATGAGGATACCAGACGATGACGACGCGGACCGAAACCGACACGATGGGCCCAATCGAGGTCTCTGATGACGCTTATTGGGGCGCGCAGGCCCAGCGCAGCCTCGGAAACTTCAAGATCGGCTGGGAAAAACAGCCCGAGCCGATCATTCGCGCGCTCGGCATCGTCAAGAAGGCCGCCGCCGAAGCGAACATGGATCTCGGCAAGATGGACCCGGACCTCGGCAAGGTGATCGTGCAGGCCGCCGAGGAAGTGATCGAAGGCAAGCTCAACGATCATTTCCCGCTGGTCGTCTGGCAGACGGGCTCGGGCACGCAGTCCAACATGAACTCGAATGAGGTCATCTCGAACCGCTCCATCGAAATCCTGGGCGGGGAAAAGGGCTCGAAGAAGCCGGTCCATCCGAACGACCATGTGAACATGTCCCAATCCTCGAATGACACGTTCCCGACGGCGATGCACATTGCCTGCGCCGAGGAAGTCGTTCACCGTCTGATCCCGTCGCTGGAAGTGCTTCACAACGCCCTCGATTCAAAAGCCAAGGCGTGGGCCGACATCATCAAGATCGGCCGCACGCATACGCAGGATGCAACGCCGGTCACGCTCGGCCAGGAATTCTCCGGCTATGCGCAACAGCTGAAGAACGGCATCGAACGCATCGAGTTGACCCTGCCGAAACTGATGGAACTGGCGCAAGGCGGCACGGCCGTCGGCACGGGCCTCGCCTCGCCGGTCGGGTTTGCGGAGAAAGTGGCCGAGAAGATTGCCGACATCACCGGCCTGAAATTCACGACCGCGCCGAACAAGTTCGAGGCGCTGGCCGCGCATGACGCGATGGTGTTCACGCATGGCGCGATCACGACCGTCGCCATGTCGTGCTTCAAGATCGCCAATGACATCCGGTTCCTCGGCTCCGGCCCACGCTCCGGCCTCGGCGAACTGGCCCTGCCGGAAAACGAGCCGGGCAGCTCGATCATGCCGGGCAAGGTGAACCCGACCCAGTGCGAGGCGCTGACCCAGGTCTGCGCGCACATTCACGGCAACAATGCCGCCATCGGCTTCGCAGACAGTCAGGGCCATTTCGAGCTGAACGTGTTCAACCCGATGATGGCCTACAATTTCCTCCAGTCGGTACGCCTGCTGGCCGATGCGGCGGTGAGCTTCACGGAGAATTGCGTTGTCGGAATCGAGCCGCGGCTCGAGAATATCCAGCGCGGCCTCGAGAATTCCCTCATGCTGGTGACGCCGCTGAAAGAGAAATATGGCTACGACCGCGCGGCCAAGATCGCCAAGACGGCCCATAAAAACGGGACGACGCTTCGCGAGGAAGCGATCAAGGATGGCATCCCGGGCGAGGATTTCGACAATATCGTCGATCCGTCGAAGATGATCTCGCCGGGCTGATATGCTATGAGCGCGCATGCTGGACTTTGATCCTGAGACATTTGGCGCGCTCAATGCGGATGACTATGACGCCCTCCACGATCCGGGGACGACCGAAGAGTCTGTCGCCCTGATCGCGGAGCTTGCCGGCAAGGGCCGTATTCTTGAGCTGGCTATCGGCACAGGCCGGATGGCCCTGCCACTGGCGGAGCGCGGCTTTGCCATGTCTGGCATCGAAGGTTCTGCCGCCATGGTGGAGAAGCTGCGGGAGAAGCCGGGCGGGGCCGACATTCCGGTGATTATCGGCGATATGGCCGACTGTTACATAGACGGCGAATTCGAGTTTGCTTTCCTGGTTTTCAACACGCTGTTCAACCTGACCACTCAGGCTGAACAGGTGCGGTGTTTCCGGAATGTTGCGGACAGGCTGGCACCGGGCGGGGCGTTTCTGGTCGAAACCTTCGTGCCGGATTTCTCAGCCTATCATGACAATCAAAGTCTTCGCGCCACGAAGATCGGGTTCAAGTCTCTTTGGTTCGAAGCGAAGGCGCATGATCCGACACGGCAGGTGATCGAGTATCAGCGTGTGCGGATTACGGAAAAAGGCACGAAACTCGTGCCGCTCGTCATGCGCTATGCCTGGCCGCAAGAAATAGACCTGATGGCAGAGCTCGCCGGTCTGGCGCTGGAGCATCGCTGGGGCGGGTGGAAGCGAGAGCTTTTCACGGCAGAGAGCACGATGCATGTTTCCCTGTACAGGAAACCGGCAAACTGAAATCCCGCCACCAGTTTCTTCATGCCTGTGGTTGCACCTTGGGGGGAAGATCGCCATACGGCGGCAAACATCTTCCTGCCCTCAGATCGAAGAGTGTCATCCCGTGGTAAAATCGACTTTTGCTGCCTTCGCAGATCGCCTTGGCGCGCAGGGCCTGTCACAGGCCAGTTTCACCCAGTTCACGCCGAACCGGATCAAGATCGAATTATTGTCCGGCCTGACGGTCGCGCTGGCGCTCGTGCCAGAGGCCGTGGCGTTTGCCTTCGTGGCCGGGGTGCATCCGCTGGTCGGGCTCTATGCCGCCTTCATCGTGGGGCTCGTGACGGCGCTGATCGGCGGCCGTCCGGGCATGATTTCCGGCGCCACCGGCGCGCTGGCCGTGGTGATGGTGTCGCTGGTGGCGCAGCATGGCGTTGAATACCTGTTCGCCACGGTTGTGCTGATGGGCATTCTCCAGCTGGCAGCGGGCATTTTCCGGTTCGGGAAATTCATCCGTCTCGTGCCGCATCCGGTGATGCTGGGCTTCGTCAACGGCCTCGCCATCGTGATCTTCATGGCGCAACTCGGCCAGTTCAAGGTGCCCGGCACGGCGGAAGCCTCTGGCCATGGCATGGGCGGCGGCGAATGGATGAGCGGCATGCCCTTGGCCGTCATGCTGGCGCTTGTCGGCCTGACCATGGCGATCATCTGGTTGTTGCCACGTGTCACCAAGATCATTCCGGCGCCGTTGGCCGGGATCGGCATTGTCGCCGCCGTCGTCATCGGCTTCGGCCTGGACGTGCCGCGCGTGGGCGACCTCGCCTCCATCCAGGGCGGCCTGCCGAGTTTCCATGTGCCGAGCGTGCCGCTGACCATGGAGACGTTCAAGATCATCCTCCCATATGCTGTCATCCTGTCGGCGATCGGCCTGATCGAGAGCCTGTTGACCCTGAACCTTGTCGGCGAAATGACCGGCAAAAGGGGTGGAGCGAGCCAGGAATGCGTGGCGCAGGGCACCGCAAACCTGATCACGGGCTTCTTCGGCGGCATGGGCGGCTGCGCCATGATCGGCCAGTCGATGATCAATGTGAAATCCGGTGGCCGGACCCGCTTGGCCGGTATCGCCGCCGCGCTGTTCCTGCTGGCCTTTATCCTTGTCGGCTCCGGCCTGATCGAGCAGATCCCGCTGGCGGCGCTGGTCGGCGTCATGTTCATGGTCGTGATCGGCACGTTCGCATGGAACAGCCTCCGCATCATGACGCGCATCCCGCTGCTGGACGCCGCCGTGATCGTGCTGGTGACCATCGTTACCGTCTTCTACGATCTTGCCACGGCCGTGGTCGTTGGCGTGATCGTCTCGGCGCTGGCCTATGCGTGGAACAATGCCCGCCGCATCCACGTCATCGAGCGCGACAGCGTGCGCACGCCCGGCGCCCATGTCTACGAGATCGAAGGCCCGCTTTTCTTCGGCTCGACCGATGGTTTTGCCGAACTGTTCCATCCGGAAACCGACCCCGATGTCGTGATCGTGGACTTCATGCGCTCGCGCGTCGTGGACCAGTCCGCGCTGCAGGCAATTGAAGATCTCGCCCGCCGCTATGAAGCCCAGGGCAAGACGCTGCAGTTGCGCCATCTCTCGCGCGATTGCCACAAGCTGCTGACCAAGGCCGGTCAGCTGATGGTCGATTCCGATGATGATCCGGAATACACGCTGGCCGTGGATTACTCGGTGAAGACCGGCGCATTCGGCGGTGCTCATTAGGCCTGTGGCCTGACGCCCCTTCCGGAATAATTCCTTGCCCCTGACCGGCTGTTCCCGCACTAGGGACGCCGATCAGACAACAAGGAGGAACCCGGAAATGGACATGGATTTCAGTAATTTGTTCTCGGTGGCCGGCAAGACGGTCGTCGTGACCGGCGGCTCGCGCGGCATTGGCGAAATGATCTCGGCAGGCTTTCTGGCCAATGGCGCGAAGGTAATCATCTCCTCGCGCAAGGCGGATGCCTGCGAGGAAACGGTTGAGCGCCTGAAAGCGAAATATGGCGGCGAGATCTATGCCATCCCGTCCGATGTCGGCCAGATGGTCGGCATCGAACATCTCGCCAACACGCTCGCCGAGCGCGAAGAGAAGATCGACGTGCTGGTCAACAATGCCGGCGTGGCATGGGGCGCCAAGCTGGAAGACTTCCCGGAGCATGGCTGGGACAAGGTAATGGACGTCAATGTGAAGGGCGTCTTCTTCCTGACCCAGAAGCTGATGCCGCTGTTGCGCAAATCCGCCAGCGCCGACAACCCGGCCCGTGTCATCAACATCGCCTCGATTGACGGGATGCACACCTCGCCAATGAGCGGGTTTGCCTATGGCACGTCCAAGGCCGCCGTGATCCATCTGACACGCTTCATGGGCGCACACCTCGCCGGAGAGCACATTCTCTGCAACGGCATCGCGCCGGGCCCTTTCCCGACCTATATGCTGTCCACCGGCGTCGGCTTCAAAGGCGAAACCGAAGGCGTCGACTGGCAGAAGATCGGCGACCAGAACCCGTCCGGCCGCGTCGGCATGCCGAGCGACATTGCCGGCCTGTCGATCTTCCTGTCGTCCAAGGCCTCGAACTATATCATCGGCCACACGGTGCCGTGTGATGGCGGCATCGTCTCGTCCAGCTAGAGCGCGATTCTTCCGGTTCCCACCGCCCGCACAGGTGTGCGGTGGGGGCTGGCGATTGGCGCAGCGGAGACTAGACTGCACCGCACAGAATCACTTCCCGCCAAGAAAGGCCGTCCTCATGGCAAATGCTCCCGTCGGATCTAAATCCAACCCGTCCCAGTTCGACATCCTGGACAAGCTGGCCGAAGACGAGCCGTATTTCGTGATCCGCGCGCATGACCCGCTGTCCTCGGCACTGGTCGAGCTGCACGCCTATATCGGCGCAGGCCAGTCCGGCGCGGCCCACAACAAGCTGGCCGAGATCATGGCGATGACGGCGGCCAAGGCCCCGCGCCCGGCCTCCAGTCCGAAATACCGCGAAACCTTCGCCATCTCGCTGGCCATGGAACAGTGGCGCGAGACGCATTCCGACGATTAGGGGTTCGGAGACTTGCAGATCAGGCCGCTCACGCTCGAGAACCGTTTCGTCCGGCTCGTGCCGTTTGAGGCCCTGCGCCATGGGCCGATGCTGGCCGAGCTGTCCGAGCGCACAGCGGCCCGGCTTGGCACGTGGCCCGTTTACGTGCCGGGCACGGACTGGTTGTCACCCTGGCTGAAGATGGTGGAGAGCCGGACGGGGGCGGGCACATTGGTGCCGTTCGCCGTTTACCTTGCCGATGGCCGGTTTGCGGGGATGACCGCCTTTCTCAACCCGGATTCTGCGCACCGGAATGTCGAGATCGGCATGACGTTTTACGCGCCGGACCTGCAGGGCAGTGCGGTTAATCCGGCCTGCAAGCATCTCCTGCTGGAGCATGCGTTCGGGCAGGGGGCCATCCGGGCCTATTTCCATATTGATGAGCGCAATGCCAGGTCTCGCGCGGCCGTGACGAAGCTCGGCGCGGTGCAGGAAGGCCTGCTGCGCGACAATCGCATCCTGCCGGATGGCTTTGTCCGGACCACTGTGGTGTTCTCCATCCTGGCGCGTGAATGGCCCGAGGTGAAATCCGGGCTGGAGGCGCGGCTGGCACGTTTCGAGGCGAGGGGCTGATGGCAGACCCGATCAATCTGAACAAGTTTCGCAAGGCGAAAGCCAAGGCCGACAAGACCCAGCAGGCGCAGGAAAACCGCGCGAGGTTCGGACGCACCAAGACCGAGAAGTCGCTCGAACAGGCCCGCGCGGACAAGGCCAGCCGCGAGGCCGAGGCGCATCGCCGCGAAGACGATCCCGAGGATCGTGGTTAACGAGGCGTTACCAATCGGCCCCTGATTTGCAATGCCCCTCCTGACTTTGTTTCAAAGCGGGAGGAAGCCAAGATGGGTCGTATTCTGGGAAAATTCGTGGTGGCCAGCGTGGCATTCGCCGCCGGCATCACATGGGGGATCGTGGCTGATGCCGCAGAGGCCGGCGTTCCGTTCAGCAGCTTGTTGGGCTTCTAGCCCACGCCTAGCTGCCGGGCGCGGGGTCTTCCGGATAGAGGATGGAATTGATCAGGGCGTCGTCCATGCGGCGGCCGGAGACGCGTTCCAGCGCGCTGAAGATCGGTCTCGCCTTTTTGTCTTCAAGCAGGGGAATTGCCTGAGCCAGCTCGGCCGCGCGGGCATAACGTAGCTGGGCCGTCGCCATGTCGCCCCGTGCCTCGGCGCAGGCGCCCAGATTGTGGAGTACGGCCGGCGCATGAGTCCATTCCCGCCCCAATTCGTCCCATTGCGCGCAGGCGCCCATGAAATTCCCGTCCTTGGTGGCCTTCACGGCGGCAGCAAAGCGCGGGTCGTTCCGGGCTTCGGGGGTCAGGCCGTCGGTCATGATTTCGGCGCGCATGGTCTGGTAATAGGGGGCGATGTCATTGCGGAACCGGCGAACGGCTTCCACCGTCGCGTCCTCCACCATGCCGATTGGCGCGTTGTAGGGATCGTAGGTTGTGTAATGCGGCTCGCCCCAGATGCCGAGCTCCTCGCCATGATATTCGTATTCAGCTACATCGACGCAGGTCTCCCGGCTGGCGCCGCCCAGCTGTTGCTGGCTGAAGACGAGCCGGTTGGTGCGGTAGTCGATGAGGTCTGCCGTGACGACGACTTCCACGGTCTGTTCCCGGCATTCGGTTTCGACGATGGCGCGGTGCTCGCAATCAAACAGGCCGTCATATTCCACGCAGCGCTTCTCGCGCTCGAACCGGGTCTCGGCTTCCCAGGATTCGATATCGACCCGGCCCTGATAGAGGCCTATCGGCTCGCCGGAGGGCAGGGTGAACCAATACGCGCCATCCAGGGTGACCTGCTCGACCATGTCCGCGAACTCGGCCTCGGCGACGTTCCCGGCCGGGCCGCGAAACTGGCCGACTGCAATGTCCCGGTATTCGGCGGCTTGCGGGAAGGTGGGCGCCATGCGCGCTTCATAATCATATCCGGGCGTGGCGCAGGCTGCAGCCAATACAGGCAGGAGGAACAACAGGGCGTGTCTCATGTGGCGAGCCTTCAGCAATTTCAAGTCAGTAGGGTTGAGAGATACTGAACAGACACTGAACTGCGCAATGCCTGTCTTTGCGCAGGGTAAATTCTTGACCTTGGGGGAAGGTGCGGCCACCTGTCTCGCAACATTGATGGAGCCCTAAATGACAAGTTCACTGTTCACCCCGTTCAAGATGAAATCCCTCGACTTGCCGAACCGCATCGTCATGGCCCCGATGACACGGTCGAAATCGCCGAACGGCGTGCCGGGCAATGACGTGGCGGACTATTATGCGCGCCGCGCCGAGAACGAAGTCAGCCTGATCCTGACCGAGGGCACCACGATCCGCCGGGGTGGGGCCTCCAATGATCCGAACGTGCCGAACTTCCATGAAGCGGACTCGCTGGCCGGCTGGAAGAATGTGGTCGAGAAGGTGCATGCCAAGGGCGGCAGGATCGCGCCGCAGATCTGGCATATGGGCATGGTGCGCAAGGCGGGCAGCGGCCCGTACCCGGACGCGCCAACCGATAGCCCGTCGGGCATGACTCATACCGGCAAGGCCGTGATCGAAGCACCAACCTCTGCGGAAGTCGACGACATGGTGCTGGCCTATGCCGACGCGGCCGCCGAAGCGGAGAAGCTCGGCTTTGACTGTGTCGAAGTGCATGGCGCGCATGGCTATCTGGTCGACCAGTTCTTCTGGGACGTGATGAACAAGCGCGACGACAAGTTCGGCGGCACGTCCCTCGTGGATCGGGCCAGCTTCGCCTCGGATATCCTGAAGGAAATCCGGCGCCGCGTCTCACCCGACTTCCCGGTCATCCTGCGCTACTCGCAGTGGAAACAACAGGATTACGATGCGCGCCTCGCAACGACGCCTCAGGATCTTGAAGCTTTCCTGAAAGTATTCGTGGATGGTGGTGTCGACGTGCTGCATGCCTCCCAGCGCCGTTATTGGGAACCGGAATTCCCGGAGATTGATGGCGAGCACGGCCTGAACGGTGCCGGCTGGGCCAAGAAGCTGACCGGCTTGCCCACCATTACGGTCGGATCGGTTGGCCTGTCTGGCGATTTCATCAAGGCGTTCCAGGGCGAAGGCTCCGGCACGCGGTCGCTGGATGATCTCGAAGAGCGCCTGGCGCGGGGCGAGTTTGACCTTGTGGCGGTCGGTCGCGCGCTGCTGCAGGATCCGGCATGGGCCCGCAAGGTGCATGAAGGCCGCACGGACGAATTGACCGATTACGATGCAGCGAGCCTCGCCACGCTATCTTAGGTCGATTTTGACTTGCATCAAATCTCAAGGGATGGTTTTGGTTAATCCAACCGGGCCGGAGGCGATTTTTCGCTGAGGTCCGGTAGGATGGTGGGGACAACAAGAGCCATCCCGACACAATTTGACGATGAAGGCATGTGGTGCACCCGTACACACATTTCCTTTGTCAGCGCTTGGATGCCACCCGCCCCAATCGCATGTCCTGGTCGGGTGATTGTTTCCCCTTCTGACGCGGGCTTTGCCCGCACCAAGGTGAGATGCCTTCACACCAGCATCTCGCTTGACCCTGCAGAGCCGCGTCCCGCACACCTGACGCGCCCCTGCAGGGTTTTTTGTGATAGTCTCAAGGCGCCATACCTTGGGCTCGGCGCATGATTGCGCCACAGGGAGCATCCTCTGCCATGCCCGGCTCGATGAAGGGCAGGGCTGCGAGACCGCCGCTGACACTGGCGAGAAGTGCGGTAGCGCCAAGTTGCAGCACGGTTTCCGCACTGAGTGCAGAAATCTCGGGAGACCGGAAGGTGCCTCCGATGCCAACATTTCCGATCAGCGTCCCGAAAGAGGCATCCTTGGCTTCGGAGCGAACCTTCAGGTCCAGGCGTTCTTGCCGCATTCCGACCTGTCCCTCGACGATAACAAGGCTATCTGCCGTATCCATGATCGCCGGGTCTAATTGACCCGTACCATTCTCGAAGTGGATGGAGATCGCGGCGCATCGTGCCGGCGTGTATGTGCGATCCTCACCTTGTTCGCCCAAAAGGGTTAACGCCTCGCCCAGATCAAGGGCCGCACCTTCTGCCGCGAGGGCGAGCAGGTCTGCGTCTTTTGACCAGACGGATACGCGCCCGTTCAAGGTCGCGGCTGCGTCACGGAATCCATTGCCCCTGGCTTCAAGCTCGAATTCTCCGTTGCCGCTGCCCCGCACATAGGGATCAAGAGCCAAATTGCTCAACTGCACATTATTCAGAGTTCCCTGAGTTGTCGTGGTGGCAGGGGATTGGGTTGCATCCAGCGTGACATAAGAGATCAACTGGCCGGAATCGAAATCCACACGCAGCAAGGGGGCTCGGACAACCCGCCCCTCGACGTCGAACTCCAGTTTCAAACTTCGAATATCAAAGATGGCGTCGTTGACGTGTTGGGCGTGATAAGCAACGTGACCATCCACTGAATCGAGACGGCTGAAGTCGATGACGGCATCCGGGATCAGCCTGTCACTGGCATCAAAGGCGGTGCGGGACGCGACCTGCACCTGATTGGTAGTTTCATTGTCGCCTACACCCACGGGAATGCCGAAGACAACGCCCAAATCATCGAAATCCAGACTGGCGGACTGGAGATCTGCCTCAATGCGAGGCGTGGCTTCGCCGAAGGTGATCTTCATCGGCCCACTGAGATCACTGTCCCCGATACGTGTAGACGGCGCAAAATCGAGGGCAATCTGTTGCCTTGAAAAGGTCAGATATGCCGTCGCCTGATAGGGCGGGGTATCGGGGGACGCAAAGCCGGCCAGCTCTGCGAAATCGGCGAAATTCTCGCCCGACATATTAAGCTTGCCAGTCAGGACCGAGAGGTCTGAGGGCCGGGCTCGCCCCTCGAAATTGAGAGATACACCCGTTCCGGAAGCCGAGACAGAGAGGTCTCCTGATCGAAGAGACCCTGCCGCTGTCTGAAGGTGGATGGACTGGGGGTCTCCCTTTCTGACAAAGCGTACAATGATATCTTCAGCGCGAACTTCATCAATCAGGGCGCGCCAGTCCCGCAGCGACAGGCCATCCTCGCCATCTGCCTGCTCATCCAGCTGTACTACGATGAAACCATTTTCCGCCCTAGCGCGGCTGACCCAGCTCAGGCCTGGGAGGAATCCAAAGAAATTGAGCCGGATTTCCCCGGACTTGGCTTCCGCAGTTCCGGGCGCCTGGAAATTTTCGAAGATCATTTCATTGACGCCTGGAAAACGAACATGGGCCCGGCTGACCGATGCATTGTCCGGTCCCCATTGGGCGAGCGACCAATTGGTGACCGGCGTAGCCACAGCAGGAAAGGTCATCAGAAACAGGAAAATCGCAAACGATACCAATAAGGCGCAGGCTATGTCGAAAATGACCTCAAGACTGCGCGGTAGGTGAAGGTCTGGCATGACGCTTCAACGCGCGTCCGACGTATCGGTTCACCTTTTCAGATCGGGACGTATTGTTCTCGTGGCAAATATTCCGCGACTGGCAGTCGAAATATCCTGAAAACGTTCGCGCAACATGCACAGCCAAGTGTGCCGCAAACCCTGCCCATCCGGCCATTCGATGCTATATGTTCGCCATGAGTTCCAATCCGAATCGCCTTTCCATTTCACAGATGGCCTCGGCCAAGCCGCCGGTCGCGCAAGGGGATGCCGCCTATCTGGACGGCCTGAACCCCGAACAGCGCGAAGCCGTCCTGACGACCGAAGGCCCGCTCCTCGTGCTTGCCGGTGCCGGCACGGGCAAGACGCGCGTGCTGACGACACGCCTGGCGCATATCATTGGCACGCGGCTGGCCTGGCCATCGCAGACGCTGACCGTGACCTTCACCAACAAGGCCGCGCGGGAAATGCGCGAGCGGGCACTGTCCATGCTGGGTGAAGCGGGTGAGGGCCTGCGCTGGCTCGGCACGTTCCATTCGATCAGCGCGCAGATCCTGCGTAAGCATGCCGAGCTGGCCGGGCTGAAATCCACCTTCACCATCATCGACACCGATGATCAGGTGCGTCTGTGCAAGCAGATCATCCAGGCCGAGAACATCGACCCGAAACGCTGGACGCCGCGCTATCTCGCCAGCCTGATTGATGGCTGGAAGAACCGCGCGCTGACGCCGGACAAGGTGCCGCCGGAAGAAGCCCACCAGTTTGCCGACGGCAAGGGCATCACCTGTTACCAGATCTACCAGGCGCGGCTGAAAGTGCTGAACGCCTGCGACTTTGGCGATTTGCTGATCCACAACATCACGATCTTCCAGAAGAACCCGGATTTGTTGAAGGAATATCACGACAAGTTCCGTTATGTTCTGGTCGACGAATATCAGGACACGAACGTTGCACAGTATCTGTGGCTGCGCCTTCTGGCGCAGGGCTCGCAGAACATTTGCTGTGTGGGCGATGACGACCAGTCAATCTATGGCTGGCGCGGCGCAGAAGTGGACAACATCCTCCGCTTCGAGAAGGATTTCCCCGGCGCGCATGTGATCCGGCTGGAAAAGAACTACCGCTCGACCAAACACATCCTTGCCGCCGCCTCCTCGGTCATCAGTCACAATAAAAGCCGCCTCGGCAAGACGCTCTATGTCGGTGACGACAATGCGATCGACGATATTGACGCGTCCAAGGTGAAGGTGCGTGGCCTGTGGGATGGCGAGGCCGAAAGCCGCCTGATCGCGGATGATATCGAGAGCTGGGTGTCGAAGGGTGGCAGCCATGAGGATTGCGCCGTGCTGGTGCGCGCCTCGTGGCAGATGCGGGCCTTCGAGGAACGCTTCATCATGCTGGGCATCCCGTACCGCGTGATCGGCGGGCCGCGCTTCTTCGAGCGCGCCGAAATCCGCGATGCGCTGGCCTATTTGCGGCTCGTGCGCTCGCCCGATGATGACCTCGCCTTCGAGCGGGTCGTGAACCAGCCGAAGCGCGGCGTGGGCAATACCTCGCTCGCCAAGCTGCAATCCTATGCCCGCGAGGATGGGCGCAGCCTGTTTGTGCTGACGCCAATGGTGCTGCAGACCGACGAGATCAAGGGCGGGGCCAAGCGCGGCCTCACCCAGTTCATCGACCAGATCAACATGTGGCGCGACAAGCTGGCGAACGGCATGCCGCATACAGAGCTTGCCGAGACGATTCTGGAAGAGTCCGGCTATACCGACATGTTGCAGAAGGATCGCAGCCCGCAGGCGCAGACCCGGCTCGACAACCTCAAGGAACTGGTCCGCGCGATGGGCGAGTTCGACTCGCTGGCCGGATTCCTGGAACATATCGAACTGGTCATGGATGCCTCGGCGGGCGGGGCCGGGGAAGACCAGGTGCAGATCCTGACCCTGCACGGCGCGAAAGGCCTCGAATGGCCGGTCGTTTTCCTGCCGGGCTGGGAAGAGGAAGTCTTCCCGTCCCGCCGCAGCCTGGATGAAAGCGGCATGAAGGGCCTCGAGGAAGAGCGCCGGCTCGCCTATGTCGGCATCACCCGCGCGCGCCAGCATGCCTATATTTCCTTTGTCGCAAACCGCCAGATCTATGGCCGCTGGCAGAGCGTGCTGCCGAGCCGCTTTGTTGACGAACTGCCGCATGAGCATGTCGAAGCGATCTCCGAGACGGGCTTCTCCGGCATGCCGGGCGGCGAGAGCGGCTTTACCGGCTCGGTCGAGGACCTTGGCGAGCGCTCAAACTACAAGAGTCCGGGCTGGCAGCGCCTGAAGGAAAATGCCGGCCGGTTCGATACGCGCCCGCCGCGCGACAATCCCAATCTGTCGGCAACCTCCGGCGGACCGGCAACTTTCAAGGTCGGCACACGTATCTTTCATGACAAGTTCGGCTATGGCCGGGTGGCTCACACGGAAGGCAACAAGCTGACCGTGGATTTCGAAAAGTCCGGCCGGAAGAAAGTGATCGCCACATTCGTGCAACCCGTTTGATGGTTGACCGCGCGTTCCATTCCGAATTGGATGGGTAAGGCAAAGCGGTGAGGCGTACATGGCCGGCTATCTTGAGAAGCGGCTCTATGAGGGGGAAATCCTGCGGTATCGCGGGGAGTTTCACTGGATTGAGTATGCCAAGGCCTGGCTGATGCTGATCGTGTTCGGCATCATCATCTTCGGCATTGTCTATTTCATTGCCGCAATGGTGCGCCTGAACACGACGGAATTCGTTGTGACGGACCGGCGGGTCGTCAAGAAGACGGGGCTTTGGTCGGCCAATGTCGAGGAAATCACGCTCGACTCCATTGAAGGCAGTTCCCTCAATCAGGGCATCCTCGGGCGCATCTTCGGGTTTGGTCGTCTGTCCGTGCATGGGCGCGGCGAGACGCATATCCAGTTCCCGAATATGGCGCATCCGCAGAAATTCCGGGCAGAAGCCGAAAAGTCGAAGCAGGCCGCGCTCTCACCGGGCGGGCCGTTGGTCAGCTGATTTCGTTTCTGACGAATATGCAGCGCCGGGGGCCTGATCAGGGGGGTAGGGAGGCCAGGCCGGCCGTGTGAAGCGCGATGGGTGGTGCGCTTGCCCCGAAGGGCAAAAGCTGACCCGGCGCTGCACGACCTGTTTGGCATGGACCAAGCGAACGCAAACCGAATGGCGCGTTCATCTGCGGCTCATCTGAAACCTATTCGGCAGCCGGCAGGGACCGGTCGGCCGGTTCGTTCTCATTCGCGGAAGCGGGGCCATTGCTCATCTGGCGATGAGCTTCGCGTTTGCCCCGGACCCGGTCCTTCAGGCGTCCCGCCCACCGGCCAATGCGGTGCGGGGCGAGCAGCCAGACCGGCGTGACCAGGAGGATCATCAGGGTCGAGAAGCCGAGGCCGAAGACCACAGCCGTTGCCAGCTGGACCCACCATTCGGAACTTGCGCCGCCGAAATTGATCGAGCCTTCGAAGAAATTGACGTTCATCTGGATGATCATCGGCAGCAGGCCGCAGATCGTCGTGCCGGTGGTCAGCAGGATCGGACGGATCCGCTGAGCGGCTGTCGCAATCGCAGCTTCCTCCGGCGTGCGGCCATCGCTGAGCAGGCGGTTATAGGTGTCGATGAGCACGATATTATTGTTCACCACGATGCCGGCGAGGGCGACGATGCCTGTGCCGATCATCAGCTGGGAGACGTAAGGCAGCACCAGCTGGATGCCGACCAGAACACCGGCGGTCGAGATGATCACGGCCGTCAGGGTCAGGAAGACCTGCCAGAAATTGTTGAACTCCCACAGGAGGATGATAGCCATCATGAACAGCATGGCAAGCAAGGCCCCCCGGAAGAAGGCGGCGGCATCGGCGCTGTCTTCGTCGGCGCCTTCAAAGCGCACCTCGACAGTGCCGGGAATACCCTGTTCCGCGACCCATGCCTTGACCTCTTCCACGATGGCCGCGCCGGCACCCTGTTCCAGGGCATTGGCGCGCACATCAATCACGCGGGCGCCATCCCGGCGAATGATCTGGCTGACGCGCGGGGCCGGGACACGGTCCACAAACAGGGAGAGCGGAACATTGCCGCGCGGCGTGGCGATGCGGAGATCGTCGATTGCGCTGGCGCTGCGGTCTGCCTGCGGGAAGCGGACACGGATATCGACTTCGTCCTGGGCATCATCGGGGCGGTAGCGGCCCACGAGCACACCATTGGTGACAAGCTGGACGGCGGCGCCGACCTGGCTGATGTCGAGGCCGTATTTGCCGGCTTCGGCGCGGTCGACCTCAAGCTGGTATTCAATGCCGGGAAGGGGGCGTGTGTCCTCGACTTCCCGCAAATCGGACCGGGAATCGAGATAGTCGCGAATCATCCGTGCGGCTGTATTGAGCGCGGGCGCATCTTCCGAGAGGAGCGCGATCTGGACGTCCTTGCCGGAGGGAGGGCCCTGTTCGCGGGCGGCAATCTCGAAGCGCAGGCCTGGCACCTCGCTGAGCCGGTTACGGATATTCGCCAGCGTGCGGCGTCCATTGTGGACGCCATCCGCTGTAGCGAGATCGATCAGGAGCTGGCCGACCGTATCGCTGGGCTTGCTGGAGGATCCATCCATGGAGAAGACGGCGCTCCCGGAATTGCCGGCCTCGGTCGAGATGTCTTCCACGCCGTCCATGCTGGCAATCGCGGCTTCGGCGCGCCGGACGAGGGAAAGTTGTTCTGCGGTCGACAGGCTGCCTTGCGCCTGGACGAAGACGAAGGCCTGTTCCGGCTCGACATCCAGGAAGAGCTCGGATTTGTGCGGGGTGGAGCCGAACCAGATGAAGATCGCAATCACGCCGCCAATGGCGACACCGGTGACGGCGAGGGGCCGGGCGATGAGCCATTTGACCAGTTTGACATAGCCGCCCAGCCAGCCGGTTGCGGCTTCAGGGTCTGCATCGGAGGCAAGGGCTGCAAGGCTTTCATCGGTGCCGTCCGGGCGGGCGCCGATGACCGAGCCGAGCACAGGCAGGAAAATCAAGGCCATGACCAGGGAGGCCGACAGCACGAAGATCAGCGTGATCGGCAAATAGGCCATGAACTTGCCGGGCATCGAATTCCAGAACAGGAACGGGATAAAGGCCGCAAGCGTGGTGGCGGTGGAGGCGACAACCGGCCAGAACATGCGCATGCCGGCCATGGCATAGGCGTCCTTGCGGTCCAGTCCTTCCGCCATTTTCCGGTCGGCATATTCCGTGACCACGATGGCGCCGTCGACGAGGATACCGACCGCGATGACCATGCCGAACATGACCATCATGTTGATCGTGTAGCCGAACGCGCCGAGCAGCAAGAAGGCCATGACGAAGGATGCCGGGATCGAGATGCCGACCAGCAGCGCCGAGCGCAGGCCAAGGGCGGCGACACAGATGACCATGACCAGCACGACGGCGGTGATGATTGAATTCTGGAGTTGTCCGAGCTGATCCCCGATAAGTTCGGATGCGTCGGAGGTGATGCGGACATTGACGGTGCTCGGCCAGCTTTCCTGCTGGGCCGCGACCGTGTCGCGCACGAAATACGCTGTATCGAGAATGTTCGCGCCAGAGCGTTTGACGATCTGGAGCTGGAGGGATGGCTCACCATTGAAGGTCGCATAGCCGGTCGGATCCTTGTAAGTGCGGCGGATCTCGGCGACGTCGGACAGGGTGACCGTGGCGGTATCGGAGCGTTTGACTGGTAGGTTCAGGGCGTCCTGAGCCGATCGGATCAGGCCGGGCACCTTGACGGCAAAGCTGCCCTCGCCGGTATCAATCTGGCCGGCAGGCACGAGCTGGTTGTTCGCGGTGACGACCGAATAGATGTCCTGATAGGACAAATTGTAGGTCTCAAGCTTGACCGGATCGACGATGATTTCGAGCACATCTTCACGCTGGCCAATGATGTTGGCTTCCAGCACGCCCGGATTGCGTTCGAGCAAATCCTGCAATGTTTCGGCAATGTCGTTGAGGCCGCGTTCCGGGGCCTGACCGAACAAATTCACCACCATGATCGGGAATTGCGAGGCATTCACTTCGGTGATGATCGGCTCGCGCGCATCGGCGGGGAAGAAGCGCTTGGCGAGGTCGACCTTGTCCTTCACGTCCAGTACGGCCTGATCGATGTCGGAATCGATTTCAAATTCCAGGACCAGCTGACCGGCGCCTTCCGCGCCGATGCCCGTGAACGTCTTCAGGCCTTCCAGCGACTGGATTTCCTGTTCGATGGGTTTCACCAGCAGGCGTTCGGCATCTTCCGGCGTCACGCCGGCAAGCGGCACCGTGATGCCCACAAAGGGAATCGGGATGTCGGGGTCGGCTTCCTTGGGCAGGCCGACATAGGTCGCCGTGCCTGCAATGATCGCGCAGATCAGGATGGACAGGACCATCCTGGCGCGCCCGATGGCGCCTTCGACGACGCGGGTCATGGCTGGGCCCCGCCCTGGGGTACGGGCTTCACTTCAACGCCTTCGGCCAGATAATCCTGCCCAATCGAGATCAGACGCACTGTGGATGGTAGGCCGGTGACCCAGGCACCCTCAGGCGTTTCATCTATGACCTTGATGGGCGCGAACTGGACCTTGTTGCGCTCGTCGACATAGCGCACGCCAAGGTTGCCCGCATCGGACAGGGTCAGCAGGCCGGGAGAGATCAGTGTGGCAGGCATTTCGCCCATCGGAATAAAGAGTTCGGCCGTAACGCCGGCTGCCACCGGATCATCGCCGGTTTCGAGTTCAGCCTCGATCCGGAAGGTGCGTGTGCCTTCATCCGCCGTGCGGGAGACATAGCGCAGCTTGGCGGGATAGGTCTTGCCGCTCGGCAGACGGGCTGTGGCGTCCATCCCGGTTGCGAGCTGGCCGGCATTGGCTTCGGCCACTTCGACGGACACGATGACCGGGTCCATGTCCACCATCGTGCCGCAAGGCTGTCCGGGGGAGAGATAATCGCCAGCCTCGGCGCTCCGGGTTTCGAAAATGCCGTCAAAGGGGGCGCGGATCTGGGTCTTGGAAAGTTCGACGCGGGCCGCATTCACCGAGGCTTCGGCGGCGTCAACGGCGGCTTTGGCGGAGGCTTCATTATTGGCGGGGGCAAGGCCCTTTTCGGCCAGCGTCCTGGCTGCTTCAAAATCGATCTGGGCGGCATCGCGGCGCGCTTCAGCCTCTTCGAGACGTGCAGCGCGGGCTTCGACATCGAGCCCGCAGAGCAGCGTGCCGCGCGAGACGCGCGTGCCTTCGCGGACGGGGGTCGAGACCACATTGCCGGACGTGCCGGCTTTCACGCTCACGGATTTGTCGGGGGCCGTGAGGCCCTTGGCTTTCAGGCGGATGCCGTGGGTCTGGGCGGTGACGACGAAGGTCACCGCTTCCGGAGCGGCGGTGCTCTGTTCGAGGCGCACGTCTTCATGCTGCGTGCTGATGTCGCCGCGAATGAAGCTGCGGACCACAAACCAGGTCAGCAAGCCGATAAAGATGGCGATGGCAATTTTGACGGATCGGTTCACGGTTCAGTCTTTCGCACGGCTGGCTGTGTAGCAGATATAGGGCGCGGCGTCGCCGTAATAAGTCCGCCGGAGACGCATAGTTAACAACCGACTGTTGCGATCCGGCAAAGCTGGCGCCGTGTTTTGAGGGTTCACCGCAAGGTATGATTAATAAATGCCCGGATCAGGCCCCCTGAGACGAGGGGGGCCGGGCTCAGGGGGCCGGATCAGATCCAGCGGCGCCAGCGGAAGATGGCGAGCATCACCAGCGTTGCGACGGCAAGCGACGTCACAAGCACGGCAAAGGCAGCGGCGCTGTCTACACCCGGCATGCCGCCGACATTCACCCCGAACAGGCCGGTCACAAAACTGATCGGGAGGAATACCGCCGACAGGATCGACAGGACGAACAGGCGCTGGTTCATGACCTCGGCGCGTTCCTCGATGACCTGTTCCTGCAATACGGTGCAGCGATCCCGGATGGTGTCGAGTTCCTCCGCGAGCCGGGTCACCCGGTCGGCGGATTCCCGCAGGAAGAGCAGGTCGTGATCGGAGAACAGGCCCGATTGGGTGCCCTCGCGGACCAGTTGGGCAAGCGCCTCGCGCTGCGGCAGGATATAGCGGCGGACCTGCAGAACACGGCGGCGCAATTCCGACAGTTTCGACCGCGGCAAGCGCGTACCGGGGTCCAGCAGATCATCTTCGAACTGGTCGGCCTGTTCGTCGAAGCGGGAGACTTCCGGCTCCATCCGGTCGGTCAGCGCATCGGCGAGGGCGGCCACCAGTCCGCCTGTGGTACTGGGCGCAGTGCCCGCTTTCACCTTCGCCTCAATATCGCGCGTGGCCTGGATCGGTTTGGCGCGAAGTGAGATCAGCGCGGTCTCACTGGCCCACATGCGCAGGGCGAGCATGTCTTCCAGCGCCTCGCCTTCATTGAGGTTCATACCGCGCAAATTGATGAGGAATCCCGGCCCGTGACGCGTCGAGCGCGGCCTTGTGTCTTCCTGCAGGAGTGCCTCGGAGGCGATACGGTCGAGGCCACTCTGACGCGTGAGCCATGTTTGCGCCTCTGGCGACCGCCGGTTGAGATGCAGCCAGTGCCGGCTGAACTCCTTCAGCCGGCCAGAGGTCACATCCGCCCAGTTGAGCGGCGAGACGGTGCCGTCCGCCGCAAAGCCGTACCCGAAGACGAGCGGCGCCGTCATTGCGTCAATCGAAGCGGGGAGCGGTGTGACCATACGGGATCAGAGCGCGGAGACCGGCGGCGTCCGGGAAATCCAGGGCCGTGTCATTTCCAGCTGCATGGCCAGTTCGAACAGGAGATCATCCTGGCCGCGCTTGGCAGAGAACATGGAGCCGATGGGCAGGCCGCCTGACGACCAGGAGAGCGGGACACTCATGGAGGCAGCGCCCGACACATTCATCGGCGCGGTAAAGGCTGCAAAGTTCAATACGCTTTCCATGACGGTATCGAAATCTCCATCGGGGGCCTGATCACCGATCGGTACGGCAGGGCTGCCGGTCACCGGTGTGAGTAGCACATCCATGTCATTGAACCAGTCATCATAGGCGGCTTCGAAGGCCTTCAGATAGCCAATGATTTCCGGGAATTCCGATTGGCGCGCCTGGAACATCGAGACAAGGCCCAGCGTCCAGGGCTCGACAATGTCCGGGCCGATAGGCTTGCCGGAATAGGCGCTGGCCTGCTGGGCAAACTCGGCGGCCCCGGCGGCCCAGTACATCAGGAATTTGTCGGTAAATTCCGCACCATTCAGCGGCACCTTGTAGTCGATCACCTCATGACCGAGTTCGCGGCAGAGCTGGGCGACGTCCTCAAGCGCTGCCGTGGTCTCCGGCGAGACGTGGGTGCCACTGATGGAGTCGGGCGCAAAGCCGATCCGGAGCGGCCGGTTGAGAGTCGAGATTTCCCCGAGCGGCGTATAGGCGCCGTCATTCTTTTCCGCGACGCGGAACAGCTCGATCGAATCCTGTACCGTGATGGTCACGGCATGGTTCACCGAAATGTCCACAGGCGGGGCGTTGCCTTCATTCCGCGCATCCAGACGACCTCGCGACGGTTTCAGGCCGAACACGCCGCAGGTGGAGGCGGGGATGCGGATCGACCCGCCCCCATCGCTGGCATGGGCGAAGGGCACGACCCGCGCCGCGACCAGAGCGGCCGCTCCCCCGGATGAACCGCCCGGCATACGTGACAGGTCCCACGGATTGTGCGTCGCGCCGGTAACCAGCGGCTCGGTGGTCGAGGTCAGGCCCATTTCCGGCGTGGTGGACTTGCCGAGCGACACGACCCCCGCGTTCCGCCAGGCGGTGGCGAAGGGGGAATCCTTTTGCGAAACGTTGCCGACAAAGGCGCGGCTACCCCACAGGGTCTGTGTGCCTTCCCAGTCGAGCAAATCCTTGATGAAGGTCGGAACGCCGCTGAACGTCCCCGGCGCCGGATGTGCGGCTGCGGTGCGAGCCTGGTCGAAGCTGGCCGTGGCAATGGCGTTGAGGTCACCATTCACGGCTTCAGCGCGCGCGATGGCTTTCTCGACCTCAGCAAGGGAGGTCGTCTCTCCCCCAGCGATTCGGCTGGCAATGGTCAGGCCGCTTTCCCAGCCTTCCGGTGGCACGGCCTTGGCGGCGATGGGCCCCGAGGTAGGTGTGAGTGTGTCGCTGGCCTTCTGGCCACATGCGGCAAGCGCGGTTGCCGCCGCGCCTCCGAGCAAAGCTGCGCGCCGTGTAAATGCGGTCATTCTTGTTTCCTCCCGTTTTCCCTTTTGGGCAGCAAACTGTAACGCGCGGGGAGAATTCGCAAGACAAAACAAAACGGCCATACCTGTGGGGGTATGGCCGTTTCAGATCATTTCAGGGAAGTTCTACTGGATCACACCGCAGGCAACGCGCGCGCCGGCGCCGCCAATGGGCTGGGTCATGTGATCATCTTCGCTCTCATGGATGATGAGGGCGGAGCCGTCTTCGTCGAGCAGGGATTCGAGTGCGGTCAGACGGGTGAACGCTTCGTACCCGGCCGAGCCATCCTCAGCCACCCAGATATTCGGCAGGTCGCCCGCTTCCGGGCCCTTCGGGTTGAGCAGGCCGTGCGCGCCCTCGACCTTGCCGTGATGGCCGCCGGAGGCCTTGAACACGCCGACATCCTCACAGGTGCCGGTGCCGTGCAAATGGATGCCGTGCCAGCCCGGCGTCAGGCTGCCGGCAGAGAGTTCGACGCGAATGACTTCGCCATTCGGGCCATCGAGGAAGTTCGCTGTACCGATTTCCGAGCCTTCGGCGCCGATGATGGAGGCCTTGGCGACCATCATGGACGGGTACACGCCTTCATCCGGGCCGGGCATCTCTTCCGCTGTAGGCAGGCCATTGTCGTTGGGCATTTCCTGGGGTGTCGCGCCCTGCTGGCCGCACGCGGCAAGGGCGATTGCGAGTGAAGCGATGGCAGTTCGGGTGATCATGGGGGTCTCCTGTCAGCGTGGGTCTGATATAGGCGTAACGTCTATGTGGCAGGAAGGCTCCCTCACGTGAAGGACCGTGCAGATAAATTGCTCGTTAGTCTCGGCTTGTTCGAGAGCCGGTCGGCCGCGCGCGCGGCGATCGAGGCGGGCCATGTTTCGGCGGGCGGAACGGTTGTGTTGAAGCCATCGCAGATGCTGTCGGGCGATGAGGAGATCATCGCAAAGCCAGCGCATCCTTATGTCTCCCGTGGTGGGTTGAAGCTGGCGCATGGCCTGAAAGCCTTCGGCGTCGATCCGGCCGGACGGATGTGTCTCGACATTGGGGCCTCAACGGGCGGCTTTACCGATGTGCTGCTCCGGGCCTGCGCAAAGCATGTCGTGGCGGTGGATGTGGGACGGGGCCAGTTCCATCTGGCGCTGGCCGGGGACAACCGGGTGACAAGTCTTGAAGCTCAGGATGCCCGAACCCTGACGGCTGACATGCTGGGCGAGGCGCCTTCCTTGCTTGTGTGCGATGCAAGCTTCATTTCATTGGAGAAACTGCTCGCCGTGCCCCTGTTCCTCGCGGCCGAGCGCGCCGAATTTGTCGGCCTGTTCAAGCCGCAATTCCAGGTTGGCCGGGAGCATGTCGGCAAGGGCGGGCTGGTGACGGATATAGAGATTTCTGACCGCGCCGCTGAGGCTTTCGCGCTATGGATGGAGAGGCAAGGATGGCCCATCCGGGCCTGGACCGACAGCCCGATCACCGGGGGCGACGGCAATGCCGAACGCCTGTTTCATGCGGTTAAGGCCTAGTAATTCTCGTCGTAAAACCCGTCATTGATTTCCCATGTGCCGTCATACGGATCCCGGCAGGCTGTGATGGGGTCGCGGATTACCTGGCCATCCGGCAGGCGGGTTTCGCGTTCAATTGTGCGGCATTCGATGTCGGTGCCCGGCTGGGGCGGCAGGGTCGGCCCCGGCACTGTGGAGGCCGGATAGGTGCGGCTCGGCGGCGGGACATTCGGATAGTTCATGATTTCCGGACCACCATAAAGACCGTCCGTCGTGCGCGGGATGCTGCCGGCCGGATAAGCGCCGGACGTGGCCGGGCCATATGGTGTCGCTACCTGACAGGGGCGGCCCGTATCCTCAGCGATGGCGCCGCCGGCAAAACCGCCGACAATGGCGCCAAGAATCGCGCCTGCGGCGACTTCATCGGAATTGCCATTGCCCTGATGATATCCCCCATGACGTCCGTGGCCGCGATAGCCCCGATACCCACGATGACCGCGGTAATAATAGTCATCGCCATCATCGATATTATTGCCAATCGCGCCGCCGATCAGGCCGCCTGCAATGGCACCGACCAAGACGCCGGCCAGTTGATCATCCTTGCGCTGGCGCTCGCACTGAACGTTCTGAACCGGGGGATTGTAGGTGTAGCCATACCCGCTCTGGGCCGCGGCTGCAGCAGGGATGGCGAGGCTGGCCATGGCCAGCGCTCCGATGATCAGCGATTGGGATTTCATCGAAATACTCCTTGTCGCGGATATACGCCCGCCAATGTCAGCCTATCATACTGGGGGGGTGAACCTGAACACGAGGTGAAAACTGGACGCGGCAGGCAGCCCGGCACATATTGACGGCATGGGAGTGTTCGATATCGTCGCCCGCACCGCAGGCCGGGCCCGTTACGCCGCCGCGCAGGGGTTGAGATCGGCATGGTATGGGGTCCAGATGAGCGCTGCACGACGGCGCGCCAGTGGGTTTGACCGCCCGGGCGAGCCGGCCTTCCGGCCCTCCAAAGGTACACCCGATCTTGCCGCCCTGCGCCGGGCCTATTTCGAGCTGTTCCTCAAGGATCGCCTGAATGTTGAGGCCGGACTCTACCCGGCGCCATCTGATGTGCGCCTGAAGGATTTGCCGAAGGCGTTGAGATCGGCGCGGGCCTTCCGGGAGGACGTGGAGGAAGTTGACCGGCGCCGACTGGAACGTAATGGAACGGAAATACGCCAGCAGGTAATGGATGGGCACAATCGGTATCCTGCCTACTATCTCCAGAATTTCCACTACCAGTCCGGAGGCTGGTTCACCGAAGACAGCGCGGATTTGTATGACACGCAGGTTGAGGCGCTATTCACGGGCACGGCGGATGCCATGCGGCGGGCCGTGCTGGCGGAGATTTCCCGCGAGTTGAAAGGCCGGGACCAGCGCAGGGTGAGCCTGTTGGATGTGGCCTGCGGGAATGGTCGCTTCCTGTCGCAGGTGATGCAGGTATATCCAAGGTTAATGGCAAGCGGGCTGGACCTGTCCCCAACCTATACGGACGCCGCTCGCGCAAGGCTCAAACCGTGGAAACACGTCGAAATCCTGCACGAAGCGGCCGAATCGATGCCGATCGAGAATGCCGGCCTCGACATGGTTGTCTCCATCTTCCTGTTTCATGAATTGCCCCCCAGGGTTCGCGGACAAGTCATATCGGAGGTACAGCGCGTGCTGAAGCCGGGCGGCCTGTTCATTCTGGCCGACAGTGCCCAGTTTGGCGATTATCCGGAGCTGGACGGCCTGCTGGAATACTTTCCGCACGGGTTCCATGAGCCGTATTACAAGGATTACCTGTCCTGGAACGCCAAT
This sequence comes from Hyphomonas sp., assembly GCF_036964145.1. Lineage (GTDB taxonomy): Bacteria > Pseudomonadota > Alphaproteobacteria > Caulobacterales > Hyphomonadaceae > Hyphomonas. The sequence continues at coordinate 725,089 of NZ_JBALUC010000001.1, forward strand.
TCGGTGTGCGAAAGGGCAGGATTGGTGCCTGAAACGCGATCACTGGCATTTCTGACAAAAATCAGCACCTTTCGGCGAGTTTTATAACGCCTTGAAAGGGAACCGATTTCTCGCCTGGAGCGTAGCGTTTAATCCTGGATGAAAAAATATTGATTTGCGCGAATGGAACATGACAGTAATATGACAGTTACGTTACGGTCATGTGACACGAACATTTACCAGGAAGGAAAGGAGGCACCTATGGCCGTCCTAGACCACAATGATAATCATGTTTCCTGGCTGGCGCACAGGGACTTCACTCTTAACGAGTCGGGCCTGCGTGTGTTGCGGGGGACCATGTTGGTCGTTGCAGGCATTGTCGGGGTCAGCCTCGCCATTGCTCTGGATCCGATTGTCAATCTGTTCGCCTGATCGGCGACAGACCTAGAAGCTCGGCAGTTTGCCGGTGCCCATCAGCGGCATGGCAAAAGCGAGAATGATCGAAATTATGAGGCCGAGGAAGGCACGTCCGGCATCGCCGAGAACGTCTTTCACGGCCTCATTCTTTTCGCGCAGATGCGCCACATAAGAGATCGCAAGTTCCCGGCCGGCCAGCAGGCCCAGGAACACCCAGGTCGTGCTCATGGGCACATTGCTGACTTCCTTGAACACGAACAGGATGATGCCATAGATCAGGTCGACGATGGTCGCGGCGCGGACATCCACCGTATTGATCTTGCGCTCGACGATCTTCTGGATCTGGCCGCCGCGCGTGGCGAAGATATAGCCTTGGATCGCCACCAGCAGGATCGCCCCGAAGATCACATAGCCGAGCGAGAAGGCGACATGCGTCTCGTCGCCAGTCACCGTCACCGTGCGAGGCAGGTAGACGAAGATATTCGCCAGATCCTGCATCAGCCATTGCGACCACAGGAAGGTCGTCGTCAGCCACTGGAACGTGATCCAGTACGGCCAGGGCAGCTCGTCCTTGGTGTGGAAGACCCAGCGTTCGAAGGTGCGCGAAATGATCACCCAGATCACCGCGCCGCAAGCGAAGGCGACCACATAGCCCATGGCCGATTTGATGATCATCTTTTCAAGGATGCCATCGCCCGCCGAACCGCCTGACAAGGCGAAGAGGGTCAGGACGAGGAAGGTCGTGGAGACCGGAATACCGAACCGGGTGAGGAACAGCAGGACCAGAGGCGGCAGCGCATGCCACCACTGGATGCCAGGCATCAGCAGGGCGCTGCGATCGCCTTCGCCCGGCAGGACCGACAATTTGTCGAGGCGGTCATACGCGACATCCCCATTGCCATGGAAATATCCATAGAAGAGGACGACGAGGAGGATAGCGCTCGCAAACAGCCAGAGGACCCACCAGGGCCGCCGTGCATTCGAGGAGAGGAATGTCCCGAGGGTCTGGATCGAATCGTTGGCAACAACGGCGTATGACGCCAGCATGAAGCCAATGAGCCCGAAAATCTCTACGCCACCCATGCCGCCAACCCATTGCTATTTGAAGACTTAACGCGAGGTAGCAGGTTCGATGTGCATTGCCGATAGCAGGTATGTGAACTTACTGTGACACAGACATTAGCGCTCATCTGCCCGTCTGCCCCCTATGTCGCAATTTCGCGTCGGCCAGCACGCAGGCGAGCATCGCCTCCGCTACCGGTACCGCACGTATGCCGACACAGGGATCATGCCGTCCGATGGTGCGTACGTCCACCTCCTGACCGTCACGCGTGACAGTCTGGACGGGGGTGAGGATGGAAGATGTTGGTTTGATTGCGAGTCGCACGACGACCGGCTGACCGGTCGAAATGCCGCCGGCAATGCCGCCATTATGGTTCGACAGAAAGCGTGCGCCGTCATTGCCGGTCCGCATCTGGTCAGCGTTTTCCTCACCCGACAGTGCGGCTGCGGCGAAGCCTTCGCCGATCTCTACGCCCTTGGCAGCATTGATGCTCATCATGGCGCCGGCGAGTTCACCATCCAGTTTTCCGTAGATGGGGGCGCCCCAACCGGCCGGAATTCCGGTCGCTTCGACCTCGACAATCGCGCCAGCGGAGCTGCCGGCCTTGCGCGTTTCGTCCAGAAACGTCTCCCAGACTGGCACCATTTCGGCGTCAGGACACCAGAAAGAGTTCGACTTCGTTTCATCCCAGTTCCAGCGCGTGCGGTCGATGGCATGGGGGCCGATCTGGACCACGGCGCCGCGCAACGTGATGCCATCACCGAGTACCCGGCGCGCCACGGCGCCTGCAGCCACCCGCGCGGCGGTCTCGCGCGCACTGGAGCGGCCGCCGCCGCGATAGTCGCGCACGCCGTATTTCTGGTCATAGGAATAGTCGGCATGGCCCGGCCGGTAGCGATCGCGGATCTCGCCGTAATCCTTGGAGCGCTGGTCGGTATTCTCGATCATCAGCGAGATCGGTGTGCCGGTGGTGACAGGGCCACTGGTGCGGTCATCCTCGAAGACGCCGGACAGGATCTTCACCTGGTCGGCTTCCTGGCGCTGGGTCACGAAGCGGGAGGTGCCGGGCCGGCGCTGGTCGAGGAATTGCTGGATGAAGGCCTCATCCAGCGCAAGATTGGGCGGGCAGCCATCGACCACGCATCCGAGCGCCGGCCCGTGGCTTTCGCCCCAGGTGGTCACGCGGAAGAGGTGGCCGAACGTATTGTGAGACATGGCTGCCCGTTCTGTTGAGGGTCAGGGCCTAGCCGAGCAGGTCCTGAACAGCTTCGCGCTCTTCGCGCAGTTCCGTCTCGGTCGCATCCATGCGGGCGCGCGAGAACTCACCGATTTCGAGGCCCTGGACGATCTCGTACTTGCCGTCCTTGCAGGTGCAGGGATAGCCGTAGATGATTCCCGGCTCGATGCCATAGGAGCCGTCGGACGGAATGCCCATGGAGACCCAGTCACCGGCTTCGGTGCCGAGGGCCCAGCTGCGCATGTGGTCGATGGCGGCCGACGCGGCGGAGGCGGCCGACGAGGCGCCGCGGGCCTTGATGATGGCTGCGCCGCGCTGCTGCACATCCGGAATGAAGGTGTTTTCGTACCAGTCCTGATCGACCTTGGAGAGAGCGGCTTCGCCCTTGACGGTCGCGTGGTGCAGGTCCGGATACTGGGTCGAGGAGTGGTTACCCCAGATCGTCATCTTCTTGATGTCGGTATTGTGGGCGCCGGTCTTCTCAGCCAGTTGGCTCATCGCGCGGTTATGGTCGAGACGGACCATGGCGGTGAAGCATTTCGGGTCCAGATCAGGCGCATTCTGTTGCGCGATCAGGGCGTTGGTGTTGGCCGGGTTGCCGACGACAAGCACTTTCACGTCGCGGCTGGCATGATCGTTGATCGCCTTGCCCTGGGGGCCGAAGATGCCGCCATTCGCGGACAGGAGATCCTTGCGCTCCATGCCCTGCTTGCGCGGCATGGCGCCGACGAGCAGTGCAAAGTCGCAATCCTTGAACGCAACGTTCGGATCGTCGGTGGCAACGATGTTGTTGAGCAGCGGGAAGGCGCAATCGTTCAATTCCATGACCACGCCCTCAAGCGCGCCGAGCGCAGGCGTGATTTCCAGCAGGTGAAGGTCGACCGGCTGGTCAGGTCCAAGCATGTTTCCGGCAGCAATGCGGAACAGGAGCGCGTAACCGATCTGGCCTGCAGCGCCAGTTACAGCGACTTTCACGGGCTTTTTCATGGGAGAGTCCTTCTTGCATAGGGTGATTTCGCGGCATCAATGGCGAATTTGTCAGAGAAGGGCAAGCGGCCATGCGCCTATGCCGCAGGATGGACAGGCCGTCACAGTATCACTCTGGCCCCGATTGGCTTATATGACGGTCAGACCCGTAGCCTCCTGATCGGACAGATTGATGAGCCAGACCGACAAGCCCGACATCATCCCGCCTTCGCCAAGCGCATCGGAGTATGACACCGATCCGGCCGGCAAGCCGCTGATCCCCGATACGAGTGATCCGATCGGCCTGTTCAAGGAATGGATGGCCGCGGCGCGGGAAGCCGAACTGAACGATTCCAACGCCATGTCGCTGGCCACGGTAGGGCCGGATGGGATGCCGGACGTGCGGATCGTTCTCCTGAAAGAAGTGACGGAAGCGGGCTTTGTCTTCTTCACCAATCTTGAAAGCGCCAAGGGGCAGCAGCTCACCGAGACGCCGAAAGCCGCGCTGGGCTTCCATTGGAAGAGCCAGCGCCGCCAGGTGCGTGTGCGCGGGACGGTCACGCCCGTCTCGGAAGAGGAGTCCGACGAATATTTTGCGACCCGCGCGGCGCAGAGCCGGATCAGCGCGATTGCCTCCGACCAGTCGCGTCCATTGACCGACCGGGCCGAGTTTGAACAGCGCGTGGCCGAACTGTCGGAAATCTTCGGCGACGGGCCGGACATTCCCCGCCCCGAATTCTGGGGCGGGTTCCGGGTCACGCCGCTCGAGATCGAGTTCTGGCAGGATCAGGCCTTCCGGATGCATGACCGGCTGAAATTCGTCCGCCAGGGCGATGGCTGGACATCCGGACGGCTCTACCCCTGACAGACCTTCGGGATCAGACGATCCCGTTCAGCACATCCCCGAGGATGAGGTGCGGGGCGCCATCGCTGGTCTTGGCCCATGAGACCCCGTCCCCGCCGACCATCGCGGTCACGCGCTGGCGAAACCCGGTAAAGCTCTCGAACTCGACGACATCAACGGGCTCATCGAAATGCAGGGTGACCTCATATCCCATGCCGCCTGCCAGTTCGCGGATGGCATGGACGCGGCCCTCGAAGGGTTGCTTGAGGTAGAGACCGGTCACGCGGTCGCCTAGCTGGCAGGGAGATTCCGGCCGGTTCGACAGGCGCGCCGAGGCCGTGTTCCAGTCCCGGTAGCCGAGTTCCCTGGCCACCAGTTCAAGCGCCTTGGCGTGGGAGATGGACGTGCCGGCATTGGCCTGCTCGGTCCGTATTTCGCGAGCCCGGGTCTTGGCGGCTTCGCGCGTTATGATGGAGTGCGACATGGGTGGGATCCTTTCCCTTCTTCCAGGCGCGGTCACATGAGGCGGGGCTTGCCTTGCCGCTGGACCGCTTGGAATGAAGCGTCAGCATCCAGTTGAACAGCCGCCCTTGGGCGCCTGTGAGACCTTCACCGTCGGGATATCCCGGCAAGCGGCAGGTGTCTCAGACCTGCGCGCCAGATACGCCCAACACGGCGGCGCGTCAACGCCCGCAGGCCTCGATGGCGATGTCGTCCGCTGTCATGGCCTCAGCCGCTTCGAGCGGACGATCCGTGGCGAGCATGACAAGGCCGTCCTCGGCCAGGTCCTGGAATTCGGAGCCATTGCCATCCGCGAGGTAGATATCGTCGAGCCGTTCGCCGGACCGCCCGAGCGTGCCGAAGGCGGATTCCACATCATTGCGGGCATTGCGGTCCCACGCGGCGGCGTCCGGCCGGTCGGTGCCGGTCCAGCCGATCAGGCGGCGCGAATCCACGCCGCGCGCTTCGAGGGCGGAAATGTCCCGGCCTCCGCGCACCGAGGCGGTCATCATGAAGGCTGGATCGATGGCGGCGATTTCTGCGGCCTCGTCGTCATTGTAGGAGATCATGATGATGTTCTCTTCGGCGCCCGCTGCGTAGACGGCCTCGGCGATGTTGGCGAAGCTGGTCGTCTTCTTGCGGTCGAGTTCGAGGATCGCGCCAGTATTGCGGGCCCAGATCAGTGCATCAGTCAGCTTGGGCGGTGCGTAGCGGGTCCGCTGGCCGGAATTGTCGACCAGGGTCAGGCTGGACAGGTCTTCCCAGCTGATGTCCGAGACATAACCGCGCCCGGTCGTCGTCCGGTTCAGCCGGTCATCATGCATCAGCGTCAGTACGCCATCGCGGGTTTCGGCAATGTCGATCTCAAAGACGCGCACACCATGATCGAAATTGTACTGCATTGTCTCAATGGCGTTCTCCGGATAGCCATCCGCAGGGCCGCCGCGATGGGCGGCGATCACCACGCCGCCATTTTCGCGCAGACAGTCGAAATACTCGGGCAGGGGCAGGCGCGCGTCTTCGTTGGCCGTAGCGGGCATGGCAGCGCTTGACTGTGGGACATCGCTTGACGGCCCGCAGCCGGACAGCAGGATGAGAGCGATAACAAGCAGTGCGGAATGGTTCATTCGCAGGGTCCTCTTCTTGCGCTGCAGCAACCGCGCGCATAAACCGGTTCTAAATCAGGCGATTATTACAGAAAACGAAAACATTACAGGGAGACATACCATGCTGGGTATCATGCAGGACTGGCCGCTGACGGTTAACAGAATTCTCGAACACGCGAACCGCATCAACCCCACCCGGGAAATCATCACCCGGCGTGTGGAAGGCAATATTGTCCGCATGACCTATGCCGAACTCTTCAACCAGTCCAAACAGGTGTCCAATGCGCTGCTGGACAGCGGCATCGGCATGGGCGACCGGGTGGCCACGCTGGGCTGGAACTCCGAACGTCACATGGCCTCCTGGTATGGCGCGATGGGGATCGGCGCCGTGCTGCACACGATCAATCCGCGCCTGCACCCTGAGCAGATTGCCTGGATCGCCAATCACGCTGAAGACAAGGTGCTGATCTTCGACAAGACCTTCCTGCCGATCGTTGAAGCCATCAAGGACCATCTGCAGACGGTGAAGACCTTTGTCATCTATGCGGGCGCCGACACGATGTCGGAGAATTCGCTGGGCGCGATCCCGTTCGATATCTGGATCGACGGGCGCTCCACCAATGTCCGCTGGGGCGACTTCCCGGAAGAGACCGCTTGTGGGCTTTGCTACACGTCCGGCACGACGGGCGACCCGAAGGGCGTACTCTACTCCCACCGTTCGAACGTGTTGCACACGCTGATCACAATGCAGCGCGATGCCATTGGCATGGGCGCGAATGATGTCGTGCTGCCAGTCGTGCCGATGTTCCATGCCAATGCCTGGGGGCTGGCGCTGTCCTGTCCTGCGGTCGGCTCGAACATGGTGATGCCGGGAGCGCAGATGGACGGCGCCTCGATCTATGAACTGCTGGATACTGAGAAGGTGACGATCACGGCCGCCGTGCCGACCGTGTGGCTGATGCTGCTCAACCATCTTCAGGAAAACAAACTCAAGCTGCCGCACCTCGAAAAGGTCATTATCGGTGGGTCGGCCGTGCCGGAGCGGATCCTGCGCGCCTTTGAAGAGGAATTCGAAGTCGATGTGGTCCACGCCTGGGGCATGACGGAAACTTCCCCGCTGGGTACGCTCGGCACGCTGCCGCCACACCTCGTGGATGCCGATATCGACACGCGGATGGAGCAGAAACTGAAACAGGGCCGTCCGCCCTTCGGCGTCGAACTCAAGATCGTCAACGATGAGGGCGAAGCGCTGCCGAATGACGGCGAGACCTCAGGCCGCCTCATGGTGCGCGGCGCAGCGATCGCCTCGGGCTACTTCAAGGGCGTCGGCGGCGATGTGCTGGACGAGGATGGCTATTTCGATACCGGCGACGTCGCCAATATTGACGCATACGGCACCATGACGATCACCGACCGCGCCAAGGACGTCATCAAGTCCGGCGGTGAATGGATTTCCTCGATCGACATCGAGAATATCGCGGTCGGCCATCCGAAAGTGGCGAACGCTGCGGCGATTGGCATCTACCATCCGAAATGGGATGAGCGCCCCTTGCTGGTGGTTCAGGCCGCGCCGGGAGAATCGCCGAGCAAGGAAGATGTGCTGGCCCAGCTGGAAGGCAAGATCGCCAAATGGTGGACCCCTGACGATGTCGTCTTTGTCGACGAAATCCCGCTGGGCGCCACCGGCAAGATCAACAAGCTGGCCCTGCGCAACCAGTTCAAGGACTACAAGCTGCCAACGGCCTAGTCTGTCGCGCTGAATTCCGGAACCGGACGGGCGGCGGCTTCCTCGGGAGTGGCCGCTTTTCCGTTCTGAGAGATGTCGTCGATCAGCCATTCCATCTCAGCGATCTCGCGCCTCTGAGCCCGGATGATCTCGTCGGCCAGCTCGCGAACGCGTTCATCCTCGATTTGGGCGCGCTCGCTGGTCATGATGGCGATGGAGTGATGGGGGATCATGGCCTTCATGTAGGAGCGGTCCTGGACGGTGACCTGCGAGCGCACAAGGAACAGGGCGAGCGCAAACAGGAGTGCGCTGCCAGCGTAAATGGCGAGATTGATCCGGCTGTTCTTGTACATGTCCAGCATGAAGGAGAGCATGACGACGGCCATGGCGGCCGCCATGATCAGGGTCATGAAGAAGCGCGTTTCGCTCCAGTGCACGTGCGGTAACGCATAAGTGTTCAGATACATCAGGCCGAACATGACGATAGCGGAGGTCGCGATCATCAGCCCGAAACGGCGGTATTTGCTGGCATCTTCCATTGGGGTCTCCTTGTCGGTGCGTATAGGATGTTGTTTCCCAAACGGGGTGACCCAAAGGCGTGTTCCGAAAAATTCTGGACGCACCGGCTGGTTCGGGTAGGGGGTTACCTATCTCAATGCGAAACGAGTTTTTCGGAAGGGGCTGAAAAAAGATATGGAAACGACAGAGCAGACACAGGATGCCGGTTGGCGCGGCATGGTGGCGAAGGCCTCGCTCGCCTTGTCCCTTTTCACCGTTTTCTGGTTCATCATTGCGGCGGTGGGCACCAAGCTTGGCCTCTGGAGCTGGCAGTTTGGCCTCGGCCAGATGACGATCAATTGGGGCCTGAAACTGATCTTCCTCGCGCTCGGCGTTTCGGTGATTGCGGTCATCCTGTCGCTGATCGCGGCGCCGCGCAAACGCGCCTTCATCCTGGCCTTTGCCGCGCTGCTGGTCGCCGGGCTGAGCTTTGGCCGGGTGGCTGCGTTCGGTGGGGAAGCCTCCCGCCTGCCGCCGATCCACGATGTGCAGACAGACTGGTCCAATCCGGTGATGCCAAGCGAAGCCTTGCTGGCCGCGCGGAAGGCGTCCGACGCATCGAACCCGGTCGAGGCCGCCCCCATTGTGCCGGACACTGCTGAAGAGCGCTGGCCGGGCACGCCAGGGCGTCTCGTGTCGGAACTGCAGGAAGAGGCCGAGTTCGACCCGGCCGTGCAGGAAGACCGGGCGGATGCGCCTTACCCGAAACTCGATTCCTATGTGACCCAGGCGCCGCCTGAAGCCGCCTTCGAAGCCATCCTGATGCTGGTGAAGGAGCGCGGCTGGAAGATCGTGACTGATGACAGGGACGCTGGCCGGATCGAAGCGACCGAGACGAGCTTCTGGTTCGACTTCAAGGATGACGTCATGATCCGTATCCTGCCGACAGATGAAGGCGGGGCGCGCATCGATGTGCGCTCAGCCAGCCGGGTGGGCCTGTCAGATCTGGGCGCGAATGCCAAACGCGTGCGCAATCTGCTCGACGATATCGAGATTGCCCTGCACTAGCCGTCGGCTGGTTCTGGGCTCTGGGCCTCGGGACCCAGTCGTAGAATGCGTGCAGCAGGTGCGATGGTCCAGCCCTGTATGGTCAGCGAGATCGTCACGATGATGAAGACGATATTGAAAAAGCCAACCGAGATTGGGCCGGGAGTAATGACGGGATAGATGGCGAGCAGGATCGGCACGGCCCCGCGCAGGCCTACCCAGCTTAGGAAGATGTTTTCGCGAAAAGTGAATCCCATCCAGCCCACGCTGAGAAAGACCGCAACAGGGCGGGCAATCAGCATCAGAACTGCTGCGCATCCGATGGCCGGCCAGATATCTTGCAACAGTGCACTCGGGGTGACGAGCAGGCCGAGCGTCAGGAAGAGTACCATCTGGCAAAGCCATTGGAACGCCTCATTGAAGTCGACGATCCGGTCGATCGGACGCTTCAGTCTCGCCTTGAGACTGATGCCGGCAAGATAGGCCGCGAGAAAACCACTGCCACCGAGGAGCGACACGCCCGTGAAGATGACCAGGGCGCCTGCGAGCGTCATGATGGGATAGGTGCCCAAAGGCAGCATCAACTGATCCAGAATCCTCGCGAGCACACGGCCGCCAAGTATGCCGCCGACAATCCCGATCCCTGCCTGCATCAGCAGGAAGAGGGCCATGCCGCCAAGGTCCACCGGGGCATTCGTTTGTATTGAGGCCACCAGCGTTGTGAGTGACACGGTCAGGAAGATGGCCATTGGGTCGTTGAGGCCGGATTCCAGCAGAAGCGTATCCTTGAGGCGCTGGCGTAGTCCAATGCCGCTTTGCTGAACCAACAGGAAAGTCGCTGCAGCATCGGTTGAGGCGACGGTCGCACCCAGCAGGAGTCCCACTTGCCAGGGCACATCCATAAGGAAGCACGCTGCGATTCCTGTGATTCCTCCGGTGATCAGTACGCCGATGGTCGCAAGCAAGGAGGCGGGCGGGCCAGCAGAGCGGAAAACGCTGCGCCCAGTTTCCAGTCCCCCGGCAAAAAGGATCACCGCCAAGGCCACACTGCCAAGATCGAAGGCGAAGTCGAAATTGCTGAACTGGATGCGTCCAGGGCCATCTTCACCCAACAGCATCCCGATCAGGAGCGCAATCAACAGGAATGGTGCCCCAGCCCGCCGTGCGAGTGGCATCATGGCAAAGCTGACAAAGATGATGAGGCTGCAGAGGAAGACAAATAATTCCAACGGGCATCCTCTTCCAAACGGGTGATCCGCTGAGATAGGGCAGCGATACAGGTTTACGCAAGGTGCATTCTGAGCGCAGCCGCAGGTTTGCAAAGTGGCCTTGGATTAATTGACATTGCCGATAGGCCGGCTCTCCGCATAGGCGATGTCTGCAGGTCCGGACACGTTGCCGGTCTGGGTCTCGATCAGGGCGAGTGGAATTTGGCCTGTATTCTCAAGCTGAGGAACCACACCGGGAGGGATGTGTACGGATTGGTTTTCTCTCAAGCAGCGGATCACCGTGTCGAGTGTCAGTCGTGCAGTGCCAGAAACCACGGTCCAGTGCTTTGTCTGCAAGGGGGAGGCCGGGAGAGATATGCGGTGTCCAGGCTCCACATGCATGTAGTTTACACGGTAGCCTGCACCGCGCGAGAGAGAGTCCACCCAGCCCCATGCGTTGGCCTGCCGGTCATTGGCCTGACCGGGGTGCGTAGCGCCTGTGCCAAGGGCCAAAGCGGCCTTGCCGACATCCTGCGCGCGGGATTTGTGGGCCACGAGCACGGCGTCCGGCGTCGCGACCGCAATGATGTCCTTCAGTCCGATCCCGACAAGTTGGGGCCCGTCCGGGTTAGACCGAAGCAAGGTGGCTTCACAATCAATCGCCGTGGCCCGGCCCCCCGTCGAAACATCGTCCTCGGGGGTGAACGCGCTGGCCTGACGAACTGCGTCCCAATTGCCCAGATCCGACCACGCGCCGGAGAAAGGGACGACGCAGAGATTGGCTGTGTGCTCCATGACCGCATAGTCGACCGAAATGGAGGGGAGCCCGGACCATGCATCGGCGCCGAGTGTCAGGCCGTCTCCCTCTTCCAGACTGGTGTCGAGGGCATCTTGGACCAGTGGCAGCATTTCAGGAGTATGGTCCTGAAAGGCGCGAATGATCGATTTGGTCGTGAAGAGGAAGATGCCGGCATTCCAGAGATAAGTGCCTGCGTTGACCATGGCCTGAGCGCGTTCCATCGACGGCTTCTCGACAAACTTCCTGAGAGGCATCGGTGCGAACTCGCCGTGTTCGAAAGGCCTCTCCAGTTCGAGATAACCGAACCCGGTCTCCGGGCCTGTTGGCCGAACGCCGAACGTCACCAACTGACCAGCTTCTGCCGCCGGGATGGCTGCCCGAATGCAGTCCCGAAACACGGCCGGATCACCGATTAAGTGATCTGATGGCGCCACGACCATAAGGGAATTGGACATTGTCTGATCGAGATGGAGGGCTGCCGCCAGAATGGCCGGGGCTGTGTTTCGGGCAGAGGGCTCCAGCAGAAGCCTTGCGTTACGGACGCCTAAGGCCAGTAATTGGGTGCGCGCGGTGGCGCTGTATTCGGTCTGGGTGAGGACCAGCGGCGGAGAGAACATTGCGTGAGAGAAACGCCTTACAGCAGCCTGAAACAGGGTTTCCGATCCCAGCAAGTCAATGAATTGCTTGGGATGGTTTGCGCGGGATACCGGCCAGAGCCGTGTCCCCGTTCCGCCGCTCAGGAGCACTGGAACGATAGGCGTCGCGCCCGCCTTCATATGGTTGATCTGGTTCCCATCAATAGTTGATGATGGCCCAACCTAATGGGAAACGCCAGCCGGTTCAGAAATTATTTACCACGCTCTCAGCCGACTGGACTGTCATAGTATCGCGGGCCTAGCGGTCTTTCGGGTCCAGGGCGTCGCGCAGGCCATCGCCGATGAAGTTCAGGCAGAGCAGGGTGACGGCCATGGTGATCGCCGGGGCGAGCAGCATCCAGGGCTTTTCTTCCATGCGGTGTGCGCCGTCGGAAATCAGCACGCCCAGTGAGGTCAACGGCTCGTTCACGCCGAGACCTAGGAAGGACAGGAAGCTTTCGGCGAGAATGACCACTGGAATGGTCAGCGTGACATAGACTGCCACTGGGCCGATCACGTTTGGCAGGATATGGCGCAGGATGATGTCCTTGCGGCTGACGCCGGAGGCGCGGGCGGCTTCAATGAATTCCTTGCCCTTGATGGCGAGGGTCTGGCCGCGCACGATCCGCGCCATGGTCAGCCATTCGATCGCGCCAATGGCGGCAAAGATCAGGACGATGTTCCGCTCGAATACGGTCAGCAACAGGATGACAAAGAAGATGAAGGGCAGGGCGTAGAGCACGTCGACGATGCGCATCATGAAATTGTCGACGCGGCCGCCCAGATAGCCTGCGGTGGCGCCCCAGGTGACGCCGATCACGAGGCTGACAGCGGTTGCCACGATGCCCACCATCAGCGAGATACGCAGCCCGATCATCAGGCGGGCCAGCAGGTCGCGGCCCTGCAGATCTGTCCCGAGCGGATGCATGCCGTCCAGCGTTGGCGCAATCGTGCGCAGGTCAGAGATCGTGCTGTATTTGTGGACCCACACAAAGGGGCCGAACACGGCGAACAGGACGAGAAAGCCAAGGATCCACATGGAGATCACGGCGGCGCGATTGCGGAACAGGCGCGTGCGGGCGTCGTCCCAGAGCGAACGGCCACCCACAATGGCTTTCTGGACGGGTTCGATGCGTCCGGTCGGGTCGAGGATAGGATCAAGATCCGTCATCAGTCGTACTTCACTTTCGGATCAAGCAGGGCGTAGAGGATGTCTGCGACGAGGTTCAGCAGCACGATCAGGCCTGCATAGACAATGATGGCGCCCATCACGAGCGTGTAGTCCCGGTTCAGCGCCCCATCGACGAAATAGGAGCCGAGGCCAGGCAGGCCGAAGATTTTCTCGATCACGACCGAACCGGTCATCACGCGGGCCATGGCCGGGCCGGCATACGAAATCAGGGGCAACAGGGCTGCTGGCAAAGCGTGGCGGGCAATCACCTGGCGTTCCGTCAGGCCCTTGGACCGGGCCGTGCGGATGTGGTTGGAGCGCATGGTCTCGATGATCGAGGCGCGCATCAGGCGCGAGATGATCGCAATCTGCGGCAGGGCCAGCGTGATGACCGGCAGGGTCATATTGTGCCAGTTCATGCCGATATTGGGGTATGTGCCCAGACCGCCAACGGCGAAGATGCCAGCGCCAAGGGCAAAGATGAGAATCAGGATCGGGCCGGTGACAAAGGTCGGGATCGAAATCCCGGCCATCGCAATGCCCATGACACTATAATCCGCCGATGTGTTCTGCCTGAGTCCGGCAAACACACCGAGCAATGTGCCGACCGCGATGCCCAGCCCCATCGAGAGAAATCCGATGGTCAGCGAAATGGGCAGGCCGTCCGCGATAAGATCGTTCACGCTCTTGCCGAGTGTCTTGTAGGACGGGCCGAAATCGCCCACCAGGACGCCGCCCACATAATCAAAATATTGCTCATGGAGCGGCTTGTCGAAGCCGAACTCGGCGGCAATCGCGGCCTCGGTGGCAGGCGGCAACTTGCGCTCCCCGTCGAACGGCCCGCCGGGAGCCGCCCGCATCATCAAGAAGGCCATCGTGATGATGGCCAGCATTGTGGGGATTGCTATCAGCAGGCGCCTGAACGTATAGGCCCACGGAATTCGGCTAATGACACGTTGAAAAGAGGACACGTTCTTTTGCTATTCCGTTGCTGGTAATAGGAATTTGATCATGCCGCCGTTACCGGCGCTTGGCATAACGATCCGCAATCCTTAGCTTGTAGCGACAGCCGATCAAGACCGCAGACTCAGGCAGGGACACTAAAATATGGCCGATATTCGCCGCGTTACGGAAGCTTTTGCTGTCGCCCCCCAGATTAATGAGGAGGATGTTGCCCAAATCGAGGCTGCAGGCTTCAAAACAATCGTGGCGAACCGCCCGGATGGCGAAGGCGGCGTCGACCAGCCCCGGATGGGCGCCATTCGCGCCAAGGCCGAATCACTGGGACTGACCTTTGTGGCCTTGCCATTTTCTGGCGCGCCGACGCCTGAAGTGGTTGAACGCATGAGCAATATTCTGAACGAGGCGCCTCAACCCGTGCTGGCGTATTGCCGCACCGGTACGCGCTGCATCACGGCCTGGGCGCTGACCCATTCCGGGCAGGGCACGGGACAGGAAATCGTCGATGCTGCAGCAGACGCAGGCTATGATTTGTCCAGTCTGCAGTCGCTGCTCTGATCCTGGCCTCTAAAATTTTGTGAGCAAATGGTCACATTTGCGCCGCATTAAGTGTGTTGTCAGTGAAGACCGGCCATGCGAAGGCCAAGGCAGGGAGGCGCAGGCCATGTGGCCGTTAGCGCAACAGGAGTGGAATGGATGAGCGATCGTCTGTGGATCACCGATTTCAAATATGATGATGGCGCCATGCTGGTGAAGAAGACCGGACATCGCGTTCCGCTCACGCTTTCCCTCGCGCACGATATCTTCACCTGGTTCTGTTTCTACTTCTTTGCCCAGACCTGGCGCACCTGGCGCCGCGTCACCGGGCACAAGCGCCCCACCATTGCTTTCTACCCGGACAAGCCGCGTCCCTGGTACTTCATCTGGCCCGTCATGCACGTATCCGGCGCGAAGCTGATCGACGATGTCGCAACCGCAGACATTGTCATGCAGTTCGACGACTCCACCGAGACCGACAATACGGTCCCGATCGTTCGCGAGGGGGTGAGGCTGCTCAATTTTGCCTGTGATGATATTTCGAAATCTACCGTCGCAGCGGCATTTGAACAGGCAGCCGGCTATTCCCTCTCCGTTGATCCAACGACCCATGAGGGCCGCATGGTGGAGAAATCCGAGTTGAATGCCGCGCATGATGGCCGCATCCTCGAAGGCCCGCTGGATACGCCCGTACCCGGCAAGACCTATCAGCGCCTGGTGGACAATGAGATCGATGGCGGTCTCGTCGAAGATCTCCGCTGCTGCATCGTGGCCGGTTCTCCCACCATCGTGTTCCGCAAGCGACGCCCGCTGGATCGCCGCTTCCTGAATGAGAACGTCCAGGTTTTGCTCGACGAGCCTCGCAATTGCTACACGAGCGATGAAATTGCCGTGATTGAGCGCTTTGCGGCATCTATCGGGCTGGACTGGGGTGGTGTGGACGTCCTACGTGACCGGTCAACCGGACGAATCTATATCGTCGATGCAAACAAGACGGACATGGGCCCGCCCGTGGCACTCAAACTGGGTGCCAAGCTCCGGGCGACCCGCCGTATGGCGCAGGCCTTTGCCGTTGCCTTTGCACCGAAGAAGCGCTGATCGCTCCGGTCGGCCAGAATCGCTGCAAGAGACTAGACTATTATGGCAATTCCCTACGTTCGCGACATCGAGTTTGAATATGGCGTCGTGGAGCAAGTGTCTCCACTGATCCGCCGCGTGATTGCGAACAATCCCGGCCCGTTCACCTATGTCGGTACAGGGGTCTACATCATCGGGCAGGGTGAAGTTGCGGTCATTGATCCCGGCCCGGAAAATGCTGAACATTTCGAAGCCCTGAAGCAGGCGCTGGAAGGCGAGACCGTGACGCACGTGCTGGTCACCCACGGCCATTCCGACCATTCCCCGCTGGCGACGCCTTTGGCCGAATGGGCGGGTTGCAAAACCTACGCAAAGAATTGCGGCGTGCCGACGGCCAAGGGCGAACTCGGCAGCGCAGACGATCTCGGTTTCATGCCGGATGTGAAAGTTGGCGATGGGGATGTGATTTCCGGCCCCGGCTGGACGCTCGACGTGATCGAGACGCCGGGACATACCTGCAATCATCTCTGTTTCGGCCTGCGCGAAGAGAATGCCTGCCTGTCTGGCGATCACATCATGGGCTGGTCGACGACTGTCGTCGCGCCGCCTGATGGGGACATGGGCGATTATATGCGCAGCCTCGACAAGATTCAGGCCAGGAAATTCGACACGCTGTGGCCAACGCATGGCGACCCGGTGCGCGGCCGCGACTTTGTCGACCATTTCATCACCGAATATGCCAATCACCGCCGCGCGCGCGAAGCGGCCATTCTCGACCAGTTGCGGTCCGGCCAGTCCTCGATACCGGAAATGGTGAAGGTGATGTATGCCGAGGTCGACAAGCGCCTGCACCCTGCGGCGGCCATGTCCGTGCTGGGTCACATGATCGAACTGATCAAGACGGGCCTGGTCGTCTCTCCGGATGAGAAACCGACAACACGGTCTCATTTTGAGCTGGTGAAATCGCCATCCTGATGGGCTTGGCGGCGGTTAACGGGTTCTGATCGGTCCCTAGACCATTTCCATCTTGTTTGGTCGCATCAGCAGGCTCTGGATCGCCTCGTCGACGCTGATCACGCCCTCGACCACGTCAGCCACAGCATCACAGATCGGCATGTCCACGCCGCGCTCGGCCGCGAGCCGTTTCAGCACGGGCGCCGTCGCCACGCCTTCGGTTACGGCATTGCGGGCGTCGAGGATGTCTTCGAGTCTCTCGCCCTTTCCGAGCGCCAGGCCGCAGCTCATGTTGCGGCTCGTCTCGGAAGAGCAGGTCAGGACAAGGTCTCCCAGGCCGGACAGGCCGGACAGGGTTTCCCGCTCGGCGCCAAGCGCGAGGGCGAGCCGTGTCATCTCGGCGCTGCCGCGGGCGATCAGTGCTGCATGGGCAGACCGGCCAAGGCCCTTGCCGAGGGCGATGCCGCAGGCGATGGCCAGCACGTTCTTCACCGCGCCGCCGATTTCCGCGCCGAGCAGGTCGTGCGCGAGATAGGGCCGGAAGTTTGGCGTGGCCACGGCGGCGATCAATTCGGTGCCAAGCGCTTCATCCTCGATGGCGAAGGTCACTGCCGTCGGCAGGCCCTTGGCCACATCAATCGCGAAACTCGGGCCTGACATGACAGCCGGGATGGCGTCAGGCAATTCATCGGCAAGGATCTGCGTCATGAATTCGCCGGTCTTCAACTCGATGCCCTTGGAGCAGAGCACAACGGGGGTCTTCGGCCGGATATGTTCCTTCAGGGCTTGGAGCATGGCGCGCGTATGCTGCGCCGGGGCGACCGAGAACAGCGCGTCCATCAGGTGGAGGTCAGCCAGATCGGAGGTCGCCTTCAGCGCAGGGTTCAGCGGTACGCCCGGCAGGAAGACCGTATTCTCATGGCGCGTATTTATGGCCTCCGCCACTTCCGGCTCGCGACACCAGATCAGCACGTCCTGAGCCTCGCGGGTCAGCATCTGGGCAATTGCCGTGCCCCATGCGCCGCCGCCAATCACGCCGAATGTTTTGAAGTGTTTCGTCATGTGCCGGAGATTGGTCGAAACCGGTCAGCGGAGCAAGCAGATCGGTCAGATGAAGCTGAACGTGCCGCGTTCCTTTTCCGCGTCTACAGTAACGGCGACCTTGCGACCGACCGGGGAGGCATCTTCGCGCAATATTGCGAGCGCCTCCGGGGAGGCGTTGGCGAGGGCGCGGCGGCCATCCTCCAGGCGAACAAAGGCGATGCCCTTATTGGGGCCTTCCTTGCCGTGGGTGACGGTGAAGGTTTCGAGCGTGCCTTTGCAATCCTCGTGGCAGAGTGTGACCTGTTCGGTGGGTGTGGCGTAAGGTTCTGCGGGCACGAAACGGGCGGGCTTTAGCGCGGAATAGACCCCCACGGCCTCCTTGGTCATCCAGCCGCCATTGGCGAGGACGAGGCCGTAGCTTGCCGGGTCACTCCGCAGCGTGGCCACCATTTCCGCGATGCCATGCAGGGAATAATTGTTTCCGGGTCCGCCGAAGAAGGGCAGGCCGCCAGTAAGGGTGAGTGAGCGTGGATCATTCTTCCAGTCGATGCCCAGCGCGGCAGTCGAGGAGAAGACGGCGCACGGGAAGCAGGAATAGAGATCAAAATGCTGGAGGTCCGCTGTGGTCTTTTCAGCCTGGTGCAAGGCGCGGCCGATGGCGGTCTGCATGGCCCATGACCCGTCGAGGCGGGGGCGCAGCGAGATCAGGTCATCGGCAGCTTCGCCGGCGCCGTGCAGGTAGACGCGCTTATCTTCCGCGATGCCCAGCGCGTCAGCTTTCGAGCTGCTCATCAGGATCGCCGCCGCGCCCTGATTGACCGCATCCTGGGCGATGAACCATTTCAGGAAGGGATCGGCATATTCGTAATTTGCCTTGGAGGGCGTCGAAAGAAACTCAACCGAGCGTTCCTCCGGGAATTGTGAATACGGGTTCTTTGCAGCGACCGCAGAGAAGGGCTGAAAGAGTTCGGCCATGGCCTTGCGGTGCTGGCTGCGCGAGCGGCCTTCGCGGGCGGCGATGGCATTCTCGAACAGGCCATAGAAATAGGCCGGTGCGATGATGCCGTGCTTGATCTCTTCGCGCGACAGCATCATGGGGCCCATGCCGCGATCTTCATAGGCGGCCTCCGCGCTGTCCGCCCAGTCGATGTCCACGCCATTGCGGCGCGCGCCCTTGGAGGCCCGATTGGCCTCGGAGCCTGAAATCAGGACGCAGTCGGCTTCGCCTGCATGGATACGCGCGGCCATTTCATTGACCAGAGCCTGAGGGCTCTGACCGCCCACCGTTTCATAGATGAGGGACTCTGGCGTGGCGCCGATATCGCGGGCAAGCGTGCCAGGAAGGTTGGTATTGTGGCCATGCGGATGTGGCGCGCTCCCAATGGAATCCTCGAAGATGCGCACGACGGCAATCGTGTCGATGGAGTTGGCGAGGGCCTCTGCGCCACTGTCGGCGAGCGCCGCCTTTGACGCATCGACCATGAGCGACAGCGGCGATGGCGCCCCGTCGGGCCCATTTGTTCCATCCCACTGGCTGAGGCTTTGCCCAACACCGACCAGAACCGGCAGATCGCCTTTTGCCATGACACGCTCCCTTATTGTCGTTTGTAACGACACCTAGCGTGCGAAATCCGGCAAGGCGAGCCGGGACGTCGGGGAAGGACTCGCCGTCTCCGCACAGGCGGAAACGGCGATATCATTTCATCTTATCCGCCGTTCAGCAGACCTTTTTCGCGCATGAAGTCGAGGATGACTTCGGCGGCCTCTTCCGGCGAATTGTTCACCGTGTCGATGCGGAGTTCGGCTGCCTGGGGTGGTTCATAAGGACTGTCGATGCCGGTGAAGTTCTTGATCTCTCCGGCGCGGGCCTTCTTGTAGAGACCCTTCACATCGCGTTCCTCGGCCACGCTGAGCGGGGTATCGACATAGACTTCGATGAATTCGCCATCCGCCATCAGATTCCGCGCCATCTGGCGTTCGGACCGGAACGGCGAGATGAAGGAGACCAGCGTGATCAGTCCGGCGTCGGACATCAGGCGAGCGACATTGGCGACACGGCGGATGTTCTCTACACGGTCGGCATCGGTGAAGCCGAGATCGCGGTTCAGCCCGTGGCGCACATTGTCCCCATCCAGCGTGAAGGTGTGCTTGCCTTGCGCGAACAGCAATTTCTGAAGGGCATTGGCAATGGTCGACTTGCCTGATCCTGAGAGGCCGGTGAACCAGAGCACGGCCGGTTTCTGGCCCTTCTGCTCGGCCAGTGCGGACCGGTCGACATCCATCGCCTGCCAGTGAATGTTCGACGCGCGGCGCAGCGCAAAGTCAACGAGGCCCAGACCGACCGTATCGTTTGTCATCCGGTCGATCAGGATGAAGCCACCCATTTCGCGATTGATATCATACGGATCATAGGGGACTGGCTGGTCCAGAGAGAGGGTCGTGACGCCGATCTGGTTGAGCTCCAGCGTTTTCGCAGGAACATCGTTCAACGTGTTGACATCAATGCCATATTTCGGGGCGTTGACCGTGGCGGTCACGGTCTTGGCACCCATCTTCAGCAGGTAGCGCCGGCCCGGCAGCAGGGACGTCTCACTCATCCAGAGGATGCGCGCCTGGAACTGGTCGGAGACTTCAGACGGATCATCCGCCGACACAAGAACATCGCCGCGTGAGCAGTCGATTTCGTCATCCAGCGTGATCGTGACCGACTGGCCGGCAATGGCCTGGTCGAGATCGCCGGTCGCCGTAACGATCCGCTGAACCGTGGACTGCTTGCCGGAGGGCATGGATTTCACGCGGTCGCCCGGCTGCAGGCTGCCTGCTGCGATCTGACCGGAGAAGCCCCGGAAATCGAGATTGGGCCGGTTGACCCATTGGACGGGCATGCGGAAAGGCGTGTTCAGGCGGCGGTCGCCGACCGGCACGGTTTCCAGATAGTCCATCAGGCTCGGGCCATCGTACCAGTCGGTCTCATTGGACTTGCTGGTGATGTTGATGCCTTCGAGCGCGGACATCGGGATCGGCTGGATTTCGAGGTCCGTCGCAAGCTCGTCGGCGAAAGCGTAGAAATCATCGACAATGTCGTCATAGGCCTGCTGGCTGTAATCGACGAGGTCCATCTTGTTGATGGCGAGGACGACCTTGCGGATGCCCAGCAGCGTCGTGATGAAGCTGTGGCGGCGGGTCTGGGTGAGGATGCCCTTGCGCGCATCCACCATCAGGATGGCTACGTCGGCCGTCGAGGCGCCGGTGGCCATGTTACGCGTATACTGTTCATGGCCAGGCGTGTCGGCGACGATGAATTTGCGTTTGTCGGTCGCGAAGAAGCGATAGGCGACATCAATCGTGATGCCCTGTTCGCGCTCAGCGGTGAGGCCGTCAACGAGAAGGGCAAAGTCGATGTTCTCGCCTTGCGTACCGACTTTCTTGGAATCGCTTTCGAGGGAGGCAAGTTGATCCTCGAAGATCATCTTCGCATCATAGAGCAGACGGCCGATCAGGGTCGACTTGCCATCATCCACGGATCCGCAAGTGATGAAGCGGAGCAGGGATTTGTGTTCATGCTTTTCCAGATAGGCGGCGATATCTGATTCAATCAGGTCGTCATTTAGGCGCATCAGAAATAGCCTTCCTGTTTTTTCTTTTCCATGGATCCGGACTGGTCGGCGTCGATCACGCGGCCCTGACGTTCGGATGTGGTGGTCAGGAGCATTTCCTGGATGATGTCTTCAAGCGTGGCGGCCGTGCTTTCAACAGCGCCGGTCAGCGGATAGCAGCCGAGCGTGCGGAAGCGGACGGACTTGGTCACGGCAGTCTTTGCCAGCTCTTCCGGCATCCGCTCGTCATCGACCATGATGTCCACACCGTTCCAGTTCACGACCGGGCGCGGGGCCGCAAAATAGAGCGGGACGATCTCGATATTCTCGCGGCGGATATACTGCCAGATATCGAGTTCGGTCCAATTGGACAGCGGGAAGACACGGACGCTTTCGCCCTGGTTGATACGGGTGTTGTAGACGTTCCAGGGCTCTGGGCGCTGGCGTTTCGGGTCCCAGCGATGCTCTGCTGAGCGGAACGAGAAAATGCGCTCCTTGGCGCGGGATTTTTCCTCGTCGCGCCGGGCGCCGCCGAAGGCCGCATCAAACTTGTACTTGTCGAGTGCCTGCTTGAGCCCTTGTGTTTTCATCACATCGGTATGGACGGCCGAGCCGTGGCTGAACGGGCCCACGCCGTCGCGTACGCCTTCCTCATTCACATGTACCAGAAGGTCGAACCCCAGTTCCTTTGCCTTGCGGTCGCGAAACGCGATCATTTCCCGGAATTTCCAGGTCGTGTCGACATGCATCAGCGGGAAAGGGGGGCGGGATGGATAGAAGGCTTTCATCGCCAGATGCAGCATCACCGCAGAATCCTTGCCCACGGAATAGAGCATGACCGGGTTTTCGCACTCGGCGGCCACTTCGCGGATGATGTGCAGGCTTTCGGCTTCGAGTCTGTCAAGGTGGGTAAGAGTTTTCAAAACGCGTACAGTCCTTCAGGTATCATCGGTATCGGTAAGTTCTTGTTATCCCAGATATAGCGGGCCTGCGTGGGCGATAGACCCGAATGTGTGTCACATCCATAATCTGATCGTTCAGCAGAGCTAAAGCATGCAATTTGCTCGTTATGAGGGGGGCTTTCCCCGATGTTGTCGCATTCCTACACAAAGTGTCATTATCCTGCTGGAATCCCCGAGTCTAAATACGCTCTACTCGGATGGAGGTAGCGTATGTGCGGAATTGTTGCGATCACTGGAACGGATATGGTGGCCGGACGCCTGATTGATGGTCTGAAGCGGTTGGAATATCGGGGATATGACAGCGCCGGTATTGCAGTCATGGCGGGGCATACGATCGAGCGGCGCAGGGCACGTGGCAAGATCGTCAATCTCGAGGCCCTCATGGCGGACATGCCGGTGGATGGGCCGACCGGGATTGCCCACACCCGCTGGGCAACGCACGGCAAGCCAAATGAGATCAATGCCCATCCGCACATGTCGGGCAAGGTGGCGATCGTGCACAACGGCATTATCGAGAATTTCCGCGAGCTGCGCGAAGATATGCAGGCGCAGGGCCGCACATTTGAATCTGAGACCGACAGTGAAGTCATCGCCCAGATGATCGATCAGAACATGGCTGACGGCATGGACGCCGTCGCTGCGTTCGAGGCGGCTCTCAACAAATTGTCAGGCGCGTTTGCCATTGCTGCGATCTTTTCCGACGAAACTGACCTTTTGATTGGCGCCCGCAAGGGCAGCCCGCTGGTGCTCGGCTATGGCGAGGGTGAGATGTTTCTGGGGTCCGATGCCATTGCGTTGGCTCCCTTCACACGGGATGTGACCTATCTGGAGGAGGGCGACTGGGTCGTGCTGACTCCGGAAAGCCATGATGTCCGCAACGCCGAAGGCGAGCGAGTGAACCGCCCGCGCGTGAAGTCGGCTGTGAATGAAAGCCTGATCGAACGCGGAGAGTATGACCATTTCATGCTCAAGGAGATACACGAGCAGCCGGAATCGCTTGCCCGTTCGATCCTGCCCTATATCGACCAGACCACACAGACGCTCAATCTGGGCGAGGTGGCCGACACCCTGTTTGCCAGGGCCGACCGCGCAGTCGCAATTGCTTGTGGTACGGCCTACTATGCCGCCCACACCGCTAAATACTGGTTCGAACAAAAGGCAAAGCTGGCGTTCGAAACGGATATCGCATCAGAGTTTCGCTATCGCGAGCCGGTGCTGCCTCAGACCGGCCCAGCCATGTTCGTCAGCCAGTCCGGCGAGACGGCCGACACGCTGGCGGCACTACGCTATTGCCGTCAGAATGGTACCCCGGCCGTGGCCGTCGTGAATGTGCCGGAGAGTTCCATCGCCCGCGATGCTGCAGCCATCGTGCCGACCCATGCCGGGCCAGAGATCGGTGTGGCGTCGACAAAAGCCTTCACGGCGCAACTGTCCGTGCTGGCCGTCCTGGCGCTCAGCGCCGCTAAGGCCCGTGGACATTTGTTGCCGGGCGATGAGGCCACTGCGGTCAAGACCCTGCTTGCCTTACCGCGCATGGTAACGGAAGCACTGAAATCGCAGGATCAGATTCAGGCAATCGCAGAAACTCTCACGCAATGTAAGGATGTGTTGTTTCTCGGACGAGGCCGGTACTATCCACTCGCCCTGGAGGGGGCCCTGAAATTGAAGGAAGTCTCTTACATCCACGCCGAAGGCTATGCTGCCGGCGAGTTGAAGCACGGGCCGATCGCACTGATCGAGAAGGATCTTCCGGTCGTGGTCGTGGCCCCTAAGGATGAGTTGTTCGAGAAGACGATCTCGAACGTTGAGGAAATTCGGGCCCGTGGCGCACGGATCATCCTCATTTCGGACAAGGCAGGGATCGCCCTGGCCGGAAATCGCGCGGACCACACGATCGAGATTCCGCAAGGCGATGATATCAGCCTTCCGATCCTGGCTGCCATTCCCTTGCAGCTGCTCGCCTATCATGTTGCCGTTGCCAAAGGCACGGATGTTGACCAGCCACGCAATTTGGCGAAGTCTGTGACAGTTGAGTAAGCGACCGCTGACCGGCGCTGGAGAAGAGGGCGCGGCCATCCACGACATCGAGAAAGATCAGATCGAGGCGGAGGTCATCCGCATCATATCCGAACAGGGGCCGCGTATCGGCAAGGAACTCGCCGAGGCCTTGCCGACCGTTTCCACCCTGGCGCTGTGGCAGGCCTGCAATCGAAGTCAGCGCTTTCTGGTGTCACATTTCGCAAGCTATTACCTGCGATATGATATCACGCGGGATGATCAGGTCCGGTTGAGTCCGTCCATCCTTCGGGACTTCCTGTCCTTCACCCTCTTTGGCCTGCCCGACCAGCGCTACAAGATGATTGAGCGCCAAGGTTCCTTGTCCAACATGCACCGGGAAATCAGCCGCGAGAAAATCGGCATTGCGCAGGATGTGATGAAGCAGCTTTTCGTCAGTCTTGGTCGGGAATTACGAAGCCAGCTGTGCGCCTTCATCGCCGGTGATCTCAGCTATTACCTGGCTCACAACGACATGCGAGAACATTCGGCATCCGGCGAGATGGTCAAGGGATCGGACATTGATATTGTGATCATTCTCAGCGAGGCCCTGCCGGATGAGGTGAAGGAGCGTATTGATGGCGAAATGATCGCCTTGAAGAATTTCTATCTGCGCCATCCGAGCTATCGCCACGAGATCGATTTCATCTGCAAACGAAAATCGGTAATGGAACGGCAGTTCCAGTACTCCAATATCCACGACAAGATTGCCAGCAAGATCGCTTATGAATCGATGTTCCTGGGAGGATCGCTGACGCTGTATATGGAAGTGCGCGATGCGATGATGCGAACTGGTGTGGACACACTGATCGAGGCGGACTTCGAACACGCTCTAAAGGATCGGAAGTACGCGATGACCAAGCTTCTGGAAGCCTCCAGTGAAGTGCTTGATGACGAAACCCGGTCCCTGTTCTACTTTTCTCAGGAGCGGGTGGAGTTTTCTTGAGCAGCTGAGCGAAGTATTTGCCCATTCTTTATATTTCGGGTGAAATATTGCTTTCAACACACCCGGCGCAGGAAGACAGACAAGACGTGCCGCCATGTGAGGAACGCGTATGCCCTTGCTTTGCACAAAAACGTATTTGAAACCCGTTCCCCGATCATGGCTGGCGATTGCCATGCTTGGTGTGTCTGTGGTTGCGCTAGGTGCGTGTGCTGGCGGCGGAGGTGGTGGCAGCTCTGCCGTCACGCCCTTGCCGCCCCCGCCTCCGCCTCCGCCGCCACCCCCGCCTTCGAACCCGTTCCCGGCTGCGATTGCCGAGCCGGAACAGTTCGAAACGCGCGAATACAATGCGACCGTTGGGTTGCCGATGATCGGTGCGTCTGCGGCCTACGCAATCGGCGCGACAGGGCAGGGCCAGACGGTGGCCGTGATTGATACAGGGACTGAGTCAGATCATCCGGATCTTCAGGGCGCCGTCGTGCAGATGTTTGATGTCTGTGCGGATACAGCCTGTTCCGGTTATGATGCTGCGGGCGACCGGGTTACAATCACGCGCCAGCCCGGTGACATAGATATGGGCGGCCACGGCACGCTGGTGACCGGCGTGATCGCCGCGCGACGTCAGGACGATTTCAACAGCACGCTCGACGACAACACCTTCAATGGCATTCAGGGCACGGCCTATGAGGCCTCCGTTCTCGACATTCGCGCAGATTCCCCCGGCAGCTGCGCTCGCACCGGCGAGGACGAAGGTTGTGTCTACAATGATGATGCCTTGGTCCGGGCGCTCGAATATGCGGTGGCGCAGGGCGCGACCATCATCAACATGTCCCTGGGGGGAGAGATAGATAACGATCCGAGACTGGAGAATGCTGTACGGGCCGCGGCGGCGGCCGGCGTTCTGGTCGTCATCTCGGCGGGCAATGACGCTGAACCGGCAGCGACGGATGAGGATGGCAATTTTACCGAAGCCGTAGGAGAGCGCCCGACCGAACCCGCCTATATTGCAGGCGAAGCTTCGTCGCTCGGACGCGTCGTCGCCGTGGGTGCTGTGGACCCGGACGGCAATCTCTCTGATTTCTCCAACCGGGCTGGCACGGCGGCGCAGAATTTCTACCTGCTCGCGCCGGGAGAAGACGTTATCTCGACCGGGCCGGACGATGATGTGGCGTTTCCGGGTGATCCGACAAATGACGCTGACAGTGAGGGCGACTATTATCGGATATCCGGAACGTCGTTCGCGGCTCCCTATGTGGCCGGCGCGCTCGCGCTGCTTCTGGATGCGTTTCCCAATCTGCAGTCACAGCCGGAAGTGGCGCTCCAGATACTGCTGGATACGGCCACGGACTATGTGGATGCATCTGCCGACATCATCACGGGCGAGGCCGCTGGCGTCGGCACGGATAGCGTTTCCGGCGTGGGCCTGATGAACCTCGAAGAAGCCTTCCGGCCCCAAGGTCAGCAGAATCTCGATTTCGGCATGGAGAAGGTCAGCTTTACCGAAGCGCTTGCGCCGAGCGGCGGGGCCTTTGGGGATTGGGCAACCCATTCCGGCGCGTTCAACAAACTCGTGTTCCAGGACAAATACCAGCGCGGCTTCCGCCTGAACGCGGATGCCATCGCTGCCACCTTGCCACAGGATACGCTCGGATCGCGGCTGGTGAATTTCGAGACGCGGGCCGACTGGGCGGCGGGAGATTCCTATGCCGTGAATGCCGGCGACATGTCGTTCAGTTGGGCACAAGCGCGGCTGCAGGATGATCCGACAGCGCCCTATCAGGAAGATCCGCAATCGACCTTCCAGATGCGCTACAGCTTTGGCGAGAGCCAGGTGGAGCTTGGCCGGGGCGGATCCCTGACGCATCTGGCACCGGACATTTCCCTGCTCAACGAGCCGGGCGTCGGCAATGCCTTCTCGACCGGCGGCGCCTGGGCAAAATTCAGCCATGCCGTGACGGACGATCTTGTGATGGACATTTTCTCTGCCGAACAGGGCGGACGCAGCCAGTCCGGCTTCATGTTTGGCCGCGACGCACATGACTGGTCCGTACGCGTCGGCGCATCCTTCATCGCGGATGAAGACACAGCCCTCGGCGGTACGCTGCAGGACCGCTTCGGCGCGCAGGACCAGACAGAGATGACGGCTTACTCACTGGAGAGCGCATGGTTTGCCGGAGCTGGCTGGATCGTCTCTTCGGGACTGGAACTTGCCAGCGTCGACCTGCCTGGCGTGGACGCCGAAGGCATCTGGACCAGTCGCTGGTCGGTTGGCGCAGACCGGACGCTCGGCGAAGGGCGGGTGCATTTCATCATGGCTCAGCCGCGACGCGCGGAGACAGGATACCTCAATCTTGATGCTCCGATCGGGGTGGATATGGACAGCCAGTTGATCCGGGAGTTCGTGCAAGCGGACCTGACGCCGAGTGGCCGCCAGATCGATTTCGAGACGCGCTACACATTCGGACTGACCGACACATGGTCTGGCGAGGCTGCGGCCGTGGTCTCCACATCGCCGAACCATATTTATGGAGCCGACGACCAGGAGGCGTTGTGGATGCGGCTATCGACGCCATGGTAGGCAAGACCTCCTTCCTGTCGCTTGCGTGCGGGCTGGTCCTGTCTGGGTGTGCGTGGCTGCCATTTGGCGGGAATGCGTGTTCGGAGATCACCGACACGTCCGCCTGGATCAATCGAATGCCGGGGCCCGGACAACCATCTGGCGGAAAGCTGCACGTCGTGGTGCGACTGGCAGATGACCAGTCCTGGAAGCTGAGCCCCGTGCCGACGGAGGAAGAGGGCCTGCTCGTGCTGAGCCTCTCCGAAGGGGGGGCATCCGTTGCCGGAACAGCTGCCTATCAGCAGTCGCTCAAGCCCTTACCTCAGAGGATCAAAATAGAATGCCACGGCAAGGCCGTGGCATCCATTGACGAAATCACTGTCGCGTATTGATGCGAAGCTAGTTCGCGAGACGTTTCAGTTCGTCCACGAGGTCTGTCTTTTCCCAGCTGAAGCTACCATTCTCGGTCGGGGTCCGGCCGAAGTGCCCGTAAGCAGCTGATGGGCTGTAGATCGCCTGATTCAGGTTGAGGTGAGTTCGGATGCCTCTCGGTGAAAGGTCAAACAATTCGCGCAATGCCTTGGCGATGCGATCTTCGTCCGCCTTGCCTGTACCGTGCGTGTCGACATAGATTGACAGGGGCTGAGCTACGCCAATCGCGTAGCTGACCTGAATGGTGCAGCGGTCGGCCAGGTCGGCGGCCACGATGTTCTTGGCCAGGTAGCGCGTGGCGTATGCGGCCGACCGATCAACTTTGGACGGATCCTTGCCGGAGAATGCCCCGCCGCCATGAGGCGCAGCACCCCCATACGTGTCGACGATGATCTTGCGGCCGGTCAGACCGGCGTCGCCGTCAGGTCCGCCAATGACGAAACGTCCGGTCGGGTTCACATAGAACTTGTCCTCAGCAGGGAACCAGTTTTCCGGCAGCACCTCCTTGATCACGGGACGGATGATCTCTCGAAGCTGTTCCAGGGTAGCGCTGTCCTTGTGCTGGTGGGATACGACAAGCGCGTTCACACCGACAGGCTTTGAACCTTCATATTGAAGCGTCACCTGGCTTTTCGCATCGGGCTCAAGTTCTGGATGCGTGCCGTCATGGCGCAGCTGGGCAAGGCGCTGAAGGATCTGATGGGAATAGACGAGTGTAGCCGGCATCAGTTCCGGGGTTTCGTTCGTGGCATAGCCGAACATGATGCCCTGGTCGCCCGCGCCTTCTTCGGCGTAGAGGCCTTGTCCGGCTTCAACGCCTTGGGCGATCTCTACGGACTGGCCATGGACATGGTTTGTAATCTCCATGTTTTGCCAGTGGAAACCATCCTGTTCATAGCCGATCCGTTTCACGACATCCCGCGCGGTCTGGTTCATTTCTTCATGCGTGATGACGGCGCCATTATTGGTGCGCACTTCGCCGGCGAGAATGACACGGTTCGTGGTCGTCAGGGTTTCGACGGCAACTTTTGCGGTGGAGTCGCGTGAGAGAAACAGATCGACAATGGCGTCGGAAATCTGGTCGGCGACCTTGTCCGGATGGCCTTCGGAAACGCTTTCGCTGGTGAATTCGTGGCTGGCAAGTTTCATGTCTGGCTCTCTTCTGGTGTTCTTTTACCGGGCGAAAACAACCGTCTTTCCGGAGTTTACGAAAATGCGATGTTCGGCATGGGCCTTGACCGCGCGCAGCAGGGCGTTGCCTTCGAGATGGCGGCCGGTCTCGATCATGTCAGCCGGGCTGAAGGTGTGATCCACAACTTCCGTGACCTGAGCAATGATCGGGCCTTCATCAAGGTCGGCGGTGACATAATGTGCGGTCGCCCCGATGACCTTCACGCCGCGCGCATGAGCCTGGTGATAGGGGCGGGCCCCCTTGAACCCTGGCAGGAAGGAATGGTGGATGTTGATGCACATCCCCTCAAGGCGGCGACAGGCATCATCACTGAGAACCTGCATGTATCGCGCAAGCACGACAAGATCAGCGCCGGTTTCCTGGATGATTTCGAAGAGGCGCGCTTCGGCTTCCGGCTTTGTATCCTTCATCACCGGCACATGAAACCATGGCAGGTTCCAATGGGCAAAATTGTCCTTCAGCGTCTCATTGTTGGAGACAATGCCAACGACCTCAATCGGGAGTTCCTTGCGCCGCGCGCCATAGAGCAGCGTATTTGCGCAATGGTCTGACTTTGAGACCAGCAGCAGGGCCTTGACCGTCTCACCTTCGGGATGGGTTGCCCATTCCGCATTGAGATTGTTTCCCAGGCTTGCGAGATCTTCAGTCAGGGCCGACGGGAGGATGTCATCCGGACCGTGGAAAACCAGCCGGGCAAAGAACCGGCTTGTCTCCGGGTCGCTGAAGGTGCGCGAAGACTCGATGAAGCAGTCATGTCGCTCCATGAGTTTCGCAAGGCCGGCGACGAGGCCCACCCGGTCGGGACAGGAAAGCGTAAGAATGTGATTGCGTGCCACTGGTTTGCGCCGCCCTAGTAGCGGTAATGTTCAGGCTTGAACGGGCCGGTCGTCTCAACGCCGATATAGTTTGCCTGTTCGCTCGAAAGTTCGGTCAGCTGTACACCAAGTTTTTCGAGGTGGAGCATGGCAACCTTTTCATCGAGATGCTTCGGCAGCGTGTAGACCTTGTTCTCATACTGCTCGCCGCGAGCGTGCAGTTCGATCTGGGCCAGCGTCTGATTGGTGAAGGACGCCGACATCACGAAGGAGGGGTGGCCCGTGGCGTTGCCAAGGTTCACAAGGCGGCCTTCCGACAGCAGGATGATCCGTTTGCCATCCGGGAAGGTGATCATGTCGACTTGTGGCTTGATGTTCGTCCATTCGAAATTGCGCAGGCCTTCGACCTGAATTTCGTTGTCGAAGTGGCCGATATTGCAGACGATCGCCATGTCCTTCATCGCGCGCATATGGTCGACGGTCAGGATGTCCTTGTTGCCGGTCGCCGTGACAAAGATGTCGAATTTCGGGGCGGCTTCATCGACTGTCAGGACTTCATAGCCGTCCATCGCGGCCTGAAGGGCGCAGATCGGGTCAACCTCGGAAACGGCAACGCGCGCGCCGGAACCGGACAGCGACGCAGCCGAGCCTTTGCCGACATCGCCATAACCTGCGACGAAGGCTTTCTTGCCAGCCATCATCACGTCCGTGCCGCGACGGATCGCGTCGACGAGCGATTCCTTACAACCATACTTGTTGTCGAATTTCGACTTGGTGACCGAGTCATTCACATTGATGGCCGGGAAGGGGAGCTCCCCTTTCTTTTCAAGCTGGTAGAGGCGGTTTACGCCGGTCGTCGTTTCTTCCGACACACCGCGGATCGCAGCCTTGGTCTTGGCGAACCAGCCCGGAGACGCGGCGAGGCGCTTCTTGATCTGGGCGAAGAGGAATTTCTCTTCTTCCGAGCCCGGCTTCTCAAGGAAAGATGGATCGGATTCGGCGCGCTCACCGAGGATGAGGTACATGGTGGCATCGCCGCCATCATCGAGGATCAGGTTTGCGCCGGTGCCGTCATGCCAGTGGAACATGCGGTCGGTGAATTGCCAGTACTCTTCCAGCGTCTCGCCCTTATACGCAAAGACCGGCGTACCGTTCGCCGCGATGGCTGCGGCAGCATGGTCCTGCGTGGAGTAGATGTTGCAGGAGACCCACTGGACGTCGGCACCGAGGGCTTCGAGCGTCTGGATCAGCACGGCCGTCTGAATGGTCATGTGCAGGGAGCCTGCGATTTTCGCGCCCTTGAGGGGCTGCGAGGGACCGAACTCTTCGCGCGCAGCCATCAGACCGGGCATTTCTGTCTCGGCGATGGCAATTTCCTTGCGACCAAACTCGGCGAGGGAAATATCGGCGACGTGGTAGTTTTCGGCCATATCAATGATCCTTTATATGTTTGTATCGCGGCTAACACGGCACACATGAAAAGGCAACGCGCGATCTGCTCACCTGAATACCGCGCACGCATATGGGTCCGGAAAAGTGTCCGTAAACCTGTCCATAAAGTGTCCATAAGTGGTCTGGAAAAGTCCGGAACTTGCCGCGATTGTCTGCGGGCTGGCCACCTTAGGTGAGGTATTCTAAAGACGCATCATGTTGTGGAGGTGAGTTTTGAATGTTTCGTCAGAACCGTGGGGGCTCCTCCTATGCGCTTTGGGATTTGTCATCCTAATGTGGTGGCCAAGGCGGCACGGTTCCGTCATCGAGGAATCCCGCGTCAGCTTGGTGAGGCGGTTTGTGGCTTTCCAAATTGATGTCGCTGTCGCCGGGGTTGGGGTGATCCCGTTCGTAATCCCGCCAGTCTTGGTGAGCGAGTATCTTGCGACCGGCGTGTGGCAATGGAGTTTTGAGCGGAAGTATTTCAGGCCGACAGACTGGGTGTTATTTGCGGCCTGATCAGACGAAGTGGGTCTGCATGTGGCTTAACCGCTAAATGCCCGGATCGCGTCGATGATACGGGACTGGTCTGCTTCTTCCAGATAGGGGTGCATCGGCAGGGCGATGACGTGTCGACTGGCGGCCTCAGTCACCGGCAGCGTGCCGACAGGTGGCTTGTAGGCGGCGCAGAAATCCTGCTCGTGGATCGGCACGGGATAGTAGACAGCGGTCGGGATGCCCTGCGCGGAGAGGTGCGTCTGCAGGCCGTCGCGGTTCTCATGCTCGATGACATATTGCGCCCAGACGCTCTTGCCGCCTTCAATGACGCTCGGCACGCGTTTGACATGGCCGGTCAAGCCCGCGGCATAGCGGTCGGCCACGACCTGCCGCTTCTCGATCTCGTCGCCGAAGATTTTCAGTTTCTCCAACAGGACTGCCGCCTGGATCGTATCGAGGCGGGAATTCATGCCGACGCGCAGCGAAAGGTATTTCGGGTCATGATGGAAATTGCGCTCGGCGGCATCGGTCGGCGTGACCTTGCCATAGACGCGCAGGGATTCGATCCGCTCGGCGAGCTTGGCATCATTTGTGATGATCGCGCCGCCATCACCGTAGCAGCCGAGCGGCTTGGCGGGGAAGAAGCTGGTCGTGGCAATATCGGCCCAGTCAGACGGATGCTTGCCGTTCAGGGTGCAGCCATAGCCCTGCGCCGTGTCGGCAATCAGCTTCAGGCCGAACTCGTCGCAGATCGCCTTGATCTCGGGATAATTGGCGGGCTGGCCGAACAGGTCGACAGCAATGACGACTTTCGGTGACAGCTTGCCTTCGGCCTTCACGGCCTCGATCTGCTGGCGCAGATGCGCCGGGTCCATGTTGTAGGTGTCGGGCAAAATGTCGACGAAGACTGGCGCAGCACCGAGCCAGGGCACGACCTGCGCGGTCGCGACGAAGGTGAAGGACGGGCAGAACACGGCGTCGCCCGGCTTCAGCTCCCAGGCCATCAGGGCGAGGGCGAGGGCGTCCGTGCCATTGGCGCAGCTGACCGAGTGCGAGGCCCCGCACCAGTCCGCGAGCTGCTTTTCCAGTTCCGTGACTTCCGGGCCAAGCACATAGCGGCCGCTCTCAACGACCGACTGGATCGCCGTGTTGATCTCGGTCTCGATGCGCTTACGCTGGGCCTGAAGGTCGATGAAGGGAATGGACATGGTATGCTCCGTTGGATACTACGGCTTGCGATAGAGAAGGGGGCGCGCGGCGGCAAGTCACGCGTGGTTACCGCGTATTGCGGCTCGCCGAATGCGCTCGCTCAAAATGTGATAAAGATGGGCCGGACAGCTGTCGAGCTCTCCGTTGTGCCACAAGTGGAGTAAGCGCATGTCATTGGAAGTTGTCGAGCTTGAGATACCTGAGGTCAAGTTGATCACACCTGCCAGATTTGGCGATGACCGGGGGTTTTTCAGTGAAACTTTCAATCAGCAAAGGTTTGCTGATGCCGGCATCAAGGCGGATTTCGTTCAGGACAATCATTCCCTTTCGGCTGTGAAGGGAACGGTACGAGGCCTTCACTATCAAAGCCCCCCCTTTGCGCAGGCCAAGCTGGTGCGGGTTCTTCGCGGCGCAATCCTTGATGTGGCGGTGGATGTACGAAAGGGATCAGCGACTTTCGGAAAATGGGTCAGCGCCGAGCTATCGGCAGCCAATGGAACCCAGATATTCGTTCCCCGCGGTTTCCTGCACGGCTTTGCCACGCTCGAACCGGATACGGAGATCGCCTACAAGGTCGACAACTATTATTCTCGCGAGTGCGATGGTGCGGTTGCGTGGAATGATCCGGATCTGGCCATCGACTGGCGGGTCGAGGACAAGGATGCCGTTCTGTCAGAAAAGGATGCGGCAGCCCCCGCCTTTGCCGATTTCGCCAGCCCTTTCGAGATGTGAGGTGAAGGCCGGCCGTTTCGAAGGCCAGCCAATCCGACGGACAAGGCCAGCGATTAGTCTTGCGCTCCAGCGATCAATGGAGACACGCATGACAACCCCACGGCTCGATCTGCCATATCTCTTGCCCGGACAGGCGCAGAAGCATGTTACCCACAATGAGGGCCTGTCCCGTCTGGACATGCTGGTCCAGACAGTTGCCGTGTCCGCCTCGGCGCCCGCCCCTGAGGCGCCCGCAGACGGGGATATCTATCTCGTGCCGGCCTCCTTGTTGGCCGATTGGGACGGGGCGGCGGCTGGCAACGTGGCGGCGAGGCAGGACGGCGCCTGGCATTATGTATCGCCAGCGGCTGGTTGGAGCTGCTTTGTCCAGGATATTGGGGAAACGATGCGGTTTGATGGCGCGGAATGGGGACGCGTCGACAGATTGGGCGTCAATCATGCGCCAGATGATGAAAACCGGCTCGCACTCGCCGGTGCGGCAAGTCTCTTCAATCATCTGGGCGGCGATCACCGGCTGAAAATCAACAAGCAGAGTGCGGAAAATACCGCCGCGATGCTGTACCAATCTGATTCTGTCGCCCATGCGGAAATTGGTCTCTGCGAAGATCATGACCTGCATATGAAGGTCAGTGAGGATGGCCTCACCTTCACCGAGGCGCTGACACTGGCTCATCAATCGGGTGAGGTGACCGTGGGTGTGGGGCTCAATCTGCCGGATGGCGTGAAAATTCGGAATAATGGCACCAGTGCAACCTCGGGCGTTGAGATCATAGGCGGGGGAGGCCTGGGGCCAGTATCACTCCGAGTCCTGAACGATGCCTCGGCGGGGGTCGCAGGCGCGTTGTTTGCCCAGCATTCATCCAACCCGGATATCGACCTTGTCGATTTTGCCTTCCAGACCCTGACAGAGAAGATGAATGTCCGCGTCGAATCGCGTCAGGCCTTTGCGGGGTCTGGGGGCACTCCGGAATTTCAGGTCTTTCACAATATTGAAGGGAGCGCCGACGATTATATCTTGCGCGCATCGCCTCATGCGGTGCTTTTGGAAAAGCCGGTGACCCTCGTAAACTTTCCCGTGGCAGCTCTTCCGGATGCATCGGCCTATGCGCCTGGAAGTCTGATCTTCGTGAGTGATGCGGCAGGCGGCGCGGAGCCTGCCTATAGCGATGGAACGGTCTGGCGCCTGTGTTCGAGCCGGTCTATCGTCAGTTGACGGGCTCCTGCCTGAAAGGCAAGAGGCACAAGCTGGGGATGGCGCACAAGGGACGAGACTCGGAATTGACAAGGCGCTGTCTCATTTTCGCTCACTTCAATCCGCAAGGTGGTGTGGCTGCCGACCTGATGGACACGTTGGCCTGGTACCGTCCACACGTGGCGCGACTTGTACTGGTCAGCACCAGCCCCTTCAGTTCTCGAGATCGCGAGACATTGCTGACTGTCTGCGATGACGTGATCGAGCGGGACAATACCGGATACGATTTTGGCAGCTGGAAAGCGGGAATCGAAAGCGAGATGCCGCTCCACGGCTTCGACGAACTCGTATTGGCAAATGACAGTGTCGTGGGGCCCCTCGCGCCAGCTGACGGCTTGCTGGATCGCGTGAGCGCGCTCCCGCAGGATGTGTGTGGTCTTGTCGCCAATTGGGAGCGTGGCTGGCACATCCAGTCCTGGTATGTCAGCTACAAATGCCGGGCATTCCAGTCAGAGGTTTTCGCACGTTTCTGGGCTTCGATCGAACCGTGCGATTCGAAGCAGGATCTCATCGAGCGCTATGAAGTGGGGCTGACGGCTGCAATGCGTGAAGCCGGACTGACGCTGGGGGCGCTCTACCAGCCACCCCGGCATGTGTCCCTTCCAAGGCGTCTGGCGATATGGGCGCGCAACGCTTCCTTGCGCGAGCCGGACCGTTCAAGGGAGAATCTTCGTATCCTGTGGCACCTGCGGACGCTCAATCCTACTCACTTCCTGTGGCGGGATCTGCTGCGCAGCGGCATTCCTTTCATCAAGCGGGAACTGATCAATTCGAACCCGCATTCGTTGAATGTTCAGCGGATTTTTTCCCGCTATCCCAGATTGCGTTCACCATCTTGACCCGTTTAACCAACACGGCAATAACCGCCATTGGTTGAGGAATGCTCCGCTGTTCAGGTGCCTACATGCTGGTTGTGCCTGCCGATATAGCGACCCCGAAGTGAGGCACCAATTTTGACCCAGTCCCCGAACGGTTCGCGCCGCGAAAAACTCGCTGAAATGGGTATTTGGATTGTTATCCCGATGTACCGGGTCCGCAAGCACATTTCAGATGTGATCAATGCTGTTCCCGACTGGGTGCAGGGCATTGTCGCAATTGATGACAAGTGTCCTGAATCAACGGGAGAATTCGTGCGGGACAATTTCAGTCGCCCGAACCTGCATGTCGTATTTCACGAGAAAAACCAGGGCGTCGGTGGGGCCGTCCTGACGGGGTATCAGAAGTGCACAGAGCTTGGGGCGCGGATCATCGTCAAGGTCGATGGGGACAATCAGATGGATTTGCGGTGGTTGGCACCGCTGGCCCTCCCGATTTCCGAAGGGATTGCCGACTACACGAAGGGGAACCGTTTCTCCAGTCTCTCGCATGTCCGGCGGATGCCGTTCATCCGGGTGTTTGGCAATTCGATGCTCAGCTTCATGTCCAAGGTGTCCTCAGGATACTGGACAATTTTTGATCCTACAAACGGGTATACGGCTATCCACGGCGCGGTGGCCAAGGAACTCGTGACGCGCAAGATAGCGAAACGGTACTTTTTCGAATCCGATGTCCTGTACAATCTGGGGTCGTTACGCGCGGTTGTTCGCGATATCGCCATGCCGGCTATCTATGAGGATGAAGAGAGCAATCTCAGCATTCGTCGTATCGTGTTGCCCTTTCTTTTCTATCATGCGCGCAATTCCGTGAAGCGCTTCGTGGGTCAGTATCTGGTGCGAAGCTTCTCGGTGGCGACCCTGGAGACACTGGCCGGGCTCGCTCTCGTCATTTTTGGCGCCTCGGTCGCGATAGATCATTTTGCAAACCGGGCGGGTCCGATGGACGCCGCATCGCCGGGCATGGTGATGTTGTCCGCCTTGCCGATCATGTTGGGCGTGCAATTCCTGTTGTCCGCACTGAATTTCGACGTCCTGAACGTGCCGCGTGAGCCTATTCATCCTCAGCTCGCCCTGCTCAATCATTACCTGGAGATGCCTCCGACGGCGTCCGATGAAACAGGTGAAACCGAAACCCCGCATAGCCGCGCTGTGTAAGGAGAATGTAATGAGCCCAGTTCCAAAAGCCGGTGCGCAGCTGGCTGTGTCAGGCATTTTTGAATCCGCCTTGCCAGCCTTGTTGCTGTTCTTCGGCTTTCTGCTGGTTTTCCTGACACCGCCCATCCAGTCAGCGGACGAGAACAGCCACCTTATCCGCTCGATCATGGTATCGGAGGGGCAGTTCTGGTCCCGTGAGGAAAGTGGTTATTGGGGGCAGGATGTCCCTGTTTCGCTGATCGACTACACTACCGCGCACAGCCCCATCATCGACGATTCCACCAAGCGGTACACTTATGATCGCTGGTTCGCCGATAGCTACACCGTTGCCGACATGGAGACGACCCGGTTGCATGCCTATTCCGGCCAGTCACTGTCTCCGCTCTACTATGTGCCGCAGAGCCTGGGGATATGGGTGGGGAAGGCGCTATATGCGGTTACGCCCGCTACATTTAACTGGCCTGCGGCGCTGTACTTCGCGCGCCTCGGTAATCTGATCGCCTATGTGATTGCTTTCTGGCTGGTGATACGCGCTGTTCCGCGCTTTGCCGGCGTTCTTTCCTTCCTCGCTGCAACACCCATGGGCATCGGCCTGGCGGCCTCCTGCAGCTACGATGTGGTCGTGATCCTGTCGGCGGTTGGGTTCTTTGCGGCGACCATGGCGGCAGTGGAGCGAGATGGAGACATTTCGAAAAAGCACTGGGCCGTCATTTTTGCGCTGGCGTTTCTCGTGGGGCAAAGCAAGGCCGTCTACTCTCCTGTTTTGTTGACCTTGTTCCTGCTCTGGAAGCCCCTCGGATTCCGCCCGTTCCTGAAAGTGGCAGCGGCGGCCGGCGGCTTCGCCATTCTGGGCATTTTTGTCGGTTCAGCCATGTTCGGGCTGCCGGCTGATCCGAACCTGCAGCAGGCGATTGATGGTCAAGTGGATTATATTGTTCACAATCCCCTTAGCATTCCGGGTTTGGTTTTGACCTCGGTGTATCAGCTCAGCGGAGGCATGTTCGTTTCGGCCTTGGGCAATCTGGGCTGGTTGAATGCTACATTTCCGCTGCCCTTCCTCGTATGCTGGTTCGGTGTAGGCATAGCGGCAATCTTTTCCGACGGATTGCGAGGCCCCTCGGCTGATCGGCCCTGGTTGGCCGCTGCCTTGCTGATGGGTGGAGCAATCATCGCGCTATTTGCGCTTTTCGTTGCCATGTATGTGACATGGACATCTGTCACCACCGGCATCGGTGTTGACTTGATCGATAGTGTTCAGGGCCGTTACGTGCTGCCGATTGTGCCTTTTGTGATGGGCGCCAGTGTGCTTGCAGTAGGGGCAGTGTTGCCCAAGCATGAGGGTTTTTCCGTATGGATAGCTCGCCAACAGGTAGTATTTACGGCTGCAACCTTGGGTATGGTGGTCCTGATGATCATTTTGCGCTATTGGGTTCCTGCAGTCTGAACAAGGATGTGTCGTGATGTCAGCTGATTCTGAAGTCCACAAACCGAGTCTGCTATTGGTCGAACTGAATGAGTTTGATCCTGAATTTCTCAGTGCGAAAGCGGAAGAATTGGGGCTCGCCAATATCAAGCGCGCGCTCTCCTTGCCGCGCGCGCTCACCACGACCGACGATCGTATCGAGCATCAGGGGCTCGATCCGTGGGTGCAATGGGTAAACGTGCATTGTGGTAAGCCCCTGTCTGAGCATGGTGTGCGGCGCATTGGCCAGACCAAGCGTCAGGACAGTCCGCAAATCTGGTCGGTGCTTGGGGAACGGGGCTATACTTGGGGGGTATGGGGCGCGATGAATGCGCCACGTCAGGACGCGCCGGGGTGTCAGTTCTTCTTTCCCGATCCGTGGGCTTTCGAAGAAGAGGCCTATCCAAAATCCCTAAACAAATTGCTGGCCCTGCCGCGATACATGGCGCGCAATTATCTCGACGTGGACCGTGCTGTCTTCCTGCGTGAGGCGATGGTCTTTACGGCCGCGCTGGTCTCGCCAAGCATGTGGAAGTCGACGTTTACGTTCTCCAGGGAAATGCTCGGTCAGATTCTGCGCGGAAAATTATCCGTGCACACGATGTCGACTTTCCTGGATTACCTTTCCACACTCGTCTTCGTGTCGAACCGGGAGAAGATGAAGCCGGACTTTTCGCTGATCTTCCTGAACAATATCGCTCACCTGCAGCACCAATTCTGGCGCCGGGGTGAGAAACTCCATCCGGAAATGGAGCTCGGACTGCGCCTTACGGACAAGATGCTCGGCTTGCTGATGGACAGCATGAAGCCGCATGAGGCGATGATCCTGCTGAACGGCCTCAAGCAGCGCAATGTGGAAGGTGAAGGGTTCTGTATCTATCGTCAGAAGAACCCGCAGCTGTTTGTTGAGCGGCTTGGTGTTACCGGCACGGTCGAGCAGGGGATGACGCACGACGCGCATATCTTGTGCGATTCGGTAGAAGAGGCGGATAACGCCGAACGCATCCTGCAAGAGTGTCGTATGTCGAATGGTGAGGTCCTGTTCGATGTCGAGAGAGTCTCAGACACACGGGTGTTCTATCAAATCGCGTTTGAGCGTGAAATTTCGCCGGGCCTGACCATTGTCAGCGGGAATTCGAGCTTCGATGTGGATGAGATCCTGGAACTGTATGCCCGACGGACCGGCGCGCATGTTCCTGACGCCGATGTGTTTTCCAAAGGGATCGCTTTGCCGGAGAAAATGCACAATCACGAGATTTTCCACTTTATCGACCGGCACTTTGCGCCTGTCGCGGCGAAGCCGGTGGAAACCGCAGAGTTCGCGTAGCCCACTTTGGCAATTTCAATCGCGATGCTGGGGCGGGATACGCCGTTGGGTCAAATGCTGCGCTTTGGCATATTTGGCGTAATCGGCGCAGCGACAAACTTTGCGGTCTATTCGCTCGGCCTCGCACTGGGGTGGCACTATCTTGTCGCGTCTTTTCTGGGCTGGTTCATCGGCCTGATCCCGGTCTTCTTTCTGAATCGCCGGCATACGTTCCGTAGCGACGGCTCCCTTGTGGGCGATTTCGCGCGGACCCTGCTCGTCTATCTCGGACAGCAACTGGTTATGGCGGCTGCTCTGGGCGTCTGCGTGGAGATGTTTCATCTCTCCCCCCTCATCAGCTATTTTGTGGCGTTGCCCATCGCGGTAGCGACCAGTTTTTTCGGCATAAAATTCTACGCATTGCGGCAGCGAAAACCTGAGCAAAACGGGGAATCCAATTAGTCGAAAACCGGGTGCTCATATGGCTTTGAATGACACAGTGCTTGGTTGCACGGTCTTTGGAATTCGACTAGTAGCAGGCGTTGCTGAGGGCGAGAAAAAGTAAGATTGTTACCTATGAATCATGCTGCAGCAGTTACAGGTCATTCGAGCGGCAATATTGTTAGCGTCTGCTGGAACAATCGCTCACTTATCGGCCGGCTCGCGCGGCGGGAAGTTGAAGCGCGGTATCGAGGTTCCCTCTTCGGTCTGCTCTGGGCCATCATCACGCCGATCCTTATGGTTTCGACGTATGCCTTTATTTTTACATACATTTTTGCCCCGCGTTGGGTCGTGGAAGAGGGCACTGAGGCCAATTTCGTCCTTCTGCTCTATTCGGGGTTTCTCATCTTTGGCGTATTCAGCGAAACCGTGTCGCGTGCGCCCGGGCTGATCATGGAAAATGTAAGTTACGTGAAGAAGGTTGTCTTTCCTCTGGAGATACTTCCGGTTGTCACCCTCGTCAGCTCGCTGATCAATTTGTGCATCGGCAGCGTCCTGCTTCTCATACTTTATGTTGCCCTGTACGGGCTGCCCCATCCCACAGCCTTGTTGCTGCCGGTTACAATCCTTCCCGTTGTGTTCCTGGCCCTCGGGCTGTCATGGTTCCTGTCGGCACTTGGTGTGTACCTGCGTGATCTGACGCATGTTGTGATGGTCTTGGTGTCCATGCTCCTGTTTCTCAGCCCCATCTTTTTCCCGATCGAGGCTGTGCCGGAGCGTGTCCGCCCGATCCTGAAAGCGAGCCCTTTGACACCTGCTCTGGAAGCGTCAAAGGATGTTCTGTTCTGGGCAACGCTTCCGGACTTCAAATCCTTTGGGATTGCGCTGGCTATTTCAGTCGCGGTTGCCATTATCGGGTTCCAGACATTCAAATGGATGCGCGCGGGGTTTGCCGATGTCGTATGATATTGCCGTCTCGGCGCAGGGAGTCGGGAAGCGTTACAACATCTTTCGCAAGCCGGAAGACCGATTGAAGCAAATGCTCTCTTTCGGGCGAAAAAAGTATTATGCCGAGTACTGGGCCCTGCAGAATGTCTCGTTCGAAGTGGCACGGGGCGAAACGCTGGGCATATTGGGTCGCAACGGTGCGGGCAAATCGACGCTGCTCCAGATGATCTGTGGTATTCTCAGGCCCACGACCGGCACCGTGCAGGTGAACGGACGCATCGCCGCGCTGCTGGAATTGGGCGCGGGTTTCAATCCTGAATTTACCGGACGGGAAAATGTCTTCCTGGCAGCGACCATTCTAGGGCTTGAGCACTGGCAGGTTGCGGAACGCTTCGAGGCGATTGCCGAGTTTGCAGGCATTGGCGATTTCATGGAACAGCCCGTGAAGCTGTATTCCAGCGGCATGTATGCGCGCCTGGCCTTTGCTGTTGCGGCGCATGTGGATGCCGACATTTTGGTAGTCGATGAAATTCTGGCGGTTGGCGACGCGGCCTTTACGCAGAAATGCATGCGCTTCATTCAGGGCTTCCGAGAGCATGGGTCACTTCTGTTTGTGTCGCACGATACAGGATCCATCAACAATCTCTGCGACCGGGCGATCTGGATCGACAAGGGCGAGATGCGGGGTGAGGGACCGGCCAAGGATATCGCCTTCTCTTACATTGCGTCTCTGTATGGAGACGGTGAGGGAGATGGGTTTCAGATCGGCGGAGAGCGCAAAGCCCCGGTAAATCAGGGACGGCGAGTCGACGATCCGCGCCGCGAAATGCTTGAGAGCTCACAGAAGCGAAATGATATTGAAGTCTTTGACTTCGACCCCAATGGACCGTGGTTCGGAGATCGTGGCGCGACCATTCTCGATGCCCGCCTGCTCGACGTGGAAGGGCGGGAGCTGAATGCGGTAACCGGGGGCGAAGAAGTGGTGCTCGAAGTGCGCGCCGAAGCCCATGTCGACCTGGAGCGCCCAATCGTCGGATTTTACATCAAGGATAAACTCGGCCAAAATCTGTTCGGGGACAACACGTTCCTGACCTATGCGACTGCGCCGGTGGCGGCTCGCGATGGGGAACTGGTCGTTGCGCGCTTTCACTTTCAGTTGCCGTTCCTGCCAACGGGAGACTATTCCGTGAATGTCGCAATCGCAAATGGCACGCAGACAGATCACGTTCAGCATCACTGGATGGATGATGCGAGGTTCTTCCGTGTCACGGCTTCCCATGTCGCCAAGGGTATCGTGGGCATTCCCATGCTGGATATTGAACTGACGACGGCCTGAGGAAAAGGCAATGAGTATGCAAAAGAAACGCCCCAAGAAGCTGTCTTTCCCCGTCGCCGACGTGCCGATGGGGTTTACTGGCGAGAGATACACAACCCAAATGGGGGGGGAAGTCGAGCAGGAGCATCGGCATCGCTATTTGCTGGCAGTGCCTTACTGCAAGGGCAAGCGGGTTCTGGATATTGCGAGCGGCGAGGGGTACGGCTCTGCGATGCTGGCGACGGTTGCAAGCCACGTTACAGGCGTGGACATCGACGAGTCAGCCATTCAGCACGCTGCGGAATGCTATCAGAAGGACACTCTCGAATACGTTCATGGGAGTGCGACCGCCATACCGCTTCCGGACCATTCTGTGGATGTGTTGGTCAGCTTCGAAACGATTGAACATTTCATGGGGCACGACGCGTTCATTTCTGAAATTCGTCGTGTCCTAGTTCCGGGCGGGCTGGTCATCATGTCTTCCCCCAACAAGGAAATCTATGCGACCACTCATGGCAATCACAATGAATTCCATGTCTCTGAGCTGACGAAACAGGAATTCTGGGACCTCTTGTCGAATGCGTTCGAGAATGTCCGGTCGTTGCAGCAGAAGGCCACTGCATGTTCAGTGATCGTCCCGGAGGATGGTCCTGAAAGTGCGCCCTTCGCATCATATCGCTTGCTCGGCAAGGGAGAGTTCGAGCGGCAGGATTCCGGCCTGATGAATGGCGTTTATTCCATTATCTTTGCATCGGATGAGGAATTGCCCCCCATAGCAGAATGGGGGGTTCTCGAAGATGAATCGTTTATTCGTCAGCTGGCGGACATCATAAAATACAATGAAGGTTTGATCCGGTCTGGTGAGGCCGCATTGGCTGAAATGCTTGCGGCAAAAGATGGCGCTGTTCAGGAGAGTGAGGCCCTGCGGAATATCTTGACGGATAAAGACGCCGAGATCGAGGCCCGGAACACTGAAATAGCCTCCCTCGAAAATGCCACTGCACAGATCGCGAATGAACTTACGGACGCGCGCGCTTCGCTGACCCAGCTTGCCGAAAAGTTGGCCTTGGCGGAACGCTTCAATGAGAATGCCAAGGAGGCGCTCAAGGAGAATGCCCAGATAATTGCGGCTTCTGAGAATACGATAAATATCCAACACCGCCACACAGCTGATCTGGAGCGGCGCCTGGTTCAGCGTGAGCAGGTACTGGATGCAGTCTACAAGTCTACAAGCTGGCGGATGACGGCGCCTATCCGAGGCGCACGGCGCGGCGCGGCCTTCACTTTACGTGCGGT
Organism: Hyphomonas sp.; assembly: GCF_036964145.1. Classification (GTDB taxonomy): domain Bacteria; phylum Pseudomonadota; class Alphaproteobacteria; order Caulobacterales; family Hyphomonadaceae; genus Hyphomonas. The sequence goes on from NZ_JBALUC010000001.1 coordinate 769,330, forward strand.
AGCCCGTTTGCCGATCATCCTGAAACGTTCGGTCAATTTTATTCGGCATCGGGGAATCGGAGACGCTTTAAAAGGCCTTGCTACACCCGGCAAGCTTCGGTCGTGGGCCCGCCTGAGGCATGACCCCTATGCGGAGCGTGTAACCGGAGTTCCAGATGAGGCGGTTGAAGGGGATCTGCTTTCGTCCACAAAATCCAAGCCCAATGTGTACGCAGCAAACCTGCCTGCGCATGCCGGTACCTGGTTGCCTCCGCGAGTCGTCATATCGGCAGAGCTTTCTATACCTCAGTGCACGAAATACAGGGTTCTCCAGAAAGTAGACCATTTGGAGCGGTTGGGGATTCCGGTTGCTACCTATGACTGGTGGCGCAAGGACGATGTCATCAAGGCATTACAGACTGCCACAATCGTGATTTTTTACCGTGTGCCCGGCTATCCGGAGCAGCTCGAAATCATTGCCGAAGCAAAGCGCCTCGGCGTTACCACGATTTGGGAAGTCGACGACCTCATCTTCGACGAGCCTGCCTATTTGACAAATTCCAATCTTGATCGGCTTGACGCTGACCTTCGTAAATCCGTGCTCGACGGCGTTCCTATCTACCGCAAGGCCCTGGAGGAAGTGGACTACGGGATTGCGTCTACGAGCACGATTGCGTCCTACATGCTGGAAGCAGGCGCAAAGGATGCCTTCGTGGTGGAGAATTGCCTCGATCCTGAAACAGTAAGGATTGCTGAGAGAATTCGTAACGAAGCCAGGGATGATCCCGATTCTGACAACATCCGGATTATTTATGGCTCGGGCACCAAAACCCATGATGTGGATTTCGCGCAGGCTGCAGTTGGCCTTGCCCGCGTCATGGAAGCCAACCCGAATGTGGTTCTGGAAATCATTGGCGAGCTGACTTTGCCAGATGTGCTCTCGTCATATCTTGATCGGGTCATCCGCAAGCCATTTTCGAATTTCCCCGAATATCTTGCGACACTTGCGGCAGCTGATATCAGCCTCGCTCCTCTGGAAATGACGTTGTTCAGCGATGCGAAAAGCAACATCAAGTATCTTGAGGCTTCCATTCTGGGCCTGCCGTCGGTTTGTTCTGCAGTCAAGACGTTCCGTGAAGTGATAAACAATGGACAGAACGGCTATACCGCATCGACAGATGAGGAATGGGAAGCTGCGCTGACCGAACTTGTCCAGGATCGATCTAGGCGCGAAGCCGTTGGGCAGGCGGCGCTCTCATTTGTTCTCGACAAGTATTCGCTGGAGCATGTGGCCGAAACACAAGTGGCGCCAATCATCGAGAAGTTCGATGAGCGCACGACCACCCCTTTGAAGATTGCCGTCGCCAACGTGTTCTACGCGCCCCGCAGCTTTGGCGGCGCGACCATAGTCGCAGAAGAGCTCGTGAATCAGCTCTCAGACGATCCGGATCTTGACTTTCTTGTGTTCACCTCGCTGGGTGAAGATGCGCAACCCTACGCATTCAAACGCTATTACGCCAAAGGTGTGAATTGTCTCGGCGTCAAGGTGCCGCCTGCTTCTGACAGCGCGATGGATTACGAAAATCTCCAGATGCAGGAAGAGTTCAAGCAGGTGCTGGAAGCGTACCGACCTGACATTGTGCATTTCCATTGCGTGCAGGAAATCAGCGCCTCAACCATTGAGGCATGTATTGAACTGAATATTCCCTACGTCCTTACACTGCATGATGCATGGTGGCTCTGCGCTCGACAGTTCATGGTCAAGCCCGACAATCGGTACTGCTTCCAGGAACAAATTGATCTGAACATTTGTCGCAAATGTGTTTCCGATTTTGGGCATATTGTCCGCCGGCGGATTGTGCTCAAGCGATATCTCGACAATGCCGCACTCCTCCTGGCGCCGAGCGAGTTCACTCAAAATCTGTATATTTCGAATGGTGTAAACCCTGCCAGGATACGCTTGAACAAAAATGGCGTGAGAGTTCCTGAAACCATATCACCCAAACTCCCACGAAAGGGCGGAAAAATCCGCTTCGCCTATGTGGGAGGCGACCATCCAGTCAAGGGTGTGGAACTTGTCAGACGCGCATTCAGTGAGCTGGAAGATGCCAGCAAGGCTGAGCTTCTGGTCGTCGACAATACATTGAACCTGGGTTTCTCATCCTTTGCGGGACGAGCGAGCGAGTTCCCGAAGTCCACTAAGTTTGTACCTGCATACAATCAGGATTCGATGGACGAGTTCTTTGCGGGAGTCGATGTTCTGCTCTTCCCGTCGCAGTGCAAGGAATCGTTCGGTTTGACCGTCCGTGAGGCTCTGGCCCGGGACGTATGGGTCATTTCCACGAATTGCGGTGGGCCCGTAGAAGAAATAGTAGAAGGTGTGAATGGAACGATCATTCCCCTGACAACTGATGGTGATCATAAGGCGTTAAGCGAGGCTGTGCGCAACATTCTCGATCATCCCGAAATGCTTGAAGGGTACGCCAACCCCTACAGGAACCAGATTGTGACCCTCAAGGACCAGGCTGAGGAATTGAGAGAGATTCTGACAACTGTTGCGGAGGCCCATCGTGTAGCCCATCCGGTCGAGTCTGCCGAGGACGAGAATGGCCGTCTTGGTGCCAGCCGGGGCCTGCATGCTGCAGAGTAATCAGCACCAAATTGAATGCGCTGGACAGGCATGTGATGAAGTTCGCGGTTCGACGAGCACACGAGACCAAGGCGCCATACTGGCGAGGATGTCTGGCGTTCACGGCGTACGTACCTGATTAAGGTGAGGCCTCACGGGAAATACTGGCCCATTAGACAAGAAACGGAATTGGGAGAGCTAGGACGATGGACCGGAAGAAAGTGATTGTGACCGGCGGGGCCGGGTTCATCGGGTCGGCCCTGGTGCGTCACCTTGTACTGGAGCAAGAGGCAGAGGTCGTGGTTATCGACAAGATGACCTATGCGGCCAATCGGGCGAATATCTTGCCAGCTGAGGCAACGGGTCGTTGCCAACTGATCATTGCGGACATTTGTGATCAGGCTGCGATGAGGGAGATTGTCAGCCGCGAGGCACCGCACCAGATCCTGCATCTTGCCGCCGAGAGCCATGTTGACCGGTCAATCTCCGGACCGCGGGATTTCATCGAGACCAATGTCATCGGCACGTATTCCATGCTGGAAGCGGCACGGGCCTTCTGGTCGGGTTTGCCGGCCGGAAATACCAAAGATACGTTCCGCTTCCTGCATGTCTCGACTGATGAAGTGTATGGTTCCCTGGGCGCAGACGGGCTTTTCCATGAGACCACGCCGTATGACCCGTCATCACCCTATTCATCGTCCAAGGCGGCGTCGGATCATCTCGCAAAGGCCTGGTTCCGCACTTATAATCTGCCCATCGTCGTCTCCAATTGTTCCAACAATTATGGGCCCTACCATTTTCCGGAAAAGCTGATCCCGCTGGTCATACTGAACGCGCTGGAAGGCAAGACACTGCCCGTCTATGGCGATGGCTCCAACATTCGCGATTGGCTGTATGTGGAAGACCATGCGCGGGCGCTGTCCCTGATCGCAACGCAGGGACGCCTTGGGGAGACCTACAATGTTGGCGGGCGCAATGAGCGTACAAATTTGCAGGTTGTCCAGACCATATGTGATGAACTGGACCGGATCGCCCCGGCCGAGGCTCCCCGCCGAGAACTGATCGAGTTTGTCAAGGATCGTCCTGGCCATGATCATCGCTATGCCATCGACGCCACGAAGCTTGAGACCGAACTCGGCTGGAAGGCGCATGAGAATTTCGAGACCGGACTTCGCAAGACCGTTCAATGGTATCTCGACAATCAGGAGTGGTGGGCGCCGTTGCGAAAGTCGGTATACGGCGGTGAACGGCTTGGGTTAAATGACCCGCAAAAGGTCTGAGGATCGATACAGTAATCGGGTGACTACCATGACAGTACAGAAAACGATCCTGGTGGCGGGCGGGACAGGGCAGGTGGCCCGGTCCCTGACAGCCGTGCCAGCGCAGGAAGGCATCCAGGTTATTGCAGCGGGACGCCCGCATCTCGATTTGCTGGAAGAGGCATCCATTCGTGCGGCGCTGGACAAATATGCTCCGGATATAATCGTCAACGCTGCAGCCTACACGGCCGTCGATCAGGCAGAGAGTGACGCGGAAGCAGCTTTCGCGCTGAATGCAGTCGCGCCTGGGAAGCTGGCTGCGATGGCCGCGGAACGCAGTGTTCCGATAATCCATTTGTCAACGGATTATGTCTTCGACGGCACAAAGGCCGAGCCTTATGTGGAATCTGATCCTGTCGCACCATTGGGTGTGTATGGGCGTTCGAAACTGGCGGGTGAGCAGGCTGTTGCGGCGGCAAATTCCGCTCACATCATCTTGCGCACAGCATGGGTCTACAGCCCGTTCGGGAAGAATTTCGTCAAGACCATGCTGCGCGTCGCTGACGGACGTGATGAATTGGGTGTGGTGCATGACCAGCGCGGAAATCCCACAAGTGCACGCGATATTGCGCGTGCCATCCTGGATGTTTCCGGGCAGATTCTGGCTGCTCCAGCCGATATCAAGTCCGGCATCTATCACATGTCCGCCAGCGGCGCAGCGACATGGGCCGAGTTTGCAGAATTCATATTTGCAACCAGTGCGGTATTGGGTGGTCCGACAGCCCGTATTAACCGGATTACCTCCGCTGAATACCCCACACCCGTTGCCCGGCCTGCGAATTCCAGGCTGGATTGCAGGAAATTTTCCAGCGCCTACGGAATCTCGATGCCGGATTGGCAAGACAGTACGCGGGCTTGCGTTGAAACACTGATACTCTCGGGAGAATGGAAATCATGAAGGGCATAATTCTGGCGGGCGGGAAGGGAACCCGCTTGCATCCAATTACACGTGCGATCTCGAAACAGCTGCTTCCGGTTTATGACAAGCCGATGATCTTTCATCCGATCACCACTCTCATGTTCGCAGGCATTCGAGACATTCTCATTATCTCGATGCCGGATGCGCTTCCGCTCTACCGGGCGCTGCTTGGAGATGGCTCGAACTGGGGCATGAACTTCGAGTATGCCGAACAGCCCGAGGCAAACGGTCTGGCTGAGGCGTTCATTATCGGGGCGGATTTTGTGGCTGGACAAAAGAGCGCTCTCGCGCTGGGCGACAACATGTTCTATGGCGCCGGTCTGAGCGGGGAATTGATGGATGCCGGTAATATCAAAAGTGGCGCAGAAGTCTTCGCGTGTCAGGTCAATGATCCATCAGCGTTCGGAATTGTTGAAATGGATGCCTCGGGAAAGGCCCTGTCAATCGAAGAGAAGCCCGTCAAGCCTCGCAGCAACTGGGCGGTGACGGGGCTTTATTTCTATGACGAACAGGTCGTCGACATTGCAAAGAACGTCAAGCCGTCGGCGCGCGGAGAAATCGAAATCACGTCGATCAATGACGAATACCTCAAGCGCGGCGAATTGCGGGTCAATCGTCTGGCGCGGGGAACGGCATGGTTGGACGCCGGAACCTTTGATGGTCTCATACAGGCATCACAATTCGTCCAGACCGTGGAAAAGCGTCAGGGGATGAAAATCGCCTGCCCGGAAGAGGTGGCGTGGCGCAAGGGCTTCATCGGCGATGAGCAGCTCGAAGCACTGGCCATGACGTACAAGAATGAATACGGCACCTACCTCAAAGGGCTTCTGACGGATTGGAGCCGCTAACCTGTTGAGGGTGCCGCAACAGGCGGACATGGACTTTGCGCTGGCTCATGCGGAAGGGATTCCATGCCATGGCCCGAGACAAGTTCCACAGGGAAGAAACTTTCTGTCGCCCAGGCTTTCCGAGACGGCGCATTTCCGCTGCTCCCTTTACGCCATCTCGCATGCCCCGCCAGGTCGGACGGCCTCGCTGTGTCGTGCTGGCGCGCATCAAGAGATATAACGACAAGGCCACGTGCCCCGGCAAGGTCAGGATCAGGAGTAGGGCGGGCATGTTCTTGGCGTAAGTCCATATCCTGTTGCGGGTGCCGTGATAAATGGCAAAGTCGCTGATCCGTCCGGATACACCGCCTCCTACATGATGGATCCGGGCTTGGGGCAGGAAGATGCAAGCATTGTCAGCCAGTCGCATGCGAAAGCCGATATCCACATCTTCACAATAGCAAAAAAAACGCTCATCCATGCCGCCATGCGCGAGAAACGTTTCGCGATGAAATACCGCGCCCGCACCGCAGGGACTGAAGCATTCTCCCTCATCCGGCAATTCGCTGGACGGCCGACCAAATCCGCCTCGCCAAGGCATGCCAAAGATCAGGTAGGCGTCGCCCGCACCGTCAAGCGTGCCGGAGTCAGCTGCATCAAATTGAGCAGACGCAAAGAGTTTTGTGCCGGGATGGCGTTGTTGTCCCCAGGCAATCTCCTCCAGCCAGTCCGGCTCTGCCTGGGCGTCGGGGTTAAGGCATACCAGCCAATCACCTTGAGCCACCGCTGCTGCCAGATTTGTCGCGCGCGCATAACCATGATTTTCGGTTTCCGCCATTAACCGGAATGTGGGGAGGTCTTCAATTTCGAGATCGGAGATGGATCCATCCGTTGAGGCATTGTCGATCAGGATGACTTCAAAATCCCGCCGCGTCTGACGCGCCAGCGAATTGAGCGTCTGTTGGACATAGGCCCGGCCATTGTAATTTACGATTATGACCGAGAAAATCGGACCATCTGCCAACTTCAAATCATCGGAAGATGTGAGGGTTTCTGCGGGTGTCATTATATAAGCTACCTGTCGCCGAGGGTGACACTTAATTGGCACTTTCTGAGGGACCCGTCGAGGAAACAGGTCAGGAAAGAATTGCTCAATTAGTTTCATCTGGAACTAATGAGGCAAATATTCTATATAGGCTCCATGACGGAAAAAAGCGGAAAAAATCGTTATCATGATGCGCCCAGAGGGGCTGATTTCACCATCGACCAGGCGTGGGACACCTACACTGCGGCAGAGCATGACCGGTGGGACAGGCTGTTTCGTCGCCAGCGCGAGATTGCCAAGGGACGCGCCTGCGAGACGGCGCTGACGGCGATGGCAGATCTGGAGCTGTCGGCCTCCGGCATTCCGCATATGGGCGAACTTTCCGACAAGCTGGAGAAGCTGACCGGCTGGCGGGTGGTTCCGGTCGCGGAACTCGTGCCGGACGAGGTCTTCTTTGATCATCTGGCCAACCGCCGCTTCCCGGCCGGCGCCTTCATACGGCCGGAAGAAGAGTTCGACTACCTCCAGGAACCGGACATCTTCCATGACGTTTTCGGCCATGTGCCGATGCTCGCGAATCCGGTTTTCGCCGACTTCATGGAGGCCTACGGCAAAGGCGGCCAGCGGGCCATGCAGCTCGGCCAGTTGCACAACCTCGCGCGGCTCTACTGGTACACGGTCGAATTCGGCCTGATCCGCGAAGCAGGCGATTTGCGCATCTATGGCGCCGGCATTCTCTCAAGCCCCAACGAGACCGTGTTTGCGCTCGAGGATGACAGCCCCAATCGGGTCGCCTTCGACCTGCAGCGTATCATGCGCACCAAATATATCATCGACGACTTTCAACAGACCTATTTCGTGATCGACAGCTTCGACGCCTTGCTGGACGCCTGCTACCAGGATTTCGGCGGCGTCTATGATGAGGTGAAAAGCAAGCCGGACATCGAGGCCCATGAAACCGTGCCGGAGGACGCGCTGATCCATCGTGGATCGCTCGACTATTTCCGCAAGAAGGCGCAGGTCTAGCCGACGCTGAGAGCGAGAATACGGCTGATCTGGGCATAGGGCAGGCCGCTCTCGGCTTGCCAGTGATTGAAGGCCGCCTGCACTTTCTTCATCGCGGATTTGGATTTGGCCTCTGGCTTGTCGAGCACCTCTTCCCGCATCAGGGCGCGGCAGACATCGCCGGACGCGATCCAGGCATCCCAGCCCGAGAAGCGCAGGAAATACTGCCCCGTCGCCCCGCCAAGGCGTGAGCCGTTGGTATTCAGGTGATCGAGAAGCCCGGCCTGATCGTCCGGGGACCAGACTGAGAGGAACGCGCCGAAGCTGCCATGCGCCTTGGCGGTGTCCGCCACGAATTTCGCATTCTCAAGCGTCGCCTTGATCTTCTGGCCATTGCGCACGATGCGTGTGTCCGACACGAGCTGGCCCAGCATCTCGTCGCCTAGGAAAGCGAGCCTGTTCGGATCGAAGCCCTCAAAGGCCGCTTCAAATCCGTCCCATTTCGCATCGATGACTTTCCAGTTGAAGCCGGCATTGAACACGCAGCGCGTCATCGTGGCGAGGTACCGGTCGTCGGGTATCTTCTTCAGGGATTTTGCCTGATGGGCATTCTGCGACATCTCCAGAACTGCGGCGCGATCTCCATGATGCTGCGCGGCGAAATCGATGATGTGATCAAAAGGATTCATCTGTCAGGCCTCCCATGAGCAGTCTGTCACAAGGCCCGGAAATGTCTAAGAGTCTTGACCCCATAGGGAAAAGCAGGGATCGCTGGGGAATGCATTATGTCCCCCGAATTCTCGTCACCGGCGGCGCCGGATTCATCGGCTCCTTTCTGTGCGAGCGCCTGCTCGATACCGGCGCGGAAGTGCTCTGTGTCGACAATTTCTTCACGGGCCGCCGCACCAATGTCGCCCACCTGCTCGACAATCCGCGTTTCGAAGTCATGCGCCATGACGTGACCGTGCCCCTCTTTGTCGAGGTCGACCAGATCTACAACATGGCCTGCCCGGCGAGCCCGGTACACTACCAGTTCGATCCGGTGCAGACGACCAAGACCAGTGTGCATGGCGCGATCAACATGCTGGGCCTGGCCAAGCGGACGCGCGCGAAGATCCTTCAGGCCTCGACGTCTGAAGTCTACGGCGATCCGGAAATCCATCCCCAGACCGAGGATTATTGGGGCAATGTGAACCCGCTGGGTCCGCGCGCCTGTTATGATGAAGGCAAGCGCTGCGCGGAGACCTTGTTCTTCGACTATTACCGCCAGCACAAGGTCCAGATCAAGGTCGCGCGGATTTTCAACACGTATGGGCCGCGCATGCATCCGAATGACGGGCGCGTCGTGTCCAATTTCATCGTTCAGGCGCTGAAGGGCGAAGACATCACACTTTACGGCGATGGCGAGCAGACTCGCAGCTTCTGCTATGTGTCGGATCTGGTCGACGGTCTGGTCCGCCTGATGAACACCGGGGACGATGTGACGGGGCCGATCAATCTCGGCAATCCGGGCGAGTTCACCATCCGTCAACTGGCCGAGAAGATCATCGAGATGACCGGCGCGCGTTCAAAACTGGTCCACAAGCCTCTGCCGCAGGACGATCCCCGCCAGCGCCAGCCCGACATTACCCGCGCGAAGACCACATTGGACTGGGAGCCTGAAATCCGCCTGTCCGATGGCCTCAAGCCGACGATTGAGTATTTTCGAAAGGAAATTCAGAATCTGCTTCCTGCCTGATCCTATGATTTCGAGGCGGCAAGTCGTCTATCTGGTCTTCTTCAACTGTCCGCTTAGGTAGCGGCGTACCGGCGTATCATACACTTTCAAGGCAATGTAGCTGGCGGACAGGACCGTGATGATCATCAAAAGGCCGCTGAGCGGGGCCAGGGACATGGCATTCTGATGCATCACGACGGTTAGCGCGCCGCCGACAACCAACAGCAGCGGCGTGTGCAGCACATAGATCGGGTAGGACAAGTCTGCACTCAGTCGGAAGACCCCATGCATGGTGGGCGAGGGTTCCACAGCGCTGCCGAGGTAGATTACGGCCGGGAAAATGACCATGACGCAGAAGAGATCGTAGATCGCGCTTCCGCTTTCCACCGAAGGCAAGAACACGCCTATGATTGCAACCGGCAAGACATATGCGAGCCAGTGAATCCTGATGGCGATATGTGCGCGATGTCGCCAGATCAGCACGCCGAGAAAGAAGGAGAACGTCACACGCAACGCACCGCCAAGGATGGTACTTGCCTCCATTCCAACATCCAGTGAGCCGTGATGGAGACCGTAAAGGATAAGGCCGATGGCAGATGCGCTGACCACGCCCAGCAGCATGCGGTTGTTCAGACGAGGCAGGAATAGCGCGTAGGAAAAATTGGCCAGCAGCTCGAAGAACAGCGACCAGGCCGCAGGATTGTAGTAATATAGTGCGCGATTACCCAGCTCGGGCAGGAAGAAGGCGGACAGCAGGATGGACTGCGGATGCACATTATTGCCCTGACCAGGGTCAATCATGAAGCGCAGGGCGTAATAGCCTGCCCCGATCGCTATCGAGATGATGTAAAGTGGATATAGCCGGATAAACCGGGCCAGCGAATAATTGCGCAAGCCCAGCTTCTTGGTTGAAAGGCGCGTGTCATAGGCATGCGAAATGACAAAGCCGCTGAGGATGAAGAACATGTCCACGGCCAGGTAGGCCTTGGGCAGTACGGTGCTGCCCGGGGTCAGGAACGGGCTGAAATGATAGAGCATGACGCACAGAGCGGCGATGCCACGCATCCCGTCCAGTGTCATATAGGTGCGTCTGACAGGGGCCTTGATCGCTTCACCAGCCAAATGGGTGTGTGCGTTGCCGGTTGCCTGAATAGCTCCCCCCGCCATGAATATCCCCTTATGGTGCCCCTTGGACCGGCTTATATTCAGCACGATCACTTCAAGGACATTAATTAGCGTTCCAGATTACGCAAAAACCGTGCCTGACCAATGCCTGATGAGGACACAATATGCAGGGAAAATCCTGAACCCAGAACATGTGTGGAATGCGTGGTGGGCCCGGCAGGATTTGAACCCGCGACCAAACCGTTATGAGCGGTCCGCTCTAACCAACTGAGCTACAGGCCCCAACCGCCTGTTTTAGCGTGCTTCTTTGCCTTGGCAATGAGCTGTCTGTGCCAATGGAGCGAGATTCCGTCCGGATTTCTGGCAGACGAGTTGCATGGTGTATCGCCAACACCTAGACGAAAGGTTGGGGACGATGACAGGAGTTTCAAACTTCATGCAGGGCCGTTCAAAGCGGATTCTGGTAACGGGTGGCGCCGGTTACATCGGATCGCACACCTGTGTCGAGCTGCTGAGACGGGGATATACCCCTGTTATTGTCGACAATTTCGTCAATTCGAGCCTGGCGGCTGTCGACCGGATTTGCCAGATAAGCGGGGCGAACGATGTGCCGGTCATCGAGGCCGATATTCGCGAGACCGGCACGATGACCCGCATCCTGCGGGAATATAATTGTGCCGCCGTGATCCACTTCGCTGGCCTGAAGGCTGTGGGCGAATCCACGGCCCAGCCGCTCGACTATTACAGCAATAATGTGCATGGCTCGCTCAGTCTGCTGGAGGCGATGAAGCAGGCCGGGGTCGGCCATATCGTGTTCTCGTCTTCGGCCACGGTCTACGGGACGCCGCAATTCCTGCCCTATACCGAAAGCCATCCGCTGGCCCCGACCAATCCCTATGGCATGACCAAATATGCGGTCGAGCTGATGCTGAACGATCTGGTCGCCTCGGGCGCCGGGATCAATGCTGGTATCCTGAGGTACTTCAATCCGATCGGCGCACACCCGACCGGCCTGATCGGCGAGGACCCCAATGGTGTGCCGAACAATCTGATGCCGTTCGTGGCGCAGGTGGCCGTTGGCCGCCGCCCGCATCTCAACGTGTTCGGCAATGATTATGACACGCCTGATGGCACGGGCGTGCGCGACTATATCCATGTCGTGGATCTGGCCGAAGCCCATATCGTCGCGCTGGAGAAGCTGCTCGACAGCCCGGACAGCTTCACCGTCAATCTCGGGTCCGGAAACGGCTATTCGGTTCTGGATGTCGTGAAGGCGTTCGAGAAGGTCAGCGGCCGGGACATTCCGCTCGAATTCGCAGATCGCCGCCCCGGTGACCTGCCGGCCTATTGGGCCGATCCGACCCATGCTATGGAACTTCTTGGCTGGAAGACCCGTTTGACGCTCGAAGACATGTGCCGAGACCAATGGGCCTGGCAGAGTGGAAATCCGGAAGGATATCCGCAACGTGAGGTCGGCGCCGCCTGACGCAGGTTTGACACAATGCGCTGGTAGCCATCGGTCTCGATCAATAAACCGAGGAGACCCCATGCGCATTTTCCGGAATCTGTTTATCGCCTCCAGCGCCATTGCCCTGGCAGGAACCCTGTCTGCCTGTGCGCAGATGCCGTCCCAGTCGGTTCCAAGCGGGACAAGCCAGATGACCTATCACCCCAATTCGATCCAGCCTGAAACCACGCTGGACATTTCGGCCAATGCCAAGGTCAAGCGGTCGCCGGACATTGCCTACATCACCGCCGGTGTGAACGAGGAAGCCGAAACAGCTGTTGCGGCCATGGCGTCGCAGGCGCAGGCGATGACCAGCATGATGAACGCGCTGAAGGCTGCCGGTGTTGCCGACAAGGACATGCAGACCTCCAATCTCTCCCTGAACCCGGTCTATGACTATGTCGAGGAAACGGACCGCAGCGGCCGCCGTAGTGGCAAACAGGTTCTGCGCGGCTATTCGGCCTCCAACCAATTGACCGTGAAAGTGACCAATCTCGATACGCTCGGCGAGACGCTGGATAGCCTGGTCGCCGCGGGTGGCAACACCTTCTCTGGCCTTACCTTCGCCCTGGATGATGCCAGCGAGGCGCGCGATGAAGCCCGGCGCAAGGCGGTGGCCGATGCCACGGCGCGCGCACAACTCTATGCCGAAGCCGTGGGCATGCGGGTCTCGCGCATCATCAATATTTCCGAAAGCGGTGGCTTCGAGCCATCCCCCGCGCCGATGGGGCGGATGATGGCCATGAGTGAATCCGCCGACATGGCCTCCACCCCGATTTCCGGTGGCGAGATCAGCTATTCGGCGATGGTCAACATCCAGTTCGAGCTGACCAAATAATCTGATCAGACATAGCCTTCGGCGAGAAGGTCCTTCATGTCGACAATTCCGACCGGGCGTCCATCCTCCACAACGAAAGCGTTGGAGATGCGATGCTCGGTCAACCGCTTGATGACTGCGGACATGCGCTCATCAAGGGAGATCGTGCGGGGTGAGGGCGTCATGATTGTGACGGCATTTCCGGCGAGCTTGCCCGCCAGTATCGCGCGACGGAGGTCACCATCGGTTACCATGCCGACGATCATGCCGGCCGAATCCAGAACAGCGACGCAACCTTTCCTGCCTTCCGATATTGCAAGGATAACATCCTCTACCGGCGCGCTTTCGGGTACGGACGGAATGTCCTCGATACGCCCGGCGACATAATCGCCCGCCGTCTGGAGGGACCGGCCCAGCTTGCCGCCTGGATGCCGAAACCCGAAATCCTCGCGGGAGAAGCCGCGCCGGGCCATCAACACGATGGTCAGCGCATCGCCCAACGCAAGCGCCATGGTTGTGGACGAGGTTGGTGCGAGACCGTTCGGGCAGGCTTCGGCCACGGTCGGCAGGGTCAGGCGCACATCCGATGCCCGCCCAAGCGTCGACTCCGGTGCGCGCGTCATGCCAATCAGCGGGATCGAATTGGCGCGGCAATACCGGATCAGATCGACCAGTTCCCGGCTTTCACCGGAATAGGAAATCGCGATCACCACGGATCCGGGCACGATCATGCCGAGGTCGCCATGGCTGGCCTCAGTCGGATGCAGGAAGAAGGAGGGCGTGCCGGTCGACGCCAGGCTGGCGGCAATCTTCTGGCCGATATGGCCGGACTTCCCGACCCCGGCCACGATAATGTGCCGGTCGGTGCCCATGATCAGGTCCGCCGCCTGTTCGATGGCGGTGTCCAGGCCGGCTTCCAGCTGTTCCAGGGCTTCGCGTTCAATGCGGATTACATTGCGCGCAATATCGATGTCGTTTTCACGGGTCACGTCTGCTCGCTCCTGATAGCTGGCCGGATGGCTGGAAAGCCTTCTGGGTCAGGCTGCCGAGGCTGGCAAGGGTCGTGTTTCAGAAAAGGATGCCGGATCGGAGCCAGGCCGGAGACGCTATTTCGCCATCTGGAGTTGGCGGGCTTCATACTCCGAAACGCTCATGATGTGGGTTTCAGGCTGTACGAAGGGCTCTACAGGCGTTTCCATTTTCGCATGCTCAGCCCGTTCCGGTTCTGGAGCGGGGGCTGGCTCGGCGTCGACCGCTTCGGGCTCATCTTCATCGCTGCCGCCTTCGGCGATAATCACGCTGATCCGTTTGCCATTCAGCATCGGTTCGGCGGCATCATTCGGATGGACGGGTTGAAGCACGCCGGCGAAGGCGAGCTGGGTATCGTGCGCCGGATCGTTCAGGGTCGTGAACGCCGCTTCGACCAGGTCTTCGACATGGGAATTGCGGGAGCGGGACGTATTGCCCCCCAGCATGATCGCAATGATGCGATCTCCGTCGCGCTTGGCAGACGTCATCAAATTGAAGCCCGAGGCGCGCGTGTAGCCGGTCTTGATGCCGTCCACGCCGGCAACTTCGCCGAGCAGCTCATTATGGTTCTTGTAGGTGCGTCCGGCCCACTGGAAGCTCTTGGAGGAGAAATAGTGATAATAGTCGGCATGGTCGGTCAGCATGGCGTCGGCCAGGATGGCCAGGTCGCGGGCCGTGGTCAGCTGCTGGCTGTTGGGCAGACCAGACGCATTCATGAAGCGCGTATGCTCCATGCCGAGTGACTTGGCCTTTACGGTCATCAACTGGGCAAAACGGCTTTCGGTGCGCCCGAGACGCTCGGCCACGACGACGGCAACGTCATTTGCAGACTTGGTGACCAGCGCGCCGATGGCATCGCGGACGGTCATGGTGGAGCCGGTGCGGAGCTTGAGGTTCGACGGTGGCTGGCTGGCGGCATGACGGGAGACCACCAGGCGCTCGTCCAGCGAGACCTCGCCTGCCTTCAGCGCGTCGAACAGCATATAGAGGGTCATCACCTTGGTGAGAGAGGCCGGATAGCGTGCTTCATCGGCGTTGCGGGCATGAAGCACTTCATGTGTCTCCGCATCAATGACGATGGAGGCGTATTTCTCGGCATGAGCAGATTGGGCAAACAGGCCTGCCGCCATCAGCGCCACCGCTATAGTGAGTGCTTTCAGGACAGGTGGTAGCGTGAGCCGCATCTTGTTCTCTCCAAAAATGAGTTAACCCCGAGCCCCGAGGTTTAAACTAGGGTCCGTCAAATCGGTTGACCACACCTTAACGCAGGCCCCAGCCTCACAAATCTGTAATCAGGTTTCAAGCTTTGCAATTTTCATGCGAATTTAAAAATGCTGCGCCGCACAATAATTGTTGCAAATGCTCATATTTTACGCTACGTTAGGGTATCCAGCGTGAAAAGGATCCTCCCCATGGCAACAGCTAAAAAGACCGCTCCCAAGTCTTCTCCGAAAGCCAAAGCGGAAGCCCATGTGGCCGATTCCGCAACCAAGATGATTGATGAAGGCGTAGAGCAAATGACAGGTATGGCAGGCAAGTTCGGTAACTATGCTGAAGGCGGTATGAAAGCCTTTGCAGAGCAGGCCGCTTCTTCTTCCGAAGTGATGCGCACGATCGGTGCCCGCAACATGGATTTCTTCGCGCGCACGCTTGAGCAAGGCGTTGAAGCGACCCAATCGCTGACCAGCGCGAAAGACCCGCGCCAGGCGATGGAAATCCAGTCCGGTTTCGCCAAGAACCTTCTCTCCGCCTATACGTCCGAAGTCAGCGCACAGGCAGAACTCTGCATGTCCGCATGGCGCGATGCGGCCAAGCCGTTCATGGCGTTCGCAGGCAAATAAGTTTCGCTCTTTCCCGGTCGTGCTAGCAGGCCGGGGTGTAGAGTGGCGTAGACAGTTTTGAGCCGGGCCTGTTTGGCCCGGTTCTTTTTTTGCCAGGATGGCACAGTTAGCGCTGGCGAAAGGGAGTGGTCTGATCCTACATACAGGACATGAGCGACTTTCTCGATTTCCAGACCCTCGCCCGGCCCAAATCGCCGAACACCTATCTTCTGGCCCCGGCCGGGTTTGCAGACCAGGCGGGCCCCGATGAGGCAGGCCCGGTTTTTGACTGCAGTCCCGAAAATCTGTTTGGTCAGGTCGAGGCCCTTGTGGCCATGCGCAAGGACTGGCAGCTGAAGGCCCTCGACGCCCAGACTGGCCGCATCAGCTTCATCGCGGTGTCGAAACTGTTCAAGTTCAAGGATGACATCGACGTGGCGATCCTGCCGGTTGATGGTCAATCCACCCTCGCCATCTATTCCGCATCCCGCGTCGGCTATAGCGATCTGGGAGCAAACGCGAAGCGCGTGAAAGAGATTCTCGCCAGCCTCAAGGTGACCTGAATTCAGGCAGTTTGTGCTTTTGCCGTGCATCCGCTCTTCAAAGTCGGGCAAGAACGTATATCTTGGTAACTATGAGCGGCGACCTGAATCATTCCAGCATGGATCCAGCACGGTTGAACAAGCCGGGATCCGCAAACCCACCGGGGGGCGGGCAGACCGGTGATGATGACGGAACCAATTTTGGCCTGTCCACGCAAACACGGGTGCGGACCAAGAAACCATCGCTCTACCGTGTGCTCCTGTTGAATGACGATTACACGCCGATGGAGTTTGTCGTTTACGTCCTGGAACAATTCTTCAATCGTTCCCGGGAACAGGCCACGCGCATCATGCTTCATGTCCACCAGAAGGGCGTGGGGCTATGCGGCGTCTATACTTACGAAGTGGCCGAAACAAAGGTCGCGCAGGTATTGGACCTTGCCAAACGCCATGAACATCCTCTCCAATGTGTCATGGAGAAAGAAGACTAGAAACACTCACCCCGGAAGGCCAGTCACTTGCCACGCTTGTCCCCCTCCTTAGAGACCGCACTCGAAAAGGCCCTGACGTTCGCATCAGAGCGTGATCATGAATACGCCACACTGGAACATTTGCTTCTGGCGCTGACGGAAGATGAGCATGCCCGCGAGGTGATGGGTGCCTGCAAGGTCGACATTGAAGCGCTCAGTGCCGACCTCAGCCGCTACATTGATGAAGAACTTTCCAGCCTGACAGTCGACGAAGGCGAAGGCCGCGTGCAGCCGACAGCCGCGTTCCAGCGCGTTGTCCAGCGCGCGATCCTTCACGTCGAAAGCTCAGGCCGCGATGAAGTGACCGGCGCGAACGTGCTGGTCTCGATCTTCTCCGAACGCGAAAGCCACGCTGCCTACTTCCTGCAGGAGCAGGACATGACGCGGTATGACGCGGTGAATTTCATCTCGCATGGCGTGGCCAAGCAGCCGGGCATGTCGCGCCCGTCCAGCCCGCGCGGCGCGGAGGCTTCGGAAGAGGAACCCGTCAAGCAGGGGCATGAGGCGCTCGACGCCTATTGCGTGAACCTCAATGACAAGGCCCGCTCCGGCAAGATCGATCCGCTGATCGGCCGCGACATGGAAGTGAACCGCTGCATCGAAGTGCTCTGCCGCCGCAGCAAGAACAATCCGATCCTTGTCGGCGACCCCGGCGTGGGCAAGACGGCGATTGCCGAAGGCTTGGCCAAAAAGATTGTCGATGGCGAAGCACCGGAAATCCTGGACGAAGCTGTCATCTGGTCGCTCGACATGGGCGCCCTGCTGGCCGGTACGCGCTATCGCGGTGATTTCGAGGAACGTCTCAAATCCGTAATGAAGGAGCTCGAACAGCAGGAAAAAGCCATCCTGTTCATCGACGAGATCCACACCATCATCGGCGCCGGGGCAACCTCTGGCGGCGCGATGGACGCATCAAACCTGCTGAAGCCTGCGCTCCAGTCCGGTGGCC
Organism: Hyphomonas sp.; assembly: GCF_036964145.1. Classification (GTDB taxonomy): domain Bacteria; phylum Pseudomonadota; class Alphaproteobacteria; order Caulobacterales; family Hyphomonadaceae; genus Hyphomonas. The sequence continues at coordinate 787,089 of NZ_JBALUC010000001.1, forward strand.
TGCGGTGCATGGGGTCGACGACCTTCAAGGAATACAAGCAACATTTCGAAAAGGACCGCGCCCTGTCGCGCCGGTTCCGCAAGATCGACGTGGTTGAGCCGACTGTTCCGGACACGATCAAGATCCTGACGGGCCTCAAATCCCGCTTCGAGGATTTCCACGGCCTGCGCTACACCAATGACGCCATCAAGTCTGCGGTGGAACTCTCGGATCGCTATATCACTGACCGGAAATTGCCGGACAAGGCAATTGACGTGATCGACGAGGCCGGCGCCGCCCAATGGTTGCTGCCAGCGCCCAAGCGGAAGAAGACGGTAGGCCAGAAGGACATCGAGGCGGTTGTGGCGAAGATTGCTCGCATCCCCCCCAAACAAGTGTCCACGGACGATGCAGCTGCCCTCAAATCACTTGAGACAGACCTGCAGCGGGTCGTGTTTGGTCAGAATGACGCCATCACGGCGCTGTCTGCGGCCATCAAGCTGGCCCGTGCCGGCCTGCGTGAACCGAACAAGCCGATTGGCTCGTACCTGTTCACTGGCCCAACCGGCGTAGGCAAGACCGAAGTCGCCAAGCAACTCGCTTCCATCATGGGCGTCGAGATGCTGCGCTTCGACATGTCGGAATACATGGAGCGGCACACCGTTTCCCGTCTGATCGGCGCGCCTCCGGGCTATGTCGGTTATGATGAGGGCGGCCTGCTGACCGATGGCGTGGACCAGCATCCGCACTGCGTGCTGCTGCTCGACGAAATCGAGAAGGCGCATCCGGACCTGTTCAACATCCTGCTTCAGGTCATGGATAATGGCACGCTGACAGATGCGAATGGCCGCAAGGTCGACTTCCGGAATGTCATCCTGATCATGACGACCAATGCCGGAGCATCGGATGCCTCGAAGAACTCGATTGGCTTTGGTCGCGGCAAGAAGGATGACGAGCAGGAAGAGGCGCTCAAGCGCCTGTTCACGCCGGAATTCCGCAACCGTCTGGATGCGACGATCACCTTCGGCGGCCTGACGCCGGAAATCATTGATCGCGTGGTCGAGAAGTTCATCCTCCAGCTCGAAGTCCAGCTGGAAGACCGCAACGTCTCCATCGAGATCACCAAGGCGGCGCGCGACTGGCTCGCCAAGCGCGGCTTCGATGCCGACATGGGTGCCAGGCCGCTGGCCCGGACGATTCAGGAACACGTCAAGAAGCCGATGGCGGAAGAGCTTCTGTTCGGCTCGCTTCAGAAAGGCGGCGTGGTCAAGATCGACATCGACAAGAAGGACGAGGAAAAGCTCGCCTTCAAATATGTCGCCGAGAAGCCGAAGAAGAAAAAGCCTGTTGCCAAGAAAGGCTCTGCCGAAGAGCCCGCCTAGGAAATCGGCCTGACGCATATCGGAAAGCCCGCAGCGATGGTTGCGGGCTTTTTTTGCTTGGAATTCAACTCAGAGCGATGAAAATCGCATGCTGTGTGGGCGGGCATGGCCTGATTGCAAAGGAAATCGGGGCACTTCTGATAATGTGGGCATCGAAATTGCTTAGAATAAAGGTATCGCCATAACAGGCTGGACGGCTACTCCTTGGGGGATGATATGACCGATGCCACACTGACTGCAATTGCGGTGGATACTGCACCTGCCAAGAAAGCGGCCCGCCTCGTCCATATTGATGGGGCGCGGGGCTATTTGCTATTGGCGATGTTCGTTGCACATTTTAATTTTACCCACTGGACGCCCATTATCTATCTCCATCATGGCGGATATACGCCTGTTTGGGATGGGGAATTCTTCGTGCTTCTGTCTGGCTTCGTCTGTGCACTGTCCTATGGCAGCGTTTTCCAACGGACTGGTTTTTTCGGATGCTTCAAGGCGGTGATCAAGCGATTGCGCTGGGTGTATCTGTATCATGTGATTGTCGCGTTCACGATGTTGCACTTTTTTATCCAGGCTTGGCCCTTGCAACTGGATTCACTGTACAAGCCCGACCTCGAAACCCCGCTACTGATCCAAAGCTTGCAAGTCTTCACGTTTGTCAAACAGCCCATTTATCTCGGCATTTTATTGCTCTACATCGTGCTGATGCTTTTCATTCCTGTCGCAGCTTGGTTGCTCGACCGGGGAAAAACCTTCCTGTTTTTCGGAATCATCATCGTATGTTGGCTCGCGGCAAGACTGAACATAGATGCAATTGCTGGCGCCTGGTTCGAGCAAAACATTATCGACACATCTGGCATGTTTGCTCTGAGAAGCTCTTTCAGCCCTCTCTCATACGCACTTCTCTTTTACGGGGGGTATTATCTGGGCTATCGCTACAAACGGTATGGTTGGGACGATTTTCGGCAGAATATTCTTCCGCTCAACTATTCCTGGTTTTTCGTGGCCGTGGCAGCGATCGCAATATTTGCTGTCGCGGAACTTTGCCGTGAGCAGCTCAATAGCCCGACATGGCTCTACGAGCCTAACCGGGCCGAGATATCGATAACCGGGATCATGGGGACGTGCGCGGTATCGTACGCTGTTTACTTCTTGCTCAATAGGAAAGACCTGCCGTTTGGTTTGTCCATTATCCAGAGTATCGGTGAGAAGATATTGTTGCACCCTTTGCTCGTTACGGTCGGGCAAAGCTCACTATTTGTATATAGCGCTCATGTATTCGCAGTATTCCTGCCCAGCTACTTCATTGTTGCGACAGGTCACCAAGGGGATCGCGGTGTTATCGTGGTCGCCTTCTTCACGGCGCTTTTGGCCCTTATTGGCCTGGCCTTCGTGAAACGGCGATATTTCCCGGCACTCCCCTGATCATTGAAATCTGACCGCTCGCCAGAGTTACTCCCAAACGGGCTTGCCTTCCCGTGGGGAGGGCTCAGCAGAATGGCCCGATAAAATCCTCGGGAGGGAATACATGTCAGGAAGCATTGGCGGGGCGTGCGAGTCGAAATTCGCCGCCGTGAAGGAAGAGTTCGAGCGAAATTTCGCGGAGCGCGGTGAAGTTGGCGCGTCGGTCTGCCTGTCGGTGAATGGCGAGACGCAGGTTGATCTCTGGGGCGGCATGGCCAATCCCGAAACTGGCGATGTCTGGCGTGAGGAGACAATCTCCATCGTCTTTTCCTGTTCCAAGGCGGCGACCGCGCTATGCGCCCATATCCTGATCGACCAGGGCGAGTTGAACCCCGAAGCGCTGGTCGCAGACTACTGGCCGGAATTTGCGAAGAACGGGAAAGAGAAGACAACCGTCCGCATGATGCTGAACCATGAGAGCGCGCTGCCGACCTTGCGCGATCCGGTCCGGCCAGGCGGGTTCGAGGACTGGGACTACATGATCCAGCGGCTGGAGGATGAGGAAGCCTTCTGGGAGCCGGGCACCCGCAACGGGTATCACATGATCAATTTCGGCTGGACGGTCGGCGAACTGGTCCGCCGCGTATCAGGTAAGTCGCTCGGCACATTCTTCCGGGAAGAAGTCGCCGACAAGACCGGCGCACGCTTCTGGCTCGGCCTGCCGGAAACGGAAGATGTCCACATCGCGCCGATCATTCCATATGCGCCGAAGCCGGACGATGTGCCGACCGAGTTCGCCATCAAGCTGATGACTGAGCCGGACTCGATCCAGCACAAGAGCTTCATGAACAATGGCGGCTGGGACTTCAACAATCGCGTCTCGCAAGCCGCCGAGATTGGCGGCGGGGGCGGCCTGTCGAATGCGCGCGGGCAGGTGGCGATGTACACACCCCTGGCCACAGATGACGGCACGCTCGTCTCGTCTGATCGCCTGAAGGCCATGAGCATGGTGACGACCGCGACACAACGCGATGCCACCCTCCTGGTCCCGACCCGGTTCGGGCCGGGCTTCATGAAGTCCATGGACAATCGCGCGCTGAACCTCGGCCCGGGAACCAGCGTCATCATGGGCGAGCAGGCCTTCGGCCATGTCGGCGCGGGCGGCTCCATCGGCTTTGCCGACCCGGAGATCGGCCTGGCGTTCAGCTACACAATGAACCAGATGGGCAGCGGCATTCTCGTGAACGACCGCGCGCAAAGCCTGATCGATGCGACCTACCGCGCGCTGGGCTATCGCAGCAATGCACCGGGCGTGTGGGTGACTTAGGTCAGACCGGTTTGTCGGTGGGTCTGTTCGATCAAGTCTCCTTCAGACAAAACCCCAACCATTCGCAAATAAGCTGGACAAGCTTGTTGATGCTGAGCGGTCTCAATCGCAGTCTATCGCCAAGAAATTCCAGTGCTTGAGCCACCGGATGATTTTCACCAACCATCGAATGGATACTGTTCAGAAATTCGTCTAGTGAACCAATATCTCCCAGAACGGGCAGAATATCCAACAGATCTGGTGACGGAATACCCGCGGAAGTTAAGCCGGCATTCAACAATGCGCGAACCGCCAGTTTGCACGCTTCACATCGCCAGTTGTCACGTAGCCATTCTTTCCCACGCCTAAAGAAACCGAAGGTAATACGCAATTTTGAAGCAACAGCACTCCGGATGCGTGTTTGAACTTCAAACATCATGACAGCTTCACTCGCCCTGATCAGGAGGGCATTTGCAGTCTTGAACACAGTGAAACCGGCAGGAAGTTCTTCAAGTAGTTCGAAGTCATTGTTTTCTTGGGATTGAATGTGGCAGAATGCTGAAAAGCTTTCGACTTCACGCAAAGGCGGTGCACGTAGTATCTCCGCTAGCGAAAAGTCGTCGCCGTCTTCTGCGATCACCTCCGATTCTGAAACGAACACATCGGTATTTTGTGCTGAGATAGTCGACAGAAATTGCATGGTAGAGATCCCCCTCTAAGGGGTTTCACTTTACCATCTTGGGGGGATTTTTGTAGGGTTTAATTTTTCAAACTTGAGGCCTGATCAGCCGTCGTCGCTGGCTTCGCCGATCCCGCCGACCTGGAGCGTGCCTTCCTTGGCGGCCTGCGCGCGGGCAACGCCTTCGCTGCGGGCCGGCGGCGCCATGATTTCCGGCGGGTCGGTTTCCTGCAGGTAGATCGTCCGGCTGGGGAACGCAAAGCCGGTGCCAGCCGTCTCGATAATGTCCATCACGGCGACGGCAAACTCTTCCTTGATCGCCAGCCATTCTCCCCAATTCTTGGTGTGGGTGAAGGTGTAGATCAAGAAGTCGATGGAACTGGCATTGAAACTGTCGACCCGCACAAACAGCGCGGCTTCCGGCGGCTTGGCGAACCGGTCATCATTCCAGAGCCAGGCCTCGATCTCGTCGCGGATGTATTTCAATTGGTCCACGGTCGTGCGGTATTCCACGCCGACCACCCATTTGATGCGCCGGTGTGTCATGCGGGAGAAATTGGTCACGGCTGCATCTGACAACGCGCTGTTGGGAACATAGACAGGGCTCTTGTCGAACCGGCGGATCAGTGTCGAGCGGAAATTGATTTTCTCCACCGTGCCCTCGACCACACCGTCCGCCTTGACCCACTCGCCGGGAACGAAACGCTTTTCGGATATGATCAGCAGGCCGGAGATGAGGTTCTTGAACAAATCCTGCGCGCCGAGGCCGACGGCGATGCCGAGCACGCCAAGACCAGCCAGCAAGGGCGCGATCTGAATGCCCCATTGCTCTGCCACAGCACCGAGGCCCAACACGATGAGGATGATCTGCAGCGCCTTCACCATCCAGTCGACGGCAGCGGGCGACAGGGCGTCTCTCAGACCCGCGAACAGGTATTCAAAGGCATGCACAGCGCGGGACAGCGTCCAGAACACGGCGAGTGTGATGATCGAGCGCAGGATACGGGTCGCGTAAATTTCCGCCTCGCCCGATATGTTGGTCACCTGAAGGGCGATATAGATGCCGATGATGACGGGGACGATCTTCAGCGGGGTGGCGATGGATTTCACCAGGGCGTCGTCGAAGCCGGTTTTCGTCCCGGAGGCCACGCGCATGATCGTTTTCACGATGACCCGGGCAAACAGGCCGCGTATCATCAGGGCGATCAGGATAATCACCACGGCAATGGTGATCTCGCCATAGGTCAGCCCATACGCCCCATCATTCCAGATATTGCCGATGAAGGTTGCGGACTCGCGTGCCCGGTCGGGGGCGTTCTGCTCAAACCAAGCGGGCATTTGGGGCGATGCCATGATGTACTCCATCTGATTCGCCCGGAATTGGCGCGGGCCTGTGGAGTGCCGTGTGCTAATCTGTGTTACGGGGCCTGTGAAGGGTTGGGGGTCAGCCCTTGATGTCGCGCCACTCGCCAGGGGCAAGGCCATCAAGCGTCCAGTCGCCCACCTGAGCCCGGATGAGACGCAGCGTGGGATGTCCCACAGCGGCCGTCATGCGGCGGACCTGGCGGTTGCGGCCCTCAATAATGATCAGTTCGATCCAGCTGTCGGGCACGGATTTGCGAAACCGGATGGGCGGGTCGCGGGGCCAGAGATCGCCGGGTTCGTCGATCATGCGCGCCTTGGCCGGGGCGGTACGCCCATCATTCAACTCTACGCCCGAGCGGAGAGCTTCCAGCGCCGTCTCGTCCGGGATGCCCTCGATCTGGGCCCAATAGATCTTGGCCATCTTGGCCTTCGGGTCGGAAATCCGCGCCTGCAGCTTTCCGTCATCGGTCAGCAACAGCAGGCCTTCGCTGTCCCGGTCAAGCCGGCCAGCGGGATAGACGCGCGGGATGTCCATATAGTCCGACAGAGTTTCGCGCGAACTCGCCAGCGTGCTCTTGTCGGTAAACTGGGACAGGACATTGAACGGTTTGTTGAAGGCGACGAGGCGCGTCATTCGGTGAGGTCTTCCGGTAACAGGCCGAGCGCCGAGGCGGCGGCAGGGGTCCGGATCCAGATCCAGTCGCCGATGCCTTCGCTGGTGCCACCCGGCTCATTGGTCTCGATCCAGCCCATTGCCCGATAGAAGGTGCGGGCCGTGGTGTTGGACGTATTGCACTTCAGGGACAGGGCGCTGCCATAGCGCATCATGGTTGCCACCATCAGCGACCGGCCAATACCCTGGCCCTGATGATCCGGATCAATGAAGAAGTGGTGCAGGAAATGGTCCGGGTCCCAGACACTGGAAAAGCCGACCGGGCGATCGTCTTTCTCAGCTACCAGGATGCTCTCGCCTTTGGTCTGACGGTCGAACTCGGCCGCATCAACGCGCTCGATGCCGGCCAGCGGGAACACGTCCCGACTGGCACGGTAGAGGATGGTGGCAAGGGCCTCCCGGTCTGATGCCATACCCTCCCGGATCACGCGTTCACAACCTCATGCAGTGATTTCAGTGTGCTCAGCAGGCCCTCGGCCGACGAGAGCGGCAGGCAGCTCGGTCCGTCGCACAGCGCCTTGTCCGGATCGGTGTGGAACTCGAGGAAGACCCCATCCGCGCCAGCGGCAATCGCCGATTTTGCGATGATGGCCACGCCCTCGCGGCGACCGCCGGTGGAGGCGCCGCCCGTGCGCGGGTCAGCGCCCGGCAGCTGGACGGCATGGGTCGCGTCGATGGTAACCGGGCAGCCGAGTTTCTGCATTTCCGGAATGCCCAGCATGTCGACGACCAGATTGTTGTAACCGAAGCTGGAGCCGCGCTCGCACAGGATCACGCCGACATCTGCGGCTTCACCGATCTTGGAGACGATGTTCTTGGTATCCCACGGCGCGATGAACTGGGCTTTCTTGACCTGGATAATGCCGCCAGCGGCTGCGGTGGCCTTGGCGGTGGCGACGACGAGGTCGGTCTGGCGGCACAGAAAGGCCGGGATCTGGACGATGTCGGCAACGTCTGCGACGGCTTCGGCCTGACCGGCTTCATGCAGATCGGTGCAGATCGGCACGCCCAGCTTGGCCTTTACGGTCGCAAGCATTTTCAGGCCGTCTGCGAGGCCGGGGCCGCGAAAGGACTTGATCGAGGAACGGTTCGCCTTGTCGAAGCTCGCCTTGAACACATAGGGCAGGCCCAATTGCTCGCAGATGCGTTTCAGTTCGCTGCCCACTTCGAGAGACAGGCCCTCGTCTTCGAGAACATTGAGGCCGGCAATTACCGATAGCGGTTTGCCTGTGCCGATGGTCCATCCGGATGTCTTGTGGGTCAGGGCGTTCATTTGAGTTTCTCCGCTCGGGTGTTTTGCTAGCAAATAGCGGTGTTGCGGGCAAAAGGTAAGTCGGCGCGGTCAGGCCGAATCTGCAAACAAAGAAGCCGCCCTTTGGGGCGGCTTCCGTGAGTCCTCGGGACCCAACAAAGTCTGGCAGCGTTTCAGCGTGCCTTCAAATATCTCTATGCGCCGACAGGAGGCTGCTCCGGCCGGGCACCACAGGATATAAACTTGTTGATCCCTCTGGTTTTCTCACTCGACATGAATCACCTCCTTTCAAGCGTGCAACAGGCACGGACTTTGTCCAGAACCATCCCGGACGAATCAGAGTTAAGCATGATTTGCGCCATTACAAAGTTAACTTCAGGGCTTTTTTGGAAGACACTTTCATGACGCATGAAAAACGCCCGGACGACGGGCCCGGGCGTTCTGTATTTTCTGAATTTGGGCCAGCCTAGTCGTAGGCGAGGGCGCCGACGACCAATCCGATGATCGCACCCGTGGCGACCGAAGCCAGGATGGCGTCGCCGCTATGATGGTCCCGGACCCAGTAATGTCCGGGCGGCGGCGCGTAGAGGCCATAGGTGGAGTAATTCGCGATGTAGACCGTCTGGTGATGCGGCCGATACCAGCCGCCCACATGGTAGGGCGGGACATAGCCCTGACGATAATAGGGGCCGTAAGCGCGGCTGTAGCGGACATAATTGTGCCGCGGCGGCGCATAGTGGCGATGGGCGCGCGGCGGCGCGCGGTAAACAGGCCGCGGCGCTGGCCGGTAATACGGCCGCTGGGCATGATGGCCCTTATTGTAATTGCGATTATTGGAATGACCATTGTTGTAGCCGCGATTGCCACGATTGTGGTCGCCGCGATGATCATTGTCACGGCGTCCACGGTCTCTGTGGTCGCGGTCTCCGCCACGATGGCCGCCATCATGGTAACCGCCGCCGCGATTGTGATCGCCGCGCCCGCGTTCTGCATAGGCGGCGGGTGCGGCCAACAGGCCCAGCGTGGCCGTAGTGGCGATCAGGGTAGTAAGGGTCTTGAACAGTTTCATGGCGGGCAAGGCCTCCGACTTGGGGCCCGGACGGACGCATCCGCACAGGCAAACCAGATCCCGCATCCTGCGGGCTTATGACAGTGACGCTAGTCTTGCGGGGCTGAACTCTCGCTGAACGCCGTGTTAAGGAAACTCCATGGCCGAGTTCGGGGACATTCGTATCAATGACGAGCTGACATTGCCCGCCTGGGAAGTGTCGGAAGCGTTCGTGCGTGCGTCCGGGCCGGGTGGGCAGAATGTGAACAAGGTGTCGACCGCCGTGCAGCTGACCTGGCATGTCGAGGCTTCTTCCCTGCCGCCGGAGGTGAAGGCGCGCTTCGCCAAGCTCTATGCCAACCGGATCACCAAGGATGGCCGCCTGATGCTGGAGGCGTCCGAGCATCGCAGCCAAGCCCTGAACCGGGAGGCGGCGCGCAAGCGCTTGGCCGGAATGATCCTGCGGGCGAGCCGCAAGCCGAAGCGTCGCATCAAGACCAAACCGACCTATGGCAGCGTGAAACGCCGGATTGCGGCCAAGAAGCGCCGGGGCGAGATCAAATCCCTGCGCGGGAATATCGACCCGACGGAGTAGCGCGCTAGCAGCAGCCGCCAACCGGCGCGGGGCCGCTGGCGTCCTGAGTCTCTGCGAACACGTCCGGCGCGGCGCAGCCGGGGAAGACGCCGAAATGGGTCTTGCCGTCACCGACCACATCAAAGAAGGGCGCAAAGCGTGTCTCCATCAGCATGGCGAGTGTGTTGCCGCAGACCGGGAAGACGCGGCCGGCTTCAATCTCATGCTCCGCGTCCAGACTGAAGACGCGCTCCATGCCTTCGACGCCGCCCTTGTAGATGACGGCCTGGCCATAATCCTCGCAGGCCGTCTCCAGCCCGGCGAGCTTCATCAGGCGGGCTGTGACGGAGGCAAAGCGGATCGGCTCGACCTTGGCCTTTAATTTCGGATCAATGATGGCAAGGCGGCGATGGGTGACGACGCGCGGATCGGCAAAGCCCGCCGCTATCGCGATGGCTTCATAATCGTTCCAGTAGAGCGCGCCTGACAGGCATTCGCCATAGAGGATGGGATCGTCGATCAATTCCTGCGGAATGCGCCGGTCTGCATAAACGTCCGAGAAATAGAGCTCGCCGCCGGGCTTCAGCAGGCGGTGGGCCTGCCGGAAGACTTCCGGCTTGTCCGTGCAGAGATTGATCACGCAATTGGAGATGATGAGGTCAAAGGAATTGGGCTCAAGATCAAGCTCGCCGAGTTTTTCCAGTTCGCCTTTCACAAAGCGCGTATTGGGCGTGTCATAGCCAAATTGCTCGGCGTGCCAGGCTTCATGTGCGCGGGCGACGTCCAGCTGCTCATCCGTCATGTCGACACCGGTGACATGGCCGGTCGGGCCAACCAGCTTGGCGAGGGCGAACACATCACGTCCGGCGCCGCTGCCGAGGTCCAGGACTTTCAAGCCTTCCAGCGCGGCCGGAATGGCGAGGCCGCAGCCATAATATTTCGCGGCCACGTCATCATGCACGGCGGCGAGGGCGGCGGAGACATGAGCTGGCGGGCGGGAGGCCGTCGTGCAGGCATCGGTCTTGAGATCGGACGAACTGGTCAGGGTTTCCCCGTAATAGGCCTTCACCACATCCTGCATCTGGTTCATGTCGATCTCCGTATTGACTGCACCCGACCCTAGGGGGCGCGCAGGCGTGTTTCCAGTAACGGATGTGTGTGGACTGCGGAAAGCCCCGGAGGCGCCGCTCAGCTAATCAGCCGGGAGGTGAGAGGCCAGCGCGGCGAGGCGTCCGGCGGCGGTGCGTAGCCGAGGCGGAAGATGCCCTGAATGCGCGCGGGCGCTTCAATCCGCAGTCGCTCATGCACTTCGGTGAAACACTCCGCAAGTTCGGGGAATTCCTCCAGCACTTGTGAAATCGGCTGGGTCGCGAGGCCCAGCTGGGCGGCGGCCTGTTGCAGGCGAACCCAGCGGGCGCCGGCGTCCAGCTGGTCGGCGCGTGTGTTCTGCCCGGTCACCAGCCACCCGAAAGTCGGGGTGGCGTCGATGGCCTTTTCGTAAAAGGCCCTGGTTTCCTTGTAAGCCGTGGTGCCGGGCTGGCGCATCTTCTCCTGGGTCAGCACGCCGGCGGCTTTCATCATCTCGATCATGGTTCCGCTGACCGAGATGCCGTCCGGATTTTCGCGAATGTCGGCGGACCCGATCCGGGTCAGATTCGTGCTTTCATGGTGTACGCGCGGCGTGGACATCTCGATGGCCCAGCCGCGTTTGCAGACATCCCGGAACCAGTCCACCGTCTCCGGCGCGCTGGTCACGGCAAACCCGGTGGCTTCCTCCCCTTTCGACACTTCTGTCAGTGTCTCCAGCAGGGCGGGCTCGACCGGCCGGTCGATATCGTAGGGCGTGCGCACAGTGCGCCGCTGCAGGGCGTGGGCAAACAGCGGATCGCGGGCAACATCGGGAGATGCCTCCAGCCGGACATGGGCGATCGGGCGCGGGTCGAGCCGGGGATAGGGCTGGCCATCGGGAAAGCGCGTCACATGCGCAATATATCCCTGTTCGGCCGCAGCCTGTCTCAGCAATTCCAGGAAGGCGCCGAGGCTGATCGTGATTTGCCGGTTCGGCGGATCGGTTTCCGGCAACAGCCGGTCGAGGTCGCAATACAGGGTGAGCCTGTCCGCGCCGATCAGTTCGATCAGCCAGGGCTGGCGATTATGCGGGCTGGGGGCGAGGATGGCATAGGCCAGCGCATTCAGCCGGACGTCGCCGAAGCCCTCTTCGGCTTCCCGCCAGGGTTCGCGCACGGCGTCAAGGCGCTGGGCGGAGTGATACGTGCACGATCCGGCTGCACCAAGGATCAGGACAGCGGCGCCGCCCGTCATCAGCAAGGCTCGTCTGGAGACCATTGGCTATTTCCCCGAAGCAATCGTCTCGCCGAATGCCACGTTGAGGAGGGGTGTCCTTTGACCGAGCGCAAGGCGTCGCGCCGGAGGGCTAGCCCTTCTTGGTCGGCTTGCCTCTGTACGGGCCCTTGCCCTGCGGCTTGCGGGCGCCATCGGCCTTGTCGGCATAGGGGTTCTTACCCTGCCGGACGAACAGGCGGATCGGCACGCCGTGCATGTCGAAGGCATCACGCAGATTGTTGATCAGATACCGCTTGTAGGTTTCCGGCATCTGGTCACCGCGCGAGGCGATCAGCACGAAGGTCGGCGGGCGCGCCTTCATCTGGGCCATGTAGCGCGGCTTGATCCGCTTGCCCTGAACGCTTGGGGGCGGGTGGCGCTCGACCGTGTGGCGCAGCCAGCGGTTGAGGTCGCCGGTCTTCACCCGTGCGGTCCAGTCCTGATAGACTTTTGCCACGGCAGGCATCAGCTTGTCGGTATGCCGGCCCGTCAGGCCCGACAGGAAGACCACCGGCGCGCCGCCAGCATTCGGCATCAGCCGGTTGGCGAGGTCGCGGATATGCTTGGCCGCTTCATCCGGCTTCTTCACCGTGTCCCATTTGGAAATGACCAGAACGACGCCGCGGCCTTCGCGCAAGGCGAGGTCGGCGATCAGCAGGTCCTGCTTTTCCATCGCCTCATGTGCGTCCATGACCAGCGCGATGATGTCGGCATATTTCAGCGAACGGATCGTCTCGCCGGTCGACATGCGTTCAAGCCGCTCCTGCACCTTGCTCCTGCGGCGGAGGCCCGCTGTGTCGACCAGCCGGATGCGGCGGCCTTCCCATTCCCAGTCGATGGAAATGGAGTCGCGCGTGATGCCGGCTTCGGGGCCCGTCAGCAGGCGGTCGGATTGCAGCAGTTGGTTGATCAGGGTGGACTTGCCGGCATTCGGGCGGCCGACAATGGCCAGCTTGATCGGCTTGTCATCCTTGGGTGGCTCAGGGGCGATGTCCACATCGGCGGCTTCGATGGCCGCGACGAGATCGTCATCGGAGACGCTGAGATCGTCAATATCGATATGGGCGAGCTTCTCGATGATGTCTTCGGCCGCACGAGGATCATAGTCCGGTTCGGCTTCCTGGAGGGCCAGTTCAAAGGCTTCCTCGCCGAGCGCCTGCCGGATGGCTTCGTAGAGTTCGGCCATGCCCTCGCCATGCTCGGCAGACAGGCCGACCGGCTCGCCCAAGCCGAGCGACCAGGCGTCCATCACGCCGACCGTGCCCTGCTTGCCTTCGGCTTTGTTGGCCGCCAGCACGATGGGGATGTTCGCCTTGCGGAGCAGGGCGGCAAAATTCTCGTCTTCCGGGGTTACGCCCACGCGCGCATCAATCAGGAAGAGGGCCAGCTCTGCCTCTGCGATGGCGGCCTCGGTCTGCTGACGCATGCGGGATTCGAGACTATCATCATAGGACGTCTCATAGCCGGCCGTGTCGATCAGGATCAGCGGCAGGGAGGCCAGATAGCCTTCCGCCTGTTTTCGGTCACGCGTCACGCCCGGCTGGTCATCGACCAGCGCGATCTTCTTGCCGACAAGGCGGTTAAACAGGGTCGACTTGCCCACATTGGGGCGTCCGACAATGGCGAGTTTCAAAGGCATGGCGGGGCCTGCTCCAATGCGTTCAGGCGAGGCGCGCCAGCCCGGCGCAGCCTGTTACTGAATCGCAACCAGTTTTGCATCATCGGTGAGCAGGAAGACTTTGCCCTGCACGGCGATGGGTTCGATATATGTTGTGTCCTTGATGTTCAGAGAGGCGATCTGTTCGCCCGTCTGCGGATCAAAGGCGAGAACTTCCCCATAGGAGGAAACGATCAGAATGCGGCCTGACGCCAGAAGCGGGCCGGAATAGCTGATCCGCTTCTTCTTTTTCTTCTCATTCTTGTACTGGGGCAGATCGGTGACCCAATAGGCATCTCCGGTGCCCGCATCGAGGGCGGCCAGCGTCGCATTCGTGCCGATCACGAACAGGAATTTGCCGCTCAGGGTCGGCGCCTGGGTCGAGCCGATGGGGCGGGCCCAGACGCGGTTGCCGCTGCGCCCGTCAATCGCGACGGTGATGCCGGACTGGCTGGACGCGAAGACGAGACCGCCAGCCAGGACCGGGCGGGAGCCAATGTCATTGATCTCGGAAATCGGGGTGAAGCGGCCAGCCTGCGAAATGGCATCCGTCCAGAGACGGCGACCATTATTGGCAAGATAGGCGATGATCTCGCCGGACGAGTAGGGCGCAATCACGAAGTCTTCGATGGCGGCCGGGCTCGGGCTGCCGAGGACGCGGGCAGATTCCGCAATGGCCTGGTCGCTCCAGTCGGTTTCGCCGGTCTGGAGGTCCAGTGAGAAGATTTCATTATTGTTGGACGCGACAAAGACCTTGCCGTCCTTGACGGTCGGCGCGCCAGTCATCGGGACGCCGAGTTCATGCTTCCAGATCTCGCTGCCATCATTGGCGTTGAGGCGCGTGACATAGCCGAAGCCGCTGGCAACGATCAGCGTACCGTCATTCACGGCGAGACCGCCGCCGAGCGCGGTCTTGTCCCGCTTGGTCAGGCCCTTGAGTTCCTTCTTCCAGAGCGTGCGGCCGCTGGAGAGGTCGGTTGCATAGATCGTCTGGTCGGCGTCGAGCGTGTAGATCGCCGTCTCGCTGGCGACCGGCGGCGTGCTGACAGCCGATTTGTTGCTGGAGCCCTTGCCGACGGAATTGCGCCAGGCAACTTTCAGGTCGGGGGCCGCGTTCACATGGCCCGGCGCCTTGGCAGGCGTCCCGCCAGCTTCCGGCCAGGACGCCATGTCCACGGCCGGCAGCAGGTCGATGGATTCGGTTGCCAGTTCCGGCTTGGCCGCAATGGCTTCTTCCGCCAGCACCATTGTGACGCGGCCCGCCTTGTCGAGCTGTTCCTTGTCGTCATTGCCGGAACCACCGAGGAACGGAATGCTGCTGCACGCCGTCAGCGCGACGAATGCCGTTGCGGTTGCGGTCAGCTTGAGTGGGCGGGAAAGCCTCATTGGCCAGTCTCCTCGATGTCGGCAGTTTCAGCGGGCAGATCGCCCTCAACTGATGTCTCTGTGTCGCTGGCGGCGGCCTCTTCGGCGGGCGCTGCCGGGATGGCTGCAAGCGCGATTTCGGCGCGGCGCTTCACGCCTTCCGGCGCGGCTGCATCAAAGCGGAGGCGGTTGAATTCGGTCCGGGCGCGGGTGATGTCGCCGGTCTCGAACGCCTTGGCGGCGATCAGTTCACGGGCGAGCGCGCCGAGTGGGCCCTCATCCGCGACCAGGCTGCCGAGTGTGGCTTCGAGGTCCGCCATGGATTGGGTGTCGACCGAATAATATGCCGTTTTCAGGATCGAGAGACGCTCGAACGGGCTGCCCTCGACGGCGGCGACGGAAGAGAGCGTGCGGGTGGCGCCATTGGAGTCGCCCCCGCCCTCATACTGGGTCTGGGCCAGATATTGCGCCGCCAGGGGCGCGATCTTGCCATTGCCTTCGGCCAATTCGCGGAAGGCGGTTTCGGCCTCGGTGTAATTGTCTTCTTCGAGCAGGGTCAGGGCGTTTTCGAAGGCGAGCGCACGTTCGGCGCGCGCCTGTTCGGCCTGCGGTCGCAGCACGAATTCGTTCAGGGCCACTGCTCCCACGAGCAATGCTGCCGCGCCATAGATAAAGGGCCTGTAGCGTTTCCACAGGCCTTCCATCTTGTCCTGGCGCAGGCTTTCTTCGACTTCGTCAAAAATGTCGCTCAACGGGGCGCTCCGATCGGGTAATCTGACTTCGGGGGGAACCTAGACGCGCCTGCGCCCTGCTGCAACGTGTCAGGGCTGTTTCGCTTCAGGTTTTCGCAGGGAATAGGTCTCGGCTTGGCCGGGGAATTCGCGGGACCGGACATCGGCGGCAAACTGGCTGATGGCGCTGTCGATCTCGGTGCGCAGGTCCGCGTAGCGGCGCACGAATTTGGGCGCCCAGTCGAACAGGCCGAGCATGTCCTGGGTCACCAGAACCTGGCCGTCACAACTGGCCGAGGCGCCAATGCCGATGGTGGGGCAGCTGACTTCCTGCGTGATCTCGTCGGCAAGGTCGCGCGCGACGCCCTCTATGACGATGGCGAACGCTCCGGCGCGGTCGGCTGCGCGGGCTTCGTTGATCACGATATCGCG
Organism: Hyphomonas sp.; assembly: GCF_036964145.1. Lineage (GTDB taxonomy): Bacteria > Pseudomonadota > Alphaproteobacteria > Caulobacterales > Hyphomonadaceae > Hyphomonas. The sequence goes on from NZ_JBALUC010000001.1 coordinate 803,276, forward strand.
CTCGGCCCCGGTCCGGCCCTTGGCCCGGAAACCCCCATCGACATTGACCGCCTGCGGGCGCAGGCCGACATGGCCCATGACCGGGATGCCGCGCTCGACAAGGTGGGCGATCTGGGTCGCGGCATAGGCGCCACTCTCGATCTTCACGGCCTGGCAGCCGGTTTCCTTGAGGATGCGGGCGGCATTCAGGAAAGCCTGGTCTTCGCTCGTCTCATAGCTGCCGAAGGGCATGTCCACGACGACGAAGGCCTGCTGGCTGCCGCGCATCACGGCCTGGCCGTGCAGGATCATCATTTCCATGGTCACGCCGACCGTCGAGGGCAGGCCATGTACCACCATGCCAACACTGTCGCCGACAAGGATGAGATCGGCATGCGGGTCCATGATCTCGGCCATCGGCGCGTCATAGGCGGTCAGGCAGACCAGTGGCTTGCCCCCCTTGGCGGCGGCGATATCCTTGACGGTCTTGCGGGAAATGCGGGTTTGTTTCGACATGGCCAGCGACTTAGCCTGCCTCAGACCGGCGGGCAAGCGCGTGTGAACGGTCGCTTCCGCCGCGCAGGATCAGCTGCGGCCCTTGGGGAAGTGATGCAGGGCCGTCGGTATCTCCACCCACTCATGCCGGGTCTCTTCCCAGACCGAGCGTACCGGCCCCGGGAAGTGCGGATCGGCGATCGCTCCCACGGCGATGCCGGCGGCTTCGGGATGATTCCCGGTCGTCCAGTAGACGGTGGAGCCACAGGTCGGGCAGAAATAGGTCGTGAAGGCGCCGCCGCTGTCAGTCTTGCGCGTCCAGGATGTGGCGTTTCCTGTAATGGTCAGGGCAGCAAGCAGGTAATAGGCCCCGACCCCGAAGGGCGATCCGGTCCGGCGCTGGCAGGCCGTGCAATGGCAGGCCACAACGGCCGGCGTGATGTCGTCCGGCAAGTCGACTTTCAGGCTGCCGCAGGCACACTGTGCGTCCATGTTTCTAGACTCCCGGCAGGACCGGCACGCCGATCAGAAATTCATGCAGATGGAAGAAGAAGGCGAGATAGACGCCGATGCCGATGACCAGCGCGCCAATGTCTCCGAGATTGGAGGGCGCGACATCGGCGGGCGGGCCCGTATCCCCGCGCTTCTTCACGGCGATCCGGTCGATGATTGCATAGGCCAGGAAGCTCGTGAACAGGATCACGGAATTCCACTCACCATTGGCGAGAAGGTGGCCGAGCGCCCAGAGCTTCACCGCGACCAGCATCGGGTGTTTCAGGGTTTTCTTGATGCGGCCGGCGGGCAGATAGGCGGCCACGAGGATAATCATCGCGGGCAGCATCAGCGTCATGTTCAGGTGGCGGCCCCAGCTGGGCGCGAAATAGAGTGAGCCCATCCAGCGCGCGGCATCATAACCATAGATGATCAGGGCGAACCCGGCCAAGGCCACCAGGCTGTAGAGACCCATATAGGGGCCATAGCCCATGCGCTGGCGCAGATCCCTGCCCGGTGCGCGGCTGCGGAATGCGGAAAACAGATGGGCCCCGAAGAACAGGACCAGTCCGGCGATCAGATACGGCATGATGAATTCCTCCCGGCAGGGAGTCTAGGCGGAGTCCGGGATGTGGGAAAGCCGGAAGGCGGCCTCAGCCTTCGGGCTGATCCTTCAGCCAGACCTCGACCTTGCCCTTGAGCTTCAGCGTGAGAGGCTTGCCCTTGCGGTCGAGCGCCTTGCCGGCGGCCACACGGATCCAGCCTTCGGATACGCAATACTCTTCGACATTTGTCTTTTCGGCGCCGTTGAAGCGGACACCGATCTCACGCTGCAGCAGGTCTGCATCATGAAACTTGCTGTCGGGATCAAGGGCGAGGCGGTCAGGAAGCGTGTCGGTCATGAAAAGCTCTTTGCCAGCGAATCCGGGAATTGCAAGAGGTCAGGCGCAAACGGGCAGGCCCTTTTTGGGGATGAAGACAGGGTTAACCGAAAGTAGTGGAATTTTCCCGTGACTAAACCGGGCTTTATGGAACTACCTATAATGGATATGGCCTAACAGAACGGGCGCGTATGCGAAATATCTCCGACATCAAGCACTATCGGACCATGCTCCAGAATGCACGGAACCTGGAAGAGGCGGTTGTGATGGAGCAGATGCGCGCAACATCCAGGAACCTCTCCGCGCTGTATGCGATGCTGTGCGTGGCCTCGCTGTCGCTGGGCATGAGCTTCCTTGAATATGCGCCGCTCTACCTGACATTGGGCCTGCCTTGCCTGTTCATTGTGGCCAGTATCCTGCGGATCAATCACTGGCGGGATTCCCAGATGGAACTCACCGATCCGGTACGGGCCAAACGCGATTTCGCCGTCATGGAATATGGCTCGCTGATCATCTTTGCCATTCTGGGCGCCTGGATTGCCATGCTGTGGCCCTATGCCATCGGTCGCCAGGAAGCGCAGCTGGCATTGTTCACCTGCCTGATCGGTCCCGTCGCCATGATGTGTTCGATGCCTCGGCCGAGGATCGTGGCCATCGGCCTGACAGGGACGCTGCTCGTCTTCTGTCTCGTCTTCGTGCTGCATGATCCGCAGTTCTATGGGTTCATGGCTGTGCCGATGGCGGTGTCCTATGGCGTCTTCTTCAAGGTGTCCTTCACCTACAAGCAGCGCATCGTGGAATCGGTGATGCTGCACAATGAACTCATCTCGGAAAACGAGCGGGCTTCGGGCCTTGCGGAATCCAACCGTTTCCTGGCCCTGTCCGATACGCTGACCGGCCTGCCGAACCGGCGCCGCTTCTTCGAACAGATCAATCTCTTCTTCGAGCGCTGCCCGGATGGCGAGTTGCCGATTGTCGGCCTGGTCGACCTGGATGGCTTCAAGCCGCTGAATGACGTGTTCGGCCATTCTGCCGGCGATGCCGTCCTTGTGGAAACCGCCAACCGGATTAAGCTGGCCGCGACCCATTATGGCGGCGCTGTGGCGCGCCTGGGGGGAGACGAGTTTGCCTATGTCCTGCCGTGGAATACGTCGCGGGACGATGCGATGAAATTCTCCCAGGAACTGGTTGCCTCGATCAGCAATCCGGTTGTCCTGCCCAGCAGTGACGTCAGCCGCGTCTCGGCCTCAGTGGGCCTGTCCTCGCGCAGCTTTGAAGTCGCTTCGGCGAAGGATCTTCTGGAGCAGGCGGACTTCGCCCTGTTCCGCGCCAAGGAATCCTCGGCCGGTCCGGTGGTGGAATTTTCCTCGCACCACGCCGCCAGCAAACGGCGCGAAGTGCTGGTGCACCAAGCGTTCAAGAATGCCGACCTCGACAAGGAAATCCACCTTGTCTACCAGCCGATCATCGACACGCGGGACGGCGCCATCCGCCGCTGCGAGGCGCTGGCGCGCTGGGACAGTCCGGAGATCGGCATGGTGCCGCCGGGCGAGTTCGTGCCGATTGCTGAAAAAGCCGGCATGACCCAGGAAATGACGCTGGCCGTGTTCCGCAAGGTGATTGCCCAGCTGAAAGTATGGCCGGATACTGCGCGCATTGCCGTGAACCTGTCCGCGCAGGACGTGAACAGCCGGCAGTGTACGGATCTGCTGGCCTCGATGCTGATCCGCCAGTCACCGAGCCTGCGCAAGCGCATCTCGATCGAAGTCACGGAATCCTCGCTGCTGACGGATTTCACGGAGGTGCACAACAACCTCCTGAAATTCCGCGAACTGGGCGTGAAGATTGCCCTCGATGATTTCGGAACGGGCTTTTCCTCCCTGCGATACCTCCAGGAGCTGGAGTTCGACATCGTCAAGATCGATCGCAGCTTTATCTCGTCGATCGAGTACAATCAGAAGAGTTTTGGTCTTGTGCGGACAATCAGCCGCCTCTGCCGGTCGCTGTCGATTGCCTGTGTGGCGGAAGGCGTGGAGACCCGCGAGGAACTGGACCATGTCCGCACCGCCGGATGCCACCTCGTTCAGGGCTATATCTTCACCAAGCCCCTGATGGCCGACAAGATGCTGCCTTACCTGACCGGCGAGCTGAAGTTCGACGGTATGGGGTCCATGCTGTCGGTCCCGACCCAAGTGGTTGCCTGATCGACCTCGCCCTGCGAGGCAAATTTCTTGTTATCGCCCGCCTCATGGTCATGCTATGGAAATAGCAGGGACGCCTGAAAGGCTGTGGAGGGAACAAATCCAATGACACTATCCGTTATCAGCGCCGGTTTCGGGCGCACAGGCACCATGTCGCTCAAACTGGCGCTTGAGCACCTCGGCTTCGGGCCGTGCCATCACATGATCGAAGTCATCGAGAATGGCGAGGCACAGGTGCCGCTCTGGAATGCTGCGCTGGCGGGCGCGCCAGACTTCGGCGCCATTTATGATGGCTTCACCTCCGCCGTGGACTGGCCGACTGCGGCCTTCTGGCAGGAGACGGCCGAGGCCTATCCAGAGGCGAAGATCATCCTCTCCACGCGCTCGCCCGAGAGCTGGTACAGCAGTATTTCCGAGACCATTCTGGCAACCGTCTGGGCGCCGGAGACCTGGCCGCCGCAAGCGACCGAATGGTTCCGCATGGTGACGAAAGTGCTGGAGCGCAGCTTTGGCGGCGCGAAAGACAAGGACAGCCTGATCGCCGCCTTCAACGCGCACGAAGCCGAAGTGAAGGCGACTATTCCCGCCGAGCGCCTTCTGGTGCATTCGGCCAAGGATGGCTGGGAACCGCTCTGCGCTTTCCTGGGTAAGCCCGTTCCGGACACACCCTATCCGCGTACCAACAGCAAGGAAGAGTTCTTCCAGCACATGACCAAGGCCGACGACATGTAGGGCTGGCCGCGCCAGCATTTGCGACGCCTGTGAGGGCGCTTCGGGTGGGAATCTGGTTTTTGTGACGGGAGCGCGGTCAGGGATCTGGCCGGGGCAGGGCACAGCCCTGGCTGAACTGTCTCGGGCGCGTTTGGTTGCCTGCATCAATCTGCACGCGGTCCTGGCTTTCACCGGGATGGGCGGAGTCCAGATCGCCAATTGCCAGGCGGAAAGCCTTTGACCATGTGAAGTCCAGCGGGTGCGGTTCGCGCTCATGCGGCGCGTCGCCGATCCATTGAAGGTATACGGTGCCGCGATGGTCGATGACGGTCATGAAAGGGACGTCCCGGCCCTTCAGTGCCCGAACATACAGGCGCAGAGCGACCGTCTGCAGCCAGATCCAGACCCGGTAGGGTTCCAGATGCGGCTTGAGCGGTCCGACAGGGGCAAACAGCGTGTCCATGCTGCCAATCCTGCCACAGCGCCAAGTCCGGTTGGATAGAGCCCACGAAAAACCCCTGACCTGCGCGGCAGGTCAGGGGTTTTCGAAGTGTCAGGGCCGGGGACAGGCCGGGTGGTCTCCCCGGATCAACTAGTAACTCTTCGGCAGGCCGAGGACGCGTTCGGCGATGAAGTTGAGGATCATCTCGCGGCTGACCGGGGCGATGCGGGCGAGCATGGCTTCGCGCATCATGCGCTCGACATGGTACTCTTTCGCGTAGCCCATGCCGCCATGCGTCAGCACAGCGGTCTCGCAGGCGCGGAAGCCGGCTTCGGTGCCAAGATATTTAGCGGAATTGGCCTCGGCGCCGCAATCCTGTCCGGCGTCATAGAGCCCGGCGGCCTTGTAGGCGAGCAGCTCAGCGGCGGACAGTTCGGCCCAGGATTTCGCTAGCGGATGCTGGATGCCCTGGTTCTGGCCGATGGGGCGGCCGAAGACGACGCGCTCTTTCGCATAGTTCGCAGCGCGCTCCAGCGCCGAAAAGCCGAGCCCGATGGATTCCACCGCGAACAGCACGCGCTCCGGGTTCAGGCCCTGAAGCAGGTATTTGAAGCCTTCGCCTTCCTCGCCGATAAGGTGGTCCTTCGGCACTTCCAGCCCGTCAATGTAGAGCATGTTGCACTCGACCGCCTTGCGGCCCATTTTCGGAATCGGCTGGCGCTCGATCTTGTTCGGGTCAAGGTCGGTGTAGAACAGGGAGAGGCCGAGATAGGGCTTGGCGCACTGGTCCTTGGGCGTGGTGCGCGCGATGATCAGGATCTTGTCGGCGCGCTGGGCCCCGGTCGTCCAGATCTTGCGGCCATTGATCGTGTAGCCGGTATTGGTGCGCTCGGCCTTGGTTTCGAGGCTGGACGTGTCGAGGCCGGAATTCGGCTCGGTCACGGCAAAGCACATCTTCTCTTCGCCCGAGATGATCTTGGGCAAATTCTCGCGCTTCTGCTCGGGATTGCCGAACCGTTCGAGCGGCTTCGGCCCGAAGATGTTGAGATGAATGGCGGAGGCGGCGGAGAAGCCCGCGCCGGTGCGCGTGACCGTCTGCATCATCAGCGCGGCTTCGGTCAGGCCGAGGCCCGCGCCGCCATATTCTTCCGGGAAGGCAATGCCCAGCCAGCCGCCTGCGGCCATGGCGTCACAGAATTCCTCCGGCCAGTCGCCGGTCTCGTCGGTCTTCGCCCAGTATTCGTCCCCAAAGGGTTCGAGCGTTTTTTCGACGGCGGCCTTGATGGCGGCCTGATCTTCACTCATCGGCGCGATCTGGTGCATGTGACGTAATCCTCCTGAGGGCCAGACTTAAGGCGGCCATGCAGGCCCGTCCAGCGATTGCCCTGCGTCAGGGGAGCGCAATTGTGCGCGTGATGCCGATGGCTGTGAGGAAGGCCGGGTCATGGCTGATGACGAGGAGGGCGCCATCATAGGCTTTGAGGGCCGTCTCCAGCGTTTCAATCGTGTCCATGTCGAGATGATTGGTCGGCTCGTCCAGCAGGAGCAGCTCCGGCGGTTCCGGCGCGGCGAAGATGGCTGCGAGGCCGGTGCGCAGGCGTTCCCCGCCGCTGAGCGTTGTGACGGATTGCAGCGCAGCCTCGTTCCGGAAGGCGAAGCGGGCGAGGGCGGCATGGGCTTCATTCTTTGTCAGGTGAGGCTGGACGGCCCTGATCGTGTCGAGGATCGAGCCGCCCGAGGGCAGCAGGCTGACATGCTGGTCGAGCCGGGCGATGCGGCGCGTGAGCGGGTCGACGATGCCGGCGGCGGGGGCGATCTCGCCAAGGATCATGCGCATCAGCGTCGACTTTCCGGCGCCATTCGGGCCGGCAAGGGCGATCCGCTCGGGTCCTCTTATGTCGAAGCTGAGCGGGCCAAACAGGGGGCGGTTGCCGAAGGCGGCGGCGGCCTCGGTCACGCGCAGGATGTCCTTTGACCGGGGCAGGTGAACCGGCGGCAATTCCATCGTGATGGGCGCGGTGGTCTCGACCCTGGCGCGGGCGGCTTCCAGGGCGTCGGCGCTTTCGTTGGTCTGGCGGCTGGCAAGGTCGCTGCCCCGTGCGGCGGTGGCCTCCGCGCGTTCCTGCCGTTTGTCGAGCAGCATCTTGGGGGCATCCCCCTTTGCGCGGGCGGCGCGGCCCGCCTTGTCGCGCCGGTCCTGTTTTTCCTTTGCGCGCTGGGCCTCGGCTTGTGTGCGGCGCAGGGCGGTTTCGGATCTGGCGAGATCAGCTTCGGCCTGCGCGCGGGCAGCGTCGCGGGCTTCGCGGAATTCGCTCCACCCGCCGCCGAACACGGTCACGCCTATGGGGGACAATTCCACGATGCGGTCCATCTGCTCCAACAGGTGGCGGTCATGGCTGGCGATGAGCGCGCCGCCGCGCCAATCCTGCAGGAGCTTGGCGATCGCGGCACGGCCATCCGTGTCAAGATTGTTGGTGGGTTCATCCAGCAGCAACACATCAGGCTCTTCCAGCAACAGGCGGGCGATCATGACTCGCGTACGCTCGCCGCCGCTGAACCGGGACAGGGCAGTGTCCCATGGCATGTCGCGGAGACCGGTAGATGCCAGAACGGATTCGAGCCGGGACTCCAGCGTCCAGTCGGCCAAATCGGCATCTTCCAGCGAGCCTTCACCCGCGGCCAGACGCGCAAGCCGGGCAAGGCCCTCCGCCGCGCCGAGCGCTTCGCAAACGGTCTGGGACTCGTCGGCTATCTGGGCGAGACGGCCTAGACGGCCGTGAACGGACAGGCTTCCGCGTGCAGGCTCCACATCGCCGGCAATGGCGCGCAGCAGGGTGGACTTGCCACAGCCATTGCGGCCGACAAGGCCGATGCATTCGCGGCCGAGCGACAGGGTCAGGCCGTCAAAGAGCGGCGTGCCGTCAGGCGTGGTGAGGGAAAGGGAGTCGAGTGTGAGACAGGAAGACATGGGCAGGCCGTGCGATCATGGAAAGGGTCAGCGAAGCAGTGGGCTTTGCGTAATCCATGTCTTTGGCCTCCATTGGTTTCTCTGCGGATCGAAGCGCTTACATACGCATTCCTGCGCTGAGTTCAAGGAAAATCAGGCCTGGGCCGGAAGCGCGCGGGATGGCGCGAAGGCGCCGGCAAGGTCGCCGGGCTCCGCCCCCAGCATCTGGTCTGCGATGATCTGCGCCGTGATCGGCGTCAGCAGGATGCCGTTCCGGTAATGCCCGGCCGCAACGAACATGTTGGGCTGGCGGGTGCGACCGAGGAAGGGCGCGAAATCGGGCGTGCCGGGGCGGACACCGGACCATGTGGAAGTGATGCGGGCATCGGCCAGTGAGGGCACGATTTGCGCCGCGTCTGACAAGAGGCCCGCAATATCATCCGTATTCGGCATACCGGTCGTGCGGCCCGGTTCCATCGTGGCGCCGATCACGAGTTCGCTGCCGCGTGGCACCATGTAGATGGGGCCGGCGCGCAGCGTGGTGGCGGGATGATCGGCCCGGCGCTCCACCGACAGCATCTGGCCGCCATAGGTGTCGATCTCGTCCAGCGAAATGTCCCAGTTCACGAGGCTGACTTGCTGGCCATGCTCGGTGACTTTCAGGGCGCCGCTTTGCCAGCCGGCTGTGACGAGGATCAGGTCATGGCCGTCACTGTCCAGCGTGCTGCCGCGCGAGTGCAGCGGCGCGGGCGTGGGCTCCAGCGTGATCGAGGGGTGGCGCTCGCAGAGAAGAAGGAAGGCGGAGACCACGGCGCGGTTGTTCACATGCCCATCGGTTTCGAGCCGCAGGGCGCCGAGCAGGTCCGGCGAGAGGGAGGGCTCGACCGCGCGCGCGGCGTCCACGTCGAGCCGGTCGCCCGGAAGGCCGCGCTTCGCCAATGTGTTCAGAATGCCGTCCAGATGCCGGGCTGTGGCCGGGTCTGCCGCAACGGCCAGGGAGGGGCCCGGCGCGTAGCCCACCGGCTTGCCACTGTCGGCTTCCAGACGGGCGGCAAAGCCGGGCCAGAGCCGCGCGCTTTCAAGGCAGAGGTCAAACAGTTTGGGGTGAACACCGGGTTCTGATGCGGCTTCGAAGGCCGGGGCAATCATGCCGGCGGCGGCCCAGCTGGCGCCGCGTCCGGGTGTGTTGGGGTCGTAAAGGGTGATGGTCGCGCCGCGCCGGGCAAGTTCCAGCGCGCAGCTGAGGCCAATGATACCGGCCCCGGCAATCGCGATGCGGGGGGCGGACAGGGTGGGGCGGGCGGCGCAGGTCATGTGCGCTATCTAGGCTATCGCGCAGCGGAATAGAACGCTCAGGCGGCGGAGACCTGCATTTTCTGGCTTTCCCAATAGGTCTGGAAGGCTTCGGCCCATTTCTGGCTCTGGAAAACGACTTCCTTGCAGAATTCTCCCGTGGGCCGGACGGCGGTCCGCACCATCATTTCCGGGCCTTCATCGCTTTCCCGGCCAAGCTGCTCGATGACGAAGGCATCCAGCGTTGCCGAGAGCAGCGCATCCTCCTCCGGGGAGCCGAGATCCACATCCACGACGATATCACTCACTGCCATGTCCCTACCACCTGTCTTTTTTCGCGGTCCATTTTCTTGGACACTGTTTGTAGGCTCATATCGTTACCGTTTTTTGTGCAATGCAACATGAGATTCACGCGCTTTACGGCCGTTTCCGTCGGTGTGTGCAAAAATCGGGCAAAAAGGTCGCGCATCTCGTTCGTTGCGATCCATTCTCAACTGTGATTGAACAGAAGATCAATGCCCCTGAGAGAGAGTTTGTTCCATGAAATGGTATGTGCCCCTGGCCGCCGCCTGCGTTTTCCTTTCTGCCTGTGGAGGGCCGTCGGGGACTTCGGGGGAGTCTGAAGCTGCGGCTACACCGCCGGTAGAGCCAACCGGCATGCTGAATGTATATTCCGCGCGGCACTACGATTCTGACAAAAACCTCTACAAACGCTTTGAGGCAGAGACCGGCATCCGGGTCCGGTTCCGCGAGTCCGGCGCCGCCGAACTGCTCGAAGCGATGAAGGCCGAGGGCGACAAAAGTCCCGCGGACGTCATCATTTCGTCCGATGCTGGCACACTCTACCGGTTCAAGGCGGCAGGCCTGATGCAGCCCATCGAGTCGGACATCCTGTTGGAGCGCATTCCCGAACATTTCCGCGATCCCGACCATAACTGGTATGGCCTGGCCAAACGGTTGCGCGTGATTGTCTATGATCCGGCCCGTGTCGAGCCGGACCAGGTGGATGAATATGCCGACCTCGCCAGCGCGAATTTCGAGGGCGAAGTCTGCATGCGCTCCAGCACGAATATCTACAATCTCTCCCTGATGGGCGAATTGATCGACCGGCTGGGCAAGGATACGGCGGAAGCCTGGGCGCGCAGCGTCGTGGCGAATTTCGCCCGGCCTCCGCAGGGCGGCGATACCGGCCAGATCGAGGCCATTGCCGCCGGCCAGTGCTCGGTCGCGCTGGTGAACCATTATTACTGGGTGCGCATGACGCAAGGCTCCGATGCCCAGCGCAAATCGGTCGAGAAGACCATGCTCTCTTTCCCGCAGCAGGATAGCTGGGGCGCGCATGTGAATGTCACCGGCGCAGGCGTAGCCGCCCATGCGCCGCACAAGGAGGCCGCCATCCAGTTCATCGAATGGCTGGCCACCGAGGAGGGCCAGTTCCTGCTGACCACCGAGACCAAGGAAATCCCGCTGGTCGCTGGCGCCGAGATGCCGGGAGGGCTCGACCGGCTTCCGCCTGATTTCAAGGAAAGCGTGTTCTCGCTCAACAAGCTTGGAGAAAACCAGGCCGAGGCGCAGGCGATCTATGACCGCGCAGGATGGAACTGATCTCGTTTGAACACCTACACCGCCATACGCAGCTTTCGGTTCAGAAGCATTGACGGGCCCGCCTTATTGGCGGGCTTGATCATTGCTGTGCCGGTTGTCGTCACGCTGCTGGCGGGGATCCTGAATGGCGGCGGCGAGGCGTGGAGTCACATCCGCGACACGCTGCTCACGGGCTACACGACCGGCACGCTCGGCACGCTGGCATTAACCGCCCTCATGACCCTGGCCGTTGCGGTGCCGGCGGCATGGCTGGTGACGATGTACCAGTTTCCGGGACGGGGCCTGTTCGAATGGCTGCTGATCCTGCCGCTCGCCGCGCCGGGCTATGTGCTGGCCTATGCCTATGCCGATTTGATGGGCCTGATGGGGCCGTTCCAGGTGGCAATTCGCGAGGCGACCGGCTGGACGGCGCGCGACTATTGGTTTCCGGATATGCGCAGCCTGCCGGGGCTCGCCTTCGTGCTGACCTGCGCGCTTTACCCCTATGTCTACCTGACGGCGCGGGCGGCGTTTGTCTCGCAATCGGTCTGCGCGCTGGAAGCGGCCCGCAGCTTGGGGGCGAGCAGTGCGCGCCGGTTCTGGCAGGTGGCGTTGCCGGCTGCGCGTCCGGCGATTGCGGCGGGGCTCGCGCTGACCTTGATGGAAGCGGCGGCAGACTATGGCGCCGCCGAATATCTCGGTGTGCCGACCCTGACCTTCGGCATCGTGCGCGCCTGGCAGAGTTTTGGCGAACCGGCGGCTGCGGCGCGGCTCGCTCTGGTTCTGGTCGTGATCGTGATCGCGCTGATCCTGACAGAGCGGCATACGCGGGGCCGTGCCGGCAGCCAGCAAAGCTCGACCCGCTGGCGCAACGTATCCCGCACGCGCTTGCCGCGCTGGGCTGGGCTGGGGGCGATGGCGGCGTGCGCGCTCCTGTTCCTCGCAACCTTTGTCCTGCCCATGTCGCGCCTCATCTGGCTGGTCATGGAATCGCAGGGCCAGATCGCGCCGATTGGCCGGGCGCTGGTCAACACGCTGATCCTTGCCGGCTCGGGCGCGGCGCTGGCCTTCGTGCTGGCCATGGTGATCGCGCTGACGGCCCGGCAGAGCGGACTGATCGCCGGCTTCGCACGGTTGATGGCCTCGACCGGCTACGCCATTCCGGGCGCCGTTCTCGCGCTCGGCGCGCTGTTGGTGATGGGTTATCTCGGCATCACGCTGACCGGGGCGGGGGCGATCATTGCACTCGCCTGGGTCTATGCCAGCCGGTTCACGACCTCCGGCGCGGAGCCGATGGTCGCGGCGCTTGGCCGGGCGCCTGCCTCGATGGGCTATGCCGCCGAGAGCCTTGGCGCCTCGCCGCTGCGCCGCGCGGTTTCCGTTGACCTGCCGGTCGCGCTATCAGGCGCCATGGCTGGTGCCTTGATCCTGTTTGTTGAATCCCTGAAGGAATTGCCCGCAACCCTGATGTTGCGGCCGTTCAATTGGGACACGCTGTCGGTGCGGGCGAATGCCTATGCCACGGATGAGCGGCTGGCGGCGGCGGCCTTGCCGTCTCTGCTGATCACGTTGGCGGGCCTGCTGCCCGTGATCCTGCTGTCCTGGCGGCTCAGCCATTCGCGTCCGGGGGACACCCAATGAGCGCGCATTTGATCGCCACAAATGTGACCCGCCGCTACGGCCCCACCGCCGTGGTGGAAGGGGTCAGCCTCGATCTTGAACCGGGAGACATCACGGCCCTGCTCGGCGGGTCGGGCGCGGGCAAGTCGACCTTGCTGCGCTTGTTTGCCGGCCTGGAGCCGCTGGACGAGGGCGAGATCCGACTGGGAGACCAATTGCTTTCGAGGCCGGGCAAGACGGTGCCCGCCGAAAAGCGCCGGATCGGCCTGATCTTCCAGGATTTTGCGCTGTTCCCGCACCTGACCGCGGCGCAGAATGTTGCCTTTGGCCTCAAATCACGGGGCAAGGAAGCGGCGCGCACGATCGCCGCAGAATGGCTTGAGCGTCTGGGCCTGACGGGCCGGGCCGACGCCTTCCCGCATGAACTCTCCGGCGGAGAGCAACAGCGCGTCGCGATTGCCCGCGCACTCGCGCCGGAACCGGCGGCGATCCTGATGGACGAACCGTTCTCCGGCCTCGATCCGGCGCTGCGGGGCAGTGTGCGCGATACGGCGCTGGCGGCGATCCGGGAGGCGGGGATTCCGGCGCTCCTCGTTACGCATGACCCGACCGAAGCGCTGGAGAGCGCCGACTGTATCGCCATCCTGCAAGGTGGCTGCCTGCTGCAGCAGGGCAAGGCCGCAGATGTCTACATGAAGCCGGAAAGTGCTGCGATTGCTGCAGCGCTCGGCCCGGTTAGCCGTATTCGTGCGGCCGATTTGCCCGAGGGGCTTGCCGGGCAGGCCGTGCCGGCTGGAGCGGAACTGATCGTACGTCCGGAAGGTGTGGTGCAGGATGAGGGCTCGCCGGTTCGCGCCAAAGTCACCGCCAGCCAATTGACCGGTCCGCTGTGCCGCCTGTTGCTTGATTGCCAGGGACAGGCCCTGACGGCCTTGGTGCCGCGCATTACGGCGCCGAAGACAGGGGCCGAGATCGGAATCCGCCTCGACCCTGCCCTGACATTCATCTTCCAGTCAGCCGATTCCTGACAAATGCGTTATAGTGCGAGGAAACCCTCGCCAATCGTATAGGCGTCCCATAAAATCAGGGATGTAGATGCAATCAACAGGAGGCGCTTTGCATGGCGCGAAATTTCCTGAAACTGGCCGCAACCGCCGCGCTCGCCGCGATGATGGCGGCAAGTGCCACGGCCCAGAGCCTCATCCGCGATGCGGAGATCGAGGAGACCTTGCGGGAATGGACAGACCCCATTCTCGACGTGGCGGGCCTGAAGCCGAATGATGTCGGCCTGTACCTGATCAATGATCCGTCCCTGAACGCCTTCGTGGCGAACGGCCAGAACATCCATATCCATACCGGCCTGATCATCGCGGCGGATTCCTCGCTGCAGATCAAGGGCGTGATCGGGCACGAGACCTGTCACATCGCCTGTGGCCACTCGGTCAGTCGGTCGCGCGCCGCCGGGGTCGCGATGCGCCCGGCGCTGCTCTCCATCGGTCTTGGTATCCTGGCCATGGCGGCCGGAGAAGGCGGGGCCGGCGCGGCCCTGATCGGGTCGTCGCAGCAATTTGCGGCGCTGAATTTCTTCACGCACACACGGTCGGAAGAAGCGACGGCAGATGCGGCGGCGGTCGAATACCTGACGCAGCTCGGCCAGTCGCCCCGCGGCATCGTCGAATTCTTCGAGAATTTCCGCTATCAGGAAGTTCTGTCCAGCGCGCGCCGCTATCCCTATTTCCGCGCGCACCCGCTCGCCTCGGACCGGATCCGCACCGTGCGCCAGCTGGCCGAGGATTCCGGCATGATGGACACGCCGGAAACGGACCGCGAATTGCGCCAGTACCAGATGATGCGCGCCAAGCTGATCGGCTTCCTCGATACGCCGAACAAGGTGGCGCGGGAATATCCGGCCAGTGACCAGAGCCAGCCGGCCCGCTATGCCCGCTCGATCGCGGCCATGCAGGCGTCCGATATCGATCGGGCGCTGATCGAGATCAACTCCTTGCTGGAGGAGGATCCTGAGAACCCGTATTTCTGGGAGCTCAAGGGCCAGATCCTGTTTGAAAGCGGCCGGGCCGCCGAATCGGTGGAGCCGCATGCGAAATCGCTCGAATTGAAGCCGGGCCAGCCCCTGCTGCTGATCAACCTTGCCCGGTCCCTGAATGCACGGGACGAGCCGGGCGATGTCGAGGCGGCTGAAAAGGCGTTGCATGACGCGCTGATCGCTGAGCCGGACAATGCGTTCGCCTGGGCACAACTGGCCATCACCTACGAGAAGCAGGGACGCCGGGCAGATGCCCAACTGGCCACAGCCGAGTCGGCCTATGCTGTTGGGGACATTGTGCGGGCGAACCGGTTCGCGCACTTCGCCGTGCAGAGCCTTGAGCCCGGCACACCGGATTATCGCCGCGCGGATGACATCCTCCTGGTGACGGATGCCAACAATCCGGACAATCGCGACATGTATCGCCGCCGCCCGCGTTTCTCGTTCACGGTTCAATAGTTCCCGATCAACTTTGTGTCAGGCCCAATGGACGCGCGCCTATCAGGCCGTATATCTGATCTGAATCGATATTGACCTGACACGACAGGAAGCCCCTCGCATGACTTTGAGACTGACCACGATGACGGCCGCCATGGCCGCGCTCGCCCTGACCCCCGCCTGCGCCGAGAGCAAATCGGCGCCCGCCGCTGATCGCGAAGCCATGGAGCAGGTCGTGCGAGAGTACATCCTCGAGAATCCGGAAATCATCGAGGAAGCGCTGATCAAGCTGGCAGCCAAGCAGAAAGCCGACGCCTCCCAGGAAGCGCAGAAGGCCATCGCGAGCAATTTCGATGCGATCTACAATAATGAGGGTGATTATTTCATCGGCCCGGCTGATGCAGAGATCACGGTTGTGGAGTTCTTCGATTATCGCTGCGGCTGGTGCAAGCGCTCGGTCGAGTGGGTGCAGGAACTGCCGGAAGACTATGATGGCAATGTCCGGGTCGTGTTCAAGGAACTGCCGATCTTTGGCGGCATCAGCGAAACCGCTTCGCTCGCCGCGCTGGCCGCCGGCAAGCAGGGCAAGTATCGCGAGTTCCACCTCGCGCTTATGGCGATCAAGAACAATGATGATCTGACCGAAGCCAAGCTCGACGAGGTGGCCAAGGATGTGGGCATGAATGTCCAGAAGATGCGCGCCGACATGCGCTCCATCGACATCCAGCGCGAACTGTCGGAGTCCAAGCAGCTCGCCCGGGCCATCGGGGTCGAGGCGACGCCAAGCTTCCTGATCGGCAATGAATTCATCGAGGGCGCGGATCGCACCCGCCTGAACGATTTGATCAAGGCAGAGATCAAGGGTTAGCGAATAGTCGCAAGGTTCAGCTGGGCAGCGACGTTTCGTACGGGCTGTCCAGCGAGAACATCGGGATGGTCGCGATCAGTACGCGGCCATCATCGCCCTTGAGGTCATAGGTGCCGCCCATGATGCCGGACGGGGCCGCCAGGGGCGCGCCAGATGTATAGCTGAAGCGTTCGCCCGGCCCGAGGGTCGGCGTTTGGCCAATCACGCCTTCGCCTTCGACTTCCTGACGCCGCCCTTCGGCGTCCACGATGCGCCAGTGACGGCGTACGATGGTCCAGGTCTGCTCGCTCTCATTCTCCACGTCGACCGTATAGGACCACATGAAGCGGGCACGCGCCGGCTCGGATTCATCATGCATGAATTTCGGACGCACGCGAATGCGAACACCGTCGGTGATATGTTCGTACTGTGGAGGAGGAACCCGTCTGCCCATTAGATGAAATTCAATCCAATTCGTTCACACACTGTTAAGGGCGCGGGTCAAATCCATTACAAGATCGTCAGAATCTTCCAGCCCAACCGACATCCTGATCCAGCTGCGGTCAAGCCCCATCGAGGCCTGCTCCTCATCGCTGAGGGCGCGATGCGTTGTGGAGGAGGGATGACAGGCCAGCGACTTGGTGTCGCCGAGATTGTTGCAGATATCGACAAGCTCCAATGAATTCAGAAGCTTGAACGCTTCTTCCTGTCCGCCTTTCACCGAGAAGGCGATCATGGTGCCCCCGGCGTTCATCTGGCGCTTGTGGATTTCATAGTGCGGATGGTCCTCGCGATGCGGGTAACGCACGGCGGCAATCGCCGGATGATCGGCAATTATGTCGGCGAGGCGGGCTGCATTTTTTGTCTGCTGGTCGACGCGCAGTTTCAGCGTTTCGAGCCCCTTGAGCACGACCCAGGCATTGAAGGGCGAGGCGGCCGGGCCGAGATGGCGTAGCCACGGATCGTAGATTTCTTCCATCCGCGCCGAATCGCAGAGGATTGCGCCGCCCATGACGCGGCCCTGGCCGTCCATGTGCTTGGTGGTCGAGTAGACGACCACATCGGCGCCAAGCTCCAGAGGTTTCTGGAGAATCGGCGTCGCGAACACATTGTCGACCACCAGAATCGCGCCGGCAGCCTTGCAGAGCTTGGCGACCGCCTCGATGTCGACGCCGTCGAGCAGGGGGTTGGCCGGGCTCTCGATCAGGACGAGCTGGCAGCCCTTGGCGATTTCCCGCTCCCAGGCCTCGAGGTCAGCGCCGTCCACGAAGACAGTTTCGATGCCGAATTTGGGCATCTGGTTGGCGATGATCCAGCGGCAGGAGCCGAACAGGGCCGTCGCGGCCACGACGCGGTCACCTGCTTTCAGCGGCGCGAGGATCGCGGTCGAGATTGCGCCCATGCCGGACGCGGCCACGCGGCAGGTCTCGGCGTTTTCGATCAGGGCGAGTCGCTGCTGCAGCATCTCACAGGTCGGGCTGCCATAGCGGGAATAGACAAAGCCGTCTTCCTCGCCGGCCATGCGGCGCATCGCCTGTTCGGCGCTGTCATAGGAGAAGCCGGACGTCAGGTAGATCGCTTCGGAAATCTCGCCATGCTGGGAGCGCATGAGGCCGCCGCGCACCGCTTTGGTCGCAGGCTTCCAGCCCTTTTTTCCGTCGCCGCCCGGTGCATCTGCCATGACACGTTAGTCCCTTGTGTTTCCTGCAGTGCGTCTTATGCCTGAGAGGGCAAGGGGTGCAAGTGATGGCCGTCGATTCTGGTGTATTGTCTGATCATGAGATTGAAGCGCTGGTGGGCGCCGAGGCGATCCGGTCAGACCTGCCGCTGGACGAGGGCCAGGTCCAGCCGGCCAGCCTCGATCTTCGTCTGGCGGAGGATGCCTACCGGCTGAGGGCGAGCTTCCTGCCCGGCAAGGACCGCACCGTCGCCGAGATGTTGCAGGAACCGGGCATCCACATGCACCGGATCGATTTGACCAAGGAAGGCGCGGTGCTGGAGACGGGCTGCGTGTACCTGGTGCCCCTGATGGAGTCGCTGCGCCTGCCGGCGGGGATTGCGGCGCGCGCCAATCCGAAAAGCTCCACGGGGCGCATCGACGTGTTCACGCGCCTCGTGACCAATCGCTCGCGCGCCTTCGATGAAGTGCCGACCGGATATTCCGGGCCGCTCTACCTGGAAGTCAGCCCGCGCACCTTCCCGATCATGGTGCGGCCGGGTGACCGGCTGGCGCAGATCCGCTTCAAGCGGAAGAAGCCGGAGACGCTCAAGGAGAAAGTGGTCTCGATTGATCTGGAATCGGCAGGCGATCAGCCGGTCGGCTACAGGGCGAAGCATCATTCCGGGATCGTCGATTTGCGCGGGATTGGCGCGCATGAGGCGAGCCAGTTCTGGGAGCCGGTCTGGCCGCGCGACGGCCGGATTGTTCTGAACCCGGAGGAATTCTACATCCTGGTCAGCCGCGAGACGGTGAAGGTGGGCGCGATGGAGGCCGCCGAGATGGCGCCGATTGCGCCGGAGCTGGGCGAATTCCGCGCGCATTATGCGGGCTTCTTCGATCCGGGCTTCGGCACGAATACGGGCGGCAGCCGCGCCGTGCTGGAAGTACGCTCGCGGGACGTTCCCTTTATCCTCGAACATGGCCAGCCGGTCGCCAAGCTGGTCTATGAAAGCATGGCGTCCAAGCCGAAGGGCCTGTATGGCGGCAAGGGTTCGAACTATCAGGGGCAGGGCCTCAAATTATCCAAGCATTTCAAGACCTGAAGGGGCATGTCATGAAGCTCTATTATTCTGCCACGTCCCCATATGCCCGCAAGGTGCGGGTACTGATTATCGAGCAGGGCCTGCAAGATGCCGTTTCGCTGGAGCGCGCAGACCCGATGGCGGAGAATGCGGCCACACGAATCGGCAATCCGCTCAGCAAGATTCCCGCGCTGGAGCTGAAGGATGGCACGCACCTGTTCGACAGTCCGGTCATCTGCGAATATCTCGACCATGAGGCCGCCGGGGAGGCGCTTCTGCCAAAGGATGGCGACCGCCGCTGGGCTGTGCTGACGGCGCAGGCGCTCGGCGATGGCATCCTGGATGCGGCGCTCAGCCTGGTCATGGAATCCCGCCGGCCGGAAACGGAGCGCTCGGCCTTCTGGCAGGACCGCTGGACCGCAGCGATCCATCGCGGTGTGGATGAGATTGCAGAGGATGTGACGTCGGACCGCAAAGTATTCGACCTTGGGCGGATCACGTATGCCTGCGCGCTTGGCTATCTCGATTTCCGCTTGCCGGACCTCGACTGGCGCGGGCCGCACCCAAACCTCGTGACCTGGTTTGACGAGATATCAGCGCGCGAAAGCTTTGTCCTGACCACGCCGCCGGAATAGGCTTATTCGTCGAGATTGAGCCGCATCTCGGTGATGTAGGGTTTGAAGCCGGTTTTCTCATAGGCGCGGATGGCGGGGTCATTGCCGCTATAGACGGTCAGGCGGATTTCCGTCAGGCCGCGCCTGCGGGCCCAGTCGAGCAAATAGTCCGTCAGGATACGGTTCAGTCCCTTGCCGCGATGGGCCGGGTGCACGAACATGAATCCCAGAAAGGCGTGATGCTCGGAGGCGACATAGGGTTTCGAGAGGCGCTTCTCGGCATAGCCGGTCGCAATGAGCTCGCCCTCCAGCTCGATGACGGCAACTTCCGCATCTTCGGAGCGGAGACGCTCGCCCAGATCATAATAGCTGATCGGATTCGGCTTCAGCGTGTGATCGTAGGGGCGCTCGGCCGCAATGATGCCCTGCTCGCAGGCTTTCAGGGCTGGCAGATCCTTTAGCGTGGCAGACCGGGGGCGCAGGGAGGCGGGAGAAAGATAGGTGGACATGGCCAGACTTCTGCCGGACTTGGCCCGCTGCTTCAAGGATGCGGCGTGGGAATACCGTGGCGAAGGGTCAGCGCGGTCAGAATTGCATCCTTGTTGTCGATGAAATGCACGCCTTCATGCTGCTTGACGCCTTGGCATCCCTCGCCTGCATCCGACAGGATCAGCACGGGGAGGGACTGGTTGTCAGGCCCGAGACGACTGACCAGGTCCGCGCGGGGGCGAGGCCAGGCGATGCGGTGAATATCGATCTGTTCGGCAAGGCATGGCAAGGCGGCAATCAGGCCTTCCATCAGCATGCAATGCCAGCAATAGAAAATCTCGCCCGGATAGGCCGGGTCTTCAAAGGGGGGCTGAAGGAGGAAGAGGTCATCCTTCGCCATTCTGCCTTATCCCTTTGATCCGGCCAGTTCGCGATAGGCAACCAATTGGCCGGTGCGCGTCTCGTCCGGGCTGACCAGCTTGACCAGTTCGGCGGCAATCTCCTCCGGGGTCGGAAGGGTCATCGGATCCTCGCCGGGCATGGCCTCGGCGCGCATGCCGGTGCGCGTGCCACCCGGATTGAACAGGTTCGCCCGCAGTTTCATGTTCTCATTCTCATCGGCCCAGCCAATGACAAGCGCTTCCATCCCGGCCTTGGCGGCCTGGTAGGGGCCCCAGAAGGCACGCGGAGCGCGGGCCACGCTGGAGGTAACGAAGACGGCGCGCGGCGCGTCCGACTGGTGCATCCAGGGCGACAGGGCCCGGATCAGGTGGAAGTTCGACGTGAGGTTCACTGCAATGGTTTCTTCGAAGCTGCGCGGACCGCACGTCTCGACCGGGCCGAGCGTGCCGAGAATACCGGCATTGGCGACAAGGCCATCCAGCCGCCCGAAGCGTTCGCCGATCACCTTGCCGAGGGTTTCGATGCCCTTGGTATCTTTCAGGTCCATCGGCACAAGCACGGCTTCCGACCCGGCAGCGCGGATTTCATCGTCCAGCTTTTGCAATGCGGCCTTGGAGCGGGCCACCGCGACGACGATGTTCCCCTGACGGGCAAGTTCCAGCGCGGCGGCGCGGCCAATGCCACGCGAGGCGCCGGTGACAAGGATGAGGCGGGGGGTGTCAGTCATAGAGAGTATCATCCTGTCTTGTCATCCCGGCCGAAGCGTAGCGGAGAGCCGGGACCCAGTCTGAAATTGCTTCTTCGCAGCTGGATCCCGGATAAACGCGCTGCATTTTCCGGGATGACATGGCTTTTTGCCTTGAACCTTCAGACCTAGGCATCGTCCAGCAGGGAGAGCTGGCGCTCCTTGTCGGATTCGGCATGTTCATTGTCGACCAGCGGTGTCGGATAGTCGCCGGTGAAGCAATGGTCGGAGAATTGCGGCTGCATCGGGTTGCGCTGCGGCTCGCCGATGGCCGTGTAGAGACCGGGCACGGACAGGAAGCCGAGCGAGTCGACGTTCAGTTCCTCGACCATTTCCTGATGCGTATGGATGGCTGCGAACAATTCGGACTTGGCGGCCATGTCGATGCCGTAGAAATCCGGGTTCAGGATGGGCGGGCTGGCCGAGCGAAAATGGATTTCCTTGGCGCCGGCATCGCGCACCATCTGGACGATCTTCTTCGACGTGTTGCCGCGCACGATGGAATCGTCGACGAGAATGACACGCTTGCCTTCGAGCACAGCGCGGTTCGGGCTGTGCTTCTTGGAAACGGCGCTCTGGCGGCCGGTCTGGGTCGGCTGGATGAAGGTCCGGCCGACATAATGGTTCCGGATGATACCCATCTGGAAGGGAATGCCGGATTGTTCGGAAAATCCGAGCGCGGCCGGGACGCCGGAATCGGGCACGGGCACGATCACATCGGCCTCGGCCGGGGTCTCGATCCCCAGCTGGCGGCCCATGCGGCGGCGCACTTCATAGATGGAGCGGCCCTGAACGATGCTGTCCGGGCGCGCGAAATAGACATATTCGAACACGCACGGGCTGGTCGGGCGTTGCGGGGCGAAGCGGTAGGATTCAACGCCCTTGTCGCTGATGACGACGATTTCGCCATTGTCGACTTCGCGCACGAATTCCGCGCCGATAATATCCAGCGCGCAGGTCTCTGACGCCAGCACATAGGCATCGCCCAGCTTGCCAAGGATCAGCGGGCGCAGGCCGACCGGGTCGCGTGCGCCGACCAGTTTCTTGCCGGTCAGGCCGACCAGGGCATAGCCGCCCTCGATCTTCTGCAGCGCATCCACGAGACGCGCGAGGAAATTCTTGCCGGTGCTGCGCGCCACGAGGTGCAGGATGACTTCGGTGTCCATTGTGGACTGGAAGATCGCGCCATCCTTGACGAGGTCATGGCGCAGCTTGCGGGAATTGGTGAGGTTGCCATTGTGCGCGACCGCGAACCCGCCGCCGGCGAGGTCTGCGAAGATCGGTTGCACGTTCCGCAACATGGTGCGGCCCTGCGTCGAGTACCGATTGTGACCGATGGCGGCGTGGCCGGGCAGGCGCGTCCGGAGGTCACCCCCGAAATGCTCACCTACCATGCCCAAATGACGTTCCGAGGGGAATCGTTTGCCGTCAAAGGTGATCATCCCGCAGGCTTCCTGCCCGCGATGCTGGAGGGCATGCAAACCAAGCGCTGTCAGCAGGCTGGCTTCATGATTTCCAAAGATACCGAAGACGCCGCATTCCTCGCGGGGCTTGTCGTCATCATGATCGAAAAGGACCATTTGAGACGCATCTCCTGAGTAACAGTATTGCGACACGGGCCTATTGCCCTGTTTTACCCTCTGAGGGAAGGGCGGCTTGCACATCTTTTCCGACTTTCGACGCATTGTCGTTCACATAATCCGCCATTTCCGCAAGCGGCGGATAGGTCATCGAGTTCCGGATGAAGTCGGGGATGCGGCTTTCATCAAGGGCAAGATTGAGAAGCACGGCAAAGAAAACAAGGGCGATGGCGCCGCGTGCGATGCCAAAGAACAGGCCGGCAAAATGGTCGAACATGCCGATCCCGTCCGCGCCCTGGATGTTCTTGGACAGGCGCTGGCCGAACCAGGCGACCAGGACATATACGATAATGAACGCGACCACGACGAGCGCGAGGTCGCCGAGCAATGGGTCGACCCCTTCCGGCACCAGCGTGCGCACGCTGCCGGCGAAGAAACGACGGGCGTAAAACGCGGCGGCCAGGGCGGCGATGAAGGAGCCGAGCGTCGCGATTTCGCGAAGAAAGCCTCTCGCAAACGCCATGATCGCCGAGATCACGATGACCGCAACGGCGATGGCGTCAAAAGCTGTAATGGACTCAAGCATTTTGGGCGTCCGGAGCGAGAATGTGGGCGAGGTCGATAAGCCGTTTAATTGGAGTGATCGTCAAGCCATCCACTGAAGTCGGACTGCCTTCTGGCACATAGGCGTGGGTGAAACCAAGGCGCGCCGCTTCCTTCAGGCGCTGTTCCATCCGGGCCACCGGACGCACTGCGCCGGACAGCGCCACTTCGCCGAAGAACACGGTCCGGTCGGGCACCGGCGTGTCGGCAAGAGAGGTCAGCAGCGCCGCGGCCGCGCCAAGGTCGCCGGCGGGCTCGCCAATGCGATAGCCGCCTGCCACCGAGAGGTAGACATCCATGCCCGACAGGCTGATCCCGCAGCGCGCTTCCAGCACGGCGAGCAGCATGGCAAGGCGCCCGCCATCCCAGCCGACGACGCTGCGCCGGGGCGTGCCATAGGCGCTCTTGGCAACCAGCGCCTGAACTTCGGCGAGGACGGGACGTGAGCCTTCCATCGCCGCATAGACCGCCGCGCCGCCTTCGCCATCCCCATCGGTGGACAGGAACAGGGCGGACGGTTCCTTCGCCGGGGCGAGGCCGTATTGGTGCATTTCGAAAATGCCGATCTCGTCGGTCGGCCCGAACCGGTTCTTCACCGCGCGCAGGATGCGGAACTGGTGGCCGCGTTCGCCCTCGAAATAGAAGACGGCATCGACCATGTGCTCGACCACGCGCGGGCCGGCAATATTGCCTTCCTTGGTGACGTGGCCGACGAGCACGAGCGCCGCGCCGGATTTCTTCGCCCAGCGGGTCAGTTCCTGCGAACAGGCGCGGACCTGGCTGACCGAGCCGGGCGCGGCCTCAAGACTGTCGGACCACATGGTCTGGATGGAATCGATGACCACGAAATCCGGCTTGGCCGCTTTCAGCGCCGACAGGATCTTGCGGAGGTCTGTTTCGGTTGCGAGGTCGACCGGGCTTTCGGCGACCTTCAGCCGCTTGGCGCGCTCCTGGATCTGGGCGGCCGCTTCCTCGCCGGAGACATAGACCGTCTTCACACCATTGCGGGCGAGCCGCGCGGCGACCTGGAGCAGGAGCGTCGATTTGCCGATGCCGGGATCGCCGCCGATCAAGGTGGCGGAGGAGGGCACGATGCCGCCGCCGAAGACGCGGTCGAGTTCCTCCACACCCATGACGATTCGGGCAGGCGTTTCGGTCTCGGCGTTCAGGGCGACGAATTCCGTCTTGCCGGACCGCTTGGTGCCCGCCTTGGGCGCAGCGAGGCCGCCGGGCGTGCCGCCGACGGTTTCCTCAACCAGCGTATTCCACTCGCCACAGCCCGCGCATTTTCCGCTCCATTTGGAGTGAACTTCGCCACAGGATTGGCACACAAAGGCAGTCGTCGCGGTCTTGGCCATGCTTAAGAGATATGGGGGTTTGCATGGCGGGGAAAGAGGGGGATCACGGAAACGGCACCGCCCGACTGTGGCCGAAAAAGTTACGTATTCTAAACAGTTTCTACCCATGAGTGTATTGCTCCCGGCTTGGGCGCAGAGCCAGCAGGGAGATTCATCATGCTGCTTTGGATTATCATCGCCGTAATCGCGGCAATTGTTGTCCTGATTATTGTTCTCGGTCGGTTGTCGACGCAGGAAGAGATCAAGGAGATGACGGCTGGTGAAGGCACTTCCCTGATCCGCTTTGCGGCCGCCACGACCCTCTCCACCTTGCTGGAATTCATTGCCCGAGTGGACGACGATCCAGCCGATTCAGGCAGGATTGATCGGGAGCGCATCTTTCCCACGGCGCTATTGGCGGGAAGAAAAGTGTTCGGTGAGACTTTCACGGAAGAAATTCTCAAGGACGAATTGAAAGCCGTGGTCAAGAACGGCCCGGATCATCTCGCCAAGATGCAGGAGCACATGCGCTATGAGAACGCGAAGAAATTGCTCAGTGTAGAGAGCAAAGACAAGGTGATCCTGTCGTCGCTCACCGCCTTGCAGTTGAATTTCCAGGAGCCGGTGGCGGAATTGCTGCCGCTGCGCCAGTTTGCCCATGAATTCTATGGAGACCCAGTTGAAGTGGATCGCCGCATGACGGGAGCCGTGGGTGCGGTCAGCCTGACGGAGACGTCAATCGCGTTGTCGAATGCGATTCTGCACGATCTGAATGCGGCCTCAGGCCCCGCAGGATCGTCTCATTCACCGGGTCAGGAGCAGACGCACGACTAGATCGCCGGCTGGATCGGGCCTTCGGCTCGTCCGTGGACGAACTGGTCGACATATTCGTTGCCGCTATTGTCGATGATGTGGGCGGGGCCGTGCCAGATGATCTTGCCTTCATAGAGCATGGCGATGTTGTCGGCGATCTTGCGGGCCGAGGCCATGTCATGCGTGATCGAGACAGCTGCGGCGCCGAGATTGTGCACCTGTTCGAGGATCAGATCGTTGATCGCATCGGCGGTGATCGGGTCGAGGCCGGTCGTCGGCTCGTCGAAGAAGATCAGGTCCGGCTTGGAAATGATCGAGCGGGCGAGCGAGACGCGCTTCTGCATGCCGCCGGAGATTTCTGCCGGATAGAGGTCGGCCACATCCGGGCCGAGGCGGACCTTTTTCAGCGTCTCGAGGGCCTGTTCCTTGGCATCCTTGCGCCGCATCTTGTCCACCTGCAGCAGGCGGAAGCCAACATTCTCCCAGACGGTGAGAGAGTCGAACAAGGCGCCGGACTGGAACAGCATGCCGATGCGGGCGCGCATCTTCTCGCGCGTCCTGCCGGTCGCCTTGGTAACGTCCTGACCGTCAAACCAGATCGTCCCGGCCGTCGGCGTCATCAGGCCGAGCGCATTCTTCAGCATGACGGACTTGCCGGAGCCGGAGCCACCAAGAATGACGAGGCTTTCGCCCTTCTGCACCTCAAGATCGACGCCCTTGAGCACATCCTTTGGGCCGAAGGATTTCTTGACGTTGTCGAGTTTCAGGATGGGCGTGCTCACAGGCCAATCTCCACGAACAGGGTGGACATGAGGTAATTGGCCGCCAGCACCAGCACGGCGGCGCCGACCATGGAGAGCGTGGCCGCGCGGCCAACGCCGGTCGCGCCGGCTTCGGACCGGTCGCCCTGATAACAGCCCATAATGGCAATCACCGCCCCGAACACGACGGCCTTGATGAGGCCGACAATGATGTCCTCATTGGTCACGAAGTCGATCGTGTTGCGCAAATAGGTGGTGGAGTCGAAATCGAGCGCATAGACGCTGACCAGCCAGCCGCCCATGATGCCGATCACGTCGGCGACCAGGACCAGCAGCGGCAGGGCGATGATCGCAGCCAGGAAGCGCGGCGCGTAGAGATAGCGATAAGGCGACGCCGACAGCGTCTCCAGCGCATCAATCTGCTCGGTCACGCGCATCGCGCCGATCTCGGCCGAGATGCCCGCCGAGACGCGGCCCGCCAGCATCAGGCCGGTGATCGTGGCGCCAAGCTCCCGCGTGATGCCGAGCACGACGATGCTGGGCACGAATTGCTCTGCGCCATAGCGGCTGCCGCCTTCATAGATGTTGAGGGCCAGCGCCGCGCCGATGAAGACGGCTGACATGCCGACCACAGGCAGGGAATAGAAGCCGATATTGACCATCTGCCGCCAGACCTGGCCGAGATACCAGCGGGGCGTCACAGCCGCGAATTTCACCTTGGCCGCAAACAGCGACAGCCTGCCGATCTCCGCGAAGAGGCCGATCACGGCAGCGCCGATCCATTGCAGGGGATTGGGAAGCCCGCGCTTACGGGTAGACACGTTCGACACGATTGCTCAGTCCTGTAAGTAATTCATACCCTAGCGTACCTGCGCGGGCCGCCTGTTCTTCGAGTTTGGCATGCGGGCCGAGGAATTCAACGCGCGCGCCTGATTTTGCTTCAGCCTGTGCCTTTGAAACATCAATCGTGATGAGGTCCATCGAGATGCGTCCGAGCACCGGGCAGGGCGTGCCATCGAGATAGCCGATCAGCGTATTGCCGCCGGATCGCGGGATGCCGTCGGCATAGCCGAGCGCGACAGTGGCGAGAGTCGTGTTCTGCTCCAGCGTATGGGTCGCAGCATAGCCGACACTCTCACCGGCCCTGGCGGAGAAGACGCTGAGAATGCGCGCTTCCAGGGTGACCGTCGGTTCCAGCCGGACAGTCTCCGGCGGGGTTGAGCCGCCATAGAGCGCGATGCCGGGCCGGGTCAGGTCAAATGCATAGGCCTTGCCGAGATAGCATCCGGACGAGGCGGCGAGGCTGGCGGGCGTGTCGGGGAAGGCCGACGCAATCTCTGTGAACCGGTCAAGCTGGACCCGGTTGAGGGCATGGTCCGGCAGGTCACCGCACGCCAGATGGCTCATGATCAGGACAGGTTGCAGCTTGTGCAGCTCGTTGCGCCGGTGTGTCAGCACGCTGGAGGAGAGGCCCAGACGGTTCATGCCGGTATCAAAATGTAGCGCGCAGGCCCCGCGCGGCGCCCGGGCCCACAGCTCCACCTGTTCCTCGCTGGACAGGACCGGTGTCAGATCCGCTTCGCGATAGGTGCGCAGATGGCTGCCGGTCGGCCCGTTCAGGACGAAAATGCGCGGTCCGAAGCCGAGCGCCTGGCGCAATGCGGTCCCTTCTTCGAAATGGGCAACAAAGAACGTGCTGCACCCCGCCCTGGCCAGGGTGCGGGACACTTTTGCCGCGCCCAGCCCATACCCATCCGCCTTGACCACGGCGGCCGTGGTGGCGGTCGGATTCAGCCGGTCGATGGCCTGCCAATTGGCGGCAATGCTGGACAGGTGAATATGGGCGCGCGGGCGGGAACTCATGAGGGTTTCGATAGAAGCGTTTGGCCCCCGTGTCATCTACACAAAGCCGTCAGTTGCGCTCCTGATGCTCCAGCCAGGCCGAGCCTTTCATGTTCCAGACGGGCGTGAAGAACACCATCCAGATGATCAGGGTGATCATGCCACCGGCCGGGACGATAGCGATTTTCTGGGGGCCGAACAGGTCGACCAGTGCGCCCATGATGGCGGCGCCGAACGGCGCGCCGGCCATGAAGCCAAGCTGATAGATCGAGAGGACGCGGGCGAGCTTTTCCTTCGGCGCGGCATCCTGCACGATGGAGCGGCTCATCGCGATGGAGATGCCGGCGGCCAGGCCCCAGATGAAGACGATGCCGAGGAAGACGTAATGTGGCACCTGCCACATCATGGCGAGGATGCTGATCGAGGCGAGGAATTGCGCGATCAGCAACAGGCGGCCCTGACGCTTGATGCGTTTGAAGATCGACAGGACGACGGATGAAACGAACGCCCCCATCCAGAAGGTGACGAACATGTCCCGGATGCCGTCGGAGCCGAAGCCGTAAACGTCCCGGTTCACGATGGGCAGCACGACCAGGAAAGCGCCAATCACGAAAATGCCGACGCCGAACATCAGCGCGGTCATGGCCCAGAGCTTGCCGTCGGACCGGACCGCATGGAAGCCCTCGGCAATGTCGCTGAGGGCGGATTTGATGCCCTTGCCGCCGGTCACGATCTGCCGACCCCGCCCGAGCCAGAGGGCAAACCCCGCCCCGAGGGCCAGGATGATGCCCTGAATGGCCAGGAGTTGTTCAGCCGGTATCGGGCCGATGCCGAAACCGCCCAGCCAGTCCGGCATCTGGGTGCGTTTGTCGGCATAGCCACCCACGATCAGGCCGCCGATCTGGGCCAGGAACTGCGCCATCGTGGCGAGCGTCACGCCGAGTTGCAGGGTCACGCCGGAGCCGACCCGCATGCGCCGCTCGACCACTTCATTCACGATGGAATCGCGCGCCGGCATCATGAAGGCACCCACCGTGCCGATGGTCAGGCCATATATGATCATGGCGGGATAGGAGAGTTCCCCGCGCGCCACGGCCACGGCGAGAAATAGGGCTGGGGTTGCCGCCAGAAGGTGCAGGATGATGAGCAGGCGCTTGCCGTCTGCGCGCTCGGCCACCACACCGCCAATCAGCAGGAAGATGACCGACGGGGCCGACAGCGCCATGTTTGCAAGGCCCAGCGCCAGACCGTCCATGTGAAGGTGTTCGCGGCCCGTAATCAGGTAGGGGAACAGGACCATTTGCAGGCCGAAGGCCATGAACCAGCTGAGCTGGACCATCAGATAGGCCGGCAGTTCGATCTTTACGCCGCGGCGCAGCTGGCGGGCACGCCAATGGTTCGCGGTCGCCAGCAAGGATGCGCCAGCACCGATCGCTTCGCTGACCCCGCTGACGGGGGACGAGATATCCTCGGCCGCATCTTCGGCCATCTCGTCGATGAAGTCGTCCATCTTGTCTGACATGCCCACTCCGGAACAGCTGGCGGGACTGTATGAAGACGGCCCCGTTATGGAAAGCCCCCGGCCTTGCGCCACATGAAGACTGATGTCCATCACCGATGCGCAAGAAACGGGTGGGATGCCATATGCACACGTGCTGATCCTTACTGGCACAAAGGAGAGCAGGACATGACTTCACAAACCGAGCGCGGCGCAGCATTTGCGACACTTCATAAGCGGGAGAGTATGTTCCTCTTGCCCAATCCCTGGGATGCGGGTTCAGCGAAGATACTTGCTGCGCTCGGCTATGAGGCCTTGGCGACATCCAGCGCAGGGTTTGCCGGCAGCGAGGGGCTCGGCGACTACCAGATCACCCGCGACATGAAGATGATGCATATCCGCAAATTGGCCGAAGCGACCGATCTGCCGCTCAGTGCGGATCTGGAGAATGGTTTTGGCCATAGCCCGCAAGACTGCGCTGAAACTATCCGGCTGGGGGCAGAGGCGGGGCTCGTTGGCGGCTCGATCGAGGATTTCACCGGCAATCCGGAGGCGCCCCAATACGATATTCTGGAAGCAGCCGACCGGGTACGGGCAGCAGTCGAAGCGGCGCGAGCCCTGCCTTTTCAGTTCACCCTCACCGCACGGGCAGAGAATTTCTTCACGGGCGTGCCGGATCTGGCCGATACGATTGCCCGGCTTCAGGCCTATCAGGAGGCCGGGGCGGATGTGCTATATGCGCCGGGATTGCGCTCCCTGGATGATATTCGGAGCGTGATCACCAGTGTCGACCGCCCCGTGAACGTTTTGGCGCTTCCAGACAGCTTGCCCCTTTCCCTGCAGGAATTGGCCGAAGCTGGCGTGAAACGACTGAGTCTTGGCCCGCTCCTGTTCAATACGGCGTATGGCGCCCTCACCCATGCTGCGCGGGAGTTGCTGAGTGAGGGCAGTTTCGGATTTACCAGACACGCGGTGTCAGCGAATGATCTGGCAGCGCTGATGGCAAAGGCCTGACCAGCCCGGTGTCACGGTATCTTCGCGCAGAGCTCAGTTGCCACGGCGACAGGGTATGGTTAGCTTCCGCCAAACGGCCCACCGGTAAAAGGTATGTAGAATGCGTCTGTTCCGGCATCTTGTGAGTTGGGCCCTGGCCCTGTTTCTGGTCGCGATGTTCGTCCAGGCGACCATTCACCCGCTGCCCAATCCGCCGGAAGGCTTGGTGAAGTTCTTTGACCCGCCGGGCGAGAACATCGTGTTTCAGACCATCGCGACGAAATCGGGCATCAGCCTCTATGAACCGGCTGGCCGCGTGGCGGTGGGCCTGATCGAGTTGATGGCAGCCCTGTTCCTGCTCCTGCCCATGACGCGCCGGTTCGGCGCCTTTCTGTCGGCGGGCGTGCTCGGCGGCGCTGTCGCCATGCATCTGTCACCTTGGCTCGGCCGGGAGATTCCGGTCTCGCTCGACCCACAGAGCACCGCCACCGATGGGGGCATGCTTTTCATGCTGGCCATTGTCATGCTGGTGTCCAGCCTTCTGTTGATGGTCGTACATCCAGGCCGCTCAGAGCGGAACTGACCTGCGCCGTCATCTCCACAGACCGTTAACCGTTTGCTG
Source organism: Hyphomonas sp. (assembly GCF_036964145.1). Lineage (GTDB taxonomy): Bacteria > Pseudomonadota > Alphaproteobacteria > Caulobacterales > Hyphomonadaceae > Hyphomonas. The sequence goes on from NZ_JBALUC010000001.1 coordinate 834,291, forward strand.
CAAGAGTTTTCGCCAATGCGAAAACGGCCAAACGTATGGAAGACCCTTTGGAGCCCTTGCTGACGCAGCAGACCGGTCGCGCGCGCAACGCGCTGTTCCGGCGATTGCTTGACCTTGTTGCCATGCCAGCCTCGCGTCTGGCGCATCAGGACCGTCACATGGTGGGCGATATCCTGCTGGAAGTGCTGTTCCACGCTGAGGAATATGACCGCGAAATGTGTGCCCGCCGCCTGTCGAACCATCGGGAGGCACCCAAGCGCGTCCTGCGCTATCTCGGCCAGTGCTCCTATCGCGTCGCGCAGCATGTGCTGGAGGCCAATGAGGGCTATGACGCCTGCGATCTGCGAGAAATCTGCATGTCCGGCACGCAGGATCACCGGATGATCATTGCCCAGCGCAAGCTGGTGCCGGATTCGGTCTGTGAATACCTCGCCGAATTTGCCGAGATCCCCGTGGTGAAGGCGATGCTGACGAACAATGGCGCGATCATGCCGGAACAGGCCATCGACAAGCTGGTGGCCCGCTCGCGCGGCGATGAGAGCCTGTGCCCGCTGCTGGTCGAGCGTCTGGAAACCAAGCCGTCCCAGGCGATGGCCATGTTCTGGTGGAGCGACAGCGCGACCCGCAAGAAAATCCTGCAACGCCATGCGGCCGACCGGCTGGAAGTGATCGATACGTGCCGCGATGTGTTTGAACTGGCGGCAGAAGAGAACTGGTCCGATCCGGTTACCCGCAAAGCGCTGCAACTGATCGAGCGGCGCCAGCGCAACCGCGCGGCCATCGACAAGAGCCCGTATGACAGTCTCGAGGACGCCATCAATGCTGCCGCGCTCGACGGGATGGATTCCGAACTGGCGCAGGAAATTGGCTACCTTGCCGGCCTGAAACCGGTCACGGCGGCGAAAATCCTGACCGATGCGGGCGGCGAGGGGATTGCGGTCCTGTGCAAGGGCACTGGCGTGAAACGGGATTTCCTGCCCGTTTTATGGGCAGGCCTGAAACGCAACCTGGAAACCGAAACGGGCGAGATCGACCCCGACTTCGCACGTGTTGCCGAGATCTATGAAATCATGACCGTGGCCAAGGCCCAGACCACGCTAAGGTACTGGAACTGGTCGCTCTCATCGGCCTTTTCGCCAAGTGCCCTGTCCTCCGCGATGGATGACGTGCCTGCCAATGAGGAAGCCAGCTTCTCCTCGCCACAGCGCACAGCCCGACTCGTTTTTGGCAGGTAAGGGCAGTAAACCACCCGAAAAGCACTTTCCAAGACGCGCGCGGCCCTTTAGGTCAGGGCGTTCATTGTATTGGGTCATCGATGAAAGGGGCGCGAGTGGCGTACTTTCTGGGGTTGCTGGTTGCACTGGTCGGCTTCTGGCTGGGCATGTCTGGCCATTACACGCCTTTGCTGCTGACACTGGGCGCCGTCTCGGTGGCTGTCTGTCTGATCCTGGCCTACCGGCTAGACATCATAGACCGTGAAGGTGCGCCTTATGTGCGCATCGTCGGCTTTGCCCTCTACTTCCCATGGTTGATGAAGGAAATCGCCAAGGCGAACTGGACCGTGGTGAAGGCCTGCCTGAAGGCCGAAATGGATATATCTCCGGCCTTGGTGAAGGTTAAGACCGCCTGTGAAACCGATCTTGCCAAGGTAACCTTCGCCAATTCCATCACGCTGACTCCCGGCACCGTTACGGTCGAGATCGAAGGCGACAAGATGCTGGTCCATGCGCTCTACGAGCAGGAAGCCCAGCCGGAAGCCTTTGCCGAGATGGATCGCCGGTCGCGCGAAGCCGCCGACGGGAAAAGGAGACCCGCATGACCGCCGCCGCCCTGATTGCTGTCCTGTTCGGGATGCTGCTCCTGCTGATCCGCGCCATTGCCGGGCCGACGCTGTATGACCGCGTGCTCGCCGTGAACTCGTTCGGAACCAAGACCGTGCTGGCGCTTGGCCTGCTCGGCTTCGTGATGGGGCGTCCGCAATTCCTCGATATCGCCATCCTCTACGCGCTGATCAATTTCGTCTCGACCATCGCGATCCTGAAATTCTTCCGCTATCGGTCGTTCCAGGTTCCGCTGGTGCGCCGCGGGCAGGGAGGTGGCAATGTCTGATTTCCTTGCATCCCTTCCGGCCTGGTGGGAGGTCATCCGGTTCCCGCTTGGCGCGGCCCTGTGTCTGGCCGGCGGGCTGCTTTGCCTGATCGGCACCGTGGGCGTGCTGCGCTTCCCGGATTTCTACACCCGCCTTCACGCCGCCAGCATCACCGACACGTCAGGCGCGACCCTGCTGCTGCTCGGCATGGCCATGATGGCGCCCGACTGGATGGTCGTCAGCAAGCTGGTCGCCATCTTCGTCTTCATCTATCTGACCAGCCCCGCCTCGTCGCACGCGGCGGCAAATGCGGCGCATACGGCTGGCCTGCAGCCGCTGATCGGACCGGTCAGCACGCATGACAAGGAAGGGCAGGGATCCTGATGGCGATGAGTGAACCCGATATCGGCATGGCGCTGGTCAACATCGTCCTGCTCGGCCTCTTGTTCGTAGTGGGCATCGCGATTGCCCGCCTGCGCAGCCTGTTTGCCATCGTGATGCTGTCCGGCATCTATTCGCTTGTGTCTGCTGTCTGGTATGTCGCCGTGGACGCGGTCGATGTGGGCTTCACCGAAGCGGCCGTGGGCGCAGGCATGTCCACCGCAGTTCTGCTCGGCGCCATGCTGCTGACCTCGCGGACGGCCAAGCCGCAGAAATCCCTTCGCCAGCTCGGGCCTCTGCTGGTCTGCATCGCGACGGGCATCATGTTGATTTACGCGACCGTCGACCTGCCGGCTGTGGGCGATCCGAATTCGCCGGCCAATACAGGGGTCGGGCTGACCTATCTGCGGGTCGCCTGGTTTGACACCGGCATCGAGAACGTCGTGACCCCGGTCCTCGGCAGCTATCGTGGCTTCGATACGCTGGGCGAAACGACCGTTGTGTTCGTGGCCGGTATCGCCGTGGCGCTGTTGCTCGGCTTCGGAGAGCGCTCGCTCGCCGAAACCATTCGCAACGAGGACAAGAGCCTGCCCAAGGCCAACAAGAAACCAGAAGCAGAAGATGAGGAGACGGACGCATGAAGAGCGATCATCACGTCATCCTGCGTGTCATCACGAAGGTCCTGATTCCGGTCATCGTCTTGTATGGCCTGTACGTTCAGTTCCATGGCGATTTCGGGCCCGGCGGCGGCTTCCAGGCCGGCGTGATCCTTGCCGTGGCTGTTATCCTGTATGCCCTCGTATTCGGTGTGCCTTCCGCGATGCGCGCCGTGCCGCCGGCCTTTACCCGGTCATTGGCTGCTGTCGGTGTGCTGCTCTATGCGGGCGTGGGCTTCTGGGCCCTGCTGCAAGGCGGACAATATCTTGAATATCAGGCGCTGTTCCAGGAAGAACCGGGCGGCCATCACGGCCAGCATGTCGGCATTATCCTGATCGAACTGGGCGTTCTGTTCGGTGTGTCGGGCGCCATGCTGACCATCTTTTACGCTTTCGCTGGCCGCGTGGCCGAAATCCGCGACGAGGACTGGTAGGCCGATGCTGCTATTCATTCTTGAGCGCGCAAATTACTGGGCGGTCATCGGTCTGATGATGATCGGCCTGTACATCACGTTTGCGTCCGGAAACCTGATCAAGCGGCTGGTGGGCCTGTCCCTGTTCCAGACCTCTATCTGCCTGTTCTATGTGACACTCGGCATCGTGGCCGGGGGCACCGCGCCGATCCTGATGGACCCGGACACGTCTGGCGGGCATGGCGGTGGTCCTGGTGAAGAGGCTCCGCATGCGGCCATCGACGCCGTACTGACAGCATCTGCTGGCGGTGACCGTGTGGCTGACCTCGTCCACACCTATTCCAACCCACTGCCGCATGTCCTGATGCTGACCGCCATTGTGGTGGGCGTGGCGACCCTGTCGGTCGGCCTCGCCCTGATCGTTCGCATCCGCGAGGCCTATGGCACGATCGAAGCCGACGAGGTGCGCGAAATCGACATGCAGACCGCTATCGCTCAGGAAGCCGAGCAGGAAGCAGCTGAGAAAGAGGCGCTGGCATGATCGACCTGCTTCTGGACACGGCGCCCCGCTGGGCGCTCCTTCACGCACCCGCCTTGCTCATCATGGTGCCGCTCTTTCTGGCGCCGCTGCTGGCCATCCTGCCAAGTGGCCGGCTGTCCTGGCTGATCAGCATCTTCGCGACCCTCTTTGCCCTGTTCTGCGCCCTGATCCTGGTGGGTCAGGTTCAGGCGTCGCCGGTCGGCGTGGTCGGATATGATGTCGGTAACTGGCCCATGCCCATCGGCATCGTCCTGCGCGTTGACGCGCTGAACTCAATGATCCTGTTGCTGGTCGCCTCGATCGGGGTGCTGGCGACGATCTTCTCCTGGCCTACGGTCAAGGCGGAGATCCCCGAGCGCAAGCACCCGCTGTTCTATTCCGCTTTCCTCGTCTGCTTTGCCGGCCTGTGCGGCGTGGCAATCACGGGCGACGCGTTCAACCTGTTCGTCTTCCTCGAGATTTCCTCGATCTCCACCTATGTGCTGGTTGCGCTGGGCGCAGGGCGGGACCGCCGGGCCCTGCCGGCCGCGTTCAACTACCTCATCATGGGTACGCTGGGCGCCAGCTTCTACATCATTGGCGTCGGCTTCCTCTATTCGGCGACGGGTACGTTGAACATCGCCCAGATTGCCGAAATGCTGCCTTCACTGGCGGGCAATCGCAGTGTCGAAGCGGGCTTTGCGTTCATCATTGTCGGGCTTGGCCTGAAGGCGGCTGTCTGGCCGCTGCACCAATGGCTGCCGAACGCCTACGCCTATTCGCCAAGCTTCGTGACGATGTTCCTGTCTGCCACGGCGACCAAGGTTGCGCTCTATGCGCTGATCCGGTTCCTGTTCACCGTCTTCCGTCCGGAATTCGCGTTCGAGCAGGCGACCTTCACCTATCTGCTGATGCCGCTGGGCCTCGCCGCGATGATCACCTGCAGCTTCCAGGCAGTCTTCCAGACCGATGTTCGGCGAACGCTGGCCTACTCCTCCGTCGCCCAGGTGGGCTACATGATCCTCGGCGTATCCGTCGGTACAGTCGCTGGCCTCAGCGCCGGCCTGTTCCATCTGCTCAACCACGCCATGATCAAGGGCGCGCTCTTCATGGCGGTGGCCGGTGTGGTCCTGACCTTCCAGGGCACCACCATTCGCGATTTTGCGGGCCTCGGTCGCACTGCGCCATGGACGATGACCGGCTTTGCCATTGCGGCCCTGTCGCTGATTGGTGTGCCGCTGACCGCAGGCTTCCAGTCCAAGCTGCAGCTCGGCTACGCCCTGTTCGATCAGGGCATGTGGTGGGCTGTCGTGCTCGTCGTCTTCTCCAGCTTCCTTGCGGTGATCTATATGGGCCGCATTCTGGAGGCGATCTTCTTCCGGCCGCCGATTAATCCGCGCAAGTCGCGCAAGGAAGCGCCGATCCTGTTGCTGGTGCCGCTTTGGGTGCTGGCGCTGGCAAATATCTATTTCGGTATCACGACCGAACTGCCGCTCGGCCTGGCGCGTGACGCCGCCGCCGCCGCGTTCGGACTGGAGGCCTTCTGATGAGCTCTGAGCTGTTGATCTGGGCTGCCCTGTGCCTGCCTTTGCTGATTGCGGCGGGGATTGCCGTGACCGGAGCGTTCTCGAATGTCCGGGAAGGCGTCACTTTGGTCGGCTCGACCGTCCTGTTCGGTGTGGTCATTGCGCTCGCCACGAAAGTGGCCGGCGGGGAAGTTCCACAGCTCTATGTGGGGCAGGCCGCGCCGGGGCTCGATTTCGCGTTCAAGCTGGAGCCGCTGGGCGCACTGTTCGCGCTGGTCGCGAGCGGCCTGTGGATCGTGAACTCGTTCTATTCCATCGGCTACATGCGCGGGAACCGCGAGCGCAACCAGACGCGCTTTTATATCTGTTTCGCCATTGCCATTTTCGGCGCCATGGGCGTCGCCATGTCGGCAAACCTGTTCACCCTGTTCGTGTTCTACGAAGTACTGACCCTGTCGACCTATCCACTGGTCGCGCACAAGGGCGATGCCGCGGCCAAGCGGGGCGGACGGATCTATCTGCTGACCTTGCTGGGCACCTCGATCGGCCTGTTCCTGATGGCCATCATGTGGACCTGGGTGCTGGCGGGCCAGAATCTCGATTTCGTCCAGGGGGGACTGCTCGCCGGACGCAATCTCGATCCGGCCGTGGCCAGCGCCTTGCTGATCCTGTTTGCCTTCGGCATCGGCAAGGCGGCGCTGATGCCGTTCCATTTCTGGCTACCTAACGCGATGGTTGCGCCAACTCCGGTATCGGCCCTGTTGCACGCAGTTGCCGTTGTGAAGGCAGGTGTCTTCACCGTTATGAAGGTCTCGATCTACATTTTCGGCGAAGACCTGCTGAATGCCACGCCAGGGCGGGAGTTCGTGCTCGGGGTGGCATGTTTCACCATCATCGTCGCGTCTCTGGTTGCGATGACCAAGGACAATCTCAAGGCGCGGCTGGCCTATTCGACGATTGCGCAGTTGTCCTACATCACGCTCGGCGCGATGCTGGCGACGCAGGCCGGCTTCATGGGCGGCGCGCTGCAGATCGCGGCTCATGCTGTCGGCAAGATGACGCTGTTCATGTGCGCAGGCGCGATCTATGTCGCCACCGGCCTGACCAATATTTCCGACATGAGAGGCCTTGGCCGCAAGATGCCGCTGGTCTTCATCGCCTTCTTCATCGCCACCCTGTCGATCATCGGCATTCCGCCCATGGCAGGCGCCTGGGCGAAGTATGAACTGATGCAGGGCGCGATCGACCGGGGCACGGGCTTTGTGCCATATGTCCTGATCATCTCCTCGCTGCTGAACATCGCCTATCTCCTGCCGATCCCGATCCTGGCCCTGATGCCGACACCGGGCACGCCGGAGCCAAGACCGTTCAAGCGGCCGGGAGGCGCGCCCTTCTTTACCGTGGCGGCGCCCGTTGTGACGGCGGCGCTGTGTGTGATCCTGTTCTTCCTTGTCGGGCCTCTGGCAGATTTCCTGTCGCCAGCCTTTGAGAACCCGGCATCCCCTGCCTTCGCTGGAGGTCAGCCATGAGCGACGACACGCCAAACGATACCCGCGATACAAGCGGCCGCTTCGTGAAACGCGCCGCAGAACAGGCGCACCGGCTGCACACGCCGTCCAATGATGGCGTCCACCCGATGGCGAAGATCCTGTTCGGCTGGACCGAGTCCAAGCTGGCAGGCACGGCGATTTTCTGGGGCATCGGCCTGCTCTCGGCTTTTCTCATCGTCGTCGACCTTGCTGTCGACCGCCATGAATATATCCATATGGCAGGCGCCACCGGCTTCTATGCGATCTGGGGCTTCGCTTCGTTCGCCTTCGTCGTGCTGATGGGCTGGCCGCTGGGCCGGCTTCTGCGCCGGAGCGAAACCTATTATGGCGATCCGGGCGGACCGCCTGCGGACATTGATCCGGATGTGCCGGCCGCGCCTGACACATCCCCGACCTATCCCGACGAAGGAGACGAGCTCTGATGACTGGTTTGCTCTCCATGCTGAATCCCGGCTGGCTCCTGATCGCGGTGGGCCTTGTGGCCCTGTTCCTGCCGGTCCGGCGCGTGCGCCAGGGCCTGACCATTGCGGCGCCGATCATCGCCATCCTGCTGGTCTCGATGGCCGACCGGAACCTCAACCTCCTGACCGGCGAAGCGCTCGGGCTGGAGATGGTGTTCTATCGGGTCGACAATCTCAGCTACATTTTCGGCCTCGCCTTCCTGCTGGCGGCGCTCCTGAACGCGATCTATGCATGGCACACGGATGACCGCCTGCAGGACGGCATGTCCATTGCCTATGCGGGCGCAGCCGTTGCGGCGACCTTCTCCGGCGACATGATGACCCTGTTCGTGTTCTGGGAGCTGACGGCGATTACCTCCGTCTTCCTGATCCTGAGAGCAGGGACACGCGCGGCCTATTTTGCCTCCATGCGCTATCTTGGCGTCCAGATCCTGTCCGGCGTGCTGCTGCTGGCGGGCATCGGCTATGTCTACCAGTCACGCGGCGACCTCTCGATCTCGGCTTTCACCAGCCTGAACGAGCCCGGCGCGCTGCTCGTCTTCATCGCCCTCGGCATCAAGGCGGCCTTCCCCTTCCTGCACAATTGGCTGCAGGATTCCTATCCGAAGGCCACTGTGGTCGGCGCGGTCGTCCTGTCGGCCTTCACGACCAAGCTGGCTGTCTATGCCTTTGCCCGCATGTTCCCCGGCCATGACGCGCTGATCTGGATTGGCGCCGTGATGACCGTCTTCCCGGTCTTCTTCGCCGTCATCGAAAACGATCTGCGCAAGGTGCTGGCCTACTCGCTGAACAATCAGGTCGGCTTCATGATCTGCGCCATCGGCCTCGGCACGGCGGGGGTTGGCAATGCGCTCGCGCTGAACGGCGCCTCGGCGCATGCCTTCTGCCACATCATCTACAAGGGTCTGCTGTTCATGAGCATGGGCGCGGTGCTGTATCGCACCGGCACCACCAAGGCATCAGAACTGGGCGGCCTCTACAAATCCATGCCGTGGACGACGGTGTTCTGCATCATCGGCGCGATGTCGATTTCGGCCTTCCCGCTCTTCTCGGGCTTTGCCGCCAAGTCGCTGACCATGACGGCCGTCGGCAAGGAAGGGTACACGATCGTGTGGCTGATGCTGCTGTTTGCCTCGGCCGGTGTGCTGGAGCATTCGGGCATCAAGATCCCGTACTTTGCCTTCTTCGGCCATGACAGCGGCAAGCGTGTGAAGGAAGCGCCCTTCAACATGCTGCTTGCCATGGGCCTTGCTTCCTTCATCTGTATCGCGGTCGGCGTACCGGCGATTGTTCCGGGCTTCGGCTATGAGTGGCTCTACAATCTGCTGCCATACCGGGAAGAGGCGATGGCCTATCATCCGTTCACGCTGGATCATGTGTTGACCCAGATGCAGCTGCTGGTTCTGGCGATCTTCGCCTTCGTGATGCTGAAACGCCTCGGCTGGTATCCGCCGGAGAAGCCCGGCGTGGTGCTCGACAGCGACTGGCTCTATCGCAAGGCCGGTTACGGCATGGCGACCTGGACCGGGACGGTCTGGCAGAAAGTGGGACCGGCCATGTCGGCCGTCTTCTTCAAGCTGACGGGCCGGGCCTATGAGCGGATCGAGGACACATTCAGCCCAAGAGGCGAACTGGCGCGGGGCGGCCTGGCCAGTGGCATGGCGATCTGGACGGCGATCCTGCTGGGCTTTGTCCTGCTCTTGTCCTTCGTCACAACCGGATAGGGTGGCAGCGCATTCAAAAACATACCGCCGGTATGCGAAAAGCTCGGTGGATCGTGTAATAAATACTGCGATTTATGCGTGAATCAGTCTCAATCTTAGGGTAACCCCGATTGGTTATTCGCAAGGATGGGGATGCGAGATGACTGACACCACGACTCCGGCTGGCAGCCGGATCGAATTTCTGGAAATGACGACGCAGATTGTTGCGGCCTATGTCAGCAACAATGCGTTGCAGGCAGAAGACGTGCCGCAACTTATCCGGCTGGTGCATTCCTCGCTCGAAAGCGTCCAGGTGAAAGAGGTGAGCCAGGAGCCGCTGAAGCCGGCGGTCTCTGTGCGCAAATCCATCGGGGAAGATTACCTGATCTGTCTCGAAGACGGGCTGAAGTTCAAATCCCTGAAACGCCATCTGCGCACGAAATACGACATGACCCCCGAGGAATACCGCGAGAAATGGGGGCTGCCCGCCGATTATCCCATGGTGGCGCCGGGTTATTCCAAGCAACGCTCCATGCTCGCCAAGCAAATGGGCCTCGGCAAATCAGAGCGCGAGTAATATTCACTCTCGAATACTTTTGTTTCGAAATCGAAATGAAAGCATTTGGTAGGAATGGTTAAGAAAAACTCACCAAGACTCTTGATCCGCGACTCCACTCGCGCGATAGGTGATTCTATCGAATCACCTGGGGGTGACTGAAATGAGCAAACAGAATGTCTTCAAAGGCATGACCGATTCGCAGCAAAAGCTGATCGAGTACTGGTGCAGCCTGCGCGATTCGCACGGGCTCGTGCGGCGCGAATCAATCGATCCCGGCCAGTTTCGCGCCATGCTGGCCAGTATCTCAATTGTCGAGTTCGACCGATTCGGGACGGGACGCTTCCGAATCGCCGGTTCCCGCCTGCGCCAGATCTTCGGTATGGAGGCCCGTGGCCGCCAAATCGAGGATGTGCTGGGCAAGCATGGCGAAGCCTATTGCCTGGGTCTCGCCGCCGCGCTGGAGCGAGGCGCGCCCGTCGGCGGGGTGATCGAGCAGGAAGATGGCCGCATGCATGCCTGGGTCCGGCTGCCACTGGCCGGACGCGATGGCCAGCTGAGGCAAGTGCTCTGCCATGACGAACTGGTGCGTGCGCGCCCAAAGAAGGGCCGCCCGGATCCGGCAGGAGACGACATGTCCGGCGGACATGACCGCGCCGCCGCCTAGGCTGTCCCGGCTCCTCCTCTGACCTGAATGCAGAAACGGCGCAGCTCCCCAGCTGCGCCGTTTCTGCATTTGCGCATCCTATCCCCCGAAACCCCACCAGTAGCGCACCCGCAATCCCCAGACACTGCGGGCATTCAACTTGTCGGAATAGGAAAGTTATCCTACACCTGCGGAAGTCGGGTAGTCTTGTGCCTGTCATCACAGGAGAAAGACATGCAGGATTTCGATCCCCGGAAAGACGAGGACAGGGCCTATCTCGCCGCCGCGCTGACGGCGTATGCGCTGGGCCTGAAGACCGAGGCGATCCTCAGCCGCCAGCGCCGCTCGCCCGCCGAGGCGCGCGGCCGCCAGATTGCCATGTACCTGCTGCGCACGGCGCTGGGCATGAGTCTCAGCCGCGTGGCGCGGGCCTTTAATCGTGATCGCACCACGGTCGCCTATGGCTGCAACCTGATAGAGGATTGCCGGGATGATCCGGATTTCGATGTCTGGATCGAGCAATTGGCGGTCGGCCTGTCGAGCGTCGTCGTGCTCGATGGCGCGGCGGTGGAGATATAGGTCATGGGAAAGTGCCGGATTCTGACCGAACATCGCCTGATGAGTGTGCTGGTGCATGGCGGCATGATCGCGCCCCTGCGCCAGACCTTCCTGGCCTATCGCGGGCCGGACACACGGCGCCAGCGGTCGGGTTGGGTCTCGCCGCATATTGTGGCGCGGCTCAAGGCAGAGAAACGCCTTCAGGCGCAGGTCATGTTTCCGGATCGGCTGGAGGCTGCCCCGGCGCCGGGACGGGAACTGGACTCTCGCGCCATGCGCCGCCCGGCCGACCTGCTGAATTTGCGCACCGATGGGCGCCGGAGCCTGATGGCAGACCTCTTCGCAGCGCCCGCATCCCCGGACGTGATCCGCCAGAGCGCGGCGGCCGGGCGCTACCGGGATGAATTCATCCGGGCGAGCCAACCAGCGGCAGACCGTGCCCGCCCGGTCTTTGGCGCCGGGCCGCGACAGACCCCATCGGCGCGGCTGGCCGCGCTGGAGTCAGAGATCGGTACGCAATCAATACGGCAGCTGGAAGACCTGCTGATCGACCGGGCGACAGTCACGGCGCTCATTGTGCGGTGGGGCATGGAGGCGGAGGGCGTGCGGGCAGCCGCGCGGGAGGCGCTGGCGCGTCTCGCTGTGGCTTATGAGCTTTCGCCAGCCGTGGACAGCCCGGCCTGAGCATCCGTGCGGATGCGTTCAAGCATGGAAGCGAGCCCGTTCGAGCGTTGGGCGGTGAGGGCGCCGCTGACGCCGATCTCGTCGAGCAGGGCCTTGGCGTCGAACCCGTTGATTTCTTCCAGCTGCGCGCCGGAATAGAGGCGGATGAGCAAGGCAATCAGTCCCGACACGATCATGGCGTCGGATTCAGCGCGCACTTTCATACGGCCGTCTTCAATGTCGGTGACCATCCAGACCTGCGAGGCGCAGCCACGCACGCGCGTCTCTTCCGTCCGTTCTTCCGGTGCGAGCGGCGGGTTCGCCTTGCCGAGATCGATGATGTGCGCATAGCGCGCTTCCCAATCATCCAGCCAGGAAAACTCTTCGCGGATTTCGTCTGCAGTTTCAGCAATCGTCATGACCGCCAGATGGGGCATCTCACGTCAAAAAGAAACCCCCGGAACCGATTGTGGTGCCGGGGGTCAAGAGAGAGACTTGTCTGCTGGGGCTTATTGGTAGACGCCGCCAATGCATTGTCCGACATCCGCGAGCGCGTGCTCGCCGATGCAGAACGGAACTTCATATTGCTGGTTCGCTGCAGCAACGCATTGCTGCAGGTTGAGGTTTGCCATGTTCAGGCAGCCACGGGTTTCGCGCTCGGCCATGGCCGAATTGACCTGGCTGGAAGACGCAGCCGTCTGGCCGAGAATGCGATAGGCGGCGAGCGTGGCGATCTGGTCGGCCACAGGTTCCTTGCCGAATTTCACACGTTTCTTCTTGGACAGGCCGAGGCCGCTGGTCACGGCAGCCGGGAAGCGGACCGCATCAGCGGCGCCGGAGACATTGTCCCACAGAGACGGAGCGCCGGTGCGGCCTGCGCCCGCCAGTACGCTATCGATATCCGCTGCCGAGAAGGCAGAGATCAGCTGTCCGCGGGCCGGTGTACCGACCGTCTGGATGCTGTTCAGCCGCGTGGCCTTTGCGCCGGAATTTCCGATCTTGGCTTTCGCCCAGCCGGAGCCCTGCAGGCTGTAGGCTTGTTCCTTCACATAGGCCGCCGTGGCACTGAGGCGCTGGCTGTCGGCCTCGGTCGCTGCCAGGGACAGGCTGACCGCATTGTCACCGCCGCTGAGCTGGCGTGCATAGCGCACGTCATTCTTCAGGCCGGTCAGCAGCGCGTCGCTGCCGTAGAAACTTTCGATATCACGCACGGCGGCCCGGTATTCGGGATCCTGCGATGCGATCAGGGCGGAATAGGAGATCCAGCCTTTCGACAGCTGGTCCGGATTGTGCCCGCCCAGAGAGTTCAGGGCGTGGTCGATGTCCTTGGCAGAAGAGAAAGGCTTGCCTTTCACATCCGTGACATCGGACTGGTAAGTCCCGTAGACAGCGGCCGATTCCGAAATCGGATCCCCCGACTGCGCAGATGCCCCCATGGCCAGGCCAAGGGCAACCATTGCAGTACCGATCATTCTGATGGATTTCATGTGCTAATTCTCCCTCACGCGTCACGCGACAGTGTTGCATGAACTTCCCCCCATGGGGAACCTCGCCTTGCCTGCTGCACACATTACAAATACAGCAAAGTATGCGTGACCCAGGCAGAATGCCTAATGAATCTCACCGGGGTGTTAACGAGTTGCCCGAACTGACACGAAAGAGATTACAGTTTGTCCACCTGGTTTGGCTTGTCCTTACGGTGGCGCTGGGTCTTTCAGCGTTAATAGGCGGGGTGGCCGATAACGCGCTCCTGGCCGGCCTTGGCCTTGCCGCACTTCCAGGTGTGGTGGGGGCAGCACTGTTGCATCCGCGCGCGCGGGCGGATGATCTGATCGGACCCTTTCTCGTGATCGGCTGGACCTTGCTGGCCATGCTCGGCATTGCCGCGACAGGGGCGGCCCTGTCGCCGCTCACCGTATTGTTTGCCATTGCTCCGTTAACGGCCATCAACCTGCGCAAGCCCGGCATGGCGGCCGAGGCGGCGATCTTCGGCGCCTTCGCGTTCGTGGCCGCAGCCATCATGGTGCGGCTTGGCCTGCTGCCACCCGCCAATCCGGTCAGCGCGTACCAGGTGCCGGCCATGCTGCTGGCCTTTGCCGCCCTCGTCATGATCGGCCTGCTGGCATGGACCTATCTGAAAGCGCGCGAGGAAGAAGCGGCGCTGCCAGCGGAAGTGCCGCAGCCCATGATGACCGTCCGGCAGGATGTCGGCCTGCCGCAGGAATCCGGCCTGTTATTGCTGGACGTCTCCGAGTTTGGTCGCATCCGGACCCTGAGCGGGGATCTGCTCGGCCTCGAGACCGTCAAGGCCGGGGGCCTGCTGGCAAACCTGCTGCAGGACGAGAAAGAAGTAAGCCTGCTGAAGCCGGCGAACGGCCGCACACATGGCGAAGTCACGCTGAAGAATGGCCGCGAGGCGGCGTTCGTCGCAGAGGCGCATGACAGCGGCGCCGTGCTCGTGCTGCGCGATCTGACAGAGGCACGCGCCCTGACCCTGGAAACGCGCGCGCGCCTGGAAGAGGCCGAAGCGCGCCTGAAAGGGCGCACCGCCTTCTTTGCCTCACTGGGCCATGATCTGAAGACGCCCCTGAATGCCATTCTCGGCTATGCCGACATGATGCGCGCCGGCATTCGCGGGCCGATGCCTGAGCCTTATGCGGACTATCCGGAAATCATCCATGAGAGCGGGCAGGATTTGCTCCTGCTGGTCGATGACATTCTCGATCTCGCCAAGGCCGAGGCCGACCGCCAGCGGCTGGAACCGGAACCGGTCGACCTGACCGCGTCTGCGCAATCCATCCTGCGCCAGCTCGACAACCAGGCCGAACGCGCTGGGGTCAAACTGAAACTGAAAGCAAGTGGTGAAGTCTGGGCGGAAGCCGATGCACGCGCCGTGCGCCAGATTTGGCAGAACCTTGTCTCCAACGCGATCAAGTATTCGTCGTCTGGCGGGACGGTGAGCCTGGATGCGCGCGACGAGGGCAATGCCACCGTGCTGAGCGTGACCGACAAGGGCGCAGGCATGACGCCTGAAGATGTCCGCCGCGTGCTGGAGCCGTTCTCGCAGGGCAGCAATTCCAAGGGGCGTCAGGGCACCGGGCTGGGCCTTGCCGTGGTGCATTCTTTTGCCCAGTTGCACGGCGGCCAAGTCGTGATCGACTCTGCGCCCGGCAAAGGCACGAAGGTGGAAGTCAGCCTGCCGCGCGCCAACCCCGCCGACATCCAGCCCCTGGAAGACGCGGCGCAATAGGCAGCCCGCTTTCCGGAAACCGGCGAACGCGTCTATGACATCTCCAACGCACATCAAACGGGCACACGGCCCGCAACAGGATTCCTGCCCATGATGATGGAAAGACTGCCCACAAAGCTCTGGGTCGATGCCCTGGTCCGGCGGGCTCAGGTCGCAGGTGCTGCAGCGTTCGTGCTGCAATCCGGCGATGAGGAGCGCGGCGATGTACTGATCAAGGTCGCGCGGCTCGACGGCACGGCGGCGGCCTACATTCCGACCATGAATATGGAAGGCGAACGCATCTTCATCGACCTGATCGTACAGGGGATCGGACCCGAAGAAACGGCCGTGGACGCCTATGTCCGCAAGGCCCGTGATCGCGACCGGGACCTCTGGGCAATCGAGATCGAGGACCGCGAGGGTCGCCACTTCCTGACCGAGCCCGTGGAACACCCCGAATAGGAGCAAATGCGTCGCCGTAAATTCACACAACTCTTTAACCGGCAGTAGGTG
This sequence comes from Hyphomonas sp., assembly GCF_036964145.1. GTDB lineage: Bacteria > Pseudomonadota > Alphaproteobacteria > Caulobacterales > Hyphomonadaceae > Hyphomonas. Next base: position 849,755 of record NZ_JBALUC010000001.1, read on the forward strand.
TTTATTAACCGTGTGAGGGCAGCTTCGGCCTGAATTCAAGCTGGGGTGCGCCAATCATGCTGTTTCTGATGAATGATCAGATCACCGAGATCGAGATACCGGAAATGCACCTTGCCAAACGGTGGCAGTCACTTGGCTGTGGCGACCCCTATGGCATGCGGGCCCGTGAAGCGCTGAACTTCGCCAGCCGGGTCGTCGGCGAGCATCTGAAGGAACGTATCCCGCTGGAGAATTCGCTCCTGCAGGATCTGGGCTCCCTGATCATCGCCAAGACCGGCGCCAATGCCGTCCTGTTCCCGGTTTTCGGGAGTGTGGTGGGCGAACCGCGCCTAACCATCCTGCCGGAAACGATCCTCGCTTCGCTGCGTGATCGTCATCAGCGTGAGGGCAAGGCCCCCGATGTACGCGAGATCTGGCCGAGCGCAGCCTGACACGTATCCTGATACTGGCGCTTCAATCGGCGGGTCAAATGGGCTAGGGCCTCTGCCGAGTACGAAAGAGCCCAGATTCCATGTCCCATGAACAGGAAGCCGCCCGCCGGCGCACCTTTGCCATCATCTCCCATCCGGACGCCGGTAAGACGACGCTGACGGAGAATTTGCTGTTGGCCGGGGGTGCCATCCGCGCAGCTGGCGAAGTGGCCGCGCGCGGCCAGGCTCGACGCACAACCTCCGACTGGATGAAGATCGAGCGGGATCGCGGCATCTCGGTGTCCGCCTCGGTCATGACGTTTGAATTCGACGGGCTCGTCTTCAACCTGCTCGACACGCCGGGCCACGAAGACTTTTCCGAGGACACGTATCGCACGCTGACCGCCGCCGACTGCGCCGTCATGGTGCTCGACGCCGCCAAGGGTATCGAGCCGCAGACGCTGAAACTGTTCGAGGTCTGCCGCCTGCGCGACATTCCAATTGTGACCTTCATCAACAAGATGGACCGCGAAGCGCAGGACCCGATCGCCCTGCTGGACGAGATTCAGGACAAGCTGCAGCTGGATACCGCGCCGCTCTATTGGCCCGCCGCCAGTGGCCAGCGTTTCTCCGGCATGTTGGATTTGCAGAAGCAGGAATTCTGCGTCTTCGAGCGCAAGCCCGGCGAAGCGCCCCGCATTGGCGCCGCCGAGCGCATTCCGGGCGATGAGGCCACGCTGAAAGCGGCCCTGGACGAGAGCGTGTTCGAAGAACTCAGCGAAGGCGCCGAAATGGCGACGACGCTGCTGCCGGAGTTCGATATCGAGTCCTTCCTTGGTGGCCACATGACGCCGGTCGTGTTCGGCTCGGCCCTGCGCCATTTCGGGGTTCTGGAATTGCTTCGCACACTGCACTCCTATGCGCCACCGCCGCGTGACCAGAAGGCGGAAAAGAAGGGCGAGCCGGTCATGATCCATGCCGAGGACAAGCCGGTCTCCGGCTTTGTCTTCAAGATCCAGGCGAACATGGACCCGAACCATCGCGACCGGGTTGCCTTCCTGCGGCTCTGCTCTGGCGAGTTCAAGCGCGGCATGCGCCTGAAGACGACGGCCGGCAAGCAGCTCAACATTCACAATCCGATGATGTTCCTGGCGCAAGACCGCGAGATTGCCGAGACCGCCTATGCGGGCGACGTGATCGGTGTGCCGAATCATGGCCAGCTGAGGGTCGGCGACAGCCTCTCCGAAAGCGGAGACATCCAGTTTGGGGGCATCCCGAACTTTGCGCCGGAACTCCTGCGGCGCGCCCGCGTGAAAGACCCGATGAAGGCCAAGCACCTCCGCAAGGCGCTCGAAAGCCTTGCCGAAGAAGGGGTGACCCAGCTGTTCAAGCCGGCCATTGGCTCGGACATGATTGTCGGAGCGGTCGGCCAGCTGCAGTTTGAAGTGATGACCGAACGGGTCGCGGCCGAGTACAATCTCGAAGTTGTCTTCGAGCCTGCGCCGTACAATGTCGCCCGCTGGATGAGTTGTGATGACGACAAGGTGCTCGAAGCCTTCCTTGACCGGAACAAGTCCGCCAGCGGAACGGATCTGGATGGCGCGCCGGTCTATCTGGCGAAGAATGCGTGGGACGTGGGCTATGCCCAGGAAAAGAACCCCGACATCCGCTTCACGGCCACCAAGGAACGCTTGGTCTAGGTCTGCCGGTGCACGCCAAAAGATATTCTGAAATCTCGTTTCGGTAGTGTATCAAATGTCACGATTCTGGTGTATCTTTCCGTCATTACGGAAGGAGATCAGTATGCCGTATATCAAGACGCGAGATGACACTGAGATCTTCTACAGGGATTGGGGCCCGGCCGAGGCGCCACTCATCATGTTCCATCATGGCTGGCCTTTGACGGCGGATGATTGGGACAATCAGATGCTGTTTTTCCTGTCCGAGGGCTATCGGGTGATCGCAGCGGACCGCCGCGGTCATGGCCGGTCGCAGGAAACCTGGACCGGCAACGACATGGATACCTATGCCGCTGACACGGATGACCTCGTCAAGGAGTTGAACCTGACAAATGTGGTTCATGTCGGACATTCCACAGGCGGTGGGGTGGTGGCGCGTTATGTGGCCCAGCATGGCGGAGGCCGGGCTGCCAAGGCCGTGCTGATTGGCGCGGTCCCGCCCTTGATGCTGAAGACGGCGGACAATCCGGATGGCATCCCCATGGACGTCTTCGATGATTTCCGGAGGCAATTGTCAGACAATCGCGCCCGCTTTTTCCTCGATGTCCCGAGCGGTCCGTTTTTCGGATTCAACCGGGACGATGTCGAGACGGTGGAGGCAATGGTCCATAATTGGTGGCGTCAGGGCATGATGGGCAGCGCAAAGGCGCATTATGATTGTATCGCCGCCTTCTCCGAGACGGATTTCACTGAAGACCTGAAGGCTCTCAAGGTGCCCACACTGATCATGCATGGGGATGATGACCAGATTGTTCCGCTCGACCTGACCGCCCGCAAGGCCGCAGACCTTGTCGAGGGTTCGGTGCTGAAGATCTATGAGGGCTTGCCGCACGGAATGTGCACCACGCATCCGGAGCTCATCAATCCGGACCTGCTGGATTTCATTCGCGCCTAGAGGAAGGGCCCAGGGTCAGGACGGGTCTGGCACCGTCAGTGGTTCCGGCTTGTCGCTTGGCGGGAAGGCAACGTCCGATCCGCCTGCCAGTTCTTCCTGCACTATGAGAACAGGCTGGTGAAGGTCTTGGTGGCGGGACGAAAGACCTGAAGTGGCCATTGGATTGTATTCCACCTTGCCGGCGCCCCGTTTGAGCTCACAGCGCGAGGTGCTGTCGTCAAGCGCTTCGACATAGCTCCACGCAAAGCAGGCTGACCGCGTATTGCAGAGCTGTTGGCAGTCGTCGGCGGTGGCGGTATTCGAGAACTCATACGTCCCGCCAAAGCGATAGATGCCCGACTGGTAGCTGGGACCATCAAGGGCGGTATCTTCGTTTGCGACGGGCGCAGCCTCCAGGCTGTCGGCCATGACAGGCAGGCTGAGACAGGCGGCGAACAGTAGGGCGGGAACAAGGCGCATATCGAAAGACTCCCTCAATCGTGGGCGAATCCTAGGCAGCCTGTCTTAAGGAAAGGTTGTTCAGGAGCCCGTCAGGGCTTCGCGCTTTTCCTCGATTTCCAGCCATTCCATCTCGATCATGTCCAGTTCGTCGCGCGCAGCGCCAATTCGGGCCGATGCCTTCGCAAATGCGTCCGGGTCGCGCGTATAAAGCTCCGGGTCGCTCATCTTGCCTTCGAGGGTCTTGATCTCCGCCTGCAGTTTCGGGATCAAAGTGTTGATCTCCTTCTGGCGATGCTCGTCCTTGTAGGAGAGTTTCTTCTGCGGTTTTGGGCGCGCGGTCTCCGCTTTGGCCTTTTCGGATTTTTGGGCGCTTTCTTCCTGCTGGCGGAAATGCTTCAGCTGGTCCTGCGCATCGGTCCAGCCGCCTGCGGTGACGACCCATTTGCCATCGCCCACCGGGCAGAGGCAACTCGTCACGGTGGCATCCAGGAAGGCCCGGTCGTGGCTGACCAGGATCAGCGTGCCGTCATAGGAGAGCAGCATGTCCTCCAGCAATTCCAGCGTCTGCATGTCGAGATCATTGGTCGGTTCGTCCATCACCATAAGATTGGATGATTTGGCGAGGCCGATGGCGAGCGCGAGCCGGTTGCGTTCACCGCCAGAGAGGGCGCCGACGGGCTGGCGCAGCTGCTCCGGCTTGAACAGGAAGTCCTTGGCGTAAGCGGCGACATGGCGCTGGTTGCCCTGAACCATGATGGAGTCGCCGCCCGCCGGGGCGAGGGCTTCCCAAACGGTGTCTTTCGGGTTCAGCGTGTCGCGCGTCTGGTCCTGATAGATCACTTCCAGTGTTTTCGACTGGCGCACGCTGCCTTCATCCGGCTCGATCTCCCCCAGCAGGAGGCGCACCAGAGTCGTCTTGCCCGCGCCGTTCGGGCCGATGACCCCGATCCGGTCCCCGCGCAAGATGCGCAGCGACAGGTCATCCGCGATCACGAGGGGGCCGTTCGGCGTGTCGAAGGTCTTGGACAAATTCTTGGCCTCGATCACCTTCTTGCTCATCGAATCGCCGGTCGAGACCGACAGGTCGGCGGTATTCTTGCGATCCTGCAGGGCGCCGCGCATTTCGGCATGTTGTACGCGCATGTTTTTCAGCTTGGCGAGACGTCCTTGGTTGCGCTTGCGCCGTCCCGTCACGCCGCGTGCCAGCCAGTGTTGTTCATCCTTCAGCTGGGTCGTCATCCGGCGCAGCTGACGTTCTTCTTCCTGTTCGACCTGTTCGGCCCATTCATCGAATTTGGCATAGCCTTCCGGACTTTTCAGCACCTTGCCCTGACGCAGCCAGAGTGTGTTGGTCGAGACGTTCTCCAGGAAGCGCCGGTCGTGGCTGACCAGCAGGACAACACCATTGAAGCCCTTGAGGCGCCGTTCCAGCGTCTCGATCATGGGCACGTCAAGATGGTTGGTCGGCTCATCCAGCAACAGCACGTCCGGCTCGCGTGCAAAGGCCTTGGCCAATGCCGCCCGGCGCTGTTGCCCGCCCGACAGGGTGGCGGGGTCAGCCGCGCCGTCGACGCCGAACTCCATCAGCTCTGCTTCGGCCATGTAACTGGCTTCCAGGCCCTCTGAAACATAGTCCAGAACCGTGTCGAACCCCGCAAGGCTCGGCTCCTGGGAAACGATGGCATAGGTGATGCCAGGCTGGCGCCAGACATCGCCACTATCGGCCTCGACGCTTTCAGAGATGATTTTCATCAGCGTGGACTTGCCGGCGCCGTTGCGCCCGACCAGTGCGACGCGTTCGCCCTTGGACAGGGAGAAGCTGACGCCTGTGAACAGGGGTTTCCCACCAAAGGTGAGGCGCAAATCATTGAGGGTAATCAGGGGTGGTTGAGCCATGTCCGCGATGTAGCGTGTGCCACAGGGCGGCGCTAGGGGGCGCATGCGCAGCCGTCTTTGTCAAAAATAGCAAACCACCTCGCAATTTCCACGCTGACTCAAACGCTCGTTTCCATGATGGCGTGAGACCTTTGTCTTGCTGGGACTACCAGGGACGCTCGTCTGCGGACGTGCGTCTTTCTATTTTTGGAAAAGGAAGAAAAAATGTTGCACGAAATTCTGTTCATTCTAGTGGGCGGCTTGGCCGCCTTCACTTTGTACGACATCACGAAAGTCGTCATCACACTCGCAGGCCGGAAAAAGGTTGACCTCGCCGCCACTCCTGTACGGGGCGGGACGGCACGACCGGGTGCATCGTGTGCAATCGTTTATCTTGTGGGCGTCCTCTCTCCCCTTCTAGGTATGGGGATTGCCGTCAGTCCGATCATCTAGACCTGACAGCCGGTGCCCTGGCGGCCAGCTTCACGCCGAAGCTGGCCGCATTTTTAGAAGAGAGAGGAAATCTCCTGTTCGGAGAGGAGACGCCAATTTCCTTGCCCGAGCTTCCCCAAGTCTAATGCCCCAAAGCGGGCGCGGTGCAGGGCTTCCACATGATTGCCGGCAGCGGCGAACATGCGGCGGACCTGATGATAGCGGCCTTCTGTGATGGTCAAGCGTGCAGACCGCTCGCCGGTGATTTCAAGGCGCGCAGGCAGGAGCGGTTTTTCTTCGCCGCGCAGCATCAGGTCGCCGCTCGCGAACAGTTCAGTCTCATGACCCTCCAGAGGACGGGCGAGGGTCGCCTCATAGGTTTTCTCGGTCGAGGATATTGGCGAGATCAGTCTGTGGAGCAGATTGCCATCATCCGTGAACAGCAAGAGCCCGGTCGTATCGGCATCCAGCCGTCCCACTGTCGAGAGTGGCGGGCTGCGCTGCAGGAAACGAGGCGGCAGAAGTTCGTAGACGAGGCGCCCCTGGTCGGCGCGGGAGCAGGTAAAGCCCGCAGGCTTGTTCATCATCAGCACCATGCCGGGCGCCGGGTCGAGCGGGTCGCCGTCAAATCGGAGATCGTCGCCTGCGCCGGTTATGCGGCCTGCACGGATCGCGGCCTCCATTTCCTTGCGGCTGCCATAGCCAAGGCTCGCCAAATACTTTGCAAGCTGACGATCAGGTTTCATCGCTTCCGCTTTGGCTTCTCCGCACGGAGAATCTTGTAGCCGCCGGAGTCTTCCAGCATTTCAAAGGTTTTGAAGCATTCGCCCAGAACCTCTTCATATGGCAAATGGCGGTTGGCGACGAGCCAGAGCTGGCCGCTGCCTCTCAGCGCCTTGGCGGCGGCGCGGATAAAATCCTGTCCCAGCGAGGCGGCATCCGCCCTTCCGACATGAAAGGGTGGGTTCATGACGATGAAATCATACAGCGTGCTGCCGCCTTCCTTCGTCGCGTCGGCCCATTTCATGTCCCAGTTTTCAAAGCCAGACAGCGTCTGGGCGATACAGGGCAGGGCGCGATGCTCGGCTTCCAGCAGGGTCATGTGTTCGACATGTCGGCAATGCTGGAGGATCTCGCGCGTCAGGAACCCCTGGCCAGCGCCAAAGTCCGCGCCGCGCCCGCGAATATTTTCGGGAACGCTGTCCGCAAGCAATTCGGAGCCCGCATCGATCCGGTTCCAGGAGAACAGGCCGGGCCGGCTCCACACGCCAGCGTCCATTTCCTGCGGCGCATCGCGCGCGATCCATTCTTCCATCAGCTCGGCATTGATCCGTGAGCTGTCCTTGATGGTCCAAAAGGCGCGGCACTTGTTCTTCGACAGGGCCTCGGTCTCACCCGCGATTTCGCGCAGCAGCTTTTCGATTGTCTTGGAGCCGAGCGTGTTGGGCAGGCAGGCAAGGATCACGCCGCCCTCCGGCGCGTCGCGCAGGGCACGGGCGAACAGGGCGCGCGTCTCATCCTTCTGGCGGGGTGGCAGGAGCAGTGTCAGCTGCGTGGCCGGGAAGGTCTCGGTCTCGGGCGGCAGGACGTCGAACCCGGCGGCTTTCAGCGCCTCATGGTCCGGCTTGAAACTGTTCTGGCAGATGAGGCGCTCCTTCGGCAGGGGCGCCAGGTGCGGCGAGAGTTCTGCGCGCAGGAACAGGATCCGGCCCTCTTCGGGCAAGGTCACAGCCCCTTCGTCAAGGGCCAGCATCAGGGTTTCGTAGACAGCGGCATCAAACATGCGCGGTCTTTAATGGGTTTGCATGGCGCGGGAAAGGCCCGGCCATCATACCGGCTCTATTGGCGGATGACCCGGACGCCATTCCTGTTCCCACTGCGCGAGCTGGATGCCGTCGAAAAGGCCTGCGCCATGCCGCGATAGAAGGTGACCCGCTCTTCGGCCGCTTCGGTCATTTCGATGCCCGCTTCTGCACCGAGCAGCGGCTCAGGGGGCATGCCCGCATGGACGATCTCCATGATGTCCGACCAGAGATCGGCCGGCAGGCCGCCCCCGGAGACACGTGCCATCGGGCTGTCATCATCATTGCCGACCCAGACGCCGCCGACATAGGCGTTGGTGAAGCCGATGAACCAGGCGTCGCGCCAGTCCTGGCTGGTGCCGGTCTTGCCGGCGACCACCCAATTGCCAAACCGCGCGCGGCGGCCTGTGCCGAACTTGGCATTGACGACGCGGGCCAGCATACCGTTCATCTGCTCGGCAAGCTCATGATCATAGACCCGGTCGCGATTATAGTCGGGGCGCGTATAGAGCACATCGCCGCGCGAATTCTCGATCTTCTCGATCAGCCACGGGTCCATGCGCAGGCCGCCCGACTGGAAGGTGCCGAAGGCGCGGGTGATTTCCCACAGCGACACTTCCTGGCTGCCGAGGGCAATGGAGGGAAAGGGTTGCAGCGGCGTGGTGATGCCGAAGCGGCGCGCAATGCCGATGACGCTTTCCTCGCTGGCTTCCTGCGTCAGCTCCGCGGCAATCGTATTGGTTGAGCGCGCCAGGGCTTCGCTCAAGGTCATGGGCCCGAGGAACCCGCCGCCATAATTTTCCGGCCGCCATTTGCCGATGGCAAGCGGGGCGTCTTCGAACACGTCATAGGGTGAGAACCCGTTCTCCAGTGCGGCGGCATAGACGAAGGGCTTGAAGCTGGAGCCGGGCTGGCGCTTGGCCTGGGTCACACGGTTGAATTCGGATTCGGTGAAGTCGCGGCCGCCCACAAGGGCGACAACCCGGCCGTCACGGTCGATCACGATGGCAGAGGCTTGCGACGCCTTTGCGGACTTGCCGTCCTTTTCCATTCGCTCGTTCAGCTTGGTGCGGATCTTCTCCTGCAACTCGACATCGAGTGACAGGGTGACGACCATGTCGCCTGGCGGCCGGGGCAGCATCAGAGTCACCCGGTCTGCGACCGTATCGAGGACGTAGCCCAGCTGGGGGTTATACGCCGGCGCGTCGATGATGGTGATGTCGGTCTCGATAGCGTCGGTGACCTCCTCCGCCGTGATGAAGCCAAGATCGGCCATCTGCTCCAGCACGTAGAGCTGGCGCGCTTTCGCGCCTTCGAGATTGTCACGCAGATTGAGCTTCGACGGCGCCTTGGGCAGGGCAGCGAGGAGAGCGGCTTCCGGCACGGACAAGCCTTCCGGCGGTTTGCCAAAATAATAGCGCGAGGCCGCGTCGATGCCGTACAGGCCCGCGCCGAAATAGACCCGGTTCAGATAGAGCGTCAGGATCTCATCCTTGCTCAGTTTCTTTTCCAGTTCCCGCGCCAGCTTCATTTCCTGTGCCTTGCGGGACATGGTCTGGCGGCTATCGAGCACGAGGTTCTTGATCAGCTGCTGGGTGATGGTCGAGGCGCCGGACACGGTCTCTCCCGCCCGCATGTTGGACCAGGCCGCGCGGGCGATGGCCGCATCATCGGCGCCATCATGCTCGTAGAAGCGCTTGTCCTCGGCGGCAATGAAGGCTTGCGGCACGTGGGCGGGCAGGCGGCTGATATCGGTCGCCCGGCCATAGCGGGGACCGCGGACGTCCAGCGTGTTGCCGTCACGGTCAACGAACTCGATGGCTGGCTCGCGCTTGGCCTCCCACAATTCCGCCACAGGGGGCAGGCTGGGCATGCCGAAATAGAGCGAGCGCCATTTCCAGACAGCCCATCCGGCGCCCGCCAGCACGACAATCAGAATGACCAGCATGAGATACCGCCCGGCGCGCGTGCCGAGAAACCCAAAGCGTGAGTTCGGCACCTTGATGGCCCGGGTGCCGCCCGCCTTGCCAGCCTTTGCAGGCGGTTTGCGTGGTGATTTCGCCATAACTTCCAGATACCTGAATTTGGTTTGTCAGCAAGCTAAATGCCCAATGAATTGGGCAAGGTGAAGGCATTGCCTGCAGCCCGTGCCCTGCCGCGAGGTCACGTCTTACAATAGGGGCATTTCCCTAGTGTTATGAGGAAAAGCAGCTGGTTCAATGAAGCCTGCGAAGATCAGGGTTTCAAAAAAGGCCCGGCGCACGGGAGGAAAACATGACATCATCAACCACTGCCAAGGCTGCGGAACATTTCGACGTGCTGATTGTCGGCGCGGGTATTTCGGGCATTGGCGCCGCATGGCACATGCAGCACCAGGCGCCGGGAAAGAGCTTCCTTGTCCTTGAAGTTCAGGAAGATTTCGGCGGAACCTGGCGGACGCACACCTATCCGGGCATCCGCTCCGACAGTGACCTCTACACGTTTGGCTATCGCTTCAAGCCTTGGACGGGCGCGCCGATCGCGACCGCGCAGGAAATTCTCACCTATATGGGCGAAGTGATCGAGGACAATGACCTCGCCCCCCATATCCGGTACCGTCACCGCATCATCGGGGCGGACTGGTCGTCGGCCGACAAGGTCTGGACGCTGACAGCGAAGCGCGAGGATACCGGCGAGACCGTGTATTTCACCGCCAATTTCCTCTGGATGTGCCAAGGCTATTACAATCACGAGAAAGGCTACACGCCCGAATGGGAAGGGATGGAGGATTATCGGGGTCAGATCATCCACCCCCAGACCTGGCCGGAAGATGTCGACCTCAAAGGCAAGAAGGTTATCTGTATCGGGTCAGGCGCCACGGCGGCGACGGTGGTGCCCGCGATTGCCGAAGAATGTGAGCATGTCACGCTGCTTCAGCGCTCTCCGACCTATTTCATTCCGGGGCGGAACGAGAACGAACTCGCCAATGCACTGCGCGAACTGAAGATTGACGAGGAGTGGATCCACGAGATCGTGCGCCGCCGTGTCCTGTTCGATCAGGCGCAATTCACCCATCTTGCCGAAACCGCGCCGGACGCCGTCAAGGAGGATTTGCTGAAAGGCGTGCGCGAATTCCTCGGGCCTGACTATCCCATTGATCCGCACTTCACGCCCCGTTACCGTCCCTGGCAGCAACGCATTGCCTTCGTGCCGGACGGCGATCTGTTCAAGGGCATCGCCAGCGGCAAGGCCAGCGTTGTGACCGATCATATCGACCGGTTCACTGAAAAGGGCATCCTGCTGAAATCCGGCGAAGAACTTGAGGCGGATATCATCATCACGGCGACAGGGTTCAACCTGTCCGTCCTCGGAGATATTCCATTCTCCAAGGATGGGGAGCCGATTGATTTCAGCCAGACTGTCACCTATCGCGGCATGATGTTTACCGGCGTGCCGAACATGGCATGGGTCTTCGGCTATTTCCGCGCCAGCTGGACGCTGCGGGTCGATCTGATGGGCGACTTCATCAGCCGCCTCCTAAAGCATATGGACGAGACCGGCGCGAAGGAAGTCCGCGTCGAATTGCGCGAGGAAGACAAGGGCATGGACATCCTGCCCTGGATGGACACGGACAATTTCAATCCCGGCTACATGATGCGCTCGCTTCACATGATGCCCAAGCGTGGCTCCAACTATATCTGGCAGCATTCCCAGGACTATTGGCAGGAGCGGGAAGAAATTCCGAGCATCGACCTGACCGGGGCCGAATTCGTCTATGACCGGGCGACAGCTGGGGCCAGGTCAAAGGATGACGCGCTCGTCTGAGTTCTGTCTGGCCAAGCTCTGCCGGACGGTCTAGCCTTGCCTCTCACAATAATGGGAGGGACGTATCATGCGCCGAACACTGATTGCCGCCACCCTGACTTGCGCCGCCGTATTGGTGGCGGAAGCACAGGAGGCCAAGCCCACAATGGGGCTGGAAACGGCGGGCACAATTGTCAAAGCCTGCATCGAACACGCCGAGGCGAATGCGCAAGCGGTCGCCGTTGCGGTCTATGACCAGCATGGCAATCTTCGCGCCTTCGCCCGCATGGATGACGCCTCCGCCGGCGTGTCCGACATCGCCATGTGGAAGGGCAAGTCCGCCGGCAAGTATGGCTTCGCCACAGCAATGACCGCTGACTGGGGCGTTGGCCCAGGAGACGTTGCGACGTGGCGCGGCGGCCTGCCGATCCATCTGGAGAGTGGCGAGCTGATCGGCGGCGTCGGCGTTTCCGGTGCGCCATCGGCTTTCGATGAAGCGTGCGGCAATGCCGGTATCGAGGCAGCAGACCTGCCCCTCGCCGAGATCATCGAAGCCGCTTCCGACTAGGGACAGCCAATCGCATGGGCGAGAATGTTCCGGTGGACCTCGCTCGTGCCGGAATAGATTGTGGCTGCGCGCGTGGAGAGATATTTCGCCTGCGCGAAGTCATTGTTAGGCGAGAGGCCCAGCCCGGCCTCGGTGATCGCCTGGTGCAGCTCAGTCGCCAGCACTTTCAGCACCGATGACGCGGCTGCCGGATTGATCGGCATCTCGCCACTCGACGCGCGCGCTTCCAGCGCTTCGAAATTATCCACTTGCATGGAGAGCTGCGACAATTGCCGCGGCAGGGCGCGGCCCTTCAGCCCGCGCTGGGCCGCCCTCAGGGCGCGGCGCAGCAGGCCAGTCGTCGTATTGTTCGACCGGGCAATGGCCATCAGCGCCTTGGCGGCCCGCCAGCCGTCTCCGATTTCGCCAATCCGGTTGGCGGCCGGTGTGCGGACTTCGTCGAAGAAGACTTCGTTGGTTTCATGCTCGCCGCTGATGAAGTCGATGGGGCGTATACGGATGCCGGGGCGGTGCATTTCGACCAGCAGGAAGACGAGGCCCTCGCGGCCGGTGCTGCCCGGCTCACAGCGCGCCAGCAGGAACATGTGCGTCGCGTAGTGCGCAAAGCTCGTCCAGACCTTGCTGCCGTTCAGGATGAACTCGCCGCCCTCCCGCGTCGCCCGCAGGGAGAGCGCGGTGAGGTCCGATCCGGCCTGCGGCTCGGAAAATCCCTGGCACCATTCATGTTCGCCGTTCAGGATCGCGGGCAAATAGTGCGCCTTCTGTTCGTCTGATCCTTCGGCGATGATGAGGGGGCCAATGGTGCGCACGCCGGAATTCATCACGATGGGCGCATCGCGCGCCGCACAGGCATTCTCGAAATAGAGCCGCTGCTCGGCGCTCCAGCCAGCCCCGCCATGCTCGACCGGCCAGGAGGGCGCGAACCAACCGCGCGCATTCATCCGATTGCGCCAGGCCTCGCACGCCCAGCGCGCAGATTTCAGGCCGGTCGTCTCCCGGCCCGCCGCGCGCAACTCGTCTGTCAGCTCGGCATCAAGGAAGGCGTCCACATCTGCGCGGAAGGCGGCATCTGCCTGTCCCCCAGCCAGTTCTGGAATCGGAAAATTCCCATCCATGTCGCTCTCCTGTGTTTCGAGCGGATGGGCAGTTACGCGCGCAATCCGGCGCGCCGCAATCAGGGGAAATACGGGGTGCGGCCAATCTGCCGCGCTTAGCTGGCGACCAGGTCGCGCGGTCCCTGTGGTACGATCCGGTACGGATTGATGTGTTTATGAGAATAATAATAGTGCTGCTTGATATGGTCGAAATTCACGGTCGGCTTCACCTCCGGCATCTCGTAGATGCGCTGCAGGTAGGCGTTCAGCGCGTCATACTGCCGGATCATTTTCAGATTGCATTTGAAGTGGACGAAATAGACCGGATCGAACCGGATCAGCGTCGTGAACAGGCGGATGTCGGCTTCGGTCAGCTGGTTGCCGACGAGGAAATCGCGGCCGTCCGACAGGCGCGCTTCCAGCCAGTCCAACGTGTCGAAGAGGGGCGTGATATTCTCGTCATAGGCCTCCTGTGACTCGGCAAAGCCGCATTTGTAGACGCCATTGTTCACCGGCTCATACACGCGTGCATTCACCTCATCGATCTCGCCGCGCAGGGCTTCGGGGTAGAAATCGGATGTGTTGCCAGTGATCTCGTTGAACGCCGAATTGAAGATGCGGATCACTTCCGCGCTCTCATTGTTCACGATCATTTCTTCCTGCGTGTCCCACAGGACCGGCACGGTGACTTTGCCGGAATAGTCCGGTTTGGCGCGCGTATAGATCTCATGCAGATAGCTTTTGCCGTAGAGCGGGTCTCCGGTGGCGCCGGGGAAATCATCCTTCAGCTCCCAGCCATGGTCCAGCATGTGGGGGTGCACCACGCTGACCGGGATCAGGTCTTCAAGGCCCTTGAGGTGCCGAAAGATCAGCGCGCGGTGCGCCCACGGGCAGGCATAGGAGACATAGAGATGGAACCGGCCGGCCTCGGCCTTCACAGCCTCCTGACCGTCCGGGCCGGAGCCGCCGTCCGCCGTAATCCAGTTCCGGAAGGCCGAATCCTCGCGTTTGAACTTGCCGTCATCCTCCGCGAATTCGTCTTTTTGCGTCCAGTTTCCGTCCACCAGCAGGCCAGCCATGTTCGTCTTCCTCGTCGGGTTGTGCTGCAAGCCCAACGGGCCGGGCGCAGCCGGGTTGCATCGTCGTATCAAGTGAATGAAAATGGGCCTGCGTCCGGCAATTGACAGTCAGGGGCGGGATTTCTACAGGCGCCGTCGGAACGTCGCTTCCTGTGTCGTGTTCGCTCAATCTCCCCCCGCCCGCTCTGAAACGCTCGCGCTCACGAGGCCGGAATGTTCAAATCTATCTCCGCCATCGCTGCCCTCCTGTTTGCTGCCGCCATTCTGTATGCCGGGAATGGCCTGCAAAGCACGCTCCTGTCCGTGCGCGGAGACCTTGAGGGCTTCCCTACGGCCGTGATCGGCCTGCTGGCGTCCGCCTATTATGCGGGCTTCATCCTTGGCTGCCGGTTCGTGCCGGGCATGATCAAGGGCGTCGGCCATATCCGCGCCTTTGTGGCGCTCGCCTCGATTGCCTCCTCCAGCGCGCTGGCGCACATCCTGTTCGTGGATGCCGCGCCCTGGGCGGTGCTGCGCTTCATCACGGGCTTCAGCTTTGCGGGCCTGACCATGGTGCTGGAAAGCTGGATCAATGAGCGCGCCACGAACGAGAACCGCGGCAAAGTGCTGTCGGTCTATCGCATCGTTGACCTTGGTGCCGTGACCATCGGCAATGGCCTGCTGGCGATTGCCCCGCCTGAAGGCTTCCAGCTCTTTGTGCTGGTCTCCATCCTCATTTCCATCGCACTCGTTCCCGTCGCGCTCACACGGTCGGATTCGCCTGCGCCGCTGGAAACCGCCAAGCTCGATATCGTGCAGCTCTATCGCGTCTCACCTGTCGGCGCAGTCGGCGCAGCCGCCACAGGCCTCGCCAATGCCGCTTTCTGGGGCATGGCGCCGGTCTATGTGCAGGAAATCGGCTATGGCTCGGCCATGATCGCGGCCTTCATGAGCGCGGCCATCATTGGCGCGGGCCTGTTCCAGTTTCCGATGGGGTCCTTGTCGGACAAGGTGGACCGCCGCTATGTCATCGTCGGCAGTTCGCTGCTGGGCGCGGGGGCGTCCGTGCTGCTGGCCAGCTTTGCCGCGCTGTCAGACAATACGTTGCTGGGCTTCAGCTTTCTGTTCGGTGCCTTCATCATTCCCGTCTTCGGCATTTGTTGCGCCCATGCAAACGACCATGCGGCTGCCGGCAAGGCGGTCGCCACCAGCGGCGGCCTGCTGCTGCTGTATGGGGTCGGTTCTGTGGTCGGGGCGCTGGCGGGCGCACTCGTCATGGACGCATTCGAGCCGGCCACGCTGTTCTGGTATATCGCGATCATCTATGTCGCGCTGGCCGTGTTCAGCCTGCTGCGCATCGGTTTCAAGCGGTCCGGGATCGTCGGCAAGAAATCCCGCTACATCCCGATGGCCAAAAGCCCGCTGACCCGCGTCTACCGCAAGCGCGCGAAGACCCAGCCGAAAGCCTAGGCCAGCCCCGGCCGCCAGGCGTCGCGGATGTGAACGGGCAGGCGCCGCCGCGCAACGGCGATAATGTCATAGCGCCAGCCATGATTTGCATAATGGGGGCGGCGGGCCATCCAGTGGTCTGCGGCGCGGGCGATGCGTTGCCAGGAGTGCGGCGTCACGGCGCCGAGGGCCGTATCTGCCTGCCTGCGCGCCTTCACCTCGACAAAGGCGATCACACCCGCTTTTTCCGCAATCAGATCAATTTCGCCGACTGGCGTGCGCACGCGCTGCGCGAGGATGCGATAGCCTTTGAGGCGGAGGAAGAGAGCGGCGAGACGCTCGCCTGTGCGGCCACGCTTCTCGGCGGCCGTGCGCTTGGCACTGGGCGCGCGCCCCTCAGCCATCGGCCTTCAATTGCAGCGCCCGCTGGTAGACCTCACGCTTCGGCAGACCCAGAGCTTCGGCCACGGCATTCGCGGCGGCCTTGGTCGGCTGGCCATCCAGCGCGTCGCGCAGGGCCGCGTCGAGGCGTTCCGGTGTCACTTCATGTTCCCCCGGCGGACCGACGAGCAATACGATCTCGCCGCGCGGCGGGCCCGCTTCAGCATAATGCGCGGCCAGTTCGGCCAGATTGCCCCGGCGGGTTTCCTCGAACATCTTGGTCAATTCTCGCGTCACCGCGGCGTCACGGTCCCCCAGCACAGAGGCAAGGTCTGCCAGCGCATCGGCGAGGCGCGGCCCGCTCTCATAGAAGATCAATGTGCCCGGCACCGCCTTCAACGCTTCGGCGGCAGATTTCCGTGCGCCGGATTTTGGCGGCAGGAAACCGGCAAACAGGAATTTGTCACTTGGCAGGCCGCTGGCGACCAATCCCGCCAGCATGGCCGAGGCGCCCGGAATGGGGATGACCTTCACGCCGGCTTCCAGGGCTTCATGCGCAAGCTTCCAGCCGGGATCGGACACAAGCGGCGTGCCGGCATCCGAGATCAGCGCGATCTTTGCGCCGCCCTGCAGCGCGCGGATCAGGCCCGGTCTCCGTTCCGCCCCATTGTGGTCATGATAGGGGCTGAGCCGCACCTTAAGGCCATACGCAGACATCAGCTTTCCGGCGACACGTGTGTCCTCTGCCAGCACTTCATCGGCAGCGGCCAGCACGTCCAGCGCGCGCAGGGTGATGTCACGCAGATTACCGATCGGGGTGGAAACCACATACAGGCCCGGATCCAGAGAAACAGCCGGTTGCCCCTTGGGATGGCCGGGCCTAGAGTCGCCAAAGGCGGGAATCGCCCCGGAGTCAGAAGGATCAGGAGATGACATTGCTTCAACCATTGCTCAGGAAGCTTCCCACGCCAAGTCTTCTGTTGGCATCGCTGCTTCTGGCCACCGCCTGTGCCACAGCGCCCGCCCGCCAGCCAGTGCCCATCGGCACCGGACAGCCCCGCGAGGAGCCCGTCACGGGTGTGCCGCGCGATCTGGGCGATACGCCGGGCGAAGACATCCAGATCGGCGATATGGAAGACCTTGGGGATGCCTCGCGCGCTCGTGGCGACCGGGGGCTGACCCCGCCCTTCATGCAGGGCCGCGAGATCAAGCGCGCCGCTGTGCTCCTGCCATTCTCGCATCCGAACGCCAATGTCCGCGCCGAGGCCGAGAGCATGCTGGCGGGGATCGAGCTGGCCCTCTTTGAATATGCCGACAAGGATTTCCTCCTTATCCCCAAGGACACGGCCGGAAAGACCTCCGTGGCGGAGGCCCGCACCGATGAGGCCTTTGAAGACAAGGTGGACGTGATTCTCGGCCCGCTCTTCGGCGAAAACGTGAAGACCGTGCGCGAAATGGCCCGCGAGGAAGACATTCCCGTCATCGCCTTCTCGAATGACCGCTCAGCGGCCGGCGGCGGCGCCTATCTCGCCTCGATTTCACCGGACGAGGAAGTTCGCCGCGTCATGGAATATGTGGCGGCGCGCGGCGTCGACACGTTCGTCTTCCTCGGGCCACGCTCTGCATATGGCCGCCAGGTCGAGGCCGCGATGCGGTTCGAGGCCTCGCGTCTTGGCGCTGTCGTGGCGGCGTCTGCCTTTTATGGCGAGGGCAGCGGCGCCGGCGCCGAAGCGCGCCAGATTGCCAGTGTCCTCAAAACCGAACTGGCCGGACGTCCGGGCCGTGTGGCCGTGATGATCCCGGAACGCGGCGTGAAGCTGCTCTCGGTTGCGCCGCTGCTGCCCTATAATGGCGTCGACATGCGGCAGGTGAAGCTGATCGGCACCTCCTATTGGGACGATTCCAGCATCTGGCGGGAGCCGACCCTGCGCGGCGGCCTCTACGCCTCCACAGATCCAGGCAACAAGAGCGCGTTCAGCGACACCTATCGCCGTATCTATGGCCGCGCGCCCACCGATCTGGCTGCGCTCGCCTATGACGCCGCGGCGCTGACCGTGCGGCTCGCTGCCGATGACAGCCTCACCTATGGCGGCGTCACCGATCCGGACGGTTTCTTCGGGGTCAATGGCCTGTTCCGCTTCCGCATTGACGGCACATCCGAGCGCGGGCTGGCCGTCATGCAGATCCAGCCGGGCGGCCCGGAACTCGTCGAGGGGGGCGTCCAGTCTTTCCCGACCGGGCAAACCGGCCCCAGCTGAATCGGGTCCTGACGCGGCGCAATCTGTGACATTCCCTTGCACCCCGCACACGTGTCCCCCACATGTGCGGCTGATCTGAGACAATCCTGGAAGACGATAGCCATTCCATGAGCAAGCGCGACTATTACGAGATTTTGGGCGTATCCAAGGACGCGGACGAGAAACAGCTCAAGTCCGCCTACCGCAAGCTGGCGATGAAGTATCATCCGGACCAGAATGCCGGGAATCCTGAAGCCGAAGAGAAATTCAAGGAAGTGGGCGAAGCCTATGCTGTCCTGAGCGATGCTCAGAAGCGTGGGGCCTATGACCGGTTTGGCCATGCGGCCTTCGAAAATGGCGGCGGGGGCGGGGGCAATCCGTTCGGTCAGGGCGGCAATCCGGAAGACATCTTCTCCGACCTGTTCAGCCAGGTCTTCGGCGCGGGCGGCTTTGGCGGCGGACGGCGCCGGGGCGGCCCACAGCGCGGCGCAGACCTGCGCTACGATCTCGAAATCACGCTGGCCGAGGCCTGGGAAGGCAAGGAAGAAACCATTCATGTGCCCCAGGCCGTGCCCTGCACAGGCTGTGACGGCTCCGGCGCTGCCCCCGGCACCAAGCCGGAAACCTGCGAGACCTGTGACGGTCATGGCCGCGTGCGCGCCCAGCAAGGCTTCTTCACGATGGAGCGCACCTGTGTGCGCTGCGCCGGCAAGGGCAAGATCATCAAGAAACCCTGCAAGGAATGCGGCGGCGTCGGTCAGGTCCGCGAAGAGCGCAAGCTGCAGGTGAAGATCCCGGCGGGCGTCGAAAGCGGTATGCGCATCCGCCTGTCCGGCGAAGGCGAGCCCGGCGATCAGGGCGGTCCGAGCGGCGACCTCTACATCTTCGTTGATGTCGTCGAGCATGACATTTTTGAACGCGACGGCCCGAACCTCTATTGCCGCGCGCCCGTGCCGATGGCGACCGCCGCGCTTGGCGGCGAAATCGAGATCCCGACCATTGATGGCGGCCGCGCCCGTGTCGTCGTGCCGGAAGGCGCCCAGACAGGCCGCAAGTTGCGTCTGCGCGGCAAGGGCATGCCGTCCGTGCGCCAGTCAGGCCATACCGGAGACCTGTTCGTGGAAATGTTCGTGGAAACCCCGCGCAACATGACCGCCCGCCAGAAAGAGCTGTTGCGCGAGTTCTGCGACTGCACCGGCGCGGATTGCCACCCGGAAAGCGAAGGCTTCCTGGGCCGCATCAAACGCTTCTGGAGCGGCGACGCCGACGAGCACCGCCCGAACTAGCGGCAGCCTTCGGCCCAATCCAGAACCGTGTCGATCAGGGCCTCTCGTGACCATGAGAAGGAGTGATCGCCGGAAAGCACTACGCCTGTGGTCTCGACACCCGGCTCTGATTTGTAGGTTTCGATCAGCGGCCTGACGATGGCGTCCAGCGGGATGGCTTCATCCTTGTCCGCTCCAACAATCAGCACCGAACGGTTCGCGAAGCTGGGGGCGTAGGTAAGGGCGTCGAACGCCTCGCGATTGTCGATCAGTTCGCTCACCAGCGTTGCGCCGTCTGTGCCCGCAAGCATCTGCAGGGAATCGCCATAGGCGATGAAGCCCGCTTTCCTGTCGGGATCTGCCGCAAGAACATTCGCCACAACGCCGAAATTCGCAGGAGCCAGCCCTGCGGTGCAGGCAATGGTTTCATCCTTCGCGCCAGCGGCGAGGGCTGCGAAGCCGCCCATGGAATGCCCGATCAGGATCAGCTTGTCCGGATCGGTCCGATAGGTCTCCGCATTGGCGCGAACGAAGTCCGTCGCGGCAGCCACGTCTTCGATCACATGCGTGAACGAGAATGTTCCCTCGCTGCCCCACGCGCCGCGATAGTGGAAGAACAGGACGTTGAACCCGTCCGCCCGCAGGGCCTGGGCGAGATCGAGATTCTTCTCGTTGCCGGGAAATCCATGCAGCAACAGAACGGTGGGATGGGGGCCGGGGCCATCAGCCACATACATCAATCCGTTCAGGCGCTTTCCGTTGCTCTGGAAGTTCAGCTCGTCAAGCGCTGGCGGATACTCGGTATCATATGTCGGAGGGGTTTCGGTGGCTTCGTTCAGGCTGGTGCAGCCAGACATGAGCGCGAGCGCTGCGGCGATCAGAATCAAATTCTTCATGGTGTTCTCCCCTCCGGCTACTCTACCTGAAATCTGTCTCAGCCCAAACACGCTGGCGCGGGAACCCTCGCCACAGATGGATCGTTGATCCGGGCATTCATCGCCCGAGAGACACGCCATGCCCTTCAGTTCAGACCCGGAGACGCTCTGCCGCGAAGGCGTGACGGCAGAGGCCATTGGCCTTGTCCGGTCAGACCCGTCGAAGCCCGGCTGGACGCGGCGGCGGTGCGGCACAGGCTTCACCTACAAGGATGACAAGGGCCAGACCCTGAAGGGCAAGCGCGCCGAGCGGTGCCGCGCGCTCGTTCTGCCGCCCGCCTGGGAGGACATCTGGATCTGCCCCAATCCGCGTGGCCACATCCAGGCCACCGGACGCGACGAGGCGGGCCGCCTTCAGTACCGCTACCACCCGACCTGGTCGGCCGCGCGCAATTCGGCCAAGTTCGATGATCTCATCGCCTTCGGCCATGCCTTGCCGGAACTGCGCCGCCGTGTGCGCCATGAT
This sequence comes from Hyphomonas sp., assembly GCF_036964145.1. GTDB lineage: Bacteria > Pseudomonadota > Alphaproteobacteria > Caulobacterales > Hyphomonadaceae > Hyphomonas. The sequence continues at coordinate 870,585 of NZ_JBALUC010000001.1, forward strand.
CTCATCTATTCGGATTGCCCGCGCGAATTCCGCCTTGCCGCCATTGTCCGCCTGCTCGACCGGGGCGCGCTTCGCATCGGTCGTTCGGGCCGCAAGACCTATGGCGCGGTCAGCCTGCGCAAGTCGCATGTCCAGATCAAAGGCCGCAAGATCATTTGTGCCTATAAGGGCAAGGGCGGTACGCCCCGCCGCGTCGCCGTGCGCGACAAGCTTCTGGCGAAGACGCTCGACTCGCTCATGGCAGAGAAGGGCGCGTTCCTGTTCCGCTCCCGCAAGGTGCGGCCGGCCGCGCAGGACGTGAATGAGTATATCCAGGAAACGCTGGGTCTCTCTTTCACGGCCAAGGATTTCCGGACATGGAAAGGCAGCGTCGCCGCCGTCGATGCGCTGGCCCATGCCGAGAGCGTGACCGTGAAGGCGATTACCTATGCGGCGGCGGATGCGCTGGGCAATACGCCGGCTATCGCGAAAACCTCCTACATCCATCCCGCTATCCTGGACCTCGCGCGCGACAAGCGCCGTCCGCACCAGGTCTGCGAGGCGGCGGAAGACCTTGAGGGCGAGGCCCTCCTGCTCGCCGTGCTGGAAGCGGTACAACCGCGAGCCTGACAAAGGCTGCGCGCTGCAATTGCCCTGCCGGGGCAAGCCTCTATGGTGGCCTCCAGATCGGCCGGAGCAGGGGGCAGACTTGGACATTTCACATCTCGACTGGGAGAGGCGGCGCTGGGTGCGCGAAGCCGTGCAGCGCATCAATGCCGACTTTAACCGGTCTGCCGACACACATCTGATCAAGGTGGACCTGCCCGGATTTCCGGACCAGACGCTTTATCTGAAGGACGAGTCCACGCATCCGACCGGCAGTCTGAAGCACCGGCTTGCGCGCTCGCTCTATCTGTTCGCGCTTTGCAATGGCTGGATCGGACCGGACACAGTGATCGTGGAAAGCTCGTCCGGCTCCACTGCCGTGTCGGAGGCGTACTTTGCCCGCCTTCTGGGCCTGCGCTTCATCGCAGTTGTGCAGGAGGGCGTCTCGCGCAGCAAGATCGACCAGATCGCGTTCTATGGCGGCGAAACCCGCGCCGTCGCGCCAGCCGACATCTATGCCGAGGCGGAGCGGATCACGGCGGAACTGGGCGGCCATTACATGGACCAGTTTACCTATGCCGAGCGGGTTACCGATTGGCGCGGCAACAACAACATTGCCGAAAGCCTGTTCTCGCAATTGGCCATGGAGGCCCATGCCCTGCCGGACTGGGTGGTGATGAGCGCCGGCACCGGCGGCACATCGGCCACGATCGGCCGTTTCATCCGCTATCGCTGTGATATCGCCGCAAAGACCTCGCTCTGTGTCGCGGACCCGGAAAACTCGGTCTTCTACGATCATTACGAGACCGGCGACCCGGATATCCGTATCGAGACGAAATCGAGGATCGAGGGAATCGGGCGTCCCCGCGTCGAGGCCTCGTTCCAGCCGAATGTGATCGACCGGATGATGCGCGTGCCGGATGCAGCCTCCATCGCAACGATCCACTGGCTGCAGGGCCTGCTCGGACGTCGCTGCGGCGGCTCCACGGGCACAAATGTCTGGGCCGCGCTGAATCTGATGAAGGAAATGCGCGCCGCAGGACGGGCCGGAAGCGTCGCGACCCTGATCTGCGATGGCGGTGAGCGCTATCTCGATACCTATTACGATCCAGCCTGGATCGCGTCGCAGGGGCTGGACCTCGCCCCCCATCTGGCGCAATTGGAGAGGGCGATGTCTGGGGAGGCCGCCTGATGAGTGTCACCATCTATCACAATCCCGACTGTGGCACGTCCCGCAATGTGCTCAAAATCATCCGGGCCAGCGGGGAAGAGCCCGAAGTGGTGCCCTATCTTCAGCGCGGCTGGACACGGGAATTACTGGCGGGTCTGCTCGGCGCTGCCGGCCTCAGCCCGCGCGATGTCCTGCGCACTTCGAAAAGCCCCGCAGACGAGCTGGGCCTGACCGATCCCGCCGTCGATGATGCGCTTCTGTTCGAAGCCATGCTGAAACATCCGGTCCTCGTGAACCGGCCGATTGTGGTTACGAAAAAAGGGACGGCGCTGTGCCGTCCCTCGGAAAAAGTGTTCGCATTGCTGGACAATCCGCCCGCCAGCTTCACCAAGGAAGATGGGGAAACGATCCGCCCAGAGGGCGCCTGACCCTAGGCGGGCTCTGTTTCGGCGGGGGCTTTTTCCAGCCAGACACGGGCATCTGCCTCGTCGGCCAGATCATAGACCTTCAATTCGGTATCGGGCAGGGCCACCGATTGCATCTTCGCCGATTGGCGTATCCAGGGCTGGTCTGTGAGGACGGCCACCTTGCCGAAGCGCTTTTGCAGGGCAAAGAATTCGGCCTTGCGGGACCAGTCGCTGGCGACCGTATGGAGCGTGCCCAGATCCATATGCTGCAATCGGACCAACAGGCTGCCCGGATCCTCCGCGTCAGTCTGCTCCATCAGTTGCTCGACAGCCTCCGGCATGGAGTCGGGATTCAGTTCGCCCTGTGCGTCGATCGTGGTCAGGTCTTTGGTTTCAGCTTGGATGGTATAAGGCATGAGTCTCCTGTTGGGGTTGCTTCTGTGTAAGCAACGCCTCAGCCAGCCCGGTGTTCCCGAATGACTGCAGACAGTCCCAAGGGTAAAAAAAAGCCCGGGCCAGGCAAGCCTGGTCCGGGAGAGGATTGAACAGATTGTAAGTAAGCTTCTGGGAGGAAGTTTAAATCCGTTCAATGATGATGGCCGGGGCCATGCCGCCTGCTGCGCACATGGTGACCAGGCCGTAGCGGCCGCCCGAACGCTCAAGCTCGTCAAGTGCGGTGCCGATCAGGATGGAGCCGGTGGCGCCAATCGGATGGCCGAGCGCCATGGCACCGCCATTGATGTTCACCTTCTCGCGGTCGAGGTTGAGATCGCGAATGAATTTCTCCGCCACGACCGAGAACGCCTCGTTGATTTCGTAGACATCGATGTCGTCCGTGGTCAGGCCGGCTTTTTCCAGCACCTTCTTTGCGGCCGGGACGGGGGCGTTCAGCATCAGGGTCGGATCGTCACCCATGTTTGCCGTGGCCACGATACGGGCGCGCGGCTTCAGGCCGTTCTTGTCGGCATATTCTTTTGAGGTGACGAGGATGGCGGCTGCGCCGTCCACAACGCCGGAAGAGTTCCCGGCATGGTGGACATGGGTCATCTTGCCTTCCAGCTGCGGGTATTTCTTCGTGACCATGGCGCCATAGGTGTTGCCCTGGTCATCGACCGGCACTTCCATGAACATGTTGAACACGGTCTTCAGGCCGGACAGGCTTTCCATCGTCGTGCTGGGGCGCGGGAACTCGTCCTTGTCGAGCGCCAGCGTGCCGTCGCGATTGTAGACGGGGATGATGGACTTGTCGAAACGGCCTTCATCCATGGCCCGCTTGGCGCGCTGCTGGCTGGTGACGGCCAGCTGGTCGACGGCTTCGCGGTCAATGCCTTCCAGCGTCGCGATGGCATCGGCGCACACGCCTTGCTGGGATTGCGGGTGCAGTTCGCGCAAATGCAGGTTGCCGGCGTCCATCATGGGCGGCACTTTCGGATCCGCCGTGGCGGCCGTGTAGCTCATCATTTCGCAGCCGCCGGCGATGACGCAGTCTTCCATGCCGGACATGATTTGCGCAGCAGCAAGCGATACGGTCGTGATGCCGGACCCGCAGAAGCGGTCGAGCGTCACGCCGGACGCCTTTACGTCAAAGCCGGCATCAAGGGCGGCCATGCGGCCCATGTCAGCGCCTTGCGCGCCGCGCTGGCTGGAGGTGCCCCAGATCACATCGTCGACGGTTGCGGTGTCGAGATTGTTGCGGTCGCGGATCGCGCCGAGCACGGTCGCGCCGAGATGCTGCGGGTGCAGGTGGGCCAGCGAGCCCTTGCCAACTTTGCCGATGCCTCGTGGCGTGCGCACAGCGTCAATGATATAGGCCTCAGCCATTTGGTATCTCCCTTGGGTTTACGCTTTTCCCAAGTTTACGCGCACGTAAGCGTAAGACTAGTCGTGACGTCGGGGTATGGGGGCGAACTGTTTTTCGGGCGAGGGTTTTTCTTGGGGGTCGCCGGCAAACTGCAAAGGCCATTGCTGAACGGGCGCCCATTTTGTCCGCAGGCCCGCTTGTGGCATAATATGGGAAAAGGATGCATCCATGGGAGGATTGCCAGCATTACGGGCCACCCGGTCCGGTTTCATCCAGCACGCTGCCCTGACCAGCTTGTTGCTCGGCCTCTTTTTGCTCCTTTCCCTGCCCGCCATAGCGAACACAAACACCCGGCAAATCATTCCGTTCGAGATGGATTCCGAGGATCGGCTGATCGCGGAACTCTCCTTTGCCGAGGGGATCACCGCCACAGCTGTGATCGACACGGCCGCAACCCTGCCCATGATCGGCGGGGCGACGGCCCGTTCGGCCGGGATCGGGATTGTTCCAGGCGAAGAGAAATTCGTGGAAGTGCTCGGCCTTGGCGGGCCGGAAATCTTTCCCCTGATCGACCTGCCCAGCCTTGGCGCCGGGTCGATTGCGCTGGAACAGGTGCCGGTCGCCCTCGACCGCAAGATTGCCGTGAGCGGCGTCAGGAATGTCCTGCCGATCAGTGCCCTGACAGGGGATGTTGTCGATTTCGATTTCGACAAGGGTCACGTCACCGCCTATGACCGGCGTCCGGAGGGGCGGACACGGGAAATCCTCTGCAAGCGTCCCCTGGAAGTGCATAACGGTCTCTATTTCGTGAGAGTCACCATTAATGGCCGACGCGGGCTGGCTCTGATCGATACGGGATCGACCATCACCTACATGAACTCTGCGTTTGCAGCGCATGCCGGCACGAGAACCAATGAGGAAGAGACCCAGCGCCTGCTCGGCATCACGGGGGGCGATTATGACATGTATGTCGCCCGCATCTCCCGCTTCGAACTGGATGGTGTGGATATGGCCAGCTTCAACATGGTCGTGTCCGATCCTGCCCTGTTCGACTATCTCGGCATGGCGAATGAGCCGGTCATGATCCTCGGCATGGACTTCCTGTCACAATTCCGGGTGCAGATAGATCGCAAGCACAATCTGCTCTATTTGCGCATCCGCCACAGTGTTGCGAAGAAATGCCTCGTCTGCATGGAAGTGCAGACCTATCGGCGGCGCTGATCCTGCGCGTCAGAATGCAGGGTCAGGCATCGCGTCCGCCCGGCAAGCATGACGCGATGCCCGGTAGGGGATGGGCCTAGTCCGACGTCCGGTTCGAATAGGAGTCGGCTTCTTCGGTCGAGTAAGGCAGGTAACGGATCTGATAGCACTCCGACTTGCGATCAGCGCTCACGGTGTTCGTGCACCGATTGACCATCTGCTGGCGCGCTGAACTGAGGCGATTGCACTGGGAATACCCGAACTTGGCGATGCAACCACTGGACACAGCCCCGCCCAATTCCATGGCATCCTGGAAAGAGTCAGCGCCATACTCGGCATTCGGCACCTTGTAAGCCTTATCAATATACCATTTGTAGTGATCAAGAATGGCGGTTGGCGCGTCAGCGGCCATCCAGGGATTGGAGAATTCCGGTTCGCGGATCGGGTTGGGTTTTACGGCCTTGGCCTTGTTCTTCAGATTGGCAGACTTGCTTTCGATCTCTGCAATCAGATCGCCATTCTCATCGAACAGTTTGAGGACCGTCGCCTTCATCTGGACGGTGCGGTAGTAATCATTCTTCAGCTTGATCCATCCCGCGGAGACGGGCGCGACCGGCACCATCCACATCTCGGCGCTGATCTTGCCGTCCATGCGGTTCAGCATGGTTTCGGCTTCAGCCATCGGGGCATCGAGAAACTTTATCTCGTCCGTGTTCACGATGCGGACAGCATAGTCCATGCCTTCAGACCCGGCCTTGCCGGCATCATAGTAGAAATACATGGAGCCGCTATAAACGCCATTCAGCGGAAAGCGTTCTTCATTGAAGTCATAATCATCAAGGCGCACGCTGAAGCGAGCATAATAGGCGGGCTGTTTCAGCACATTATCCGCCAGCTCCTTGAACGCCGGAAAGGCTTCAGTTGCAAAGCGGCGACGCTCGAATTCATTGTCGAACCGAAGGTTCAGGGGCTTTGCCATCATGTTGATCACAGGTGCAGGCTCGCCGGAGACCTGGTGGTAGAGAAGAGCCGTATGGACGGGGGTGAGGCGCGCTTCCGGCGCGGCGTCCTTTGTTTCCGCTGCTGCGGGGCTGCTGATCAGGGCGAGGCTTAGCATTGCGCCGGTCACACTCAGCCGGGCAAGTCGTTTCGAAATGTACATCAATTGTGTCCTGTCATTCCTCGGTTTCATCAAATAAAGAGCAAGAAAAACGAGAAGAGGGACGGGCTTGGGACTGCCGCCACAATTGGAAGTCAGTTTCGTGCATGTGTCCCCCCCTGTATCACTATGCGGATCATTGCATGGGGCCGAACAGGTTCATCCGGCCAAGGCCCGGAAATCATGAAAGATTCCGAAGCTCAACCGTATGATAGGCAAAATGAACGCCAAATGAAGCCCTAAATTTTGGGGTCTTTATCCAAACGCGCCATAGGCGTGCGCCACCGCCAGGCTGATGCCGTGCAGGATGCGGTCTATATCATCCAGCGGGCCGATGATGTCCTTGTGAATGCGGTCATAGCCATAGCTCGCCTGACCCTTCGTATCGTTCCCGGTCTCGGTCAGCGCTCTCAGCGGGGTATCCTGATCGCGCGAATGCGGGAAGATCTCCCGCAACAGTTCAACCGCCTCGCTGATGCGCAATTCGGCAATCATCTGCACGAGGTCGCGGCTGCTGGCGTCATGGCGTTCGGACAGGCGGGGCAGGCCGCCGACAATCGAGAATGCCTTCATGATCAGGGCCTGACGCACGGCATGCAGGACATGCAAATCCAGCCGGCCTTCATGGCGTTCCTCGAGGGATGGCGAATTCTGGAGCTGCGCCAGAAGGCGGTCAAACTTTCCGAGGTCTACGGATATATAGTTCGCAATCTGGTTCATCGAGACGGACGTCTCATTGTTGCGCAGGGCATAATAGACCGCGCGATAGGCATTCGCCTTGTCAGGCTCGGCGAGTTTTGAATGCGCCACCCAGACGCCGGGATCATAGACGCGGGCATAGGCGCGCAGTGCGGGCAGGCTGGTCAGCAGGCGCGCGCGGGTGGCGAGCAGGATCAGGCCCTTCATGCGCGGGCTGTCGTCGATCAGGTCGACCAGACGTTCCATCTCACGCTGTAGCGACGAGCCGATGCCGGCGGCGACGTTCACCGGCATGCTGAGCTGTTGCAGCGTCGCATTGTGGGAGATCGCGCGCAGGGAGCGCGGGCCGACCGGCCCGGCAGCGCGGCGTTTCGGGCGTGAACCTGCCTTGACGGTGAGGCCGCTGGAGAAGGCGCCGAGCAGGCGGCCATAGTCTGCGTTCACGAACAGGCGTTCCTGCCAGGCGCGGAGCGACCGGTAGAAATCCCAGACAAGGTCCGTGCGCGTATAGAAGGGGTCTTTCGTCCGGTCGGCCGGATCAGACAGCGTATGGCTGCACCAGGCCGCCATCGTCGTTTCGGCCAGCGCCGGATTGGCAAAGTGCAGGAATCCGTCGCCGCCTTGGAAGCTGACCTCATGGCGCAGCTGCAGGCCGCGCGCGCGGGCCCCGCCGCGGGTCCACGGCGTCAGAAAATGGTCAAAGCGCTGCTCGAAAGTTCCCGGCCATGCGCCGCGTCCCATGCTTTCGCCATGCGTGTTGAAGATCAGCAGATCGACATCCGCGTCCTTTGCGGCCAGCGCGCGGGCGATCAGATTGTGAATGCGCTCGATGGCCATGTCGGCAGCGACCTGCCCGATGAACCGTCCGGCATCGGAGAATCCGAGCTGGATGGAGAGATAACCACGCTGTTTCACATAGGCGAGGAATTCCGGCTCCTCCAGCAGGCGCTCGATAAAGCGGCCGCCGGTCTCCAGCGCTTCCGGCGTCTCGAACAGGGGCGAGATGTCCAGCTTGTCGTCCACCCCATATTGGCGGGCGAGGTAGAGTGCGCCCATCACGGTGGCGGGGTTCTCGCTCTCGGCGATCAGGAAGCGGATGACCGACCCGGAATCGATATGTTTCAGGATCTGCGCGCACATCATGAACTGGCGCCGCGCCGTCGACTGTTCCAGGAACAGGTCCGCGAAATTCACCTGGACGGGTTTTGACTTGCGCGCCTTTTGCGCCAGTTCGGCGAGCGCGACACGGCCCAGCTCCCGGTCTTCGGTCTGGAGGCCCAGGTCGCGATTGATTACCGTGCGCACCTGCGCCGCATTTACGCGGAGATGGATGCGCGCCGTGCCCAGTTGCAGCGCCTCGACCTGCGCACGGATCGCCATCAGCTCCGCGGCGAGACTGTCTTCTGCGGTCGGGATCACCCCGTCCAGCACGTCGATGATTTCTGACGCGTCCAGCACGGTCCGCTTGGTATGCTCGGTCAGCGCATTGGCCGCCGGCACGAGATTGTTCGGATCAGTCAGGTTGGCAGCGAACAGGGCGGCGTGCCGCGCCGTGTCGTCGGACGCCGTTTTCAGGCGCTGGGTCAGTTTGGCAAGCGGGCCGATCTTCTGGCTGCCGCTGATCGATTCCAGCTGCTGCGCATAGCGGCCGAGCTGGACGGCTTTCTCGGTCAGGCGGAAGGTCAGGGATTGCGACCAGTGAATGTCGGCCCGACCGTCAAGATCATAGCCGACCCAGCAGGCCAGCGTCGGCACGAAGATCTTCAGCGACCGCCAGTCATCGGGGAATGCCTTGCGGGCAACGGAAATCAACACGTTTGCATAGGCCAATTGCGCATTGGCCGCATGGGCAATCGCGCCCTGCACCTCGTCATGCTCACCCTTCAGGCTGATCGCCTGGTTCCACGGCCGGGAATCGGCGCGGATCTGGCGCATAAGCATGTTGCGGCTGGTCTTGGTCGCGCTGACCACATGATCGGCGAGCGCTGTGCGCAGATCCTTCGATAATGCAAAGGTCGGATGGCCCGTGAACACGATGCCGCCGGTTGCCTGCTCGACGCGGGCCTTGAAGGACTCGAACCCCTGAGCCGCGAGCGTCTCCAGGTCTTCGGTCAGGCTGGCCCAGGCCGTCTTGGCCCTGCCACCGGCATGCTGGGCGCGGAACCGATCGGCGCGCTCCTCGATAAGGTCGAGATGAACTTCATCGGCCAGCTTGGACAGGTCCGACAGTTTCGCGTTTCCGACTTCCAGATCGCGGAACAGGGTCTGGGCCAGCGCGAACACCGAATTGGTCAGCGGGTCGATCTGAATGCGGGCGGCCTGCTCACGCAGGAAGGATTGGGCGGTCTCGAGGGTCGTGGGGGATGATATCGTTGTCATGCCGCCAGAAAGACGGAAATTGACGTAAAGTCAAAGCCATGCCGCCGGTGAGTGGAAATAAATCCGCTCCGCGCGGCGCGAGGCGCCTATCTGCGTCCGAAAAACCGGACCACCCCGATCAGGCCGGCAATCGCCGAGCCGAGTCCGCCCAGCAGGACGAACAGCGGATTGGCCTGGTCGGCAAAGGCGATGGCGCGATTGATGCCCGATACCTCCACCGTCACCGTGTCCCGGAAGGTGCGCAGCGGCACCACCGCATCCTCATCGATGGCATAGATTTCAAACACGAGGTCATGGCTGCCCGCCGACAGCGGCAGCACCGACCAGCGCCAGACATTTTCCGTCAGGGGCGACAGGGCCTGCACGTCCGGGGACATGGGCACGATCTCGAAATTCGCGCCGCTGAGACGCGCTTCAACACGGTCCGACACCAGCGCTTCGCCTTCGATCACATTGCCGCGGCCGGGCAGGGCATCGGCGGCCGTATCATCGCCCGTGGAGTCGATGGCGAGGGTCACATCGAAGGCACGCTTGTACTCGGCGGAACTCGGCGTCTCATGCGCCACCGGCACGCTTTTCAGCGTTTCGACAAAGGATTCATTGGCTTGCGGCGTGACGTTCGCCGACCGGGCCATCACGGGGGGTGGCGCATCAAAGCCCGGGGCGGCCTCAGCCGATTCCGGGAACACATCGCCCGGAATGTCGGCCCGCATGCTGCGCGTTGGGCCGGACATTGGAGCTTCGGCGGGCGCCTCCATCATCATGTCTTCGCTCGGCAGGGACTCAAGCTCGGTGAACTCCTCTTCTGCTGCGGGCGGCATGGCGGCCTCTTCAAAGGCCTCCTCAGTTGCCATTTCCTGAGGGGATGCCGATTCGACCACCTCGTCGCGCGGCGCATAGGTGTCGAGCATGACAGACCCGGCATAGCCTGCAGCCACAAGGCCGCAGAGAAGAAGGACAATGGACAGCAGTCTCAGCATGGCGGTACGCACTCCGTCAGTTTTTCCCCACAGCGTGGTTAATCCCTAGCAGAGCTTTATGACAGGGGGAAACGTTTCCGGCTGCTTTCGTAAAAGGCCACAGCGGCTGCGTTGGAGACGTTCAAACTCTCCATTTCCGGGGCAATCGGAATCCGCGCGAGTTCGGCGCAGGCCTTGGCCACGGCGGGGCGAATGCCGGGCCCCTCGGCGCCCAATACAATGGCGAGTTTCTGCGTCCCGTCCACGGCGTCCGCAATCAGGCGTTTACCTTCTCCCGCCAGCCCCACCGTGTGGTAGCCGGCCTCGCCGAGCTGCTCCAGCGCGCGGGCAATATTGACAACGCGGGCTTCACGCACGGTCTCGATCGCACCAACAGCCGCCTTCGCAGCCACCCCGGTGACGTTTGGCGCGTTGCGCGTCTGCAGCACCAGCCCGCCAAAGCCGAAGGCCGCCGCAGAGCGATAGACGGCGCCCAGATTATGCGGATCTGAGACCTGGTCCAGCACGGCGATATGGCTGATCCCGGCATCGATCAGGTCTTCCAGCGCGACCGGCTCAAGCGGGTCCACTTTCACGGCGATGCCCTGGTGCACCGCGCCTTCGGGCAGGCGGGTGTCAATGTCCCTGGCCGTCACAAGAACCGGTGCAATCGGCCCGGTTGCGGGCAGGCGCTGGGCCGCGTTTTCGGTCGCCAGCAATTCGTGGCAGGTGCGCGCGGGATTGGCCAGCGCAGCGATTACGGCATGCGTGCCCCAGATCCAGAGCGGGCCGCCCTCGGCGCCGCCTGCGTCACGCGCCTTGCCGCTGCGGCGCGGCGGTCTGGCAGGGCCCCGGCGGGGATTATCTGCGCCGGCGTGTGCTTTTCGCGGTTTAGAATGGTTGCGCGCCATTTCGGGTTTCCTTATAAGGCCGCTTCCGGTGTGGATCGGCGGTGCTTCGGCGCCTATGTGAAGCGCTGCTGCGACGGCGTCAAACGGCGTGTGGTCGCGGGTCCCGTGGAGGGGTGGCCGAGTGGTTAAAGGCAGCAGACTGTAAATCTGCCCGCATAGCGTACACAGGTTCGAATCCTGTCCCCTCCACCACCCGCACCAGATGGTGTAAGGTGCTTTCGGAAGCCCTGATCGGGCGGGTATAGCATAATGGTAATGCACCAGCCTTCCAAGCTGTGTATGTCGGTTCGATTCCGTCTACCCGCTCCAACCGAACTCCCCAGCAAATCCAACAGATTCCTGCCCGCTTGAATGCTTGTCTCCGGCGTTTCTGTCCGGGCTGACACGCTCCACCCTGAGACCATAATACTGGCTGGCGTACCGCCTCCACATGGGCTCGGAGGAGCCGGCAGAAAGGCCAGCGCGTCTCTCTCCGGAGAGGGGCCGTAGAACGCACAGTTCGGCGCTCAAATTGGGCAGTTTTACCGTTGACGGGCCGGGGATCAGCCTATACATCGCTGCCTTCCTACCCCGTGCCCAGATGGCGGAATTGGTAGACGCGCTACGTTCAGGTCGTAGTTCTCGCAAGGGAGTGGAGGTTCGAGTCCTCTTCTGGGCACCAGTGGCTTCTCCGAGACAGTCCAAAAACCTCCAAAAATCCTTGAAAAATATAGATATTTTCACGTAATGGGCGATTTTATTGTCCAATGTAGTGCGGGGGTGTGCGTTCGCATCCGGCTTTGTTGGGGGTAGATTAGGGGGTATGGTGGTATTTTCAGCCCCAATCCTGCCTGATCGATACCCCCAAAATTGCCATGCCCCTGACAGATATACAGCTTCGCCAACTCAAACCGAGAGCCAAACAATACAAGGTATCGGATAGCTGCGGCCTGTATGTGCTTGTGACTCCGAGTGGATCCAAGCTTTGGCGGCTCAAATATCGGTTCGATGGCAAGGAGAAGGCGCTGGCTTTCGGGGCCTATCCAGATACCAGTCTGGCGCGCGCCAGAGAGCGGCGAAGTGATGCCAAGTCTTTGCTGGCTGAAGGGATCGATCCAGCCGAGAGAGCCAAGACGGCACGTGAAGAAGACGCCGCGCTGAACGAACACACCTTCGCAAAGATCGCCGCCGAAGTGATTGAAAAGCTGCGAAAGGAAGGAAAGGCCGAAACCACCCTGAAGAAAAAGCAATGGCTCTTGGACAAGGCGATTGCTGATTTTGGCGACCTTCCAATCACACAGCTAACGCCCGCTACCGTACTTGCGACGCTTCGAAAGGTTGAGGCGCTGGGCAATTACGAGAGCGCGAAAAGGCTACGCTCAACCATCGGCCAGGTTTGCCGATACGCGGTTTCCACCGCTCGCGCAGACAATGACCCGACTTACGCGTTACGTGGCGCGCTGATCGCGCCGAAGGTCACGCATATGGCGGCGGCGACAACCCGAGACGAGTTCGCAGAAGTGGTGCAGGCGGTTTGGGAATATGAGGGCGGGGCACCGTCTACCCGCGCGGCGCTGAAGCTGATGGCCTTGCTATATACCCGGCCCGGTGAATTGCGTCTGGCGCTTTGGGAAGAGTTCGATCTTGAAGCGGCGACCTGGGCCATCCCGGCCAGCCGCACCAAGATGCGCCGCGAACACGTCAAACACCTCGCGCCAATGGCCATTCAGATATTGCAGGAACTTCGGCGCGAAACCGGAAGCAACTATCGCGTCTTTCCGTCTTCCATCGCCCGCGACAAGCCAATCAGTGAAAACACCCTCAATCAGGCTTTGCGGCGCATGGGATTTGAGAAGGATCAACATACGTCTCACGGCTTCCGCGCCAGCGCGTCCACTCTGCTGAATGAAAGCGGACTATGGGACAAGGATGCCATCGAGGCCGAGCTTGCTCACGTTGGAGCCGATCAGGTGAGGCGGGCCTATCATCGTGCGCTCTATTGGGAAGAGCGCGTGAAGATGGCGAATTGGTGGGCGGACGAGATCGCCGGAATTGTGACGGGCGTCTACTAACAGGTTTTCTTCGTACCCTCTCGCATTACAAAAACTCGTATCGTACGGTTCGGCTGGAATGGCGGCGGGAGCGTTACGAGACACATATGCAGCACTACTATTTTAGCCGTCATGCCAAGATCAATTGGCTGACGCTGGATCGGTTTTCGAACTATTCGTCCGAAGATCTTTTAACTGGTGCTTTCTCGATTCATTGGGAAAGTGAAGGTGATCACATTCTGGAGTTTCGCCACCAGCTTGAACAACTTACGGACGCTTCGCTTGAGGAGCGTTTCTGGGAGCGCATTGATTTCCGGGTCGAAGATCGCAAAAGGATTCGCGAGGAAATTGACGCTGGATTGTTTTTCAACGCGCCTATTGCGTTCGCAGACTACCGACGTTGGGCTCGTCATCTGACTTGGACAGTCGAGCAGTGCGTAGCGCTGTCCTTGGGACGCTCGCCTAATGTGCTGTCATGGGAGGCTTTGAAAAGCGCAGGTGATGAGGCTTGGCGTTCCGACCTTGGCAAGGAGTTTCTGGCCCGCATGGAGATAGCTTGGAACTGGATTTCGATTGGTCAGCTAACTCCGGAAGCTACACCAGGCGAGTATCTTACGTGGCTCAAAAGTGTCCGGCTGGATTGCCCGCCAAAATTGATTGAGACCATTCAGACTTTTGGCAACGAAATCATTGATTGGAAAGAGCGAAGCGAGGCTCTGAAAGGCGACGTTGAGCAGCTGCGGGAAGAAGTTGGCTCGTTATTCCAGGAGAACCAACAATGGGCAATTGCCTACGATAACCTTCAATCAACATCTGCCCGAGGTATCGAGGAATTACAGGCTCGGCTTGCGCAAGCTGAGCTTGCTCTGAAGGTGTCCGGTTTGGATGAAGCCCCTATCAACGAGAGCGACACCCCCGATCCGCGCGCACTGAAAAGCTTGCACAAGATTATCTACGCGATGGCCGTGAAGAAATACCATTTCGACGCGACACAAGAAGAATGGCCAGCCGTCACAAAGATTCTGAATGATCTTGAACTTGAGGGGTTGCCCATGTCGAGAAAAGCCTTGCGTGGCCACCTCAAGCGCTCTTCTGAAACTGCCAAGATCGAGACGGGGAAATAGGCCTGTTTCCCAAGCTATAGGCTGGCATTAGCGTCTGTTCCCCCAGCATATACTGGACCTGTGCAAGCTTCGTCGTATCGAAACAGACGGAGAGAATCGATGCGAGATTTCACGGAACTACCTAAAACGGGCTTCCTGCGCTTGAAGGATATATTGGCCCCCGCTGGGCCAATTCCGGTTAGCAAATCGACTTGGTGGGCAGGCGTCAAAGACGGGAGGTTTCCGAAACCGCTAAAGCTGGGCGCGCGTGTCACGGTCTGGCGTGTGGAAGACATACGCGAGCTGATCGAAAATGGCGCGTAGGCTGAGTTGGCGCGCAATCCGTATTCATCGCAGTTATTCAGTGGACGAGGCGGCGCGCGCGCTGGGAGTGGCGAAGGTGACCGTGCGGCGCTGGATCGCGTCGGGCGACTTGCCGGTGATCGACAATTGTAAGCCCATGTTGATCCTGGGCGACGAGCTATCGGCTTACCTTCGCAAGCAGCGCTCCCGGAAGCAAAAACTCCGTCTCGATCAGTGCTACTGCATGAAATGTCGCGCGCCGAAGCGGGCAGCGTTTTCAGAAGCAGAATTGATCGGGGCAAATGGTAAAACGGCGATGGTTCGTATGCTGTGTGAGACGTGCGCGACCGTCATGCACAAGCGCGTCAGCTGGCAACAGGTTTCGCGTCTATCTGCCCTTATCAGCCTGTCAGGCACGCATCGCTTCAAACACCTAGGTGAGACCAATCAGCCCTGCGTGAATGATCACTGCAAGACGGAGGTTTGAAAGATGAAAAAGGCACAGGCGAAGAACGCCCGTATAAAGCGCAAATACCTGCAATGGCTGGAGACTGCCAAGGGCATGACGCCCGCCACGGCCGATCAAGTCGCCGCCGCTATTTCGGCATTCGAGAAATCGACGAATGGCAAGGACTTTGCCGCATTTCACATTGAACAGCCACAGAAGTTTCAGAGAGACCTGAAGGCGGCGATCAATGCGCGCACTGGCAAGCCGCTGGCCAAATCCACAATCCGTTCGCGCCTGATGGCGGTGAAGTCATTCTTCAAATGGCTGGCAGATCAGCAAGGCTACAAGAGCCGCATCAGTCATTCGGATTGCGAGTATTTCAACGTGACCGCCAATGACCGAAGGATCGCGACCGCCGAGCGCAAGCAGAATGTGCCGAGCGTGGAGCAGATCCATCATGTCATTGCCGCCGCGCCTTATGAAACCGCGATCCAGAAACGCGACCGCGCTGTGATCGCCTTCACCTTTTTGACCGGCATGCGTGACGCAGCGATTGCGTCCCTACCACTGGGCAAGGTGAGCCCGGAGCGCCGCGAGGTTTTTCAGGATGCGCGCGAAGTGAAGACCAAGAACGCCAAGACGATGACCACCTATTTCTTCCCGGTTGGCGGCGACGCGGAAGAGATAGTTGTTGAATGGGTGCATTTCCTTCGTGCTGAGCTATTGTTTGCGGATACGGACCCACTCTTTCCGAAAACCCAGACCGGGCTGAATGAAGAGGGGGTATTCGCGCCCATCGGCTTGACCCGAGACTATTGGAGCGACGCGGCCGGAATCCGTCGCATCTTCCGCGAGCGCTTCGAGGCTGTGGGCTTGCCCTACGCAAACCCGCACAGCGTCCGCAAAACGCTGATGCAACTTGCCTTTCGGAAACAACTGGACCCGGAAGCCTTGAAAGCCTGGAGCCAGAATCTGGGCCACGAAGACCTCGCCACCAGCCTGAATAGCTATGGCAAGGTCACAGACTGGCGAACATCAGAGATCATGGATCGATTGGCGGAGGAAGGCGAACCAGGCACGCCAGACGTGCCGCCTGAAGTACTGGATTGGCTAAAGCGGCAAACGCGTCGATAGCCTTTATCGGGATAGCCTGACGCGCCAGGTTTCGCTATCTCTAGGCGAATCACAGGGACTACCGCATGACCGAAGAACAGAAGAAGAAACTTGAACAACAGCTTTGGAACATCGCCAATGAGCTGAGGGGCAAGATGGCAGCGGATGAGTTCCGCGATTACATTCTGGGCTTCATCTTCTTCAAATACCTGTCCGAAAAGATGAGGCTCTATGCCGACAACCTGCTGACACAGGATGAGATTGGCTATCTTGAGATCGACGAAGCGACCGATGAAGGGCGCGCCATCTTGGACGAGATCCGCGCCGATACTGTGCGCCAACTGGGCTACTTCCTGAAGCCGTCCGAACTCTTCAGCGTCATCGCGGCGCGCGGTGCGAATGGCGACTTCATTCTCGGCGACCTTGTGGCCGTGCTCAACAATATCGAGCAATCGACGCGAGGCACGGAAAGCGAGGAAGACTTTATCAGCCTGTTTGAAGACATGGATTTGGGCAATTCGAAGCTGGGTCGCACCGAATCCGACAAGAACAAGCTGATCGCCAAGGTTTTGGTACACTTAGAAAAGATCGACTTTGAGCTGGCCAACTCCGAAAGTGACGTGCTGGGCGATGCCTATGAGTATCTGATCGGCCAGTTCGCCAGCGGTGCGGGCAAGAAGGCAGGCGAGTTCTACACGCCGAAAGAAGTTTCCACCGTGCTGGCGCGGATTGTCACGACGGGCAAGGAGCGCCTAGAATCGGTTTATGATCCGACGTGTGGGTCTGGCTCCCTGCTGCTGCGTGTGGCGCGGGAAGTGAAGGATGTGGCGAATTTCTACGGCCAGGAAATGAACCGCACCACGTTCAACCTCGCTCGCATGAACATGTTGCTGCATGATGTGCACTACAGCCGCTTTGACCTGCAACAGGAAGACACGCTGGAGCGCCCGCAGCACACTGGCATGACCTTCGAAGCGATTGTTGCCAATCCGCCGTTCAGCGCGAAATGGAGCGCCAGCACCCTATTCGAGACCGACGACCGCTTTGCACAATACGGCCGACTGGCACCAAGCTCCAAAGCAGACTTTGCTTTTGTGCAACACATGCTGGCGCATCTGGACGAAAACGGCACCATGGCGGTGATCCTGCCACACGGCGTGCTGTTTCGCGGCGGGGCAGAGGGCGCGATCCGGCGCTATCTGATTGAAGATCAGAACTGGCTGGACGCGGTGATCGGTCTGCCTGCCAACATTTTCTACGGTACCAGCATTCCGACCTGTATTCTTGTATTCAAGAAGTGCCGAAAAGAGCCGAACGACGTGCTTTTCATTGACGCTAGCGCACACTTCGACAAGGTGAAGACGCAGAACATGTTGCGTGGTGAAGACATTGACCGGATCGTTACCGCCTATCGCGAGCGCAGCGAAACCGACAAATTCAGCCACCGCGCCAGCCTCGCCGAAATTGCCGAGAATGATTTCAATCTGAACATCCCCCGCTATGTCGATACATTCGAGGAGGAAGAGCCCATTGACCTGAAAGAGGTGACGGCAGAGTTGCGGGCGACCGAAGCGAAGATGGGGGAGTTGGATGCCACGATTGCGGCATTTTGCGACGAGCTTGGAATCGAGGCACCGGTATGAGCGCGACCAAGCAATATTACCGCGTAATGTTAGGCCCCGGAAGTTGCTATGCTGAAGATGGTGTCGCGGGAAGGTGGATTGGAGCGGATTGGAGCTTTGACTTTGACCTTTCCGACAAACTCCTTCTTGAGCGGGAAGAATTTAAACGCGCGATGCGTCCGATTTTTCTAGAAAACAATCCTGACAAAACAAAAGTCGCGGCCGGTCTCGCAGCAGGTATGTTGTACACCATATGTCGTGACATGAAGGCAGGCGATTTAATCCTGACACCCGATAGCCAAGGATCCTATTTCGTCGGCACGATAGCGGGTAGCTATTACTTTGCCGACGGCGAGGACATTCCGCATCGCCGACGCGTTGACTGGTATCCTGGGAAAATCGATCGATCATCGATGAGTCAGGAGCTTCGCAATTCAACCGGCTCAGTTGGAACTGTCAGCAACGTGACTAAATACGCTGCCGAAATCGACGCTCATATCAAGGGCGATCCGGCACCAGTATTGGTCGCGACAGACGAACTGGTCGAAGATCCAAGCGTATTCGCGCTGGAGCAGCACCTAGAGCACTTTTTGATCCAGAACTGGCCGCAAACTGAGCTTGGACAACGATACAATATTTTCGAAGAAGATGGTGAAATTGTCGGTCAACAATACCCCTCCGATACCGGGCCCATCGACATTCTAGCGATCAGCAAGGACCGCAAAGAATTGCTAGTAGTGGAGTTAAAACGGGGGCGCGCATCAGATGCCGTTGTCGGTCAGATACAGCGTTATATGGGCTATGTGAAAGACGAGTTGATCAGCGAGGGGCAGTCAGTACGCGGGGCCATCATCGCGCTAGAAGACGATCTGCGCCTGAAGCGTGCGCTGAGCGTGACGCAGGGCATCGATTTCTACCGCTACCAGGTGAGCTTTCGACTTCTGAAAGGTGCTGCTTGATGGAAGGCGATGGAGTCAAGGTACGCGTGCCAGCGCTGCGGTTTTCCGGGTTTGAGGGGGAGTGGCAGCTAACGAACTTATCGGCGCTGGTAGATCAGGAAAGAAAGATAACCTACGGCATCGTACAGCCCGGTGAGTTCGTTGATGAGGGAATCCCCCTTGTTCGAGGCGGAGATTATTCTGGCTCGTGGGCAAAGTTGGAAGACATCAAGCGTGTGACCATCGAGATCGACGCCCCATATAAGCGATCGAAACTAAAACCAGGCGATTTACTCCTTACGATTGTCGGTGCGAACACCGGCAATGTTGCAGTTGTTCCGGATTGGCTTGACGGAGCAAATATTACTCAAACTACGGCTCGAATTGCAGTCGCTTCTAAGGTTGCCAACCCAAACATCGTAAAACAAATTCTAGAATCGGAAATCGGGAAGCGCGAGGTCTATCGCTATATCAAAGGCGCTGCGCAACCCGGATTGAACCTGAGTGATGTTGAGAGGTTTCAATTCGATCTTCCTGTAAACGCGAATGAACAAAAGAAAATCGCGGATTTTCTGGGGGCGCTGGATGCGAAGCTGGCGGCACTGCGAGAGAAAGAGGCGGAGCTGACGCGGTTCAAGCGTGGCCTGATGCAGGCCCTGTTCTCCCAGACTCTCCGCTTCACCCGCGATGACGGCTCCAATTTTCCCGACTGGGAGGAGACGCGGTTGGGGCGTATTGCGGAGATCGTTGGAGGCGGCACTCCCGACACGTGCGACAAGTTAAGTTGGAACGGGAACATTCCATGGTTCACTCCCACTGAAATCAAAGCAAAATACCTGGGCGAGAGTAGACGGAAGATAACGAAAGCCGGCCTAGAAACTTCGGCAGCAAAAATGCTGCCTGTCGGGGCACTGCTACTATCTACTCGCGCGACTGTGGGCGATGTGGGCATTGCAACGCAGCCAGCCTGCACCAATCAGGGCTTTCAAAGCTTGGTTGTTCGCGATCCAAACTATAATGAGTTCTGGTACTATTGGCTCAAATTCAACACCAAAGAGTTGCTAAGGAGAGCTAGTGGATCGACATTCTTGGAGATTAGCAAAACAGAAGTTGCAAAAATCCCAGTCTTATCTCCCCATTACGAAGAACAAGAAAAAATTGCTGAGGCCCTGTCTGCAATCGATGCGAAGATCGCCACTGTGAGCGACCAGATCACTCAACTCACCGCCTTCAAGAAAGGCCTGCTGCAGCAGATGTTCGTATAGTGAGAGCCCTCGTCGATCTCATCGAGCGTCACGCAAAGTCCGATAGTGAATTTCACTATTACATTACAATAATTGAGAAAGCTGAGGAGAACGAACAGTCTCATCCAGACATCACAATTGAATGTTGCACGGCACTATTTCAGGGCATCTCGAAATCAATTGTCCACAGATTAGATCCAGAGTGCGACATACCAACCCTCGATCGCGAAACTCTCCCGAAACAAGTTCGATATGCGTTTAACTGCCTTAAACAAAATGACGATGTTGTAGAAGACGAGTACGCACGTGCGGCCGAAAATCTGGCTCGCATTGCCGGCTCACTCAGAAACGTTCGAGGCGATATTTCGCACGGTCGAGCCGTTCCCAAAGAATTGGAAAGTGATCGAAGTTTGTCGCGACTAGTACTAACTACGAGCGAGGCAGTCTTGAGATATATGCTAGCAAGTTATTTCTCGATTCGACCTGAACCCGAACAACTAGTCGAGTATCAGGAGAACCCGGCGTTCAACGACGAACTGGACGAGTTGAACCCATTAGAAGGCAAGCCCCTGTATAGTCGAGCGTTGTATGAGCAATACTATGAGGACTACCTTGTGCAGCTTGATGACTTCATGGATCGGATGGACAGTGAGTTAAGCGATTGAAGATCGGTATGGATACAAAAATCGCTTGCGGCGACATATGATTGAAAGGGGGTAGTATGGCCAAGCCTTGGGAAGAGTATCAGCAAATTGTTATAGAGACCTACAGAGAGGCAAAGAGCGGGAAATCTTCCCGCATCCACGCGCGCCCTATTGAGGGGCAACCTTATCCAACAACCCTGGATGTGGAATGTTCGCGATCTATGCGAAAAGAACATCCGATTGGAACCCGATTTAAAGTCTACGTAAAACTGACTGACCGCGAGGGCGGGGGCGAATACCTCTATACGTCTTGGCGTTGGAAATATGAGGATGTTGAGTGACTGGCTACCAATCCGAATCGCAGTTGGAAGAGGCCCTGATCGATCGGTTGTGTGGGCTGGGCTATGAGCGAGTCACGATCCGCAATACAGCCGACCTGCAAGCGAATCTAAAACGTCAGCTGGAAAAGCATAATGCGGACGTGCTGGGTGCAACGGCGCTGAGCGATGGCGAGTTCGAAAAGGTTCTCAACCACCTCGCCAAGGGCAGCGTGTTCGAGAAAGCCAAGACGCTGCGCGACCGGATGCAGCTGACCCGCGATGACGGCAGCACGGCTTATCTCCGGTTCATGAACACCGAACACTGGTGCCAGAACGAATACCAGGTGACGCATCAGGTGACCGTACAGGGCGCATACAAGACACGCTATGATGTAACCCTGCTGATCAATGGCTTGCCTCTGGTACAGATCGAACTGAAACGGCGTGGGTTGGAAATAGCCGAAGCGTTCAATCAGGTGAACCGCTATCATCGGCACTCTTATGGCGCGGACAATGCCCTCTTCCAGTATGTACAGATCTTCGTCATCTCGAACGGCGTGAACACAAAATACTACGCGAACAATCGCCACCAGAGTTTCAAGCAAACATTCTATTGGAGCGACGCAGCGAACAATCTGGTGACAGGGCTGGAACCCTTCGCAGACGCCTTTCTTGAGAAGTGCCACATCTCCAAGATGATCGCAAAATACATCGTGCTGCACGAGAGCGACAAGCTGTTGATGGTGCTGCGCCCGTACCAGTTCTATGCCGTCGAAGCGATTGTTGACCGCGTGAAGGCAGGCCGCAAGCACGGCTATATCTGGCACACGACAGGCTCAGGCAAGACACTGACCAGCTTCAAGGCGGCGCAAGTTCTGATGAACCTGCCCAAAGTAGATAAGGTGGTGTTCGTCGTTGACCGCACCGATTTGGACGATCAGACGACTCGAGAGTTCAACGCCTTCTCAGAGGGAAGCGTTGACGGCACAGACAATACCGCCGCGCTGGTGAGGCAATTGTCGGGTGACACGCCCCTGATCGTGACCACGATTCAGAAGCTGAACACGGCCATCACCCGCGAGCATCATGCAGGCAAGCTGGATGATTTGCGCCGGAAGCGGATTGTCTTCATTTTCGACGAATGCCACCGCAGCCAGTTCGGCAAGACACACAAGGCGATCACGGAGTTCTTTGAAGCGGCGCAAATGTTCGGCTTCACGGGCACGCCGATCTTCGCGGAAAATGCCAGCAAGAACGAACACGGCAAACGCACCACGAAAGACCTGTTCACCGAATGCCTGCACAAATACGTCATCACGAATGCCATTGCCGATCAGAACGTCCTGCGTTTTGCGGTAGAGTATTGGGGAAAATTGCGCCGCAAGGATGGCTCGCTAATTGATGAAGACGTAGCGGGGATAAACACGCGAGAGTTCTTCGAACATCCCGACCGGGTTGAACAGGTGGTTGACTGGATCATCACCAACCACGACCGCAAGACACACAAGAAGCATTTCAGCTCAATCATGTGCGTTGGCAGCGTGGACGGTCTACTGACCTACTACGACGCTTTCAAGCGGCGAAAAGAAGCCGGCGATCACGATTTGCGGGTTGCTACCGTCTTCACCTTCCAGGCCAACGAGCCAGACAAAGACGCCGACGGACAAATTGAAGAAGTGGATTTCGTCGCCGATTCAGGTACGGGCAATGAGCACACCCGCGACCGCCTTGCAGCATGTGTCGCCGACTACAATGAGATGTTCGGCGAGAACCAAAGCGTTAAAGACGGGAAGGCCTTTTACACCTACTTCCGCAACCTGTCGAAGCGCATGAAGGGCCGCGACAAGGCGGACAATGCCAAGGACCGAATCGACATTCTTCTGGTTGTGAACATGTTCCTGACGGGATTTGATGTGAAACGCCTCAACACGATTTATGTAGACAAGAACCTAAAGTATCACGGCCTGATACAGGCCTTCTCGCGAACTAACCGAACACTTGGTCAACTCAAGTCGCAAGGCAATGTGGTCTGCTTTCGCAATTTGAAGGAAGCCACCGATACAGCGATCCGCATGTTCTCTGACAAAAACCCTGTCGAGACGATCCTGCTGGAGCCGTATGAGCACTACCGGGATCAATTCAACGCAGCATTAGAAGCACTGCTAGCAATTGCTCCAAGCGTCGACAGTGTGGACGGCCTGATCAGTGAAGAAGATCAGTTGAGGTTCGTGAAAGCGTTTCGCGCCGTGATGCGCCTGCGAAACGTGCTGACGGGTTTTAGCGAGTACAACGCCACTGATCTGCAATTACATCCACAGGCGTTTGAAGACTACAAAAGCAAGTATCTGGACATCCACGACCGGGTGAAGAAAGGAGAAGATGGCGAAACGGTCTCCATTGTTGACGAAATCGACTTCGAACTGGAGTTGATCCAGCGTGATGAGATCAACGTTGCCTATATTTTGAACCTGTTGAATCAGGCGAACAAGGACGCCGCGAAGGGCGATACAAGTGAGAGCGAAAGGAAGCGCGACGCCGTACTGAACTTGCTTGGAAATGAACCGCAGTTGCGGAGCAAACGGGAGCTGATCGAAAAGTTCATTCGCGACTACATGCCGAGCGTCGCAAATGGGGATTCCATCGAGCAGGCTTTCGCAACTTACTGGGCGAGGGAGAAGGAAAAGGCGATTGGCGGTCTTTGTGAAGAAGAGGGCCTGGAGCGTGGCGCGATTGATCTGATTATCAAAGACTACAGGTTCACGGGCCGCGAACCGTTGCCTGACAATGTTGTTGCTGCCATGATCGAGAAGCCTCGCATTCTCGAACGTCGCCGAAAAGTGCGGCGCGTCTCAGAAAAAGCCGTCGCGTTTGTGCATCAGTTCGAAGAAGGAATTGGCGGGGTTTAAGGGCTAGGGAATTTCGACTGGGGGTATATTTGGGGGTATCGAGTCCAAAAAATACTTTATTATCCTATAAAAACAAAGCGCAATCGGAAAGATTTGATGCCTCTTCTGGCACCATATAAACGACCGCTCTTCGGGGCGGTTTTTTATTGGCTGGGATATTTTGATGGTAGGTGGCCGGTCTGTGCGGTGCGGTTTGCGGCCGGCGCGCCGGCTGAACTGGTAAACAGAAGATTTCCGGGCGCGCTCGAATTGTTCAGCAGGGCGGGGCTGGGGTCTTAACCATGTTCGGCCATGCTGCGGGCATGCGTTTATCTACCATTACCCACACCGCCTATGTGACGACTGTCGTGCTCTCCATGATCACGGGGGCGACCATGTTGATGGCGTCCGCCGCGCTGGATGAGGAACGGGCCGCTGTTGCCAATCGCTACGCCTTCGACAAGGCCTCCTTCGAACTCGATGTCGAGATATTCCACATGTCCGACAAGGCGCGGGAATATGTCATCACCGGAAATGAAGAATATCTGGAGGATTACGGCGTTGTGGCCGCCGCCCTGCAGGGCACCGAAGACCGCTTGCAGCACATGAAGGATGTCGGCGCCACCAAGGTCGAGCTTACGGCCCTGACGGAGGCCATTGACCAGGCCAATCGCCTGACCAATGAGCAGCGCCAAGCGATCGTAGCGTTCCAGAACGGCGACGCGGAGACAGCGCGCAACATTCTCTACAGCGATCATTACGAGGCGGAACTCGACCTCATCAACAGTGACGTGCTGCGCTTCCAGGCTTTGCTGGACCAGCGAACCGCCACCGAGATCAATCAGGCCGTGCGGGCCTCGCGGACCTGGAAAGCCATTTCCGAAATGGTGCTGGGGCTGACGGCGCTGATGTTCCTGGGCGTGCTCTATTTCGTGCTGAAGCGCCGCATCCTGCGGCCGGTCAGCCGGCTGAGCGATGTCGTCACACGGCTTGCCGATCAGGATTATGATGTCGACCTGTCGAATTTCCATAACCGGGACGAGATTGGCGACATGGCGAAGGCCGTCCGGATATTCCGGGAGAACGGGCTGGAACGGCGCCGCCTTGAGGAAAAGCTGGAGCGCGACCTGAAGCTCAAGACGGTCTTGTCCCGCATGACCCACCGCATGCAGGCCTGCGAGAGCAAGGACGAAGTGGCCGATGTGGTCCGCCTCTTCCTGCCGGCCATCCTGCCGGGATGCCCCGGTCGGCTCTATCTGTTCGAGAAGACCGACAGCATCATGCGGCAGGCCAGCGAATGGCTGGCGCCTGCCGATTCCGCCGCACGCTTCGGGCCGATGGATTGCTGGGCTCTGCGCCGGGGCACCTTGCACCAGCATGGCGCAGATCAGCCCGACATGCCCTGTGAGCATCTGCGGTCTGGAGAGGGCGGGCCAGAGAGTGGGCGAGAGGGCGGACCTGCGATCTCTTCCGTCTGCGTTCCTCTGACGGCGCAAAGGGAAGTCATTGGACTGCTTTACTGTGAGATGCCCGATGGGCCGGCTTATCAGGCCCATGAGCACTATATTGTCATGCTGGCCGAGAACATCTCACTGTCCCTCGCCAATATGGGCCTGCGGGAAGAATTGCAGGAACAGGCAATGGCGGATTCCCTGACGGGTCTCGCCAACCGGCGCCAGCTTGAGCAGCGGCTGGGCGCATTGCTGCGCGATTCGCAGCATACGGAGCGCCTCGTCAGCTGTATCATGATGGATGTCGACCATTTCAAATTGCTCAATGACACATATGGCCACGACAAGGGCGACGACGTGCTCCGGGAGATCGCCAGGATCCTGCAGTCACACACGCGCGAGGACGGGCTGGCCTTCCGCTATGGCGGCGAGGAGTTCGTCATCCTGCTGCCCGGTGTGGAAACCGAGGATGCGCTGTTGCGTGCGGAGGCCATTCGCAGCGATATCGCCGCGCATCGTTTCCATCATGATGGCATCGTGATTGACGGGGTCACGGCGTCGTTCGGCGTCTCGACATCGCCGGACATCTGCCCGGATACGCGGCTGGTCACGACGGCGGACGCGGCCCTTTACGAATCCAAGGCCAATGGCCGTAACCGCGTTACGCGGGGACGCATGGCCTCATCCGCCGACAAGGTGGCCTGACGCGTCTCAAGGCTGATCTAGTCGGCGGCGATGATCAGCGTGAGCCGGTCGGAATACTTGCCGGCGAGGGCGAGCGCCGTCTCGGTGCGGATCATGAAATCCAGCCTGTGCTGTGAACTGGTGTGCCCCTGCAGGATGGTCGTCTCTGTTCCGGCTGCGGGCTGGACGAGCTGGCCATCAATGCGCAGATCATAGGCGATACCGTAAGGGGTGAATTCGTGCCGTAATTCCCCGGCATTCTCAGACAGCAGATCGATAGAGTAGGGCGTGTTGGCAGCGACGGAAAAATCCAGTGACTTTTCCTGTCCTTTCATCAGGGTCCCGAAATCCATATCCATGGATTTGATCCCGCCCTGTGCATCGCTGCCAAAGGATGCCACCACGCTGGGCGCAACCTGGGTCACCACATCCATCGTTTGCTGAGTGACCAGTTCCTGTCCGCCATCCCGGCTTTCGAACAGCGACACGGCCAGGCGTCCGGTATACTGGCCGGCCCGAACGCGCTGTCCGGGCGGAAGGGTGACCTGGAATTTGATCTGTCTCTGAGGCTGACCCCTGGGCATGGATCCATGCACCTCGACGACATTGTCGCCCGATGATATCTCGCGCCCGGCCTGGTCAATCCGCACATCAAGCGTATTGCTACCGGAGTGCAGGGTCGCCTTGCCCGGGCCCGCATCCGGTTCGATGCGGACGATATAGGCGCACGCCTCTCCGCTATGCTCCACCGTGAGGGCACCGAGTTCGGTATGAACCCGGTTGCTGTCGCCGTCATAGCCCCGGCTTAGCGCGCCGCGATACTGGATGAGAGGCGCCGGCGCCAGCCGGAGCCGGCAGGGGTCTGTCGCGGACGCGGTGCCCGGCTCGGTCATGCTGGTCGGCGACAGGGGCAATGCGTCCTGGGCCGTGGCGACATTTGCGAGCATGAGGGCCAGTCCGGCCAGCCAGAGTCTAGCATACAGCATTTCAAGCTCCCTCCTTGTTCATTACACGCACCGTCACATCATAGGGCGCGGGGGTCGTGTTGGTCCGGATCTTCACCGGGTCGGGCAGTCGCATGACGCCGATTTCGCCTTCGGGCACCTGGAAGGTGGCCGTCGCGCCTTCCGGAGAATCGAATTCCATTGTGACTGTTTCCCCGTGCTGCAAGCCATCGACATAGAACCGGCCGCCGCGATTGGTGAACATCTGGTGGCGTTCCCCGTCGCTGGTGATCGCATAGCCGGCGGCAAACGGGATCGGCTCGCCGTCCTGGTCCACCAGCACGGAGATCACCGCGACATTGCGGTCATCTCCCAGTCTCACAATATATCCCGACCGGTAGCTGGGCAGGAAGGTCAGCGCCTGTCCCCCAAGCGATGTGCCAGGTGGCGCGTCCGGCGCGTCCACTTCGATGGTGCGGACGTAATAAGCGTTGAGATCGGGCACGACGGCAGGTCCGAGACCGGAGGAATAGGCTGCATAGGTCGGCTTGGTGTCGAGAATGGAGGCCTTGGGGTCGGCCGCGATGTCAAACCCTTTCACGGCCTCATTCTTCGCAAAGATCACGAAGCTGTCATAGACCGGCCGGGACAGCGCGAGCGCGCCATCGGCATAGACAAGGGCAGAGCCAATCGAGAACTCGGTCGTGGTCTCTGATCCGAAGGCATCGCCTTCCTGCACCGCAGAGAACCGCTGCTCGGCGCGGCCTTCAAAACGGTTTGCAATATAGGATCCGCCAAGGCGCACATCATCAATACCGGATTGCCGCGTATAGGTCGTGTCCCATCCGAAGCTGCCGACATTCCGGTCCATGCGGGACGAGTAGGACGCGCGGGAGGAGGGCGTGCGGGTATCGTGAGAGACCTGAGCGTATCCATCCCCCAGTCGGATGCTGAAGGAGATGCCACCGGACCATTCTTCCGCCTTTCCGGGGACCTGATTGTAGCGGAGCACAGTGCCCAGCGTTCCGTAGGCTGTACGCCAAGTGTAATTGGCGGAGACAGACTTTTCAAACTCGGACTCCGAATGGCGCTTGCGCAACCCGCTTGAAATCTGCATCCGCTGTGTCTGGGAAAAGTTGCGTGAAAGTCTGGCGGCAAAATCGTATTCGATATTGCCGGATCCGCCTCCGAGCGCTTGGTACTGCTCTTCCTGATAGCGCGCCTGCAAATCAAACCGCATCTGTCTGGCCGAGTCTGTATCACTCCATCGATAGAGCGCCGTTATGGCGCCGCCGCTGCCCTCATCATGATCGCTGTAACCGCCGAGAAATCCGAATGTGCCATACTTGTTGGTATAGAAGAGATCGGCCCCGAGATTGACGAGCGAGGTATCGGCCTGAAGATTGACCCCAGCCGTCAAGGCGTCCGTCCATCCTTTCCGGTAGAAGGCGCTGATGGCGGGATTGTCCATGTCATAGTCACGCACGCCCTCGTCGAGTTCCGCCGTCGGGCCGATACTGACGGCGAAATCACTGACCCCTTTTTTCAGTAGACTGAAATCATAGAAGGCCGAGAACACAACGCGGTCGACATCGCCGCTGTCATATTCGATTTCCAGGACGATATCATTGCCGGCTGCGCTCTGGAGCGGCAGATCGGTCAGATTGTATCGGCCGGGGCTGAGCCTGAATTCGCGAATGTATTGTCCGTTGATATAGACGAGCACCCGCGCAGAGCGCTCCAGTTCGAATTGCTGCGAGGGATTGGTCCGGTATTCCTCATAGGGCTGAAGGGCAAAACTGCGGAAGCCTGCCAGCCCGAGCAGCCGGGGGTTTCCCTGCAGGCCGCTTGTGGGGACCGTGAGATCGCCAGCTTCCAGTCGAATACGCCGGTCGACCAAATCCTTGGTGAGGCGCGTATCATTCAGGGCCAGCGCATTGTCGCTTGTATCGCTGTAGCGAACGCCCGTTTCCAGGACGAGATCCCGCAGGTTGATCGCGGCAGTCAGGTTCAGCTGGGTGGCGGCAAATCCCGGATCAATATATTTGCTGGTATGAACATATTGGGTGCCGGCCGCAAAGTTGACGATGGCGCTGGTCTTGGCCTGATCCACCGTATTCAATTGTAGCGCCGGATTGAAACGGGGCTGGATATGAAGGGGGACAATCGATCTCATGTCGATCGGCACATCGATGTTTAGCAGGAGATTGGTATGATCGAACGTGGCGACCAATCCCATCGCGTTCAATGCGTTCGTGGTAACCGTCTCTTGCTGGGCACCGATCTCAAGCAGTTCCACCTGCTTTTCTTCGATCAGGAAAGGCAGCAGGAGATCGACAATCGCCCGGCGATTGACCGTCGTCTCGCCGGGGGTGAGGCTGGGCGTCATCGTCACGTCGCCCTGGTTCAACCCGGAAATTATGACCGGGTAGGGCAGGCTGACTTGTTGTTGCTGTTTTGCGCCAAACAAAGCCCCGAAAATCTCGTCGACGGTCGCCTTCTTGTCGAGATTGGGAGCCGTCGTTCCGTCGTCGCTCCCCGACTCATCCGCATGCGCAAGAAAGCCGGGCAGATGCGATATCAGGAATGCGCCAATGCCCAGGATCAGCGTGGGAACGTGCCGTCGCGACAAACTCTTTGCAACGCGGTGTGGCCTTGTCATTCGGTCTGAATTTTCAGAAGGCTGACGCACCATGCCCGCCCGTCAATTTTTGTAATAATCCGCGGTCATCGTCACGGAAACAGGGCCGACGGGAATACCGTCAGGCCAAGGCAAATCGACAACTGCCTGGGTTCCCGCAATGATGTTGCGGTTGTCAAGTTTGGACACCGCGTCACCCGACAGGTCGATGGAGCGATCACCCGCCCGGACGGTCAAGACAGTGTTTTGCAGGATGGCGCGGCGCTTGCCCGTATTCCGGACGGTGAGCCTTAATTGCGGCTCATCCGCATCAGTCCGGGCCAGTTCGCTGGCAACAAGTTCAGCGTTCGGAGATCCCTCTCTCGGCAACACATAGAGCGCCGCTTCATATCGGAAGCCCACGCTGACATCCATGATGCGCTTGTCGCCGGCATCCTCGTGCGCATACGGAATTGGCAATTGCTCCACGACCAGGCGGTAGGCGAGTTCAATCTCGGGGTCCGGGTCGCCAATCCATTGCGCGCGTATGGACTGACTCTGTCCGGGCGCAAGTACCAGTTGGGGAGGGGTGACAATGAAATTGTCAAATTCCGGCTGACGGATTTCGTTTCCCTGATCATCTGCAGAACGCTGAAAGACCTCGATCTGAATGGCAATCGGTTCTGCGTGCGTATTCTTTATAACGAATGTCCTGGAGGCGCCGGCCCCACTTGGCGTGAACTGCGCGACGATGGGGGCGAATTCATAGGCCCACGCCGCAGGCGATACCGAAGCCAACATGCCGGCTAACAAGATGAACAATGCTCGAAACAGCATCTGCGTCCTCCGCTGGATAAACCTGTGTCTCAAAAAGGTGTCAGGTGGCGCGGACGTTGGAACGGCGCCACCTGACGATCTCATCACGATGGCCCTAGTAGTCAGCTGCCAGGGTGATGGTCAGCACGTCGGAATATGTACCGGCGACGGCATACTCGGTCGGGGAGTCGAACGAGAGGTCGAGGTTTCCGGTGCGTGTGCCACCATTGAACAGAATGTTCAGCCAGTCATTGTTGGTAACAATCGTAACCGGCGTGCCCTGCATGTCGGCCGAATTGGTGACCGTCGGATTGAAGATGCCGAGACCAAACGAACTGGCTTCGACGTCATAGTCGATGTTCACCCCACCACTGCTCTCATTGTGGTACATGCCGCCATTCGCGGATTCCAGTGAGACGGTGTAGGGAGAGTTGCAGGAGTACAGGATGGTCAAAGATCCCTGATTGCCTCCATCCAGCATGTCGACGTCGTAGCTTGCAGATCCTTCAGGAACCAGTTCGCAATTGCTTTCGACTTCGCCGCCCAAGGTGATTTCCAGGCTTTCGGAGTCCAGAGCGGATGCCGAACCCGCTGTAAGTGCGACCGCTGCCGCAATAGCTGTAAGTGTACGCTTCATTGTGGTACCCTCGATTTTCCCGGCATGGGTGCAAGCCATAGCCGGGGTGTTCTGCCCCGCCACCATTGGCTGGACAGTGCATCCCACGCGAGTGGGTAGGAGTGGCGGGAATCCGCCAATTCAGGTCACGGGGCATAGCTGTCCCGTGACCACACCTCGAACCCTGTTAGATTCGTAAGTGATCTCTGATGTCATGATGTTTTCGAACTGAGTGCGCCCGAATTTTTATCGCTTCTTTGCTGTCCCCAAGATTCTCGTCTCCGATCCCTTGCCATATTCTATGTCTAAAAATTCGTTTCATGCTTCCAGTATTGCGTAAGTACTGAAAGATGCGTCCCCGAATTTCCCCCCGACATTTCGATACAATCGGAGGTTAACTGATTATTAACGCCCCTTTCAGGTATTCTCAACACCCAAATTATTACAAACGGGGTCTCAAGAGGCGGCGGAAACCCCTCGAGGGCGAGTGTGCCCCATGATCAGGGGCGCTCAAAGAGTCTGTGTACTGAGATATTCTTCGTCGACGCGGGGCCGGGTTCACCTCTCGTCCAGAATGTGAACACCTCCTCCCGCCTCCTGATGCAATCAATAGTTGGATATGCAGGGGGCGCCGGAATATATTTCTGAGCGTGCGGTGCACAATACAGCCAAGAACTGGTGCCGTCCCGGGGAAGCAGGCAAGCCGGCTTCCAAAGAATTCAGGACAGATTACTCCTGAAAGGCGAGCGAATCGTCTTTGCGGTGCACAACAAGATTTTTGTGGTTTCGCACCGCGAAATGCTCATTCCGAAAGCATTCGCGCGGAATATACGAGGCTGAGTATTTGCTAAGTTCAAAATATGGATGATTTGGGATCAAATGAGACGGTTCTGAGCTGGTCCGGATCGGCATGTTACGATCAGCTTGTCGCGTCAGGCTCCGGCAAATGACCCGGTAAATCGGCCAATGCGTTCAGTGCGGTGATCAGCGTGGTCCATTGCTCGGCTCCCAGCTGGGCCTTCAGGGCTTTCTGGGCCGCGTCCCATCTCGTCACGATATCCGCCAGCAGTGACCGGCCCGTGTCGGTCATGCGCACATGACGTGAGCGGCTGCCCTCGGGGGTGAAGGTCTCGACCCGGCCGGCACGTTCCAGCGCCGCGATATTGCGGATCATGGTGGTGCGCTCGGTGCGCATCCGGGCCGCAAAGTCCGCGACAGAAATGTCTTTCAGATAATAGAGCTGCATCAGCAGGGAGGCCTGGCCGGGCGCAATACCGGCGCCATCCAGATAGGCCCCATAGTGACGTGACAGCGCGCGATTGGCGGCGCGGGTCACCTCGGCCATGCAAACATGCGGGCTGTGGCGGAGATCCTCCAGAAGGGGGATCCTGTTTGATGTGTCCGTCGTCATGGCGCTTCCATACACTGATTTCCGGCGTTCGGTAAAATTAGGGGATTTACCTCGCCACGCATAGATGTGCATATACACACAAATACGTGTAAGGGCCAGAGGGCACAGAGGAGGCGCGGCATGGCGCAACAGGACAAGAGTGTCGCGATTGTCGGCGCGGGGGATTATATCGGCACGGCGATCGCGAAGAAATTCGCCGCCGAGGGCTATATTGTGGTGGCTGGCCGTCGCAATGGCGACAAGCTGGCGCCACTGGTTGAAGAAATCGAGGCGGCGGGCGGCCGGATTTCCGCGCGGTCGCTGGATGCGCGCGAGCCGGACGATGTGACGGCCTTCCTGGCTGAAGCGAACGCGCTGGCGCCGCTGGCCCTGACCGTCTTCAATGTCGGCGCCAATGTGAATTTCCCCATTCTGGAAACCACCGACCGCGTCTTCCGCAAAGTCTGGGAGATGGCCTGCTTTGCCGGCTTCGTGACGGGCCGCGAATCCGCGCGGCTTATGCTGGAACGCGGACAGGGCAAGATCTTCTTCACCGGCGCCACGGCCGGGCGGCGGGGCGGCAAGGGCTACGCAGCCTTTGCCTCGGCCAAGTTCGGCCTGCGCGCTGTTGCGGAATCCATGGCGCGGGAATTATGGCCGCAGCATATCCATATCGCGCATCTGATCATTGATGCCGGCGTCGACACCGAATGGGTGCGCGAGTTGATCCGGCAACGCGGCGGCCCGGACGACCCGCAGGGCCTGATGCCGCCCGAGGCCATCGCCGATGCCTATTGGCAATTGTTCCAGCAGCCGGAGACGGCCTGGACGTTTGAACAGGAAATCCGTCCCTATGGGGAGACATGGTGATGAAGGATGTGAGCGTGGAATTCCATTTCGATTTCGGCAGCCCGAATGCCTATCTCAGCCACAAGGTAATTCCGGAGGTCGAGGCGCGCACCGGAGTGACCTTCACCTATGTGCCGGTTCTGCTGGGCGGTGTGTTCAAGGCGACAGGCAATCAGTCCCCGGTGATGGCGTTTGCCGGCGTCCGAAACAAACCGGAATATGAGCGGCTTGAAATGATGCGGTTCATCGAGCGGCATGGCCTGACGCAGGCCTTCGCGATGAACCCGCACTTCCCGGTCAACACGCTGGCGATCATGCGCGGCGCGGTGGCGGCGCAGCATCTGGACGTGTTCAAGCCCTATGTGGACGCGGTCTATGATGCGATGTGGCAGGGCGCGCAAAAGATGGATGATCCTGAAACGATCGGACGGGTTCTGGCCGCAGCGGACCTGCCCGCCGACGCCCTGATGGCCAAGGCGCAGGAGGCCGGGATCAAGCAGGAGCTGGTGGACACCACCACGACCTCCGTCGAGCGCGGCAATTTCGGCTCGCCCACCTTCTTCGTGAAGGATCAGATGTGGTTCGGCAAGGACAGGCTGCGCGACGTGGAAGAGGCCATCCTCGCTGCCTGGGCTGCCTGACACGCCCTGTACGTAGCAAACAAAAAAGCCCGTTCTCCGATGCGCCGGAGAGCGGGCTTTGTGATTCTGGAGGGAAGGCGCAGGCCTAGTCGAGGCCGAGGGCAGCTTCGATCAGGGACCAGTCGACCAGCTTGAAGTTCTGGTCGACGCCGGAGGCTGGGTTGCCATCATCCTGCACGACGAGAATGCCTTTCGGAAAGCCCGGCAGCGGCGCGGAGTTTACATCGAGACCGTCCGTGTGCGTCACCGCGTCAATGCTGCCATCGGCATTGGCGGTGACAGTGAACACGCCGCGCGGGGTATGGGGCGCTTTGAGATCATAGACGACGAACCGGTCGGCGGCCTGGGACGAGACAACGAGATAACCTTCGCCATTCGCACCCGCCCAGATGTCCATGCCTTCGACATCGGCGACGAGGCCATTCTGCGCGGCGATCGTGTCGACGCTGATTGGGGCAACGGTCCAATCGGTCAGGTCGAGCTTCCACACGCCATGCTCTTCCTCGCCAAGGAAAACCTGGCCATTGGCTTCGTCAAAGACGCAGCCTTCGAGCTGCAGTTGGCCGAACTGGCCAACCTGGATCTCGGCGACCAGTTCCGGGCCTTCGCTGAGCATGTCGGTCTGAACGGACCACACTTGGGCCATGCCATCCTTGTAAGTCGGCATGGCGTAATAGGTGGTGCCGACCCGCCCGGCGCAGATGCCATAGGGCTCATCCTTGAGGGTGGGCGTGTCGCCGATATGGCTGACCGTGGCGGTGGCGGAATCGATGGTGAACCAGCTGATGGCATTGGTTTCGTCATTCGACGCCACGGCCACATCGCCGCGCAGATCGACATTGTTGACGCGGCCGACATCAAGGAACTGAAGCTCTTCGCCGGCAAGATTGTAGACGTGGAGGCCTTCATCCTTGTTGGTGCCGAGGACGAGGCTGGCAGCAGGATTTGCGAGATTGACCCAGACGGCCGGATCGTCCGCCTTGTCGCCTGTGCCGGTCATGGGCGCGGTTTCGACGGCGGCCGGGATCGGGGCAGTGTCGATGGCGTAAATCTGCTGGACGGGCTCTGTGGCGCAGGCAGACAGGAGCAAGGCGGCGATAGGAAGATAGCGTTTCATGAACACTCCTCAGGGGCTGTAGCCAATTCGGTTCGGGCCGGTATTCCGTGCGTGCGCGGCAAGATCAAGGCTTCAGCGCGCATTTTCATATTTCTGCCACGTAGCGAAGAGTCCGGACATGAAAAAAGCAGGCACGATGGCCTGCTTTTTCCGAAATGTTCCTGTGAGGAGCGCGGCTCAGCCGCCGCTGCCGGGTGCGGCCGTGGAGAGCGAACGCTGCTGAGCGTCTCTGGCCATTCTTTCACCTTCGGCTTCATGGCGAGCCCATTGTTCTGCGGTCATGCAGATCTTGCCCGGATAGACCTTGCCGGGGATCGGCACGCGCTCGCAAACCAGGTTCGGATCATCGGATGCATCGGTGATCGCATAGCCTTCTTTCTTCTGGAGGGCGCAGCCAGACACCGCGATCAGGGCGGCCAGGGCCAGTATTGGTGCTTTCATGAAAATTTCTCCCGCTAATTGCATCTTTCTAACAGGAAAAAGCCCGAGTGCATCCCCGAATGCAAGGAAAATGTGCCCAAACGATTGCGGGTGCACATGGATTTGCCTGGGCGCTGCCGGTTTACGCAAAAGCCGGGCGAGGATTGCTCCCCGCCCGGCTCCGGACTGTAAATCTGGTTGCCCAGCCTAGTAGGTCAGGCGGGCCCCGAAGACGTAACGGGCACCATATTCGTCATACTGCGACAGGCGGCTTTCGGCGCCGTGATAGTAGTATTCCGGCTCGTCGGTGAGGTTCTTGCCTTCGACATAGATCTGGAGGTTGTCGTTGACGTCATACTTGGCCGACGCTTCGACGCTGAGGTGGTCGCTGGTGTAGCGGTCCAGATCGGCGCCGAACAATTCGTCGAGATAGTCATCGCGGAAATTGGCCGAGACGCGCAGATCCCACGGGCCCTTGTCATAGCCGATGGAGGCGTTCCAGATGAGATCGTTCTGCTTGAGCAGCGGCACGTCGCGAGTCAGGGTCACATCCTCTTCGTCCGGCACGGACGCTTCGGATTCAACGATGGTGACGTTGGCAGAGGCGAGGAAGCCCTCCCAGAAACCGCCCAGGAAATCGAGCTGCTGGACATAGTTGAGTTCGAGGCCGGTCACCGTGGCGGTCTCGCCATTGATGTAGGTGGCGACTTCTTCGATGTCCGCACCGGCATCGCCAAGGAAGCCGAGATCGATCGAGCCTGGCAGCTGGTCGATGTCATAGGTGGCGCCGAAGATCGGGTTACGGATGTCCTTGTAGAACACACCGGCCGACAGGACCGACAGCTTGGTCGGGTAGTATTCGATCGACAGGTCGAAATTGTTGGCCTCGTACGGGTCGAGGTTGGGGTTACCCATTTCGACTTCGTCGCGGTCATCATTCATCGCCGCCGTCGGACGCATCTCGCCGAAGGCCGGACGCACCAGCGAGGCATAATAGGCAGCCCGAGCAACAACATTGTCGGAGATGGCATATTTCAGGTTCAGGCTTGGCAGGACGTGGACATATTCATCGTCGAACTGGCGTGTGCCGACCTGGTCCGGATCGCCGCCTTCATAGAAGACGTTGCCTGTGGCCGAAACGTCCGTGGCTTCGATACGCGCGCCGGCCACGACGGTGAGGTCGTTGATCTGGAAGGTGCCCATGCCGTAACCGGCGATGATCATTTCGTCGATCGTGTAGTCGCCAGCCAGACTGTCAAAGTTGGTGCCGTCTTCATCCAGCTCGTCGGCGGTGAACGTGCCGCGCAAGGCGCGGGTCAGACCGGCATTTGGCCATTCGTACATCGGGTTGTTCATGCGCCAGCCGGAGATCTGGCTGTTGGCATTGATGTAATCGGTCAGGGCGACATCGTCGCGTTCCCAGATGAAGAGGTTCTGGTCACGGACTTTTTCGCGGTCGCGAACCTTCACACCCATTTTCCAGGTCACAGGCGTATTGCCGAGCACGGTGTCATTGGTCAGGTCGAGCTTGTAGGCCCATTCGGTGTCTTCGTTGACCGTGAATTCCTGCTCGTAGGCGTCCATTTCATAATTGGCCGGATCATACAGGAAATCGATGCCCGTGCCGGACAGTTTCGGCTTTTGCGGGTCGGAATTATCCCAGACGATGATGCCATCGCCTTCCATGTCATCGGAGCGGAAGGCCACGTCATGATTGTTGGAATCGTCTTCTTCGGCGTAGGCGTAGGAGACTTCGTAATCGACCGTCCAGTTGCCGGCATAGGTCTTGCCGCCGAGCGCGTAGGTCTGGATCTTGCGGGTCTCTTCGCGCTGGCGCACTTCGACGTCCGCTTCGGCGAAGTTGAAGTTGTAGAGGTTGCCATCAATGCTGACGCCTTCTTCGGCGAGGTCGCGGAACTCGAACTTGTTGCGGACTTCGTCGTCCGTGTATTCGTTGAGCAGCGTACGCAGGTAGAGTTCGGTGTTCTCGGTCATGCGGTAGTCGACATTGAAGACGAGGCCAACACGCTCGCGTGTCAGGTCGTACCAGCGCATTTCGTAATCATCGTCCGGAATGAAGGCGTTCAGGTCGTCATCGAAGCCCCAGCCGCCGGTTTCGTTGTTGTGGGCCTGAATGCCGAGGCTCTGATAGTTCACGGAGGCGGCAATGCCGATCTTGTCGCCAAACACGTTGGAATAGGTCAGCGTGGCTTTCGGGGAGACGTCTTCGGTGATCTCATTGTAGGAGCCTTCGACCTTGGCGCGGATGAACTGGCCGTCGCGGTCGAATGCGGAAATGGTCTTGAGGTTGATGACGCCGCCAATCGTGTCGGCATCGACATCCGGGGTCAGGGATTTCTGGACTTCGATACCGTCGAGCAGGTCGGACGGAACCCCATCCAGCAGGACGCCGCGACGGTCTTCCGGGGACGGTGTACGCACGCCATTGATGGTGGCGGAGATCAGGTCGGCATTGATGCCGCGGATCGAGACATAGCGGCCTTCGCCCTGGTCATTCTCGATCGACAGGCCAGCCACGCGGGCGAGCGAGTCGGCCACGGTCGTGTCGGGGAAGTTGCCGAGGCCGTCGGAGTCGATGACGCTGATGATGGCATCGGAGGCGCGCTGCTGGTTGATCGCGCCGGCCTGGGCCGCGGCCGAGCCGACGACCAGGATGTTGTCGAGATAGCGCACATCGCCGCCGAGCTGGATGCTGAAATCGGTGTCGCCAGAGACCGACACCGTGTCGGTGACCATGTCCGCGCCGACATAGGAGACGCTGACCGTGTAGTCGCCGGCCGGGATGCTGGCGAAGCGATACTTGCCGAACCGGTCGGACGAGGCGGTGCGGCCCAGTTCCTCGATCGTGACAAGCGCGCCCTGCAGCGCCGCTTCGCCGGAGGCATCGGTCACGGTCCCTGTCAGGATGTCGGCGGCAGCCGCCTGCGCCAGCACGGCGGTGGCAGCTCCGATCAGGAGGAGCTTGCGGGAGGTAAAGGTCATGGGAGGTCGTCCTTGCTCTGGGAATCCGTATTAAGAAGTCTACGCTTCGAAAACTGCGGCCCCGTCCCACGCCAGAGTTACGGCTGGATGACAGATGCGTAATGTTTTTATGACGTCCCCGGAATTCTGAGGAAAATGGGGCAAGTGCCTGCCATGCGGGGAAAAATTCGTGCTTTTCCTGCAACACTTATCGGCGTCGCTCTCAGGTTGAGCGGGCGAATCATCCCGAAATCTAGAGGGTTTTCGGAGCCTGAATCCGACGGGGTCCGCCCCCATGCGACACTGCCCCTCTCATCGCAGGAGGCCCGCATGACCCGACAGCCCCATCGTCAACGCCTGATCCGGCAGGTCCGGCTCCAGCGCCTGCTGGGGCGGAGCCTGGCGGAGATCGCGGCGCAGTCCGGCCGAAGCCGCAGTACGGTCTGGCGTGTGATCCGGGACAATGGGCTGGACGCTCCGGAGATGCCGCTGGAGCGTCAGCGCCTGTCGCTGAGCGAGGCGCACGACAAGGCTGTGGACCGGATGATGGCGGCGGATGTGACGCCGGAGGAGCTGCGCGCGCTGAGTGGGCTGGTCATGCGGCTGGCGGCGGAAATCCGGCGGATGGAAATGGCGGTGGCGACTTGGGAAAGGGATGAGGATGTGCGGATTACCGGACGTGCCAGCGAAGACGAAACGGGTGAAGACGCCGAAGACGAACTCTCTCCCGCTGCTGAACAATGCCGGCTCGATGCCCTTGCAGCCGGATTTCAGACAAAGGGTACATCAGGCGGCGCAGAGCAACGACTGGAGCACGCTGGCGGAATGGGAGCGCAGCCTGGTCAGCCAGAATCCGTGGATTCTGCACGCCCGCGATATACAGGTTCCGCCGCCGGACGGATGGCGGAGCTTCGTGTTCATGGGCGGACGCGGCGCTGGGAAGACGCGGGCGGGGGCCGAATGGCTCCGCTGGTCGATACTGCACGGTCGCTGCCGCCGGGCGGCGCTGGTGGGGCCGGCGCTGCACGATGTGCGCGAAGTGATGATCGACGGGCCGAGCGGGCTGAAATGGATCGAGCCGCTGAAATGCCGCCGCCCGTCCTACTCACCGAGCCGACGTATCCTGAGTTTTGACAATGGCGCCGAGGCGCACGTCTTCTCCGCCGAAGACCCGGACAGTTTGCGGGGGCCGCAATTCGATGTGGCATGGTGTGACGAGATCGCCGCCTGGATGCGCGGGCAGGCCGTGTGGGACACGTTGCAGATGGGGCTGAGGCTGGGCGCGGACCCGCGCGTGATGGCGACGACCACGCCGCGGCCGACCGTCTTCTTCAAGGGATTGCTGGCCGGGCCCGGCACGCTCGTGCGGCAGGCCAGCATGGCGGAGAATGCGGAGAATTTGTCGGACGGGTTCGTGGCCGCGATGCAGGCCGCCTATGGAGGCAGCGCGCTCGCCCGGCAGGAAATTCATGGCGAATTGCTGGAGGATGCCGAGG
Organism: Hyphomonas sp.; assembly: GCF_036964145.1. Lineage (GTDB taxonomy): Bacteria > Pseudomonadota > Alphaproteobacteria > Caulobacterales > Hyphomonadaceae > Hyphomonas. The sequence goes on from NZ_JBALUC010000001.1 coordinate 910,532, forward strand.
GCGCGCTGTTCCGTCGGCAGATGATTGACGCGGCGCGGGTCAGTGAGCCGCCCATGCTGGAAGACGTGATCGTGGCGGTGGACCCGCCGGCGACAAGCGGGCCTGCGGCGGATGCTTGCGGGATCATTGCGGCGGGGGTGCGCGCAGGGGTCGCCTATGTGCTGGCCGATGCGTCGGCGCCGGGGCTCAAGCCGCTCGACTGGGCAAGGCGGGCGGTGGCGGTCTGCCGCGAGGTCGGCGCGCGGGAGATCATCGCGGAGTCGAACCAGGGCGGGGAGATGGTGCGGCAGGTGCTGGAAAGCGCCGGGGCGGATGTGCCGGTGCGGCTGGTCCATGCGCAGCTGGGCAAGCGGGCGCGGGCGGCGCCGGTGGCAACGCTGTATGAGCAAGGGCGCGTCGCGCATGTCGGCCTGTTGCCGACGCTGGAAGACCAGATGTGCCAGTTCGGCGCCGAGGGCTTTCGCGGCTCGCCTGATCGGGTGGATGCGCTGGTCTGGGCCATCTGGGCACTTTTGCGGCAGGGCAGCGGGCCTTGGGTGCGTGTGCTCTGATCTGCCTTGATCTCGCCAGACCCGTGATCGAAGGTGCGGAGCGGAAGCGAGGGACATTCTATGAGCCAGATGACACGCCGGGCCTTTACCGCGACAGGCCTTACCGCAGCTATGGCCGGATGCGCGACCGGGCCGCAGGCGCGGGGCGTCGTGATGAAGCCGGTGCCGCCGGTGCTGGTCTCAGCGGAGCGCATCGTGCGGGTGGATGTGGGGCTCCGGCCCTACCGGGCGTCCGGCTTCCGGGTCGAGCGGGAGATGCTGGGCGAGACGGCCGTGATCCACAATTACGGGCATGGCGGCGGCGGGATCACCCTGTCCTGGGGCTCGGCGCAGCTGGCCGTGGACGAAGGCTTCGATCCGGACGTGCAGGACTATGCGGTGCTGGGCGCGGGGGCGCTGGGCCTGTCGACTGCGATGCTGTTGCTGGAGCGCGGCGCGAATGTGACGCTCTATGCCAAGGCGCTCAGCCCGAACACGACCTCCAATATTGCGGGCGGGCAGTGGTGGCCGGCCTCGGTCTATGATGCGGCGACCGTTTCACCCGGCTATATGGCCCGGCATGTCGCGGCGGCGCGCCATTCCTTTCGGCGCTTCCAGCTGCTGACCGGGCCGGACTATGGCGTCAGCTGGGAAGTGAATTACGTCCTGTCGGACCGGCCCGTGATGAACCATCCGGCGCGGACGGGCCATCCGATGGAAGAGTTTGCGGTCAATGTCGTCGATTATGCGCCGGGGGAATTGCCCTTCACGACGGCCCATGCGCGCAGCTTCGACACGATGATGGTGGATACGCCGCATTACCTCCGCAAGCTGGAAGAGGACATACGGGAACGGGGTGGGCGGATCATTGTGCGCGCATTTCAGGACGCGGCGCAGGTGGCGGCGCTGGACGAGGCGGTGGTGTTCAATTGCACCGGGCTCGGCGCGGGGCAGCTGTTCGGGGATACCGAAATCCATCCGGTGCGCGGCCAGCTGGTCATCCTGGAGCCGCAGGCCGAGATCGACTACAATATCATCACGGGCGGATCGGCCTACATGTTCGGCCGGCGCGACGGGATCGTGCTGGGCGGGACGTTCCAGCACCATAATTGGTCGCTCGCGCCGGACGATGCCGACACCGCCGCCATCCTCGCCGCCAACCGGCGTCTGTTCGCGGGTGGGCTGGGGGCCTGAGGCCCGCATAGTGAGCGGAAAATCCGCCTGAAGGCGGTGGCCGGAAACCTGTTCCGTCCACCGCCGGTTTCAGGTGATGGCGATCGCGGTATAGGCCGCCGGGCCGAACGCGATGATCGCGATCATGATGATCAGCGCGGTCGTCTCGATGAATTTGTAGATTGAATACATGTGACTCTCCTTGGGTTGATTGGTATTTGTCCAAAACGGCCTTGGCCGATGGAACAAGACTGACAGAACCGGCGTCTCCATGCTTGGAGAGGGTGTGGAGATATTCTGTAGATTTCAGGGATATGTCCGGACAGGAGGGAAGCCCCTGATATGACACATGTTTTTGGAGAGTATGCGCTTGATCCCGACACGATCGAATTGCGCCGCGGCGCAAATATTGTCGCGATCGAGCCGCAAGTGTTTGCGCTGATCCAGTATCTGATCGAACATCGGGAGCGCGTGATCTCTCGCGATGAACTGATCGAGGCCGTGTGGGGCGGGCGGTTCGTATCGGACTCCGCGATCTCCAGCCGGGTGAAATCTGCCCGCAAGGCGCTGGGCGATGATGGCCGCACGCAGGCCGTCATCAAGACCGTGCATGGCAAGGGTGTGCGGTTCGTGGCGCCGGTCGAAGCGGCTGAACCGGGCGCGGCAGGCCCGGCCTTGCGCGTGCAGGGGGTCCAGCAGGATATCCGCTTCTGCCGGAGCGCAGACGGCACGCAGATCGCCTATGCGACCGCCGGCGAAGGCCGGCCCTTGGTGAAGACCGCGAACTGGCTGAACCATCTGGAGTTTGACTGGAAGAGCCCGGTCTGGACACATATTTTCGGGGATTTGATGCAGGGCCAGCAATTGGTGCGCTATGATGCGCGGGGCAATGGCCTGTCCGATTGGGATGTCAGCGATTTTTCGGTCGACCGGCAGGTGGAAGACCTAGAAGCCGTGATCGACGCGACGGGGCTGACCCGGTTTCCCTTGCTCGGCCTGTCGCAGGGCTGCGCCGTGAGCGTTGCCTATGCGGCCCGCCATCCCGAAAAGGTGACGAAACTGGTCCTTGTCGGCGGGTATGCCCGGGGCTGGCGCCATGGCGGGCACAAGATGGTGGCAGAGACCGACGCGCTGATAACCCTGATCCGCACGGGTTGGGGACGCAACAATCCGGTATTCCGGCAGATATTCACCGGCCTGTTCATGCCAACCGCGCCCGCCGAGAACCAGGCCGCGTTCAATGAATTGCAGCGCATCACCGCCTCGCCGCAAAGTGCCGCGGCCCTGCTGGACGCGTTGGGGGATGTCGATGTGCGCGACGATCTCGGGGCGGTGCAGGCGCCGACGCTGGTGATCCATGCGCGGCGCGACATGCGGGTGCCAATGGGCGGCGGCAGGGAACTGGCCAGCGGCATCAAGGGGGCGCGCTTCATGACGCTGGAGACCGACAATCATGTCATCCCCAGCACAGACCCCGCCTGGGCGGTCTGTTATGCGGCGATCCGGAATTTCCTGATGGAATAGAGGGGCTCAGCCGCCCGTGCGGAAGGCCTTGCGTCCGAAATAGGCGTTCTTGGGGGCGGGGGGCGTGTCGTCCGTGCCCGTGTCCTCGGCGGCCTTGGCCGGTTCGGTGGGCGCAGGATTGGTGCCGTTCATCAGGCCGCGGATCCAGGCGCAGGCAGCCCCGGCGGTGGAGACTTCGAGATCCGGCACCGACCGGTCCATGCGGCGCGCGAGCTGGCGGGCCTGGTGGGCGGTGAGGGATTTCAGCGTGGTTTCGAACAGGTCGCCGCCAACCGTTTCGCGCAGGGCCTTCATGTCGTCCGTCGTCTGACCGGCCGAGATCATCAGCTTCTTGACCAGCAGCATGGTCGCGGCGGCGAAATCCTTCTCGCCAAGCCTGGCAAACCGGCCGCGCTGGCCCAGCAGGGATTCCAGCGCCTTGGCGCTTGGGGGCATGGCGGTCTCACTCATTGAATCTTCTCCCGCACTTCCTTGAGAAGGCTCTCGACAATGCCGAGCGCGTCGCCGGGCCATTTGGCCTGCAGCGTCGGCTCCGGGCCGAGCTCAATCGGGTTGGTGGCAAAGCCCTGCTTCATCGGGACGACCGTGTTGAACATGTCGAATTCGGTTTCCTTGGCACTGGCCGCTTCGCGCATGGCGTTCAGCACGACTTGCTGGTGCGGGGTGCCATCATAGCGGGTGGCGAGGACACAGGGCAAATTCTCGATGTCCCGGCCGCGCAGATTGCGCATGATGTCGCCGGTGAACAGGTCGAGGCCGAGCGTGGACATGAAGTCCGGAATTGTCGGTACAATGATGAGGTGGCTGGCGGCCAGAACGGTTTCGGTCATCACCGAGATGCCCGGAGGGCAGTCGCAGATGATGACGTCATAATCGGCCTTCAGCTTCTCGAAATCGTCGCGCATGCGGCGGCCGACCTGGCCCTGCAGCGCTTCCATCGAATAGCCCTTGGCGGTCAGCTCATAGATCAGCTCGCGCTCGGTCTTGCGCAGGCGCGGCGAGGACGGGATCAGGTCCAGTTCCAGCGGCTTGCCATTATAGGTGACGTCGGAGGCATCGGTGACGATGAAGTCTGACAGGCGCTTGTGCTCGCCGGCGAAGAAATTCTCCAGCAGCCAGTCGGAAATCGTGACGTAGTCATTGATCGCCTGGAACAAATGCTCGTCGCCCTCATGGCCATAGACGAGCAGGGAGGCGTTGGCCTGCGTGTCGAGATCCACGACCAGTGTGCGGAAGCCATTGGCGGCAAAAGCCTCAGCCAGACTGACACAAGTGGTGGTTTTGCCAACGCCGCCTTTGGAGTTGGCGACGGAAATGACACGTGCCGACATTCTGTTAGCTCCTTCGCCCCTGATCGAATGGCGAAAAAGCAGATTTGGGCGGGTCTGGCTATGGCTGCGGGGGAATAAAATACAGGGAAAATTTTGTTCCAATCCTCAGCTTTCTCTCTTTAGCGGACTGATTTCCTGCGAGTTTTTTCGGCTGAATCCGATGGGGCCGGTGAGGATTTAATTTCTGCTCATCAACGCAAATGGAGCAGCGCCCCTCATGAACCCGATCTGGCCCTTCAGCCGCCGCCCCCTCGAGGCGAAATCGGCGCCGCCCCTGGTCGCGCTCTCTGACGTCGGGGCGGCCCGCTGGGGCAGCCGGGACGGCGCGGCGCTGACCCGAGACGGCTACCTCGCCAATGCCATCGCCTATCGCGCGGTGCGCATGGTGGCGGAGGCGGCGGCCTCGGTGCCGCTGGTCACGGCCCATGAGGGGGCAGCGCGCCTGATCCGCCGGCCACAGCCCGATGGCGTGGCGGCGGAAGTGTTCGAGGCGATCTATTCGCAGCTGCAGCTGACCGGGAATGCGTTCCTGGAAGGCGTGCGGCTGGAGGCGGAAGAGGGGGCCGGTGTCTCGGCGCTCTACGCGCTCAGCCCCTCGGCGATGCGGCCGGTGTCGGATGCGCGGGGCTGGGTCGAGGCCTGGGCGGTGCGCGAGCGCCACGGCGAGCGGCTGATCCGGCGCGATGCCGAGACGGGCTGGAGCCCGGTGCTGCACCTGAAACTGTTCAACCCGGTCAGCGACACGCTGGGGCTTCCCCCGCTGGGCGCCGCAAGGCGGGCGCTGGATTTGCACAATGCGAGCGCCGACTGGGCCAAGGCCCTGATCGACAATTCGGCCAAGCCCTCTGGCGCGCTGGTCTATGGCGGGCATGGGCGGATGCCGCCGGACCAGTTTGACGCGCTGAAGGCCGAGCTGGAAGGCATGTATTCCGGCGCGGCGAATGCGGGGCGGCCGCTATTGCTGGAAGGCGGGCTCGACTGGCGGCCCATGTCGCTGTCGCCGGCAGAGATGGATTTCCTTCAGGCGCGGCATGGCGCGGCGCGGGAGATCGCGCTGGCGCTGGGCGTGCCGCCCATGCTGATCGGCATTCCGGGCGATAATACGTATTCGAACTACAAGGAGGCAAACCTTGCCTTCTGGCGCATGACCGTCTTGCCGCTGGTTCAGAAGATGGCGGCGGCACTGTCGGCTTGGCTGGATGTGCCGTTCGGGGCGGAAGTGGAGGTGCGCGCGGACATTGATCGCGTCCCCGCCCTGTCGGCCGAACGCGATGCGCTCTGGGCGCGGCTTGAGGGCGCGAGCTTTGCGACGGACGAAGAGAAGCGAAAGCTAGCGGGGCTGCAGCCATGAAGCTCGACCGGAAAGTGACGATCGGATTCCTCGTGGCCGTGCTGGTGCAGACCGGCGGGGCGCTGGTCTGGGCCGGTGCGGCGGCAGAGCGGATTTCCACGCTGGAAGACACGGTGCGCGAGCGCCGCAGCGTGGTCGAGCGGCTGGCCCGCCTCGAAGAGGGCGTGGAACGGATGGAAAGCCAGCTGGACCGGATCGAGCGAAGACTGGAGGGCGGGGATGAATAGGGGTGTGTTTCCTGGGGGGAGTCCGGTGGACCCCCACCTGTCCTCCCCCTTTCAGGGGGGAGGAACGCCAACGGCATGTCCGGTCTGTTCTCCCCCCTGAAGGGGGGGAGTTAGAGGGGGGGCTTCGAACGCGCAGGCCCCTCCTCATCGAAGGCTATGCCTCGCTGTTCGGCGTGCCGGATGCGAGCGGAGATGTGGTGCGGGCGGGCGCCTTCGCGCGCAGCCTGCAACGGGGCACGCAATTGCCGATGCTGTTGCAGCACAGGCCCGGCGCGATGGCCGGACGCTGGGTGCGGATGATCGAAGATGGGCGCGGGCTCTATGTGCGCGGCCTCGTCGAGGGCGTCGCGGCGCGCTCCCTTGTGGCGCAGGGGCTCAGCGGCCTCTCCATCGGATTTCGCCCGCGCCTCTGGAATGCACGGCGCCCGGATGGGCGGGAACTGGTCGAGGTGGACCTTGTCGAGGTTTCCCTCGTGACCAGCCCGATGCAGGCACGGGCGCGGTTTTCCCTGCTGGGGGCGGAGGCGAAAGCGGCGTGATCTGGAAGCCCGCGCTCGTGCTTCGACCCCGGCCTTCGCTGGGGCAGGCTTCGCTCAGCATGAGCGCTTTGAAAGTACGGAACTCATCCTGAGCGAAGTCGAAGGATGATGGATTTGAGAGGAATGGAGAAAGCATGACCAAGGAAACCAAGATGGCGGGCGGCGGCGATGCCGAACTGATGGCAGCCTTTGCCGCCTATACCGAGGCGAATGATGCCCGGCTGGCCGAGATCGAAGCCAAGGGCGCAAGCGATCCGCTGACGGATGAGCGGCTGTCGCGCATTGACCGGCGGCTCGAAGCGCTGAGCCTGAAGATGGCCCGGCCGGAGGCAGGCGAAGGGAAGACCGCCGACGAGGATGCGCGCAGCGCGGCCTGGGGGCGCTATTTGCGCAGCGGCGATGATAGCGGGCTGTCGCGGCTCGACGTGAAGGCGCTGAACACCGGCACCGATGAGCAGGGCGGCTATATCGCGCCGCCGGAACTGGACCGGCTGATCGAGTCGCGCCTGCTGGCCGCGAGCCCGATGCGCCAGATTGCGACTGTGCGGCAGACATCTGCGGGCACCTACAAGAAGCCGGTCGGGCTTGGCGCGGCGGCGAGCTGGGTCGGCGAACAGGTGGCGCGGACGGAGACGGCGCAGTCGGGGCTCTCCCTGCTCGAATTCCCGGCGGGTGAGCTGTACGCCATGCCGGCGGCGACGCAAACCCTGCTGGAAGATTCCTATGCCGATATTGATGCCTGGCTGGCCGATGAGGTGGAGGCCGCCTTTGCGGCGCAGGAATCGGCGGCCTTCATCAGCGGCGATGGCGACGGCAAGCCGAAGGGCTTTCTCGACTATGACATTGTCGCCGAGGCGAGCCATGTCTGGGGCAAGGTGGGCTCGGTGGCCGGGGACTTTACCGCCGCCGATGCGGCCGACCAGCTGATCGACCTGATCTATACGCCGAAGGCCCAGTTCCGTGCCAATGGGCGTTTCGTGATGAACCGGCGCACCGTGGCGGCTGTCCGCAAGCTGAAGGATGTGGACGGACGGTATATCTGGCAACCCGGCACGGGCGGCGAACCCGCCACGATCATGGGCTATCCGGTGACCGAGGCCGAGGACATGCCCGACATCGGCACGGGCAATGCGGTCATCGCCTTCGGAGATTTCCGCCGCTTCTACCTGATCGCCGACCGGCAGGGCGCGCGCGTGCTGCGCGATCCATACTCCGCCAAGCCCTTCGTCCTGTTCTACACGACCAAGCGCGTCGGCGGCGGCATCCAGAATTTCGACGCTGCGAAGGTGATGGTTTTTTAAGGCGCCGCTTTCCTGCGTCATCCCCGGCCGCGAAGCGGTCTGGGGTGACGCTCCCCTGAAAATTCAACCTCATTCCAACCAAAGGAAATCCAACATGTTCGAATCCATTCTCACCACCCTCATCCGCCAGGCCGCTCTGCTGACCGGCCCGCAGCAGGAGGAATTCACCACCAAGATCGCCGAAGCGCTCTCGACCCTGATCAATTCCACCGAGACCGAAATCGACAATGAACTCGTCCGCAGCGTCGCCCTGCCCATCGGCGGCACGCTGATCGAGAAGCTGGAAGGGATGGTTTAGGCGGATTTGTCATCCCGGAATTGGCGCAGCCAATATCCGGGACCCAAGACGCGTTGGCGCATAGGTCCCGGATAAATCCTCCGGATTTTCCGGGATGACACACTGATTGAAAGAAGAACGACATGAATCTGACGGTGATCTCACCGCCGGACGGGGAGGCTTTGTCTCTCGGCGCGGCGAAGGAGTATTTGCGCATCGGCCATGCGGGCGAGGATGGGCTGGTGGCGGATTTGATCGCGTCGGCGCGGGCGCGGCTGGAGGCGGAGACCGGGCTGGCCCTGATCGCGCGCTCGGTGAAGCGGCGGTATGACCGCTGGCCATCGGGCGTGACGCGGACCGGCCTGCGGCTCGTGCCGGGGCCGGCCTCGGCGCTGGTCTCGGTTGAGACAGCGGATGCGGACGGCGGGACGCAGCTTTACACGGCGCGGTTCCAGCTGGGCGGCGGGCGGCTCAGGCTGAAGCCGTTCGTGGCCTTGCCACCCATTCCGCCGGGCGGTCATGCGGACGTGACTTTCGTGACCGGCTATGGCGCGGCGGCAGATGTGCCGGAGGATCTGGTGCAGGCGCTGAAGCGGCTGGTGCTGGCAGCCTATCGGCGTGAGGCGGGCGAGGCCCTGCCGGACGAGGTCCGGGACATCCTCGCCGCGCGGCGGGAGCGGCGGATATGAGCGCCGAGGCCGCCATCCAGGACGCACTGATGGCGTTTCTGCGGGCAAATGCGGGCGTGCAGGCAATCTTCGGGGCACCGGCGCGCGTGTTCGATGCGGAGAGCGATGCGCCGGTCTTCCCCCATGCGCAATTGGAGCGCCATGAAGTGACCCCAGCGGGGGCGGCCTTGGTGGACGGGCATGAGCACAGGCTGACGCTGGCTGTGTTCACGCGGGAGGAAGGGCTGAAAGCCGCGAAGGCGGCGGTGGCAGCCTTGCGCGCGGCGGTCGAGGGCGCGGACTGGAGCGGGGCTGGCGTGCATGTGGTGATGGCGCATGTCGTCTATGGCGATGTGATGCGCACCGCCGACAAGCGCGCCTTTCGCGGGATCATCCTGATTCGGATCATATCGGAGGAGGCGGGCTGATGGCGGGCCAGAGGGGCAGGGACATCCTGCTGAAGATTTCAGACGGCGCGGGCGGGTTCACCACGCTGGCTGGGGTGCGGGCCAGCCGTATCCAGCTGTCGGCGGGCACGGTGGACGGCACCAGCGCCGACAGCGCCGAGGCCTGGCGCGAACTGGTCGAGGGGGCGGGCATCAAATCCGCCCGCGTGAGCGGGCGCGGCGTGTTCAAGGATGCGGCTTCGGATGCGCGGATGCGGGCCGTGTTCTTTGGCGGAGAGGCGCCGGACTGGCAGCTCGTCCTGCCGAATTTCGGCACGCTGGAAGGCGCGTTCCAGATCAGCGAACTCAGCTGGAGCGGCGCGCATGATGGCGAGGCGGAATTCTCCGTGACGCTGGAGAGCGCGGGCCTGCTCGCCTTTGAGGTGCTGCCATGAATGCGGCGCGGGGCGAGACCGGACTGGTGATTGGCGGGCAGGCGCGGCGGCTCTGCCTGACGCTCGGCGCGCTGGCCGAGATCGAGGCGGCGTTTGGCTGCGCGCGGATGAGCGAGCTGGAAGCGCGGATGCGGGCGCTGTCTGCGGCGGATCTGCTGGTGGTGCTGGCGGCCCTGTTGCGGGGCGGCGGCGAGGGCGAACTGGCAGAGCGTCTGGGAGATATGGACGTGGCGCCGGGGGCCGCGGCGCGGGCCGTGGCCGAAGCGTTCCGGCTGGGGCTGGCGGGGTGATGCTTCCGTGGGCGGAGATGATGCGGTCGGCATTGGCGGCCGGGATCGGGCCGAAGGCATTCTGGCGATTGTCGCTGAAAGAATGGCGATGGCTCGCGGCGCGCGGGGCGGGGCTGAAGGCGGGGCGGCTGGAGGAATTGATGGCGGCATTCCCGGATGAGGAGGAGACTCAATGAATGACTTCAACAAAGACCTGAACACCGCCGGGGATGCGCTGCGCAGCCTGGCCGAGGGGCCAGGCGTGCAGGCGGCTGAGGCGCTGGAGGCCGCCTTCGGGCGGGCCGGGCAGAGCATCGAGACGGCGCTGGGACAGGCTGCCCGGTCGGGCGAACTGGATTTCGAGCGCATGGCCGAGAGCATCCTGAAAGATCTGGCGCGCGTCGCCGCCGAAAGCGTTGCGGCAATGGCAGGCGCGCAGAGCGGTGCGCAGCAGGCGGTGACGCTGAACATGAATTATGCGCCGGGGGCGGAGCCATCCGGACGCGAGAGCGAGGCGGCGATGGGCGCGATGCTGGCGCGGCTCGTGGCGGGTGGAGGGCGGTTCCTGTGAGCCTGGCGAATTTTCATGAGGTGAGCTTTCCGGTGCCGCTGGCACTGGCAGCGACGGGCGGGCCGGAGCGGCGCACGGACGTGGTGACGCTGGCGAGCGGGGCCGAGGCGCGCAATGCGGTCTGGGCCGGCTCGCGGCGGCGCTGGGATGTTGGCAGCGCGGCGCTGAAGCTGGACGCGCTGCAGGCGCTGGTCGCCTTCTTCGAGGCGCGCGGCGGGCGGCTGCACGGGTTCCGGTTCCAGGATGCGCTGGATGACCGCTCGTGCGCTCTTGGCGAGATGCCGGCGGCAACGGACCAGATGATCGGGATGGGCGACGGCGCGGAGACGCGGTTCCAACTGGTGAAGACGTATGGGGATTATGCGCGGCGTATATGGAAGCCGGTGGCGGGCAGCGTTCTGGTGGCGGTGAACGGCGTCGCAATTCCCTTCAACGTGGATGAAGCCACCGGCGAGGTGACGCTGGACAGCGCGCCGGAGCCGGATGCTGTGGTGAGTGCGGGGTTCCGGTTCGATTGCCCGGTGCGGTTCGATACGGACCGGCTCGACATCACGCTGGAAGGTTTTGGCGCGGGCAAGGCGTTGCGTGTGCCGCTCATCGAACTGGTGGGATAGGCGCCATGCGGATCATCGAGCAGGACTTTGCGGAGCGACTGGCGAGCGGCGCGGCGACGACGTGCCTCTGCTGGCGGCTGGAGCGGTCGGACGGGTTTGGGCTGGCGGTAACCGAGCATGACCGGACGCTGGAGGTGGACGGCACGCTCTACCGTCCGGGCGCGGCGCTGGAGGGGGCGAGCTTTGCCCAGACGGCGGATCTGCGTCCCGGCCATGCAGCGGCGGGCGGGGCGCTGGCGCATGCGGCGATTACGGAAACGGATCTGGCGGCGGGCCTGTGGGATGGCGCGCGGATCGAGGTGATCCGCGCCGACTGGCAGCGCCCGGATCTGTTTGTAACGGTCTGGAGCGGGCGGCTGAGCGAAGTGACGCGCGGCGAGACAGGGTTCGAGGCGCAGCTGGTCAGCCGGAAGGCGGAGTTCGAGCGGCCTCTGGGCCGGGTCTATGCGCGCCAGTGCGACGCCGTGCTGGGTGATGCGCGCTGCGGCGTGGATGTGGGCGGGTTTCCGGGGCTGAGCTGCGATCACCGATTTGAGACGTGTTCGGAGGTTTTCGGCAATGCGGAGAGTTTTCGCGGCTTCCCGAATTTGCCGGGGGCGGATTTCGTGCTGCTCGGCCCGGCGGCGAGCGGCAATGATGGAGGCCGGCGATGAGGCGGGATGAGATCGTGGCGGCGGTGCGCGGCTGGCTGGGCACGCCCTATCGCCATCAGGCGAGCCGCAAGGGCGCGGGCTGTGACTGTCTCGGCCTCGTGCGCGGGGTCTGGCGGGAAATGGTCGGGCCGGAGCCCGCGCGCCTGCCGCCCTATACGCCGGACTGGGCCGAAGTGACGGGCGAGGAGACGCTGCTGGCGGCAGCGCGGGCGCATCTGGAAGAGGTTCAGCTGGGCGGGGCGCAGGCAGGCGATGTGCTGGTCTTCCGTATGGCAACGGGCGTGCCAGCGAAACATTGCGGCGTGCTGAGCGGCGAAGCTGCGCTGGTGCATGCCTATTGGGCGCGCGCAGTGGTGGAGACGCGGCTGGTGCCGTGGTGGCGGAGGCGGGCGGTGGCGGCGTTCGCCTTTCCCGGTGTGGAGGATTAGGCATGGCGCAGATCGTGTTTTCGAGTGTGGGTCAGGTGATCGGACAGCAAGCACTGCCGCAGGGACTGACCCTGCTTGGGCGACAGCTGTCCGGCGCGGCGATTGGCAAGTCGCTCGGCAGTCTGGCCGGGCAGGCGATGGGCGCGTATTTCGCCCCCGCGCAGGAAGGGCCACGCGTCAAATCCCTGCCGGTGATGGAAGCGCGCGAGGGGGCGGGACTGCCGTCTGTCTATGGTCGGATGCGGGTCGGCGGTCAGGTGATCTGGGCCGCGCGCTTCAAGGAGACAAAGACTGCGCGGCGGGCGAGCAGCAAGGGCGGGCCGAAGGTCACCGAGTATGATTATTCGGTCAGCTTGGCCGTGGCGCTGGGGGAAGGACCGATCCTCGGCGTGAGGCGGGCCTGGGCGAATGGTGAGGCGTTTGACCTTTCCGGCGTCGTGCACCGGGTCTATCCCGGCAACGAGACGCAAGAGCCAGACCCGCTGATCGAGATGATCGAGGGTGTGGCGCCAGCCTATCGGGGCACGGCCTATATCGTGTTCGAGGATTTGCCGCTGGAGGCGTTTGGCAACCGGCTGCCGCAGCTCTCCTTTGAAGTGGAGCGCGTACCGCCGGGCCGGTCGGAGCCGGGGCTGGGCGATGTGGTGACGGGCGTGAATATAATCCCGGCATCGGGCGAATTCGTTTATGCTACCGAGATCGTACGCGAGCAGGCTTTTCCGGGGCATGAGCGGGCACTGAATGCGTGGTCCGGTGAGGCGCGGGCGGATTTCCTTGTGTCGCTCGATCAGCTGGAGAGTGATCTGCCGAACGTGTCGCGCGCGGCGCTGACGGTCGGATGGTTCGGAACGAGCATCGAGGCGGGGGCGTGCGAAATCCATCCCGGCGTGGAAACGCGAGAGCGGGTGACGGTGCCCTATGCGTGGGAGGTGGCTGGCATTGCGCGGGGCGATGCCCATGTCATTTCGCGCGATGAGGACGGCCATCCGAATTATGGGGGCACGCCTGCGGATCGGTGCGTCATCGGGGCGATACAGGAGATGAAAGCGCGGGGCCTGTCTGTCACGCTGTCGCCCTTCTTGTTCATGGATACGCGCGGCTTTCCGTGGCGGGGGCGGATCGGCGTATCGGCAGATGGCACCGCGGCGGCGCGCAGCGAGATCGAAGCGTTCGTGAACGGAGCGAACGGGTTCCGGAATTTCATCCTGCATCATGCGCAGCTGGCCGCAGACGCAGGCGGCGTCGAAGCCTTCCTGATCGGCAGTGAAATGGTCGGGCTCAGCCGTGTGCAGGACGCGGCGGGCGCGTTCCCTTTTGTCGAGGCGCTGGTGGCGCTGGCGGCGGAAGTGAAGGCGATCCTGCCGGGCGCGGAGGTTTCCTATGGCGCGGACTGGACCGAATATGGCGCCTATGCGCCGGGGGACGGATCGGGCGACGTGCTGTTCCCGCTGGACGCGCTGTGGGCGAGTGCATCTGTCGATTTCGTCGGCGTCGACTGGTATCCGCCGCTGGGGGACTGGTGCGACGGCAACGATCATCTCGATGCGCTGGCCGGATATGCCGCGGCGGACGATCCGGCCTATCTGGCATCACAGATCGCGGGCGGGGAGGCGTTTGACTGGTATTATGCGGACCAGGCGGCGCGCGACGCGCAGGACCGTACACCGATCAATGACACGGCGCATGGCGAGCATTATGTGTTCCGTCAGAAGGATATTGCCGGCTGGGCGGGCGCGTACCATCACGAACGTCCGGGCGGGGTGCGCAAGGTGTCACCGACTGGCTGGGTGCCGGGGGCGAAGCCGGTTCGCCTGACCGAGATCGGCTTTGCGGCGGTCGACAAGGGCGGCAATGCGCCGAATGTGTTCGTTGATCCCAAGAGCAGCGAGAGCGCGCTGCCGCCCTATTCGAGCGGGGCGCGGGACGAAGTGTTCCAGCGCCGGGCGCTGGCGGCGGTGTTGCCGCATTGGGAGACGAGCCCGCTGGTCGAGGCGGCTTATGTGTGGGCGTGGGACGGGCGGCCCTTTCCGGCCTGGCCGCTGAAGGAAGAGGTCTGGAGCGATGGCGGCAACTGGGCGCGCGGGCACTGGCTGAATGGCCGGTCGGGCCTTGCGCCTCTGGCCGATGTGGTGGCGGATCTCTGCGCGCGGGGCGGCGTGGACGCGGTGGATGTGTCCGGGCTGGACGGGATTGTCGAAGGCTATGGGCTCGACGGGGTGCATTCGGTGCGGGCGGCGCTGGAGCCGCTCAGGGCAGCGTATGGCTTCGAGTGCGTGGAGCGCGGCGGGGCGCTGGTGTTCCGCATGGCGGGCGAAGGGGGCGTTCTGGATGTGGCGCCCGGCGCGCTGGTGGAAGGCGGACTGAAGAAGACCCGCGCCCTGCTCGACAAGGCGCCGGCGCGGCTCAGGCTGACGCATGTTGATCTGGAGGCGGACTACCAGCCGGGCATGGCGGAGGCGCGAATTGACGGCGGCGACCCGAGGTTGGTGCAGGATGTGGCCTTGCCGCTGGCGCTTGGGGCGAGCCGGGCGGAAGCTGTTGCAGCCGCGCTGCTGGAATCGGCGGCAAGCGGGGAGAGCGCGACCTGTGCTGTGTCGCTCTCGGCTTTGGCACTGGAGCCGGGGGATGGGTTGCGCGTGGAGGGCGGGCAGGTCTGGCGTGTCATGGATGTTGTCGACCGGGGCGGCGTGCGGGCGCTGACCTGCCGGGAGGAGATCGCCGCGATGCCGCGCGTGCGGGCTGGCGAGGCGGGCAGCGCGCCGCCGCCCGCGCCTGTGTTCGGCGGCGTGGACCTTGTCGTGATGGACGCGCCGAGCCTGCCGGAGTTTGGCGAAGGCGTTGGGCCGCTGGTGGCGGCATGGGCCGATCCGTGGCCGGGCGAGGTGGTCGTGTCAGCAGGCCCGGCTGAAGATGCGCTCAGCGAGGCGGTGCGGCTCGACCGGCCGGCGGTGATCGGGCGGCTGGTTGAAGCATGTAAGGCCGGGCCGATCGGGCTGTGGGACCGGGCAAATGCGCTGAGCGTGTATTGTCCGGGTGGGGAGTTTGCGAGCCTGCCGGAAGGGCTGGTCCTGTCCGGCGGCAATGCGGCGCTGCTGGAGACGGCGACGGGCTGGGAATGTGTGCAGTTTGAACGGGCCGACCTGATCGCGCCCGACACATGGCGTCTGACCGGGCTGTTGCGGGGACAGCGAGGGAGCGTGCCCGGTAATGCGGCGATAGGGGCGCGGCTGGTGATACTGGATGCGGCGGTGGCGCGGGCGAGCCTCCACGGGGAGGCCTATGGGACGGAACTGGTCTGGCAGGCCGCGACGGATGATACCCCACAAACGGCCATGTTCGAGGACCGCGCAGACCTGCCCTGGCCTGTGGCGCATCTGCGCGTGCGGGATGGCCAGCTCAGCTGGACCCGGCGCGGGGCGGATGTGCCGCAAAGCTGGGCCATGCCGGAGGCGGAGAATGCGGGCCGGTTTGCGGTTGCGTTCGACATGGGCAGCGGGTTTGGCGCGCAGAGCGTGGTGGAGGTGCCGTTTGCAAACTGGGTGGAGGGCGCAATGGCGGCGCGGGTGGCGGAGATCGGACAGGATGGGCGGACAGGCTTGTGGGCCGTCATTTGAGGATTAGCAGGCTGCCAAACAGGAATGCATTGCGGCGCGGCTCGATCCGGTAAGGTAATATCCGGGTTTCATTACGGGTCGGGACATCCTAACTGTGATCGGATATCAGATTCGTGACTGGAAGGATTTTCCGCCCTTGGCCCTCGACCCCTATAAAGTGCTCGGCGTTGACCGCTCGGCCAGCGAGGCCGAAATCAAGAAGGCGCATCGCCGGAAAGCGAAGGATTTGCATCCCGACCAGAATCCGGACGATCCCAAAAAGCTGGAGGCTTTCAAGCAAGTTTCGCAGGCATGGGACATTCTTGGCGACAAGGAAAAGAGAGCCAAATTCGACCGCGGCGAGATTGATGGCGATGGCAATCCGACGGGTTTTCCGGGCGGCGGATATCCGGGCGGTGGCGGGGGCCAGCGCTGGGAATCGCGCGGCGCGGGCAATCCGTTTGGCGGCGCGCAAGGCGACCCCTTTGAAGATATCCTGTCCGGCATGTTCGGCGGCGGCCGGTCCCGGCGCAGCGGACCGGTCAAGGGCCGGGACGTGCGCTATCGCGTGACCATCGATTTTGCCGACGCCGTGACCGGCGCGCGTCGTCGCATGACCATGGCCGACGGCACCGCGCTGGATGTGAACATTCCGGCGGGGATCGAGAGCGGCCAGACCTTGCGCCTGAAAAGCCAGGGCCAGGCTTCGCCGAATGGCGGCCCTCCGGGCGATGCCCTGCTCGAAGTCGAAGTGACGGCGAGCAAGGTATGGGAGCGGGATGGCAAGGATTTGCGCATGACCGTGCCGATTGACCTGAAAATCGCGGTGCTGGGCGGCAGTGTCGAGGTGAAGACGCCCTCCGGCCCGGTGACGCTGAAAGTGCCGGCGGGATCGAATACGGGCTCTCAGCTGCGTCTGCGTGGCAAGGGCGTTCAGACCTCCACGCCGGGCAATCTGTATGCGCGGCTGGAAATCGTGCTCGACGATCCGAAAGACGAGGGATTGAAGGCCTGGGCGGAAGGCCGCTAGGCGCTTTCTGATTCAAAGAGCAGACTGTCGGCCATGACGCGGGCCACCATATCCTCGAACGGCGCAGGCGCCGCGATCAGAAAGCCTTGCAATTCCTCACATGACAGCAGGGCCAGGGCTTCCGCCTGGTCTTCGGTCTCGACCCCTTCGGCCACGACCGCGATGTTCAGCGAATGGGCAAGATGGATGATCGCCTCGACGATGGCGCGGGATTTCACATTGGCATTCATGGACATGACGAAGGACCGGTCGATCTTGATCCGGTCGAACGGGAATTCCTGAATATAGCTCATCGAGGAATAGCCGGTCCCGAAATCATCGAGCGAGATCTTGATGCCGAGCGCCTTCAGATCGAGCAGGATGCTGGTCGCCAGCTGGGTGTTGTTGATGATCGCCGTTTCGGTGATCTCCAGTTCGAAGCGGGCCGGGTCCAGTCGGGACTGTTGCAGCGCCATCTTGACGTGGTGGACAATGTCGGGGTCCAGCAGCTGGCGCGCCGACAGATTGACCGCAACCGATTCCCCGCCGGACCACCGGCTGGCGGCGTCGCAGGCGGCATAGATGGTCCAGCGGCCAATATCGCAGATCAGCATGCTCTGTTCCGCCAGCGGGATGAACTCGTCGGGACTGACGAGGCCGATGTTCGGACGATCCCAGCGGATCAGGGCTTCGCGGCCGACAACGGTCCGGGTAGACGCGCTGACCTTTGGCTGGAAGTGCAGGACGAATTCGTCATTCTCGATGGCCTTGTGCAAGGCGCGTTCGATATTGCGGGTCTCGATCTGTTGCTTGTGCAGGTCCGCATCGTAGAAACGGATACAGCCCCGGCCGTCGGATTTGGCAGAATAGAGCGCCCGGTCGGCAAAGGTCAGGATGCGCGCAGGGCTGGACGCGCCGGGCGGGACGTTCACGACCCCGATGCTGCCGCCGCATTTCACCATGCGGCGCCCCATGGACAGTGGCTCTGAAAGGGCGGCCAGGATCCGATTGGCCACCTCGGCCACCTCTTCAGCCGTGATGCGGCCGCGGACCAGGACCGCGAATTCATCCCCGCCGAGGCGGGCGACAAGGTCAGTGTTCGTCAGCTGGTTGGAAATGCGTCGGCCCATGGCCTTCAGCAGCGTGTCGCCCGCGCCGTGGCCATACTGGTCGTTGATTTCCTTGAACTCATCCAGGTCGATGATCATGACGGCGACATCATTGGGACGCCGCATCTCGCGTGCGATACAGGATTCCAGCTCCATGTTGAAGGAGATGCGGTTCGGAAGGCCGGTCATCGAGTCGCGATAGGCCAGCGTGCGAACCCGGGCTTCGGCGCGGACGCGCTGGGTGATGTCGTGGACCGCGAAGACAATGAAGACCTCGTCCTTTTCCTCGACGCAGCGACTGGAGATCATGGCGATGATTTCCCGGCCGTCCTCGAACCGGATACGGCGTTCGCCATAGTCGCGGTCGTCCTTCAGCGTGTCCACGTCATCCTCGATCTGCAGCAGGGTCTGGACGGCGCGTCCGCGAAGATCGGGCAGACGGCTGCGGTCCGACAAATGGCCGAGATCGCGTAAATTATCGAGATCGCTGGTCCGGTCACTGAACATGATCTGTGCGGAAACATTGGTTTGCAGCACGGTACCATCGGGGGAGACCATGAACAGGCCTTCGCTGCTGGAATCGGCCAGTACGGACAGTTTGCGCTGTTCTGTGTTGCGAAGCCGCTGAAAGCGGGAATCCAGGCCTGCGGCCATGGCGGACAGGAAGATAATCACCAGCATGGCGATACCGATGATGAGGCTGAGACCGCCAGTGTGGAGCGGTATCAGCGGGGCCTCCAGGCCTCTGATCGGGACCATTGTGGTGCCGGAGGCGCTGATGAAATGAATGGAGAGGACCGCGATCACACTGGTGGCTGTGGCGATGGCCGTACTCCAGCGGATCTTTGGATTTCCCCCCATCAGATAGGTGCCGGTATAGGCGAGAAAGCCGAGCACGAGCGCGGCTGTGACCGACACGCTGTCATATTCGATCACGGCGGAAGCCTTCAGCGCGGTCATGCCGAAGAAGTGCATTCCCGCCACGGACAGGGTGGCGATGCCTGCACAGGCCAGCCTCAAGGGCGCATCGGAATTGAGCCGCAACAGCAGGGCGGTGACAATGAAGCCGGACACGGAAATCGCGGCAGAGATGACGGTTCGTCCGCCTGAGAACAGGACCTCGAATCCGGGCTTGTAGCCGAGCAGGGCGATGAAGTGCGTGGCCCAGACGCCGAGACCGACAACCATGCCGGCGGCGATCGCCCACAATATCTTGTTACGTTCGAGCCGGGCGGCCTGGCTGCGGTAGTAGATGACCAGCGAGCAGCAATTGCTGAATGCGAGAACAAACAGGGCCGCCAGAACATGCTGCCAGTCATGCTCCGTCGTTATGCAATTCAACACGTCATACATGTGAGCGAGGTTCCATTTTTCAGGAAGTCATGCTTCTGATTGCGTTACCAAAAAACGAACCCAACTGCGCAGAAACGGCACAACTCTGGGGGAAAGCAGTTCCTTTTTCAGGGAAAGGTAATCACCCGGAAACCGTCATTGTGTAGAATATACTACAGTCCAAGCTGGTCGGGCCGAGCCGCGATGCGATGGGGCAGATGTTGGTGAGAAATCTATGGCAGGGGCAATGATGACGGCAACGCAAACGCGCACATGGCGCCTTCAAAACATGAGACTCGCGCTTTGCGGCATGGCCTTTCTGGCGGGATGTGTGCATCCGGCCCGGCCGGTTTCGCCGATCGAATCCGATACGCTGGCCTATTCCTCGGCCATTTCCGATGCCCGCCAGGAGCAATTGCTGCTGAACATTGTCCGCTTGCGTTACAACGACCCTGTGACCTTCGTGGACGCCGAGCGGATCACGACGACCGAGAACACGATGGTGAATGGCGCGCTCGCTTCCGCCTTTGCGCTCAGCGGGCAGGATCTCGACCAGGTGCTGAACGGCAATTTCGGCACCAATATGAGCAGCCAGCCTTCCATCGCCTATTCGGCGCTGCGCGGGTCGGACTATGCCCAGCAGATCCTCCAGCCGCTGCCGCCGGCAACCATCTTCCTGATGAGCCAGTCGGGCTGGAGCGTGGAAAGGCTGATGCTGTGCTGTGTGTCCCGGATCGGGGATCTGGAGAATGCTCGCGCCGCCGCCGGGCCGACGCCGCCCATGATGCCGGACAATGCACACTTTCGGGAGCTGGCCGCCCTGATGCGGTCGCTGCAGGAGCGCGGGCAATTGCTGGTGCAGGTGATTGATCCCGACGAGACCGAGGAAAACGGGGACGGCAAGCCGCGAGTCATCCTGAAATGGCAGCGCACGACCGAACTCGGCCAGCAATTGGCTGACTTCTTCCGCCGCTACTGGGTGTCCGATGTCAGCGTGATTTCGGGCGACCGCTACATCACCGAGATTTCAACGCGGGGCAATTCGCTGGGCGACTATGCGGCCCGCGGCCGTTCCCTGCTTGGCGTGATGTCGGCGCTCTCCCAGTCCGTCCACGTTCCGGACGCCCACAAGGACATCGCCCGCGCGTCACAAAGGGCGGTGGAGGCATCCGCCGATCCCTGCCGCGCGCCGGGCGGATGGCAGGATGTGAATGGCGGCCTGTTCGCCGTGCAGTCGGCCGAGGAGCGCCCCGAAACCGCGTCGATTGCGGTCGAGTACCGGGACTATTGGTTCTATGTCGATGATCGCTGCCATGATGCGAAAGAGACGCTGAACCTGCTGGATCATCTCTATGCGCTGCAGGCGGGCATTTCCTCGGATGCGACCACATTGCTGTTGCTGGGCGGTTAGTATTCGACCGGACCCCGGCGATCAGGAAAGGTTTGGAGCACCATCTGGACTGCTTTCCGATCCGATTTCCGAACGGGTGGCGGATGAGACGCGAGGGAAACGCCCCACAGGAAGCTGACCTGGCCAGAATTCCGCTTGAAACCGGCGCGAAGGGGCCACATCATGATTCCGTGGGGAAGAGGCGCAGACATGCTCGACAAATTGAAGGCCATCATGGAGGCGCGGTCCCTGCTCGATCTGCGTCAGGCGACGATTTCGGCTTT
Source organism: Hyphomonas sp. (assembly GCF_036964145.1). Lineage (GTDB taxonomy): Bacteria > Pseudomonadota > Alphaproteobacteria > Caulobacterales > Hyphomonadaceae > Hyphomonas. Next base: position 931,546 of record NZ_JBALUC010000001.1, read on the forward strand.
TGGCGAGATGGGCATGCCGCGTGTGTTTTGCCTGTCGCCTGTCGGGCATGACCGCTCAGTCGGCCGGTCAGTGACCAATGCGGGTTTCCCCATGGGCTGGGAAACCGCCTATCGCGAGACCCGCCACATGGATGACCCGCTGCCGGATATTTCCGTGCGGATCGGCACGGCGTTTCACTGGCACCGCCTGCCAGGGGATGTCGTGCTCAATCAGGAAGAGACCCAATACCTTGAAGACATGGCCGGCTGGGGCATGGCCAAGGGCATCTGTGTCGCGACCTATGGATCGGCGGCGCGGGTCGGATTTTTCGGGGCCAGTTCGGAATCCGGGGAAGAGGATCTGGGCGAGGTTGACCTCTCCGTGTTCCAGATCGCCGCAGAGATCTCCTATGTGCGCTACTGCCAGTTGATCTCGGCGGAGTTGCAATACGAAATGAACCTCTCCAGCCGCGAGCTCGATGTGCTGCACTGGATGGCACAAGGCCGCAGCAATGCCGGTATCGCGGAAATGCTGGACCTCAGCCAGGAGACCGTGGGCACCTATGTGAAACGAATCTTTGCCAAGCTGGACGTGTTTGACCGCACGTCCGCTGTAATGAAGGGGGTCATGCGTGGCCTCGTGATCGCCTCGGACCCGAACGTCGAAGCGGCCGCACAGATACGCCGCGCACGGCGGAACCGGGCATGACTGGCCTGCCCGCAGAGCGACCATGACCGCCTGAATACACCTGAGGGGAAGTGTTCACTTGGTATTCAGAGCCTGATGCCTATACAGCGATGTGATGAAACGGATTTCTGCCCTTCTTCTGGCCCTGGGCCTTGTGGTGACGCCACCAGCGCTCGCCCAGGACTGGCGTAACCAGTGGTCGCCAGGCCAGGCGCGCGATTCGGTGCGCGAGGGCAAGACGGTGCCGCTCAGCCAGATTTTCCAGACTCTGAAGCGGCAATATGGCGGCTACCAACTCGGCGCGGACCTGTACGACAATGGCGGAAAGCCGCAATACAAGATCGACTGGATCACCGGCGATGGCCGCAAGATGCGCTTCACGGTGGATGCCCGGACCGGCGCGGTCCTTGACCGGCAGGGTGCTTGACCCGACATTGTTTTTTTAGATCGGAGGGACGCATCCATGCGTATCCTGGTAGTTGAAGATGATTCAGACCTGCGCCGCCAGCTGGCCGACGTGCTCTCCCAATCGGGCTATGCGGTCGACCTGGCTGCCGATGGCGAGGATGGCCATTTCCTGGGTGATACCGAACCCTATGATGCGGTGATCCTGGATCTCGGCTTGCCCAAGATGGATGGGGTCAGCGTCCTGAAGAAATGGCGCGCGGACGGCAAATCCTTTCCGGTCCTGATCCTGACCGCCCGCGATTCGTGGAGCGAGAAGGTGGCGGGCTTTGATGCCGGCGCCGATGATTACCTCACCAAGCCCTTCATCACCGAAGAATTGCTGGCCCGCCTGCGCGCGCTGCTGCGCCGCGCCGCTGGCCACTCCGCCGCGACGCTGGAAGCCGGCAAGCTGGTGGTCGACACCCGCGCCGCGCGCGCCAGCGTGAACGGCGAGCCGGTGAAACTGACCGCACATGAATATCGTGTCCTGTCCTATCTGATGCATCATATGGGCCGCGTCGTGCCGCGCACGGAACTGGTCGAGCATATCTATGATCAGGATTTCGACCGCGACTCGAACACGATCGAAGTCTTCATCGGCCGCCTGCGCCGCAAGATCGGCCAGGACCGTATCCAGACCGAGCGGGGCCTTGGCTACCGCCTTGTCGTGCCGGATGCCGAAACCCGCGTCGTCGGATAAGGCCTGCACCGCGCCGGAGCCCGGACCATGAGCGACAGCGCCCCCTCACGTCCAAGCCTGCTTGATCGGTGGACACGTCTGTCCCTGGCGCGGCGCATCATGCTGGCTGCCGCTGTCTGGGGGCTGGTCGTGCTGGTCGGCGGCGCGCTGGCGTTGTCGGCGGTCTATCGCGCCCAGACCCTCAACCTGCTGGAAGAAGATCTGGAGCAGATGCTTGTCGGGCTGACGCGTGAGATGACGCGGGAAGAGGCCTTTCTCGAAGATGGCCGCGTATCGGGGGAGCAGCGCGAATTCTTCATGGGAGATGTGCGCTACCGCACGCAATATTCCGGTCGTTACTGGGCGATTGTCGGTGTCAGTTCCGACGGCGAGATCAGTGGAGACATTCGCTCCCGCAGCCTGTGGGACGAGCCGGTTCCCCTGGACGAGAAGCAATTGGAGCGCACGCTGGAGCAGCGAGGCGAAACCCAGTTCGGGGATTTCCACTTTGTCGGCCCGGCTGGCCAGCGGGTGCGCGTGGCCTCCCGCGCCATCCTGATCGCCAATCGCGACACGCCCCTGGTGCTCGTGGCGGCTGCGGACCGGGCGGCAAATGATGCGGCGGCGACGCGCTTTCGCCACCTGCTGCTGGGAACCATGATTGCCCTGTTCGGCGGCGTGTTTGCGGCGATGGTGGCCGGCATCTCGTTTTCGCTCCGTCCCCTGCGGCGGATTGGGGATGACATTGCCGAAGTCCGCGAAGGCACGCGCCAGAAATTGTCGGAAGACTATCCGGCCGAAGTGCGCCCGCTGGCGGACGAACTCAACAAGCTGCTCGATCATAACCGGCAAGTCGTCGAACGGGCGCGGACGCATGTCGGTAACCTTGCCCATGCCCTGAAAACACCGCTCGCCGTGCTCCGCAATGAGGCGACCGGCGACACATTGCTGGACGATGTGGTGCGCCGCCAGTCGGAAAGCATGCAGACCAATGTCGAGCATTACCTGAAGCGGGCGCAGATGGTGGCCCGGGCCCAGACGCTGGGGGCCCGCACCGAATTGCGCCCGGTCCTCGACGGGATCGCCCGCATGCTGAACCGGCTGTATGATGCAAGGGGCGTCAACGTGTCCGTTGACGGCGGGGCCGGGGCCGTGTTCCGGGGGGAGAAACAGGATCTCGAGGAAATGGTCGGCAATCTGATGGAGAACGCCTGCAAATGGGCTGGCAACGAAGTGCTGGTGCACATCCATGATGATGCCGAGGGCCTGACCATCGAGGTCGAGGATGACGGCAAGGGCCTGACGCCGGAAGAGCGCGCAGGCGCCCTGAAGCGCGGCGTGCGGCTGGATGAGACCATTCCCGGCACCGGGCTTGGCCTCTCCATCGTCAAGGAACTGGCAGAATTGCACCGGGGCAGCCTGGATCTGGGGGATTCCAGCATGGGCGGCCTGCAGGCGCGGCTGAGGTTCCCCAAATCATGACATTGCGGAACGGCATTATTCTCGCGCTCTGTCTCGCTGTGGCGGTGGGCGGCTATCTGCTGGTCGGCAAGCCGGGCATGGACGACCAGCCCATGGCAGACCGGCAGGCGGGCCTGATGGAAAAGGTTCGCACCAATCCGCAATCGCTGACCCCGGCCGAAACCCTGTCACGCCTTGAAGCAACGGTGAAGGAACGCCCGGACGACCCGCAGCCGCATTATTTCATCGGGGAAATCCTGCACTCACAGGGGCGCACAGCCGATGCCGCGCGGGCCTATCAGTCGGCCCTGCGCCGGGACAATGAATTCATTCCAGCCTTGCTGGCGCTGGCGGATTCCCTGGTCGAGCTGAACAATGGCGCGGTCTCGCCCGAGGCGACGCGGCTGTTCGCCAAGGCCTATGAACTCGACGAGACAGAAGTGCGGGCAGGCATGTGGGCCGCGATGGGCGCAGCGCAGGCTGGCGACCAGGAAAAAGCCGAACAGGCCATGCGCTATATCTATTCCCGCCTGCCGGAGGATGACCCGCGACGCGCACGGTTTGCCCCGATGATCGAGGCGCTCAGCCAGCCGGAAGCCGCCGTGCCCGAGGCGGAATAGCCCGGCTGCATCTGCCGCACTCCCTTTTCGGTGCAAGTCCCCCTATAAGTCTGGCCATGCGCGCACGGACACGACGGCTCTACACATTCGGCATTGCGGCGCTGCTGCTCCTCGCGGCGGCGGTGCTGGCATTCTTTGCGCTGCGCGAGAATGCCAATCTGTTCTACACGCCGGAAATCCTCGCCGAAAAAGGCCAGCCGGAAGACGGCAAGGTCGTGAAGGTCGGCGGCTGGGTCGAGCCGGGATCACTGGCTTATTCCGAAGACGGCGCGACCATGATCTTTACCGTCATCGACAACAGCCCGCACACGATCCGCGTCAGCTATACCGGCATCGCGCCGGACCTGTTCCGCGAAGGACAGGGCGTTGTGGCGACCGGCCAGTTCGGGCCGGAGGGCGCGTTCACCGCGCGGCAGATTCTCGCCAAGCATGACGAGAATTACCAGCCGCGGGAACTGAAGCCGCTGGACGTCGCCGGATGATCGAACTCGGCCATTTCGCGGCCTTTCTTGCGCTGGCGGCAGCGCTGGCGCAGGGCCTGTTCGGACTGACCGGCCAGCGGCGGCTTGCGGGCCTTGCGGCCTATGCCGGTTTCGCCGTGATGACGCTGTCTTTCCTGACGCTGGTCGTCGCATTTGCCCGGTCGGATTTTTCGGTCGCGCTGGTGGCGAACAATTCCCACACGCTGAAGCCGATGCTCTACAAGGTCGCGGGCGCGTGGGGAAACCATGAAGGCTCGATGGCGCTCTGGTGTCTCGTGACCCTGGGCTTTGGCGCCGCAGGGGCGCTGTGGATGCGCACGGGGCGCGACCTGTTCGAGGCGCGCGCGCTGGGCATTCAGGGCCTGCTGGCGGTGGGCGCGCTGGCTTACCTCCTGTTTGCGTCTTCTCCCTTTCTGCGGCTGGACCCGGCCCCGTTCCAGGGCGCGGGGCTGAACCCGCTCTTGCAGGACCCGGCGCTGAGCTTTCATCCGCCCATGCTCTATCTCGGCTATGTCGGCTATTCCTTCGTTTTCGCGCTGGCAGCCGCCGGCATGATGGAGGCGCGGGTCGACTCTGTCTGGGCCAAAGAGGCGCGGCGCTGGTCGCTTGCGGCCTTTATCCCGCTCTCGCTCGGCATCGCGCTCGGCTCCTACTGGGCCTATTACGAGCTTGGCTGGGGCGGCTGGTGGTTCTGGGACCCGGTGGAAAACGCCTCGCTGATGCCGTGGCTGATCGGGGCGGCCTTGTTGCACTCGGTCGTGGTGACGGAAAAGCGCGAAGGCTTCGGGGCCTGGTCAGCGCTGCTGGCCGTGCTGGCCTTCCTGTTCTCGATCATGGGCGCCTTTCTCGTGCGCTCCGGCATCCTGACATCAGTGCACGCTTTCGCGGTGGACCCGGAACGGGGCACGCTCCTGTTGCTCGGCCTGCTCACCTATGGCGGGTTTGCGCTCGGCCTGTTTGCGCTCCGCGCGCCGAAACTGGCCGGCGGCAAACCCTGGGTACTGCTCAGCCGGGAAGGCGCGCTGATGGCGAACAATATCGTGCTGATCGTCGCGGCGCTGACCGTATTGCTTGGCACGCTGTTCCCGCTGATGGCGGAAGCGGCCGGACGGACGATCTCTGTCGGCGAGCCCTATTTCAATCTGACCTTCACGCCGATGCTGGCGCTCCTGCTGGTCATCCTGCCCGTGGTCCAGGCCTGGGCCTGGGGCAAGGCGGACCTGAAGGCCTGGTCGAAATGGGCCATCGGCGGCGCAGCGCTGGCGCTGGTGTTCCTCGCCCTCGGCGTGGGTCTCTGGGACATTTCCATCGGCGCGGCGCTCGGCCTGGCGCTGGGCATCTGGCTTGTCTTTGGCGCGCTCTGGGAAGTAAAGCGCCGGGCGATCACTCCGGGACGTATCTTCCGCCTGCCGCCGCGTGTCTGGGGCATGACACTGGCACATATGGGCCTCGGCCTGTTCGTGATCGGCGCAGTGGTCGAAACAACCGGCCGCTATGAAACCACGGTGGCGCTGGCGGAAGGCGGATCGGGCACGGTGGCGGGCTGGACCCTGACGCTGGACCAGGTGCGCGCGATCGAAGGCCCGAACTGGTATGCTGACCGGGCGCAGCTGACGGCCACACGCGGGGGCGCAAAAGCGGTGCTGGCCCCGACAAAACGCTATTATCCGGCGGCGCAGATGCCGACAACCGAAACCGCCATCCACAAGACCGGCACGGGCGATCTCTATGCTGCGCTTGGCGAGCAGCGCATGGTCGATGGCGAGCCGCGCTGGGTGTTCCGCGTCTACTATAATCCGCTGATCGACATGGTATATTTCGGGGTGATCCTGATGGCGCTCGGCGGCGCCTTCAGCCTGTGGCCAAGGCGAAAAGCATGAAACAGCTCGTAGTAATCCTGCTCAGTCTGGTTCTTGCCGGGTTCGCGGCGGCCGAAGATGTCGCGCTGGAGGACCCGCAACAGGAGGCCCGCGCGCAATCCCTGATGCGCGAGTTGCGTTGTGTTGCCTGTGAGAATGAGCCGATTTCCCAGTCCGCCGCGCCGATTGCCGAAGACATGCGCGCGCGGGTGCGCGTGATGATCGAGGACGGCGCGAGCGATGAAGAGGTGCGAGGCTGGTTCGAGGACCGGTATGGCGAATTCGTCCTGTTTCGTCCGAAAACGGACGGTGTGGCCGGGTGGCTGCTCTGGGGCGGGCCATTCCTGTTGCTGCTGGTGGGCGCGCTCATCGGCATCCGGATTGCCCGCGCGCGCAAGGCCCCCGCCGAGCCGGTGGCGCCTGAAGAGGTCTAGGGCAGGCTTAGTAGAGGCCGGTCGGCAGGAAAAATCGTCCGCCCAGCCAGACAACCCACCCTCCGAAGGCAATGAACGGCCCGAACGGGATCGGGGTGTCGGCACCTGTCTTGCGCTGGCGCAGAAGGGTCAGGCCCAGCACGCCGAGCAGGGCCGACATGGACGCAACGAGCATGATTGGCGCAAGCCCCGCCCAGCCGGTCCAGATGCCGAGCGCGCCGAGCAGTTTCGCATCCCCGCGCCCCAGCCCGTCGCGGCCGCGCAAATGGCGATAGCCGATCTCGACGGCCACCAGCACGCCATATCCGACCAGGCCGCCAATCATGTGCGCGCGCCAGGCCTCCGGCCGGACCAGCCAGACCATCAGGATGCCGAGCAGGGCGGTGGACGCCGTGAGCGGGTCGGGCAGGGTCAGCGTGCGGGCATCAATAACGCTGAGCGCGAGCAGCAGGCCGCCGAGGCAGAGCGTCAGGATGAGCGTGCCCGGCGGCGCGAACAGCAGGCCGCTCGCGGCGACGAGACAGGCGCCGAGCCCGGTCAGCCAGAATGTCAGCTTATTATGCAATGGCTATTCCTTCTGCCCCACCGAAGGGCACTTCGTTGAAGACCACCGGCGCAGCGAGAAATCAATGCCTGCCTTTTCAGGGTCCTGCCTGAAACTGCCGGGCAACGAGACTGTCGGGGAAGAGATGCCGACGCCGCTCCATAGCACTCGTCAGCTGGGTGGGGACGCGCTTGACGATTGCAATGGTCCGGAGATGACGTCCTGGCAGGGACACATTGCCTCCGGAGGCGAATGCCGCAGTTCCTGAAAACAGGGCCTGTGCGACGCCGGCAAGGGGTATGGGACCGCTGCATGTTGAAAGGCAGGCCAAGCCATCCCGTCGCCGGCATGTTTACGCCGGTTGGAATGGTGACCTGACCCTCGCTTTAGCCCCAGAGCCTTGTTCCACTTTCAGAATGATCGCAAAAGGCGAGGCTTACAAGAGGCTTTTGACCCAAGTTGCGTAAACTTGTTTGAAAATCAGGTATCTGTAGCGTTACCTTCAGATTTACCCTGTCCGGCCGGCATGTCTCGCCGCAGGCGCGTCAATCCGCGAAAAAACGGGCGCGTTTGCCTTACCCGACGGCGAAAAACGCCTTACTGTCTTTTAATGACCACAATGCTTGTGGCAGGCTTATGCTGGCCCACATGCCCAATACAGGTAATTTTTTCAGTGACTTGGAGACAGGAATGAAGACAATCGGCATATCGAGACAGGCCGTGGTAGCCGCGCTGGTGGGCGTGGCGATGGTGGGCTCTTTCTCCCTCGCCCCACAGGTCTTCAGCCCCGAGGCGGGTGCCCAGCCGATCCAGATCGAAGCCCCGCAGGGCGCGCCGCTCAGTTTTGCCGATTTGATCGAGCAAGTTGAGCCGGCGGTCGTCAGTGTCAACGTGACCACGGAACGGGAAGTTGGTCGCTTGGCCGACATGCAGCAATTCTTCGAGCAATTCCGCGGCATGCCGGGCCTTGATGAGTTCATGGAAGAACGCCGTCAGGAAGAGGAAGAAGAGCCCGAAACGCGCGAAGGCCGCTCGCTGGGCTCCGGCTTCTTCATCTCCAGAGACGGGTATATCGTCACCAACAATCACGTCGTTGAAGGCGCCACCGCCATTCAGGTGGTCCTGAAAGACGGCAGAGAGCTGGACGCCGAACTGGTCGGTACGGATGTGCAGACCGATCTCGCCGTCCTGCGGGTCAAGGAAACGGGCCAGTACCCCTTCGTCAGCTTTGGCGACTCCCACACCATGCGCAAGGGTGACTGGGTTGTGGCGCTGGGCAACCCGTTCGGCCTCGGCGGCACCGCCACCGCCGGTATCCTGTCGGCCGATGGCCGCGAGATCGGCCCGGACAGCCCGTATACAGATTTCCTCCAGATCGACGCCTCAATCAACCGGGGCAATTCCGGCGGTCCGACCTTTGACCTGAATGGCAATGTGGTCGGTGTGAACACGGCGATCTTTTCGCCGACGGGCGGTTCTGTCGGGATCGGCTTTGCGATCCCAGCGGAGCTCGCCAATGAAGTCACCAAATCCCTGATCAAGGACGGCAAGGTCTCCCGCGGGTGGCTGGGCGTCGCGATCCAGGACCTGACAGAAGACATGGCGGAAGCCCAGGGCATCAAGGACGCCAAGGGCGCGATCATCGCCGACGTCACCAATGGCAGCCCGGCTGAAAAGGGCGGCCTCGAGCGCGGCGACATCATCCTGTCGGTGAATGGTGACAAGGTTACCGATGCCACCTCGACAACACGTCTGGTCGGCAAGCTGATCGCAAATACGCAGAACAAGTTCGAGATCATTCGCGGCGGCAAGAAGCAGACCTTGAATGTCACCGTTGGCGAGCGCCCGAGCAATCCGAATGCGATTGTCGAGCCGGCCGTGTCCTCCTCGTCTTCCGACGCGCCGGATAATGGCCAGGAAGTGACGGAAGTGGGCGCGACCTTCGAGAAGATGGATGACGCGTTGCGCACCCGTCTCGGCCTGCGCGCAGGCGAGAATGGCCTGCTCGTGACAAACGTCGCCAAGAATGGCGTCATGGAAGAGGCCGGCATTCAGGAAGGCATGGTCATCCTGGAAGTGAACAATAAGCCTGCCACGTCCGTTGAGTCTTTCCGCAAGGCGATTGCTGACGCGAAAAAAGCCAAGCGCACGAAAATTCTGGTCGCGGTCCGTATTGGCCAGATCACGAATTATCGCACCATTGATCTGTCGGACGCCGAATAGGAGATTCCGATGCTGGATACCGTTCAGGAAGACACCATGCATGTGCTCGTAATTGAAGATGATATCGAAATGGCCAGCTTCATCGAGAAGGTGCTGGTGGAAGCGGGCCATCGTGTGGACATGGCCACCGACGGCGACAAGGGACTCGCCATGGCACGAGCGTCGGAATTCGACGCCCTCGTGGTGGACCGGATGCTGCCTGAAAAGGATGGCCTGACCCTGGTCAAGGAATACCGGGAAGCCGGCGGCAAGACGCCGACCCTGTTCCTCTCGGCCCTGGGCGATGTCCAGAACCGGGTGCAGGGGCTGAAGGTTGGCGCGGATGATTATCTCGCCAAGCCGTTTGCCCCGGCCGAACTCGCTGCGCGGGTCGAGGCCCTCGGCCGGCGCCTGCCGGTGGAGCAGCAGGTTACGGTGCTGAAGGCCGGTGATCTGGAAATGAATCTGCTGACCCGCAAGGTGACGCGGGCCGGCCAGAAGATCGACCTGCAGCCGCGCGAATTCCGCCTGCTGGAATACCTGATGCGCCATGCCGGACAGGTCGTGACGCGCACCATGTTGCTGGAGAAGGTGTGGGATTATAATTTCGACCCCCAGACCAATGTGATCGATGTCCACATCTCCCGCCTGCGCGCCAAGATCGACAAGGAATTCGAGGAGCCCCTGCTGCATACAGTGCGGGGGGCAGGCTATCGCCTGCAGGGCTAGACGGCCGGGCAGTCGGCTGGCACCTAGCACGGCATGAGACTCGCCCTGCCGACCTTCCTGAAGACGACAACGTTCAAACTGGCGCTGATCTACAGCGCCATGTTTGCGGCGTTTTCGGCTGCATTGCTGGTCTACCTCTATTATTCGACGGTCTATTACATCCGCGCCGAAAGCGAGCGCCGGCTGGATCTCGAATTCGAGCAGCTGGGCAATGCCTATTTCACAGGCGGGATGGAGCGTCTGAGCCAGTCCGTTCTTGAGCGGATGACGCGCACCGGCTCGACTTATTTCTATTATCTCGAAGACTCCTCGGGCCGGAAGATTGCCGGCCATTTCGGACGGATGCCCACCACGCCGCCCACGGCCGACGTTCAGACAGTCTATTTCGAATTCCGCCAGCAAGAGCCGGACGGCACGGAAATCCTGCGTCCGGCGGCGGGCCGCATCGTGCGTCTGCGCGACAATGGCGGCGCACTTCTGGTCGCGTTCGATACCGAACAGCAGACCGCGATTGTGGGCCGTATCCAGCGCGCGATCTTCATTGCAGCGCCGATCGGCCTCGTCCTGTCGCTGCTCGGCGGCATCCTGATTTCGCGGGGCGCAGCCCGGCGCGCCGATGAGCTGGCCCGCACCGCCGAAGCCGTGATGGGCGGGGAACTGGGACGGCGCGCGCCCGTGCGCGGATCGGGCGATGAATTCGACCGGCTCGCCTCGCGGCTCAATGCCATGCTCGACCAGATCGAGAAGCTGGTAGATTCCACGCGCCATACCGGAAATGCGATTGCGCACGATTTGCGCTCGCCCCTGTCACGCCTGCGCAACCGGCTGGAGATTGCCCTCTCCGAGCCGATGTCGCGTGAAAGCGCGGAGGCGACGCTGGAAGAGACCGTCGAGGAAGTCGACCGGGTGCTGGGCACGTTCAACGCGATCCTGCGCCTCGCCCGGCTGGAGGCCGGCGCCGAAGGCGAGCGCGTGCGCATGGACGTCTCGGAACTCGGTGAGGAATTGGCCGAACTGTTCGATCCGGCCTGCGAGGAAGCGGGCCTGTCCTTCAAGAGCCAGATTTCCCGAAACCTCACCATTCTGGCCGACCGCGACCTTGTGGGGCAGGCGCTCTCCAATTTGCTCGACAATGCGGTGAAATACACGCCCGAAGGCGGCGCGATCACCTTCTCGATCACGCGTGGACCGAACGGGACGGTTGACATGACCGTGGTGGATTCCGGGCCCGGTGTGCCGGAGGATGCCCGGGAGCGGGTGGTGCAACGCTTCCAGCGCATGGATTCGGCGCGCACGCATCCGGGCTCCGGCCTTGGCCTTGCCCTGGTGGATTCGGTGGCGGACATGCATGGCGGCGAGCTTCTCCTGAGCGATGCGGGCGGCCCGCCTGACACGCCCGGCCTGAAGGCCACGCTGCGTCTGCCGAGGGTGTAATGCGCGTATGCTGACGATTGCGCCGATTGCCGAGACGCCCGAAGCCGCGCTGGTGCGGGCCTTACCAGCGGCGCCCTATCTGAGGCGTCTGCACGAGACTGGCGTGCGCGGTCATTGGCGCGACGCGCTGCAGGCGGTACGGGAAATTCCCGCCGACCTGCCAGACGCCGACGCCATGGCGGTGATGCGCAAAGCCAAGGCCCAGCTGCATTTGTCGCTCGCCGCCGAAGACCTGTCCGGCGTGCTGCCGGTGATGGGGGTGACGCGGGCACTCAGCGAGTTTGCCGAGGAGAGCCTCGAAGCGGCGCTGCGTGTGTCGCTGGCCAGGCGCGAGCTGGAGGGGGCAGGCATCTTTGCGGTCGCGCTCGGCAAGATGGGCGCCTATGAACTGAACTATTCCAGCGATATTGATATCTGTGTCTTCTATGAGCCGGGTGTGTTCATGGACGGGGATTTCTCCGCCGGAGAGACCGCCCAGCGCATCGCACGAGACCTTGTCCGGATGATGCAGGAGGCGACCGGCGACGGCTATGTCTTCCGCACCGATCTTCGCCTCAGGCCCGACCCGTCCTCAACGCCACTGGCCGTCTCAACCAAGATGGCGGACCTCTATTATGAAAGCGTCGGGCAGAACTGGGAGCGCATGGTCTGGATCAAGGCACGCCCCACCGCTGGAGATCATGCGTCTGCAGATCGCTTTCTGAAAATCCTGCAGCCTTTCGTCTGGCGCCGGAACCTCGACTATTGGGCTCTTGGGGACATTCAGGCCATCAAGCGCATGATCAACAGCAAGGTGGGCAGCGCCGATCTCGAAACCGTGTCACCGGATGTGAAGCTCGGGCCGGGCGGTATTCGCGAAATCGAATTCTTCGCCCAGACCCAGCAACTGATCCTTGGCGGACGCCAGCCAGAATTGCGGGACAATTCCACGCTCGGCGCGCTGGCGGCATTGACCGGGGCAGGCGTGGTAGAGCGCTCCACGGCGGAAGAACTGGAAACGGCCTATCTTGCGCTCAGGAACCTTGAACACCGCGTCCAGATGCGCCGCGATGAGCAGACCCATACCGTGCCCGCGAACGAGGAAGACCGCCGGGATGTCGCCATGCTGTGCGGCTATGAGGACCTTGCCGCCTTCGACCGCGACCTGCAGGCCACGCGCCGCTGTGTGCAGGGCCATTATGACGACCTGTTCGCGCATGAGGATCGCGCCCTGGAGGAGAGCCCGCTGGGCAATCTTGTCTTTACGGGCGTGGATGATGATCCGGGCACGATCGAAACGCTCGCTTCGCTCGGCTTCAGCGATCCCAGTGCGGCAATCGAGACAATCCGGACCTGGCACCGCGGGCGCGTGCCTGCGACGCGGACGGCCCGGGGGCGGGAATTGCTGACAGCGCTGCTGCCGGGCATGCTAGCCGCGATGGGCAAGACCGGCGAGCCGGACGAAGCCTTCCGCTGGTTCTCCCGCTTCTTTGAAGGCATGTCTTCGGGCGTGCAGACCCTGTCCATGCTGCTGGCCGAGCAGACCTTGCTGGATGATCTTGTCTCGACGCTGGCATTGGCGCCGCGCCTTGCGCAGATTCTGTCGCGCCGCCCCGACCTGCTGGAAGCCCTTGTCAGCCGGCAGGAACCGCCGCGCCCGGTCATTGACGAGACGCTCAGCTTCGATGGCGCGCTGGACGCGTGGCGACGCTATCACCGGGAACAGAATTTCCTGATCGGTCATCGCCTGTTGCACGGCCTGATCCAGGCGCGCGATGCAGGCGAGCACTGGTCTGATCTTGCGGACGAGACGATCCGTGAAATGGCCGCCGCCGCCGAACGGGAAACCGAAGACCGCTATGGTCCGCGGCCCGGTACATGGGCGATCTTTGCAATGGGAAAGCTGGGCGGGCGGGAACTGACCGCCGGGTCCGATCTCGACATCATCGTGATCTATGACGCTGACCCGATGGTAGCGCAGACCTGGTACACACGGTTCACGCAGCGGCTCATCACGGCGCTGACGGCGCCAACGGCTGAAGGCGACCTCTATGAAGTCGACATGCGCCTGCGGCCATCTGGTGGCGCGGGCCCTGTGGCGGTCAGCGTGCCGGCCTTCGAGCGCTACCAGCATCAAGACGCCTGGACATGGGAGCATATGGCGCTGACGCGCCTGCGGCCCGTCACGGGAGACGAGGCGCTCTGTTATCGGATCATGGAGATTGCGTGCGAAGCCATTGTCGCCCGGGCCGGGAAGGATGGCGAGACGATCTCGCAAGCTGTCCGCGACATGCGCCAGAGACTTTATCGCGAGAAGCCGGGAACCGGCCTGTGGGATATGAAGACCGCCGAGGGCGGGCTGGTCGATGCGGAATTCATCATCCAGCGTGACATGCTGCTGGTCGGCAAGCCTGACGCCATCCGGTCCAATACGCGCGAGGCCATCGCGCATTCTTCCCTTTCAGATGACGAGCGGACATTTCTGGAAGAGGGCGTCACCTTCCTCCAGTCGCTGCAACAGGTGCAAAGGCTGGCACTGGGCAGCGAAATGCCGGATGGAAACCTTCCCGAAGGCCTGAAGGACAGGCTTTGCCGGTCTGTGAATGTGGACGGGTTCGAAGTGCTTGAAACAGAAATTTCCGCTGTGAAATCAAGGGTGCACGCCCTAGCCGTAAAAAAACTTCAGCTCTAGGCGACGGATAATCCGAGCCGACCCGTTCAATATACGATGGGTGAGTAAAACAAATGGAGTTTTCTCAATGAAACGTACTACTCTCGCAACTGCCTCGATTGCCGCCATTGCGGCCCTGGCCCTGCCAATGATCGCCATTGCCCAGCCGGGTGACGGTCATCGCGGTAAGGGGCATCACGGCCCGCGCGGCGACATGACCGCCATGATTGCAGAAATCGACACCAATGGAGATGGCAACCTTTCCAAGGAAGAAGTCGATGCACACCGCGCTGCGAAATTTGCCGAAGTCGACGCCAATGGCGACGGCGCGGTGACGCAAGCAGAAATGGAAGCACATCATGAAGCCGAGCGCGCCAAGCGCATGGCCGAAATGAAGGCCCAGATGTTCGCCAAGCTGGACACCGACGGCAATGGCACGATCAGCGCCGAAGAGTTCAACAGCCGGGAGCATCCGGGCTTAGACAAGGCCGACGCCGATGGTGATGGCACGGTGACGAAGGAAGAAATGGACGCCATGCGCGACAAGATGAAAGATCGTCGTGGCGGCTGGCACAAGCGGGGCGATGGCCCCCGGTCTGAGTAAGACCGGCCTTGCTGATTGGGCCGGATGCGTGTGATGTATCAGAGTGACTCACAACGATATGACGATACTCCTCCGGCCCGTTTTCGGTTAAGCAATCTGTCTTGGCTTTCAGTTCAGACCTCGACCGGATCACACGAGCGGCAGCGGGCGATCCCGCTGCCATCTCCAGCCTTGTCGACCGCTACAGCAGCGGTGTCCTCGCGCTCGCCACACGGATGCTGGGCGATGCCTCGGAGGCCGAGGACGTGACGCAGGAAACCTTCCTCCGCGCCTGGAAGGCGCTGCCGGGATGGGAACCGCGCGCGAAATTCTCGACCTGGCTGCACCGGGTCGCGCTGAATCTCTGTTACGACCGGCTGCGCAAGCGCCGGGAAGTGACAATGGAAATTTTGCCGGAGCGTACCGATCCGGCCATGAACCCGGCAGAATTGCTGGATCAGTCCCAGCGGGTCCGTGCGGTGGAAGACGCCATCTCTCACCTGCCGGAACGCCAGGCCGCAGCTTTGACGCTGTGCGCGCTGCAGGGACATACTCAAGCCGAAGCGGCCGACATCATGGATGTCAGCGTGGAGGCACTGGAAAGTTTGCTGGCCCGTGCACGTCGCACGCTTCGCGCCAGCCTGTTGGAGAGGGCCGCATCATGAGCGGACAGATGATTTCAGACGCGCGGGTCCTGGCCCTGATCGAGGCCTATGGGGCCGATCCTGCCATGTTCCCGGATGCCGAGCGCTCTGGCGCGCGTGCGCGGATGACGGATCATCCGGAGCGCTTTGCGGCGGCCCTTGAAACTGCGCGCCAGATGGATGCGCTGCTGGGCGGCATGCCCGAAATTGCTACGCCGGGCCATTTGCGGAGCGCCCTGATCGCTTCGGCGCCGCAGCCTGCGCCCGTGCGCAAGTTCAGCTGGAAGCTGCCGGTCTGGATTCCTGCCGGGGCGCTTGCCTCGCTCACCGTCGGCCTGTTTGCCGGCATGAGCGTGGCGCAACCAGCCGCCACGCAGGATGAGCAGGCCGAAGCGGCGGTCTATGCGTCGCTTGGGTTTGATACGTATACGCTGGACCTGGAAGAAGAGGCGCTGCAATGAGTGACACCCCCGCGCGATCCCCGCGTCGCATCTCCTTCTGGATGACCATGTCGCTGCTGTTCAATTTGCTCCTGCTGGGGCTGGTTGTTGGCATGCTGGTGCGCCAGATTCCGGATCGCGGTCGCCAGGCCGAGCGTCCCCGGTTTGCGCAGGACATTGCGCCCGAAACGCGCCGCGCCATGTTCGGCCTGATGCGGGAGTCCTATCGGGAATCCCGCACCGAACGAGATGCTCGCAACCAGGCGCGCATTGAATTGGCGGATGCGCTGAAGGCCGAGCCATTCGATCCTGAACGTGTCCGCACGGCGTTTGCAAGCCTGCGCGCAGCAGATGAATCCGTACATGCGACTACCCACGCGGCCATGATCGCCCGTCTGGAAGCCCTTCCGCCTGAGCAGCGCGCAGCAATGGCGGACCTGCTGGCCCGTGGGCCCGAACGGGGCGAGCGCAATCGCCGCAATTCGCCTCCGCCGAAAGACTAGGGGTTTTCTTCTCCGCCCCCGCGTACCAGACTGGTCTCAAATCAGGAGGGCAGGATGAAGGAATATGCGGCGTTTGACGCGATGGGGTTGGCGGAACTGGTCCGCACGGGCGAGGTTTCCTCAAAGGAATTGCTGGACGAGGCGGTCTCTCGCGCGAATACGGCGCAGGGCGAGCTGAACTGTTTCTCCGCCCTCTATCCTGATCTGGCCGAAGCCCAACTGGCGGACCTTCCGAAAGAAGGCCCGTTTGCGGGCGTTCCCTTCATCACCAAGGATCTGGGCGTCATGATAAAAGGCGCGCCGCTGACCAATGGATCGGTCAGCTGGAAGGGCCATGTCGCGGTGCAGGATTCCACCCTCACGGAACGCTATCGCAAGGCCGGGCTCGTCATGTTCGGCCAGACCACCAGCCCGGAATTCGGCCTGACCACGACGACGGAATCCACCCTCTATGGCCAGACCCGCAACCCCTGGGATGTGACGCGCACCTCCGGCGGCTCGTCCGGAGGCGCGTCGGCTGCTGTGGCGGCGGGAGTGGTCCCGCTTGCGCAGGCGAGTGATGGCGGCGGCTCGATCCGTATCCCTGCGGCCTGTACGGGCCTGTTCGGCATGAAGCCGTCGCGTGGACGCACCCCGATGGGACCTTTCCAGACCGAGGGCTGGAATGGCATGTCCACCGTTCACGCCGTCAGCCGCACCGTGCGCGACAATGCCGCCTTGCTGGATGCCACACATGGCCGCGAGACCGGCAGCCGCTATGTGGCGCCCGCGCCGGAAGGCTCCTTCCTGGAGGCCGTGTCGCGAGACCCGGTGCCGTTGAAGATCGCGCTCTGGCGCACAGCGCCGAATGGCACTGAGCTGAGCCCGGAAGCGGTCGAGGGCATGGAGAAGACGGGCCGCCTGCTGGAAGGCCTCGGCCACACGGTAGTGGAGGCTGCGCCGGCACTCGATGGCGAAGCCTTGGGCAAGGCCGCCCTGTTCACGATTTCCGCCAATATTGCCGCCATGATTGATGCGCGCTCTGCCATGCTCGGCCGTCCGGTGCGTCAGGACGAACTGGAGCCGATCACCTATTCGATGGCCAATCTGGGCCGGACCGTGCCGATGGTGGAACTCGCCAAGGCGAACAATCTCTTCAATGCGGCGGCGATCACCTTCGAACACTTCCTGGATGAGCAGGGAATCGATTTGATCCTGACGCCGACCATCGCCCGCCCGCCGGAGAAGCTTGGCGTCCTGGCCCTGACCGCTGACCCCGACGCGATGGGCGCCGCGGTGGCGAGCTTTGCGCCGCTCTGCCCCTTGTTCAACCAGATGGGCGCGCCCGCCATGTCCGTGCCGTTGCACTGGACAGGCCCGACCGAAACCGCGCCACAGGGCCTGCCCATCGGCATGATGTTCGGCGGAAGGTGCGGCAGCGAAGGCCTGCTCTTTTCCCTGGCCGGGCAGCTGGAGCGCGCCGATCCGTGGATCGACCGGGTGCCCCCGGTATGGGTGGGGTAGCGGTCGTATGAGCGAGCTCACGACGCATCCGGGCGGATGCCATTGCGGTGCGGTTCGGTTCGAGGTGGACCTGCCGCCGACCTTCGAGGTCGAGGACTGCAATTGCTCCATCTGCGCGATGAGTGGCAATATTCATGTCATCGTCCCGGCCAGCCGGTTCCGCCTTCTTCAGGGGGCGGAGACCCTCACCGAATACACATTCAATACGGGCGGCGCCAAGCATCGCTTCTGCAGGATTTGTGGCGTCAAGAGTTTCTATGTGCCCCGCTCAAACCAGGATGGCTATGCTGTGACCTGGCGTTGCCTGGATGACTGGCAGACGCTGGACGTGACCATCAACAAATTCGATGGCCAGAATTGGGAGGCCAATGCCGGAGCACTGGCCCACAAGTCGAAGGCCTAGTCGCGCTCGATCACGACCGCTGTGCCGGCGACCGAGACCATCATCATGGAACCGCCCTGGCCGACGACTTCATAGTCGATGTCGACTCCGACGACCGCATTGCCACCGCGCCGGGCGGCTTCTTCACACATTTCGCGGGTTGCGACCTCGCGCGCCTCGCGGATCGTCTTCTCATAGGCTTCGGACCGTCCGCCGACGACGTCGCGGATGCCGGCGAACAAATCCTTGAAGATGTGCGCGCCGATAATGGCCTCGCCGGTGACGAGTCCCTTGTAGTCCGTGATCTCATGGCCCTGCAGGGTCGGGGTGGTCGTTACAATCATCTCTTGCTCCCTAATTATTGATTATCAATAATAATTGGGGTGAGCCAACCGCGCTTTCAAGAGGTCTTTTCGAAGACGAGCTTGGTCCATTCGATGCCCCTGGCCATGTTCTCGGCCTGGATCGAGCCGGTGCGTTCGTGGAACAGATTGGTCAGGCCGAGCGGGCCGGCGAGGCCTATCGTCTCCTCACCGGAAATGTCGAACATGCGCCGGCCTTCCGGGATGGGCCCGTGGCGCTGGCTCATGAACAGCCGCCCGCCGGGCTTCAGCAGGCTGGCGATGTGCGCCATGCCGGTGGCGCGCTCGGTTTCGGTCATATGCATCCATACCGCCTGCATCAGGATCATATCGAATGTCTCGCCGCGCGCGCGGGTGGCGGTGAGGTCCGGCAGGGCATCCTCCAGCCATGTGATCTCAGGCTCGGGATGGAGCTTGGCCGCGCCGGTGCGCAATTCCTCGACAGGCTCGACCGCGAGCACGGAATGACCTAGCCGGGCGAACCAGCCGGCGTCGCGACCGGTGCCAGCACCAATGTCGAGAATGCGCGCAGGGGGCGCCGGCATGAACTCCGCCCACGGCGCATGCACCGCAGCCGGATCGCGTTTCTCATAGCGCAAGAACAGGTCGGCGGCTTCCTCGGCATAGCCTGCGGTGGAAGCCGGGCCGGTCATTCCGCGGCCGTTTTCGCGCCGTCGTCACCATCCAGCACTTCCAGCATCTTGATCGCACTGTCGGCGATCACTGTGCCCGGCGGGAAGATGGCGGTGGCGCCGGCGGCGTAGAGCGCGTCAAAGTCTTGTGGCGGGATCACACCGCCGACAATGATCTGGGTGTGCGCCGCGCCTTCATTGCCAAGCGCGCGTTTCAGTTCCGGCACCAGCGTGAGGTGTCCCGCCGCGAGCGAGGAGGCGGCAACAATGTCGACCCCGGCCTTGCGGGCGTCGGCGGCGGCTTCTTCCGGCGTCTGGAAGAGCGGGCCGATCTCGACATCCCAGCCGAGATCCATCAGCGCCGAGGCGACGACCTTCTGGCCGCGGTCGTGTCCGTCCTGTCCCATCTTGGCGATGTAGATTTTCGGACGGCGACCATTCTTCTTCTCGAAGTCGGAGGCGAGCGTCGCGGCGGCCTCAGCCTTGTCGTCGCCCTTCACGCCGCCGCCATAGACGCCCTTGATGGAGCGGATCACGGCCTGGTGGCGGCCCTGGCTGCGCTCAACGGCTTCGGAGATTTCGCCCACCGTGGCTTTCGCGCGGGCGGCGTCCACGGCAAGCGCGAGGAGGTTGCCCTCGGTGCCGGCAGCGGCCTTGGCGATGGCGTCCAGCTTGGCGGTCACTTCGGTCTCGTCGCGTTCGGATTTCAGACGGGCCAGCTTGTCCAGCTGCATGCGGCGCACGGCGGCATTGTCCACCTTCAGCACCGGCACGTCTTCATCTTCATCCAGTAGGAACTTGTTCACGCCGACCACGGTTTGTGTGCCGCTGTCGATGCGCGCCTGCGTGTTGGCGGCGGCTTCTTCGATACGCAGCTTGGGCAGGCCTTCCTCGATGGCCTTGCGCATGCCGCCCATCTTCTCGACTTCGGCGATATGAGCGAGCGCCTTTTCGGCAAGGTCATGCGTCAGGCGTTCGACATAATAGGAGCCACCCCACATATCGATCGTCTGGCAGGCGCCACCTTCCTGCTGCAGGAAGAGCTGGGTATTGCGGCTGATCCGGGCCGAGAAGTCGGTCGGCAGGGCAAGCGCCTCGTCGAAGCTGTTCGTGTGCAGCGACTGAGTCTGGCCGCCGGTGGCCGCGATGGCCTCAAGGCAGGTGCGGATGACATTGTTGTAGACGTCCTGCGCGGTCAGCGACCAGCCGGAGGTCTGCGAGTGCGTCCGCAGGCTGAGGGATTTCGGGTTCTTCGGATTGAACTCTTCCTTCACGAGCTTTGCCCAGAGCAGGCGCGCAGCCCGCATCTTGGCGACTTCCATGAACGTGTTCATGCCGATGGCCCAGAAGAAGGACAAGCGCGGCGCGAAGGCGTCCACATCCAGCCCGGCGGCGACCCCGGCGCGGATATATTCGATACCGTCGGCGAGCGTGTAAGCCAGTTCAAGATCTGCCGAGGCGCCCGCTTCCTGCATGTGATAGCCGGAAATCGAGATCGAATTGTATTTCGGCATGTTCTGCGAGGTGTAGGCGAAAATGTCCGAAATGATCCGCATCGAAGGCTTGGGCGGATAGATATAGGTGTTCCGCACCATGAACTCTTTGAGGATGTCGTTCTGGATCGTTCCGGCCAGCTTGTCCGGCGTGACGCCCTGTTCCTCGGCGGCGGCAATGTAGAGCGCCAGGATCGGCAGCACCGCGCCATTCATCGTCATGGACACCGACATCTTGTCCAGCGGAATACCGGAGAAGAGGGTGCGCATGTCGAGGATGGAGTCGATGGCGACGCCCGCCATGCCGACATCGCCGGAGACGCGGACATGATCGGAATCATAGCCCCGGTGCGTGGCGAGGTCGAAGGCGACCGACAGGCCCTTTTGCCCGGCGGCAAGGTTGCGGCGATAGAAGGCGTTGGAGTCTTCCGCTGTCGAGAAGCCCGCATACTGACGAACTGTCCAGGGCTGGTTCGTGTACATGGTCGGGTAGGGCCCGCGACCAAACGGGGCAAGGCCCGGATAATCGTCAAGGAAGTCGAGGCCCTTGGTGTCGTCCGCCGTATAGGCGGATTTGACGGCGACGCCTTCGGGCGTTTCCCAGGTCTCGCCCAGCTCAGGCGATTTGGCCTTGGCGTCCGGTGTGCCGAGATCGAGTTTCGTGAAGTCGGGGAAATTGGTCATTGGGCCACTCCCAGGGTTGTGTGGGCAAGTTTCAGCGTGTGCAGCACATCGCAGCCCATGAAGATGTTGGAATCGATGCCGTCGCCCTCGAACTTGCCGGCCAGCCAGACATGGTCTGCGCCAGCGGCTTTGAGGGCCTTGGCGGTCTCGGCAGCTTCGTCCTCATAGCGCGCATCCGCGCCACAGATGCAGGCGATCCGCGTGCCGGAAGCCCTGAAGGCGGCAACCGCTTCGGAGACCGATTGCGGCGGGACAGGTGGCTGGGTGGCCTCAAGGCCGCCCGCGGCAAACAGGTTGCGGGCGAAATCCGCGCGGGCATTGTGCTCGGCAATCGGGCCGAGCGTCGCGAGGAAAGCGGACGGCCGCTTGGCCGCCGCATCTGCTGCGTCGCGCAGGGCTTCGAAATCTTCAGCCAGCCGGATGCGCGGCAGCGCTTCTGCGGTGGCGTCACTCTCCTCGCCGGGCAGGTCCACTTTCACGAAATGGGCGAAGCCTTCCGTGGAGACGCCATCCTTCGGGGTGACCGCAGGCATGTCGGCCACGGGCGCGGTGATCTCGTCGAGCAGCGGGAACTCGCTGACCCCCGTGATCGGCACCTTGCGCCTGGCAATGTCCTTGGCGCGCGCCTCGCGCACATCCGCGATACGTTTCTGGAACGCGCCGGAGATCAGCGCCTCGGCATAGCCGCCTTCGGCTTCGATGATCTGGAACTCTTTCCACGCCGCTTCGGCGAGGTCGTCGGCGAAGGTCTCGGTGAACCAGGCGCCGCCAGTCGGGTCGGCCACGCGGCCGAGTTGGCTTTCTTCCATCGCGATGATCTGGGTGTTGCGCGCGATGCGCCGGCCCAGCTCTTCCGGAATGCCGAGTGCCTCGTTGAAGGGGCGGATGGTCATGATGTCTGCGCCGCCGACGGCTCCTGCAAAGGCGGCCGCCGTATTGCGCAGCATGTTGGTCCACGCGTCATAGCGGGACAGAATGCGAGCGGATGAAACGGCCTGCAACCGCATTGGGACGGCCTGATGATCCATGGCATCCAGAATGCGCGTCCAGAGACGCCGGGCCGCGCGCAGCTTCGCCACGCCGAGCCCGTAATTGCCATCCAGCGCGAGGGCAAAACTCATGCGTGGAATGAGGGCGGAAATGTCTGTCCGGTTGTCCAGTCGGCGCAGCGTGTCCACGGCGCTGGCGATCAGCGCGGCCAGTTCCTGTGCATCGGAACCGCCAGTCTCATGCACCATGCGCGCATCAATGCGGACCAGCCCCGCTTCGGGATAGGCTTCGCCAAGGCTGGTCGCCGCCGCAGACAGGCGCGCAAAGGCGGCATTCAGGCCGCCCTTCAGATTGCCGGTGCGCGCAAGGCAGCCGAGCGGGTCCATGTTGAAATCGAATTTCAGGCTTGTGGGCGTATCTTGCTCCTGTCCCCACAGGCCAAGCAGCGTCGCGGCTGTCACACCCGAGCCCGCGCCATGATCTAGCGCGATGGTGGCGATGTCGGCGCGCAGGCCTTGCAGCGCGGTGCGCAGATCGTCCAGCGTCGAGATCTGGATGCCGTGCTGGCCCGTGCAGTCGAGTTTGAGTTCGACGGACATCACGCCGCGCTCAAGATCGCGCAGCAGCTCTTCATTCGTCACCTCAGGCGAGGGATGCGCAAAGGCCTGGCGGATGTCCCACGGTTTGAACCGATCCGGCGCGGCTGTGGCCCCGCGCAGATAGGGCGCCTTGCCCGGCGTGCCGAGCGGGTCGGTTGCAGCCGCAAAGTCGCTTTCCCGATAGAGCGGGTGAATCGCCAGCCCGTCCACGGTCTTGCGTGTGATCGAATCTATGCCGCGGCCCTTCAGGACCTTGTCGACGCTTGCGAGCCATTCGGCTTCGGTCGCGTCGGGAAACCCGCTGCTCAGCGGAAGGAGATCATCTGCCATGCGGGGGATTTAGTCTGATACGGGTGGCCTTGTGAACTGCTGACTGAAGGTCAGGGACGTTTGGTCGCTTGACTCTCTCCGAATATGGCATGAGAATGAGAATAATTCGCAATTCAAGGAGTGAGTCATGTCCGCCAAGCTCTTGAAGTTTCAGGCCGCCGCCCAGTCCGAACTGGCTGAGGGAATGCGGCACGAAGCGCTGAGGGACTGGATGGAAACGCACACGCGTATTCTGGGCTTCTGGATGGACCGCCTCATCGAGGACGGCGATTCGGAAGACATCGTATCCATGCTTCATCGCCAGCAAAGCTGGCTGGCAATGATGCAGGACCGGCTGGTTGGGGGATGAGGGATCCTCGGCCAGCCGGAAATTCTTTCCGCGCTAACAAAAAGCCAGTGCAGAGGAATCTGCACCGGCTTTTCATTGAGGAGATGGGACGCGGTTACTCGCCCGGCATCGGATCGATGGGGTCGATCGTGCCGTCGTCATTCAGCGTGAGTTCGGTGATCTTCACATTGCGAAGGTGGCTTTTCCCGGACAGCTGAACGTCATGATAGGCGAGATAGTATTTGCCATCATGCTCGAAGATCGAGTGGTGGTTGGTCCAGCCTTCGACCGGCAGGTTGAGGACGCCCTGATAAGTGAACGGGCCGTACGGATTGTCGCCTGTGGCGTAGACAATCAGATGCGTGTCGCCCGTTGAATAGGACAGGTAGTAGGTGTCGTCGATCTTGTTGACCCAGGCGGCTTCGAAGAAGCGGCGGTCATGATCCTTGGCTTTGATGGGCTCGCCATTCTCGTCGAGGATCATCACATCCTTCGGTGTCTCGGCGAAGGAAACCATGTCGTCGCCCATTTTGGCGATCTTCGGCATCAGCGCGATATCGTCCGGCTGGCCGGCTTCATCGTCGCCCGTTAGCGGGTCATCATTGACGAGGTCCGTGTTGAGGTTCGGGTCAGCATCATATTCGCCGGTCGCCCAACGCTGGAGCTGGCCGCCCCAGATGCCGCCGAAATACATATAGTATTCGCCGTCAGTGTCTTCATAGACGGTCGGGTCCATGGAGAAGGAGCCTTCAATCGGATCGGGCTCTGCCGTGAACGGGCCGGTCGGGCTGTCGGAGACGGCCGCGCCGATATGGAAGACGCCGTCAGCATCCTTGGCCGGGAAATAGAGATAGTATTTGCCATCCTTGTGGGCGGCGTCCGGGGCCCACATCTGCTGGGCGGCCCAGGCTACATCATCGACGTCCAGCGCGACGTCATGAATGGTCACCTCACCGCCGACTTCGTCCATGGACAGGACAATATAGTCGCGCATGGCATACTGGCTGCCGAGATCGTCTTCGGGAATGCCGGCATCATAATCATGGCTCGGATAGACATAGATGCGGCCATCCTCCCAGACATGGACGCTCGGGTCCGCGGTGAAGATCTCGCTGACCAGCGGCTCGTTCAAATACTTCGACCCCGTTGGCTCAGCCTCAGCAGTTTCGACCGGCGGCGCGGCGACTTCTGTCTCGGCGCTCGTCGTTGGCGCATCGCCAGAGCAGGCGGCCAGAGCAGCGGCAAGTATGATAGCGCTACCATTCATCAGGCTGGTTTTTCGCATTCCGTTTTCTCCCTCGGACGTTTTATTTTGTAACTATAGTGGATGCGCGTCAGTCTGGCCTGAACCACAGTTCAGGGCAAGAGGTGTCCGCAACGTCACGCCTTGCCCAACATGGATCAATCGCTAGTTTCCGTTTACGTAAACTGCATCCTTTTCCGTTTGAGGTAATTTCTCATGGCACTGCCCCCCATTCTTCAAAATCTGCGTCTCCCGGTCATCGGATCGCCGCTCTTCATCATCTCCAATCCGGATCTCGTGATCGCCCAGTGCAAGGCCGGCGTCGTCGGCAGCTTCCCGGCGCTGAACGCGCGGCCTGGCCCGGTGCTGGATGAGTGGCTGGACAGGATCACGACCGAACTGGCCGAATGGGATGAGAAGAACCCGGACCGCAAGGCCGCGCCTTTTGCCGTCAACCAGATCGTCCACAAGACCAACAACCGCCTCGATCACGATGTGGACATGTGCGTGAAGCACAAGGTGCCGATCGTGATCACCTCGCTCGGCGCGCGCCAGGAAGTGAATGATGCGATCCATTCCTATGGTGGCATCGTGCTGCACGACATCATCAATGTCGTCTTCGCGCACAAGGCACTGGAAAAAGGCGCGGATGGCCTGATCGCGGTGTGCACCGGCGCGGGCGGCCATGCCGGCACGCTGTCGCCTTTCGCGCTGATCCAGGAGATTCGCCAGTTCTTCGACGGCCCGCTGGCCCTGTCCGGCTCCATCGCCAATGGTGGCGCGATTGCGGCGGCGCAGGCGCTCGGCGCCGACCTCGCCTATATCGGCTCGGCCTTCATCTCCTGTGACGAGGCCAATGCGGTCGATGGCTACAAGGACATGATCGTCGACTCCAAGGCGGGCGACATTGTCTATTCAAACCTGTTCACCGGCGTTCACGGCAATTATCTCGCACCGTCGATTGCGAAGGCCGGACTCGACCCGAACAGCTTGCCCGAAAGCGACCCGAGCGCGATGAATTTCGGCTCCGGCGGTAATCAGGAAGCCAAGGCCTGGAAAGACATCTGGGGCTGTGGCCAGGGCATTGGCGCTATCGAGAAGCGCATGTTGACGGCGGAATTCGTGGACAAGCTGGCCCGTGAATATGACGAGGCCCGTGCAGCGCTCGCCAAGCGCCAAGCCTTTGGTGTGGCCCCGGTCGCGGCGGAATAGGCTGGGCTTCTCCCCGACTGAAAGTTTGATAATGCCCCTGAAGTCCCCGTGATTTCAGGGGTATTTTCTTTTGAGCGCCGATCCGAATCCGACAGGGCCGGAGGCGTGTCAGCCTTGGGGCATGCTGATACGATCTGTTTCCCTGTTCGACACGCGTGGCTGGCGCTGGCCGCATTTCTCGCCGCGAGAACTCGCCTGTAAGTGTGGCGGCAAATTCTGCGATGGCGCTTACTGGCACGATCCGGACTTTCTGGATGCGCTGGAATCCCTGAGGGCGGCGGTAGGGCGGCCGCTGATCGTCAATTCCGGGCATCGCTGTGACCGTTGGAATGCCGAAATTGGCGGCGCTGAGCATTCCATGCACAGGCAGATCGCGGTCGATCTCGCCCTGAACGGCCATGACCGGTTCGCCTTGCTGGCAGCGGCGGAACTGCTGGGCTTTACCGGCATCGGGCTCGGCCGGACTTTCCTTCATCTCGACCGGCGGGCCAGCCCGGCCCGGTGGTATTATAAAAGGAGCCGCGCGCTATGGCAGACATAGTCGGATTGGCGGCGAGCGCAGCCGGGGGCGGCGTCTTCGGCCTGCTCGGCACGGTGATCGGCCGGGCGGCGGGCTATTTCGAGCAGCGTCAGTCACAGGCGCATGAGCGCGCGCGCTGGCAGCATGAGGCAGAACTGATCGGCTTGCAGAGACAGGCCCAGCGCGAAGAGAGCGACGCGGCGGAGCGGCTCGCCGAGACGAGCGGCAGCTGGGCAGGGCTCGCCGCCTCCCTGCAGGCCGAGGCGGCGATTGGGGCCAGCTACGCATGGGTGAATGCGGTGCGGGCGCTGACCCGGCCCGTGCTCACCCTGTTGCTCTGGCTCATCACCTGGTTGGTCTTTGTGGCGTCGCCGGAGGCCGAACAGGTCAAGATCGTGGAAACGGCCACCTTCGCTGCGACGGCGGCAACGCTCTGGTGGTTCGGGGATCGCGGGGCGCAGCGCACGGCGCGTTGACGTTCCGCCTCGCGCCGGTCCATCCTGCCCGAAACATTGAAGGGCAGGCGACATGGGCGACTATATTCTCGTCATTGATGAGGGCACCACATCCACGCGGGCGATCGTGTTCGACCGCGAGCTGAACCAGGTGGCGCTGGCGCAGAAAGAAGTGCCGCTGGCCTATCCGAATGATGGCTGGGTCGAGCAGGATGGTGAGGAGATCTGGGACAAGACGGTCGAGGTTTGCCGCGCCGCCATTGAGCAGGCGGGCGGTGTGGACCGGATCGCCGGCATCGGCATCACCAATCAGCGCGAGACGACGCTGGTCTGGGACAGGGCGACCGGCAAGCCGATTGCCCCGGCCATCATCTGGCAGGACCGGCGCACGGCCGAAACCTGTGAGCGCCTGAGGAAGGCGGGGCATGAGGCGTCGGTTCAGGACGAAACCGGCCTGCTGATCGATCCCTATTTCTCCGGCACCAAGATTGGCTGGGTCCTGGAGAATGTGGAGGGCGCAAAGGCGCGGGCCGAGGCTGGCGAACTGGCCTTCGGCACCATCGAGAGCTTCCTGATCTGGAAGCTGACGGGCGGGGCCTCACACGTCACCGATGTGACCAATGCCTCGCGGACCTTGCTCTATCGGTTGGGCCTTGGAGAGGATGGCGGCTGGAGCGAGAAAATGTGCGCGCTGCTGGGCGTGCCGAAAAGCATGCTGCCGGAGATTCGGCAGAATGCGGACGATTTCGGCACGAGCGAGGCAAGCCTTTTCGGCAAGGCGCTGCCGATCCTGTCCGCGGCGGGCGACCAGCAATCGGCGCTTGTGGGCCAGGCCTGCCTGGAGCCCGGCACGGCCAAGATCACTTATGGCACCGGGGCGTTCCTCGTCGCCAATTGCGGCAGTGACCGTCCGGACTCGGCCAATCGCTTGCTCGGCACGGTCGGGTATGAGGCAGCGGGCAGGGGCGCGATGGCGCTGGAAGGCTCCATCTTCAATGCCGGCACGATCGTGCAATGGCTGCGCGATGACCTGCGGCTGATCGAGGATGCGGCGGAAAGCGCGGAAGTCGCTGCCGGCCTCAAGGGCAATGGCGGGGTCTATATCGTGCCGGCCTTCACCGGGCTCGGCGCGCCGCATTGGGCGGCTGATGCGCGCGGTACGATCACGGGCATCACCCGCGCGACCAAGGCAGAACATCTCGTGCGCGCAGGTCTGGAATCGGTAGCTTACCAGACACGTGACCTGCTCGATGCATTCGAGGCAGACGGCGTTGCCATCAAGGAATTGCGCGTCGATGGGGGCATGGTGGCAAATGACTGGCTGATGCAATTCATCGCCGATATTTGCGAGCGCCCGATCCTGCGGCCAGACTATCGCGAAATGACGGCGCTCGGCGCTGCCGCGCTGGCGGCCATGCAGCTCGGCTGGCTGGACGCCGATGACTGGGCTCGCCGCACCGTGCCGGGCACACGCTTCGAGCCCAAGATGGAAAAGACCGCCTCCGCCCGGCTCCGCCAGGGCTGGGCCACCGCCCTGCGCAAGACGCTGGCCTAGCCCTCACCAATCTGCCGGGCAAACAAAAAGGGCGGACCCGAAGGTCCGCCCTTTCTTTATTATGTATCTGTTTCCTAGAAGGATTTGGAAACCCGCAGGAATGCGGAGCGACCACGGTAGTCATACTGAGTGCCAACCAGAGGCACGATACCCCGGCGGGTCGCAGCACCGTTGGACACAGCTGGTGGAGCTTCGTCGAACAGGTTGTTGACGCCAACCGTCACGCCCCACTCGTCAGCAACGTACTGAACGGAAGCACCGTGGTACCATTGTGCTTCGGTGTACTGCTTGAAGTAGAACAGGCCTTCGCCCCGCGAGGAGAACGAGCCAACCGAGCCACCCAAACGCTCGTCATTCGACGTGCGGCTGGTGA
The DNA here is from genome assembly GCF_036964145.1 of Hyphomonas sp. Lineage (GTDB taxonomy): Bacteria > Pseudomonadota > Alphaproteobacteria > Caulobacterales > Hyphomonadaceae > Hyphomonas. Next base: position 960,585 of record NZ_JBALUC010000001.1, read on the forward strand.
ATTCGCTGAACCAGTTGTAGCGCCAGTCGCCTCTCACGAACTGCAGGCGAGCATTTGCCGTGAAGTCCGGGTCACCGATCGTGCCGTTGAAGTCATCCGGTTCGAAATCTTCACCGGAGAACAGCAGGAACTGGTCTTCGAACGTCCAGGTACCTTGCATGTCAAAGATGAAGTCGCCGAAGCTGGCCTCATGCTCGTAGCGGGCAGTAAGGTCCAGGCCGCGGGTGCTCTGGCTGTTGATGTTCACGAAGTTGTCGCTGACGCTGAGGATCTGCTGATAGCGCGGGCTAGCAGGATCTTCGTCACGCTCGAACAGGGTGCAGAGAGGCTCGTTCGGGAAGTTCGGGGATGCATAGCAACCCGAAACAATCGAATTTGCGCTCAGGCGTGCCACCTGGTCATTGATCTCGATTTCGAAGTAATCGAGCGCAATGTTGAGGTCAGCGAAGGTCGGCGTAACGACGAAGCCTACGGTTAGAGCATCAGACGTTTCCGGGGCCAGGTTTCCAGCACCACCACCTGCGGTGACGAGGGCAGACGAGCCGAACGGAATGTAGCCGTCAAGGCCAGCAGCTGCACAGTTCGCCGCGACGTTCGAGTTGGTAGGTGCACCGTCCGAGTAATTACACGGATCAATATTGGTCTGACCCGCGAACGAGGTGGAGTCACCGAGGTAGAGCTCATACAGAGCCGGAGCGCGGTATGAGGTGCCATAGGTGGACCGGAGGCGGAAGGTCGGTGTGATCTGCCAGTTCAGGCCAGCCTTGTAGACCGAGTCCGAGCCGGACGAGTCATAGTCGAAGTAGCGACCAGACAGGTTGACAGACAGTTCTTCAAAGAACGGCTCACCAGCAATTACTGGAATGTCGACTTCGGAGAAGAGCTCCATCACGGTGTCATCGCCAGCCGTCGTAACGGCCGAAGACAGACCCCACTGCAGGTTGTTCGAAGAGTAGAAACCAGGCTGGTCGTTAATTTCGAACGTGCGGTATTCAGCACCGATAGCGATGCCGAGCGGACCTGCAGGCAGTTGGAACAGTTCGCCACGCACAAGACCGGTAATCGTGGTCTGTTCGTAGGTCGTGTTGCCCGTGTCCTGAGCGAACAGGAAGCCCGCTTCCGCGTCCGTGAGATCACCATAGAGGAAGTCTTTGGTGAAGTAATTGATGTTGGCCGGGCAGGGCTGGTAATCCAGCTCCGGAATGACATCGGCACCATCACGAAGCGCATTGGCATAAGCTGCCGAGCTTGCGTCGGTTGGGTAGTAGCAGGTGAAACCATCAGCAGAGGTCGGATCCGCCACGTTGATAGCGGTCGGACGCAGGCCTTGGTTGTCATCTGCAACATGGTTCACAGGAACCGTGTCCGTCACATAAGTACCGTCGGACTTCGAGTAGACACCAGCCACTTCCCAGTCCCAGGTCGACAGGAATTCGTTGCTGGTCCCGAAGTTACCGCGCAGCCCAGCCGTCGCCGAGATGTAGTCGATGTCAACAGAGGTGTTGAAAGGGATCAGAGCGATCGGACGCGCATAACCTACACCGGTCGGATTCGTCGGATTGGAGGGTGCCTGGAACGGGAAGAGCTGGCGCCAGTTTTCCTGTTCAGTCGTACGGTTATTGAAGAGGAAATCGCCGAAGAATTCGGTTGGACCGAAATCATAGTCCGCCGTCAGGTAGACGCTCACGCGCTCCGTTTCGGGAATGATCGAAGTGGAATCCTGACGGGCGTCATAATACGGCGTTTCAGCAACACCTGCTGGACCGTCCGCACGTGGACGGAAGTCGCCGAGTGCGCTGTCATAGATCCAGCGACGTCCACCATTGGCATCGTCGAACACTTGTGAAATCGAGTTGAAACACTTGTAGCCGCGACGAGCCTGTCCATCCGGACGGGTATCGAGGAGGTCAGCGCGCTGGGAGCCATCTTCCGTGAAGATGTAATCCTGAGGACATGCGAGGAAGTCGCGGTCGCCCTGCTGAAGCGGCTCGAACTTTTCGTAGGAAGCAGACAGTACTGCGCTACCCTTGTCGAAGTTCAGGCCATAAGCGCCATCAATGCCGAAGCTTTCACCGCCGGTATCGAATGGACGATCATAGGTCACGTTGATTTCTGGCGCATCGACCGAGCGACGCGTAATCACGTTGACCACACCAGCCACGGCGTCTGATCCGTAGATCGACGATGCACCATCCTTGAGGATTTCGATGCGGCTGATGGCTGCGTCAGGAATGACGTTCAGGTCGACTGCGCCAACCTGGCCCTGTGTACCGGCACCACCAAGACGGCGACCATTGAACAGCACGAGAGAGCGTTGTGCACCAAGACCACGCAAGGAGATCGTGTTGACCCCTGTACCACCTTCGACGACAAAACCACCGAAGTTGCCGTTGATCTGCGTTGACCCGGACGCCACCGAAGAGCTTTGCAAGATGTCAGCCGTGTCGACCAGACCCTGTAGCGTAGCTGTGTTTGCGGTAATGACCTGAATTGGAGAAGACGAGGAATATTCGTCACGACGGAGCAAGGAGCCCGTTACAACGATCTTTTCCTGACGCGCTTCTTCTGCTTCAGCTTCTTCCGAGATCGTTTCAATCACATCATCGGAATTCGTTTCGGCTTCCTGCGCGAACGCGGAGCCTGAAATTGCCAGCGCACTGGCAGCGACACCGAGCAAGAACTTGCTGCGGCTGGAGTGTTTAGTGGACATTTGCACCTTCCCCTAAAAGGATTTCGACCAATTTATACTTCATTCACTCACCAAATGGATGTAAGCGTACTTTTTTGAGCATGGCATCCTGTAAGCGGCAATGCATTATGAACACAATTTCATATTGGGTGGGCTGATGCGGTCAGGAGCGTGACAAATATGCTACGTTTTTGCGCAGTTTGTGTGAATTTGATGCTTGGTGAAGCAACCGATCCTGTGCGTGAATGAGCTGTGTCAGGGCTATCGCCATAAAAAATGGAATGCAGCAAAGAGTCAGTTTTTCGGAGGTAATTCATGAAGGTCATACGCGTTGTTATGATGACGGGGCTGCTGGGATCAGCCGGGCTTGGCGCTGTCGCTGAGCCAGAAGCGAAGCCCATCCCGGTCAAGGAATTTGGAAAGAAGGCTGCTATCAGTAGCCTCTCGCTTTCCAATGAAGGGGACTTTCTGGTTGGGTTGATCACTTTGCCCAATACCAAGCAGGAAGAGACGGCTCTTGCTGTATGGGAGCTGGGCGAGAGTATCGACATTTCCAAACCCCTTATTCCCACACGGGCAACTCCGGCAAATGATCGCATGGAATTCGTTGCGGCGTCCGCAATCGGAGGCGACAAGATTCGTGTTCTGGGAAAGCAGGCATGGACGGGCCAGACCTATTGCATCGAAGGCGGTGGCGCCGGCGCGGTAAAGACCTGGATTTACAAGACGTATTTCGGTGACAAGAACATCAAGCCGCAAGAGCTTGACGATGATTTTGCCAATCTCGCAGATGACAAGAACGAGTGTGCACGCCTCAGCGGTGAGATAACCGTGGCGGAAAGCCTGCCTCTGGATCCCGAGCACGTCATCGCATCAGCGTATGATGTGGATGCCCAAGCCCCTAAATACTACAAGGTAAACCTTGCCACAGAGAGTAAGGAATTTTTGTATCAGGACAGCGGCAACCTTCAGAATGGCTATATTGATCCGCGTACGGGCAACGTCCTTACCAAGTTCGAGCTCGAACCTATTGGGGGAAATGACTATGAGGTTCGCACTTACATCCTCAATGCCCAAACAGGAACGTATGATCTTGAAGCTCCGCTGACCTATACGGCGGCAGCTCGTTATCAGGTTGATACTGTTGGCCATGATGAGCAGTCGGGAAAGTACTATGTCATTACGGACAGGTTTTCGGACAAGGCTTCCGTGTATTTATATGACCCAGTGGCTGACAAATTCTCGGAGGGCCCGCTTTTTGCCCATCCTGAATTCAGCGCATCTGGAGTAATTCTTGGTCGCAATCAGGATAATTTCAATATTCCGCTTGGTTTCACCTATGATGGCCTTGTTCAGGAGACCTACTGGGTCGATCCGGAAATGCGGAGCGTCCAGGACGGTCTGGAATCGATCTTTCCTGGTCTGATGGTGGACGTTATGGACTGGAATGAAGACCGGTCCCGCATATTGTTCTCCACTGAGGAATCCAACAGTCCGCCTACGTACTACCTTCTTGTGGACAAGTCCAAGCTGGCGGTTATCGGGTCGTCTCGACCCTGGTTCTCCGATTATCAGATGTCTCAGTCGAAGCTCGTCTACTACGATGCACGGGATGGCTTGGAAATTCCGGCTATCCTGACGCCTGCAGTGGGTTGGGAAAAGGGCGACGCGCCACGGCCGACCATCATTCATCCGCATGGCGGTCCGTGGGCGCGGGATTTTGGAGGCTGGGATTCATCCGGCTGGGTCCAGTTCCTGACATCGCGAGGTTATCATGTGCTTCAGCCCCAATATCGTGGCTCGCAAGGGTTCGGTCGCGAACTCTGGCTGGCAGGTGATAATGAGTGGGGCCAGAAGATGCAGGATGACAAGGATGATGGCGCAGCCTGGCTGGTCTCCGAAGGCTATGCCGATCCTGACCGGATCGCCATATTCGGCTATTCCTATGGGGGATTTGCTGCGTTTGCTGCAACGGTCAGGGAGAATGGCCCCTATCAATGTGCGATTGCCGGGGCCGGCGTCTCCAATCTGGCATTGTTCAGGACCAAGGTCAGCGAGAACCGGATTTCCCGAGCGGTACAAGGCCACACCATGACGGGTATGGACCCGCTGGCAAATTCCGATCACGCTGTCTTGCCAATTCTCGTTTATCATGGTGACCGCGATGTTCGTGTGCCGATCAAGGATGGACGGGATTTCTACAATGCCGTGAAGAACAAGGTCCCCGCCAAATTCCTTTCCATGAAGGATATGGGGCACCAAGGCGTGCTTTGGAGCCCGGAGAATCACCGTGAATCTCTTGAGGCAATTGATGATTTCCTCAGGAATGATTGCGGGCCAGGCGGGCTTTAAGCTTACGCCTTGTGGTTTTTGGGATAGGGCGGCCTGATATGTTCGGGCCGCCCTTCCTCATTTTCCACCCATCAAACTGGAGAGTTTGAACGCTGGAAAACCCGAACGCGCCGCATCGGCGCCCGTCACAAATTTGACTGAGCGGGGGGATTCCTGGTGCCGCGAGGGAGAATTGAACTCCCGGCCTCATCATTACCAATGATGCGCTCTACCACTGAGCTACCGCGGCATTGCAGGAATGGAAAGCGGGCTTTAGCTTATGCAGACAGACATGAAAAGACCGTTTTGCCGCGAAAAGCACCTCTCATGACAGACAAGAAGTCCGGTAACGAAAAAGCGGCCCGTATGGCTGAGGCTCTACGCGCCAATCTGAAGCGCCGGAAAGCCGCGAGCCGCAAGGTGCGGGACGCCGACAACGGGCAGAAGCCGGAGCGGAAATGACCTTCCAACTGATCGCGCAAACCTGTCTGCGGGCACCGCATGCCATCCTTGCCTGTGCGCTGGAGCGGGACGTCTTTGAGGCTTCGCGCGGCCTCGCGGCGGGCGAACTCATCCGCTATTGCACCCCGGTCCAGATGAAGAAGCCGCGACACCCGAAGAAAGACATGGAATTTCATGGGCGCAAGCCGCTATCCATTGCCACAGATCCCGCCAGCCTGACGTGGATTCCGCGGGCCGGCCTGCGCGGCCTGAAGCAACTGCCTGTAAGATTTGGATAAGATCTGTGCAGCCGGGCCACATTCCGGCCCTTTCAAAGCCGCGAAGCGCTGTATAAGGGCAATCCATGGATAAATTGCACATCAAGGGCGGCGCTCACCTGAACGGCCGCATTCCGGTCTCAGGCGCGAAGAACTCCGCCCTGAAGCTCATGGTCGCATGCCTGCTGACTGACCAGCCGATCAAGCTCACCAATATGCCGAATCTGGCGGACACGCGCTTCCTTGCGCAGCTGCTGGAAACGCTGGGCGTCGAAGTCTACTGGCCGAAGGGCGGATCGACCTGCCGTCTCAATGCGGCGGAGCTGAAAAGCACGATTGCGCCGTATGACCAGGTGAGGAAGATGCGAGCGAGCTTCAACGTGCTCGGGCCTCTCATCGCCCGGTCCGGCCATGCGACCGTGTCTCTGCCGGGCGGATGCGCGATCGGCGCGCGGCCGGTCGATCTGCACCTGCAGGCGCTCGAAGCCATGGGCGCAGACCTCCGCGTGGAGCAGGGCTATGTGAAGGCCGCCGCCATTCACGGCCTGAAAGGCGCCCACATCAATTTCGCCATGCCGAGTGTTGGCGCGACCGAACATGCCATGCTGACGGCGACACTGGCCAAGGGCGAAACCGTTCTGGAGAATGCTGCGCGCGAGCCCGAGATCGAAGACCTTGCCGTCTGCCTGAACTCAATGGGCGCGAAGATCGCCGGCGCCGGTACGTCCAAGATCCGGATCGAAGGCGTCGAGCAATTGGGCGGGACGAGCCATTCCGTGATGCCCGACCGGATCGAAGCCGGCACCTATGCCATGGCCGCGGCGGCTGCTGGCGGGGATGTGACGCTGGAGGGCGCACCTGTGGCGGCGCTCGGCGCGCTGATCGGCAGGCTGAAAGAGGCGGGTGTCACCGTGGAGTCCGACGAGGCCGCCGGCACGATGCGCATTGTGCGCAATGGTTCACGCCTGAAATCGGTCAGCGTCTCGACCCAGCCGCATCCCGGCTTCCCGACAGATCTGCAGGCCCAGTTCATGGCCCTGATGAGCCTCGCCGACGGCACCAGCATCATCCGCGAGACAATCTTCGAGAACCGCTTCATGCACGCGCCGGAATTGTCGCGTCTCGGCGCCGACATCACGGTGCGGGGCCAGGAGGCTGTCGTGAAGGGCGTGCCACACCTGACCGGCGCGCCTGTTATGGCGACCGACCTGCGCGCATCCGTCTCGCTCGTGATTGCGGGGCTTGCCGCAGAGGGGGAGACTGTGGTGAACCGTATCTATCATCTGGATCGCGGATTTGAGCGGTTGGAAGAGAAGCTTAACGCCTGTGGGGCCAGCATAGAACGCCGGTCCGAGGACGAAGACTAGGAATTGCTCAAGGGGCACTGATGGCTGATACAAACCCACTCCGCCTCCTCGCTGAAACGGCAGAGGATTTGGAAGTCATTTCGGCCGCCATTCAGGACAGTGTGGTGAAAGCGGGCAATCTCAAATATGAGGCCCGCCGCAACCGCTTCGCACTGGAAATTAACCGGTTCCGCTGGGAAGCTGGCGCGAAACGCGGGGATGGCGAGCGTGTGCGCGCCCTGTTGGCGTTTGACGGCGTGCTGAACGTGAAGACCCGCGCGGTTACCAAGACGGATCCGGAAATGATCCTGTCGCTGTTGCAGGTAAGCTTCACGCCCGCCGATGAACCGCCGGGGGGCAAGATCACGCTCCTGTTCGCCGGCGACGGGGAAATCGTCCTCGACGTCGAAGTTCTGGATGCAACTCTACTGGACAGCGACTATGTGTGGCCGACGCGCCGCCTTCCGAGCCACGAGCGGCGCCGGAGATAGACATGGTCCGCAGGTTTTTCGCCTCCAATGACGCATTTCATGGCGAGTTCGCGCAGTTCCTGGAGCAGGAGCGCGGGACGGGGGATGATGTTGTCGCTATCGTGACCGGCATCCTGAAGGATGTGCAGGCGCGGGGCGGTGAGGCCGTGGCGGAATATACCGCCAGGTTTGATGGCCTGCAGCTGGACCCGTCGACGCTTACATCTGACAATGTGAATCTTCACAGCCTTGCGGCGCAGTGCCCGGCCGACCTCCGCGAAGCAATCGACTTCGCGCATGACCGGATCGCCGCCTATCACGCGGCGCAACGCCCCGAAGATCACAGCTTCACCGATTCGGCCGGCATCGAGCTCGGCTGGCGGTGGACCGCGCTGGAAAGCGTTGGCGTCTATGTGCCGGGCGGCCGCGCGAGTTATCCCTCATCGGTCCTGATGAATGTCGTGCCGGCCAAGATCGCCGGCGTCGAGCGCATCGTCATGGTTGCCCCCGCGCCGCAGGGCGAGCTGTCACCCGCCGTGGCCTATGCCGCGCTGAAGGCAGGCGTTGAGGAATTCTACCCCATCGGCGGCGCGCAGGCCGTGGCCGCACTGGCCTATGGCACGGCAAACCTTGCCCCGGTCGACAAGATTGTCGGGCCCGGAAATGCCTTCGTTGCGGAAGCAAAGCGGCAGGTGTTCGGCCGTGTCGGCATCGACACGATTGCTGGCCCGTCAGAGATTCTGGTCATCGCAGATCACACCGCAAACCCGGACTGGATCGCCGCCGACCTTCTTTCCCAAGCCGAGCATGATCCGAGCAGCCAGTCGATCCTCATCGTTGTGGATCAGGCTGTGGGGGATTCTGTGGAAAAGGCTGTGGAAAGCCAGTTGAAAACCCTGCCCACGGGCGAGCGGGCGCGCGAAAGCTGGACCCATAATGGTGCCATCGTTGTCGCGCCGGACCTGCCTGCTGCAGCATCCATTGCGAACCGCATTGCTGCGGAACATCTGGAGCTCTGCGTGGAGGATCCGGACGCCCTGTTGCCGCTGATCCGCCATGCCGGCGCGGTCTTCCTCGGCCATTATACGCCGGAAGCGCTGGGTGATTATGTCACCGGATCGAACCATGTCCTGCCGACCAGCCGCGCCGCGCGCTTCTCGTCGGGCCTTGGCCTCTACGATTTCCTGAAGCGGATGAGCGTCCAGCGGGTCGGCCCGCAGGGTTTTGCCGCCATCGCGCCTGCTGCCTTGCGTCTGGCCGAGGCCGAGCGCCTGCCGGCACATGCGCGCTCCATCTCGATCCGGACCAACAAGGACACTGACGGGTGAGCAATGACCGGCTCATCGGCGTCGATATCGACGATGAGACCCTGGGCGCGTCCGGCCCGGACGCTGAGCATGAGCGCCGCGTGGCGATTTTCGACCTGCTCGAAAGCAATGTCTTCAAGGTCCTCGAAAAGGATGAGGGACCCTACCAGCTGAACCTCTCCAAGGCCGAGCGCCGACTGGTCTTCGCCATCCGCAATGAAAAGGGCGAGGACGTCCATACTTTCATCTTGTCGCTCGGGCCGTTCCGGGGCGTGATCCGCGACTATTTCATGATCTGCGACAGCTATTATGACGCGATCCGCACCCAGTCCCCGCACCAGATCGAAGCGATCGACATGGCACGGCGCGGCATCCACAATGAAGGCTCCGAACTTCTCGCCGAACGTCTGGAAGGCAAGATCGAGGTCGATTTCTCGACCGCCCGGCGCCTGTTCACGCTGATCTGCGCCCTGCATGCCGGACAGACCCGCGCGGCGGGATAAGGCCCCTCATTATCCCTTACTCGCTTTTCAAGGCGGCCGGTTCAGTGTCGAGCCCGGTCAGCACGGCGCTGTCTCGTTCATAGATGTCGTCCAGATACCGGACGCCGCCACATCCGTTCGGCACCGCCGTGAAGTAGACAATGTGGACCGGGACCGGTTCGGCGAGGTCTGCTCGGGTTTCCTTGCCGGTGGCGACGGCCTGATCGATGGCGGCGCGGTCCCAGCCCTCTGTGTCCGATAGAAGCCATTCCGCCAGGCCAATCGGATCCTTGGTTCTCACGCAGCCGGACGACAGGGCGCGCTGTTTCAGCGAGAAAAGATCGCGATTGGGCGTGTCGTGCAAATACACATTGTGTGCGTTCGGGAACATGATCTTGACTTGGCCGAGCGCGTTCTGGGGGCCGGGTGCCTGCCGGATACGGTAGGGGAAATTGCTGGCTGTATAGCTTTTCCAGTCTACGGACGAAGGCGGCACGACGCGGCCGGCGGAATCCCGTATCTCGAAGCCCTGGCGTTTCACCGCGCCGGGGTCTTTCTGGAACAGGGGCAGCTTGTCAGCCCTGGCGATGCTGGAGGGCGTCTCCCACCACGGATTAAAGACGATGTACTCGATCTGGTCAGAAAATATGGGCGTCTTGCGCTTTGGATTTCCGACAATAATGGCGCGGATCGCCTGGGGCACGCCATCCTCATAGGTCGTGACGTCGAAGCCGGCGATGTTTGCCCGGACATGCCGCCTGCCCAGATCGGCAGGCAGCCAGCGCCATCGCTCCATATTGGCGCGGATCTGGTCGATACGTGTCTGGTCGTCCCGGTTGAGTGCGCGCAAGGTAGCCGCGCCGACGATCCCGTCCTCTTCAAGCCCTTCCTGTGCCTGCAGGGCCTTTACGGCCGAGACCGTGGTGTCGTCCATCTGGCCGGACAACGTGTCGGCTTCAAGGAGTCCCATTTCAATCAGGCGCACCTGCACTTGCCTGGCCCGCGCCGTCTCCATGCCGGGCTTGAGCGGGTCGCCTCCGGAGACGCGCGCAATGGGGAGCGCGGAGTGGTCGCGGAGGCGCGCCAGTTCCGCCTTCAGCAAGGCGTAGTCTGATTGGATCGGCGCGAATTGTTCGAGGCTGCCGCTTATGGTGCCGGTGGCCAGCGCATAGGCGAGCACAGTCACAAAATCCGCGTCCCGTGTGTCGGCGGTCCAATCGGGTTTCAGGGAGACGGGATCAAGCTTTCCGGACAGCATTTGCGCGGCGGCCGACATCCACGCATCGGTCGCCATCAGGTCTCGTTCGGCTTGGGGGAGGTCGCCGGCTTTCAGCGAGGCCAAATGATAATGCGCAGGCTCGAGACCGTGCGCCGACAATGCCTCGATCTCTGTAATGAGCGCAGCGGAGTTCGCGTCATTCCAGACCTCTCCCGCCGGTGTTTCTGACAGGAAGTCCGACGTCCCGACGGGCGCCAGAGACATCCGGTCAGCCGCCTCATCTGCCCGTGCCGACGCCGCGAGGATGACACATGCGAGGCAGGTGACGATTATCTGTCTAATGACAAAACTCCTGCTACGTCTGATCGGTGTCATATCGGGCCGGGGCGCGGCGATACGGGCGGGCTTGTCGCAAGGTATAGATCAATCCCGCCCCCCGGTCAGCGTCAGCCCTGCGCAAGAAACAGGGCATAACCACCCCGCCTTCACCATCTTGTGATGGGAAGGTAATGAAATCAGGCCATAAGATGAGGGAAGTTCAGGAAATTTCGGTCAGGCCTGCCCCAGCGTCCGGTCTTTGTGACGTAGCGACACTGTGTATGATCGGACAAAACAATCTGGAGGAAACATGCACTACACCGAACTCCTGAAAGCACGGGAAGAACTGACAGGCCCCGGCGGCGAATTCGAGATCGTCGAGGCCGAAGTTCTGGGCAACCGGCTCCGCGTCTACAAGAACGCCCCGCCCAGCGTGCGGGAAGTCTGGCTGTCGACCCTCCCATTCGCTGATCGCGACTATCTGGTCTACCAGGATGAGCGCTGGACCTATGCCGACGCACACCGCGAAGTCGCCGCAGCGGCGGCTTGGCTGTTCGACCAGGGCGTCAAGCCGGGCGACCGGGTGGCCATTGCCATGCGCAACTATCCCGAATGGATGCTGCTCTATTGGGCCTGTGTGTCGACCGGCATTGCCGTCGTCGGCATGAATGCCTGGTGGACGGCCGAGGAAATGGAATACGCCCTCAAGGATTCCGATCCCAAAGTCCTGTTCGCAGACTCAGAGCGGCTTGATCGTGTCCTGTCCATAGAAGGCGCGGCCGACCGTATGAAGATCGTGGCCGTGCGCGCGCCGGACGCGCAGGCTCCGGTGATCCAGTGGGCCGACGTCCTGGCGCATGGCGGCGAATTGCCGGCGGTGAGCGTCGATCCGGACGCCGATGCCTGTATCTTCTATACGTCGGGCACCACCGGCTTTCCGAAGGGCGCGCAGCTGACCCATCGGGGCTGTGTCTCGAACCTGCTCAACATGGCGTTCTCGGGCGCGTCCACAGCCCTGGCAACCCAGCGAGCAACCGGCGAAGTGCCCCCGGAAGAGGCGCCCATTCCGGTCGCCCTGATCACAACGCCGCTGTTTCACGTCACCGCGAACAATTGCGGCGCCTATCTCATCACGGCGGCAGGCGGCAAGATCATCCTCATGTATCGCTGGGATGCCGGCGAGGCGCTGAGGCTGGTCGAGACCGAGAAAGTGACCGCGATGAGCGGCGTGCCGATCATGGCCCGCGAGCTGATCAATCATCCGGACTTCGAGAAAACCGATACGTCCAGCCTTGCCACACTTGGCGGCGGCGGCGCGCAATTGCCGCCGGATCTTGTCCACAAGATCGATTCCACGGTCGCAACGGCCCGGCCGAACACCGGCTATGGCATGACCGAGACCTGCGGGATCATTACCTCGGTGTCGGCAGATTTCTTCATCGACAAACCGGACAGTGCCGGCCCGGCCATGCCCAACTTCGAGGCAAAATGCGTCAACGAACTTGGCGAGACCGTCCCGCAGGGCGAAGTGGGCGAGCTGTGGGTGCGCGGCTCCTCCGTCATCAAGGGCTATATCAACCGGCCTGACGCGACTGCGGAATCGATCACAGATGGCTGGCTGCATACGGGCGACATTGCGCGCATCGACGAGCATGGCTTCATCTTCATTGTGGACCGCAAGAAGGACATGGTGCTGCGCGGCGGCGAGAACGTCTATTGCGCCGAAGTCGAGGCGGCGATCTATCGTCATCCGTCCGTGGCCGAGTGCAGCGTGTTCGGCGTACCGGACGACCGGCTGGGTGAGGAAGTCGGCGTCGCTGTCGTGCTGAAGCCGGGCGAAGACCTGGCCGCTGTCACCCTGCGCGAGCATTGCGCGGGCATCATGGCGAAGCACAAGGTGCCGCGTTATGTCTGGTTCCTCACCGCCTTGCCGCGCAATGCCAGCGGCAAATTCGTCAAGCGCGACCTGAAGGAACAGCTGACCAAGGAACTGGATTCCGCCAAGACCTGATCGCGCGCCGGCGCGCGAGCATTTCATACAGACATTGCGACGGGGCTTTCACGACGTGGAGGCCCCGTCTGCCATTCAAACGCAAAGTCCACGGTTTTCCGGCATGAAAGCCACTGGCCTTACCACGCTGGCTACCACGCTGCGGGGGGCAAAAGGCGGTCATCAACTCTGACCGAAAGGAACCCCCCAATGACTAACTCTATTTTCAAGACCCTCGCTATCGCACTCGCCGCATCCGGCATCGCTTTCACGGCCTCTGCCGGCTCGATGGAAGAAACCTTCGACGTGACGTTTCAGATCGATCCGTCCGCCAGCGTCGAAGAAAACTATGAAGAATTCGAACGTGTTGCACGCGCGGCGTGCAAGCCTTCGAGCATGCTGTCCGTGTTCCGCACCCACCCCCGGAGCATTCGGGCGTGCGAAGCCGACCTGATCAACAAGGTCATCGCCGAAGCCGCAATCAGCGCCCTGACAGCTCACCACCAGGACCGGGCGCAACAGGTTGAGGTATCGCGCGAACCATCTGAAGGCTAGTCCCCAACAAGCCTTCAGATTGCGAGCCCCGTGCTTCGGCGCGGGGCTCGACTTTATTGAACCATAATCCGGAACATCCCGGTTGCGAGTTGTGCGAATGCGGTCAATGCCGTAAATTGCCCGTGGCGCGTATCCTTGATGCGTGACCCCTTTTTACTCGCCACGATTGTCTTGCCATGCTTTCGATCCAGACCTTCGGGCCGTTGCGGGTGTTTTTCGGTCGCGAGGAGCTGCCGCTCCCGTCATCGCGCAAAACGCGTGCATTGCTGGGCTATCTGGCCTTGTCGGCAGCGCCGCAGCGGCGCGACAGGCTGTGCGAGGTGTTCTGGGATCTGCCGGATGATCCGCGCGGGGCCTTGCGGTGGTCCCTCAGCAAATTGCGCCCGACCCTCAATGCTGGCAGCCAGATCCGTCTGCTGACGGATCGGGAGCGTGTCCAGCTGGATGAGCGGTCCGTGGCGGTTGATTTCCAGGCGGTGAAGCGCTCCGCCGGCGGAGAAGATACGAATACGGAAGAACTTGCCTGCGCATGGGACGCGGCGAGGGGATTGCTACTTGAAGATTGCGAATTGCCCAACCAGCCCGATTTTTCGGTGTGGCTGACCCAGCAGCGCGACGAGGCCACCCGGTTCCGGGTCCGTCTGGCACGCCGGCTTGTCGAACTCCCGGACCTCGCGCCGGAAGACACAGAGCGATGGGCGGACAGATGGCTGCTGGACGCGCCCTTCGATCCGCTGGCGGCGCAATTTGCTGTGGCCAGCCGGCGCCGCACCGGGCGCAAGCAGGAAGCCGACGCCCGGCGAGAGGAACTCGCACACGCTTTTGAGGCGGCAGATTTGGCCGTTCCGGACTTTTCGGTTGATCCGTTCGGGGCAGGCGGATCCCGCAAGGCGCCCGTGGAAAAACCGGCCGAGGCGGATGCGCTGAGGCAGATCGTCCGGTTCGTTCAGGCCGATGACAACACCTCACTGGCATGGGCGAGCGTCGGGTCTGCTGACGCGCCGCCACTGGTCAAGGCCGCCAACTGGCTGTCGCATCTGGAACTGGACTGGGAGGCTCCGATCTGGAGCCCGCTCTACCGCGACCTTGGCAATACGTTCAACTTCATCCGGTATGACGAGCGCGGCTGCGGCCTGTCGGATTGGGACGTGCCGGAAATCAGCTTTGGGACATTTGTGTCTGATCTTGAACTGGTCGTGGACGCCGCAGGGCTGGACCGGTTTCCCTTGCTCGGCATCAGCCAGGGCGCGGCCGTGTCGATTGAATATGCGGCGAGGCATCCGGACCGGGTTTCCCATCTGATCCTGTTTGGCGGCTATACGGCAGGCTGGCGCCACACGGCGACGCCGGCGCAGGCTCGCGAACGCGAGGCCGTGATGGTGCTGACCGAGACCGGATGGGGCCAGACAAACCCCTCCTTCCGGCACATGTTCTCCCAGACCTTCATGCCGGATGCGACTCTGGAAGAACTCGCCTGGTTTGACGAATTCCAGCGCAATACCACCTCCGCCGACAATGCGGTCCGGTTCCTCAATGCATTCGCGAATATCGACGTGCGCCATCGTCTCAAGGACATCCAGTGTCCGACGCTGGTCATTCATTGCCGGGGAGATTTGCGCATCCCGATGCCCTCGGGGCGGGCGATTGCGGCGGAAATAGCGGGCGCGGAATTCGTCGGCCTCGACAGCAACAACCATTTGCTGCTCGGCCGGGAGCCGGCCTCATCGGAATTCGTCTCCGAAATCCGGCGCTTCCTGCTGGGATAGGGGCGGATTAAACGCTTCGCCGCGCGCCAAAATGGCGACCCCGGCAGGATTCGAACCTGCGACCGTCCGATTAGAAGTCGGGTGCTCTATCCAGCTGAGCTACGGGGCCGGGTCGTTACCGGCGGGCACCCTAGTGCGTCCAGGGCTGCTTGCGATTTGCGTCGAAATTAGCGCTATAGGACTTTACAAGCCGTTTCCGCTCTTCGGAGGGCGTGACCGTGAAGGTCAGGCCTTCGCTCTTGGCGTACTCGATCGCCTGTTCCTGCGTGTCAAAGGTGAGGCGGACCTGGCCGGATGTGTCGTCGATGCTGGTCCAGCCCATGACAGGGTCGGCATAGCGCTTTGCGTCGTTCTTAACAAATTCGAGAACCCAGGCTTTGGTCTGGCCGCGGCCGGACGTCATGGCGCTCTTGGCAGGCTTGAAGATACGCGCTTGCATTGCTGACCTCACCGCTGAGAAAGTGAATGGTCGGAGCGAGAGGATTCGAACCTCCGACCCTCTGGTCCCAAACCAGAAAGTTGGTGGAACGAGTCTTTCGCAAGACCCCTATAAAAACAATGCGTTAAGTGGGTTTGGACCCCACCTGCCGCAACACCTCCAAACGCTAAGCCACCAATAAGCCACCGTCTGAGTTACAATGCAGCCGGAATAGCGAGGCTTGGCCCCGTGCGCAACCATTATGGTGTTTTAGACTATTGAATTGCCCCCTCCAAGAATTCCACCGCATGAGGCGAAATTTTCGACAGAGCAAGTCAATTAGCCTGCTTCCAGGAGTGATTGAACGATTTCCCGTGATTCATTCCCAAGACGTGCAGCGCCCTGGCTGAGCCTTTCTTGCCAGGCCGGTCCTCGCGCGGCGGCCTCGTTGAGGGCGGCGATCAGATCGTCTTGTCTGCGTTTGGCAACAAGCGCTTCGACGAGAAGGCCAGCCTGCATGATATCTTTGTCGGACTTCACGGCACTTTCGCCAGTGTCCTTCCGCATGGTTGAAACGATCAGTTTGTGGACAGCATACCGCTCTGGGGATGGAACGTTTACGAGTGCCCCGAAGCGCGTGAGGATCGCTGCTTCGACCGTGTCTCTCAGCAGGAAGTCCAGAAAACGCAAGGGCAACGCATCGGATCTGAGGCTGGGCAGGTTAACTGGGGCGTCCCGATCAGGGCCGCGATTGGTCGTCAGGACGTCTACCCGGTATCCACCAGGGCGAGCGTACGTCGCTGCTATGTTGGGGCCCGCAAGGGAGGGGACCGGCGCGAACGCCGCATCGACTGTTTTCAGGACATCAATCAGTGAAACGTCGAGTGAATCATTGAGCGCAACTGACACGCCGTAGTCTTGGGCAAGGTCGACGTCACCGGTTCGTATGGCGACGTTCGGCAGCTTGACACCGAGAAGGCCGGCATAGGTCTGGAACGCGATTGTGCCGACAATCACGCCCCTCAAACGGAACACGCCTGCATCCGCGAGAGCCTCGATAACGGCTCCCGTCAGCCCATCTGGCTCGGGCAGGCCGGCGCCGGAAAGCGAGCGACGGATCGCCTTGCGCGTATCGGCATGGGCCTTCGCACTCATCGCGCTGTCAATAGCGGTACGTCGCTCTGGTGTGTCAACGCCCAGATACCGTTCCGGTGGACGTCCCTGTGGGGTTGTCGGCTCCTGAACGTACCAGTAATCCTTGCCGGAGATGGTTCTTTTTCGGAAGGTTGAGCCTTCCGGAAAGTCGGACGCTGTGGCCAGCCGCAGCTGGTCTAGCAGCTCGGCGTAACTGGTCTGGATGACGAGAGGAAGTTCCTGGACAGTCATTTACCGGCAAAATACAAAAATGCCGGTAAAAGTCAATACTTACTGCTTTATGGCAACTGGAAGACCTTTAACCTCGGTAAGCATACCGGGCCGCGATCTTGACCATACGTTTGCTAAAATTTGTCGCTGGTAGTCGACGCCTGAACGGTATTGGTCACCACAGCCTCGGCGAATTGCCGACGGATATAATCTCCGGGGTATCTTGGACGACCGGCGCGTATGGAAAATGGGGGCCATTGACCGCGCAGCCGGCGCTTTTCGAGACCAGACACGGTCCACCCGGTAAGGTCGGCGCACTGTTTGGGTGTTAGCCAGCTTGTTTCACGTGTGAAATCGGCTTCACTAATTTTGCTTTCTGCCATTGGGTACACTCCACAATCTGACGATGATCCGTCGCCGTCGCGATCAAGATTTTTTTGCCTTCCGGAATCCGGTGTCACTCGCCAGAAAGGTTTCCAGCATCAGCGGCACTAGTGCCGCGGCCGGAACCTCCACTCCGTGGATCTCCGAATGGATCCGCGCATACGCGTCCAAGTCCGTTGCCAGCGGTGGATCGACAAGCACCGTCAGCTTCTGCGGCGTCCGGTCCGGTAGCGGCCCGATCTTCAAACTGATTTTACTCATGGTTATATGCCTCCTTTATAGGGCTTCAAGACAATGTCCTTGTTGACGAGCACGCCGAGCCGCCAGCCGCGTCGGATGGTGATCGAGGGCTGGACGTCGAGATTGCGGCGCACGATTTCCTGGCCCGCTTCATTTGCCCCTGTCTGCGCAGAGCGGCGCAAAGCCCGGGCAATGTCGCCCTCGTCATCGCTGGCGAGTTCAGACCCGACGCCGAGCAGGGTCGACAGGGCGACGCCCTGCAACAGTTTCCAGGAATGATAGTCGACCTTGTCTTCTAGCCCAGCGTAGCCGCGCGCATCGACGCCGGCGAGATTGTCGATCCGGATGGATGTGCCGTCCGGCATGACGATCCGGCTCCAGACGAGCAGCGCCCGGGACTGGCCGAATGCTATGACACTGTCATAGCGCCCGATCAGGCGAGCGCCCTGCGGCACGAGCACGGTCTCGCCGGTCACTGTGTCATAAACCGGGCTTGTCACCTGCGCGATGACCTGCCCCGGAAGGTCGGAGTTCACCCCTGTCAGCAGGGTTGCCGGAATAATCGTTCCAGCCATCAACTGGTAGGGAGAAACCGGTGTCTCCAGCCGATGCGGATTGTAGATCGAGGGATCGGTTTCTGCGCCCAGAAAATCAAGCTTGCGAACCTGACGGTTTGGATCCTCATTTAAGGATGACCCAAACGCGCTGCCATCGGATGGCGCAAATGCCGACAGGTCCGGAAAGCTCAACGAGGGCGCAGCCGCTGCCGAAACCGGACTGCCAATCGGTTTCGCCCCCACGCTCGACCCAACCTGGAAAAACACACCGCTCCCACGTGCCGCATCAGAGAGAGCTACTTCACGTGCTCGCAGCTCTGCCTCGACCGCCGCCAGATGCTCACGCATTGGATCCACCTCGGGCGCATCTTCCGTCGGCAGTCCCATCCGTCCTTCACGCTGCGCCTTCAGGATCGGCGTTCCGAGGTCGCCTGGAAGTGGTGGCCCGAGGATGTCGTCTTCCGGCGCAATCTCGCCATAAGATTTCGGAAGCGCAGCGAGCCCATCCGCTGTCGGATTATGCTCGGTATTGTAAAGCTCCCGGGCCGGATCGTTAGCGCCGTCCTTCGGGCTTTGCAGCGCAAAGGCGAGCGAACCAAGAACAATCGCACTACCTGTTCCAAGCAGGACCATGAGCGCGCGTTTGGAAAACCGTTTGACAGGCCTAGGTGCGCCGCGGATTTCGAGCGGCTTGGGTGGAGGGGAAGCAGTCTCTGTCATGGCTTCGCTTGCCCGAGATCATTGCGGGCGATCTTCACGACATCCTGGCGCTTTTCCCCAAGACGCAGCTCGGCGCGGGCGAACAGGCGGTCGACGACATAATAGTCGCCGGACATGCGATAATTCACGAGCTGGGACTTGCCGTCACGGCCAATGACGAACAGGGCTGGGGCCTCGCCCTGGTCGAGCCGGGCTGGGAACTGGATATAGACCTTGCGGCCATCGTCGAACACGCGATCCGGCCGCCAGTGCGGCTCATCGCCGTCGATGTCGTAACGGAACTTCAACCGATCAAGCTGCAATCCTGCTGGCGAAGACGATGTTGTGCCACGCGCCGCGCCGGACCTCGCCACACGCGTCACCAATTCCTGATCGGCATAGCGCCAGGACACGGCCGCCATATAGGTCTCTTCGAACGCGCGCAGTTCGAGGTGATAGGCCCGCAGGCTCGTCGTGATGATGAGGTTTGTCTTGAGACCCGCCTGCGTCGGCTTGATCAGGATATGCGCCTGCGCATCGGTGCCAGTGCCGGAAACGGTGTCCCCGAGCACCCAACGTACCGTGTCGCCGGCCGAAACGGAGACCAGTTCTTCGCCGGGCTGCAGGACTATGTCGGTGACCTGTTCCGGTGCGCAATAGACCTGGTAGAGCGCGCCCACGGTATAAGGATAGACTTGGATCGCGTTCATGTAATTGTCGAGCGAGGGTTCGACCGCCGCCTTGCCGTTTGCTGTTTCTATGGCCTGGTAGGGTTTCAGGGAGGGCGCATCTGTCTCCGTCGGCATGGGTTTCAACTGGCCGGGCATCGCGCCTGTGACACTTGTCGGCGTATAGGTGCGGTAAACGACCGGCGTCGAAGAAAGGTCCACGTCGGCGATATCGGCCTCTTCCATGTCGGGGGCGAGATAGAGGTCTTCGACATAGTCCGGTTCATCCAGTGTGATGTCGGGGCCGACAGCAGCCGGAAAGCTCTCGCAGGCCGCAAGGGCGGTCGAGGCAAGGAGGATCAGGGCAAGGCGTTTCATTGGATATGCTCCTATTGATGGTCTTTCGACCAGTTGAGGCCGTGAACGTAGAGGCCGAGGGGATTGGCCCGGAGGGCCTCTTCGGTGCGGGGTGGGTCGATTACGATCGAGAACACGCCGGTATGGTTCGACTGGCCGGTCTCAGTGCCGTTGCGATATGCGGTCTCGCGCCAGCGCACGGTGAAGCTGTCATCGGAGGCCCGCACGACGCTCGCCACGTCGACAGACACAAAGCGCCGTCCGAGATCCGCAAATGGATCATTGTCACGGGCATAATCATTGAGCGTGGCTGCCGCCCGGTCGGTCGCATAGGCATAGGCCTTCAGCCAGTTCTGCCGGACCACCACCGGATCGATGGAGACACCGCGCGTGTTCTTCACGAATTCTGCAAGATGGAACGCGATCTGCGCATCGGTCGGCTCATAGCGCCCGTCGGCGGGGCCGACGGCGCGCACGGCGCCTTCGCCGGTCAGCTCGACCACGTATGGCGTGACGAAGGATTGGGTCGAGCGCCAGACAAGACCGCCTGCGAGCACGAACGAGAGGGCAAGGCTGCCGAGTGCGGCCAGCCGCCAGTTCGCCGCCTGGACACGCGCTGATCCGATCCGGTCGTCCCAGGCCTGCGCCGCGCGCTGGTAGGGCGTCACGGGCGCCGTGGTTTCGCCATAGCGGGTGGAATTTCGCTTCCAGAGCATAGATTAGTCCTCGTCATTCCTGAGTTGTATGGATGTGCCGCCACCGGGCCGGTCGCCATCGCGGACCGCAGAGGCGGCCATCATGCCGGCATCGCGGGTCGACTGGTCGCGGCGTATGCGCCGGGCCCAATCCGGGGAAGAATTCGGCCCATTGGTTGGACCTGCATTGGGCGCGCCGGTGCCTCCGGTTGCTGCAAAGGCAGCGCGTGCGCCTGCCTGGTGACGTTCGCTCGGGTTACCAAACGCGCGCAGGGCAAATCCCTTGGCGCCCGATGCAGCCGCGCGAACGCCTGCGCCGGCGACACCGCTCATGCCCGCCATTGCGGCGCCAGCGCCGGTCTTGCCGGATGCAGCAGCGTTCATCTGGTAGGCTGTGCGGGCGCCACCTGCCATGGAGGCCGCTGCACCCACGGCGCTGCGTGTACCACCTGCTGCCGCGCCGATACCGGCCTTGGCAAGGCTGCCGCCTGCGACGGTTCCGGCAGCGACACCAGCTGCGGTGCCGATGGCGGCGCCAGCGCCCAGCTGCGGGGCGCCGGAGACAAGTCCTGTTGCGATGCCGGGTCCGAACAGGCCGAGGGCGAGAAGCGAGAGGGATCCGAGGATGACGGAGGCAGCCTGTTCAAGGGTCACCTCGTCTCGCTGGAAGGTCGATGTGATGGAGGAGAAGATGGTTGAGCCAATGCCCACGATGATGGCCAGCACCATGAGCTTGATGCCCGACGCGATGACATTGCCGAGGACCTTCTCGGCGAGGAACGAGGTCTTGTTCCAGAGCGCGAACGGGATCAGCACAAACCCGGCAAGCGTCGTCAGCTTGAACTCGATGATGGTGACGAAGAGCTGGATGGCGAGGAAGAAGAAAGCGAGGAGGGTGATGATCCAGGCGAGGAAGAGGACGGCGATGATGACAATGTTCTGGAAGAAAGCGATCGGGCCGGTAAGCTTTTCGATCTCGTCAAGCAGGGGCAGGGCGGCATCGAAGCCTGCCGCTGCGACAAAGCCCGGCCGCATGATATCGTCCGCCGTGATCGTGCCGCCGGTTGCGTTCAGGCCCAGTTGCGCAAAGCTCGTGAACACAATGTCCGACAGGAGCGCAAAATTGCCTAGGATGAGCGCGAAGGCGCCGACATAGAGCACTTTCTTCAGGAATCGCCCGACAATGTCCGTATCCGGGCCCATGGCCCAGAACAGCCCCGCCAGTGTGATGTCGATGGCGATAAGCGCGGAGGTCAGGAACGCGACATCCGGCTGCAACAGGCCGAACCCGCTGTCGATATAGGCCGAGAAGGTCGCAGCAAACTGGTCGATGACGCCAAGGTCTTCCATGGCGCTAATCCCGCCGATAGGCGACGCCGTCGCCGCGGAAGCGTTTGTGACGGATACGGGCCTGTTCCTCGATGGCGGCCCGGCGGGATTCTTCAAGCGCCACCATCCGGTACTGCGCCGCCATCAATTGCTGCATCTGCATTTGTTGCTCGACGGAAAGGGCGACGAGCTGGTTGCCGGCCTGGGCCACGGACAGGTTCCCTGTTGCCGCCTGGCTTTCGCTCACAAGGTCGGTGAGCGTCTCCCTGGACTCTGCAATCGAGGTCACGATCCCCGACTGGACCTGGATCGAGGCCCGGAACGCATCCCGGCTGATCCGCCACTGATCGGCGGCTTCGACGACGATTTCCTCATTGGTGAGGCCTTCATAGGAATCCGGGAAGGCCTCTTCATACTGTCTCTCGCTCTCCTCGACTTCGTAAGTGACCTCGCCCGCTTCGCGCATCAGCGTGTCGATGCGTTCGAGCAGGCGTTTCATATGCTCGATCGAGGCATAGTCGAGGCGTTTGAGGTCTTCGGCCTGGTTCACCAGCATCTGCGCCTCATGCTGGAGCTGCTGGATCTGGTTGTTGATCTGCTCGAGCGTATGGGTGGCGGTCAGGATGTTCTGGGCAAGGTTTGTGGGATCGATCACGACATCTCCAACGCCCAGCAAGGCGTCTGCCGGCTGCGTTATCCAAAGGAGTGAAGATAGCGAGGCTGCAAGCAGGGCGGTTATTCTGCGGCGCATGGTATGTCTCCCTCTGTTCCAATGAGGTCCGCCGCCCAATGGAGCCCGCGCGCGGCAAGCCAGGCCGCAGCAAAACCTTCCGGCCCCGCTGCGGCATAAATCTCGGACATCAGTTCCTGGTCGGCCTTCGAACCGGCGGCGCAGAAAGCAAGCGCAACCGGACCGAGGTCGAGATCGAACAACCGGTTGCCGTCCGGACACTGGACGTAATAATCCCGCTTCGGGGTCGCCCGCGCGATCAGTTCGACCTGACGCGCATTGAGCCCGAAAGCTTCATACGTCGCCCGCTGCGAAGGCTCTTCGGCCCGCGCATTGGCAAGGAAGATGCGGGTCGGGGCGCTTTCGATGAGCGAGGGCGCAATCGCGCTTGCCGAAATATCCGACAGGCTCTGCGTCGCGAACACGACCGAGACATTTTTCTTGCGCAGGGTTTTCAGCCAGTCACGCAGCCGCCCCGCAAACATTGGATGATCGAGGAACAGCCAGGCCTCATCGAGAATGAGCAGGATTGGCTTCCCGTCGAACCGGGCTTCCAGTTTCGCAAACAGGTGCGCGAGCACCGGCGCGGCGAGCCGCTTGTCCTGCATTAGCGCGTCCATTTCGAAGCAGAGCATGTCGCCGGATGCCAGACTGTCCTCATCGGCATCGAGCAGCGCGCCATACGGGCCGGCCAGCGTATAGGGTTCCAGCGCGTGCCGGAGTTCCGGCGACTGCACCAGCGCCGCAAGACCCGTCAGTGTACGCTGGACAACAGGCGCCGCGCCAAGGCTCTGAAGGGCCGTCCAGACGGCCTGCTTCACCTCTGGCGTTACCATGACATTCTCCTGAGCGATCAGCCCCAGCGCCCAGGCCTGCGCTTCGGCGATCCCGGCTTCGCTATCAATGTCCCGCAAGGGCTGGAACGCAAGGTCGCCGTCGAGGCAGAGGTCGTACCATATCCCGCCAAGGGCCAGCGTTGCGCAGCGCGCTGAACCGCCCTTATCGAAGATGAACACCTGCGCGTCGGTATAGCGCCGGAATTGCAAGGCGAGGAGCGACAGGAGGACTGACTTGCCGGCCCCGGTCGGCCCGACCACCATCATATGCCCGACATCGCCCTGATGCGTGACAAGCCGGAACGGCGTCGCACTGGCCGACCGCGCCATCAGGAGCGGTGGTCCGTCCAGGTGCGCATTGCGCTCCGGCCCTGCCCAGAGCGCCGAAAGCGGCGCCATATGGGCAAGATTGATCGTATTGAGCAATGGCTGGCGGACATTGGCATAGGCCTCGCCCGGCAGCGTCCCGAGCCAGGCTTCCACCGCGTTGACGCTTTCGGAGACGGAGGTGAACCCACGCCCGCGGATCACGCGCTCGACAGCGCGGATCTGGTCTTCGGCGATCGATGCATCTTCATGCCGGACCACGATCGCCGTCGTGCAATACCCGAAGGCGACATGCCCGGCACCAAGCGCCTGCAAGGCCTCGTCCGCGTCGGCGGCATGATTGTCTGCGTCCGTATTGAGCAGCGTTGCCGGCTCATTGGTAAGTATTTCGCGCAGGTAAGAGGTCAGCGACCGGCGCTTCGCAAACCAGTTGCGCATATAGGCATTGAGCGTCTTCTCCGCCTCGGGCTTATCGAGGGGCAGGAACCGCGTCACCCAGCGATAGGCAAAGCCGAGCTGGTCGAGTTCGGAGAGGAGTCCCGGCTCGCCGGTTGCCGGGAACCCGTTGATCGTGAGGACTTTCAGCGTCTCCTCGCCAAGGCGTGGGCTGAGCCCGCCGGTCAGTGGTGTATCGACCAGGAGCGCATCGAGGCACATCGGTAGGGACGGTGCCCGCACAGTCTGCCGCGTGACCGAGATGCAGGCATGCAGGTAGGTCAACGTTTCCTCATCATCGAGAAAGCGCGCTTCCGGCATCAGGTCTGCCATCATGTCGCGCGCCCGGGAGGTTTCGGTTTCGAAATGGGCGAGATGCTCGCTCCAGAACGCCGCCGGGGCGTCTGCGGGATCGTCGATGAAGAGTTGCTCGATCCGAGCTGTCCGGTCGGCCGGCGGCATCCATGTGAGGGTCAGGTAGCAATCGGTCTCGAAGTGGCGCCCGTGCTCTTCGAACGCCGCCCGGCGTTCTTCATCGACCAGCCAGGGGGCGCTGTCCCGCCAGGTGCTTTCCGGATAGGTGACGGATGGTCGGCGGTCCGCTTCTATATGCAGCGCCCAACCTGACCCGAACCGGCTGAGGAGATTGTTCATGCGCGCCGTGACCGCGACCAGTTCTTCCGGCGTCGAACTTTCAAGGTCTGGGCCGCGATAGGCAATTGTCCGCTGCAGGCTGCCATCCTTGTTGAGGATGATGCCGGGCGCGATCAGGCAAGCCCATTTGAGATGGTCCGCGAGCGAGGCCGGGCGCTGTCGGTATTCACGAAGGTTCAGCATGCGTAATAGCCTCTTGTCCGAATGTGCCGGATCAGTACGTCGGAAAATTGTGGATCGCGCCGGGCGGCGAAGACGCAGATGCCCTGCGCCACGATCCAGAAAGCGAGCCCCACGCCCCAGAGCTGCAGGCCGATGCCAAGCGCGGCGGCCAGCGTGCCATTGACGATCGTCGCAAGCCTTGGCGCACCTGCGAGCAGGATCGGCACTGTGAGCGAGCGATGGACCGGCACGCTATAGCCGGGGGGCAGGGGGCGGTTGTCAGCCATCAGAGCGTCGCCCCACCGCCGAAGGAGAAGAACGAGAGGAAGAACGACGTCGCGGCAAAAGCGATCGAGAGACCGAACACGATCTGCAACAATTTCCGCATGCCGCCGCCGCTCTCGCCGAAGGCAAGGCCGAGGCCGGTCAGGATGATAACGATCGTTGCGAGGATCTTGGCGACCGGCCCTTCGATGGAGTCGAGGATCGACTGCAGCGGGGCTTCCCAGGGCATGCCGGAGCCCGCCGCGTGGGCGGGGAAGGCGAGCGCCGCGACAATTGCCGTCAGGCTCAGGGTTTTGATCATGTCTCGTTTCATTATGGATTACGTCCTTTCTGGAGCGGTGGAGAGAAGCGGTTCGGAAAAGGGCAGGCTCGGCAGGACGAGCTGCAGGTCCGGCTGGACGGGGATCAGATCATAGCCCTGACGCCCGAGCCCGTTCATGCGCGCGACCGCCTCGACGCGGTGGATCCCGGCGCGCCGGGAAATGTAGACAACGCAATCAATGGTCTCGGCGATGAGATCGTGCGGCACCTGGGCTGAGGCCTCGCCAATTAGCTGTTCGAGCCGGGAGAGGCCGCCAAGGGCAGAGTTTGCGTGCAGGGTGGCGATCCCGCCCGGATGGCCCGTGTTCCAGGCTTTCAGCATGTCGAGCGCTTCGGCGCCGCGCACCTCGCCGATAATGATCCGGTCAGGGCGGAGCCGCAGGGTTGAACGGACAAGGTCTGCAAGCGTCACCGATCCGGGTTGTGTTCTCAGCTGAACCGCATCCCGCGCGGTCGACACAAGTTCGCGCGTGTCTTCGAGGATGACCAGCCGGTCGCCGGTTAGCGCGATCTCGGCGAGCAGGGCGTTGGCAAGTGTCGTCTTGCCGGAGCCCGTGCCACCGACCACGAGAATATTCTCACGTTCCAGCACGGCTTGGCGTAGGGCGTCTGCATGATGGGGCGCCATGACGCCGGAGGCGACATACTCATCCAAAGCGATCACCCGTCCCGCAGGCTTGCGGATCGAGAAGCAAGGTCCGGGCGCCACGGGTGGCAAGAGACCTTCAAACCGTTCCCCGCCCATCGGCAGTTCGGCCGAGACAATCGGCGAGGCCGCATCGACGCGGCGGCCCATATGGCTCGCGACTAGCCGGATGACACGTTCAGTGTCAGCAGCCGAGACAAGTCCAAACTCGGTGCGGCCGCTGCCGTGCCGCTCGACCCAGAGCTTTCCATCAGGATTGATCATGATCTCGACGACGGACGGATCCTCCAGTGCCGCCACGATCTCGGTTCCCAGCGCTGTCACCAGCATGGCGCGGGTGCGTGTCAGACTCTCAACCTCACGCATCGGCCCGCTCCCCATTCAAATGCTCAGGGTGGGTTTCAAGGCTCGCCCCTTCTGCCGTCACGTCCTCGACGGCGTTCTGGAGAATGCGCTGACCGGAGCGCAGCGCCTCGGCGACCTGCCGGACGAAGAGGTCAAACCGCATGTCGCCCTTGGCGCGGGCTGCCTCAACCTGGTTGGCAGGCACCGGCGGTGTCACCGTCAGGAAATAGTGAACGAAGGTCGCAAGCGTTTCGGCCAGGACAAGATTGTCCCGCTCGATCCGCCCGAACTGGCGGGTCAGCCGGTCCAGCCGGCGATTGATGGCGGCTTCGCGCTTATTGTCGGACTCGCCTGCCCGGTAGGCCGTCACTGCTCCATCGATGATCGTGCTTTCTGACAGGCCAGGGCGTTTGGCCATAGCCTTCAGCCAGTGAAAATTCTCTGGCGAGATATAGGGCTGGATCCGGGGCTTCATTGGCCATTCCCCGTGAGATCAATGCCGGTCGCCTGTTCGAGGCTGTCAGCCTGCACGAGTGCGTCGAAGAGGCTTGCCTGCAGGGGATTGCGCGCCTGCGCCCGGGACCGGCCAGGTTTCGAAGGTGACGCGAGCCGTGCACGGTCCTCGGCAGCATCGCGTGCCTTCTGAGGCCCAAGGCCGTCGACATTAGGTTCGAACTCTGCGGCCTGCATGAGGCCTTCATGGATTGACCGGACTTCGGAGCCCCAGTCATTGGCCCGCGCGTCTGGAATGCAGGCTGCAAAGTCAGGGGCGTCTTTGAGGCGTTCAGTGAAGTTCTGGTCTTCATAGTAGCGGAGTTTCAGCGCACGAACCGGAGGAGAGCCTGCGACAAGGACAAGTTCCTGGTCTGCGGGGAGCTGCATGACTTCGCCGGGGGTCAGAAGCTGGCGGGCGGTCTCCTGGCGCGAGACCATCTTGTGCGAGAGCCAGGGGGCCAGCCGGTGACCGGCATAGTTCTTCATGGCGCGCTGTTCAGTCTTGGTGCCGAGTGCATCAGAGATACGCTTGGCGGTGCGTTCGTCATTCGTCGCGAACGCCACTCTCACATGGCAATTGTCGAGGATCGCGTTCGACGGGCCATAGGCCTTCTCGATCTGATTGAGCGACTGCGCGATCAGGAAGGCTTTCAGGCCATAGCCTGCCATATAGGCGAGCGCGCTCTCGAAGAAGTCGAGCCGTCCGAGGGCAGGGAACTCGTCCAGCATGAACAGGACCCGCCGACGGGACTTTGCTTCAACCAGAGACACTCGAGGAGCAAGGAGCCCGCAAGCGCTCAGAACGTTTGCTACAACCGATCTGCCACGCGAGAATACCGAAGGACGTATCTCCAGATGTTCAGTGAGCCGCCGGCCGACCTGGTTCAGGATAAGGCGCATGAGGGGCTTCGTACGAGACAGGTCCGAGGGCGGGACGACCAGGTAGAGCGAAAGCGGCCGGTCGCCGGACACAAGGTCCTCGATCCGGAAATCGCTCCGCGACGTCACTTCCGCGATGACCGGGTCGCGGTAGAGCGACAGGAAGCGCAGCGCGGTGGACAACACGCCGGAAAGCTCGTTCTCCGACTGGTTCATCAGCTCACGCGCCGTCTCGGCAACAACGGGATGAACCTTGGGCGCTTCGCTTGTGCCAAGGTGATTTGTCCGGAGCATGATCGACAGCGTCGTGCGGAACGTCCGGTCGGGATCAGCAAGGAAACTCGATACACGCGCCAGTGTCTTCTCC
Source organism: Hyphomonas sp. (assembly GCF_036964145.1). Taxonomy (GTDB): domain Bacteria; phylum Pseudomonadota; class Alphaproteobacteria; order Caulobacterales; family Hyphomonadaceae; genus Hyphomonas. Next base: position 988,971 of record NZ_JBALUC010000001.1, read on the forward strand.
CGCTCGGCGTAAAGGACATGCAGGATGACGCCGACGAGTAGCGAGTTGGCCTTGTCGACCCAGTGGCCGAGATCGCCAAGCTTGCCCTGCGGGTCCACGAGAATGTCGGCAATGTTCTGGACGTCTCGAACTTCGCAATGGCCCTTGCGCACTTCCATCAGAGGATTGAAATGGGCTGACGCAATGTCCGTTGGATCGAAACGCAAACAATGCGAGAACTCCGAGCGCCAGCCGGATGTCAGCTGCCAGTTCTCGCCCTTGATGTCGTGCACCAGAACCGAATGCGGCCAGGAGAGCAGGGTGGGCACGACAAGGCCAACACCCTTGCCTGAGCGGGTCGGCGCAAAGGCCATGACATGATCAGGCCCATCGTGGCGGAGGTAAGAGCCCTCAGCCTGGCCGAGAAACACACCAGCAGGCTTCAACAATCCGGACTTGCGCAGATCCTTGCCTTCCGCCCAGCGTGCAGACCCGAAGGTCGAGACCCGCTTATCCCACCGTGCCCGAAGGATCGAGCCTGTCACCGCAATCACAATGGCCGCAACGCCGCCTGATCCGGCAATCAGCCCGCCCCGGTCAAACACATCCGGTGCATAGGCGTCGAAGGAATACCACCAGCCGAAGAAGGCCCAGGGTACGTACACCGGCATGTCAAGGATGACGAAGAGCGGCTCGCCCAGCCGCGGCGACCAGCCAAGCGACCAGGCCGTCCACTCCGTCGCGCACCAGAGTGCCAGAAGGACAATGAGCAAGACGAGGAGGATCTGCCAGAAGAGGTTCGTGCCATGTTTCATGACATGGAACCTGACAAATCAGCCCCTCAGTCTCCAGAGAGGGAATTGGGGGAAATCAGGGGGGTATTCTGAAGGTTCGGGAATGGCCGGGTGGCTAGAGTGAACTTCCGGGAAGAATCCGTAGTGGCAGAAAAAATCCCGTGAGTAGCCGCAAGCGATTTGCTTCCTCATATTAAAAAATACAGCGCTCAAAATTCCCGATTTGTGTTTCGAGCAGATTCCTTCGCCGACAGCGACTATCGGCGAACCAAGCCGAGCAGCCATTTCCAGACCCGGCGCCACCAAACCCGCTGGCGCTCAAGTTCCATGTAATACTCTTTTCTTCTGGCTTGTTCTGCTTTCCTACCTTTGAGCACTTGCTCTTCCGACCACTGGCCAGACCAGAGGATATGCCCATTCCGAATAACATAGTGCGAACGGCACGGAAGCTGCCAATTGCCAATCGATGGTGAAAGCGTGGGCTTGCCATCCATCTCGGAAAACCTCCATTCGGCGGGGCCCAGAGGGACGACTACCTTGTTCCCGCATCCGCAGGCGCATAAATGAGCGGCGATACCATAGTCGAGGGAAACATATAGAAATTCAGGCTCAAGTTCTTTCGGTATGGAACGCACATGCTGGAGAATGAGTTCAGTCATTGAAACTTTCCGAGAATATCTTCAGCTGACCCACATCCAATAGCAGATTGTAGGGGGCATACTCATCGACATAGAACCCCTTCAACTGTTTGAAGCGGATGACCGCCAGGCATGCGTTCAACGCGTTGAGTTCACTGATTTGGATCTGGCTGCGATACTCATCGTCGGGATGATCGGCCATTTCGGCGAGCTCCTTATCGCGAATACTTTCAGCCTGATCAACTTCGTAGGTTGTCGCACGCAACATGCCATTGATCGGACCCCGCTTGCGATCGAGACCCATGCCGACATCGATAAACGGAATCTGGAGCTCGATCAGAAGATCGAAAATCTCCTTGCGAGCGGACCCCTTGTCGACACAAACGAATGCGAATGAGACGCCATCAAGTTCCGCACGTGTAGAGCTGTCGATGTAAATCTCTTTCAGGGACAGGCCATGTCGAAATCCGGAATACCGGTCTAAGTACACTACGGATTTTGGCTTTCCCAATTCTTCGCCGTCGAGCTTTCCGGGAGATCGGAAGGCATTGTGGACATAGTATTTGTCTGCGTCGAACCCCCGGATTTCCATTACGGGAGATTTCACAAGAAAGTCCAAGATATATGAGCCTGTTCCCCCTAGACCAATCACGGCAACGACTTCGTTGTTCAGTAAACAGGACAGATCACCAATCTCGGCACGGCTCGTGAGCGTGTCACGGAATTTGAACATAGAATCTTCCACCACATCGGGGTCGACGTTGAAGGTGAATGGGTCGGCGCCGTGCCCAGCCATGGCAGGGCCGGAGATCAGGGTGAGATAGTGCTCGATCTTCTCAAAATGACTGTTGAACCCGTTTTGAGGCTTGTTCGAGAATTGCCGCTGCACGATGGTATCTGATTTGTCGAGCAGTAGGGTCGCGCTGCAGTTGCCCAGATTGGGTATGAGCTTACCATCCAGACCATAAGGAAGAGAACCTGCGAAATACACTTGGTGATTGTCCTGATGCACGCGGATGTTGTCGACGAAAACAAGCTTCGCCACAAAAGCGCCCCAGCAGAGTTCCGCGTCCGCATTCAGATATGGGATGTCGCGGACTACGAGATGGTTGCTATCGAACCGGAGTGCGTAACCCTTGTCTAGCAGCTGCTTGATGTCGCTGTTATGATTGGCCAGTTCGATTAACACGGAAGATCATCCCATCCTTGACTTTTACTGATCCGTTTGGCGCGAGGATTCCTTCCGGCTTGTTGCCGTGGCCCCGGGTGTACGTCACCGAGTAGGTGATTTCCGGATGGTGGGCGTAGTCGGGGTATGAAAATGCGACAACTTCTGCATACGAAATTTCGTCATTCTTGATGAACTGATACTCAGTCCCATCGACGACAATTTCCACTTCTTTCGCTGGCTTGTCTTTCATTGTTTGGTCCTCTTATTTCTTGCGGTTGGGCCGCTGAGTTAGTGCGGATGCTGCTGCAGTCTTTGCAGCTTTGCTCGACTTGGGATTTCTAAGCACTTTCGACGCAGCTGAAGCTGCCCGTTTGCTCGTGACTTCTGAATTCTTGGGCATATCTCGGAACTCCTCAAAAAACTTGACGGGGGATACAAAATCGTCCTAATAAACGCTACGAATTCGTAGGTAGTTTGGATCAAAAAAAGCCGCCCTCCGGCGACGATACTACCTACGTATTCGTACACAATGACACACGGAGGACGTAGCGTCAAGCATGACTGACGAAAATTCGAATTTTGGGGAGCGATTATTATTTGCCCGAGAAAGCCGAGGTCTCAGCCAAACAGATTTGGCGAGGCTGACAGGTCTTCAACCTGCTGCGATTGGACATTTCGAACGAGACCGCAGGAAACCCTCGTTCGCGAACGTTCGCGCGCTAGCGAAAGCTCTCTCTGTTTCATCAGACTACCTATTGGGCCGATCGGATACGATGCAGGGAGCAACCACGGCGTTCCGTGGTGAGGAGCACCTAACCCGACATGATCGAGAGTTCATCCAGATGATGATTGACCAGATGGGGGAAAAAAAGCGAGTGGACAGAGAATGAGGAAATTTCGCCTGCTCTGGGCCCGTCAATGTGGCGAGAAAAAATCTCGGGAACTGGGTTACGATTCCTTTCCGATTGACCCCTTCAAGATAGCAGAATCTGAGGGGATCCAGGTTGAGAAGAAGCCTGCTGGTCCACCTGGCGTGAGTGGCGGCATCATATTCCACGACGAACAGGTCGCGATCTTCTATTCATCGACTATCAAAAGTCACGGATTTCAAAGATTCACAGTTGCTCACGAATTGGGCCATTATTTTTTGGAAGGGCATCCGGAGGAAATTCTTAAGACTGGGATAATCCATGCATCTAGGGCAGGCTTCACTGAAGGCAACAACTCGATAGAATTGGAAGCCGATCATTTCGCGGCCGGACTCTTGATGCCTTCAAAATTAGTCCGTGAGCTGCTTGTAGGAAAAAGCGTCGGCTTAGAAGGGATTGAGACCCTGGCGACGCAATCTAAATGCTCGCTAACAGCAAGTGCAATTCGGGCTGCTGAATGCTCTCCGTATCCGGTGGCAATTATCGTGAGTCGTGGGGATGAGGTAAGTTACGCCTTTTTGTCTGATAATTTCAAACAGCTCGGAACGATCCGCATGCTACGCAAGGGTGACCCACTGCCGGACACCGCGACGCGTGACTTCAACGCTGATGCCGATAACATAAAGCACGCGCGTAGATTATGCGCTCCTACAAACATGCAACATTGGTTTGATGGGCCGGCTCACATCGCCTTGGATGAAGAAGTCATTGGCTTGGGTGACTATGGCTTTGCACTCACAGTTCTTTCAAACGAGGAATTGCCTAACGAGCCTTATGAAGAGGAAGACGAGGATTCGGCTCTGCTTGAAAGTTATACGCCAAGGTTTGCCTACGGTCGCTGAGCGACGTTCTGGAGTGTAATTTTCCTATCCGATTGCGCTCAAATTCGGCGCCTATTTAGGGGGCATTAGAAGTATACTAGGCGATGCTGATGCGCCCTCGGACGCGGAGAGCAGGCACTACGTTTGCAGCATGCTTCAGACAGTCCTTTTAGCCGGTTTGTTCTTCAGGTATCCTCACGCTTGCCCTTCAGAGGAGGCATGAAAAAGAGGCTCCGCTGCGGCTTCATGATCAAAGAATCCGTCCGGCGAATACCACTTGCAGAGCGCCTCTCACCGCCATTCACAGTTTCAACTTTTATATCTGGATTATCGATCATGGCTTGATTGATATCCATGGAGTGCGCCGGTGTTTCATTCGCTACGCTGCGCAAAAACTCATCGAGCAGCACTGCGTCTCCAAACTCAGAAATTGCCTTGGGAATATCATCCATCAACTGATCCCTTGCGCGCTGCCTGTCATCGTCTTGGAACAGATATTCGATTCCCTCATTGGATGGATCATAAGTCAGCATATTCAAGCCCGCGCGGCCCATGTGTCCCTGCACTCCAGAATTTTCATGTAGCAGGTCATTATAGACTTGGCGGGCTTTGTGTTCGTTCGCAAAGTGCAGAAGCCAATAGAGCCAGCCATCGGGGTTGTTGATTGCAAACGGGCTCACATAAGGTGCACAGTTGCGGTAGGAGTCGAATATTAATTGCTCGATTGCGGCGCGCCATTCCGGCTTCCTGCCTAGATTATCTAAATCATCAACATCGGAAAGACTCACTCCGTGACTTCTTAAGATCGTGTCACGAGCCGGCGCCCGCCGTAGCGGCAATCGGCTCATCATTGCACGAATGGCAAAAGTCAGGAGAATTTCGGCTGATTGATAGCTTCGCAGAATATCAACGATGGTTTCGCGTTTGACATGCTTACTCCCACATTGATCGAGATTGAAGAACACATTCCTGGTGACCCGTTCGCCCGCAAGCCTAGCTTTGATTATCGGATAGGCGTCTTCGAATTCACTGTTCATGAAGTGAACTTGAAGCCTTACATGCTCTGAGTCTTGGCATCGTGCGATGTGAGGTGCCAGATTATTCCTTAGTGCCGCGATGGCGGCAGCGTCTTCATCGTTGAAAATGCAAAAGCACTCAAATGTAATTTGAGCCATGCCGTCAATGGCTCTTTGTAAGTTGATCTCTTCCGAGACGTTACAAAATGTGTCGAGAAAAATGATCGGTGATCCAACTTCCCCTCCCGCATAAACGCCACCGCCGCAGAAAGCATCTACAACTGCTAATCTGAACCGTGATTGCTGAGGCACTGAGCATCGAATTCTCAGATATTCAGACAGGTATTCTCGAAGTATTTGGTGCTTCTTTTTTGAGTGATCACCGAGGATCGCACCCGCTTCCCACTGATAAGACTTGGAAGGCATTTCTGATTTGGCTCGCTCTTTATGATGTCAGGGCGGGCATCTCATCCCAAGTCTGCCCCTTATATTTTCGACCGTTCGCCTTTTTTGACCGTTTCTTATTGTCCGCCCCCCATGTGCCCCACTGCTTGAAGAAAAACGCTGTCTCATATTGCTGGCAAAGCGAGTAAATTTCATCAACCCATGCTTCTTGGATTGGGCGCGCCCTGGTACCGCTTTCTCCGCCAACAATTGCCCAATGAATGTTCTCAAGACTAGGAGTTCCGATTGACCCGATAAGCGGTTCAAATGAGATAAAGCGAACAGCAGCAGGTATCTGCTGAAGTTCGCTTATGCGGTCACAAACAACTTCATTTTCAACACTCGTTCCTAACCAGACATTTGGCAGCACGGTTCTGATGTTATCGCGCATTATCTGCGCCATTCTATCTGGCCGTTTAGTTAAAATTTGATAGTTGTGTCGAGGCGTGTCTGCCATGACGGCCCAAACCTTCAGAATAAACTGATCAGTAACACCATCATGGAAAAGGTCTGACATCGAATTCACAAAGACATTGCGAGGCTTGCGCCATCGGCGAGGCGCATCCAGTGCCACTTCATCCATTCGAATTTTGTTATTCCAAATAGTACGTTTGCCACTTTTGCGTGTTAGATTTGCATACTTATCGACCCCCATAAGTTCGAGGCGGCGTGCCATGTTCATAGCATAACAATTGGTACATCCAGCAGACATAATCGAGCAGCCCGCTACCGGATTCCAAGTTGTATCTGTCCACTCAATCGATGTCTCGGTCATGATCGCTTGTATTGTCGTACAGAGTTAATGTCTAATGAAGTTCTCAGAAAAGTTCCCGCTTTGTTCGCATGTGTTCATCTTGATAGCAAGCCTCGAGAGTTTCCACCCCAGGAAAATCGCTCAACCGTAGATAGCGTGACGCAAAATTGCAGTTACGAAATACCTAACGTATTGAAAGTATGAAGTGAAATCGGAGCAATCTTATGGGAAAAGTGATTTATCTTACCGGCGTCCCTGCTTCCGGAAACACGACTTTATGCGAACGGCTGACACAGAGCGCTGAAGATATAATCCATTTCAGGTTTGGGCGCGAATTGACCGCCTTCTTGGAGGAGGAACATTCAGTGACGCAAGAAGAGTTACGATCCGGTACTGACCATGTCTCGACACCGCATATAGTTCGACAGGTCGATGAACGCGCAATCGCGGTCGCCGAAGAACATCGCGACACAAAAAGCATCGTCATTGATACACATGCTCTGACGAGCGAAGCCTTTGGTTTCAGACTCACACCTATGTCGATTGAACAGATTTCCCGTCTCGCACCAGACATTGTCGTGTGCGTGACGGCCTCCCCAGCTGTTGTAGGCAAACGCATTCTCGCTGCCTCGCTGGGTAGGCCGAACCTAAATGAGGACCAACTTCGCCAGCAAGCGAATCTTCAACAGAGTCTAGTTGTTGCGTACTCAGTAATATGCGGCGTGCCAGCATACTTTATTGAAAACAATGACGAGGATCAGCTAGTCGCCAACGTAGAGCAGCTGAAATTCCTGCTCACGTGACATCAAGCACCCCGCTCCAACATCAATCGGAACAAGTCTCTGCGATCAAGCTCTTTGCCTTTGAAGATGACTTTGGAAAATGTGTTGTCCTCGATCCGCTCACCATCTCGCTCAACATGGACATGAATACCGACTTCTTGTGGCCTCGCAGCCGTCCAGACAATCGCCGGAGTTGAGGCCCAGACGCGGAAGCGGCATGTATCTGCATACTGATCTAGATCAAGTTCCCGATCGGGTATTATTGCCTCGGTATTGTTCATCAATTCGTCGTGCAGTGTTTTCAATGGTGTGGATACAATAGGTTCAGAGCTCCATGTGCTGTCTCTTCCGCATGCCGCGCAGAAATGCTTTCGATGAGGCGTTTCAGCGAAGCTGCCCATATCGAGATGTGGAAATCCACATGTGCTACAATTTATGCAATCCATAACTTTGCCGTCCTCAAGCCCTTTGACGAACTCATAAGCAGCAGGCGGTGTGATGTTTACCTGAGATATCTCAGCCGAGCTAAAGAGATGCATCTTTGAATCGTATCTGAACGAAATGGCTGGAAAGTCCATGTCTATGCTTTTCATCCCGCCCTTTTGGGGACGGCAATGAACATGAATTCGTGGCTTTCTAGTGGGGATGGGCTCAGAAGCTAAGGCTGCTGGGAGTGAGCACCAGATGCCGACTTCCTGAAATTCACTTGCATCCAGTGTAAAGGGATCGACGACGTAATTCATCCCTTGCACGTGGTTAGCGCAGTGCATTTCTCCGGTCTTTTCCAATGATGCGTGGTCAGCTTTGATGCCCCAGTGTTTTTGGTGTGTCCGACACCAAAGGCGCATTTGCCCATTACGAAATTTGCCGGCCGCTACAAACTCGCACGGTAGAATTGCATCTGTACCTTGCTTGTCTTTGAAGATGCCCAAAAGCTCTGGTGATGACACGGCTATATTACCCATTGTGCGGTCATCGGCCCAACAGACTGCAATCTTTTCCGCCATTGCGTCATTGTGGACGACTTGAACGTCCCCATCATCGCATATCTTTTTTACAAAGATCTTTTTGGCAGGTGGCCCCGGTTTCCATTGGGCCTGCCACAGCTCAATAGTTCCGGTGGTCTCATTTTTCTTGCGTTCAACGAACATAGCTTGGTGCTTCTTTATTTTTCTTGCTGACTGTCGCTCAATGTAATGTGCAGAGTGTGACTTCTCAACATATCCGCGCGCATTGAGATGGCTCTCGGTGAAATCTTGTAACTCCCTTTGAAATCGGAGGTAACGGGACGAACTATTTCTCAAAGCTCATCTCTGAAATCAGCCATCTCGTCAGCATCGCTGTTTGCTACTCGCATATTCTTCCTCCTGGGTGCAATTCACAGTCAGAACGTCACTTGTGGACCGATTTCATCTGCTCATTGAACGATTAAGCCTAAGTGCTAATGGCTGCTTTCATGATCAATCTTCCATTCCAATCCCACGCCCGAGCGTCCACGATATCCGACCCCCTCGCACAACACCCGACACAGCCATCCCGCGCCGCTGTTCCAGCACCTGTCGCCACGGCACAATCGTAAAATCCCGCTGCCGCTCGATGACCGCGAATTTCCCGCTCACCCGGAACACCGGCTCGCGATAAGTACCACCTACATGACCCCGATCTGGTGCCGGCGAATAAGGCTTCCCGATCTCTCCGCTTAGCGTCCGGCCGGCTTGCGCGAGATCTCGCCTCAACAGCTCGGTCTTCTGTGCTGCTGAAAGCCCTGCGTCTGTCTCCACCTTCATTCCAATCCCCGCCAGAAATGCGCGCCGTTTCACCTGCGCCTCAGCCACCTCTCTCCCAAATCCGAGCGGCACGCCGGAGGGGGGAGGCGCCTCGTCCAGCCACGTCACGCCGAGCGCCGTTTCCTGCTCTCTCAGGCCCAGCTCCGAGCGCACCAGTAATTGCGCGGACCTGAACCGCGCTTGTACCCGCTCATACGCTCTCGCGCGATCCAGATAGTCCGGTGGAATTTTCCAGTCGGCATCGGCCGTCCGCTCGACATGACCGGCGCGCCGCAATGCTTCCAACCTTCGCACATGGGTCGCGATAAATTCCGGACTGGACCGCGGATCATCGGTCTGGTGCAGCCCCGCAAAATAGACTCCATCATTTGCCCGCGCGATCCGGTCTATCGTGAGGTCCGATGGTTTCGGTTCAAAGTTCGGCGGGGCCACCGTCACAATCGCCCCGCGCTTTACTTCCTCGACCTCGCCCGCGACACCCAGCTCCACAAACACAGCTCGCCCATCCATGCCGTCGATGATCGCATAGGCGCGATCATGCGCTTCACCCGTCAGACCCGTCTGCAAGACAGCACCCGTCACGCTCCGACCGTCCGGATCAGACTTGTCAAAAATCACATCGGTATCGAAACGTCGGTCGCTGCGCCCGGCGAGCGCGCGATTCATCGTCTTGATGATGTCGTGTCGCTCGGAAAGCCCCCGCAGAACCTCTCGGAAATTCTCCCGCATCTGCCAGCGTCCGGCACCGAGTTTCTGGGCGAGCCCGATCCGCTCCAATGTTCTTAGCCGCGCGGCATGCAGAGTGCGATACTGTGAGGGACTATCCTTCAATCGAAACTCATGTTCGGGACCGACTTGCCGGGCGATAAAATGGTCGATCTTTGTGACGCGTTCGGTAGCGATATCTGATTGAAGTTTGCGCTCCTGCTCAAGCCGGGTTTCCGGGCCAAGCTCAAGGGTTACCAGGTCCTCGGCGCGTTCCCGGATTTCATGCGAAATATACGCCCGCGGCATCACAAGATCAGCCCCATCCTCGCGCCGCCCCCGGATGACCAAGTGCGCATGCGGCCGACCCGTATCGTAGTGCACTGCGCCAACCCATTCGAGCCGCGTACCAAGATCGGTTTCCATCTGCGAAACCAGGTCGCGAACGAAGGGTTTGAGATCGGCCATTTCGGCGCCTTCCTCGGGCGAGACGATGAACCGGAAATGATGCCGGTCTTCGGTAATGGATTTGACGAAATCCGACGCGTTGGCATCTTCGCTCAGGGCATCAAACAGCTTCCCGCGATCTTTCTCCTCAAGGGCTGCGTCGCGGCGGATGTAACCGATATGCGCGGCGAGGGCCGCCACGCTCGACACCGACATCCGTACGATCCGCGCCTTCACGATCACGCGCCTCCGCCCACCGCGCGGCCCGATACGCGGTCGGGCGGGCAGGGCAGTCCTGCGGACGCCGCCGGCTGAAGACAGCGCCTTCGTCATCCGCGTCAGATAGGTCTTGGCACGTCCCCCTGAACCAGCCGAGCGAATCCTGCCAAGTCTCGGCGTGAACGGATTGTCCGGCAGCGTGCTCATTTGGGCCGATCCGGGGGAAAACGGGCCTCATTATGGGCATGGAACCATGCCAATCTGTTGTCGCCATTGCGAATTGCATCTGACCGCAGAGCTGTGTCCTGGGACATGGAGCCATAAAAATCGATGTGCAGACAAGGCGGTAGCCCCTCTTTGGCTCCACGAGCTTTTATCTTGCATTCCGATCTTCTCCCAAATTTCCCAATAGACGCCTCTGTATGTTGTTTCTGAGCATCGCCCATCCATACGGCCCGGCCAATGATGTCGCCCTCCCTGACCGCACCGATATATCGCCCGTCAAAGGAATCCGGTGTGCGATCAGAAAGGAGCAGAACCTCTCCTGCTTGAAGCTGCCTGCAGGCCGTCCAGGGAGACGGCAGGGCGCGTCCCATGCTATCTTCCGATAGCAGGCGGACAGTTGGCGTGCCATTGATGAATAAGACACCGTCGACCGCACAAACCGTGTCACCGTCGAGCGCCCGGACGGTCTTGATCACAGGGATGCCTGACGCAAGATAACGCCTCTTGATCGCGAGTTTCGAAGCCGCATCCGGCAGGTTCGAAACAACCAGATCACCCCGCGAAATCACCTCCATAGGCTCAACACGGTACCATCCAAGCGGAGCACTTTCGCTCGGATTGTAGAGTAAAATGGACGGCAATATTCCGGTCGCCGGAAGGCCAATCAATGCCACTCCAATCACAGAAATACCGCTCCAGAATGCTGTGCGAAAGCTCATAATTCGTCCCGCCCAGAGCTCGAAAAAGACGTTCTCTTACCCATCGAGAATGCGACGATATCCGTCTTCAGTGTCCAGAATTCACCCACCATTTCCTGATCCCCGCGCGCGATTCCACACGGTCGAATAGTCATTCAGGTCATCCACATGGTAGACTACAGTTCCGCCATGCTTTCGGTATTGCGGTCCATTGTTCGACCAGCGCCAGTTCTCCATCGTACGTACCGTGATGCGCAGATAAGCCGCCGCTTCTTTTGTCGTCAGGAAAGGACTTGGACGTCCTTTTGCCTCGTTCATTCCCCGTACCCCGTCTTGCCGGGCACAGATCAACGTGGCGGCTTCAACAGTTTCGAGAAAACAAAATAAACTTCTAATTGGGAGTCACGAAGATATGCGGCTGTGAGGCGATACCCCACTTAACCATGCGCACAGCGCATGGCTTCCAGAGGATATACACGCCCTTCTATCGAGCGATGTGGACATGCCAGAAGCCGCCCCGGAATGATCTCCGGAGCGGCCAGTCTGGCGATGTGTTTGGATCCTAGTCCTTCGGGTTCCAGAGGATCACATGCCGGCCTTTCTTGCCCTTGACCGGTGCGAGGTTCGCGTAGATCCGGCGCGGGCCGATCTGCGGGTCTGCGAGGGTCAGCGAAACGTATTCGCGGCCGGAAGACTTTGCCTTGCGCATCCAGCCGCCGCCGATTTCGGTCGAGGTCTCGCCGGCGAAGATACGGTAGTCCGGCTGGGCCTCTTCGGCTTTTTCCGCGTTCTTTTCGATGCGGATAGTGGCGCTGAGGATCATCATTGCGAGGGCGCCTTCGAAGCCGGATTTGGTTTCGCTGACATATCCGAGTGCGTTTGCCATGGGGGTCTCCTTTTCGTTTCCGTGGCTGTCTTCGAGGGACAGCTTGTCCCCGTCGACGCCGGACCGCCCGGATGGCGCGGAGCGGGTCTGAACCTGCAAGGGCGCAGCGGAGCGGAGCACCGGACAGGCCAAGCGAATTTGTCTCGCGAGGAGCCGCAGAGCGGCGGGGAAATTCGTGGGATTGTCCGGTTTCAGGGCCGTTTCGCGTCGTCCAGGTCACACGGCAATAGACGGGAACATTGTGTCTTTCGGGGGTAAGCGGAGAGGCGGAACAGGCCGCTTTGGCAATTGCATCTGGAGACCATGCGACACCCACAGACGGGCGAATTTTCGGGGCGCATCGGCCCTGATCTGAACCCTGCGTGTGCCGGTTCATCCGCTGGAGGCATGCAGAAAAGCCGCCCGACATACTGCCGGACGGCTCCCGCTTCCACGGACTGGGAGACCGGAATCTGTCAGGCGGCGTCCCGCTCTGCGACAGGCTGATTTTCGGGAGAGGTTTCGTCCTCGACCGACGTGAACAGGCTGGCAATCCTTGTCCACGCATCCGCTGGCGGCGACCCCGCACCCTCAACAAGGCGCGTCGGCGGCACCTGCATCCAACCGGGACGCCAGTCGGGATTGGCCTCGCACTCTTCGCCTGCGATCCGGTTCCAGATCAGGTCCTTTTGCGCCTTACCCGTATCGGTGAGGGCCGCTTTTGCTACAGATGGAGACGCAATGTCTGCCACCATGGCATTGATGGCGCGTTTGTCGCGGACGAGATCAAAGAAGACAGGTTCCGGTTTCCAGTAGGCGGTCATGTCGGTTTCGGTGGCGACGGCAACGGCTTCCACAATCGGACCACCCGCTTCCATCGTGTCAGCCATCACAAAGGCAAGTACGTTGAGGGTTTCTGTATCATCCATTCCGAGCAGGGCTGCAAAGACTTGGCTTAGGTGATGGGCGTCCCCATTCGCGCGTAGGGATGACACGCCGTGGGCTTCAAACAGACTGCGCACATGGTCTCCGGCTGTGGTCATCTCAGCAGTGGCACGGGAGCAATCCACGCTGGCCTGAATGGCCTCCTTCCGGGCAAGGAAGTCGTGTCGTCTCACATTCCAAAGCGCCGATCCGACCAAGGCATGCGCCGCCATTAGCCGGAGGGCGATTGCAGAGTGACCCAGCAATGTCGCGCGGGCTGTGCCATGACGGTGCAGACCAATGTATTGCGCGAGCGGCCCGGACATTTCAGGCTTGGTATCCGCTGCTTCCGTATCGCCGCCCGGCCTCGAGCGCTTATCCTGTTTCCGGGCCTCGGCCTGCGTGATGTACCCCTCATGGAATGTCACACTGCCATCATGCCGGACCTCGATGATCACGCTGCCCCCCTTGGTGCGGGGCCGCTTCACATGCTCCCAGCTGGCAAAATACTTGCCCCGTTCGAGCACCTGCACGTCGCACCATCCGGCGTCAACGTAACTCTCAACCTTGGCTGCCAGCGCTGCAGACTGGGCTTTCCAGAACATGTCGGCATCTGCGAAAACGCCTGACTCTCCGAACAGGTCAGCAGCCACTTTGCCTTCATAGGTCGCCAGATCAAACAGCGCCTTGTCGGTGGTTATCGTAGCACCGCCTGTGATCCATGCCTTGCAGGCCCGGCCCATCGGCGCGCGCTCGGTCTCGCTCCTGAACAGCGCGAGCCACTCGGCCTGCTGATCCTTCGTGGCGAGCGTGAGCGCCCGGATCGTTTCCGGGTCGATCTCGTCCCTGGCATAGAGCGACCGGATCGGGGCGGAAAGATTGGCGAGGGCGAGGATGCGGCGGACCTTCAGGTCCGTGACCCCGAAGTGCCCGGCAATCTCATCCACCGTCCGGCCTGTCTGCGCCAGCTTTCCGAACGCAGTGTACTGCTCCATTTCCGTGGCGGGCAGGCGGGCGACATTCTCGATGAGTGAGGCTTCCACGGCGGCGGCGTCGTCATCCGCTTCCATGATCGCGCACGGAACGGCGATCGATTTGCCGGTCTCTGCGGCAAGGACCTGCAAGGCATGGAAGCGCCGCCGTCCGGCAACAACGCCATAGCCGCCCCCTTCGGGGCGAACCAGAAGCGTCTGGCGGATACCCTTCTCCCGGATCGACGGCAGGATGTCTGAAACGTCAGGCGCCTTGCGGCTGTGCCGCATGTTGAGCTTGCTGATATGCAATTGCTCGATGGGGATCGTTTTCAGTGCGGGCTGTGCCATGGGATGGTCCTCCTGTTCTGGCGGGTAAAGCGAAAGGCCAAGCGCCCAAGCCGGGCCTTTCCAGTTGATCGGGGTGAAGGGGAAACCTTCTGCGTCGCGCACCGCGTGCCTGTCGGTTTCGCCCCAGTCATAGTCATTCAGGGCAATCAGCGGCGCGCGGCCATCGACCCAGATTTCAACAACGCGGGACGCCTCAACGACGAGTGTCAGGCGCGGACGTGGTCCGAGAATATGCTCCAGTGCGCTCATCCCCGTGACGCCTGTGCAGGCGCAGACGCCATCAGCCGCGTCAGGGCTGCGCGGCCTGCTGCCAAGGCGTTCGGGAGCAATTCGCCCGCGACCTCACTCAGATAGGCATTGTCCGACCCCGGATAGTTGGCCTCTATGCCCCAGAGGCTGGCTTGTGTTGAGTCCAGTTCCACGCCTTCGCATTCAATCGTGAGCACGATCCCGCAATAGAACCATTCACCCTTGCGCCACGCGTCCATGACGGCTTCGGCCTCGGCTTGTGCCTTCGCCAGCCGCTCGCGGAAATTGTTTCCGGGTCCGATGAATCCCGGATCATTGATATAGAGCGATGGCCAGAATCCGTCCTGGCGCTTATCCGGCGCGTCGGGACAGTCATCCCGGACGATCCGCGCGGTGACGCGAAGTCCGTCTATCTCGCAGGCAATGCTGTCGCCTTCGCAGATATAGCGGTCAAATCTCTCCCGGAACGCCATGGCTATCGGCTCCAGAAAATGTGGACTTCATCAAAGCCCGTCTGGAACACTCTGATCTCGCCATTCATGGCCATGTCACGGGCAAGCCCGGTCCAGTCGATATAGTAATCGAGCGAGGCCGGAATCTCCGTCCCGCTGTCGCGCGTCACTTCCTCGGCAAAGTCTGCGGCGCTGCGATATTCGCCCGCATAATCCTCGAACGCTGCGCGCGCCTGCTCAAGGTCGTCGCCGAATTCGCGGTAGAGTTTGGCGCCAAGCGGTCCATGCTCGCTGATGAATTCTGCAAGGTCGCAGACAGTCTCGAAGCTCGCATATTCAGAAATCGTGCAGCCTTCGAACCCTTCATAATCATGGATCGACCATTCATCCCCGTCTGGCTCCGGCGACGCCGCCAGCATGGCGCGGACCTTGTCCCTGACCTCATCCGGCGAGGTCGCCTCGATCCAGGCCCCATGCAGATGCCCATTATTGTAGGCGGCAAGACAGGCGACATAGATGCGTTGTGTCTCCCGCAAATCCGGTCCGGTATCTGTTCCAAGGGGGGCAGGTGTCTCAGGTGAAAGGGTCATGTCAGCCTCGCAAAAATGAATCCTCGCCCGCGCACCTTTCCCGGCAGGCGGGAGGGGGCGGACGAGAGGTGCGGGCGCCCGGGCGTATGAGGGCCGGGGGCAAGGCGGAAAGGTAAGAGATTGCGTTAGTGCCAGACGGCACCTGGTCACCGGCGCCTTGCGCGCGGGCCGCGCTCGGGCAGACGCGCCGTCCGCCCCCTCACGGCTGCAGGGAAAGCTTGTCCACGCCTGCAAGCGCCAAACAGGCAGGCTGGTGCCGTGGACACGAATCCCTCCAGACACGTGCATCATGGCCTTGCACATACGAGACTTCCGGGAAGCAGATCGCGCAGCATTGATTGCGCTTTGGGAGACGTGTGCGCTGACCCGGCCGTGGAACGATCCCAATACCGATATCGACCGGATCCAGGTCTCGCGCGATGCCACGATCCTTATCGGCACGGTGGATGACGCGGTCGTCGCCAGCGTCATGGTCGGTCATGACGGACATCGCGGCTGGGTCTACTACCTGGCTGTCCACCCCGACCGCTATGCCCGAGGCCACGGGCGCGAAATGATGGCCGAGGCTGAGCTTTGGCTGACGGCCCGCGGCGCGCCCAAAGTGCAGCTGATGGTGCGCGGCGGGAACGAGGCCGCGACTGCCTTCTACCGGGCCCTCGGATATGAAGGCCAGGATGTCACTGTGCTCGGCAAATGGCTCAAGCCATCGCCCGAGGCCGAATGAGGCTTCGCGATGCCACGCGTCCATGACCCCTCTGGCCGCAAGGCCAGTGGGAAGCATGCAACGCGGCCCCCGCCGGCGAGCCCCCGCGGCGCGTGGCCTCCCGGACGGGAGGACGCGTGACCGGAGACGAGCCGGGCCGGTCAGACGACTGGGAAGCGGTTGAGGGCTCTCGCCGCCCGCACAGCCCCGCGTCAGCGGGCGGGGGAGGGGCGATGCCTTCAGGTCATCCGCCGACGCCTTGTACAGACGGTCGATGACCCGTTTCATCACGCGCATGGACGCGGGTGTTCATTCGGGGCGGCTGCGGCTGGGTGGTAGACGTTAGAGGTTTTCTTCAAGCAGTTCGCGATATCCGCCGTCACGCAGCCGCTGGCCTTTGGCGAGGAGGCGGGCCATTTCCGACTTCATGGCGCTGGATGGTCCGGCCCAGTCCTTCATGACGCGGGTCTCGCCATAGAAGATCATCGCCGTTTCGCGATAGGTCATGCCAGCCTCAAGGGCATCAAGCGCGATCAAGGCGTTGCGGTAGCCAAGTCCCTTGCGTGACCATATCGGCGACGTCGCTTCGGCATCATAGACGCGGTGGGCCCGTTTGAGCGTCTCGATATATTCGTCAGGACAATCGAAACCAGAAACGGAAAACTCCATCTTCACGGGCTCGCCGCACAGCAGCGACTTGCCGCTACAGCGGATCTGGATAGAGCAGTTTGCGCCTTTGACGAGAAAATGCTCCCGACCGGCAGCATCGGTCAGATGCACTATTCTGCACAGGCGTGTGCCCTTCTCGAAGATTTGGTCAGTCTCGCCGGGCGCCCGGTCGCGTACATGTACTGCTATTTTGCGAGGGAATGTCTGATCGGACCAGAAAACGTCTGTTGAAAGCGCTGTCTGGTCGGGATCTGGAAAGTACAGGAGCCCCCAAGCTTCGGCCGCGAGGTCCTGCTCGATCAGTTTCAAAAGCTTGATGTCGTGACAAGCCGTACCGGTTTCCAGCTGAGGTAGTACGGTGTACGCGTCGTCCCTGAGGGCAGGATTTCGCCTCGCGAATTCCCAGGCCCAGTTCCCGCGAGAGAGATTGGCGGTGTAATTATACCTAACGAGCATATCGCTCAGGTCTTCTATCGTGCGAAC
Organism: Hyphomonas sp.; assembly: GCF_036964145.1. GTDB lineage: Bacteria > Pseudomonadota > Alphaproteobacteria > Caulobacterales > Hyphomonadaceae > Hyphomonas. The sequence goes on from NZ_JBALUC010000001.1 coordinate 1,006,637, forward strand.
AAGCATGGATCAGCCTCCCGTGTCAGGGGAATGCAGAAGACATGCCAATTGCAATTCAAAGGAGAAGTATATCCGAATTTTGTGCCCGTAAGGGTTCGGTTTCTTCTTCGCAACAGTTCGCCTTGCGAGAATTATTCCCTGCAAAAGGCGCAGTATTTGGCGGTGGGCCTTGTCATGTGTGGACATCGGGTAATCGCGGCTCGGCTCTGAGAGGCCTGTATAGTGCTGCGGTCCCGGGCAGAGAAGTCCGGTGATTTTAGCCATCGGAGGTCATCATGAGCTATTTTGTGGGTCTGGACGTGTCGCAGAAGACGACCGTTATCTGCGTCGTAGACGCCAGTGGAGCGAGGATCTGGCGCGGCCAGTGCGGCACGGTGCCGGACGAGATTGCACAGACTGTGCGCCGTCACGCCGGGGAGGATGCCCGGATCGGCATCGAGACCGGTGCCATGACACCCTGGCTGGTTCATGAGTTGCGCGGCCAAGGGCTCGACATAGTCTGCCTCGATGCGCGGCATGCGCGCGCCGCTCTGAGGATGCAGATCAACAAGACAGATCAGAACGATGCAGAAGGACTGGTGCACATCATGCGCACGGGCTGGTACCGGGCCGTGCATGTGAAGTCATTCGACGCCCATCGGGCTCGCGCCCTGCTTGGTGCGCGGATGCAGCTCGTCGGGATGACGACCAGGATGTCGAACCACATCCGCGGTGTGCTCAAGACATTCGGCCTATTGCCCGGCGCGATGCGCGGCCTGCGGTTTGACCGCCGGGTCGAACAAGTGCTGGCCGACCGACCGGATGTGGCGATGATTGTGCGTCCTATGTTCGTCGCCTGGCGGCAACTGCGAGAGCAGATCGCCGTTTTCGACGAGGCCGTGCGCGCAAGGGTCAAAGCAGATCCGGTCTGCCGGTTGTTGATGGGCGTACCCGGGATTGGCGTGCTGTCCGTGCTCGCCTTTGTCAGCACGATTGAGGCGCCGGAACGTTTCGCCCGGTCCAGGTCGGTTGGCGCACATCTTGGGTTGACGCCGAGGCAGTATCAGTCCGGCGAGATCGATCGAAGTGGCCGCATCTCGAGATGTGGCGACACGCTCGCCCGTACACTTCTCTATGAAGCGGCAAATGTCATTCTGAGCCGGGTCAGGCGCTCCTGCGGATTGAGAGACTGGGCTCAGGCCCTGGCCAGACGATCCGGTCCCGGTAAGGCGCGTGTCGCGCTTGCACGCAAATTCGCAGTGATCCTTCACAGTATATGGCGTTCCGGCGAGCCCTTCCGCTGGAGCGAGCCAGCACCTGCAACCTAAACTTTCTTTGAACGGATTCATTCAGGTCGTGACCTGAATGGTACGTTTGCCCGGAGGGGCGAAGGTGAAGGCTGACTGCGTATGAGGGTCCTGGGTCGCAGGATTTATATCTCGCGAACCCGTTGTGGACATTGCAGCGCCTGAGCTTCGAACCAGATGTTGCGGCGGCACGGCCGACCGCGGAGAGAACCATGACCCGACGAGCAAGCTATCCGGAACAATCAGCTTGACACAGGAGGTGCGATTAGAGAACGGCCCCGGTTCTGCAAGCACAAAGTTCGATAAATTGATGATCTGAGGGGTGCGGTCATGTGTCCGGCCTGTTTGCGCGGCATGCATGGCCGCTGGCCCTGATGAAGTCCGCAAGCCAGGTCCCTCTCAAAGGAGCGGACTGAGGTGCCCTGACAATGCCACGGGTTGTCCTGGCTGCGGTCCCTTGTTCAGCTCATCATCACGTACTTTGCCCTTACAGTCTGACGGCGACGGCTGGAGACCGCCGCGGATGGTGTTTCCTATGCCATCGCAGGCGAGGTGTAGGTTACCTCCCGGGCGAGCACCGCCCATGCGATCCGCGCACTCCTGTTGGCCATGGCAACGGTGGCGACCCGTGTCGGCTTACGGGTGAGGAGCGATCGGACCCATGCCCCGGTTGCAGACGGGTTGGTCTCCGCCCGGCGGATGACGGAAGTGGCGCCCACCACGAGCAAGCGCCGCAGATAGCCATCGCCCATCTTCGAAATACGTCCGAGACGTTCCTTGCCGCCAGAAGAGTTCTGCCTTGGTGTCAGCCCGTGGAAGGCAACGAACTGGCGGCCGGATCTGAACACGGAGGGATCGGGTATACCGGCCGCCAATGCGGTTGCAGTGATGATGCCGACACCGGGGATCGTTTCCAGTCTCTGGCTGGCGGCGTCCTGCCGGTGCCAGGCAAGCAACCGACGTTCCATCGCGTGGATATCACGGGCGAGTTCGTCAAGTTGTGTGCCGAGGCTCAACACAACAGATCGGGCGATCCCGGGAAGCGCGGGGTGCTCTGACTCCCGTAGCTGGTCGATCATTTCCAGCGCTTTGCGCGCTCCCTGGGGAGCAATGATGCCGAACCCGGCAAGATGGCCCCGGACAGCATTGAGCAGCATGGTGCGCTGGCGCATCAGAAGATCCCGCGTTCTGTGAAGCATCAACACCGCCTGCCGGTCCGCGCTTTTGACCGGAACGAAGCGCATGGTGGGCCGGGTCACCGCTTCGCAGATCGCCTCGGCATCTGCTATGTCGTTCTTCTGGCGTTTGACATAGGGCTTCACATAGGCTGGCGGCATCAGCTTCACCTCATGTCCGAGCGCAGTTATCTCCCGAGCCCAGTAGTGTGCAGAGGCGCATGCTTCCATGCCGACAAGACATGACTCAAGGCCGCGAAGGAAATCAAGAACAGCATTCCGGCGTAGCTTCTTCCTTATGATGATCCTGCCAGCCTGATCGACGCCGTGTAGCTGGAAAACAGACTTGGCCAGATCAATCCCGAGTGTGGTAATAGGCATGGTGGACGGTTCCTCTTCTTGTTGGCTCCATGACAGCGTCAGCATGGCACATCACGATGCCGGTGGGAGGGGCCGTCCACCCCATCAAAGGAAACGAATTTTCTACTCTGAAAACATTGTGGGTTTCCGATCAGTTTCGTTCGCGCTGTAGTTGTCAATGGCTTGTTCGCCCCAAGTTCAAATGACAGCGCGAAGAAATACGATCTGACATAGTTACTTTGACAATACCCTGGCGGCCATATCGCTTCAGATAATTGTCTCAGCCCGAGCATCATCGTACTTTGAACAAGATCAAATTTTGATTTTCGTCATCGATGTCGAGTTGTCATCTTTGGTGACGTCGGACAGTATCAGGCGAGACCTGCAGAAGAAGGGATATTCATGAAAAGCGGAGGCTCAATCCCAAACAGTCTGTCGCCTGTCGTGCTGGCTTTTTTCTAACGTGCTGTGCAACAGTTTCAGAGCACGGCGCATTCAAAGTTGATGCCTTTATCGTCGAAGCGACGGTGTCCGATATCCAATCCGCTATCGTGCAGGGGAAGACAACTTGTGTCGAGGTCGTATCTGCGTATCAGGATCGGATACAGGTATTCGACAAAGCGAGCGGATTGAACGCTATTACTGTGCTCAATCCGGACGCATTGGATGAGGCGGCAATTCTTGATGAACGGATTTCACGGGGCGAACTGATAGGCCCGGTGTTTAGCGGACCACTGCTCGTGAAGGACAACATCGACACTGTCGGACTCGAGACGACGGGAGGGTCATCGATGCTGAAAGGTCACCCGTCCTCGCGTGACGCATTCATTATTGAACAACTTAGTGCCCGGGGGGCTATCATTATTGCTAAGACAAACATGGCGGAATGGGCCTTCAGTCCGAGACAGACCCTGAGTTGCTCATTTGGCCGTACAGCCAATGCGTATGCACTGGACCGTGTGCCGGCTGGTTCCAGCGGGGGAACGGCTTCGGGTATCGCGGCGAGTTTCGCGGTTCTCGGCATTGGAACTGATACTGGAAATTCGATTCGTGGGCCAGCGTCGCATCTGTCGTTATTCGGGTTACGCCCAACACTTGGGCTCGTCAGTCGAATGGGAATTGTCCCACTTGTCTTCGATCGCGATATAGCCGGACCTCTCACGCGTACGGTCGCCGACGGCGCGAGATTGCTTACCGCCATGGCTGCTGTCGATTCCGCGGATTCCTATTCGCTCGATCCTGGACGCCCCACCGGAGTTGATTATCTAGAAGCAGTAGACCCGGAAGGGTTGACGGGGCGCAGAATCGGTGTCCTGCGCGCCCTCGTCAAACCGGAGGATACTGATCCGGAGATTCTCTCCCTGTTCAACGCCGCTCTGCGGGATATGGAAAAGGCCGGAGCAGTGATCGTCGATCCGGTCGCCATCGACAACTTCACAGCACATCAAGAGGCCGACAATTTCTGCCCTCGCTTTGGGTATGACTTGCAGGTCTACCTTTCCGCCAGGTTCGGCGGGATGTTCCGTTCAACTTGGCCGACATTCTGGCATTGGGAGCATATGGCAAGGATCCGCGGGTTCGGGATTCACTTGAATACTTCGCGGATTTCCCTGCAAATGAGCCACCACGTGACTGGAGTCCACCCTGTCCCGACCTTGATCAGCATCCAGGCCGCCAGGCTTTCCGCAAGGATGTCGTTGCCGCGCTTGATGCTGCACAGCTCGACGCAATTGTCTATCCAACCTGGCTTCAGCCGCCCGCTCCCATTGCTTGGGCCAACGAAGCCTATGGCGGCGACAACAGTCAGAAGGTTTCTCCTGCGACTGGACTGTCTTCCGCAACCGTTCCGATGGGCTGGCAAACAGACGGGCTCCCCATGGGCATTCAATTCCTGGCTCGTCCTTGGGCTGAAGATGTTTTGCTTGCCTTGAGCGCAGGCTATGAAGCTAAGACATTGCATCGTCAGCCGCCGAAGGGGTATCCGGCCCTTACGCGCGATGCTGTCAGGACAAGCGATTGATCTATGCGTCCTTCAAACAACATACGCTTTTTCCAATTGAAGAATGTCGCCTGACTGATCCCCGCCTTGCGGCAGATCTCCGCCGCAGGAATCCCGGCTTCACCCTGCTTGATGATGAACGCCTTTTGCGCGTCCGTGAACTTCGATGCTCGCATCGTGTCGTCTCCACCCAGCCAGGTTCCAGAATACCGGAAACTCTAACCCAAAACGATCCAGTTTGTTGGGAGCAGAGCAGGATTGTCATTACTATTCATCGTCCTAACAAGTCTTTTGTGGCTATGTGTTTTCTCAGAAGTTCAGGCTTTGGCCGTTGCCCTGAAGGGCTCATTGCGGGAAAGCATGGCTCAAAAGATCCGGGCTGCTTTGTTGGCAGTTACAACAGTTGCAAATCTTGCGGGTTTTTTCTGGAGTATGCTGACTACCCACGGACCCGCCATTTCAGGATGGGCCTTGTCGGCTGCCGAGTTCGAAGTGGCAGGACAATGAAGCCGCAGGGCGTCTACATTCCTTGGGGTACATCAATTATTCTCTCGACGCTATCGCGAGAGACTTTATTGTAATTGGTGAACGCGTAGCAGGTGGGAGGACGCGGCCGCACATAGTCGGCGCTTCGCTTGCAGGCTTGCAGCCATCATTACTGCGGGCATGCTTGCTGCATGGACAAGAACATACTCACCATCCCCGGGGACGCGAAATACGACCCCAATCACAAAATCATGTGCTAAGGCCCAGCATGCGACCCGGGAGGACTTCACTCGTGGTCAGTAACCGGACAAAGCGGCGTATCGATCCTTAAGCCAAGTCGTCGAGCCGAAGCTCGCCTCGAGCACGCGTGCGCGCTTCAGGTAAAAGCCGACGTCATATTCGTCGGTCATGCCGATGCCGCCATGGAGCTGTATGCCCTGGTTGCTGATCGCGTGCAGTACGCGATTTGCCTCGGCCTTGGTGATGGTCGCTGCACGCGCGACTCCAAAACCGCTGTCGACTGCCTGTAAGCCCGCCTCGACCGCGGAGCGCATCTGCGCGAGGTCGGCGAACAGATCCGCCATGCGATGTTGCAGCGCCTGGAAAGTGGCGAGCACCTGATTAAACTGCACGCGCTGCTTCAGATAGTCGAGGGTCGTGTCGAACACAGCTTGCGCCATGCCGAGCATTTCGGCAGCGGAAAGCACGCGCGCCCGGTCGAGCACGTCGCCAAGCAGACTGTCGCCTCCGCCCTCGAGCTTCTCGGCGGCAGCGCCAGCGAATTGGATATCGGCGTGGCTGCGCTGATCGGTGAGCTTGCGCGTGGTCAGTGAAACGCCATCGCCCTTTTCGACCAGGTATAGGCCGTCTTTGGCTGCGACCACGAAGAGGCTGGCACCATGCGCCTCGTGCACGAATGCCTTCTTGCCGGTCAACTTGCCGCCCGAAAAGCTGGTCTCGATTGCGGAGGGATCGCAATGAGTTCCTTCCTCGACAGCCAGCGTTGCCACGGTTTCGCCGCTGGCAAGCCTGGGAAGCCATTTGGCCTTCTGCTCGTCGCTTCCGCCGAGCAGAATTGCGCTCGCCGCGATGGTTGTGGCCACCAGCGGACTTGCGGTGAGCGTTTTGCCGAGTTCCTCGACCACGAGGCCGGCCGACAAGAAACCGAAATCTGATCCACCATGGGCCTCGGGAATGATGATCCCGGCCCAGCCCATTTCGGCCATCGCGGCATAGGCGTCAGCGTTGTAGGCCTGCGGTTGGCCTGCTGCGCGGACTTTGCGGAACTCCGCCACCGGGCTTTCCTTAGTCGCCCAGTCGCGCGCCATGTTGCGCAGCATTTCCTGTTCTTCGCTGAGAACTGCCATTGTCCTTGCTCCCGTCGCTTACTGGTGGTCGAGCATGCCAAGCACCCGCTTGGCAATGATGTTGTTCTGGACTTCGGTCGAACCGCCATAGATCGTCGCTGCCTTGCCGAAGAGCCAGCCGCGCACATCCTCAAGTTCGTCATCGCCAAACTCGTCGCCTTCCCAGCCGAGGCCCTGAAGGCCGCGGATTTCGATCAGCAACTCGCTGCGGTCCTGGGCCAGCTTGGTGCCGAGCTTTTTCAGAACCGAACTGATCTCTGAAACGCCGCCTTGCGCTTTGCTTTCCTCGACCGCACGATGCGCGGTGAGCAGGAAGCTGTTCCAGCGGATCTCAAGATCGGCGATCTTGTCGCGCAGGACCTTGTTGACGAGCGCGCCATCACCGCCGGTTTCGCAGTATTTCTTGGCGATATCGCCAAGGCTCTGGCCCATCATGCCGGCGAGGCGCCCTCCGCCCGAAATGTTCGTGCGCTCGTGCTGAAGCAGGCGCTTGCCGATAGTCCAGCCCTGGCCTTCCTTGCCCACGAGATTTTCCTTCGGCACCTTCACATCGGTGAAGAAGGTCTCGCAGAACGGGCTGGTTCCGCTGATCATTGTGATCGGGCGGACTTCAACGCCTGGTGCGTCCATGTCGATCAGCATGAAGCTGATACCTTTGTGTTTGTCTGACCGGTCGGTGCGGACGATGGCAAAGCACTTGTCAGCCCACTGGCCACCGCTGGTCCAGGTCTTCTGGCCGTTAATGAGGTAGTGATCACCCTTGTCGACCGCGAAGGTCTGCAGGTTTGCGAGGTCTGATCCGGCATTCGGCTCCGAGTAGCCCTGGCACCAGCGAATTTCGCCACGGCAGATTGGCGGGATATGCTCCAGCTTCTGCCTTTCGTCGCCGTATTCGAGCAGGGTCGGGCCGAACATCATCACACCCATTCCGCCGATCGGATTGTAGGAGCCGACCTTGGTGAACTCATGCTCGATGATCCTGGCCTGGCCTTTGGTCAGTCCGCCCCCGCCATATTCCTTGGGCCAGGCTGGTGTACCCCAACCACGCCCGCCCACGGCTTCTCGCCATTTCTTCTGGACAGGGTTCTCGTCGGTCGGACCGTCGAGCCCGGCCATCATATTGCCCGTGCCCCTTAGTTCGTCAGGGAAATTGGTGGCGAGGAATTGCCGCACTTCGGTGCGAAATGCGTCTTCGCTCGTCTGGACATTGGATTCTAGTTGTGTTGGCACGGAAACCTCCGTTCAAAAATCAAATTCGTGGCACCCCTCGCGGCCGACAAGGGCGCGCTCTGGCTGGTCAGTACTGCTGCGCAGGAACGTGCAAAACCAAACCTTCCATCGCAGCTTCCATGGGTATCTGGCAGGCGAGGCGACTGTATTCGCTGGCCCCTTCTGCAAATTGCAGGAGTTCGGCCTCCGCTTCGCCTTCCTTCAGGCGACCAACCTTGTCGATCCAGGTTGGGTCGACATGGACATGACAGGTCGCACAGGCGCAGGCCCCGCCACAATCGCCGTCGATGCCCGGCACGCCGTTGAAAAGCGCCGCTTCGCGCGCTGTTTCGCCCTCAGCAATTTCGACTTCCCGCCGCGTTCCATCGCTGGATACGAACGTCACTTTGACCATCATAAACTCCGTATTTCTGCCTTAGTAAATCAGCGGGCGTGCAGCCGCACCGGCAGCTTGGTGATCCCACGCACAAGGGTTGAATACAGGCGCTCGGGTTCGCCGGTCACTTCGACCTTGGCGAATCGCTTGTGAATCTCTTCCCAGATGATCCGCAACTGCAGTTCTGCCAGCCTGTTGCCCATGCAGCGATGGATGCCATAGCCGAATGACAGGTGATGGCGCGGATTCTTGCGGTCAATGATGAACCGGTCGGCCTGGTCGATAACCGTTTCGTCGCGGTTGCCCGACAGGTACCACATCACGACCTTGTCGCCCTTCTTGATCTGTTTGCCGCCGATCTCCCAATCCTGAAGCGCAGTGCGGCGCATGTGAGTCAGCGGCGTTTGCCAGCGGATGATTTCCGGCACCATGCTGGCAATCAACGATGGGTCGTCATTCAGTTTGCGATATTCGGTGGGGTTCTGATTGAGGGCGAGCACACCGCCGCTGATTGAATTGCGCGTGGTGTCATTGCCACCCACGATCAGCAGCAGGAGGTTGCCCAGAAATTCGAGGAAAGGCATATCCTTTGTCGCGGGGGAATGCGCCATTATGGAAATCAGGTCGTTCCTCGGCGGTTCATTGACGCGCTGATCCCACAGGCCCTTGAAATACATCGCGCACTCGATGAGCTCTTCGCGCCTCGCTTCGTACGATGCGACGATGCCGGTTTCAGGAGCAGCGGTGGTGACATCGGACCAGCGGGTGAGCTTGCGGCGTTCTTCCCACGGAAAATCGAACAGGGTGGCAAGGGTCATCGTGGTCAATTCGATCGAGACCTTGTCAACCCAATCAAATTCCTCGCCGATCGGTAGATCATCGAGAATCTGACACGCTCGTTCGCGGATTGTCGGTTCGAGCAACAGCAAGTTGGACGGCGCCACAGCGGGGGTGACGGCCTTGCGTTGCTGGTCGTGCTTTGGAGGATCCATGGCGATGAACATTTCAAGTTCGAGCGCGCCTTCCACACTATGCATGTCCTGGATGGCGATACCGCCGAGCTTTGCCTCCGATGAAAAGACTTTGTGGTTGGTATCGACGGCCATGATGTCGTCGAACTTGGTGATCGACCAGAAGGGTCCGACATGGCTTTCACGGCAGTAATGGACTGGCTCCTCCTTGCGCAGCCGGTCGAAGAACAGGCCGATCGTGTCCTGCTGAAAAAGGCTCGGCCGAGAGACATCGATTTCGTCGATCGGGATGGCCGCGATTTTTTCGGCAGTATCCAGCTCCATCGTGTCGATGCTCATGTCTTGTCCTCCATGTCTAGCAAGCAGACTCACCTCGTTTGCGGATAGGTAGGGAATTTGCAGGCCGAAGTCAATAAAGCTTATAAGGATTATTGCAAAATCCGGTCAAACAGTATATTTCATAAGAAAGCTCTGGACATCTAGACATATCGTCTGATGAACCCTTATAAGACTTTATCAGAGGAGCGATTCCCGGAGATGCAACCGAAGGTCGATGATTCCAGGAAAGCCAAGCGTGCGCTCACGCTTGCGCAAGACATTGTACGCGATATCGAAGCCGGGGCGCATGTTGCGGGCGACAGGTTGGCGCGCGAGGACGAAATGCTTGCGCGATACGATGTCGCTCGAGCGACTTTGCGCGAAGCGCTCCGCTTCCTTGAGCTTCAGGGCGTAATCCATCTTCAACTGGGCCGTAGTGGCGGCCCGGTGGTCGCGCGCCCCCAGGCCGGCGATTTTGCGAATAGTCTTTCTCTCATCCTGCAATTCATGGAAGCAGACCTCAGGGGCTTGCTCGAATTGCGCGAAGCCATAGCGCCGGATGTTGCAGCCTATGCCGCTCAGCGCGCGACGACGGGTGATCTGAGCGCACTTGCCGATTGCCTCAAAGAGCTGGAGCGAAACGAAGCCAGCAGCCAGTTCGAGGAACTGAATCGCCGTTTTCACGATATGCTGGGCTGGGCCAGCGGCAATCCGCTTTTCGGCCTTCTGACTTCCGCGTTGCACATGCTTACCCGCGAATTTTCGCTCTCGCTGGGGTATTCGGCGCAAGAGCGTGCGGTCCAGTTGCGCTTCTTGCGCCGCGTCCTTGAAGCTGTGCGCAAGGGCGATGCCGAAGGAGCTCGGCAGGCGATGGCTCGTCTCGTGGCGGGCTCCGCCTCCTATCTCGCAGAAAGAAGCCCTGAGCTTGTGTCCCAGAAGGTCAAGTGGGGGTCGACGTAAAAAACAGGTGCCCGTGGATGGCGCAATTTGGAGAAGGTAACACGATGGCACTCAAGAGCCACATTTGCGAAATTCTCGGGATCGAGTACCCGATCCTTCTGGCCGGGATGGGCGGGGCCAGTGTCCCCGCGCTCGCGGCTGCAGTATCGAATGCGGGGGGGCTTGGCGTTCTTGGCGCTGCGGCCTGCTCGCCGGACCAGTTGCGTAGCTGGATCCGCCAGACCCGCGAGCTGACCGACAAGCCGTTTGGGGTCGATACCCTTCTGCCTGCCTCCGTCAGGCGCGGTTCGGCCCCGCAAAGCGGCGCCGTGCCCGAAAACCCGATGGCATTGCTCGGCGAATACCAGCAGTTCACCCGCGATTTCATGGAACGCGAGGATCTGCCCGAAGTAGATGCCGCAATGGCCATGCGCGCGGCTGGCGCGCCGGAAATGGGCAAGGGCGGGCCGCAGTTGTTCTCGCGGGAGTTTTTCGAGGCGCAGATGGAAGTTGTAATCGAGGAAAAGGTGCCAGTCTATGCCGCCGGCCTCGGCAATCCCGGGCCGTGGATGGACCGCCTTCATTCGAATGGCACCAAGGTCATGGCGGTGATCGGCAAGGTCAAACATGCCCAACAGGTGGTCGATTCCGGTATCGACATGATTGTTGCGCAAGGTCACGATGGCGGCGGACACAACTCCCCGATCGGAACCTTCTCGCTGATTCCGCAAGTGGTCGATGCGGTGGGGGACCGGGTTCCAGTGATCGGAGCGGGTGGAATCTCCGATGGCCGCGGAGTCGCCGCAGCGATGATGCTGGGCGCTCTGGGCGCGTGGGTCGGCACGGCGTTTCTGGCAACCGATGAAGCAGGTATCGAACGGTTCCAGAAGGAAGCAATAACCGACGGCGGCGATGCAGATACCATCGTCAGCCGCTCGTTGACCGGCAAGCCCGCGCGCATGATCCGCAACAAATGGGCCGATGCCTGGGTTGCGGCGGGCAAGGAGCCGCTTCCCATGCCTTACCAGTCGATGATTTCAGGGCCGGTCATGGCTTCGGGCATCAAGGCTCAGCGCAAGGATATCATGCCCGGCTTCGCGGGGCAGGGAATCGGTCTGATCCATTCGATCCGTCCAGCGGCAGAGGTCATGCGCGATCTTGTCGACGGGGCCGAAAGGGCGCTGGCTGATGCCAGATTCTATTCCTGAATTCCGGCAAGACGGGGACGCGGTATGAACGCTTCACAGACCTTATCCTTTGCCGACAAGGCCGCCATAACCGGTGTGGGCGAAACCGTATTCGTGAAGGGCACCGAACGGACTGCAGTGGACATGATGCTGGAAGCCTCGCGCCGCGCCATCGCGGATGCCGGCCTGAAACCTTCCGATATCGACGGCATGGTGCCGCCGCCGATTTATACGACCTCGGAGGAAATGGCCGCCAATCTCGGCATTGATGTGCTGCGTTATGCGGCCACCGTTCACATGGGTGGCGCCAGCCCGACGACGGCGCTGCAGAACGCTGCGATGGCGATTGCCAGCGGGCTTTGCGATCACGTGCTGGTCACGCTCGGTTGGAACGGCTACTCCGCCCTCAGGTCCAAGCCGGGTGCCCCGCCCACTCGGGCGATGAACATGAACACGCTGACCAATACCATCCAGGGCTATTACATCCCCTATGGTGTGTTCCTGCCGGTGCAGATGTATGCTTGGCTGGCGACCCGCCACTCGAAACTTTACGGCGTGGGTGCGGATGCGATGGCGGCCGTCGCGCTGGCCTGCCGTCGTCACGCGCAGTTGAATCCGCGCGCCTTTACCTATGGGCGCGCACTCGACGCGGAAACCTATCATTCAGCGCGCTGGATATCCGAGCCGTTCCGCCTTTACGATTGCTGCCTTGAAACCGATGGGGCCTGCGCGGTTGTCATATCGCGAATGGATCGGGCCAGGGATATGCCCCATGTGCCCGTCAGCATCGCCGGTGCCGCGGAGGGCCACCCCTATCCCGCCGACGACATCCCGTCGCGGCCCGATCCCTTCAAGATCGGCCTTAGCTATGCCGCCTCGCGCGCTTTCGATATGGCTGGCGTCAAGCGCGAAGACATGGATTTCCTGCAGATCTACGATTGCTTTACCTATGTCGTCTTACTGCAACTGGAAGCGATGGGGTATTGCGAACCAGGCGGACAGGCCGAATTCGTCGCCAACGGCCAGATTGAGCTGGGTGGCCGCTTTCCGATCAACACCCATGGCGGCTTGCTCAGTGAGGCGCATGTCTGGGGCCTCAACCACGTGGTCGAGGCAGTGCGTCAGCTTCGTCACGACTGCGGCGAGCGCCAGGTGCCGGGAGCCCAGACCGGCCTCGTGACCGGTTGGGGCGACCTCGGCGACGGCAGCATCGCCATTCTCAGGAGGTTTGCATGAGCAGAGAAAGCGATCTGCCCCCCCAAATGCGGCCGTCCGCGCAGATGGTGCCACCCAAGCCGCGACCGCGCCCGCAAGACCCGGTTGAGCAGGAATTCTGGAATCGGTGTCAGGACGGCCATCTCTATTTCCAGTGTTGCGGCGATTGCGGCACCTTCCGCCACCTGCCGCGCTATATGTGCGCAAAGTGTGGCTCACCGGAATTTTCGTGGGAGCGCAGCAGCGGGAAGGGTACGCTTTTTTCCTGGACCGTCACCCACCAGGCCCTGCACCCGGCGTTTGCCGCCGACATCCCCTTCGTGGCTGCGGTGGTTGAACTGGAAGAGGGCGTACGCATGGCCACTCGCCTGATCGAATGTGACCGCGACAGCCTCAAGCTCGACCTTCCCCTGGAATTGAAATTCGAACCGATCGGGGACGACTTCCGCCTGCCAGTTTTCCGTCCCCGCAAAGAATAGAAGCGACATGGATCTCGATTACGGACCCGAATACGACGCGTTCCGCAAACAGGTGCGCGATTTCATCGAAGCGCATGGCCATCTTGCGCCACCGTCTGCGGCTCGGGCGGCCCGCCCCTCATCCAAAGCTGTCCAATGGCAAAAACTGCTGATCGAGCAAGGGTACGCAGCCCGCACGATCCCGGCGGAGTACGGCGGTTACGGAGCCGAGCCGGACATCCTCAAATCGCGCATTATCTCCGAAGAGTTTTCACGGGCCGGGGTGCCGGGCGGGCTCGCGAACCAAGGTATCTCGATGCTCGTCCCGACTTTGCTCGAACTCGGCACCGAGGAGCAGAAGCATCGCTGGATCGAACCCACGTTGAAAGGCGAGGTCGTCTGGTGCCAAGGCTATTCCGAACCCGGTGCCGGGTCGGACCTCGCCAATCTCAAGACCAGCGCCCACATCGAGAACGGCGAATTTGTTGTCAATGGCCAGAAGATTTGGACCAGCACCGCCAAGCAGGCCGACATGAGCTTCTGCTTGGTCAGGACCGAACCTGACGCGCCCAAGCATGGCGGCATTTCCTACCTGATCTTTTCGATGGACGCGCCGGGCATCGAGGTTCGCCCCTTGAAGACGATGACCGGTCATGCCGAATTCAACGAAGTGTTCTTTACCGATGTCCGGGTCCCCATACACCAGATCGTCGGCCAGCGGGGCCAGGGCTGGTTCGTGGCGAACGCAACTCTTGGCCATGAGCGCGGAATGCTGGGCGATCCCGACGCGCTTGAAAACCGGCTACAGGCACTGATCGCGCTGATGCAGGAAGAGCGTTTGGGCCAGGGTCGCGCGATCGACAATCCGGTAGTGCGCGATCGGCTGGTGGCACTTCAGGCCGAAGTGGCGGCGATGAAATACAATGGGATGCGGATCCTTTCGAACAGCCTCAGGGGTGAGCCGGGCGGCATGGCGAAACTGATCGTCAAGTTGCAAAGCTGCGAACTCGCTCACCAGATATCCGCGCTGGCAATCGACGCCATGGGCGAACTGGGCATTCTCTATCACCACAGCCCGCGTGAGCGGGAAGGGGGGGCGTGGCAATGGAACTATATGTTCCAGCTCGGTCTCATCATCGGCGGCGGCACCGCCCAGATCCAGAAGAACATCATCGCTGAACGTGGCCTCGAAATGCCGCGCGAACCGAAGCTGGCGAAGGTTTCGGATACGGCGAAAGCAACCGCAGACATGCCGCGTCACAAACAGGGATCAGCCTAATGGATTTCGGACTTTCTCAGGACCAGCAGATGCTGCGCGATGCGGTTGCGCGGTGTCTTGCGGATACCTGCCCGCTCGATCATGTCCGCGAATGTGCCGAGCGTGACAATCCGCTTAGCGACAAAGTGCTCCGCGCCGTCCAGAACCTGGGAATTCCCGGGATGCTGGTACCGGAAGAGCATGGCGGCCTCGGCATGCCCCTTCTCGACGCTGCCATAGTTGCGGAACAGCTCGCCTATGCGGTCGCGCCAGTACCTTTTCTCGCCAGTCATGTTCTGGCGCCTATCACGCTGAGCGAGGCAGGCAGCGAGGAGCAAAAGGCCCACTGGCTGCCAAAGATCGCGAGCGGCGAGGCGCGCATCGGTGTCGCGATTTCCGAGACAATCGAGGTGCGCGACGGCGCGGGGGTTTCCTCTGCTGCCGGGAAGCTCAACGGCACCGCCCTGTTCGCACTCGATTTCGAAGGAGCCGATGCCTTCATCGTCGCTGATTCCGGTGGCAGGCTGCACCTTGTCGGTGCCAAGGCGTCGGGCCTGAAGGCTATCGCGCTGACGACCATCGATCGGACGCGCAGCGTCGGGGAATTGCGGTTTGACGGGGCCGAAGCGGAACCACTGGCTGATGATGGGGGAGCTACAGTGGCCCGGCTGCGCGCTGCGGGGCGTGTGATCCTCGCCGCCGACAGTCTTGGCGCAGGTCAGGCCATGATCGAAAAGGCTGTCGATTATGCTGGCCAGCGCGAACAGTTTGGTCGCCTTATCGGCAGTTTCCAGGCCGTAAAGCACATGTGCGCCGAGATGGCCGCGCGGCATGAACCGTGCCGTTCGCTCGTCTGGTACGCCGCCCACGCCTTTGACGCAGTTCCGAAAGAGGCATCGCTCGTCGCCTGCCACGCGAAATCAAACACCGGCGAAGTCCATCGCTTTGTCGCCCGCACTTCCACCGAAGTGCATGGGGGGATGGGATTCACGGACCTGATCGGTCTGCATTACTGGTTCAAACGCATTGGATTCGACCGGCAGGTGCTTGGAGGACCCGAAACGGTGCGGGCCGAGGCGGCAGCACTGCAAGGCTGGATCAAGGCCGCGTAACACACTCATTGCGGGGGCCTGCGAGACTGGCTGCCCCGTCCGGAAGGGAGAAGGAACATGATCGACTGGAACCTCGGTGACATTCTCGACGCAGTCGAGCCCGCCATGCCTCAGGACGCTCCGGCGCTGATACACGGCGACCGGATCGTCACTTGGCCCGAAATGTCCGCGCGCTCGAATAATATCGCGCGCGCGTTGCGTCAACGCGGAGCGTGCGATGGTGCCAAGGTGGCCTTCTACATGCGCAACCGCCCCGAATATGGCGAGCTGATGGCGGCTTGTTTTAAGGGGCGCTTGACCCATGTGAACATCAATTACCGCTACCGCGCCGAAGAAGTTTTCTACATTTTCCAAGATTCTGACAGCGAAGTGATTGTTTACAGTTCGGAGTTTCGCGAATGTATCGTCGAACTCAAGGATAGGCTCGGGAAGGTTCACACTTTCGTCGAAATTGGCGACCCTTCCGAAATCGCGTCTTTTGCGAGTCCCTATGAGACGCTGGCGGGAAAAGGGGACGGATCGGCGCTCGGCATCGAACGCTCACCCGACGATTTGCTCTTCATCTATACCGGCGGCACGACCGGGATGCCGAAAGGCGTGATGTGGCGGCACGACGACATGCGCAGGGCCCAGCTGGACGCGCAGAAGTTACTGGGCCCGGTTCCGCAGACGCTGGAAGAAAATGTTGCGCTGATCGAGAAAGAGGGGCCCGGCAGGCGCACTCTCTCCTCCTGCCCGCTCATGCACGGGACGGGCTTCATCACCGCGATAGGTGCGCTCATGTCGGGCGGCGCGATCGTCACGCTGACGGCCCCTTCCTTCGAAGCTTCAGAATTGTGGGAAACGGTCGAAAAGCACCAGGTGGAAAGCATCGCAATTGTGGGCGACGCCTTTGCTAAGCCAATGCTTCGCGCGCTCGAAGAAAGCGCGGGGCGCTGGGATACCAGGAGCCTCGTCTCCATCATGTCGTCCGGCGTGATGTGGAGCAAGGAGATTAAGGCCGGTCTATGCAAGCACATTCCCCAGGTCGTGCTGATGGATAGTTTCGGCGCCTCCGAAGGGCTCGGCTTCGGCCTCTCCGTCACGACTGCACAGGGCGGTACGAACACCGCGAAATTCGGGATTGGCGAATTCTGCGATGTCTTCGACGAAAACGATCAGAAAGTCGAACCAGGAAGCGGCGTGCCTGGCTTTATCGCCCGCAAGGGGGCCATCCCCATGGGATACTACAAAGATCCCGAAAAATCCGCCAAGACATTCCGCACAATCGATGGCGTGCGTTATTCGATTCCGGGGGACTGGTGCCGGGTAGAGGCCGATGGAAGCCTTACCCTGCTAGGCCGCGGCAGCGTATGCATCAACACTGCTGGCGAGAAGGTATACCCAGAAGAAGTCGAGGAAGTGCTCAAGACCCATCCCGCCATCGGTGAAGCGCTGGTCGTAGGTGTAACGGACGAAAAATGGGGCCAGGCCGTCACCGCCGTCGTCCACCTCAACCACGACGTCCCGTTCGACGAGCAAGCCGTCAAGGACCATGTGCGCGATCAGCTGGCAGGATACAAAACGCCCAAGGCCATACATCCGACGGAAAAACCCCTGCGTGCATCCAACGGCAAGGCCGACTATGCAACGGCGAAAGCAATCGCCGAACGTTTGACGGTTGCATCGTGAGCAATCGGGTTTCTCCCGATTACGACGCTGTAATCGTCGGTGCCGGCTTCAGCGGGATCTACCTGCTCCACAAGTTGCGTGACGCTGGGTTCAACGTGTTGCTGGTGGATGCTGCGGCCCAGCCCGGCGGCATCTGGTACTGGAATTGCTATCCAGGCGCACGAGTGGATTCACAGGTTCCGCTTTACGAGTTCTCGATACCTGAAGTGTGGAAATCATGGGCCTGGAGCGAGCGATTTCCCGGTTGGGAAGAGCTCAGAGCGTATTTCCGGCATGTTTGCGATACGCTCGACCTGTGGCCCATGATGCGCTTGGGGTCAGGGGTCAGAGGCGCGCACTACGAGAAGGAGACGAAGCAATGGCGTCTGCAACTCGACAGCGACAAAACTGTTTCGACACGGTTCCTGTTGCCCGCTCTTGGTTTCGCATCAAAGCCGTATGTCCCCAATTTTCCCGGCCTTGAGGATTTCGAAGGCCAATGGTTTCACACGGCGCGCTGGCCGCAGCAGGGTGTCGATCTCAGCGGACGTAAGGTTGCCTTGATCGGCACCGGTGCAAGCGGTGTGCAAGTCGCGCAAGAAGCGGCCAAGTCCGCATCGAAGCTGACCCTCTATCAAAGAACACCAATCCTGGCGCTGCCTATGCAGCAGAAGAAGCTTTCGGAAGAAGACCAGGAACGGGACAAGAAGGGCTATGCTGCTATCTTCGAAACGCGCAAGCAGACGAGCGGAGGGTTCGAATGCCAATCGCTAGACGTATCGGCGCTCGAAGTTGACGAGAAAGCGCGCACCGCGCACTTTGAAGATCTGTGGCAACAGGGTGGCCTCAGGTTCTGGTATCACAATTTCGCCGACCTGCTTATCAATCTCGAAGCTAACCGCCACGCCTATGATTTCTGGCGCGACAAGGTTCGCGCAAGGATTGTCAACCCCAACCTTGTTGAGCTGCTCGCGCCTTCCGAACCGCCGCATCCATTCGGCACGAAGAGACCTTCGCTCGAGCAGGGATACTACGAGATTTTCGCGCAGGAGAATGTCGCGCTGGTCGATCTCAAGGCAACTCCGATCATCCGGGTCAAGCCGCACGCGATCGAGACCGATGACGGCGAGATGGAATGCGACCTCATCGTTTTCGCCACCGGCTTCGATGCCGGGCGCGGCGGGCTGATCGATATGAACATCACGGGGACGAACAGCCTATCACTTTCCCATGCGTGGGAAGACAGAGTACGCGCCTATCTGGGCATGGCAGTAGCGGGTTTTCCCAATATGCTGTTCGCATACGGGCCACTCAGCCCGTCGGGTTTCTCAAACGGCCCGACCAGCGCAGAGATACAGGGTGACTGGATCTGCGACTTTCTGGTCTGGATGCGGGAAAATGGTGTCGATCTTTTCGAAGCCGATCCGGCAGCTGAAACGGGCTGGACCGAAATGGTTGCTCAAACTGGCGCAATGACACTCTTTCCCGAAGCCAATTCTTGGTACATGGGCGCAAATATCCCGGGCAGGAAGCGTCAACTGATCAATTTTCCGAGCGTGTCTGGATATGTCGCACTCTGCGAAAACGTAGCGAACGAGGGATATCGCGGCTTCATGATCGACCAACCCACCAACAACGAACAGATGAGGAAATGAATATTTTGACCAAAGTTAGAGATTATCCCGAAGATATTAATCCTGTCTGGGCAGGCGATGGTTCGCATCTGCCGGAATGGTTTGTGTCGGCCCTGATGGTGCCGCGCGAAGAAGGCTATGTAGAGATCGACAGCGCTAAAGCGCACTACTTTCGTTGGGGCGACCGGGCTAAGCCGAAAGTGCTTATGACACATGGCTTTCTCTCCCACGCCCGTTGCTTTGCCTTCATCGCTCCGTTTCTCGCGGAAGATTACGACGTGGTGGCGTTCGATCTCGCCGGCATGGGCGACACGGAGATGCGCGGGCAAGCCGATCCCGCGGCAAGGGGGCGAGAGTTTGATGAGATTGCCGAGGCACTCGATCTGTTTGCAGATGGCCACAAACCCACCATCATCGCGCACAGTTTCGGTGCTGGCGCAGCGCTCACTGCCGTGGCGCAGTCGCCCGATCGGTTTTCCGGTGTTGTGATTTGCGATCTGATGGTCATGCGAGCCGAGCACTTGGAGCAATACTGGAACCATCGCCGCTCCAGCCCGGGATCAGGTGATCCTGACAAGCCTAAGCGGTGCTATATGAGCTATGAAGAGGCGCGTGAAAGATACATCCTATCCCCGCCCCAACCGGTCGGCGAGCCGTTCCTCCTAGATTACATGGCGTATCATTCTATGCGGCGCGACGGAGACGATTGGACATGGAAATTCTCACCCGAGGTATTCCGACGCAGCAATAAGGCGGAGGACTGGCTCACTATCGGCCAGCGACTTGTGAATGCGCCGGGTCGCAAGGTCATCGTTCATGGCGGAAAGAGTCAGCTCTTTACCAGGGACTCGGCTAACTACATCCGCGAGCTGGGGGGCGGTGACATTCCGATAGTCGCCGTACCTGAGGCGCGCCACCATTTAATGCTCGACCAACCATTGGCTTTCGTGACCGCACTCCTGAGCATCCTGCACCTCTGGGAGAATAAGGAGACCGGCCCCTCATGCCGCTGAACAAAGCTTCGAAGCGCCATGTATCAGGTTGGCTCAACTCATGACGAACAGATTCTTCTGGATGGATAACTCACCTGTTCTCCAAGTCTCGAAGACCCAGAGTTCAAGCGTTCATGAAGTAGTCCCCCACGTACTTGACGCTGAAAAGCCACAACCGCGTCAGTGAATACATCACCACGGTCTTCCACGATGAATTTGCGTGCCCCGGCGACATCGGCAAGATGCGCATTCGACGCAGACGCCCTTAGGAAGGCGGTTCAGATGATTACGTCGCAGGATCCTGTAAACACCTGCTACAGACACCTTGATCTCATGGTAGCGGGCCAGGTACCAAACGATCCGCTCCGGACCGAGATGATAGGTTTTGCGCAAATACAGAACCTTGTCCTCGACCTCCTTGGGCGTTTTATTGGGATGATTGTGCGGCCCTGATCGCTTCGGAACAAGCCCAGCTTCGCCCGACTGTTCAAACGCCTTCTTCCATCGATAAAAACTCGCCCGACCGATCCCAAAGTATCGGCAGGTCTTGCTAACATCTCCGATCTGCTTGGCGTAATCCAGAACTTTCAATTTTCGCCGGACCTCTCGATCTTCGTCAGTAATATAAGGCACTTTTCTTCACTCCTATCGAGTTGCAAAAAGTGTCTCACTGAATCGTTCATGTCTACAAGAGCTCCATGGCGCGCGATGCTATCGAAGAACTCTGGGACCTGTTTTGCGACCTGGATCGTAGGATTGCTTCTTTTGACAAGAAGATCGCTAAGGTTTTCAAGGAGAGCCCAACCTGCCAACGGATCGTCAGGATCAAGGGCGTTGGACCGAAGACGGCAACGGCGATTGTTGCCGCTATCGGCGATGGTAAGGAGTTCCGGAATGGCAGGCATTTGGCCGCCTGGCTTGGGCTCGTGCCGCGCCAGCATTCCAGCGGAGACAAACGAACTATGCTGAGCATTTCCAAGCGTGGCAGCCAGCACCTGAGAACTCTACTCGTACATGGCGCCAGGGCAGTGGTCCGGACTGCCCCCAACAAGACAGACCCGCTCATCAAATGGGTCAACGAACTTCGGGAGCGACGCGGCTACAACCGGGCAACGGTTGCCGTTGCTAACAAGAATGCGGGGATTATCTGGGCCGTGCTTCGAACCGGTGAACCTTACCGCGCCTGCGCCTGAAGACTTCAATGCCGATTGCAAGATGACGAGGAAATGGACTGCCGGGATCGAACCGGTGCGCAACGAGCCTGACTTTTATCGCGGCCTTTGAGGCCTACCAGCTGTAGAGGCGTGCGCATGCGGATACCCCATTTGGGCGCTCTGACCGAGAGGCCAGCTGACGCCGGATAGATGTTTGCAACGGATCTATGCAGCCAATTCAACGTTTCACTTGCAACAGGAGAGCCGTCCATAGAGGTAAAAGGTTTGCTGAGAGATCCCGGCCTTCCGGCAAGCCTCCTCAACCTTCGTGCCTTCCTCCGTCAGGCGCAGAATGAACGCGATCTGCGCATCCGTAAATTTTGACTTCCTCATCTGTCATCCTCGCTCCGCAGCACATCATGCTAAACGAGAATTTTCCCAAATCGAATGGTTCAGTTTTACGGAAGCAGGTCAGGCTCTTTTTTACCGCTTTTGACGTCGTGCTTGCTGCAGAATGATCGATGCACGTGACGCCTCGCGCTTGTCCAACTGCCTGGTGACCTGTTGTTTGGAGAATATCGGACACGTCATTCACCAAGTCATTTCTCATAGCCGCTATCAGACAAGCTTTTGCGTAATTGTCGGGCGTCGCAGCAGTGTCCAAATTGAATACGCTAGACCCGGCTGTTTTGGGTGGCGAAATACTATTCGGTCCGGCCATCTTGTATTAACTCTTATTCCTTCATTCGTTGCTCGACGAAGTCGGCGACATTCATATTCAATGTGGTCTGCCCCCACGAAAGTGGTCCATTATTTGAGTTAGTTCCGGCTTCAGATGAAGTGCTTGGCTCTGGTGGTCCGGCCTTGGTGTTAAAATCCAGCAGCGATTTTGACCTTGCCACCATGGCATAGGCCGGCGTTGCGGGCAAACTCGGCGGGAGATTGCCCATTGTGAGCCATGTGAGGTCGGCTCTCATTGTAGTCGCGTCGCCACGCCTCGATCAGCCGCTTTGCCTCGGCCAGGGAGGCGAACCAGTTGATGTTCAGGCACTCGTCCCGGAGCGATCCATTGAAGGACTCGATGTGTGCATTGTCCGTTGGGGTGCCGGGGCGTGAGAAGTCCATTTTGACCTTGTGATGATACGCCCAAAGATCAACAATATGACCGGTGAACTCGGCGCCATTGTCGGTAAAAAGCGCCTTCGGGGCGCCGCGTAAATAGACCAGCCGGTTCAGGATCCTGGCCACATCGTCGCCCCTCAGGCGTGATCCGACTTCTATCGCCAGGCACTCGCGGGAGTAAACATCAATCACTGTCAGTAAGCGGATCTTTGCGCCGGAGGACAGCTGGTCATGGGCGAAGTCCAGGCTCCATGCCTGGTTCAGTCCTGAGGGCTGACAGCGCGCTTGCCGATGAACCGCCATCTTCCGCCTGCGGGGCCGTTTTGCCCGCAAACACAGGCCTTCTTCACGGTAAAGCCGATAGACGATGTGCTTGCCAACCTGCCAGCCCTCACGCTTCAGCATGATATGGACGCGCCGATAGCCGAACCGGATCCGGGTCGCCACAATCTCATGCATGCGCTGGCGCAGCTCGGTCAGCGGATCCGTCCGGAGCGGCTTGCGTTGCGTTGAGCGATGTTGGCGCGTCAGACTGCAGGCCTTTCGCTGGCTGTAGCCGTGCGTCTGCGTCACGTAATCAACAACCTGTTTCATGAGCGATGGCCGCGGAACTTTTTTGAAAGCACGTCCTGAAGGACCGCCTTGTCCAAGCTGAGCTCGGCGACCGTGATCGTATACGATCACCTTCAGCCGCGTGTTCTCGTCGAGAACCTGCTTCAGCTCGCGGACCTGTTCGGACTCAAGGCCACCATACTTCTTCTTCCATCGATAATACGTCTGCTCGGTGATGCCCATCTGGCGGACCAAGTCGGCCACAGGCATCCCCATCTCAGCCTGCTTGAGAGCCGATACGATCTGTTCTGTGGAATAGCGCTTCTTCTTCATATCGAACTTCCTCCTTCAGGAAATCCGCTGGAAAACTAACACACTTGCCGGACCACTTTTACCCGGTCACGTCACATCAAACGGCGCCCGCACGATCGTATCTGTGAGCATTTGGTTTGCGGTTTCCACTTCCGTCTGCCTGAGACGCAAATTGGCTTTCGCCACTAATAGTCCGGTTTTGGCGTCATCAAAGACCACCTCGGCAACCACACCTTCGGGAGCGAGCGGCGCGTACCGGTTCACGAGCGTTTGGGCGCGGTCAACTTCAGCCGCAGCAACATCTTGCATAGCTTCAGCCTCGAGAAGCCTCCGTTCAAAATCAACTTGACGCGTGCGAAAAAGCGGATCGCCCTTACTGACGCGGTCTCCGACACGCACGAAGATTCGGTCGACGACCCCTTCTGCCAACGCGCCAATATCGCTGGTCTGTTTGGCAGCAATCGTCCCAGAAGCTATCAGAGGTTCGACCAACATGGTCGTTTCTGCGGATACAATTTCAACCAAAACGAGCGCCGTCTCGGCTTCAGACATCAAATCGTCTGCCGGCGCGGCAACCTGGACTTCAGGCTCCGTCTCTCGGCAACCCAGGAGCAGAACAGGCATAAAGCAGAGCGCAATCACCGGACGGATCATCATGAACGCCTTGGCATCTGATAAGCACCGCGTCCGCTCGAAAGCAGGGCTCCGTCTGCGTTCATAACCGAGGCTTCGGCGACTGAGAGCGTCGAGCCCAGACGGACAATCTTTCCCGTCGCAATAAGTGTTCCAGGTGTTGCAGGCTTGTGAAAATCAACCCTCAAGTCTGCGGTCGCGATTGGCATATTTCCTGCGGCCAGCAAGGCATAAAAGCCCGTCAGATCGATGAGCGCAGCGAGAACACCGCCGTGCGCAGATTGTGTGCGTGGATTGGAGACAACTTCGTCCCGCCAAGGCATTTCCAGCATGATCGTTCCGGTGTCCAGACTTACGGCGTTGAGTCCAAGCCAACGGTGAAACGGAGCCGCATCAAGCGCAGTCTGCACCTGGTCGAGAGTAAGCGATGAGGTATTCATGTAGGGGTTTCCTCTCGTATCTGACGCAGGAAGGACGCAACAGCTTCGGTAAACACATCATTCCGGTCTCCCGCCACCATGTGTCGCGCTCCGGCAACGTCGGTGAAGTGAGCTTGCGGAGCCAGTGATCGAAATGCCGTGACCGAGTCTTCCGAAACCAACTCGCTCATGCGGCCACGAATGAGATGAAGCGGTACGCGAATGTCTCGTACCGCTTGCTCCAAATCACCTGTGCGGGCAATAGCAGAGCGCCGCATTACGCCGGTGATGAAGGCGGGGTCCCAGTGCCATCTCCAGCGACCGTCATTATCTTGCCGCAAATTCTTGCGCAGCCCTTCCATATCTTTCGGCCGGGGACGATTCGGTAAATAGGTGGCAATCACATCGGCGGCCTGCTCTAGCGAGTCAAAGCCTTCTTCAATGTGAGCGCCCATAAACTCGACAACCTTGGCCACACCGGCGGCGTCCATATTCGGCGCAATGTCGACGAGTGTAACAGACGCAAATGCATTTCTTGACAGCACGCCCGCAGCAACGATGGCTGCAAGTCCTCCAAGCGAAGCACCGACGATGTGCGGCCGCCCGCCCCCACCTGCCACGCGTTCACCAACTTCAATAAGGTCTCTCGCTATGGCTTCGAGCGAATAATCTCCGTCAGCGGCCCAATCGCTTTCACCATGTCCGCGAAGATCCAACGCAATTGAGCGATACCCTTCAAATGCGAGCGCTTTGGCTGCGCCCCTCCAGGCGTGGCGGGTTTGCCCTCCACCATGCGCAAAAATTATCGGGGGTGCGGCAGGATCACCGAACGAACTCTGCGCCAGTTTCAGTCTATTTGCGTGAAGATACCCATCACTGTTGCTCAATATGTGTCTCCACTTTAGATATTTGTAAGTTTCCTATTATTAAGTTGCCTTACTATTTTTGTAAACGGAGAATTCGATGGCGGTTTCCACACGATCGCACGGGACAGATATCAAAGAGGATCCAAGGATTGATTTCAGTTTCCTTCTTGGCGAGGTCACCCGCCTTTTGCGCGGAGCGTTCGATCATGAAATGGAAACCATTGGTCTGACACGATCGCAATGGCATGTACTTGTTTATGTTCTGAAAATGGATGGTCCGACGCAGACTGCACTTGCAGAAGCGCTCGATATTGCGCGTCCATCAGTTGGAGCACTCATAGATCAGCTCGAGAACTCGGGCTATGTCTCGCGTGAGCGTGATGCCCATGACCGGCGCGTCTGGCGGATCGTGCCAACCCAGTTGGCCAGCCAGCGCGCGGAAGCCTTTGCGCAGTCTGCCGAACGCGTTGCGACGCAAGTCTTTGCTTCCATAGAAGACCGAGATCTATCGGCGGCCATGGCTTTGCTCTCAACCCTCCGCGAGAACCTGATCTCTCCAACTCCCGATCGACTGGAAAAAGACGGGAATTGCTAGCGCGGATCGTGAGCCAAGTATCAAGTCTGGGTATCCGCGCTTTTCAAGTAACCCCAAAACGGGCTGCGAAAACTTCTTTTTCCACTCAGATTGTGCTGAAAAGTCAAAAATCGCAGTTCACACCGTATACGGATCGTTATAAGTCACTGTATGGCTCAACAAAATTCTTCGAGAAATGTTCAAAATTAGTAATTTTCGATCTTGGGGACTTTTTCAACACAATCACTCACAAAGAGAATGTTGGTTCGCCTTTAGGCGTCACCCCACAAGTTGACCTGGCGCATTGTCTCAATCTGCGATTACGGATATTATTCACAGAATTATCCCAGCACCAATAAGCCCGGAACTGTCTGCATTCATAGTGGTATTCACCAAGAATGCAGACAAGGCCCTGAACACCAGCGAACAACTCCGGCATTCGGCGGCAGAACGACGACCTGAATCGTCTTAAGCAAAGTCAGCGAAGCACCTAACGGTATTTCGCTGACTTTCAAATGTTAAACGACCCTACCTGGCCGCCTCAAGGTCAGTTACGCTTATATCAACGTCAGAAACGAAGACGGGCGGTTGCCCCGAAGGTCAGAGGTGGCGACAGGAACGCTCCAACAGCGGTTCCAGGCGCTGTTTGCGTGGCAGCATCGCCCTGGAGGGGCGTATCGAAAGCCAGCTCGTAATAGTCCTCGTCAAACAGGTTCTGCGCCCAAACCTCGAGCTCGAACGGTGAGTTGTCGCTGTAAAACCCCATTCTCGCATTGACCACGACCAAGTCGTCAGCTTCCTTGAGCGGATCGAGGTTCGAGCCTGTATTGTACCGTGAAGTGTACCGGCTCGAGACATTGAATCTCGTATCCCAGTCACTGACAAAAGTGGTCTCATATGTAGCTGCCAACGTACCTGACCAGCGGGGGGCAAATGAAATCGTGCTTCCTGGCAAACGCGGGGGCGCAAAAAAGTCCACTGCTTCAAAATCGTCGTACTGCGTTTCAGCATAAACGAGCCCCCCCTGAAGTGTCAGTCCTTCAAGCTTTTCAGGCAGATATCGGAAATCAAACTCTGCGCCCTTTGAAATCACAGCGGGAACAGATGTCACGATAAAGCTCGTTCCGGTGAATGTGTTTAGCTGAAAGTCATTATATTCCTGATAGAAAACGGCGCCGTTGAAGAACAAACTATTTGCTGCGTTATTGCTTTTGAAGCCGACCTCATAGGCATCCACGGTTTCAGGATCAAAGCCGGTGTCAAGGTTAGGCTGGAACGGCGCTGGATCTGCGGGTCCGAACTGACTGCGATCCAAATTGAAGCCCCCCGCCTTGTAACCACGGGAGTAAGATGCGTACGACATCAGATTTTCACTGAAGCGATATGAGCCCTTTACTGTACCGGACAGATCCTCGTCTGAACGATCTTGAGAGGAGCTAACACCGACGAAGTTGTCGTTCACCCAAGGCAGACAAAGGGTTGGGGTTAATCCATTTGCGGCCCCGAATACAGCGAGGGCGGTGGAGCAACTGCCCTCATTTCCATCGAAATCAGAGTCCAGCGTTTTCTCATCGACCGTATAACGAAGGCCAACGGTCAGATCGAACTGGTCAGTGAAGCTAAACGTATTATTGGTGAAAATGGCATATGTATCAGCTTCCTGCTTATAAACATCCTCGGTCGCTTTGGCTTCACCTGTGTAGATGGAGCCGGGCAGCGCAGTGAGATCAAACGCTCCACCGCTCGCACCGAGCAGCAATTGCTGAAAGTAGAAAAAGTAATCATTGCCGTAAGTGATGAAATCTGTGCGATCAAGAGTCTCATTGGCATAGAAGACCCCCACCTGCCAGTCGATACTGTCGGTCGCACCTGCGAGCCGTAACTCCTGGCTGAATGTAGCAAAAGCATCCATGGTGGATTCGTCATCGCGATACCATAGATCGGCCGCGCTGAAATCCATGTCTTGACCCGAGCCATTTTCCCAGTCGCGATAGGACGTGATGGACGTTAACTCACCGAATCCGGTCTGCCACTCGATATTGGCTGACACGCCCCAATCTTCGGTCGTCTGCGTGGCGTCTCGGTTCGCAAAGGCGACACGATCGAACGGATCGACAGGGAAAGCAGCGGCACTGTCACCGCCAGCCAACAGGGTAATCAGCGGGCCTCTGGCTGGGTCCACCGCGATATAGTCACCCATGCAACAATCTTCCTCCCGGTCAGTATAGTCCGCCGAAAGAAGGATTTCGAGGTCGCTTGATGGTTCAATAAGAAGCTGGCCTCGGAACGAGTAGAAGTCATACTGACTTGTTTCGTTTTCGGTACGTGGTCCATTGCCTGTCTTTACGTCGAGAAGTCCGCCGCGTTCCTCATAGACCCCAAAAAGGCGACCGCTCACAGTTTCAGAAAGTGGCCCGGTAACTTCTGCAGAGGTGCGAAGGAAGCCTTCGTTGCCGATCCCGAGCTCGAAGATAGACTCAAGCTCGTCAGACGGTTTCTTGGTAATGATATTTATAACGCCCGCAGAAGTCGACTTGCCAAACAAGGTTCCCTGCGGTCCCTTCAGTACCTCGATTCGTTCGATTTCGCCGAGATCGCCAAAGGAAACGCCATTCCTGGCGCGCGGAACCCCATCGATAACGACGCCGACGGAACTTTCGAGGCCAGGATTGTCTCCTACCGTGCCAATGCCGCGAATACGCGCCGTCGTATTTGCTTGCTTTGACGACGAAGTCACAAGCAGGCCGGGCGTAACGACTGTCAGATCCTTGATATCCTTAACGCCCGCATCACTGAGAAGTTCACCGGACAAAGCCGTCACAACGATCGGCACATCTTGCAGACTTTGCTCGCGCTTTTGCGCCGTAACTGTAATTGCGCCCAGACGACGTGTGGTCTCTGCGTTTTCGGTTGTCGATGTAGTACCCTGCTCGTCCACTTCAACTTGTGCATGAGCACCTGCGGCGAGCAGCAATGCCGCCAAAGATACCGAAGCAGTTGTCTTAGACAGCGTGTTAAAATAATGCACCTAGTTTCCTCCTGATGTCTGTGCAGGATTGTATGGAACGATACATTATTCTTTGTAAACATTGCTTTCTACTCACTGCCGGAGATCGTCGAAGGGTGATGCAAATTTACAATAGATCTAAACGCCAGACCGGGCGCGCTTCAGTCGGCTCAATCCAGGAGCAATCTCATTGACACATGTTTATAAAGGCTCAGACTTGAGACTCAGTTGGTTCCGCACTCGAATGGAAAGTCTGTCGTTACTGTGCTCTGAGATCCAAGTTCGACCACTACCGGCTAGAATTTTCCGGCCTGTTCACATTGGTGGACTGTTGACGCCAGCGTGATTGATCAGAACTGTCGGGAATATGTTCGCGATTGCACTGCTTGCCGTATTGTAGCTTTACACCAAGACTCCAGCTTTTCGGGGGGGGGCGTCTGGCAGACCTATGAACCAGTTCGCGGACAGGCGCTCGGCTCGCAGGCGTCCATTGAACGCGTTGTCGATCGGCTTCCCGAGCTTCGAGAGACACCAAGCTCATTCCGCGCTTGAGACTAGTTTTTCAAGATATCGACGGAAATTTCTAAGATCTTTCTCGTTGAAATCCGCAAATATCTCAGCGGCCGCATGTCTTCCAGCCCGATCAATTACGGACTGCCGGGAGATTGCCAATCTAGAGGGTACAACCCGCCACACGCGACGATCCTCGCTGTCCGCGATCCGGTTCACATATCCGCGTCGCTCCAACTGGTCTATCAGAGACCCGACAGAAGCTCGCCCCAGCTCCAGTATCTCGGCCAACTCAGTTTGCGTAGGGTTAGAAAGCCGAAAAACATACAGAATCGCTCTCCATTGAGCCCGCGTGAGTTCCAAAGATGCCATATCCGCATCGAATCGTTGCCGAAGCCCGCGTGCAACACGGTTTATCAGAAACGCCAGCTCAACTCGCTCATCGTGCAAGAAATCATTGTCAACAAAACTCTGATTTTTCTCTTGGGGCATTCCAACTAGATCTCGTCATAGAGTAAAAAGTTCACTCTTACTTTGTTCAGTCCGATACTCAACCGATATATTCAGAGCCTGATCCAAAAAGAGTTGTGTGATTTCAGCGGCTTGTGATTCTCTGTGGTTGCGAAGCTACGGAGAGCCACA
>NZ_JBALUC010000002.1:0-981824 GCF_036964145.1 Hyphomonas sp.
AGTCTGGCAGTCAGGGCCGGGTGATCTCAGCTCCCTTGGGGCCGCCCTCTTCGACTTCCACCCCGAAGGTCTCAAGGAACCGGCAGACCATCATGTAATAGCCGATCAGCAGGACGAGTTCTTCCAGCAGGGGGGTGCCGAAATGTTTGAGGACCGGCTTGAGCGCCCCATCAGAGGGGTGGGGGTGCGTCACCAGATGGTCGGTGAAGGTCAGGGCAAGCTTCTGCTCGTGGCTCAAACCGTCAGCGTGAGGCCCGGCTTTCACCGCCGCTATCAGCTCTTCATCCATGCCGACCGCCAAGCCGATTGCTTCGTGCTGGGTGGTCTCATACTTGGCATTGGACAAGTATCCGACACGCAGGATGACGCATTCCCGGGTGACCGGGTCCAGCTTTCCCTGCTGGAGGAAGGCCGTACCCAGGCCGACAAAGGGTTTGAGCAAGTGCGGCGCATGCGACAGCATTCGGAAGAGATTGAGCGGCGCGAGCTTCTCCAGAAAGGCCTTGTTGTCATCAGAAAGGGCATCAATTTCAGGATAGGGAATGCGGGACACAGTTTTTCTCCAAGGGCTGAAGCTCTAGTCTTGCGGCATGACGGCATTTGAGGCAAACCGCTGTTTCGCCTGAAGGGGTATAGCTCAGTTGGTAGAGCATCGGTCTCCAAAACCGAGGGTCGCGGGTTCGAGTCCTGCTGCCCCTGCCAGGCGTATTTCCATTTTCCTCCCACTTGCCTGATGCCGTAGCCGTATCGGGCGCGCATTCATGCGATTGAAAAATCGCGGAGCGATGCGATGCTGGCCCGGAATCAACGGAAATGACGTTGGCTATGTCGAACGCACCCAACCCCCAATCGCCTCATCCCTGGTGGAAAGGGGCGGTGATCTACCAAATCTATCCGCGCTCTTACCAGGACACGAATGGGGACGGCGTTGGAGATCTGAACGGCATCACACAGCGTCTCGACCATATCGCGTCTCTTGGGGTGGATGGCATCTGGATCTCGCCCTTCTTCACCTCGCCCATGAAGGATTTCGGCTATGATGTGGCCGATTACTGTGACGTGGATACCGTGTTCGGAACGCTGGACGATTTTGATCGGTTGCTGGAGCGTGCCCACGCGCTCGGTCTCAAAGTGATTATCGATCAGGTGTATGCGCACTCGTCTGATGCGCATGCATGGTTCGCGGAAAGCCGTCAGGATCGCACGAATGCGCGCGCGGACTGGTATGTCTGGAAGGATCCGAAACCGGATGGAACGCCGCCGAATAATTGGCAAGCCGTCTTCGGCGGACCGTCCTGGACGTGGGATGCGCGCCGACAGCAATATTTCATGCATAATTTCTTGCCGAGCCAGCCGCAGCTCAATCTCCATAATCCGGAGGTTCAGCAAGCCCTGATCGACGTCATGCGGTTCTGGCTGGATCGCGGTGTCGACGGGTTCCGGCTGGACGCATTGAATTTCTCCCTGTTCGATCCGGAGTTCCGGGACAATCCGGCCAGATCACCCGCTCCCAGAAACGTGTCACGACCGTTCGATTTGCAGGAACATGTCCATAACCAGTCCCATCCGGACCTGCCCGTATTCCTCCGGCGCTTGAGGGCGGTGATGGATGAATATGGCGATATTTTCTCCGTGGCTGAGGTTCCAGGGCCGCAGCCGCTCAAGGAAATGCGCGCTTATACAGAAGGAGAGACGCATCTCAATTCCGCCTATAGCTTCGATTTCCTTTATGCGAAGCGCCTGAGCGCCGGGGCAGTGGCTGCGTCGCAAAGCAACTGGCTGGGAGCGCCCGGTGAGGGCTGGCCGTCCTGGGCGTTCTCGAACCATGATGCACCGCGCTGCGTCAGTCGCTGGTTCGATGGCATGGGCGAGAGTGTTCGGGCGAAGCTGACCAATGCTTTGCTTTTTTGCCTGCGTGGTAATCCGATCCTGTATCAGGGCGAGGAGCTGGGCCTGCCACAGGCGGAAATCCCTTTTGAAGACCTGCAAGACCCGGAAGCGATTGCAAACTGGCCGCGTACCCTTGGCCGCGATGGCGCGCGAACGCCGATGCCGTGGTTTGAGGCCGGACCCTATTGCGGCTTCAGTGAGGCGCGGCCCTGGTTGCCCATTGGGCAAGGCCATGCCGCACGGGCGGTCGACGTTCAGGGGGCTGAGCCGAATTCGGCGCTGGCATTTACACGCCATTTGTCTGCGGTGCGCTCCGGTTCAGACGCGTTGCGATATGGGGATATCGCGTTTCAGGAGGTGTCAGGAGACTTGCTCCTGTTTCATCGAAGCTACGAAAATGAAACGGTCGAGTGCGTCTTTAATTTCGGGGGCACGGAGTTGACCGCGCCAATCGCGGGCGCTTCACCTGAGCAAATTCTTGCATCCGTAGGATTTGATGGCGCAGCCGATAAAAGTGTCCCCCCCTTTTCGTGCCGGATTGCCCGGCTCTAGGCGAGACCGCACGATTCCCGGACAACAAGCTCAGTCGGCAGGCGTTCGGACCGCATGCTGCCTGTGTCCGCTGACGCGATCAGCTTTGCGACGAGTATTCGCCCGGCCCGGGCAGGCTCCTGCGAGATCGTGGTCAGTGCGGGATAGCCATAGGCCGACAGCTGGAGATCGTCATAGCCGACGACTGAAACATCGTCCGGTACGCCTACGCCTTCCTTGAGCAGGCTGCGAATGGCCGCCAACGCAATCAAGTCATTCGCCCCGACCACGGCATCGAATTTGACGCCGCGTTCCAGCAAGCTGGCAATGGCGGCTTCGGCCGATTCGACATCGAAACTGGACTGCAGGGTCAGGTCCGCGTCGAGCGGGACATCCGCGCGGCGGTGCGCCGCGATGTAGCCTTCATAGCGTTGCAGGATTTCCGGATTGGAAGTGTCACCGACAAAAGCAATCCGCCGGCGGCCCAAATTCAGGAGGTGTGAGGTGACCCGCTTGCCACCACGCAGATTATCCGATCCGACCGAACAATATTTCTGTCCCGGAATTTCAGCGCCCCAGACAATGAAACGGCTTTCAGTCTCGGCAAGCTGGTTGAATCGCTCATGCAGGAAGCTCTGGCCCAGAAAGATCACGCCCTCGGCGCGGTTCGCCGTCATGATGGAGGCGAGATCGTCCTGGTTCTTGGGGGCCAGATAAGAGATCAGCACATCGCATCCGGCTGCGCGTCCCGCTTCGCTGAGCCCGCCAATCAATTCCTGGAAAAAGGGATCCGAAACCTCAGTCTGACGACCGGCCAGCGTGGGCACCACGACTGCAATGGTTGCGGCAGCGCCGGACAGGAGCGCCGGCATGGAGGGACGGAAATTGTAATTGTGCTCGCGGGCAATTTTCCAGACCCGGCGTTTGGTCTCATCATTGACGGCGGGACTGTTGTTGAGGGCGCGCGAAACGGTGGCGATGGAGACGCCTGCGATCGCAGCAAGATCTTCCAACCGCGTTCTTGTGCTGGACATCCTGTGCTTCCTCCGCTTATGAACCCCAAAAACAACGTTGTCACATATCTGGTCCATTCGTCCAGACCCTTGAACAAAGACTCTGCAAATTTTGCAGAGAAGCATAATAGGCCGGGGAGGCGATGCCAAATGCAGAATGGCGATACCAAAATTTGCGGCATGCCGCCTTTCCGAGTCAGGCTAATAGCCTGAAACACTGGAAAACACCTGGGAACAGTCCATTCTTGACCTTATCCCACACAATGTTCACCCCGAACGTTCTGGAGACTGCCTGATGGCAAAATTCATCCCCGTCGAACCCTTCGACATCGTTATCTTCGGCGGCACCGGCGACCTTTCCCGGCGAAAGCTCCTGCCGGCCCTGTTTCACCGGTGGCTTGACGGACAGATCCCGGAATCCAGCTGCATTGTCGGAACGGCTCGGAGCGAGATGGACAACAAGGAATATCGCAAGATGGCCAAGGAGGCCTGCGAGTCTGCCTCCGGCGACAATTGGGATGCCAAGGAATGGACCAAGTTCGAGAAACTGATCCATTACGTCTCCATCGATGCCACTCAGGAAGATGCGGACTGGGCCACGCTGAAATCTTTCCTGACACTCGATGATGACCGGCCATGTGTGTTCTATCTCGCCACCTCTCCACGCCTTTACGTTCAGATTTGTCAGGCACTCGGAAAGGCTGGCCTGTCGCACGGCAATACGCGGGTCGTGCTTGAGAAGCCCATTGGGACGGATCTCGAATCCGCCAAGGCCATCAATGATGGCGTCGCCGAAGTCTATGCAGAGCGGCAGGTTTTCCGGATCGACCATTATCTCGGCAAGGAGACAGTCCAGAACCTCATGGTGCTGCGCTTCGCCAATATGCTGTTCGAACCGATCTGGTCGCGCAACTATGTTGACCATGTCCAGATCACCGTCGCCGAGGATCTCGGCCTGGAGGGCAGGGCCGATTACTATGACAAGTCCGGCGCCCTTCGGGACATGGTGCAGAACCACATGCTCCAGTTGCTGTGTCTGACGGCGATGGAGCCGCCGAACCAGCTCGAAGATGACGATGTACGTACCGAGAAGATCAAGGTGCTGAACGCGCTGACGCCCATCACGGGCGAGGCTGCGAAGAAGCAGACCGTCCGGGGGCAATACAAGGCGGGCGTCAAGGATGGCAAGCCGGTCAAGGGATACCTCGAAGAGCTCAGCTCGGAGACGGTCAGCTCCACCGAGACCTTTGTGGCAATCAAGGCCAATATCGACAATTGGCGCTGGGCAGGCGTGCCATTCTATCTGCGGACCGGCAAACGCATGTCGCACCGGCACTCGGATATCATTATCCAATTCAAGCCGACGCCGCATTCCCTGTTCGGGGAAGGGTATGAAAGCGCGAACAGGCTGGTCATTCGTCTGCAGCCGGATGAAGGCGTCCGCCTTTTTGTGCAGATCAAGGAACCGGGGCCTGGCGGCCTGCGTGTCAAATCCTTGCCGCTGAACCTTTCCTATGCCGAGAGCTTCACGGTGCGGTATCCAGATGCCTATGAACGCCTCCTGATGGATGTGGTGCGCGGAAACCTGTCCCTCTTCATGCGCAAGGATGAAGTCGAAGCGGCATGGACGTGGGTCGATGGTCTCATCGAAGCTTGGGAACAGTCAGGTGAACCCCCGGAAGCCTATTCGGCCGGGTCGGATGGCCCACTGGCCGCCGCCATGATGATGGACCGGGATGGCCGTGCCTGGTGGGAAGGCTCATGAGCGGACTGGCCCATGAATTCATGGCATTTGACAGCCGCGAAGAGGCAACCCGTTTTGCCACACAATTCATTGTGGGCGGTCTCGAAAAGGCTCTGGAGTCGAAAGCAACCGCATCTCTCCTGGTATCCGGCGGTTCAACGCCGGGCGGCGTGTTTGATGCGTTGACCTCAACTGAGATCGACTGGGCGCGTGTAATGGTCGGCCTTGTGGACGAGCGCTGGGTCAATCCGGAAAATGACGCCTCGAATGAACGGCTTGTCCGCAGTCGCCTGCTGAAGGGGCGTGCCGGTTCAGCCGGGTTCATACCAATGAAAACTTTGGCTTTCGCGCCGCAGGCGGCGGCGACTGACCGCGACATGGCCTATGCGCCACATTGCGCGCCTGCGGATGTCGTCCTGCTCGGCATGGGCGAAGATGGCCATACAGCGAGCTGGTTCCCCGGATCGGCTGGTCTCTCCGAGGCGCTGGCAAGCGAGACGACAATCGCATCGATTGATGCAACCGGATGCCCCGTTGCGGGTAATCATACACAGCGGATGACGCTGACGGGCAAGGCCGTGACGAGCGCTGCCGCCGCGATCCTTCTGATCTTCGGCGACTCTAAGAAGGCGGTATTCGAAGCGGCAGTGGCCGCGCCGGTGGATGAAAAGCCGGTCAGATTTGCAATCGACAAACTGGGGCCGCGTTTGACGGTCGTATGGGCAGCATGATGACAGAGATGAACCCGAAAATCGCAGAAGTAACCGAACGCATCCGGGATCGCTCCCGGGATTCCCGG
Organism: Hyphomonas sp.; assembly: GCF_036964145.1. GTDB lineage: Bacteria > Pseudomonadota > Alphaproteobacteria > Caulobacterales > Hyphomonadaceae > Hyphomonas. The sequence goes on from NZ_JBALUC010000002.1 coordinate 5,978, forward strand.
CAGGCGTATCTGGAGATGATCCGAAGCCGCCGTCCGAAGGATTTCGCGCGGCGCCGTATGTCGGAAAGCAGTCTGGCCCATGCCTCTGCCGGGTGCGCCGTTATTGAGAAGACCCAATTGCTGGGCGCAGGCTGGCCCAACATCGGTATCATTACGGCCTATAATGACATGCTGTCGGCCCATGCGCCGTATCAGGACTATCCGAAGTTCATACGCGAAGCGGCCCGCGAGGTGAATGCGATTGCGCAGGTGGCTGGCGGTGTGCCGGCCATGTGTGATGGCGTAACGCAGGGCTTCACCGGAATGGAGCTGTCGCTGTTCTCCCGCGACGTGATTGCCATGGCCTCTGCCATTGGCCTGAGCCATGACGTGTTCGATGGCGCGATGCATTTGGGCATTTGCGACAAGATCGTGCCGGGGCTTGTGATCGCCGCGCTTCGCTTCGGCTGGATCCCGTCCATCTTCGTGCCAGCCGGGCCCATGCCCTCGGGCCTGCCCAATCCGGAAAAACAACGCGTCCGCCAGCTGTTTGCCGAAGGCAAGGTGGGGCGGGATGCGCTTCTCAAGGCTGAGTCCGAAAGCTATCATACCCAGGGCACGTGCACCTTCTATGGCACGGCCAATTCGAACCAGATGCTGATGGAAGTCATGGGCTTCCATTTGCCGGGCGCCGCCTTTGCCAATCCGGGCACACCCATTCGAGAGGCTTTGACCCGCGCGGCCACGCACAGGGTGGCTGAAATTCACGCGCAGGGTGACCAATACATGCCCGCTGGAGAAATGATTGACGAACGGTCGATTGTGAATGGCGTGGTAGGCCTGATGGCGACCGGCGGATCGACAAACCACGCGCTGCACCTGCCAGCCATGGCCGCCGCAGCAGGGATCATACTGACGCTGGAAGACTTTGCCGACATCAGCGCTGTGACGCCGCTGCTGGCGCGCGTTTATCCGAATGGGCCGGCGGATGTGAACCATTTCCATGCGGCGGGCGGCATGGCCTTCCTCGTGCGGGAATTGCTGGGCGCAGGACTGATGGATGGCAGCGCCATGGGCGTGGCCGGGCCAATATCGGAATATGCGGTGGAGCCTTACCTCGAAGACGGCAGGGCTGCCTGGCGCCCGGCGCCGGATACCAGTGCGAATACGGATATTCTGCGGCCTGTCTCTGACCCATTCTCCAAGGATGGCGGCCTGCGCATGATGGCCGGTCCGATAGGCCTCGGCGTCAGCAAAGTGTCTGCCGTGAAACCGGAACATCGTGTTCTTGAGGCCCCCGCCATCGTGTTCGATTCTCAGGAGGCATTGAAGGCCGCCTTTGATGCGGGCCAGCTGGACAGGGATTTCGTGGCGATTGTCCGCTTTCAGGGACCGGCGGCAAACGGGATGCCCGAACTGCACACGCTGACTCCGCCACTCGCCGTGCTGCAGGACCGTGGTTTCAAGGTCGCTCTGGTGACGGACGGTCGTATGTCAGGCGCGAGCGGCAAGGTGCCGTCTGCCATCCATGTCAGCCCGGAAGGCTCTCGAGGCGGACCGATTGCGAAGATCCGCGATGGTGACATGATTGTTTTCGATGCCGAGCGCGGCGTGCTCGACATCAAGGTTGATGCGGCGGAATTCGAGGCGCGTATTCCGGATGAGTACCGACCGAATGAAAATGGTATGGGACTTGGCCGGGAGATGTTCACCTGTTTCCGGGAACTGGCGGGCCCGGCTGCAAATGGCGCGAGCCAGTTCAATTTCTGGAGCCGGGGGGACTGAGCGTATGAGTGACCGGGTGTTGGTCGGGGATGTTGGGGGAACCAATGTCAGGTTCGCGTTGGCTGAAAAGCGTGGCGGAAAGATCGAGATTGACGAGTTTGCGAAATTGGCGGGAGACAATTTCGAGACGTTTGATGACGCGTTGCGCCAGTATCTTGAAGATACGGGCCTGAATCCAAAGCGGGCCTGTTTTGCCATGGCCGGGCCGGTGCGCGACGGTGAAGTGATGCTGACGAACCGGAACTGGCATGTATCGGCCAAGCGCCTGTGCAGCCAGTACGATTTTGACGACATCCAGATCATCAATGATTTCACCGCAATGGCGCGCTCTGTGCCGGAGCATTCTTCGGATTATTTCGAGGAAATCCTGCCCGGAGAAGAGATTCCGGATTTGCCTGTCATCGTGGCCGGGCCTGGCACCGGCTTTGGGGTCGCGACACTGTTCCCGCTGGGGGATGATGCATGGCGCGTGCTGACGGGGGAGGGCGGTCATATCGCCTATGCTCCAAGGGACACCATCGAATTCGATGTGGCCAGTGTCCTCATGCGTGAGCAGGGATATGTCTCCAACGAGCTGGTCGCGTCGGGAATGGGGCTCGAATACGTGCATAGTGCTTTCTGCGAAGTGTTCGGCCGGGAGATGGAGGATATTTCCCCCCAGGCGATGCGCCAGCGCGCGGATGCCGGCGACGAGATGTTCGACCAGCTGATCGCAATGCGCGCCAAGGCTGTGATGGGCGCCGTGGGGGATCTCGCGCTTGCCAATGGCGCGCTCGGGGGCGTGGTCCTGGCTGGCGGCGTCACGGAACGAATTGTTGATTACCTGCGCCGGCCTGACGCGATTGCACGGTTCCGCGAGCGCGGGCCGATGTCCGGTTACCTTGCGAATTGCCCCGTGCGCCTTATGCACGATCCCGAAGCGCCCCTGATCGGTGCCGCTGCCTATTATGCCCAGGAGACGCTTTGATGAATTCCTCTCTCGATGCCCTGAAAGCCGCTGCGGCACGCGCGCCCATCGTCCCGGTCCTCGTGGTGCCGGATGTGGCTGCCGCCGCGCCGCTGGCCAAAGCCCTGGTCGATGGCGGGCTGACCATTGCTGAAGTGACGCTGCGCACGCCGAGCGGCTTGAAAGTCATCGAGGCAATGAAAAAGGCCCAGCCGGACCTGATCGTCGGGGCGGGCACCGTCCTGATGCAGGAGGATGTTGCCAATGCGATGAATGCTGGCTCCGACTTTCTTGTGTCGCCGGGCATGTCCCCACGTCTGCTGGACGCTCTGGGTGCCTACAAGGAGATCACGATCCCCGGTGTGGCGACGGCGAGCGAGGCAATGACGCGCTATGAGGAAGGGTTCAAGATGCTGAAGCTGTTCCCGGCCGCAATCGCGGGTGGCGTCGGCGCGCTGAAGGCCCTTGCAGGTCCGTTGCCGCATCTTCAGTTCATGCCGACGGGCGGCGTCAGTGCGGACAATGCGGGCGAGTACCTCGCCCTGCCGAATGTCGTGGCTGTGGGTGGTTCATGGATCGCAACCGAACAGGACGTGTCCACCGGTGCGTGGGCCGAAGTTGCCGAAAAGGCACGGACGGCGCTCAGCAAAATCTAAGCGCCGCCATTCTCCCAAATCATGAGCGGCCGAAGACGCGCTCGAAGATCGTATCCACTTGCTTGAAGTGGTAGCCGAGGTCGAACAGGGCCTCGAGTTCCGCATCTGTCAGGCGGGACGAGACTTCCTCATCCTGCTTGAGCAGGTCAAGCAGGTCGCCTTCCTTCTTCCATGTCCGCATCGCATTGCGTTGGACGAGGCGGTAGCTGTCCTCGCGGCTGACGCCTTTTTCGACCAGCGCCAGCAGGATGCGCTGCGAATTGTGCAGGCCGCCCATGCTGTCGATCGTGGCCATCATGTTGTCGGGATAGATCAGGAGATTCTCGATCACGCCGCCCAGGCGATGCAGCGCAAAATCGAGATGCACCGTCGCGTCCGGGCCAATGCCGCGTTCGACCGAGGAGTGAGAGATGTCGCGCTCGTGCCAAAGCGCAACGTTCTCCATGGCAGGCGTGACGGCCGACCGGACCAGTCGCGCAAGACCGGTAAGGTTTTCCGTCAGGATCGGGTTGCGCTTGTGCGGCATGGCCGACGAGCCCTTTTGTCCGGCCGAGAAAAATTCTTCGGCTTCAAGGACTTCGGTACGCTGCAAATGGCGGACTTCTGTGGAAAGGCGTTCAATGGAAGATGCGATTACGCCGAGCACAGCAAAGAACATCGCATGACGGTCGCGCGGGATGACCTGGGTGGAGACGGGTTCAACGCTGAGGCCGAGCTTTTCGGCGACATGCGTCTCAATGGACGGGTCGATATTTGCAAAGGTGCCGACCGCGCCGGAGATCGCGCACGTGGCCACTTCTTCGCGAGCCAGTTCAAGGCGGGTCCGTGCGCGCTGGAATTCTGCATGGTAACCGGCGAGTTTCACGCCGAATGTTGTCGGTTCTGCGTGGATGCCGTGGCTCCGGCCGATGGTCGGAGTCAGCTTGTGTTCGAAGGCGCGCTTCTCCAGCGCAGCGAGCACACGATCAACGCCGGTCAGCAACAAGTCCGTCGCGCGCACCAGCTGGACATTGAAGCACGTGTCCAGCACATCCGAGGAGGTCATGCCCTTGTGCAGGAAGCGGGCTTCGTCACCTACATGCTCGGCCACATTGGTGAGGAAGGCGATGACGTCGTGCTTCACTTCGCGTTCGATTTCATCAATCCGGTCGACGTCGAATGCGGCGCGCTCACGGACTGCGGCAGAAACGCCTTCCGGGATCAGGCCTTTTTGCTCCATCGCTTCGGCAGCGAGGGTTTCGATCTCCAGCCAGATGCCGAACTTGGATTCGGGGGACCAAATGGCGGCCATTTCGGGGCGGGTGTATCTGGGGATCATGGAGTACCTCGGCGCTGGGATTCGGCCTTCTAATACTGGTTGGGGCACAGAAAACCAGTGCCCCTGCGATTTGAGCGCACATGAATCCATTCGGCAAAGCTGCGTTGGCGACAAAGCCGGCTGCATTCGCGAGGGTTGCGGAATGTGGGCGCATCGTTGAAATGCGTTGTATTTGGTAGGCTGGAACGGTCGTATGTTCCGGAGCTGGTTGGAGCATGTCCATGAAAATCAAGCTGATGATCATGACTGCCGCAGCGCTCCTCACACTAGGGCCGGCCTGGTCCGAGGACGCGCCTCAGCGCTGTCGCGCGCCCGTCCTGATCCTTGAAACTTTCGAGACAGTCACCGAACAGGTGCTGGACCAGGAAGAAAGAACAGAAATCCGCTATTCTCCGGCGAAATATAAAACCGTGCAGGAGAAGGTACGGGTCCGAGAGGCCGCAATTGAATACCAGATCGTGCCGGCCGTGTATGAATCGGTGACGGAGCAGGTGCTGGTCCGGCCGGAACGGACGGAAACCCATATCATTCCCGCCGAGTACGAAACCTACACAGAGCAGGTATTGGTGCGACAGGCCTATACGACCTGGAAGCTGAAGGATGAGGTCGTCGGTCGCTCTGTCGCAGCAGATGGTTTGGCGGAAGGATCAGTCGGGGAGGTGCTGACACCTGTCGACGTGCCAGCAGAATACAAGACCGTCACGCGTACACGGGTGGTCACGCCCGAGCAGTCGGAAACGCGGATTGTGGCCGCTGAATACCGGACACTCGTAAAGCAGCTACTCGTTGAGCCCGCGCGCATTGAGCCGATTGAAGTACCTGCCGAATACGAGACGATACAAGTGGAGCGCCTCGTGTCCCCCGCGCGGGAAGAGATTGTTGTAATTCCTGCAACTTATCGCACAGTCGAGAAGCGCGTCGTCACCGGTGGGGGTACTGCTGAATGGCGAGATGTGCTCTGTGACGCCGCTTTAACCCCAAGGGCCATGAAAGATCTCCAGAGCTCGCTAACCGAGGCCGGTTTTGCCGTTGAGGAGGATGGCGTGTTCGGACCCGCCACACGAACGGCCTTGGAGGGATTTCAGCGGGAACAGGGGCTCGGCGTTGGCCAGCTTACATTTGAGACGCTGCAGGCTCTCGGCGTCATCATCGATTGATGGCTGAAATGCGAATGGCTCGCAAAAAGCTGTGAGATTTCATTGGGGTGGCCCGGCCCCTGTTGAACCGATGCCACTTTCCGCCGTGACGCAGCGCCGCAGAGAAGTGCTCGTGAGTTGAGCAATATTTCGGGCTAGACTGGGTTGCTGCGATATATTGCGTCTGTCTGTTGCGCCACACGCGAAACCGTCCTAATCCGGCGCCAGATCAAGCCACCCCTGCGGCAGGAGACAAGTTATCATGTCAGAGATCGAACGCTTGGCACTCGACTATTTGCCCGTCATCATATTTCTGGTCATCGGGGCGGTGATTTCCGGCCTTTTCATTGCAGGTTCAGTGCTTCTGGCCCCCAGCAATCCGGATCCGGAAAAGAACTCCGCCTATGAGTGTGGCTTCCCCGCCTTTGATGATGCGCGAATGAAGTTTGATGTTCGATTCTATCTCGTCGCGATTCTGTTCATCATTTTTGACCTTGAAGTGGCCTTCCTGTTCCCTTGGGCAGTGAGCCTCGGAACGATAGGTCTGCTGGGCTTCTGGTCGATGGTTGGCTTCTTGGGCGTCCTGACGATCGGGTTTGTTTATGAGTGGCGCCGCGGCGCGCTGGAGTGGGAATAATGGCTGACGATTACAAGACATATGCTCTTGGCGGCGCGCGGACCGGAGTCGAAGGCGGCTTCCAGCCGGGCAATGATGATCCGTTCTATACCGGCCTGTCCGACCAGCTGGCCGACAAGGGCTATTTCACCGCCGCTGCAGATGACCTGATTGCCTGGGCGCGAACCGGTTCGCTGATGTGGATGACGTTCGGTCTCGCGTGCTGCGCGGTCGAGATGATGCATGCTGGTAACCCACGTTACGACCTTGAGCGTTTCGGCATGGCGCCGCGCGGCTCACCCCGCCAGTCCGACGTGATGATCGTGGCAGGCACGCTGACCAACAAGATGGCGCCCGCGCTTCGCAAGGTCTACGACCAGATGCCGGAGCCGCGCTACGTGATCTCCATGGGCAGCTGCGCCAATGGCGGCGGCTATTACCATTATAGCTACAGCGTTGTGCGCGGGTGTGACCGGATCGTGCCTGTGGATATCTATGTTCCGGGATGTCCTCCAACCGCTGAGGCGCTGGTGTATGGCTTCCTGCAGCTGCAGAAGAAGATTCGCCGCGAAGGCTCGCTGGAACGGTAGGGGCTGACATGATGACCACAGAAGCTATCGAAGCCCTCCGCGAACTGGGCGCCCATATCGCCACGCGCCAGCCGGACGCGGTCAAGTCTGCGGACGTGATCCTCGGCGAGCTGACCGTGCTGGCCGAACGCGATCATATCGTGAGCCTGCTCCGCTTCCTGCGGGATGACCAGCAGTGCAATTTCGAGACGTTCATTGATGTCTGCGGCGTGGACTATCCGGAGCGCACCGAGCGGTTCGAGGTTGTCTATCACCTCCTGTCGATGCGCATGAACCACCGTGTCCGTGTTCGCATCAGCACCGATGAAGACACGCCAGTGCCGAGCGTGGTTGGCCTGTGGCCAGCGGCGAACTGGTTCGAGCGCGAAGCCTTCGACATGTACGGCATCCAGTTCTCTGACCATCCTGATCTTCGGCGTATCCTCACCGATTACGGCTTTGAAGGGTATCCGCTGCGCAAGGACTTCCCGCTGACCGGGCATTACGAAGTGCGCTATGACGACCTGGAGAAGCGCGTGGTCTACGAGCCGGTCGAACTACCGCAAGAATATCGCAATTTCGATTTCCTCTCACCGTGGGAGGGCATGACAAGCCACATACCCGGGGACGAGAAAGCCGAGGAGCCTTCTGAATAATGGCTGACACCGCGCACATCTCCGAAATGGAAGACCGCAAGTTCACATTGAACTTCGGCCCGCAACATCCGGCCGCCCACGGCGTGCTTCGCATGATCCTTGATCTCGACGGCGAGATTGTGACCCGTGTGGACAGCCATATCGGCCTGCTCCATCGCGGCACCGAGAAACTTCTGGAGTACAAGACCTTCCTGCAGGGCATGCCGTATTTCGACCGGCTGGATTATTGTTCGCCGATGAACCAGGAGCATGCCTGGTGCCTCGCTATCGAGAAATTGCTCGGCGTGGACGTGCCCCGGCGGGCAAGTTTGATCCGCGTGCTCTATTCAGAGCTTGGCCGGATCATGTCGCACCTGCTCAACGTGACGACGCAAATTCTCGATGTTGGCGCGTTGACGCCGATCACCTGGGGCTTTGAAGAGCGCGAGAAGCTTTGCGTGTTCTATGAGCGCGCCTCCGGCAGCCGCATGCACGCGGCGTATTTCCGGCCCGGTGGTGTCCATCAGGACCTGCCGCAGAACCTGATCGATGACATTGCGGAATGGTGTGACCAGTTCCCCGGCAAACTCGACCAGATCGAGAGCCTGGTGACCGAAAACCGGATCTTCAAGCAGCGCAATGTCGATATCGGGCTCGTGGACGAGAAGACCATCATGGAGTGGGGCTTCTCGGGCGTTATGGTGCGGGGCTCGGGCTTTGCCTGGGACCTGCGTCGCTCGCAGCCTTATGAGTGCTATTCCGAACTCGACTTCAAGATTCCGGTTGGCCGGAATGGCGACAATTACGACCGCTATGTCTGCCGCATGGAAGAGATGCGCGAGTCCGTGAAGATCATGCAGCAATGCATTGACCTGATGTCGAAAGAGGGGCCTGGGCCCGTCCTCGTGCCGGGGTCGAAGCTGGCGCCGCCGCGCCGCGCTGAAATGAAGAATTCGATGGAAGCGCTGATCCATCACTTCAAGCTGTACACTGAAGGCTTTCACGTCCCTGAGGGCGAGACCTATGTCGCCATCGAGGCGCCGAAAGGTGAGTTCGGCGTGTATCTCGTCTCCGACGGGACGAACCGTCCGTATCGCGCCAAGATCCGCGCGCCGGGCTATCCGCACCTGCAGGCGATGGACCATCTCAGCAAGGGTCACATGCTGGCGGACGTTTCCGCCATCCTGGGCTCGCTCGATATCGTGTTCGGGGAAATCGACCGATGAGCACTGCGCAGACACGCTTTTTTGACGAACATCCTTGCAAGGATGAAGCCCGTCGCTGTTTTTCGAGAAGGGGCGAGTAGTGGCACTACGCCGTTTTGACATGGAGGCTGGAGGCGACACATTCGCGTTCAAGCCCGAGACCGAAGAGAAGATTGCGTTCTGGCGCGGCAAGTACCCTGCGGACAAGCAGCGGTCTGCGGTGATCCCGATGCTGTGGCTGGCACAGAAGGATAATCAGGGTTGGCTGTCCGAGCCTGCCATGCGTGAAGTTGCAGACCGGCTGGAAATGCCGTACATCCGTGTCTACGAAGTTGCGACATTCTATACGATGTTTCGCCTGCAGCCGGTCGGGAAATACCATATCCAGCTGTGCGGCACGACGCCGTGCCAGCTGCGCGGCGCCGAGAAGCTCAAGGATGTCTGCCGGACCGAGATCGGCAAGCAGATGTTCGTCACGGATGATGGCCGCCTGTCCTGGGAAGAGGTCGAATGCCTCGGCGCGTGCGTAAATGCGCCGATGGTGCAGGTGAATGACGATTATTTCGAAGACCTGACGCCGGACTCCTTCTCCACCATCCTGAATAAGTTGAAGAATGGCGTCGAGGCTCATCCTGGCCCGCAGGTCGACCGGATCAATAGTGCGCCGGAGGGTGGCACGGCCATCCTGACCGATCCTGAACTGTTCGACGGCACGCGCAACAAGTCTGGCAGTTTGCCGAACCTGCCATCAGCCGAGCCGGAGCCGGAACCAACCGCAGCGGGCAAGCCGGACGAATCGGCGCCGACCAATACGCAGCGCGAAGTTCCGCAAAAGGAAAATACCGGCAAGACGACTCTGATTTCCAAGACCGAGTCGGCTGAGAAAGATTCGGGGCAGGGCGCCTCCAGCACGGATGATGAGGACTAGGCCATGTTGCAGGACAAGGATCGCATCTTCACAAACCTCTATGGTTTGCATTCTCCCGACCTCGAAGCGGCGAAGAAACGCGGCGCGTGGCATCTCACCAAGGAGATGCTGGATCAGGGGCCGGACTGGATCTGTGATCAGATCAAGGCGTCAGGCCTGCGCGGCCGGGGTGGCGCTGGCTTCCCCACGGGTCTGAAATGGACTTTCATGCCGAAGGAAGTGCGGGATCGTCCCCACTATCTCGTCGTCAATGCTGACGAATCCGAGCCCGGCACCTGCAAGGACCGCGAGATCATGCGCCATGATCCGCACCTGCTGATTGAAGGTTGCATGGTGGCAAGCCGCGCGATGCGCGCTCACAAATGCTATGTCTATCTGCGCGGCGAATACATCAATGAGCGCCACGCGCTCGAGAAGGCCGTCAAGGAAGCCTATGAGGCCAAGCTGATCGGCAAGGACAATGTGAATGGCTGGGACTTCGATCTCTACGTCCATCACGGCGCCGGCGCCTATATCTGCGGGGAAGAGACGGCCCTGTTGGAAAGCCTGGAAGGCAAGAAGGGCCAGCCGCGCCTGAAGCCCCCATTCCCGGCCAATGCGGGCCTCTATGGCTGCCCGACGACGGTGAACAATGTCGAGTCCATCGCAGTCGCGCCGACCATCCTGCGCCGCGGCGCCGAATGGTTTGCCGGCTTTGGGCGTCCGAACAATGCAGGCACGAAGCTGTTCTGCATCTCCGGTCATGTGAACAAGCCGTGCAATGTCGAAGAAGAGATGTCGATCACCTTCCGTGACCTGATCGATACGCATTGCGGTGGCATCCGCGGTGGTTGGGATAATCTGAAAGCAGTTATTCCAGGCGGATCTTCTGTGCCCATGGTGCCGGCTGAGCAGATCATGGACGCCTATATGGATTTCGACACGCTGCGGGACCTCAAGTCAGGGCTTGGTACGGCGGCCGTCATTGTGATGGACAAGGATACCGACCTGATCAAGGCGATTGCCCGGCTCGCTTACTTCTACAAGCATGAAAGCTGTGGGCAGTGTACGCCATGCCGTGAAGGCACGGGCTGGATGTGGCGCGTCATGGAACGCATGGTCACAGGCGAAGCCGAGCACGATGAAATCGAGACGCTGCTGGATGTCACCAAGCAGGTCGAAGGCCACACGATCTGCGCGCTCGGCGATGCGGCTGCGTGGCCGATCCAGGGCCTGATCCGTCATTTCCGTCATGAGATCGAAGATCGCATCAACCAGTACAGGCTGCCACGCGCCATGGTGCAGGGCGCAGTCGTGGCAGCGGAGTAGAGAGTATGTCCGACGATCTTTTCAAACTGAACGTCGATGGCCAGGACATCGAAGTGCCGCGCCATTACACGCTGATGCAGGCGTGTGAGGAAGCGGGCGCCGAGATTCCGCGCTTTTGCTATCATGAGCGCCTGTCGGTTGCCGGTAATTGCCGCATGTGCCTCGTCGAATGGGAAGGTGCGCCGAAGCCAATTGCGTCTTGCGCACAGACAGTCGGCGACATGCGTCCGAACCGCGATGGCTCCGCTCCCAACATCCGCACACGGGGTGCGTATGTGGAGAAAGCCCGCAATGGCGTGATGGAATTCCTGCTCATCAACCACCCGCTGGATTGCCCGATCTGCGATCAGGGCGGCGAGTGCGACCTGCAGGATCAGGCGATGGCCTATGGCCGCGCTGGCAGCCGCTTTGACGAGAACAAGCGTGCGGTCGAAGACAAATATATGGGGCCGCTGGTGAAGACGATCATGAATCGTTGCATCCAGTGCACCCGCTGTGTGCGCTTCGCGGCTGAAGTCGCCGGTGTGGAAGAGCTTGGCATGATCTCCCGCGGGGAAAACGCCGAGATCACGACTTACCTCGAAAAGAGCCTGACGTCGGAGCTTTCCGGCAATGTGATCGATCTGTGCCCGGTCGGGGCGCTGACGTCCAAGCCTTACGCCTTCAATGCGCGCCCGTGGGAGCTGCGCAAGACATCCTCCATAGATGTGATGGACGCCATGGGCGCCGCCATCCGCGTCGATGCCAAGGGGGATGGCGTGATGCGCATCCTTCCGGAAGTCAGCGAAGGCATCAATGAAGAGTGGTTGTCGGACAAATCCCGTTTCATCTGGGATGGTCTTGCCCGCCAGCGCCTCGACAAGCCCTACATTCGCGAAAATGGCAAACTACGCCCGGCGACCTGGGGCGAAGCCTTTGTGGCCGTGAGGGACGCCCTGTCTGCACCCGCTGAGAAGATCGGTGTTGTGGCCGGAGACCTGATCGAGGTTGAGCAGGCCAAGGCCGCGCTTGATCTATTCCGCAGCCTCGGCGTGCAGAACACTGATTGTCGCCCGGCTGGTGCGCAATATGGCACCGATGGTGTGCGTGAGCGCTACATCCTGAATGGGACGCTGGCTGGTGTGGAAGATGCTGATGCGCTTCTGCTGATTGGCACCAATCCGCGCATGGAAGCGGCTGTCTGGAACGCCCGGATCCGGAAGGCCTGGCTCTGGGCTGACCTCAAAGTCGGCCGTATCGGTGAAGCTGCAGACCTTACCTGTGATCATGCATGGCTAGGCGAAGGCGCTTCGGCGCTGGCCGATATCCGCAAGTCCGACTTCGGTAAAATTCTGTCCGATGCAAAGCGCCCGATGATCGTTGTCGGCGAAGGCGCTCTTTGCGGAGAAGACGGCGCCGCCGTGCTCGCAAACGCGCTGGACCTCGCGAGCGAGATCGGCGCCGTCACGGATGGTTGGGCCGGCTTTGGCGTCCTGCACAGTGCGGCAGGGCGCGTCGGCGCACTGGACGTGGGCTTCGTGCCCGGCGAGCAGGGCGCTGCCACGGCAGACATCCTGTCAGGCCAGATGGAAACGGTCGTTCTGCTGGGCGCAGACGAGGTGGATCTCTCCGGCATTGGCGCCGCGAAAGTCATCTATGTCGGGTCTCACGGAGACGCCGGTGCATCGCGCGCGGACATCATCTTGCCGAGTGCTGCCTATACCGAAATGTCGGCCACGTACGTCAACACGGAAGGCCGCGTCCAGATGACGAGCCGAGCCGTGCAGCCAAAGGGCGAGGCCCGCGAAGGCTGGGCTATCTTCCGGGCCCTGTCGGATGTGATGGGCAAGAAACTGCCTTATGACACAGCAGATGCTCTGCGCGCCGACCTGCGCGGTCCGGAAGGCGAAGCCACCGTATTCTCCGGGCTTGGTTTTGCGCCGGGCGTGATGGGCGTTGATGCTCTCAAGACTCCCATGACAGGGGTCTCCAAAGACCTCACCACCGCGACATTCCGTCCGGTGTTTGACGATTTCTACATGACGAACCCGATCGCACGGGCGTCCAAGACGATGGCCGAATGTTCTGCGCTGGCCTCAGCGCTGGACACTCCGGTGGCAGCGGAGTAGGGCGGGCGCCATGAGCAATTATGTCGAGTCTCTCGGGCAACTTTGGGGTCCATTGCTGGTCCTCGGACAGATCGCTCTGTTCACCCTTGTCCTGTTGCTGTCGATCGCATTCCTGCTGTTGCTGGACCGCAAGGTCTGGGCCGGTGTGATGATGCGCAAGGGGCCGAACGTGGTAGGTCCCTTCGGTCTGATGCAGTCTTTTGCCGATTTCGGAAAATTCCTGCTGAAGGAAATCGTGATTCCGGCCGGTGCCAACAAGACGGTCTTTCTGATCGCTCCGATCCTGACATGTACGCTGGCCTTTGCTGCCTGGGCGGCCATTCCGGTGGCGCCCGGCACCGCTAGCGGCACCAGCTGGGTGATCTCCAACCTGAATGTCGGTGTCCTTTATCTCTTCGCGATCAGCTCCCTCGGTGTCTATGGCATCATCATGGGCGGCTGGGCATCGAACTCGAAATACCCATTCCTCGGCGCGTTGCGCTCGGCGGCCCAGATGGTCTCCTATGAGGTTTCCATTGGCTTCGTGATCGTCACGGTGATCCTGCTGGTCGGCTCGATGAACCTGACCGACATCGTGAACGCGCAGGAAGGCGGCATCTGGACCTGGCATGCCTTCAGCCTCCAGCATTTCCCGCTGATCATCGTCATGTTTCCGATGTTCATCATCTTCTTCGTGTCGGCGCTTGCCGAGACCAACCGTCCGCCGTTCGATCTGCCGGAAGCAGAATCCGAGCTCGTGGCGGGATATCAGGTCGAATACGGCTCGACGCCTTACCTGCTGTTCATGCTGGGCGAGTACCTCAACATCGTTCTGATGTGTGCGCTGATGACGATCCTGTTTCTGGGTGGCTGGCATGGGCCCTTCGCGCTCGGCGAAGAATTCGTTCGCGACCATCCCTTCGTGAATGCGTTCGCTGGGCTGTTCTGGTTCATGTTCAAGATCCTGTTCCTCTTCATCATGTTTGCCATGGTGAAGGCCATCGTTCCCCGTTACCGCTATGACCAGCTGATGCGTCTGGGCTGGAAGATTTTCCTGCCGACCTCGCTTGTCGCAGTCCTGATCGTGTCCGGCTATGTTGCCTATCTGGGAGTTCAGTCATGAGTCTGGCTCAAACCATCCGCGGCGCGCTCCTCACCGATTTTCTCGGTGCGCTGGTTGTTGCAACGAAGCAAGTGTTCACGCGCAAGGCGACTGTGAACTATCCTTTTGAGAAGAATCCACTGTCTCCGCGTTTTCGCGGGGAACATGCACTGCGTCGCTATCCGAGCGGCGAAGAGCGCTGCATCGCGTGTAAGCTGTGCGAAGCGATCTGCCCGGCGCAGGCCATTACGATCGAGGCCGAACCGCGCGCTGACGGCGCGCGCCGTACCACACGCTACGACATCGACATGGTGAAATGCATCTATTGCGGTTTCTGTCAGGAAGCCTGCCCGGTGGATGCCATCGTGGAAGGCCCGAACTTCGAATTCGCGACTGAAACGCGCGAGGAGCTTTTCTATGACAAGGATCGCCTGCTCGCGAACGGAGATCGTTGGGAACGACTGATCGCCAAGAATCTGGAACTCGACGCGCCTTACCGATAGGGCGCTGGGATCATCAACTCGTGGGGCACCAAGCCCTGCCAAGAAGGGGGCCTTGTAGGCTGTGGCAGTCTTCGCTTTCTATCTGATTGCGGCCGTCGTGCTCGTCTCGGCACTGGCCGTGATCATGGCGCGCAACCCCGTCCATTCGGTGTTGTGGCTCATTCTCGCATTCTTCTCGTCGGCCGGCCTGCTCGTGCTGATCGGCGCCGAATTCCTGGCGATGCTTCTGGTTGTCGTCTATGTCGGCGCCGTCGCGGTGCTGTTCCTGTTCGTCGTGATGATGCTGGATGTCGACTTCGTCGAACTGAAACGCGGTACGCTGAGATACTGGCCGTTTGCCGTGCTCGTGGGAATTATCTTCGCTGCCGAAATCGTGTTGGCCTCTGTGATCGGTACCGCCGACCTAGCCAGCAATTTCGACGCGTCACCGGGCGCCGACACCAATGCCGAGGCCATCGGCCAGGTGATGTACACCCAATACCTGCTGTTGTTCCAGATGGCCGGCGTCATCCTGCTCGTGGCTATGGTCGGTGCCATCGTGCTGACGCTGCGCCACCGTCCGGAAACCAAGCGTCAGAACGTTGCCAAACAGACGTCGCGCCGTCGCAGCGATGCTTACGAACTGAAAGACCCCACTCCGGGGCAGGGGATCTAAGACATGGACCTTGGGCTTTCCCATTTTCTCGCCGTCTCGGCGGCCCTGTTCACAATCGGGGTCGTGGGCATCTTCGTGAACCGCAAGAACATCATCGTCATCCTGATGGCAATCGAACTGATCCTGCTCTCGGTGAACCTCAACCTGATCGCGTTCTCCGTGTTCAGCGGCACGATTGCCGGTCAGGTCTTCGCGATGCTGGTCCTCACGGTTGCCGCAGCCGAAGCTGCTGTCGGGCTCGCCATTCTCGTTGTCTACTTCCGCAACCGCGGCGACATCTCGGTTGAGAATGTCGACCTGATGAAGGGGTAGGATGATGCTTCCAGATATCCTGATCCTCTATATCGTCCTGGCGCCGGGTCTCGTGGCGCTGACCGGCCTGCTGCACAAGCAGATCGGGGACAGGCTGGTCATGAGCCTGACGACCGCTGTGGTCCTGTCGGCTGGCGCGCTGTCACTGATCCAGCTGTTTGCCTATGTTGCCGGCCTTGGCGGGCATGCAGGCACTGAAGAGCACCATGCCAGCTTGGTCGCCGCGACGACCGGCGTTGATCTCAAGCAGCATATCATCACGCTGATGCCCTGGATTAGCGTTGGCGAATTCCAGGCCAATTGGGCTATCCGCGTCGACACGCTTTCGATCGTCATGATGGCCGTCATCACCGGTGTGTCCGGCCTCGTTCACCTCTATTCCTGGGGATATATGAGCGAAGACCCGCACAAGGCGCGCTTCTTCAGCTATCTGTCACTCTTCACCTTCATGATGCTCATGCTGGTCACGGCGGACAATTTCATCCAGCTCTTCTTCGGCTGGGAAGGCGTGGGGCTTGCCTCTTATTTGCTGATCGGGTTCTGGTACCAGAACAAGGCGCCGAACGACGCCTCCATCAAGGCCTTCGTTACCAATCGTGTGGGCGATTTCGGTCTTGCACTCGGCATCATGGCCGTCTTCTTTGTGTTCCGTTCGGTCGAGTTCGGTCCGGTGCTGGACGCCGTCCGTAACAATGTGGCCGTTGTGCCGGTTGGCTTCACGGAAGCGTCGCCGGTCCGCGACCTGGTGATCCCGTTCCTGCACTGGAATCTGAATGCGCTTGAAGTGATCGGCGTGCTGCTCTTCATCGGTGCGATGGGCAAGTCGGCCCAGTTCTTCCTGCATGTCTGGCTGCCGGACGCGATGGAAGGTCCGACGCCTGTGTCGGCCCTGATCCACGCTGCAACCATGGTGACCGCAGGCGTCTATCTCGTCTGCCTTCTGTCCCCGATCTATGAGTACACCTTCTACGCCGCCGGCATGATCACCATCGTTGGTGCGGTGACGGCGTTATACGCCGCCACTGTCGGCATGGCGCAGAATGACATCAAGCGCGTGATTGCGTATTCAACCTGTTCCCAACTCGGTTACATGTTCTTCGTGGCAGGTGTGGGCGCCTATGAGGCGGCCATGTTTCACCTCTTCACGCACGCCTTCTTCAAAGCGCTCCTGTTCCTTGGCGCAGGTTCTGTCATTCATGGCATGCATCACGAGCAGGACATGCGCCGTATGGGCGGGCTCGCCAAATTCATGCCGCTGACTTATGCGGCCATGATGATCGGAACGATTGCCATTATCGGCCTCGGTATTCCGCATACCCAGATCGGTTTCGCGGGCTTCTTCTCCAAGGATGCGATCCTCGAAAGCACATTCGCGAGCGGCCAGGCAGACGTGATGTTCGGACAGGTTGCGTTCTGGTTCGGTCTGATCGCCGCCTTCCTGACGAGCTTCTATTCCTGGCGCCTCATCTACATGACGTTCCACGGTCCGAAGACCTGGGAAGCGCATGATCATCATGACGACCACGTGCATGAAGATGCGCACGCTGCGGATGACGCGCACGGCCACGCCCATGATCACACGCCGCATGAGAGCCCCCTGGTCATGCTGGTGCCTCTGGCACTGCTCAGCCTCGGCGCGATCTTCGCAGGCGTGTATTTCTACGACGCCTTCGTGGACGGCAACAATGAGACCTTCTGGGCAGGCGCCATCTATCGCGCCGCCGAGAACCATGTCCTGCACGACCGCCACAATGTTCCGGAATGGGTACTCTATGCGCCACTGGTCGTGACGATTGCCGGCTTCCTGATTGCGACGTTTACCTATTACTTCAACCGGGGTGTTGGTAAGCGCGTCGCCGACAGCGGCGGTCCACTGCATTCGCTCTTCTACAACAAATGGTATTTCGACGAGATCTATCAGGCGACCTTCGTGAAGGGGTCCGCCATGCTCGGAAACCTTTTCTGGAAGGCCGACAAGAAGATCATCGACGGTATCGGCCCTGACGGCGTTGTGGCGGTGACCAAGGCTTCTGCCGGGCGCCTGTCGAAGATGCATACCGGATACCTTTACCACTACGCTTTCGTGATTATCGGCGCTGCACTCGTATTCGGCGGAATACTGTGGCTGCGCGCTGGAGGAGCCAACTGATGGGCGGTTTTCCCATTCTTTCAGCGATGACTTTCCTGCCATTGGCAGGAGCGCTCATCATCATGATCGTGCGAGCGGCGACTGCGGGTAGCCGTGAGGCATCGTCCAGCGATACGGAAGGCCGTACGGCGCTTCTGGCTGGCCTGATCATTTCCGGTGCGACCTTCATTGCATCCTTGGCTGCTTTCGCCGCCTTTGATGCGTCTCAATCAGGGTATCAACTCGTCGAGCAATACAGCTGGTACCGCAACATCAGCTACAAGATGGGCATCGACGGTCTGTCCATTTCGCTGATCCTGCTGACGACCTTCCTGATCCCGATCTGCCTGCTGGCCAGCTGGAACTCGATCCACAAGCGGGTGACGGAGTACGTTGTCGCATTCCTTGTGCTTGAGACCTTCATCATCGGTGTCTTCACCGCGATGGACCTTGTGCTGTTCTATATCTTCTTCGAAGCCGGCCTGATCCCGATGTTCCTGATCATTGGTATCTGGGGCGGCAAGGACAAGATCTATGCGGCGTTCAAATTCTTCCTCTACACGCTGATTGGCTCGCTGCTGATGCTGGTGGCGGTGGTCTACATGTACCAGACCGCCGGCGGGTCCGACTTCGAGCTTCTGGAGAAGTATTCCTTCGATCCGAATGTGCAGACCTGGCTCTGGCTGGCCTTCATGGCGTCTTTCGCCGTGAAACTGCCCATGTGGCCGGTCCATACATGGCTGCCGGATGCGCACGTCCAAGCTCCGACGGCGGGTTCTGTCCTGCTGGCAGGTATCCTGCTGAAAATGGGCGGCTATGGCTTCCTGCGTTTCTCGCTGCCCATGTTCCCGGATGCGAGCCAGCTGTTCCAGCCCTTCATGTTTGCGCTGGCCGTGATTGCGATCGTCTACACGTCGCTCGTCGCCTGGCGCCAGACTGACATGAAGAAGCTGATTGCTTACTCTTCGGTTGCGCACATGGGCTTTGTCACGCTCGGCGTCTTCGCCTTCAACGAGGCGGGCGTGCAGGGGGCTATCTTCCAGATGCTCAGCCATGGCCTGATTTCCGGCGCGCTGTTCCTGATCGTAGGCGTCGTCTACGACCGGATGCACACGCGTGAGATTTCGGCCTATGGCGGGCTCGTGCACCGCATGCCGGTGTATGCGACCTTCTTCATGCTGTTCACCATGGCCAATGTCGGCTTGCCGGGCACCTCCGGCTTCATTGGTGAAATCCTGACCATGGTCGGCGGCTTCCAGGCCTCGACCTGGGCGGCAGCCGGCGCGGCGCTCGGCGTGATCTTCTCGGCGGTCTACATGCTGACCCTGTATCGACGGACCGTCTTCGGTCAGATTACCAATCCGGAGCTGAACTCGATCAAGGACATGAATATGATTGAGTGGATCTGCATCGCACCCCTCGCATTCCTCACAATCCTGTTCGGTGTGGCGCCCAATTTGATTTTCAACATTACCGAGGGTTCTGCCTTGCGCATCCTGAACCTGATGGCGGGAGGCTGATCTCATGATTGATTTCACTGCCATGATACTGGCCGTAGGCCCTGAGCTCTGGCTCGTTGCGATGGCCCTGATTGGCGTCCTTGTAGGCGCCACGCTGAAGGACCGTTTCAACAATGCGTCCATCAAGTTTGGCGCTTTGGCGTTGTTCGCGGCCGCCGCATTCTCGCTGATGAATTATGAGGGCGGTGAGGCCTTCAACGGCTTGGTCCGCACCAATATGTTCGTGAACTTCGCGAAATTCGTCAGCTATGTGCTCGCCGGCTTTGCCTTGTTGGCGTCTGAAGGCTTCCTGAAGCGCCATGGTACAATCCGGTACGAATACGCGCTGCTGATCCTGCTCGCCTCCTTCGGTATGGGCATGATCCTGTCGGCGGCTGACCTGATGACTCTCTATATGGGCATCGAGACGCTCAGCCTGTCATCTTACGTGCTCGCCGCTTTCCACCGGGATTCCGCCAAAGCCTCCGAAGCGGGCCTGAAATACTTCGTTCTGGGCGCGCTGGCGTCTGGCATGCTGCTCTATGGGGCATCGCTGGTCTATGGCTTCAGCGGATCGACCGAATACGTGCTTATTGCCGCCGCAGAGCCGTCCATCGGCATGATGTTCGGCATGGTGCTCATGATCGTCGGCCTCGCCTTCAAGGTGTCGGCTGCGCCAATGCATATCTGGACGCCGGACGTCTATGAAGGCGCACCCACGCCGGTCGTGGCGTTCTTCGCGTCTGCGCCCAAAATGGCGAGCATGGTGGTCTTTGCGAATGTCATGTTCACCATGTTCGGTGACGTGATCGACCAGTGGCAGCTGATCCTCTGCATCATTGCCGGCCTGTCGATGATCATCGGCTCGCTGGGCGCGCTGACACAGACCAACATCAAGCGCCTTCTGGGGTATTCGTCGATTGCGAACATGGGCTATGCTCTGGTCGCTGTTGCGGCGGGCAGGGAACTCGGAGCGGGGCCGCTTCTGGTCTTCATGACCCTTTACGTGATCGCGTCCCTTGGCCTGTTCATGGGTGTTCTGGCCATGCGCCGTAAAGGCGGCATGGTTGAAGGGATCAACGAGCTCGGCGGCCTGATGCGCAAGCGTCCCGTCCTCGCGATTGCCTTGTCCATCCTGATTTTCTCGATGGCTGGTCTGCCACCCTTCGGAGGCTTCTTTGGTAAATGGGAAGTGCTGTCCGCGGGTGTGGAAGCCGGACTGATGCCGGTCGTCATCATCCTTGTACTCGCCTCGGTCGTGTCGCTTGGCTACTATCTTCGTCTGATCAAGATCATGTGGTTTGATGAACCCACCGAGAAATTCGAGGCGATCGATGGGTCAGTTACCCTGACCGTGCTTCTGGCCGCGCTTATTGCAGGTATCCTGTTCCTGTTCTTCATCAATGCGCTATCCGGATGGGCGAGCACAGCGGCCATGGGGCTCACAGGTTGAGCTTAACCTGGCCGGTCTACCATCTTGGCGTCATAGACAGCACGAACACCGAAGCCAGACGGCGGGCGAAGGCGGGCCAATTCGAAGATTGCTGGCTTGTCGCTGAAGCCCAGACCGCTGGGCGAGGGCGTCTGCAGCGGCCATGGATATCATCGACAGGCAATTTGTTCTCAACAGCCCTGTTTCACGAGCCCGGCGGCATTGCGATCGCAGCGCGCATCCCGTTTGCCGGGGCTCTGGCTGTGGCAGATGTTGCCGCGCAGCTCGCGCCAGATGCACCGGTCCGATTGAAGTGGCCGAACGATGCGCGTGTAAACGGGGCGAAGATTTCCGGAATTCTGATCGAAACCGGGGGGCAGGACGCGGAGTTCTGGGTCGCCGCGGGCATTGGAATTAATGTGGCCTCAGCACCGGAAGGCGCAGGCCAGGCGGCAACTTCCCTGCACGCCCTGAGGGGCGACGCAATCCTGAGTCCGGAAGATGTCCTGACAGCGCTTCGTGAAGCGTTTGGGCGTCGTCTTGAACAGGCGCGACAAGGATTTGAGACATTACGGCAAGATTGGCTGAAGGTCGCTGAGGGGCTCGGACAGACCATCTCGGTTTCGCGAAATGGCGATCCCCTGATAGGCGTGTTGGAAGATATGGCGGAAGACGGGTCTCTGGTGCTCAGATTGCCCGATGGACGCCGAGAGATAGTCCGGGCTGGTGATGTCAGCCTGATAGGGAGTAGCTAAGCGATGCTGCTGGCAATTGATGTAGGCAACACGAACACGGTGTTCGGCATTCATGACGGCGAGAACTGGGTCAACCAGTGGCGCAGCGCGACGGATGCCACCAAGACCGCCGACGACCATGCGGCATGGTTGTGGCGCCTGGCTGACATGCACGGAATGGACCTGAAGCGAATCAAGGGATGCGTGATCTCTACGGTTGTACCCCAGGCCCAGTTCAATTTCCGGAACCTTGCGCGCCGTTACTTGAATTTGGAGCCGATGTTCATCGGCGATCCGAGCCTGAAAACGGGTGTTGAGGTCCGGATTCACCGGCCGGAACAGGTTGGCGCGGACCGCATTGTCAGCGCGCTCGGCGCTCATGTGACCTATCCCGGTAATCTGATCGTGATCGACAGCGGAACAGCTACGACGTTCGATGTGGTGGCCGAGGATGGCGGATTTGAGGGCGGTATCATCTCGCCAGGCATCAACCTTTCGGTGCGCGCACTGCACGATGCCGCTGCGCAATTGCCCCGCATTGCAATCCAGAAGCCTCCCCGCGTGATAGGTCAGGACACGATCAGCGCGATGCAGTCCGGCGTATTCTGGGGCTATATCGATCTGATCGACGGGCTCGTCACCCGGATCAAGAAGGAATACGGCAAGCCGATGAAGGTCGTCGCGACCGGCGGTGTGGCCTCTCTCTTCGAAGGGGCCAGCGAAACAATAGATTATTATGATCAGGACATTACCATTCGGGGCCTGCTCGAGATTTACAAACGGAATAGTTGATAAGCATGGCAGATACGATTGGTGTCGAGGACGAACTGGTATTCCTCCCCTTGGGGGGATGCGACGAAATCGGCATGAACCTCAATGCCTATGGTTATGGGCCTGCGCATGACCGCCGCTGGATCATTGCTGACCTTGGTGTGACGTTCGGATCGCTGGAAACACCGGGGATCGACCTGATCTGCGCGGATCCGGAATATCTGATCGGCGAGAAGATCGACGCCGTATTCCTGACCCATGCGCATGAGGACCATATCGGCGCGGTCGGTTTGTTGTACCCGCGCCTGCAGACGAAGGCCCCGATCTATGCGACGCCGTTCACGGCAGAGCTTGTGCGCTCGAAAATGGTTGAGCGCGGTGTCGATCCATCCTGGCTGAAGCCCGTGGCGCTGGGCGGAACAGTCCAGGCCGGGCCATTCCAAGTCACCTATGTCACGCTAACTCACTCAATTCCTGAGCCGAACGCCCTGGCCATCAAGACGCCGCTTGGCACGATCCTTCACACCGGCGACTGGAAGATCGATCCGGATCCGCAGATTGGGTCTGCGACGGATGTCAAAGGCCTAACCGCCTTGGGGGATGAAGGCGTTCTGGCCATGGTCTGCGACTCTACGAATGTGTTCGAGGAAGGCGAGTCCGGATCGGAGGAATCCGTGAAGCAGGGACTGATCGACCTGATCGCTGAGCAGAAACAGGCCGTCGCTGTGACGACCTTTGCGTCAAATGTCGCGCGGGTGAAATCAATTGTGGAGGCCGCGGAGTTGGCGGGCCGGGCGGTGTGTCTTGTCGGGCGCAGCATGCACCGCATTACAGATGCAGCCAAATCGGTCGGTATCCTGCCGCCCCATATGGAGTTCGTGGATGAGTCCGAAGCGAGTCAGATCCCGGCTGAGCATATTCTCTACCTCTGTACGGGGAGCCAAGGGGAATCCCGCGCTGCACTGACCCGTATTTCCCGGCGCGACCACCGCAATGTATCGCTTCATAAAGGCGACACGGTGATCTTTTCGTCCCGGCAAATCCCGGGCAATGAGAAGGGCATCTTCGCGCTCCAGAATGCGCTCGCCGAACAGGGCGTTCGAGTCATCACGCCGCGAATGGTGCCGTATCCCATCCACGTGTCTGGCCATCCATGCCGCGATGAGTTGCGGCGCATGTATGGCTGGGTGCGTCCGAAAGTGTCGGTGCCGGTTCATGGGGAGCGACGTCACATCATGGAGCATGCGACATTCGCAAAATCGCTTCAGGTGCCGCACGCCGTTACGCCTCAGAATGGCAGCCTTGTTCGCCTGGCGCCGGGCAAGGCTGAGATCACCGATCTTGTGCCGGCAGGGCGCCTCTTTCTGGATGGTGACCGCCTCGTGCCGGAAGGTGCCCAAGGCATTGAGGAACGCCGGAAGCTCTCCTGGTCGGGCATCCTGTTCGCCTCGATGACGCTGGATGAGGATGGCGATATTCTCGATGGTCCGGTGGTTATAGCTAAGGGCCTGTCCGAAGCGGATGGCCGCCTCGCAGATGAGAGTATCGAGCCGCTGGAGATCGCCGCCGAGGATGCAATTGGTCGCATGAAGAAACGCGACCGGATGGACGATGATGCCGTTGAGCGAACCGTCGGCCGCGCCCTGCGGAAGGCTTGCCTTGAAACATTTGGTCACCGCCCCGTTATAGAAGTGATCGTCCTGAGGAGTTGAAACCCGTGTCAGAGTTTAAAATCGGCCCGCTGAACCATGTCGGCATCGCCGTGCCGGATCTTGAAGCCGCCTGCGAGACTTATCGGTCGCTATATGGCGCCACAGACATCACCACGCCATTCGACATGCCGGAGCAGGGCGTAAAGGTCTGCTTCGTCAACCTGCCGAACAGCCAGATCGAGCTGATCGAGCCGCTTAATGACGAATCTCCGATCGCCAATTTCATCACGAAGAACCCAAAAGGCGGCCAGCACCATGTCTGCTTTGAAGTGGATGACATCAACGAAGCAGTCGAAGAGATGGGTAAGCGCGGCGCCACGGTCCTCGGTAAGCCCCGGATCGGCGCGCATGGAACTCTCATCGTCTTCGTCCATCCGAAGAATTCGAACGGCGTGCTGATTGAGCTGATGGAAACCCCCAAGGAAGCCCACTGATGACCATTTTCGGCGCCGGTGTTGTCTTCACCATCGCTTGGTGGCTGTCCTTTTTCGTCGTTCTTCCGATCGGCGTGAAGGGACAGTGGGAAGACGGTTCCACGATTGAGGGGACGGAAGAAGCGGCGCCGAAAAACCCGATGCTGGTCAAGAAAGCGCTCTGGGCGACTGGCGGCGCGGTTGTCCTGACCGCCCTCACAGCCATCATCGTGCCACGTTTGCTTGCGCAATAGGGGGCGCTGCGGCTAGGTGGCCTTCGTTTAGCGCGCGATCACGGAGTTTCCATGCGTCTGTCGAAGTATTTCCTGCCCGTATCCAAAGAAGCCCCGTCAGATGCGGCAATTGCCTCGCACCAGCTTATGCTGCGCACCGGCATGGTCCGCCAGAATGGCGCGGGCATTTACACATGGCTGCCGCTCGGCCTTCGCGTTCTCAAGAAGATCGAACAGATCGTGCGCGAAGAGATGAACCGCGCAGGCGCTGTGGAAATGCTGATGCCAACGCTACAGCAAGCCGATCTCTGGCGCGAATCCGGTCGGTATGAGGCCTATGGCAAGGAGATGCTGCGCATCACCGACCGGCATGACCGCGATATGCTGTATGGCCCGACGAATGAAGAACTCGTCACAGATGTGTTCCGCTCCTATGTGAAAAGCTACAAGCAGCTTCCCCTGAACCTCTATCACCAGCAATGGAAGTTCCGCGATGAGATCCGGCCACGCTTCGGCGTGATGCGGGGCCGCGAGTTCATGATGAAGGATGCCTATTCCTTCGACCTGACACCGGAAGATGCGCGACACTCCTATAACCGTATGTTCTGCGCGTATCTCAACACGTTCTCGCGCCTCGGCCTGACCGGTGTGCCTATGCGCGCAGATACAGGCCCGATTGGCGGCGAACTGAGCCACGAATTCATCATCCTTGCCGACACCGGTGAGAGTGCCGTCTTCTGCGACAAGACCCTGCTGGATATGCCAGCTCCGGGTCTGGATCTGGATTTCACGTCTGACCTGACAGCAGAAGTCGAAAAGCGGACGCAATATTATGCCGCGACCGAAGAGATGCATGACGAAGCCGCATTCGCTGAACTGCCTGAAGACCGGAAGGTCTCTGCGCGCGGTATTGAAGTCGGCCACATCTTCTATTTCGGCACCAAATACTCCGAACCGATGAACGCTGTCGTGCAGGGGCCTGATGGACAAATGGTGCCGGTTGAGATGGGGAGCTACGGGATTGGCGTTTCGCGCCTTGTCGGGGGCATCATTGAAGCCTGTCATGACGAGAACGGCATTGTCTGGCCAGAAAGCGTTGCGCCATTCCAAGTGGGCATCATCAATATGCGGGTCGGCGATGAAGCGTGCGATACAGCTTGTGAACAGGCGTATCAGGCGCTTGAGCTTGCTGGAATCGATGCGCTCTATGATGACACGGAAGATCGCGCCGGCGGCAAGTTCGCGCGCATGGATTTGATTGGCTTGCCGTGGCAGATCGTTATCGGTCCGCGTGGTTTGAAGAATGGGGTGGTCGAAGTGAAGAACCGCAAGACGGGCGAGAAGTCCGAAATGCCGCTGGCCGATGCTCTCAGCACGGTGCGTCCTGAATGAGTGAGCTGCCATCCGCTGCCGCTGCGCCTTTCGGGAAGCTGGAGCGCACGCTTGCCTGGCGCTATCTGCGGGCCAAGCGCGAACATGGCGGCGCGAGCCTGATTTCGATTATTTCCTTCGTCGGCATCTTCTTTGCGGTTGCTGCGCTGATCATCACCATGTCGATCATGAGCGGTTTCCGTGCGACGCTGCTTGACGCGCTGCTGGGTGGGCAACCTCATGTCTATGGGGTGGTTGCGTCGTACACAGAGGAAGAAGCAGAGCAGATCTCCGAGACAATCAGTCTGATTGATGGCGTGTCGAGCGTGGCGCCTTACATTGAAGAATATGTTCTCGTGACCGCGAACGGCCGCAAGACAGGTGCAGCTGTCCGGGCAATCCGCAAGGAAGATCTCGCCACAATGCCATTCCTGAAGGATGGCGGAACCGCAGCGATTGAGTCGGGTTTCGGCGAAGGGAAGAATGGCGGCAATGTCGTCATGATGGGGGCATTTCTCGCGGCAGGACGTGAAGGGCTTGGTATCCGTCCGGGCGACAAGGTCGAGATCATCACGTCGCAGACGAATGCAGGCCCGCTCGGATCGACGCCGCGCAGCAAGGCCTATACGGTCGGCGATATCTTCAAGACCGGCAGTGTCGAACTCGACCGGCTCTACATCTTCATGCCGATGGATCAGGCGCAGATCCTGTTCCAGT
Organism: Hyphomonas sp.; assembly: GCF_036964145.1. Taxonomy (GTDB): domain Bacteria; phylum Pseudomonadota; class Alphaproteobacteria; order Caulobacterales; family Hyphomonadaceae; genus Hyphomonas. The sequence goes on from NZ_JBALUC010000002.1 coordinate 32,728, forward strand.
CGAAAGACCGCTACCAGATGCTGGATATCCGCCTGGATGATCCGAACAGAACAACCGAGGCCATGACGGCGATTGCCGATGCCACGGGAAATTCGCTCTATACGTTTGACTGGAAGAGCCAGCGAGCAGGGTATCTGAACGCGCTACAGGTCGAGCGAACGATGGTTCGGCTTCTGGTCATGGTCATCATGGGCATTGCCACGCTGAACATCATCGTTGGCGTTGTGATGCTGGTAAAGAACAAGACGCGGGATATCGCTATTCTGAGAACGATTGGCCTTGGGCGCGGGGGAGTGCTGCGCGTGTTCCTGCTTGTCGGTACCATACTTGGCACGCTCGGAGCTATGCTCGGGATGGTCATTGGCATCCTCGTCGTGACGAATATCGGTGCCGTGGAAGCCTTCATCAATCTATTCGTTCCGGGCGAAGTCTTCGACGCCGAAGTCTATGGCCTCGAAGGCCTGCCAGCGATCCTCGATTGGGGGGAAGTCACACGGACCGGCCTTTATGCGCTCGGCATGTCGATGCTGGTGTCCATCATTCCAGCCTGGTGGGCCTCCCGTCAGGATCCGGTCAGCGCGTTGAGGTTCGAATAATGACTCAGCCCGTTCTTGAACTTCGTAATATCGACCGCTTCTACAAGACCGCCGCAGGGGAGCTTCACGTTCTCAGTGGCACAAACCTGCAACTGAATGCAGGCGAATTGGTCGGCTTGGTCGGCCCATCTGGGTCAGGCAAGTCGACCCTGTTGCACACGGCCGGTCTGCTGGAACGACCAGAATCCGGCAAGGTGATGCTTGATGGGATCGATTGCCTTGCTCTGGACGACAAGGGGCGAACCGCTATCCGCCGCGCCAAGATCGGCTTCGTCTACCAGTTCCACCATCTGCTTCCCGAATTCAATGCTGCCGACAATATCGCCATGCCTTTGATGATTGCGGGCGTAAGACAGTCCGCAGCTCGGGAGAAGGCCGAGCATTTGCTAGGAGAGATGGGGCTCGATGAGCGGGGGCATCACCAGCCGGCGCAAATGTCTGGCGGGGAGCAGCAACGTGTCGCCATCGCCCGCGCGCTGGCAAATGATCCTCGCCTTGTCATTGCCGACGAGCCAACGGGGAACCTCGATCCTGGGACGACCGAGCGGGTTTTTGCGACCCTGATCAAGATGGTTCGGGATGAGGGTGCCGCCGTGTTGGTGGCGACCCACAATCTTTCCCTGATTCGGCATATGGACCGCGTCCTGACGCTGTCTGAGGGCAAGCTGGTCGATTACTTGCCGGACTAAGTTGTGGATCGCAGCGGCCGGACTCTGGTCTGGCAGGGCTGAGCGCGGCACTGTATCCTGTGAACAGGAGATTTTCCGTGACTGAGTCGCCCTTCATCCACCTTGCTGTCCGCTCGAGCTATTCGCTGCTCGAAAGCATGATTACGCCGAAAGGCCTGAAAGCCTGGTGTGTCGAGCAGAGCATGCCGGCAGTGGCGATCACGGACCGGAACAATTTGTTCGGAGCGCTCGAAATTTCGCTGACGCTGTCGGACGCCGGTATCCAGCCAATCATGGCCTGCTGTTTTGACGTGACTGACGGCATACCGAAAAGCGAGCCAACGCGGGTCTCGCTCTATGCGCAGAATGATGTCGGTTACAAACGGCTGATGCTGTTGTCGTCGCGGGCGTATCTGGATGCAGCGGACGGCGTGCCGAAGCTGTCCCGTGATTTGCTTCTGGAGAATACTGACGGGCTCATTCTGCTGACAGGTGGCGCGGAAGGTGAAGTCGCGCGTCATTTGTTGAAAGGACGCGCCGCGGATGCCCGCACAGAACTTTCGACGTTGGCGGCGGCCTATCCAGGCCGGTGCTATGTCGAGATCACGCGTCACGGCACGGATGACGAATATGCCTGCGAAGACGGGTTGATCGATCTGGCCTACGAGTTGGGCCTACCCCTCGTAGCTACACATGATGCGCGATTCATGAAATCGTCCGATGCCAAGGCGCATGACGCCATGATGTGCATTTCCAATGGCCAGTATCTGGGCCAGGAAGATCGCAAGCGCGTTGACGCTTCCCAATACCTGAAAACCGCCAGCGAAATGCAGGAACTGTTCGCAGACCTGCCTGAAGCGATTGCCAATACGGCCGAGATTGCAAGGCGCTGTGCTGTGAAAGCCGAAACGCACAAACCGATCCTTCCGAGCTTCTCGAATGAAGGCCGTTCAGAGTCCGAGGAACTGCGCAAGCAGGCCCTTGAAGGGCTGGAGTACCGTCTTGGCGCGGCGGACAAGCTCTATGCCGAACGAGATACCTATTTCGAGCGGCTCGACTACGAGCTGACCATCATCGAGCGCATGGGATTTCCCGGCTACTTCCTGATCGTTTCGGACTTCATCAAGTGGGCCAAGGACAATGGCATCCCGGTCGGTCCTGGCCGGGGGTCCGGTGCCGGCTCGCTCGTTGCCTGGGTCTTGCTGATTACCGATCTTGATCCACTTCGCTTTGACCTGCTTTTCGAACGCTTCCTGAACCCGGAACGTGTGTCGATGCCTGACTTCGATATCGACTTCTGTCAGGAGCGCCGCAGTGAGGTCATCCGCTATGTCCGCGACAAGTATGGCGCGGATTCGGTGGCCATGATCATTACCTTCGGTACGCTGCAGGCAAAGGCTGTGGTACGGGACGTCGGCCGCGTGATGCAGATGCCGTACGGCCAGGTCGACCGGCTCGCCAAACTGATCCCGTTCAATCCGGCCAATCCGCCGAAGCTTCAGGACGCTATCGACGACGAACCGAAATTCCACGACGAGATCGACGCGGATGAGCGTGTTGGCGAGTTGCTGGAAGTTGCGCTGTCGCTGGAAGGCAAGTACCGGAACGCGGGTACGCACGCAGCGGGTGTGGTGATCGGCGACCGGCCGCTGGTTGAACTAGTCCCCCTATATAATGATCCGCGCGCTGATCTTCCGGCAACGCAGTTCAACATGAAGTATGCCGAGATGGCGGGGCTTGTTAAGTTCGACTTCCTCGGCCTGAAGACGCTCACCGTCATCGACCGCGCTTTGAAATTGATTCGCCGGGATGGCCGGGATGTCGGCCCCGAATGGCAGAGCCTCGATGACCAGGCGACCTATGACCTGATGGCGAGTGGCGAGACACTCGGTGTGTTCCAGCTCGAAGGCGCGGGCATGCGGGACACGTTGAAGAAGGTGCGGCCCCACAACCTTGAAGACGTCATCGCTATCATCTCGCTCTATCGCCCCGGTCCGATGGAGAACATTCCTGTCTATGTGCAGGGCAAGGACGACCCGTCTTCGGTTGTCTACCAGCATCCAGACCTGAAACCGGTCCTCGAAGCGACCTATGGCGTGCCTGTGTATCAGGAGCAGGTCATGCGGATGGCGCAGGAGATCGCTGGCTACTCCCTCGGAGAAGCTGACCTTCTTCGCCGGGCGATGGGTAAGAAGAAAGTCGAGGAGATGATTGCCCAGCGGAAGCGCTTCGTGGAAGGCGCAGCCGAGCAGAAGGGCATGGAAGAGAAGCTCGCCAACGACATCTTCGATACGATGGAGAAGTTCGCGGGCTACGGCTTCAACAAGTCTCACGCGGCCGCCTACGCCCTGATCGGTTATCATACCGGCTATCTCAAGCGGCACTTCCCGGTGGAGTTTCTTGCAGCTTCCATGAGCCTCGATATCGGCAACACCGACAAGCTGGCAGCCTTCTTCCAAGAAACGAAACGTCTCAAGATTCCGGTCCTCGCGCCGGATGTGAACGCGTCTACCGCCGATTTTGATGTACGCGATGGCGCCGTGGTCTATGCGCTGGGAGCGCTCAAGGGCGTTGGCCTCGAAGCCATGAAGCATGTCGTCGAAATTCGCGAGAAAGACGGCCTCTTTGCCGACCTTTACGATTTCGCTGAACGCGTTGACCCACGGCATGTAAACAAGAAGGCCTTCGAATCCCTGTCGAAAGCTGGCGCATTCGACTGCATGGATGCCAATCGCTCTAAAGTGCTCGAATCCGCTCCCTTGCTGGCAAACCTTGCGGTGAGCGCCGCGCAGGACCGGCAGGGCGGGCAGGGGGGGCTGTTCGCCGAGGCTGAGCCCGCGCTTCGGCCAGTCCTCCCAAAGGTCAAAGCCTGGAATGGGCAACAGAAGCTCGATCAGGAATTCAAATCCATCGGTTTTTACTTTTCGGGTCACCCGCTGGATGACGTGCTGGAAGGTCTGGACCGCGAGCGCGTGACGCTCGCCATGGAGGTTCAGGATCGCGCGTCTGACGGCAAGCCCCTCGAAATGATTGGAGTTGTCCGGGCCCGCAGTGACAAGCCTGCGCGTAATGGCGGCAAGTTCGCCTTCCTGACACTTTCGGATCCGTCCGGCGAGGTCGAGATGATGGTTTTCCCGGAAACCCTGTCCCAGAATTACGATCTTCTACAGGTCGGCAATGCGGTTGCCATTACGGTCGGGGTCAAGCGGAACGCCGAAGAGATCAAGCTGAATGCCGAGCGCGTCCTGAAGCTGGAAGCGGCACGGCTGTCCAAGGCAATGGGGGCCTTGAAGATCCGTCTGGCGGTTGGGGCGTATGTCGGCGATCTGGCGGGCGTGGTCGGGCATCTGGCAAAGCTCCAGGACCTTGAAAAGGGGGAACTCCTGATTGAAATGCCCCTGGAAGACGGGCGGATTGTGACGCTCAAACTGCCTTCGACCTATACGATTGGTCTCAGCGCCCAGCGAGCACTAAAAGAAGCCCCCGGCGTGGAGCGCGTTGAACCGCTCAAGGCGGCCTGACAAAAGCCGCTCCAGAACTCTTGCAGCCACGGGCTTTTTCTGTATAAGCCGCCCCATCAGAAACCAGTTCACGGGTGCATCCGGTGCGACGAGCCATGGTGGCTCAACGTTCCACTCGTGACGGCCAACCGGATGGAGACAATCTATGGCCCTACCTGACTTCAACATGCGTCAGCTGCTCGAAGCTGGCGTTCACTTCGGTCACCAAACCCACCGCTGGAATCCTCGCATGAAGCCGTACATCTACGGCGAGCGTTCGGGAATCCACATCATGGACCTTTCCCAGACCGTTCCTTCGCTGCACCAGGCCCTGGTCTTCGTGCGCGATACCGTTGCCAAGGGCGGGCGCGTCCTGTTCGTGGGTACGAAGCGTCAGGCTGCTGAGCCGATTGCAGAAGCCGCACAGCGCTGCGCGCAATACTACATGAACCACCGCTGGCTTGGCGGCACGCTGACCAACTGGTCGACCGTGTCCAACTCCATCAAGCAGCTCAAAGAGCTGAACGCGATGTTTGAAAGCGGTAACAGCGCCCAAGGCCTCACCAAGAAAGAATTGCTCGATCTCGAGCGCCGTCGTGACAAGCTGCAGCTGTCCCTTGGCGGTATCGCCGACATGGGTGGCCTGCCGGCCGCGATGATCGTGATCGATACCAACAAGGAAGCGATTGCTGTTCAGGAAGCCCGCAAGCTGGGTATCCCGGTCGTCGCCGTGCTCGACACGAACTGCGATCCGGCCGACGCCGATTATGGCTTCCCGGGCAATGATGATGCTGCGCGCGCAATTTCCCTCTACTGCAACCTCTTTGCGGATGCCGTGCTTGACGGCCTGGCAGAGTCCACAGCTGGTCTGGGTGTTGACCTTGGCGAACTGGAAGACGTTGACGCCATGGCTGAAGCCGATGTCGCTGCAGCCGCAGAGGGTGAAACCGCTGAAGACGCAACAGGCGCCTAAATCAGGCGTCTGACCTGAAGACCAAACTGAAGGAATACAGCAATGGCTGAGATTACCGCTGCGCTTGTTAAAGCACTGCGCGAGAAGACTGGCGCAGGCATGATGGATGCCAAGAAGGCGCTCGTCGAAAACAATGGCGACGAAGCAGCAGCTACCGATTGGTTGCGTGCGAAGGGCCTCTCGAAAGCAGCCAAAAAATCCGGACGGACCGCGGCAGACGGCCTCGTGTCTGTTCAGGTTTCTGACGATGGCAAGACAGGTGCAATTGTCGAGCTGAATGCTGAAACCGACTTTGTTGCCCGGAACGAAAAGTTCCAGGCGGCACTGGCCGGGATCACCAAGGCTGCGCTTGAGACCGATGGTTCCGTTGAGGCGCTCTCCGCTGCCCCGTCACCGGATGGTGAAGGCTCGGTAGACGACCTGATCAAGCGTCTGATCGCCACGATTGGCGAGAACATGACCCTGCGCCGCAGCGCAAAAGTGAGCGTCGATGGCAAAGTCGCCTCGTACATTCACAATGCTGAGACCGCCGGCATGGGTAAGGTTGGCGTTCTCGTGGCGCTCGAAGGCTCGGGCGACCTTGAAGAGATCGGCCGCAAAGTTGCCATGCACATTGCTGCAACGTCGCCAGCGGCTGCCACGACGGACGAACTCGACCCGGCCATCGTTGAAGCTGAAAAGCGCGTTCTGACAGAGCAGGCCCGCGAAAGCGGCAAGCCTGACAATGTCATCGAAAAGATGATCGTTGGTCGGATGCAGAAATTTTACAAGGAAGTTGTCCTCGTAGAGCAGCCTTTCGTGATGAACCCTGACCAGACGGTCGGCAAGTTCCTGGAAGAGCAGGGCGCGACGCTGAAGGGCTTCGTCCACTTCAAGCTCGGCGAAGGCATCGAGAAAGAAGAAGACAACTTCGCGGACGAAGTTGCCTCCATGACAAAAGGCAGCTGATCGCGCTTGCCTTTCTGCCCGCAAAGGGCTTTGAACATCCCGGTCGCCCATGACAGGCGGCCGGGAATCTTTTAGGAGCCTATGAGGCCGATAATTCTGGAGACACCGACGATGCACAGCGAAGAGTCCGACTCCAGCCCATTGAAATATAAGCGGGTGTTGTTGAAGCTCTCCGGTGAGGCGTTGATGGGCCCCGGACAGTTTGGAATTGATATTCCGACCTGTGAAACGTTTGCTCACGCCATCAAGCAAGCTCAGGAGACAGGTGCGGAGATCTGCCTTGTCATCGGTGGTGGCAACATTTTCCGGGGGGTCGCAGGCGCTGCAAAGGGCATGGAACGCGCTCAGGCGGATTCCATGGGCATGCTGGCGACGATCATGAACGCCCTGGCCATGCAAAGCGTCTTGGAAAGTATTGGCGTTCCCACCCGCGTCCAGTCGGCGATCCGCATGGAATCCATTTGCGAGCCCTACATTCGCCGCCGGGCCCAGCGCCACATGGAGAAAGGCCGCGTCGTCATTTTCGCGGCCGGCATCGGCAATCCATTCTTCACAACCGATACAGGCGCCGCCCTGCGCGCAATCGAGATGAATTGCGACGCGTTGCTGAAAGGCACGCAGGTGGATGGCGTCTATACGGCCGACCCGAAACTTGACGCCAATGCGACCCGCTATGACGAGGTCGGGTATCAGGAATTGCTGGCCAAGGATTTGCGTGTGATGGATCCATCAGCAGTGAGTCTGATGCGCGACAACAATATCCCAATCGTGGTCTTCTCGCTCAAGGAAGAGGGGTCTCTCCTCAAGGTCCTTCACGGGAAGGGCACATCGACAACAATTACCAATCATGGAGCGTAAGTGTCATGAGCTATGACAAGAAGGATCTTGAGCGCCGGATGGAAGGCGCACTGGCGTCTCTCTCCACCGAATTCAGCGGCCTGCGCACGGGCCGGGCATCCGTGAACCTCCTGGATTCCGTCATGGTGCCGGCCTATGGGTCCACTGTGCCCTTGAATCAGGTTGCTTCCGTGACCGTTTCCGACAACCGCATGCTGTCAGTGAGCGTCTGGGACAAGACGGTGGTTGGCGCGACCGATCGCGCCATTCGGGATTCCGGTCTGGGGCTGAACCCGGTGACCGATGGCCAGAACCTCCGGATTCCCATCCCGCCACTCAACGAGGAACGCCGCGTCGAACTTCAGAAAGTGGCTGGTAAATACGCCGAGGCGGCACGCGTTGCGGTTCGTAACATTCGCCGCGATGGCATGGATTCTCTCAAGAAGATGGAGAAGGATGGCGATATCAGCGAAGACCGGCATCATTCCCTGTCCGATGAGGTCCAGAAACTGACGGATATCTATGTAAGTAAAGTGGATGACGCACTGAAAGCCAAAGAAGCGGAGATTATGCAGGTCTGATGTCGACTGACGACGCCTCTGCGCCGTCCGACACGCATGCGGGCGCATCTCGCGTACCCGCTCACATTGCCATCATCATGGATGGGAATGGTCGGTGGGCGAAAGCCCGTGGCTTGCCGCGGGCAGCCGGCCATGAGCGCGGCGTCGAAGCCCTGCGCCGGACTGTCGAAGCTGCCGGAGAGATCGGCGTTCGATATCTGACCGTTTATTCCTTTTCGACAGAGAACTGGCGCCGCCCTGCAGCGGAGGTCAATGCGTTGTTCGGCCTTCTCAAGACCTTCATCAAGAAGGATCTCGGGCGGTTGAAGAAGGAAGGGGTCAAGATCAACGTCATTGGTCGCCGCGATGGCCTCCCGGAGGATATCGCGAAGCTGGTCGAAAAGGCCGAACGCGAAACGGCCTCCAATTCGGATTTTGTGCTCAATATTGCGTTCAATTATGGCGGGCGCGAGGAAATTGCCCGTGCCGCACGGGCGCTGTCTGCTGATGTCGCAAGCGGGGCAGTCCAGCCTGAGGATGTCACCGAAGATGTGCTGGCCTCCTATCTCGACACAGCCGACATGCCCGATCCGGACCTGCTGGTTCGGACCAGTGGGGAATACCGGCTGAGCAATTTCCTGTTGTGGCAAGCTGCCTACAGCGAACTCGTGTTCTTCGACGTTTTGTGGCCGGACTTCGACCGCGCCTGGCTTGAAAAGGCGGTTGCGATCTATAGCGACAGGGAGCGCCGCTTTGGCGTTGTTTCGACGGGAGACGCGTAATGGGTGATTGGACCCCGCCTGAACGGCGTTTCTCGCAACTTGGTCTGCGCCTTCTGACGGCAGCCATCCTGATCCCGGCCGGCTTGTTTGTCGTCTGGTCCGGCGGCTGGTGGCTCGCTGTGGCCTGCGCGATCTTCGGCGGCATCATGGCGTGGGAATGGGCGGGCATGAGCGGTCATCCGCGCGGGTGGCTCCTGAGTGTGGCTACGGCAATCTTTTGCCTCGGCTTACCTCTCGAGATCTCCTGGCTTCACGTTTTTCTTGGATGTTTCGGCCTGGCTCTTGCCTTTGTTTCAAATGCGGGCGGCTTACGCATTCGGTCCTCCGCCATGCTTGGCTGGTTGTATGTGACGGCGATGGCTGCAGGACTCTGGATCTTGCGGGAAGGTCCCTGGGATGGTCGCACGGTAGCGCTCTACTTCATGTCCTTTGTCTGGGCGTCTGATGCAGCGGCGTACTTTGTTGGGCGAGGCATGGGGGGGCCACGCCTGTTACCGCAAGAGAGCCCCAACAAAACGTGGAGCGGCGCGACTGGCGCGCTCCTGTTTACGGGTGTTTGTGGGATTGCGGCAGCGGATCTGCAGCAGGCGAGCGTTGTGCTGTGGGTAATTGTCGGCATGGGCCTGTCCTTCACGGCGCAGATTGGAGACCTGATGGAAAGTGGTCTCAAGCGCCGGTTCAAGGTCAAGGATTCCAGCAATCTGCTTCCTGGCCATGGCGGCGTGCTGGACCGGGTCGATGGACTCGGTGCAGTTGGTGTTGTCGGGTCGCTGTTGCTTTGGAGCTTTCCTGCCCTGTCGAATACTCTGGGACTGTCCTGATGAGTGTTCGCCGGGTGAGCATCATGGGATCGACCGGCTCGATCGGCCAGTCGGCACTGGACGTTGTGCGGCATGCGAACAGAAATTCACCAGAGGATTTTCAGATTGTAGCGCTGGCGGCAGGGTCGGACGCTCAGGCGCTTGCGGCACAAGCGGTCGAATTCCGAGCTGAAATTGCGGTCATTGCAGACGAAGCCAAATTACCCGAATTGCGGGCGTGTCTCACGGATACGGGTGTCGAAGCGGCCGCGGGTGAGGCGGCGATACAGGAAGCTGCTGCGCGTCCAGTTGATCGAGTGCTGGCGGCAATCGTGGGGGCGGCTGGCCTGAAGTCGACAATATCAGCGGTTCGGGCCGGCAATCACGTTGCAATTGCGAATAAGGAAAGTGTCGTGTGCGGCGGCAAACTGATTCTCGACGAGGCTCGCCGCAAGGGCGTGAACGTCCTGCCGGTGGATTCGGAGCATTCGGCCATCTTCCAGTGCCTCGGAGATGGTCGCTCGCTGGAAAAGCTGACAATCACGGCATCAGGGGGGCCGTTCCGTACGGCAAGACTTAACGAAATGCAGACTGCCACCCCGCAGCAGGCGGCCGCCCATCCCAATTGGAGCATGGGGATCAAAAATTCGATCGACAGCGCCACGTTGATGAACAAGGCGCTCGAATTCATTGAGGCGGGATTCCTGTTCGACGTCGAAGGCGACCGGATCGATGTCATTATCCATCCCCAGTCGATCATCCACGGTATGGCGCACTTTACGGATGGGTCTGTTATTGCCCAACTCGGCGCTCCGGACATGAAAACTCCTATTTCCTACGCTCTCGGCTGGCCCGACCGGATTCCGACAACGGTGGACCGTCTGGATCTCGCAGAATTGGGGCGGCTGGATTTTGAATCTGTGGATGAAAGCCGGTTTCCCGCCATCCGATTGGCGCGGCAGGCGTATGCGCACGGCGTTCAGGCCACAACGATATTAAATTGTGCTAATGAACTCGCTGTTTCTGCATTTATTGCGGGCCATTGCGGATTTCTGGACATAAGCTGGATCGTGGAAGAGACGTTGAACCGCTATTTTTCAGGAAATATGCACGGAATCGCCTGTGATACTCTGGAAGAGATTGCTTTTCTGGACCGTTTCAGTCGAGAAACGGCACGCGACGTTCTAGAGAAGACCGAGCGTCGTACGGGAGGATAACGTTTTGGGTGATGTTCTCAGCCAGGGGCCATTGTTTCTATTTTGCCTGATTTTCATGATGGGCATCGTGGTCATCGTACATGAGTATGGCCATTACATCGTTGGCCGCTGGTTTGGTGCGGCCGTCGAATCCTTTTCCGTGGGCTTCGGAAAGCCGATCTTTGAAAGAACTGACAAACACGGCACGCGGTGGCGCGTGAACTGGATTCCGCTCGGCGGGTTCGTGAAGTTTGTCGGCGAAAGCCAGATGGCGGGAGATGTCGGCAAGATTGAGCAAGGGCCAGTTGGCAAGGCCTATCCCAAGCTAGGCGTAGGCCAGCGTTCGCTGGTCAGTCTGGCTGGGCCTTTTGCAAACTTCATTCTCTCAACCCTGATTTTCGCGCTGATTATTGGCGTTCATGGCCGACCTAACATGAAAGTCGGCATCGGTGATGTGAGCCCGGACGGCGCGGCTGCCGTGGCCGGCATGCAAGCTGGTGATGTGATTCTGTCGGTGAACGGGAAAACCGTTAGCGATGCGTCAGAAGTGCTGATCGAGATCATTCTGAACCCTAATGAGCCCATGAATTTCGTGGTTCAGAGAGGCGAGTCCGAACAAACGCTGGTCGTGACACCCGAAGAAGTCATTCGCGAAAATGATTTCGGGCAAAGAGTGCCCCAGGCGACCATTGGTGTAGTGATCGGAGCCGTCTCGTATGGAGACCACATTACGTACAATCCGATCGAAGCGGTCGGGCAGGGCGTGATCGAGACGGGTGCCACAATTGACCGAACCGTCACGATGCTCACCCGAATCGTTACGGGTAAGATGTCCATGCATGCGATGACCGGCCCCGTCGGGATCGGAGATATTTCCCGTCGGGCGGTTAACCAGGTCTGGAGTCAGGAGCAGGCCACGACAGGCCAGAAACTGGAACTCCTGTTCTGGATGCTTGCGAGTATTTGCGCTGCGATCTCCGTCGGCGTTGGGTTTTTCAATCTCCTTCCGCTGCCGGTTCTGGATGGCGGACACCTTGTATTTAATGCATATGAGGCGATCGTCGGCAGGGAATTGCCGCAAAAAGTGCAGGAGGTGGCCCTGACATTCGGGTTGATCCTGTTATTGGGAATGGTCGTGGTGATCACCTGGGGTGATATCATCGAGACCGGCCTATTCGGAGCGAGAGGCGGCTGAACCGCCCGCCCAAATTAACCAGAGAGTGTGTCGACGATGCGTAAGTTTCTTGCAGCAACCATGATGGCGAGCAGCGTTCTGGCTGTGAACACCGCGCTTGTTCCCATGGGCACTGCCGATGCACAGGAAGACAGTCGCTATGGCGGCACGATCAGGTCCATCCTGGTCGAAGGCAACCAGCGTATTGAGGCGCGGACAGTTCAATCCTACCTTCTTGTCGAGCCGGGCGATTCCTTTGACCCTGATCGTATCGATCTGTCCCTGAAAACGCTTTTCGCAACCAATTTGTTCGCAGATGTGTCCATTGACCGTGTCGATGACAATCTGGTCGTGCGCGTGGTCGAGAACCCGATCATCAATCGGGTTGTGTTCGAGGGCAACAGCGCCCTGAAGGACGACAAGCTGAAGGAAGACATCCAGGCGGCTCCCCGCGGAATCTTCACAGCTGCGCGTGTCCAATCGGACGTCCAGCGCATTCTGGAACTGTATCGGCAGTCAGGTCGGTTCGCCGCCAAGGTCGAACCGCAATACAAGCCGCTTGAACAGAACCGTGTGGACCTGATTTTCGAAATCACCGAAGGCCCCGTTACCGGCGTGCGGGCAATCAATTTCATCGGTAACGAGGCCTATTCGGATTCCCGCCTTCGCAGCGAGATTGTCACGCGGCAGTCACGCCTCTGGCGGTTCTTCAGCTCGAATGATAATTATGATCCGGGCAGACTGGAATATGACCGCGATCTGTTACGCCAATTCTATCAGAATAACGGCTATTATGATTTCCGTGTAACCTCGGCGGTGGCCGAACTGACACCGGACCAGAAAGACTTCTACATCACCATGACGGTGGATGAGGGCCGTCAGTACTATTTTGGCGAGGTGAAGGTCGAAACCGCGCTTGAGAAGCTGAACGCTGAGGCGCTGCGCCGAGCTGTGCCGATTGAATCGAATTCCTTGTTCCGCGGCGACTCGATCGAGGACACGATTGACTCTCTGACCTATGCGGCCGGTATCGCAGGCTACGCCTTCGTCGATGTTCGTCCACAGCTTGACGTCAATCCCGAGACGGGCCTGATTGATGTCACCTTCGCTGTGGATGAAGGCCCGCGTGTCTACATTGACCGGATTAACATCGTCGGGAACACACAGACACTCGACCGCGTCATCCGCCGCGAATTGCGCATCTCCGAAGGTGATGCCTTTAACCGTATTCTGCTGGATCGCTCCAAGAACCGCGTTCGGGCACTTGGTTATTTCAAGAATGTCGAGGTTGTCGAGACGCCCTCCGAAGATCCAGACCGTACGATCGTCGACATTAAGGTCGAAGAACAGCCGACAGGCGAGCTATCCTTTGCAGCCGGCTTCTCATCGGTAGATGCCTACCTGCTGGATGTCAGCGCCTCGCAGCGCAATTTGAGGGGCCGCGGCCAGTCCGTGGTCGCACGTGTGTCGGCCTCCAGCCGCCAGCAAATCCTCGACTTTCGCTTCACAGAGCCGAGACTGTTCGACCGAAACCTATCCGGCGGTATTGATGCGTACGCCACGCGTCAGGATTATGAAGAATATTCCGGCTTCAGCAGTGAAACCATCGGTGCTGGTGTCCGGCTGGGCTTTCCATTAACTGAACGCATGCAGCTGGGTTTGAGCTATCGTCTGCAAACTGATGAAGTGAACGTCGTAGATCGCAATTACATCATTGATCAAAATGGCTTCTTCGTCACGGATCGTATTCAAATCGCCGGCGCAGATACGCCGGATGACCTCACAGATGACCAGGTGCGTCTCGTAGAACCGGGTGATGAAGGCGCTGGGCAACGCGTCGTTGACCAATGCTCTCTGGAATATGTCCTTCGCGAAGCGATCTGCCGTGCCGAACGCAGCGATCTATCCTCTATTCTGGGGTACAATTTCTTCTGGGACCGCACGAATGATCCGATCACGCCGTCGCGCGGCTTTGATTTCCGTTTCAGCCAGGACCTGGCTGGTATTGGCGGCGATGTGAAATACCTGCGCACAGAGTCCAGCGCCACGTTGTATCGGGGCATCTGGCGCGATGTGATTGCAAGTCTCCGGCTCTCGGGCGGTTATGTTTTCCCGCTGGAAGACAATCAGGGTGTTCGGATCAACAACCGCTTCTTCCGCGGCGGCAGCACGTTCCGTGGATTTGACGTGGCGGGCATCGGACCAAGAGAAATTGTGCGCGTCGTTGATCCGGAAACAGGCGAAGTCGTGCAAACTCGCCGGCTGAATTCCCAGGGCGGCAACGTGTACTATCAGAGCACGTTTGAACTGAGCCTTCCGAACTTCCTGCCTGAGGAATATGGTATCCGGAGCGCACTGTTTGCCGAAGCTGGGGCGCTTGGCTCTCTGCGCGGACCGGACGTCGGGCCTACGATCTACTTTACCGATACCACGACCGGGTTGCCGGCAGTCCGGTTGACCAAGACGGCCGCATCCCTGCGCGCGTCTGCCGGCCTCAGCGTGTTCTGGGATTCCCCATTTGGACCCATCCGTTTCGACTTCTCCCAAATTCTCAGACGGGAAGACTACGACCGGACAGAAACGTTCCGGTTCTCGACCTCAACCAGATTTTAAATTTCAAGCCGAAAGACAGGAGACTAGAATGTCCCGACTCAAGAATTTATTCCTCGCCATGGTGGTGTCGATTGCAGCTGTTGCAGTTGTCGCTCCCGCATCCTTTGCGCAAGGCACCACCGTCGTCACGATCGACGAAGCGAAGATCCTGCGTGACAGCAAGGCTGGTAAGGATATCCAGACCAAGCTCCAGAACATTGAATCCCAGATCAACAATGAGCTGACGCCGACCAAGACGTCGCTCGAAACCGAAGGCCAGACCCTCAACACGGAACTGCAAGGCAAGACACGCGAGCAGATTGCGGCAGACGCTGCTCTGGTTGCCAAGCTGAATGCCTACGACCAGAAAGCCAGCGATTTCGGCAAGGCTCGCCAGAAAGCTGCGAACGAATTTTCCCTGACCGAGCGCCAGGCACTTGTTGATTTCAACAAGGCACTTGAGCCGGTCCTGCTGGAAGTCGTGCGCGAGAAGAACGCTCAGGTCGTCCTGTCGAAAAGCGCGATCATCTACGGTGTGGATTCGGTTGACGTCTCAGCTCTGGTGATCAGCAAGCTGGATGCAGCAACCCCGACCCTCGCGGTTGTCCGCAAGCGTATTCCTGACCAGCCTGCTCAATAGTTCGAGGCTATCCGTGCCTGTTGATGTCCGTTTCTTTGCGCCTTTGGGAGCCCTCTCACTAGGTGAACTGGCCAGCCAGACCGGGTCCGACCTCCATGGAGACGGCGATCTGGAGCTTACGGGGATTTCCTCGGCGGTGAATGGCCGCCGGGGAGACCTCGGATTTCTGGACGGGGAGGGGAAATCTCCCATTGATGTCAGCGCGGATATCTCCGCCCTCGTCGTGAACACTGCCAACATCGCGCATGTTCCAGAGGGCGTTCCCTATATTGTTTCGAAATTTCCGCGCCATGTTCATGGCTTGGCCGCGTCTAAATTGTTTCGTTCTCGACAGCTGGATTGGCATGGCGGGGACGCAATTTCTCCCGATGCGACGATTGATGAGACCGCAAAAATCGCGCCCGGCGCCGTGATCGCGCCCGGTGCCGTCATCGGCGCTGGAACGATCATCAGCGCAAATGCCGTAATCGGCCCAGGTGTCCAGATAGGCCGCAATTGCTCCATTGGGCCCGGCGCAAGCGTCTTCTGCGCGCTTATAGGCGACCATGTAAGATTGTTGTCAGGCGCCCGTATCGGAGAAGCCGGGTTCGGCGTTATGCCCGGTCCTAATGGCGCTGAGGACGCGCCGCACTATGGGCGTGTGATCCTGCAGGACCATGTCACGGTCGGTGCCAATTCCTGTATCGACCGAGGCGCCTTTGATGACACCATCCTCGGGGAACGCACCCGGATCGATAATCTCTGCCAGATCGCGCACAATGTGGTGTTGGGGCGGTCCGTGCTCATGGCGGCGTTTGGCGGCATTTCGGGATCTGTCCAAATTGGTGACGGCTCCATGTTGGGCGGACGCGTTGGTATTGCCGATCATGTGAAGGTCGGAGAGGGCGTGTCGCTTGCTGCTTCCTCAGGTCTGTTCCGCAACATCGAGGATGGCGAAACCTGGGGCGGAACACCCGCCAAGCCGCTCCGTCAATGGATGCGTGAGATCGCTTGGTTGCAGAAAAACGCAAACCCTAAGAAAAAGGGATAGTCGGCGCGCGGCCGTCCGCAACTTGCTGGGAACTCATGTCCACACAGATTCATCCCACCGCATTCGTCGAGGACGGCGCCGCTCTCGGTGAGAACGTCACCATCGGACCGTTCTGCCATGTCGGTCCGCACGCGCAGGTCGGGGACAGTTCTGTTCTCATGTCGCATGCCGTTATAACCGGCTACACCGAACTCGGTGCAGGCTGCACACTGCACCCGCACGCAGTATTGGGCGGAGTGCCTCAAGTCATCGGTTTTGAGACTACGCCGGAATCCCGGTTGGTTGTAGGGGAGAAGTGCGTATTTCGTGAACATACGACGGCGCATTCCGGTATGCCGAAGTTTGGCGGTCTCACGACGATTGGAGACAATTGCTTTGTCATGATTGGCGCGCACATCGCGCATGACAATCATATCGGCAATAATGTCGTTATGGCCAATAATGTCTCCCTGGCCGGTCACATTACGGTAGGGGACAATGTCTGGTTTGGTGGTCTGGCCGCGGTGCACCAGTTCTCCCGAATAGGACGGAATGCGTTCATTGGGGGCGGCGCCATCGTTGTGGAAGACGTCATCCCATTCGGGTCCGTGGTCGGCAATCATGCCAAACTGGCGGGCCTGAACATGGTGGGTCTGAAGCGTCGCGGATTCTCCAAGGCCGATATCCGGGACATTCGAGCGGCCTACAAAGCCATCTTCCTTGGCGAAGGTTTGTTCAAGGGTCGGCTAGACCAGGCCGCCCAGGATTATGCTGATAATCCGTTGGCCATGGAAATCATCACGTTCATCCGTGAAGGTGACCGCCCGATCTGCAAACCCGCCTGAGGACATTATGGCCCCACTTGGTATCATCGCAGGATTGGGAGACCTTCCGGTCGCTATTGCAGAGAATGCTGTCGAGACCGGACAGGGCGCCTATGTGCTTCGGCTGAAAGGGTTTGACGATCCGGCTCTGGCAAAGTTTCCGGGGGATCTGGTTGGCCTCGGTGAGGTCGGGGGCATTCTGAAGAAACTCAAATCGGCAGGATGCGAAGAAGTGGTCTTTGCCGGCGTTGTCAAACGGCCTGACTTCGGGAACCTGAAGCTGGACGTGAAGGGTGTAACCCTGCTTCCCAAGGTCCTGTCAGCGGCCAAGAAGGGGGATGATGCACTCCTCCGGGTCTTGGTGAACGAATTTGAAAAGCAGGGCTTCAAAGTGCTTGGCAGCCATGAAGTGCACAGGCAATTGCTGGCACCCGAAGGCATCATCGCGGGCCAGCATCCCACCGAAGAAGAGATGCATGACATCGAGCATGCCGCCCGCGTAGCCTCTGCGGCCGGCGCGCTCGATATTGGACAGGGCGCCGTCGTCTGCAACGGTCTTGTCCTGGCTGTCGAAGCCCAAGAGGGCACGGATGCGATGCTGGATCGCTGTGTAGCGCTGCCAGAGGAAATACGCGGCACTGTCGACAGCCGGAAAGGCGTGCTCGTCAAGCGCCCGAAGCCGGGCCAGGAATTGCGGATCGATTTGCCGACGACCGGCGTGTCGACGGTAGAGAAAGTTGCAGCTGCAGGCTTGGCTGGCCTTGCAGTGGAAGCCGGCGGCGCGCTGCTGCTCAATCGGCGCAAGATGATCGAACGCGCTGAAGATCTCGGGATTTTCATCTATGGCTTCGAGCCGGAGATCGGGGAGTGACCACGCCCCGCATATATATGATGGCCGCTGAACCTTCCGGTGACCTGCTGGCAAGGGAAGTGGTCGAGGATATCCGCAAACGCCTGCCAGACACCCATATCTCCGGAATTGGCGGAAGCGAGCTGGCATCTGTCGGGATTAAATCCGCAATAGATATCAGCCCCTTGTCGATTCTGGGGTTCTTTGAAGGCTTGAAAGCCTACGGAGATGTTGTGCGGCTCGCAGATGCGGCGGCCGAAGCCATCATTGCCGACAAGCCGGACGTCGTTGTCCTGGTGGATTCCTGGGGCTTCATGTTGCGAGTAGCCCAGCGCGTCCGCCTGAAGGCGCCGGATATCCGTCTGGTCAAGCTCGTCGGCCCACAAGTCTGGGCCACGCGGCCCGGCCGGGCCAAGACGCTGGCCTCGGTGGTTGACCACCTATTGTGCATTCACGACCTCGAAGCGCCGTTCTACGAGCCGTTCGGATTAAAGACTACGGTCATCGGCAATCCGGCGATCTCCCGCCATATTCAGGGAGATGCGGTCCATTTCCGTCAAACCCATCATATACCGGAAACGGAGAAGATTGTGCTGGTGCTGCCGGGTAGTCGGCCGAGTGAAATAAAACGCGTCGCTCCCGAATTGGTGGAGGCGGCCAGAAAGCTGAAGTCGAACGATCCGAGCCTCAATATTGTTTTCATGCCCGCCTCGAATGTGGCGTCACAGTTCTCGGAGGCTTTTCCGGGTCTCAACGATTGGGCGATCATCTCCGATGATCCGGGCGTTCGTTACGATGCGATGGCGACAGCAGACCTTGCGCTCGCCTGTTCCGGCACAGTCACGACCGAACTTGCGATGCAGGATACGCCGATGATCGTTGCCTATAAGACCGGCTGGATAACATGGACGCTCGCCCGTGGCCTGCTCTACAGCAAGAGGCATATTACCCTACTCAACATTGTCAGCGATGATCAGGAGATCGTGCCGGAATTTGTCCAGACTCGGCAGAAGGCAGATGACATCGCAGCCAAGGCACAAGACTGGTTGGACAATCCGACCGAACTCGCCGCGCAGCTGAACCGTCAACGAAAAGCGCTAGAGCGCATGAAAGAAGGCGACCGGGACGCCAGCGAGATTGCGGCCGGAGTTATTCTCGAAGAGGCCGCCGCGCGATCTGCCGGGGCAATTTCCCATCAATCCTGAACGAAAGACCGGTCGATCCAGGTCTTGAGATCCCACAAGCCGGGCAGTTGAACTGTCAGGCCCCATTTTTCAGCAATCGCAGCCCTTTTTCCAAGGCTGACCAGCTTGAGATAGTCTTTCTGCGGAGCGAAGTCCTGCAATGGCGCGCCTCGGGATTTTGCAATCATGTTCTGCATCAGTACGGGACCCTGGCGGACGGCATAGACACCCGCTTTGGGGACGTGTTTGTCTGGAAGGGAGGCCGCATCACCCACTATGAAAATATCGGGATGGGATATTGATTGCAGTGAGGCCGCGACAACAGGAAATCCATTTCTCGCCTTCAACCCGGACTGGGCGAGCCAGTCATGGGCGCGTCCGCCTGCTGTCCACAGGACCAACTGAGCAGTCAGGGATTGGCCGGATGCCAGTTCCAGTCGTCCATCATAGTGACGGCGCACCTCGGTATCTTCCAGGATATCTATACCGGCGGCGATCAGTCTTTTACGCAAGGCGCGCCTTAGCGAGGGGCTGCTGGCTGAGAGTATTTTCGACTGGTCCACGAGTGACACCGGAACCGTATCAGGAAGACCGTTGGAACGCATTTTATGCCGGACCGCAAAAGCGAGTTCTACGCCCCCGAGACCGCCGCCGACAATCGCAACGCCGCCGGAGAGGTTTTCTGAAACTTGGGCCCATGCCTCAACGAAGGGCGACATGGGCTTTACAGTCAGATGCATCTTGCTGCCGGACACGCGCGGAGGCGCAGATACGATCCCGATATCAATGGACGCGAGATCGTAGGGGTAAGACTTTCCAGACTGCCCCATAGCGCGTTTACGAATTGGATCGAGGGCGATGATGGAATCATGGATGATGTCCGCGCCTGACTCAGTACAAAGTCGGCCCAGATCAATCTCCACTTCACTTCGGCTGAAGTGCCCCGCAACGAAGCCCGGCACCATGCCGCTATAGACAGCATAAGTTCTAGGATTGATCAGCGTGATGGAGACATCCGGGCAGGGGTGTTTCTGGAGCCAACGCAGCGCCGTGACGTGAGCATGCCCACCGCCAATCAGAAGCAGGTTGGCCGTCATGCCCCCTCACGCTCCCAGCGGCTTGTCCGACCACCAGGATTGCAAGGCCGAAGCAATCGAAGCGCCGTCGGCATCCGCAGCTTTCGGCCCATTGAAGACAACCATGGCGGATCCTTCAAGCGCGGTTTCCTGCAACGCATCCACCGGCCAGCGCGCGCCATAGACCCTGCAATTCCCGAGTGTGGTCAGGTACTCGCCGAATTCGCTTTCCCGGCCGTCTCGGAAGAGGGGAAGCCAGAGCATCAACACAGCCTTCGGCCAGCGTTTGAGCGCCTTGGGTGTCCAGAGAGCAAGCGCATCAATGTCACGGCTCGTCTCGTAGCTCGGGTCAACCAGGCACACCATGGTCTCGCCGCTACGTGGCGACAGTTTCAGTGCGCTGGCATACCCATCAGCCTTCTTCACCTGGATGCGGTCGTCATCTCCGACAGCCTTGCTGAGCGCTTCATGCTCGGCAGGGTGCTTCTCAAACAGAATGTAGCGGGTATCCGGCGGCAGGAGCGCTTGAGCGTGGGCAGGTGAACCGGGATAGTTGTTGATGCCACGTTTCTCGACGAATTCGATCCATGGGCGCAGCGGTTTCGGTGCTAGGCCATCCAACATCGACAAGATACCGTCGCTGGCCTCGTCTCCCTTTCGAGCTTGTGGACCTTCAAGATCATACCGGCCGCGTCCCGAATGTGTTTCTACATACAGGATACGGTCATTTCGTTCCGTCAGGTGCCGGCAGACCGAATGGAGCACCGCATGCTTGAGAACGTCCGCGCGATTGCCCGCATGATACCCATGTTGATAGGAAAGCATTTGTGAGATCAGTCCCGTGAAGAAAAAGTCCCCGCCGGTGAGGCGGGGACAAATCAATTAGTTCTGTTCGAGGCTTTTCTTGCGAGTGGCTTCGAATTCATTGCCCTCGTACCAGGTAGGCCACTCATCCGATTGGGCGATCTTCAGCCCGACTTCGTAGAGAGCCTGGATGTCTTCGGTGAACCCGGAGAGATCCCAGTCGTCAGAATACTCGTCCATCGGCTTGTGGTAGCGCTCGGCTGTGTAAACGGCTGCCGCGGCCTTGCCGGCGGCCACGCCCCCATCGACCTTGTCCTGTCCGCCATCCGCATACAGCATCGGTACGCCTTTCTTGGCGAGCGAGATATGGTCTGAGCGATAGAAATAGCCGGCTTCAGGCTTGGCGTCCGGCTTGATGACGCGGCCTTGCTCGTCGAGCACGTCCTTCAACATGTCTTCAAGTTCAGACGCACCATATCCGACAACAACCATGTCCTTCGTCCGGCCGATTGGCAGTGCGCCGTCCATGTTGACCCCAGCAACGATCTGACTGTGCGGCACGAGCGGGTTTTCTGCGTAATAGGCAGATCCGAGCAGGCCGGATTCCTCAAGTGTCACCGACAGGAAGAGGGCGGACCGTTCCAGCTCTTGCGCAGCCATGGCTTCTGCGATTTCGAGCAGGGCGGCAGAGCCGGTCGCATTATCAACGGCGCCATTGAAGATCTGGTCCTGATAGAAATCCTCGCCGGGGGCGCCGGTCTTCTCTTCGGACTTCTTGCCGAGATGATCCCAGTGCGCCGTGTACAGCATGTATTCATCCGGGGCCGTCTTGCCGGACAGGCGGCCGACCACATTGCGGCTCTCAAGCTGGTCGATGGTCTGCGAAATTTTTCCACTGGCTTTCACGCCCTCAAGCGCCACAGGCTGGAAGTCCTTGGACTTTGCCTGCTGTTTCAAAGTCTCCAGATCCAGTCCTGCGCTGGCAAACAGCGCTTCTGCCGTGTCGCGCGTGATCCAGCCCTCAAGCATGGTGCGCTCTGCACCGCCATCGGCGCGAACGAGATCGGACTGTGCGCCGCTCCAGGAATTGGAAACAACGTCCCAACCGTATGAAGCCGGCTCGGTTTCGTGGATTACAATCGCTGCGGTCGCGCCCTGGCGGGCGGCCTCCTCGTATTTATAGGTCCAGCGACCGTAATAAGTCATGGATTTTCCATTGAAGAGTTCCGGGTCGCCCGTGGCAAACCCTGGATCATTGACCAGCATGACGACCGTCTTGCCCGTATAATCCTGGCCGGCATAATCGTCCCAGTCATATTCCGGCGCGACAGAGCCATAGCCGACAAAAACGACATCCGTGGGATCGAACGCGAGTTCATTCGTGTTCTGGCGCTTGGTCCAGAAGACCACGTCTTCCTTGGGCGTCATGGGCAGTTCGGTGCCATCCGGCGTAGTCAGCTGGAAGAACGACGCGTTGGTGTCGACCGTCTGGTTGACCATCTCCACAGTCTGGAAAAAGCTGCCATTATCGCCGGCAGGCTCCAGGCCGATGCGGCTCATCTCGGCGGCGATCCAGTCAGCAGATGCTTCGCCTGCGGGCGTGCCTGGGCCACGGCCCTCAAACGTATCATCGGCAAGCGTCTTGATCCGCACAGCAAGATCGTCGGCCGTGATGTCTGCGCTGGTTTGTTCGGGCAGGGGCATCAACAACTCAGTTGCCGCTTCGGGTCCCGGTGCTGCCGGTGTTTCGGTGGTGGGCTCCTGCGCGCCGCATGCTGCAAGCGTCAGGACAGATGCCGAAATGAGTAGTCGTTTCATTCTGTATTTCCCGTCAAAGGCTATGGTTGGTCATGATCTGACACGAGCCTTACCAATCGGCAAGGAAGGGCGTCACTGGAATTCTGTGCCTGAAATCAGGAGGGAATGGGAATCCACTCTTCCTCATCCCCCGGAACAAGGGGGAATCTCGCCGATCCCCCGGCTTCCATGGCCGCCGTCCAATCGATCTTGGCCTGCTCAATCTTTGCGCTGTCGCTCGACACGAAGTTCCAATCCATCTTGCGCGGCGAATCCATCGGCGCCCCCCCGCAAACCACTGCCTTAGTGCCCGCAGCCAGTTTCACGGTCACATCCGTATCGGTCCCAAGTACCGCCATCCGCCCTTCGGGCACGATAGAGTCACCGATTTGCGCGCCTCCAGTCACGACATATAGGGCGCGCTCAATCGCCATCTCCGCAGGCAGGATGATGTCTGCGTCGGAGTCGGCTTCGAGCGCAACATACAGGATCGGCCACGGAAACGACACGGGAGAGGTGTGCTCCCAGGCGGACCCGGCCAGCACTTTCACCCTGACATTGCCCATCCTGAAGGCGGGTAGAGTGTCGGCCGGGTGGTGTATAAAGGCTGGCGCGCGATCTTCCTCATCGCGGGGAAGGGCCACCCATGTCTGTAGACCGTGCATGACCTGGCCATGTTTGCGATGCGAGTCGGGCGTGCGCTCCGAATGGACAATACCCCGCCCGGCGGTCATCCAATTGACCGCGCCAGGTTCGATTACCAGATCAGTGCCGAGGGAATCCCGATGCCGGATCGCACCATCGAACATGAACGTCACAGTTGATAAGCCGATATGCGGATGCGGAAGCACATTGAAGCTCGCGCCCGGATCAAATTCCACAGGGCCAAAATGATCAAAGAACACGAACGGCCCAACAGATCTATGTGCGTGAAACGGCAAGACACGCCGGACGATAAAACCGCCTCCGAGATCATGCATTCGGGGCTCAATGATGCGGGATATCTGCACGGCGCTAGTCTCCTCCATGAGGTTTCTAATTTCCGTTCAAGTGAGGCGACCTGTCCAGAGGAATAAACAAATTGATCGATGAGGCTCCGGCTTGACTGAGACGAGAGGATATTGGAAGAGAGTGCGTGTGAGCAATTAATCACATAATACTCGCTTGGAGAAACACGATTTGACGAAATCACAAGTGTCCGATCGAAGAAGGGGCCTTGCCCATCTTGCTCAGCGTGGCTCCTGGGCCCTGGCCGGGCTCTTCCTGGTCTACGCTGTGTTCCTGCTCTCAGGATGTGTGCATCCCGTGACCACAGGAGCGCTTACGCGTACGCAAGCCAGTGTTCCTCAATTCGTGGTCGACCGGAATGTTTTCATCGCGGGGGATGGGGCGGAGCTCGGGCTGACAGTATGGCCGGCCGAGGGCGAAGAAGAGCCGGAGCTTGTGGTGGTGGGCGTGCATGGCATGAATGATTTCGCGAATGCGTTTCACATGGCCGCGCCGTATTGGGCGGCTCATGGCGTAACGACCTATGCGTATGACCAGAGAGGCTTTGGCCGGTCTCCGGGCAGGGGGCTTTGGCCGGATGAGGAATTGATGCGCGAAGACTTGCGCACCGCCGTTGCAGTTGCGCGCCGAAGGCATCCAAACGCCACTCTCACTGTTGTGGGCATTTCGATGGGCGCGGCTGTGGCAATGTCGGCATTCGGATCGGACATCCCGCCAGACGCGGACCGGCTGATCGCATCCGGGCCCGGCCTGCGTGGCTGGGGTGCCATGAACTCGCTATACCGCGCGAGCCTATGGATGTCGGCCCATACCAATCCAGGATGGATCGTGCGGCCTCCGGCCCGCTTCGTCCGGATTGAACCCAGCGACAATATCGACATGCTCCGGGAAACCTGGGCCAACCCGCTGATGTTGCGCGAAAACAGGATCGACCAAGTGTATGGCGTGGTCTCATTGATGGAGACAGCCCATGACAGGTCGGCGAACCTTCCTGCTGATCTGCCGGTACTGATTTCCTACGGGGCCAATGACTATGTCATTCCGCCGAATGGCATGAAACGGACGGCCAGAATTCTGCCGCCGCAGGTCCGAACTGTGTACTATGAGCAGGGCTATCACATGCTCCTGCGCGACCTTCAGGCTGCAAACGTGCATGCCGATTATCTCGCTTTCATGCGCGATCCTGATGGCGAATTCCCAAGTGGTTCCCCTGAGTGGTCATTTCGCTAACTGTTTCCACAGCGGAATACCTCTTGCAGTGAGGGATACGTGGACAAATATACGTCTCTCTGCCACTCCTGTGCAGTAAAGATTCCTTCGAGAAACCATCAAGGCCCGATTCATGACGACTTCTTTCCAGACAGCGCTCAACCTTGTTCCCATGGTCGTGGAGCAGACGAGCCGCGGCGAGCGAGCTTTCGATATTTTCTCGCGCCTGCTGAAAGAGCGGATCATCTTCGTGACCGGCGGCATCGATGACAGCATGGCGGCGCTGATCACATCCCAGCTTCTTTTCCTCGAGTCGGAAAACCCGAAGAAAGACATTGCGATGTATATCAACAGCCCAGGCGGCTATGTTTCGTCCGGCCTCGCGATCTACGACACGATGCAGTACATTCGCTGCCCAATTTCCACCGTATGCATCGGTCAGGCTGCCTCCATGGGGTCGCTGCTTCTGGCTGCCGGTGAAAAGGGTATGCGAATTGCGCTGCCAAATGCACGCGTCATGCTCCACCAGCCCTCGGGCGGATACTCAGGCGTTGCAACGGACATTGAGCGCCATGCCGAGGAAATCATCGAGCTGAAGCGCCGACTGAACAACATCTATGTCCGCCATACGGGACAGGAATATGATGTGATTGAACGCAAGCTGGATCGGGACACGTTCCTGACAGCGGAAGAAGCCAAGGAATTTGGCATTGTTGACAAGGTCTTTGAGCGCCGGACGGCCGAGGATGATAAATAGGGACCCTCTCCCTTGTCAGTGCGGCCTGCCTCTTGCAGGGCAGGTTGATAACCCTATTGTCTTAATAGTAGACCGAGCACGGCGTCTTAAAGACGAAATTAAGCCTTACCCGGCATTGAGGACGGCATGACTAAACAAAATGGCTCAGGCGATTCCAAGAACACACTCTATTGTTCGTTCTGTGGAAAAAGCCAGCATGAAGTGAAGAAGCTGATTGCCGGCCCGACCGTGTTCATCTGTGATGAATGCGTTGAACTTTGCATGGATATCATTCGCGAAGAGAACAAGACCTCCATGGTCCGCTCTCGTGAAGGCGTCCCGACACCGCAGGAAATCTGTGATGTCCTGGATGATTATGTTATCGGCCAGGTTCACGCCAAACGAATTCTCTCTGTTGCCGTTCACAACCATTACAAACGCCTCTCCCATGCCGGGAAAACGGATGGTGTGGAGCTTTCCAAGTCGAACATCTTGCTCGTCGGCCCAACAGGCTGCGGCAAGACACTTCTTGCGCAGACATTGGCCCGCATTCTCGACGTGCCGTTCACCATGGCGGATGCGACCACGCTCACCGAAGCTGGTTATGTTGGTGAGGATGTCGAAAATATTGTCCTGAAGCTGCTTCAGTCGGCCGATTACAATGTAGAACGCGCGCAGCGCGGCATCGTCTATATCGACGAAATCGACAAGATTTCCCGAAAGTCCGACAATCCTTCCATCACGCGTGATGTCTCTGGTGAGGGCGTCCAGCAGGCACTTCTCAAGATCATGGAAGGCACGGTCGCTGCTGTGCCGCCTCAGGGTGGGCGCAAGCACCCACAGCAGGAATTCCTGCAAGTGGATACGACCAACATCCTGTTCATCTGTGGCGGAGCCTTTGCCGGTCTCGACAAGATCATCGCCTCACGGGGCGAGGGGGCTTCGATCGGCTTCGGTGCTTCGCTCAAGGAATCGGAAGAGCGCGGTGTGGGCGAAATTCTGCGCAACACAGAGCCGGAAGACCTTCAGCGCTTCGGCCTCATCCCGGAATTCATCGGGCGCCTGCCTGTTATTGCGACGCTCGAAGACCTCGACGAGGAAGCCCTGATCAAGATCCTCACCGAGCCGAAGAACGCTCTGCTGAAACAGTACCAGAAGCTCTTCGACATGGAGAGTGTCGAATTGAACTTCACGCCAGAGGCCCTGACGGCTGTTGCACGACGCGCCATTGCCCGGAAGACCGGCGCGCGGGGCCTGCGGTCGATCATGGAAGGCATTCTGCTCGACACGATGTTTGAGCTGCCAAACCTGCGCGGTGTGGAAGAGGTCGTGATCAATGGCGAAGTGGTGGAGGGCAATGCCGAGCCACTCTACGTCCACGCCAAGAAGAGTCAGCCGGAAGCTGGCTGATTCAAATACAGATCCAATATTCAAGCGCCCCGCCCAAATGGTCGGGGCGTTTTTGGTTTCAGGTCGGAATATTGGCACAACAGAAAAAGCAGTTAGAGGCCCAGTCCCGGACGCTCAGAGCCGCTCGAGGCTTTTCTGCCGAGTGTAGTTCGGTTTTCTGTGAGGTTCTAAAGCTGGATAAAGAAGAGGCCGGTACCTTGCGATACCGGCCTCTACAAGGATTAGAGGAGAGAGAGAACAGGCCCCTACACCTTGTAGTACATGTCGAATTCCACCGGATGGGGGTGGAGTTCATAGCGCATGTTCTCTTCCATTTTCAGCTCGATATAAGCATCGATCTGATCGTCATCGAACACGCCGCCCTTGGTAAGGAACTTACGGTCTGCGTCGAGCGCTGCAAGCGCTTCTCGCAGTGAGCCGCACACTTGCGGGATCGATTTAGCCTCTTCAGGCGGCAGATCGTAGAGGTCCTTGTCCATGGCATCGCCCGGATGGATCTTGTTTTCGATGCCGTCGAGGCCAGCCATGAGCAGGGCTGCGAAGGCAAGGTATGGGTTGGCCGTCGGATCCGGGAAGCGCGTCTCGATGCGCTTGGTCTTCGGGTTGGAACCGAACGGAATCCGGATCGAAGCGGACCGGTTGCGCGCAGAATAGGCGAGCATGACGGGTGCCTCATAGCCGGGGACGAGGCGCTTGTAGCTGTTCGTCGACGGGTTGGTCAGAGCGTTCAGCGCGCGAGCGTGCTTGATGACGCCGCCGATGTAATAGAGGCATGTCTCGGACAGGCCTGCATACTGGTCGCCTGCGAAGAGCGGGCTGCCGTTCGACCAGATGGACTGGTGCACGTGCATACCGGAACCATTGTCTGCAAACATCGGCTTCGGCATGAAGGTCGCCGTCTTGCCATACGATGCGGCCACATTGTGGATCACATATTTGTAGAGCTGCAGGCGGTCCGCCATCGTGGTCAGCGTCGAGAATTTCAGCCCGAGTTCGTGCTGGGCCGGCGCCACTTCGTGGTGATGTTTTTCCGGATCAAGGCCGATATCAGCCATGACGGAAAGCATCTCGGAGCGCATATCCTGTTCGGAATCCACCGGAGGCACCGGGAAATAACCGCCCTTCGGGCCAGGGCGGTGGCCCATATTGCCCATCGGGTATTCCTTGCCGGTATTGATCGGCAGTTCAGTGGAATCGAAACTGTATCCGGTCTTGTGCGGCTCGGTGGACCAGCGCACGTCATCGAACACGAAGAACTCGGCTTCAGGTCCGAAGAATACGGTGTCACCCACGCCGCTCGACTTCACATAGGCTTCGGCCTTCTTGGCCGTTGTACGTGGGTCGCGGTTGTAAGCCTGGCCCGTGATCGGGTCCAGGATGTCACACATCACGGCCAGCGTGGTCTGCTGAAAGAATGGGTCAATCATGGCCGTGCTGGTGTCAGGCATCAGCACCATGTCGGACTCGTTGATCGCCTTCCAGCCCGCAACGGATGAGCCGTCAAACATCTGACCTTCGGTGAAGAAATCGTCTTCGACCATGTTCTTGTGGAAAGAAACATGCTGCATCTTCCCGCGAGGGTCGGTGAAGCGAAGGTCGACGTATTGGACGTCCTCATCCTTCATAAGTTTCAGCAGGTTATCGGCCATTGGAATTTGCCCTCCAGTAAACAGCTTCTAAGGTTTTTTGTATTCTGTGACTTGCCGCTTAAAGGGCGGCGTCGCCTGTTTCGCCCGTACGGATTCTTACCGCATCAGTGATGTCAGAGATGAAGATCTTGCCGTCACCGATCTTGTCAGTATGGGCGGCTTTCTTGATGGCGTCGACTGCGCCTTCTACCGCACTGTCGGCGAGAACAATTTCGATTTTCAGTTTGGGCAGGAAGTCGACCACATACTCTGCGCCTCGGTAGAGTTCGGTATGACCGCGCTGACGTCCGAAGCCCTTGGCTTCGACGACGGTCATGCCTTGCAGACCGATCTCTTGCAGCGCTTCCTTAACGTCATCCAGTTTGAAGGGTTTGATGATCGCCTCAATTTTTTTCATGGCCCGTGTCTCCCAGCCGTTTGGTTCGTGTAAAGCAACGGGTATGCGCCTTCTGCGGTGGAAGCGAGACCCAGCATCAGACTTAGCATCAGGTTAAGTGGGCGTGATCGAAATTTGGACTTTGCTGCCTATCGTTTGTGCGTTTGGCCCGTTCGGACCCTGTCTTCATTACGGGTTTAAGCCTCCCAGAGTATGCCCTCATTGCGCGCCTTTCTGTGCAGCCAGTCTGAACGACGCGGCGGGAGCGATTGAATCTTCTGCATATTTGCGCAAAGCAGGCACGCATATTTATTGTCGCGGACCCAGGATCGAACTCAGGGTTCCGAATTCACTCAATGAGGCCGGCACCGAGCCCGGCTCGGGAGATTTCATGCTATATCTTGTTCGTCACGGGGAAGCTGCCGCCAGTTGGGGCAGCCATCCGAACCCAGGCCTGAGTGATTTGGGCCAGCACCAGGCTGAGTCGGTCGCCGCCGATCTTGAAGGTCTGGGCATCGACCGCATCATCAGCAGTCCCATGCAGCGATGCCGTGAAACAGCGCGGCCGCTGGAAGCGAAGCTGGGTCTTTCCGCCACAATTATGGAAGACGTTTCCGAAATCGCGACACCAGAGGGAATCACTGACAGGGTGGCGTGGCTTCAGGGCTTCATGTCGGGCACCTGGGAAAATGAGGCCAGCACCCACACCGCCTGGCGAGATGCCATGATTGCCAGCTTGGAAAGCCTGCCCGATAATACGGTCGTATTCACGCATTTCGTGGCGATCAACGCAATTGTCAGCAAGCTGCAGCAGCGGGCGGAAACGCTCGTCTTCCGGCCGACCTATTGTTCTATAACGTCGTTGGAACGCAGCACCGATGGCCTGAAAGTTCAGCGACTGGGCAGCGAATCCGAAACCCGCGTGCTATGAGTTTCATTCATGGGCAGACCTATTCTTACTCCGCAGGAAATGCGGGCCGCGGAAGAAGACCTTTTTTCCAAAGGCACTGACAGTTTCGACCTCATGCAGCGTGCCGGAAACGCGGTTGCTGAATTCGTTCATGCCAAATGGCCGGAAGGCCGGATCCAGGTCCTGTGCGGGCCCGGAGGGAATGGCGGGGACGGCTTCATCGCTGCGGCCAAGCTCGCAAAGCTCTGGCGTGAGGTGGAGGTTTTCTGTCTTGTGGGCAAGGAAGCCCTGACCGGCGATGCGGCCAAGGCGGCAGCCGAGTGGGACGGCGAGATCAAGCTGCTAGAGACTGCGCTTGAGGCGCCGCACGACATTGTACTGGATGCATTGTTTGGAGGCGGCCTGTCCCGACCCCTCGACGGCATAGCAGCAAAACTGGCCGAGCGTGGCGGGCGCGTCGTGTCGATTGATGTACCCTCCGGTATTGATGGCGAGTCGGCCAAGCCGCTGGGGCCATGCTTCCGGGCCGAAGGAACGATCACTTTCGCCGCCTTGCGCCCGGCGCACGTCCTGTTGCCCGGCGCGGTCTATTGCGGCGGCGTGTTCGTGGCAGATATCGGTGTCCCGGTTCAAACCCAACTTCTGGAAAACAGCCCACTCCTGTGGGGACGCAACCTGCCGCAACCCGGACAGGGCAGCCACAAGCATGCCCGAGGCCATCTGGCCGTCGTAAGCGGAAACGCGGCTTCGACGGGCGCCGCGCGATTGGCCGGCCGCGCCGGTTTGCGAGCCGGAGCAGGCCTTGTGACCCTGTTGTCACCGCCGGACGCTGTTGCAATCAATGCGAGCCATCTGACCGCGATCATGCTGAAGGAAGTGGCGAATGCCGAACAGCTTCGCGAAACCATAGAATCGGCGAGCACTGTAATCCTCGGACCGGCCGCCGGGATCAACACAGGCACGCGCAAGAATGTGGAATGCCTTCTGTCCACTGACGCAAAAGCCGTATTGGACGCCGACGCCCTTACCGTCTTCGCCGATGACCATGATGCCTTATACAAGCAATTGCGGGCCGACGATCTGATCACTCCGCATATCGGCGAGTTCAAGCGTATTTTCGGCGACCTGCTCGAGACCGAAGTGAACAAGGTGGAAGCGACGCGCCAGGCAGCCCAGATGGCCGGATGCGTGGTCCTGCTCAAGGGCCCCGACACCGTCATCGCGAAACCGGATGGCATGGCGATCGTGAACACACATGCCACGCGGTGGCTCGCCACAGCTGGCTCCGGCGACGTCCTGGCTGGCATTGCCGGGGGACTGATGGCCCAGGGTGTGGACACGTTTACTGCCGCCGCCATGGCAAGCTGGCTTCATGGCGAAGCGGGCAGGCGCGTCGGCGCGGGGCTCATCTCGGAAGACCTCGAAGCCCAGTTGCCTGACATCCTCAGCGCATTGCACGGCGAGCACCGCTAAATTCGCAGCCTCCGCGCCCGTTTGGTGTTGAAGCCTCCCCAATGCTCGCGTAGGAACACCCGTCATGCGGATGTGGCGGAATTGGTAGACGCACTGGATTTAGGTTCCAGCGCTGCAAAGCGTGGAGGTTCGAGTCCTCTCATCCGCACCAACCTTACGGTTCTAGTGAGCAAGCATGCACACAAGATCGCAATGAAGCCAAGGAAACCGAAGATCGTCTGAGGGACGAAATTCACTCCGGCTATAATCGCTTTTGATATTTCATGCGTGCCGCTGCAGGTGGAGCCATGGCATTTGCGATGATGCGTTACAGGGCCTCTCATCAACGAAACAGGGATAGACCCGCCGAATATGTACCCGACCGACACAGCACGCAATTGAGCGGGAAGGAACTAAGCCCGCCTGAGCTGGTTTGAGTATTGGAGTCACTCAAAAAATTAAGGCGTGCCATGACTAATATCCCGGAGAATTTACAAAACGCAACAATCGTCATCCTGGGCGCCTCAAGCGGCTTCGGCAAAGGCGTGGCATTTAAGCTCGCCAAAGAGGGTGCGAATGTGGTTGTCGCCGCCCGACGTATCGACTTGCTTGACGAACTGGTCCGGGACATCAAGGCCGAAGGCGGTAATGCACTCGCCGTTCAGACGGATGTGAGCGAACAGGAAGGCATTCGTAATCTCGCGCAAAAATCGGTGGACGCGTTTGGCCGGATCGATGTGTGGATCAACAATGTCGGGGTCGGCGCACTAGGCTATTTCTGGGAAATACCGCTGGATGTTCACGAACGAGTCGTCGACGTGAACCTGAGCGGCCTTATCTACGGTGCCCATACCGCCCTCAATCAGTTCATCAAACAGAAGGGCGGGACGCTCGTGAATGTGGGGTCTATAGACAGTGAAGTCCCCCTCGCTTTGCAAAACACTTATGCCGCCACCAAAGCCGCGGTGTTAAGCCTAAGCCGCTCGCTGAATGAAGAGCTTCGCCTGAGCGGGAACGATGAACACATACATGTCGCGACGATCATGCCGTGGGCGGTCGATACACCTTGGTGGACGCATGCCGCCAACTATACGGGCCATGCGCCGCGCATGGCGGCGATGGATGATCCGGACCTGGTGGTCGACGCCATCGTGAAGGCTTGCACAAACCCGAGAGAAGAAATGCCGGTGGGCATAAAGGCACATGCTTCGAACATTTTTCATCAGATATTCCCAGACCTCACGGAGCGCATGTCTGCGAGCCTGGCGAAAAGAGAGAGCAACAAAGCCGTAAGCGCGCCCCATACGCAAGGCACACTTTTCGAACCCATGGAAGAGGGCCGGGGCATTGACGGCGGAATTCGTGCGCGCATGAAAAAAGAGGATACCGCATAAGCTGACAATTTAGCAAAACCTGTCGATGTCCTCCCCTCCCCACCACTCACCTCGAAATTCGTCTCTAACCTCGCGGCAAACGGCCGTTTAGCCGATGGACATTCCCGGTTTCACCTGCCAGCAAGGCGGGAAGAAGAAACGGAGGATTTCCAGACATGTCGATCGTGACCACAGAGAAGCGCGGATCCATCATGATCCTGACGCTAAACCGACCTGACAGCTTGAACGCGCTGGGCGCTGAGGGCGATGGCATCGCCATAGCAGCAGCCTGTAACGAAATCGTGGCCGATCCCAGCATCCGTTGCGTGATCCTGACCGGCGCGGGTCGGGCATTCTCAGCTGGCGGCGATGTGAAGGCCATGAAGGAAGGTACCGGGGCATTCGGTGGCGCGCCGCACGATATCCGCGAAGGCTATCGCCGCAACATCCACATGATCGTCAAGTCACTCTATAATCTGGAAGTGCCTATGATCGCCGCCGTCAATGGGGCTGCGATTGGCCTTGGCTGTGATGTGGCCTGTATGGCCGACATACGGATTGCCTCGGACAAGGCGAAGATGGGCGTGACCTTCCTAAAGCTGGGCCTGATCCCCGGTGATGGCGGGGCATGGTTGCTGCCGCGCCTGATCGGGTCATCCCGCGCAGCCGAGCTCCTGTTCACCGGCAAGGTCATCGACGCGGCCACCGCTGAGGAATGGGGTCTCGTATCCAAGGTCGTGCCGGGTGACGCGCTCATGGACGAAGCCATGGCGCTCGCAGAACAGATCGCTGCCCAGCCCCCGCAAGCCCTGCGCCTGGCGAAGACCCTGATGCGGCACGGTGCGAACGCATCCTACGAAACCATTATGGAAATGTCCGCCGCCTCCCAGGCCCTCATGCACAAGACCGAGGATCATATGGAAGGCGTCAACGCCATTCTTGAAAAGCGAACGCCGGACTTCAAAGGCCGCTAGGACACGACACCATCTGTATAAAGACTCTCGATGGCATCGACTGACAGGCCGAGGCTATCAAGCACGTCTCGTGTGTGTTGGCCCAGGGCGGGCGAGGGGCCTTTCGGTCCGTCGTCCGCGCCAGGAAACCGGACGGGTGAAGCAGGCGATGCATAGGTCGAGCCATCGCCTTTCGCGCTCGGCGTTTGGACAATGGCGCCGGCCGCGAGGGCCTGTGGATCCTTGGCGACTTCCGCCAGGGTCTGAACCGGTGCCCAGGCAAGGGATTCCGCATCCAGTCGCTTCGCCATTTCTGCCTTGTCGAATTTGGCGAAGCCTGCATCGAGGATATCGACCACTTCGGCATTGTTCTTTCGGCGCGCCTTGGCAGAAGTGAATCGTTCGTCCGCGATGAGTTCTTCCCGGCCAATGGCGCGGCAGATCGGCCCCCAGTCAACTTCGCCTTGGCGCGAGACAAGACAGAACCAGCTCCCATCCCTGGTTTCGAAGAAATTCGTGATCGGAACATTTTGCTCGTGTCGAGATTTTGTGGACGCGACCCGGTCGAAGAAAAGCTGAATGGCAAAGTCGGATCCAAGTGCGTACAGGCCGGCGCGGAAGAGGGAGGCCTCGACCAGACGCCCCTTGCCTGTTCGGCTCGCTTCCACCAATGCCGCGCAAATTCCCGCTGCCGCTGACATGGAAGTCGTATGGTCACCAAAAGCGGTGCGATTGGCAAACAGGTCATCGCCCTTGGGCACGGTCAGACGCGCGACGCCCGTGCGACTCCAGAAGCTTGCAATATCAAAACCGGGCCGGTTCGCATCCGGACCTTGCAGGCCGTATCCTGTCAGGGAGCAGTAGACGAGCTTTGGATTGATGACTTTCAGGCTGTCATAGTCGAGACCGGACCGCTCAAGCCCGCCCGGTCGGACATTCGTCAGGAAAACATCGGCATCAGCGACCAGCTTGCGCACGAGTTCCTGCCCTTCTGGCTTGGATGTATCGACCACGATGGACTTCTTGCCGCGATTGTCGAAATCGAACACGGGATTGTCGGCAATGTCTGTCCCGATCGTCTTGAAGAACAGACGGATCGGATCGCCTCCGGGCGGCTCGATTTTCACGACATCGGCGCCCCAGTCACTCAGGATCGATCCTGCGCCTGGCGCCGCCATATAGGTCGCATATTCCACAACCTTGATACCTTCGAGCATGCATCCTCCTGTTGTTTTGGTTTTGCCAAAGTTTTTGCAGGATGCGCTCGAGAATGACCACCCTGACCAAAGGTCAGGCCTTGAAACTCAAGCAATAGATCGGGGCGCGTGGCGGAGGAAGAGGGATTCGAACCCCCGGAGCCCGCGAAGGCTCAACGGTTTTCAAGACCGCCGCATTCAACCACTCTGCCATTCCTCCGGCGCCCCGGTGTTTCCAACACGGCACCTGCTTTTGCAAGCCCCCTTCTGCGAATGCCGAGGCTGGGCAAGGTGTAAACAGAACGCTAAGCTGACTTTCCGTTTTGGTAGAGTAGGTTCATCCTGCATCCACCTTGGCGTGGTAAACAAGAAAAGTACGGCAGAAAAGCCGGACATTCAGGCGCAAAGCGCCGAATACAAACTCAGAACGAGGTTAAATCGCGAATGCGCGCGCCATCGACCAAGATCACCGACCGTCTTCCCGCTCTTCTTGCAGCCACGCTCGCTGCCGCGTTCGTTACCGCGCCGGCATTGGCTGACCCCGCACCGATCATTTTCAAGACGCAGGGGCAAAGCGCCAGGATTTCCGCCGAACGTCAAAACGTGTTCATTACTCCGAGCCAGGCCCGGCCTGACGCTGAGAAAGCCAAGGCACGCGTCCAGTTCAATTATCCGGGGGCTCCGAAACCGGTCCAAACCGCGAAATCATCGAATCCTGTTCCGCAGTTCGCAAATCCGGGGGCTGAGCCAAGAGAATATGCCAGCATCAGCGCGCCGATCAGTGCCGCGCCAGCGCCGATGGCCACACAGACACCTGCGACACAAGCTTTTGACCCTCGTGCCACCGCGCAACGTATCGCCGTTGAGCGCGAGCAGGCCGCCGTGGAAGCGGAATCTCTTCCAGCACTTGCAGGCGCCGCTCAGCCGAAACCGGAGCAGGGGGCTGCGCAACCGGGGGCAACAAATCTGACACCAGCTACGACACATTCGGTCACGCCTGAAACGGTTCCTGTGTTTGATGAAACCGGCGCAGCCATCGTGTATGGCGATGAGTTTCAGGGCCTGCCGACTGCGAATGGCGAAATTTTCAACCAGGCTGACCTCATGGCCGCGCATCCGAACCTGCCATTGCCAAGCCTTGTTCAAGTCGTGAACATTGACACGAATACGGAAGTGATCGTTCGCGTGAATGATCGTGGCCCGTTCGAGGATGGCGCCATGCTGCAGGTTTCGCAACGCGCCGCCACCGAACTCGGCATGACCGGGGCAGGGCGCGCCAATGTGCGGGTCCGCTATCTGGGCCCTGCTCCTGTTGCCGCGCCCAAATCGCACCCTGCTCTGCAAGTAGCCAAGCAAGACCCGCCACGTGTCGCCAGCATCAGCACAGTTTCCGCGCCAGCTCCGACATACACGTCAAGCCGCGCTAGCGCACAAAGTTACCAGCCCGTATCCGTCGGAAACTATTTCGTTCAAGTCGGTGCATTCTCGCAGATTTCGAATGCCGAGAGCCTTATTCAATCCATGCCCGGCAATCTAAGCGCCCAGATTGATCCAGCACGCGTGAACGGGGCTGATTTCTTCCGCGTCCGCGTTGGCCCATTCATGAGCCGCGATGCTGCAGACCGCATGAAGGACGACCTGAACCGTTACGGTATCTCCAATGGGCGTGTTGTCGCTCAAAACTGACTACCGACACAGCACAGCTACCATTGACGCTGACCACAAACCGGCCCTTTTTCCTGTATAGACGGGAAAAAGGGCCGTATGTGTATCGGCCATCCGAACAGCAAATTCCGGAGGCTCACTATGCTGCGCAAAACCCAGATCCTGACTGCCATATTTTCGGCGATCGTTGCGATGGGTGCGGCCCAGGCTCAGATCGTGGACACGCCAGCCAGTCATGCCGTGATCATGGATCATGAGACCGGCACCATTCTGTTTTCCAAGGATGGTCAAGAGCCTATGATCCCCGCCTCCATGACCAAGATGATGACGGCCTTTCTCGTCTTCGAACTGATCGAGCGTGGCGAAATTTCCCTGACTGACAAGTTCACTGTCAGCGAAGACGCCTGGCGCCGCGGCGGCTTCCCGTCAGGCACATCGACCATGGGTCTCGCCCCCGGCGACACGCCGACGGTTGAAGAGCTGCTGCACGGCGTAATCATCATGTCTGGCAATGACGCCTGCATCGTGCTGGCCCAGGGTATTTCGGGATCTGAAGAAGCCTTTGCGCGACGTATGACCTCCCTCGCCCATGAACTCGGAATGAGTTCGGCGAACTTCAAGAATACGACGGGCCTTGAGGCTGTTGGCCACGTCATCTCGGCAGAAGACCTCGCCAAGATGGCGAAACTCACCATCGACAAGTACCCGCAATATTATGACTGGTACGACATGCCGTCATATACATGGCGCGAATATACGCAGGCCAATCGCAATCCATTGCTCAGTATTGAAGGTACCGATGGCCTGAAGACCGGCCACCTCGAAGTTTCAGGATATGGTCTTACGGCCTCGGCAGTTCGTGACGGCGTACGGCGTACGATCGTCATCAACGGCTTGGAGAGTATGGCCGCGCGGGCCCAGGAAGGCGAACGCATGATGCGGATGGCCTTCCAGAGCTATGATCTGAAAGTCATCACGCCAGAAAGCGTTGAACTCCCTGAAGTGAAAGTCTGGCTCGGTCAGCAACAGACAGTTCCAGTCTCGCTGGCCAGCAAGGTGACAATTGCCGGCCACAAGGCAGCTCTTGAGAAAGCAAAATCCGAAATCGTCCTCGACCAAGCGCTTCAGGCCCCCATCAAGGCCGGTGATACGGTCGGGAAACTGGTTGTCACCGTGGAAGGTCAGGCGCCGACGGAGGCTCCTATCGTGGCGGAGGCAACCGTCAAGAAGCTTGGTTTCTTTGGTCGCGCGGTCGAAGGGCTCAGCCAGATGATTGGCGGCAACAATGGCTGAGACGCCGACACTCAAATTCATCACACTGGAGGGCGGCGAAGGCACGGGGAAATCCACGCTGCAACGCGCGCTCGCGAAGCGTCTTGAAAGTGAGGGGTTTGAGGTGGTCACGACGCGCGAGCCGGGTGGCACACCCTTGGCTGAAGCCGTCAGACAACTCGCGCTGCATCCGCCTGCGGGTGGTAACTGGTCACCGATGAGTGAAGCTTTGTTGATGAATGCCGCGCGCCGTGACCATCTGGAGAATCTGATCCGACCTGCACTTGCGGAGGGCAAATGGGTCATCTGTGACCGGTTCGCTGATTCCACGCGCGTATATCAGAGTGTTAAAGGTGGCGTGTCGCCAAACGTCCTGAAATCCATGGAGGCGTCCGTCCTGGGAGAAACCGTTCCGGGCCTCACGCTCATACTTGATGCGCCACTCGAAACCACTGCAAGCCGCAGAACTTCCCGGAACGGGCCTGACGACGTCTTCGAAAAACGCGCGGCGGATTTTCATCATGCTGTCCGTCAAGGCTTTATATCTTTGTCGCAGTCAGAGCCTGACCGGTGCCGGCTGATTGATGCCTCACGCTCTGAGCAAGACGTCTTCGAGGCAGCCTGGGCAGTACTTGCTGCAACCTATTCGCTGGGTGAGATGGCCGGATGACCAGTGCCTGGCCCTTGTACGGACACGATGCGGCGGAAGCCTCATTCCTTGCGTCGGCGACGACGGGCAAGCTGCATCATGGCTGGCTAATCGAGGGGCCGTCAGGGATTGGCAAGGCGACAATGGCCAAACGGCTTGCCGCCTACATGCTCGGTGCGCGCGGACCGGAAACCTCGCCGCTTGACGCCGATCCGTCTGACCCTGTCGCACGCACATGCCTTGCGGGCGGCCATCCCGATTTGCGCGTTGTGCATCGCGAGTTGAATGACAAGGGCAAGCTGCGCCAGGACATCACGGTCGACCAGATCCGGGAGCTGACGCATTTCTTTTCATTGAAGCCCGCACAAGGCGGCTGGCGTGTCGGCATCATCGACTCATTGGATGAGCTTAATCGAAATGGCGCAAACGCCTTGCTCAAAACGCTGGAAGAGCCGCCCGGCCACAGCATCCTGTTCCTCGTGAACCATGGAACGACACCGATCCTGCCGACCATCCGGTCGCGCTGCCGGGTCCTGCGTGTATCCGCGCTGAGTGACGAGGACACGAAACGTGCGCTGGAAATCGCTGACGCGCCGGACGAGGCCGTGTCCTTGTCGAAGGGACGACCGGGTCTGGGCATTCAACTGTCCACGCCCTCGGGCCTCGCCGCGTCTCATGCCGCCAAGGTTTTGCTACGCAGCCTGCCGAGGCCGAATGACGGGCTCGTGACCGATGCGCTGCAAACCGCCAGCGCTGACGACACGGCCATGCAGGCATTTCAGGAAGAGATTCTCTCCTGGCTGGCTCACCGCGCAGAACAGCAGCCGGCCGCCGCCAAGGTGTGGCTGGATATCTCGCGGCTTGCAGGGGAAGCGCGTGCGCTGAAGATGGATCCGGCGCAAACCGCGTCCAAGCTGATCGCAGGGCTTTATAGCGCTGCCCGGACGCACTAAGTCCGCAAGCATGTTTGATACGCATGTAAACCTGCACGGTGAGACCTATGCCGAAGATCTGAGCGAAGTTCTGGCTCGGGCCGAGGAAAAGGGCGTGGAACAGATGCTGGCCATCTGTGACCGGCTCGACAATTTCGACGCAGTCCTGTCCATCGCCCGCGATCATCCGAACATATGGTGTTCTGTCGGGGTGCATCCGCACCACAGCAAGGATTTCCCGGACCTCTCCGTTGAGGACCTGGTTTCCAGGGCGAAGGATCCGAACGTGGTCGCCATTGGTGAAACGGGCCTGGATTTTCACTACGGCTACAGCGCGGAAGATGCGCAGGTCCGCAGCCTGAAAACTCACATAGAAGCGGCTCGCCAAACGGGCCTGCCACTCATCCTGCATACACGCGAAGCCGATGACATGATGGGCGACATTCTGGAAGAGGAATTCCGGAAAGGAGCATTCGTGCCTCTGCTGCATTGCTATACGGGCGGAG
The DNA here is from genome assembly GCF_036964145.1 of Hyphomonas sp. Taxonomy (GTDB): domain Bacteria; phylum Pseudomonadota; class Alphaproteobacteria; order Caulobacterales; family Hyphomonadaceae; genus Hyphomonas. The sequence continues at coordinate 72,834 of NZ_JBALUC010000002.1, forward strand.
CACGGCTTGCGCAGCGCGGTCTGGATCTGGGCGGCTTTGTCTCTGTCTCCGGCATCCTGTCCTTCAAGAGCGCGCGAGACGTGCGGGAAGTGATCGCGGACGTTCCGATGGACCGGCTTATTCTGGAGACTGATTGCCCATATCTCGCGCCAGTGCCCATGCGCGGTCGGCGCAACGAGCCGTCTTATCTTGTCCACGTAGCGGAAGCCCTGGCGACATTGAAAGATGTGCCGCTGGATGAGGTCCTGCGCGTCACGACTCAGAATGCCCTCCGGCTGTTTTCGAGAATCCCAAACTGATGGCGAAGGGCGTCTTAACCTTGCTCGGTAGCGGCTCCTCTGGCGGCGTACCTCGTGTCGGCGGAGATTGGGGCGTCTGTGACCCGGCAGAGCCGCGGAACCGCAGATTGCGCTGCTCGGCGCTGGTTCAGGCCTTCGGGGACGAGGGCGAGGCGACGAACGTTCTGATCGACACGTCTCCGGATCTGAGAGAGCAATTGCTGGCTGCGGAAGTCGGTCATCTTGATGCGATCCTGTATTCGCACGACCATGCCGACCAGAGCCACGGAATTGATGATGTCCGGCCGATTTTCATTCGCCAGCGCAAGCCAATACCCACCTATCTGAGCGCGGAGACCCGCAGCACGCTGACGAAAAGGTTTGCGTATTGTTTCGAGGGGAAGGGCGGCTATCCGTCCATTCTGGACCTCCAGGACGAGCTTGTGCCGCTTAAGCCTGTGGAAATCAAAGGCGCCGGCGGAGCTCTCGACTTCATACCACTCGACATGGAGCATGGACGTATTCGCTGTCTGGGGTTCCGGATGGGCAATCTCGCCTACTGCAATGACGTTAACGGACTTCCCGCGGAGACGCTTGATGCGTTGCGGGGGGTCGAGACATTGGTCATTGATGCCTTGCGATATACACCTCATCCATCGCATGCGAACCTCGACCAGGCGCTTGAATGGATTGAGCATGTCGCGCCCAGCCAAGCGGTACTGACGAATATGCATGTCGATATGGATTACCACACTCTGTGCCAAGAACTCCCGGCTGGAGTCGTGCCCGGATATGACGGCTTGAGACTTGATTTCATTGTATAATCCACAAATATAATTTCCCATAATGATGATTATGCGACTCACGGATTAAGATCGACCTACCAGTATGGCTTGGCCATCTGATCACGCGGCCTGGCTCGCAGGTTACATGATGCACGGTATTGTTCTCCTGCTGGCTCTGACCAAGCTAGAACTTGGCAGAACAACGTTCTGTTTACTTTTCGCGCGGCTGCCCCCTTCCCCTCTCAGAGCCGAAAATCGGTTAGCCAGGAACCGATCAGTTCCTGCTTCTTCGCCAGATCCTCCGCAGCTTGGTCCGGCGTCCTGTGAAGGAAGATAAGAGAATTTCCTGGTCGCAGTTGACCCAGCAAATGCCGGTCGGAACGGTTCACTTGGAGAATGTGGGGATAGCCGCCCGTGGTCTGGCAGTCTGGCAACAAGAGGAACCCCCTTCCCCTGGGTGGCAATTGCAGCGCGCCAGGAAAGACGCCGGCGCTCGGAAAATTTGCAGCCACACCCAAATCGGGGAAATTTCCGTCGATTTCTATCCCAATCCGGTTTGCCCGCCGGGTTGCCGTGAAGTGTTCCGTCCAGAGACTTTCACATGATGGCTGGTAATCTGGTCCTTCCGACGCTCGCAAGGCAAAACTGTGGGTCAACGGAAAGCATAGGTGCTCAGGCGTAGATTCAACGTGTTGAGGACATGAGACATCATCATGCGCGCTGACCATGTCGCCCGATTTGAGCGCGCTTCCGTCCAGACCTCCCAATCCGGCAGGAAGATAGGTCGATTGGCTGCTCAGGAAATCCTCCCCCTGAAAGCCACCTGCAATACTCAGATAGGTCCGCAACCCCGCGTATGCTCGCCCGACATTCAAGACGTCGCCTGCTTCCACAAACAGGGTGTGATGGAAGGGTTTTACCTGATCGTTCAAGGAGATGGGCGCGATTGCGCCAGCGAGCGCGACTGTCGCCGCACTCGTGAATTCTGCCGAGAATGGCCCATAAGTGATTTCGATACACGCCTTGTCAGACGCGTTGCCTACCAAACGGTTCGCAATGGCATGAGACAAGGGATCTGCCGGCCCTGACGCTGGAATGCCAAAGTGGCGGTATGTGTCTCTTGGCGCGCCTTGCAAGGTCGCCTGCGGTCCAGCTTCGATAATACGGACCGTCATCTCAGGCCCATTCGATCTGCAGTGGTGTACCGGCCGACAAGAGAAATGGATCTGGGGATGACTTGTCGAACAAGATTGCATCTGTCCGTCCGATGATCGGCCAGCCTCCCGGACCCTCCAGCGCATAGATACCGAGAGAGCCCTTGATGAACCCGATTGAGCCTGCCGGGACACGCTGGCGCGGATTTTCCAATCTCCCACCGCTCAAGGACTGATCGACGCCCGACACATAGGCAAAGCCCGGCGCAAAGCCCAACATGTCGACCATCAAGCTGGAGTCATGAATCTTAGAAAGAAATTCCTCTATGGTGCAGCGATTCGCTTCAGCGCACGTAGACAGGTCCGGTGCAGAGGCTTCATCCGTGCTGACAGTGAGGGTTACTTCCGGCTGAACCGATTGTTGGTCGCACAAATTCATGGAAACCGTCTTCTTCAACAGGTCTCTCGCCGCAGATGGCTGTAGGGCCACCGGATCAAATTGCACCGTGACGCTCTCGCGGCCGACAACGACTTCGCGCCAGCTTCCACTGCTGCGCAGTACACCTGCGATTAGATGGCGATCATCAGAGGCACGTGTGACCAGCCGCAGCGCATCGTCACCACAGGGAACGATCCTCGGCCCGCTCATAAAGCGAGCTGCGCCTTTATCTCTATGCCGCGCGCATGGAGGGCTTCCCGCAGCGCCAAGGCCGAGTGGACAGCGCCAGCCGTATCGCCGTGCAGGCAGATCGTATCCACATTGAGCGCAATGGCATGGGAGCCCTGAGCGGACACGGTGCCGTTTTCGACAATCCCAATGACTTGCGCGACTTGCGCCTGCGTGGCGTCGATCACAGCGCCAGCCTCGCTTCGCGCAACCAGCGAGCCATCACCGGCATATCTGCGGTCCGCAAACCCCTCAGCGAGAAAGTCCATGCCCGTTCCATGAGCGATCTTGCTCAGGCGTGAATCGGGTGGGCCGATAATCGCCCGGATTCGAGCGTCGCGCGCAATGCGGACAACAATCTCGGCAAGATTGGAGTCGCGCGCCGCATCATTATAAAGGGCGCCATGAGGTTTGAGATGGTCGAGGGTCACGCCCTGGAGCCGTGCGAGGCTGGCGAGCGTACGCACCTGCTGCCGAAGCGACATCTCGAGCTCTTCATGGGACATGGCTACGGTCTTGCGGCCAAAATTTTGCCTGTCCGGATATGAAGGGTGCGCGCCAACCACGACATTGCGGGCTCTTGCCGCTTTCAATGTCACCCGCATGCTCTCCTCATCGCCCGCATGACCGCCGCACGCGATACTGCAGCGGCTGACCACATCGAGAATAGCGCGGTCCATGGCGCGACCGGCTTCACCCGGTAGTTCCCCGATATCAGCGTTCAGGCAAATTGTGCGGTTCATGCCCAGACATTTAGGGCTCTGAGGATCAGGCGCAAGCCGAGGCCGAAGCTTATTGCGACGACACCAATGCCGAGCATGTTCGCCAGCCATGAATTCACGTGACTGCCCAACAGGCGCTTGCGATTCATGGCGATTAACAGGAAGGCTGCGATGACAGGCAGGATGAGCCCATTTGCAATTTGGGCAAAGAGAATCACTTTGACGGGCTGCACGCCCAGTAGAGCAATAAGTGTTCCAATCGCCAGGACACCCAGCGCGATCCCCCGGAACAACAGGCCGGTGCGCTGGAACCCTCCAAATTCTGATAGCGCATACGCCGTGGCCAGTGGGGCTGTAATGGAGGATGACAGGCCCGCACCGAACAGACCAATCCCCACCAGGTATTTCGCGAGCGGCCCGTAGGCGGGTTCGATAGATATCGCCATGTCTGCAGCGGATGAGACTGTTATCCCTGAACCGAACAGGCTGGCGGCTGCCGTCGACAGGATCAGGATGGACACGAAACCGCCAAGACCGATGGATATCGCAGTGTCGGTTCTTGCGGCTCGCAATGCCTCGGCAGATCCGTTGGGCCATTTGTCACGAACCGTGGAGGCATGGAGAAACAGATTGTATGGCACGATCGTGGTGCCGATGAGAGCAATGGCCGTCAGCAATCCACCGTCCGGGATTACAGGTTTCAGGCCGCTTATCCAGCCGGAGAGGTCAGGACGCGTAAGGAGCACGCTGCCGGCAAAGGCGACACTCATCATCAGGACGAGGCCGATCAGAAGTTTCTCAATATGCTTGTAGTGGCCAAACAAGAGAAACCCGGCCGCCGTCGCGCTTAACACCAAAACGATCAGCCTGTGAGACACGCCGGTCGAATGGAACAGGGCTTCCAGCCCCAACGCCCCACCGGCGAGATTACCTGCTTCATAAGCCGAATTTCCGACCGCCAGGGCGGACACACCGAGCAGGATGATCGACCATTTGACGATCGGCCCATTCTCCGGCGCCGTCATGGCAGCTGCCAATCCCTTGCCGGACACGATCCCCAACCGCGCCGCCATTTCCTGCAGGATGATGGTTGCGAAGGTTGCGAAGACGAGTGCCCAGATCAGGGCGTAACCGAAATCGGCGCCTGCCAGCGTGCAGGCCGTAACCGTACCCGGTCCAATGAATCCGGCGGCGACGAGGGCTCCCGGTCCGATGCTGAGTTTCATGGCGCCCCCGTAGTCTGTCGCGCGGGGCGACCCTTACTAGATGTGTATCACGCGGCCTTCGGCATCCAGCACGGATTCATGCATGCTTTCGGAAATGGTCGGGTGTGGGAAGATGGTGTGCGCCAGATCCTGTTCGGTCAACTCACCCTGACGGGCAATGACATAGCCCTGGATCAGTTCAGTCACTTCCGCGCCGATCATGTGTGCGCCCAGCAATTCGCCGGTCTTCTTGTCGAAGATGGTTTTGACGAGGCCTTCAGAGGCCCCCATCGCGATGGCCTTGCCATTGCCGATGAAGGGGAAGCGACCGACCTTGATGTCGTAGCCTTTTTCCTTTGCGGCCTTCTCGGTCAGCCCAACGCTGGCGACCTGCGGGTGGGCGTATGTACAGCCCGGCACATTCCACGGATCGAATGGTTCGGCATGATCGGCGCCCGCAATGCCTTCGACACACACAACGCCTTCATGAGACGCCTTGTGGGCCAGCCAGGGCGGGCCGGTCAGATCGCCGATGGCATAGAGTCCCTTGACGCCTGTGCGCCCGAAATTGTCGACTTTGACGTGGGTCTTCTCGACCTTCACGCCTAGCTCTTCAAGGCCAAGGTCTTCAACATTGCCAACGATACCCACCGCAAGGATAGCGCGGTCGAATTCTTTTTTCTCTTTCTTGCCGGACTTGTCCGTGATTTCAGCTGTAACGGTGGACTGGCCAGATTTGAGGTTTTCGACCTTCGCACCGGTTACGATGTTCAGGCCCTGCTTCTTGAAATCCTTCTCGGCGAGCTTGGAAATCTCCTCGTCTTCCACTGGCAGGATTCGGTCCATCACTTCAGCCACGGTCACATCCGCGCCGAGCTCATGATAGAAACTGGCGAATTCGATCCCGATAGCGCCTGAGCCGATGACGAGCAAGCGTTTCGGCATGATGTCCGGTGTCATGGCCTCGCGGTACGTCCAGATCAGTTTCTTGTCTGCGATAAGGCCCGCTTGCGGGATATCTCGCGCCCGCGCGCCGGTGGCAAGCATGACATGCTTGGCCTGATAGGACGTGCCCTTGCCGTCCTTGTCTTTGACGACGACCTTCGGTGCCGGTGTACCTTTTTCGAGGCGGGCGGTGCCTTCAAGTACGTCGATCTTGTTCTTCTTCATCAGGAATTTCACGCCGGTCGATAGCTGGTTCGCCACCCCGCGTGAGCGCTTCACGACAGCATCCAGGTCGAAATCAGCCTTGTCGATCTTAAGGCCGAATTCCTTTGCGTTCTTGGCCAGATGCAGGACTTCAGCCGAACGCAGCAGCGCCTTGGTCGGAATACAGCCCCAGTTCAGACAGATGCCGCCGAGGCTTTCGCGCTCGACGATGGCCGTCTTCATGCCCAGTTGCGAGGCGCGAATGGCCGCAACATACCCGCCGGGTCCGGATCCGATCACGATGAGGTCGTACTGCGTGCTCATTGGGTAATTCCTCTCATTTCATCCCATGCCAGAAGCGCCTGGGATACGCGCAAATCCGCGCTCTCGAACATTTCAGGCGTGCAAATGTATTCCGGTTCTTCCGCAGAAATCTTGTTCATCAGAATGACACTATCGGCGGCAATATCTTCGCGAAGCTCCCGAGCTACTCCTTCGTAGCGCAGATCTTCCATGAACTCCGAAAGCTGGTCTGTAGTCTCCCTGTCGCACAAAAGGCTGATGCCTTTCTGGATCGCAAGCTCGCCAGCGATCCTCCTAATGTCCGCCTCATCCATGCCCGATGAATTGTCCGTGGAAACGCTTTCCCCGGAGCATCCGGCGAGAAGGGTCAGGCTGACAAGCATCATCCCGAGCCGCGTCATCAGAGCAGCATGGCTTCGGGGGTTTCAACATATCGCTTGAAGGCCTGCAGCCATTTGGCGCCTTCCGCCCCGCCGACGACACGATGGTCGCAGGTAAGCGTAGCGGTCATCACGGTGCGGGCAGCAATATTACCCTTCGCATCGACGACAGCGCGCTTCTCGCCTGCACCCACCGACAGGATCATGCCTTCAGGCGGATTGATGATGGACGCAAAACTCTTGATGCCAAACATGCCCAGATTGGAAATGCTGAACGTGCCCCCGCTGTATTCCTGCGGCTTCAGCTTTCGTTCCCGGGCCCGGCCGGCGAGATCCTTCATCTCTTCGGAAATCTCCGCGAGGCCCTTGGTTTCGGCATCAAAGATGACCGGCGTGATCAGTCCGCCATCGATGGCCACGGCAACCGAGACATTCGCATGCTTGTGATAGGCGATGCCCTTGTCGGTATAGGAGGCGTTGCAGTCCGGCTCGTCCATCAGCGCCATGGCGGCCGCCTTGATGAGCATGTCATTGACCGACACTTTCACACCTTCGCGCGCAGCCGCGTTGATTGCAGCGCGGCTCGCCAGCAGGTGATCGAGTTCAAGATCAATGTTCAGCGGGAAGTGTGGCACCTGCATGAAGCTGGTCGTCAGACGCTTCGCAACGGTCTTGCGCATGCCGTCCAGCGGCACGAGCTCATAGCTGTCCGGCGCATAGACCCGGTCGTCCAGAATTTGCGGCAGGATCAGGCCATCGGGCTGAGCTGCAGCGCCCATGCTGGCGCCAGCCGGTGCAGCTTTGGCGTTCTCGACATCGCGTTTGATAATCCGACCGCGCGGGCCGGTGCCCTTAAGTCCCGAAAGGTCGAGACCTTTCATCTCCGCGATCCGGCGCGCCAAGGGGCTCGCCTTGATGCGGCCATCGGAAGCATTCGCAGACGGAAGGGGTGATTTAGAGGGCGTGATAGCGCTGTCTGCCTGCTTTGCCGGGGCAGAAGCTTCTGTCTTGGGCGCAGGCTTTGTCTCTTCCGATTTCGGTGCAGCTTCCGCCTTGTTGTCCTTGGGTGCGTCCTGCTTGGCAGGTGCCTTGACCGATGATGTGTCTTCGCCTTCCTCAGCGAGGATCGCGATCACCTCATTGACCTTCACGCCTTCGGCGCCGGCCTCGACGAGGATTTTCGCAATCGTACCTTCATCAACGGCTTCGACTTCCATCGTCGCCTTGTCGGTTTCAATCTCGGCAATAATGTCACCCGAAGAGACGGTATCGCCTTCCTTGACGAGCCATTTGGCGAGCGTGCCCTCTTCCATGGTCGGCGACAGGGCGGGCATGGTGATATTGATAGCCATATCAGTCCCCCATCTTCTGGACATCGCCCGGAGATTTCGGGCCGAACTGGATCCGGTTCAGGAAGCCGGTGACGATTTCCTTGATGATTTCTTCCTTTTCCGGGCCGTCTGGATGAATATCCTTGAACGCATCGGTCACATGCTTGGCAATGTCCGCCAGCATGAAGCCCCACATGGTCGGCTCCTTGGCGGGCTCGGCAGCTTCACCGACACGCAGGCTGACATGCTCGGTATTGTCGGCAATCCAGAAGCGGATCATTTCCTGCGCACTCTGGGCACCCTCAATCGAAGGCGGCGATTTGAGTTCTCGTTTTTCAGTCGACATAGCAAACTCTCCGCGCGGCTTCGACAATGTCATCGGCATTCGGAAGGCTCATGGCTTCCAGGTTTGCCGCATAAGGCAGGGGCACGTCCTTCTGATGGACGCGGGCCGGAGGCGCATCCAGATAGTCGAACGCTTCGGCCGTGACCGTTGCTGCGATCTCGGCGCCAACGCCGAAGAAGCGCCACCCCTCCTCGCAGCAGACGATCCGGTTGGTCTTCTTCACACTCTCAATGATTGTGTCCGTATCCAGAGGACGGATCGTACGCAGATCGATAACTTCCGCCTCGATCCCCTGCTCCGCCAGTGTCTCGGCCGCCTGAAGAGCGAACCCAACCATTCTCGAATGCGCAACCAGCGTGACGTCGGCACCCTCTCGCTTGATCGCTGCCTTGCCGATGGGCAGGACATGGTCATCCAAATCCGGCACGGGGAAGCTGTTTCCATAGAGCAATTCATGCTCAAGGAAGACAACAGGGTTCGGATCGCGGATGGCGGCCTTAAGCAGGCCCTTGGCGTCGGCGGCGTCATAAGGCGCGACCACTTTCAGACCGGGGATCTGGCCATACCAGGCCGAATAGTCCTGGCTATGCTGGGCGCCCACACGCGAGGCCGCACCATTGGGACCCCGGAACACGATCGGACAGCCCATCTGTCCGCCGGACATGTAAAGGGTCTTGGCCGCAGAGTTGATGATCTGGTCAATGGCCTGCATGGCGAAGTTGAAGGTCATGAATTCGACAATGGGTTTGAGACCCGCAAAGGCGGCCCCTACCCCAAGCCCGGCAAAGCCATGCTCCGTGATAGGTGTATCCACCACACGGCGTGCGCCGAATTCCTGAAGCAATTCCCGTGTGACCTTGTAGGCCCCTTGATACTCCGCCACTTCCTCACCCATGACGAAAACAGATTCGTCGCGGCGCATCTCCTCGGCCATGGCATCGCGCAGCGCATCCCGCACCGTTGTATCGGTAAAGGACGTCCCTTCGGGAATGCTCGGGTCTGACAGCACGGCGGCCTTTGGAGCCTCGACTTCGTCGCTTGCCTCCTCCGTGTTCGTGTCTTCACCAGACTCGGCGGGCTCTTCGGTGGCCTGACCGCCGGCATCGTCTTTGGCTTCCACCTTGGAGGCGTCTTCACCTTCCTCAGCCAGTACGGCAATGACGGCATTGACCTTCACGCCTTCTGTACCCTCTGGAATCAGGATCTTTGCCAAAACGCCCTCGTCGACGGCTTCGACTTCCATCGTGGCCTTGTCGGTTTCGATCTCGGCAATGATGTCACCGGAAGAGACGGTGTCGCCTTCCTGCTTCAGCCATTTCGACAGGGTGCCCTCTTCCATGGTCGGAGACAGGGCGGGCATGAGAATATCTACGGACATTAGTGTGCTCCGGAAAACAGGATGGCGGACAGTCGAGGGGATTGCGTGCCTGTCATCAGGCGACCTCAACGTCTTTCAGGACGTCAGTCCAGAGTTCGGATGGATCAGGTTCAGGGCTCTCGAGCGAGAAGTCGGCGGCTTCCTTGACGATGCCCTTGATCTCCTTGTCGATGTTCTTGAGTTCTTCTTCGCTCGCATGACCAAGCTCCAGGAGCTGGTTCTTCAGGCCCTCGATCGGGTCATGGTGCGACCGGATATCATCGACCTCTTCCCGTTTCCGGTACTTGGCCGGGTCGGACATTGAGTGACCGCGATACCGGTAGGTCTTCATTTCCAGAATGTAAGGCCCCTTGCCGGAGCGAGCATATTTGACGGCTTTCTCGCCGGCTTCGCGTACAGCCGTCACGTCCATGCCGTCCACTTCTTCACCTTCGATCTCGAAAGATATGCCGCGCTTGTAGAGTTCGGTTTCAGACGCGTGGCGGGCGACACTGGTGCCCATGGCGTACATATTGTTCTCGATTACGTATACGACCGGTAGGTCCCAGAGTGACGCCATGTTGAAGGCCTCATAGACTTGGCCCTGATTGGCTGCGCCGTCTCCGAAATAGGCGACGGCAACGTTGTCTGTGCCGCGATACTTGTTGGCAAAGCCAAGGCCCGTCCCGATCGGGACCTGGGCCCCGACGATGCCGTGGCCACCATAGAAATTCTTTTCCTTGGAGAACATGTGCATCGAGCCGCCCTTCCCCTTGGAATAGCCGCCGGTGCGTCCGGTCAGTTCCGCCATGACGCCTTTGGGGTCCATGTCGCAGGCCAGCATATGGCCGTGATCGCGGTAACCGGTGATGATCTGGTCGCCTTCCTTCAGGCAGGCCTGCATGCCGGTCACAACGGCTTCCTGACCGATATAGAGGTGGCAGAAGCCGGCAATCTTGCCCATGCCGTAGAGTTGCCCCGCCTTCTCTTCAAACCGGCGGATCAGGAGCATGTCCCGATAGTATTTCAGCATCTCTGCCTTGCCGGTTTTGGAAGGTGCCTTTTTTGAACTTCTTGCTTTCGTCGCCATAAATACGCTCCAACCCTTTTCCAGACTTATGTATGCGCAATTACGCAGCGACAAGTCAGAACAACTATGTCAATTTGCAGAGCTTGGTTCCGAGGTAATGAGAACAATTTCATTCGGATAGACAAAAGCGAGCTTATCGCGCGCCATGGCTTCCACGAAATCCGGATCCACCGATCCCGGTGTCAGGCGCCGGATGTCGGTTCGCAAACGCCCGATATCGGTTTCCAGCTGGGAAAGCTCGGTCTTGCGGTCTTCAAGCTCCATCTGGGCGTCTGACCACCGGCCGAGCCCCTTCTCCCCCGCAAAGGCGTGGTAGGCGAAATAGAGCACCAGAAGTGACAGGCCGGCGGCCTCGAGTCGCGATTTCATAACCTCACCTAATCCCGGTATGGTTAAGAGAGCGTGATCGTCGCCGGCCCGGGAGACAGGCCCAGACCGCTAGGCAGCGTTGATGCGCGAGCGGCCGGCAAAGATGCCAACAGGTCCCAGCTCTTCCTCGATACGAATCAGCTGGTTGTATTTTGCAATCCGGTCGGACCGGGAGAGCGACCCTGTCTTGATCTGACCGCAATTGGTGGCGACGGCCAAGTCTGCAATTGTTGTATCTTCCGTCTCACCCGAACGGTGGGACATGACGGCCGTATAGCCGTGAAGATGAGCCAATTCTACGGCATCGAGCGTCTCGGACAAGGTGCCGATCTGATTAACTTTCACCAGGATGGAGTTTGCGGCGCCTTTCTGCAGGCCAACCGACAAGCGATCCGGATTGGTCACGAACAGATCGTCACCGACCAGTTGTACGCTGTCACCAATCGATTCCGTCAGGGCGACCCAGCCATCCCAGTCGTCTTCGGCCATGCCGTCTTCGATGGAGATGATGGGATAGCGAGCGCAGAGATCGGCGAGATAGGCGGCGAACTCGTCGGAACCGAGGGATTTGCCCTCGCCTGCCAGTTCGTATCTTCCGTTCTTGTAGAATTCAGTCGAAGCAGCATCCAGCGCCAGCGCCATGTCTTCGCCTGGCTTGTAACCGGCTTTCTCGATAGCCTTCATGATGAAGCCGATGGCATCGTCAGTAGAAGCGAGATTCGGCGCAAAGCCGCCCTCGTCCCCGACATTCGTGTTGTGGCCTGCTTCGCTCAGCGTCTTCTTCAGTGCGTGGAAGACCTCGGCGCCCATGCGTACGGAATCCGCCAGGCTCTCGGCGCTGACCGGCATGATCATGAATTCCTGGATGTCGATCGGATTGTCGGCATGTGCGCCGCCATTGATGATATTCATCATCGGGGTCGGCAGAACGCGGGCGTTCGGGCCGCCGACATACCGGTAGAGCGGCATGGCCGAGCTTTCAGCGGCGGCTTTTGCGAGTGCCATGGAGACGCCCAGAATGGCATTCGCCCCAAGGCGGGATTTGTTTTCAGTGCCGTCCAGATCGATCATCAGCATGTCGATCATACGCTGTTCCGTGGCGTCGAGCCCGGCCAGTTCATTGAAGATCTCGCCATTCACGGCATCGACCGCTTTCAGGACGCCCTTGCCGAGATAGCGCGCCTTGTCGCCATCGCGCTGTTCGTGGGCTTCATAGGCACCTGTCGAGGCGCCCGATGGCACGGCTGCGCGACCCAGGGAGCCGTCTTCCAGCGTGACATCAACTTCGACCGTTGGATTACCCCGGCTATCCAGAATTTCCCGGGCATGGATGTCGATGATCTCGCTCATAAGTGGCTGTACCTTTGCGGCCTAGAAATGAAAAAAGCGCCCCCTGCTGTGGCAGGAAGCGCTCGCACCCTTAAGGCTGCGCGCTCAAAAGCGCAACAGCAGGTCGTTTAGATATCGTCACGCGGCTCGAGAACCTGACGGCCCCGGTACATGCCGGTTTTCAGGTCGATGTGGTGCGGGCGGCGCAGTTCACCGGATTCCGCATCTTCGATATACGTGTTCATGTCGAGGCGGTCGTGCGAACGACGCATGCCGCGGCGCGACTTGGAGATCTTGCTCTTTGGAACTGCCATAACAGGTATCCGGTAGTTTGGCGCAAATGCGCGTGAATTGGAAAGGGGCCTCATACATAGAGGCCCGTCTCTTTGCAAGGCTCCAACGTCATCGCCGAACGAATTTCTTCAGTCCGGCCTGGCAGGCCTATTGAGCCTTTGCCGCCTCGACCTGACGCATGATCCGAAGCAGGTTTCCGCCCCAGATCTTTTCGAGGTCAGCTTCCGTATAACCCTCTTCCATCAGGCGTTCTGTCACTTTGGGCAGGAAGGAGACATCCTCCATGCCGGCCACACCGCCGCCGCCATCCCAGTCGGCGCCCATGCCAACATGCTCCGGGCCGACAATCTCCAGCGCATAGAGCATTTGCTCCATGAACACTTCAAACGAAGAAAGTGGCATCGGATAGGCCGAATCGATTTCGCCACGGCGCGCCATGTACTGCTCGCGCTCTTCGTTACTCAGGTCGAATGGCGAACGTCCCTCAAACGAGGCAGCCAGTTCTTCCAGCGCGGCCGTGCGTTCTGCAGGGGGCTCGAGATTCTCGATATACGATCCAAGAGCATTCATCTGGATAACGCCGCCATTTTCCGCGACACGCCGCAACAGATCATCCGAAATGTTCCGGGGATGGTCGTACAGGGCTTTCACGCCGGAATGTGACAGCACGATCGGAGTCGTGGAGATTTCCATGATGTCCTCAACGGTCGAGTCGGCGGCATGCGAGCCATCAACCATCATGCCGAGCCGATTGGCCTCCCGGACCAGTTCTTCGCCAAGCGGAGTCAGCCCACCAAGGTCCGTCGCCGACAAATCTGTTGCACTGTCCGCAAACTGGTTGTCGCGGAAATGCACCGGCCCAACGAGCCGCACACCGCGCTCATAGAAATCCTCAAGTACGGTCAGATCCGTGCCGAGCGGGTAGCTGTTCTCAATGGACTGGAAGACGATCCGCTTGCCATCCGCAACGATGCGCTCGGCATCATCCGCTGTGTAGGCAAGTTCGAACTCGTCCGGATGCGCCTCGACCATCGCAATTATTTCGTCTGACCGCGTCAGCGCTGCCTGTTTCGCCGCTGCGTATGAGGCTTCATCCAATGGGCCTTGAGGCGTGAAGATTACCCAGAAGCCCCCATCAAGCCCGCCGCGTTGCATCTTGGGAAGGTCGACCTGAACCTGTCCCATCCGTGTCGGATTATCCGCAACTATGTCGAAGTCCGCCTTCGAGAGATTGGCCGGCGTATCGAGATGCGAATCCATGACGAGGATCCGTTCGTGAATCTCCCTCGGCGTGGCCGTCTCGACGGGATCAACCGGGTCAATCTGGTCGGACTCGGCCCCACAGGCGACGAGAATCAGGGCGGGCAGGATGGGAAGGAAATGTTTCATGGCGTCTCGATTTTGCTGAAGCGTGTCAGGCGAGCGTAAGGACTAAGCGGCCTGACGCAAGAAAAATGGTCGCCCCAAGGGACGACCAAGTTCAGCAAGAAGGACGCTGGGCATCCGCCCAGGCAAAATGCCCAAGACATGTGCCCAACAAGAGGGTTAATAGCAGGATCAAGCTGAACGAACGGATATTCGTCCGGTTGTCTTCCGTTCATCTGGGAAGAGAATTCGATCTACTGAATTCCCCACTCCTTGAGAATCTCGTCGGAATGCTCGCCCAGCCCGGCTGGCCGACCCTGAATGGCGCCCGGTGTCGCCGAGAAGCGCGGCGCGGGAGCGGGCTGAACCACGCCTTCGATTTCAACAAAGGTCTTGCGGTCGACATTGTGCTTGTGTGTCGGCGCTTCCGACATCGACAGGACAGGCGCGAAACAGATGTCCGTGCCCTCCATGATCTCGCACCATTCATCGCGGGTCTTGGTCTTGAAGACGGTCATGATCTTCTGCTTCAGGCTCGGCCATTTTGACCGGTCCATCTGGGCCTGGAAGTCCGGATCGGTGAGGTCCGCCTTCTCGAGCAGCAAGGCGTAGAATTGCGGCTCGATCGATCCGATCGACACCCATTTGCCGTCACTACATTCATACGTGTCGTAGAAATGGGCTCCGCCATCAAGCAAATTGGCTTCGCGCTCATCCGTCCACAGACCCATGGCTTTCATGCCGTAGAACATGGTTGCAAGAGATGCCGCACCATCGGACATGGCCACGTCTACGACCTGCCCTTCGCCGCCATTTTTCACGTTCACGATGCCCGCCAGCAGGCCCATGGCCAAGTAGAGTGCGCCACCGCCATAATCGCCGACCAGGTTCAAAGGCGGGCGGGGGCGGCCATCGCCGTCGCCCATCGCATGAAGCGCCCCGGTAATGGCGATGTAGTTCAAATCATGACCTGCGGCATGCGACAGTGCGCCCGTCTGGCCCCAGCCTGTCATACGTCCATAGACAAGCTTCGGATTGCGCCCGAGGACGACATCCGGTCCAAGCCCATTGCGTTCCATAACGCCCGGGCGGAAGCCTTCAATCAGGCCGTCGGCCTTTTCGAGCAGCTTCAGTGCGGTCTCGACATCGGCAGGATCCTTGAGATTGAGCCCGATGGACCGGCGGCCCCGACTCATCACGTCAGCAGGGCGACCCGGACGTCCATCCCCCTTGCGGTCAATCCGGACCACATCGGCCCCAAGGTCTGACAGAAGCATGCCGCAGAAGGGCCCCGGGCCAATGCCTGCAAATTCAACAATCCGAACGCCGTTCAGCGGTCCCTGAGCCATGATGTATCCTACCTTTTATTTTTGTCTCACCGGGTCAATTTAGCGGATCATTAAGCCGACGCGCTTCAAAAGGAAGGGGTTCCGCAACGTCGCCCGACTCAATCCATCCGAGCTTTATGAACGACCTGGCTTACCTTGATCCTCCCATAGAAGTTCTGGCCGCCAGCCCGCGCCTGAACATGATCCTTTCGCGCCTGCGTTCCGGGCGCATGCGCCCGTTCCGCGCCGACTTCCCTATTTCGCGTGCGTCTTCTGAAGCCCTCCTCGTGGACACGAAGAGTCTGGATAGAGAGACATTGGATCACTTCATCCAGAATGCCGGGGAGACCGTTCGGCCTATCCTGGTTCTGGGCGATCCCGCCATTGCCACACACTTTTCAAACGCTGTTGTCGTCCCGCGCGATCGCGACCTGTCTGTCCTGAGAGGACGGCTGGATGCCGTGACCAGGCGAAGTGCCCGAATGTCCGAACTGCAGCTGCGCAGCAAAACGGCCGCCGCTTTCGGAGTGAATTTGCCTGCTCCGATTGTCGAAACCGTTCCAGACCTTCTGTATCTCGGGGACGGATCCTCGCGCTTCCTTGCCTTGCAGGCTGCGCTGGGCGAACGAGGGATTACGGTAACGGCCGCCTTCAGTGCGCATACCGCTGCAGACTATGTGAAACAAAGAGTCTTCGCGGCCATCCTCGTCGATATTACGCCGGAAACCAAAAGCCTGGACAAGCTCGCCAACTGGGTATCCGCCGCAGTCCAGAGCTTTGAAGATACGCCCCTCCTGGGCCTGCTCGATCCGAGTGTCGTGCCGACCCCCGCTTTTGAGTCACTAGCCAGCCATATGTCGGATGTATTCGATCACGGCACAGCCGCTCGGGACCTCGCGGCACATGTGGAAGCTCATGGCCGGCGGCATGCCCAGCGTTCAGTCGTTACACTTGGTGACGCGGCGCTGTCAGCGATATGTCATCCCGATACGGGCCTCTATTCCCAACGGTTTTTTGAGGTGCATCTGCAAAACCAGATCACTTTGTCGACAGAGCGCGGAGATCCCCTGACCCTTCTGGTCGTATGCGACCCCCAGCATGACCGCCTCACGCCCAGGGAACGTAGTCTGGTGGCCGACACCATTCTCTCTGGTGTCAGGGAGACCGATCTGCCCGCGACCATTGATCCGGACACCTTTGCCATCAGCCTGCCGGCGACCAGCTACAAAGGCGCAGTCCATATCTGCGAACGCCTGTTTAGAGGACTGGACCGGACAACACCGCACCTCGCGAGCCGGCTCGGCTGGCGGATCACCGAAAAGCGAGCCTATCATGATTCCGAGAGGCTCTTGTCGGAAGCAAGGTCGGGCGTCTACCAGAAATCCCGGATGGGCTAGGCTGGCACAAGTCCGGCAGCAGATTCGAGTTCCTTGAGGAAATTCCGGATACCCGACAAGCGCTGCTCCGGGGTTCCGCCGAGGCCGGAATGGACCAGTTTGGAGTCCGGCCGGATCCGCAATTGTGAGGGCCGACTACGCACCACGTCCAGCAGACGCGCCGGATCGAGCACCGTGTCTTCGCGGAAGGCAAACACGGCCCCCTTCTGACCAGCATCCAGTTTGGAAATGCCCAAGGTCTTGCACTGGACCTTGATAGCAGTGACTTCCAGCAATTGTTTCGTTTCCTCCGGCAACGGACCGAACCGGTCGATGAGTTCAGCGGCGAAGGATTCCCGTTCGGCTGCCGTCGAGATTTCCGACAGGCGGCGATAGAGTGACAGCCGGATGTTCAAATCCTCGACATAGGTTTCCGGGATCAGCACGGCGGCGCCAGTATTGATCTGGGGTGACCAGTCATCCGCGAATTCTTCATTGTCGCTGGCGCCGGCCTTCAGTGCGTTGACGGCGTCCTCCAGCATCGACTGGTAGAGTTCCACGCCGACTTCCTTCACATGACCTGATTGCTGGTCTCCGAGAAGATTACCTGATCCGCGCATATCAAGGTCATGGCTGGCAAGCTGGAAGCCAGCCCCGAGGGAGTCGAGCGACTGGAGAATCTTCAGGCGGCGGTCAGCCGTCTCGGTAATGACCTTGTCCCGCGGGGTGGTAAAATAGGCATAGGCACGCAGCTTCGATCGGCCCACCCGGCCGCGCAGCTGGTAAAGCTGCGCCAGGCCGAACATGTCAGCGCGGTGAATAATCAGCGTATTTGCCCGTGGAATGTCCAGGCCGCTTTCCACAATCGTGGTGGACAACAAGACATCATACTTGCCCTCGTAGAACGCAGTCATGATGTCTTCGAGCTCACCTGCAGCCATCTGTCCGTGGGCGACAATGAAGGACACTTCCGGCACATTATCGCGCAGGAAACGCTCCAGCTTGTCGAGATCCTGGATGCGTGGCGCGACAAAGAAAGCCTGCCCGCCCCGGTACTTCTCTCGCAGCAAGGCTTCGCGAAGCGTGACGGTGTCTTCTTCGGTGATATAGGTCCGCACGGACAGCCGGTCGACTGGCGGCGTCGCGATGATCGAGAGATCGCGAATTCCCGTCAGCGCCATTTGCAACGTACGCGGAATAGGTGTGGCCGACAGGGTCAGCACGTGTACATCCGCCTTCAGCTCTTTCAGGCGTTCCTTGTGCTTCACACCAAAACGCTGCTCTTCGTCCACGACCAACAGGCCAAGGCGCTTGAACTCGATTGTCTTGGTCAACAGGGCATGCGTACCGACAACGACGTCGACGCTGCCATCGGCGAGGCCGTCGCGTGTTTCGGCGGCTTCCTTTGCGCCGACGAGGCGAGACAATTGCCGCACTTTCAGCGGCCAGCCTGCAAAGCGCTCCGCAAACGTCTTGTAGTGCTGACGCGCGAGCAAAGTGGTGGGCGCGATCACGGCAACCTGTTTACCGCTCATCGCCGCGACGAAGGCGCCTCGCAGCGCCACTTCCGTCTTGCCGAAGCCCACATCACCGCAGACGAGCCGGTCCATCGGCTTGCCCGAGGCAAGATCGCCGATGACGTCCTCAATCGCATTCATCTGGTCATCGGTTTCTTCATAGGGGAACCGCGCTGCGAATTCCTCATAAAGCCCCTGCCCGGCATTCACCGCGTCGGCCCGTTTCAGCTCGCGTGCTGCCGCAATGTGCATCAGCTCTGCCGCCATTTCGAGAATGCGCTTCTTGGCTTTCGCTTTGCGGGTTTGCCATCCGGCGCCCCCGAGGCGATCCAGCTGGTTCTCGGAATCTTCAGCGCCATAGCGGCTGATCAGGTCGATGTTCTCGACGGGGAGAAAGATCGTATCCCCGCCAGCATATTCCAGATGCAGGCAGTCATGCGGCGCGCCGGTCAGGTCCAGCGTCTTCAGGCCAACATAACGCCCGACCCCATGATCGATATGCACGATCAAATCGCCGGGATTGAGCGCAGCCGCGTCGGAGATGAAGTTCGCGGTCTTCCGCTTGCGCCGCGGCCCGGCCAGACGGTCCCCAAGAATATCGGCTTCGGAGATCACCGCGATTTCGGGCGTCTCGAATCCCGACTCCAGCGGAATTTCGACCACAGTGAAATCGGTCTTCTTCGCCGCTTCCATCGAATGCACCAGCGCCAGATCGGTCAGGCCGTGATCGGCCATGACATTGATGAGGCGATCGGCCGAGCCCACGGACCAGGCCGCGAAGACAACCGGGCGGCCATCGGACTGGAGCCGTTTGGCGTGTGCGATGGCGGCTTCAAATATGTTGATGTCGGCGTGCAGGCGTTCCGGCGCAAAATCCCGCCCTGCACGTCCTTTCAGGTCAAACGCTTCGGCACTGGGCTCAGCCGGGTAGAACCGCGCGGTCGCGCGCGATGCAAGCCCCGCTTCCAGTTCCCTCGGTGTCAGGTAAAGCGCGTCCGGCGGCAACACCTTGGCCTGGCGCACATCGCCTTCCCCGGCCTCAAGCCGGGCAGCGTGATAGTCTTCCGCCTGTGACAGACGCTCTGCCGCCGCTTCGCCGGCGAGATGGCCCATGCCGATCAGCGCATCAGGGCCGACATAGTCAAACAGCGTCTCCAGATGATCATGGAACAGCGGCAGCCAGCCCTCCACGCCCTGACGGCGAATGGAGGCCCGCGCCGCTTCATAGGCCGGATCACCAGAGGGCGGGCCGAATTCAGAAAGGTATTTCTCCCGGAAACGGGCCAGCACATCATCATCGAACAGGATTTCGCTGACCGGGGCAAAGGCCACGCTCTTGGCGTCCCCCGTCGAGCGCTGGGTTTCAGTGTCGAAGGTGCGCAGGGTTTCCAGCGTGTCTCCGAAGAAGTCGAGACGATACGGCTCGGGCGAGGTGGGCGGGAAGATGTCGATGATCCCGCCCCGGATCGCAAATTCCCCCTGCTCCCGCACCGTGCTGGACCGCATATAGCCGTTCACAGCGAGGTACTCTGTGAGTTCCTTCTGGTTCACGGACTGGCCAAGCGTCACCGCGAAGGAAGACCGTCGCAACACGCTGACAGGCGGAACCCGTTGGACCAGAGACGACGCTGTGGTGACGATGAGGATCGGACCCTGTTCCGGCTCATATCGCGAGAGTCTCGCCAGTGCAGCACACCGTCGAGCCGCCACACCCGCCGTCGGGCTCACCCGGTCATAAGGCAGCGTGTCCCAGCTCGGCAGGTCGACCTGCTCCAGACGCGGCGCCGCGAATTGGGCAACGCGCCGTGCTGTGGCGGCGGTCTTGTCGTCCCGCGCCACATACACGCCCGCCCCGCCCCGCGCTTCCAATGCCGTGCACATGGCGATCAGGTCGGCGCCGAACGGCGCGCCGGACAGTGCGGCAGGACCGCTGAGGGATTTCAAAAGCTCGACAGGGGTCATGGGCACTGGATAATCGGCATGATGTGGAAAGGGTGGCGGACTTAACCGCCCTGCGCGGCGTATCGGAATGCGATGAGTTGGTCCAGCACCGGGCCGCGATGAGGCTCAGGCACAGGTTTCTGGCCGATCAGCCACGCATAGACTTCCCAATCGGGAACACCGAGCAGACCTTCGAACTCGTCCAGCTGCGCTTCGCCGAACGAACCTATATGCGCATCCGCGAAAGACCCCATCAACAGGTCCATTTCCCGGAATCCGCGCCGCCATGCTCTGAATTTGAGTTTTCGGCGACGTGTTTCCATGCGGGCCTCCTGTGTCTGCCAAACCATATAGAACGCACAGCTGGAATAAACAGCGGCGATTGTGCAGCGCACCGCAGCCGCATAGTCTGTCACCGATGCGGGACGAGCGACTCTTTCCATTATTTGAGGGCCTGGACAGCTTGTCCGGTGTCGGCCCGAAGCTGAAGCCGGTGCTGGAACGCCTGACGGGGGGGGACAGCATATGGGATCTGTTGCTCCACTTGCCGGAACGCTGGGTAGATCGGCGGGTCAAGGAATACATTGATGACGCGGTGATCGGCGAAGTCGCGACCTTGCGCGGTGAGGTGCATGCCTATCACGCTCCCTATTCCGAAAGATCTCCGCACAAGATCGTTCTCTATGACGGAACAGGATTCCTGACGCTCGCTTTCTTCCGGGCGGATGGACGGTGGCTCCAAGGCCAATTCCCGATTGGCAAGGAGCGGGTTGTCTCCGGCATGGTCGAGGAATTCAATGGCGAGCGCCAGATGACGCATCCGGACCATATCGTTGATCCCGCCAAGGGGCCCATGCCGCCCGCCGTCGAACCGATCTATGGTCTTACCGCCGGGCTGACCAACAAGCGTGTGCATGGATTTGCGGTCCAGGCTCTGGACCATATTGATGATGACCTCCCCGAATGGGCCGATCCGGCCCTGATCGAGGCGAAAGGCTGGCTTGGCTTCAAGGCCGCGCTGAGCAGTCTACATGCTCCCGTCGAATATGATCCGGAATTGTTCGAGCGGTCTCGCGAGCGCCTTGCCTATGATGAGGCGTTGGCGCGCGAATCGGCCTTTGCGCTTGCACGGGCGAGCCGGGCGAAGCGCGCCGCTCCGTCTGTACCAATCAATGCCGAGGCCCATCAGGCCCTGCTGCGCGCCCTGCCCTACAAGCCCACCGGGGCCCAGACCCGCGCCTTCGATCAGATCGCGGCAGACATGTCGTCCACTTCCCCGATGCGACGTATGCTCCAGGGCGATGTTGGCGCCGGCAAGACGCTGGTCAGCGCGATGGCTGCCGTGCAAGCTGCCAGTGCGGGATTCCAGACAGCCTTCATGTCGCCCACCGAAGTGCTCGCCCGGCAGCAATACGAGACGATGGACCGGCTCCTGTCGCCGCTGGGTTATACGGTGGCGGCACTGACGGGCCGGGACAAGGCCACCACCCGCGAAAGCATCCTGATGGGATTGGCGGACGGGACAATTGACGTCGTGTCGGGCACGCAAGCCCTCTTCCAGCAATCGGTCGCCTTCCGCAATCTCGGCCTGGTCATTGTCGATGAACAGCACCGCTTTGGCGTAGCCGACCGAATGCGCCTCGCGGGCAAGGCGCTCAGCCCGCACATGCTGGTCATGAGCGCCACGCCCATCCCGCGCACATTGGCGCAAGCCGTTCATGGCGACCTCGACGTCTCCATTCTGGATGAAAAGCCTGCCGGGCGGGTCCCGGTTGAGACACGCGCCGTGCCGGACACCCGGGTCGAGGAAGTGGTTGGCGCGGTCGGCCGCGCAATCCGCCGGGGCGAACGCGCCTTCTGGGTCTGCCCGAAAGTGGATGTGGATGATGACGACTCAACGGCGGTGGGCCGCCATGCGGCCCTGAGTGAACAGCTTAAGGTGCCGGTTGGCCTTGTGCATGGCCGCCTGAAACCGGCGGAAAAGGATGCCGCACTGGAGGACTTCCGCGCCGGGCGGACAAAACTGCTGGTTGCGACCACCGTCATCGAAGTCGGGGTGGACGTCCCCGAAGCGACGATCATGGTGATTGAACGGGCCGAAGGATTTGGACTTGCCCAGCTGCACCAATTGCGCGGCCGGGTCGGGCGTGGCGATCGCCCCTCTTTCTGCATATTGCTGTACCGCCCGCCGCTCGGTGAAACCGCGCATGAGCGTCTTGATACGCTCCGTCGCACGGAGGACGGCTTTGAGATTGCCGAAGCCGATTTCAAACTGCGCGGGCCTGGCGACATGCTCGGCCTGAAACAGGCTGGTGCAACAGATTACCGAATTCTAGACCTCGCCCGCCACGCGCCCTTGCTGGAAATCGCAAAAAAAGATGCGGAGGCAATCGTCACCCGGGATCCGGAACTCGGCGGCGAACGCGGTCAGGCGCTGCGCCTTGTCCGCGAATTGCTTACGCCTCGGATTCAGGCACCGGCGTCGGAGTAGGCACCTCAGACGTATTATCTGTGTCAACGGCGGCAGCTCCATCGACTTCCTTGATTGGCAAATGCTCCGGCACAACGAGACCTGCCGACAGGATCATCTTGGCCCCCTCTTCAACGGTCATATCGAGCCGGACGACTTCAGCGGCCTCGACATACATCAGAAAGCCGGAGGTCGGGTTTGGCGTGGTGGGCACAAACACGCCGATGAAGGCTGGTCCGAGAACTGTCTTCAGCTCCCCCTTTGCCGGGCTCGACACGAAACCCAGGCACCAGGTCCCCTTCTTGGGATATTCGATCAGGACGCATTCACTGAACTGGTCGGTATTGTTGCTCGCGAAGACCTCAACGAGCTGCTTGAACGCGGAATAGACGGAGCGGACAAAGGGCACCCGGCTCAGAATGCGGTCTGCGAGACTGATGACCGAGCGGCCAATGAGGTTCGTGGCGATCCCCCCCAGAATGGTGAGAAACAGGACGAGCACGATCAGGCCGAAACCAGGCACCGCATAATTGAGGTAGGTTTCCGGCTTCAACGCAGCCGGGAGCAGCGGAACGACGCGTTTGTCGATCTCGCTGATCAGGACTTGCAGGATGAGGAATGTCACCACGACCGGCAGGGCAATGAACATGCCTGCGAAGAAACGCCCTCTCAACCAGCCGAACAGACTAAGCCGGTGCGGCTTCTCCGTGGGAAGCAGGCCGTAGTCTTTCTTATTTGATTTCGACATCAACAATTTCCTTCGGCGGGTGCGCCGGGTGACTTGGCGTTACGCCTTGGCCTGATGAGGGTTCCGCGCAATTGTGACAAGATGGGTAGACATGACGAGATTCTAAAGGGTTTACAGGCATGGGCCGGGCAATTTTACGGCGCTGACGCGACCGTTGAACGGCTGGTTCGCCTGTCAGGAGGTGCCAGTCAAGAGACGTGGAGCCTCGATGTGGAGCGTCCGGGGTGCGTAGAGGAACTGATCCTGAGGCGTGTGCCAGGCGGCGTCAGCGTCGCGAGAAATTCCGAAGCCATCGGACTGGGCACCGAAGCGAAGCTGTTGTCCTGCGCGGACGGGACGGTCCCGGCTCCGAAAGTCATCCAGGTTTTCGAGCCCGGCAGTGACATCGGCGAAGCCTTCCTGATGAACCGTATACCGGGCCAGACAATCGCGCGGAAAATCCTCCGCGATGACGATTACAGGATCGCCCGCGAAAAGCTGACACACCAGTGCGGAGCGGCATTGGCCGCCATTCACGCCATTCCGACCGCAGACCTGCCGGACCTTCCGACAAGCGGGGGGCTGGACCAACTCGAAAAGTACGAAACCATCTATCGTGCGTTCAACCTGCCCCGGCCGGTGTTCGAACTTGCCATTGCATGGCTCAAATCCAACGTCCCCAGTGCGGTACCGCCAGTCCTCGTTCATGGGGATTTTCGTCTCGGAAATCTGATCGTGGATTCCGACGGACTTGCCGCCGTTCTGGACTGGGAACTCGCCCACTTGGGTGATCCGCGAGAGGATATCGCCTGGCTCTGCGTGAATTCCTGGCGGTTTGGACACTCGCAAAACCGCGTCGGCGGCTTTGGACACCTCGATAACCTGCTGACGACTTACGAGGCCTCAGGCGGCCGTAAGTTTTCGTCGGACGAAATTGACTGGTGGGAAATTCTCGGCAGCCTGAAATGGGGCATCATGTGCATGATCATGTACGAATCCTTCCGGTCTGGCGCGGATCCTAGCGTGGAGCGGGCCGCGATCGGGCGGCGTGTCTCTGAAACCGAAATCGACCTGCTCAATTTGCTCGAACAGAGGGCCTGACCCATGCATGACGCGCCATCCCAGAAAGAGATGCTCACCGCCGTAAAAGCCTTCATCGACGACACCGCCATGCCGGCCCTGAAGGGCCATGCCGCCTTCCATGCGCGCGTCGCGTCCAATGTGCTCGCGACAGTTCTGCGGGAGCTCGAAATCCGCCCTGTCGCCGAATCGGCCGAACAGCAAAGACTGGTAGCACTCCTCGGCGCGGACGCCTCTGCGCCCGTCGCGACGGTGAATGAACAGCTCTGCAATAGGCTGAAACAGGGTGACATGGATCTGAACACACCCGGATTGCTTGCACACCTCAAAACCACCACAATTGACCAGTTGTCTGTCGACCAACCGGCCTATTCTGGCCTGCCGTCCGACTGATCTGTCTCGCGCAGACCGACACTGAAATCAGGAACCCCAGATGAAACGTTTCACTGTATTGATCGCGATTGCGGCAGTGCTCGCGATTGGCGCGGGTCCATGGGTCTGGAACACATTCATCTCCCCCCGGCCGCAACTGGAACTCGATCCGCTGAAATATGCTGAAGATTCAAGCTGGTCTGCGCTTCCTGTGGAAGAACCCAACCCGGTCTGGGTCGATGGATGGGGTGTAGACGTTTTCCTGATCAGCGAAGATTCCGCGCTGCGCGGAACCACGCAATCCGGCTTGCAGAAGCGCGAACTCCGCGGCCGCCGGCAGGCCCAATCCCTGAAAGCCTCGCTCGAATCGATTGGCGAAGTGTATTCGCCGCTCTATCGCGACAACGCGACCAATGACGATTTGACCCGCGCTTTCGAGAGCTACCTGCGCCGAGACAATAAGGGCCGCGCCCTGATCATCGCGCATGACCGGCCCATTCCCGTTTCCATTCTGGCTCGTCTTGAACAGGACGCTTCCCTGCGGGAGCGTTTCGGGGGCTTCCTGTCCATTTCGGATACGAAAGATGGCATCCCCCCGCTCGATTCGAACGAGCAGCAGGCACCAGTGGAAGAGCCACTTCCCTACTGCAATGACCGCCTCAACGAGGCGGCAAGCTGCCAGATGGTCGTCCCGGCACATCGCGAAAAAGGTCTCTGGACCCTGACAAGCGAGAGCACGCCCGGCGGCGAAATGGTCGCCAGCTTCCCGGAATGGCTAGAGGCCAATGTCGGCAAGATGGCCGAACCGCTCGGGGATTTCGAGGAGGTCGAGATTGTTGATATCCGCCGTCCTGGAGAGACAGACGAAAAACTCGAGGGCGACGGAAACTAAGCCTCAGGCTTTGTCGGCGCTGCTTTCCTGAAAGCTGGTAGTGTCAGGCATTTCTCTGTCACGGCCATCAAAGTGGGGTAGGCAGACAAATCCATGTCGTACCGCTGGGCATTATAAACCTGTGGGACAAGCGCGATCTCTGCGATGCTGGGCACGTCATCAAACAGGAAACGCTCGGCGCTCCAAGTCGCAACCTGTTGCTCCAGCGCGTCAAACCCACGCCGGATCCATTCATGATACCAGCGCTTGATCGCAGCCTCGTCGGCGCCAAAGCTGGTCCGCAATTCCTTGAGCACGGACAGATTGTTCAAGGGGTGAATGTCACAGGCGATGGTATCGGCAAAGGCACGCGCCTGCAGACGCTTCACCGGATCTGACGGCAGGATGGAAGGGCCAGGCAAAGTCTCCTCGATCCACTCCAGGATTGCCATGGATTGGCCGACCGCCTCACCATCGATCTCCACCGACGGCACCCGCATTTGTGGATTTGCCGTGCGGTATGGCTCTCCAAACTGCTCATCCGCGCCGGGCGCGATGTTTACCTGGACCGTCTCGAATTCTGCGCCTTTCAGATGGAGCGCAATGCGTACGCGGTACGACGCCGAGGATCGCCAGTAATCGTAGATGCGGATCATCAGCAAAGCCCTTCGAGATCGAGCACGTTCAACAAGGCTTCCCGCGCTTCACGGCATTCGTCGGCAAACGCTGGATCGCCGAGGTCTGACGGCGCCACCCGGTCGCGATACGTCTTCCGGATCACGTCCTGCAATTCGTCGATGGTTTCATCATCCATCAACACGCCTTGATGACAGGCGTCGATCTCGTCTTCGGTCATCACCACCCGCAGTCTCAGGCAGGCAGGCCCTCCCCCGTTCCGCATGGACTGGCGCACGTCCGCGTAGATGACTTTTCCAATAGGGCCATTGCTGTCGACCAGTCGCTCGCAATAGGCGCGCGTGGACTCGGTTTCCTCGGTCTCCGTTGGCGCAACGAGGACGAGGCGGTCCTCGCCGGGTATCTTCAGGAGCTGGGAATTGAACAGATAGGCGCGGATGGCATCTTCGATCGGTACTTCTGCGAGCGGCACCATCACCGGCTGGAACTCAAACAGCCCGGCGGAAGCCCTGCGGATTGATTCCATGGCGGCGTTCGTGTCCTCGAACGCGAGTTCATGGAAGAAGAGCGTATCAAGCGCGCCTACCGAGACAACATCATTGTGAAAGGCCCCGGCATCAATCGCCGCGCGGGACTGACGGATAAAGACGCTTCGGTCGGATTCCAGCCCATGCGCGCGTGCCACGGATTCGCTTGCCAGCCGCGTCTGCCGCGCCGGAAAACCTGTTGTGCTTTCGCCAGCCTCACGGCCGAACACAAACAGTTCGACCCCCTCTTCTCCATGAGAGCCGCAGAGCCTGACATGGTTGGCAGCACCCTCATCCGAGAAATCCGGATGCATGGGGAGTGCGCCATGAATTGCAAATTTCTCATCGTCCGCAAAGATCGATACAAGGCTTGCCGTCGTGTCCGGATGTTCCTGCGCGCGGTGTAGCATGGTCGACAGATTTGCAGTTGTCAGGTGAAGCCTGCCATCCTCAGTGTCCGCTGAGGGGGATACGGTGGCCGCATTGGCGGTCCACATGCTGGAAGCTGAATACGCTGCCTTAAGAAGGCGTGGCGCAGTCTTCGCTGCGGCTTCAATGATCTGGGCGTCACTGCCGCGAAAGCCGGCAGACACGAGGAGATCAAAGTTCGGACGCGGCAATGGCGGCAACACACCCTGAACGAGCCCATGGCCCATCAGCATCCGCATCTTTTCGAGGCCTTGCAGCGCCGCCTCGCGGGGATTGGCGATATCTCCGGAGTTTGCGGCGCTTGCAAGATTGCCGTCGGAGAGGCCGCCATAATTATGGCTGGGCCCGATCAGGCCATCAAAGTTCACCTCGTGCGCCACGCTCATAATCCTCTCGTCAAAGTTATTTGGGAAAGCCCTGTGCGCTCAGGCGTGTCGCCGTGTGAGATACCTGGCTGGCCTGGGGCCATGCGCAATAGTCTGCAGCATAGTATGCGCCCGGACGGAAATTCCCGGACAGGCCCGGCCCGCCGAAGGGCATCGCGCCGCTTGCGCCAGCTGTCGGGCGATTTCGGTTCAGAATGCCCGCCCGCATTTCCGTGTGTGCCTTGACCCATAGCGCGTCGTCATCACTGATGAGTCCCCCGGAAAGGCCATAGCGAGTGGCATTTGCGCGTTGCAGGGCGGTGTCGAAATCCGGAACACGAATGATCTGCATCAGAGGGCCAAACAATTCCTCATCCGGAATATCCGAGGCGTTGGTCACATCGATCACGCCAGCCGTCACGAACCCGCCTCCCCGGTCCATGCGCTTCAGCCGGCGCAGGCTCTTGCCGCCCTTCTTGGAGATCATGGTCTGGAACTCGATCGCATTGGTGGCGGCCTGCTCGGATACGAGCGGCCCCATGAAGATATCGTCTTCATTCCAGGCGCCGATCTTGAGCCCTTTCGCCCGCGCGACGATGGCCTCAATCACCGAGTCGCCAAAAGCGCCTTCTGGCAGGATCACCCGGCGCGCGCAGGAACAACGCTGTCCTGTCGTGAGAAAGGCCGATTGCGCCGCGATGTCAGCAGCGGCCTCCACATCAGCGGGGTCCCAGATAATCAGCGGGTTATTGCCACCCATCTCCAAGGCCAAGATGACTTCCGGACGCCCAGCGAAGTGCTTGTGGAAGAATACGCCTGTATCCGCCGATCCTGTGAACAACAGGCCATTGATGTCTGCATTGAGCAGGGCGCCACCTGTCTCCCTGCCCCCATGCACGATGTTCAGCACGCCCGCGGGCAGGCCCGCTGCGGCAAATGCTTCCGCCATAATGGCCGCTACACCCGGCGCCAGTTCGGAGGGTTTGAATACGCACGTGTTCCCGGCCAGTAGCGCCGGCACGATATGCCCGTTCGGCAAGTGGCCGGGAAAATTGAACGGACCATAGACCGCCATGACGCCGTGTGCGCGATGCGTCAGATGCATGGAGCCGAATGCAGCCTCCTGCACCTTTCCGCCGGCACGTTCCACCTGCGCCGCAATCGAGACGGCGACCTTGGCTTTCATTGTGGCGGCTTCGCCCCGAGACTCCCAAAGCGCCTTACCCATATCCCGGCTAATCACTTCAGCTATTGCGTCCGTGCGCTTGCCGATTTCATCCGCATACGCCTCGAGAATGGCGGTGCGTTCACTTTGCGGCGTGCGCGACCATTCATGAAAGGCGCGTCGCGCGCTCTCGACGGCGGCAGTTACATCGCCCGCATTCGCGGATGCGCTTTCCCATACCATGTCGCCCGTGGCCGGACAGTAGTTCTGGAACTTCGGTCCATTGCCGCTGCGCCATTCCCCGTCGATCCAGACGGCATCGCTCATCTTCAGCTCCTCACCCAGATACGGGTCTTCGCTCCAGGTTTGATCCGGAGCTTTTCAAACACGTCCGCAGTCGTGACCGCAGTGTCGTCGCCTTGCAGCGCGAGCATGGCCTGGCTCACGCGAAAATCTGGAAGTTGGTCCGTCGAGACAAGGCCCTGACGAAAGGTTTCGTCGTCCACATTCGCGGCAAGCTCAAGATTTACCTCCCGGCTTTCCTGGATGGTTCGCAGGTGCCGCTTTTGCGTCGCAACCAGCGGTCCACCATCGAAGATGTCTACGGTCCTGTCGAATTCGAAGCCTTCCCACTGCAACAGCTTGTAAGCCCCTACGCCCTCGGAATGACACCGTCCGATCACTTCCCGAGCTTCAGGCGGCAACAGATCGACATAGATCGGATATTTCGGCATCAGGTCGCAAATGAACTGATTGTCCGTCGTCGCGGACAGCCTGTCGGCTTCGTCAAAATCCATGCGGAAAAAATGCCGGCCGAGGCATTCCCAAAAGGAGGACACCCCATTCGCATCGATGACCCCGCGCAGTTCAGCGAGGACCTTGTCCCCGAAGCGAGCAGGGTCGGTTGCCATCAGGAGATAACGCGACTGAGCCGCGAGCCGCCCGGCGCCGCCACCACGATGGTTGGCTTTGAGGAACAATGTGCCGACTTCGGTGAACCCGACATATTCATTTGTCAGGACGAGCGCATCCATGTCGAAGCGCATATTGCCAGCGGCTTGGCTCGCCTGCGACAGGGTGATGATCCGGTAGTTGAAGAAGGGCTGGTCAATACCTGTACCCGCCTTCACGGCGGAACAGCCGACTACTTCGCCGGTGCCGGCATCTTCCATCATCAGAAGATATTTTCCGTACTCGATCTTTTCGAGACGGCCGTGAAATGCCTTGTCAGACTTCTCAAGTCGGTCCTTCAAGATGGCTTCGTCCACGGGCAGGCTCGTGAACCCCGGTCCGGACAATTCCGCTAGTTCCATAAGGGCAGACAGGTCATCCAGTCTCGACGGGCGCATTACATAGGGTGTCATCTATTGCCCCATGAGTGACTTGATCCGCCGCGCATCGAGTCGGCCATCCGCAAGGCGGTTCAGCAATAGAGCAGAGAGTGTCGCCCGCTCAGCAAAGCTGTCAGTCACGACATATTCTTCATTCGAATGGATCCGGCCCCCGCGCACACCGAGCGTATCCACATTGGGCACGCCCGCCGCAAAGATATTGTTGCCTTCGCACACGCCGCCTGTGTCGACAAATTCCAGATCCAGCCCAATGGCCTGCCCGGTCGCATGAACCGCATCAAACAGCGCCTGCTGAGCGGCATTTCTGGGTTTGGGCGGACGGTAGAAGCCGCCATGCAAATGTCCGCTGATACCGTTGCGCGCAATCGCCCGCTCAAACAGCTTTCGGGTTTCCGTTGTGGCCCATTCTGCGCTGTCTGCATCCGGCGCGCGCGCGCCAAAACGGACGATGGCAAGATCCGGCACGATATTGACGGCAGATCCACCATCGATCGATCCCACATTGAAGGTGACGCCCTCACGTTGCCCATTCAGCGCTTCCAGACCGAGGACGAGCTCTGCAGCGGCCTCAATGGCGCTACGTCCTTCTTCCTTGGCCCGGCCAGCATGTGCGGCCTTCCCGTGCAGGACGATATCAAACACTGCGGAGCCTTTGCGCCCGCCTGACATGGCCCCTGTTTCCATGGCTGGCTCATAGGTCATGCCGATCATGGCGCCGGACTTTGCCGCACGGGTCAGGTATTGGGCACTTGCAAAATTCCCGATTTCTTCATCTGGGGTCAGGACAATCCGGTAACCCAAGCGATCTTTGAGCGGTCCGGCTTCGAAGGCCTTCAGGGCCTCAAGCATGACGCATAGCCCACCCTTCATGTCTGCCATACCAGGTCCGTTCAGGCGCCCGTCTCCGAGATCAGTGACACCCTGGAACGTGCCCGCCGGAAATACCGTGTCATAATGCCCGGACATGATGATCTGAACGTCGGCATCCGGACGGCCTGTCACCTCGATAACCGGTCCCGTCATTTGCATCTCGGCTTTGCCGGATGCACCGACGGCTTCGAAGCCTTCGGTCTCGATCACATCGACATCTGCCTGCAATTCAGAAAATGCATCCGCGAGCATTGGAGCAAAGGCCTCCAGGCCCGCCGTGTTCCAGCTGCCGGTGTTGATATCAGACCAGCTACAGGTGCGTTGCACCATGTCGTGGCTGGCGCTGAAGAGACGCTCACGCGCGGCCTCATCGTCCGGGCTGAGTGATTGCAATGTATCCATGGTCTCTTGGTTTCACAGGAAACTAGGGTGGGCAAGTGCGATCAACACGGGCCCAAACAAAAACGGCCCGGCAGTCTCCTGCCGGGCCGTCTTCATATTTGAGAGTCAGCGATTACTGAACAGTGATCACGACTTCCGAACGGCGGTTCAGAGGCTCGCGAACACCATCGCGGGTCGCTTTAGCCAGATCCGTCTCACCCTTCGCTTCTTCTTCGATGATCGACGAGTCGATACCGCGAGCAGCGAGAGCGTTTGCCACGACATCAGCGCGACGCTGGGACAGACGCTGGTTATAAGCGCTGGCACCGGAGGTATCCGTGTGACCGGCGATCGACACCGAGTTCGGCGTACAACCGGCTTCGCCATTAATGTTAGCGACGGCCTGGTCGATAACAGCAGCCGCCTGGCTCGTCAGATCCGCACGATCCCACTCGAAGTACACCACGAATTCCTGGTTGAGGCTGGAGCACACAACTTCAGGGGCATCCGTTGTCGTCGTCGGAGGTGGCGGCGGTGGCGGAGGCGGTGGTGGCGGAGGTGGTGGTGGCGGAGGCGGGGGTGGTGGCGGAGGAGGCGGTGGTGGCGGAGGCGTCGCACCGAATGCATAACGCAGGCCGACCGTCGCCACATGCGACGTGTAGTCGGCGTCATAGTTAGCGCCGCCATTGTAGCCAGCGAATTCAAGATCTTCGGCAACCTTGTAACGATAGCCGAGGTCCAGCGTCAGCTGGTCAGAAACCTTGTAGCCGAGGCCCAGAAGACCCTGGTAACCGAAGCCGGTGTCGCTGTCAGAGAAACCGTTGGCTCCGGAAGTGTCCGTGCCGTCGGTGTAAACCAGATTGTTCGCTTTCGCATTCGCGCGCAGAACGCCGATACCGAGACCAACATATGGCTGGATCACGCCTTCAGGATTGAAGTCGTAGATACCATTCAGCATCAGTTCCATGACTTGCAGGTTGCCTGCAGTCTGGGAAACCGCGCCGACTGGGGCGGTGCCATTGAACGTGGCAGGAACGGTCAGATCGTCATCGCTGTAACCAGCAGCGCCTTCAAGGCGGAAACCGTTATCGAAACCGTAGCCAAGACCAAGACCAAAGCCGAGAGATTCGTCAGCGTCGGACATGCCGCCCATCGTGGCGTTGACGTCCTGCTCAGCAGGATCGTGGTCGAGCTTGCCATCAAATCCGTAGGTCGCATCGGCACGGGCATACCACCCGTCCTCTGCATGTGCGACAAAGCCGGCAGACGCGAATGCGGCCGCGGCTGTCGCGCACATAAGAGTTTTCTTCATACTCAATCCCCTTTTGTGTGCCGAATGACGGGATTGTCCTCGGCCGCAGGTTCATACGGGTAGAATCCCGAATGGTTCCTGAATAAACGCATTTACCAGATACTGCGACCCTTATTAGACTCGCGTATCAGTTGAATGACGGCATTTTTGAATACCGCGACCCAATTGCAACAGATTGTTGCCAACTCGTCAAATATTGGAAAGCTTCGAATCGTCAATGATTTCAACGGCAGGACGGCCTGAAATTAGGAAAATGGTACCGCCTCCCCGGCTCGAACGGGGGACCCCTAGATCCACAATCTAGTGCTCTAACCAACTGAGCTAAGGCGGCACGATGAGCGGCAAATACCGCTCAATTCGTTTGGATTCAAGCAAAACTCTGAGGCGCAACTGCACTCCAGCCGATTCACATGGCTGATCAGACTTTTGCGACTTGTTCGAATTCGAGATCGACCGGAGTTCCGCGGCCAAAGATGGAGACGGTCACTTTCAGACGGCCGTTCTCCTCGTCGATTTCCTCCACAGATCCTTCGAAACCCTGGAACGGACCATCATTGACCTGGACCTGCTCACCGATTTCGAACGAAATCTGCGGACGTGGACGCTCCGCGGCCGAATCAGTCGACGTGCCAAGGATGCGATCGACTTCACGCTGGCGAACCGGCAGAGGCTTCTTGCCCCCTTCAGCTCCGAGGAAGCCGGATACTTTTGGTGTGTCCTTGACCAGGTGATACACGTCGTCGGTCATGACGGCCTTCATCAGGACATACCCCGGGAAGTAGCGGCGCTCGACGGTCTTTTTCTTGCCGCGTGCGACTTCGACGACTTCCTCAGTCGGCACCTGCATGTCTTCGATCAGGTCTGCCAGTCCTTTGCGTTCCGCCTGTTCGAGAATGGTCGAAGCGACCTTTTTCTCGAAGTTGGAATAAGCATGGACAATGTACCATTTGGCTTCAGCCATGAGGCCTACGCGCTCCCTAGTGAAATGTTGACGGGCCGTTCTGGTCTCAGAGGCCCGTTATCGCCTTAACGGCCAAATTGATGATGAAATCGGCCAAGAACAGAAAAAGGGCGATCAGGATCGACATGATAACGACGAAAATCGTTGCCTGGATCGTTTCCTGACGGGACGTCCACGTCACCTTGTTCCCTTCGGCACGAACCTGCCGAAAGAAGGTAATTGGACCTACGCGCTTCTTTTTCACCTTATCGGCCATTCCGACTCTCTCTTGAAAAGCGGGGAGTTAGCGGTTTTGAGCCGCCACGTCCACGGTTAAGTACACCGGCAGCATTATCAAGACTAGGTGGGGTCTTGTGTACGGCCTGCAAGGGAAACGCTCCCATCAAAGTGATTTTCCAAATTCACGCGGCGGCAACCCCGGAACCTCGACGCGAATCGCAAACAAACTTCCCGACAGGGGCCGCGCATCCAGCTGGGGAAAGGACAGTCCTGCCCGCGCTGTCGTAATGAACAGAGTCTTCAGGTCTTCGTCACCAAATGCCACGCTGGTCGGACGTGTTGCCGCCAGAACAATGATCCGGTCAATCTCTCCCTCAGGCGTCAATCGGATCACCCGGGATGCGTCCCACAGGCAAGTCCAGAGGCACCCTTCCGAATCGATCGCCGACCCATCCGGGTACCCAGCGAGTTCAAACGTGTCGGCCAGGACCTTTCGTCCTGTCAGCTTGCCTGTCTCCTGTTCATGATCAAACGACAGGATTTCCTGTTCGGCGGAATCGCAAGTGTAGAATTTCGTTCCATCGGGCGAAAACTGGAACGTGTTGGTCATCAGAACGGAGGGAAGGCGTAGCGCTTCGACCGTCCCGCCAGGACTGAATTTGTAGTAATTGCCCTGCGCGGCTTTTCCCGCGTCGTCCATTGTGCCGAACCAGAGCGAGCCGTCCGGTGCGATGCCGCCATCATTGGTGCGATTGGTTTCCGGCTCGCCCTGCAGGACCGCCAGTCGTTCATAGGCTTCGGTTGAAGGGTCATAGACGCCGATTTCCTGATCGCCCGCCATCAGGATGCTACCGTCATGCAGGGCAATCGTGCTGGCCCGGATCGGAAGGTCGTAACGGCGTGTATTGCCTGTTCGCGGATTGAACCGATGGAGCTTTGCCCGCTTGATATCCACCCACCAAAGGAAACCTTCCGACGGGCTCCAGAGCGGACCCTCGCCAAGCGTGCACCCTGTCGGTGCGACACATTCCGGCGTCATGAACATCGAATATCCTCATCCCGGCTGTTGGCGCCGATAGGTCAATCGTATCGGCTAGTCTGCCAACAGACCAGCAAGCTCTGCAATCTCCCACAAGCCGTCCGTCAGGCAGTCTTCCGCCGAATACTCCAAGACGTCCGCGTCGAGGGCATCCAGCGCCAAACCGTACCGGGTCAGGTTAATATCGTCGGCAATGAGAATCACATCGTCACCGGGATCATAATGAGCAGCGACATCGGCGCCAATCAACAAGCCTGACAAGGCGCACTCATAGTGCTGCGGAGCCAGCTGCCGAGTCCATACCGCCGCGTGAACGGCATAGGCGGATACAGCGTTTTCCGTGTCGAGCGACCGCTCCACCCATTCCACGAAAACGCTCTCGGAAAATACCTGTTCAGGGAGCCCGGCTGAAACCGCGCGCTCCCGCGCCAGTATGGCCCCGTGAATTTCCCGGGTGAGTTCGGTTGTGAACCCGGTCACCCGGCCGGTCTCGAGGCTGAAATGTACTGTCAAATCGTCTGGCATGCAGACAAGGCCGTTCGGCTGCTCGATCCCGAACAGGCTGGTCTCGGCGCCATAGGTGATATCCGGGGGCGCAGTCTGAACCAGGCTGGGAATGAACAAGACGTCCTGATCCCTGTGGAGACTTGCGCCAATATCCTCCAGCCGGAACGGCACGCGGGGATGATGGTTCTCCATTCCGCCCTGTTGAGAATCCCTGGCTCCACTTACCAGGATTGGGCAGGCGCCGGTGAAATCGCGCCGCCAGCTGTCAAGGACAGCCCGGATCTGATCGGCCCCTGGTCCCACCGGGCCTGACCGCAGATTGGCTGACTGGCATGTGTGCAGCACGTCCCCGTCAGCATCATAGGCCCAAGCCCGAAAGCGGTTCCCGGTGATCGATACGCCAATGAGGGAAGGTGTGAGCGTCATCTCGTCATCTATCCTGTAGGAAGGGGTGCGATTTGCGCATCCAATCCCGTCGCGTGAGTTGGAAGTCTTGTCAATCAAGCCGGTCGCTTTCTGTGGGGAGTCGGGCTAGTCAGACGGAATGACTGATGATGCCCATTCCCACCCGTCCGCCGCTCATGCCATGTCCCGCCTGATCGAAATCATGGCGAAGCTAAGGGACCCGGAAACAGGATGTGCCTGGGATGTCGCGCAGGACTTTTCCACCATCGCGCCCTACACGATCGAGGAGGCGTATGAAGTCGCCGACGCCATCCAGCGCGAAGAGATGAACGAGTTGAAGGAAGAGCTTGGCGACCTGCTCTTTCAGGTCGTGTTCCATAGCCAGATGGCGAAGGAGGTGGGTGCGTTTGAAATCGCCGACGTCGTCGATGCAATCAATGCCAAGATGATCCGCCGTCATCCGCATGTGTTCGGAAATGAGGACACGCGAACGGCCGACCAACAGGTCGCCGCGTGGGAAGTGATCAAGGCTCAGGAGCGTGCTGGCAAGGACAAGAGCAACGGCCCCTCCAGCGCGCTGGACGGCGTCGCCCTGGCCTTGCCGTCACTGCTTCGCGCAGAGAAGCTCCAGAAGCGGGCGGCGCGAGTCGGTTTCGACTGGACCGAAGCCGATCCCATCTTCGACAAGCTCACCGAGGAAACCGACGAGGTCCGGGAGGCAATCGAAACTGGCGACCCGGACAAGATAGAAGATGAGCTGGGTGATTTGCTGTTCGTTGCGGCCAATCTCAGCCGCCGCCTCAATGTGGACCCCGAACAGGCCTTGCGACGTGCCAATGCAAAGTTCGAACGCCGCTTCCGCGCAATGGAAGCGCTTGCTGATGAGGCTGGTCAGGACTTCGCGACACTCGATATCGACGCGCAGGAGGCTCTATGGCAGCGTGTGAAACACCAGGAGCGCGTCAGGCAGGATTAAGGTCTGGAAATTCGGAATAGAATTGACCCAGCCTGTCATTGGGCAGGCGCGTTGTCATCACGACGTTCCCGCTGTCCAGTGTCGTTTCCGAGAGGACTTCCCCATTTCGGTGCAACCAGGCCCGCGCCCGCCCGTCTTGTGCGCCCAGTTCCAATTCAATCTCGGTCGCGCCCTTTAGCAGGACGGCCTCGATGAGATCCAGCAGCTCGTCGATCCCCGTCCCTGTCAACGCAGAGACGAGCACGGCTGGTGTATCGAGTGGTCCACGTGCAGAGAACGCAAGCGCCTCGGCACGATCCTCTGGCAAAAGGTCGGCTTTATTCCAGACCTCGATCATGGGCGGTAATGGCAGGCCGGTCTCGGCCTCCAATTGCTCCAGCACGATCATCACATCTTCGGCCTGTTCCAGGTCTGCCCGGCTCGACCGGTCGCGCACATGGACCAGGAGGTCTGCCTGCATCGCCTCTTCCAATGTCGCCTGAAAGCTGTCGATCAGATGGGTCGGCAAATCTGTGATGAACCCAACCGTATCGATCAGGGCCGCTTCGCCGAGAGTGGGCAGGTCAAACCTGCGGATCGTTGGGTCGAGCGTCGCGAACGGCATGTCCCGCGCGAATACGTCAGCGCCAGACATCTGGTTGAACAGGGTCGATTTGCCGGCATTGGTGTAGCCCACCAGTGCAATCACGGGCTTTCCACTCCGCTTGCGCCCTGCCCTTTGCACGGCGCGCGTGCGCTTCACATCGTCCAGATCACGGCGCAGGCGCAGAATCTTGTCATCCAGCATCCGCCGGTCTGCTTCGAGTTGGCTTTCGCCGGGGCCGGACAGGAAGCCGCCACCGCCCCTCTGGCGCTCAAGATGGGTCCAGGTCCGCACCAATCGTGAGCGCTCATAGAGGAGCCGGGCCAGCTCGACCTGAAGACGGCCTTCCTTGGTCCGTGCACGCAGGCCGAAGATTTCGAGGATCAGGCCTGTCCGGTCGATGACCTTCACCTCAAGCTTTCGCTCAAGGTTGCGCTGTTGTACGGGCGTAAGGTCGCCATCAATGACGGCGATGGTACAGTCGTTTTCCCGAAGGTCCTCCGCAAGCCGGTCAAGGATACCGCCCGACAGCAGAACAGATGAGTTCACTTTGCGAACGTGCTCGGCGCGCAGGAAAGCGAGATCGCAGCCAAGCGCTTCCACGAGGCCTGCCGTTTCCTGCAGCCGGTCTTCAGTTGGTCTGTTGGCGGGTGTGAACCAAGGAATAATCACGCCAGCCACCTCGGGCACCGGCGTGCGATCAATCATCCTGTCAGTCAAAGGGGCCTAGTCCGCATCCATTTCCTCATCAAACAATTGCACCGGGGCGCTTGGAGCAATTGTAGAGATCGCGTGCTTGTAGACAAGCTGTGGCGGGCGTCCGTCGCCGCGAAGCAGAACACAGAAATTGTCGAACCAAGTCACCACACCCTGCAGTTTAACGCCGTTAACCAGGAAGACGGTCAACGGAGTCCGGGATTTCCGGACGGCGTTCAGGAAGGTATCTTGCAAATTCTGTTTTTTGTCGGCGGACATGACGGAAATCCAATCTGGCCTGTTCTTGTTATGTGTCGCGCTAACGGGATTACAGCGCTAGTGCAAGTGGGAACAGCGGTTAACCCCTCCAAAAGCTGAGGGAAAGGGCTGGAATCAGCGCCAGAACCTCCAATCGCCCGAGAATCATTGAGAAAATGGTCAATGCTTGCGCAGGGCCCGACAAATCCATCGGATAACTGCCCAGAACCGCTGCCGAATTTGTGAGGCTCCCAATCGCAAGGCGTATGGCCGACACGAAATCCTCTCCCAGAAAGGCAAACCCCGCCATGATCAGGAAAATGGAGAGCACGTAGCCAATCAGATAGACCCAGACCCCGATCACACTGCGTTCGTTCAATTCGCGGTCCCGGAAGCGAAATCCGAGGATGGAGCGCCGATATCCGAGTTGACGAAACTCCTGACCCGCCCGCCGGGCGAGCACGATGAAGCGCGCGATCTTGACGCCGCCTGCGGCTGACAGCGCCGATCCCCCGATCAGGGCTGGCAAGACCAGTACGGGCAACGGGATGCGATTATAGTCGGCAGGATCGGACAGAGAGAGGCCGGACGTCGACAAGGCGGACAGGGCCCACGACAATCCCTCGGTCATGTTCAGGTCTGAGGCCACGGCAAATGCGACGAACACGCCGAGCAAGGCGACGAACAAGGTCACTTCCGGATCCGTGATGGCTTTCAAAGGCTTGCGGTCCTTGAGGGGCAGCCAGATGGCCAGTCCCATGGCGCCCACCAACAGGCCGATCCCGAGCACGATGGACGGCAGCGTATCGAGGGGTGCCCGCATGATGCCCTGTGGATGCACCAGTCCCGTCGTCAAAGCACTCACGGAATCCCCCAGCGCGCGTTCTGCCGGGACGCCCATGAAGACCAAAGCAGCAAACAGGACGAGAATGGAAATTGCCATCAACATGCTGACCACGCGGGCCACGCGCGGAACGGCGTCGAAAAAGCTGGTTTCCGGCACGGTGAACAGCACCGTCCGGTGAATACCGGGCCCCCCGAGGTTCAGCGCCGCAAGGACACTGGCCGCCGCAGTGATTGTGGCGAGCCCCCCCAACAGGTGCAGCATGCCGCGCCACACCACGAGACTGATGGGCCATTCATTATTCTGGACGGCAATGACGGATTGCCCGGTCGTCGTCAGGCATGCAGTGGCCTCATGAATGGCGCTGAGCACGCTTTGATTTTCGACCCCAAGGATGAAAGGCAGGCTGGTCGCCACCGGCGTGATGAACCACCACAGGATAACCGTTCCAAGCGCGTCAGACGGCCGGGCCTTGCGCGTTGGTTTTGGGGTGAGCAGCAACACGCTGCTGGAGACGACGATGATGCACAGGATCATCGCGCCAAATGCAAATGTCTGGCTGGTCTCGCCTGCCGCGATCGCCATGAAGACCGAAGGAATGGTCGCAACCACGACAATGAGCAGCAGGAAAGCGAGAACCCGGACGACAGACGCGTAATTCATGGCTCTAGAAGAAGTCCGGACTGACCCGGAAGTATTTCTCGACCTTCCGGACCATTTCTTCCTGATAGAAGATGATCAGATGATCTTCAGCCTGGACCACGACATCCGGGCCGGCGATGAACACCTCCTTGCCCCGGATCACGGCTGCAGCCGTCATGCCTTCGGGCAAATCATCATAGCCGAGCGGCTTTCCGATCAGGGAAGAAGATTCCAGCGTGATCCCTTCGGCGACCTCGGCCTTGCCGTCCTCGATGGATTGCAGACCAAGGATGCGGCCCCGGCGCATGCGGAGCAGAATCTGCGATACGGTCAGCGCGCGCGGGTCCAGCACGGCATCAACGCGCAGGTCGCGCGCAAGCCCGGCAAGTTCGGTCGCGTTGACCAGGGCGAGCGTCCGCTTGGCGCCGGCCCGTTTGGCCAGATTGGAGATCAGAAGATTCGCCTTGTCGTCATTTGTAATGGCGACGACGAAATCGGCTTTCGGCGCACCGGCCTCAGCCAGAATATCGGGATTGAGCCCGTCGCCCTGAATGACGATGGTCCGCTTGACCTCGGACACGACCTCATTGGCGCGCTCGGTATTGTGCTCGATCAGGCGGATCCGGTTCTTGCCTTCCCGCTCAAGCGTGGTGGCGACATAGAGGC
This sequence comes from Hyphomonas sp., assembly GCF_036964145.1. Classification (GTDB taxonomy): domain Bacteria; phylum Pseudomonadota; class Alphaproteobacteria; order Caulobacterales; family Hyphomonadaceae; genus Hyphomonas. The sequence continues at coordinate 113,473 of NZ_JBALUC010000002.1, forward strand.
CGACATTGCCCCCGCCAACGATCACAACATGGCCGGATTGTTCAGAATCCCGATTGAAGATCGAGGTCAGCCGGTCAGCGTGTTCATCCAGCACCGCGACATAGGCCCTGTCCCCCGGCTTGAGCACGTCCGTGGAACGCGGCGCGCGCACGGAGTCACCCCGGCCAATGCCCACGATCCGGGCCGACAGATCCGGGAACAAGCCCCGCAACTGGTCCACAGGCGTGTCCAGCAACGGATTGCTATCGTCAATCTCAAGGCCGAGCAGCCGGACCTTGCCCTTGCCAAAGGTCGCGCTCATGACGGCGCCGGGTGTCCGGAAGCGTTGGAGGATGGCCTCGCCGACCTCCACTTCCGGTGAGATCACCATGTCGATGGGCAGGCCCTCTCGGGAGAAGATGTTCTTCCAGGCGGGGTCGATGTAAGATTGCTCCCGCACCCGCGCGATCTTGTACGGAACAGAAAAAAGCGTGTGGGCAATTTGGCAGATCACCATATTGATTTCGTCGAAATGCGTCACCGCGATGATCATCTCGCAATCGGCCGCACCCGCCTTCTTCAGGACGTCAGGATGCGCCGCATGGCCGGTGAAGCCGCGCACATCGAGGTCCGTCGAAACCTGGTCGACCAGGTCCGGATTTTCGTCGATGATGGTGATGTCATGCTTCTCGCGTGCCAGACGCCGGGCAATTCCGTGCCCGACACGGCCCGCACCGCAAATCAGAACATGCATGGTCTACAGCCTCTCAACGGCCTCAGCCGTCCTGACGAGTAAGATTCGAATTTACGCCTAAAGCCTTTAATTTTCTGTGCAAGGCCGAACGCTCCATGCCGATGAATTCTGCCGTTCGGGAGATATTGCCATTGAACCGCGTGATCTGCAGAGCGAGGTATTCCCGCTCGAACTGCTCCCGAGCATCCCGGAGCGACAGCCCGACAAGTTCGGCTGATCCGCTCTTCCCGGCCCCGCCCGGCACCCCGGAGGGTTCACGCGGCAATTCGTCCACGCTGACGGGCCGACTCGAATCCGATGGTGACAGGATCAGGATCCGCTCGACCACGTTGCGGAGCTGGCGAATATTGCCCGGCCAGTCCATCGACTGGAGCACGGCCATGGCCTCGGTGGAAAACGTCCGCGGCGTCAGACCGGAGGAATCAGCAATCCGGTTGGTGAAATAGGTCACGAGGTCGCCAATATCGTCTCGCCTCTCTGCCAGCGACGGCACCCGCAAGGGTACGACACTCAGCCGATAGTACAAATCTTCCCGGAAACGCCCTTCAGAAATTTCATGGCGAATGTCCTTGGTGGTCGCAGACATGACTCGCACATCCACGCTGACATCGGATTTCCCCCCGACCCTCTGAAAGCGCTGCTCGGTCAGGACCCGCAAGATCTTGTTCTGGGTGCCAAGAGGCATGTCAGCCACTTCATCCAGCAGCAAGGTTCCGTTGTGGGCCTTTTCAAACAGGCCAATCCGCGTGGTGCGGCCTTCGGAATCCTCTTCTCCGAACAGGGCAATTTCCATCTGGTCCGGCGCAATGGTGGCCGCATTGACGACCACGAAGGGCCCACTCTCGCGCTGGGAATTCCGGTGGATCAGACGCGCCGCGAGTTCCTTGCCGGACCCGGCAGGCCCGGAGATCATGACGCGGGAATTCGTTGGGGCGACCTTGTCGATGGATGCCCGCAACGTCGCCGCGGCCTGGCTCTCGCCGATCCATTGCTCATTGTCCCCTGCCCGGTTTCTCAGGGATGCATTTTCATACTTCAATGCAGCGGACTCGATTGCGCGCTCAACCATGTGCAACAGGCGATCAGTCTTGAACGGCTTTTCGATGAAGTCATACGCGCCGCGCCGAATCGCTGCGACAGCGGTCTCGATATTGCCGTGCCCGCTGATCACGATGACCGGAAGGATCGGGTCAATGGATTTCAAATATTTCAACAAGGACAGCCCGTCCATGCCGCTGCCCTGCAGCCAGACATCCAGCACCACGAGTCGCGGCGTTCGGGCCCGCACTTCCTCCAGGGCCCTTTCGGCGGTCTCAGCCGTCCGCGCCGAATACCCTTCATCTCCCAGGACACCCGCAATCAGTTCACGGATATCCGGCTCGTCATCAACTACAAGAATGTCCAAGGCCATTTTGCAAGCTCCTCTACACCAATCCGGCACTGGCCGGAGAGTCTTCCATGTTTTCGTCTGTTGTTGCTTCGAGCGCTTCGTGCACGCGCAATGTATTGTGGGGCAGCCAGACCCGGACGCGCGCGCCGCGCAGTCCGTCCAGCCGGTTCTGGAGGGAAATAGACCCGCCATGATCAGCGATGATCCGGTTCACGATGGCGAGGCCGAGCCCGGTGCCCTTTTCGCGGGTCGTCACATAGGGTTCGAGCAGGCGATCGCGGGCATCTTCCGGGAAGCCCGGCCCATTGTCCTCAATCGTGATATCCACGCCCTTGTCCGTTTCGGACAGCACGACCCGGATATGACCTTGCACCTCAGTCTCTTCAGGCATGCCTTCAATGGCCTCGGCCGCATTCTTGAGCAGGTTTCCGAGGGCCTGCCCGATCAGGCGCTCATCTCCCAGATAGCTGACGTTTTCCGCGTCCGCATCGAACTCCACCTCAATGTCCGGGCTCACCATGCCTTGCGAAAAGCTTGTGGCCTGAAGCAGGGATTTCATGTCGAACCGGCTCGCGCTCGGCTTCGGCATCCGCGCAAACGACGAAAATTCCTCAACCATGCGGCCAATATCGCCGACTTGCCGGAGAATGGTTTCAATACAGCGCTCGAACACGCCGTCTGTGTCATCAATCTTGTCGGCATAGCGCCGGCGCAAACGCTCCGTGGAGAGCATGATCGGTGTGAGGGGGTTGCGAATTTCATGCGCAATACGGCGCGCGACGTCTCGCCAGGCAAGCTGGCGCTGTGCATTCACAAGCCGGGTTGTGTCATCAAATGTCAGAACGCAGCCACCAGCCGGATCAGGCGCTGTCTTCAGCCTGAAATGCCGTACGGCTCCGTTGCGGTGGAGGTCCAGGGACGCATCAACGGGTGAATTCTGTTGCAGCGTATCCCGTGCATATTGAACGAAGTCCGGGGCAACTTGGCTCAGGCTCTCCCCTTCCTCGATTTCATCGACTCCGAGCAAATCTCCCGCAGACCGGTTTGCCAGCGTGACGATCATGTTGCCGTCCATCCGGATGATCCCGGCGCTGACCTCGGCCAGAAGGGTTTCAACGAAGCGGCGGCGATCCTCCTCCTCCTCCCGCGCCCGGATGAGGGCATTGCGCTGCTCGGACAATTGCTCCGTCATCGCATTGAATGACTTGCTGAGCGCGTAGACTTCGTCTTTCGCCCCGGTGACAGGAACGCGCACAGTCAGATCCCCGTCGCGTACAGTGTGAGCCGCGATCGCCAGGCGCCCGATGGGGCCTGTAACCCGGCCAGCCGCCTCAAGGCCGAGCCGACCCGCGAGGAGCAGGACCAGCGCCGCGATCTGCGCATAGCCGATGGCGAAGATGGTCTGCAGCCGGCCGCCCTGCCGCTTGGCATTGTTGTACTGGATGATTTCCGCTTCCGCCTCACGCAGGCGCACGGCCGCGTTCCGGTCGAAATTCTTCACGGCATAGATGTAGCCATCGAGCGGCTCGGTAATATGAATCAGCGCCGTCGCAACACCCCGGTTTTCATACAAGGTGGTCGCAATCTCCCCCTGGTCGGCCTCCGCAAAGGCGGAGGCTGGAGGAGGGATCAGGATGGCATCCTGCACGCTCTCCTGCGAGATCAGCTCGACCCCGTCCGCGCCGAGAATGGCAATGGTGAGAAAATCCCGGAAAGCGAGTTCGGAGCGAAGGCCTTCCGAGAATGCGAGCGAAGCTTCCGTGGACAGGTTTCGGGCGGCTTCGGCATCCGCGAGATTGGCTTCTACTTCGCGGGCGAAGTTTTCGACATCCAGCGCCGCGAGCCGCACGTCCACATCGAACGTCGTCTCGAAATTGTCGACATAGGTGCGGAAGATTTCGGCATTCTTCTCCATGACGGAATCGACCCGCTCGCCCAGCCAGTTGTCGAGGCCTTGCGTGAATACGGCCCCCAGGAAGACGGCGACGATGGCGGACGGCACCAGTGCAGAGAATCCGAACAACATGACAAAGCGACGTGCGAGCCGGCCGCGCCCTTCGCTCTCACTGTTGGATTGTATGGAGAGATATTCCCGGGCGACGATTGTGGCGAGGACAATGATGACGACAAAATTCAGCCCGAGCAGCCACGGCGTGGCGCCAGCCGTCGGATTGTCGGGATCCACGCCGGAAATGGCGATGAAGGTCGCAAACACGGCCACGAGGGCCGCGATAATGAATAGGCCTTCAAAGAGGGCCCAGCTTGCCTTCGTGGCCTGCTGACTCAGTACATTCGACAACGATACACCGCTCTACACATGGCCACCCCGGCCCGTTGCCCTTCAGACACACTTACGTGCCTCAAAAGCAACAGTGGTGCAGTAAAGCCACAGTCGGCGTATCAGTCAATCACTCTTCTGCAATGCCAAGGGCATTGATCTTGGCCCGCAATGTGTTGCGGTTCATGCCGAGCAATTGCGCCGCCTTGACCTTGTTGCCGGCCGTCACCGAGAGAGCGAGCCGGATAAGGGGCCGCTCGACCTGGTCGATGACATTCGAATACACACTCGAATCCTCATGATCCCCGCTCGCGATGAGATCGCCCATCACATAGCGGTGGAGCAGCGTTTCGATGTCTTTCTCAAAACCCGCGCTCGACCCCTTCTGCTCGCTCGCCCCCGCGCGCAGTTCACGTTCAACATCGCGCAGCGTGATCGTCTCGTCCGGGCACAGCACAGCCAGCCGCAGGACAAGGTTTTCAAGTTCGCGCACATTGCCCGGCCAGTCATAGGCCGTCAGCAGGTCCAGCGCCGACTTGTCCAGCGTCTTTGCCGCCAGTCCCTGGCGCTGCGCACGGATCAGGAAGGCGCGGGCCAGTTCCGTAATGTCTTCCTTGCGCAGGCGCAGCGGCGGCATGGTCAGCCGGACGACATTGAGCCGGTAATAGAGATCTTCCCGGAACTTGCCGTCATCGACGAGCCGGCCAAGATTCCGGCGGGTGGAGGCGATAATCCGCGCGCCGCTGGAATCACGCATCAGTTTGACGAGCTGCGTCTGGGCTTCTGCCGGCAGGTCCCCGATCTCGTCCAGATAGAGTGTGCCACCTTTCTGGTGGACGGCGCCCTGTTCGCCATTGTGGCCGAACAGCTGGCGATTGATTTCCGAGGCGGGCAAAGCGGCCAGGTCCAGGGCAACGAAATTGCCATTCTTCGCGTCGCCCAATTGATGGATCGCGCGGGCAGCGAGTTCCTTGCCGGTCCCGCTCTCCCCTTCGATCAGGACGGTCAGATCGGTGTTCATCACCTTGGCGATTATCCGATAGACTTCCTGCATGGCATCGGACCGTCCGATCAGCGGCAAGCCAGCATCGCTGATGGCTTTCTGTGATTCCGGATTAATCGCGCGGGCGGAGACTTTCGGCTGGGACTTCAGAGCGCGCTGGACAAGGCCGGACAGGGTATCGATGTCGAAAGGCTTCGGCAGATAGTCGAACGCGCCATGTTGCGCCGCCGACGCCGCCGTAAGGATGGTGTTCTGGCCACTCATCACAATGAAGGGCAGGTCTGGCCTCGCCAGCTTCAAGGAGGGCAGCAGGTCGAAGATAGAGGCATCGCCGAGGAACACATCGGAGACGACGACGTCGCCTTCACCATTGCGAACCCAACGCTCCAACGCTTCGGGGGAACTCGTGGCCCGGACCTCATAGCCTGCGGCGACGAGCGTCTGGTTCACAATCAATCGAATGCTTGCATCATCTTCTGCAAGCAGAACGGTCTTCTCAGCCATCAGTCTTTTCCCCTGTGCCTAGCGGCAGCAATACTGAAAAGCGCGTCGAGCCCGGCACGCTGTCTACACGAATCTGACCGCCATGAGCGGTCACCACTTCCTTCACAATCGACAGCCCAAGCCCACGGGCGCCAGATTTGCTGCTCTGGAACACTTCAAAGATTGTATTCTGCCGATTGCGGGGTATGCCTTTGCCTGTGTCCTCGACGGAGACGAGCATGGCCCGCCGCAGGCCGGCGCCAAGCCGCGCCTGCCGGAAGGACAGGCCAGCCGCATAGGATGTGCGCACCGTGACCTTGCCTGGTGCCCCTCCCTCCATTGCGGCCTCGGCCGCATTACGGATCACATTCTGGAAAGCCTGTTGCAAATGGTCTGAGTCACCGATGACCGGCGGCAGGGACGGATCGAAATCCCGCTTGAATTCAATCTTGCTGCCCATCGCGGCCCGTTCGGATGCAAGCACGCGCTCCAGCAGCGCATGAATGTTGAACGGCTCCATATGCGGGGCCGAAAACAATTCGAAGGCGGACAAACGGTTTACCAGCCGTTCTATGCGGCGCGCTTCATCCTTGATGATTTCCAGGAGCTCTGCCTGCCCGTCGACCGATTGCCGCTCAAGCAATTGTGCCGCGCCAATAATGCCCCCGAGCGGGTTCTTGACCTCGTGGCCCAGAATGCGGCCGAAGCCGGCAACGCCTGCAGCCGAGTCATTAACGTCGCGCGTGGCGGCCTCGCACATCGCGATCATGTAGCCATTATCATCGGTCGATCTGACCCAGATGTCACAGATCTGGCGTGACAACAGACCGGGGCCTGTAATCGGCGTGCCCGGGGCTGCGATATCACCCACCGTACGCTCGGCCCGGTCGAGCAGCTCAAAGACCGGGGAGTCATGATAGATGATCTCACTCAAGGGCTTGCTGCGCAGACCACGTCGGGACAGCTGCAACAGGCTCTCCGCCGCCGCGTTCACCTCGACAACTTTCCGACGGGAATCGATCAGCAGCAAGGCAATCGGAGACAGGTCACCCAGTCTCGGAGCAGACAATGCAATATCACTCGCCATCACGCAGCCTCCATTTCCCTGGTTTTCGTATAAACACGCCGCAGCGCTGCCTTCAGCTCATTGGCATCGCTGATCTGGCACAGTTCAGACCGGAGCTTGCGCCGCGTGTCCGGGTCTATCGGCAATGCCACGGCATCAATCGCCGCTGAGATATGCTTGCGCACCGTGCGGATGCCCAGAAACGCTCCATAGAGTTCGACACTGTCAGACACCTGCTCCAGTAGACTGTCCAATTGAACCGAAAGGCTTGGCATTTCGAAACGGCGCCCTTCAAGATGCGCCGCGATCTGGCCCGGCAACCATGGACGCCCCATCGCCGACCGCCCGATCATCACGCCATGAGCGCCAGATGCCACAAGCGCGCCCTCAGCGTCCTCAATCGATCCGATATCGCCATTGACAATCACGGGCACGGATACGGCCTGCACCGTGTCGGCCACACGCGCCCAGTCCGCCTCGCCTTTGTAGAACTGGCAGCGTGTCCGGCCATGAACGGTGAGCATGCAAATGCCCATACGCTCTGCCGCGACCGCAATTTCCGGCGCATTCAGGCTCTGATCATCCCAACCAAGGCGCATCTTCAGGGTCACCGGCAGGTCGCCTGCCCCATCCAGCGCCGCCTGGATGATCTCCAGTGCCAGCGGGAAATCCCGCATGAGGGCAGAGCCGGACTGCGCGCCTGTCACTTGCCGGGACGGGCATCCCATATTGATGTCGATAACATCCACACCCGTCTCTCTAAGCAGCTGCGCACCGACCCGCATGGCTTCAGGCTTGCTCGCGGCCAGCTGGACGATCCATTGGCCGTCACCGTCATGCCGACAGGTTCGCCGCACAACGTCCGGACGCGCAGCCGCAAGCATGTCTCCGGCCACCATTTCGGACACGACAGCTGGCGCGCCGAAACGGCTCGCCTGACGCCGCATGGGCGCATCCGTGGCCCCTGACATCGGTGCCAGCCATACTTGAGGTGCTCGAAAATTGGTCATTCGCCTATCTTTCCGTTTTTTTAGACTTTCGCAAGTGCACAATATGCAAGCAGTTTTCTGCGGATACCGCCGCAATCATCTGTAGCCATGTCCGCCGAGCTCACCTAAAAAGCGTCGTATGAACAAGGCGGTTGCCATTATTGTCGCTGCAGGCCAAGGCCGCCGAGCAGAGAGTGCACGTGCGAAACAGTGGTGCGATCTTAATGGCCGACGCGTCATCGATTGGTCCATTGCGGCATTCCGGTCACACCCAAAAGTCGAACAAATCATCATTGTGACAGGGCCAGACGCCCCCGCGGACTTTGCGCCAGAGGGCTGTATTTGCGTTGCAGGCGGAGCGACCCGCACCTTGTCAGTGCGGAACGGACTTGCGGCCATTCCCGCCCCGGATAACAGCACGATTGTCCTGATCCATGATGCCGCGCGGCCCGGATTGACCCATGCGACCCTTGATGCCTTGCTTGAGGCCCTGACGACGCACGCTGCCGCAGCCCCCGCCCTGCCCGTTCAGGATGCCCTGAAACGACAGGGCGACCGGACGCTCGAAACCGTGTCCCGCGACTCCCTGTTTCGCGTCCAGACCCCCCAGGCTTTCCGATACGGCGCCATTACTATGGCGCTCGCAGAAGCGGGCGACGATCTGGTCGATGATCTCGCTGCGGTCGAAGCTCAGGGCATCGAAGTCAAACTCGTGCGCGGGACGGACCGGCTGCACAAGATCACCTATCCGGAGGATTTCGACATGGTCTCCAGACTGATGGCGCCCCCCGCCGGCCAGGTGCGGATCGGCAAGGGATTTGATGTCCACGCTTTCGAGCCGGGCGATCATGTCACCCTGTGCGGCATCAAGATCCCGCATTCAGCACGGCTCAAAGGCCATTCTGATGCGGACGCGGCCTGGCACGCCCTGACGGATGCCATCCTGGGGGCCGCCGCGCTCGGCGATATTGGCGACCATTTCCCCCCCAGCGACGACCGCTGGAAAGACGCAGACAGCGGCATCTTCCTGAAGGAAGCCCAGCGACTCGTGAGCGAACAGGGCCTGGCCATCGGCAATTGCGACATCACCGTGATCTGCGAAGCCCCAAAGGTGAAACCGCATCGGGAAGACATGCGCGCGCGCACCGCCGAACTGCTTGGACTTCCGCTGGATGCCGTCAGCGTGAAAGCCACGACGACCGAAGGCCTGGGCTTTACCGGCCGCCGCGAAGGTATTGCCGCCGAAGCCGTGGTGACACTTTACGCCACGACGGACACCTGAACCCTCAATCTTCGCTTCACGGCGAGCAGAACACCTCATATCGTGCACGACATGTTTCCAGATCGTCTCAGAAATCTCGCCATGCTGATCCTCGATGATGCCGCTCAGGCACGGTTGCGGATTTGCACGGCCGAAAGTTGCACGGGCGGCCTCCTCGCCGGCCTGCTGACCGATATTCCGGGCAGTTCAACGGTCTTTGAGCGCGGCTTCGTCACTTATTCCAATCGCGCCAAGGAAGAGATGCTTGGCATCGCGGGAGACGTGATCGCAGACTATGGCGCTGTGTCCGAACCGATCGCCCGCATGATGGCGGAAGGTGCTCTGGAAGCCAGCCGCGCGAATATTGCCGTCTCCATTACCGGCGTGGCCGGGCCCGGCGGGGGAACCCCGATGAAGCCGGTCGGAACGGTGCATGTGGCCTGCGCGCGGGAAAACCGCGCCGTCATTCACGAAATGCTCCAGACCGGAGACATTGGCCGCCAACAGATTCGGCTGGCCGCAATGGAATGCGCGCTGAAACAGATCCAGTTGCAGATCGCCTAGGCGGTTCCGCCATAGCGGCGTTCGGCTTCAGCCAGGAAAGCCGAGAGAATCTTGTTGACCGCCAGCCCCTGATTGGCGGCGGCCAACATGCCGATGAACGGGTTCTTGAAGTCGTAGTCGATGGTCAGCGAAATATCCGAGCCGGCCCGGTCAGATGTCAGGATCCGCCATTCGGCCTTCAGCTTCCTGAAGGGCCCCTTCACGAGAGAGGCGGTAACAGTGCCGGTGTTCGGATCTGCTTCCACCCGCGTCGTGAAGCGTTCGACAAAACCTTTGAAGCCGACGGCCGCCTCTCCAAAACAGGTGAAACTGCCATCCTGTTTGGCCATCATTTCGGAGACCCGCATCGCGGTGATCCATTTGATGAAATCCGGATAGGCCGCAATGTCGGACACAAGCTCAAAAGCCTGTTCCCCGCCATACGGGACATGAACGGATTTCGAGAAATGCGGCATACCTAGACGGCAGCAGCGGCCAGTTGAGCCTCGCGGGCAGCCCGGAGCCGGGCAAAATCTTCGCCGGCATGGTGAGACGACCGGGTCAGCGGTGAGGCCGAGACCATCAGGAAGCCTTTGGAGCGCGCAATTTCCTCATAGGTCTTGAACTCCTCCGGCGACACATACCGGTCAATCGCCGCATGCTTGCGGGTCGGCTGCAGGTATTGGCCAATGGTCAGGAAGTCGACACCTGCAGACCGCATGTCATCCATGACCTGCATGACCTCTTCCTTCGTCTCGCCAAGGCCGACCATCAGGCCGGATTTGGTGAACTGGGTCGGGTCGCGGTCCTTCACCTTCTGGAGAAGCCGAAGCGAATGGAAATAGCGCGCGCCGGGGCGGATCGACAGATACAGGCGCGGCACCGTTTCAAGATTGTGGTTGAACACGTCCGGTTTCGCGTCGATCACGTGATTCTCCCAGCCATCCTTTCTCAGAAAGTCGGGCGTCAGGATTTCAATTGTCGTTCCCGGCGAGGTCGTACGGATAGCGTCGATTGTGTTGACGAAATGCATCGCCCCGCCATCGGTCAGATCATCCCGGTCCACCGATGTGATCACGACATGCTGCAGACCCATTTCGGCGACGGCCTCGGCCACACGGCCTGGCTCGTCCTCCTCCACCCGGCCGGGTGTGAGTGGCTTGCCGGTTGAGACGTTACAGAAACTGCAGGCACGGGTGCAAATTTCACCCAGAATCATCATCGTTGCGTGCTTCTTGTCCCAGCATTCCCCGATGTTGGGGCAGCCCGCCTCTTCACAGACCGTCACCAGCCCCTTCGACTTCACGATCTGGCGAGTCTCGGCATACCCTTGGGATGTCGGCGCTTTCACGCGAATCCAGTCGGGTTTGCGCAAGAGCGGCGTATCCGGCCGCGACTGCTTTTCCGGGTGCCTGTGCTTGCGGGTGCTTTGCGTCAGATCGATGAGATTTGCCATGGTGGGAAAATGGACGTGACCGGCTGTTTCATCAAGGGAAATACACTGCAGAGTGTTTATGCAATCTTGCATTAGGGCTTGCGACAGTGTCGTTAAATGACAGATTGTTACAGAAAACATGGGGCAACGCCTCGGAGGAAACGAAGGCCATCATGACCGGACAGACCATCCCGGCACCTTTGCCATACCAGCCATCCCGCACGCGAACCGACCTTTTCAGCGCCCTCTTCCGGGCCAAAAAGGAATTCGGCGCGGACAAGACGATTCTGATCGATGGCGACGATCGCGAACTCTCCTACAAGGAGCTTGTCCAGGCCTCGCTCGCGCTGGGCTCAGCCTTGCGCAAAGGCACGAAGGCAGGCGAAGCGGTAGGCGTCATGCTGCCCAGCGGCGCCGGCGCCGTCATTGGCTTCTTCGCGCTCAGCGCCTTCAATCGCATTCCGGCCATGCTGAACTTCACCGCAGGGGCCCGGAACCTGAAGGCCGCCCTCCGGGCCGGCGAGATCAGCCGCATCATCACTGCCCACAAATTTGTCGAACTGGGCGGGCTCGAAAACCTGATGGACGAACTCTCGGGATCTGCCGAGATCGTCTATCTTGAAGACGTCCGGGAAAATTTGACGCTCGCCCACAAGCTCGTGGCAGCGGTCGGCTCGATCATGCCGGGTCTCGTGCGCAAGCAGTCGCGCTACAAATCCGCCGGCGTGATGCTGTTCACATCCGGCACCGAAGGTGAGCCCAAGGGCGTGGTCCTCAGCCATGAGAATGTCATGGCCAATGTCGAACAGGTGCGCGCACATATCGGTCTCAACCCTGACACGGACAAGCTCTTCAATCCCCTGCCGACATTCCATTGTTTCGGCCTGACGGTCGGCGCGGTTCTGCCGCTGGTCGCCGGTATTCCAGTCATGTTCCATCCTTCGCCGCTTCAGCCGCGTGAAATCGTCCGGCGCATCCGGGCCAACCAGTCGACCATCCTGCTCGCGACCGACACATTCATCTCGCAATACGCCCGGATCGGGAGTGATGGAGACATGGACTCCATTCGCCTCGCCGTCTGCGGCGCCGAGCGCGTGAAGGACGAGACCCGCTCATTGGTCCGCCGCAAATTCGAGATCGAGATTCTCGAAGGCTATGGCGCCACCGAGGCGTCGCCGGTGATCGCCGCCAACAAATGGGACAACAATCGCCCCGGCACGGTGGGCAGTCTGATGTCCGGGATGGAATCCAGGCTCCTGCCGGTTGACGGAATCGAGGATGGCGGCCGGCTGCACGTCAAAGGACCCAACATCATGATGGGCTATCTGCGGCCCTCCAATCCGGGCGTACTGGAGCGCCCTGAAGGCGGCTGGCACGATACCGGCGACATTGTTGCGATCGACAATGAGGGCATCATCCGCATCATGGGACGGGTCAAACGCTTCGCCAAGATTGGCGGGGAAATGGTGTCACTGGCCGTAGTGGAAAATTGCGCCAGCGCCATCTGGCCGGACAATCTGCATGCCGCCGTCACCCTGCCCGATCCCCGCAAGGGCGAACAGGTCATCCTGCTCAGCGACACGCCCGAGAGCAATCGCGAGGACATCCTCGTCTGGGCCAAGAATCATGGCGTGCCGGAATTGTCCGTCCCGAGACGCGTCTACCATGTTGACGAGATTCCGGTGCTCGGGACCGGCAAGATCGATTACGGCGCAGTCCAGAAAAAGGTCGAAGCCCTTCTGGACAACTAGGCCGAAGTCGCGCGCCGTACTGGCATGTGCTTCTTGCCCCAGTCCCGCAGGGTCAGGAGCGCCGGCGCCAGTTCCTGGCCTTTTTCCGTCAGCACGTAATCGTAGCGTTTCGGCGTGTTCGTGTACGCCTTGCGCTCCAGCACACCCGCCTCGACGAGCCGCTTCAGCCGGTCAGCCAGGATGTGCCGGGTCATGCCGCTCGACGCGATGAATTGCTCAAACCGCGACATGCCGAGAAAGCAGTCGCGCAGGATCAGCATGGTCCACCGATCCCCTACCAGGGACAGCGTCCGAGCGACCGGGCACCAATTTTCGGATAAATCGGACCATTTCATGCTGACACCCCTATACCGATTTGCCATAGTTCCAAAACGAAACTCGATTTGGAGCGACCCATGTCTGGCAAATTCGAATTCAACTTCGACTATATCAGCCCATTTTCTTACGTAGCCAATGCCGCAGTGCAACAGATTTCGGAACGCACCGGGGCAGAAGCAGAGTTCCGGCCGATCTTCCTAGGCGCGGTCATGCAGGCAACGGGCAACAGACCCCCTGGCATGGTCCCGGCTAAGGCGGCCTACATGATGACCGATCTCCAGCGCTGTACATCCCGCTACGGCTTGGGCTTTCGCATGAACCCGCATTTTCCCATGGTCCGCACACGCAAGCTCCTGCGGGCGACCTGCGGCCTGCAGGACACGCCGTCCGAACAGAGACGCTTCATTGACGCGTGCTTCCATCATATGTGGGCCGCGCCAACGCCGCTGAAGCCGGATGATGAGGAGTCGATCCGGGCGATGTGCACGGCAGAGGGCTTTGACTTCAGTCGGATTCAGGAACTCGCTGAGGACGGCGACAGCAAGGCGACTCTGCAGGCCAACACGGAGTCAGCCATTGCCAGGGGTGCGTTCGGGGCGCCCACCTTCTTTGTCGGTGAGGACATGTATTTCGGCCATGACCGGCTGGACTATATCGAACAGGCCCTGAAAGCTCAGGCGTAGATGCCTGCGGCCTCGGCCAGCGCCTTGTAGGATTTCTCCGGGCGCGGGCCAAAATGCGCGATGACCTCGGCCGCAGCGATGTGGCCGAGATGCGCGCAGGTCTCTAGCGGCAAGCCGCGGGAAATGCCGAACAGGAATCCGGCCGCATACTGGTCGCCCGCCCCGGTCGTATCCAGCACCTGCTTCACAGGCTCCGCCTTGACCACAATCGGGTCTCCGGCGCCGATCACGACCGAGCCTTTCTCGCTGCGCGTGACGGCGGCCACAGCCGTATCGGCTTGAAGCGCTGTCAGGGCCGCATCGAAATCATCGGTCTCATAGAGGGAGAGCAGCTCTTCCTCATTGGCGAACAGAATGTCGACATTGTTGCGGACGAGCTGCAGGAAGCTTGCGCGGTGACGGTCGACGCAGAATTTGTCCGACAGGGTCAGCGCCACTTTCCGGCCTGCCGCCTTGGCGACTTCGGAGGCAAAGACGAAGGCTTCCTTGGCGTCTTCGCGGTCAAACAGATAGCCTTCAAGATAGAGGATGCCGCCGGCGCGGACCGTCGCTTCGTCGACGTCCTCCTTGGAGAACAGGACCGATGCCCCGAGGAACGTGTTCATGCTGCGCGCGCCGTCTTCGGTCACGAAGATGATGCTGCGCGCCGTAGCGGGGCCGCTTTCCAGGGGCGTGGTTGCGAAGGGTACGCCCGTTGCGGACATTTCCCGGGTGAACTGGCTGCCAAGTTCGTCCTTCGCGACCTTGCCGATATAGGCCGCGCGCGCGCCGAAGCTGGCCAGGCCCGCAATCGTGTTCGCACCACTCCCGCCGGATGTGTAGAAGGGCTCGATGGCAGCTTTGGTCAGGGCTTCCGCACGATCTTCCTCGATCAAATTCATCGCATTCTTGTGAATGCCCCAATGCTCGAGAAATACGTCATCCGTCTTCGACATGACATCCACAATGGCATTTCCGAGGCCGACGACATCGAAGCGGATTTCACTCATTTCACAGATTCCCTGATAGCTGGGCGCCAATTGCCAGAGCAACCCGCTGGACGCAACTGCCGCACATGATAAACGCCTGCGGATGAAAATCGCTTATCTGTCTTCTCAGGTCACACAGCCTGGCTCCCCCATCCGGCGGTCCGACGCCTTCGAACATGACTATATGATGCGCGCCCTCCGCCCGGAATTTGCGGAGCGCGGCATGGAAATCAGCGACATCTGCTGGGATGAATCCGCCGACTGGGCCAGTTTTGAGGCCGCCCTGATCGGCACGACATGGGACTACTGGGATCGTCAGGCCGAATTCCTGTCCACGCTTGAGGCCATTGAAGGCCAGACACGCCTATTCAACCCGGCCGCGCTCGTTCGCTGGAACAGTGACAAGACCTATCTGAAGGATCTCGCAGATCGCGGCGCAAACCTGATTCCGACCCTCTGGATCGACGACATGACGGATGACCAGTACGAGCGCGCCTTTGACGTGCTCGGCGAAACGCAGCTGGTCTTCAAGCGTCAGGTGGGCGCCGGGGCAAGCGGCCAGCACCTGCTGACTTCAGGCGCCCCCGCCCCGGACATGCCCCACCCGATGATGGTGCAGCCCTTCCTGCCAACGATCCAGACCGAAGGGGAGCTCAGCTTCATCTTCATTGATGGCGACCTCTCCCACGCGCTGATCAAGCGCGCCAAGCCCGGAGACTATCGTATCCAGTCATCCTATGGCGGCCAGGAAGAGACCATTGTGCCGAGCCGGAATGATTTGAAGGCGGCGCGCGCTGTGCTCGATACACTGGACGAGACACCGCTCTACGCCCGGGTCGACATGCTGCGCCATCCGGACGGCTCCCTGCTCCTGATGGAGCTCGAACTGATCGAGCCCTATCTTTATCCGGAACAGGGAGCGCGTCTCGGGGAACGCATGGCCAAGGCAGTCGCGGCCCGTTTGAAGGGCCGCTGATCGCCCTACTCTCCGAGTGTATAGACCAGCGAGAACTTCGTGGCCGTATCCGTCGCCTCGTAGGTTGGCTGGGGCGAAGTATCATGCCGGACATCGAATGACACGCGTGCAGCCAGATGCCCGTTCAGCGCGGCCGTCAGGCCAAGGCTGTTATTGATCTGGGTCGACTCCTGACCATAGACCAAATTTGTCTTGTTGCTCAGGGACACAGCTTCGTTGAAGGCATAGAAGTATTCCGATTGCGCCACAGCACCCAGGGATTCCTCGGTTGAGGCGGGGATGATCAGCACCGCGCCGGTACTGTCGGTCGTGATCTGGCGCTTCACTTCATCAGTCTTGAAACCCGGACCGCCGCGCACCGTCCAGTGATGCTCTTCATCGTCCAGGAGGTGCCAACCCACACCGCCACCAATGAAGGTGCGGCTATCAAAACCCGTGAACTGATCGACCTCATAGGAGACCCGCCCGAAGGTGAACATGGTGTCGTTGAAATCATGCTCCAGATCGGCCGCCGCGGAATAGCGATTGCGGCTCTCGATGCCGTCTTCCTTGCCATAATCGCCCGACAGCTGGATGCCGAAATTCCAGTTGCCGGCTCCCCGATCTGCATCAATCGCCAGACCGGCTGCGGAGGTTTCCGTGTTGCCGGTCGTCAGCCCGGCGCTGAGGGCGGCTTCCCCGGTCCAGCCATCTTCTGCCACAGCCGGCAGACCGGATAGCAGGCAGAGTGAGGTTGCGCTGAAGACGAATTTGCCGATACGATTCATGCGGTACGCTCCATTGTTTACGTGCACGGTGCGGTGTCGGTCTGAGGTGGCCGCGATTTGGTTAAATTGGGGCGAACTGGTGGCAGGTGCCCCGCGGTGCAGTCATGCCACACCTTTCTTTACCGTGCCTTGGGCCCCAAAGCAGAGGTCGCAGCCGGGTCCGGCGTCTTGGGCGTATACCGGCAGAGGTCGGCAATGGCACAATGCCAGCATTCCGGCTTGCGCGCCTTGCAGACATATCGTCCATGCAGGATGAGCCAGTGATGCGCGCCTTTCTTGAATTCGGGCGGCGTGGCCCGCTCCAGTCCGGCCTCGACTTCGTCAGGTGTCTTGCCGGGGGCCAGGCCGGTGCGGTTCGACACCCGGAAGATGTGCGTATCCACCGCAATCGTGTGGTGGTCGAACGCTTCATTCAGGACGACATTGGCGGTCTTCCGGCCCACGCCCGGCAGGCGCACCAATTCCTCGCGCGTCTGCGGCACCTCCCCGCCCAACTCGTCCAGCAACATCTGGCTGAGCGCGATGACATTCTTCGCCTTGTTGCGCCACAGGCCGATGGTCTTGATGTGCTCGGCAACCCCCGCCTCGCCCAACGCCAGCATCTTTTCCGGCGTATCGGCCAGCGCGAAAAGTTTGGCGGTCGCCTTGTTCACGCCGACATCCGTCGCCTGCGCTGACAGGGCGACCGCAACAACAAGCGTGTAGGGATTCACGAAATCCAGTTCCGTGCGCGGATCGGGCCGGTCCTCCGCGAGCGCGCAGAAAAGGGCCCTGGCTTTCTCTGGTCCGAAAACGCGCGGGGCGCGCTTCTTCCTTGGGCGTTTGGCGGATGATTTGGTCTGTGTCATTCCGCCTGTCTAATGCCCCCTCGCCATCGCACAAGGCCGTGCTATTTTGAGAGCATGACTGAAGACAAAGAGATCCTCTACATGGACGCTGTCCTGCGGCCCAATCAGTCGCTCAGCCAGCGCGGTTTTGCCATTGTCATGGGCATTGTCGGAGCTGTCAGTTTCCTGACAGGCATTGCGTTCATTTCGATGGGCGCGATCCCGGTCATCGGTTTTTTCGGACTGGATGCGCTCGCTTTCTATTTCGCGTTCCGGATGTCGTTCCGCAAACAGCGGGAAGAAACCCGAATCATCGTGACGGCGAAAGAGCTGCGCCTGACGCACACGCGCGCCAATGGCGCCGAAAAATCTGCGTCCCTGCCGTCAGCCTTTGCCCGCGTGGAACTGGAGGAACCGCTCACCGCAAACAGTTGGTTGCGCATTGAGTATGGCAAGACGGCCTATGTCATCGGGCGTTTCCTGACCCTGCCGGAACGAAAATCGCTGGCCCGCGCCATTCGCGCGGCGCTCCATGATGCCAGACATGAACGCCATCCCGCCTAAAAAATGACGCCTGCGTCATAGTTTTTTTAGAATAGCCATGTTAAGGTGACGCTGACGTCATAAATCGAGCCTATGATAATGGCTCACTGTCGGAGGAAAATTGATGGCTGCTGATACGGTTCAACTGCTTGATCACCCTGCCCTGCAACGCCCGAAGATCACCCACCGGGATCCGCTCTTCGAAGGCTATCTCGAAATTGGCCAGGAAGTGCCGCCAGCCAGTGAGCTGCCGCTGTCGGAGCTCCATCCGGAAGACCCGGAGATCTGGCGCCAGCAGAAAATCTGGGACCGCTTTGAACGCCTGCGCAACGAAGCGCCCGTCCACTATACGGCAGACTCCTTTGTCGGCCCGTTCTGGTCGATCACGCGCTATGAAGACATCATGGCGGTCGATACCGACCACAAGCGCTTCTCTTCCAGCTGGGAACATGGCGGCATCACGCTGGGCAGCCCGCCGGAAGACTTCGAGCTGCCGATGTTCATCGCAATGGATGAGCCGCGCCACTCCGAACAGCGCAAGACGGTCCAGCCGGCCGTTGGCCCGAACATGCTCAAGGAATTCGAGCCCCTGATCCGCTCGCGGACCCAGGGTCTGCTCGACTCCCTTCCGATTGGTGAGCCGTTTGACTGGGTCGATACGGTCTCCGTCGAGCTGACCACGATGATGCTGGCCACGCTGTTCGACTATCCGTTCGAAAAGCGGCGCGACCTGACCCATTGGTCCGACATGGCGACCGGCATGAACAATCCGGACATCTGCCCCGGCGGGGAAGAACAGTGGAAACGCGAGATGATGGAATGTCTCGCCACCTTCATGCAGCTCTTCCAGGAACGCGGCGCGCAGCCCCAGAAGAACGATCTGATCAGCCTGCTCGCGCATGGTGAGAAGACCCGCAACATGACGCCGATGGAATTGCTCGGCAACGTCATCCTGCTCATCGTGGGCGGCAATGACACGACCCGCAACTCGATGACCGCTTCGGTCTACGCGCTGAACAAATTCCCAGCCGAGTACGACAAGCTGAAAGCTGACCTGTCGCTGATCCCGAACATGGTCTCCGAGACAATCCGCTGGCAGACGCCGCTGGCTCACATGCGCCGCACGGCGCTCGAAGATGTCGAGATGCACGGCCAGACCATCAAGAAGGGTGACCAGGTGGCGATGTGGTACGTTTCCGGCAACCGCGATGAGCGGTTCTGGGACCGTCCGAATGACTACATCATCGATCGCCCGGATGCCCGTCGGCACATCTCCTTCGGCTTCGGCATCCACCGCTGCGTCGGCAACCGCCTCGCCGAGCTGCAGCTGCAGATCCTGTGGCAGGAACTCATGGAGCGCTTCAGCCATATCGAAGTGCTGGACGAGCCATCCTACAATGCAGGTGGCTTCGTGAAGGGCTACACCTGGATGCCGGTGATCCTGCACGGCAAATAAGCTTTGGCTGACGCCACGCCAAGACGATAAACCTCCCATCAGACCAGATGGGAGGTTTTCTTTTATGGACGTGTCACAGGCCGTTGCGCAACGTATTTCCACCCGGGCCTTCCTGCCCGATCCCTTGCCTGAAGCAGAGATCCGCGACTGGCTGGAACAGGCCCAGCACGCACCCTCCGGCGGCAACACGCAACCCTGGCGCACCATCGTCGTGACCGGGGACGCCAGGGACGCCGTCATCAGCATGGCCGCGCCTGTGCTCGCCGCGAACCCGAAGGGCCAGCCCACCGACCGTCCGATCTATCCGAAAGACCTCTGGGAGCCGCACGAAGCGCGCCGCCGCAAGGTTGGCGAGATGATGTACGAAACGCTCGGCATCCCGCGCGAAGACCGCGCCGCACGCATTGCCTGGTTCGCCAACAATTTCCGCTTCTTCGACGCCCCCGTCGCCGCCTTCTTCGTGATCGACGAACGGATGGGCCACGGCCAGTGGGGCCATACCGGCATGTACCTCCAGACGCTCGCCCTGCTGGCCGAGGAGCGCGGCTGGGGCACCTGCATGCAGGAATGCTGGGGCATGCTGCGCCCTGCCCTGAAGGAGCATTTCAAACTGGCAGATACCGAAATGGTCTGGTGCGCGATGGCGGTCGGAAAGCCCGACCCGGCCCATCCGGTCAATTCGCTCCGCGCGGAACGGGCCCCGCTGGAAGAGATCGCCGAATTGCACGGTTTCTGATTTTCGCCCCATTCCTGCCGGACCGGCATGGCGTCATGAGACATGCTCACTCGCCGCGCCGCCATTCTGGGAGGTCTCAGCGTCCCGCTTGCGCCCGCCCATCTCGGGACGCAGACCTTGCCGTGGCCGACACGCCTTGCGCTGGCCGGCCGGTCCCAGATCGGCGTTACGCGCATTTATGATCCCGCTTATGTGCGCATCGCCTATCCGATGGGCGATGTGCCGAGGTCGCGCGGGGTCTGCACCGACGTCATCATCCGCGCCTACCGCGATGCGTTCGGAATGGATTTGCAACAGCTCGTCCATGAGGACATGACGGCAGCGTTCGGCGCCTATCCCACACTATGGGGCCTGACGCGCCCGGATCGCCATATCGACCATCGGCGTGTGCCCAATCTGGAAAGATACCTTGAGCGCCACGGCGGCGCCTTGCCCGCCCCGAGACATGTTTCGAGCTGGAAAGCCGGCGACCTCTACACGATGCGCTACATAGGCAACCTGCCG
The DNA here is from genome assembly GCF_036964145.1 of Hyphomonas sp. Taxonomy (GTDB): domain Bacteria; phylum Pseudomonadota; class Alphaproteobacteria; order Caulobacterales; family Hyphomonadaceae; genus Hyphomonas. Next base: position 134,183 of record NZ_JBALUC010000002.1, read on the forward strand.
CATATCGGGATCGTCTCGGATCGGACAACACCGTCTGGCCGTCCCCTCATCATCCATAATATGGGCTGGGGCACATCCGAGGACGACATCATCGGTCAATTCCAGCATGAGCGGCGCTTCAGACTGGAGCCCGCCCGCAACGCATGACCTATTCGTCGTCGTCCCACTGGTCCATGGGTTGTTCCGGAACACGCGGCTGCTTGGTCAACTGGATCACGGCGGCTTTCACATCGCCGCTGTCGAATTCTTCCTCGTCGGCCTGAGAGCGATCCGGCGCGCGCGTATAGGCAAATACGCTTACGGCGGACTCGTCCGCGTCCTCATCCGTTTCCACATCGGCATCGGTGTCGGCCTCTGATGCTCCCGCCTCAGCCTCATCGGTCTCGCCATTGACGGCTTCGGCGGTGTCCTCGTCATCCTCATCAACGTCATCCATGAAGTCGGTGACGAAGGAATCCGTTTCCTCGATCTCTCCCAACCCATCATCCGGCGTCTCTTCACCGTTGAGCGCTTCTTCATCCGGCATCTGGAAGCCGTCCGGAATGACATCGGACAACAGGCCCTCGGCTTCGAGGTCGGCCTTGCCCGGCAGTGTCTCGAGGCTCTCCAGCCCGAAATGCTCCATGAAAGCCTCGGTCGTGCCGTAAGTGATGGGCTGGCCAGGCGTCTTGCGGCGTCCCTTGATCTTGACCCAGCCTGTCTCGAGCAAGGTGTCGATGGTCGTCTTGGACACCGCCACACCGCGCACGGCCTCGATTTCGGCGCGCGTGACCGGCTGGCCATAGGCAATGATGGCCAGCGTTTCGACCGTTGCCTGGCCCAGCTTCTTCTGGACCTGGCGTTCCTCGACAAACAAATAGGAAAGATCGGAAGCCGTCTGGAAGCGCCATTTACCGGCCACTTCGACCAGATTGACCCCTCGGTTCACATATTGCGCGCGCAGCGCCATCAACACTTCGGCGGCTTCAACGCCATGCGGCAACGTCTCCGAAATCTGCTCGGCCGACAGGGGCTCCCCCGCTGCGAACAGGATGGCTTCGGCCCGGCGAATGCCTTCCACCAACGCATCGCTGGCCCCGTCAATCAGAGCTTCCTCAGAGCGGCGATAGGCAAACGACAATTGCGCCACGGGATCGCGTTCCGGTTCAGAAGTGTCGTCGGTCATCAAGTATTTCTCAAGCGGTTGCATCTCTGCCCCCCTCTGGGCTGTTACCTGCATTGCGCAGGTAGAGTGGCGCGAAGTGCTCATCCTGGCGCACATCAACTTCGCCATCCCGGGCGAGTTCCAATGCGGCCGAAAAGACACTCGCGGTAACAGACCGGGGCGGCAATTCCGGGTCCACGTCTGTCATGGTTGAGCGGATCTCGTCCAGCGAAGACCACTGTTCCAACTGTTGCCTGAGTGCGCGTAGCGTGGTCCGGGCCAATTCGAGCGGCAGGACAAGCTGTTGCTGGATCGTGTGAGGACGTTCCTGTTCCCGGCGGTCGCGAATGGTCCCGAAGGCTTGCGTCAGCTCGTATAGGGATGCCTTGAATTCGGTGTGCTTGACCACTTTCGGCTGTACCGGCGCGCCGCGCAGGAAAATGACATTGTTCAGGATCGGTCCGGCTTCGAGTTCTTCCACCGCTCCGCGCATGGCATCGAGACGTTTCAGACGGAAGGCCAGCCGCGCCGCCATTTCCTCTCCGGTAGGCTCGTCTTCCTCGGCCTTTTCCGGCTTGGGCAGCAACAGGCGGGATTTCATGAAGGCGAGCCAGGACGCCATCAGGAGATAGTCGGCCGCCAGATCGATGCGCTGGGTCTTCGCCTCTTCGATGAAGTCCAGATATTGTTCCGCCAGCGACAGGATCGACAGATGCAGCAGATCGACCTTCTGGCGTCGGGCAAGCTCCAGCAACAGGTGCAGCGGGCCTTCATAGCCTCCGACATCCACGGTGAACAGATCACCCGCTTCGGCCTCCTGCGCGTCCGCGGACAGCGCGTCGATCGAGATCATGTCTGCATTCATGCCGTACCCACCAATTGCGGAAAATAGGCCCGGAACGTGTCCCAGCCTTCGGCAATGTCGAAATCCTGTTGATGCGTTGACAAGGCCTCAGCGCGCTCACCGCGCGCCAGCGCCTTACCAGCCAATTCAGGCGCGGCCTCTGCCACTTCGCTCATTTCAGCCAGGATCGCGGCGGGATCGGACAGGAAGCCGGAACAGTGCAACAGCACGTCACACCCTGCGGCAATCGCCGCATGGCCTCGTTCGCCCAGGCTGCCGCCCAGTGCCTGCATCCCCAGATCATCCGTCATCAGCAATCCATCAAACCCGATTCGCTTGCGGATCACGTCCTGAATCATCACTTTTGACAGGGTTGCGGGGACATTGGCGTCAAATGCGTCATAGGAAATATGGGCTGTCATAGCCATGGGCGCATCGGCAAGGCGTGCAAAGGCGTCAAAGTCTTTTGCCAATTCATCGGCGCTGGCCGTCACGCGTGGCAACTCCATATGGCTATCCGCCATTGAGCGGCCATGACCTGGAATATGCTTGATCACGCCAGCCACGCCGCCTGCGGCAAGCCCCTTGAGCGCCGCGCCTGCAAGGGCTGCCACGGTCTCTGGGTCGGTCCCGAAGGCACGGTCGCCGATCACGTCATGGGCGCCGGGAACAGGCAAATCCACCACGGGCGCGCAATCAGCATGGATCGACATGGCTGCCAATTCTGCGGCGATCAGGCGATGACCGAGCCATGCGGCGGAAAGCCCTCGCTCCCGCTCCTTGGCGTAAATGTCCGCATAGTCCTGGCCGCGCGGGAACAGGGGCCATTCCGGCGCTTTCAGGCGGGCCACGCGGCCCCCCTCCTGGTCAATGAAGATCAGGCAGGGCCGTTTCATTGCATTCCAGATATCGTCGACCAGTTTGTGGACCTGTTTCCGCGACACGCAGGAGCGGCCCATCAGGATCACGCCCCAAGGCTGCTCGGCAGCAAACAGGGCCGCTTCCTCCTTCGTGAGCTCAGGCCCCGAAACGCTGAGGATGCATGCCTTCGCCACTACCCGGTCACCACGATGCAATTGTCTCCGCCGGCCTTCACCGCGTCACAGAATTCAGACGCATCTGCGCGTTCAGCAAAGCTGCCCACACGCAGGCGGTAGAACACGCCCTTGGCGCCAAGATCGGCGCGCTGGATGCGTTTTTGCCCGTTGCGATAGAGATCCGGCTTCGCGCTGTTCATCTTGGCCCAGGCGGTTTCGGCGGCATCCTGTGAGCGAAATGCGGCGAGTTGGACCTGATACACGCCATCGCTGGTAAAGGCGAATTGCGGCCCCGGTTCGGCGGGCGCTGGCAAACTCCGTGGCACCGGAGCCGGTACTGGGGCTTGGGCGACCGGATTGGTTGGCACAACCCGCAGGGTCTCTTCCTCATCTTCCGGCATCGTCTCGAGGTCTGCCAGTGCGCGCACCTGCGCGTCATCGGGCTCGGCCCCTTCCAGACCCGGACGCAGCTCTATGGGCGGCCCCCCTTGCAGCGCATCGCTCTCCAGGCTGCCGCGGTCAGCATAGTCTACGCCCTGCTCTTCCGACCGTTCGGAATCGTCCATCTGGTCATAAAAGCGCTTCTCCGTATCCGGGACGGCGACGCCTTCGCGATCTTCGGGCGCGCGCTTGTAGGGTTCCTTGTCGGCAATCACGCTCGGTATGCCCGCGCCATTGTCGCGTACGCCCTGCCGGTACGTGTTCCAGACGACGGCGCCAAACACCAGGAGAACTCCGACGGCGAGCGCGAGGATGAGCGGCCCACGGGTCGAATCGTCCTCACGAACGTCGAATCCGCGGTAATCGTCTTCAAACGGGGCATAATCCCGCCCGTTGTCCCGATGTCGCCCCATGGAATCATCCTCAGAATAGGTTCACAGAGTTAAGATTACGGCCCGTTTCGTTAACGACGCTTGAATATCCCTTAGGTTTCACAGCCCGCAAAGGCCGCAGAACGGGTTAACACTGGGAAAGTGGGCAGAGTGTGGCTAGCGCAGCACATCCGGGTGGAAGAGCCGGCGATGCTCCTCGATTGCGTAGGAATCGGTCATCCCGGCAATGTAGTCGCAAACTATGCGCGCCCGCCGTGGCTCACTGGCCTGGGACGCATCCTGCCGCCACGGAGATGGCAGCGTATCCGGCTCGGTCAGGAATATCTCGAACAGTTCGGCCAGCATCCGTTTGGCTTTGCTGCGCATCCGGTTCACCGTGTAATGCTTGTACATCCGCTCATACAGAAACGCTCTCAGGGCGCGCTGGCGGCTTTCGAGTTCCTCCGAAAACGCCACCAAGGGCACCTCCATCGCGCGCACGTCTGCCGCGCTCTGGGGCGCATACTGTTTCGCGCGCCGGGTGGTTTCCGCCGTCAGATCGTTCACCCACAGGCCGATCAGGCGCCTCACCGCTTCATAGGACACCATACGGTTGCTGAGATGCGGATATTCAAGCTTCACGGCCCGAAACTCGTCTCCGACGATCGGCAGGTCCATCAAATCGTCGATGGTGAACAGGCCCGCGGCGATGCCGTCATCAATATCGTGATTGTTATACGCGATATCGTCTGACAGGGCCGCCACCTGCGCCTCCGGCCCGGCGAACTGGTGCGGTTCAAGGTCCATGAAATTCGCATATTCGCGGAAGGCAGCCGGCAGCGACTCCAGCGGCGCATCCTGCGTGACCATCGGGCCATTGTGTTTGACCAGTCCTTCAAGCAGCTCCCAGGTCAGGTTCAGGCCTTCGAAGTTCGGGTAGCGGACTTCGAGCTTGGTGACGATGCGCAGCGTCTGGGCGTTGTGGTCAAATCCCTCATACTCCGCCATGCACGCATCCAGCTGGTCCTCTCCGGCATGGCCAAAGGGCGGATGGCCCATATCGTGGGCGAGGGCCAGCGCTTCGGCAAGGTCTTCATCCAGGCCGAGCGTCCGGGCGATGCTGCGGGCAATCTGGGCCACTTCGAGGGAATGCGTCAGGCGGGTGCGGAAATGATCCCCCTCATGTGCGACGAAAACCTGAGTTTTCTGCTTCAATCGCCGGAAGGCGGTCGAGTGGATGATCCGGTCGCGATCCCGCTGGAACGGCGTCCGGGTCGCCGATGGCGCCTCCGGGAAATACCGGCCCCGGCTATCTTCGTGCCGCGTGGCATACACTGATCTCTTTTCCATTGGCTCGGGAATCCCTATGTTGAGGTCATGAGCACGACAACTGCCCCCGATGTGACCCTTACAGCCTCGGCTGCCAAGCGGATTAATGCGATTCTGGCCAAACAGGACGGCGCGGAGTTTTTACGTGTGTCTGTCGATGGGGGCGGCTGTTCGGGCTTTTCCTACAAATTCGACTTTGACACGGCCATCAATGATGACGACCTCGTGGTGGAGCGCGATGGCGCAAAAGTGCTGATCGACGAAATGAGCCTGGAATTTCTGGCCGGGTCCGAGATCGACTTCAGCACGGAACTGATCGGCGCCGCCTTCAAGATCAGCAATCCGAACGCCACGGCGGCGTGCGGCTGCGGCACCAGTTTCTCGATTTAACTTGCGTCGCCCCACGGCAAGACCGCCAGGATGGGTTTACCCTAGCGAGGACATGCCATGCCGACCCCCAAGACCTTTCGCATAGACATCCCACAGAACAAGCTCGATGCCATCATGGCGCGGGTGAAGGCATATGACTGGTTTCCGGCCCCGGCCAATGAAGAGGGCTTTGCCTACGGCATGTCCACAAAGGTCATGAAGGATATTCAGCGCTACTGGATCGCGGGTTATGACTGGCGCAAGTCCGAGGAAATCCTGAACAGGTATCCCAGTTACAAGGTCGAAATCGACGGCCAGGTCATCCACTATGTCCATGTCGTCGGCGAAGCGGGCGGTCGCCGCCCCCTGCTCATCACACATGGCTGGCCCGGTTCCGTGTTTGAATTCTGGGACACCATCGGCCCGCTCGCCTTTCCCTCGAATCATGGCGGTAAGGCCGAAGACGCCTTTGACCTGATCATTCCCTCCCTGCCCGGCTATGGCTTCTCCGGGCGCCCGAAATCTCCCATCGGGCCACGCGCCACTGCGGCGCTCTGGGACAGGCTGATGCGCGACGTGCTGAAATACGAAACCTACCTCGCCCAGGGCGGCGACTGGGGCAGCATGGTGACCTCCTGGCTCGGCCTCAATCATGGCACGGTCGATGGCAAGGGCGGCTGCCGCGCGATCCATCTGAACATGGTCGGCTTCCGGCCGACCCCCGCCACGCCCCAGACAGAGGCCGAAGGCGAATGGCTGGCCGCATCGCAGGAGGCCATGCAGCGCGAAGGCGCCTATCTGATGGAACAGATGACCAAGCCCCAGACGCTGGCGATGGCGCTGATGGATTCCCCGGTCGGCACCGCCGCATGGATCCTCGAGAAATTCAATGGCTGGTCAGACCTGTCCGAGGGCGGACTATTGGATACCTACTCCAAGGACCAGCTGCTCACCAATGTGATGATCTATCTGGTCAATGATGCCATCGCCACCAGCGTCTGGTTCTACAATGGCTTTGCGCAGGAAGGCGGCAATGCCCTGCCGGAAGGTGTCCGGTGCGAGACGCCCACGGCGTTTGCGAACTTCCCCGGTGAGCCTGTCTACAAACCCGCTCCGCAGAGCTGGTTCGAACGGGCTTACAACCTCACCCGCTGGACGGATTTGCCGCGCGGCGGGCATTTCGCGGCGATGGAAGAGCCGGAGCTTTATGTCGAAGAGATCCGCGCCTGGGGCAACAGCGTGGCCGACCCCGAGGGCTAATGGCTGCCTGTCCGCAGGGGGATCCTAACGTGTCCAGGCGATGGCGCGTGACCAATCCGACCGCTGGGTGAAGCCGTCTATTCTGGCCCTGCTGCGGGGTTTTCGTCTTCTTCCGCAGCAAGGTCTGGTGGAATGCGGCAGTCTGGTCTGGCGACCTGCCGAGTTTCACCGCGCGGATGGGACGGGCCCCAATGCATGGGGGCACCTACTATCCTGTAATTTGACTATTCGTCCTCGTGCCCGTGGAGCCCCGCTCCTATCCGCAAGGACCGATCCCCGCACAAACCGGATGGCATTCGCCAGTCCGGCTATTTGCGCAGGTCTTTGGCCAGATTATCCAGCACGGCATTGGCGAATTTCGCTTCCTGCTCATCGAAGAAATCATGCGCCAGCGACACATATTCATCCAGGATGATGGCGTTCGACAGGTGTTGGTGCGCGATGAATTCAGCAGACCCCGCGCGCAGCAGGGCGCGCATGGTTGCGTCCAGCCGTGTCAGCTTCCATCCTTTTGCAAGCCGTCCAAGGATCGCCTTGTCGATGGCAGCCTGATGGTCAACGACTGCGTTCACGATGGATTTGAAAATGTCCGGGTCGGCTTCCTCGATCGGTTCCTCATTGGGGCCGATGCCGAGACGGTCTTCCATGAAGGCGCGGATGGTCGCGCGGGCCGACTTGCCAGTCTGCTCCATTTCATAAAGCGCCTGAACGGCTGCGAGGCGCGCTCCCGCCCGCCTCGCCCGTGTAACCTCGAAGGGAATGTTCTGGTCGCTCACCGAATGAGTTCCTTGCGGAATTTGATCATGGCCAGACAGGCCTCGGCGGCGTCCTTGCCCTTGTTGCCGCGCTTGCGGTCAGCGCGGGCGAGCGCCTGCTCTTCATTCTCGACGGTCAGGATGCCGTAGCCAATCGCCTGGCGACGCTGCACGATCAGATCCATCAGACCGCGGGCGCTTTCGCCACAGACATAGTCGTAATGGGTGGTTTCGCCCCGGATCACGCAGCCCAGCGCCACGGCGCCATCAAACCGGCCACTGTCGGCCGCCATGGCAATCAGGCCTGGCAGTTCGAACGCGCCCGGCACTTCCATGACCGTCACTTTCGCGCCAGCAGCTTCAAGAGCTTCCAGCGCGCCAGCTTCCAGCTCATCGGAGATGTGCTTGTAATATTTCGAAATGGCGACAAGAACGCGGTCTGCCATCAATTGTTCTCCTCATGAAGATTGCGCCACCCCTCTATCGTCAGGCCGTAGCCGTCAAGGCCTGCCAAGCGGGTGGGCTGCGTTCCAGACAGGTAGATCATGCGGCGCACCCCCAAATCCCGCAGGATTTGCGCGCCGACACCGTATTCGCGAATGGGCGCGGTCGGATCGGGGGCCACTGAGGGCTTCAGGCCCAGCCGCTCGGCAATGATGTTCGGCCGCATCGTGTTCACGAACACGACAACCCCCGGCTCTTCGGCGTCTGCAATCACGCGCATCGCGCGCTCAACCAGACCGTGTCTTGGGCCATTTTCTCCCAGCACGTCCGACAGGATGTCCATCCGGTGTACCCGCACCAGCGTTGTGCTGTCCGGCGTGATGTCCCCGTGAACGATCGCGATATGCTCGGAATTGTCGAGCGCATTGCGGAAACAGACCGTCCGGAACCCTTCCCCGTAACCGGAATCGAGAGGCGCTTCGACGCGGCGCTCCATGAACCGGTCATTCTTGCGGCGCCACGCAATCAGGTCCGCAATCGTGCCGATCTTCAGATTGTGCAGCTGGGCGAACGCGACCAGTTCCGGAAGACGGGACATGGTGCCGTCTTCATTCATGATCTCGCAGATCACACCGGCCGGATAGAGCCCCGCCATACGGGAAATATCGACCGCCGCCTCGGTATGGCCCGCCCGCACCAGCGTGCCGCCTTCGCGGGCAATCAGCGGGAAGACGTGTCCGGGGGAAACGATGTCCTCATGATCCTTGGTCGGGTCGATGGCGACGGCGATTGTCCGGGCACGGTCATGGGCCGAAATGCCCGTCGTGACGCCATCTTTCGCTTCGATGGAGACCGTGAAGGCCGTTCCCATGCTTTCCCGATTGTTCCGGGTCATCATGTCGAGATTCAGCGTATGCGCACGCTCCTGGCCCATCGCCAGGCAGATCAGGCCCCGGCCATGGCGTGCCATGAAGTTCACATGTTCCGGCGTGGCAAAATTGGCCGGAATGATCAGGTCGCCCTCATTCTCCCGGTCCTCTGCATCGACCAGGATATACATCCGGCCATTGCGGGCATCTTCGATGATCTCGTCAATCGAGGAGATTGCCTGATGGAATTCGCTGCTCATAATGCCTATTGCCCCTCTGGCGCATCGGCGCCGATCATCCGCGCCACGTAGCGTGCCAGCATGTCGATCTCAAGATTGACGCTGGAGCCGGGCTGCAACTGGTTGAGTGTGGTCACCTCCCAAGTGTGAGGAATGATCGCCAACTCGAAATCGCCATTCGGCAGGGCTTCTGCCACCGTCAGGGACACACCATTCACGGCCGCAGAACCCTTGGTGGCGAAGTAGCGCGCAATGCCTTCCGGCGGACGGATGGTCAGACGCCAGCTCTCGCCTTCAGGCGCGACCGAGACGACCTGCCCGACCCCATCGACATGGCCAAAGACGAAATGGCCGCCCAATTCGTCGCCGAGCTTCAGGCTCTGTTCCAGATTGATGTGAGATCCGACCGTCCAGTCGCCCAGAATGGTCTTGGACAGGGTTTCCGGCACAGCTTCGGTCGCAAACCACGCGCCGCGCTCGCCCTGCCCCATGTCCACGACCGTCAGGCACACGCCCGAATGCATGATGGACGCACCCATGGCGATATCTTCCAGTTTGTAGCGGCTTTCGACCTCGAACCGGCGAAGCCCATTGCGGTCCTCCACGGATCGGATGGTCCCGACATCGGTGACGAGGCCTGTAAACATTTCTCTGCCCTCAGTTTCTTATTCAGACCCGTACATAGGTGTCCAGAACGTCAACCCCAATCCGTTCCGTCGCGATAGCGCGCCAACGTGACGCCTCCTTGAGATCAGACAGGCCCAGCGCCCCTAAGGCAGGCAGGCCGTCTCCGCCGATCAGGATAGGCGCCCGGAACCAGGCAATCTCATGCACCAGGCCCTCGCGGATGAAGCTGGCGGTCAGCGTCCCGCCGCCCTCGATCAGGAGGGAGGAAATGCCTTCGATCTCCGCCCTGTGAAGCAGGTCATTCACGTCCACGCGAATGCCCTTGCCACAGCGCCAGATCTCGACCCCGCTTGCCGCAAGAATATCCTGCGGCTGGCCATTCGTGGCCACAACCACGCGGCCGGATGAAACAGATTGAACGAGACGGGAACTGCGCGGTGTGCGGCCGTGAGAATCTGCCACAATGCGCACGGGCTGGGTTTTCGGCAGCGGCACGGTGCGGGCGGTCAGCAAGGGGTCATCGGCCAGGACGGTGCCAATTCCCACCAGCACCGCATCATGCGCGGCCCGCAACTCATGCGCCCTGGCCCGGGACTCGCTGCACGTGATCCACTGGCTCGTCCCATCAGACAGAGCAATGCGGGCATCCAGCGATGTGGCAATTTTCAGGGTGACCTTGACCCCGCTCATCCGGCGTCGCCTTCATCTTCCAGCGACGTCTGCTCGATGAATTGGGCGAAATCGTTCGGGTCGCGGAAATCCTTGTAGACGCTGGCAAAGCGCACATAGCCGACCGGATCGACCTGACGCAGCGCTTCCATGGCGAACTCACCGACATCATTGGAGCTGACTTCCGTCTCGCCCCCACTTTCCAGCTTCCGGGCAATGCCGGACACCATCTGGTCGATCTGTTCGCGGTCCACCGGGCGTTTGCGCAGGGCGATGGTGATAGACCGGGTCAGCCGGTCCCGGTCGAAGGGCACCCGTTTGCCGTCACGCTTGACCACGGTTATCTCCCGCAACTGGACCCGTTCAAACGTCGTGAACCGGGCGCCACACGCCTCGCACACCCGCCGACGGCGCACAGCCGTGTTGTCTTCAGCCGACCGGCTGTCCTTCACCGATGTGTTCTCGGAACCGCAGAACGGGCAACGCAAGGTCTATCAGGCCCCCAATCCATTATAGATCGGGAATTGCGCGGTCAGGGCTTTCACCTCTGCGCGCACCTTGTCCTCGGCGGATGTGCTTTCGCCGGACGCGACCGCATCGACGATCTCGCCTATCCAGTTGCCGATCTGCGTGAATTCCTCTTCGCCAAACCCGCGGGTTGTGCCGGCTGGTGAGCCCACCCGGATACCGCTGGTGATGGTCGGTTTCTGGGGATCGAACGGTACGCCATTCTTGTTGCAGGTGATGAAGGCCCGCTCCAGCGCATGTTCGGCGTCGCGGCCTGTCACATTTTTCGGACGCAGATCAATCAAGGCCACATGCGTGTCGGTGCCGCCCGACACCACGTCCAGGCCGCTCGCCTTGCAGGCTTCTGACATGGCTTGGGCATTGGCGACGACTTGGGCCGCATAGGTTTTGAAGTCCGGGCGCAAGGCTTCTCCGAAAGCCACAGCTTTCGCCGCGATGACATGCATCAGGGGCCCGCCCTGAATGCCGGGGAAGATCGCCGAATTGATCTTCTTCGCCAGCGCTTCGTCATTGGTCAGGATCATCCCGCCGCGCGGGCCGCGCAGCGTCTTGTGCGTCGTCGTTGTGGCGATGTGGGCATGATCCAGCGGGTTCGGATGCGCGCCGCCGGCAACGAGACCCGCAAAATGGGCCATATCTACGAGGAATAGTGCGCCAACCTCGTCCGCGATTTCACGGAAGCGCTTGAAGTCGATCTGACGCGGATAGGCTGAGCCGCCCGCAATGATCAGCTGCGGACGGTGCGCCTTCGCCAGGCGCTCCACTTCGACAAAATCGATCCGGTCGTCTTCGCGGCTGACCCCGTATTGAACGGCATTGAACCATTTGCCCGACTGATTGGGCCGCGCGCCATGAGTCAAATGACCCCCGGCGTCGAGGCTCATGCCGAGAATTGTGTCTCCGGGCTTCAGGACCGCGTTGAATACGCCCTGATTGGCCTGGCTGCCGGAATTCGGCTGAACATTCGCAAACCCGCAATTGAACAGCTTTTTCGCCCGCGCGATGGCCAGTTCTTCGGCAATGTCAACAAACTCACAGCCGCCATAATAGCGTTTGCCCGGATAACCCTCGGCGTACTTGTTCGTCAGGACCGTTCCCTGGGCTTCCAGTACGGCTTGGGAGACAATGTTTTCCGAAGCAATCAGCTCGATTTGCTGCTGTTGGCGCGTGCGTTCCTTGCGGATCGCGTCGAACACTTCCGGATCGCGTTCTTCCAAAGTCTGGCTGAAGAAATCCGTGGTGTCGAACCGGGCGGGCTGGGCTGTGTCTGCCATTGTGCGAATCTCCTGCTGGGTCTCGCGCTGTTTACGCTCAGGCGGGTCAAGTCGCAACCATCGGTGCGCGCTCTGGCCACAATATCGCACTTTGCCTGCGCATATTCAGGGATTGTGTTCGGAATGTCGTGCAAATACTTGAAGAACTGTGGTATTTAGAAGTTAAGGTGGGGCCTGAATGTGCGGCTGAAGTTCCAAATACCTGACAGAGTCTTGATGAGCCATGAGTGAATACGAGACATCTGACCTGCTCGACATGACGGCCGAGATTGTCTCGTCCTATGTGTCGAACAACCAGGTCGAGGCGGATGCGCTGCCACAACTCATCCGCAACATCTTCGAGACGGTCTCGGGATTGGCGGATGCCGTGGAGCCTGTTGTCGAGACACAGGATCCGGCCGTGCCGATCTCGAAATCCATCCTGCCGGATTATCTCGTCTGCCTGGAAGACGGCCGCAAGCTCAAGATGCTCAAACGGTATCTGCGCTCGAAATTCGACATGACCCCCGAAGAGTATCGCGCCAAATGGGGCTTGCCGGCAGACTATCCAATGGTCGCGCCTAACTATGCAAAGCTGCGCTCAAAGCACGCCAAGCAGATCGGGCTCGGCAAGAAGGCTGCGCCCAGGCCGAAGAAAACCAAATAGGCGCGAAAGCGCGTCAAGCCGCCTTGTCGAGGCCCAGCTGTTTCCAGACCGCAAGAATTGCAGCCACCAGCTCATCCATCATCACTTCGTCATGCACCGGGCTCGGCGTGAAGCGCAGGCGTTCGGTGCCCTTCGGCACGGTCGGATAGTTGATCGGCTGAACATAGATGCCGAAATCGAACAGCAGTGTATCGGACAGCGCCTTGCAGCGTTCCGGATCGCCCACGAGCAGTGGCACGATATGCGTGTCCGTCTTGATCATTGGCAAACCGGCATCGCGGAATTTCTGCTTCAGCAGCGCCGCATTGGCCTGATGCGTGCGGCGCAAGTCGCGGCCGGCATCGCTGCGCAGCTTCTGGATGCTGGCAAGGGCGCCTGCGGCCATGACCGGACAGGTCGACGTCGTGAAGATGAAGCCGGAAGCCATTGAGCGGATGGCATCGACCACGGTCTCATGGCTGGCAATGTAGCCACCCATGACACCATAAGCCTTGCCAAGCGTGCCCTCGATGATGTCGATCCGATCGGCCAGACCCCACATCTCCGCGACGCCGGCGCCGTTCTCGCCATACATGCCGACGGCATGTACTTCGTCGAGATAGGTCAGCGCGTCGAACTCATCGGCAAGGTCACAAATCTCTTCCATCCGGCCGAAATCGCCATCCATGGAATAGACACTCTCGAACGCGATCAGCTTCGGACGCTCGGGATCGTCATTCTCCATCAGCGCCCGGAGGTGATCCACATCATTGTGCCGGAAGATGCGGCGGTCCGCGCCGGAGCGACGAATGCCTTCGATCATCGAGGCGTGGTTCAGCGAGTCGGAATAGATGATCAGGTCAGGCAGAATCTTGCCCAGGGTCGACAGCGTGGCCTCGTTCGAAACGTATCCGGACGTGAACAGCAGCGCGGCTTCCTTGCCATGCAGGTCGGCCAGTTCGCGCTCAAGATCGACATGGTACCGGGTCGTGCCGGAAATGTTGCGCGTGCCGCCGGAACCTGCGCCGAAGCTGTCGATGGCTTCGTGCATGGAATTGATGACATCCTCATCCTGACCCATGCCGAGATAGTCATTGGAGCACCAGATGGTGACTTCGCGCTCGCCATCCTCGAACCGCGCCGTCGCCTTCGGGAACCTGCCCTTGTGACGGTGCAAGTCCACGAATACGCGGTAGCGGCCTTCGCCGTGAATGGAGTTGAGCGCGTCCTCGAAGGCCTTCAGATGCTTCATCTGCTTAGTTCCCGATCTTTCCCGAGCCTACATAGTGCCCAAAGCGACGATTGATAATGGCTCCATACGTCGCGGACAGCTTTTGTCGCATACGGGAATTCCCCTAGGCGTCATATCCCGGCATCTGCCGATCCAGCTTGCGGATCAGCGCAGGCCAGATCAGCTTTTCCGTGATCATGTTCATTCCGGAGCTCTGCTCGGTCAATCCGCCCTGGCCGGCAACCTTTTCCTGCAGATCGGATTCGCATTCCAGCACACCGTCACGGCCCGCCGAGAGCGCCATGATCTGCATGTTGCAGGCCCGCTCCAGGAAGAACATTCGCGTGAAGGCGGCGGCGGCGGTTTCGCCGATGGTCAGCGTGCCGTGATTGCGCAGCAGCATGGAGTGCTTCTTCGGGCCGAGGTCGGCCACCAGGCGCTCCCGCTCGTCCAGATCGAGCGCGATGCCTTCATAATCATGATAGGCAATATCCTCCCGCACGATCATGGCCGTCTGGCTCAGCGGCATCAGGCCTTCCTTCTGCGCGGAAACCGCAACGCCCTGATCGGTGTGGACATGGATCACGACCTGGGCATCATCGCGCGCATCATGGATCGCCGAGTGAATGGTAAAGCCCGCCGGATTGATGAAATTCTCGGTCTCCTGGACAATGTTGCCTTCCAGATCGACTTTCACGAGCGAGGAGGCGGTAATTTCCTCGAAGAAATAGCCATAGGGATTGATCAGGAAGTGATGATCCGGGCCGGGCACGCGGTGGGAGATGTGCGTGAAGATCATGTCGTCCCAACCATGCAGGGCGATCAGACGGTAAAGCGCCGCAAGGTCCACGCGGGCCTGCCACTCCTCTGCTGAAACGGAGGAACGGATGTCTATTTTCTGCGCGCCATCGGCCATGTTCGAAACTCCCTGATATGTTTTGACGTAAACTAGCGGAAAACCTGCTGGCAGGCCAGAAAAAGCTGACACTTGCGTCATCTTGCAGAACCGGGCCTGGCGGCTGCACGCGGCGGCATCCCAGAAAGCGCCTTGACGCTCCGGCCCTTCGCAAAGCAGATGGGCCACCATGAGTGGTTTACGCCTGCATTTTTACGCCTCGAAGCGCCCTGAAGCCCAGGAGGCCCTGTCCGTACTGACCAAGAAGTACGGTCAGTGCTCCGAGGACGATGCCGACGTCATCGTGGCGCTTGGCGGCGACGGCGCCATGCTGGATTCGCTGCGCCGTCAGTTCGAGGGCGGCAAGCCGGTCTATGGCATGAACCGCGGTACGGTCGGCTTCCTGATGAACGAATTCGGCATCGACGACCTGCCGGACCGGATCAATGCTGCCGAACGCGCCGTCATCTCCCCGCTGCGCATGACAGCGCGGGATGTGCACGAGCATGAGCACCGTGCCCTCGCCATCAATGAAGTCTCCATGTTCCGCCAGACTGCCCAGACCTCGCGGTTCCGGATCACGGTCGATGGAAAGACCCGCATGGAAGAGCTGGCCTGTGACGGCTTGATGGTCGCGACACCTGCCGGCTCGACGGCCTACAATCTGTCAGCCCACGGCCCCATCCTGCCGATTGGCGCCGGCCTGCTCGCGCTCACCCCGGTCAGCGCCTTCCGGCCGCGCCGCTGGAAAGGCGCCCTGCTCCGCCGCAACGCGCATGTCCGCATCGATGTGATCGCCCCGATCCTGCGCCCTGTTGCAGCGGCAGCAGACAATCAGGAAGTCCGCGACATAGTTAGCGTGGATGTTCAGGAAGACCGCCGCCGGTTAACCATGCTGTTTGATCCCGGCCACGCTCTGGATGAGCGCATCCTGCGGGAACAGTTCGGTTTCTGATGTGATTTCAAAGTTCTTGGATCAGGAAAGCGTTAAGGCTTGAACGGTAGGGTTTCCCGGAAATACAGGGATTCGCCATGTTCAAGGCACTGATTCACAAGCTCAAACCCGCTTCAGGTTCGAAGTCTGACCAGCCTGCCGCCTCGGTCACGCCCGACATCAGCCGCGTCATCAAGATGCCGCCGGCGCCTGTCGCCGCAGAGGATCAGGTGGACGCGCCGGATGTCGGACACGACCCGGATGAATTGGGGGATCGCGCCGAAGCGGCTGTGGAAGATTTGTCGTCCCGGTTCGATGCATGGATGGAGGCAGACCTCGATCGCCTGAAAGCCGCGTGGGCCACCGCAAAGATCGAAGGCGCCAGCCAGACTGACTACAAACTGCTTGAAACCTGCGCCCATAACATTCGCGGGGTCGCCACCTCCTACGGCTATCCCGCCGTATCACGTCTGTGCGGATCGCTCTGCATGCTGCTGGCGGAAACGGAGCCGGGCCAGAATGGCGCGCTCATCAATCTCCATGTTGAAGCCTGCATGGCCGCCTATGGGTCGATTGGCCGGGGCGATGCCGCTCAGTCGGTCGCCGATGCCGTGTGTGATGCGCTTGAAGAACGTGTCGCCGTGAAAACATCGAAGACCTGATCAGGCTGCCGCCTGCGGCGACTCTTCTGCTTCCCCCAGAAACCCTCGGATGAGTCCTGCCGTTTCGCTCGCCCGCGTCACCAGGAAGAGATGCCCCCCGCCCTCAATCACATGAAGGCGCGCATCCGGCAGCGCCACACGCAGAATATGGCCGTTCGCCACGGGCACGATCGTGTCCTGATCGCCCATCAGAACCAGAGTGGGCATGCTCAGGAGACGAATGAAGGGCAAGCTCGACCAGCCGAGGAAGGCCAGCAATTGGTAGACATAGCCTTTCGGGTCGGGCGGCAGGAGATTGTCGATATGATTGCCGGCCTCTCCGTCGACCGCTTCGCCATAGAGCGACTCGAAGCTCTTCCGCATGAAGTCCGGATCTGAATAGCGCCGTGTATCCGCCATCTTTGACAGCGCTCTCGGATGGCCGGGGATCATGGTCATGCCCGCTGTGGTCGCACACAGGATAAGCTTTCCCACACGGCGCCGATACTGGAAGGCGAATTGCTGCGCCATGGCCCCGCCCCATGAAACGCCCATCACATCCACGTCTTCGATGCCCTGCAAATCCAGCAGCTTGCGCGTCCAGCGGGCCAGCATCCAGGGCCGGTACGGCCAGCTGGTGACGGGGCTGAGGCCCACACCGGGAACATCGAAGGTGATGATCTCCCTGTCGGGGAACATATCGCCAAGGCCCAGCGTCAGTTCGAGGTTCGCGCCGATGCCATTGAAGAACAGCAAGGGGCGTTGCCCGGAATTGCCCGGCGCCATCCACCGCGCTGTGCGCAGCTGGATGCCGTCCACATCATGGGTCGCAATCGTGGGCAGGCGTTTGGGCGACGTCATGATGGCTCCAGTCAATTATGCACCCTAGTCATCGAACACGTAACGACCGGGTGCCTCATAGAGAGCCGGGAATGTCTCGTTCCCGCAAGTCCGGGGCGCAGCTTTGAGTGTGCCGGAACGATCCTTCAGCCATTGCCCCCAGACGGGCCACCAGCTGCCGACTTCCTCCTTGGCCTGGGCTGCCCATGTGTCAGCATCTGCTGGAATGTCGGAATTCCGAAACATCTTAGCTTTCGGATTGCCGGGCGGGTTCAGCAGCGACTGGATATGCCCGCTGGAAGACAGGACAAATTCGACTTTCTCTGATCCAAGGAGCTGCGTTGTCCGGTAACAGGCTTTCCACGGCGTGATGTGGTCCGTCAGCCCGCCAACGACGAAAGCGTCGGCCGTGACCTTGGAGAGATCGACTGCGTGGCCCGCGACCTCGAACTCACCCGGATGGCTGAAGGGCTGGTTCAGGCCCATGTCGAGATAGTCCGAATGCAGCTGGGCCGGCAGATTCGTGGAATCATTGTTCCAGAACAGGATATCGAAAGGCGGCGGATCCTCGCCCATCAGGTAATTGTTCACGACATAATTCCAGACAAGATCGTTGGGACGCATCCAGGCAAACATGCGCGCAAGATCATCCCCTTTCAGCACGCCCTTGCGTTTTGAATACTTGCGCGCAACTTCAAGACTCTGGTCAGACACGATCTGTCCGAGCTCGCTGTCCTCCCGCTGGGGATTGAGCACACAGACCATGAAGGTCAGGGAATTGATCCGGTCGTCGCCTGCCGCCGCAAACAGGCTGGCCAGCGTTGCGGCCGTGATACCGCCCGAACAGGCGCCGGCGATATTCACCTTCTTCGAGCGGGAGACATTGCGGATCACTTCGCTCGCCTGGATCAGGCTGTCGACATAGGCGCTCATGCCCCAATGCGCGTGCTCCTTCTGCGGGTTGCGCCAGGAGACGACAAAGGTCTGCATCTGCTGCGCCATCAGGAACTGAACCATCGAAATGGCGGGCGACAAATCCATCGCATAGAATTTGTTGATCTGGGGCGGGACGATCAGGATCGGCGTGCGGTGTACCTTGTCGGTGGTCGGCTCATACTGGATCAGCTCCAGCATCTCGTTCTTCCAGATTACTTTGCCACGCGACGTCGCGAGATTCTTTCCCACTTGAAAAGGCCGCTTGTCGACCTGACTCGGCAAGCCGCCATTCTTCGTAATATCCGTGTACGCATTCTTCAGCCCCTTCAACAGGGACATGCCACCGGATTCCATCACCTTCTTGCTGGCAGCCGGATTGCCGAGCAGCGTATTGGTTGGCGCCATTGCATCCGTGATCATGCTGGTCAGGAATTTCGCGCGCGCATGTTCCAGTTCAGTCATGCTGAGATTGGCCACCCAATCATTCAGATGTTCCTGCGTGGACAAATAGGCTTGCATGCCGCGCTTGTAGAAAGGGTTTTCAGACCAGGCTGAATCCTTGAAGCGCCGATCACGTGGATCGGCGGCGCGGTCGGACTGGCCCATCATGATCTTTGCGCTGTCAGATGCGATGCGGCTTGCCGCCTTCGCTGTTATGGCGGGGTTCTTCATGGTCGAGCGCAACATCATTGCGACGGCGCCAATCCTCTCCTGTGGGTCTGACCCCGACAGGAAGGGGTTCATGGTCTTCATCGCCTTCGCGGCCTCGCCCGCAAGGCCGTTCTTCGAGCGTCTCATTGCCCTCTCCCCTCGATTGTCCGGTCATGCCTGCCACGGGCAGATGCCGGCTCTTTTTTATTGGGCCTCTTTCGCATTCGGAAAAAGGATACATCAAAATTTCAAATAAAATTCGTTCCATAGTGAGAATTGCGTGTCAAATACCGTATCAGGCCATGAAAACACGCGACCGCATACTTCACGTCAGCCTGCTTCTCTTCAATGAAGAAGGAGAAGCCCCGCAGACGGCTGTCGATATTTCCAATGCCCTCGATATCAGTCCCGGCAATCTCTACTACCATTTCAAGGGCAAGGACGCGATCATCCACGCCCTGTTCGACCGGTTCGAAGATGAGATGCGTATCATCCTGAGGGGCTCACGTGGGCGCGTTGCCAGTCTCGAAGACAGCTGGGTCTATCTCTACATCCTGCTCGAGGAAATCTATGATTTCCGCTTCTTCTATCGCGACCTCGGTCTGCTGCTTGATCGGTATCCTGACCTTGCCTCCCGGTTCAGATCCCTCCTGGCCCAGATGCGAACTGCGCTGGTGGACATGTTCGATGAGCTGACCGCAGGATCGGTCCTGCGGCTTGATCCTCGCTTGCGGGAGGTCCTGACTGACCAGGTCATGACGACGCTGACCTTCTGGCTGGCCGAAGACCATTTGAATGCGGACTGCCATGACGGGCCCACCCTGATCCACAAGACGGTGCTTCAGGTCATGTGCCTGCTGCCGCCCTATATGGGCGACCAGGGCGTCGAGACCCTGACCGACCTGTTCGAGCACTACGATACCGTCGTCGCATAAGGAAAGGGCGGCCCCGCACGGAACCGCCCTCACCCGTTTCATAATCGTGCCGGATTATTTCATCAGCACTTTGGCTTGCTTCACCCATTCGTCGCGCGCAATGCGGCCACGGGCCATGATCTTGGCATCAAGCGCCTCAATGTCGGCCTTCTTCAGCGCGGCAATGTCAGCAAAACGCTTGATGCCGGCAGCCTTCAGCTTGGCAGCGAGCGCCGGGCCGACGCCATTCAGCAGCGTGAAATCATCGGCCTTCGCCGGGGCGGCTGCAGCAGGCTTCGCCTTCGCAGCGGCCGGCTTGGCTTTTGCGGCTGGCTTCGGCGTGTCTGCCACGGGTTTCGCAACGGCTTGCTGAACCGCTTTCGTTGTACGCTGCGCCGCCTTCTTGCCGGTCTTCATCAGATCGGCGCCGCTTTCGGTCGCAACCGCTTCGATCTCTTCCGTCAGGCGGGTGATGCGCTGCTTCAGTTCATTGCTGCGATCCTTGGACTTCGTGCGCGCCTTGGACACGGTCTCGGCAACTTCGTCTTCCAGCTTGTCGAGCTTGGCGGCCAGCTTGCTGCCTTTCTTGCCAAGGCCCTTGACGCCGAGCAGGTCGCGCATGCGTTCCATACGGGCCTCGAATTCGTCGCGTGCCTGGGTCTGGAATTCGCGCGCCACATCGGCATACTTCGCGGCGCTCTTCGTTGCGGTCTGGACGACTTCATTGTCCTGTACCCGCGCGCGCACGTCCTGTTCGATCGCTTCGCCGCGCTTGACGAGGTCTTCAAACAGTTCGGTCGATTGCTTGTTGAACGTCTTGGTGTTGGCAATCGCCTTGTCATAAGCCTTGCCGTAGGCGCCCACGCCGGCGAGCCAGATCTTGTGCGCCATGTCAGCGCTGTTCAGTTCAGGCGCCTTCGCAGCCTTCTTGGCCTTGCCGGGCTTCTTGAGGGATTTGGAGGCTTTTGCGCTCGCGGCCTTCGCCGGCTTCGCTTTCACCTTCTTCTCATTTTTCTTGGCCATGTATGGCACTCCTTTATCCGCATAATTCGGTGGAGTGGGACGTATCGGAAAATCCTAGAATCTTCA
This sequence comes from Hyphomonas sp., assembly GCF_036964145.1. Classification (GTDB taxonomy): domain Bacteria; phylum Pseudomonadota; class Alphaproteobacteria; order Caulobacterales; family Hyphomonadaceae; genus Hyphomonas. The sequence goes on from NZ_JBALUC010000002.1 coordinate 155,139, forward strand.
TACTAATCGCTGCAGCCCTTGAAACACCGGGCCGAATGCCCTGTATCAGGCAGACACGCATCAAGGAGAGCAGAGACATGAGCGCAGTTGATTATACCGTCGATGGGAAGACCTATGAAGGCTACTTCCTGCGTCCGAAGGGTAAGGATGTGGCTCCGGTCGTCGTGATCGCCCATGCCTGGGGTGGTCTCGGCGACAATGAACGCGAAAAGGCCCAGCGCGTATCAGAGATGGGGTATGCGGCGTTTGCCATGGACGTTTATGGGAAAGGTATGCGCGGCGCGACCGTGGAGGAGTGCCAGGCCCTGATGAATCCGCTGGTCGAAGACCGGGCAGAATTGCAGAAACGCCTTGCAGGCGGTCTTGCCGCAGCCAAGCAGCAGGTTGGCGTGGATCCGAAAAAAGCGGCCGCTATCGGATTCTGTTTCGGGGGCCTCTGCGTGCTCGACATGGCGCGCGCCAATCACGACGTGCTTGGCGTTGCTTCCTTCCACGGCCTGTTCCGGCCGGCCGAGAATGTGCCCACTCCGAAAATCACCGCCAAAGTTCTGATGGAGCATGGCTGGCACGACCCGATGGCAACGCCAGAGGATGTGATGGCCATCACGAAGGAGCTGGAGGGCGCAGGCGCAGACTGGCAACTGCACGTGCACGGAAAGTCCATGCACTCCTTCACTACGCTCGGCGCCGACAACAAGGAGATGGGCACGGTCTACAATGCCGATGCAGACCGTCGCAGTTTCGAGAGCCTCGAAAACTACCTGGCTGAACTCTTCTAGTCGGCCCGGAGCGCATACCCGGCGGAGCGGACGGTCCGGATCGGATCGTCCCCGCCTTCCTGCCGCAGCGCCTTGCGCAGGCGGCCGACATGCACATCCACCGTGCGGGCCTCGACATAAACGTCAGAGCCCCAGACCGTGTCCAGCAATTGCTCACGCGAGAAGACGCGCCCCGGATGCTGCATGAAATAGTCGAGCAGGCGGAACTCGGTCGGTCCGAGATGAATGTCCTGACCATTGCGCGCAACCTTGTGGGCCACGCGGTCAATCTCGATGTCGCCCACCGTGATCCGGTCATCTTTCAGGCCCGGACGAATCCGGCGCAACACGGCGCGGACACGCGCCATCAGCTCAGTCGTTGAGAATGGTTTGGTCACATAATCATCGGCGCCGGTATCAAGCCCCCGGATACGGTCGCTTTCTTCGCCCCGCGCGGTGAGCATGATGATCGGCAGGTTCGGATTGGCCCCGCCGCTGCGGATCCGCCGGCAGACTTCAATGCCGCTGACTTTTGGAAGCATCCAGTCGAGCAGGAGCAGGTCCGGCGCCCGTTCCTCGATCATCAGCATAGCCTCCTCACCATCGCTGGCGATGGCCACCTCATAATCCTCTTTCTTGAGGTTGTAGAAAAGCAGCTCGGATACGGCGCTTTCGTCTTCGGCGATGAGCACATAGGGCTTCATGACTAATCCTCTCGTCCTACGTCTTTTCAGACGCCCGTATTAGGGGCTTTCGGGCGCTCATGGGGCATGAGATATTCGCCAGTGATTTGAAAGTAAATAAATTCTGCGATGTTCGTACAGTGGTCGCCGATGCGTTCGAGGTTCTTGGCCATGAACAACATGTGGGCTCCGGCGCCGATCGTGCGCGGGTCCTCGATCATGTAGGTGATCATTTCGCGAAACAGCGAATTGTAGTGCTGGTCGATGTCGTCATCGCTTTCCCAGACCGTTTTCGCCGTATCCGCGTTGCTGGTGGCGTAGGCATCAAGCACCGCATGCAATTGCAGCGAAACCGGGCGAGCCATCCTCGCAACGCCATGCCGCATGTTCGCAGATACCGCATCGTCCAGCATCAGCGCGCGCTTGCCGATATTCTTTGACAAATCGCCGATACGTTCCAGTTCGCCCGCTGTCTTCAGCGCGGCAAACACGGATCTCAGATCATGCGCCATCGGCTGACGCCGCGCGATCAGGCTGACGATCTGGCGTTCCACTTCCTCTTCCAGCCGGTCGACACTGGGATCACGGGAAATAACATCCTTGGCCAGATCATGATCATTGCGATCAACCGCCTGACAGGAATCCAGGATCATCGTCTCAACGATGCCGCCCATGCGCATCAGATCGGCCGCTATCTTGTCGAGTTCGTCCGTAAAAGCTGAGACGATGTGATCTGCCATGAAGTCTCCCTTATCCGAACCGGCCGGTGATGTAGTCTTCGGTGCGCCGCTCGCGCGGGCTGGTGAATATCTGGTCCGTATCGCCCATCTCGACGAGATGACCGAGATGGAAGAATGCCGTGCGTTGCGACACTCGCGCTGCCTGTTGCATGGAATGGGTCACGATTACAATGCAATAGCGTTTACGAAGCTCGTCGATCAGTTCTTCGATCCGCGCCGTGGCGATCGGGTCGAGTGAGGAACAGGGCTCGTCCATCAGGATGACTTCCGGGCGCACGGCAATTGCCCGCGCGATGCACAGGCGCTGCTGCTGGCCACCTGAAAGGCTGGTGCCAGGCTGGGCGAGCCGGTCCTTCACTTCCTGCCACAGGCCCGCGCGGCGCAGGCTTTTTTCAACAATGGCATCGAGTTCCTGACGGTCTTCCACGAGCCCGTGAATCCGTGGGCCATAGGCGATATTGTCGTAAATGGATTTCGGGAACGGGTTCGGTTTCTGGAACACCATACCTACCCGCGACCGCAGCAAGACCGGGTCCACCTCCGGGGAATTGATGTTCTCGCCGTCCATGAAGATTTCGCCGGTCACCTTGGCGCCGTCGATCGTGTCATTCATCCGGTTGAGGCACCGCAGGAAGGTGGACTTGCCACAGCCCGATGGGCCGATTAGCGCCGTGACCGACCGGTCATATACCGGAAGCGATACGTCAAACACGGCCTGCTTGCCGCTGTAGAAGACGCTCACATCCTTGCAGTCGATGCGCGGATAGACGAGCGCCTGCGCCTTGTCGGCGCCCTCCCCGGTCAGGGCTGGGTCGTGATCTGTCTGGGCGGTTGTATCCATCACCATCTCCGCTCGAATTTGCGCCGCAACATGACGACGATGACGTTCATTATAACAAGTAATGCGAGCAGGATGACAATGACGGCGGCCGTCATCGGCTCCCAGGCCCGCTCAGCATTTGAGGCCCAGCTATAGATCAGCACCGGCAGGGCTGTCGCCTCGTCCGTCGTGGACGAGGGAACTTCCGCGACGAATGCCACCATACCAATCAGCAACAAGGGGGCCGTCTCGCCCAGCGCCCGCGCCATGCCAAGGATGGCGCCGGTCAGCATGCCGGGAAAGGCCAGCGGCAGGACATGGTGAAACACGGCCTGCATCCGCGATGCTCCCACAGCGAGCGCCCCGCTCCGAATGGAGGGCGGCACGGCGCGCAGGGCCGCCCGCGCGGCAATGATGACCACAGGCAGGATCAGCAGCGCCAGCACAAGCCCGCCCACCAGCGGCGCAGACCGCGGCAAGCCGAACGTCCCGAGCAGCAGCGTGGCCCCCAACAGGCCGAAGACGATGGAGGGCACGGCGGCCAGATTGTTGATGTTCACTTCAATAAGCTGGGTCAGCCGGTTCTTGGGCGCAAACTCCTCCAGAAAGATGGCGGCAAAAATTCCCATCGGAATGGCCACCATGCCCGTGACCAGCATCGTCAGCAGCGATCCGACAATCGCGGCCAATGACCCGGCAAGTTCGGGATAGGTGCTGTCAGTGCGGGTCAGCAGGCTCGTATGCGGCACGCGCCGGATGACACCTTCGGATCTCAGCGCCAGAGCCCATGCGATCTGAAGGTCCGAAATGGTCCGGCGACTTTCCGGAACGGTCACGATCAGGCCCTTGAGCGGCGTACCCTCAAAATCCGCCACATCGCCGGCAAGCAATTCGAATGTTGCTGCCTCCTCGCCCAGATCGCTCAGGCGCGCGACTGCGCCCTTGCTTGTGACGAAGACCGACGGGACGCCGTCCTGCTCTCCGAGCGCGGTGAGCGTGGCGCGCACGGAATCCAGATCCGGCTGGGTCAGCACCATGCCGCTGCCCTGCCCCGGACTGATCTGAGCGCCAGCTCCAATCCGGAAAGGAATACTCCGCGGCGACGACCGCTTCAGGAAGAGATCCACATCATCAGAGACCGGGACTTTCACAGTGACACTCTGGCCGATCAGGGAGGGATGGCGCGCAACGCGGCGTGCCAGCGGCAGCACGGCCAATCGGTCAACCAGCGCGCTGAAATCCTGCCTGACCGGGAGGCTATCTCCTGCGTTTGGGAAGCGCGCAAACAAATCGTCGCGCACAAGTGTGTAGAAGCCCTCTATGTTGCGCGTGATCTCTTCCGGCGACGCATTTCCGTCCGGGGCAATGCGTTCCGGCGTGAGGACAATATCGGTTTTCACCACATGATAGGTCACCGCCCCGCTCGCCTTCCAGGCAATCGCGCTGATCAGGAAGACCAGAGAGAACAGCGCAAAGCCCAGCGCGGCCAGCCCATACATGCGGAAACGCGTGTCCGCGGCGCGGCGCCGGCGAAGGCGCTTCAATGCCTTTTCAGACTGGAGGGAGGTTTCCGGAGGATTACTCATATTTTTCCCTGTATCGCTGCACGACCCGCAGGGCGATCAGGTTGAAACCGAGCGTGACCAGGAACAGGACAAGACCAAGCGCGAACGCCGACAGTGTCTTCGGGCTGTCGAATTGCGTCTCGCCCGTCAGGAGCGCCACGATCTGAACTGTAATGGTCGTCAAATCCGTTGACGGATCGAAGGAGATGCGAGCCCGCTGCCCGGCCGCCATCACCACGATCATGGTTTCGCCAATAGCGCGCGATACGGCCAGCAGCATTGACGCAACAATGCCGGGCAAGGCGGCTGGCAGGATGATCTGCTTGATGGTCTCTGACTTGGTTGCGCCCATGGCGAATGCCGCATCGCGCAGGGTCTGCGGGACGGCGTTGATCACGTCATCCGAGAGCGACGACACGAACGGAATGACCATGACGCCCATGACGAGACCGGCCGCCAGCGCACTGGTCGGTTGGGCGGCCAGGAACGGTTCCGAGGTCACGCCGATATTGATCAGGAGCGAATTGATGCCGAGCGCTGCCGCGCGCACGCCCGGCGCAATTACCAAGAGCGCGAAGAAGCCGTACACAACGGTCGGAATGCCGGCCAGCATCTCCAGCAAGGGCTTCATGTATCGCCGGGTCCGCACAGAGGCGTATTCGGACAGGTAAATCGCGGCAAAGAGGCCAATCGGCGCCGCCACGAACATGGCGATCAGGGCGATCATGAACGTGCCGAAGAAAAGCGGTAGCGCGCCAAACTCCGCGCTGGTCTGGGCATTCCAGCGCGTGCCGAACAGGAAGTCCGTGACGGGCACCTGCGCGAAGAAACGCAGGCTCTCATAGAGCAGCGAGGCCACGATCCCGACCGTGGTGGCGATAGCGATTGCTGCGCACAGGAACAGGAAGGCCTCAGCCCCCCGCTCCACCTTCAGTCGCGCCCGGAAATCCGGGGCCACTTTCCGGCGGGCGTAGGCAATGCCGCCAATGGCAGAGAGGATCATGGCCGTCAGGGTCGCCGCCTTCAGGCTGCCGGAAAGTTCGAGGAAGCGGCTGGTGACCGTCGCGAAGATGCGGTCCGCGCCCGCATACCCGCCCGTTTTTGCCGCGCCGGCGACCGCTTCAAGATAGGATTGGAGTTCAGCCTTGGAGAGGGTGTGAAAGCCTTCGGGCAGTTCACTGTTGAGCAAGCCAAAAACTGCGGTCTGTGAGAACAGGACATACACGGCTGCGATCAGCAATGTGGGCAACAGCCCCCACATCGCGACATAATATCCGTGATAATTGCCGCGCGAGTGGAATTTGTGGCCGCCTGAAACGAGATACCGCTCAGCCCGTATCCGCCCCACAGAGAATCCGGTCGTGACCACGAAGACAAGCAGCGCGGTCAGCAACCATCCCATAGGTAGTTGGCCGAGCTGCTGCACCATTCAGGCGGTTCCCTTCCATCCGCGCCCAGATAGCCGGGCAAAGCTACACTTATATGACATATTGCTGTGGAAACTCATGTAACAGGTACTCTCTTGAACAGACAGCATGGATCGGCCACATCAGAGCACATGACGAATGACAGCCACAGCGCGGCCATCTGGCACGGCACTACCATCCTCGCCGTCCGAAAAGGCCAGAAACTCGTAATGCTCAGCGACGGTCAGGTTTCCATGGGCCAGACCATCATGAAGGGCAATGCCCGCAAGGTGCGTCGCATCGCCGGTGGGGAGATCCTCGCCGGGTTTGCTGGCGCCACCGCAGACGCCTTCACCCTGTTCGAACGACTCGAAGCCAAACTGGAACGCCATCCGGGCCAGCTCCAGCGCGCAGCCGTCGAACTCGCCAAGGATTGGCGCACCGAGAAATACCTCCAGAAGCTCGAAGCCCTGCTGATCGTTGCCGACAAGGAATCGACGCTGGTCATCACGGGCGCAGGCGACGTACTCGAGCCGGAACACAATGTCGTCGCCGTGGGCTCTGGTGGCAATTTCGCGCTTGCCGCCGCGCGCGGGCTCTACGAGTACGAAGATGACGCCGAAGAGATCGGGCGAAAGGCCATGCAAATCGCCGCCGACATCTGCGTTTACACCAATAGCCATTTCACGCTGGAAACGCTGGACCTTTGAGGTCCGAGCCTTTCGCGTCCCTGTTCCACGCTGGCCGACAGACCAGCCCCAGTCTGGAAAACCTGATGAAAGACCTTACCCCCCGCGAGATCGTTGCTGAGCTTGATCGCCATATTGTTGGCCAGACGGGCGCCAAGCGCGCCGTCGCCATTGCATTGCGGAACCGCTGGCGCCGGAAAAAGGCACCCGACTCCATCCGGGGCGAGATCACGCCGAAGAACATTCTGATGATCGGCCCTACGGGCGTCGGCAAGACCGAAGTCTCGCGCCGCCTCGCCCGGCTCGCCAATGCGCCCTTCCTCAAAGTCGAAGCCACAAAATTCACCGAAGTCGGCTATGTCGGCCGCGATGTGGAACAGATCATCCGGGACCTGGTTGAAGCCTCGATCTCCATGATCCGCGAACAGAAGCGCGAAGGCGTGGCCGCCCAGGCCAAGGACGCGGCCGAAGAACGCTTGCTGGATGCGCTGGTCGGCGAAGAGGCCCAGTCCTCCACGCGGGAAGTCTTCCGCGGCAAGCTCCGCGCCGGTGAGCTGGATGACAAGCCAGTCGATCTCGACATTGCCGAAACCGGCAGCCCGATGCAGATGATGGACATTCCCGGCCAAGGCGGCTCCATGGGCATGATCAATCTCTCCGACATGCTTGGCAAGGCGATGGGTGGACGCACCAAGCGTGTGCGCACCACGGTCAAGGAAGCCTACCAGCCGCTGATTGAGGAAGAATCGGATCGCTTGCTGGATGAGGATGCGATTGTCCGCGAAGCGGTTCACGCCGTGGAAGAGGATGGCATCGTCTTCCTTGACGAGATCGACAAGGTCGCGGCCAAGCAGGGTCGCGGCGGCGCCGATGTCAGTCGCGAAGGCGTCCAGCGCGACCTGCTCCCGCTGATCGAGGGAACCACGGTCAGCACCAAGCGCGGCGCCGTAAAGACCGACCATATCCTGTTCATCGCTTCGGGCGCATTCCATGTGTCCAAACCCTCTGACCTCCTACCGGAGCTGCAAGGCCGCCTGCCTATCCGCGTCGAACTGGATGCGCTGACACGCGACGATTTGCGCCGGATCCTTGTTGAGCCGGAGGCCAGCCTGATCCGCCAGTACCAGGCGCTGATGCAGGCCGAAGGCGTCACGCTGGAATTCGAGGACGCCGCCATCGACCGCCTCGCCGACCTGGCCGAAGCCGTAAATAGCAGCGTCGAAAATATTGGCGCGCGCCGCTTGCAGACGGTGCTGGAGCGCCTGCTGGACGAGATCAGCTTCGAGGCCCCCGACAAGACAGGCGAGACCATCACGATCACGCCGGACTATGTGAATGAGCGCGTCGCGAGTCTGGCCGGCGATGCGGACCTGTCGAAATTCATTCTCTAGCGTGAGCTAGACGTTCACCCGTGACAGCAACTCAACCGTCTGACCGTATCCGTCCACTTCGGGAATGATCAGGCACGGCTCGCCTTCCGGCGTCTCTGATTGCTGGGGCTTCACCGTCACGACGGTCTCGCGACCAAACCGGCTGACGGCATCGGCCACAGAACTCGCCGTTGCGAACTTCTTCAAATTCATCCGGGTCGGGAAGATGATGACCGCCTCTCCCGCCTCCTCTGCCTCCAGAGCAGCCTGCGCGCCGATCCAGACAGAATCAGTCGTCTCCCGCCCATCATGCGCAGCGATCTGGTCTGGCGGCGCGGGCGCTACATAGAAATGCGTGTCGAACCGCTTGGGCATCATGTCCGGGGTAATCCAGTGACCGAAATGCACGAGACTATCCAATGCAAGGACAAGGTCATTGTCCCGGATCAGCTCAAGGAAACTTTGCTCACCGCGATCCACGGCTGAGCGAAACGGGTCCAGCTTCTCCGCCATGTCCGGGCCCACCAGTGGTTGGTTGGTCCCGCGCCGGGACCGGGGCCGTGCCAGCAGGAGGCCCGACTCCTCAAATGCCTCGCGCACAGCCGCGATCCGCGCATCCTGTTGGACCGGGCCGAAATCGCCGTCAGTGTAAGTGTCCCAGTCTGCGCTGGAATCTTCCGGTGTCGCCTTGCCGCCAGGAAAAACGAGCGCACCCGCCGCGAAATCAATCTGGTAATGGCGTTTCACCATCAGCACTTCAGGAACGGACGAACCATCCCGAACAATAAGGACTGTGGCGGAGAGTCGTGGCGCATCGGGCGTGATTGTCATTCTTATGGTCCCGTTTTTCTGTCAAATTTCCTCAAAATCCGCACGGATTTCTGCGCGTGATCTTCAATCCTCTCCCTTAGGGAAGGCAATAGGCACGGTCAGAAAGACGGGAAGAGTGATGCGGGAATTGCTTCAAACGAAAGTTGTCGCCCACAGTGGACAGAAGGTCCATCTCCGCTTCCAGCCTGTAATGCATGTTCTGGACGGCACCTCTTTTGGCGCCGTCTGCGAGCTGTCCCAGCACTATGAGGAAAAGGCGACGTTCGGCCCTCTGACGGAAGCCCGTGCGGTTTCCGGGCCGGGCAAATGGCTTGCGGATCGCCTTCTGGAAATCGCCAGCGCGGCCCACACCTCTGACAATCGTCTCCGCCCCATCCTCGTCCCGGCCCCGGCGGCCGCCCTGATGGACGACAATACTGCCGTGGGCTGTGACGCAGCCATTCGGCGCACGACTCTGTGCCAGCAGGAAATCAGCCTCGAATTCCAGGATTCGGCCCTTGCCGATGGTCGCTCTGACGCGGTTCACCGCGTGGCCAGCCTCCGCAAGCGCGGCTTTCGTGTTGCCATCGACATGCGCAAATCCTGGCAGACCCAATTGCGCGACGGCCTTGGCCTGATGATTGACAGTATCCGCGTCGATGCCCGCGAACTGGATCTCAATGAAGAGCTGATGAATATCTGCGAATCTGCGAGCGCCGCCGGCATTCTTGTCATTGCCGATAATGCCAATTGGCGCGATGGCGCCTTCCTGGACAGCCTCGGCGTGAAGGCCGGCGTTCGGATGCGGACCGACTGCTAGGCAGCGCCCACTGAGTCGCCGACTTCTTCCATGGCGGCCATTTCCGAATAATAATCCAGCTTTTCAAGCAGATAGTCGAGGTCTTCCTTCGGGATCGCCTGGAACTGTGTCAGCACGCGTTCAATCATCCGCGCCCGGAAGCGAGCCCGGTCATTTGGGCCGCCATCATGGGTGGTCTCATGGAACACGTTCACAGCGGCGCGAAAGGCCGGCAGCATCTTGCGGGGCATGCCGGCGCGGTCGAACACGGCCTGCAGGCCGAGTGGTCCTGCATCATGGATCATCAGCCAGACACGCTGGTGCCCCACTCCGGAGAGTTCCGCCAGCGAGTGCTCGACGAACGGCATCTGGCCGCAGCAGAGCGCGCGCATGATGAGTGAATGCGTCAAGCGGCCGTTAAGGTGCAATTGCGAAACAAAGCGCGGCAAATCATAGGTTCGGCCCGCCTGCTCCACCAGATCGATCGTGGCCCGCTCGCGGGAGGCCGAGGCCAGGTCAATGGCCATCTGGGCTGGCAGTTCATGGCGATTGACCAGCAGGTCAAACAGCTGGCCCGACACAAGCGAAACCATTTTCTCAGCGATATGGGTCGGGATGTATTCCCGGCTGATCAGGCCTTTTTGCACGCCCTCATCCGATCCGAACCGATGGATCGAATTATCATAGGCCGAATCGGTAAATTCAGCGCCCTCATTGGCCGACAACATCCGGACTGCTTCTACGGTGCCGTGTTCCGAAATCACTTCCGTCAGCGTTGTCGAGAGATGTTCCCGATTTGCGATGGCAGCCTGCTTCGCCGCCGTGACAGACAGGACAAGTTCGATCAGATCCTCTTCGGTGAAGACAGGGGAATCCTGAAGAACCGGAATGGCGACCGCCTCAATGTCCTGCGCCAGTTTCAAGGCGATTTCGCGTGGCAGGATCGGGGAGTTGCGAAGAGTGACAGACAAGGTGCGGCGCACCAGATCGGCGGCGTCATCCGCCAGGATGCCCATGATTTCCTGCGCATATTCGCGCTCGGCATCGCTCAGCACATCCAGCGCGATGCGGCGGCACAGACGATGAGCCACTGACGCGCGGTCTTCAGGTGTCTCGCCCTTGATCAGGCGATGGATATCCTGCTCGGTCAGCTGCGGGCGAATGCTCTGGACGCTCATCTTCTGATGCCTCTTCCTTACGATTCGACACAAATTCGCGGGATGCGGTTAACATCCAGTTTACCTATTGAGGTTTGGCCCATGAAAAAAGCCGGTCACTGCGGACCGGCTTTCCTCAAAACTTCGTCTGCTGTGAAGACTATTCGTCTTCTTCCTTGAAGAGCTCCTCACGGGAAACCGTTTCCTCGGTGATTTCAGCAACTTCCAGAATGTGGTCGACGACCTTGTCTTCATAGATCGGTGCGCGCAGCTGGGCCATCGCACCCGGATTGTTGCGGAAGAATTCCACGACCTGCGTTTCCTGGCCCGGATACTGGCGAGCTTCACGGATCAGGGCCTGGTTCACTTCCTGCTCGGAAATGCGAACATCCGCCACACGGCCGATCTCTGCGAGGACGAGGCCAAGACGCACACGGCGCTCGGCGATCTTGCGATACTCTTCCTTGAGCTCGTCTTCGGATTTGTCCTTGTCTTCGTCAGCGGTGCGGCCAGCATCCATTTCTGCCTGCAGCTGCTGCCAGATCTGGTTGAACTCCTGCTCCACCATGTTCGGCGGCAAGTCGAAGCTGTGCGCTTCGTCCAGCTGGTCCAGAAGGTTGCGCTTCGCCTTGGCGCGGGAGGCGCCAACATGCTCGGCTTTCAGCTGGTCCTTCACGAGGCCGGTCAGCTGCTCAAGGCTTTCCAGACCGAGGCCCTTGGCGAATTCGTCGTCGAGTTCAGCGGTCTTCGGCGCGCGCACTTCATGCACTTTCACTTCGAAGACGGCTTCCTTGCCGGCGAGGTCGGCAGCGCCATACTCTTCCGGGAAGGTGACGGTCACGTCTTTTTCGTCGCCAGCCTTCACGCCAACGAGTTGGTCTTCAAAGCCAGGGATGAACTGGCCGGACCCGATAACCAGGGTCTGCTGCTCGGCGCTACCGCCTTCAAAGGCTTCGCCATCGATCTTGCCGACGAAATCCATGACGACCGCGTCGCCATCCTTGGCTTTCGCCGTTTTGGCGCGCGCTTCGTACTGGGTGTTCTGCTCGGCGATACGGCCAAGGGCCTCGTCAATCTGCTCCTGGGAGACTTCTGCGACGGGGCGCGTGATGGCCAGCTTGCTGACATCGGCCGGCTCGAATTCCGGCATCACGTCGACATTCATGTTGTAGGACAGGTCGGCCTGGCCTTTGACCACGGCTTCCATGTCACCGTCGAGCTGGACGTCTGGCTGGCCAGCCGGGCGCAGCTCATTGTCTTCCAGCGCCTTCTGGTTGGTTTCGGTAACCAGCTTGTTGATCAACTCGCCCATCAGGTCCTGGCCGTACAGCTTGCGGACGTGGGATGCGGGCACCTTGCCCGGACGGAAGCCCTTGAGCTTCATTTGCGGCCGGATTTCTTCAATCCGCTCGTCGAGTTTCGCCTGCAGTTCCGAGGCCGGCACTTTAACGGCGAACGTGCGGCTAAGACCTTCTGCCTTGGTCTGGGTAACTTCCATCGGTTCAATCATCCGTATCTTGGGTCACGGGCGCAAGAAATGCGCGCGGGCGCCCTGTGAATCCTGTCTGAAGGGGCGGCTTATGTCATAGCCGAAAGCCCCTGTCCACGCTGGACTATGCGCGTATTGCAGCACTTTCACCGACCCCAAAGCCAGCAGACAGTTTCGTGGACGTGGGAAGACAGCCAGACGGTCGTATTTGGCCAGCCAGAAAGAGCTTCAAGCACAAAACTCCGCCGCCGATTAAAGCTGAAGGCAGACGTCGGGGCCGCCGGCAATGGGCAACGGGAATTTGTCTGAAGAGGTATTCCCGAAGTGCTGATTCACAGACCGGACACAGGAAACCGGACTGAAAGGGTCCGCAGGGCCATCCAGTCCGGTCTCATCGTTTCGATTTACGCGAAGGTCGAAGCCTAACCAGCCTTGACCGAAATTTTCTTCGCCTGTTTGCGCGCATCGTCGGATTTCGGCACGGAAATACTGAGCACCCCATCCTTCAATTCGGCCTGAATCTTGTCACTATCGACATCCGCCGGCAAAGCCATGCTCGTCGAGAACGCCCCAAATGAGCGCTCGGAGCGCCGGTAGGATTTCTTCTCTTCCGTCTTTTCGTGTTTCCGCTCACCGGAGACGGAAAGCCGCCCTTGCGAATAGTCGATATCAATATCCTCCCGCTTCACGCCGGGAACATCGAGCTTGAATTCATAGGCCTTGTCGGTCTCGGCCACATCGAGGGCTACCAACATGTCACCATTGGCGCCATTCGGCGGCGCCGGCCGGAAATAGCGTCCGAACAAAGTGTCCATTTCGCTGCGAAGCTGCGAGAATGGATCAAGCATCCCGCGCGCACCTGCGCTGGGGATCACCCCACCCGTATTTTCCTGTGCAGCGGTCGTCATGATGAGTCTCCTTTGACAATGTTGAGGGAATGAAACGACCCTACACATCGACGCGCAGCGCGAATTGACCAACATCAAGACTTCCCGGCAACACGGCCCTCAAATATCCTTCCGAAATGAGTATGGGACAGGAGTGTGATTGCCATGCCGGATGGCCAAGCCCCCTCAAGCGATCAAGACACGACGCGGCCGCTGTCATGGGCGCTGCCCTGGCTCGCAAAGGCCGGGAAGCCCTGGCGGCCGCCTTCCTTGGCGCCGTGGTTGGAATCCAGTCGCGACAGCTATGCCGCCACTGCCTATGGCGACGTTCTGGACCGCTCCGTTCACGCCTATGCCGCTCACTTCACAGGCGGGTTATCCCCGCTCGGCCTCTGGTTGGCCTTCGCGGACTGGGCGACTCATCTGGCCGTATCTCCCGGAAAGCAAATGCAATTGCGCGTCAAAGGCGTCCGCAAGGCACTGCGATACATCGCCTGGCTGGAATCTGCGACGCAGGACCCGGAAAATTGCGAGCGCTGCATCGAACCCCTACCACAGGATAAACGGTTCAGTTCGCCCGCATGGCAGACCTGGCCCTTCAACGCGGTCAGCCAGTCCTTCCTGCTGACCCAGCAATGGTGGCACAATGCGACGCGGGGCGTCCGGGGCGTAGATGCCCAGAACGAAGCGATCACGACATTCACCACCCGACAGATCCTCGACATGCTGTCGCCCTCCAATATCCCCTGGCTGAACCCGGACGTGATGCAGGCCACCCTGACCAGTGGCGGCGGCAATCTGGCGAAAGGCTTCCAGAATTTCGTGGAAGACTGGGAACGCCAGGCGGGAGGACATCCTCCGATTGGCGCAGAAATGTTTCCCGTCGGCGAGCGCGTCGCCGTGACGCCCGGCCAGGTGGTGTTTCGCAATCGGCTGATCGAACTCATCCAGTATGCGCCCACGACCAAGAAGGTCCGCCCGGAACCGGTCTTCATTACGCCTGCCTGGATCATGAAATACTATATTCTTGATCTCAGCCCCGAGAATTCTCTTGTGAAGTACCTGACCGATCAGGGGTTCACGGTCTTCATGATCTCCTGGAAAAATCCGGACCCCGAAGATCGCGACCTCGGACTCGACAATTATCTGGACCTTGGCTGCCGTGCCGGGCTGGAGGCCGTGCGCAAGATATGCGGCGGAAAGAAAGTTCACGCGGTCGGATATTGCCTTGGTGGCACCCTGCTTTCAATCGCAGCCGCCGCGATGCGCCGCGAAGCAGGCGACCAACTGGCCAGCCTGTCCTTCTTCGCCGCGCAATCGGACTTCAAGGAAGCCGGCGAACTCACGCTATTTGTGAATGAGAGCCAGCTGGCGCTTCTGGAAGACGTGATGTGGGAACAGGGCTTCCTGGACACGGGCCAAATGGCGGGGGCCTTTCAGATCCTGCGCTCGAACGACCTCGTCTTCTCCCGCAACATGCGCACCTATCTCATGGGCGAACGTGACCCGATGACCGACATGATGGCCTGGAATGCTGACGGCACGCGCATGCCCTACCGGATGCATCTGGAATATTTGCGACACTTGTTTCTCAACAACGACCTCGCCGAAGGACGTCTGAAGGTCGATGGCAAGGCCGTCTTCCTCAGTGATATCCGTACACCAATATTCGCAGTGGGAACGGAGCACGACCATATCGCGCCGTGGCCCTCGGCGTTCAAAATGCACCGGCTTACGGATGCAGAAGTCACCTTCGTCCTGGCCAGCGGCGGCCATAATGGTGGCATCGTGTCCGAACCCGGCCGGGAGGGCCGCCACTACCGTCTTCTCACAAAGCCCCATGATGCGCCGCATCTCGACCCGGCAACCTGGTACAACACGGCCGCCTTCGAGGAGGGCTCCTGGTGGCCGGCCTGGGTAGACTGGCTGTCAGCCCATTCGGGCGACCCCGCCGATCCGCCCAAACCCGGCGGCGGGATCGAAGACTACAAACCCGTCATGGCTGCGCCGGGACAATATGTACTCCAGCGCTAAAGCCAGCGCGGTATCAACCCTCAGACGGGAATCTCGCCCCGTAATTTCCCGTATGCGTATTCTCCCGTAGTGTCAGACCCCAGTTCCTTGCGTCATTCTCCCCTCATCGGTTCAACGCAAGCAAAGCTAGGAGAATGGCATGGCCCGGATCGCGGCAGTCTTTGAAATGCAGGCGAACTCAGCGAGCGTCAGGCAAGTTTACGCTGCGGGGGACCATCTTTTTCATCAGGGCGACACTGATCGGGGCATCCACAAGATCGTTTCAGGCACGGTCACCGTCTATCGTGTCACCGCAGACGGGCATCGCCAGATCGAAGCCTTTGCCGGCCCCGGCGACTATGTCTCCCTCTGCCTGTGCGCGACCAGCCCGACGAGCGCCGAGGCCTTGAGCCGCGTTGAAACCGAATATGTCACCCGCGCGGCCTTTGAGCGCCGCCTTCTGGAAGACGCCCAGTTCCGTCAGGAAGTATTCCGCGACATTGACAAATCCGCCGCCGATGCGCGCCGACAAGCGACTCTTCTGGCCTGCCGATGTGCCAAGGAACGTGTCGCGGAGTTTGTGCTGTTTCTGGATTCCCATTTCGCCCCGCGCGCGGATGGTTACACGCCAATCTGCATGAGCCGTTGCGACATGGCAGACCATCTTGGCCTGACGCTCGAAACCGTGAGCCGCATGCTGAACCGGTTCAAGCAGACAAATGTGATCGACCTACCCCGTCCGGACAGGTTCCGTATCCTGAATTACAACTGCCTCTCGCGTTTGGCCGGCCGGTCGGAACAGGGCAGTTTCGACCGGAATGGCATTGCCGTCTGATTTCGGTCAGAGGTTTGCGCCGCGCGCCATGAAGGCCAGCCGAACCAGCTCCGCGACACTGGCGACTCCCGCCTTTTCGAGCACATTGGCCCGATAGAATTCCACCGTACGCGGACTGAGGTCGAGCGTTCGCGCGACAAGCTTGTTAGAAGCCCCTGTAATCAGCTGGTCGAAGACATCCCGCTCGCGGGGCGTGAAACTTTCCAGCGCTTCCAGCGCGCGCCGTCGTCCATTGGCGCGGTCAGCTGCTGTCTGGGCCTGTTTTGTTGCGCGGTCGATTGCCTCGAACAAGGCATTCCTGTCCCAGGGCTTCTCGATGAAATCCGTGGCCCCCGCTTTCATGGCATCGACCGCAAGTTCTATGTCACCATGCGCAGTAATCATGATGATTGGGCGGACGTCGCCCTGCGCCCGGACGGATTTGATCGCGTCCAGTCCGGACTCTGTTCCGAGCGAATAATCCATCAGGATGATTGCCGGGTCTTCCGGGTCGTTCGCCTTCAGGAAACCTTCTGCATTCGCGTACAACAGGCAGGCATAGCCCTTGGCGCTAAGAAGGGCATCTAAAGAATCCCTGACACCTGCATCATCATCAACCACGATAACCTTGCAGGTATTGGCCTCTGTCACGCACTGCTGCTCCTCTTGGTCTGCAACAGACTATACTATCCGCCGGGGAAGAGTAAGGGTGAACTCGGCGCCACTCCCGATTGAATCGGTGAGGCGTATATCTCCCCCATGGGCATTGGCTATCCGGCGCACAATGGAGAGACCCAGCCCCATCCCTGATTTGCTTCGGCGGAAGAACCGTTCGAAAATCTTCGGCCTGTCGGCCTCAGCTATGCCGGGCCCCGTGTCGCGAACGACAAGTTCAAGCGTCTCTTCAGTCTGACGGGACGTTACAGCAAGCTCGGCCCTGTCCATGCCCGCCATGGCCCGCAAGGCGTTGCTCGACAGGTTCATGACGATCTGCTGGATCTGGACACGGTCGAACAGGGAAGGCTCGTCCATCCCTTCCTGCCGGTAGCGGATCATTACCCCCTTGGCGGCCGGAGCGTGCGCCATCATCGACATGGTTTCCGCCACCGCTTCGTGGAAACTATCCATGCGTGGTTCGGTTTCGCCTCTCAGAGCCATGCGGCGTGTTCTGGCAATCACCTTCCCGCCAAGCCGTGCCTGCGCGCCAGACCGTTTGGCCAGTTCGATGGCGGTATCGAGATTTTCCGGACTGGGTGATGCAAGCCGCAACTCCAACGCATCCATGTAATTGGCGATCGCGGTCAATGGCTGGTTCAGTTCATGCGCGATGATCGACGCAAACTCACCGAGCGCGCTCTGCAAGGCGGCCGCATCGAGGGCTTCGCGCAGAGCATCAATTTCGGTCTCCCGGGCCACGCGGTGTGAAATGTCCCGCACGATGCCGATGAATTCCACGTCCTCGCGCCCAGGTAGCTGGCTCAGCGCAATTTCGATGGGGAAGGTCTTGCCTGTCTTGTGACAAGCCTGGAGCCGGCGTCCGAAATCGGGAAGCCTCCGCTCCCCTGTTTGCAGGAAAGCATCAATATAATTGCCATGCCGCGACGAATGGGGTTCCGGCATCAGTACTGTCAGCGATTTGCCCACAATCTCTTCGGCCCGCCATCCGAACAGCCGCGACGCACTCCCCAGGAAATCCAGAATAGTGCCTGAGCGGTTGATCCGGATGATTGCGTCCGGGGCTGCGCCCAGCAACGCTTCCAGCACCGATTGCTGGTCGGTCATTTTTGATCGCAACCGGCGGTCTTCCACGATGATCCCGGCGATCTGAGCGATCTGGTCCATGAAGGTATCAAAGACGGAATGGTCTTTCTGATCGGCCCGGTCACGCACTATGACAAGCAGGGCGGCAGGCTGTTCGCCGGAGACTCTTAATGGAAAAAGCCGCGCACGGTGTAGTTCAGACTCGTCGGACAAGGCCCGTGTCTCAATACTACGCCTCGGCGGCTCAGTGGCAATGTCTGCGATGACCGCCGATAGAGCCTCGATTTCATGTATCTCAAACGAAGGGCCGGATACAAAGAGAGGCCCGACAATACCCCCGTTTAGAAACACAGCCACGCGACCGGCTCCGGGCACGGCTTCAATGGCCTGAATCAGCGGTTGGGCCGTTTCTGAAAGGACGCGGCTGGCATCCACTCGTCCCAAGGCTTCGTCCAGAAAAGTCGTGACCGGCCTTAGGACAGAGTCCAGATGCTGCGTATTATTCAAATGATCCGATCCGATTATGACGCACCCAGGCGTCTGACCAGGCCTGTTCAGGTTTGGCCCTACTCGGACGCCGATCCGTTAAGCGTGATCGCCACGACACGGTCAAACTGGTCGGCATAATCATGCGCCGCTTCACTGGCAGCACGGAACCAGACCGCAGCGCCTTGTACCGGAGACTTGCAGCTGCCGAGTTCGCTCATGAAGGAAATATCCTTCCGAAGGCGATTATTGTAGAATCGCGCCATGTCCTGACTGCTCTCCATCAAATGCTTCATCGTATCGGCGCTGAACTGCATCGTATCCGCAACCGGGATCGGAATTGCACTATTGGGGATGAAGCCCGTCGCGCCCTTGGAAGAACTCTGGCTCGCCTTCGGGCTCGAAGCGGCTTTCTCTGTCTGGGATTTTGTCTGGGCCATGATGCATCCTCCTGTTGCGGTTGTGCCGGAATACTTGTTGGACTGCTTCTATAAGACGTTACTGAACCCCAGACTCAATTGCGGGGAAATACGGGATAACCCGGAGTACACGTACTTATCCGGACTTGCAGGATGAGGCGGCTGGCAGTTGAGTGGACGAAGAGAATGTTTAGAGGGAGCGAACGCGTGAACCGCAACAAGCCACACATGGCCCGGACCTGCCTGCCATCATGACAAGTGACATGGAAGGCCAGTTCGACTGGCTCATCTCGAAGGCGGCCTCCCTGCCCGGTCCGGCCCTGCGCGTCGCAGTCATTCATCCTGTTGATGCCTCCAGCCTCAAGGGCGCGCTCGATGCAACCGCTGCAGGCATCATGACGCCTGTCCTCGTGGGACCAGCCGCAAAGATCGCTGCGGCTGCGGAGCTGGCGGGACTTGATCTGTCCGGCATCGAACAGGTGGACGCTCCACACAGTCACGGCGCCGCGGCTCGCTGCGTGGACCTCATTCATGAAGGCAAGGCAGACGCCTTGATGAAGGGGGCGCTTCACACCAATGAAATGATGGCGGAAGTGGTCAAGCGTGAGGGCGGCCTGCGCACCGAGCGACGCATGAGCCATGTCTTCCTGCTCTCGACCGCAGGGTATCGGAAGCCCTTGCTCATCAGCGATGGCGCCCTGAACATCGCGCCGGACCTCATGGCCAAGCGCTGGATTACCCAGAACGCCATTGATGCTGCGCGCGCCATCGACATTGACCCGCCCAAGGTGGCTATTCTCTCTGCAACCGAGGAAGTGGACCCGACCATTCCTTCCACTATTGATGCAGCCGCTTTGTGCAAGATGGCTGATCGCGGCCAGATCAAGGGAGGCATCCTCGACGGCCCGCTCGCGTTTGATCTCGCGGTTTCCCGAGAATCCGTGGCAACGAAAGGGCTCCGCTCTCCTGTCGGCGGAGATGCAGATATCCTGATCGTGCCCACGATCGAGGCCGGCAACATGCTGGCCAAGCAGCTGGACTATCTGGCCGGCGCATCCGCAGCTGGCATCGTCCTCGGCGCAGCGGCGCCAATCATCCTGACAAGCCGGGCCGATAGCGCAGAGGAGCGCATGGCGTCCTGTGCCTTTGCTGCTGCGGTTGCCCATTGGCAGCGGGGCGCGCCATGAGCCGCCGCTCGGTCGCGACATTCAATGTCGGCTCTTCCAGCCTGAAATTCTCGATGTTCGAAATCCAGGCGAGCGGCGAATTGGGAGACTGCCTGCTACGCGGCGCCGTGCGTGACCTGGCCGGCACGCGACGAGTGGACACTTCCGATCCCTCCAAGCTCAAGACACTCCAAAGTGCTGTGGACGGCGTCACCGAGTCTCGGGACTTGATCGCGACATTGGCGAAATGGCTCGCCCGGCAGGATGAGGATGTTCACCTTGCCGGCATAGGGCACCGCATCGTGCATGGCGGCACAGAGTTTGAAGGCCCTGTCCTGGTCAGTGACGCCGCGCTTGACCGCCTCCAGGCCCTCGCAATCTTTGCGCCGGCCCATCAGCCGCACAATCTCGCAGGTGTTCAGGCCGTCGAAAACGCCCTTCCTGAAGTGCGCCAGACGCTATCCTTCGACACAGCCTTTCACCGAACCATGCCGCACATTGCCGAGCTTTATGCATTGCCGCGCGCCCTCAGCGATGAGGGCATCTTGCGGTTCGGCTTTCATGGCCTGTCCTATGCGCACATCGCAGAAAGCATCGGCTCGGTTCTCGGGACGCGGCCGAAGCGCCTCCTCGCACTCCATCTCGGCAGCGGCGCCAGTGCCTGCGCCATGCTCGACGGCCGCAGTATTGCCACCTCAATGGGGCTGACCGCACTCGACGGCCTGCCCATGGCAACCCGTTGCGGCGACCTCGATCCGGGGGTCGTGCTACACCTCATAAAGGATCGCGGCATGCCTGTGGATGAGGTGGCGGATCTCCTTTACACGAAATCCGGCCTGCTGGGGGTCTCCGGCATTTCCGGCGATGCCAAAACCCTGCTCGAGAGCGCCGCGCCGGAGGCAGAGGAAGCCATTGATCTCTATTGCTACAGGATCGCCAGCCAGTCCGGCGCTTTGGCTGTGGCGATGGGCGGGTTCGACGCCATCGCCTTCTCTGGAGGCGTCGGCGAAAACGCGCCGGAAATCCGCAACCGGATCATAAGCCATCTGAGCTGGATGGGCCCTGAACTTGAGACGAAATCGAACGCGGCCAATGCGGCTATCCTCTCACCCAAGGATGCTTCGGTGCCGGTCGTCCGCATCGTGGCTGATGAAGAACGCATTATTGCGCGCGAATGCGCCTCCCTGCTCTAGCGGATCAGGAAGTCGCACCCACTGACAGCCGTATCCCATGAAGCCGACAATTGAACCGCTTCGGACTCAGTTTCATCCGGGCCATTCGAGATGGGCCGCAATGCTTCGCGGGCCCGCACAAGCACGCCATCCTCGATACGGTTTGAAGGGTGCTCCACCAGAATATCGCCCTCTTCCAGGCCGGCCAGGATTTGCGCCTCCTGTCCGTTCATGTGGCCGACTTCGACCTGACGCAGCCGGGCGCGACCCTTTTCGATACGGTAGACGGACCAGGCCCGGTCCTGTTTGAAGAGCGCGGTCATGGGCGCGGTAAGCACATCTTCCTGCGACCAGATTTCCACGGCCACATCCACACGATACCCATGCCCCATCCGGTCCGCCGGCTGGCCGGGCACCAGATCGATCACGACATTCACGCGCTGCTCCTCGATGCCGAGCGCAGAAACCTTCGTGAAGGCAAAGGGCTCTATGCGCCGGACCTTTCCGTGCAGGACGGGTCCGCCCCAGTCGGAGATGACAACAGGGTCTTCGGGTGAGATCCGGACGGCATCCTCTGACAACAGGTCTGCCACGATCTCGATCTCCTCCGGATCGCCGACCTCGACCAGCGTCGCACCCTGGGCGACGGGACCCTCACTCTGGCGCAAACGGCGCAACAGGACGCCATCAATCGGGGCGATGACATCAATCAGTTCACCTTCCTCGCTGTCACTGCTGGGACGCAGGGCTGCGCGGGCGGCGGCCAGTTCCTGACGGCGCATGGCCAGCGCCGCTTCGGCCGCGCGGGCCGCAGCCTGCAGGGTTCTTTCCTCGGCCTCGGACCGTTCCAGCACCTGCCGTGAGATCGCCCCACCCGGCGCCAGCAGGCGGTATCGGTTGGCATCGGTGGTGGCGCGGTCGAGTTCGGCTCGCACCCGGTCCAGTTCCGCCTTGGACGCCGTCACCGCTGCTGCTGCCGCATCCGCGACGGCCGACAATTGCTTCTGGGACCGGCTGTCGAGCACGGGGGCCGCCACCGGACGGATGACCGCGACCACTGTCTCCCCCTGATACACGCAGTCGCCAGCGTCCAGATCAATGCGTTCGAGCCGTCCGGCCACCGGCGCGGAAATTTCAAACACGTCATGGATACGTGTCTCGCCTTCCTCGCTGACGGACACCGTCATCGATCCAAGGCGGGCCGCCACGATATCCACATCAATCGCCCTTGGGGAAAAGGCCCAGACCGCCAGGGCCAGGACGATGAGGGCAATGGCTGCCCAGAAAAGAAGACGATTGCGAAGGGCCATGGGGTCACTCCCGTGTTTTGAGAACGGCGATGAGGTCGAGGGTTTTAACACGCTGGCGAACAAACAGGGCCGCAGCAATAGACGAGACGACAACAATAGTGGCGGCCATCCCATGTGTAGACGGATCGATGGTTACGGGAATCCGGAACAGTTCGGTCGCCATGGAGGAGGCCACCAGATAGGCGAGCCCCATGCCCAACAGCCCGCCGAGGGGGAGCGCGAGGAAGACCAGCAAGCCCAGCTCTCCGATCAGGATGTAGGACACCTCGCCCTCGGTAAAGCCGAGGACCCGCAGGCTGGCAAGTTCCCGCCCCCGTTCCGTCAGGCTGATCCTGGCCGCATTATATACAACTGCCGCAGCAATCGCGCCGCCGATCAACGCATAGATGGTCATCATGATATTGATGTTCTCTTCCATGGTTTCATTGAAGCTCTCGATCGAGGCGCGCTGGAGGGCCACGCTCGCGATGCCGGGGCGCGCAAGAACCGCTTCGCTGAACGCGGCCTCCCGGTCCGGATCGATCATCGCATAGACTCCGCTGACCACATCGCTTTCCCCGAGCAGGTCTCCGAGGGCGTCGACGTCCATGAAGGCCGGCCAGCCCATGGCTTCGTTCACGATGCCTGTCACCGGCGCGTCGAGCACGGGCCGCTCCCCTTCCAGCACTTCCAGCGTGACCCGGTCCCCCACGCCCGCAATGACCATGCTCGCCAGCTGGGACGACAATGCGAGGCCGTGTTCCGGCATGTCCATGAAACGTTGGTTGTCATCCAGAAGCCGGCGCTGTCGGCCTGTGGGGTCCACACCGACCAGCCACACACGCTCGTCCAGCTGGCCGTGGCGTATCCGAATGGAAACATCGCGGTTCGGCTGGACTGACAGCACGCCGGGCAATCGCTCGATTTCTCGCACGGCACTGTAATTCATCGGCTCAACGAAATTGATCGCCGCATCATAAGCGTCGGTGCGGTTGAAATGCTGCTCCAGCATCTCGTCAATGGCATCAAAGGCAAATAACGTCCCGACCAGCAGGGCCTGAGCGGCCGCAACCCCGACGACTGTCACGGCCGCCCGGATGGGCCAGCGTGTGACGTGACGCAGGATCATCCGGGTCGGCTCGTCGAAATGGATCCGCGCAAAAGCGCGCTGGAGCACTCCCTTGCTATAGACCGTCGGCGGGGCTGGCGACATGGCTTCGGCAGGCGCGAGATTTGCCGCTGATCTCGCCGAGGCAATGGCCCCAATAATGGCCGCGATCGCGGCTGATCCGCCTCCGATCACGAACGCAGATGGATCGAGCCGGAAAATCATGTCCGGGAACCGAAAACTGTTCGCGTAAAGATTGGTCATGAGCCGCGCGAGCGCCGCGCCGAGAACGAACCCGACCAGAATTCCGCCAACCACCATGCCGAGCGCCATTTTCACATAGTGCCAGGCAATCTCCCGCTGGTCGAAACCGAAGGCCTTCAGTAATCCGATCTGCTGGCGTTCGGTCGCGATGAGGCGCGCGAGAATGGCATTGATCAGCAAGGCCGACACGATGAGGAAGATTGGCGGAATGATCGCGGCGATGGATGCCAATTGCTGCATCTCACTTTCGATGAAGGCGTTGGATAACTGGTCTTCCGCGCCATAGGCACCGCCCGTCCCATAAGGCGCAAGTAATGCATCCAGCCCGTCAATCACGCCTTGCGGATTGGCGCCCGGACTGAGGGAGACACTCACATTGTTAAACGCCCCATCGAGATCAAAGGAAGCCTCCAGTGCCCGTCGGCTGAGCCAGAACACCGCAAAGCGCTTCTCGTCAGGCAACAGTCCGCTCGGTCCGAGCATATAGACATGTTCCGGAGAATCCCCAATTCCTACAATCTCCAGATCACGCGCGCGGCC
Organism: Hyphomonas sp.; assembly: GCF_036964145.1. Lineage (GTDB taxonomy): Bacteria > Pseudomonadota > Alphaproteobacteria > Caulobacterales > Hyphomonadaceae > Hyphomonas. The sequence goes on from NZ_JBALUC010000002.1 coordinate 179,344, forward strand.
ATTGATGATTGCACGGACATTACTTCCCAATGTGAAGCCATGCGCGTCCACGAAAGCCTTGGAAACAACCGCCTCGTCCGGCCGGCTGGGATCGGGAAAGCGCCCTGAATACAGCAGGACACCATTCAGCCTCGGCACGCCATTTTCAGGCAGGGAGACAAGCTGCGCATTGGCCGGCTCGCGCATGCCTTCGATATCGAGTGTGACCATGCGGGAAATTCGCGTCTCGACAGTGCGGACCCCCTCAATATCCGCAATCTCGCTTGCGAGGCGTTCGGGTGCGCGTTTCGCATTCGAGAACACATCGGCGAAGCGGTACCGGTCATAATATGTGTCCCGGCTCAGTTCGAGGGACGAGATGGCGCCCAGGGCCATCACCATGATGGCGACTCCGCAGGCAACGATGGCCCCCACCGCCAGGCCCTGCCCGCGCATATGGAACAGATCCCGCAGGAGCTTTCGGTCCAGCGCGGAAATCCAGCTTACCATGACAGCTCCGTGGGTTTTTTCGCTCGGCCCACCTCGTCAATATCCACGATCAGTCCATCGGACAGCCGGATGGTCCGGTCCGACATATCCGCGATGCCGACATTGTGGGTGATGACCACTGTGGTGGCGCCCAGTTCGCGGTTCACATGGTCGAGCGCTTCCAGCACCTGGACACCGGTCTTGCTGTCCAGCGCGCCCGTTGGTTCGTCGCAGAAGAGGAGTGCCGGCCGTTTGGCAATTGCCCGCGCCACAGCGACGCGCTGCTGCTCGCCGCCGGATAATTCTGCCGGAAAGTGATCAAGACGTGCCGCCAGACCCACCATATCCAGGGCTTCTTCGGGGGGAATGGGATCGCGGGCGATCTCCGTGACCAAGGCCACATTTTCGCGCGCCGTCAGGCTTGGCACGAGATTATAGAACTGGAAGATGAAACCGACATGGTTGCGCCGATACCGGGTAAGGCCGGCATCAGACCGACGGGTCAGCGACTTGCCTTCAAATTGCACATCGCCTTCGGTCGGGCGGTCAAGGCCGCCAAGAATGTTCAGCAGGGTCGACTTCCCGCTGCCCGACGCCCCCAGCATGACCAGGAGTTCACCCCGGCGCACATCAAGGTCGATGCCCCGAAGCGCCTGAACCTTCACCTCGCCTGTGTCGTAAACCTTGGTCAGGCCACGGGCCGAGAGGAGCACGCCGGTGTCGGTATCTGGAGCCAGCGCCTGTGAGCGTGCCAATACATTCATTTCCCCGTCCTAATGAACCATCAGGAGTGGTCGATCCGCATGTCGGATCATGTGCAGGGTCACCCCGCCCATGATGTTCTCACGCAGGCGTGAATGCGAATAGCCGCCCATCAGGACCAGATCGCTATTGGTCGCATCGCATTGGTTGAGGATACGCTCCGCAATCGGGCGATCCGGCCATTCCACGGACCGGGTTTTCACACGAACCCCAGCGCGTTCGAGCCATAGCTTCGCGGCTTCAAGGCTAGGTGTGCCCACATCCGTTTCCCCAATGGTGAGGAGTGTTGTCTCCTCACTCTCCTGCAGCATGGGCAGGGCGCACCGCACGACCCGGGAGGCTTGCAGGCTGCCATCCCAGGCGACCAGGGGCCGACGCGGCATCGCAGCAAGGCCCGAACGCGGCGTCAGGAAGACAGGCGCGGACGATTGCATGAGCAGCGATTCGAAGAGCTCCCGTTCCGGATAGACTTCCTTTGCGGCCGGAATGGCCATCACGACGAGGTCTGCCACGCGCGCCGCCATGCTGTAGCTTACTGGCAGCTGGCCAATCTCTTCGGTCCAGGATGCGGTAACCCCATTCTGCTTCAGGGCCTCCGACACTGGTACGATATGAACGTCGCCTGCATCGCAGCGCTCTTCAAATTGCGCGCGCATGGTCCGGGCAAAGACGATTGCGGCTTCGTCATGCCCCTCCATCGCCAGTACTGTTGCAGCCCCGGACGTCGGATAGAACTCCATGGGAGGATACTCGGTGAACCGCTGGCGCACATGATGTGCCATCACATGCCCCTTGAACGTTCCCGCCAGCGACAGTGCAGTGTCTGTCACCAGATTTGCGGTTTCCTCGAAGGCCAAAGGGGCGAAGATGGTCTTGAATATCATGGGGCCCGCTCTCTTTGTGATCCGTAAGACGTATTATTCTACGCTAGCTCTGTATTGCATTGACCCGGATCAAACTCCATCGCCATCCGTACTTCTACGGAGACGCGCGAGGCGCCTGCCTGTGTAACTATTCCTTAGACAGTTCAGGATCGCCGGATGATGACCATGCTTGATCGGTCCAAGCCCAGCCCCCTTGTGACTCCGCCTCACGCCGAGCCTCTCGACGACGCGCTTGCTCGGCTGTCGACATCCCGCAAGGGATTGAACCAGGCTGAGGCCGACGCCCGGCTGGAGGAATATGGCCCCAACCGAACACCGCGCGGACGGCGCACCCCCGCCCTGCTGCGGTTTTTCCGTCACTTCCACAATGCGCTGATCTATGTGTTGATCGGAGCCGCCGCCATCACATGGTGGCTTGGCCATCCCATCGACACGGCAGTCATCCTGTTCGTCGTGTTCGCCAATGCCGTGATCGGCTTCATACAGGAAGGCCGCGCAGAAGCGGCCATGGAAGCCATCGAGTCTCTGCTCTCGCCACATGCTGCTGTCTACCGGGATGGACGGCGTGTGACAGTGGAAGCCGAAACCTTGGTTCCAGGCGATGTCGTGTTCGTCGAAGCGGGGGACCGTATTCCCGCCGACCTCAGATTGATCAAGTCGAGCCATCTTCGGATACAGGAAGCCATCCTGACGGGGGAATCCGTAGCCGTCGACAAGTCTGTGGGCGTATCCCAAGCAGATGCCCCGCTAGGGGATCGGACAGGCTGCGCCTTCAGCGGCACCATTGTCACGGCTGGCCAGGCCGAGGGACTGGTCGTGGCAACCGGCATAAACACCGAAATTGGTCGCATCAGCGGCATGCTCTCCTCTGTCGACCGGCTCCAGACTCCCCTGCTACGCCAGATGAATGCCTTTGCGAAATGGTTGACCATCCTCATCCTGTTGATTGGCGCGGCCCTGCTCTCCTTCGGTGTGTTCATTCGAAATGCGGACTTCTCCGAGACCTTCATGTCGGTTGTTGGCCTGTCAGTCGCGGCCATCCCGGAAGGCTTGCCGGCTGTCCTGACCATCACCATGGCGATCGGCGTCAGGGCCATGGCCGGCAAGAATGCCATCGTGCGTCGCCTGCCCGCCATCGAGACACTCGGCGCTGTCTCGGTCATCTGCACTGACAAGACCGGCACACTGACCCACAATGAAATGATGGCCACGGCGATCATTGTTGCGGGTCAGGCCTTCGATGTCACAGGAGACGGCTACACGCCAACCGGCGACATATCGCCGGCACCGTCAGAGCCGGTCCAGTCCGTTCTGGAGCAGCTCGCGATCACAGCCACGGTGTGTAATGATTCACGACTTGTCAAAGACGCCCAAACCTGGACCGTCAGCGGCGATCCTATGGAGGGCGCACTTCTGGCCTTTGCGGGAAAAATTCTGGGCCCTCTCGACGATGTCCGACGCGATCATCCCCGCACCGCCGTCCTGCCTTTCGATGCCCGCCATCGGTTCATGGCTACGCTGACCACAAACGGAACCGGTCAGCATGTGCGCGCCAAGGGCGCCCCCGAAGTGATCTCTTCGCTCTGCACAAAGATGATGGGGCCGGACGGCACACCTGTTCCGATTGACCACAAATTCATCAAGGCAAGGACGTCTGCCTTGGCGGCGCAGGGCCAGAGAGTGCTTGCCTTCGCCATGGCCGACGCCGAACCGGACCAGAAACTCTCAGAGGACGACCTTAAGGGCACCCTCACCTTCCTCGGGGTCATTGGCCTGAAAGATCCGCCTCGTGCCGAAGCCGTCAAGGCAATAGCCGACTGCCATGCGGCGGGTATTCGGGTGAAGATGATTACCGGCGATCATGCAGGCACGGCGGCGGCCATTGCGAGAGAGATCGGGCTCGAATATCCCGGCCACGTCCTTGAAGGCAAGGATCTCGACGCGCTGGACGATGTGGAACTTGCTCATGCGGCCCTGGAGACCAATGTCTTCGCCCGCACGAGCCCTGAGCACAAATTGCGTCTCGTCCAGGCCCTGCAGAGCCAGAACATGATCGTCGCCATGACCGGGGATGGTGTGAACGACGCCCCTGCGCTGAAGCGGGCCGATGTCGGCGTGGCGATGGGCCGAAAGGGCAGCGAGGCGGCAAAGGAAGCCGCTGCTGTCGTGCTCGCCGATGACAATTTCGCCTCGATCGCGGCGGCCGTGACAGAGGGCCGGCGCATCTATGACAATATCCGCAAGCTGATCCGCTGGACACTCCCCACCGGCGGCGGAGAATCCAGCGTCGTGATCCTCGCCCTTCTGTTCGGGCTGACCCTGCCGGTGACCCCGATTCAGATCCTGTGGATCAATCTGATTACCGAAATGGCGCTTGGCTTCGCGCTGGCCCTGGAGCCCCTGGAGCCCAAAAGCATGGAGCAGCCGCCCCGCAAGCGGGACGCAACCCTGCTGGATACCGGATTGCTGGCGGACATCGTGGTTGCGACTGCCCTCTTTGCGGCCGCAGTGTTTGCCGTGTTCACCTATACGCTGGACCAGACCGGGTCCGTGGAACTTGCCCGGACTGTGGCTTTCAACACCTTGGTCGTGCTTCAGGTCGCGTATCTGTTCTTTGTCCGCTACCTTCATGGCGCGTCCAGTACGCTGGCTGGGCTGCGCGGGACCCCTGCCGTCTGGACCGCCCTCTTTATTGTCGTGGCCGGCCAACTGGCCGTCACCTACATTCCCTCCGCTCAAACGATATTTGGCACCGTCCCGCTCTCCCCTTTCTATGCCGCCATTGTGATTGGCGCCGGGGCTGCCGTGTTTGGCTTGCTTGAGGTGGAAAAACAGCTGCGTCTGGCCATACGGCGCATTCGCTGACGGACAGAGCCACGCCAATCAACCATCTCAGGCGAGATACAGTCCACCATTCACATGCAAGGTAGAGCCCGTGATAAAACCGGACTGGTCACTAGCCAGGAACGCCACGCAGCGCGCGATTTCGGACGGCTCGGCAAGACGGCCAAGCGGTACGCCTTCCAGCACGCTCTTCATCACATCGTCAGGCACCGCGGCCACCATGGCCGTATCGGCATAGCCGGGCGCGATGGCATTGACCGTGATCCCCTTGCGCGCGCTCTCCAAAGCCAAGGCTTTGGTGAACCCGATGACCCCTGCCTTGGCTGCGGAATAGTTCGTCTGGCCAAACTGGCCTTTGAGAGCGTTCACCGAGGAGATGTTGATGATCCGGCCGAACCCTCGCTCGCGCATGCCGGATATGACCTGGCGCGTCGTATTGAACATGGAGTCCAGATCCACACGCAGGACTGACTGCCACTGCTCCGGCGACATCTTGTGCAACATCGAATCCGCCGTGACACCCGCATTGTTCACGAGAATATCTATCGGGCCGATCTCATCTTCGATGGCTGCGATACTGTCCGAGCACGCATTGAAATCACTGACGTCCCAGCCATAGCAAGCGCGTCCTACAGGTGCCTTGTAAGCTTTAGCCTTATCAGGCGAGCGGGCAGTCACAATGACCTTGCAGCCGTCTGCCTCCAAGGCGTCCGCCGTGGCTGCACCGAGGCCTGTTGTCCCTCCGGTAATCAGTGCGATGCGGGCCATGTCGTGTTCCTTTTGCCTATGCGCCCCTCAGCTAGCCGGATCGTCCACCTGGCAACTTGCGCCGGATCAAAGCCATGACTTGATACGCGTCAACACGCGCCTTTCGGATCCGGCGATCCTGAAGAGGCGTAAGACGTGGGAGATATTCTGATGAAAGCCGACCTTGAAGCAAAAGCCGTCAAAATTCTTGAGGCCAACCGCGATGCCGCGATCGCCACGATCCGGCCCGATGGCTTCCCGCAGAACACGACCGTGTCGTTCGTCCATGATGGTCTGACGCTGTTCATCGGTGTCGGGAGCGATTCCCAGAAGGCTCGTAACATGCGCCGGGACGCGCGTGTTTCTCTCACCATCACACCGCCTTATCAGGACTGGAACCATATTCGGGGCCTGTCGATGGCAGCGCATGCGGCCGAAATGACCACTCAGGAAGAAAGCGCTGAAGTTATCGGCCTGATGCTGAAGCGCTTTCCGCAGATCGAGAATATGGATCCGATGGAAGGCGTCATGCCTTCCTTCTTCCGGCTGACGCCGAGCGTCCTCTCCGTACTCGATTACAGCCTCGGCTTCGGCCATGCCGATACGTTCACGGTAACGGATACGGATATCGCCGAGTCCCTGGAAAGCATGAAACACAAATGGCTGCTTCCAACGGGGCCGTGACGCGGGCGTCAAACGCTTGATGCGCGTCAAAGGCTCGCTCACGGAATTGACTACCTACGAAGATGTTGATCTTTCAAACCGGAGGCAAAGTGATCATGGCAATACTGAATTCAATCCCGTCAGCGTCGTTTGCGTGGGTCGCGGCTGTATTGATTGCTGGCTGTACCACTGCGCCGACGCCCTACCAGCCTGCCACTGACCTGCATGGCTATATGAGCGAGGACGTCGGAGACGGGCTTGTACGGGTCAGCTTTCGCGGGAATTCCAGCACCAGCCAGGACGAGGTCGAGGCCAGCCTGTTCCGCCGCATGGTCGACATTGCAGAGGAGCAAGACGCGGGCAGCTTCAGCATTGTCGGGCGCGAAACGGCCTGCACGACTACCCTGCGCACGTCCCCCAACACGACCTGTATCTACCACCAGTCCACGGACGCCATGTTCCCCTACTATTTCGGGGTCTACGAACTGGACAGCCCATGGCACTCCAAACCGGAGCGGGAGTATGAAGCTGTCGCCACCATCCGGCTATCTCCGGAGGCAGAGTGCGGCGACCTCTCAGATTGCTATGTAACCGCAAATGCCCGAGCGGAGATTTCCAGCTAAGTCAGTATCCGGTGCAATCGGCGAGGTCGGATAATACCGTATTCGTCTCGAAGATGCCGGCATCCGGTGTGACGGGCGGAGCGCGCAGCAATTCGATCTCCGCACGCGCCACGAATTCTTCCTCTACCTCTGTGATCGAATAGGCAAAATAGGTCAGGTAATAAGGCGAATGGCATGGATCGGGCACGATGATTTCTTCAATTTCCGTTTCTTGATCCGCGACCCGAAAGGCGGGCGCGCTCTCCCGCTCGGCAATCTCGGCCGCTCGGTATAGCAGGTAGCGCTCCACATCCTCCTGCGCGGTCCACATATTCCCGTGAAAGATGACTTCGACCCGGTTCTCGGACAGGGCGCGATCACTGTATCCGTACCCATCTATGGCCGGCTGGTACGGCGTCGGACTCGCGCATGCGCTTGCCGCCAAAATGATAGCGCCTAGCGCAAGCTGGCGAACTGCTCTTTCGATCCGCATTCGAAACTCCTCTCATATGCCCCTATTAATCTAAAAGCGCCCAGTATCGGTCACTCATGCATACACTTCAGGGCCGCCATGTTCTGACAGCCCCGAAGCATACGAACAGAATCTGCGTTAGCCCAGACGCAAGCGGTCTTCGACCATTGTTACCCCTGGCGCGGCCCACGCGGCCTGTTCGGCCACCTCCCGGTCATGCCAAGCGTCAATCGACCCATCCAGAGTCACCTTGCCATCCACCACCGAGACGCGGATACCCTTGGCTTCGGTTTCGGCATGGCGCACCAGAGCCTTCTCGATCCGGTCCCTGATGTCATTGGGCGTTGCGCGCTTTGTGACCATGATCGAATTGGAAACGCCCCGCACGCCCGGCAGGCTTGCGACACGCCACTTCGCCGCGTCGCGCTGATAGTTCCAGTCCACTTCGCCGGACAGTGTTACCCATCCATTCTGCACGCGCACCTGAACCTTGCCGTCGGGCACCGATACGTCCCAATCGAGCACATCCGCAGCCTTGCGGGCAATCTCGTCATCATCCGTCTTCGGTCGACCGGAAAGGCGCACTTCGATTTCCTGCGCAATCGCGCGAACACCTTTCACACGCTTGGCGGCATCCTCGGCCGCAAGTTTTTCCGCAAAGGAGGACACATGGCCCATCAGCGTGACCACGCCATCTTCCACCGCTACGCCGATATCCGCCGCATCAATGCGCGGCTCCCATTCCAGTTCGTCTTCAACGAATCCCTTGAGAGTCAAATCATCCATTTCAAACTCCTTTCTTGTCTGGCGCAGCCTTGTCTCGCGCGATTTGAACTTCGCCTGTTTGGGAAAGCGAGTCCTTGACCGGCATCAAGCAACCGAGAAAAGCTCCCGGATCGGTTGCGGCAAAGCGTGCTCGATATGCCGGACCTCCCCTGCGGAAACATGTTTCCTCAGCACTCGGAATACAGCTTCGGCAATTGCCTGCCCGTCCTTGCTGTCATCATCGCCGAATATGTCCTCCAGTGGCGCCAGGAAACGATCGACTGATCGATTCTTCCCGCCGCAATTGGCCGGCTTCCAGCCATCATAGAACACGCCTTTGAGCATCAGGGGCAATTGTGCTGCGAGATGGGCGCCTTCTTCGATGGTCAAGCGGTCTCTCAGTGCATGAAGCGAGGCCCGTAACGCGCTATAGGCAGCTGGCCGATCCGCCCAGCCGAGATCCTCCATGATGTCCTTGAGCCATGAATTGGTGTGGTGAAGAGAGTCATCGAATTGGCTCAAACCGGTCGTGCTCATGGGAGATCCTCCTGAATCTTGCCTGTTCCCCCTCCTAGCGCTTTCCGCCCAACCTGGCTTGATGCCAATCAATCCGTTACGTCGGCCATCACGCTAAATTGCCGGTTATGGTCACCAATGCTGAAATCGCGGACATGCTGGAGGAAATCGCCACGCTCCTTGCATTTGACGATGCCAACCCATTCCGGGTCCGCGCGTATCGCAATGGCGCCCGTACGGTCCGGCGCTACGGCAAAACCATGGCCAGCCTCGTTGCGGACGACGCAGACCTTACCGCGCTGCCAACTATCGGCACAGATTTGGCCGCCCTGATCCATGAAGCGGTTAATACGGGACACATACGCAGCCTCGACGCGCTGCGTAGTTCGGCCCCCATCCCCAGCCTGGACCTTCTCGAAGTGGAAGGAATTGGCCCTAAAAAAGCGCGAGCGCTCTGGCAGGAACTGGGTGTTTCCACTCCTGAACAACTTCACCGGGCCGTGCTGGACCATAAGGTCAGAACCGTCACCGGCTTCGGGCCGGGAAGCGAGGCGCGTCTGGCAGAGGTCTTCGCCAAGCAGATGCCGCTCAAATCCCGGCGCTACCCGCTCGGCACCGTCATGCCAATTGCGGACGCTTTACGCACCTATCTCGGCACCTGCCCCGATATTTCCCGGTTTGAAATCGCAGGCAGCTTTCGCCGGGGCCGCGACACAGTGGGCGATCTCGACATCGTGGCCGAGACCCATACCCCGGCAGCCGCCATTGATCACCTCGCAAGCTGGTCTCGTGTCAAACGCCTTGTCCTGCGCGGCGAGGCAAAGGCGACTTTTATTCTCGAAGAAGGCATCCAGGTGGATCTGCGCACCACGGAGACTGAAGGCTGGGGTGCCATGTTGCAATATTTCACGGGCTCCAAACCCCATTCGATCGCGCTCCGTGTCCGCGCAAAGGCAAAGGGCCTGAAGCTCAATGAGTATGGAGTCTGGAAGGGAAATCAGCGCGTGGCGGGGGCCACGGAGACTGAAATCTATGACGCGCTCGGTCTTGTCTTCATTCCGCCAGAGCTGCGCGAGAACCGGGGCGAAATCGAACTGGCCGCCGAAGACAAACTGCCGATCCTTGTCACACGCCAGGACCTGAAGGGCGATTTGCATGTCATCGCGAATTCCGTCCGTGATGTCGGAGCCTTGCTCAAGGCCGCCCATGCCTGCGGGCTTTCCTATGTCGCCATTGGGCCGCGCATCGATGCGAAAACCAAGCGCAAGACCGTCGAAGACATCTTCCGGGAAGCCGATGCGCGCTGCAAAGATATTCCTGGCCTGCGCTGCTTTCGACTTGTCGAAGTCGGCCTGACCAAACAGGGTGGTCTTGATGCGTCAGACACGCTGCTGGAAAGCGCCGATCTCGTCATTGGTGCCGTTCGCGACGGGTTTGACCTCACAAAGGCAGAACAGACCAAGCGATTGGTCCAGGCAGTGACACATCCCAGACTTTCCATCCTCTCACATCCAACCGGGCGAAGCGTAGGGGAACGCGAGCCGTTCGATGTGGACATGGCAAAAATGGCCAAAGCGGCAGCACAAGCTGGCACCGCGCTTGAACTCAGCGCTGATCCGGCCCGCATGGATTTGACAGATCTACATTGCCACACCGCTCAGGAGGCCGGCGCGCAGATTTCGGTTACCGCCGAAGCTATCCGACCAGCAGAATTCGAACGCCTGACCCTCGGCATCGTGCAGGCACGCCGGGGCTGGCTCGGACCGTCAGATGTACTCAATGTCCGTGGCGCAGCCGACCTGGCAAAAACCTTCCGGACACAGAAAACCAACAAAACCGCAAAGGAACCCCTCCATGCAGGTAGCGCCTGAAATCTCGTTCCGGTCATTCGAACCGACCGACCGCATCCGTAGCCGTATCGACAAGGAAGTCGAAACATTGGAAGCGCACTTTCCACGCATGATTTCGTGCAAGGTCATGGTAGACGGCGGCGCCCGCAGGCGGCAAACCGGCGACCTTGCCCATGTCTCCCTTCACATTACCCTGCCCGGCGGCAAAGATATCGCGGTCTCCAGCATGAAAGATGACGCTGGCGAACACAGCGATGTGATGGTGGCAATCCGCGACGCCTTCAAAGCTGCCGAACGGCAATTGAAATCCCAGAAGCCCGATCCGCGCACAGTCGGTGCGCACCCATCCCGCCTGTCCGGCACCATTGCCCGCTTCATTGCCGGGGAACCTGCTGGCTTCATCATCGGAGAAGACGGAAAGGATTATTATCTACATGCACGTGAAGTGACCACTTCCAAGTTCGAGGACCTGACGATTGGTGATGCGGTCACGTTCCGGCCCGATACCGGTGACCAAGGCCCCATGGCCCGCGCCGTCCACCAGCGCGGCGACTGAAGGAGACCGTCATGGCAGACCGTACATTTGATATCACCCTGGACCCGGCCCTTGCCTATCTCATCGCGGACCTGTCCCGCGAATATGCTGCCGAGGGCGATGGCCTGTATCCCACCGACGATGAAGATCTGGACGACAATGAGGAGGATGATCCAATCCTCGAAGCTGAACGGCGGACAGACGACGGCAGCCCGGAGTCGACCGACCCCGTAGAAAACGAACTCCGCGATATTATTGAAGGTCTGAATGTCGACGCACAGAAGGACTTGCTTGCTCTGATCTGGCTCGGGCGGGATGACGGCACGCCCGAAGACTGGCACCGCGTGCGCCGGCAAGCGACCGAAACCCCTCATCTTCATGTCGCCCAATATGTCGAGGAAACGCCATTGGCGAGTGACTATTTGCGCAGTGGGCTGGCCAATCTCGGATATGAGGATGACCGCTGATCCCCCCGCCCGTCGTTTGACGGCCATCAATCCTCAATACCCCGTATCTGGCATTATGTTTTGGATATGAAGGACATATCGAAAATGCGTCTTGCTGGTCAGGTGTCTTGCTATCTCAGCCCCCCCTCCTGCAGCATCTGGCCAGCGCTTTTTCTTGCCCTGCAGGCCTGCGCCTACAATCCGGCCATCCAGCGCGAACAATTGCTTCTTGTCTCTGAACCCCAGATGCAGGAATTGGGAGCCGACAGCTGGACAGAATACCGGAACCAGACCGCCGAAGCCCGCGATCCTGCCCTCCGCGCAAAAGCTGAGCGCGTCACCAATCGCATACTGGCTGCCAAGGGTGAAAACCGATCCAGCTGGGAAGTCGTCGTCTTCGACGATCCTGCCCTGAACGCATTCGCTCTGCCCGGACGAAAGATCGGCTTGAATGCAGGCATGGTCCGGTTTTGCCGCACAGATGACGAACTCGCCGCCATCATCGGCCACGAAATCGCACATGTTGAACTCCGCCATGCGGCCGAGCGCGCCAGTCAGGACCTTGCCGCCCGCGGGATCATGAGCGTTGTCATTCCGGACGATACGAATATGGAGAGCATCTTCGGCATCGGCACAACACTAGGCGTGCTGCTGCCCTTTTCCCGCAAACACGAATTGGAGGCGGACCAGATCGGCCTGCGTTACATGGCAGCTGCCGGCTATGATCCCCAGGCCGCCATAGATTTGTGGTCCCGGATGGCAGATCAGGCCGACCGCGGCGGAACGCCCACATTTCTCTCCACGCATCCCGCCGATTCCGAACGCATCGCGGCCCTCCGCGCCGAAGCCGAGCGGCTGGCCAAGTTCCGCACATGACGGCCCGCCATGTCTTTGCCCTGAATGCCACAGCCGAATTCGGTGAGCGAGTGGCGGCGTCTCTTGGACACTCTGTGAGCCCCCACGAGGAACGTGAATTCGAGGATGGTGAACACAAGATCCGTCCTCTGACGGCGGTGCGGGGAAGTGACTGCTTTGTCATCCAAAGTCTGCATTCCGGCCCGGACCAGCCCGCCTCCGAAAAACTGGTTCGGTTACTCTTCTTCGCAGGCGCCCTGAAGCAGAGCGGCGCGACGAGCGTGACCGCACTCATTCCCTTTCTGGCCTATGCCCGCAAGGACCGGCGCACCAAACCACGCGATCCGGTGGCAACCCGTTTGACGGCCCAGCTACTGGAAGCGGCGGGCATCGACCACATCGTGACGCTGGAAATACACAATCTCATGGCTTTCGAGAACGCTTTCCGAATTCCAGCCGACAATCTGTCCCCCTATGCCGACTTCGCTAATCACGCCTTGCACTTTGCAGGCGATGCGCCCCTGGTCGTCGCGTCCCCGGACCCGGGCGGCGTAAAACGCGCTCAGGTCTTCCGGGAGTATCTCGAAGGGTCGCTCGAACGTGACGTCGGGTTCGCCCTGCTGGAAAAACGACGCAGCGGCGGAGAGGTTTCTGGCACCCTGTTTGCTGGCGAGGTCGACGGCGCCTGCACGATCATTCTGGATGACATGATCGCGTCCGGCGGCACGATGGTACGCGCGGCAGAAACCCTTCGCGCGCACGGTGCAAGCAAGGTCGCCGCCTATGCCACGCATGGCCTGTTCACCGGAGGGGCAACCGCCCTGTTCGAGACAGGCAAACTCGACCAAATTCTGGTGACAGACAGCGTGCCGGATTTTCGATTGGCTGAGGCGCATCGCGCAAGGATTGAAACGGTGAGTATCGCACCCCTGTTCGCTCGCGCTATCGAGGCTCTCTCCGGACAAAAATCGCTTACCGACCTCCAGATTTACTGAGGCGTTCGATGGCCGGCCAGGCCGCGGTGAAATAGGCCTCGGCCATCACAGGCCAACGCTCCGGTGTTTTGGGCTCGGCATCCTCTAGATGACGCAAGGCAATACGGGCCCGGATGCAGGCATGGAACCCCATATAGAAATCAACCAGCGCGCCGGGCGGCACGTCCCCGAGCCCTTCCGTGAGGTTTTGGTACAGCCGCTCCCCAATCCATGGCGCACCAAGCCGAGCGCAATCGAGCCCCAGAAAGGTGATCTCTTCGAAGGGGTCCACAAGACGCAGGTCGCGATCGAATTCAAGGCAATCAATGATCCGGGGTGGATCGGTCAAACACACGTGTTCAGCCCGCAAATCTCCATGTCCCTCGACGATCCGGCCGCTTGCCAGCCGCGCAGTCAGCACGGTATGGCGCTCATCCAGAAAGCGCTCCACCATGCGCATCACGGTCTCTGCCCTCCGCCAGTCGAGCAAATGCCGGAAATTAGTGATCAGCTCGCGGTTTTTCATGTGCCTTCGCCGATAACGCTCCACGAATGCATCAGCCGGCATGTCGATGCCGGCTTGGGTTCGATAGAAGCCTGTCAGGATCGACGAGACCTGGTCGACTTCTGCCTCTGATGGTCCTCCGTTTGACAAGACGACATCGAGCATCCGCGCCTCTGGCAACCGACGCATGAGAACCAGCCATTCCACCGCCGGCCCCTCTCCATCCAGGGCAAGTGCCCCGGTTTCGCTGCGGGTGAGCGCGTGGGTGCCCAGATACACGTCTGGTGCGAGGCGATGGTTCAGGACGATCTCGGCCTCACAATTTATCCTGCGGGCGTCCAGCGTGCTGAAGTCGAGGGGGGGAAAGCAAACCGGCTTCTTGAGCTTCCAGACTTCCGTATCGGTGAGAAAGACCCAGGACATATGCGTTTCCTGGGGCAAGACAGTTTGCGTGGGCGTGGGATAGGAAGCCGGGTTGGACAGAAAGGCGATGGTCTCGTCCAGCGAGGCGGGGCTTACCTCCATATGCGTATCCGCGTTCATTAAAGCCCCGGACTGTCGGCGGACCGTCTCTCGAAGGATTCCAGGATACCGAGCACGTCTGTATCGGTCAGCTGGGGAAAGGCCGCATAGGATCCCCCCACGCCCCGGAAGGGGTGCGGCGTTGACAGGCAGACAATCTCATCGGCTTCACCGCGCAAAGCCTCCAGCGTCTCGGCCGGAGCGAGCGGCACCGCAAGGATGAGCCGTTTCGCACCTGCCCGACGCAACGCATGAAGGGCCACGCGCGCGGTCGCACCGGTTGCCAGCCCGTCATCCACCACGACGACATTCCGGCCACGGGGATTATGCGGGGGCTGATCTTTGAAATAGAGGCGCCGGCGGCGTTCGATCTCCGCCAGTTCACGCTCGCGCACCATATTGATCTCGGCTTGGTTCAGCCCCGCCGCTTGCACAATGTCTTTGTTGAGCACCGTCTCCGGATTTTGGCCATCGACCACAGCCCCGAAGGCGAGTTCGGGCTGTTGTGGCACGCCCAGTTTCCTCACGAGGACCAGATCAAGCGGGCACCCGAGTGCAGCCGCAATCTCCGCCGCGACGGGCACGCCCCCGCGCGGCAGCGCAAATACCAGCGGCTCGCCAAGATCGCGCGCACGCAATACTTCGGCAAGCCGCTGGCCTGCATCCTTGCGGTCCCTGAATTGAAACTGCGGCATGCAGTGTCTCCCTGCCAGTAAGCTGACCCTAGGCCCTGACCGAAAGAACCAATTGAGCGATATCAAAGCGTGAGCTGATGAGGGCGGCACAGTTGGAAAATGCCATCACAAGGAGGGCCTGGTGTCCCGTTTCAATTTTGCCTTTGCAACCGTTGCGCTCATTCTCGGCGCGTGCGCCACATCTACGCCCTACGCGCCAATGGACGGTCGCTACGGATATGCCGAACAGCGCATCGAAACCAATCGCTATCGTGTAGTCTTCCACGGCAATAGTTCCACCTCGCGCGAAACTGTCGAAGCCTTTCTCCTCTATCGCGCGGCGGAACTGACTCTGGAAAATGGCTTCGATTACTTCCTTGTTGTGGAGCGAGACACAGACGTCACCCGCACCTACACGTCTACCGGACCAGACCGGTCCGTCTACGGCTATTACCGGCAGGGCTATCACCGGTTTCCTTATTATGCCTATGGGTATCCTTGGTCATATGACTCAACCGTGCGTGAGCGCCGTCGGTTCGAAGCCAACGCCTACATCCTCATGCGCAAGGGCGAGAAGCCGAAAGGAGGTGTTCGGGCCTTCGATGCCCGCGACGTCATCGAAAACCTTCGGCCGCGCGTCCAGCAAAGCCTCACCTCCGGCAGCTAATCCTGCCCTTGCCTTGACAGGTATCAATCCGTCAGACTGGCGACGCGTCATGCTGGGCGATCAGAATGGGAGACAAACATCATGCACCTGCCAACCGGAACATTCGTCTTGGTCAGCGATGGGGCAAAAGCCCTTCTACTTGAAAACAAGGGAGATAATGACTTGTTGGACCTGAGAGTGGTTCAGGTCATCGAGCAAGACAATCCGCCAGCCCGTGAACAGGCGAGCGACCGGGCAGGTCGTTTCACGACGCCCACCGGCGGAAAGGCCGCAACAGAGCAGACCGACTGGCATGATGTCAGCGAGGAGCGATTCCTGTCATCCGTGGCAGACGCCACACTGAAAGTCGTAAGCCAATCCACTCCGGCCAACCTCGTTATCGCTGCAGATCCCCGGTCCCTCGGGAAGCTGCGACCCATGCTGATGGATTCAGGCTCAATCTCGGTGGTCGCCGAACTCAATCGCGACCTTGCCCATCAGACCATTCCGCAGATCGAGGAAGCAATCTCGGGCGCGTGAATCAGCGCGAGGGAATTGCGCCGCATCAAACCCATCCTCCTGATATCTGCCATGTTTGCCCGATATAAAAAACCGGGATGATGACATGGACCAGAACGAGATAACGCACCGTCTTGAACGGGCCGCTTGGCCTATCGCAGCCGAACAAGTCGAGCCCCTCAGGCTTCTTCTGGATCCCGCCACACATGGCGGCGCTATCGCGTCCTATATGGAGACCGCCCTGTCCCACATCATCTATGTGGAGGACCGATCCTATATCTTGCGGCGTCCCCTGCGCTTCGGTGAGACCTCTCTGCTCACACCAGAAGACCGCTGGCACTGGTGCGAGGATCAGGCCGACCGTGAGCGTCATTTCAATCGCCGGAACGACATCCGAATTCTGCCCCTCGTCGGACGGCACAATACGCCCTATCTGGGTGGTCCCGGAGATGTGATGGACTGGGTGCTGGAACGGTCGAGGATTGCCCGGTCGAAATTGCGTCCCACTCCCTCGCCCGGAAGCCCGTATCCTGGCAATCGGTCTGCAGCCGGATCTGATATCAATTTCGTACTTGTACCCTAAGCGCTTTCGGCAAGCGCCATATGGCGGCTAGGCTAAAACGTCGTTTCGACGTGGCGGTTTCAGACCAACCCCCAATTGCTCAATCGGCCCGGGCCTTCCAAACAGATACCCCTGCACTTCCCCGAAGCCGGCCAGATTCACGAACCGAAACTGCTCCTCGGTTTCGACCCCTTCGGCAATCACGTTGATATTCAACACCCGGCTCATACCGGACAGGATACCCAGGATCTGACGTGCCCGGTCGCTTTCTTCAGCGCGCACGAAGAACGAGCGGTCAATCTTCACCCGGTCCACAGGCAGATGTTCCAGACGACTGAGCGACGAATTGCCGGTTCCAAAATCATCGAGCGCGATCGTGACACCCATTTCGCGTATGGTTTCGATCACTTCGCATGAGGCCTCGATATTCTTCAGGACCCCGCGTTCGGTAATTTCGAGTTCCAGCAGGCTTGGCGGGAAGCCAGTGACCCCAAGCATTTCGGCCACGGATTCCGCGAAGCCGTGAGACAACAGCTCATTCGGTGAGACATTCACACTGAGGCGTATTTCTTCACCTGTTCGGGACATCCAGCCAAGGACATCCTCACACGCTTGGCGCTGCACAAACTGTCCGAAGGCAATGATGTGACGGCTCGCTTCCGCGATCTCGATGAATTCGGACGGGCTGATCGGCCCATATTTCGGGTGGCTCCACCGCGCCAGCGCCTCAACACCGACCAAACGACAATCCGATACGCGTACAATTGGCTGGTAGTGCAGGCTGATTTCGCCCTTATCGATGGCCGAAATGAGCTCCCGGTGAATAGACACGCGGCGTTCAAGGCGCTCACGGACATCCGCATCCGGAACAACACAGGAATCGCCCCCTTTGGACTTGGCTTCATAAACAGCCGCATCGGCCTGTTCAAGCACATCCTCAATTCCTTCGCCACAAATCCTGATGGCCGCACCAATCGACGCCGTCAGATCAATCAGCCGCCCATCATACGAAATAGGATCCGAGACCAGCGACCGGATACGCCCTGCCAGCGCGGAAACTTCAGGCAATTGCGCAGATCGGTTGAGGACACAGCAGAATTCGTCGCCCCCGATCCGAAAGACACGCACCGCATCATCTTCTTCGGCAAGGCGCTTGAAACGCTCACCGAGTTCTATCAGGGCCGCATCGCCGCCGCTATGCCCGTGGCGATCATTCAACTCCTTGAACTTGTCGAGGTCGATATAGAGGATGCTCAACAGGGCCGGCTCGTTTTCGGTCTTGCGGGCCTCGACCAGAGAATTGAAGGCATGACGGTTTTCTAGCCCCGTCAGGAGATCGGTCGTTGCTTGCTGCTTCAGCTTCTGTTCGAATTTTTCGCGTATGCTGATATCATGCGCAATACCGAGATATCCGAGATACTCACCCCTCTCGGAGTATTGCGGACGCCCGCTGAACTCCACCCGGCAATTGACCCCATCCGCATGCAACACCCCCTTGATCCGGGAAAATGGCTGCCGTTTCTGGAGCGCGATGTTGAATGCATCCTCGTCGGTCTCCCATCCGATTAGCACATCACGCCACTGACGGCCAAGCGCATCACCCTTGCCGAAATAATGGACGATCTTGCCTGTCGGATCGACGGCAAGATGCCAGTCTGACGACATTTCCGCATAGGAGGTCGAGCGGCTGCGATGCATGTTCTCGCGCTGGGCTAACTCTTTCAGCGTGACATAGACATTGCGACCGAGCTGTTTTGGCAGGACGGCAGCCACGCAACAGGCGAAGGCGATCAGGCTGAGCGCGATGGCTGACAACAGGGTGTCATCCATACCATTCACGACCAGTTCAAGACGGCCGGCAGGCCCCATATACCAATTGATGAACGCAACAAGGAACGCTGTGTAGAGAAAGCTCATCCACATTGTCGTGAACAGTCCCCAGATGATCGGCGTGATGCTCAATAGCAGCATGCCCTCAAAGATACCCTGATGATCCAGGATGAGCATGGCCAGCAGATTTACCGGAACACTGACACACAGCAGAAAGCCTTGCAGGAGCATTCGCTGCCGCCTGAAAGCCAACGTGGCCGCGCTGCCTACTGCGAGGATCGTGAAGACATCAATCACCGTGCCAATATCGACGGTATACTGGCCGAACGATGCGAGACTGGCGATAGTGGCGGACATGGTCACCAGCACCATGACGGAGCAATAGAAAATAACCGAATGCTGCAAGCGGTCCGGGCTTGGGATGGAGTCAGAAAGGGTGTCGAGCGAACTGGCCCAGGAAGGCTGTCCGGATTTTTCTGAGTGACGGGTCATTGGGTTCCTCGGCGCGCAGGATTAACCCTAGCGCGTCCCGGTTAGCCCCCCGCAAAAAACAGCGCGCAATATCCGCCCAATCCATTAGGCTCCGATTAGGACTTCCAATGGAATGGCCTATGGCGGAGAGGAAGACCTTGCTCCGCCATGCAACGACCCCTAAGTATTTGTTTGTAATGCATAATTTAATTTTATATGCAGCAATTTTTATCGCAGTTGACACGCATGATGTGCCAGCACCTCATTGTCTTGATCAGACACCAGATCTCCGCGCTAATCAGACTGTCATTCTGTCCAGGCGGCCATGAATGATCGACTCTGCATGAGAAATGATACCGTCGATAAGTTCCTTCACGGTAGGAATATCGTTAATCAGCCCCTGCACCATGCCGGCCGACCAGATGCCGCCATCAGTGTCTCCATCCGCCATGGCCTTTCGTCCGCGAACTCCCGCAACAAGATGCTGAACATCTTCAAACTTTGCACCGCCCTTGCGCTCGATTTCCACGACCTCATCGCTCACGGCATTTTTCATGACCCGGGCCGTATTGTGCAGCGTCCGGAAAATGAGATTGGTCATGCGCTCATCATTCTCAACCATTTGTCTTTTGAAGGCATCGTCAATCGGCGCCTCCTGCGTGACACAAAACCGGGTCCCCATATTGATGCCATCGGCGCCGAGCGCCAAGGCTGCCACGAGCCCCGCGCCATCCGCAAATCCTCCGGAAGCCAGCATGGGCACTCTCACCTTGCGTGCCGCCGCCGGGATCAGGATCAAGCCGGGAATATCGTCCTCCCCTGGATGACCCGCACATTCAAACCCATCAATCGATATGGCATCGGCGCCCATCCGCTCGGCTGACAGCGCGTGACGCACGGCGGTGCATTTGTGGATCACCTTGATGCCATGCTGCTTGAAATGGTCGATATGTTCCTGCGGCTTATAGCCCGCTGTCTCGACGATTTTGATCCCTCCCTCGATGATCGCCTGCCTGTATTCGGCATAGGGAGGCGGCTTGATCGCGGGCAGGATGGTGAGATTCACACCGAAGGGTTTGTCCGTCATCTTCTTCGTGCGTGCGATCTCTTTTGCAAGATCCTCTGGCGTGGGCTGTGTCAGCGCCGTCAGGAAACCGAGCCCTCCCGCATTTGCGACGGGCGCCACCATCTCTGCATATCCGACCCATTGCATGCCTCCCTGAACGATAGGGTGCTTAATGCCGAATTCTTCGGTAAAGCGGGTTTGAATGGCCATGATCTTCTCCCAAACAGTTTTTTCTAGTTCACGGCCCTGTCTTTACCGCCCCAATAGGGCTCTCGAAGTTGCCGCTTCAATATCTTTCCCGACGCATTGCGGGGAAGCCCCTCGACAAAGTCAACGCTTTTGGGAGCTTTGAACGCGGCAATCCTCGTGCGCGCAAAAGACAGGATGGAGTCCGGATCCGACGCCGCGCCGGGTTTCAGCGCCACAACGGCCTTGACCGCCTCACCCCATTTCTCATCCGGGACGCCAATTACCGCCACTTCGGCGACGTCCGGATGTCCGTAGACGGCATTCTCGACTTCAGCGGGATAGATGTTCTCTCCGCCTGAAATGATCATGTCCTTCACGCGATCATGAATGTAGAGATAGCCGTCCTCATCAAGGTATCCCGCGTCTCCTGTATGAAGCCATCCGTCCACTGTGATCGTCTTTTGCGTCGCCTCATCCAGGTTCCAGTAGCCTTTCATATTGGCGCGGGACCGGGTCACCACCTCGCCCACCTGATGGGGTGGAAGCACATTCCCGTCATTGTCTTCAATGCGAATCTCCACCCCTGGCATGGGGATGCCTGCCGCCCGCATCCGCTGGTTTCCGTTCGGGTCATGGTCCTCCGGTGGCAAGTAGATGATCGTTCCGCACGTTTCGGTCATGCCGTATTGCTGGCAGAACCCACAGCCGAAGACTTCCATACATTCCCGCAATAGATCCAGAGGAATGGGTGAGGCCCCGTACAAAATGTATTTCAGGCGGGAGTAATCCACGCTTCTGGCATTGGGCTGCCGTACCACAATCTGCAACGCAGCGGGCACCATGAACATTTTCGAAATGCCGTCCTGCTCAATATAATCAAGCACACGAAACGGATCGAACTCTCTCGCGACGATGCCTTTCGCGCCATTGAACAAGCCCACAATTCCCCAGCCGGTGCCACCAATATGGCCCACTGGCATCGCGACGAGGCTGACATCGTCTGGCCCCCATTCATTCCAGGGCAGGTGTGCTTCCACAGATTCCCGGCGACCGCCGAGGAGATTATCATGGCTTAGCATGGCGCCCTTTGGCCTGCCTGTGGTCCCCGATGTATACAATTGAAGCGCGACGTCGCCCGGCGCAATCGAGACGCCCGGATCTTCGTCACTTTGGCTATCCCTCCAGCTGACAAAACCGTCGGGCCCAGCATCCTCCATGAATATGATTTTGGGAGGATGTTTCAATTCGGCAAGCGCCGCCTTGGTCTGTTCAGCGACTTCGGGACCAACGAATATCAGCGATCCCTTCCCGTCGCCGATGATATAGGCCATCTCCGCCGGAGCGAGACGCCATCCTATCGGCAGGGTTACACCGCCCATCTTGGCGGCACCGAACAGAAGTTCGAAATAGTGGTCGCTGTTCTTGCCAATATAAGCAAGTCGTTCGCCAGGCTTCACGCCAGAGGCTGCCAGGGCGTTTGCCACCTTGTTCGTAAAGAGATCGAAAGCACGAAACGTCGTATCTCGCCCTTCAAAGCTGAGCGCGATGGCATCAGGCCGTTTGCGGGCATGATAGCGCGCGATGTCACCCAATGTGGGCATTTGGTCAAAGTCCGCGCTCGTCAGGGCACCCTCATTACGCATTTGCATTCTCCTGATAGTCCCGATTGGATACTTTGATTTGTCCGGCCCCAAGGAGACCTTCTGAGGACCTCCCCATTTCCCTCCGCGGCGTTCCTGAATTCAATCCAGAAAAAGAAGGCTGCGCCCCATATAAGTGGAAGCGCAGCCAGTTTTTCAGAGGAAATCAGAAACGATAGCTGAGCGATGCGCCATACGTGCGCGGACGCCCGGCAAACCGCAGTACGACATTGGCGTTGGAGGCAATCTGCTGCCAGTAATACTCATCTGTCAGGTTCTTGCCCCAGACGGAAAGTTCCCAATTGTCGTCGAGTGAGTAGATTCCGATGCTGCCATTCAGTACGCCATAGGAGTCGATGTCATATTGCGGATCGTCTGGGTTGCCGGCGGTAGAGTCGCTCTGCCAACGCCCGCTCAACGCACTTCTGAAGCCAAGGGCGTCCGATACGGGCCGGTCATACATCAGTGTCAAGCTCGCGGTGGTTTCCGGACTATACAAGAACGGATCACCTTGACGATTCGTCGGCAAGCCAAAGGCATCAGACGTTTCAAATGATCCGAACTCCGTTTGCAGCAGGGTCAGGCCGCCAATGGCCGTCAGGTGTTCTGCCACCAACCATGTCAGCTCCGCATCCAGGCCGTAGGCCTCTCCTTCCGGAGCATTCTGAAGGCGAGACAAGGCACGATAGATCGGATCCGGGAAGAAGGAAGAGACCTGCTTGTCTGTATAATCGTAGTAGAACAGCGACGCATTTGCCTGCATGCGCTGGTCGAACAGGCCAGCTTTGACGCCAACTTCATACGCCAGCAGGCTTTCCTGCGTTGCTGGCGAATTCTGTTCCGATTTCGACGCTGCGTTCACCGGGGTTGAAGCAGACTTGTAGCCATTGGACACCGACGCAAAGAAAAGCGTGTCTTCCAGCGAGGCCGGCGTCCAGTTGCCGACGACTCGCCACGAAACGTTGTCTTCCTTGACGTCCGATGTCACTGCGCTGAACGAGTTTGTCTCCAGATCGTAAGTATTGCATCCGTTTTCGAGCAATGGCGCTGGCGGCGTGGCCAGACCGTAGATCGCGGTGAAGAAGACGCGGTTGAAGACGTTGACGTTTGGCTGCATCGAACCGTTCACGTCCCCCGAACATCCAACATATTCCTGCTTGTCATCCGTGTAACGAATACCAGTGGTCAAGGAAAACTCAGGTGTGAGTTCCCAGTCGGCATTTGCAAAGATGCTTGCAGTCGTCGATTCAAACTCACCCGTGTCATAATAAGTCTGGAAGGAAGAGAGCAATTCGGCGGCTGAATAGGGCTGTCCTGTTTCAGGGTCCACATTCACCATGGAAACCAGACCAGCCATTTGAGGCGGGAAACCAAGTGCGGTCGGGTCGACCGTCAGCAGGTAGGCCGCTGTGCTTACAAAGTTGGAATTGGCGTTGTCCCGCAACATTGTGCGGTTGCTATCCGTGGTCTCGTCCTTGCCATAATAGGCCCCAACCAACCAGTCGACCTTGTCGGTTCCCCCTTCCAGACGAAGTTCCTGGCTGAAGGATTTGATTTCACCTTCAATGTCCTGAAGCAGAATCTGAAACGGCACACCTGACCAATCCAGCACGGCTTCACGGTCCAGCTTGTTGTAGCCTGTGAGCGAGACAAGCCGCATTTCGTTGTCGAACTCATAGCTCACACCAAGCTTGATGGCATCGAAACTGGAATTCTCTTCATGCGGACCATCAATGCCTTCGCCCGCTCCGATATCGGCTGACCGCAGGTAAGAAGGCGCCCAGTCGGCCTGTTCGGCGCTGGTTGGAAAATTGTTGTTGATAAAGTCAACAAGGCCCGGCTGGTTGAAACCGGATGCCGTCGCAGGGCCATTGGTTCCCGGCACGATGAATGTGGGGTCCGTATTGGGGGTCAGGCCAATCGCCTGGCCGGCGATCGTGTCGGACTTGTTGACCCACCCATTATAAGACAGGTCAATGTCGAGCTTGTCTGTCGGTTGTATCGCCAGCGCCGCACGGAAACCGAGCTTGTCCACCGTTCCCCGGTCTTCTCCCCGAGAAATCGATTCCTGCCAGCCTTCATCACTATTCTCGCTGCGGATCGCGAAACGCGCCTGCACATTTTCCGCCAGCGGCACATTGATCATGCCTTCGAGATTCCACGTGTCGTAATTTCCGATGTCGGCGGAAACACTCGCCTGGAATTCATCGACAGGCTTGTTCGTGACAACATTGATCAGGCCGGCCGTCGTATTGCGACCAAACAAGGTTCCCTGTGGGCCCTTCAATACCTCGATACGCTCAATATCGAACATCGGTCCGGAGTTCATGAAGGGGTACGGATAGGCAACTTCATCGACATAGGTGCCGACAGTGGACGTTGCCGACATGTTGATCGTATTGAAGCCGATCCCGCGCAAGGTATAGGTTGGAACACCCTGATAGCTTTGCGAAACAGAAAAGCTTGGCACAAGCGCTTGCAGGTCATCGACCTCATTGACCCGAAGCTTATCGAGTTGCTCTCCACCAAACGCCTGAATCGACATGGGCACGTCATTGGCGGATTCCTCCCGCCTCTGGGCCGTAACCGTGATAGACTCCAGTTTCATGGAGCCTTGCGACTCCTCGCTGCTTTCGGCAGAGGGCGCGTCTGCCTCTTGCGCAATGGCGGGCAAACTTGCCCCGAGCGCGGCGAATGAGACACCCATGCATAGCGATTTCAGATATGTTGTCCGGTTCATCAAATTTTCCTCCCAACGCTCCTTTTTTTTGCGGAGCTGTCAGCAAAGGTTCCCCGGAAAGGACCATGCCCGGCAAGCTATCAAGGTTGATAGGTCCGGTTCAGAGACCAAGAACGGCCTTGGCCATGATGTTGCGCTGGACTTCGTTCGAGCCCCCATAGATAGAGCCCGCGCGATTGTTGAAGTATTTCGCGGTAGCGACACTCAGGGCTTCTGGCCCGACCGGATCCAGATTGGATTCCGGATGCCAAGTCACTGGCTCATGAACAGCCGCATGGGGACCCGCAGCCTCGATTGCTAGTTCGTCGATCTTCTGCATCATCTCCGTTCTTTGAACCTTGAGCATCGATGCGGCTGGGCCCGGCGGTCGCCCCGCGCTGAGCGATGCCACGATGCGCTGCTCGGTCACACGGATGGCGTCGAGCAGAATGGCGGCTGTCTCAAGCCGGGCTCGTAATCCCGGCTCTTCGAGGCCGCTTTCCAGAACATGGGCACGAAGTCGATTCAGCGCCGCCTCAAGTCCGGCCGACGATCCGCCACTGCGTTCGAACTCCAGCAGGTATTTCGCAACGGTCCAGCCATCATTTTCCTCCCCAAGCCTGCCTGACACCGGTACGCGGACGTCATCAAAGAAGACCTGGTTCAATTCATGCTCACCCGCCAATGTAATGATCGGATCGACGGTTATGCCGGGCGCCGACATCTCTAGCAGAAGGAAGGTGATTCCTTGCTGGGGTTTACCTGTGGTGTCGGTTCGCACGAGACAGAACATGCGGTTTGCGTGATGCGCGTGCGTCGTCCAGATCTTTGATCCATTGAGCACATAGTGGTCACCATCCCGTTCTGCCTTGAGAGACAGAGACGCCAGATCGGACCCTGATTGCGGTTCCGAATATCCTTGGCACCAATAGTCCTTCCCCGCCAACAGGCGTGGCAGGAAAAATGCCTTCTGGTCCGGTGTGCCATATCCGATGATGCAGGGGCCAACCATGTTCAGGCCCATGGGGGCCAGTGGGGGCGCTCCGGCAATGGCGCATTCCGAGGCAAAGATGTAGCGCTGCATTTCTGTCCAGCCGGGTCCGCCATACTCTTGCGGCCAACTCGGCGCCGCCCAGCCTTGCGTGTGCAACTTCTTTTGCCAGGCGAGCGTGTACTCAGGCTCCACAAAAACACTCGTCGCCTTTCTACCAGCGGCGGCTAGCTCAGGCGTAAGATTGTCGCGAAGGAAAGCTCGCACTTCCTCGCGGAAAGCGATATCTTTTTCAGATAGGCCCAGATTCATCCAATATCTCCTGTATTGGCCTGAAACTCTAGCGAGTACGACTGCCAAGGCTCAAGCTACCAGAACCAATAGGTATGAAACCTTCTCCTCCCTCGGAAGCCGGTTCAGGCTCCACCGACAATGACGTCCACAATCTGGCAATGGAAGTTGTCCAGATTGGGCAGCGTTCAGGTCTTCCCTACATTGCCGCCTCTGCAGATGTCAGCGATCCCAACCCCATGCGCGATCAAGAGGGCACGCCTTACGCCTCGAGCCTGTTCAAATGGTTCGATCCGAATCTTCACTACTGGGATGACCGTACATTCGCGCTCCGGTCAGGCTTTATCCAGGCAGCCAGAATTTCGGCGGAACCATTTTACTTCGATGGCGAAACATTGAGGAGCTGGCGGCCGAACCGCGCTTTGGACGTCTTCAACCAGAACGCTGATTATGATGCGTATGAAGTTGCCAGTGCCATCATCTGTCCATGCTACATGCCTTACGGCGTGCTTGGCGCGATCGTCTGGGCGGCCAATGAGGCAGTGTCCGACATTGCGCAAACATTCAGGACGCACGCTGCAAGCATGCATCAACTGACGCTCAAATTTCTCTCCGCCTACAGGGAAAATGACTCACATATTGCCCTCCCAGAACTGGTCGATCTGACACGCAGAGAAATTCAGTGCCTGAAATGGGCCGCCATCGGCAAGACTGACAGCGAGATCGCGACAATCATGGGAATATCCATCCCCACGATTCGGTTTCACCTGACCAATGCAGGGCAAAAGCTGTCGGTTTCCGGTCGAGCCCAAGCCGTCCGTGTCGCAACCAGCTTGGGCTATATCGGTCGGAGCGCCTAGTCCCGTCACGTATCTTTTCAAGGCTACTCAGTGGAGGCCTTAAGAGAGTCTGCCTAACGGCCCGGCTAGCAAGTTGACTCCTCATAACATTTTCTTAGCTTCCCGATCGAGTCCAAGCAGGTCAACGCTTACGCCCGCCCGCTAGCATGAGCAAATTATGCCCGGATAAATGTAGATAATTTATGTCTCGTTTTGCGCCCACAGTGGTTGTCAGAAAAATCCCGGAAGCGGGCGCTGATGAGAAAATTATGAAACATGCCAAATCTCATCATCAGCAATGATGAGAGCGCTGAACTTCCACCGGCACCTCCTTCGTTAGTGGCCCACAACCTCCAAGACGTGTTCGACACTTTCGTGTGCGGTGGGAAGATAAGTTAGGCGAAGACGGAGTTATTGCTGGACTGGAAGCCCTGTGTGGTTTTCCATTCCACAAGCCGTGAAAGACGAGTTCGGATTATGAAAGACATAGGCGCAACCTCCTCTATACCCGTCGTCAGTGCGGCTGCCACGGGTGATATCGCGGCTTTTATTCGGAAATGTGGATTGGAAGCTGAACCGGTCTTCCTCGATGCAGGTATCGATGTCAGGGTTTCGAGCGATCCTTACCAGATGATTGAACTGGCGAAGTTCACCCGTCTTCTCAAGGTCGCTGAAGAGACGACTCAATGCGCAACAATCGGTTTGAATGTGGGGGGCCGCCAGGATCCGGCTCGCTGGGGGGCCTTCGGCTATCTCGTGCTCAATTCTCCGACGATTGGCGATGCGCTCAGAAATGTCGTCTCTCATGCCACCATCTGGCAGACCGGGACGCATTTCGCGTTCCGCCTGACGAAAGACGATATCGGTGTTGAATATGCGATTACCCATCCAGCTGTGGAGGACCGGGCGCAAGACGCCGAGTTTTCAATTTCATATGTAAAAAACATCGTCGACCGGCTGAACGAGCGTCCGGTAACGCCGTCTGATGTCTTCTTTGAGCATGATCCCATCGCAGGCATGGATGCATACGAGCATGTGTTGGGTGTACGACCCCTCTTCAATCAGCCGACAAATGCGATTTTCTATCCCCGCATCTATGAGAATAAGCGGATCGCGTTCGCGGATCTGCAACTCTTCCCGGTCATCAAGCGCCATCTGCGGGACATGGCATCCGCCGTGCCTAAAAGCGAAAGCCTTGAGGGCGATGTCGTCTACCATATCCGCCAGTTTCTTCCGCGGGGTACGGCGACCCTCGAGAATATCGCTGGAGTCATGGGGCTCCAGACGCGCACGATGCAGCGCAGACTCAAGCAAAAAGGCGTCAGTTTTACCGGCCTTCTGGAGCGGGTCCGGCACGAAACCGGCACCCACCACCTCACAGAAACGTCCATGTCGATCAGTGAAATTGCCTACCTGCTGGGTTATTGCGACACGAGTGCCTTCATCAAGGCCTTCAGGAAGCAGACAGGCATGACACCGTCACGGTTTCGCGAGGCGCAAGGGAAAGACCGGGTCGGCGACGCTGGCGATCAATAACGTACGCCCAGCTCTACCCCGATCTGACTGGGCGCTCCGAGCATCAGCTGGTTCGCACCGATTGTGTCGACCAGATCGAAACCGTGCGAGTAATACTCTTCACCGCCAATGTTCTTAGCGAACAGGGCTGCATGCCAGCGTCCCGAGTTGCTTTCCACCCCGACCTGAGCGTTCCAAAGCCAATACGCATCCTGTGAGAGCGGCTCGGTATTGTCGGAGGTGAAATAGACTTGGTCCTGGAAGCTGAAATCAACCTGTGCAGAGTAACGGAGTGACCCGAAGAGAGGTCGCTCATACCGGACCGTGCCATTGGCGCTCCATTCCGGCGCCTGGACCAGTGCGTTTCCAGAGAAATCGACCCCACTTTCGGTCTGATAGTCCTTGAGTTCTGTATCGAGATAAGCGAGGCCGAGGGAGAGGTTCAGCCCTTCAGCTGGCAGTGCGGTCAACTCGATCTCGGCCCCCTGCGTCACGGCATTGGCCGCATTGTCGAGCACCTGGAACGCGACCGGACCGCCGCCCGAGACAACGGTAAAGATCTGCATGTCGCTGTAGTCATTGTAGAAAACAGCTGCGTTGAGGCGCGCCAAGCCGTCGGCGAGGTCTGTTTTCAAACCCACCTCATAAGCGGTCACCGTTTCCGGATCGTAAGGCTTCTGCTCACTAACGTCGAACAGGAAGCCGCCATTATAGCCACCGCCCTTGAAGCCATTGGCGACGCTGGCATAGAGCAGGCCGCCCTCATAGGGCAGATAGTCGAGCCCGAGCTTCCAGGATATTTCTTCATCGCTCTGCTCGTCACTGAATTCGAAAAGGGGAATCGCACCCAGTGCGGCTTCATCGAAGCTCGCTGCCTGCGTGAAGTCCCTGTCTTCCTTGGTGTAGCGAAGACCGAGTGTGCCCCGCCACTTTTCGGTGAACTCATAATCGGCTTGGCCGAAGAGGGCGTAGACTGTTGTTTCCAGACTATTCACCGTGCGGTAGTCGAGCGCTGGTACGCCGATCGCGGCGCCAGCCGGGTCGAATCCGTCTGGATATGCTTGCGGATCGACCGACTCAATCAGTGGACGGAACGCCTTGTAGAGATCCAGGCGCTGGTCCTGATCGAGTGTGGAATTGGAATAGAACCCGCCCAGCAACCAGTTTAACCTGTCCTGGCCGCCTGAGATCTGAATCTCCTCACTAATGTCCTCGGAGTCCACGCCATACTGAACCGTCAGGATATTCGCAGGCGAAGAGTCACTGTCCTCGAGAAAGACCTTGTCCAGTGACTGATAGCCAGTGATCGAGGCGATGCTGAAACCGTCGAACTCCCAAACCAGTTTGGCCTGGGCGGCGTAGCTGTCGGCATCCAGGTGTGCCGGTGTGTTCTGATCGACGGCGTAGAAACCGTCAGGGTTCTGAAAGCCGAGCACATTCACGCAATCATTGACGATAATGGCCGGTGTATCACACGGTGTCGCGGCATCGAGCGGACTGAGTACGCCCTGGCTGCGATAGCGTGGCCCCGGCTGATCAATGACAGACCCATAAACGCCGAACTGGCCTGAAAGGTTGGCAGAGAAGTCGACGTCGAGCAGGCCGCGAAAGGACAGATTGTCGGTTCCGCCGGCATCCGACCCGTCAAACCGGTTTGTAATGTATCCGTCAGAGTCATTCTTCTCGAACGCCACCCTGCCGCGCACTGCGCTCGACACTGGTCCGGAGAGGAAACCAGTTACTTTCGTGGTGCCGAATTCGGCATACTGCCCCGTCAGGCCAGCCTCAACCGTGTTGGTGGGCCGGGCGGTCACGAACTTTATCGCGCCGCCAGTTGTGTTGCGGCCGTAGAGCGTGCCCTGCGGGCCCTTGAGCACTTCAACCCGCGCCAGGTCGAAGACCTGCATCACCTGCGCGCCGGGCGAGGATATGAACAGGTCGTCGACATAGACCCCGACTGGGCCAAGATTGTTTGTCGCGAAGTCGTTCAGACCGATCCCCCGAAGGAAGATGGCTGGCTGGTTTCCGGCGCCGGTCGGCAGACCGATATTCAGACCCGGTACGAGCCGGGCAAGGTCGTTTGAATCAGACAGGTTCGCATCATTCAGCTGCTCGCCGGTGTACGCTGTAACCGATATTCCGACCTCCTGCAGCGATTGCTCCCGCTTCTGCGCGGTGATGGTAACCGTGCTGAGCCGGTTGATCGCCTCTTCTTCCACGGGCGTTTCGGGCTCCTGCGCCTGCGCGAGAACGGAAGGTGCCAGGGCGAGGACCGCAGCACTCAGCAAATGAACAATCCTGTACATATTAAAGACCCCTTGTTTGGTTTCTGCGCCCACCCCAGTCCCATGGACGCCACGAGGAAAGGCTACGATTGGTTGGACTGGGGGGATTAGGAATATTGCGACAACAGATCGTCCAAATGCGACTGACAGGCAGGATTTGAACCCAATTTCCGCATGGCTGCCCCTAAAGGTGGCGATTGACGTTTCGGATACGGGGTTCCATCTGTGTGCTGAAGTAATCTGATGATGCCAGATCGAGTGCGCCCGCCTCATTGATGCTCTGCTCGACCAGTCCCATCAACTCTTCAGCCTCCTCCATGGTCATGATGAGGGGCGGCATGAACTGCGCACAGACCCGGTCATTATTGGAGAAGACACAAAAGACTCCATTTGCGTTCAGGCGCGCGACGGCCGAAATGCAGGTCGAGACATCAACAAACTCGATTGCCTGGAACATCCCGATCTGACGCAGTCCGGCCACCTTGTTGGACCGTTCGGACAGGCCATCCACCGCATGCCGGAAAAAGCCGGACAGCGCGTTCACATGTGCCAGGAAGTCAGGATCCGTCGCATGGTCGATCACGGTTTCAGCGGCGGCGCATCCTATTTCGCTGCCACCGAAGGACGAGAAGTGGATCATCGGATTCTGCTCGTAGACCCGTTCCATCTCATCCCTGTAGACGGTCGCTGCGATAGGATAGATGCCGCCCGACAAACCTTTGCCGGTGGCGAAGATGTCCGGCATGATGTCATAATGCTGGAAGGCCCAGGTGCGGCCCGAGCGTCCGCAACCGGTCTGAATTTCATCAAGGATCAGCAGAATACCATGCTCATGCGTGACTTTGCGGATGTGTTGCATCGTCTGTCTGGGGATGACGTTCATACCCAGTGTTGCCGGGATCGTCTCCAGGGAAACGGCAGCCGTATGCTCGTCGAAGAACGTCTCGATCCTGTCGAGGTCTTCCAGGCTGACCTTCACGAACCCTTCGGGCTTGTAGTTCCAGGCATCAGTATACTTCTCGTCGCCTGCGCCCATGGAGAGCCCGGTATGGCCATGATAGCCGCCTTCAAGGCAGAGTATGGTCGACCTTCCGGTATAGCCTTTGGCCATCTTGAACGCGAAATCCATGGCCTCGCCACCGCCAGACGAAAAGACTACCCGCCCCATGCGCTCGCCGGAGGATGTCTGCCCGGCTGACTCGACCAGCTTTTTGGCAAGGCGCGAGCGCTCCGACGACATCAGATGATGATTGCCGAGATCGAGATGGTCGAGCGCGTCGCGTACGGCCTTGACCACTTTCGGGTTGCGGTGGCCGAGATTGTAGACACCGCCGCAGACATGGCAGTCGAAATAGCGTTTACCATCAAGGTCCCAGAAGAAGACACCCTCCCGCTTGCCTTCCACCACATCCCAGCCAAACTGGCGAAAAAGGGGAAGCTTGTGCTTGGAGAGATAGGTCTCGTGCAGCTGAACGGTCTCGTTACGGCTCGTCATCGTGTGCATCCTTGAATTGCGAAAATTGGGAAATCGAGATCACAACCCGGCTGGCTGGCCGGCCGAAATTGGAAGCGCGACGCCCGTCATGAAAGAAGCCGAGTCGGTCGCGAGGAAGGTCACCACGTTGGCGACCTCTTCTGGCTGGGCTCCCCGTTTCAGGGCATTCTGCTGGGCCAAGGCATCCCTCGCCTCCTCAAAGGAACATCCTTCGAGACCAGCGATCATTTCGTATTCCTTGTCGCCCATTTCCGTCAGCACCATGCCCGGACAGACCGCGTTCACGCGAATGCCAGATTCGCCGAGCTCCAGCGCCATGGTCTTGGTCAGGCCGACAATCGCGTGCTTGGTCATCACATAAGCCGAGACAAACGGGGCAGCTCCGAGACCGTAGATGGAGGCATTGTTTATGATATTGCCCCCGCCCCTCTCAATCATCGATGTGATTATTGCCTGACTGACCTCAATCATTCCCATGACGTTGATATTGAAGGCATTCTGGAACTCTTCCGATGTCGTCTCGGTGAAGGCACTGGCGAAGGCGGTGCCTGCATTGTTGAAGAGGATATCCACACCACCAAAGGTTTCGACCGCACTGGCAACGACCGCCTTGACCTGCTCAGGATTCGATACGTCCATTGGTAGTGCCATGCATCTGACCTTGTGGGCCAGCACCTGAGGCACCAAATCCTCGAAGGCCTTGAACCGCTCGTCGCCTGTGACGGCCAGCCGGTTATCAATCTGACCGCTGGTGCGCGCCGTCATGATGATGTCGGCACCTGCTTCAGCCAGCTTGAGGGCGGTGGCAAAGCCCATGCCGCGAGCAGACCGTGCCCCGGTAATCAGCGCAACCTTGCCCGCCAGCGGACGCGGCGTCTTCGGTGCGCTCGCCGGACGTGTTTCGGTAGTGGGCGGTGTCGCTGCTGCGTCGGCCAGATACTCGGAAGCCAGCGCACAGACACCTTCGACGAGCTCTGGACCAAGTTCTTTCGCCGCTTCCGTTTCTGCGCGGCTCTGTGCCCATGCCATGTAACTGAAGCCTCGCGCCAGAATCATTCCCGGGAGCAAGGCAAGATGCTCATCCGGCAAAGGCCGTCGCGAACGATATCCTTCGAGCAGGCCCTCAAGGGCGGTCTCCATACCCGGTGTGCCGGCGAGGAAGAACAGCGAGGTTGCCAGATCCATCAGATGCCAGCCGAAGCCACAGTCGTCGAAATCTATGATCCGGAGGGTGTCTCCCTCCTTTAGCAAATTCTCGGGCAGAAAATCCCCTTGCGTCAGGCCATACCGGTCTGGACTTTTGCCAAAACTGGAAAGCTCGCCGCGCAACTTCTCGCGGGCGTCCAGAAGGAGGCTGCGCTGGTCATCGCTGAGCAATTCATATTCCCAGAAGCATCCGAAATGGCCATCATCGCCGAACAGGCCTTCCTCATCCCAATGCCGGCGCGTGAAACCGGCAGGGGGTGTCCAGCGCTCGGTGAAATTGTGGATCTGGGCGGCCAATTGGCCCGCCATCACATGGTTCTCGCGAAAATGATCATCCGCTTTGCCGGATTGGGATTCAATCGCCCCGATAGAAACGCCATCGACCCAGCCCAGAATGTCGATCTGGCGCGGCTCGGGAACTTCCGAATGCTGATAGGTGACGAATTGGTG
This sequence comes from Hyphomonas sp., assembly GCF_036964145.1. Lineage (GTDB taxonomy): Bacteria > Pseudomonadota > Alphaproteobacteria > Caulobacterales > Hyphomonadaceae > Hyphomonas. Next base: position 213,142 of record NZ_JBALUC010000002.1, read on the forward strand.
CCCCTCCAGGGTCGCGATTGGTTGAGGCGTTGCAATCCCGGCCTGACGCAGAGCGTCCATCAGCACGAGTTCCGAAGCGAGTTCGGCGCCTGAATGATAATTGGCGCGGTGGACGCGCATTGCGAAGCGGCCCCCTTTCGCCGGCTCGACTTTGAAGACCGCGTTCTCCCGGTATTTAATAAGCGTTACGTCAGCGTCGTTGATGTCCCACTCACCTAGCGCTGCGCGACCGATTTTCTCCAACCTCTCGACCTGCTGGTTCTGATGCAGGGCGTAGAAGAGATCTGGATCGGTAGCACTTTCCATGCTTTTGTCTTCGGCCTTGTTTTTCATCCAGTTCAGCATCGCCGCCCTCGCAATCAATAAGTCTCTGTCGGCCAGATGAGGGCCGCCACTATGCGATGGGACGATAAGGGAGAGTCACTGGCGACAATTGTGAATTGGCGACAATGATTATTTCATTCGCGACAGGTCTTGATCTCACACCGGAGACATCCCCACTCGCCGCCTCGACAAATGTGAGCCGCTCAAGCGAGACGTGAAGACGGGGTCAGCGCTTGCGAACGCCTTACGCTTACAGCGGGTCCACTCTCGAAGAACGTCAGATGACGAACGGCAGCGTGAGAGAGCTTAGCCGGAGATCGGGTCGGGCTTGTAGAAAGGCAGCCAGACCCGGTCAGCGGAAGTATAGGCCCTCGCGCCTCATTACGGTTCGCGAGCTTGAGGAATCTCTATCGGTTCAAACTCCATTAGCCCTACGTCACCTGAGCGTGACGCATTATGCGAACAGCCCTGCTGGAATTGGCGATCACCGCAGGGAGGTTGATCAAGGATTGCCGATTTTGGATAGGCAATCGCTATTTCTGACATCTGCTTTTGCGCCCATAACAGACATGAGCTGAGGGCGGCATCTGAGTTTCTGGCCGTCGGCATGGCTGTCGCAAGACTTGGTTAACCTTGATCTTCAAGATGCGGGGCTTGCAGTGACGCTCCGGCGGGCTGCATGTCTTCCTGAACCTGTCTCCTGCAAGGATTGCCTGTCTATGCCTGCCGTGAAGCTGCCTGATTTGCCTGTTTCCTTCCCTCTGGCGCAGATCATTGCGCGCGATCTCGGTGTGCGCGCGGCGCAGGTCGAGGCCACCATTGCCCTGATCGAGGAGGGCGCGACCATTCCCTTCATCGCCCGCTACCGCAAGGAACGTACGGGCGGCCTGGATGATACCCAATTGCGAAAGCTGGCCGAACGGTTTGCCTATCTGACCGAGTTGCAGGCGCGGCGCGAGACCATTCTGGCGTCTGTTTCCGAACAGGGAAAGCTGACGCCACCCCTGGAACGCGCCCTGTGGGCGGCCGAGAGCAAGGTCGAGCTGGAAGACCTGTATCGCCCCTACAAGCCGAGGCGCCGGACCCGGGCGATGATCGCCCGCGAACAGGGGCTTGAGCCCCTGGCGGACAAGCTGCTCGCCTGTGCAGGCGATCCGGAAACCCTCGCGGCTGCCTTCATGGACTCCGCGACAGGGGTCGCGACCGTGGCAGCGGCGCTGGAAGGCGCACGCGACATCCTCATTGAACGGATGGCCGAGACGCCGAGCCTGGCGCGCCATGCCCGCGAGACCGTCTGGACCGCAGGTGAGCTGAGATCGCGCCTCGTCAAGGGCAAGCAGGCGGAGAAATTCCGGGACTATGCCGAGTTTGCCGAACCCCTCGAGAAAATGCCCTCGCACCGCGCGCTCGCCATGCTGCGCGGGGAAAAGGAGGGCGTGCTGAAAGTGGGCGTCGGACTCCAGGCGCGCAAGGCGGATACGCCGCGTCAGGCCATCGCCCGCATCTGTCAGGAATTCAGCCTGCCTGCGTCTGGCCGTGCGGGGCATCGCTGGATGCAGGACACGGCGGAAAAAGCCTGGTCGACCAAGCTCGCCAAATCCGGCGCGTCTGACTCCCTGGCAAGGCTGAAGGCCCGCGCCGAGACCGAGGCCATCCAAGTCTTTTCCGGCAATCTGAAGGATTTGCTCCTGGCCGCGCCGGCCGGGAAGAAGACCGTCATGGGCATCGATCCGGGCATCCGCACCGGGTGCAAGATTGCCGTCGTTGATGCGACCGGAAAACTGCTCGACACCGCCACGGTCTATCCTCATGCACCGCGCAATGACCGGGCCGGCGCCCTGGCCGTGATGGCACGGCTCGCCGCCAAGCATGGGGTCGATCTTGTCGGGGTCGGAAACGGCACGGCAGGCCGGGAAACCGATGCGCTCGTGGCCGAACTGGGCAAGACGGCCCCTGACCTCAAACTTGCAAGCCTCATGGTGTCCGAAGCCGGGGCTTCGGTCTATTCTGCCTCACAGCTGGCCGCCGACGAATTTCCAGGCCTTGATGTCAGCCTGCGCGGCGCGGTCTCGATTGCCCGGCGCCTGCAGGACCCGCTCGCGGAACTCGTCAAGATTGATCCCAAGGCCATTGGGGTGGGCCAGTACCAGCATGATGTCGACCAAAACGCCCTAGCCCGCTCCCTGGACGCGGTCGTCGAGGATTGCGTGAATGCGGTGGGGGTGGACGTCAACACCGCCTCTGCCCCCCTGCTCACCCATGTCTCCGGCCTCAACGCGACCCTGGCCAGCAATATCGTCGCCTTCCGTGACCAGAACGGGCCCTTCCAGACCCGCAGGCAGCTCATGAAAGTGGCCCGCATGGGCGCCAAGAGCTTCGAACAATCGGCCGGCTTCCTGCGGATTGTGGATGGCAGGGATCCGCTCGACGGCTCCGCCGTCCACCCGGAATCCTACCCCCTTGTGGAAAAGATTGCGAAGGCGACCGGGCAAACGGTCAAATCCCTGATTGGCAACAAGCCTGTCCTGTCGCGGCTCAAGCCAGAGGATTTTGCCGATCAGGTCTTCGGGGTCCCGACCGTGAGGGACGTTATCGCCGAACTGGAAAAACCCGGCCGCGATCCACGGCCGGATTTCCAGACAGCCAGCTTCAAGGACGGCGTGCATGCGATCACCGACCTCGATCCTGGCATGAAACTGGAAGGCGTCGTGACGAATGTGACCGCCTTCGGCGCCTTTGTGGATATCGGGGTCCATCAGGACGGGCTGGTCCACATTTCCCAGCTATCGGATCGTTTCGTCGACTCCCCGCGCGATGTGGTCAAGGCGGGCGACGTCGTACAGGTGCGGGTCCTGGAAGTGGATATCGAGCAGAAGCGGATCAGCCTCAGCATGAAATCCCCTGCCGACGCCGTCGCACGCCCTGCGTCCCGAAAGTCCCCCTCAGCGCCAGCCCGCAAAGCTGGCAAACCGGCCGCCCAGCCGCACACGAGCAGCCCCTTCGATGTGCTGAAAACCCTGAAACCTTGAAATGGGTGCCAACCTGACCGATGCCTCCTTCCGACCGCGCTGAGTTTGGGGGCACCGATCTATGTCGAAACCTATGGCGCGCAAGAGAAACCCGAAACCCTGGTGCCCGTCATACAGGAGATGTTCCTCAGCTCGGATGCCGGGTTCAAGCGGGCCCGCAAGGCCCTTCATGCCAGAGCCAGCAAAAGAGACATGCGAAGGCCCAGATGGGCTAGGGTGACCGACAAGGCAGAGACCGGTCCGGACTACCGGATCTTCGCCGGGCCGCAGAATTCGGCGCGGCCTTGTGCGCGGAGAGCAAGGATGGCGAGTCGCCTTATTTCGCCCTCAAGCTTGACGATCCGGGGTTCGACATAGTCGAACAGGTCCCGGCGGATACAGTCATCTACGCCAGCTGCGATCATGCATGTTCGAATCCTTTTGTGCAGAAAATCAAGATTCTCGAGAACATGGACCCTCCCAAATACCAAATAATTTCAGTATATTCAGGGACACATCGGGAACTTGCGAGAGGCAGGCTGGCGGAGAGGAAGTCCTTGCTCCGTCATGTCAGACTATCATAAGTGTTTGATTTTAATGTGTAATTGAAATTCGTGTGCAGCAAAATGTGCAGCAAAATGTGCAGCAATATTCATTTCAGTTCACACAGATGATATGCCAGCATTTGATTGTCCTGAGCAGACACCATGCCTCCGCGTTACTCAGATTATCATTCCATTCAGACGTCCAGGAAGGATCGACTCTTCATCAGAAATGATATCGTAGACAAACTCCTGCATAGTAGGAACATCGTCTATCAGACCCTGCACCCGACCTGCAGAGCAAATTGGTCTGCTCCCCTGAAAGTGGACAATTATTTGAGAAAGTCGCCGTTTCAGATATGGGGCCCGGTCCCGGATCGAATTCGCACAGGGAGCTCGTATTTTCCTCACCCGAGTATAGGCAATCGAATCCAGCACAGTTTTTCGCAGAATCTGGTCACAACTGGATGAACCCGTCCAGGTATTGCCGGGCTGGGTTGATATAGGGACGCGGACACCGTCGGCAGATCGCTGACGATGCTTGAGTGGTGGCGTCTCTACAGGGGGCTGACTTCCGTCCACATGCCTTCTTCTTGTCCGCAACGAATAGCCCTGCATATATTCCGCCCCCCGATGACGCGTTTGCGCCCTGCGATTTATGCGCTCTCGCCGCCAGGTCATATGAATCGGAATTGGTACTTTCCTCTCCACTGGCCGATAGATCAGGCCGGAGGCCCGGCACATGAGAATGGAGCACCCATGCGATTCACAGATAAAGTAGCAATTGTCACGGGCGCCGGTCAGGGTATTGGCGCGCATTATGCCCGTGCGCTCGCCAAAGAAGGCGCCGCGGTAATCATTGCAGAACTCAACCCCGAAACCGGTAAGAGAGTCGCGGATTCGATTACTGACGCTGGCGGAAAGGCACTGTTTGCTGAAACCGATGTGAGCTCGGAAAGCTCGACCATCGCGGTCGCTGAAAGCGCGTGCAAGGCATTCGGCGGCATCGATCTTCTCGTCAACAATGCTGCGATCTTCGCAAACATGATGCGTGCGCCGTGGATGGATGTCGATCTGGCCTACTACAAGAAATTCATGGACGTGAACATGAACGGCATACTGCTTATGGCCCGGGCCGTTCACAAGACGATGGCGGAACGTGGCGGTGGGGTCATCCTCAACCAGTCCTCCTCAGCAGCCTGGTCGGCGGGTGGATACTATGGGTTGGCAAAACTCGGCGTGAACGGTCTGACGATTGCACTCGCGAAGGAATTGGGCGCGAAGAACATCCGGGTCAACGCGATTGCGCCAGGGCCGACTGACACTGAAGCAACACAGAACAATGTCCCGCCGGACGTCCTGAAGATGCTGCTCGCCCAGATGCCATTATCCCGCATTGGCGACACACAGGACATTGTGAATTCTGCCCTCTTCCTCCTGTCAGATGACGCATCATGGGTGACCGGACAGACCTGGTGTGTAGATGGTGGGCAGGTGCTCCGCCCCTGATCTCCACCTCCTCATCGAGAGACAGGATGTGTTCCTGACAGGCGCGGACCGGGCACCTGACCAGAAATTTCTGGCCTGCGGATATGTTAAGCTCCGGTGTGTCAAAATGGCCTTCATTATGCGCTGCGGAGCCGAACCGCCATAAACCGGACGAATGGACGACGCGCAGTTGGAAGTCGCGCGGTAAAGCAGGCAAACCGCCGTCTGCCATCGTTCCCTGAGATCCGAAAGGCATCACGCATGCCCACCGGTTCGAGACTAGTCTGGTCACGGGTCAGCCGGCATGGATGAGGATGCTCTTGGCGTAGGTGAACTCCTTCAGACCTTCGACGCCGTTCTCGCGCCCAAATCCGGACCGCGAGATGCCACCAAAGGGGGCATCCGAGAGCATTGTGCCGGCACCTCCATTGATCGCCACGCCACCGGTTCTCATCTCCAGAGACATTTCGTACGCCTTGCCCGCATCCGCTGAAATCACCGCACCGGCGAGGCCGAACTGGCTGTCATTCGCGAGGTCGAGAGCTTCATCATCGTCATCAAACCCTATCACTGCGGCAATCGGCCCAAAGACTTCCTCTTGTGCCAAGCGCGAACGATTATCAACGTTATCGAAAACCGTGGGCTGAACAAAGAAACCGCGCTCGAGACCTTTTGGGCGTCCGCCTCCTGTGACGAGGCGGGCGCCGGAAGCGCGCCCCAGATCAAAATAGGATTCAACCCGCTGGCGCTGGGACTCGCGGATCAATGGGCCCATCATTGTTTTGGGATCGGAGGGGTCTCCGATCATGATCGCTTCAACGAGCTCCTTAACCCTTGCGACATAGGCCTTTCGAACGGAGTTGTGAACAATATGCCGGGTCAGGATGGCGCATCCCTGTCCGCAATGGCCAGTGAAGCTACCAACACCGATCGCGGCCGCCCTGTTTATGTCCGCATCGGCTCGAACGATGAATGCTGACTTACCTCCGAGTTCCATGACGACTCGCTTCAGGGTCGGCGCTGCCTGGGCCATGATGGACGCACCCACCTGGTCCGAACCGGTGAAGGTAATGAGGTCGACGCGCGGATCACGGGTGAGGTCACGGCTGACATCGAGCCCGCCGGTCACAATATTCAATATGCCAGGTGGCAACCCGGCCTCACGTGCAATCTCGCCCAAAAACAGTGCTGAGAAAGGTGTGTATGGCGACGGTTTGAGGACGAGAGAGTTGCCCATCAGCAAGGCGGGCACGATTTTTACGATGTTCAGCATGAACGGATAATTGTAAGGAGTAATCGCGGCGACGACGCCAACCGGGTCGTACTTAACGATACTTGTACCGAGCACGGTGCGACCGTCTGCCGATGGGGTCAGTTCAGGTGTGCTCATCCATGTGAAGTCGCGTGAGGCAGCCTCCAGATAATAGCGGAAATGCTTCATCGGGAGGCCATACTGCCCGAAATTCGCGAGCCCAACAGTCGAGCCGGCTTCGGCAACGAGAAGCGCCACGATGTTTTCGCGGCGTCGCTCCAATGCATCGTAGAATCGTTTCATCGTTTCGATGCGCGACCTTAGCGGGAGCTTGCGCCAGACACCGGCGCTGAACGAGTCCCGTGCAGCATCGAGGGCGGCATCCAGTTCTTCCGCCCCGCCCACGCAGACTTCCCCTAGCACTTCTTCAGTCGCCGGATTGATGATTGCTTCGCGTCCCGCAGACCCCGAAGGCAAGTATTCCCCGTTGATGAAAAGGCGATCCTCAAGCTTCAAGTTCACTGTCTTTCCCCTTGCGAGCTGCGAATGAGCCCGATGTCGTCCTCGGTCGCCTACGCGTCATTCACAGAATGCCAGGTCAATCCTCTGTCGGCACCCGGCGTCAAAATCCTGAATCGCTACTTGTTTAGACTGCAACCCTTGCCCCCAACGAAAACCGAACTGACCCCGAAGACAATGTTGAAGCTGGAGTTCAGCTAGGCGGGTTTCCCCTAAGCGGTCAGAAATTCACACTAATGTTGCAACGAAACAGTTCCTATTCCTCGTCCATCAGACTTGGGAACAGACAACATGCAGACTGACCCCTTCATGCCAAAGGCACCACCACACATTCCGGCTGAACTCATTGTTCCGTTCGACTTTCGTGGTGACAAAGAATATTCCAATGATCCTCACAAACGTCTCGACTCGCTCAGAGACCACCACCGCGCCTTCTACACCCCTTTTCCGCGAGGCATGGGGGGCCAGGGGGTCTGGGTGTTTACCCGGGCAGAAGACATTCGCGCGGTCCTGAAGGATCCTCAAACATTTGCCAGTGGTGGTCTCAGGCCATTCGCGAAGGCAATTGGAGAGGATTGGACGCTTATTCCCGTAGATCTTGACCCTCCGATCCACAGCCAGTTTCGGACGTTGCTCAATCCCGTCTTTTCGCCAAAGTCGATGAAAAGCATGGAACTGGTGATCCTTGAGCGGGCAGAAGAGATGACCACAGCACTTACTGACCAGAAGGAGGTGGATTTCGTCCCCGTATTTGCGCGCCCCTACCCGGTTAGCATTTTCCTCGAGTTGCTGGGTCTGCCCCTCGACGGGATGGAAGATTTCATCGAGATCGAGGAAAATATTCTGCAAAACTCCGGTGACGCACAAATTGCGGCGATCCGGCAGCTGCGCGACTATCTCGCAGGTCAGATTGACGACCGTCGGCGCAACAGAGGCGACGACCTGATCAGTTTTGCTGTTCATGCGGAGGTCGCTGGCAGGCCGCTGACTGACGATGAAGTGATGGGGATCTGCGTCATGATGTTTATCGGCGGTCTGGACACCGTTACGAGTACGCTCGGCTACCATTTCTTGCATTTGGCCCGACACCCAGAAGAGCAACAGCGGTTACGCAACCATCCCTCGCTCATACCTGGGGCTGTTGAGGAGTTACTTCGTGTTTACAATGTCGTGACCACGGGGCGCCGGGCGACACGGGATGTCGAAATTGCAGGTGTCCGGATCCGCGCGGGTGACTTGCTCGCCTTGCCCACAACTCTCGCGTCACGCGATCCGAATGAGTGCCCGCATGCCTCAGAAGTGGACCTCGATCGCGAGAGCGCCGGGCACAGCGCGTTCGGGTTCGGCCCGCACCGCTGCATCGGATCGCATCTTGCCCGCCGGGAACTGACAGCCGCCCTCACCGCATGGACGACACGTCTTCCGATGTTTCGCCTGAAGGAGGCCACAATCCCCCGAAGTTCGGGCTCGGGCGTGATCGCACTGGAGTCGCTCCCGCTAGTATTCCTCTGATATGGACGACACGGACTGCATCTATTTGTAGGCGGGCGGCCCCGGGGTCACTGGCGCATCTGGCTTGCTTCAAATCTAAGATAGTGACGCATATCGAGTAAGGTCTCGTCCGCGAGCTCTTCAAATTGTGGCATTCCATTCCTTACCAATGCACCTTCACGGACAATCACGGTAAATGTCTCGTCGTTCAGAATAGTATACGAAGCTCGCAAGTCCGGTGCTGATCCTGCCGCAACACCCTCAAGGCCGTGGCAATGCGCGCATCGGCGACCATAAGCAATTGCGCCAGCCAGTAAAGGACGGGATCCGGCGTCAAAGTCCGGGTCTTCGATTGCAACCAATGGGAGCGGTTTTCGGGCAGGCAGGCTGGCGTCACCGTCCAGAGCAAAGACGAGTACGCGCCTGGCCATGTTGCGGTAGTCAATGCTTATGTCTTCGAAGAACGTTCCCAGCGCAGCCGCTCCAGTGCTGCTGCCCGTCTGAATTGCTATATAATCCCTGCCTCCTGCAGCAAACGCAATGGGGGGAGCGAGGATGGGTGCCTGGGCGTCAAATGACCAGACACGATCCCCCGACGAAGCATCATACGCATTGAATGTCCCATTGATTTCGCCCTGGAAGACGAGACCGCCCGCAGTTGCCATCACACCGCCGCCGGTTACACCGGTTGTCGGCACTTGCCAGGCAAGTTCCTGATCAACGGGATTCCAAGCCGTCAACGCGCTTCTTGACGGGTTCGTCTCGTCCCAGATCGGCGCGGCCGACATGCCGCCATCCGACCCAAACCCGGGATAGCGTGCCCAGTCGTCAGCTTTGACATCGCCGCTCGAAATCCGCGAACCTATGAAGCTGGTCGGTATGTAGACCAATCCGGTTTGCGGGCTGAATGCCATCGGCATCCAGCTATGAGCGCCGAACGTTCCAGGAAAAAGGTCAAAACTTCCGCCATCTGGAAACCGGGCCGCGGGGTCTTCGACCGGACGGCCCGATTCTGGATCGATCTTTGAAGCCCAGGTCGTTTTCACGAAGGGTCTAGCCGAGATGAAATCGCCATTTACCCGGTCGATTACGTAAACGAAACCGTTCTTCGGCGCCTGAAGGAGCACATCGCGCGTTTCACCACCGATTGTGAGCGTTGCCAAGGCGATATCCATTGACGCATTATAGTCCCACGTCTCGCCTGGATTAACCTGATAATGCCATTTGTAAGCGCCGGTGTCGGCGTCGAGCGCCACGATCGAAGCGAGGAACAGATTGTCACCCTCGCCTTCGCTGCGGATCTCGTGGTTCCACGGTGCCCCATTTCCAACCCCGAGATAGACTGTCTTGTACTTGTCATCATAGGTGATGGCATTCCAGACAGTGCCACCGCCGCCATAACGCCACCATTCGCCGTTCCATGTTTTGGCAGCCAGCTCCAGGGCATCATTTTCAAAGCCGTCGGCCGGATTTCCCGGCACTGTATAGAATCGCCAGAGTTGTTCGCCGGTGTTGCCGTCATAAGCCGTGACATATCCACGGGCATCACTGACATCTGCGCCGCCATTCCCTATAATTACCATCTCGTCCATAATGCGAGGCGCACCGGTGACATACAGCCCGCTTGCCGGATCCACGGTCGGCACTGACCATAATTGCTGACCGCTCTCGGCGTCCATACAAATTAGATTGCCATCCACGGTCGCCGTGTACAGTCTCCCTTCCCGATAGGCGATGCCACGGCTTCCCCAACTTGACCTGAGCTTCCGTCCGGCTGTCTCCGTTACGTCCGGATCGAACTGCCAGACAACGTTACCGGAGACGGCGCGAAAGGCCGTAATTCTGCTTCGACCGGTCGTGACGTAAAGCATCCCGTTGATCGCCAGCGGTTGCGATACGGAGTTTTCGATGTCGAGATCATACGACCACAGAAGCCCGAGACGACCTACAGTATTCTGACTGATCTCGCTTGCCGGACTGAAGTGCTGCTCGCCTGAGCTGCCACCATAGCCTGGCCAATCAATCGGATCCGGGCGACCTGTTGCCCGCCCTCCGTCAGTTTGCGCAGAATCAGGAGAACAGCTGCAGAGAGCAAACAAAACACAGCCTGCCGAGCAAATAATCATGATTCTCTGCACATATTGGGTGACGAGCATATTTCCCCTGCAACCATATAGTGGTTTGTATATTCTCAGATCCAAGCCAGGGCGTCCCCTTTCACCGAAATCGGAACGCGCTCTCCCGGAGAGAGCATTTGTTGCCCCTCCCCTGAAATGCTGATTCTACTCACGCGAACTCAAGACAGGCATAAATAACTGTAGGCTGCCAGGTATCAGCAACTATGCCTCGGCACTCCCGGCCTTCAAATTTTGGCAAGCAATGAAAAAGAACAATGCCGCAAAAAGGTTGATCGACGCGCCAATCGTCATGGCCACGCCAAGCGAGCCGGCCATATCGCTGATCAGCCCGATCGCGACCGGCCCAACGCCCACGCCAACGAGATTGGCGAGCATCCAGTATGAACTGCTGACCGTTCCATGCATACTGGTGGGGGATGATGCCAGAACAACAGCGGTCACCTGACCGGACCACCCCCCCAGAATGACGCTGAGCATGATGACGAGCACAATCGTGGCCGGTTGACCCGGCACCGTCGCCATGAGCCAGCACACGGGCAGGGACAGGCATAACAATAGTGCCGGAAATCGGTAGGTTCCTGTGATGCTTCCGCGAGCCAATGCCGGTGTTGCGAATCCGGCCACGACTGAGCCAAGCGTATTGCCGCCGATTGTCGCCACCGCCATGATAATTCCCGTCTCACCAAGGCTGAACTCTCGCACCCGTATCAGGAACGGTCCCAGCCATGTGATTAGGGATGCGTGCGCAAGAGAGGCACACGTTCCGGAAATTACAATATATAGCAACGCTCTGTTCCGGGACATTTCACGGATAGCTTTACCGAATGAGGGTTTTGCTGATTTGGAATTGTTTGCAGCGCGTCGCGCCGGCTCCCTGATGGTGGTCAACACCAGAAGGGCAAAAACAAAGCCGGGAATACCTGCAATCAGAAAAACGGCACGCCATCCATAATATTGAGCGACAAATCCGCCGACCAGGAAGATAAGCCCGGTTCCCAAGCCCATGGCCAGGTAATATATTCCCATGGCTTTGGGCAATTCTTCGCGGTCAAACAGATCTCCGATGATTGAAACGCTGGCTGGAGGTCCTCCGGCTTCAGCCGCGCCTACGCCGATGCGCATCAGCAGGAGCGAAACAAATCCCGTTGACAGTGCCCCCAGAGCCGTCAGCCCACTCCACACGGTCACCACAATTGCGATGAGCCGCACACGGTTCGTGCTGTCAGTGAGCCGCCCGATTGGCAGGGCGACCACAGCGAGCGCGCCGGAATGGGCCAGACCCGACAATAAACCCAGCGCGGAATCGGATAGACCGAATTCCTTTTTGATCGGCTCGATCAGGACAGAAATTACCGCACGATCAATATAGTGAGTGGTAAATATCGCCGTCAGAATGAACAGGACATACCAGCGGTAACTCGTATGCCCGCTCTGCATTTCATTCACCTCTTACACCCCATCGCACTACACAGCGGTAATAATTATTGCCCAGACCTGCCGACGGTCTGGCCATCCGATGCCAATATCGGCTGGTTGCACTATAGAGTTCGCCGGCCAGAGGGCTAAGGTGGTTCACAAACAGTCCATGGCCATCATGGCATTAACGCAATTCCCGATCCCGTCTTAGGGTACGCGTGCTGAACGCCGGACGCTGAACTTCGGCTCATCCCGAGTTCTGACGCAAGTCCCTCGCTGATGGCGTGTCTTGTCCCCTTCAGGGCTCTCCGGAGCACTGGCATTAAGAGAGCCCCGGACCACACATGATCACTGACAGAAAAATTGTTATTACGGGGGTGACTGGCAAAGCTGTCGAGCCGCTCGCGCGTGTATTGGCACAAAGCAACGAGGTATATGGCGTTGCGCGCTTTTCCGATGAACGCGACCGAGCCCGGATATTCGCGGCTGGCATAAAACCCTGTATTGCCGATTTTGCGACGGGTGACTTCTCAAACGTTCCCAAGGAGCCCGATTTCGTTCTGCATTTCGCGTGGATGCGAGCCGGTCTTGGTGAACTCGACAGGGCCATCGCCGTCAATGTCGTTGGCGCCGGACTGCTTCTGCAGCATTGTGTCGGCGCCAAGGCGGCCCTGATTGCATCCTCAATGGGGATCTATTCTGCACATGAAGACCCGTATCACAAATTCAAGGAAAGTGATCCGCTGGGTCGAGGCAGCTCTGCCTATGCCGCAACCAGTCCGGTCACCAAGCTTGGTCTGGAGGCAGTCTCTCGCTTTTGCGCCCGCGCCTTCAACTTGCCTGTCACAATTGCCAGACTCAACACTGTCCTGGGCCCGGTGAGCGCCTATCATGGTCATTTGTGCCATAATGTCCTGAATGGCGTGGAGACAGTTCTACCTGGGGATCCGAATCTTCACTCACCGATCCACATCACAGACATGATCGCTCATATGGAACCGCTTCTCGACGCAGCCGCGACTTCGGCTCTGACTGTCAACTGGTGCGGTGATGACACCGTTTCATCACAAGAGACACTGGATAAGATCGGCGCAGCTTACGGTCGAAAGGCACAGTATCGGACCGAGACGAAGGTCGGCGTGCCCAAGGGCAATGCCGCGAGTGCCGAACTCCGCAGGAGTATTACGGGTCCGTGCAAAATGACCTTTTCCGAAGGATTGCGCGATCTGATCAATCAGGTCAGGTCCGACCAGGGTGACAACCAGATTCAAACATAGAGGAAGCGCGCAAAGGACCATCAAGGCACGGGATCATGCGCATTGATTTGCCGAACCCTCAAAATGACATGAATGACGGGGTTTCACCATGTCTGAAGTGCCGCCAGATTATGTTTGAATAATTTCACGGGCCCTCCCCGACTCAAGAACGTACAGGTCTCAGGTCCACGCGGAGAGGTTAGGAACACAACCATCTTCACTGCATGAAGCCGTGCGCACATTAGCACCAAACAGACATCTCGGGATGATACGATGCACAAAATCCGGCACCCCTCGCCAATCTCCGAAAAATCCGCCAGCTTTCTCAAACATAAGAAGCAGTTGCTGATCGATGGAGAATGGACTTCAGGAAACGATTCTCAAACCCTGTCGGTCTACGATCCTGCGACAGGCAAGCAGATTGCCGTAAGTGCCGCAGCGACGGCCGAAGATGTGAATCGCGCTGTGGCTGCAGCCCGACGCACCTTTGATAACCGCGTCTGGCTGGAAATTGACCCCGCCGAACGCGCCAAGATCTTGTGGAAGATCGCCGACATTATTGACAGTCGAGCCGCCGATATTATCGAAATCGAAGTCCTGAACCAAGGGATGCCGGCCTATGTCGCGCAATGGACGCTCGGCATGTCATCCAATGTCTTCCGGTACTATGCCGGGTGGATCTCGAAGATCCAGGGTATCACCACGAATCTCGATACGCCTCAACGCAACTTCCATGCTTATACCATTCGTGAACCGATGGGGGTGGCCGCCTTGATCGTACCATGGAATGGCCCATTCTACTTTGCCTGCGCCAAACTTGCTGTCGCCCTTGCAGCAGGATGCAGCTGTGTGCTTAAGCCGTCAGAAGAAACGCCTTTGAGCGCCGTGATGCTTGGCGAAATCCTGATTGAAGCAGGCATACCCGCCGGGGTCGTCAATATTGTTCAGGGACTGGGAGATATCGCAGGCGAAACCCTGGTCAATCACCCTGATGTCGACAAGATCGGATTCACGGGATCGACTGCGGTCGGAAAAAAGATTGTTCACTCGTCGGCTGAGACGCTAAAGCATCTCACACTTGAGCTTGGTGGAAAATCACCGGTCATTATCTTTGAGGATGCGAACATAGAAAACGCTCTTGCTGGTGCAGCCCAAGGCGTTTTCCAGGGCTCCGGACAAATGTGCGTGGCCGGATCGCGAGTATATGCTCATCGCAACGTCTATGACAAGATCGTGGAAGGCCTGAGCCTGCATGCCAGGAATCTGAAGCTTGGCAGCGGGTTCGATCCTTCGGTACACCTAGGCCCCTTGGTGTCCGCCAAGCAGCTCAAACACGTGTCCTCCCTTCTTGACAGTGCAGAGCCCCAGGGAGCTGAAATCGTCACAGGGGGTAAGAGATGGGGCGAGGAGGGATTCTTTGTCGAGCCGACCGTTCTCGCAAACGCACCTTCTACTGCGCGTGTCATGCGGGAAGAAATATTTGGTCCAGTTGTAGCTGTAACGCCTTTCGATGAGATCGACGAGGTAACTCAGTGGGCAAATGATACACATTATGGCTTGGCCGCGGCAATATGGACGCAGGACGTGAACACTGCCCACACAATGGCACGCCGGATGAGGGCGGGCCAAATCTGGTTGAACTGCCAGCTTGCTTCTGACCTTTCAATCCCGTCAGGCGGGTTCAAACAGTCCGGGCTCGGCAAGGAACACGGATTGGAAGGTCTGGATGCCTACCTGCAAACCAAATCGGTCTTTCTAAAGCTCTAGTTTTCTGCCCTTTCGGAAGGATCACAAGCTTATTCGACAAATGGTCAGGATCTGCCAATGAACGTTAAACGTCACTCCAGAGACTTGATTTCAGCTCCACGTGGACTTGGATGGATCCTGACCTATCGCGCCAATCTCGCCCCGGATCAGGCCTGCTATACAATCCGTGACACAACGCTGACGAGGGGGGAGCTAGACTTGCAGGCCAACCGGATGGCGCGGGCCCTCTTGTCCCGGGGCGTGAAGAAGGATGACCTCGTCGCAATCTGCTTACCAAACAGTCCAGCTCATCACATATTTGCATTTGCCATCTGGAAAATCGGCGCCACGCCGATGCCGCTTTCTCCAAAGTTGCCAGCCTCAGAACTGAGGGAGATCCTCAGACTCGCCTCTCCTGCTCTCCTGGTTGGCAGCATTCCCGGCGTCCGGCTGGATCTGCCCGTGATGGCAGGTGACTTCGTCCCGGACCCCCTCCTGCCAGATCATGCACTGCCCGAGGCCATTGCCTCCAGCGTGAAGGCGATTACCAGTGGGGGCAGCACGGGGCGTCCTAAGATAATCGTTGATGGTCGGCCCTCCACCCTAATACCTGACGAGCCCAGCCCATTCCTGCAGATCCGGATAGACGACATTATGTTGCATCCGGCGCCGCCATATCACAGCGCCGGTTTCATGCAGATGAACTGGGGATTGGCCTGGGGCGCCCATATTATCTGCATGGAGAAATTTGATGCCGAAGACTGGTTGCGGCTAGTCGAAAAACACAGGGTTCGCTGGGCCTATCTCGTTCCCACAATGATGAGCCGAATATGGAGCCTTCCCGACAAGATTCGAAACCAGTATGACGTTTCATCGCTTGAGGTCGTGATTCACATGGCATCTCCCTGCCCTGACTGGCTGAAGGCTGCATGGATTGACTGGCTTGGCCCAGACCGAATCTTTGAAGTTTACGCTGGATCCGAAGGCATTGCCGCGACTCTCATTACTGGCACTGAAT
Source organism: Hyphomonas sp. (assembly GCF_036964145.1). Taxonomy (GTDB): domain Bacteria; phylum Pseudomonadota; class Alphaproteobacteria; order Caulobacterales; family Hyphomonadaceae; genus Hyphomonas. The sequence continues at coordinate 229,340 of NZ_JBALUC010000002.1, forward strand.
GGCTTCAACATCGCGGCTCTGTCGGAAAACCTGCGCAGGAAGTCCGCATTCTGAGTGAAGACAATGAACCACTCCCACAAGGGGAAATCGGAGAAATCTACTTCCGAATGCCGACCGGAAACGCAGCTCCTTATCGATATATTGGCGCGGAAGCCCGAAAGATTGATGCGTGGGAATCTTTGGGTGACATGGGATATCTGGACCGAGACGGTTACCTGTATATAGCTGATCGACGCACGGACATGATCGTCAGTGGAGGGGTAAATATTTACCCCGCAGAAATTGAAGCCGCGCTGGAAGCTCATCCACACATATTCTCAAGCGCAGTCGTAGGGCTTCCGCATGCAGATTTCGGGCGCGTACCTCATGCGATCATAGAGCTTGAACCCGGCTCAGAAACCCTGACAGCTCAAGACATTGAGGCCCATCTGACAGAACGCCTTGTACGCTATAAGCTGCCGTACACTTACGAATACACTTCCGCACCACTAAGGGACGCATCCGGCAAGATGAGGCGTAGCGCACTTCGTGATGACTGCGAGTTGCGCCTGATGCAAGGCAAGAAATTTCCTGGCCTTCGTACGGCGCGATAGCAATTCCACACATACGCATGCCCTAGGCGTCATAGAAAGTCTTCTCCAGAGGCCTCCTCTTTCATCTCGCGCACTATGCCGTTTTCCTGGTAAGTACAACTCGCGACTGAGCACCGGAACCTTGCTGTTCTCCGCGCCAGTGCGCTAAAGTTTATTGTCCCCAGGATTATAATCAACCTAGCTGATCTACGGGCCGGCCAAGAATCCTTTCCTGTCAAAATCCTGTGATGGAGCTGATAAACGGCATAAATCCGGAGAGGTTCGGATCTTTCCAAACCTCCGATACCTGTCCTAGTTAAAGCCGCAGAGACCTCAGCCTGATAATTACGAAACGGGGCACGGGGTAGCATTGGGAGGACAAAACAGATGAGAGCAGTTCGATTTGGATGCGCATCGGTCAGCGTACTGGCATTTTCGGCTATCTATGCATCCGCACACGCACAAGAGACCGAAACAGTAGATGCGGTCGATTCCACGGCGGAACAGGCAGAGGATGCTGCCAGGTCACTGGACACCGTAATTGTAACAGCTCGCCGACGGGAAGAGTCGGCGCAGGACGTTCCAATATCAATGACCGTTCTGTCGCAAGACGACCTTCTTGAACAGTCCGTGTTCAACGTTAAGGATCTTCAGAGCACTGCGCCAAATGTCTATATTGGACAGGGTGGCGCGTCACCAGGCGCCTTGGCCTTTGGCATTCGGGGGCAATTCCAGAATGACGTTCTGACGACTCTCGACCCGTCAGTTGGTGTTTACGTAGACGGCGTATACTGGGCTCGTTCCCATGGCATGAATGCGAACCTACTCGATATCTCCCGCATCGAAGTTCTCAAGGGGCCCCAGGGCACATTGTTTGGTCGCAATACCACGGGTGGTGCCATTAATGTAACTACCACAGATCCGAGTTTTGATGGCATCAGCGGCCATGTTCAAGGCAGAGTCGGGAATTTCAGCGAGCGGGACGCGGAATTCGCAATTAATCTGCCAATCATGTCTGACATGATTGCTCTGCGACTCACAGGGGCATTCGCAAAACATGACGGCTATTACGATAATACGTTCCTGAATACGGAGCTCGGCGAAGAGGATACTCGAAGCCTGCGGGCAAAGCTTCTTTTTGAGCCCAATAGCGATCTGTCTTTTCTCCTGTCTTACGAATATTTTGATCTGGACCAGGCGGGCAAGCCAACCAATCTGGAGTTTGCGCTTCCCTTTCCGGCCGCACCTGAAATCATCGCAGCCTTGTCATCCGGCGGCTGCCTTCAGTCATTTGATCCGGCCTGCCCGGCACCATTTGTTCCAGGCTCGCAAACGTTCGCGCAGTACGCCAATGATGGATTTTACAATTCCAGTCTCAATCAGGATGCGAATGAGACGGTTCACACCGAAACAATCTCCGCGACGGTCACGTATGATCTTGGGTTTGCCGATCTGAAATATATCGGCGCCTATCGATCAATGGAATCGGATACCGGCAGGTTTGACTATGACGGAACGCCTTTCACCATTCTGCATCCCCAGCAATTTGCGGCGACCGACCAAAATAGTCACGAAGTGCAGCTGAACGGACAGATCGCCGAAGACCGCATAGATTACACACTCGGCGCATTCTATTTTGAAGAGGAAGGGATAGATGGTAACAACACGCTTGCTCTACCTCTCCTTAATCCAAACAATCCCACCCAGACCCTCGGGGACGTGTCAGGTGAGAGCTGGGCAGTGTTTGCACAGAGCTCGTTCGACATAACTGACGCGTTTTCAGCAACAATCGGTATTCGGTATTCAGAAGATTCCAAGTCTTTGGATCTGAGAAGTCGCTCGGCGGGAGTGTGTTCCCTCAGCGCTGGTGATCCACCCGTCCGATTGTCCCCGACCGATGAATGTCTTATTTCGCAATCGCGAACCGATGATTCCATCAACTATCTAATCAGCCTGGAATATGACTGGACGTCTGATTTCATGACCTATGCGAAGACCTCGAAGGGCTATCGTGCAGGGGGTTTCAATTTGCGCGGCACTACGCCCTTCACCTATGGCGGTTTCGCACCCGAGGAGGTTATCGATTATGAACTTGGCCTCAAGTCGCAGGTATTCAACAATCGCTTCCGGCTGAATGCGGCAGCGTTCTATTCTGACTACACAGATATCCAGCGCAGCGTTCTGGTGCCAAATGGCGTCGGCGGCGTTGCTACGACGACCATCAATGCGGCCGCTGCAGAAATCTACGGAATAGAGATTGAAGCAACAGCTCTTTTGACAGATGAATTTGAGTTGAATGCAGCTGTTGGCATCACCGAAGCGGAATATTCCGAATTCATGTCGCAATGCCCTATGCCCTATCCTGCGACCGCTGTGGTGCCGTGCATCGATGATAAGTTCGATCGCTCTGGGGAAAAGTTCGAGAGAACACCGCCCTTCACGGCCGGCATAGGCGCCACGTACACCAAGCAGCTGACGCGGGGAGTCCTGACACTCCATAGCGATTATTACTATCAAGACGATATTTACGATGTTGGTGTCACGCAGACACTTACGCCCGGCTATGTCCAATACATACGTCAGGGGGGATATGGTCTCCTGAACGCGCGCCTCCGGTATGAATTCGGCAATAGTGGATTTTCTATCGCTGCCTATGGAAAGAATTTGACAGATAAGAAATACACGACGTTCCAGCTGGACTTGGCAAGCGCCGGGCTTGGCTACTTCTCGAACAGTCCTGGCACCCCAAAAACTTACGGCATTGAAGGGCGCTGGGAGTTCTAAGCCTCTTCGACAGTAGCCGATCAATTGCAATCGGCTGCATCCTCCTCCTGAGGTGGTCTGGCAAGACCACACTAACCTTCGGCGGCCTTGTGCCGCCGCCTTTTTACACCGCTGCGTACATGTCACCACATGCGCTGCGGGCACATACAAATAGGGCACCAGCCATGATGAGTGATGACACCAGAAATAATTTGCCTGACCTTGCACAGCGTCTGTCCGCATTCATGGCCCAACATGTCTATCCCAATGAGCGACGATATTATCTGGAGGCCGAACGCATGGGCCCGTGGAAAAATTATCCGGTCGTCGAAGAGTTGAAGGCTCTGGCGCGTGCAGAAGGTTTATGGAATCTCTTTTTGCCAGCGGAGGAATCAGGAAGCGGACTCACCAATGCCGAATATGCCCCGCTTTGTGAAATCATGGGACGAAGCCTTTTTGCCCCCGAAATATTCAACTGCTCGGCACCCGATACCGGGAATATGGAGACGATTCTCCGCTATGGGAGTGAAGAACAGAAAAAGACATGGCTGGCGCCGCTGCTCGCAGGCGAGATCCGATCCTCTTTCGCCATGACCGAACCGGACGTCGCGTCTTCCGATGCCACCAACATTGCAAGCTCGATCGTTCGCGATGGCGATGACTATGTAATCAATGGCCGTAAATGGTATACGACCGGGGCGACCGATCCGCGCTGCAAGATCATAATTTTCATGGGCAAGAGCTCTCCCGAATCGGAAAATCCCTATACCCGACAGTCTATGATTCTCATTCCGCGGGATCATCCGGGCGTTCATGTCATTCGCGCCATACCGGTGCTGGGATTTTATGGTGTTCCCGACCGGGCTGCTGAAGTTGTTTTCAAGGATGTCCGTGTACCGGCAACGAACATGTTGCTGGGAGAAGGACGGGGCTTTGAGATTGCGCAAGGTCGATTGGGTCCCGGCAGAATTCATCATTGCATGCGCCTCATCGGCCTGTCTGAACGCGTCCTTGAACGGATGTGCAGGCGGGCTGCCGGACGCAGTCCATTCGGACGGAAACTGTCAGACCAAACAGTAACGCTGGAGCGGATTGCCGAAGCTCGCATCCTGATTGATCAGGCCCGCCTGCTCACCCTGAATGCTGCTGTAAAGATGGACACGGTCGGCAATAAGGCTGCGCGCCAGGAGATCGCGATGATAAAGGTCGCTGCCCCTAATATGGCGCAGAAAGTTGTAGACTGGGCCATTCAACTCTTCGGCGGCGGCGGTACCAATAACGATCATTTACTATCCGCAGCCCTCGCAACTGCGCGGTTACTTCGGCTGGCAGACGGCCCGGATGAAGTTCATAGAAATCAGATCGCGCGCCTTGAAATGCGGCGCCACGAGCAAAGCGATCCTGCCCTGACAGGCGGTGATGCAAGCGTTCTAACGCTTGAGGAGGTCAGGCGAATTGACAGCGAAGGCCTGTGGCCGAGTCCCCATCGTCGTGGCGTCTGAAGCCTCACAACCACTCACGGTATCACCTGATTGGCGCGGCTTTCTGCGACGCCTCGGGCACCGGGAACCTCAGTCCCAGCAGGGTCACCGCAATCAGCAGCACCGCCGAGACATAAACGCTCGTTTTCAGACCGGACATATCTGCGACCAGCCCCCAAATATAGCTTCCCAGGGAGACACCGCCAAAAGCGAACATGTAATAAGTCGCTATACACCGGCCCACGAGCCGTTGTGGCACGTAACTCTGGATCGCTATATTGATCGTCGAGAGTGACCCAACCCAGCAGGCCCCGGCCAGAAGCGCAAATGGCAGGGCTAATGACAGAACACGGAAGGACATGATGCCGGCCATGCCAAGAGCAAATCCGAGACTGCCGATCGTGAAGACATTCTGGAGTGTCAGGCGTCTTCGCATCTCGTCCGCTATGATCGCGCCTGCAATGGAGCCCACGCCAAGTGCTCCCAGCAAAAGTCCGAAAGTCAGCTGTCCACCATGCAGAATGTCCTTTGCGACGAGCGGCGCCAATGCCCATATGGATGAGGACATCAGACCAAACAGGCTTGATCGCACCAGCGTCCGACGGATCGCCGGTTCCCGCCACGCATAGTCAACGCCGAGCGCGATGGAATGACGGATTCCCTTTACCGTGTCATCCCGATTGAAGACCGGACGCCAGTTGAGCAAAACGAAAATGAGCGCTGTATACGACAAGGTATTGAGGAAAAAATTACCCGTTGGACCGATGCCGGCCATGACCATCCCACCTATGGCTGGCCCGAGGCTTCGAGCGAGATTGAACCCAATCGAATTGAGTGCAATTGCCGACGACAGTAGAGATACCGGTACCTGGTCTCGCAATGATGCTTGCCATGTTGGCGAGTTGATTGCCGTTCCGGCTCCGATAAGGAAGGTGAGACCCAGCAGGGTAAACGGCGTAACATGGCCAAACGCCGAAAGCAGGGTCAGGACAGCGCTAACGGCGAGCATCATGCACTGTGCAGACAGCATCACCAGACGTCGGTCAAATGTGTCCGCCGCAGCGCCCGCAAAGAGGGCGAGGAGCAGAATAGGAATGGTCGTTGACGATTGCACGAGGGCAACCATCTGGGCCGAATCCGTCAGCAATGTCATCAACCAGGCCGCTCCAACGGCCTGAATCATGGTCCCAAAATGCGCCGCGAGGTTGGCCAGCCACATATTGCGGAAGACCGGATATCGCAGCGGCTGCAGGGTCGTTATCATTCGGTGGTCTTAATATGACGGTCGCCGTCAAACAGTTCACGCATCCTTGACCTGTCGAATTTCATGGACGGTGTCCGTGGAAGCCCCGGCACGATCTTGATGACCGTTGGAACCTGGTAGGCAACAAGTTTGCTCCGGAGATGAGCCAGCAGGCATTCCACACTTGCCTCGGCGCCCCTATGCAGCTTTACGAGTGCAACAGGCACCTGACCAAGACGCTCGTCCGCCAATCCCAGTGCATATGCCTCATCTACCGCCTCATGCTGCTTGAGGGCATCGGTAATGACCTCAGGGACAATCTTGAACCCGCCCCTATTGATGGCATCATCGGCACGACCATGAATGTACAGGAAATCATCACCATCAATTGATGCAAGGTCTGATGTACGAATCCAGTCGGATCCGACACGGTGCACACGGACCTCCAGAATCCCCTGCCCCCTTTTCTCCCTTCCCGTTTCCGGATCGACGATCCGAAAATCGGCGACATTCCTCCGTACTCGTCCCACGGCGCCCTGCTTGGCCTGGCCATATTTTATCCTGTCACACAAGCGGTCATTGGCAATCGCGCCACAATATTCGGTTGCCCCATAATTTCCCAGAACCAGAAGATCGTAGCGCCGTTCGAACTCAGCTACGACCCCATGATCTGGCGGGGCCGAGCCCGTCCAGACCGCTCGCAAACTTGCCAGCTTGTCGGACTCCGGATTCTCGTCAAGCACCATTTTCATCATTGCAGGCGGCAGGCCGGCAATCTGGTGCTTGTACGTATAGATGGCGCGAATCCATTTCCGGGAATCAAATTTCTCAAGAAGGATCAGTCGCCTGCCTGTAATGCCGGCACGCGCAACCGTGAGTGCACCCGTGATATGGGCGAGCGGCGAATACTGGATCAGTGGAGACTGTTTGCGCCCCGGCATGGGGACCTCTCCAAACTCCTGATTGATCGTATCGCTTTCCATAACTGAGGCGAATAGCGTATCATATCGGATCGGAATACGTTTGGGCTTGCCGCTTGTACCGCTTGTCCCGATCAGAAGAGCACACTCTTCTGTTTTGATTTTTGCACGGATCGAGCAGCCTGGCACAAAATTCGGTTCGCCCTTTTCGAGCGACCCAAGACTGATCAGAGGGATAGCGCTGTTATTAGCCGTCTCAGCGAGGCGCAGACTGTGTATGACTTCCGTCTCGGCCACCATCAGACTCAGGCCAAGCTGCGCCACCTCATCCAGGATGGCCTGCCCGGTCTGGAAAGGATTGATCAGTACGACGCAATAGCCGCCCTTGAGCAACCCCAGGAACGCCGCAACACATTCAGGACGATTCCGGGCCACGAGCCCGATCTTTGCCTGCGCTGGTGCCCCCGCGGCCTCGATCAGCAGATTCATCGGCGAAGCCAGCGCGGCCAGTGCCCCCCATTTCACCCAACTTCCATTAAATTCGATTCCATCCATATCGGACAAATTGTCGAGGGTTCCGCTGAGACTATAGGATACTCTGTTGAACATATATCTATCTCCGTACCCGCCTGGAGGCCCATCAGACTGGGCCAGAAGGCTGCAGATATTTCCACACAAGACTATACGCTGTGTGCCCTCGAGATAAGTTCAACATGACATGTGTTTCGATGCGATGTTCTGCATAGGGATGCGTTGGAATCACACTAATCACGATTTGAGGTGATCAGCCTTTGAATATGAGTATATCCATGCTGAAAGCTTGCAGGAACGCGACCTAGCCAATGGATTCAAACGCCAACCAGGCTTCATCCTGTTCAAGCAGGTCATCCGGGCATTCGGTAAAGTCCTGGGTAGACCCGAAATTACGTAATGCCAGGTCAGCCCGCTCAGGCTGCCAGGCCCAGCACCCGCCAACCGGTCCGGACCGCCGCCCCGGTGCATCGAGATCCACCGTTCGCCCGTTGGAAATGAAGATTGCGCGGCGAAGCACGAGTGCTGCTTCGGCTTCGTCCGGCCGCAGATGCTCTTGCGTCCATCCAGTGAATCCGGCTCCGAGGGACCGCCCGGAATAGGGTGGCGGATTCTTCACAGCATAGCCATCCAATTCCCAATTGAGCATCAGCTCATCCGCGCGCCGAAGTCGCGCGCGCCTGGGCGTGCCGGGCAGCTTGTCATCCACTTCGACATCATACTGCCGAAAGGTGGTGCCGCGCGATAATGCGGCAACAGCGAGTCCGGCAAGGTCAATCATGTGCGTACATTGAAGGCGCGCATCAGTATGTTTCAGCACGCTAGCCGAAGCGGTGTCGATCCTCATCCCGATCAGTTCGGTAAGTCTGTTTCCGGCCTGGCTGCAAATCACCGTGGGTGTACGAAGTGACTGGGCTGCTGCGGTTTCTACATGACCGTCACGTGACACGATCGTGACACGGAAATGATGAAAGTCGTCTTCGACAGCTGCCCGGGCTTCATGCACACCTAGCGCAAACTTGCGCGTCGCCACTGCTATCCGCCTACGCAATACACCCATTATCGACCTTGTTTCTTTCTGAGAGGGCCGCCTGCTCACGCACCACATGTGATTGGAATAAGCGCTCCGTTGATGCAGCGTGCTGAGTCTGAGAGCAAGAAGCCGATGAGGTGCGCAACTTCGTCGGGAGGAATCCAGGCTGACATATCCGCCTCGGGCATCGAGAGGCGATTGGCCGGCGTATCGAGGATGCTCGGCAGGATCGCGTTGGCTCGCGCCCCGACGGGTCTCAATTCCCTGGACAGGGATTGCGTGAGTTTTTCCACCGCGGCCTTGCTTGCCGCATACGGGCCCATGCCGACATCGGCCTGCGAAGCCCCCGCAGCGCCGATATTGATGATGCTACCCTTCGAAGCCTTCACCTGTTCCAGGCTGGCCATGCTCATGTGAAGCGCCGTCTGGAGGTTGATGGCCCACATCCTGTTCCATGTCTCAACTGATCCTTCTGCCAGGGTCTCCCAGACAAATCCGCCAGCTATGTTCACCAGGTTTTCAATCGGACCCCACAGATCGACAATCTCGGCAATGGAGCGTCTGACATCCTCAAAATCGGTCAGGTCCACTTCTCTGCCACAGGACCTTATACCGTCTTGCTCTGGGACGGGCTGCACGTCGATAGCACAAACAATCAATCCCTTGTCTGACAATTTCTTTGCAACGCAGGACCCAAGTGCACCTGCTGCGCCGGTGACAATGGTCACTCCCTGTTTTGTCTGACCCATGGCCGCACCCTTCCTCACGTCTTCTTTTTTTGCCGGGCCCAGTCGCGCACCGGAACAAAGTCAGGGGCCGAAGAGGCTCGGTGTCGCAACCAGTTGGCCCCATCCACGACAAGTGTATGGCCGGTGATGTAGGAAGCGTAGGGTGAGCAGAGGAAGCATGCGGCCCAAGCGAGCTCCTGAAGCTGTCCAACGCGTCCCGCAGGGATTTGCCGGCCGCGATCAGTCGACCAGCTTCCCTTCATGTGCTCTGCTGTATCTTCGTGTGGAAATACCCCCGGTGCAATTGTATTGATCCGGATTTGATCCACAGCCCATTCAACGGCGAGCGTTTGCGTCAAATTGTTTACCGCTGCCTTGGCGGCTGCAGAATGCGCTGAGCCAGGCCCCCCTGTCCAGGCAAAGGTGGCGCCGATATTGAGAATAGCCCCCTTGCCTTCGGCGGCGAGCCGACGTTTGTGAAACTCCTGCGCGCAGAAGAAGGTGCCATCCATGACAATCTGGGTTACCGCGCGCCAGCCATTCGGCGATATGTCTTCGGCTGGCGCCATGAACCGGCCAGCCGCATTGTTCACCAGAACCGAAACCGGGCCAAGTTTTCTCTCGATTTCATCGAATGCTCCGGCAACGTTTTCCGGGTCTCTGATGTCGAGTTCAACGCCGACCGCCTCGACCCCCAGCGCCTCAATCGCCGCGACACCCGCATCACGATGTTCAGCACTTCGGCTTGCAATCGCGATACGTCCGCCGAGACGGGCAAAGCCTTTCGCCATTGCCTTGCCGAGCCCTGTCCCGCCACCGGTAACCATGATGACATCTTCGCTGAACGTGTCAGGCGGAAGGAAGTCATGATTTTCAGGAAACGGTTCCGGGAGTGACATCTCAGCATCCTTTGAATTCTGGTTTACGGCTTTCAGTGTGTGCGGTCTTTGCCTCTTGACGGTCTTCCGTCTTGTATAGCGCCGTTATGGCGATGAGTTCTTCCCGGATACCTCTCCGGATCGACTCGCCCTGAAGGCCGTCAATGAGAATTTTGGCCATCGCGACATGGATGGGCGGGCGTGCAGCAACTTTAGCCGCAAGATCGAACGCGAAAGCGTCAAGGTCCTTGTCTGGTACAACGAAATCAACCAGACCCCATTGCAGGGCCTGATGGGCCCCAACGGCGTCACAGGTCATCAGCATGTATTTTGCGCGCGATGCGCCAGCGAGGGCCGCCGTGATGACGGACCCGCCGCCATCAGTTATTATTCCATGATCGATTTCAGGCAGGGACAGCCGAGCCGTTTCTGAGGCAACGCGCATGTCACAATGCAGCGCGATCTCGAATCCGCCGCCAATTGCGTGGCCGCGCAAGGCCGCGATCACAGGCTTCTGACTGTCGATGAGATTGAATTTGCGGCTCTGACTTTGGCTGACATGTGCGAAATCGCTGACGCCCTCAGGACGAACGCCCAGCGCCGACGTATCCCGGCCACTGCAAAAGGACTTGCCTTCTCCTCGCAAAAGGATCGACCGGACATCACAGTCGGCCTGGGCTCTGGCAATCGCATGCGCAAATGCCTCACTCATGGCTGAGTTCATTGCATTATGCTTTTCGGGCCGGTTCAGGCTGATAATGGCGACCCGGTCCCTCGCTTCATACAGGATAGCGTCCATACTCTCTGAAATACCTTTCACATTGTGCCGGCTCAGTTGGCCACGAGCAGCCGGTTGAGAATTTCACTCACCTCAAGCACGCTTGCAGGCTGCGTGAACCCTGTCTCGTCAGTGACCTTGTCCCAATTCGCCAGCAAGGACTCCGCCGTCACATTGCCCGGCACCGACCACCCCTCTGTCAGGCCAATGAAACACCTCGAGAACCAGCCTGCTCCGGCCATGAAGATGTCGCCATTGGCCGGGCAGTCCCGGTGAACGAGCAGCGTCGCGATGGGCGCGACCCTGTCGGGGGCTTTCGGAGCGTTCGGGTCGTCGGAAACATTATTGGTCAGCCTGGTCCCGGCGATCGGTGCAAGTGCATTGACCGTGATACCTGACCGCTCACCCTCGATCCGGAGAGATCTCATCAATCCGACCAGCCCCATCTTTGCCGCGCCATAAGCGGTCTGTCCGAAATTCCCGAGCAGGCCGGAAGCGGATGTCGTCAATACAATGCGCCCGCCATTGGGGTTTCCCTTCATCGCCAGAAAAGCTGGTTGGGAAACGTTGATACCACCCCAGAGATGGACATCCACAACGGCTTGTGCGTCGTCAAAGTCAAGCTTGGCAAAGCTCCGATCACGCAGGATTCCGGCATTGCAGATAACACCGTCGACCCGTCCCCATGCATCGAGGGCTGCCTGAACAATGGCTTTACCGCCCTCTTGGGTTGCAACCGTGTCGAAATTTGCGACCGCCTCGCCGCCACAAGCCTTGATCATATCCACCACCTCGGCCGCCGGACTTGCATCGGCCCCGTCGCCCGAGGCCGATCCCCCGAGATCGTTAACGACCACGCGGGCGCCTCGCCGGGCCAGGTCCAATGCATATGAGCGTCCGAGGCCGCCCCCCGCGCCCGTCACGATTATGACGTCGCCGTCAAACCTCACCTCTGTCATGATTTTCCCTTGCCGGAATATTCTGCAGCAGCCTGCATCATCTCGGCACCACGTCTGGAGAGTTCAGCAGGTGGAACCGGCATGGTCACCGGGCCATATGCGCGCGAAGGCAACATCACCTTGGCCACCCCCCTGGTTGTCTCATCACCGCGCTGATTGACCCCTTTTAAGGCAATATCAACAACCGGCTGACCGTTCTCGACACGCTTCCCGGTGACTTCCCCGGAAATGATATGGAAGTCGCCGACGAAGTTGAATTGCCGCAGATCAACTTTCAACTCTGCGAGCCAGCCATCATCCCCCATCCAATTGGTCACAATGTGAGATAGCCACGCAAATCGCATGATCGCATAATCATAGCCGCCTGGCAGGCCAAGATCCTGCGCCCGGCGATCGTCCCAATGAACGCGCTGCTGCGGTTGTGGTACGCCCCAATCGTCCGGCGTATAGAATGCGGAGATTTTCTGGCGCGCCTTCCAACCATATCTCAGCGGACCGATATTGTATCCATCGGCCATGCCGGTCGCGATATGGCGGCTGATAATCTCCACCATTGAAAGCGGTCCCTTGGCGACAGGTGTTAGCTCCTCGCCAATGTCCACATCCTCATGATACCGACGTTCAGCCCCCCGGCGTTTCTCAGCCGCATAGACTTCATCGATCCGGGCGATGTCATCCGGCGAATAGACGTGTTTCTCGCGGTCAGCATACTTGCCCTTTTCCTTCGATCCCCGGCGCTCCGCATTTACACAGGAATGTTCGCGTGTGGCGATCGGTGCTCCAGACCGGTCGACATAGAGCGAACGATAGGAATCAATCACGCTCCGGCCGCCAGAGAAACTGGAATCCTTCACCTGGATGTCCGAAGTGGTATATTCTTCGTAGGCGATATCACCCTCAAAAATCGGCTTGTAGAAAGACCACGTGGTTGAAGCGAGATATTTTCCGACCCCCCGAAACAAGCCCTTGAACAGCGGCTTTATATCATCAGAATAGGGCGGCGTTTCGTTTTCACCCATCGTCTGGATAAAGAGCGGATGAGCAACCGGTCCCCGCCAACGCGATTTGGACGCGTATCCCGGGTCATGCCAAAGTGGGTTATCATCCCCGACAAGGCCAAATGCAAAATGGCGCATTGCATCCTGTGATGCCCGCACATTGAATGTCGGCACAAACCGACGCTGAGGGATGCCGATTTGCTTACGGGCCCGCTCAATGTCTTCGTCAGTGATCGTGCCGTCTATGTCTCGCGCTGAAGGCGCTGCTATGTCTGCCATATTGAACCCTTTATGACGTAATCAGAGGTCGTATTTATCTTGGAATAGTTTTCGAAGCGCAGGCCGGTCCACCTTCATGGAGAGGGTACGCGGAAGGCTGTCCAGGAACTCGAACGCGACCGGTACCATATACGCGGCCATCTGCTCTCGTCCGAAATCGTTCAACTCCTCGCTGGTCGGTCTCGGCACATCAGATGCTGGTTCAATGACCGCTATCGGTACTTGTCCCAGGCGAGCATGCTTCACAGCCAGTATGCCGACTTCCCGAACGCCCGGATGCAATCTCAGCACCTCTGCGACTTTGTCCGGCAATACCTTGAACCCACCCCGATTGATCGCCTCATCGGCGCGCCCGTGCAGGTAAAGAAAGCCATCTGCATCCAGCGAGGCGAGATCCGTTGTACGAATCCAGTCCGGACCGGCACGTGGAGTCTTGAGATTCAATGTCCCGATTTCTCCAGCCGGCAGCGCCTCATTGGCCTCCTGCCCGGTAATCCGGACCTCCATGTCTGGACGCAGCCTACCGACCGAACCGCGCTTGCTTTGTCCATAAGCTTTGTGATCCGCGAGCGACCAGCCGGCGATGCCGCCCATGAACTCGGACGCGCCGTACTCCACCAGAACAGGCACCTTGTAATGTTCTTCGAAACGCTTTTGCGTTTCGGGATCCAGCGCAGCCGTCCCGCACCGAATCGCCATCAGGCTGCTAAGCTTTTGGGGCGGAATATCGGCCTCAAGCACCATGGTGATCATCGAAGGCACAAGACTGCAAACGCGCGTCTTCGTTCTCTCAACAGCGTCCGCCCAGCCTTCGGGCGTAAACTTCTCGTGCAGATCGATTGGTCTTGCCTGATTCAGCGAAAGGAGCGCCCCCCACATCCCGCCGGAATGGGAGAAAGTGGTTTGCAAGATGGCGGGAGACCGCTTCACTTTGAGCGGTTCTGCCTGCTTGTTCTTTTCCGACCGGGCACCGAGCTGCATGGCTTTGGCAAAGGTTGCTGACGGCACAGGAATGCGCTTCGGCTCGCCGGTCGTACCACTGGTGAGCCGCTCGGCAACTATGTCCTCGCCCAACGAGCGGAAGGGTCCCTCACCCAGTTCCGCCAAGCCAGATGCGAACTGAACCGGCTCGATCGCACCGATATCAAGGACCAGACCCGCCGCCCCGATATCTTTCATTGCTGACATGAGTTCGGGCGTGAAATCCTGCGCCACGCCTACCACAACACCCATCTTGAGCTGGCGCTCTTGCTCAGCGGTTTTCTCGGCAGGTTGATGAGGATTGAGCGGCGAGATGCAATGGCGTGTCTGGATAAGGCCTATCAACGCCCCAACGAGCGACGGATCATTGCGCGCGAGCCAGCCGACACAGGCAAATTCCGGCACATCCAACGCCTCAAACTTATCAGACAGTCCATCCGCAATCGCTCCCAGGTCACCCCAAGAATAGCCTCTGCCTTTGAAGCGTACGGCTTCACTTTCCGGCTCCAGCTTCGGCAAAGAAGCGAAATGTGCCGCAATCTGTTCTGCTTGCTCGATTTCAGTCACAATCCCAATTCCATTTCTGACATGTTTTCACAATTCACCTGCCACCCCATATATAGATACACAGCCAGCATCGTTATTGTGAATCCCGCATCGCCGAGCTAAAAATTCACAAATGACTGTGAACGAGATGGAAAGCGACCCAATAATGCTGAGCGATGAGCAAGATCAGTGTCCCCTATTCGGTCCATAAAGTGACTTCGCTTCACAAAAATATGGGGTGTGTGCTCTCCCGTAAACCCTATGCCACCATGGTTTTGAATATTCTTGGCCGCGTTGTTGAACAATGCGTTCTTGCTGATCATGCAGGCCGCATGCGCCTGATAGGCTGCGTCACTGGCCTCATCCGCATGCGCCAGTATGGCAAAAGCCGTCTGACTCCAGGCCGAAACCGACGCCGCCAGCATGTCAGCACACCTGTGCTTCACCGCCTGAAATGCCCCGATCGGTTGGTTGAACTGATGCCTCACGCACGCATAATCTACCGACATCTGCGTCGCCGCTTCGGCCGCTCCGACCATATATGCGGCGACAAGTAGATTCATGCGACGGCATAAGGTCGGCGAAACCATGCTGACCACTCCGCCGGTCACGTCACCTCGCTCCAGGCTCAGCGTCCAATCCATACTGAGGACATCCCGCCGCCCAGCAAGATCGCTGGCTGCGACAAATCCTATACGATCGTCCCGGCACACCAGTATCAACTCCACATCCCGGGAATCAATAAAATGCCACTCACCCAGCAGGTCTTCATCCGCCGCTGTGATGCTCGCTCCGGCTCCAATGGCTACTGCGCCGCTCATGATATTGTTGGCCAGCGAACCGTTTTGGGATGTCAGCGCAACATGTGGCGCGACAATTCCCATCAACAGCGCTGGCGACAGAAGCACACGGCCGAATTCTCGGGCGACCAGCGCTTCCTCCGCGAGTCCATATCCGACGCCGCCAAACTCTTCAGCAACACCGAGTCCGAAGACACCGAGCCCGGCGAGCGCATGGCGCAAAACCTGATCTTCGTTCGCCACAGCGGCACCCGACGAGATCAACCGATCGATCGCCGCAGTATCTGCGAGGAACGACGAGATGCTGTCGATAATTTGCTGCTGTTCGTCAGATGGCTGAAGGTCAATCATTGTCTCGGTCCCCTTGGCAGGCCAAGAACACGCTCGCCGATCAGATTGCGCTGGATGTCGGATGTTCCGCCACCAATTGTACTTGCATAAGAGCGCAAGTAGAAAAAGACGAGGCCCTCCGCGAGCGTGGTCTCCAGACTGTCGCCCCCCAGTATGTCCATACTCAGCTTCCGCGCGCGCTGGGCGACCTCGGAATAGATGAGTTTGACAATAGAGCCTTCCGGTCCGGGATTGTCATGACCAGCGCGCGAGATCGTCGCATATGTCATTGAGCGTATCGCCGCTGCGTCAGCCCTCAGCGCCGCCAGGCTCGCGGCGATGTCCGGATTATCTAGCATGGAACCGGTTCCGTCGACTCCGGGACGGTCTCGGGCCATATCGATCAACGCCTCGATCAACTCACTATTCTGAATCTGGTCGGCAATGAAACCTGTGCCTCGCTCAAAGCCCAGTGTTGCGTTCGCTGTTGCCCATCCCTTGCCCAGCTCACCGACCACATTTGACAGCGGTATGCGCACATTATTGTAGAAAACCTGGCAAAAATGATAATCCTCGGCGGCGGTCATCGTCCGGATTGGCCGCAACTCTATTCCAGGCGCACTCATGTCGCAGATGACCCAGCTGAGCCCGTGATGGCGTTCTGATCCCGGCTGCGTCCTCAGCAGCAACTCCTGATAGTCCGCATGCTGCGCATAACTCGTCCAGATTTTCGATCCATTCACGATAAGTTCGTCACCATCGAGGACAGCTTTGGTCGACAGGCTGGAAAGATCGGACCCGGAATTCGGCTCAGAAAACCCCTGACACCAGACCGCTTCCCCTTTCAGGATTTTGGGGAGATGGTCCCGCCTCTGGCTTTGAGTCCCACAGGCAATCAAGGTCGGACCGGCATGACTGAGGCCAACGAAGCAGCAACCCGATCTCGGCGCGCCAGCGAGCGCATATTCCTCATGCCAGATTAGCTGCTCCATGAGGCTGGCACCGCGTCCGCCGAACTCTTTCGGCCAGGCTATTCCCGCCCAGCCCGCTTCATACTGACGCCTTTGCCAGGCGAGGTCGAAGTCCCGAACTTCATCCCCGGCAAAAGGGCGGACTGTCTTTGGAACATTGTTAGTCAGCCAGTCCCGGACTTTGGCCCGAAATGCAGTTTCCTCTGATGTCACTTCGATCTTCAACGATCACTCCACTTAACACTCTTGGCACGCTAGAATTGCTGCAGACAGCCGCGCAGCGATACTTCGGTTGCGCCGGTGCCGCCACGCCTGATCAGCGTGACGCACGCTCCCGCTCCTCATCAGTACAACAGCTCACGAACAGGGCGTCTTATGCGTTTCCAAGGACGATCCGAAAAAAATTCTACATAGACGAATGACGGGCAGACGAGGACCATGCGGGTCGTCATTCAACAAGCCGAGTTTATTGATTATGCGCTCCGTCGAACAAGAACAGATCGACCGCACTGTCCGCCGTCTGGCCGCCGATCGGAGCGCGGCGCGCGCCGCGGTGGAGAATGGATCCGGTGTGGATCCGGACTTGTTGGAGCGGCTGGGTGAACTCGGCCTGCTCGGCATTGTCCTACCAGTGGATATGGAGGGATCTGAACTCGGCCTGGCGGAAGAATGCCTGGTGGTAGAGGCGCTTGGCGAGCAGGTTGCCCCCGTTCCGGTCGTATCGATCTATCTGGCGTGCCATATACTTTCTGCCTGCCCTAACGCTGCTAGCCTTGCAGCGGACCTGGCATGTGGCAAGACGATCATAGGCCCTCTCCTCCACGCCGATGGACGCCTTCCCGACGTCTCGATGAAACCGGGAAACAAAGAAGCCGGGCATCTGTCTGCTGACATTCCATTTGCGTTTGAGGGCATGAATCTCGGGAGTCTCCTGGTACACGCCGACGGCATTTGGTGGATCGTGGACGCAAACGCGCCGGGCGTGGAACGAACTGCCCTGAAAAGTCTCGACAGGACACGCCCCATGGCGAGAATTAAACTTGTCGATGCGCCGGCAGCTCCGATAGGAAATTTTCCGGTCGACGATCTCCTGAAAATTGCTCAATGTCTTGTTGCCGCCGAAGCGGTGGGCGTAGCCCAAGGTGCGCTTAACCTGATCAATGAGTATGCGTTGCAGCGAGAACAGTTCGGCCAGCCGATTGGACGGTTTCAGGCGATCAAGCAGAACCTCGCAAACTGCCTGCTAAAACTGGAAGCCGGGCGCTCAAGCCTTTGGGGTGCGCTACGATCCGCTCATGAGGGTATTCCAGAGGGGGCTGCCGCCCGCCTTGCCAAGGCTGCAGCGAGTGAAGCTGCGACATATATTGCTGGTGAATCGGTGCAGATGCATGGTGCAATCGGCTGCACGTGGGAACATGACCTGCATCTCCTGATGCGACGCAGCAAGCATTGTGAAATCAGTTTTGGTCCCCCCTCCTCCCATTTGCAAGTCTTGGGCGAAGATGCGCTCGACCGCTATGGCGCGCAGCGAAACAAGCCCGGATCAAGCAAGAATACTGAGCAGGATATCGGATTTGTTCCAAGTCAGGCTGACGCCGAATTCCTGGTTGAATTCCAGACCTGGCTCGACGACCATGCCCCTCCCGAAAAAATCTCGGAGCTGCGCCGTTCGGATCTTGCCGCTCGCCGCTCTTGGCAGGCTGAGATGGCTGAGGGCAATTGGGCCGGCATTCACTGGCCTGTAGAATATGGCGGACGCGCTGCGAGCTTTACCCAACAGGTCCTGTACTATGCTGAAATGACAAAGCGGGGGTTGCCCCCGCTACCTGGCAATCGAGGACTGATGCTGGTCGGCCCCACGCTTATCACGCACGGTACCGATGAACAGAAAAAACTCCTCGCACCAACGCGACGCGCCGATATCCTTTGGGCAGGCGGATTTTCCGAACGTGGCGCAGGTTCTGACCTCGCATCACTACGTACCAGAGCTGTCAGGGATGGCGAAAATCTGGTCATTAACGGTCACAAGATCTGGACCTCCCAGGCCCAGCATGCCGACTGGATGTACGCTCTGGTAAGGACCGGACCGCAGCACCCCAAGCGTGACGGCATCAGTGTCGTCATTTTTCCGATGAATAGCCCGGGTGTAGAAGTCAGGCCAATTCGCCGGAACAATGGCGACTATCATTTCAACGAAGTCTTCTTCAACGATGTGACCATCCCGCAGAGTAACCTGATCGGGCCCAGGAATGCTGGCTGGTCAGTCAATCGGACGACTATGCAGGGCGAGCACCTCACCAATTTTCTCGGCGCACATGCCAGTCAGGCGCGGACCATCCGGCGTATCGCCAGCCTGCTCAAACAGCGTGAAGCCGAACGCGGCCTTGAGGTAGGCCTCCGTCAGCGTTTCAACACGCTGTGGGCGACAACCCAGATCGTACATCTGCACGGCTTGCGCAACGTCGCCCGCTTCACCAGCGGTTCCGACGTAGGCAGCGAGAGCTCCATCACCAAAATTGTCGGCCAGGAAAACGAGAAGGCGATGTTCGAATTCTTGATCGACGTAATGGGGAGCTCGGGACTTGAGGAAAGCATCTGGACCTCTGCATATCTCTCGACCCGTGCCTCCACCATCGGTGGCGGAACCAGCGAAATTCACCGCAATAAGCTCGCCGAACGCGTGCTAGGTATGCCACGCGACCTCTGGGCGGATGAAGAAGCCAGCAGCGTAGAAGAAGCGGCGGAATAGCGCATGCTGTTGGTCTGTTCAGTCACCATCCAAGCCAATCTGTTCCGTGTTGTGGACGCTGCCTGCCTACTCAATTGCACTCTCGCGCAACCCATTCAATACCAGACATTCGGAGTACACCATGACTGAAACTGAACCAGCACACCCTCTGCCAGCCACACCCTTTATCAAGGTGGAGCAGACCGGTGCGGCTCATCTTGAATTTCCGCGCTGCACCGTGTGCGGTGCATTTTCACTGGAAACAAACCGTATTGCCTGCGGAAAGTGCGGTGCAAGGGACAGTTTTTCCCTCCATCACCCTGCAACAATGAGAGGCATATTGCACTCATACTCGATCGTGCACCGCAGCTTTCCAGATGTGGCAGTACCTTTCATATCCGCGATAGTCGACATGGATGATGGACCCAGCCTCAAAGGGAATCTGCGAGGTATTGCACCAGATCCCGGAAGCATTTCACTCGGCATGGCCGTTAACGTGGTCCTGGATGACGCCCTGAACCGCAAGGACGATCAGGGCAATCACTATGTGAGCCACTTTTTTGAGCCGGTGACGGCGACCCAGGAGCTAGAAACATGAGCGACGTATACATCGCCGGGATCGACATGATCAAATTCGGCCGGTACCCCGACAAGACCCCCGCCCTCCTGGGAGCCGAGGCCGTGCTTGGCGCGCTGGACGATGCCGGCCTGACAATCAAGGATGTCCAGTCTGTCTATTCAGGCTGCGTCTTCAACACGATGAACGGGCAAAAGATCCTGCAGCAAGTGGGTGCATTCGGTATCCCTGTGACCAATCTCAGCAATGCTTGTGCAACAGGCGCCACAGCGGTCCGCGATGCCTGGATGGCAATTCGCACGGGCGACTATGATGTCGTCCTGGCTGTCGGCGTCGAGCAGATGACAGGAATGGGCATGCTGGGGGGATCGCGCGCAAGTCCGATCCCCACTGAAGGCCTCATGGGATCAGCTTCGATGCCCGCGACCTTTGCAGAAGCCGGGATGGAATATGCTGCAAAACATGGCGCCACTTTCGAGAATTTTGCCAACGTCGCGGTCAAGAACCACCACCATTCCACTTTGAACCCGAAGGCTATGCTTCAGAAGGAAACACCGTTGGAAATGGTTATGGGCGCCGAAATGATTGCCTACCCGAACACCAAATTCATGTGCTCGATCAATGTTGATGGGGCGGCAGCCGCTATCCTTGTTTCCGAACGCAAGGCACGTGAACTCGGACTCGGACGGGCTGTCCGCATTCGGGCATCCGCACTTGCCTCCGACCCTTGGCAGGACAGAAATCCGCAAATGCCGGACATTAATTCGGCAACGCGGTTATCTGCCCAGAAGGCCTACGAAATGTCAGGTATCGATCCCGCAGATCTCGATCTTGTTGAACTCCATGACTGCTTTGCCACGGCCGAACTGCTCCACTATGAAAATCTGCAACTGTGCAGCGAGGGCGAAGCAGTTCGCATGCTGGAAGATGGAGAGACAACGATGGGAGGCCGCATCCCGGTCAACCTCTCGGGCGGACTATTGTCAAAAGGGCATCCGATCGCTGCGACAGGCGTCGCCAATCTCTATGAGATTTGCACCCACCTTCGGGGCGAAGCTGGCCAGCGCCAGCAGCCCGGGGCCAAAATCGGCCTTGCGCACGTTGTCGGCCTCGGCACGTGCAGCGCCGTGCACATTCTGGAAAAAGCCTAGGAGTACGGACCGTCAGGGCCGGCCAGTCCTAAACTAGGTTGACCGGCCCTGACCTATGCCTGCCCAGCAGATTTGCGGATGGCTAAAATCAGTAGCCCTTGAAGACAGGCATGCGTTTTTCCTTCAGTGCAAGCATCGCTTCCTTTGCATCTTGCGTTTTGGAACAACGGATCATCGCGGATGCTTCAAGCGCCACAATTTCCCCGAGATCCTGCCGGACGGACGCGCGAATGTTGCGCTTCATATGGCGAAGCGCGACAGGCGGCGCGGCACTAAGCTGCTCAGCAATTTGCAATCCCCGGGCCAGGAGGCAATCGGCGCTCACTATTTGGTTCAGCAATCCGCACGCCCTGGCTTCGGTGGCATCGATCTTCTGGTTCAGAAACATCAGCTCACACGCTTTTGCCGGTCCGGCCAGTTGGGTCAGGAAATAGGTCACGCCATAGTCGCCCGACAAAGCGAGCTTGGCATAGGCTGGTACCATGCATGCCTCGACGGAACCAATCCGGATATCGCAGGCTAGCGCCAGGGCGAGCCCCGAGCCGGCCGCCACGCCATTGATCAGGGCGAGGGAGGGTTTGGGCATCTCGTGCAGAATCTGGTTGGTCGCCGAGCGAGCGACCATCTCGTCAATACGTCGCTCCTGAGACATTGGACCGGCTTGACCCGGTGCCCCGCCCGTATCCCCGCCGGAGCAAAACGCCCTGCCCTCGCCCGTGATCACGACAACGCGAACGTCAGTATCCTCCGCCGCTACGCGGACTGCCTGCTGAAGCGCTTCATGCAATTGTGGAGACAATGCGTTCAATCGGTCAGGCCGATTGAGTTTGAGTAGGGAGATGCCACCGATGCGTTCGGTGATGAGGACGCTCTGGGGTGAGGTGTCAGATGTCATGTCGCTTCTCACTGGCGGGTAAGCAGAAGACATCCAGCCAGAGGGCCCCCGCCTGCTGCTGCAACACCGACCTCAGGATTGCCGGGAACCTGCCGGTCTGCCCCTTCCCCCCAAAGCTGAATACAGGTTTCCCATAACAGGCCGAAACCGTGCAGCCGCCCCCCCGATAATTGTCCGCCCCCTGTATTAATGGGTAGCTCACCATCCCGCGCGATCCGCGCACCGCCTTCGACGAAGGGTCCGCTCTCGCCGCGTTTGCAGAAACCAAGCGCCTCCAGCCACACCAGCGTGTGAATGCTGAAACCATCATAGATATTCGCCACATCGACATCGGTCGGTTTCAGATCAGTGTGCGACCAGAGCAGCCGCCCGGCATCAAGGGCAGGCATGCCGGATAGTGGCTCATACTGGTCCCAGCTATTGCGACCAAACGCGGCTGCCCCCATCGACTCGATCCTAAGCGGCGGTTTTTTCATATCCTTGGCGGCGTCCAATGATGATACGATTACAACCGTCGCGGCATCTGTCGGGGCGTCGCAATCATAAAGTCCGAGCGGATCAGAGATCATGCGGGCATTCATGTAATCCTCATGGCTCATCGGATCACGATAGGCTGCATGCGGGTTAAGCATGGCATTGCGCCGCGCATTGACTGCGACCCACCCAAGCTGTTCCTTCGTCGTACCGAAATCATGCATGTGCCGACGGGCCAGCATCGCTTGCGAATTGACCGGTGAGAGCGCGTTGAATGGCCGCTGCCAGGCATAAGGACCGACAATCCGGTTCGCGACCGCATCCGGTTGAGGTTCTGGCGATTTCGATTTTCGGACGGAGTATTCATTGAGCGTGCGATAGCAGAGGACATGCCGCGCTTGCCCGGTCGCGATTGCCCCTACAGCATTAATCACCGAGCTGAGCTGTCCCGGACCTTCTATCAGGCCACTATACCAGCTCAAATCACATCCCAGCGCCTCTTTGAGGTCAATCACGCCTATCGGCGACATGCCAGGTGATGGCGACTTGCTGGGCCATGTTGCTATGCCGTCGATATCTTTCGGAGTTAGACCCGCATCATCCAGTGCCTGAAAAGACGCATCCAGCATGAGATCCATGATGGGGCGCGTCGCCTTGCGGCCGGGTGCAGCCAGCCCCACACCTGTGATCGCCGCCCCTCTGAAATTATTTGCCATTCCGGTCTGCCTTTTTTGTCATAATCGTGGAAATCACCATGACTGTTCCGTCTATTAGTCGTCCCCTCGTAATGTCGCGTCCTGCAGGGCGCAGCCGGATCACAGCGGCAAGTCTCTCAAGCATTCCCATTAACACAGTGACGACAGCAAGGACGGGCGCCTCAGGAGAGCCAAGCACCGGGCCATGCCCCGATTTGAATTTATCCTCGAGCGCAGCCATCATCGGACGAAGCATAGTTGCCCGTGCTTCCCGGAAGCGTGGCTCACCTTCATCTGCTGCCAGGTTGCGGATTCTCAACACCGCATAATGCTTGTCCCAGAATGACAGATATGCCTTCACCATGGCACGGACGCCGGCTTCCGGCGCGGCGGTATCGATGGCATTTACGAGACTGGGAAAGTCCGGAAGCTCTCCCTTCAGATCTTCGAGAACGGCCAGAACCGCCTCTTCGACATCCGCAAAGTAGATGTAGAAAGTCGCCGGGGAAACAGATGCCATATTGGTAATATCCGAAACGGTCACCGAGCGTAGGGAGCGGCTTTCAAGCAATCGACTCGTCGCGTCGCAGAGGCGCTGACGCGTAAGAATCGACTTCTCCCTTCTTGATCTCGGCCGGTTTTCACGGCCGCGAACAGGCACGCTCTTCGGTTTGCGCTCGACGCCTTGCTTCTTAGCCGGTGCAGGCCTTTCTGAATCAGTCATGATGGGCCTCATTTGGCGTATTTAGGTGAATCTTCATTCGGCTACCTCGTTTCGCAGATCTGCAACTATTTTGTCTCGGCACAAATTGCGGATCTCGATCTGACTGAAACCCAGCTCTTCCAGACATAGCACGGTATGCTCTCCCAGGTCCGGTACGCCGTGTTGAGGCAAAGCAGGCTGGCCATCGAAGAGCCAGAATGAACCTACCATCTCGACCTGTCCGAATTTCGATTGATTGAACCGGGCGACCAGACCTCTGTCCAGGTTCGCCGGATCTTCAAAAAACCTGTCCCGGTTATCGGTCCTTGCCTCGGCCGCTGGAATTTCACAATGGCCAGCCAGTGCCAGGGCGTCGACAACAGACAAGCCTTGAAGGTAATGCTCGACGCCGCGCACGCTGGTTTCGTCCGTGTGATGCTGCAGGCTTTCCCACGCTTCGGGCATATCGCTGGCGAAGGCGACCCAACCATCCTTACACGAATACAAACGGCGGGTCGGAGATACACCCATCTGCTGCTGGTCCAGCACCGGATAGGGTGTCAGCGAACCGTCTTCGAGCATGATTGTCTCGCTCACCGTCATCAATCCGGCACCAAGCAGTGAAGCCCCGACAGCCTGGCCACCATGGCCATTGTCCCTGTGATACAGGCCCAGCAATGTACCAAAGAGGCTGGCGAGTGCACATTGATGGTCCATCATGCCGAAACGGTGCCACATCGGCTGATTGCCTTTGCCGGCTCCTTCGAATTCCCATCCCGTCTGTGCTTGGAACAGCTGGTCATATCCCGGCCAGTCTTTGCGAGGGCCTTTCGGGCCATAAGCGCTGACATGACAATAGATAAGGTCAGGATTGATCGCCGACAGTTTCATATAGTCGATACCGAGGCGATGTGCAGCCGGGAGCCGTATATTGTGGTGAACGATGTCGGCCCATTTGGTAAGCCTTTTAATGATATCAGCCGCCGTTTCGTGCTTCAGATTGACCGCAAGCGAACGCTTGCCCCGTTGACAGCCAAAAAAGGCGCCATCATTGCGGCGAAGGGGATCGCCCGTGAGGCCTTCGACCTTCACCACATCAGCGCCAAGGTCGGACAGCATCATGGTTGCGAACGGCCCGGCGAGGAAGGCTCCGAAGTCAGCCACTTTCACGCCTTTCAGAGGCAAATCAAGCGCCGCGTCAGGCGGACACGCAATGTGACTTTTCCCGGCTTCGCTCGACCAGTCCTCATCGCGCCAAGGTGACGCGGAGGACGCGGGGCGGCAAGCACGCATCGGCGGTTCAAT
Organism: Hyphomonas sp.; assembly: GCF_036964145.1. Classification (GTDB taxonomy): domain Bacteria; phylum Pseudomonadota; class Alphaproteobacteria; order Caulobacterales; family Hyphomonadaceae; genus Hyphomonas. The sequence continues at coordinate 254,659 of NZ_JBALUC010000002.1, forward strand.
TGAAACCGGAGCACCGGGTTGCCATGTCTTGCCGAAGATAGGGTCCTCGAACTCGATGACGTAGCCATTCAGCCTGGCTTGCGCATCAGAATAGATATGCCCCATGGGCACATCAGGCTGCACGGCCACATCTGCCGACCAGAGATCTTCAAGCCAGACTTTGCTCGGTCGGGTCTTGAAGATGTGTTTGTTTGCACCCCAGTTGGGACAAATGTGATCGCCTTTTTCTTCCGCATTCAGCTGCGCAATCCGTTCGGCTCCAAGTTCCTGCAGCGCGGCATGCATCAAGGGTGCGTGATCCGGAGTGGATTTGATGTGGATCCACACCCCATCCCCACATTCGAACTGGGGAGACCGAATGCTCTTCCCCATTGAATTTTTGAATGCTGGCGTCGCCTTTTCCGCCGTGCGCCACAACATCGCGCTCGGCGCGAGCGCACCCTGAACGAGGCTTGTTGAGACGCCTCCGATACCCTTTCCCCGCGCCCTCTGTATGAGACGGGCAACTGTGCCGATGGCAGCAAGGTAAGCACTCCCCCAGCTGCCCAGCGGGAATCTCAGATAGATAGGACCCTCCCGAACGCCGGCCTGCTCGTCCATTAGTCCCGCCTCAGCAAGAACCAGCGTATCATCCACGGGAACATCCTCCAGCGTGTGCCCCGCCGGCCACCCGCCAATCTCCGTGACGATCAACTGTGGATGCCTGTGCTTGATGATATGCGAACACAGCCCGAGGCGATTCCTTTCGCTGGGCGTTATATCAGTCAGCAGAATGTCTGCCTCGGACAGGAGATCGTGCAGCATCTCCATGCCTTCTGGTGTCTCGCAATTGCGCTTCAGCCTTCGCTTACTGCGATCCCAGACAGCAAATGATGCCAAGTTGTGCCTCGGCCCGGACTCATCCCCCTCAATCAGAACGACGTCCGCCCCTGATTCAGCCAGCAAAAGGCCTGCATAGGCGCAGGCGTGGCCTCCTGACCACTCTACGACCCTGATCTTGCTCAGAATGCCTTCGGACATATCGGCTATTGCTCCCACAACGCAGTATGATTAGTGAAGAAGTATCACATTGATTGATGATTGAAACCCACATGATTAGACATCACCTTCCTGTTATAGACAAAGATAATTCTGATTTCTGGTCAGGCGGATCTTCAGGCAATTTAATTATTACGCAGTGTCAGAATTGCGCTCTCTATATTCATCCGCATACAGGCATCTGCAGACGCTGCCTATCACGTGACCTTGCGCCCGCGATTATGTCAGGGCGCGGCGTCGTCTCCACCTATACAATCAATCACCAGAAATGGGAGCCGGACCTCGAAACGCCCTACACAATCGCCATTGTGACGCTTGAGGAGCAGGCCGGATTGAATCTGACAACCAACATCGTTAATTGTGCGCCCGAAAATGTCTGGATCGGCATGCCCGTCAGCGTCGTGTTCGAACAGGTTGAAGATGTGTGGCTCCCACTTTTCGCACCTTCGCCCGCGCGTGGTTAATCGCGCCTCCAGCTCACCTCAACAGACCGAGAAACATAAATGCCGATTCAGTATCCGGAAATTCTAAACCTCACATCCTCAGGTCACACCAAGGAATGGACCCGTCAGGATTCGATGCTGTACTCATTGGGTCTCGGGCTTGGCTCCGATCCGCTGGATGAACGCGAATTGCCTTTCGTCTACGAGAAAGATCAGAAGGCGATGCCGACCATCGCGGCCATTCTGGTCCGCGGTCTCGGCGTCACCGTCGATGCACTCGGCATTGATTACCGTATGTCCGTTCACGGCGAACAATCAATCATCTGGCATAATCCCATGCCACCACATGGCCGCCTCCGGGGCGAAGGACGCGTCCTGTCGGTATACGACAAGGGCGACAAGGGTGCAGTGGTTAACACCGAAACTGACCTGATAGACGCTGAAACGAATATACCGCTCGCCACAGTCAGGGTCACATCCTTTGCGCGCGGCGATGGCAATTGCGGCGCCCCCAGAGATGGCGCGCCACCGCCGCATCCTATGCCTGACAGAGCGCCGGACCTGGTCACGACGATCACAACTCGACCCGATCAGGCGCTCCTTTACCGACTAAGCGGAGACTACAATCCCCTTCACGCAGATCCGGGCGTCGCATTATCCGCCGGCTTTGATCGGCCCATACTTCACGGCTTGTGCACCTATGGTCTGGCGGCTCGCATCATCCTTGATGCCTTTGGTCACTTCAAACCAGAAACGTTGAAGGAACTGCATGTCCGCTTTTCCGCACCCGTTCTGCCCGGTGACACTATAACTTTCCATCTGTGGAAGTCGGGAACCGAGATATCCTTCACCGCGCATGTACGGGAGCGCGATGCGACCGTCCTCAAGAATGGCCGTGCGGTGCTGGTGGACTGAGCTGCACCCTTTGAAAAGCCAGCCGGCCTGCGTCGGGCTGGCAGCCAAGAACCAGCCCGAGACCCGAGATATCTGACTTAAGCGGCTTCTTCCTGCCGTACGCTGCGGCCTTTTTTCGTCCGCGACGCCGGCGCCAGACTTTCTGCCGTTTTCCAGAAATGCGAGACGGTTGCGCGTGGCGGCTCATTCCTGCGAACAAGGGCATATTCAACGGTAGGAGCACGACCCGTAAGCGGAACATGGACAAACGATCCATCTACACCGGGATCGCTATGCGGGTAGCTGAAGCTTATAAAGGGCAGCCGCTGCTCCTGAGCCAGGTGGGCGATGGCCTGGGCACCTTCCGGAACAATAATGGCCTCACATCCCCGATCAATGACCGGGGCATAGATGCGATCGTAAAATTCCTGATTGATCCGGGGATTGGTAACCGGAATCTTGCGTCCCTTCAGATCGTCGAGCGTAATCTCATCTCGATTTGCCAGTTCATCCTCCTTCGGAACGAGCAGGCTGACGGGGCTGGAGTGGATAATCAATGATTCCAGGTCGGGCAGGTCACTGAACAAGGGGATAAGTGCAAAATCGATCAGTCGTTTGCGCAGTTTCGAAATCAGTCTTGATGTATAATTGCTCGTAATCTCGACACTGACGCGATCATGCCGCTCCTCGAATTGGGTGAATAGCTCACGCCGCTCAGGCACCCAATAGGTGAACGGATTGACCCCCACCTGAATGACCTGACTGTGGCTCTTCATCATGTGCTTCGCCTTGTCGAGACATTCGTCACTGGCGACCTTCAGCAGATAGGCCTCTTCATAGAGCAGCTCCCCTTCCCGAGTTAGTCGAACGGATCGTGTGCTGCGCACGAACAGTGGGAATCCAAGCCGCATCTCCAATTGCTGGATCTGTCGCGAAAGCCAAGGTTGATCAACATTCAAACGTCGCGCCGCCTTGCTAAATGACAACTCTTCAGCAACTGCAGCAAAACGAATAAGTCTATCTATCTCCGACATTTTTACCTCCCAAGATTTGCAGATTTTATATTTTTTGTTTTTTTCCCGTGCTGTAGGCTGTCTCAACTGCACGTATTTTGCAATGGTCTTGATTGAAAACACATAAGCCAAATTGAAAAAGAATAGGTTTTTCAGTGACGGTACGTCATAAATTAATTTAGTTTCGTCGAGATATCAGCCCCAGTTGATGGGCTCAGCATAACATTGGGAGAGGATTCATGGACTACAGGACTATACTTTTTGATGTGTCGGAGGGGATTGCCACGATCACGCTCAATCGCCCGGAAGCGTACAATAGTTTCACCAGGGACATGACGAACGAATTCACCGATGTATGGAACCGCATCCGGGACGATGATGCGGTGCGCGCGATTGTCCTTCAGGCTGCCCCCTGCCCGGCTTTCTGTTCCGGCGCTGATGTAAAGGGGGGGCCTGGAATTACACCTTACCGCCTGCCGGACGCGCGTCAGAAACCATGGCAGATGGATGATCCTGCGGAATCTCTCGGACCGAAATCCAACAAGGTCTGGAAACCGATGATCGTCGCCGTCTCAGGCATCTGTGCAGGCGGCGCCTTCTACTTCCTGAACGAAGCCGACATTATTATCTGTTCGGATGATTCGACCTTTTTCGACCCGCATGTGAGCTTCAACATGGTATCGGCTTGTGAACCGGTCGGTGCTCTCGCAAGAATGCCGCTGTCGGAAATCCAGCGAATGGTGTTGCTCGGAAATGAAGAACGGATGTCGGCACAAACCGCCCTGCGCATCAGCCTCGTGACCGAGATCGTGACCCGCGATGATTTGTGGAATCGTGCGAGGGAGCTGGCGGCATCCATCGCCAACAAGCACCCGGTCGCCATCGAAGGATCCGTACGCGCGATCTGGGAAGCGCTCAGCCTCCCCCATCGCGAAGCCATGGAAAATGCCCTGATGTATACCCAGATCGGCAATCCGATCGCCATGGCGGGAACAGAGCGCAAGCTCGGTCAGAAACAAAAATACCGCATCAGATAGCGCCGACAGGGCCTGGCGGGTGACGTAACCTGCTAGGCCTGCATCGCGGCGTCCAGGCCCACCCTCGCCGTATTCACAGCTTCGACCTCGAGCATCTCGTCAAGAGTGCAGGACGGGGCTGCATTCAGCGCGGCCTTGGCAAACCGCAACGCTGTCGCAGAATTCGAGGCAAATTGCGCGGCGATCGTGGAAACATGCGCCTTCAACCCGTCATTGCTGATCACCTCATCGACAAGACCGAATGCCAGCGCTGCTTGCGCATCGAAGCGCTCACTTCGGAGATAGAGTCGCCTGGCCTTGGCAGCCCCCAATATCCTGGTCCAGAACCACGTGCCCCCCATGTCACCGGGTAAACCGACCTTCACGAACGCCGATGTCAGCACGGCACCTTCCCCCGCAATTCGCAAGTCGCAAGCGGCCGCGAGGCTCAACCCCGCCCCGGCCGCCGCCCCATTGACCATCGCGATCGTCGGCTTCTCCATTTCGTGGAGCATTTTTGATATCTGTGAGGACGCCAGAAGATAATCAATCCGGGCCTCCAGCCATTCGCCAGCCGTCGCCTTCTGTTCTGCGACAGTAGCCTTGAGGTCCTTGCCGGCGCAGAATCCTTTTCCCGCCCCCGTCAGCACGACGCATTTCACACGCTGATCTGAAGCAGCTTCCGCCACGCGCGCTTTCAGCTGTTCATAAAGTTCTGGCGTGACCGCGTTCAGTCGGTCCGGCCGGTTGAGCGTCAGCCACTGCACACCATCTACCAAATCGCTCAGGACAGGTTCTGTGCCTGCGGCTGCTGATTGCCCTGCGGTCATGAGGTCGGGATCTTGTTGAATGGCACAGTCTTGTCGACGCGAATATCGCCCGGAAGTCCCAGAACGCGTTCGGCGACGATATTCCGAAGCACCTCGTCGGTGCCACCCGCCAGCCGTCCGCCAGGACTCATCATCATCGACATCTGGTAAACAGCGTTTGCGACGGATTCCTCAGCGTCACGCACGCCGCCCCATTCCCCCTGGACATCCATCATCTCCAACGCTACGGCCTGCGCGGTGTTGGCCGAGACGAGTTTGCTAATCGACGATTCCGGACCGGGCGTTTCCCCTCGCGACAGGGCGGTGAGCGTCCGGAACCCGGTCAACTCCACACCTTTGGACGCAATATACCATTCGGCTATTTTCTCCCGGAACGCGCGATCCTCGGACGCTGGACGACCATCGAGCCCGGTTATTTCCGCAGCGGTTTTCATGGCGTCCCTATAGGTCGGCCCACTCCCGCCGCCAATTGACAACCGCTCATTCATCAAGGTGACGAGGGACATTCTCCAGCCATCATCAACCTCGCCGATGCGCTGGTTGTCATTGACTTCCACATCGTCAAACCACACTTCGTTGAACATCGACCGGCCCGACATCTGCTTGATCGGCTGAACCTTGATGCCGAGCGAGCGCATGTCGACCCAGAACATGGTGAGACCCCTGTGTTTGGGCTTTTCCGGACTGGTACGCACCAGCAGCAGACCATAATCTGCGAAATGCGCACCTGAGGTCCAGACTTTCTGACCGTTGACCATCCACGTGTTGCCGGTCTGGACGGCACGCATTCGGAGGCCGGCAAGGTCAGATCCCGCACTGGGTTCCGAGAAGAGCTGGCACCACGCTTCCTCGCCCAGAAGGGCTGGCCCAATGAACCGTTTCGTGGCGTCCGCCCCGAGCACTTTCATCAGTGTCGGGAGGCACATGCCAAACGTCACGTCGAAATAGCCACGCGGAACGTCATATTTCGCTTCTTCCTGATTGTAGATGACCTGCTGGATAGATGTACCACCCCCGCCACCAACCTCTTTTGGCCAAGTTATGCAGGCAAACCCGCCTTCGAACTTGGTCCGCTGCCAATCACGCGCGGCCTGTAGCTTTTCCGCATCGGTCGGTAAGCTTGCAAACCATCCCTTCGCCGGCCCGTTGGCTGCCAGCCAGTCGCGGGCAGTCTTGCGGAAGGCGGCTTCTTCGTCAGTATCGTCGAAATCCAAGAGAGATCCTCTGCTCATGTCTGATGCGTCAATGTCAAGATGAGCAAAATATCGCAAGCGCCACAAAACCCCAGCCCTCGACAGATGCGTAAATCGGACCTGTCCGGGATGTTTTGGCCTAACCTGTCAGGACGTTCTGCGGCTAGGTTGAGCCACTATTTTAGTCAAGCGGCACAGGGTGACCAACGCATGAATTTCGACTTCTCAGAGGACCAGCAATTCCTGAAAACAGAGGCACGCAAGTTCCTTGATGCCGAATGCCCGCCTGATCGTGTCCGGAAAAGCCTGGAAACGAATGCGGGTGCCTACGATCCCGATCTCTGGCAGCAAGTCATCGATATGGGGTGGGTGGCAGCCGGCCTGCCCGAAGCAGTCGGTGGCCTCGGTCTCGGCCGGGTGGATGTGTGTGCGATTGCCGAGGAACTTGGCCGGGCTTGCGCGCCGATCCCGTTCAATTCCACAGTGTTCGGATTTTCCGAGGCGGTTCAGTGCGGTGGGTCTACCGTACAATGTCAGGATTGGTTGCCTCAAGTTGCAGCGGGCAAATTGATTGGCTGTCTCGCCCTGTCGGAACAGCCCGGTGCGCTCAATTTGGACGCCATCGAAACCACTTATCAAAACGGCAAACTGTCCGGCACAAAGGCTCCTGTGACCGACGGCGCTATTGCTGGCGCTGCGATCGTGCTGGCACGCCACAAGGGAGAGATCGGTCTGTTCATTGTCTCGCTTGAAGACGTGGAGGCACAGCCTCTCGAAAGTATTGACCAGAGCCGGGGGGTGGCCCGTCTGGTATTCGATGAAACACCGGCTGAACCGCTTTGCACCGGTCGGACAGGCAAAGATCTGCTCTGCCGGGTCCTGCAAGGCGTCGCGGTCTTCACGGCGTTCGAACAGCTGGGTGGCGCCGAACGCTGTCTCGACATGGCGCGCGATTTTGCGTTGCAGCGTTTTGCATTTGGTCGACCGATTGCCGGGTTTCAGGCCATCAAGCACAAGCTTGCGGACATGTATGTGAAGAACACGCTGGCGCGGGCACATGCCTATTACGGGGCCTGGGCCCTTGCCGGCGACAAAGCGGAACTGCCGCTCGCCGCCGCCGCGGCCCGCGTTTCGGCGTGTGACGCGTATTGGTTTGCATCGAAGGAAAACATTCAGACCCATGGCGGGATGGGGTTCACCTGGGAAGCCGACTGCCACCTGTATTTTCGCCGTGCCCGTCATCTTGCCCTCGTGGGAGGCGCGGCCCGGGAGTGGAAGGAATTGCTCGCAACTGCCATTGAGGCTGATCTAGCGGCATAAGATCTGCCCTGCCCGATGGAGACCTGATAAAACGAAAACTCAGGCAGCAGAGACCGGGTCCTCCTCTTCCCTGACATTCCGGCACGATAGATAAAAGAACACAGCCGCAAACGCATTGATGATGGTCGCAATGGCCATGGCTGTACCGAGCGACCCTGCCAGATCACTGATCAGACCGATGACCAGCGGGCCGAGGCCGACTCCGACAAGATTGGCCATCAGCCAATAAGTGCTGGTTGCCGTACCCCGCATGGACAAGGGACTGGCCGTCATCACGATGGCAGTCACCTGCCCCGACCAGCAGCCGAGAATGACGCTCAGCAGGATCGCGAACAGGATGCTCAGCGCGACGCTGTCAACCCATACCATAATCCAGCATGTAGGCAGCGACAGCAGCAACATGAGCGAGGGAAACCGGAAGAATTCACGGATCCGGTCCCGCGCCATCACCCGGGTCATTACGCCAGCCAGCAGCGACCCGAGCGTTTTCCCGCCTGCGGCGGCAATCGCCATGACCACACCGGCTTCACCGAGGCTGAGATCGCGCGACCTGATCAGGAATGGCCCCATCCAGGTCAGCAAGGCGGCCTGAGCGAGCGATGCAGATGTCCCGGCAAGGATAATAAACAACAGGCCCTTGTTCGTGGAGAGAGCTTTCACGACTTCTTTGAGTCCAGGCGCTTTCGTGCCGTCAGGTGTTGAACGCCGATGAGGTTCTCGCACGGTAAACAGCAGGATGAGCCCAAGGAAAAAACCTGGAATGCCCGCAATCAGAAATACGGCGCGCCAACCAAAGAACTCGGCAACATAGCCGCCAACAAGAAAGATCAGACCTGTCCCCAATCCCATCGCCAGGTAATATACACCCATCGCTGTTGGCAATTCACGACGCTCGAATAGATCGCCGATGATTGACACACTGGCTGGCGGCCCTCCCGCTTCTGCAGCACCCACGCCCATCCGCATAAACAGCAGAGACCAGTAGCCTGCGGCCAGCGCGCCAAGGGCCGTAATCGCACTCCAGATCATTACAACACCGGAGACCATGCGAACCCGGTTGGTACGATCACTGAACCAGCCCATGGGCAGGGCCAGCAGGGACAGCGCCCCGGAATGGGCAAGGCCCGATAACAAGCCGAGCGCAGAATCGGACAGGCCGAACTCCGCCTTGATCGGTTCGATGACGACTGACATGACCGTGCGGTCGATATAGTGCACCGTGAAGATCGCTGTCAGCACGAAGAGCACATACCAGCGATAGGCGCCTCGCTCAGGCTCTGGTGTTTGGCTTAAGGCGTCTTCTGCCCTGGGCGGCGACGGGTCTGTCTTCAAATCGTCATCCATGCGCATTCCCTCTCTTCGGGATCAGCGAAGCCGGTGGCCGTCTCACCCCCATGCCGGGTTTGACCGGCTGTTTTCAATCGTCACTCGGGCAAACTTTGAACCAACCTAACCCTAACCTTCAGCTCCGGACTCAGCTAATGGGACTCTCCCATATGTGAAAGTCACGATCACATAATACGGAGCATGAAGCGGCCGCTATACTCCGTCCCATACAATAAATACTGATCGACCGAACTTTTGGTCCACCCGCTCTTCCTCAACACTTTGGAAAAGCTTCCAGACCCGGACGCGTTCGTCGGCTATTCGTTCAGACAAGGGAGAGCGCCATGCTAAAAGGCAAAAAAATTCTGCTTACAGGACTGACCGGCCAAGTTGGCGGGGCCTTCGCAGACCAACTGGCACAGGACAATGACGTATGGGGTCTTGCGCGCTACTCAAGCCCGGGGTCTCGCGAACGTGCAGAACAAGCCGGGGTGAAAACCATTATCGGGGATTTTGCCAAGGGTGAACTCGATGACGCACCAGATGAGATCGAGATCGTCGTCCATGTAGCCGCGAACACCAAGCCGGGAACAGCGGAAAACGGAATGCTCCAGAATGCGGAAGGCACTGGTCTTCTGATGCACAAATACCGCCATGTGGATGCCTTTATATTCGTCTCTGCGAGTGGATGTTATCTGGATAATCCGGACCCTCATCACAGGTACAAGGAAACGGATGATGTCGGCGGCACAACGCCTTTCGCCCCGAATTACGGCCCCACTAAACTCGCTGCAGAAGGCGTTGTCAGGACGCTCTCCCGGATTAACGGCACGCCGGCAACTATTGCCCGTCTCGACGTTTCCTATGGTGGGCCATACGATGATGGGGGCCTGCCGGGTCACCATCTGGAGTCCATAATCGAAGGGCGGCCAGTGCTTCTTCCGAAAGGTCGCCCCTGCCTTCATTCACCTATCCATGAGGATGACATGGTGCGCCACCTCGCAGTGTTCGCCCGCGCCGCATCCTCCCCCGCGACCCTGGTTAACTGGGGCGGGCCGGAAGGCGTACTGCTTGAGGAGTGGTGCCGGTATATCGGAGAGCTGGTCGGACGCGAGCCAATCTTTGAATACGGGGCAGGCAAGACATTGTGGGGCCGTATTACTGATACGGATTACGGGACATCGCTTGGCATGGAATGGCAGGTTCGATGGAAAGAGGGAATGCGCCGGATGGTCGAAGCGCGCCGCCCAGATGCCCTCGTTTCCTGAACCTCACCAGAACTGAAAGGCTGAAACATGCTGGATCCCCGCACCCTTAAGCAGCAAGCTATCGACCTGACGGGTCTGGATGATTTTGGAGATGAACCGCTTGATGATGGCCTGACCATTTTCTGCGACTCCTTGCGGCTCGAATCAAACTTGCCGCAATCTCGCCTGAGACAGGCAGAAACCAGCATCATTGCATCGCTCAGCGAAAGATTGCGTATTGAAGCCTGCCTCAAGCAGCACCCATCCATCCTTGAGGAACGCATTACTTCCCCCATCTTCGTCATAGGCTTGCCGCGCAGCGGAACAACCGCCTTGTCGCAATTCCTGTCCGAGGACCCTCAGATGCGCTCGATCAGGCGTTGGGAGTCAACACAAGTCACCCCGCCACCGGATGCGCACAACAAATTCGACCCCCGTATTGAGGAGACAAGCCGCGCATTTGCCGCGCGGGATGCGGCGCTACCGGCTCTCAAGACGATGCTGCCCGTCGAACCGGAAGATCCCTCGGAACATGGCATCCAGCTTGGCCTGACCTTCCGCAACCTGCAGCTCCCAAGTCTCTGGCCTATTCCGGGCTATACTAACTGGCTGCAGGATGTCGATATGCGCCCGGCCTATATGTATTTTGCAAAGGTGCTGAAATTATTGCAATGGAAGTCTCCGGCGCCGTACTGGAACCTCAAGAATCCGCCAGATATATTCTCCCTCACTGCGATTGCCTCGGTCTTTCCTGATACCCGGTTCGTATGGGCGCATCGTGATCCAGCCCTAAGCATACCTTCAGTGTGCAGTCTTGTTTCGACCATCCGCGAAGCGGGCGGCGAAACCGTAGACAAGCCTGCCCTGGGTCGCATGCAACTGGAATTCCAGTCCGCAGGCATTAAAGTCGCCATGGAATCGCGCAGGCGGCTGGGCGAACATATGTTCGTAGATGTTCATCAGAAGGACTTGAATGAAGATCCTGTCGCAACCTTGCATTCTCTGTACGATGCGCTGGGCCTGGAATTCACAAAGAATTTCTCGGACCGCCTACACGCAAGATTGAAAGCACGCCCAAAAGGCAAACACGGTGCCCATACTTATTCACATGATGAGTTCGGTCTGGACTCTCCGACGATCAGAGCTGGATTCCTGGACTATCTTGCCCGTTTCCACTGAGAGGAAGACGAGGCGCCGAAACAAGCAGATCACACGCTCAACTTCGCCCCTGCCCCTCGATCTGTGTCCAGCGGCCGTTCCTGTCCCGGTGCCAGCCTCCTGCCGCCATCGTGCCGCCATCCACGGGTAGCGTGACGCCCGTCATATAGCTCGCCATCGGGGAGGCCAGAAAGGCGGCAACGTCACCACATTCCGTATCGAGGCCTTCCCGGCCCAGCGGAATGAGCCGGTTCATGGCGTCTTGGGCTTCATCAGAACGATGGAGCCAGGTCAGAGGATCAACAGGCCCGGTCCGGTTGCCCCGCCCGCCTGGCGTGATCGTATGATCCGGCGCAATCGCATTGACCCGGATACCATCGGCGGAGAACTCCAGCGCCATCGATTCTGTAAAATTGATCATGGCGGCCTTGCACGCCGCGTAAACCGCATAGCCTGGCGCCGCACGCATGCCCTCAATACTGGTGATATTGATGATGCTGCCCCCCCGTCCACCGCGGATCATAACCGGGACTGCCGCGGATGTAGCCGCCAGCATGCTGACGAAATTGATGTCGATGTGCCGCCGCCAGCTTCTTTCGCTCTGATCGAGGAAGGCCTTGCCTGCCACGCCGCCCGCATTATTGACCAGGACGTCGATGCGCCCAAACGTCTCGTCTGTCCTTTCGATCGCCGCCCTGATCTGGTCGGTATCCATGACATCCGTCGGGAGGGCTATCGCCTGGCGTCCGAATTCGCGTGCACGTGCGACCGTCTCGTCTGCTCGTTCCGGGATGATTTCGGCGATCGCAATGTCTGCGCCCAGTTCGGCGAACCGGAGGGCAATAGCCCGTCCAATACCTCCGCCGCCACCGGTGATCACCGCGACCTTTCCTTCAAGACGGAGTCGGTCGAATGGATCCGGCTTCTCGCCTGTTTGCGTAGTCGACATCATGCTGTCGGCAAGCCTGAGATTGGCAGGAAGGAAGGTAGTAGGGCATTAATATCCTGACCTTCGGGAAGCACCCACCTGAATGGAGAAGACACTACCCGCCGCGCAAAGCGCCAGCCAATGTCGAGGCGCACGCATTCATCCTGGTAAACTCCGCACACCCATTCGACCGGCTGGCCAGACGGTTGTTTGAGCTCGGTAAACCACCACCTCGCCATGGCTCTATCGCCATTCACTTGCACAACCCCAGAATGCGTCATCTGAAACAGGAAGTCACGCTCTAGTTCAACGAGCCGCCTGAAGCGCTTCTCGAGCTTTTCCCGCCCCACAACGGGATCGCCTGCTGATGGCGCTTCAAGCTGTCCGTCCGGGGCATAGACGGCCGCCATACCCGCGCCGTCCCGCCGGTTCGCCGCGTCGGTATAGGCAGCAGCGAGACTGCGTATTGCCATTTCGTCTGACTGTGGATGCATGCGCGCACTTCTCCCGGTTGAGTTGCCCGTTTCCGAGCTATCCGGGCATTCTGCGCAGTGAGCATATTTCGATCCACCCCCCCATTTAGGCGAAAACGGACGCGGCGCAGGCCAATCCGCAATTCTCATGGCCAATCATAAGCGTTCTGTTGCTACGACCGCTGAAGTGAATTTGGAGATGCGCCTTCATGCCCGAAAACAGCTTTGATATGTCCGGCAAAACAGCCATCATTATCGGTGCGACTAAGGGCATGGGGGCCCAGATCGCCGAAGACATCGCGGCCGGCGGTGGTCAGGTCATCATTACCAGCCGGTCGCAGACAGCGTCTGACGCAAAGGCGGGGGCATTAAACGCCAAATATGCTACTGGCAAACCGATCGCGGTCGGCAAGGCTGGCGACCTGTCAACAAAATCCGACCTACAGGCCATCGTCGACACTGCAATCAGCACGTTTGGCCAGATCACGACCCTCGTCATCTCACCCACCATTCGTCCTTTTTTTGGTGCGTCGATAGATACACCGGATGAAGAGATCGATGAACAGTTTCTCTACATCTTTAAAAGTCGCTTCTGGATTTCCGCTATGTGCATTCCTCACATGCAGAAAGCGGGCGGAGGGTCAGTCGTCTATATAGGCTCCGGATCGGCATTTGAATCGACGACAGAACGCTCAGTCTATTCCTGCGCACGGGCTGCCGAAGTCCAGATGATGAAGAACTTCGCTGCTGAGTTCGGACGCGACAATATCCGCTTCAATATCATTTCGCCCGCCCTCATCAAATCCAGCGGCGCTGAAGCACTGTTCAAGGATCCATCCGTACTGGAACAGTTCGAAAACCGACTGCCCATGAAGCGCCATGGACGTGTTGTCGAGATCTCCAGGAGCGCCCTTTTTCTGGCGAGCGATCTCAGCTCGTTTACCACGGGATGCGTGATCCCCGTGGATGGCGGACGCAACCTGCATTGTTCCTCCAACGACCTCACCTCCAACTTCACCCCCGACAAGGATGACCGCCACCGCGCGCCAGCGGAGGCAAAGGCATGAGTGGCGCTACCGGACGTGTCGGGTTTATAGGTCTTGGCAATCAGGGGGCGCCAATTGCCTGGCGCATCACCCGGGTCCGTCCCCTTGCCGTCTGGGCACGTCGAGAGGCCAGCATGGTTGCCTATCGGGAAGGCGGCTGCACGGTTGCTGCAAGTCCGGCAGACCTTGCACGCCAGTGTCCAATCATCGGAATTTGTGTCGTAAATGACGATGACGTCCGCGACATTCTGCTACGAAGCGATGGCGTGTTTGCCGGAGCTGAGCCAGGTACGATCATCTGCATTCATTCCACAGTCCTCCCTGGCACCATGGTGGATCTGGAAAAGGAAGCCAATATCCGAAAGCTGCGTCTTCTGGACGCCCCGGTAAGCGGCGGCCCGGACGGGGCGGAAGCCGGGACCATGTCCATACTGGTGGGCGGCGATATCGACACACTCGAAGCAGTGCGGGAAGTCCTGGCATCCTTTGGCTCGAACATTTTTCATATGGGCGGCATTGGTACAGGACAGGCCGCCAAGCTCCTCAACAACAATCTTTGCTTCGCGAACACAGCGATGGCTGTCCACGCATTGCAGCTGGCTCGTGAATTCGGCATGGACCAGCGGGTCGCGGCCGAAGTCTTTGCGGCCTCGTCGGGGGCCAGCACAGGTTTGCGACTTATTATGAACAACCAGCAATTCAGAAAAGTGACCGGGGATTCAAGCAATCTGCTCAAGGACATTCACCACCTTGTGGAATATGCCGAGCAGAAAAAGGTCAGTGAAACGACGCTGCTCGACATCGTCGCGGAGACGCCAGACCTGTTGAAAACTTATGCGAAGAATCGCGAGGACTTCTGAAGACCTGATGTCGTTCCTGCAGCCCTCCCCCTGAGTTCTCACTCCATCTGGAAAAAATGACGGCGCCTCCAGTCCAATTTTCTTGATTGCCCGGAGGACGCCGTCAAGTGTCGAGTTACGCACACGCATAAATGCGCAACCACGGAAGTTCCTTCTGTGTCAGCTTGGCGCCGCCTGACCAATCATTGAAGCCCGCGTCGTTCTCAGGTCCCCCCCAAGGATATCAATCGTGTGTGCGCGCTTGAGATAGACATGGGCATCTGCTTCTGCGGTAAAGCCGATCGCGCCATGCACCTGGATATTGGTGGCGCCATTCTTCAGGGCAGCCTCCACTGCGACGAGCTTGGCAGCTGTTGCATGATAGTACGCATCCGGTCTGTTCTCCGCCACTACGACCGATGCGAAATCGACTTGGCACGCGGCTACTTCGGCAGCGATCGCCATATCCGCACATTTGTGTTTGACCGCCTGAAAGGCCCCGATCGGCTTTCCGAACTGTTCGCGCATCTTCGCATAGTCGACAGCCATGTCGAGTGACGCCTTGGAGAGGCCTGAGGCATACGCCGCCAAAAGCAGAAGTGCTCTTGGCTTGTGCGTGTTCGAGATAGCTCGGCTGGACATAGGCTGTGCATTGCGCAGCTGCGCGCGGCGCAAAAGCGTATGGCTGTCCATACCGCAGCCGTCTTCAATATCCTCGAATGCGGACGCGGGCAGAAGGTAGGGGCCTTCTGGTGCGAGCACAACGACGAGGTCGGCTCTATTTGCTTCGATCAGGTGAAAACTTCCACTCAGGCCATTGTCAGAGCTTACCACTCCACGCGGATTGGCAAGTCCAACCCGAATCTTTCCGGACATGATCTCGCTAGCCGTGTTGAGATGTGCGTCGGCCGCCATATGCGCCCCGAGCGTTATTCCGAAGATTTCTGGCGAGATAAGGTTTCGACCATACTGGCGATACACAAGGGCTTCCTCGACTGCGCCCAATCCAACCCCGCCATCATCCTCTGCCAGTCCCAGTCCAAGAAAACCAAGTTCACCGAGTTGAGGCCAAAGATTTGAGTCAGGATTGCCGATTTGCCCATACTTGTCCGGACGGAGTCTTTCGACAGGAGCCATATCCGACAGGAATGAGGTGACTGTATCTACGATTTGAACCTGTTCGTCTGTTGGCAATAAATGCATGTGAGACCCCTAACGTGGCAATCCGAGCACCCGCTCGCCAATGATATTTCGTTGTATTTCCGAAGTTCCCGCAGCAATCGTGTTGCTGTAGGAACGCAAATAGGGTCGTATCCAGGGATCATCGGTATCAGGAAGCTCAAGCGAGTCTGCACCGATGACGTCAAGGGCGATCCGGCGAATACGTTGTTGCAGCTGGCTGAAGAAGGCCCGCATCAATGATGCTTCGGATCCTGGTGGCTGGCCACCAGCCGCACGCGATGCAATCGAATAGGTCATCGCCCGAACCGCGGAGGACTCTGCTCTGAGCTGGGCGAGCCGCGCCCCGATTTCATCATGCTCCAGTGCGGCAGCACCAAACCGCTCACGTGCAAGGTCGACGAGTTTTTCAACCACGACATTGTACCGGATCTGTTCTGACATGCTCGCCGTTCCCCGCTCGAAGCCGAGCGTCGACATCGCCACTTTCCAGCCTTCGTTCAGCGGCCCGACCACATTGCTCAGCGGTATACGGACATCGTTGTAGAAGACTTGGTTGAAGTGATGATGTCCGGGCGCCGTCATGATCAGGATGGGGCGAAGCTCAATGCCTGGCGTATTCATGTCGCAGATGACCCAACTGATACCCTTATGTTTGGGGACATCGGTGTCCGTGCGCACCAGCAATTCCTGCCAGTCTGCCAGATGTGCCGAACTGGTCCAGATTTTCGACCCATTGACGACGAGATGATCACCTTCGACCACGGCGCGGCACCGTAAGCCGCCGAGATCGGATCCATTATTTGGCTCCGAGAACCCCTGGCACCAGGCCACTTCTCCTTTGAGTATGCGCGGCAGGTGATACTGTTTCTGTGCGTCGGTGCCCCAAGTCATGAGGGTCGGGGCTGCGTGATTGCAGCCGACGAACAGAAGCTCCGCATTGGGCGCGCCAGCCTTGGCATATTCTTCATACCAGATCAGTTGACGGGTCAGGCCCAGGCCGCGGCCGCCATACTCCTGCGGCCAGGACACACCGGCCCATCCCCCCTCGAACTGCAATTTCTGCCAGGCAAGATCAAATGCCCGCATGCCCTGATCTGACGGCGGGCGTGCTTCACGCGGGACATTGTCGTGCAGCCAGTCGCGCGCTTCTGCGCGAAATACCTCATCTTCGGGGCTGAAGTCCAGGTTCATGACACTTGTCTCCCTACACGCGCTAGAGAACCCACCCGAACAGGGGGGTCCTTGAATGTTGAAGATACACTCTGCCTATATTTTATCCCGGGCGCTCATGCGAACTCCGTCAGACATCTTTCCGACTTCCCTTAAAAGGCGCCGCAGAAACCCACTGACTTTCATAACCACCTGCTTCAGACTCGTGGGCACAGCAACAATAGTTTCCCGTACAATGAACTGAGGAGCGGACGATGGGTATTCTGAATGGCAAGGTCGCAATCGTGACAGGTGCTGGCGGAGGGCTTGGCCGGGCCTACGCACTGGCCTTCGCGCGCGAGGGCGCCAAAGTCGTTGTGAACGATTATGGCGTGGCATCCGACGGTGGCGTGTCAATTTCAGCTTCGGCAGACAGGGTGGCAGAAGAAATTCGGGCAGCTGGCGGCGAAGCCGTGGCCAATGCTGCCGATGTCGGCACGGTCGAAGGAGGCGATTCGATTCTTCAATCAGCGATCAATGCATTCGGCGGCGTCGACATCCTGGTCAACAATGCGGGCATTCTGCGCGACCGAACGCTCGCCAAGATGGATGAAAAGGACTGGGATGATGTCATGCACGTACATCTCAAGGGCACGTTCTGCGTGACACGTCCGGTGTTTATCCAGATGAAAACGCAAGCCAGAGGCGGGGTGATTGTGAATACGAGTTCGACCTCAGGGCTGCAAGGCAAATTCGGTCAGGGGAATTATGGTGCAGCCAAAGGCGGTGTCTGGGGGTTTTCCAATACCCTTACCCTGGAAGGCGAACGCTACGGTATCCGTGTATGGACGCTCGCCCCGGCCGCGAACACCCGCCTGACTGAGGCGGTCACCAATGAGGACTACAAGGCCGTCTACACACCCGATAAGGTAGCGGAGGTTGTGCTGTATATGGTGAGTGACCTGTCAGCTCCGCAAACGGGCAAGACGATTGTTGCCGGCGGCGGGATTATCCGGGAAGTAAGACTGGAAAATGGTCCGGGCTATGTCCCTGCCCCGGAGTTCTCGGCTCAGGAGCTCGCTCATGCCGTCGAAACCGGCAAGGTCATGTTCCCCACCCGCCAACCTAAGAGCCTGATGGCGGTCGAGTGAAGTTGGTGCGGGAACTCAGAAGTCCGTCCCCCCATCAATATTGATAATTGCCCCTGTGAGGTAGGCGGCTCGTTCAGAAAGCAGGAAGGCCATGAGGTCCCCGGCCTCAGTGGCCTTTCCGGGGCGGTCAAGCGCGACCGGCATCTTGAAAATCTCTCGCATGAGGATGCGCCTGGCCTCCGCTCTCGATAGTCCGTCAGCCTCCTCGATCTCGGAGAGGCGTGCAGAAACTCGAAGGGTTTCGAAAGCTCCCGGACAGACGCAATTTGCACGTATCCCCTCCGCACCATATGTCTTCGCGACATTCTTGGTCAGGTTGATGACCGCTGCCTTCATCGCCGCATAAGGAAATAAAAAGCTTTTCGCCATGCGGGCTGAATAAGCGGCCGTGGTCACAACCGTTCCACCACCCCCCGCTATCATCAAAGGCACAGTCGCCCGGATCGCGCGCACATGGCCCATCAGTACATCCTGGAAGTTTGCCTCCCAGTCATCATCATCAACATCCTCTAGAGTGCCATTTCGCCCGGTGAGGCCCGTGGTGACAAGCAAGCCGCGCGGGGTGCCCATCGTATCGGCAATGTCTCCGATAACTGCTTCGATAGCGCCCGGTTTCCCGCCATCAGCCACATATCCCGAAGCGCTGATGCCGCAGGTTTTCGACAGACTGGCCGCCGCCGCATCGATATCGGCGCGCGACCGGCTGACAAGGGCAAGTCTGGCTCCATCCGCTGCCAGCACCCGAGCCGCTTCGAAACCCATGCCGCGCGAGCCCCCGAAGACGATATACAATTTGTCTCGCACCCCCAAATCCATCCCCCGCCCCCTTTAATGCGTGTGAATGATGGAAATGTGCAGGGCCGGATCATCCGGAATTTCACCGGCCAATGTCTGGATCGCTTTCTCGACGTCCTGAATGGGTACGCTGTGAGTGTGCATCAGGTGCACCGGATAGCGCCTTTCCTCAACCAGTCGGATGGCTTGCTGGACCCCCCAATGACTTGACGAGAGTGCCCCGATCATCTCGATCTGCTTCATCAAGAGTTCATCGACCGGAAAGGCGGGCATGTCCTTGTGACCCTTGATCCCGCCCAGCACGATGCGGCCGCCATGGCGGACCGCCTTGATCGCATCAGTCACGGGCTGGAAGGCATTTGGCGTCGTGTCGACAACAAGATCCACGCCCCGGCCCGCCGTCAGCTCAGCTATGGCTTCGGCCACATCAGTCTCTTCCGCAATCAGCGAATGCGTCGCCCCGAACTGGCGTGCAATCTCCAGCTTGAAGGCATCGCGCCGAAGTCCTGTAACAATAATTTGCGACGCGCCAGCATCCTTTGCGGCCAGGACGCTGGCCAGGCCTCGCTGACCGCCGCCCAGTATCAGGACAGATTGTCCGACTTGCAGCCTGCCAAGACGCAAGACCCAGTCAAATCCTGCCGCGAACGGATTGAAAAGCAAAGCGTCCTCGACAGATAAATCATCGGCAATACGGTAGAGCTTCGTCAGCGGCGCAATCTCCATATAATTGCCATATCCGCCCCACAGGCCAGACCCGTCACTCAAAGACCGGAAACCGTAATAGAAGGCATCTACGCACTTGGCACCCCGCATGCACGGCGGACACACTCCGCAAGGCGCAAGTCCGTGAACCGCCACGCGGTCACCTTCTGCCAAATCCCAACGCCGGGCGCCTGCAGCATCAAGACTCTGGATTCTTCCGAGAATTTCGTGTCCGGGTATAACAGGGAACGCCCCGATACCTGCCTTTGCCGTGCCGCCCTTGTACTGCTCAATATCGCTGCCGCACATGCCACAACCTTCTACGCGCAAAAGGGCACCGCCTTGGGGGGGGGCATCTGGTACGGGTAGCTCACGGAAGTCAAATGTCCGGTCGGCTATGAGAACCGCTGCCTTCGCCTTCATCATCGTTTCTCGAGCTTAAATCCGGCCTCTTCCCGATCCCAGGTCGCAGGCGTGCAGCCTTCATCACGCAGCACGTATTTCAGCACGCGACCAACCGGGTTGCGTGGCAGGTCCGACCGGAACTCGATATATCGGGGGACTGCAAAATACGGGACACGGTCGGCACACCATTGGCAAAGATCTGCTTCCGAAACAGGATCAGCATCCTCCCTCATCACAAGAGTCGCCTTCACTTCATCTTCGGCAGTTTCTGAAAAGACGGCATGTATGGCGACATCCGAAACCGCAGCATGCTGACGAAATGTCTTTTCCAGCTCGAAGCTGGAGATATTTTCTCCCCGGCGCCGCAAATAATCCTTCTTGCGGTCGACAAAGAAGAAATATCCGTCCTCGTCGAACATGCCAATATCACCTGTATGCAACCACAGGTTCTTCATGACCTTGAGAGTATCTTCAGGTCGCCCCCAATACCCTTCGAACATGATATGCGGCCGGTTGGGTCGGACGATGATTTCGCCCGCCACACCCGGCGGAACCTCTTCATCATTCTCATCAACAATGCGGACCTCAAAATCGGCATTGCGCTTGCCCGACGATCCTGGCTTGGCGTACTCGTCATCGTGCAGGCTGGTGACCACACAGGCTTCCGTCAGGCCGTATACATTCGAGCCGGCGACTTTGACGCCAAACCGTGTTTTCCATTTTTCCTGCAATTCTGGCGAAAAGGGAGACCCCCGAATGGCACGCAGCTGCCCATAGCACCGCTTACTGGCTTCGCTATCAGGCTGATCGGCAATGAAGGACAACATGGAACCCAGCAGATTCACCAGGGTCGCTTTGCTTCGTTCGATTTCATCCCAGAACTTGCTGACGGAAAAGCGGGGATAAAGGGATGCTCGCGCCCCAACCATGGCAGAGGCCAGCACCGTGGACGCCAATGCGTTCAGGTGAAAAAGCGGCAAGGGAGACCAATTAACATCCTCGCTGGTCCGGTTGCCATTTTCGACAGATTGACGCGCCAGGTTGCACACGAAATTATGGCTGACGATACAACCCTTTGAAGGTCCCGTCGTGCCGCCTGTATATATAAGCATCGATATGTCGCTGAATTTATTTTCATCAACGAACTTCGTGTTTTCTCCCAAAACATCGGTATAGCGCCGCACATCCAGGACTTTTGACTCCGGCATCTCGTCACCACGCTGGATCACCACACGCAGATCCGGCAAATCATCTGCGATGAGTTCGATCCGGTCGAGATAGTGCGGTTCGACAAAAACAACCTCGACGCCTGCGTCACCATACTGGTGCCGTAGATATTCCCCCTTATAAGCCGCGTTGACCGGGACGAAGATTGCGCCGAGCTTGTTGACTGCGAACCATATTTCGATGGCTTCGACGCAAGTGTCCATAAGCAGGCCAACCCGGTCGCCGCGTTTCACGCCGAGTTCCTTCAACCCATTCGCAAGCCGGTTGGATTCTCTATCGAGATCTTCGTAAGTGTAGGTGGTGCCCGAGAAATCGAGGAAGATCCGCTGGGCATGTCTTTCTACGGCCTCAGAGAGGACTTTGGTCACGGTTTGGTGAAGTGGTCTCACTTTATCGTTTCTGTGTAACACTTGGGATTCCTTGCATCGGATGTATGCCTTCCGGTCGGGAGGGAGGGATGTTCAAGCCGCAGGACAGGCCCGGACAAGCTGCATCATTCGAAGCAAGCCGCGAAAAATCACTGATGTCCGGCGGTTTCCGGCCTCTGGCTCAGGTAGTTGACAGCATTTTCTTCACATCGCCGGATGTCACTGGCTTGCCCCGTTCTAGCCGAGGTGCCAGCCCCCCCATGCCGACCCGTTCCTCCACATTGACACCTTTCTGACGCGCGAGTTCCCGTAATGCACCGACCGTGCAGTTCTCGCGACCGCCCATGCCCTCAAAGGGCGCAAAGCTGAAATCCCGATTGGCATTGAGGTGTGTAATCTTGTCGATTTCATCCTTGGGAAGGTCTTTGACAGCGTCCCAGAGCATTTCGGGCGCATATGGCCACTGTGTATCCGAGTGAGGATAGTCGCATTCCCAAGTAATGTTATCGATGCCGATCTCATGGCGATTCTTGATTCCGAAATCATCCTCGATGAAACAGGTGATGAAGTGACGGCGGAAGATTTCTGTCGGGCTAAGACCCCCTAGATTGAGGTTCGTCCACTGACCATGCTGGCGTACCGTGCACTCTGCCCGCTCAAGGAAGTACGGCACCCAGCCGATGCTGCCTTCGGACAGCGCTAATTTCAATTTTGGATGATCTTTCCAAAATGACGCGAAGAGCCAGTCAGCCGCGGAATTGGCAATGGATATAGGCATGGACGTGATCCAGGCACTGATGGGCGAGAGGTCTGACGCATGGTCTGCTGATGCGCCCGTACCGATATGGGCGCAAATAACGACATTGGCCTCTTCGCAAGCTGACCAGAGTGGCTCCCAATAAGGGTCATGAAGGCTGGGCAGACCAATCAGCGCCGGGTTGTCGGTAAAGCTGATGGCGTGTACGCCGAGCTTCACCATGCGATCGAGTTCTGCCAGCGTAAGCTTGATATCCCACAAGGGCAGCAGCGCGAGTGGGATGATCCGATCCGGATATGGCCCAGCCCATTCATGCATGTGCCAGTCATTGTAGGCCTGGATTGTCGCAAGAGCGAGCGCCTTGTCTTCCTGGCGCATGAAACGGACGCCAGAAAATCCCGGAAACTGGGCAAAATTCAATGAACCGAGAACGCCGTTTGCATTCATGTCATCAATGCGGGCGTGAATGTCGAAACAGCCCTTCCGGAGATGATCGAAGGACATCGGCTCGTAGCCGTATTCTGTTTTGGGGCGCCCGACGACGGCATTCAGGCCCAGCCCGGTGACTTTCTTGTCCTCGATCACCCAGGCCTGCCCATGCTCCGTCTTCACGACGCGTGGCGCGCGATCTTTGAACTTCTCGGGCATGTGCCGCTCGAACATGTCAGCAGGCTCGCAAACATGGTCATCCACGCTCACCAAAATCATGTCGTTCATTTCCATCGATTCAATCTCCCTTAGCCTGCGCTCAGTCAGCGGCTGTTTTGTGACGCACCATCACTTATCATGTCGCTACCTGTTTGCACATCTTGCGATTTCACATAGCGTTCGCATTTCCCTCGCGCAGCGATGCGAATAGACTCCCGGAATCGCGCGGGTTCGCATCAATCCGTTTCCGGGGCGGATTGCCCGTCAGACGCATCGTGCGCCGCGTTTTCAATTGCGACTGCATTTCGCAGTCTCCGCGTGGCCAGGACAAGCAATAGAACTCCGGTGCCGCCTACCACCGTCGCTGTTGTGGCAATGCCCTCGCCGATATATGCCTCCCCGCCATAGAGATCCGCCAGAACCGCCACAATGAGCGGCGCACCCCCTATTGCGAACAGGCCGACGAAGCAGGTCTGAATGGCCACGAGTCGCCCGTGCAGGGCCGACGGCGCAAAAAGCTGTACGGCCGTTACGAGCGGACCGAAACTACTCGCTGTGAACCATGCCACGGAATAGAGCACGATAAACCATTGTTCGCTTTTCAGAAGAAAGGCCGCAATGATGAAGGGAACACCGATCAGCGTGGCAAAGGTGAAGACGCGGTAGGCCGCGTCATTATATCCTTTTCGATAATAGCGATCGCAGATATAGCCCCAGAAGATATTGCCCAGCCCGCCGGCAGCTGAGCCTGCCGCGAGCGTCCAGCCAATGCGCTCATGCGACCAGCCAAACGTGCGCCCCAGAAATGCAGGACTCCATGTAATTAATGAATAGGCGAGCACTGCAAGCAGCGCGACGGCTAGAACATGGGCAGTTACAAGGCCGGGATTCTTTGCCAGGAAAGCGGTAAAGCTGACCTCCTTGGCCGCCTTGGCTTTGGCCTCCGCTGCTGCCTGCTGCTCAGCTGAGCGATGCTTTCGAGTACGCGGCAGGAAAAAGGCCAGAAAGGCCAATGCAATGCCGGGCAGCCCGGTACAGAGAAACGCTCCCTGCCAGCCCTCTATCTCACCGATGATCGGCAGACTGATTGAACCGAGACGCGTCAGCGCTCCAATAAGCATGCCGCCAAATATCAGTGTCAGCACGGCGCCAATATTCGCCCCTGCATGATACACACCGTTCGCGAATGCCAGTCGGTCCCTGGGAAAGGTGGCGGCCAAAAGCGCATAGGCAGCTGGCGGCAGGAACGCCTCGCCGAGCCCAACGCCCCCTCGAGCAATGAACAGCGTTCCGAAATCGTTCGCCAAGCCCGAAAATGCTGCAAAAAAAGACCAGAAGGCAACCGCTAGAAAGAGGACTGTCCTGATCTCGAAACGGTCGACACACCAGCCCGCAATGAGCACGCCGGTTATATACATTGAGGAAAAGGCAATCCCATTCAGTACGCCAAGCTGCACGTCACTCAGCGCGAGATTAGCCCCGATCGGATCGACGAGGAGTGAAAACATCTGCTTGTCCGCAAAGGACATGAGATAGAGGACAATGAGAACACTAATTGTGACGATCGCAACAGCCGAGATTGGAGACTTCGCTCGCTCCGGCTGGGGGACAGCCCGGGCGCTTTTTTCGGGAATGACGGCGTCGGACATCGGCTTTCCTATCGGATATCTGAGATTTTCGAGATGCGCTGGACCGCTTCTGGCAATGGCGATCTTGACGTCTCTGCGACAGCAGCATTGCTGGCATGTGGGTTGAAGGGGTTATCGCGCGCGCGCCGGCACCAAAAAGTCATTAATGCGACTCAGGGTGCCAGCGCGGCCTTGTCAGGGATGCAATTTGAACTGGCGCATGTCGATGTCGGTTCTATCGTGCGCCAAAACGATAGCGGACTTCGAGACCATACGTCGCCGGGTCCCCTGTATAGCCGATATTGTATCCAAGGTTGGTGTCGAAGGCGAGGAAGCCGGTATAGTATTCCTCATCAAGCATGTTCTTTCCGAACGCAGAAATTTCAAGGCCATAATCATCCAGATCGTAGGAGATACGGGCTTCGAGCAGGCCGAAACCTTCCTGCGTGACCGTATTCGTATTGATCGCTTCCGAGCGGAACTCGACGTCGTCGCGCCACCGCCATGCACCAAAAATGCTAAGGTCATTTCCACCGACTGGTACCGTATATTTTGCAGTCAGGGAGTATTGCAGATCCGGTATCGCAAATTTCTCATTTGTCCGGTCTCCCAGAAGCGCATCCTGCCATTCATCATAGGCAGCATCCACATAGCTGAGAGATCCGCTCAATGCGAGATTGTCTGTAGGTACCAGCCAGGCCTCCACTTCGCCGCCAAAGACACGACCTTCGGCCGCATTGGTTACAAAAGTCGCCAGGTTGTTGTTACGACTTACTGTCGTGCTGCGCTGAATGTTTTTATAGTCCGTATAGAACGTTGCCGCATTCACGCGCAGTCGCCCGTCAGCCAAGTCGCTCTTGAAGCCTATCTCATACTCAGTCGCTTCTTCTGGCTCGAAAGGCGAGAACGTCACGGGGTCGCTGCTGCCTCGTACATTGTTGCCCCCTGCCCGGAAGCTGCTGGCGAGTTTCGCATACATGAGCAAGTCGGGATGTGGCTGCCAGTCCAGGCTCAACAGATAGGATGGTTGCGCAGCGTCCGTATTGAACGTCGCCCTGCATGTGCCAGGCGTGTCCAGGAGCTCTGTCGGGAGCACACAGCCTCCACCATTGGCGTTTCGACTGATGACTTCCTGTTCAGTTTCGGAATAGCGTATACCGCCGGTTACCCGGATCTGCTCCGTTAATTCGTATTCCGCCTGGGCAAAGATGGACAGGTTTTCATTCGTCGCCGAGAAAGCCGTCATGCTCGGACTGTTCGGATTGATAGCCGTCAATTGCGGGGTCGTGCTCCCCTCTCTGCCGTCTTCATAATTATAGAATGCGCCCACGATCCAGAACAGGCGATCATCGACATCATCGATGATGTGAAACTCCTGTGTGAAACTACCCGCATAGGAGAAATTGTTCGGGCGCAGAAGGTCAAATTGTGTCTGGGCATAATCCTGCACGTCATTGCGGCTGGTGTCGCGATAGCCGGTAATGGAGCGCAGCACCACAGAACCCACATCCACTTTCAGGTCTGAGGAGGCTCCCCAGAGCTCGAGATGCCCCGACACCGGTGTCGCACCATTTGACTCGTAAAACCCGCCTGTATTCATGGCGGAATCAACGAATGCATTATAGGCAGCCGTTATCCCTTCGGGCGTTCCCGGCAGGCCAAGCTCGACCCGGGTCGCCGTAATCACCGAATTGAGGGCATTTCCTAGTCGCAGCGTGTCAGGGTCAATGGCCAGATCATTGACATGGACGACATTGATGACCGATCCGGTCGTCTCGGATTCAGTCCAGTCAGCGGTGGCGAGCCACTCGATATTGCTCGACGGTTCCCAGAGCATAGAAACCCTCGCCGCCGTGTCATTGGTCTCGCCAAGATTCTGACCAAGCGCATTCTGACCAATACCATCATTCTGGGCGGACTTGCCCGCCACCCGGATTGCCATCTTGTCCGCGATCACCGGCAGCGTGACAGCACCGGATACCTCGACGGTATTCAGATTTCCGACAATGGAGTCCACATATCCGCTTACGCCCTCAAAATCGGGACGTTTCGAATAGACCAGCACGGCTCCACCCGTGGTATTCTTGCCAAAGAGGGTGCCTTGAGGCCCCTTGAGCACCTCAATCCGGCCCACATCAAACAATGCAGCCCGCAAGCCGATTTGCCGTGGCCGGCTGATTTCATCAACATAGACGGCAACAGACGGATCGGTCGTCAGCAGAGTATCTGCCTGGGTCTGCCCTCGTATTCCGACATTCGCTGCGCTCGGTCCTCCGGGACCACTTGCCAGGTAGAGGGATGGCGCAAAGCCTTGCAGATCTCGAATATTCGAGATCGCAGAATCGGCCAGGACTGTTTCATCAATCACCGTGATAGCAAGCGGCACATCCTGAACGCTTTCATCGACCCGACGCGCCGTGACGGTCACCGTGCCCAGCTTTCTCGACGAATCTTCTTCCGTAGCTGCCGAAGGTACGGCATCTTGGGCCATGGCGGGTAGCGCGGACGAGATTGCCGCAACCGAGACCGAGGTCAGAGCACCTATTAAAATCGAAACCTTTTTCATCATTCCTCCCCGTAGTACCTTTTTGGTATCTATTTTTGTTTGTTATCCATTTATCGCTTGCCCCTCGCCAGGAAAGACAAGTCGCGAATGTGATTATGAGTCACGATAAAAACTATGCCTACCAACTCAGGGACAGCGAAAGTCCGTGAATCGATGTGTTTCTGTCCATAGTGTGTCTCGATTTAACACAAGCATCAGCAAGTTGGGGACAGAACTCAGATTCGAAATGCATTATTTTCTTTTTATATCCGGGTCTTAGCGGGATGTATACCGCGCGGTTTTGGCGCCTCTCCAAGCTGGATCCTAGAGACGTTTCATGCTTGATCCGCAGCAATCAGGGACACTTACACCTAAGATTCCTCCTGACCGTACAGACAAAATTGCTTTCACAAATCACACGGGGGAGAAGCGGCATGGAGCAGTACTGCTTTATCATCATCACTGTCGGGCCGGACGAAGAAGATGACGATTATCGCGCCTGGTATGAATGCCAGCACATGCCGGATGTTCTGGACGTTCCGGGATTTGTCTCAGCACAACGGTTTCGTCTGCAGGAAGAGCCAGAGAACATGCGACGTTATCTGACTCTCTTCGAGATAGAGACAGATGACATTGAAAAATCCATGAGAACATTGCGCCAGCGTGCGGGCACCTCGCTCATGCCCCTGATGAAGGGCGCCGGTCAACAGACAGCCCAGAGAATGGTCGGGCGAGCCGTCATGCCAAAATTGACCAATACGCCTTAATCCCATCGCATGAGGATGCCGGGTGTCGAGTCGAGGCGCTTCCTGGCCTGGCTCACCATTCCTGGTATCAAGCTGGGCTAAGGATTTGGAGATGAGGCCGGACAGGAGATTGAGGACAAAAGGGATTACTGCTCGTCTGTGGCAAGTTGAAACTCAACCTGTTCGCAGGGAAGTCCTGAGGCGTCTGGATTGATAGTCTGTATACTAGCAGCACAGCGCCTACTTCTTATTGAATGGCGTGATGCGTACATAGTGGAATCTGAGCGCCCTTGGCCTAGGCAAGCGCCAGTACACCCGTCAAAATATGACGCACAAGATCAACCTGTCCGCGAGCACCCGTCTTTGCGTAGATTTTTTTTGAGTAATTGCGCGCGGTCTCAACTGTCAGACCACAGGATTCTGCGGCCTCGACAATCGATTTTCCCTGGGTCATTGCCCAAGCTAGCCGAGCCTCGCTATCCGTCAGATTAAACACATCGCAGAGCTGTGCGCATCTGTTTGCAGTGGACTGGCGATCCCCACGAAAATAGATTACCCCCACCGCCCTGGTATCACCTGTAAGTGCCCGGACGCGGAGCGGAGAGACGAGTATGTCGAGCCAGGGGTCCTGACTTAGATTGATCGCCCGTGGCAGGGCACGCGAGTTCCCGGCGAATTTCCGTAGAAGGTCAGTGAGTTGTCGATCAACGGATGGCGAGGATGGCGTCAACCGGTTGTACGGTCCCCGTCGGAAGATGCGGGATTGTTGCAACAGACGTTCCGCCTGTTCGTCGAGATCGACAATGCCGCCATGGGCGTCGACTGAAATCCAACCGAAATTCATCCGGCTGAATATATCTGCGTTGAGAGATGACCGGGTACGTTCACGCTCGAGGGTCGCAAGCACCCGAAGTGCCACCCGCAAATGAGGCGTCAGGGCAGAAAACAGATTGCCGACTTCCGCGCCAAGATACCGCTCTCCAGCGAGCACCAGCCAGGCATCCAATCCGCTTTGCTCCCGCAATCGCATCGCGCGCATGCTGGTGACATCCAAAGGCACGAGGACATTCGTACGAAAGGCCCGCTCTGCCTCGCCTCCCGCCTCAACTAACTCATCCAGACTGTAAACGCGCCCTTCCCTCATAGGTCGAGTTCGGAATGGACCGTTGTCGCAGGCCTGCGCGAAGAGCTTTTCAAACTGGACCGGCATCGGAAAAGCACTTTCTATCAGGCTCACCAAATCCCGACCATCAGACGACCGAAGAAACAATCCGGCGAAATCGGCGTCAGCGGAATCGCATAGTCGCCTGAGAAATGTCTGCCACATCGGTTGCTCGAATACACCTTCATGCAAGGGCACAAGCAATTCGGTTTCGCCTAGAACGGGAACTCGCATAAAATTTTGTACCACCTCCCATTTGGGAGGTCCATACTGCAACTTGCCCGCTAACCTGATCCTGAAAATGGATAGGATGGAAATGACCAGACACGCAAATCTCACACACCTGCAGCGTCTCGAAGCTGAAGCCATGCATATCATCTGCGAAGTCGTTGCCGAAAGCGAAAGACCCGTGATGCTCTATTCGGTCGGCAAGGATAGCGCCGTGATGCTGCACCTCGCCCGCAAGGCATTCTACCCGTCACCGCCCCCCTTTCCCCTGCTGCACGTTGATACGACCTGGAAGTTCAAGGCGATGTACGAGCTTCGCGACACTATGGCTGAGCAAGCCGGTATGGATCTTATCGTTTACCAGAACCCTGAAGCGGCGGAGCGTGGAATCAATCCCTTCGACCACGGCCCGCTTCACACCGATATGTGGAAGACTGAAGGCCTGAAGCAGGCTCTTAACAAACATCAATTCGATGCTGCCTTCGGAGGTGCACGCCGCGACGAGGAAAAAAGCCGCGCAAAAGAACGTATTTTGTCCTTCCGCACCGCTTCGCATGGCTGGGACCCCAAGACTCAGCGTCCAGAACTCTGGAACACATATAATGCGAAAAAGAAGAAGGGTGAAAGCATCCGTGTCTTCCCCATCAGTAACTGGACCGAACTGGATGTCTGGCAATATATTCAACTGGAAAACATCCCCATCGTTCCACTCTATTTCGCCGCCATACGCCCGACCGTAGAACGTGACGGGATGCTGATTATGGTCGATGACGACCGGTTCCCGCTCAAGGAGGATGAAGCGCCCAGGATGCGGTCAATCCGTTTCCGCACGCTTGGCTGTTACCCGCTCACCGGCGCGGTGGAGAGTGAGGCCTCGAGCCTTGCCGAAGTGATCCAAGAAACCCTGCTGACAACGACCAGTGAGCGCCAAGGCCGCTCCATTGACCAAGACGAACAGGGCACTGGAATGGAGAAGAAAAAGCAGGAGGGATACTTCTAATGGCCGACCAGCCAAGCAAAGCAGTGGTTTACAAGACTGAGGCCCTTATTGCCGATAACATCGACGCCTATCTGGATCAGCACCAGCACAAGACAATGCTGCGCTTTATCACATGTGGCAGCGTTGATGATGGCAAGTCCACATTGATCGGTCGCCTGCTTTATGACTCCAAGATGATCTTCGAAGATCAACTTGCTGCACTTGAGCAGGACAGCAAACGTTCTGGTACGCAGGGAGAGAATATCGATTTTGCACTCTTGGTGGATGGTCTCGCTGCAGAACGAGAGCAAGGCATAACGATCGATGTCGCCTATCGGTTTTTCAACACCGAGAGGCGCAAGTTTATTGTGGCCGACTGTCCGGGACATGAACAGTACACACGCAATATGGTAACTGGCGCCTCAACCGCTGACCTCGCCGTGATTTTGGTCGATGCACGCAAGGGTATTCTCGTGCAGACACGCCGTCATTCTTATTTGTGCCACCTGCTTGGTATCCGCCACCTAGTCTTGGCTGTGAACAAGATGGATCTCGTCGATTATAGTCAGGAAACATTCGAAATGATTGTGGCCGACTATGCCAAATTCGCGAAAACGATCGGCATCGACAGTTTTGTTGCAATACCGATTTCCGGTTTTAAAGGCGACAATATCACTGCCGCTCCATCCAAGAATACAGCATGGTATCATGGCCCGGCTCTGATCGATCATCTCGAATCTGTTCAGATCGATCTGGACTTCGTCCGGGAACAACCATTCCGCATGCCGGTCCAACTGGTCAAGCGCCCTGATCTTGATTTCCGGGGTTTCTCGGGTCTGATTGCATCAGGCACAGTCAAGCCAGGCGATTTGATACGTGTCTTGCCCTCTGGGAAGACAAGTTCCATACAATCCATTGTCACCTTTGCTGGCGTCCTTGACGAAGCTGTGGCTGGTCAACATGTCACACTCACGCTGACTGAGGAGATCGAGTGCTCGCGGGGAAGCGTTCTGGCAACAGCAGACAACTCTCCCCAAGTTGCGGACCAATTTGAGGCAACCGTCATCTGGCTTAGTGACGAAGACCTGCATGTCGGGCGCAGCTACTGGCTCAAACTGGGTACACAGACCGTTTCAGCCTCGGTAATGCAACCGAAGTATGAAGTTGATGTCAACACGATGGAGCATCTCGCTGCCAAGACACTGTCATTGAACGAGATAGGGGTTGCGGAAATACTGACGGACAAGTCGGTCGTATTCGAGCCATACGCAGAAAACCGGATGCTCGGCGGCTTCATTCTGATTGACAAGGTGACGAATGCAACAGTTGGGGCTGGCATGCTGCATTTCAGCCTGCGCCGCTCCCAGAATGTGCATTGGCAGCCGACAACCATCACCCGAGCAGATCACGCCGCGATGAAAAACCAGACTCCCCGTGTACTGTGGTTCACGGGATTGTCCGGGTCTGGGAAGTCCACCATCGCCAATGAGGTGGAACAGCGCCTCAATCTGATGAACCGTCACACATTCCTTCTCGATGGTGACAATGTCCGCCACGGGTTGAACAAGGATCTCGGCTTCGCTGAGGCTGACCGCATTGAGAATATCCGTCGTGTCGGCGAGGTCACGAAACTGATGGCTGAGGCAGGACTCATCGTTCTGACTGCCTTTATCAGCCCCTTCCGCGCAGAGCGACGAATGGTGAGAGACATGCTCGCAGAGCATGAATTTATCGAGATCTTCGTCGACACGCCAATTGAGATTGCTGAAAAACGCGATGTAAAGGGCCTGTACAAGAAAGCGCGGGAAGGCAAACTCAAGAACTTCACCGGTATCGACAGCCCCTATGAACCCCCGGAAAATCCGGAAATCCGTGTGAACACGGTCGACATGTCGGCCGGAGAGGCCGCCAGTCATATCATTCGCAGCATCCTTCCCCTAAAGTGAATGGTATGATTATGACTGATGCCGAACTCGCTGCCCACCTCGCCCAGGTAGCAGGCAGGATACTCCTGCAAGTCCGCGACTCGGACATGTTCGAAGGCAAATCTCTCGGGTATGCCGGCGACCAGACGGCCAACCAATTTCTCATTCATGCCCTGCGTCAGCAGCGTCCAAATGATGGTTTACTCTCCGAAGAGAGCAAAGACACGGAGGAGCGTCTGTCGAAGGAACGTGTTTGGATCATCGATCCAGTCGACGGGACCCGAGAATATGGTGAAGCACGTCCCGACTGGGCCGTGCATGTTGCTCTCGCCATAAATGGCGAGTCTCAGATCGGAGCAGTGGCACTACCAGACCTTGGTCAGGTATTGCGCAGCGACAGACCGGGACTCGTCCCTCGTGCTCCCGAGACGCTGCGCATGGTCGTAAGCCGCACTCGTCCGGCTAAAGAGGCTGTCGCGGTTGCCGAGCAGCTTGGTGCAGTGCTGGTGCCAATGGGCAGCGCAGGCGCAAAGGCCATGGCGATCATAAGGGGGGACGCAGATATCTACCTGCATTCCGGAGGCCAGTATGAATGGGATAGTTGCGCCCCCGCCGCCGTCGCCATGGCTCACGGTCTGCACTGCTCGCGGCTTGACGGCACACCGCTGAGATACAATCAGACCGACCCCTACCTGCCCGACCTACTGGTGTGCCGTCAGGCTGATCGCCTGAAAGTACTTGATGCGCTAGAAGGCTGAATGTGCTCGCAGGGGTCGATAAGCAAGTAAGCGCGCAATATAGAGTGCTTGAAGACTTCAACCCTGGCTGGCGGTCAATCCAATATAGTAACGCCACGAGTTTTCTGACAGCAGGTTCAGCCTCGAAAATGGTAAAAACACCAGTGCACACAGAAGGCTTTCCATCCTCTCGGGCAGGGTCGCTTGGCAACATCGGCAGGGTCCGGGGGTCGAATCGATCAGCATGCCGACATCGCATGCGCCCAAATGGTCTAGGCGCCAAGAGCCATGCTCGATGTGGACGCAACATTGTGCCTGACGAGACCAGCACACTGGAAAGGGCCCTGGATTTTGAGACGCCGGTCCGCCATGATTGCTGATTCACCGTCCAGAGCTTTCATCTCACGAGCACGACGCGAGGTTTAATTCCGGATTCTATTTAATGCATTCCTACCAGGCTGCAATTTGGGAGCGTCAGGATGCTGATGTATCGCAGAACAGTTTTCCGCTTCGACCTATTCATACCAATCGTGAAGGCAGAGACTTTTTGAATTCGGAGAAGCCCATCGCACGGAGTGTCGACAGCTTCGGATGCGAATCTGCTGCTCACACAGTAGATTTCAAGGCCTCTTCCTAACCTCTGCGACTGACCACTTCCCTGAATTTCTGAAGGGCGGGCGACCCGTCAAGCACCGTACGGTTCACGTCGGGAGAGAACATCAGCCCGATTTTTCGGGTCAGGTCAAAGCCGTTCAGTCGCGCCTGCCATACGCCGTGCGCCGTGTGGGAGACAGGGACCACAGTCAAGCCCAGACCGGCCGCGACCATCGCCATCACCCGGTCTTCCTGTGAGGACCGGTATGCAAAAAATGGCCGCACGCCGCGCTCGGTAAAGTATCGGCTGGTCTCAGACAATGCTTCACATTGGCGGCGAACAATCATTATGCTACCGGCCAGTTCTTCTGCTTTGAGAATGCTCTTGCCTGCCTGCGGATGGGTGCGGGGCAAGGCCGCGACATAATTTTCCTCGAACAGCACTTCTTCGCAATAGCGATCCCCTCCCCTCTCCACCAGGGTGAGGGCAATGTCGATCCGGCCTCGACCGAGACTGTTCACAAGCTCGCGCTCCGATCCGTCGACGACTTCAATGCGTTGGGAGGGGTCGGCAGCCAACATCTGTGTGATGGCCGACTGCACAAGTGTGGAGCAAATAGTGTTCAGGATTCCAAGCTTCAGGACCCTGTAGGGCTGCACCTCCTGAATGGCAGCAAGAGAGCGGTTAAATTCACTTTCGATGCGCCGTGCATAGGGCAGGAATCGCGCCCCGGCATCTGTCAGGTTTACCCGTTTGTTATTCCGGTTGAACAAGCTTGTACCGACCATTTCTTCCAGCTTGGCAATACCGATGGACAAGGTCGGCTGGGCGACATTCATCCGCTGGGCCGCGCGGGAAAAATTGCCGCTGTCCACAACAGCGAGAAAGTATCTGACGAGATAACGGTCAATCATAGATATCATTTATACTATGGGTCGATTTTATTCAATTTTCCCTATTTGATGAAGTTTGCTAGTTCACTTCAATCCGCAATCTCGGGGGCTGGCACATGACGCTGTTTGATTTTTCTCTGGGCGACACCGCCGACATGATTCGGGAGACCTGCACGCGATTTGCTCGTAGCAAGCTTTTGCCGCTCGCCGCGGAGATTGATCGCACCGATGAATGCCCGCGGGAGATCTGGCCCCTCATGGGAGAACTGGGGCTTCATGGAATCACGGTTGACGAAGAAGATGGCGGACTTGGACTGGGCTACCTGCATCATGTTGTAGCCATGGAGGAAATCTCCAGAGCTTCCGCCTCCATCGGGCTCTCTTACGGGGCCCATTCGAATCTCTGCATCAACCAGATCAGACGATGGGCCAGCGCTGATCAGAAAAGCCGTTACTTGCCAAAGCTTTTAAGCGGCGAACATGTCGGCGCGCTCGCCATGTCGGAAGCAGGTGCCGGCTCTGACGTCATGAGTATGACTTTGAAGGCTGAAAAGGCGGAGGGCGGATTTGTTCTCAATGGCAGTAAATACTGGATCACCAACGGTCCCATCGCCGATACGATGGTCATATACGCAAAAACCGATCCGGCGGCAGCGTCGAAAGGGGTGACGACCTTTCTGGTTGCGAACGATTTTGAGGGATTCTCCGTCACGAGAAAGCTCGACAAGATGGGAATGCGTGGCTCCTATACCGGAGAACTGGTGTTCCAGGACTGCTTTGTCCCTGACGCAAATGTGATGGGCGACATCGGCCAGGGCGCGGCTATCCTGATGAGCGGTCTCGACTATGAGCGTACAGTTCTGTCCGGTGGCCCCCTCGGTATCATGCAGGCCTGCATCGATACCGTCCTGCCCTATGTCCGCGAACGGAAACAATTCGGCCAACCCATCGGCAATTTTCAGCTCATGCAGGCAAAACTTGCCGACATGTATGTCGCACTGAACTCCGCAAGAGCGTATGTTTACGCCGTCGCCAAAGCCTGTGACGAAGGGCGAGCCACCCGGTTTGACGCGGCGGGTGCCATTCTGATGGCGAGCGAGAATGCGGTGCGAACCTCGATGCAAGCCATCCAGGCATTGGGTGGTGCAGGCTACACTAAGGCATGGCCCGTAGAACGGTTTGCCCGCGATGCAAAGCTCTACGACATTGGCGCAGGAACGAACGAGATTCGGCGGTTTCTGATCGGCCGGGAGCTCATGAAAGGATGAGCGGGCCGACACTCAAGAGTCAGCTGAGCCCAGCCGATCCCGGCTTCGTCCACAATGACCGGATCAATCGCGCGCTTCGCCAGCGACTTCATGAGGATGTCGCCCGCACGGCACTCGGCGGCAATGCGCAGGCGCGTGATCGACACATATCGCGAGGTAAGCTGCTGCCTCGGGATCGGGTGCGGTACCTGCTAGATCCTGCCAGCCCCTTCCTCGAACTCTCGCAACTGGCAGCCTATGGCATGTATGGAGAAGACATTGCGGGCGCGGGACTGATAACCGGTATCGGCCAGGTCTCCGGCCGGTCAGTGATGATCATTGCCAATGACGCAACCGTCAAGGGAGGCACCTATTATCCATTGACGGTAAAAAAACATCTGCGCGCGCAGGAGATCGCCCTCGAGAACCAGTTGCCCTGCATTTACCTCGTTGATTCTGGCGGAGCGAACCTGCCCCATCAAGACGAGGTTTTTCCGGACAAGGAACATTTTGGCCGCATCTTCTACAATCAGGCAAACATGTCTGCGCGCGGCATAGCTCAGATCGCCTGCGTCATGGGCAGTTGCACGGCGGGGGGGGCCTATGTGCCAGCGATGTCGGATGAATCCATCATCGTTCGTGAACAAGGCACCATTTTCCTGGCTGGCCCTCCCCTGGTCAAGGCGGCAACCGGCGAGGTGATTTCTGCCGAGGCCCTGGGCGGTGGGGACACTCACAGCCGAAAATCAGGTGTCACCGATCATCTGGCGGAAAGCGATGAACATGCCCTTATCCTTGTTCGTGATATTGTGGCTACCCTACCTCAGAACCGCAAGACGGAG
Source organism: Hyphomonas sp. (assembly GCF_036964145.1). Classification (GTDB taxonomy): domain Bacteria; phylum Pseudomonadota; class Alphaproteobacteria; order Caulobacterales; family Hyphomonadaceae; genus Hyphomonas. The sequence goes on from NZ_JBALUC010000002.1 coordinate 291,337, forward strand.
GTCAATCGTCAACCTATTCGTCCCCCGCTTTATGCACCACAAGAAATATATGGCATTTTACCGCCCGATCTTCGGACACCATTCGATGTTCGGGAGATTATCGCGCGGCTTGTCGATGGCTCGCAATTCCATGAATTCAAACCACTCTATGGCACAACTCTCGTCTGCGGATTTGCCCATATATGGGGGATGCCGGTCGCCATCCTTGCGAATAATGGCGTCCTTTACTCTGAAAGCGCGCAGAAAGGTGCCCATTTTATCGAACTAGCCTGCCAGCGCCGGATTCCCCTTCTCTTCCTGCAAAATATTTCCGGGTTCATGGTTGGCGGAAAGTATGAAGCCGAAGGCATCGCCAAGCATGGCGCAAAACTCGTGACCGCTGTAGCGACGGCGCAAGTCCCGAAAATCACCCTACTGATCGGTGGCAGCTTTGGCGCGGGCAATTACGGCATGTGCGGGCGGGCCTATCAGCCGAGGTTTCTGTTCACCTGGCCGAATAGCCGGATCTCGGTGATGGGCGGGGAACAGGCAGCGAGCGTTCTCGCCACGGTCCACCGAGATGCCGATACCTGGACGCCCGAACAAGCCGAAACGTTCAAAGCCCCGATCCGGGACAAGTACGAAACCGAAGGCAATCCTTGGTATGCAAGCGCACGACTCTGGGATGATGGCATCATTGATCCAGCTCAAACCCGCGATGTTCTCGGCCTCGCCTTTTCCACAACCTTAAACGCTCCCATTTCCCAACGGGCTCAATTCGGCGTCTTCAGGATGTAGCAAAATGATTCAATCCCTACTTATAGCCAATCGCGGTGAGATTGCTTGCCGTATCATTCGCACAGCCAGACGGCTGGGCATACGGACCATCGCTGTTTATTCGGATGCCGATGCGGCAGCGCCGCATGTGACTCAAGCCGACGAGGCTCTTCACATCGGACCCTCTTCGGCCGCGAAGAGTTATCTTGTTGGCGATCGCGTGATTGCGGCGGCGCGGCTGGCCGATGCCGAGGCAATCCATCCCGGGTATGGATTTCTATCGGAAAATGCTGATTTCGCAGCCAGGGTCATCGAAGCCGGGCTGGTGTGGGTCGGTCCATATCCGGACAGCATTCGGGCCATGGGCCTGAAGGACGCTGCCAAGAAGCTGATGCAAAGGGCCGGCGTTCCGACCACGCCTGGCTATATCGGCGACAACCAGTCTCCCAGCCATCTGAAACGGCAGGCCTCCGAAATCGGCTATCCCGTTCTGATCAAGGCAGTCGCTGGCGGCGGAGGCAAGGGCATGCGCAAAGTCGATCAGCCCAAGGACTTTGAGGCGGCCCTTGCATCCTGCCAGCGGGAAGCCACGGCGTCCTTTGGTGACCCGACCGTGCTGCTCGAAAAGTGGATCGTCAATCCCAGGCACATCGAAGTCCAGGTGTTCGGAGACACCCACGGAAATATCGTTCATTTGTTCGAACGTGACTGTACGCTTCAGCGCCGACACCAGAAAGTCATTGAGGAAGCCCCGGCCCCCGGAATGGATGAGGAGACGCGTCAGGCCATCTGCACAGCTGCCGTCAACGCCGCCCTCGCAGTGAACTATGTTGGCGCCGGCACGGTTGAGTTCATCGCTGACGGGTCCGGATCACTGAGTGCAGATCGCATCTGGTTCATGGAAATGAATACACGTCTCCAGGTGGAACACCCCGTGACTGAAGAGATTACGGGCGTGGACCTTGTGGAATGGCAGCTGCGGGTTGCATCCGGTGAGCCGCTCCCCCTCGCCCAATCTGATCTCAGTATCCAGGGCTGGTCGATGGAAGCGCGGATTTACGCGGAGAATCCGGTCACAGGCTTTCTTCCCTCGCCCGGTCCGCTGCGTGTGTTGAAACTTCCGCTCGACTCAGCTCGGATCGAGAGCGGCGTCAGCCAGGATGGTGAAGTTTCTCCCTTCTATGATCCGATGATCGCGAAAGTGATCTGCACGGGTGACACTCGAGACGAAGCCCGCACAAGCCTCGCCAACGCATGCGACAGTGTGGCCACCTATCCGGTTCAGAATAATGCGGGCTTTCTATCCTGTCTTCTTCGTGATGAAACCTTTGCAAAGGGCGTGGCGACCACAGGTCATATCGACGAGCATCTGGATCGACTGGTGGCTCGCCCTGAGCCTACAAAGGAGGGCCTCGCGGCGGCAACGCAAATGCTGGGTGAAGCGCGGTCGGCGTATGAGGGTGAGACCCCTGCTCTTGTCCCTTGGGTCCTGTTGACCGGCTTCCGCCTTAACGGACCTGTGGACTTGGAAGTCCGGATTTCCGTCGACGGTAAAAATCAGACCGCCGAAATGCAGACGGTCCGCGTGAAGCCAACTACTCTCTTGCCTCTGGATGAGGGAGTTCTTCTCGTGGAACAGGGTTGGCCGTTTGAAGTGTCACTTCCCATATATGATACCAGCATGGTCGGATCGACAGCATCGGATGGCAGCATTCTTTCACCCATGCCGGGGCGTATCGTTACTGTAGCCGTATCGGAAGGTGAAGTCGTCAAAGCAGATCAGGCGCTGGTAACCCTCGAAGCCATGAAGATGGAACACGTGCTTCGCGCGCCATTTGAGGGTGAAGTCCTGGGGCTTTCTGTTGAAGAAAACGGTCAAGTTGTCGAGGGGAAAGTGTTGATGAAGATCGTACAATCAAAAGGCAAGACATGAGGATGGAGGATATTTGGAAGACAGTCTAATCGGCGATACGATTGATCATTTCTGCGAGCGGTCTGTTACCGAGAGGAAAATCACTCCCTCTGTACACAGCTTTACAAGCCGGAACGACTGCCTCTGGACTGGCCTGGTGCAACCTTTCCGTCTACTAGAGAGCATCCGTCTCTGACCCGTTCTGTCCGGTTGCCATCAAATGACAGATCCCACATGTCGCGCCAGCCTGTGACTCGAGCGGCGTCAAGCGCCGCGATACGATGTGATCGCATGAGCATCACGGTCCGGTATCCTCACGGTTTAACGATCGAGAACAATTTGCGAAACGCTTCGTCCCCGCTGCGAGAGAAAGACACAATACGGGTTTGCTCAACGCGCTTGACCCAGGACAATTCTTCGAAACGGATCAGGAAAGCCCGCCCCAGGTTTGCTGCCAGATGCGATCTGCGTTCGCTCCAGTCCAGACACTCACGACAGAGCGGCGCGCGTGCGCTGTGCAAGACATCAAGCTCGATGTCGAAATCCCGGGCGAAGGCGGCTCCTGCATCGGTCAAAATCAGGTCATCACGCTTCAGGACAAGATGCCCCTTGGCCATCAGGCTGTCGAACATCTGCGTGGCCAGCGCGCCGGCCAGATGATTGTAACAGACGCGTGCCTGACGCAATTGCGCATCCTTAGGACCGGTGCGCCTGCGCAAATGGCCGACTCCCGCCGCCAAGCCCATCACCCCTTCGAGTAACCGGGCCACGTCTTCATTGGCCAGAGCATAATATTTGTGCCGCCCCTGTTTGCGGGGGCGTAATAGACCGCCGGTATGGAGCTTGGACAGATGTGAGCTGGCTGTCTGAATCGTGACACCTGCCTCTTCGGCCATTTCGCTGACGGTCAGCGCTTGAATTTGGGTGACCTGTCTGCCCTCACATCCCCGGCCCGCCCGGCAATACAATGTCTGACGGCGCCCGCGCGCCCGATGTGTAGGCTTCGATCGTCAGCTCCCGGTCGATCGCCTCCCGGATGGCGGCCATGGCAGGATGGCGCAGGCGTCTCTTGGCGAGGGCGTGGGAAGGTCGGTGGACGGCTTTCATGCCTTCCAGAATAAGGGAGAGCTCCGTATCGAGCGCTTCTGGCGCGACAACCCGGTCCAGCAGGCCTGCTTCCAGCGCAGCCTCCGGTGTGAACATTTCACCGAGCGCCACGGTGCGGCTGAGCCAGGCCGGATGCATCCGGCTGCGGGCCAGCTCGACCGCAAAACCTGGCGGGGCGATGCCGATCGCCACTTCATTCAGTCCCATGCGATGGTTGCCCGCACTGGCAAGCCGCAAGTCGCAGGCGAGCAGGAGGAACGTGCCCATCGGATAGGCATGCCCCTGCATCACACCAAGGGTCGGATGCGGAAATGCCATCAGGCGCAAAGCGAGCTCTGCCCCGCCCTTCACCATGTCGAGGCTTGCCTGCGCGTCATTCGCAGCGAATATTTTCAGGTCAAACCCGGCCGAAAAAATACCCGGTCGCGCGGATTGCAGCACGACAATGGCCGCATCCTGTTCGGCCCGGTCCAGCGCGTCGCCGATCTCGGCCAGCATGGCGGTGGACAGGATGTTCACCTTGCCATCATTCATCGTGATCGTCGCAACTCCGTCCTGATAGGCGTATGCAATCCTGCCTGACATGAAATCCTCCTGTGTGTTGGTCAGCCTCTGGATTGACGAACTGATGTAGACCAGTCAATATATATTTGAAGGAGATGTCTGATGCCGGCCACCCCCAAGCACCGCGCCCCCATCATCAATGCGGCGGTTACCCTGTTCAGGCGGCAGGGCTATGCCGGCACGGGGCTCAATGACATTGTCGACGCCAGCGGCGCCCCGAAGGGCTCGCTCTATTATTACTTCCCCAAGGGGAAGGCGTCCATCGCGACCGCGGCCATCGAAGAAGCTGGCCTCCGGGTTGCCAGGACCGTGACGGACCTGGCAGAAGAGACCGGGTCCACGGCCGAACTCCTGCGCGCGCATGCCCGCCTGCTGGCCGGATGGATGAAAGCCTCGCGCTTCCGGGATGGCTGTCCGATCACGACGGTCCTGCTCGAAATGGCCCCGGGAGACCGCGCCGTGACCGAAGCGGGACGCACGGCCTATGCAGCCAGAACCGCCATCCTCACGGACAAGCTCGTCTCGGATGGCTTTTCCCGCACCGCCGCTGCGCGATTGGCCATTCTTTGTGTCTCAGCCCTGCAGGGCGCGCTCATCCAGGCACGTGTCGACCAGAGCGGCCGCCCGCTCGAACTGGCCGCCGATGAATTGGGAAGGCTGCTGGAGACGACGCCGAAAGCCTGACCCGCTGCATCGGACCAGGCTCGCTGTAGCCCACGCGGCACGAGGCCCCCCTGCCAGGAGGGTCAATCAGAATGCAAAATTGTCCTGCGCTGCTAGATCAGGATGACAGGGCTTTGAGTATCCTGACCGTGAGTTCGAGGGTCGCCTTGGACCGGATGCGTTTGACCCAGAAAGCGGCTTCGCTGTGAAGATCCGAGAACGGATCGGGGGTCTGGTCGGCCTGTCCCCGGGATTTGGCCGAGACGTCGTTGAACAGGGACTCGATCCTCACTTCCAGGACCTCCGCCAGTGCGCACAGCATGCCGGCGCTCAGCCGGTTGGTGCCGGTTTCATATTTCTGAAGCTGCTGATGGCTGATGCCCAGCTGCTCGCCGAGATCTGACAGGGTGAGGCCCCGCTCCAGCCGAACCCGGCGGACATTCGTTCCGACCAGTTTGTCGATCTCCGTCGGAGACCGGGAGGTTGGCTTGGCGCGAACGCCCTGGGAGCGCCGGTTGTTGGAAGTCGGCCCTCTGGCCCGGCCTGTCCTCATGTCAGTTTCCTCCTTCTGACGGCAGCTCGCCTGTACAACAAGTGAGCGCGCCAAATCGTCATTTCACTCAGACTCTTTTAGACAGCATACCCCAAATTCGAGGCGCCTGTCTTCACAAGGGATTCCCCGGCCAGCCCTCATCCGGGACCGGATGGTTCACGGCCAGATAGGGTCTGCCCGGCAGGCGTCGAACCCATCGCCATATCGGACCCTGTTGCTCCATCCCGACCATACACTTCAGACCTCACAAGGCAGAAATATTCTTCTCCCTTGGGTTGTTTTATGGTATGTGTATACCAAGGAATTGTGCCGGTCTTCCTGTCATTCCGGACACATCCAGCATGTGCAGGCGGAGACCGATATCCCGCAAAGCTCCGGGCCCAGTTGACCGACATGCCAAAGCCTCCGTCCCCTGACAGGTCAAATGAAGCACCGCACACGGGCTGGAAGGAGACCTATTGGCGATCTGTCGCATATTTGCGGCAGGGGAAGGATGAAGCGGCGCTCGCCTGCCTTGAGACCGCGGCCAGCTTGCGTCCTGATCATGTTTCGACCCGTATCCTGCTCGGGCGGGTCCAGGTCGGGCTGGGCCAGCCCGCCCAGGCCTGCCAGACCCTGGAACCCGTACTTGCGCAGTACCCCGATCATGAATCGGCCAGCCTGGGATATGGTCTCGCCCTCTTTCTGGCCGGACGGCGGGGCCACGCCCTGGAGTGTTTTCGCCGTCTTGCAGAATCTGTCCCGGACTCCTGGCGCGCCTGGAATTCGATTGCCGACATCACGCCACGCGAACCCGAACGCCTGCTGGCGCTTCAGGCCGGCCTGCGCGTCCTGCTGGATCTCTGTGATCGCTCCGCTCCGGAGCCTCGCCATCTGATCGCCTGTGTCGATGCCTATCTGAATTGCCGGGATGCGCAATCTGCCCGGCGTTTTGCCCTGCGCCACAGGGCGGCCTTCCAGGATCCCTGCCGGGCGCAGGATGCCATCGCCCGGGCCTGCTATTTTTCGGGCGAGTTCGAGCCCGCCTGCGCGCACAAGATCAACTCGCTCCTGGCCCTGACCAGGCGCCACATGCCTGCCCGCCCGTCCCGGCCGCACCTTCCTGCCCGCTCGACGCTGCAGGCGGTGCGGCAGGTCGCCCATCTGATGCGGTCGCATGGCTATATCCCCGTCGCCCTGGCCGGCACGCAGCTCGGTCTCTCCCGCTCCGGCGCGCCCTTGCCGGAGGATCGTGATGTGGATATCGGCCTGCTGGCCGCAGACCCCTGCTGCGCCGATCCGGTGGACATAGTGCGCACCCATCCCGGCCTTGTCCTGAACCGGCATGCCCGGACCGGTGACCGTTACCTGCCGGTCTCGCACAAGGGCGTCAGCCTGGACCTGTTTCACCTGACCCTTGAGGATGACCATTATCTCTACGGGTTCAGCCATCATGCCGGCGACATACAGTGGCGCGTGGCGCGCTTTGCCCCCGGCCCGCCGGATGAATTCGGCCTGGCGCGCCTTCCGCCCTCCCAGGCTGCGCGGTATCTGGCGGAAGTCTATGGCCCGTCCTGGACCATACCGGATCCGGTCTTTGCCTCGGCCATTGCCTCGCCGGCCCTGTATCAGGTCTCGCCCCATGCCCGCGCCTATTATTGCGCGCACCGCGCGCGCCAATGTCTGCTGCAGCAGGATCAGGCAAAAGCCCTGGCACTTCTGGCCCACACCCCGATCGCCATACCTCTGGAGACCGCGGCAGACCCGGACCTCTGGACCCACCCTTCCGCAGCTGGCACCTTTTGAGCGCGCCTCCGAGGCTCAGGGGCGCCTTCCGGCGGAATCTGACGGGCCTGGCATCCACCCAGAATCTTCAATGAGACCCGTCTCGACTCTCCTACTGGTTTATACTATATTCTACCTGCCGTATTGTTGCGGCGACCCTCCTGACAGAAAGGAACTCGATATGGAACGCGATATTGTTGACCAGACCCCGGTGGAAGATTCCGACCTGCTGGATCTCGGCAGCGTCTCGGAAGAAACCAAAGGGCGCTTCAGGCAACCTTTCGAATTCGGCGTTTCGCCGACCTCCCGCGATGAAGCCGGCTGATCCGGCCCGCACATGGGATGAGGCCGCGCACCCAGCGGCCTTATCCTGCCGCCCTCCACCGCGTGCCACCTCCCAATATGCCTTTGGCTTGCGCCCGCAGCTTCATGTCTGCGCAATCGATTCCACGCTCATTTTTCTGGACATCGAGGCAGACCGCTATTTCGCCTTGACGGGAGAAGATGCCGAAGCTTTTCAGGCGCTGTATGCGCTGGACGCAGATACAGTCCTGCCGGCCGATTTGCGCAGAGCGAAAAGCCGGTTCACACATCTGGACCTCCTGCGCGAGATGCACGCTGCTGCGCCGGGCTGCAGGCCTTGTGTGCGCCCGCCGCCGATCGGATCTGCCCATGGCGACGTCCTGCAGGCGCGCATGCGTCCCCTGCCCCTTCTGCGGGCCCTCCTGTCCAGCCTGGTCCTGACGCGTCTGCGTCCTTTCAGACACATGATCCAGGCGGCGGGACGCTGGAAGGACAAGCTCCCCGAGGGGCCCAATTATCTCTATGAAGCGATCGATCATGCGCGCTCGCTCCATCGCCTCACCCCCTTCCTCTTTACCCGGCACGAATCCTGCCTGTTCCGCAGCCTGCTGCTTGTCCGGTATCTGAATGTATTCGGCATTCCGGCGGATTGGGAATTCGGTGTCCGCCTCGCCCCCTTCTGTGCCCATTGCTGGGTCGAGCATGAAGGTATTGTCCTCAATGATCATCAGGATACGGTTCTGTCCTATACCAAGATCCTGTCTGTCTAGGGAGGCGTGCCATGCCGCCCTGTTTTGCCTGTCTGGCCTGGCCGGCCGGGAATGAAGACGCCACGCGCCGGGCCGAGCATCTTGTCTCGGCTCTCGAAACGCATCAGCCTGAAAGGCCGACCGTCTTCCGGATGCCTGGCCTGTATCTGGCCGATCTGAGCCCCACAGGGCAGCCTGCCTGCCGGATCCTGCCCCTTCACGACGCTGAGGGTGGCCCGGCCGGCTGCCTCTATGGCACCCTGTTTCGCAGGGAGGCGGGCGCCCAGCGGCCCCTCGACCGGCTGGGCCCGGAGGAAACCCGCCGGATCTGCCGGACGGGCGGCAGGGCCCTGATGACGGAATATTGGGGGCATTATGTGCTGATCCTCAAGACAGGAGACACCGCCAGCCTGCTTGCCGATCCGATGTCTGCCATTCCCTGCCTGTATCGCTGGCTCGGAGAGATCGCCTGTGTCTTCTCGCATCTCGAAACCTGCCCGGACGAGTTTTCAACGGGCCTGACCCTGGACCTGGCCAGTCTGCGGCGCCTGCGTGTCTATGACAAGATCCAGACGGGCCGGACCGGCTATGGCGAAATCCGCGAGCTGGGCGGCGGCCAGAGACGGGAGCTGAGCCGGAATGCTTCACCGCCTGAGACCCTCTGGGATCCCCGGCGCCTGGCAAGCCAGCCGCTCCGCCTGTCCGATGAGGACGCGGCGGAGGCCTTGCGCGACACCGTCCGGGACTGTGTCGGAAGCTGGGCCGCAGCCTGTGAGCATATCGTCATGGATCTGTCCGGAGGGCTCGATTCCTCCATCGTGACCGCCTGTCTCGCCAGGGTGTGCGATGACAAGCGCCTGGACATTGTCCATCAGCATATTCGCTCGGCAGATGCCCCGGAACTTGTCCATGCCCAGGCCACATGTGCGCATCTCGGCCTGGACCTCCTTGCCCTTGATGTCGCTCCCACCCGCCCCCTGCCGGATCCGGACGCCCATCCGCCCTCGGCGCGCCCCTGGCGCAATTTCCTGGGTCTGGGCTTCGACAGAATCCTTCCAGACCGGCTCAGATCCCCTGGCACAACCTTCTTTACCGGTCAGGGCGGGGATCATCTGTTCCTGATGACCCGGTCTCCCCTGGGCCTGACCGATTGTGTCCGACAGGGCGCCTATGCCCGGCTCTGGACGGAATGGCTGAATGCGGCCCGCCTCTCCGAGACCTCCCTCTGGCAGACCTTTGCCAGCAATCTGCCCTATCTGCTGGGCCGACCGGCGCGCAGTGCCCTGAAGACGGCCATATGGGAGCGTCTCGCCCGGCTGGATCTGCCCAGTTCAGATACCGGGGCGTGGCTGGAAGGCCTGCCGGACTGGGCCCTGCACCCCGGTGATCTCCCGCCCGGAAAGTTCGAACAGATCAGCACCCTGCCGCACCTGTTCCAGATCCGCGATCCCCTCGCCCAGGCGAGCGGCCGGCATGTCATTCACCCCCTTCTCTCCCAACCCCTGATCGAGCTCTGCCTGAAAATCCCGGTCTGGCAATTATGCCTGGGCGGCATCAATCGGGGCCTGGCCCGCATGGCCTTTACGGCCGATCTGCCCGAACAAATCCGCCATCGGACAACAAAGGGGGAAGCCACACAATATTTTGCCCGGCAGCTCAGTCGCAATTGGGAGACCGTCAGCGCGGCGCTGTCGGACGGATGCCTGATGGAGGCGGGCCTATTGGGCCGGGACGAACTGGACCGCCTCCTCGCGGATCGCGCCATGATGGCCCCCTCCACGTTTCGCGACCTGTTGCAGCTCTACACGCTGGAAGCCTGGATGCGCGCCGCAGCCTCACGGGCCGCCCGCCTGGTCCGGCGCTGATCCGGCCGGAGGGGGCGCGGGGACCGTCTCCCCGGTAAAGCGGGCCAGGCGCTCCCAGAGGTCGCGTATATTGGCCGGGCTCGAAATGCCATGGCCCTCGCCGGCATACCAGACATAGCGGACTGGATTGCCCTGGCGCGCGAGCGCGGCATACATCTGGTCGAATTGCGATTTCGGGAAGCCGTCCATATCCGTATGGACCAGCAGGACCGGTATCCGGATCTCGCCCGCCATCAGGAGCGGGCTGTTGCGCACATAGCGCTCCGCCGCCTCGAACGGTGTCTGCCCCATGGCAAAATCACTGCCCGCCCCGGCCTCGTAGCGCGGCATGTTCGTGCCCAGAAGATCGGGATACAGGTCGGCATGAATGCCCGGCGGGCCGAAATAATGACTCATCAGATCCGCCCAGCCATTCTGGGCGATCACGGCCGCAAATCCCTCCGTCTTCGCCGCCACATGGAGCGCCGACACCGCGCCCTGGCTGAGCCCGTGCAGCACCAGCCGGTCGGGATCGGCCAGTCCGGCCGCAAGAATGGCCTGGCGCGCCGCCCCAACCATGTCCGGCAGTCCTGCGATCGGGCCCGCCTCGGTGCGGATCAGGTCCCGCGGCGCCGCTATCCGGGCATAGGCATAGCCTCTGGCCGCCCAGAGATAGGGCGAATGCGGATCGGGATAGGCCAGACGAGGCGTGCGGGCGGTGCAGCCTGGCCGCGCGCCCGGATAGATATCCAGGATCATGGGCGGCGGAGACGCGGGCGCCTGGCCCGGCGGCATCAGGATGCAGGATGTCACGATCCGCGTCCGTCCCGGCCTCGCCGGATCCGGCACCGTATAGGACAGTGACTGCCACTCGCCCCAGTCTAGGCCTTCGAGATGCATGTTGAGGGACAGACGCGTCCGGGCGCGCCCCTCCGGCGTGATCAGAACGAGCTGCGTCCCGGTTTCGGAATCCTGCCTCATCAGGAGCGCGTCGCCGCTGGCGCTCAGGGCCAGCGCCTGCGCGTTCCGACCGAGCCCGCCAAACATGTGCTGCAGCCGGGGCGTCTCCTCTGAAAAACCGATCAGGCCGACCCGTCGGGTGTTGCCCGTTCGGGCCTCGATCAGGCTCTCTGTGCCGAATGCGGCGCGCAGGATGCCGGGGGCGGCCATCATGCTGGATGGCCAGTGCACCTTGATGTCCGAATATCCATCCGGGGTCAGCCTGGCCTGTCGCCCGGACGGGTCGATGCGGTAGATCCCGTCCCCGGCCTGGACGACAAGATGCGAGGCGCCGGCATCCAGTGGGATGGGGGACACCGCCTCCAGCCCCTCGGTCAAATTCCGATGGGGCTGGCCCGGCGAAATCAGATACCAGTCCGGCCGGGCCAGGTTGTCCTCGGCAATATCCCGATAGGTGAAATGCGACTCCCCGGCTTCCGGATCCGCTGCCGGCCGGGCAAGGACGGCGAGCCCCGCGTCCAGCAGGAGGGCCCGTTCCGGCCGTTGCAACAGGCTCCGCTCGCGTTCCGAGACCAGGTCGAGCCCCGGATGCGGATAGGGTCTCAGCCGGTCCCGGCCCAGATTCAGGACCTGGTGCGTGCCGCGGGACCAGGGCGCGCCTTCCGGGACGGCAAACAGGGCCAGCTTCCGACTATCCGCCGCCCAGGCCAGGCTGCCCGGAGACACATCGAGTCCCGGCGCCGGCGCATCGATGTTTTCCGTCGCCAGATCGATCAGACGCAGCTCATGATGCACGCTATCCAGTCTGGCCCGGTCGCGCTCTGCCCGCCGCCGATCCCGGATCATGGCCAGCGCCGCCAGATGTCGGCCATCTGGCGACAGGGAGAGATCCGCATGCAGGCCGTCTGCGAGATGGCGGACCTGGCCGGATCGAACGTCCAGCCGGACCAGTTCCCCCGCCACGGCCTGCCCGGCCAGATCATTGCGCACCTCCCTCGCCGTCACTGTATCGCCGCGCCAGGCCGCTTCCCAGAGGGCGATACGGGCCCTTCCCGTGGCCATGCGGATGCTTGTGTCGGGCGGTTGGGCGCCCTCTGGCAGCGCCGCATAGACGAGGTCATGGTCCGAGATCCAGACCGGTTCATGAATCCCGAGCCGGGACAGGGCCGGCACCCTGTCCGGGCGGAAACTCTCCCCGGTCGCCAGATCATACAGGACCAGCCGGGTGGATCCGTCCCGGCATTCAATCAGGACCAGGATCCTTCCATCCGGCGACAGGCCCTGCAAATAGGTATGCGCGTCCGGATCGAGTCCCGGCAGCCGCTCCGGCGGCGCCTCCGACCGCACATCCAGCCGCCAGATTTCATGGCCGCTCTTGCGGAAGGCATACATGCCGAACCCGTAATCGGGATAGGAGTCATACGGGCGGATCCGCTCGAACAGGATCCAGCGTCCGGACGGGTCCGGCAGGGCGCGGCCGATGCCTTCCAGCTTCATCAGATCCTCAAGGGCCAGCCTGCGGCCGGGGGGATCTGCCAGGGCAAGGCTGGCAAGGCTCCAGAGCGCCGCGAACAGGGCAAGACTGCGAAACAGAGACGACATCAGGGCACCCGATGGAGCTGGAAAGGAGATGGGGGCCGGGACCGTCCGGGCCCGGCCCCCGGCCTGGCTAGAAGGATGAGCGAATCTCGATCGCGACAAACCGGTTCAGGGGGGACGCATTTGTCGGATCGTATCCCGCCAGGCCATAGACCCCGTCAGACGGGGTTTGCGGGGGCGCTTCGTCGAACAGATTGATGACCGACAGGCTGAGCCGGGCGGCGCGAAGCCAGGCCGCCTCCCCGAAGCGGACCTCCTGGGTCAGGCTGAGATCGGCCGTGGTCCAGGCTTCTATGGGCACCGCTGCCTCGGTCCCGTCGGTCTGATAGGCATCACTATGATTGAGGAAGAGATTGGCGCTGAGCCCGTCCCGCGACCAGCCGAACTGCCCACGCACTTTGAGGTCGACCGGATTGAGATAGGTGTCGATCGCCGGAACCGCCGGTGTGGAAGCGGCCGCCTGCTGGGTGAAGTCCAGAATATGGTTGAGATTGAGGCTGGCGGAGAACTCACCCCACTCTGTCTTCGTCTCATAGTCCAGCTGGAGATCAATTCCGCGCGTCTCGGTCCGGGCGAGATTGCGCACGACATTGACATTGTTGATGATGCCCACCCGATCCAGGCTCGCATCCATCAGCACGCCGATCGGGCGCTGAAAGGTCGCGACCAGAGCCTCGATCTCCTGCGCGGTCGGATAGAAGATCACGCTGCCCTCCGGGAAGGCAGACGGGTCTTCCCAGGCGATATTCGGCGCATGAAAATCCAGCAATCCATTCGGGACCGGCGTCGTGCCCAGCCGGTCCTCGAATTCGATATCATACCAGGACCCACTGGCCCGCCAGGCATGAGGGCCGCGCCGGAGGGCGGCATCAAAGCCCAGGGTGAACGTCCGGGAGGTCTCCGGGTCCAGGTCCGCCTGCGTGCCGAGTATCTGCATGTAATCCATGTCGGCCAGGCCCGGATCGGGCGCCTCGAGTCCGAACAGGTCGAGAATGAATTGATAGGGCAGGATCTGGCCCGTCCGGCTGACCGAAAAGGCCCGGCCAAGTGCGGGCGGCGCAAAGGAGGTGCTGTAGGAGCCGCGCAGATTGAGCCCGCCGACCGGCGACCAGAGCAGGCCGAGTTTGGGATTGGCGCTGCTGCCGAAATCGGAATACTCATCCAGGCGACCGGACAGGTTGAGTTCGAGCCGCTGCAGGCCGGGCCGCGCAGTACCTTCCCCAACGAGCGGAATCTGGACTTCGCCGAACAGGGCCGCCACGTCCCGCTCGCCTTCCGCACTGATCCGGTCCCCGAGGATTTCATTGGCAAAGGATTCCTGCCGGATTTGCGCGCCCAGCGCCGCCTTGAGCGGCCCGGCTGGCAGCTGGATCAGATCGCCGCTGATCCGGGCATCCACCGCCCAGACATCGGAATCGGTCTCGATCCGGCTGTCGGAAAAGGGCAGATCATCCACGCGGTAGACTTCGCGGCGACGCTCCTCATTGCGCACTTGGCTATAGCTCGCCTCCAGCGAGACCAGCCAGCCGCCCGGCAGGTCCTGGTCTGCCCCGAGAGCCAGGGTCAGGCCCTCCGATCCGCTGCCGGAATGTTCCACCGTTCCATTGCGCCCGAATTGCGAGCGATGCGTCGACCGGTCGGAATAGAGCAGCGTGGCATCCAGGCTGAGCTGCGCGGTCACATCCTGCCGACCGGCCAGCACCAGACTGTCCCGGCGCTGCTCCGGCAGGAGATCGAACAGGGCCGGATCCGGCAGGTCAAACGCGTCGCTCGCCCCGTCGAACAGGCCGATCTCCGGCCGGTCGGCCAGGGTGAGGTTGCCGCGATCGAAATATTCATAGGTGGCGAGCAGATTGCCCCCCGACCAGCTCCGCCCCAGCGTCTGGCTGGCGCGGATCTCCTGCATCTCGCCGGACGTGACCTGTCCATAGCGCAGCGCGGTTTCGGCGCCGTCGAAATCATCGCGCAGGATGAAATTGATCACCCCGGCCACGGCATCCCCGCCATAGATCGACGAGGCTCCGTCGGTCAGGACTTCCACCCGGTCCAGCGCCGAGACCGGGATCAGGGACAGGTCGACGAAATCGCCAATCTCCGAGGTCGGCGCAAGCCGGCTGCCATTCAGCAGGACGAGCGTGCCACGCGATCCGAGCCCGCGCAGATTGGCACTCGCCCCATAGGTGTTGTTGGCCCGGGAATTGGCATCATTGGGCAGGCCGACCGAGGTGAACTCACTGGAGCCGCCCCCGAAATTCTGCGGCAGGGCCCGGATGAACTGGTCGATCGTGGTGACCCCGCTCCCCAGGATATCGTCATGGTCATAGACCTGCAGGGGCGAGGTTTCCGGGGCGAGGCCGCGCAGGCTCGTGCCGGTGACAAGGATCGTGTCTGCGATCAGCCGGTCGGCCATTTCGGTTTCACGGGCTGCCGCTCCGGCCTCCGAATCGGGACTGGACGGCTCCCGCGCGGGCGCCGCCTCCGGGATCCGGGCGGGCTTTTCCTCCCCCTTCTTCCGGCGGATCACGAACACGCCCCCGGGCCCGGACATGGCTTCAAGCTCTGTCTGCGACAGGAGTTGCGCCAGCGCGTCCTCCGGTCTGAGCGTACCCGTGAGCGTGTCAGCTCTGTATCCCGCGGTCAGCTGCTCCGAGAACAGGACCGGTGTGCCCGCCTGCGCGGCAAACTCCCTCAGAGCGGCGCTCAGCGGGCCGGCCTCGATCTGTATGGGCACGGACAAGGCCGCATCCGTCTCCTGTGCGCAGGCAGGCTGCGTCCCGGCCAACAGGCTGGCAAGCAAGCCAATGGCCGCTCCCCGGCCCAATGTTCTGGTAAATGTCACGGATCCCCTCCGGTCGTCTCCGGCCTGCCCCATGCAGCCCGCTACCCGGGACAACAAGCCTGACCGAAGAGAGGGTATAATTAAGGGGGAGGGCCCCTGCGCGGTGGAGCGGCTTGCGGTGAGACTCCTTTGTTCGCCGACTTCCGTGAGCCTGCGCCGCCTCAAGTCTGGCTACGCCGATACCCTTCGCCCAAGCGCCCAACGCATTGAAGATTTAACCCGACTTCATCTCATATACCGGGTAGAATGGGCTCTTTCATAGACACCCGCATGTCTCCTCCGGAAGCAACAAAACCGGCTTTGAGCCAATGGGATACCGCGTGGGCGAACTCCTGTTCGATCCAATCTCGTCCGGGCTTCGGCTGCACTTCGCTTCGAACTGCCATCAGATCGCGGGCGTCAAACGCTGATTTGAGACGTTCCAGGCGTGCCAGCGCCGCTTCGAGACGCCGTGTGGTGACAGGGAGGTTTCGGACCAGAACCGAAGGCGAAGCGTGACGTCCTGAACCAGGCCCTCTGCCGAAAAGACCCGATTCCCGGCGGTCATACGTCCCTGTTCCCCGCCAGCCAGAAGGGTGGCGACGCGTCTGCGCGCCCTGTGCGAAGGCGTCCTTCTCCATACGCACAAAGATCGGGCGAGGCACCGGCGTCAGATAGACGCGAGCAACGGGCCGCATGAGAAAATGGATATCCTGCTTCAGCGCCGCCTTCCGGAAAAGTCTCCGACGCCGAGTCGCCATGTCTTCTGAAGTCCCCGCCAGGTTGGATTCGTGGTTCCTGACCACGGAGGAACTATCCTGTATGGTCTCGATATCACTTGGCACATCATTCCTGGTGAGCGCCGAAACCTTGATGGAGGTCTCCAGCTCATGAACGTCTGACTGTTCGCCAGGTGAGACCATCGCGGCAGTCGTTGCCTCGCGCGCTTCGTCCGGTTTGGTCTCTACGGTTCTCTGGTCGACCTGGCAGGTCAGATCTCCCAACCGCAAATATTTCCTTTCTGACGTCTGAGTCAGCAGCTGAGCAACGCTGCCACATTCGATACCCTCATAGGTACGCACACGTACATCGTCATCCACCTTTCCAGAAATCGAAAAATACCCCTCTCTGTTTGTGACCGCCAAATCGCTGGATGTCTGGACGATGGCATTTGCCAGTGGACGCCCCTCTGAATCCACAATCCGACCGATCGCAGAAACAATGTAAGAAGCCTTCCACGTCATACGGACCACATTCCCCGGATACAGCGGCACTTCGCGCGGAGTCAGGTCGATGTCGAATGGTGGCGCCCCCTCGGGCACGAGGCCCACGCGGGCATTTGTCAGAGAAGGAACAAGAATGGAGGCACTTTGCCCCACCCGCACGCTGGTACTCTCCTGGCTTCCCACGATGACCTTGAACCGACCTTCGCGAGGATGATTCAGGTCGTCTGACTCCGGAACGTCGACAAGCACGGCCGCATTGCCGAAGCCAAGCGTTCCAACATGCAATTTGGAATCCCCGTATATGAAGCCCGTTTGAATATTGGATGCCAGAAATATTTCTGCTTCATCGTCGTCTCTGGCCCGGGAGATCCCGGCGGCGACATCCACTTCACCCCGCCGAGACGCCGCGACACCGTCAAAGATCAGGCTGGTGTCCCCATTCGAGGTGCCCGCATTGACATTACCGCTGACTGCCGCCCCAAGATACTGGCCGGAGCGCGTATAGCCGAGGATGGCCAGTGGATCCGTTCTCGTCGTGGCATCCGGGCCAGTGTCGAATTTCGAATAATCGAATCCTGCGCTTCCGTTCACACTGGCGTTTCGTTCAACCGATCGACGAAACGTCAATCGTATTCCCATGCGTGTTTCCTCATTGGAGGAGACTGCATCGAACGCAAGAATTCCATTTCCGAACCGGTTGTTTCGGAACGGACGCGTATAGCTCAGCCCAAAAGTCTCCCTCTGAGACGCCAGGTCACTTTCCGAATACCCGGCGCGGAGGCCTAGGGATCCACCATAGACCGGCATCGACAAGCTTCCGAAGACAGACCGCTCAGACTGAAAGAAAGGTCTGTAGATATCGGGGTCATACCGATCGGTGTCGACAAGTGGATGTGCTTCTGTCTGTCGGGCACTGATCGAACTTATTACATCACCTACACGGAAATTCACGTTCGCGACGGCGCTGTACTGATTGTCAGGTCCGAGCGCAAGAGCCGCCACGGCGCGCAGGTCTCCCCGATAGATCTGGAACTCCGCTTCCGGATAAATCTCGCCATCTACGGCCGTGACCCCGATAGTTGCCGCTGTCGACTGCGACAATCGTCTCGTGGCTGAAGCCGAGATGATCGATTCTCCCGTGCTCTCTGGCAGAAAGTCGGCCTGCCCGGTCTCATCTGCCGAATACAGCCCACCTTCTGTGGCCCTCACACCTGCCCGAAACGTGTAATTGGTTTCACCCGGTGGGGGCAGGTCTGGCGTCTTGGAGAAGGTTCGTGTCTCGTCAAGAATAATCCCCGAAGCATCACGCGCGACAATTCGGATCGGATAGCTGCCGATCGGCAAATTGTTCGTATCGAGGATCTGAAGACCGGCTGGATACTGTCTGGCGGAAATCAGAGTTCCGTTCCTGTATATTTCAACCCGGCTCGCCGTCGGCAAAACCACATCTACCGGCGTACCACTGCTCTGGTCGCGTGACCTGTCACGTCGATCGAAGGAGGACACTTCCGCGCCATAGAACATGGAGGAATCCAGATTTGCCGATCCCTCCTCCTGAATGAGACCCCCGGCTACCCGAACTTTCGAAAAATAGTGTTGAGCATAGGCTTCCTGCCACCGGAATCCCCGGGAATCGTCAGCATTTATTCTGGAAACCACCGACGTTTTCTCAAGGCTGGCATATGTGTCTAGAACAAGCCCGAATCGCGTGCTGTCACTGGCTTGTGAGGAAGACGAAATACTTCCGGCGATATTCTGGATAAGTGAAGGTCCGGAAACAGGATTTCCCAACAGGATTTCACGCTGGGGTGCGCTGGACAGGAAATCCCGTCCCAGAAACAGGTTTATGCGGAATCGCTCAGGGTCAACCACAATACCGCTCTCGCCCGCCACGAGTGTGCCACACCCCGTCTGATCACCGGGAAGACATCTGAGGGCTTCGTGCGAATCCAGGGGCTGGGAGAGGAGCGCCTCGACTTTGGCTGGCAATACGTCCGGCAATCGCAATGCAATTTCAGCCGGGTTGCTGAACACAAATTTCCCGCCATCCAGTGTGCCCTCATACAGGCCCATTCGTTTGTCGAGATAATATATATCGAAGAAAGTTTGGACCGGGCCATCCAGATCCTCGAACCCCTCAGGTGGCGCATATTGCACACGGGTTGGCTTGGGTGCCGAAGCGCTGGCGGGAGGCGGCACGGATATACCGTCCTGGAGCTCGGTCCGTCCATTCTGGCCTTCACGGCGCGTACTTTCCGAAATCAGGATCGGCGCCTGAACATCAAGTGTGGAAGCATGCGCCAGAGGGGTCCGGACCAATAGCAAGGGGACCCCCGTCAGAAACGTGGTCCACCGAATGCATCTCAACCAGGATTGGGTGCGAAGCTTACCCTCAACTGTCTGAATGGTCTGCCCCCGCGCAAAGCCCTGGTGTGAATAAAAGCCGGATCAGTTGGAAGCGACTGAAACACTCAATTGGTCTGCATAGCTTCCAGAAACGGCGCCCATCGCATCCTTTTGCAATAACCGTACCGTCAGCACGCCGACATTGGACGGTACCAGGCAATTACTGCTGCGCGACGTTTCTCCCCGAAACGAGAATATCGGCGAATTCCGAGAGATCACACCCGTTTGTACTCGGCCATTGATCTCTATGGTCACCTCATAGGGAATAATTGTCTGGCCATTGAGACCGCCGGTCATGGAGGCAACGTCCAGCACAAAATGGCCTGTGGCACTTTCAACGCAGAAAGTGTGCTGCAGGCTGACATCGCCGCGCCCCCTCCAGTCAAGATGTCCCGGCATACTGGACAGAAAACGCACGGTGGGCACAGAATGGGAGTCAATATCGGCCCGAGCAATCCGGCCCTCTGCCAGCACGCAGAGTCCCACCAGTACCAAAGACCTGAAACCCAGAAGCGACATGCGCCTACCACCCGATATGAGCCAGGGGCGCCGCAAATCCGGACGCCCCTGTCTCGAAGAGATTATGTCGCGCTTGCGACCAGAGTGATCGAACCAGCATATGTGCCGGCATTGGCGCCGAGAACATTGTCTTTGCTGAATGTGATCTGCAGACGGGTATTGTCACCCGTATCGGAACAATCGCCTGTATCAGGGCGGGCCGCATTCCATTCGGCGGATGAGAAGCCGGACCAGTTGTCGCCAGGGCCGACAACGCGATCAAGGTTGCTATCCGTTACTTTCATCGTGAAAGCGAGTTCGGAACCGTCACCCGCATTGGTCACAGCCCAGGCATTCGAACCGTATGCAGGAGCTGGAGTGCCAGTGGCGGAGATCGAAAAGCTGCCAGCGTTCGATACGTTGGAGTAAACACAGAACATCTGGTTCTGATACGTGTTCGGCCCCGACTGGTTGAAGAAGGCTTCATTCAGATCGAAATTGACGTCATCCAATCCGGAAACGCGAACAACAGGTGCTACATCGGCTGTTATGTTGACCGTATCAGTCGAGGTTGCACCGAACGTGCTGTCTTGCGCTTGAGCAGCAGAAGCAAGCATCGCAGCCGCCCCAAAGCCGATCATAATCTTCTTGATCATTTATGTCTCTCCATGTGTTGAGCTGGGAGGAACAATTCTTCGCCCCCACGCGACATAATCATTAACGACATGTTAATCGCAAGGGCGGTTTTGGAGATTTCGTTACTTTTGGTTGATTTTTTTCCGGACGATGATCGGCGTTAGGCGCGGCGCCTGTTGTATTCGCTTCAGAGGCGAAGGGACGAGAGGCAGGCGAGGCTCCGCTAGAAGCTTATTTGCTTCGGAGGCGTATGTGTCCGCTCGCGAGATACGAATCGAACCCGAGCCCCTGGCTCCGGAAGGTCGAACGTGATCGCCGCACCGGCATACAGTCGCGTGTCAGGCAACGTTACACAATCACGCGGCAGCTCTCCTTCCGGACAGGCCTCGCCGTCAATCAGCAAAATATTCGTATTCCCGATATTGCGCAGCGTAATCTGCTCTTGGGTCCGCTCCGGGACGATTTGTGTGGTCGCCCCATCCGGCCTGACTATGACAAGCAGATCATAGGCCATGAGAACAACCAGATTGGCGTCTCGGTCGTCGCCCTCGGCATTGTCCACTTCAATTGCACCAATCTTGGGGGTAACACGAATCCGGTAAACGCGATCGACCGATAGTTGATCATTGATGGACACTATTCTGAGCGCTCTGAACTGTCCTGGTTCCAGAACCAACCTGTTTGGAGAAATCAGAAGACCAAGATCCTGCGGATTCTGATACTCTTTACGCATTTCATCATCGCGCCCGGCATTCACGATTTCGGCGGGCTCGACCGAGATGTAATATCGACGGTCACTATCGTTTCGCAGCAGAACATCTTCACGCCCCGCTGAATTGTTCTCGAAATCCATCCAGAGTTTGTCGACGGTCAATTGAGCATGCGCTGTCAATGGCGCTGCGGCCAATGCCAGACCTGCCAGCGCCCTCTTGAAATATATACTGGAAAACCATCTCAGGAGGCCAGCCTGGCGGGCTGCCAACCAACGCCCATGAATCTTGATCATGATTACCACTACCCGATCTGTCAGAAGCGATTTGGTATCAAAACAATCAGGGTCTCACAAGCGGTCTCTCAACGCGAACTACGAGCGTGATCTAGATCGCCGAGAATAGTATTTGTGTGTCCGCTTTTGCACCCCGCAGGACGCTGGCTGGCAAGGGATAGACGTATGTTGTCAACGCGCCGTCCGCTTCGTCAATGCGGCCTTCCAAACCTGTAGCCACACCATCGGAAGTCAGGTGCACATCCACCCGACTGAGCTCTCCACTCAGAACAGAAAGCTGCTTGGTTTCATCGCCGCCAGCATTCCTTGTTGAAATCACGCCCACCATAAATCCCTGGCCTTGTGAAGACACCGTCCAGGCACCAGTCGCTCCGGATGCTTCGGCCTCCATTGCCTCAGCAAGGGGAGGAATAGTGATAGTAATGGTCGAAGTCGCCGTCGACTCCGTTTCCGCCCGTGCGGTCTCGGGAACCGCAAGCGCAGCTGCGCAGGCGACAAAATAGAAAATTGATGCGCGCAAAGGACTCTCCCTGAACCCTCCGCACGATAGGCGTAGAATGCTAAAGTAAAATGAAGATACATGGACATATTCGTAGCGGCGGTCACATATGTCATTTCGCTCCTTCCTCTGTTGCGGAGTGTCACTCATTCCACCGCCGAACTCCCCATCCCAGGCCACGCATTTTTTGAAAATGCGGTGTTCCAGGGTTGGGGCGGGAACAAATCCCTTCCGATGCCCATCTCGCGCTTTCGGCCGCTTCCTTAACTGCACGTCGCTTGGCGCTCCATGCCGCCGGACAGGCGCCGTCTGCCAGCTTCTATGAACTCCAGTGACCACGTCATGCCGCCTCGCACCTATGAGGCGGCATGACGGTCGCAGGCAAGATGGTTCTGGGCGCGCGCGGTTTGCGGCTTAAGGGTTAGTGCGGTCTGGCGAGATTACAGAACAGTCTCCAGTTCTCGATCAGCCGCGCAAGCCATCGATGATTTCACGGGCGGGGAGTTCGTTACGAAGCTTGGAGTAGAAGCTCAGAGAGAGTCACCAGAGCGCGTTTGACTACTTCAGGACGCAATCCAGCACTGAAAGGTGAAACGCACTCCACGGACTCCTGAGAGCGCAGTCGAAGCTAAGTAGAGAAGTCTTAGGGATCGCCGCCCTCCTCCACCCGGGTGCATTCAATATCGTCGGCTCAAACCGTCGAGAAATACCCGTACTTGGAACTTCATAGCGCTTCTCTGAATGACTGCGAATAGATCACGGCATTCCGCCGACAAAGCCGCTCGTGTCATCGTTTCGAACAAGCGCCAACCGGACACCTACATGTCGGCATCCAGAGCGTGGACATGCAAGATGCCTGGCAACTTCATCCAGATACACATCCCGGTGGTCCACCTTGATAAGGAGGTGCGTTGGGCTTTGCAGCCAAGTGTGCAAGCACCTGATACACGTTGCCTCCAGGAACTGGCTTTCGTCCAGATCCTTCAAGCGCATGTCCGTCAGCCAGCTCACCAGAAATCCTCCGCACTAGGGATGCGTGTGAACGCAATCTTGCCTCCAGTGAACCCGCCCGGAGGCGGCGTCCATTCCCCCAAAGTGACCACACGTTTTCCAAACTGAGTGTTCAGCCGGTCTATTGTTTGGGTAAGCGTCTCCCAACGCTGGCATTCTTGATCATCGTCTGTGAGCAGGTCGAGTTGGCGATTTTTGGCAGGGACCAGATCAAGCAGTGTCACCCCTACACGGATGATATTCGGCCTGCGTCCAATCTGTCTCCGGGCGCGCTCCCAGATCTTCTTCAGCGCGGCCAGACAAGCGTGATCGTCATGAACACTCGGAAGCGTATGTTCTCCAAACCAGCCTCCTCCGCGAATATCGAGCCACAGGTATAAGCGGCGGGCATAATACCCTTCCCTACGCATCCGGCGTGCAGCCTTCATCAACAAGAGACGTGAGCACCCCTCCGCCTTGTCCGGCGTCCGCCAACCCGGTGGCAGCACGCGCCCATGCCCGTACATGCCGCGAGACGTTGGCACAGATTTCACATCATAGCCGTGAAGCGCGTACCACATGCGCTCGCCATTGACGTTCCCCCAGAGACTGCGGAGTTGCTTGGGCTGCGTTGCCAACAATCCCTGCATTGTGGTGATACCGGCTCGCTCCAATCGCACCTGCAAGCGAGCGCCAATCCCGGAGATGTCTTCTAGTGGCACCTTGAGCAAGGGCGCGGGCATCTCGTCTGGATGCCAGATCGTCGTGCCATTCGGCTTATCCATCTTGCAGGCGGTCTTTGCCAGGAGCCGGTTCGCCGCAAACCCGATCGAGCAAGTGATATACGGACCGACATTCTCAGAAATGCGTTGCTTCAATCGATCCGCCAGGTCTCCCGGTGCCCGCATGTCCCCAGGATCCAGACGACAACAAAGTTCATCAATGGATTTGACGGTCTCTATCGGTATCTCGCAGGCGATCTCGTTCAGCAACGTGTTGTGCGCCCGGCGAAACAGATCCGGTCGTTGCATCACCAGCACGATATCGGGACAGATCCGGCGCGCCTCCGGCACAGGCATGACATTCTGGCATCCCATAGCCTTGGCTTCCTTGGAACAGGCGATGACGACGGTGCTGTCGGCCGCATCGCTCTCGAACGGGATCACCCCGACCGGTCGGCCTCGCAGGGCGGGCATGGCCTGCTGCATGACCGAGGCAAAGAAGCCGTCAAAGTCTAAGTACAGGCTCTCGATCGTCTCGGGTTTTCGCATCTTCGTGTCTCCCTTCTGGAAAACACGACAAAGAGAACGAAACAGGAACATGCGTCAAGCGCTTGCTAATAGTTTCAAGACGAATTTCACTGCTTTCATGTGTAACAGATATGCCCAGTGGGGCTCCGTCTCGGAGATGCGCGCTTTCATGCGGTTGCTGGAACGCGAGCTGGTGACCACCCCAGCGACAGACAACCTCATTCCCCAGGAAAACATCTATCCTGATCAGGATGCGCCAATCATACGCAACCATGAGAGCGGGAGTTGTGAACTGGCGATGCTGCGGTGGGGCTTTCCGCCGATCCCCAACCAGCGCCAGCCCATCACCAATATCCGCAATCTGGAAAGTCGCTGGTGGCGAGACGTGAACCGAGAATGGCTGATGTCACCGGAGTATCGTTGCCTTGTCCCCTTCACAGCGTTCGCAGAACCAGTCAGGGACTCGACATGGTTCGCAGTGCCAGACACCCCGATCGCGTTCTTTGCTGGGATCTGGCGCCCCTGGTCTGGGGAACGCCTCGCTGAGCAACCTGGGAAATCCCGACGCTCAAGGGAAGAGCGGGACTGGGAGCTTTACGCCTTCCTCACGACCGAGGCGAATGACGTGGTGCGCCCCGTGCATGAAAAAGCCATGCCTGTCATATTGCATGATCCAGACGAATGCCTCGAATGGCTGGGTGGGGGCGAAGACAGTTTGCACCTTCAGCGCCCGCTCCCAAACGATGCACTTCAAGTCTTGGATGACGACTAAGGATGGTGCGCGTAGCATCAGCTACAGCGCTCTGAGAGACTCGTACAGCGTGGTTTCGAGATTTGGGTGGATCTCTCTCAACAGAAGGTAGTCGAACGCGCTCTACGGACTCCGTACAGCACGATGTAGCAAGCTTAGTGAGATCCGATTGATCTAACTGAACAATCTCACCCTAGGGCCGGACGCTGTCAGAATTGGTTCTGCTCGGAGTACCTGCATGCGCCAGCCGACAGGTGAAATTCCTAGTACAGTATTTTTCGATCTATAGACTATTCCACATTTGTGCATGAGTGAGCTCCAATACTTTGGCTCAGAACTTTTTGCAAATACCCGTGGAATGAGGGATTAACGCGTAGCAAATTGTCCAGACCACCAATGTTTACAGCGTTTTCGTCGGTTCTGATTATTCCTCGACCGACTTGGAGATAGTTGGGTCTCAGTCGGCAGGGAAAATTTCGTTTACCCAACTTCCCTATTGGAGGGGTGGTCGCATTTGAGCCAAAGATCGTGAAATTAAAAGCCGGCCTTAGGTGCGGGTACTTCTTATGTCTGAGAGGGGCGCAAAAGCGGTCGTTAAGGTCGTGGAGGTTTGCCGTCCCAAACATCTTTATTGTCTGTTGATCCGGACTGATAACTCACTGTTTGATCGAGTTTGTCCGAAGTGACCGAACCGAAACCGTTTTATTTTTAGAATTCTCTTGTTCAAACAAATGCGCAGTGCCGCCGAAAACGGAAAACGTCTCGCGCAGGGCGATTTTTTTGTTTTCATCTGCTTCTTTCAGCAGGTGAGAAATTGTCATCAAGATCCACGAGCACAAATCCGTATCCTGAAGGGCTTTGCGAAGGTTCACCGGTGAAACAACTTTGATCTTCTGTATATAGCGCATGATGCCATCGAAAGTCGCCTTGGGCGTTGTATCGTTGTTATACTCAACCTTGGCAGAGATCATTAGACGTCTTGCTTCTTCTCCCAGCTCAGAAAAAAGAACGACACCTTCAAAGTCGTCACTCGACATCCAATTTTCATGGGCCAGCACGCATCGCAGCTCGTAGATATCACGGAACAGTTTTTGTGCGTACTCAAAAACTGTTGCGATGACTGGATCAGGCGTTTTGTACTCGAAAGAACACAGAAACTCCATTCTGGCTTTAGGGTTTGGATTCTCAGCTAACGCGGTTTTGCTGGATCGAATTTCTGGACCGTGCGACGCATATATCACTTCCTGTATCAAGCTCTGCAGATAAGAACACCGACCAATTACAAGAGATGTGAGGTGACTAAAGTCCGTCGGCAAAACAACATTGGTGCCGGATCTTGTGGAGATTTTACTCCGGTCGGAAATGCGAGAGTAATACATAGACATCAGACCATTAGGTAATGCCTATCGGCACAACTTCCTAGATCCAGAAGAGTATTTCGATTGGCGACGTGGCCCCATGAACTCAGGCAGTTCTTAGATGCGCGCCTTTTTCAAGAATCAGCAATCTCGTTTGTCCGGTTTAACTCGCAAGAAAGAAGCCGCCGAAACGCTAATGTCTGGTTTCGGGATGAAGTGGTCGTTGACTATTTCCGACTGACAACACGATGAACCAGCAATCACGGCCCCGTCGCATAAACTTTGGTGCTGAAGTCAGTCACACACACGTCACACAACTTGTCACACAAACAGAATGTAGTATTGACGGGAACTTATGTTTTTTCTTGTGACATCAGGGGCTTAACAGATAACTCAGTAAGCTGGCGGAGAGGAAGGGATTCGAACCCTCGATACGCGTTAACGTATACGCCCTTAGCAGGGGCGCGCCTTCAGCCACTCGGCCACCTCTCCAGCGCGGAATATGGGGTCTAGAGAAACCCAATCCTGATCGCAAGCCCCTGAGTTCGGTGGAGCGGTCAAAATCTCTTGTCCTGGCCCCCGCTGGGCACGCCCCGCACCGCACTGCGTCCTATGTGGGGTTACGTATGGCCCGAGCCGCGCTCTGTGCTAATCTAGGGATTGTATCCTGCCAGAGACCCCCACCATGATGACCGATTATTTCAAACCTGTTCCATTTGATCTCTTCAAGTCCGACAAGAAGGCATTCGGCGATGCGTTGTGTCAATCCTTCCGGGAGACCGGCTTTGCAGTGGTGTCGGGACATACGGTCGATCAGGGCGTCATTGATCGCAATCTCAAGGCGACCAAAGGCTTTTTTGCCCTGCCGGACGCAACAAAGCTGAAATATGACGGACGCGAAGGCGGCGGCCAGCGCGGATACACCGCCTTTGGCACAGAGAACGCCAAGGGCAATGCCCATGCCGATCTGAAAGAATTCTGGCACACCGGCCGCGCCCTGCCGGAGGACAGCCCCTATCGCGACACCATGGCGGATACGCCGAGCGTTTCGGAAGTCGCGACCTTTGACGCAGCAACGCGGGCATTGTTTGATGCACTGGACGAGATGGGCCGGGAAATCCTGGAGGGCGTCGCGCTCCATCTCGGTCTCTCCGAGAGCTGGTTCGACGACAAGGTCAATTTCGGCAATTCCATCCTGCGCCTGCTTCACTATCCGCCGCAGCAGACCCCGCCACCCCAAGGCACGGTCCGTGCGGGGGCGCATGAAGACATTAATGTGATCACACTGCTGCTTGGCGCCGAAGAAGCCGGACTTCAGGTCCTCCACAAGTCTGGCGAATGGCTGGACGTCAATCCGCCGGCCGGCGCGCTGGTGATCAATTGCGGGGATATGCTGCAGCGCCTGACAGGCGGGGTCTTGCCATCGACCACGCACCGCGTGCTGAACCCATCGCCAGAACGCGCAAAATTCCCCCGCTATTCCACCCCCTTCTTCCTGCATTTCAATCAGGATTACCTGATCGAAGCCCTGCCCGGCTGCGTGGCCGAAGGGGGCAAGGCTGAAGCGCCCATAACCGCTCAAGATTACCTGATGGAGCGCCTGCGCGAGATTGGCCTCGTCAAGGCTTAGCCTTTACGCTGACCCACGCAATTGTGTCAGCCTCAGACCGGCACGACGGTTTGTAGACACCAAAATGTTAGCGTTGACATAAATCGCCACTCCCCCAATGATTGCCCTAAGGAAAACGCGTCTGACGCGGCATTCATGGGGAGGAAATCATGACCGATGCTCATACGGGCACGAGGCGCGCGGTTGCGGCCAGCTTCTTGTCAGCCACATTGCTGGCATCCGCCTGCGCCACACCGACACAATATGTCGCCAAAACGCCTGCGACCATGCCGGCCAGTTCTGAAACGCCAGCCTGCTCAGCGAATGTGAGCCTGACCAGCGCCTCGGAACGTGTGCGGTCGCTGGTCTCGCAAATGACGATTGACGAGAAGCTGGGTCAGCTCAATCAGGCCGCTGGCGGTCGCAGCAAATCGCTCAATTCCAAGCTCACCCCGGAAGAGCTCGACAAGGTCCGGAGCGGGCAGATCGGCTCCTACCTGCATGTCGCGGGCGCCGAGCCCCTCGGGGAACTTCAAAAAGTAGCAGTCGAAGAAGGCCGGCTCGGCATTCCGCTCCTGTTTGCGATGGATGTGGTCCACGGCTACCGCACGATCTTCCCTGTCCCGCTGGCCATGGCCGCGTCATGGGATCCGTCCGTGTGGAAGGATGCCGCCGCAATTTCCGCCGATGAAGCGTCTGCGTCAGGCCTGCACTGGACCTTCGCGCCCATGGTGGATGTCGCCCGTGACCCACGCTGGGGGCGGATTGTCGAGGGCGCGGGCGCCGACCCGTATCTCGGCTCCCGCATGGCCGTGGCCCAGGTCGAAGGATACCAGGGCGACAGCCTTGCCGCACCGGACACGATCCTCGCCGCCACGAAACATTTCGGGGCCTATGGTGTCCCCACCGGCGGACGGGACTATGGATCGGCTGACATCAGCGAACAGAGCCTGATGGAAACCTATCTACCAGCCTTCTACGCCGCGACCAAAGCCGGCACAGGCTCCATGATGACCGCCTTCAATGACGTGGCAGGTGTTCCGTCCACGGCCAATGAATATCTCATAGACGATGTCCTTCGCGGCGAATGGGGCTTTGACGGCATGATCGTGTCCGACTGGAACGCGGTGGCCGAACTGATCAATCATGGCGTCGCCGAAACCGAGGAAGAGGCAGGCGTGCTCGCCCTGCGCGCCGGGGTCGACATGGACATGACCAGCATGGTCCTGCCAACCCGCATCAAGAACGCCGTGCAGCAGGATGACTGTCTGACGCACGATCTTGATGCAGCCGTGGCTCGCATCCTGACGACAAAGGAACGTCTTGGCCTCTTTGACAATCCGATGGCCTATCACGACACTGAGCGGGAGACGGCCACCCTGCTCAGCGATGCCCACCGCCAGGCTGCGCACGAGGCCGCAGTCCGGTCGATGGTGCTACTCAAGAATGATAACCAGACTCTGCCCTTCTCAAAGGCGCCGCAAAACGTAGCGGTAATTGGTGGCCTCGCAGAGGACAAGCTGACCCAGCTCGGTTCCTGGCGCGCCCAGGGAAAGACGGAAGACGTCGTCTCCCTGCTTGAAGGCTTGCAGCAGAACGTGCCGGACGGCACGACCGTCACCTATGCGGCCGGCGCGCATCCCTCAATGGATGTGGAGTCTTCAATTGAAGAGGCTGTGGATGCAGCCATGGCCGCCGACCAGGTCTTGCTGGTAATCGGAGAGGATTTCGATCTCTCCGGTGAAGCGCGCAGCCGGTCTGACATTTCCCTGCCGAAGAACCAGACAGATTTGGCTAATGCCATCTTCGAGACCGGCAAGCCTGTGACGATCATTCTCGTGACAGGACGCCCGCTCGCGATCGAGCAGGAAGCCGAAGCCGCCGATGCCGTACTCAATGCGTGGATGCTGGGCGTGGAAGCGGGGAACGCATTGGCAGACGTGGTCTGGGGTGACGTCTCACCAGCAGGTCGCTTGCCCATCGAGTTCCCGCGTCGCACCGGCGCGGTGCCACACACCTATTCCGAATATCCGGGCGGGCGCCCTGCCGATCCGGATCTGTCGAAAGACACAAACCGGTTCATCGATATTCCGATCACCCCGCTTTTCCCGTTCGGGCATGGGCTCAGCTATTCCAGCTTTGACTATGGTGACCTTACCAGCGCCATCCAAGGCAATGGCAACATCGTCCTCCGTGTCCGCGTGACCAATTCCGGTGATGTCGATGCGGACGAGGTGGTCCAGCTCTACATGCGGGACCCGCTGGCGAGCATTGCCCGACCGAAGCGGGAACTTAGAGGCTTTACACGGACCCTTATTCCGGCTGGGGAATCCCGCACGGTGACCTTCACCGTCTCGCCTGACCAGACGGCGCTATATGGCGCGCGAACCGGCTGGGTGGTCGAACCTGGGAAGATCGAATTCATGGTGGGTGCCTCTGCGGACGATATTCGCAGCCGCGCCGACATCGAGATCACCGAGGGACGCGAGACAGGCGTACCAGCCAGTGCCATCGCAACAAGGATTTCCGTAGAATGATCCAGACACGACGCGGCTTCATGGGGTCTGCCGCCGCAGCCACCCTGCTCTCAGCCTGTGCGACACGCACGAACCCAGCGCCTTCGGCATCGCATGTCGAGATTTTCGACCCGGCCGCCACGCGCCTTATCGATGTCTCGGCGCCGATTGAGACCCTCTCCTCCGGCTATACATGGAGCGAAGGGCCGGTCTGGGACCGGGCCCGCAATTGTCTCTATTTCACGGACGTGCCGGGCAATATCGCCTGGAAATGGTCCGAGGCCGGCGGCGCGACGGAGTTCCTGAACCCATCGGGTGTCGCGCTCGGGGAAACGACGGGGTTCCGCGAGCCCGGCGCCAATGGACTTGCCATCGCGCAGGATGGCTCTCTGCTTATCTGCAATCATGGACGACGCGCCATCGAAAAGATGGATTTCACGACCGGTCAGCGCGAAACCCTCGCCGCGACCTTCAATGGCAAGAAATTCAACAGCCCGAACGACATCGTTGAAGGACCTGACGGCAGCCTGTTCTTCTCCGACCCGCCCTATGGGTTGGAGGGTATGAATGACTCGCCGCTGAAGGAGCAGGATGCCAATGGCGTCTATCGTCTGTTGCCGGATGGCAGCCTCACACGTCTCATCGACACGATGACCTTCCCGAATGGCGTGGCCCTGTCGCCCGACAGCCAGACCCTGTATGTCAGCCAGTCTGACCCGGACCAGCCGGTGATCCTGCGCATGTCTCCGGATGGCACGTCCAGTTCTGTCCTGTTCGATGCCAAACCGTTCATGTCAGAGTCTGCGCCGGGCCTGCCCGACGGCATGGCAGTCGCCAGTTCCGGGCATATTTTCGCAACCGGTCCCGGCGGCGTTTTCCTCCTCTCCCCGGACGGCAAACCCCTCGCGCGGATCAATACCGGCAAGGCAACGGCCAATTGCTGCTTCGGCGACGCGGATGGCCAGACGCTCTACATGACAGCTCACGATACCTTGGTGCGTATCCGGACGAAGGCAACCGGTCTCGCATGGAGCTGAGCGAAGCCCTCACCGTTTACCGGCCCCTGCTTGCAACCGGATTCGGCATTGCCGCCTTGCTCGTGCTCATCCTGCGCGCGCGGCTGAATGCATTCGCCGCATTGCTGCTGGTCAGCATATTCAGCGCGCTGGCCGCCGGAATGGCGCCGGAGCAAGCCTTTGCCACCCTGTCCAGCGGCATGGGCGGAACGCTCGGCTTCATCGCCACTGTGATTGGCCTCGGCGCTCTGTTTGGCGCCATCCTTCAGGCCTCGGGCGCTCTCGATGCGCTTGCCTCGAAGCTGTCCAACACATCCAGCTTCAAGACCAATCAGTGGAAGATTGCCGGCATCGGACTTCTGGCCTCGACGCCCGTCTTCTTTGACGTCGCCCTCATCATTCTCGCGCCGCTGATCCTGACCATGGCCCATGAACGACTCAAGCCCGCCATGTCGCTCGGCCTGCCCCTGATGGCTGGCCTCGCTGTCGGCCACGCCTTCCTGCCGCCCACGCCCGGACCTATCGCCATCGCGGAACTGATTGGCGCCGATCTGGGCTGGGTCATCCTGTTCGGCGCGATTACCGGGGGCGTGGCGCTCGCCGTGTCTGGGCCGCTCTTCGCGATCTTCCTGGATAATCGCAGCCGGATGCCAATCGGCAATCCCGCCTTCGAACTGGACGATCTTGACACCCAAGCCGACCGTCCAGCCCCACAGCCGGAGCGGGCGATCTTCCTCATTACGCTCCCGCTTATCCTGATCCTGATGGGTACGCTCGCCGATATCCTGCCGTCAGGCCCAATCAGATATGTCCTGGAAATTGTCGGGCACCCGTTCAGTGCGCTCCTGATTGCGTGTGGCGCGTCCTGGCTGCTGCTTTATCCAAAGACCGTCCAGAGCCGGAAACTGATGTCGGATGCGATGGCGCGTGCTTTTGAGCCGACCGGCGCTGTCATCCTTGTCACCGGCGCGGGCGGCGCTTTCAAACAGGTTCTGGTCGATACAGGCGCGGGGGAGCAGATCGCGAATGCTGCGCTCGGCATGGGCTTTGGCCCCCTGTTCGCGGGCTATGTACTGGCCGTCATCCTGCGCCTCGCGCAAGGCAGTTCAACGGTCGCCATGATCACGTCCGCCGGGCTCACAGCCCCCATCGTGGCCCTGGCTGGTCTCTCTGCCCCACAGCTTGGTATCGTCGCCATCGCCATCGCCGCGGGGGCCACGACCGGCAGTCATGTGAATGATAGCGGCTTCTGGCTCGTGGGGCGCATCTTCGGCATAACGCCTGGCGAGACGCTGCGCACATGGACCGTCTCCACCACGCTGATCAGCGTGGTCGGATTCCTGATGTGCCTGGTTCTGTATGCGGGGCTCGCCCTGTTCTGATCAGATCAGGCCGGCGAGCGGGGAACTCGGATCGGCATACATCTTCTTGGGCATCCGGCCGGCGAGATAGGATTCGCGGCCTGCGATCACGGCATGTTTCATGGCCTTGGCCATGCGGATGGGATCTTTTGCGGCGGCAATGGCCGTGTTCATCAGTACGCCGTCGCAGCCAAGCTCCATCGCGATGGTGGCGTCAGAGGCCGTACCCACGCCCGCATCCACGATCACCGGCACGCGCGTCTGTTCGACGATCAGGCGAATATTTACCGGGTTCATGATGCCAAGTCCGGACCCGATCAGGCTGCCAAGCGGCATGATCGCGCAACACCCGGCATCTTCCAGCATCTTCGCGTAGACCGGGTCATCGGAACAATAGACCATGACCTCGAACCCGTCGGCGATCAGGGCTTTGGCCGCCTCAAGCGTTTCCGGCATGTTCGGATAGAGGGTTTTCTGGTCCGCCAGCACTTCCAGCTTTACGAGATTCCAGCCCCCGGCTTCCCGCGCCAACCGCAGGGTGCGGACCGCTTCGTCCGCCGTGTAACAGCCGGCCGTGTTGGGCAAATAGGTGAATTCATTCGGTTTCACGAAGTCGGTCAGCCGCTCTTCATCGGGATTGGACAGGTTCACTCGCCGCAGGGCGACCGTAACGATCTCCGCCCCCGCTGCCCGCGCCGCATCTGCGTTCTGCTGGTAGGACTGGTACTTTCCCGTGCCCACGATCAGGCGGGAATTATAGGATTTGCCGGCGATGATGAGGGGATCTGTCAAAATTCTGGCCTGTCTGGTCGTCAAAAGAATAGGAGGGGTACCGGATTGAGGTGGAAGGCGGTCAGCCGCCCCCCACGAACTGGACCAGTTCTATACGGTCACCCGCTTCAATCACAGTGCTGGCATGTTCCGATTTCGGGACAATCTCCAGATTGCGTTCGATCGCAATCCCCCGCTGATCACGGCCCGACTCGCCTGCCAGTTGAAGCGCCAGCATGGCAAGCGTCGTGCCAGGTTCGACTTCGCGAGACTCGCCATTGACTGTAATCAACATTCGGGTTTTCTCCGTTCACCGGCCCCCTTGCCTTGCCGGGCGTTACAGAGCAAGACGGAACACTATGTCCAAGCCCGTATATGTCCTCGGAGGCCCGAACCTCAACCTTCTCGGCTCACGTGAGCCGGAGATTTACGGGAAAGACACGCTGGCCGACATCCATGCGCGCCTTGAATCCCTGGCAGACGGAACCGCGCTGGAACTGCGCCAGACGAATCATGAAGGTGAACTGGTCGGCTGGATCCAGGAGGCATCCGAACATGGGTCCGCAATTATTCTGAACGCGGCCGCCTACACACATACCTCCATTGCTCTTCACGATGCGCTGAAAGCGTGCAAGATCCCTGTAATTGAAGTGCATTTGTCGAATCCTGCGGCGCGTGAGGCGTTCCGCCAGGTGAATTATGTTTCCCCCGCCGTGAAGGCCACGATTGCAGGCCTTGGTGCCTATGGTTATGAGCTGGCGCTAATGGCGGCAAAGACCCTGACGGGCAAATAAGAGACCTGACATCCCATGAGCACCACCAAGAACAAGCTGGATACCGGACTTGTCCGGGAACTCGCAGCCATTCTGCGGGAAGCAGACCTCGGCGAGGTTGAAGTTGAACATGAAGGCCTGCGCATCCGCGTAAGCAAGCCTGCTGCGCCTGTTGTTCAGGCCGCCATGGCCGCACCGGCAGCAGCCCCTGTCGCCGCCGCCCCTGCTGCAGCACCCATCGGCGACGCGCCCGCCGCGCCTGCGGCGTCTGACAAGGCAATCAAGTCTCCCATGGTCGGCACGGTCTACCTGTCGCCCGAACCCGGCGCGAAACAATTCGTGGCTGTTGGCGACAAGGTGAAGAAGGGCGATACCGTCCTTCTCGTCGAAGCGATGAAGACGTTCAATCCGGTCGAGGCCGACAAGGCGGGCGTCGTGAAGGAAATATACGTTTCGGATTCCCAGCCAGTCGAATATGGCGAAGCTCTCATACTGATCGAGTAATATGGCTGACCAACCTGTCATCAAGAAGGTTCTCATCGCAAACCGCGGTGAGATCGCGCTCAGGATTCACCGCGCCTGCAAGGAAATGGGCCTGTCCACGGTCGTGGTCCATTCTGAGGCGGACAGTGACGCCATGGCCGTCCGGCTCGCCGACGAAAGCGTCTGCATCGGGCCTGCGCCATCATCGGAAAGCTATCTGAAGAAGTCGCAGATCCTCGCTGCCGCCGAGATCACCGGCGCCGATGCGATCCATCCCGGCTATGGCTTCCTGTCCGAGAATGCCCAATTCGCCGAAATGGTCGAAGCGCATGGACTGGCCTTCATTGGCCCCACGGCCGAGCATATCCGCATCATGGGCGACAAGATCGCGGCCAAGGCCGCGATGATCGAAGCTGGCGTGCCCTGTGTCCCCGGCTCGGAAGGCGCCCTGTCTTCGATTGCCGAAGCCAAGAAGGCCGCCAAGAAGATCGGCTTCCCTGTCCTGGTGAAAGCCTCTGCTGGCGGCGGCGGTCGCGGCATGAAACTCGCCAAGACCGAAGCTGACCTCGAAAACGCGGTCCGCACCGCCAAGACCGAGGCCAAGGCTGCGTTTGGCGATGACGCCGTCTACCTGGAGAAATACCTTCAGGGCCCACGACATATCGAAGTCCAGATCATTGCTGACACGCATGGCAATGTCGCGCACCTCTGGGAGCGCGATTGCTCCCTCCAGCGCCGCAACCAGAAGGTCTTCGAAGAGGCGCCCTCACCGGCCCTTAACCAGGCCCAGCGCGAAGAGATTGGCGGCATCTGTGCCCGCGCCATGGAAAAGCTCGGCTATCGCGGCGCCGGAACGATCGAATTCCTCTACGAGGACGGCAAGTTCTACTTCATCGAGATGAACACGCGTCTTCAGGTCGAGCATCCTGTGACCGAGATGATCACCGGCATCGACCTCGTCCGCGAGCAGATCCGGATTGCCGAAGGCAAGCAACTCTCCTTCCGTCAGGAAGACGTCATGCTGGTCGGCCACGCCATCGAATGCCGGATCAATGCCGAGCATCCGCAAACCTTCATTCCGTCTCCGGGCCTGATCACGGATTTCCACGCACCGGGCGGCCCCGACGTCCGTCTCGATAGCGCGGCCTATTCCGGATACCGGATTCCGCCGCACTACGACTCGCTCATCGGCAAGCTGATCGTGCATGGACGCACGCGGCGGGAATGCATCATGCGCCTTCGCAGAGCATTGCAGGAAATGGTCATTGGCGGGGTCTTCACGACCCTCGACCTGCATCGCCGGCTCGTTGAAAATGATGAAGTGCTCGCGGGTGAATACAATATTCACTGGCTCGAAAAGTTTCTTGAGAATCAACCCGATACCGAGAGCTAGGAATTTTTTCTCCCTTGGCGGGCCGAGAGGGTCGACAAAGGGTAGACATCACTTTGTGCGCTTGTTCATATAAAAGCTATGTCGCAGCGATTCAGCTCATCTGACTTGCTCGCCTGCTATCGTCGCGGGATTTTTCCGATGGGCGATGCACGCAACGATCCGAATCTGTTTCTGGTCGACCCTGACATGCGCGGGATCATTCCGCTCAAGGGTTTCCATGTGCCCAAGCGCCTGCTCCGCAAAGTGAAACAGGCCCCCTTTCGCGTGACAGTCGATCAGGCGTTCACACGAGTGATGGAGATGTGCGCCGAAAGCGCAGAGGGCCGTGAAAGCACCTGGATCAATTCGCCGATCCTGAATCTCTACAGCACGCTTCATCGCGAAGGATATGCGCATTCGATTGAATGCTGGGATGGCGATGAACTCGTGGGCGGCCTGTATGGCGTCGCCCTGGGAGGCGCCTTCTTCGGTGAAAGCATGTTTTCGCGCGCGACCGATGCGTCCAAGATCGCGCTGGTCCACCTGGTGGCGCATCTGCTGGAAGACAAGTTCGTCCTGCTGGACGCACAATTTCACAATCCGCATCTGGAACAGTTCGGACTCGTGGAAATCCCGCGTCAGGACTTCAAGAAGCTGCTCAAGGAAGCCTTGAACGTCGAGACAAAATTCTATTCGAATTCCGGATCGTCTTCTGAGGGCCGAGGCGCGAGTTTCACCGGATCAGGCGCCGCGCAGCGGATCACCCAGATGTCATAGACAGGATGCTCCAGAGCGCTGAGTCCGGGTGATGACGCATACATCCAGCCGGAAAAGAGCTCTGGGTTGTCTTCGCTGACCGTTTCGACATCTTCTGCATCCACGGCCGCTTCCATCGTTTCGACGGCTACAGGCTGGGTGGAGGCAATCTTCAGAAAGGCGGCGCTTTCAGGCGCCTCTTCCGGGGGCGTCTGGTAGCAGACCTGCAATTCCACCTTGAGCGATCCGAACACGACCGGCTCGCCGACCTTCACATTGATGTCGGTGGAGCGGCCCGTGATCTTGTCGAGCGCGCGGAGAGTCGCCGTGTCCTTCTTCACGAAGGTGGCCGCATGCGCGGCGCCTGCCACAAGGGCAGTCAACGCAAGAGCAGAAACCAGCGTTCGCATTACTGGTAGTCCTCATCCGGATAGCCGTCATCTGTCGCGGCAGCCGGCTCAGTCGCAGGATCGGATGATCCTTCGCCGCTGCCGGACGCGAACGACGCAAACAGTGTCAGCAGGTCAACACTGCCGCGGGTATACTTGATCTCGCCCGACCCATCCTGAGGGATATTGTCAAAACTGCCACCGGGCTCCAGCGCGACGTAGGCGCCGCCGAGCAGGCCGTCTGTTGAAACGCGTGCATCGGTATCTTCCGGCAGCGCCCATTTCTCATCCAGGCTGATGGTCACGACCGCTTCGAATCGTTCCGGGTCACCCTCGATGCTTTTGACGATCCCAGCCTTTACACCGGCAATGCGCACATCGGACCCGCGCGAGATGCCGGAGACATTATTGAACCGCGCCTCGACCTCATACTGGTCGCCCTGGGACTGGGTCTCTCCGCCCCGGTCGATGGCGAACCAGAGGAAGGTGCCGGCCGCGGCCACAACCGCGGCGCCGATCAGGGTTTCAAAGAGTGATTCACGCATCCGGAGTCCATGCCTCGTAATCGCCCGTGGCCTTCTGGCGGGCCATGCCGGTCGACAGGCTGCCTTTCGGCTTGGTGGCGTAGGGTGTGCCCGTCATGTTGGGCTTGTGATCGGTTTCCCAGTCACGGCGCGTCAGCGGCGACTTGGTCGGCGGTTCGTCGATCGTGTGGTGCAGCCAGCCATGCCAGTCGGCCGGCACCTTGGACGGTTCGGCCAGGCCCTTGTACATCACATAGCGGCGCTTGCGCCCTTCCAGCGAAGGCTTGCGCTCCTCGAAGTAGCGGTTGCCGTACTCGTCGGTCCCGACATAGCCAGAGCGCCGCTTGATATCAAAAGCCGCACCAATGGTATTGCCGCTCCACCAGGTAAAAATCTGTTTCAGCATCGTGAGGATGTCCTGACCTGTCTTGTTGGCCGTAATATGGCGTCTTCCGGGCAGTTAATCCATACGGCAGCCGCAGGCAATGCGACGCACGATTTTATGATCGCACAGCTAATTTTGAAGCCGAAATGGTTGATACCTCTGGCGGGAACCGTCACGCTTTATCCAGTGATTCGCTGATGATTCGCGAGGAGGGTTTGATGAAAACTGCTGAGATTGAGTCCATATTGGAGGCCGCCGAGGCCGACAGCCTGCTCTCTCCGGAGATGGAATTTGGCACAGCCTTCCGCGCCGCCGGGCGGCGACGTCGGCCGGTGACCGACGAATCCCTGCGTAATGTCGCGTCGGCCTACGCTTCTGCAGGACTGCTGGGCGCTACGCAGATCGCCACCGCCGAGATGCTGGAGCGCCTCGGCAATGCGCCGCGTAATGCCGAACTCGCCGAAGCCATCGCCTCCGGCCTGCCCCAGGACATTCTCGAGGAAGCCCTGCGCCAGCCGGACGGGTTCGTACGCACGGCAGATGCCTTGCGAATCGCCGCTGCCAACAACCAACCCCCACCCACCGCGGTCTTCAGCGCCGAATCCGCCAGCAAGGAATTCGACGCGCTGCTCCTGGGCGCGCTCAAGGAGGGTGCAGAAATCCTGCTTGCCCAGGAAGACCTCGCCCCGGCGCGACTCGCCTGCCGACTGCTGGATGTGTCCCTGGCGATCAGCCCGGATGGCCTTGAAGCAGATCTCCTTTGCTCGGTGGCTGAAGCCGCCGGCAGAAGCCTCGGGGACGGGCTGCTTGTCATTCATGGTCTTGGCGCGGCAGTGCTGTCACTGGGCCTTGCCTATGACAGCGACGATGGCCGGGCTGTGGCGGCCGCACTCTGCGCCCTGGTGAAATCCTGCGCTGCCGGTACATCGCTGACAGCGGCCCATGCTGGGGTGCTCGGCCTTGAAGCCCGCAGAGCGTCGTCCCGGAAGTCATGCGCGGTCGCGATCCTGCCTTCCGCCGATCTTTCGGACCTGATGCCGGACTGCGAGAGCGAGGGCGCTGCACCCGTGCGCACCGTACTTGCCTATTCCGATGAAGGCCCCACGCTCGCCCGATGCGCCCGGCTGGCAATCTCCCGCACAGCCCCGGAATCCCTGCCCACCATCCTGGGCAGTGTCGCCAATTGTGGCGGGGACGACCTGGAATCCGCCCTCGGCGCGGATCGCCTGCGGGATCGCGGCTTCTCGGAAGCGGCGCTCGACCGGGTGTCGCGCGCTCTCAGTGAAGGCCTGCCTCTGAATGCCGCCTTTTCGCGCTGGGTACTTGGCGACGAGATCATCAGCGAAGATCTGAAGCTGGCACCGGAGAATTTCGATTCGGACGGTCTCGCCCTGCTCTCGGCCATGGGATTCTCCCGAAAGGACATCGCGAACGCCGAAGCCTCCGTGAACGGCACCGCAGAAGACGTGGCCGCAAATGCCTTCCGTCAATGCGGACTCGATCTGTCTGTCAGTGCCGAGGCTGAAATCGCTTTTGCCACTGCTTGCGCGGATGCACTTGGAGGGCAGACGACCATTCGGGTCAGCGGCCGCAACGGTCTCGACATGGCCGACAGAGCCATCGCGGCAGGCCTCTCTGCCCTGCTCGTCGGAATCCGGGCCCCTGCGAATGAGGAAGTGGCCGACCGGATGGACCGCATTCTCGAACTTGCAGACGAGTTGGCGACCGAAGCGGAGGTGCCTTACGAATCCTCCCACGGCGTCGGGCCATCCGGCCAAGGCCAGAATGCTCGCACACGTCTGCCTGATCGCCGAAAGGGTTACATCCAGAAGGCCTCCGTTGGGGGTCACAAGGTCTACCTTCACACTGGTGAGTTCGATGATGGCGCGCTCGGTGAGATCTTCATCGACATGCACAAGGAAGGCGCCGCCTTCCGGAGCCTGATGAACAATTTCGCCATCGCTACCTCGATCGGGCTGCAATATGGCGTGCCGCTGGAAGAATTCGTGGATGCCTTCGTGTTCACGCGATTCGAGCCTGCCGGGGCCGTGACCGGGAATGATCGGATCACTAAGGCAACCTCGATCCTGGACTATATCTTCCGCGAATTGGCCGTGTCCTATTTGGGCCGGGATGATCTGGCCGAAGTGGACGTCACCCATGACGGCCTCGGCAGGGGCGCCGGTGATGGGACACGCGAGCCAGCCGAGTTCACCGAAGAAGCCGCCCAGCTGATTTCGCGGGGCTTCTCGCGCGGGCAGCTGCCCGACAATATCGTCATCCTCGACAAGAAACGCGAAGAGAAGCTGTCAGAGGACGAGGGCGAATCGGATTCGTTGAACGCACCGGAATATCTCAGCGACGCCTGCCCGAATTGCGGCAGCTTTACTGTGTTCCAGATCAGCGAAGGCGGTGAATCCGAGTGCGACACGTGCGGACAGGAATTGCAGGATACAAGTGAAATTCCGTCCTGATTACTGTGCCGGTTTCAATAAACAGGGACGGTCTTCTGCGCCTGATTTCGGTTAATAGCCGTTTTCCAAGGCATGGCGGAATTGCAACACTTCTGCTGATTTAGACACTCCTTACTGTTTGTTCAGTTTGGAGCAACAAAATCAGGCGCTATCCATAATGCATGACCCGTTTGGTATATGCATTACTTGTCGCATCAGCCATGTCCTTTGCCCCCCTGTCGGCAAAGGCGCAGAGCCAACCCGTGGCATGGTCCCCCGGCTATGCAGGTGCCTGCGGCGAGTGCGACCTTTCCGGGAAAAATCTGACAGGCTGGTCCCTGGCTGGCGGAAACTATTCCAGCGCGAAGATGGAATATGCCTTCATGCGCGGTGTGCAGGCCAGCAATGCCAATTTCGAGAATGCCGACGCGACCAGCGCCGACATGCGTGGCGCAACCCTGACCTCGGCCCGCTTTTCCGGCGCTGGCCTGTCTGACGCCCGCCTGCAGGGCATTCAGGCGACCGGCGCAGACTTCCGCAGTGCCAATGTTCGCGGGGCCAACCTACAGGGCGCCCTGCTCGTGGGCGCCAATTTCGCCTCGGCGGATCTGACTGCCTCCCGCATGGAAACTGCGGATCTGTCGGGAGCAAACATGACAGGCGCCTGGCTCAATGAGTCCATTCTGACCGGGGCGATCTTCAATGGCGCGAACATGACCGGCGCCCAACTCCGCAATGCGATGATCCAGAACGCATCCTTCAAGGATGTCCGGTTCATCGATGCCGACCTGACCGGTATTCAGGGCGCCGAATTTGCTGACTTCGAGGGCGCGTGCGTCTCGCTCAGCACCAGTCTGCCGGCCACATTCACCCTGCCCCTGTGCGGCACGGCGACAGCGCCTGCGGCTATCGCCAGCAAGTAAGCTTACCCACAGATCAAAGAAAAAGGCGGAGAGCTCAGCCCTCCGCCTTCTCAATCCGATTTGCCGGAAACTATTTCTCGGACTTCATTTGCGGGGCCAGCCGGATGTGCAACTCTTTGAGTTGCTTCTCATCCACCGGGCTTGGCGCCTGCATCATCAGGTCGCGCGCCTGCTGGTTCATCGGGAACAGCGTCACGTCACGAATGTTCTCGGCATCTGCCAGCAACATCACGATCCGGTCGACACCCGGTGCGATCCCGCCATGTGGCGGC
This sequence comes from Hyphomonas sp., assembly GCF_036964145.1. Taxonomy (GTDB): domain Bacteria; phylum Pseudomonadota; class Alphaproteobacteria; order Caulobacterales; family Hyphomonadaceae; genus Hyphomonas. The sequence goes on from NZ_JBALUC010000002.1 coordinate 333,152, forward strand.
GCGCCATAACGGAACGCGTTCAGCATGCCGCCAAACTCCGCTTCCACGACGTCGGGGCCATAGCCTGCCAGTTCAAACGCCTTCAGCATCAATTGCGGGCTGTGGTTCCGGATCGCGCCGGATGACAGCTCCACACCGTTGCAAACGATGTCGTACTGGTAGGCCTTGAGGTCGAGCTGTTTTTCTTCCGTGTCAGCCGCCAGCAATGCGTCCATCCCGCCCTGGGGCATCGAGAACGGGTTGTGGCTGAAATCGACCTTCTTGTTGTCTTCGTCATACTCGTACATCGGGAAATCGATGATCCAGCAGAGCCGGAAGACGCCATCCTCGATCAGGCCCAGCTCTTCGCCGACCTTCGTCCGCGCGGCCCCCGCGAGCTTGTAGGCGTCGCTTTTCTTCCCGGCAGAGAAGAAGATGCCATCCCCGGCGCCAAGGCCGAGCTTTTCCAGAAGCGCGGCCAGATGGGCAGGCTCGAAATTCTTCAGGACCGGATCCTGGCTGTCGACACCGCCGCCATCGGCCTCCTTGAGGCGGGCATAGCCGAGGCCCGGCGCCTGCATCTCTTTCTTCGCCCACTTGTCCAGTTCGTCGAAGAATTTGCGGGATTTCTCCGCAGCGGCCTTCGGCGCCGGGATCGCGATCACGCGTCCACCGCCGCCAATGATCTTGGCGAAGATGCCAAAGCCCGTCTTGCTGTCATCCTCGAAGAATTCGGACACATCCGCCAGTTCGATCGGGTTGCGCAGGTCCGGCTTGTCGGAACCATACTTCGCCATCGCTTCAGCATAAGGAATACGCGGGAACGCGCCGTCCGTCACTTTGCGGCCCTTGCCTTCCCAGTCAGCGAACTCGCTGAACACGCCGGCCATCACCGGCTCGATCGCGTTGAAGACATCTTCCTGCGTGACAAAGCTCATTTCGATGTCGAGCTGGTAGAATTCGCCCGGCGAGCGGTCTGCACGGGCGTCTTCATCGCGGAAGCACGGCGCAATCTGGAAGTAACGGTCAAAGCCCGACACCATCAGCAATTGCTTGAACTGCTGCGGCGCCTGCGGCAGCGCGTAGAATTCGCCCGGATGAATCCGGCTCGGCACGAGGAAGTCACGCGCGCCTTCGGGGCTGGAAGCCGTCAGGATCGGCGTCTGGTACTCGGTAAAGCCCTGCTCGAGCATGCGCCGACGCAGGCTGGCGATCACCTGGCTACGCAGGATCATGTTTTTGTGCAGCGTCTCGCGGCGCAGATCGAGATAGCGATGCGTCAGGCGAATCTCTTCCGGATAGTCCGGTTCACCAAACACCGGCAGCGGCAGTTCGGCGGCTTCCGACTGGACCATGACTTCGCCAGCCACGATTTCGATCTCACCCGTGGCGAGGTTCGGGTTCACGAGGCTCTCATCGCGCGCCACGACCTTGCCTTCCAGCGTGATCACGCTCTCCGCACGCAGGCGCTCAACCGTACCGAACCCGGGCGAGCCCGGATTGAACACGATCTGCGTCAGGCCGTAATGATCCCGCAGGTCAATGAACATCACCCCGCCATGATCGCGGCGGCGGTGAAGCCAGCCAGACAGTTTTACGGTTTCACCGACATGGGACTTACGAAGTTCCCCGCAAGTGTGGGTGCGATAGGCGTGCATCGGATGCTCTCTCCGGAAATTCGGTCCAACAGAAATAAAGGCGCGAAAGGCATTCAAGCTCTCGCAATTGTCAAGGCGATGCGATACGCAAGCGCGCGATGACTGACAACACCCTGACTCCCATTACTGAGCAGTCGGCACTGGAAGACCTGTGCGGAAAGCTCGCAGAATCCGACTTTATCTGTGTCGATACCGAGTTCCACCGGGAAACGACCTATTGGCCGGAACTCTGCCTTGTCCAAGCCTCCGCCCCCGGCGTAGAAGGCTTGATCGACCCATTGGCCGAGGATCTGGACATTGGTCCCTTCCTCGACCTGATCGCTGCGGACAACCGGGTAAAGGTCTTCCACGCTGCCCGACAAGACCTTGAAATCTTCAACCGTCTGATTGGCCATCCACCCGGCCCGATCTTCGACACCCAGGTTGCCGCCATGGCGCTCGGCCTTGGCGATTCGATCTCTTATGACAATCTGGTCCAGCGCCTGCTGAAGCGGCAGATCGACAAATCCAGCCAGTTCACCGACTGGACACGCCGCCCGCTGAGCCAGAAACAGCTCGTCTATGCCCTCGGCGACGTGACCCATCTGCGCGATGCATATCTCAAGATGCGCGACCAGCTCGAGACCCGTGGCCGCCTCGGCTGGGTGCGCGAGGAGATGGCAGACCTCGAAGATCCCGCAAAGTACGATACTGACCCGGCCAATGCCTGGCAGCGCCTGAAACTGCGCAAGCCCAAGAAGGATTATGCGGCCATCGTTGTAGCGGTCGCCGCATGGCGGGAATCGCTTGCCCAGGAGCTCGACAAGCCGCGCCGCCGTATCCTGAAGGATGACGCTATTCAGGAAATCGCCAGCCAGAAGCCCCGCTCCGAGGGCGAGTTCGGCCAGCTGCGCGCGGTCCCCAACGGGTTCATCCGGTCAAAATTCGGCCAGGGCCTGCTCGAAGCGGTCACCGATGCCATCGACAATCCGGACAAGTTCGCGCCTGAACTCGGCCCCCGTGTCCAGAACGCCCAGATACCGGCCGGTGCACCGGAACTCCTCAAAGTCCTCCTGAAGCATGTCAGCGAAGAGAATGACGTGGTTCCGCGTCTGATCGCCAATGCGTCCGACATCGACCGGATTGCCCGCGGCGAGACCGGTGACGAGATCGCGGCCATGTCCGGCTGGCGGTATGACATGTTCGGACAGCGGGCACAGGCCCTGCTGAACGGCAAGCTGGCAGTCTCCTTCGAAGGGGGCCAGGTCCGTCTGTTCGATGTCTAGCGTCAGCTGATGACCACATCCGGCTTCAGCCGGAGCTGGCTGGCCGTCTGTGAGAGGCGGCGTTCCACAGTATCGGACACCATGGCCGCATCAGCCTTGGAAACCCGCAATTCCAGCGCATCATGCGTGCGCACGAGCCGCGCGCGCTGAAGGATAGGCCCGGACCGTCCGGAGAACACCGCCCCGAGACGCATGGCGCTGCCAATCTGTCGGGCTCGCTCGTCCTGCTCGGGCGTGGTCAGGCCGACATAGTCATCCGGCCGCTTGAAATCCTTTTCGTAGCGACAACCAATCGCATAGGCGATCAGGGCGCGCTCACTATGCGAGACCCCGACATAGGGCGCCCTCAACGCCTGATCATACGCCATGATAGACCGGTGATCCGGATGGAAGCGCCCGGCGCTGTCCGCCATCATGCAGGCAGCTTTCTCAATTCTCGCGTCGGCAGCGGGGGATCCGAACAGGTCCGGCTCCGGCGCCAAGGCGGGCGCGATGAATTCGTGCAGCGCCTCTCCGAACAGGATCTGGTTCTTGTCGAGCCGCGCAAACGCGATCGCGCCATCCATCAAGGGGTCATGTGCCGGTGCGCCGAGCGCGTCTCGCAGCACACCCTCGCGGAGACCGGCAGACGAGATCGTCACACCCTCTAGCCGGCCCGTGGCCAGAATCTCCTGAAGCAGCATGGCCGCGACGGGCAAATGCTTTGCGCGGCGCTTGTCGATGGATTCCAGCATGGCGCGCGCGGTCGAATTGGTCAGACTGTCGAAACAAAGCCTGGCGACCTTGTCGACCTGCGTTTTCGATAGCTGGTAGCCCTGCAGCACCTGGAGCGCATAATTCTCCAATTGCATGTTCAGCTTGGCGATGGTCCGCCACGCGCCGCCGACCGCATAGAACCGGCCGGATGACCGCGCCAGGACGTCAGATGTCTTGAGTTCAGCCCGGATAGTCTTGCGGAGAGCCTTCAGATCGATGTCACCCTCGACCAGCGAGAGCGGACCCAGCATCAGGCTTTCGCCTCGCTCGGCCTTGCCCCCGATCTGCTTGAATTCGAGACTGGAGCCGCCGAGATCCCCAATCAGGCCATGCGGCGCGTGAAAGCTCGCTTCCACGCCTACAGCTGACAAGCGGGCCTCATCTTCGCCGGACAGGATAGTCACGCGCCGTCCCAATGCCTTCGAGGCCAGATTTATGAATTCCGGACCGTTCTCCGCCGACCGGACAGCGGCGGTGGCAACGGCCGTATAGTGTCGCAAATTCAGGGCTCTCAGGATCGCGCGATACCGGCCGAGCGCCTTGAGCGCCGAGTCGACCCCGGTAGGCGATAGCCTGCCGGTCTGCATGAGACCCTGACCCAGACCCGCCATGACCTTTTCATTGAAGGTCGGAAGGATCGACGTGCCGAGCACATCATAGATCACGAGACGGACCGAGTTTGACCCGATGTCGATAATGGCGGCGCGCTCGGACTTCGGAAACATCAAGTCTAGACGCCTTCCCGCGGTTTGAGGCGCGGCGGCAGACTGACTTCCAGCGCGCTCCCGCGTCCGGACAGGCTGGGATTATCCATGAAATAGGTATGGGCCGAGAAGGATTCGGCGCCCGCTCTCAGCTCCATGCGCTCATAGACGCCGTCCTCGCGCATGATCCAGCTCTGCTGCTCATCATTCAGGTTTGCCACCATGATCTGGTTCAGGACCTGACGGTGAACCGTCGGGTTCTCGACCGGCACCAAGGCTTCCACGCGCCGGTTCAGATTGCGCGGCATCCAGTCCGCCGATGAAATGAATACTTTGGCTTTGGGCGATGGCAGGACTTCACCATTTGCAAAACAGACGATGCGGGAATGTTCGAGGAACCGGCCCACAATGCTCTTGACGGAAATGTTGTCCGACAATCCGGGAACCCCCGGCCGCAGGCAGCAGATGCCGCGCACAACCAGAATGATCGGGACACCGCACTGGCTCGCCGCGTAGAGCGCGTCAATGACTTCGCCATCGACCAGCGAGTTCATCTTCGCCCAGATGCCGCAGGGTTCTCCCTTGCGCGCGGCGTCCGCCTCCGCCTCGATCATCCCGATCAGATTTTCCTTCAGGTCGAGCGGCGACATCGAGACCTTTTCCATGACAGGGCCAACAGACGGCGGCTCGCGATAGGCGGTGACGAAGTTGAACAATCGGTTGGCGTCGCGCCCCAGCGCGGCGTCGGCAGTAAACAAGGACAAATCCGTATAGATACGGGCATTGATCGGGTGATAATTTCCCGTGCCGAAATGGGTATAGGTGCGCAGCTCGTCGCCTTCACGCCGAACCACGAGAGAGACCTTGGCATGTGTCTTGTACTCGATAAATCCGTACACAACCTGCACGCCGGCACGTTCAAGATCACGCGCGAGACGGAGATTGGCCTCCTCATCAAAGCGCGCCTTGATCTCAACCAGCGCCGTGACGTTCTTCCCAGCTTCGGCCGCCTCAATCAGCGCAGCGACAATGGGAGAATTTGCTGTGGTCCGGTAAAGTGTCTGCTTGATGGCCACCACTTGCGGGTCGGCGGCAGCCTGGCGGATGAACTGCACCACCACATCAAATGTCTCGAACGGGTGGTGGACCAAAATGTCCTTGGCCCGGATCGCTGCAAAACAGTCGCCGCCCATTTCGCGGATACGTTCCGGATAGCGCGGCTCATAAGACGGAAATTGCAAATCCGGACGATCACTGACGATCAGCTCCGACAGCTGCGCCATGCCGAGGATGCCATCATAGAGAACGATGTCGGCTTCTTCGGCGCCGATCTCATGCGTGATCAGCCGTCGCAAATCCTCTGGCGCACTCGACTGCATCCGAATGCGGACGATACGTCCCCGGCGGCGCTGCTTCAGCAGAACCTCGAATTCGCGGATCAGATCTTCGGCTTCTTCCTCGATCTCGATATCGCTGTCCCGGATGACCCGGAACAGACAGCGATCCTTTTCCTCAAAGCCGGGGAACAACTCGTCAATGAACATGCCGATGACGTCTTCCAGCGCGATGAAGCGCAGATTGCCCTTCGTGCCTTTTGGCAGCCGGATGAAACGGCGGACAAAGGCCGGCAAGGGAATGATCCCGACATGGTCCTCGCCATTGCCCTTCGCGACCAGATTGATCGCGATCGAAAAGCCGAGATTGGGAATAAACGGGAAAGGATGCGCCGGGTCGACCGCAAGCGGGGTCAGGACCGGGAAGATGTTGGACCGGAAATACTTGTCGAGTTCGAGGCGGTCCTTCTTGTTCAGATCCTTCACGCCGAGCACGTCAACGCCTTCGGCATGCAGTTCCTTCTTCAGACTGCGCCAGCGCTCCTGCTGCTCGGCAATCAGTTTGAGCGAGGTTTCCTCGATCCGGTCGACCTGTTCACCGGGGGTGAGGCCGTCCTGGCTGGCCTTCACCACGCCCGCCCGCACCTGCTCGCGCAGGCCCGCATAGCGAACCATTTCGAATTCATCGAGATTGCTCGCCGAGATCGACAGGAAGCGCAGGCGTTCCAGCAGCGGATGGTCCTGATTGGAGGCTTCTTCCAGAACACGCTGGTTGAATTCGAGCCAGGACAATTCCCGGTTCAGGAACCGCTCCGGAGCGCTCATCAGCTGCTTCTGGGTACCAGACTGTCCATCGGCCATGATGCCAACTCCGCAATTCATTTCAGGTCTAGAGCATGGACCTCTGATCGGGATCGGCCCAGCCCAGCTCTTCGACGACTTCCCTGGCCAGCGGCACCGAAGGCGCCCTGCCCGCTTCGGTCACCTTATCATTCAATTTCTCTATAAATATTTCGATTGCCTCATAGGAAAGTTCCAGACGGGGCACCAGATACTTAATGACCTCCGGGTCCAGCTTTAGGAAATAGCGCTCTGCCGCCGATTCCAGCCGCGCCATCAGCATTTTCTCGTCCGGCTCCCCGATCTCGATCACCGGAAGGGCCATCAGCCGCGATTTCAGGTCAGCCGATTGCGTCTGCCACTGGCTCGGATGGCGTTTGGACGTCAGCAGCACATGCCCGCCCTCGGCCGTCGCCGAATTGATCAGCGTCAACAAATTCTCGGACTTCCTGACCAGATCAGCATCATCCACCGCCACAAAGCCGGATGCGAGCGCCGCAAGGCCGCGCGATTTCAGCCGGGAAAACTCCTTGGCGACATGATAGCTGCCGCCAAATTCCTGGCACCAGGCCCGCGCCAGCACAGATAATCCGCAGCGCGGCGGTCCCAGCAGGCAGATCACCGGAAACGGCCAGCTCTGCGGCGCGCCCAGCACGGCCAACGCACTCTCATTCGCTTCCGTGACCAGAAGCGCGTCGAGCGTGGGTTCTTTTGCAGGAAAGCCGAGACTCAGCTGGCTCGGCTTTTGGGGCCTGTGAGGGGGTGCCGGGCTCACGGTTCCCCCGAGGATGAAACGGCAGACCGGACGATCCAGCCATAATCATTTTCGGACAGCGACACACCGCGTTGAAGCAGGTCATTCTGCAGGCGCGGTGGATCCCCGGCATAGGAGAACGCGACCAATGCGCCGTCACGGGCGATGGCTTCGATCCGGAATTCCGAAATCAGCGGTGAGCGCGCCAACGCGCCGCGCAGCGTGTTCCATTCGGCGAGCGAGGTATAGCGCACGCTTGCGGTGGCGGGCGTACGTTCCCCACTGCGAATAACCGAGGTCCGCTTCCAGTTCTCATCCAGCAGGCTGAGCATCGCCTCGACCGCGCCCTCAAGCGTCTGGGCGTAGGAGGTCGTCCCGACCGGTTCGGTCCCGGCAGCAGTCACCGTCGAGACCGTCACGCGCCATGCGCCATCGCTGCCTGACAAATCTGCGAGAATGCCGCGACGGGCGCCCAAGGCGGAGGCTTCCGGCGATATTTCCATCCAGTCGCTGAACGCGCTGTAACCGGGGCTGTTGGAGGTCACGAAAGGCGACAAGGTCTCATCGCGCCCAGTGCCGAGCGCTTCGCGCCAGGCCGCTTCCAGACCGGCAGAGGCGGCGAGCGGCACCAGCAGGCCCTTGGGGCCTTGCGTATCGACATAGGGCACCGACAGCGAGTCGAGGTGCGCGCGGACCATGCGCGGATTGTAGACCATCGCCAGCGTGCCCTTGTAACGACCGTTCCCGGCCGTCTCTTCCTGCACATCGACCGCTGCCGACAGGCGGTTGGCCAGTGCGGCGTCAATCGGGATGCCGCCTGCCGCCATGCGGTCATCCGCCAGGGTGATCCGGTCGATCAGGACGCGCGCCCCCTTGATCCGGGCCGAAGCCATCGCCCGTTCGCGCGCTTCAATCAGCGTGCTCGCGGATTCATCCACTTCGATATTCGAGATCGTGTAGACATCCCGCGTATCTGCGGAGGCGCCCAGCCCGAGGGCAACGAGGGCGAAAAGGGACGCAATAAGGATACGAATCATGGTCAACGGCCTCCGTGTAGACCTCTTGTAGCAAGCCAGAGCTGGGGCTGGAACCGCAAGCGGCACTGGCAGAGACGTTTTCCCCATGCTAACGCGCGAGTCATCATGAGCGATACATCCAAAACTCCCCTTTCCTACCGTGATGCCGGTGTCGACATTGAGGCAGGAGAAAGGCTGGTTGAGGCCATTGGCCCGCTGGCAAAGGCAACCGCACGCGCAGGCGTCATGGGCGGGCTCGGCGGCTTCGGCGCCCTCTTCGACCTGAAAGCCGCCGGCTATGAGGATCCGGTCCTCGTCTCCGGCACCGATGGCGTCGGCACCAAGCTGATGCTGGCCTTCGAGACAGGCATCCACAACACGGTCGGCATAGACCTCGTCGCCATGTGCGCCAATGACGTGCTCGCCCAAGGGGCTGAGCCGCTGTTTTTCCTAGACTATTTCGCGACCGGCAAGCTCGAAGCCGGCATCGCCGAAGCAGTCGTCGCGGGCATCGCCGAAGGCTGCCGCCAGTCCGGCTGCGCCCTTGTCGGCGGTGAAACGGCTGAAATGCCCGGCATGTACCCGCCCGGCCATTACGACCTCGCCGGATTCGTCGTCGGCGCCGTCGACCGCGCCAAGGTCCTGCCGCGCATGGGCGACATGGCCTCAGGCGACGTGCTGATCGGCATCGCCTCGTCCGGCCCGCATTCGAATGGCTATTCCCTGATCCGCCGCATCGTCGAGCGCGAGGGCCTCTCCTATGACGCCGCTTCGCCCTTCTCCGACGGCACGCTCGGCGAAGCGCTGCTGACCCCGACACGGCTTTATTCCGCAGCCGCCCTGCCGCTCATCAAGGGCAGCCTGATCAATGGCCTTGCCCACATCACCGGCGGCGGCCTGACGGAAAACACCCCGCGCATGTGCCCCGACCATCTCGTGCCCCGCATTGATAGAGACAGCTGGACCCCCGGCCCGGTCTTCCAGTGGTTGCAGGAGGCCGGCGGGGTCGAACTCGACGAGATGCACCGCACCTTCAATATGGGCATTGGCATGGTCTTCTCCGTCGAGCCGGACATGGCCGAGATCGTGATGAACCAGCTTAGCCTGATGGGGGAACAGCCGGTCATCCTTGGCGACCTCGCTCCGGCATGACCCGCCTGAGACTGGCCATCCTGATTTCCGGGCGCGGCTCCAACATGGAAGCCATCCTGGATGCGGCGCAGGACCCGGCCTATCCGGCCAAGCCCGTCCTTGTCCTGTCCAACCGGCCGGACGCCAAAGGGCTGGAGACGGCAAGAGCCGACGGCATTGCGACTGCCGCCATCGATCACAAGACCTATGGCAAGGACCGCGAAGCCTTTGAGCGCGCCATGCACGAACAGCTCACAGAGGCAGGCGTCGAAATCATCGCCCTTGCCGGGTTCATGCGCGTTCTGACACCCTGGTTCGTCGACAAATGGCAGGGCCGGATGGTCAACATCCACCCCTCCCTGCTGCCGAAATACAAGGGCCTCGACACGCACCAGCGCGCCCTCGACGCAGGCGACACCGAAGCCGGCTGTACCGTCCACTGGGTCAGCCCCGGTGTCGATGATGGCGAAATCATCCAGCAGGCCAGCCTGCCCATCCTGCCGGGCGACACCGCCGACAGCCTCGCCGCCCGCCTCCTGCCCGTCGAGCACCAGCTCTATCCGGAAGCACTTGCCAAGGCCTGCGCGGACATTCAGGCGCGGGCTTAGGCGCCGCCACCCACCTCACCATCTTTCGAATTCGTCGGACACGCAGCGCCAATATGCTGAACTGACGATGCCGGCCTTTTCCCTCTTCCAGCCCTTGCCGGGCCTGCCCTGGCATCTCCTGCTCATCTGGCCCCTGATCTTCTGGCGCATCCAGCGTCTGAGAGCATGGTTCCGGCAGGCCGGAGGCCCCGGCGCCCAAATACTCTGGGCCGTCACCCCGACAGGGCAGGTCGTCATCGTTCAGTTATCGGATGATCTCTGCGGACGCACACCTGCGCGTCCCGGTTTCGATTACCAGCCCTCACGAAGATTCCGCGAAGCGGTTCATGGCAAGTTGATCATCCTCACCCCCGATCCGTGTCCCCGGCGAATGCCGGGGCCTCCTGCAGCAAGAGATCCCGGCTTTCGCCAGGAATGCAGGCTCTATCACCTGCCGCGTCCGGACACATGACTCCGCCAGCCTTGAAGCTGATCTCGAAACTACCGGAAGGCCCCACCTGCCCGGCCGTTTGTGCTGCGCGCAACAAAAAGGACCCAACCTTGCGGCGGGCCCTCTCTGAATTCTCATTGCCCGAAGGCGTCGCCTTAGCCAGCAATGTCAGCTTCGGAGAAGAATTGCGCGATCTCGATCGCGGCATTCTCTTCGGAGTCCGAACCGTGCACGGTGTTTTCCCCGATGGATTTGGCGAACAGTTTGCGGATCGTGCCGTCAGCGGCTTCGGCCGGGTTCGTGGCGCCCATCACTTCGCGGTAGGCTGCGACAGCGTTTTCACCTTCGAGGACCTGAACAACGACCGGGCCGGAGGTCATGAATTCAACCAGCTCGCCGAAGAAAGGCCGCTCGCTGTGGACGCCGTAGAAACGCTCGGCCTGGGCCTGCGTCATCTGGATGCGGCGCTGGCCGATGATGCGGAGGCCGGCTTTCTCGATGACGGCGTTGACGGCGCCGGTCAGGTTACGCTCGGTGGCGTCGGGCTTGATGATGGAAAAAGTGCGCTGAACAGCCATGATGACATCCTGCTTGAAAGGGAAAAAAGGGTTCTGGCGCGGCCTATAGCGGGGCGGGCCCAGCGGGGCAAGCATCGAAGGCCGCTATTGCGCATGGGCCGCGACGGGCCTAGGGGCTGGGGCCTGATCTTTTCCAAGGACCCGACCCCAAGGACCCCATCCATGAGCGCGCTGCCTCCCTGCCCCAATTGCAATTCCGAATACACTTACGAAGACGCCGCACTGCTGATCTGTCCGGAATGCGGCCATGAATGGAGCCTGGAGGATACCAAAGCCGCCGAAGCGCCAGCCATCGTGGACTCCAACGGCACCCCGCTCGCAGACGGCGATACCGTTACCGTCATCAAAGATCTCAAGATCAAGGGATCGTCCTCGGTCGTCAAACGCGGCACCAAGGTCAAGAACATCCGCCTCGTCGACGGCGACCACGATATCGACTGCAAGATAGACGGCATCGGCCAAATGGGCCTGAAATCCGAATTCGTGAAAAAGGCCTGAAACTAAGTACTTGAATTCATCTTGCACTCAGAATCAACTTATAGGGGCGCCAAGTCCCATAATATGGGCCTGCATACTGGTGATAAATTGTCGATAGAGAAAATTTCTAATCCTATACTGTATTCAACGATTACAGCTGTCGCCTACTCAATAGGAGTTAAGTACTATGCCAATCGGCATTACATGTGGTGTACACCCTATTTCGGTTCCGATTTTACTTCTCCCCATTTTACTGTTCCTCCGAGTTCGTCACCACTAGAAATTTATAATATCATCAAGAACGAAATTGACGGGGCAGATGGTCACGGAACGAAAATAAAATTGAATCGAATGGGAATTCGTCGGGGGGCTGACGTCATGCAAAAAAGAGAAATGATCGATTCAGATGAGGTCCGCGAGATTTATGCGATCGCCGACAATGCGCCGCCCCATCAATTTCGGCCAATGCTTTGTATCATACCCCGTGTAGCAGCAATTCCGTACTACAAAAAAGTTGATATACTTGATCGGGCAAACCCACTTTCTTACGAATACATCGTTGCCGATGTCCCACAGTCCGAGTTTGATATTATCAGGATTGGCTAAGGATGATAGATATTTCATTATTACTTAAAGGGGTCGATGAAGCGACCGCGAGATCTGCACTGTACTATGCAGGTAGATACATCAAGCAAGCATCGGATTTTCAAAAATACTCTAAAGACATTTTTGAGGATGAAATCCGTAGTGCGCCTAGCGAGGAAGTCAAAAGGCTTACTTTGTATTTGATAAATGAAATTGAACTTCGAGCAGGGCAAGAAGCTAGAAACTTTACGGATGCCTTAATCGTCGAGCTACTTGACGATATTACAGCCGCCGAAGACAGTCTGGCTCGAACCTTCACAGACGACGAAATCGCCAAAGCCAACAGTTTTATCGAAACAATTGATCAATTTTTTCGTAAATAGTCGTCTTTCTTATCCTTTGAGATAGACTAGCCCGCTTCCTGCCAGCCGCCATTCGGCGTCTGCTGGAAATAGCGTGTCACCAGCCCGGCATCCTTGGCCGCCTTGAATTGCTGGCGCGCGAGCGATCGCGTGTCGTGATCGCCATCATCAAACATGACCATGCAGCGCGTATAAGGCGCATCGACCGGCGCCTTGGTGCCATCCATCAGGAACAGCGCGTCGGCCTTGTTCACATTGTCCGGCTTGCCTGACAGCAGGATCGGCTGGCGCGACGGATCGAGCCCCGGCGCTTCGGCCTGGCCATGCGGCAGGAAGGTCTTCTCGTCGAAGGTCCACAGGCTCGCATCCAGCGCCGCACGGCGCTCGACACTCGGGCTGACCGCCAGAACGCGCCACCCCGCATCGAGGCATTTCTGCATCAGCGGCGCCGCAGCCTGCTCCAGCGTGGTGCGGGAGAGATGGTAGAACCACCATTCAGGCTTCGGCGCCTCTGACATCACCTAGTTCTCGTAATTGTCTGCGATCCAGCGATCGAGCAGGCGCGGGCCGAAGCCAGACGCCCAGCTGACATCGAAGGCGGCTTTCTCGCCCTCGACCCAGGCGACGCCAGCGATATCGAGGTGCGCCCATTTCACGCCCTCTTTCACGAAGCGCTTCAGGAATTGCGCCGCCGTGATTGAGCCAGCGGCCCGGCCACCAATATTGCGCATGTCGGCAAATTTGGACTTCAGCAGTGAGTCATATTCCGGCCCGAGCGGCAGGCGCCAGACGCGCTCACCTTCGGTTTGGCCAGCTTTGGACAGTTCGTTCGCCAGGTCGTCGCTCTCGGTGAACAGGCCGGCATGATGATGGCCCAGCGAGATCACAATCGCGCCGGTCAGCGTGGCCAAGTCCACCATCGCCTTCGGCTTGAAATGCTCCTGCGCATACCAGAGCACGTCGCACAGAACGAGACGGCCTTCAGCATCGGTGTTCTGGACCTCGATGGTCTGGCCGGAAGCCGACTTCAGAATGTCGCCGGGACGGATTGCATCGCCATCCGGCATGTTCTCGACGAGCCCGACCAGACCGATCACATTGACCTTGGCCTTGCGTTCAGCGAGCGCCCGGATCGTGCCGGTTACAGCGGCCGCGCCGCCCATGTCTCCGCGCATGTCTTCCATGCCCGGTCCCGGCTTCAGCGAGATGCCGCCCGTATCGAAGCAGACGCCCTTGCCGATCAGGATTACCGGATCCTCGCCTTCGGCGCCGCCCATCCATTTCATGATGCCGAGCTGGCTTTCCTTCACACTGCCCTGGCCGACGCCGAGCATCGAATTCATGCCAAGCTTGGCAAGCTCAGCTTCACCCAGCACTTCGACCTGAACGCCATACTGGCCCAGTTCGCGGCACTTCTCTGCAAAGCTGGCCGGATAGAGGTCATTCGGCGGCATGTTGACGAGGTCACGCGCGAGCTTGGTGCCTTCACCGCCCGCATTCAGCGGAACGAATGCAGTTTCTGCGCCCGGAACGTCTTCAACAATGAACGTCACGCTCTCAAGGCTCGGCTTCTGGTCGTCCTTCAGCTTGGTGAAATAATTATCAAACCGGTAGCTGGCGAGCTTTGCGCCGAGCGCCATCCGGGCAGCATCATCAGCCGAGGCGGCATGAATGGCCAGGGATTTGAACCCGCTCGTGGCGTGTGACTTGAAGAGGTTTGCGCCCACGCCTTCAAGAACCCGCGCATCGCGCTTGTCGGTCTTGCCGGCGCCGATCAGCACCACGCGCCGGGCTTCGCTGCCCTTGGGCAGGACAATAAAGGCCTGCTGGTCTTTCTTGCCATTGAACCGGCTGCCCTGCATGGCTTCGGACAGCAAACCGCCCGCGCTCTCGTCCAGCCCGGCTGCGGCCTTTGGAAGATCGCCGTCCTCATCGACCAGAAAGGCAATGATGTCAGCCTTGGCACTCTCAGCGAATGTGATTTTCATGTGTGGATTCTCCATTTGCAGCGGAAACTAAACGTCGACGCGCGTTGCGCAACTCGTTAGCTAGGGAAATATCACCCCTTTCTGAAGGATTCTGCGAAAAGCCTGCTGATCGCCTTATGACCAAAGTCCAGACATACCTGTTTTTCGAAGTCCTGCGGGCTGTGGTCATCATCATTGGCGGGCTCGCCATGCTGGCCCTGCTGGCCCAGGGCCTGTCGCGTACCGACCTGATCCTCGAAAACCGCCAGTCTGCGATCACTTATTTCTATATTGTCATGTTGGGCGCACCGCAGATCATCGCACTGCTGACCCCGCTCGCCCTGTTTGTCGCCAGCGTCTGGTCGCTCAACCGCATCCACAAGGACAGCGAGATCGTCGTGGCGCAAGCCGCCGGCATGACGCGCTGGCAGATCGCCTCTCCCATTATGCGGCTCGCGGTGCTGTGCCTGGTCGCGCATCTGGCTGTGAACCTCTGGGTCCAGCCCATGGCCCAGCGCGCCATGCGGGAGACTGTGGCAACCGCCCGCGCCGATCTTGCCGCCGCCCTCATCCGGCCGGGACAGTTCACGTCCAATGGGGACCGGCTGACATTCTATGCGCGCGAACAGGCTGGCGGCGAACTCCGCGGCGTCCTGATCTCGGACATGACCGATCCGGAGAACCCCACCGACATTCTCGCACGCAGCGCTGCGCTGATCGAGGTTGAAGGCAGCCCGACTCTGCTGTTGCGAGATGCCACCAGCCAGCAGCTCGACGCCAACAACCAGCTGTCGATCCTTGAATTCGACCAATACCTGTTCGATCTGACCGACTTCATGAAAGAAGACTCCGATCTCGTCCTGAAGGCATCGGACAAGTATCTGTATGAATTGTTCTTCGTCGACCGAACCAATTATTTTGAACTGAAAGACGCGGACTCCCTGCTTGCCGAGGCCCACAGCCGCCTGACCACCCCCTTGCTGAACATTGTCATGACCTTGCTCGCCATCTTCGCCGTTCTGGGTGGGGATTTCAGCCGCAAGGGCTATACCAAACGGATCGCCTGGGCCACAGCTGGCGCGATTGGCGTCCTGATTGTCCAGTTGGTGCTTCAGTCTGCCGCCGCCAATGACCCGGCGCTGAACCTTCTCCAATGGCTCGCGCCGCTCAGCGTAATAGGCGCCTTCAGCTACATCTATTTCGCCCGGGGGCGCCATCTCGGCAAGATTGAGCGGCCGCCGCTTGAGCTGTTCCGCAACCCCACCGGATCGGCAAGCTGATGCCCCTGTTTTCGAAGATCCAGCGATACATCCTGAAAGAATGCCTCCAGGGTCTCGCCCTGGTGCTTGGCATCCTCCTGCTCGCCATTCTGATGATTGATGTCGTCGAACAACTCCGGACAGTGGGCGGCGATGTGCGCCTCAGTATTCTCGGCGCCGTTAACCTGTCCCTGATGAAGCTGCCCCAGATTGTCGAGCAGACCCTGCCCTTCGCGCTGCTGATCGCCTCCATGATGGCCTTTACCCGGCTCAATCGCCGGTCTGAACTCTCTATCATCCGGGCCAGCGGCATTTCCGCCTGGCGCTTCCTGACGCCGGTCATGGTGCTGGGTGTGGTCCTTGGCCTGTTCACCATGATGGTCCTGAACCCGTTCGCAGCGAAGCTGTCGGAATCCTTTGAACAGACCCGCGACCGCCTGCTGAATGAAGGCCGCCCGACCCTTTCGGTCTCTGATACCGGCATCTGGCTGCGCCAGGGCGACGAGACGAACCAGATCGTCATCCACGCCAAGCGGGTCGGCGAAGGCGGGGTGAACCTCCAGGATGTGAAGATGATCCAGGAAGAGCGCCTCTACGCAGATGGCCGCCCGACCAATGATTATGCCTTTGCGCGCCGGATCGATGCGGACAGCGCGATCCTCCGCGATGGCTTCTGGCAGCTGGAAGGCGTCATCGAGAACGTCCCGAACCAGCCCCCGGAATTCAAGGACAATCTCGCCATCCCCACCACGCTGGATGCGGTCACCCTGCTCGACAAGTTCGCTTCGCCAAACACAATCGGCTTCTGGCGTTTGCCGCATTTCGTCAACCAGACGCAGGCGGCAGGGCTGGATGCATCCCGCTACAAGATGCGCCTGAACGCCCTTATGGCCCTACCGGCGCTCTTCGTGGCGATGGCGCTGATCGGCGCGGTGGTCTGCCTGCGCCTCCAGCGCATGGGCGGAAATTCACAGCTTCTCGCCATCGGATCGTTGGCGGCGGTCGGGCTCTACTTCTTCACACAGTTCTCCTCCAGCCTTGGGGCGACGGGCGCTGCGCCCCCCGCCATCGCGGCATGGAGTCCGCCTCTGTTCGTGCTGTTCTGCACGCTCACCTTCATCGCCTATCGGGAAGACGGCTAATCACACCCCGGCCTTGACACGGCCCGTCTCCCGAGCCCATCTCTCGCCGCCTTAAAGAGGTAAGCGCATGAAACTTGTCGTCGTCGAGTCGCCCGCCAAGGCAAAAACCATCAATAAGTATCTGGGCAAGGACTATAAGGTCCTGGCGTCGTACGGCCATATCCGCGACCTGCCTTCGAAGAATGGTTCGGTCGACCCTGATAATGATTTCGAAATGGTCTGGGAGGCGGATTCCAAATCCTCCAAGCGCATCTCGGAAATCGCAGCGGCCTTGAAAGAGGCCGACACGCTGATCCTCGCAACCGACCCCGATCGCGAAGGCGAAGCCATCAGCTGGCACCTCGTCGAGGCCCTGCGCAAGCGCCGCGCCCTGAAGAAGGACACGCCGGTTGAGCGGGTCGTCTTCAACGCGATCACCAAGAACGCCGTCACCACCGCGATGGAGCATCCCCGCCAGATCGATGGCGAACTGGTCGATGCCTATCTCGCCCGCCGCGCGCTCGACTATCTGGTCGGCTTCAACCTGTCGCCGGTCCTGTGGCGCAAGCTGCCCGGCAGCCGCTCGGCTGGCCGCGTCCAGTCTGTAGCGCTGCGCATTGTCTGTGACCGCGAGAACGAAATTGAACTGTTCCGGCCGCAGGAATACTGGAATGTTGCCGCGAACCTCCGGGCCCCGGACGGCACGGATTTCGAAGCGCGCCTCTACAGCCTTGATGGCGAGACGCTGAAGAAGTTCACGCTCGGCAACAAGGGCGACGCCGACAAGGCGCTCGCAATCGTCCAGGGCGGCGGCTATTCCGTCACCTCGGTCGAGGCCAAGCCGGTCAAGCGTAACCCGCCCCCGCCCTTCATCACCTCGACGCTGCAGCAGGAAGCGTCCCGCAAGCTCGGATTCAACGCCAAGCGGACCATGCAGGCCGCCCAGAAGCTCTACGAAGAAGGCCGCATCACCTATATGCGGACCGACGGCGTGAATATGGCCGAAGAGGCCTATGTGGCCGCACGGTCGATGATCCAGTCGAACTATGGCGCGCGCTACCTGCCGGAAAAGACCCGCCGATATTCTTCCAAGGCCAAGAACGCCCAAGAAGCACACGAAGCCATCCGGCCAACCAATTTCGACCTGCGCCCGGAAGATTATCATGGCGATGGCGACCTGAAGAAACTCTATACGCTGGTCTGGCGCCGCGCGGTCGCCTCGCAGATGGAAACCGCCCGTTTCGAGCGCACGACCATCGACATGACCTCGAAAGACAAGCGCGCCGTCCTCCGGTCAACCGGCCAGGTCCTGGTGTTTGATGGTTATATCAAACTCTACACCGAAGGCCGCGACGAAGGCGATGATGGCGATGATGACGAGAACCGCCTGCCCAAGATGGAAGAAGGCCAGCATGCCGACCTGCTGAAGGCCGAAGCCAGCCAGCACTTCACGACGCCCCCGCCGCGCTTCACCGAAGCCTCGCTGGTCAAGAAGCTCGAAGAGCTCGGCATTGGCCGCCCGTCCACCTATGCCTCGACGCTCTCGACGCTGGAAGACCGCGACTATGTCCGCATCGAGAAGAAACAGCTGATCCCGGAAGACAAGGGCCGCCTTGTGACAGCGTTCCTCGAGAACTTCTTCCGGCGCTATGTCGAATATGACTTCACGGCGGGCCTCGAAGAGAAGCTCGACATCATTTCTGACGGCAAGCTCGACTGGAAAGCCTTCCTGAAGGAATTCTGGCAGCAATTCGCCGCCGACATTGATGAGACCAAAGACCTTCGCGTCTCGGCCGTGCTGGACGTGCTCAACGAAGAACTCGGCGCCTATGTGTTCCCGCGCCAGGATGCCGAAGGCAATCCGATCGAGAACCCTCGCCAATGCCCGCTCTGCAAGGAAGGCGAGCTGTCAATGAAGCTCGGCCGTTTTGGCGCCTTTGTCGGATGCTCGCGCCATCCCGAGTGCAAGTTCACCCGTCAGTTCAGCGCCGATGGCGACGCCGCCGCGGCGATCAACCCGGACGGCAACGAGCTGGGCCTGCACCCTGACACCGGCGAGATGATCTATCTCAAGACTGGCCGGTTCGGCCCTTATGTCGAAATGGCGAATGGCGAGAAGCCCAAGCGCGCTTCCCTGACCAAGGCCGAGAAGGAAAATCCGCAGGACATCACGCTCGACCGCGCCGTCGAACTGCTGATGTTGCCACGCGAAGTCGGTCGGCACCCGGAAGACAATGAACCGATCCTGGCGAATTTCGGCCGCTTCGGCCCCTATGTTCAGCATGGCAAGACCTATGCGAACCTCAAGGATCCCAACGACGTCTTCACCATCGGCCTCAATCATGCCGTCACGCTGATTGCCGACAAGCGCGCCAAACAGGGGGCCCGAGGAGGAGGCGCCGCGCTGAAATCCCTCGGCGATCATCCGGATGGCGGCGCCATCGAGGTCTTCGAAGGCCGCTACGGGCCATATGTGAAGCATGGCAAGACCAATGCGACTTTGCCCAAGGACGTGACGCCGGATGTGGTCACGCTGGAACAGGCCATCGAGCTGATCAACGCCAAGGCGACCAAGGGCGGCAAGAAGGCGCCTGCCAAGAAAAAAGCCCCCGCCAAGAAGAAGGCGCCGGCGAAGAAGAAAGCACCCGCCGCCAAAAAGGACTGATCTGGAATTGTACGAATTCAGTTAGGGGCCCCGCCGCAGCGGGGCAAGCCTCGGTTGCTCCAATCCCTATCGAGTGGTTTACTGTTAACGTATCGTTGGGTGCCGGTTTTTTGGCCATGTCCACCATTGAGAAATTCGCCTTTCTCGGAGCGGTGACGCTCGCTTCAGTCCTGATCGCACAGGAACTGGACAAGACCGCTATGCCTCCCGATACGGCCCTGACTGTCATTGAGGTCGTCGAAACGGAGCCGTCCGCCCCCGAGCCGGTCATTCCGCCGACCATCCTGTCGCTTGCGCCCAGCCCGGCTGGGTTTCTGGACAGGCTGACGGCCTGCAAGGGGCTTTCGCCCAGCTTCGGTTCCAATGTCGACAGGGATCTCGTCGTGACCGATTACAAACCTTTCGTGCTGGCGGAAGGCACGGTCCGGCTGGCCACCGCCCCCGTCGGCGGCGGATGCCTGTCATCGGTGTTCGGGCCAAGGAATGGCGGCGTGCACAAGGGTCTCGACTATTACAGCCAGGAGGCGGTGCCCGTCTTCGCCGCTGCGGACGGGGAAATACGCCGGCGACGATATCGCAGCGATTATGGCAACATGATCGTGCTGGATCATGGCCGCGGTGTCTTCACGCGCTATGCCCACCTCGAAAGCTTCGCAGACCCGGACGAAGGCGAGCGCGTCATTGCAGGGCAATATCTCGGCATGATGGGCAACACGGCGGGCTATCAGATCCCCCGCCACCTTCACTATGAGGTGCTGACCGGGAAATGGGGCGTACAGGCTGGGTCCTTCGCCCTTACACCAGTAGATGTGATGTCCCTGCCGGAAGCTGTCGAATGACCCTGAAATCGCGCGCTGCATAAAACCCCCGCGCATTTTTCCGCGAGTCCCCCTATATGGGCCGTATGAGTTTCCCAGATAAGAAAACAGTGCTCGATTTCATTCGAGACAATCCGAACGCAACGACCAAACAGGACATTGCCCGCGGCCTGCACGTAAAAGGCCGCGAGCGCGCCGTGCTGCGCGAAATCCTGAAGGAGTTGGAGGCCGATGGCACGCTGGAGCGGACAGGCAAACGTGCCTGGTCCCAAGCGGATCGGCCCCCTTCGACCGGCGTTGTCCAATTTACCCATACTGACGAGAATGGCGACCTGATCGGCAAGGCCCTCGGTGACAATGGCCCGTTTGGGCCGGACATCATCTATTCCGGCCTGTCCGGTAAACAGAAAGGCGAGGCCACCGAGCCCGGCGAAGGCGACCGCGCGCTGTGCAAGATCACCCAGGTCGATGGCGACTGGCAGGCCCGCGCGCTGACCGTGCTGGAAAAACAGCTGACCAATTCGCTCGTCGGCATGTATTCGCAAGGTCCGCGCGGCGGCAAGGTCACCCCGGCCAACCGCAAGGAACGCCGCGAATTCCTGATCCAGGAAGCCGACCGCAATGGCGCCGAGGATGGCGATCTCGTCATCACGACGCCAAAGCCACAAGGCCGCCGGCAATATGGTCCCAATCTCGGCGTGATCCGCGAAGTGATCGGCCATATCAGCGATCCCCGCTCGGCCAGCCTGTTGGCCATCCATGCCCACGGCATTCCGGTCGAGTTTCCGGAAGCCGCGCTGGAACAGGCCCGCAATCCGAAGCCTGCCCCCGCCGAACGTGAGGATCTGACGCAGATCCCGCTGATCACCATCGACCCGCATGATGCGCGCGACCATGATGATGCCGTGTATGCCGAACAGCTCGACGATGGCTGGCGCGTGATCGTCGCCATCGCGGACGTGGCCGCCTTCGTCACGCCGGATTCGCCGCTCGACCGCGAAGCCCTCAAGCGCGGCAACTCCACCTATTTCCCGGACCGCGTGGTGCCGATGCTGCCGTTTGAATTGTCGGCAGATGAATGCTCCCTGCGCGAGGGCGAGCTGCGCCGCTGCATGGCGGTGGAAATGATCTTCGACAAGTCGGGCTCCAAGCGCTCGCACCGCTTCATTCGCGGCATGATGAAGTCCGCAGCCAAGCTCTCCTATGAGGAGGCTCAGGCGGCGATTGACGGCAAGCCGGGCGGCAAAGCTGGCGACATGCTGGAAACCGTCCTGAAGCCGCTCTGGGGCGCCTATGCGGCACTCTCGAAGGCACGGGACGACCGTTCACCGCTGGACCTCGACCTGCCCGAGCGCCGTATCCTGTTTTCCAAGGATGGCGAAATCGAAGGCATCATCACCAAGGAACGCCTCGACGCGCACCGCCTGATCGAAGAATTCATGATCCAGGCAAACGTGGCTGCGGCTGAAACCCTGGAGAAGCAGAAAAGCCCGCTGATCTATCGGGTCCACGACACGCCGACGGATGCCAAGATCGCGGCCTTTGCGGAATTCCTGCAGACCATCGACATGAAATGGAATATCGGCCAGCGCCCGCAGACCGAGAATTTCAACCGCCTGCTGGGAGAGATCCGGGAAGGCGACTATGACCAGATGGTCACGCAAATGGTGCTGCGGACGCAGGCTCAGGCGATCTATTCGGAAGAGAATCTCGGCCATTTCGGCCTCAACCTCGTCCGGTATGCGCACTTTACTTCGCCCATCCGGCGTTATGCCGATCTGATCGTGCACCGCGCGCTGATCGCCTCGCTCGGGCTTGGCCCGGACGGCCTGTCCAAGGACATGTCGGTACGGCTGGAAGAAATGGCGCAACACATTTCCGATACCGAGCGCCGCTCCATGGCCGCCGAGCGCGAAGCGACCGACCGCTACCTCGCCATCTTCCTCGCAGACCGTGTCGGCAGCGAGTTCGAAGGGCGGATCACCGGCGTCACGGGCGCGGGCCTGTTCATCGCCCTTGCGGGCTCCGGCGCGGATGGGTTCGTGCCGATCTCGTCCATCTCGGATGATTACTGGGTGCTGGATGATGCCGCGATGCAGATCTATGCGCGCGGGTCAGGCAAGACCTATGGCCTCGGCCAGATCGTCCGCGTGAAGCTGAAAGAGGTCACACCCTTGCAGGGCGGCCTCCTGCTGGAAATGTTGTCCGAACCCATGCCGGCCCCGGAGGGCCGCCGGGAGGCCCGTCAGAGCCACAATACGGGCGGTGGTCGACCGCCTCGCCGGAAAACCGGTCCTGGCAAGCCCACCGGCAAGGGCCCTGGCAAAGGGAAGTTCAGCAAGAAGACGCTGCCCAAGCACAAGCGCAAGAGCCGGAAATAGCGTGGACATGAATTCGAATCCGCATTCAGATACGCTGATGGGCTCTGCGTTTGACAAGGAAGACGATGGCGATGTCATCGAGACTCGCAAGCGCAGCCCTCGCCCGAAAGATGCGGCAACCCTGATCCTGGTGCGCCGGGATGCGGCGCAACCCCGCGTCCTGATGGGCAAGCGGTCGGCCCGGCACGCCTTCATGCCGGACAAATATGTTTTTCCCGGCGGGCGTGTGGATCCACAGGACGGCAAGGCTGTCTCCTATTGTGAGTTTGCGCCCCAGCAGGAGCGCCTGCTGCGCATCCAGACCCGCCGGAAGCCACGCGCGTTCGGCCTGACGGCCATCCGTGAGACGTTTGAGGAGACCGGCCTGCTGGTCGCGCGAGAAGCCGAGATGCCGGAGCGCTATGTGGAGGGCTGGAAACGCTTCCACGCCCTCGATGCCGCGCCGCATCTTACGCCCCTGACCTTCATTGGCCGCGCCATTACGCCCCCCTATAGGCCGAAGCGATTCGATGCCCGATTCTTCATGGCGAATGCCGAAGAAGCCCTGATCGACGAGCGTCCACCTGTCGACGGCGCGGAATTGTCAGACCTGCAATGGGTGACACTGAAAGATGCGCTCGCGCTCGATCTGCCCAATGTTACCCGCTTCATGCTGGGGGAAATCGAGGAAAGACTGGACAAGCCGTCACTGAACCGCGGCCCGCCCTTCCTGCGCTGGACCCGTAGCGGACATTCGACCGACCGCCTCTAGCAGCAATGGCGCTTGACTTCCGACGCGCACATCGCCATTAAGCCGCTTTCCAGTTTCAGACGCTAACACAAGCGAGCATTCGTCATGGCCAAACCAGCCACCATCAAGATCCGCCTCAATTCGACGGCCGACACCGGTTTCTTCTACGTGACGAAGAAAAACCCACGCAACATGACCGAGAAAATGGTCAAGCGTAAGTACGACCCGGTTGCCAAGAAACACGTCGAGTTCAAAGAAGGCAAGATCAAGTAAGATCCTTGTTTTCATGCATTGTTTCGAAAAGCCCGCTCCACAAGAGCGGGTTTTTTGTTGCCTAGTCCTCCGGCACGCCATGATGCAGGTCACGCGTCTTGCGGATGCCGGGGAACAGGACTGACCACGCCGCCGCGACGCCCACCGCCGCGTAGCCGCCCGCCACGACCGTGAAGACGGCGCCCCATTTGGCGGCCATGAAACCAGCCCGAGCCTCGCCCAGCTCATTGGACGCCCCGAGGAAAATCGAATTCACTGCATTCACCCGCCCTCTCACCTGGTCGGGGGTCCAGAGCTGCAGCAGGATTTCGCGGATATAAACCGACACCATGTCGAATGCCCCGACAAAGACGAGCGCGACAATCGAGAGCCAGACGACATTCGAATAGCCGAACACGACGGTCGAAATACCGAACAACGCGACGGATATGAAAAGAATCAGGCCGGCATGATCCTTGATCGGAAACGCCGTGATGATCGCCAGCATGATCAGCGCGCCAATGCCGGGCGCCGCCCGCAACAAGCCAAGCCCCTCTTCACCGATCTCCAGAATGTCCCGCGCATAGATTGGCAGCAGGGCGACCGCACCGCCGAGCAATACAGCGAACAGATCGAGCGAGATCGCCCCCAGCACGACTTTCTGGTTGAAGACGTATTTGAAGCCCCCCAGCAGGACGCCGAGCGTGGTTGGTTCGCGTTCAATACGCTGGGGAGGCTTCGGTATGGAGAAGATGAGGATGGCCGCTACCGCGAACAGGCTGACAGCCGTTCCATAGGCAAACCCCGCCCCCACGCCATAGAGCAAACCACCCGCAACCGGCCCCAGGATCGACGCCGCCTGCCACGATGACGCCAACCAGCCGACGGCATTCGCGAAGTCCTCACGCGGCACCAGGTTGACGGCAAGGCTGGACGAAGCGGGCGTGTAAAATGCCCGGGCAACGCCAAACACCGTGAGCGTCGCGAGTACGACCAGCGGGTCGAACCGGCCCGTCAGCGCCAGCCCAAGGATCACCCCGGCGCACAGCAACTCCACACTGACCGACGCGCCCATGACGTTCCGGCGCCCCAGCCGGTCAGATGCTACGCCCGTGACAACGACCAGCAGCAAGGCCGGCAGGAACTGGACGAGGCCGATCCAGCCGAGCAGCGCCGCGTTCTGGGTGACATCATACATCTGCCACGCCACGGCGACGGAGACGATCTGCGCCGCAAGCGAGGTCATGAAGCGCGACAGGAAATATCTGCGATAGGAGGAATGGCGAAATGCCGAGAACCGGTCAGTCATGTGCAGCGCATTGGGGCGCACCGCCCGCCAAGTCAATCAGGCGGCAATACTTTCGACGCGGTTACGTCCGGCGGCCTTGGCCTGATAGAGGGCCGTGTCAGCGCGCTTGATCAGGTCTGCAATCGTGTCACTGGCACCTCTGATGGTCGAAACCCCGGCGCTCAGCGTGATCGAAATCTCACGCGCGCCGCCACTCACCACAAATGGCTCTGCGGCGACCGACCGGCGGATTCGCTCCGCCGCGGCGCAGGCCAGATCGCCCGGCGTATCCGGCATGATGACCATGAATTCTTCGCCGCCCGGACGGCAGACCACATCCATTACCCGGCTATTGGTCTTCAGGCGCTTGGCCATCTCCTGAAGCACTTCGTCACCTGCATCATGGCCATAGGTATCGTTCACCGCCTTGAAATGGTCGATGTCGGCCATGAGCACGGAGACAGGACGCCCGCCCATCAGAGAGCGCTGCATCAGCTGTTCCAGCTGGTTGTTCATGTAACGACGGTTATAGAGCCCTGTCAGCTGGTCGATGACGGACAGTTCGAGACCGCGATCCACACGATCCCTCAGCATTTCGATATAGCGGGTACGGCGCGCCTGCGTGCGAACCCGAGCCAGCAATTCCTGTTTCTCGATGGGCGCGAAGATCACGTCGCTCGCGCCGAGATCCAACCCCTTGCCGGCGCGCTGGCGATCATCCGGGTCGCAGATCAGCAGAATCGATATCGAGCGGGTCGCCTCATTCATCTTGAAGTGTGCGCAGAGCTTCAGCGCATCATACCGGTCGCTGAGCATGGACAGGACGAGAATGTCCACGCCGAGTTCGTTCAGTCCCTTCATCCCTCCAGCTTCCAGCAGGGTGATCGCGGTGTGGCCACCGGACCGCAATGTGTCAGCAATGCGCGTTGACGTTCTTGGATTGTCATCCACCACGAACAGACGTGCAGGCTGGTCCTTCACATGAACGCCGTCGCCCCCGTCGATGCCGGCGCGCAAACCGCTGGCCTGGCGCTGGCGCAGCTCCGAGGCAACCGCATTGTAGCGGGTCAGCGCCCCCATACGGGCCATCAGGGCAAAATCATCGACCGGCTTGGTGAGGAAGTCCTCTGCGCCGACCTCGAGGCCCCGGACACGGTCTTCCACATCATTCAGGGCTGTCACCATGACGACCGGGATATGATTTGTGGCGGGATTTTCCTTCAGGCGGCGACAGACTTCATAGCCATCCATGCCGGGCATCATGACGTCCAGCAGGATAATATCCGGCTCGCTCCGCTCTACCATACTCAGCGCTTCGATGCCGTTTTCTGCCAACATCACTGTATAGTATTGCGCTTCCAGCTTGGCCTGCAGCAGGCGCCGGTTGGCTTCGATGTCATCTACGACAAGGACGCGCGCTGTCACGCTGCCTCCTTGGGCATCAACGCCTCAACCGCCTTGATGAATGTTGCAATCTGGATGGGCTTGGAAAGGTATCCCTCACAGCCCGCCTCCCGAACGCGCTGTTCGTCGGCGCGCATCGCAAAGGCGGTTACCGCCAGCACCGGAATATGAGCAACCTTGTCGTCGTCCTTGAGCCAGCGTGTGATGTCGAGGCCTGAGACCTCCGGTAACTGGATATCCATGATGATGAGATCGGGCAGTTCCTGACGCGCAATCTCGACGGCTTTCGCACCGTCCCGGCATTGAAAGGTTTCGAAGCCGAAGGCATCCAACAAGTCGCAGAAAAGGCGCATGTTGAGTTCGTTATCCTCAACAACCAGAACTTTCCTGGTGTGCGACTTCGTCATGATACGGTTTTTGCCTGTGATTCGGGCCGATTCTAAGAGCTCTTTTGCCAGCTACACCCCAAATCGTTAACACTGGTTTACGTCTTTACACGCCATTGATTGCGGCCAACGACAGAACATGGCATGAACATGGAGCTATGTTCACGCTCTGTCGAGACTGCTTTCATCTTTCAGAAGACGACAGCGACGCCTGCTCTCGCTGCGGACGGCATCGTGTAATCCGCAACAAACACATCACAACGCTGGCGATTGCTCATCTCGATTGCGATGCTTTCTTCGCAGCCATCGAAAAACGCGACGATCCCTCCCTTAAAGACCGGCCGGTCATTGTGGGCGGCGGAAAAAGGGGGGTCGTCTCCACATGTTGTTATATCGCTCGTCTCTATGGTGTGCGCTCGGCCATGCCGATGTTCAAGGCGCTGAAGGCCTGCCCGGACGCCGTCGTGATCAAGCCGAATGGCGAAAAGTACCGGCTCGCCGCCCACCAGATGCGCGAGAAGATGCAGGCGCTGACCCCCATGATCCAGCCCGTTTCGGTGGATGAGGCCTATCTTGATCTCAGCGGCACGGGCACCCTCCACAAGGCACCCCCGGCCGTGTCTCTCGTCCGGCTCGCCGCTGAGATCGAACGGGATATCGGGATCACCGTCTCGATTGGCCTGTCGACCAACAAATTTCTGGCCAAGACCGCGAGCGAATTGGACAAGCCGAGAGGGTTCGCCGTCATCGGCGCAGACGAAGCCGAAGCCCTGCTCGCACCGAGGCCCGTTGGGTTCATTCATGGCGTAGGCCCGAAACTGGCCCAGAAACTGATCCGCGATGGGTACGACACGATAGAAGACCTCCAGAAGGCAGAGTTGAAGCAACTGATCGGCCGCTATGGCGAAACGGGCATGTGGCTGAAGAATCGGGCGCATGGCATCGACAACCGGCCGGTCCGAAATGATGAGGAGCGCAAATCGGTCAGTTCCGAGACCACGTTCAATGACGACGTGTCAGATCCGGCCTGGCTCGAAGACCAGCTCTGGCGCCTCTGTGTGAAGACCGCAGACCGCGCCAAGGCCACGGGGCTCGTGGGCAATGTCATCACGCTCAAACTCAAGACCGCCGAGTTCCGGACCCTGACGCGGCGCATGTCCCTGTCAGAGCCCACACAGCTGGCCCAGACCCTGTTCCGGAATGCCAAAGTGCTGCTGGCCAAGGAAACCAATGGCCGGACGCGCTTCCGTCTCATCGGAGTCGGCATTTCGGACCTGTCAGAGCATCGCTCGGACGCTGTCGACCTGCTCGACCCTCTCGTCGCGAAGCGTGCGGCGGCAGAGCGTGCATCGGACCTCGCCCGCCAGAAATTCGGTGCCGATGCCGTGATCACAGGCCGGTCGGCGCGGGTGAAGACCGCGCCCCAATGAACGGCGTTTGCGCCCCGCCCCTTGGCGGTCTAGGGAAAACGAAACGCCATTTCCAAGGAGCACGCCATGTCGACCCCCGAAACCCGTCTTGATGAACTCGGCATCGAACTGCCGGAGCCGATGAAGCCGGTCGCCACCTATGTCCCCTATGTCATCAGCGGCAACATGCTGTTCGTGTCCGGTCAGGTCAGCGCGTCAGCTGACGGCCTCATCAAGGGACGCCTCGGCGAGAACATGGAACTCTCCGCAGGCCAGCAGGCCGCCCGCTTCTGTGGCATCAATCTGATCGCCCAGTGCAAGGCTGCCATTGGCGACCTGTCCCGCATCAAGCGCGTGGTGAAGCTCGGTGGCTTCGTGAACGTTGCGCCTGGCTTCACCGACATTCCGCAAGTCATCAATGGCTGTTCAGACCTGATGGTCGACGTGTTCGGGGAGGCTGGCCGGCATGCTCGCTCGGCTGTCTCCTGCCCTGAGCTGCCGCTCGGCGTGGCGGTGGAAGTCGATGGTATCTTCGAGCTCGCTGACTAAATGGCCCGGCGCTTCGTCCTCACGAACTTCCTCTACGCCCATCGCGGCCTGTGGACGGGACGGGAAACGCCTGAGAACACAATCGCCGCATTCGAGGCGGCGGCGAAGCTTGGCCTCGGCATGGAGTTCGACATCCGCCCGGCATCAGATGGCGAACTCGTGGTATTCCATGACCAGACGCTGGAGCGCATGGCGGGTCACCCGGACCGGGTCGAGGATCTTGGATCGAAGGATCTGCAGGATATTGTGATTGCGGGGGAACATGGACTGCCCACTTTCGCGCTATTGCTCGCATCCTGGCCGCATGATCTGCCCCTGCTGACCGAGATGAAGTTGGACGGACGCACCGATCCGGCAGAGCTCGGGCGACGGACCGGAGACATGTTGCTGGAATATACCGGCCTTGCTGCTGCCATGAGTTTCTCGGAAGAGGCCGTCCGCGCCCTACCCCCTGACATGATGCGGGGCCAGCTGATTGACGCCTCTCACAAGATTGGCGCGGCGGCGTTCAATGACATTCTGCAACGCGCCCTGTCAGACGGCATGGACTATGTCGCGATCAACATTTCGGATGTGGACGGCATCCGCAAGCACGTGCCCGAGGACTATCCTCTTGTGACCTGGACTGTTCGTTCCCTGGAAGAAGTCCGCCATGCCGCGCATGAAAATGTGGCCATCATCTTCGAACATCTCGATCCGGGACTGGTTTCTGCTTACGCCATGCCCTAGATTCAGGGCATGGATGACACCGCGCTGAAATTGAGTTTTGCCTCAGCCATGGCGGAGGTCGATCCGGAGGAATGGAACGCGGTCGCCAATCCGACAGGCGTCCGGTTCGATCCGTTCCTCAAATGGGAATTTCTCGACGCACTGGAAACCTCCGGCGCCGCAACACCGAACACAGGCTGGATGCCGCGTCATATCCTGATCCGTGACGGAACAGGACGGTTGAAGGCGGCGATGCCGCTCTACGGCAAGAGCCATTCGCGCGGCGAGTTCGTCTTCGACCATTCCTGGGCCGATGCCTTCGAGCGCGCGGGCGGCACCTATTACCCCAAATTGCTTGGCGCCGTACCCTTCACGCCGGTCACCGGCCGGCGCCTGTTGGTGCGACCTGGACCGGACCAGATTCGCCTGCAAACCGCACTCCTGTCCGGCGCGATCCAGCTGGCCGAGCAGAACGAGCTTTCATCCCTGCACATCAATTTCGCCTCACCGGAAGAGGCCGGTATGCTGTCGGAGACGGGCCTGTTGCTACGTACCGACCAGCAATTCCACTGGCAGAACCGCGACTATGGATCGTTCGACGACTTTCTCGCCGACCTCTCCTCCTCCAAGCGAAAGAATCTTCGGAAGGAACGCGCGAAAGCACAGGAAGGATTGGAGTTCGTCCACTTGCGGGGCGATCAGATCACTGAAGCCCACCTGGATGCATTCTATATTTTCTACATGGACACCGGCGCGCGTAAATGGGGCTCGCCCTATCTGACCCGGGACACTTTCTCGCTCTTGCGAGAACGGATGGTCGACGACCTCCTTTTCATCTTTGCCATGTCGGACGGAGCGCCTATTGCCGGCGCCATGAATCTGATTGGCTCCGACACACTCTACGGCCGCTACTGGGGATGTACCGAGCACAGATCAATGCTGCACTTCGAGACCTGCTACTATCAGGCCATCGACTACGCCATCGAACACAATCTCACCTTTGTGGAGGCCGGCGCACAGGGCGGCCACAAGCTGGCCCGTGGCTATACGCCCGTCACCACCTATTCCACCCACTGGATCGCCCATCCCGGCCTGCGCCATGCCATCGCCGACTATCTGGAGCGCGAACGCGAAGCGGTGGAGCAGGATCAGGAATACCTGACCGAACGGACCCCGTTCAAGAAAGGGGAATGAACAGCCCTGCCCTCACCCGAAATTTAATACATCACCGAAAGCCCCAAGATGACCCTTCACGATGCCTACGATCCCGACAATATCTTCGCCAAGATCCTGCGCGGTGAAATGCCCGCCGTCAAAGTCTATGAGGATGACGCTGCACTCGCTTTCATGGACGTGTTTCCCCAGAGCGAAGGTCACACGCTCGTCGTGCCGAAGGACGTGGAAGCGCGCAACCTGCTCGACATGCCTGTCGACAAGCTCGGCCCCTATATGGCGACCGTGCAGAAAGTGGCACAGGCTGTCGAAGCGGCCCTGACGCCTGACGGCCTTGTCGTGACCCAGTTCAATGGCGCCCCCGCCGGACAAACCGTCTATCACCTCCACTTCCACATCATTCCGCGATGGAAGGATGTGGCGCTCGGCCGGCATGGCTCGGGCGAAATGGCGGACACGGCCAAGCTCGGCGTGCTGGCCGATCGCATCAAGTCCAAGCTCTAGGCGCTAGAGCCCTAGCTTCGCTTTCAGGATATCGTTGACGGCTTTCGGATTGGCCTTGCCACCGGAAGCCTTCATCACCTGGCCCACGAACCAGCCCATCGTCTTGGGCTTTTCCTTGATCTGGGCCACCTGGTCCGGATTGGCGGCCATGATATCGTCAACGATCTTCTCGATCGCGCCAGTATCGGTCACCTGTTTCAGGCCGTGCTTTGCGACAATATCAGAAGCTTCACCTTCACCCTCGATCATCCGGGCAAAGACATCCTTGGCGATCTTTCCGCTGATCGTGTCATTGGCAATCAGTTCAATCAGGCCGCCGAGGCTGGAGGCGGATACCGGACTGTCGGCCAGCTCAATATCCTGCTTGTTGAGATAGCCGAACAATTCCTGGGTTACCCAGTTCGCGGCAAGTTTCGGATCGCGGCCCTTCGCCACGTCCTCGAAGAAGCTGGCTTTTTCGGCGTCGGCGCTCAGCACACCGGCGTCATACCGCGACAGGCCATAATCGGTTTCAAAGCGGGCGCGCTTCTCGTCTGGCAGTTCCGGCAGGGTGGCGCGGATTTCCTCGATCCAGGCCTGCTCGACTTCCAGCGGCAACAGGTCCGGGTCCGGGAAGTAGCGGTAATCATGCGCATCTTCCTTGGAGCGCATGGAGCGAGTCTCGACCTTCACTGGATCGAACAGGCGTGTTTCCTGGTCGATGGAGCCACCATCTTCAAGGATCTCGATCTGACGACGGGCTTCGTATTCAATGGCCTGCTGGATGAAGCGGAACGAATTCATGTTCTTGAGTTCGCAGCGCGTGCCGAGATGGCTGAAATCACCCGTCTCGCGGAATTTCTCATACTGGCCCGGACGGCAGACTGACACGTTCACGTCCGCGCGGAGATTGCCCTTCTCCATGTCGCCATCACAGGTGCCGAGCGCGATCACGATGGCGCGCAGCTTTTTCACATAGGCGGCGGCTTCGGCTGGCGTGCGGATGTCCGGCATGGACACGATTTCCATCAGCGCGACGCCGGACCGGTTGAGGTCCACATAGGTCGAGCTTGGATCCATGTCATGGATCGACTTGCCGGCATCCTGTTCGAGGTGCAGGCGCTCGATACGGCATGGGAAGGCATAGGCGTCGCCGCCATGCGCGGGCTCAACATCCACCTCGATTTCGCCTTCGCCGACAATCGGATGCGCGAACTGGCTGATCTGGTAGCCTTGGGGCAGATCGGGATAGAAATAATTCTTCCGGTCGAAGCGGGAATAGGTGTTGATCTGCGCCTTCAGGCCAAGCCCGGTGCGGATCGCCTGCTCGACGCAATAACGGTTGATGACCGGCAGCATGCCCGGCATGGCCGCATCGACCAGTGACACATTGCAATTCGGGTCCGCGCCGAACGCCGTAGACGCGCCGGAAAACAGCTTTGCATTGGACGAGACCTGGGCGTGGACTTCGAGGCCCATGACCAGCTCCCAGTCACCTGTTTCACCCTTGATTACATACGGTTTGCGCGCTGACATATTGTTCTCTGCTGACACTCTGTTTCTGCGTTCTTCTACCCGCCTGATCGCGTCACTGTCGAGCCGTGAATACCATTCGATTGGCGCCAGCTCTTCCAATTTTCAGGATATGGGCGAATAATCCTCCCTGTGGAGGAAAAAGGGAGCGCCGGAATGATCTTCAAGATGATGATGGACGCCTCAAGCGAGGACGAAAAGCCGGTGGTTCGCGGCTTTCTCAAGCATCTTATCCTGGGATTCGCCGGCGGCATGGCCGTGGGCTCCGTCCTTCTGGGGGGCATGCTCCTGTCGCTCCAGAACATGGACCTCGACATGCCACTGCTCTGGATTTTTGCCATGATGCTGCAATGCGGCCCCGTTGGCGGCCTGATTGGCGTCGGAGTCTATCTGTCGAAAGTGACCACGCGCGACTCGGGCAAGGATGATGATGACGAGCCGGGCCCGGGCGGAAATGCCCCTGAAGAGGCCAAACCGGATCAGATCATCGTGCGTCCAAAGGCACGGCCAGTCGGCGCGCTGAAGCCCTCCAAGGCGTGAGCTAGTCCAGCTTGCCGGCTTCCTTCGCGCGGCGCACCCGCTCGGCGCGCGCAGCCATCCGGTCCTTAATGGAGGCAGATTGGGCGACGCGGACAGGGCCTTCGTTTTCCGCGACGGGTTGGGGGTCTTCTGGCACCTCTTCCAGCTTACCCTCTTCGACCAGCTTCTTCCGCCGCGCGGCCACACGCGCTTCCCGTGCTGTCTGCGCCGCACTCTTGCCGCTGAACAGGCCGGACAGTTTGGACTTACCTGCACCATCCGGCTGAGGATTGTCTTCGAGGCGCTGCTTGCGCCGGGCAATGATGCGCGAGATCCGAAAAGAGACATAGCCCGCGACCAGAAAGGCCACGAGCAACATGTTGCGCATTTCGGGCGCAAACAGGCTGTAGCCATATTGCGCCATCATCGCCGCCATCAGGGCGAGGCAGAAGGCAAGCAGGACAGCAAAGAGAAGGAGAAAACGGGTCATGTTCATGCCCGAAACCTACCACCACTTGTCAGCCTTGGCCACGAAGCCGGTTGCGCGTTCCAATTCGCCGCCGACGCGGAAACAGGCGGTTTCGTCGAGCGCCTTGCCGATAACCTGAAGGCCGAGTGGCAGGCCGCTGGACGACAGGCCCGCCGGAACGGAAATGCCGGGAAGACCCGCAAGGTTGGCCGTCACGGTGAACACGTCATTGAGATACATCTCGACCGGATCACCGCTTTTCTCGCCAAACGCAAAGGCCGGGCTCGGACAGGTCGGCGTCAGTACCGCATCGCAGCTCTCAAAGGCTTCAACAAAATCATTGAGGATCTTGGTGCGGACCTTTTGGGCGCGCAGATAATAGGCGTCATAATATCCGGATGAGAGCACATAGGTGCCGATCATCAGGCGGCGCTGGACTTCGGCGCCAAACCCGCCTGCCCGCGTGCCTTCATACGTTGCGGTCAAGTTCTCGCCAGCGACCCGCGCGCCATAGCGCATACCGTCATAGCGAGCGAGGTTTGAGGACGCCTCTGCAGGCGCAACGATATAATAGGCTGGCAGGGCATACTTCGTGTGCGGCAGGCTGATATCGACGATTTCGGCGCCTGCAGCTTTCAGCCACTCGATCCCCTGCTCCCACAATTTGTCGATTTCTTCGGACACGCCCTCCATCCGGTATTCTTTCGGAATACCGATCCGCATGCCTTCGACACCGCGGCCCACATCGCTGCGCCAGTCCGGCGTCTCGACGTTCAGGGACGTGGAATCCTTCAAATCGTGGCTACACATTGCTTCCAGCAGGATCGCGCTGTCTTCAACCGTCTTCGCGATCGGACCGGCCTGGTCGAGCGAGGAGGCAAAGGCCACCATGCCATAGCGGCTGGCACGGCCATAGGTGGGCTTGATGCCGACCGTGCCGGTGAACGCAGCGGGCTGGCGAATGGAACCGCCGGTGTCCGAGGCCGTCGCCGCGAGGCAGAGATCCGCCGCCACTGACGCGGCCGAGCCACCCGACGAACCGCCCGGTGTCAGGCCCTGATTGTCGCCCTTCCGGCGCCAAGGGTTGATGACATTGCCGAACCGCGAGGTCTCGTTCGACGAGCCCATGGCAAATTCGTCCATGTTGAGCTTGCCCAGCATGACCGCACCTTCGTCCCAGAGGTTCTGGGTGACGGTGGATTCATAGGTCGGGGTGAACTCGCCGAGGATGTTGCTGCACGCCGTGGTGCGCACGCCTTTGGTGCAGTAGAGGTCCTTGATGCCGAGCGGCGCGCCTTCCAGCTTGCCACCCTCGCCCTTGGCCAGTTTCGCGTCGGAGGCATCGGCCATGGCCAGCGCCTTTTCTGGCGTCTCGACCACATAGGCATTCAGCGTCCGTGCGCCTTCAATGGCGTCGACGAATTGCTGGGTGATCTCGCGCGAGGAAAACTCCTTGGCTTTCAAGCCATCGAGCGCTGCAGCGAGGGTAAGTTTGGTCAGTTCGGTCATCGGATATCCTGAGAAGAAATCTGCCCGCCTGCTATGACGGCTTGGGGGGAAAGTTCAAGCCTTCGTGAGCCTTCTTGTCAGTTGACAGGAAAGGGTGCACAGTTCAACCAGAACGAACCAGACCGGAGTTTCTCGTGCGCCTTATCCTGTTCAGCCTCGCTACTCCCCTGCTTCTCAGCGCCTGCACAAGCACTGAAAATCTGGAAGACCGCCCCAAGGGCATCGAACGTTATGCCGGTGATCCGCGCCTCGGCGAAGAAGTTGACCGAATCTGCTTTGCCTCCACGATCGACGGTTTCAGCGAGACCACCCGGGATACCGTGATCGTCCGGGAAGGCGGGGACCATTACGTGATCGAAACCTTCGGCTCCTGCACCCCGCTGGAGGATGCCATGCAACTCGGCTTTGACAAAACCGGCGGCTGTCTAGGCAAGGGAGACGCAGTCATTGCCTCGACCAGCCTGTTTCCCACCCCGCAACTTCCCCCCTTCGCTTCGCAGAAATGCTTGGTCAAGAGCATGTACAAATGGGATCCGGACGCCATAGAGGAAACGCCTGAAGAAACATCCGAAGATGGCGAAGATAGCTGATGCCCGCCTGACAGGGACGTGGTAATCAGGCCCATGCAGAAAATCGGATACGCCTCACCCGTTGAGGTTCGCCAATCTCCCTTTCACGGTCGCGGCCTGTTCGCGACCGTTTCCTTTGAGACGGGGGATCTGATCGCCACATATCCTCTGCTTATCCTCAGGGAGGAGGACACAGCGGCTATCCGGGGTACCCAGATTCATCACTACGTCTTCTATGTCGACGAAAACGAGAACGGACATATGCGTGCCGCAGTCGCATTCGGCCTGATCTCGATGTGTAATCACAGCCCTGACGCAAATGCGGACTTCACGGTTGACGCCGAAGCGCAGACCGTGAGCCTGAGCGCGCGGAAACCCATCCCCGCCGAGACCGAAATTCTGATCGACTACGAAGAATTCGCGGACCAGATCCTCTGATCCTCACCAGCGCCCACACATCCGATTCCAGCGCCATAACAGGTGCGCCGTTACATGGTAGAGACTTTGGGAAAGGTAGTTTAGCCCCGGAAGACTCCCGAGCCAGGCCAACCATCCGTAGCCGGGGGTACGGCGCCAGATTTCTGCAATAGCGGGCCATCCCTTCAAAATCTGGCCATTCGCCTCAATCGCATACAGCTTCAGACGGACATCCTCCAGGGAAATGCCCCGATTGAGGTAGCGCTCGGGCGTCCGGGAGACATCGACATAGTCTATCAGATCCGTGCCTGTCAGGCTGCGTCGTTCGAAATGGCATATGCCTTCCCGGCAGACGGGACACACACTGTTGTAGAGAACTGTCAGCCGCTCCATGGTCGCAATCTACGGCAAAACTGGTCGGGTGACACTGTGGCGTGTCTTATTCGACAGCCTTGGGGACGACGAAAAAGCCGTCTTCACTGCGCGGGGCATTCGCCAGAACCTGATCCCGGATGTTGCCGTCCGTAACGACATCGTCCCGCATCGGCAGGTCGGTCTCGACGACGGAGGTCATTGGCTCGACACCCTCGATGTCGACCTCGTTCAACTGGTCAATCCAGCTGAGGATGCCATTCAGCTCCCCCACCAGTTCCTCGACATGCTGTTCGCTGACGGCAATGCGCGACAGGCGAGCAACCTTGCGGACATCATCCTTGGTGACAGACATGAGCGAGCTCCAACACTTGAAATCGAGCCGCCCGAATACGCCATAGGCAACACGGCATCAAGGCGCTATGTGGGCTATTCATGCCCATAACTGATCCTGACCATTTTCCGAAAACCGGCGCGCTGATCGGCATTGATCCCGGCACGAAGACGCTCGGCATCGCGTCTGCCGACGGCCTGCGCATGCTGGCCAGCCCGGTCGAGACCATACCGCGCGGCAAGAAGCTGGCACCTGTCCTTGATCGCTTGTTCCACCTTTATGATGATCGTGTCGCCGTTGGCATCGTGATGGGCCTGCCCCTGAATATGGACGGATCCGAAGGCCCAAGGGCGCAATCGGTCAGGGCGCTTGCGTGGCACATCATGAAACACCGTGATGTGCCGATCCTGTTCCAGGATGAGCGGCTTTCGACTGTTGAAGCTGAAAATGCGATGATCGAGGCTGACCTCTCCCGAAAGCGTCGCGCCGAGCGAATCGATGCCTCGGCCGCCGCCGTGATCCTCAATGACGCTCTTCAAAGACTGGCCCGCGCCTGATGTCGGGCTTTCTCTACGCCCTGCTCCCCGTCATCGCCATCGTGACGCTCGGCCACATCCTGTCGGTTCGGAAATGGATCCCGACCGATAGCTGGCGCGCCATTGAGCGCCTCTCCTATGTCGTCCTCTTCCCGGCCCTGATCCTTCGCACACTGGCCAACGCCCCTTTCGAGGAAGCGCCCTGGGGGCTCGCCGCCGCGCTTATCCTGGCGCAGTTCGCCCTCGGCGGTGTCGGATGGCTCGCCCGGTTCCTGCCCAACATGCCGGGGCCTGCAGTCGGCTCGGTGATTCAGTCAAATGTACGCTGGAACACGATGATTGGCCTCTCCATCGGCAGCCTCCTGTTCGGCGAAGAAGGCCTCGCCCTCGTCACTATCGCCGCCGCCGTGATGATTCCGACCGCCAACATTCTCTCGGTCTATGCCCTCATCGCCCATGCAGACGCGCCGCACGGACCGAAGCCCAACCCGTTTGTGGCGCTGTTCAAGAACCCGATCGTGATTGCCTGTATTGGCGGGCTCGCGCTGGCCGGCGCGAGCATCACCCTGCCACGCCTGCTGGATGACAGCCTTCGCATCCTGGGTGATGCCGCCTTGGCTCTCGGCCTCCTGTCGGCGGGGGCAGGCGTCGACCTGTCAGCCTTGCGGCGCGCCGGGCCCCGCACCCTCAGCTGGTCACTGGTCAGATTGCTCGGCCTCCCGGCGTTTGCCGTTGGCTTCTGCATCCTTCTCGGCGTCACAGGCACACCGCTGGTGATCGCCCTGATCTGCGCCGCTACACCAACCGCCACCAGCTCCTACATCCTTGCCAAGGAACTGGGCGGCGACGCGGCGCTTTCAGCCAATCTGATTGCCGTCGAAACGGTCCTCGCGATGATTACGCTCCCGGCCCTCTACCTGCTTCTCACACTCTGACCCTCTTGCCCCGACTCGGAAACGCGCCTAAACCGCCGAAAATCGAAAGGGCCTCCATGAGCAAGGCGGCAATCCATTACTCCTTCGACCACGAGCATTTGCTGGGCATTGATGGCCTTCACCCGCTCGATCTCACTCATATTCTCGATCTGGCAAACGACTATGCCGAAGCGACCCGGTCCGGGAAACGCGCCGATCCGGTCCTGTCCGGAAAGACGGTCGTAAATCTCTTCTTCGAGAACTCGACCCGCACCATGAGCAGCTTCGAGATCGCCGCCCGTCGGCTCGGCGCCGACGTTGTCTCGATGCCAGTGGCGCAGTCTTCTGTGAAGAAGGGCGAAACGCTGATCGACACGGCGATGACGCTGAACGCCATGAGACCGGACGTGCTGGTGGTCAGGCACTCGGCCTCGGGCGGGGCAAAGCTGCTCTCCCGCAAGGTCGATTGCGCCGTGATCAATGCTGGCGATGGCACGCATGAACACCCGACCCAGGGCCTGCTCGACACGCTGACCATCCGCCGCAACAAGGGCCGGATCGAGGGACTCAAAGTCGTCATCTGCGGCGACATTGTCCATTCCCGCGTCGCCCGCTCGACCACGCTGGCGCTGCACCTGCTCGGCGCGGAAGTGCATCTCTGCGCACCGAGCACGCTAATGCCATCCGGCACCGAGACATGGGGCGCCGCCTCGGCCACATCGGATTTCGACGCGGCGCTGGAAGGCGCAGATGTCGTGATGATGCTCCGCCTGCAACTGGAGCGCATGGATGGCGCTTATTTGCCCAGCCGGCGGGAATATTTCCGTTATTTCGGCCTGACTGAGGAACGCCTCAATCATGCGAAGGCGGACGCCATCGTCATGCACCCCGGCCCGATGAATCGCGGCATCGAGATCGAGAGCGCCATCGCGGATGGTGAGCGTTCGGTGATTACCGAACAGGTGGAAATGGGCGTCGCGGTCCGTGAAGCCGTGCTCCATTTGCTGGCAGGAGGCCGTCCATGAGCCTGTCCATCTTCAATGCCCGCCTGCTCGACCCTGCCTCCGGAACAGATGAAATCGGCGCCATCCTCGTTGAAGACGGCTGCATCACGGCGATCTCGCCGGGCGCAAGCAGTGCTCACAAAGGCGCAAGCGAAACCCTCGATGCGGGCGGTCTCTGCTTCGCGCCTGGCCTGATTGACCTTCGCGTGAAGACCGGCGAGCCCGGTGACGAACAGAAGGAAACACTTGCAACAGCGTCCCGCGCGGCTGTGGCTGGCGGTGTGACCAGCCTGGTCGTCATGCCGGATACCAAGCCGGTCGTGGATGATGTCGCACTAGTTCGCTACATTTCAGACCGTGCCAAGGTCAGTGCAAAAACGCGCATCTATGCCGCGGGTGCGCTCACCACCGGCCTTGAAGGCAAGGCCATGGCAGAAATCGGCCTGATGGCTGATGCCGGCGCAGTCCTGTTCACCAATGGTGATGCCCCGATTGGTGACCCATCCATCCTGAAGCGCGCGATGACCTATGCCGCCAGCCGCGGCGCCATCGTCATGTCCCGTCCGGATGACAGTGCTTTGAAGGGTTCCGGGGTCATGAATGCGGGAGCATTTGCGGCTCGCAAGGGCCTGTCTGGTATCCCGAGAGAAGCCGAATGGATCGGTGCGGCGCGTGACCTGATGCTTGCTGAGGCCACCGGATGCACGCTGATCCTCGATCAGGTATCGACCCCGCGCACGCTTGAACTGGTGGCAGATTCCCGCGCTCGTGGCGCGAGCGTTTTCACGACTATCGCCGCCCATTCCCTGTTCTTCAACGAGCTCGACGTCGGTGACTATCTCACTTATTGCAAGGTCAATCCGCCCTTCCGGGACGAGGACACGCGCCTGGCCATGATCGCCGCCCTGAAGGCAGGCGAGATCGACGCTGTGGTGTCAGCGCATGATCCGCAACCGCCGGAAGAAAAACGATTGCCCTTTGGCGAGGCGAGCTTCGGCGCGGCAGGACTCGAAACCACGCTGTCGGCCCTGCTCAGCCTCGTGCATGACGGCCCGCTGACACTCCTGGAGGCGCTTGCACCACTCACCTCCAGACCGGCGGACATGATTGGATTGCCAGAAGGACGCCTCTCTGAAGGGGCGCCTGCAGATTTCATCCTGTTCGATCCGAACAAGCCCTGGCTTTGCGAGCGCGAGCACCTTCTGTCCAGATCAACCAATTCCCCCTTCGACGGTCGCCGGCTGCAAGGCCGGGTCCTGAAGACCTTTGTCGGGGGCGAACAGGTTTTTGCGCGGTAACAAGGCCGGGCCTTGCCCCCTGCCGGTTCCATTCGTAGAATTTTCAATTGGGAATTGAGGAGATCCATATGACAGCTGAGCTGGCATTCCCCTTGGCAGCGCTCTGCGGCTATCTCGCCGGCTCGATCCCGTTCGGCCTGCTCCTCATACGTGCGGCGGGCCTTGGCGACATACGGTCCATAGGTTCGGGAAACATTGGTGCAACGAATGTGTTGCGCACTGGGCGAAAGGACCTTGCGCTCGCCACCCTGCTACTGGACAGCCTCAAGGCTGGCTTGGTCGCGCTTGCATTCGGCATGGTTGCCGGGCGAGAAGTCGGCTTCGTGGCAGGCGCCTTCGCTTTCATCGGACACTGCTATCCCATCTGGCTTGGCTTCAAGGGCGGCAAGGGCGTCGCGACCTATGCCGGCCTGTTGCCCTTCGTCTCCCTGCCCGGTTTCTACGTAGCGGCGCCGATATGGCTTGGCCTGTTTGCGCTGACCCGCATCTCCTCGCTCGCAGCATTGACGGCTGCGGCCCTTGTCCCGCCCGGCGCCTGGTTGCTCGGGGAACGGAACATGTTCATTATTGGCGGGCTCGCCCTGTTGTCACTTTTTGTGTTCTGGACGCACCGCACCAATCTCGGCCGCCTGCTGAGGGGTGAGGAGCCCAAATTCGGCACCAAGAAAACGGCAGACCCGAACGCATGACGCCCGCGCGGCCTCTCAGTGATGCCGAGCGTATCGACTGGGTGAGGCTCGCGCGTACACCGAATATCGGCCCGGTCACCTTTTTCCAACTGCTGCGCAAATTCAAATCGGCCGGGGCCGCGCTGGAAGGACTGCCAGAGCTGACGCGCAAGAGCGGCCGAGGCCGTGAACTGGTCCCTCCGGCCATCGCCGATATAGAACGCGAACTGAACCTGACACGGAAATACGGCGCGCAAGTGATCGCCAGTTGCGAACCTGCCTATCCTGCCCTGCTGAAGACCCTCGACCCGCCGCCGCCGATCCTGACGGCTCTGGGCAAGATCGACCTCGCCACAAAGCCCACTGTCGCTATTGTCGGCGCGCGGAATGCTTCCGCAGCCGGTCGCAAGCTCGCCCGGGACATTGCATCAGAGCTGGGACGGGCCGGCTTCGTCATCGTTTCCGGACTGGCCCTCGGAATTGATGGCGAAGCACACGCCGCGAGCCTCGCGACAGGAACAATCGCCGTTCTCGGCGGCGCGGTGGATCATGTCTATCCGCCTCAGCATGACCGGCTCTATGCGGAAATAGCGGCGAAAGGACTGATCCTGTCCGAAAGCCCGTACGGCTATCGCGCCAAGGCGCAGGATTTCCCGCGCCGCAACAGGATCATCACAGGCCTGTCGCGCGGTGTTGTGGTCGTCGAGGCCGCCGAACGGTCCGGCTCGCTCATCTCTGCACGCATGGCCGGAGAACAGGGGCGCGATGTCATGGCGGTGCCCGGCTCGCCCCTTGATCCGAGGTCTGCGGGCACGAATCATCTGATCCGGCAGGGCGCGACGCTGGTCCGGCATGCAGACGATATTCTCGAAATACTGGAAAGCCTGTCCTTTTCAGGCGTGGCCGCGACAGGCGACCTTTTCGAGGGTCCGCCGGACCCCGAGCTTCCGGCTGACCTGCTTGCCCGGATCCAGCAGGCCTTGTCCCCGCATCCCATGCCCCTGGACGAAATTGCCCGCGCCGCAGGGGCCACACCCGCGCGGTGCGCCGCTGGCCTGATGGAACTGGAACTGGCCGGGGATGCCATCACGCTACCGGGCGGGTTGGCCTCGCGCGCTTTCTAATCCCGCCTGTGTCGTGGGCGCATCGTCAGAAACATGAAAAATCAGCCGGAATCGTCTCATGGCTGGACGATTCCCGCCTTCCTCTCTAAGCCTCCCAATGGAACTGAGTGACGGCGCAGCGCAGAAGCGCCGCATCCGGCGTTCAGAAACAGCTGTAAGGGTACGCGTTTTGGCAAAATGGCATCATGTTGCGGCCGCACTTGGACTGGCGGCCTCTCTCCCTTGGTACGCCATTGCCCAGGAAGACCCTGCCAGTCCGCAACCTGCCCAGCCAGACGAGCGTGTCGTCCTGGAAGCGGACTATGTCTACGAAGTCCGCGACGAGAATAAACTCGTCGCTGAAGGGAATGTCGAAGCCCTCTATCAGGGGCGCATCCTGCGGGCGGACAAGCTGGTCTATGACCGAACGACCGACAAGGTCCGCGCGAGCGGCAACGTCATTATCATAGATGAAACGGGCAGCCAGCAATTCGCGGATGAAATCGAGGTCGATTCCACACTGGAAGACGGTTACGCGATCGGATTTTCCGCACGACTCGATCAAGGCGCCACAGTTGCGGCAAACTCCGCAATCCGGCAGTCAAACGGCGTGAACGCGCTGGATCAGGTGGTCTACACCGCCTGTCCGGTCTGCGAGGAAGACAAGACCCCGACCTGGTCCGTCCGGGCGCGGCGCGCCGTGCTGGACCAGGAAAGCCAGATGATCTCCTATCGCGATGCCGTGATTGAAGTTGCGGGCATCCCGGTATTCTATTTTCCTTTTCTCGCCCACCCGGATCCCACGTCCGAACGGCGATCAGGCCTTCTGATCCCCTCTGCCGGCAACTCGTCAAAACTCGGTTGGTTCTACCAGCAACCCTATTATTGGGCCATTTCGGATTCGTCCGAACTGACGATCTCGCCCCTGGTCACGCAGAATGTGAATCCCTTGCTGGAACTTGATTACCGCAAGAAGTTCTATTCTGGCGCGATCAACATCAATACGAGTTTCACCAATGAGCAGGATTTCGACAGCGACGGCGAACTTTTGGGAGAAGAAAAATTACGCGGGCACATTTATGGAAGCGGCCTGTTTGCTATCAACAATCAATGGAAATGGGGCTTCGGCATCGAGCATCAGACAGATGACCTCTATGACCGCCGATACGACCTGGACGGGCAAAATGAACAGCGCGGCCTCTACGCCAGCCAGCCCCGCCGCCTCCTGACGCAATTGTTCGCCATTGGCCAAGGCAACGACTATTATACTGACGTCGCCTTATTGAAATTCCAGGGATTGCGCGAAAACGATGATGACGGCGAACTTCCGACGGCCCTGCCTGTTTTCTATGGCGAAAAATACTGGGACCTTGGCAATATGGGCTTTGCCAGCGTCAACGCCTCAAGTGCCATCCTGAGCCGGGATTTGGGGGAAGACAGTCACCGGGTCAGTGTTGGCGCGGACTGGACCGATCTCAACGTTTTGCCAGGCGGATTCACATTCGAGCAATTTGCCGAAGTTCGTGCCGATTATTACGGATTGGACGAAGACGCA
Organism: Hyphomonas sp.; assembly: GCF_036964145.1. Lineage (GTDB taxonomy): Bacteria > Pseudomonadota > Alphaproteobacteria > Caulobacterales > Hyphomonadaceae > Hyphomonas. Next base: position 377,022 of record NZ_JBALUC010000002.1, read on the forward strand.
TCGGGCGAGGAAAGCGTCTCCCGCGCCGTTGGCAATATCGGCGGCAAGCTCGCCTATCCCATGATCCGTCCGGGCAAGACAGTCGATCTCATGATCGAGCCAGCCGTCATGGCGGCTTGGGGCCTGTCCAATGTAAACGATGATGCAATCCCGAACGAAGACAGCCTGCTCTATGAAGCCGATGAATCCTCACTGTTCGAGGCCAACGGATTCGGCGCCTTCGACCTGTATGAAGGCGATGGAAAACTCGCGGCCGGCATTACCACGCGTGCCGTTTGGAAAAACGGTCCGGACCTGAGCGCCACAGTCGGCAAGCGCTGGCGCTCCAGACCGGATGATTCCTTCGATGCGATCAGCAATCTCGACGGAACTTCATCAGATTGGTTGATCTCTGCGACCGCAGATTTCGGGAGTCTGTTGCGTGTGGACACTCGCGCCCGCCTGGACGAGGACGGCTTCAGCCTGAACCGAATCGATGCCAAATTGTCTTCAAATTACAAGCGCTTGCGCGCCGTGGCGCAATATTACAAGGTGGATGAGCGCATCGCGATTAGCGGCGGAGGCGACGAAGGCATTTTGCTTCGCGGGGAAGTCAGAGTCACGGATCAGTATTCCGTCTTCTTCGGGCAGCTGCGCGACATCGAATCCAATCTCAATGCCCGGCAAGAATACGGTATTGCGTTCGAGGACGAATGTTCGCGATTTGAAATTGTCTACCAGCGCTCGGAATTGCAGGACCGCACACTCGGCCCGGAAGAAAATATCCAATTCCGCTTCTCCCTGAAAACCATTGGAGATTTCGGATCTAGCGAATTCGATTGATTCGGCCCTCTCAGGTTGAGATCGCGGTTTCACCTTCCCCTAAATTTCCGTAAGAATTCAGGGGAGACTGCCCTGATCCGTTGCGCAGGATTCTAGGACTTGTATGGTCCGCCAGTATAATTGCCACGGGGCCCGGCTGGGCACTCAACGGAGGCCATTTATGGTTCGTCAGATTTTCGCCGCTGTCCTTCTCTCGGCCCTTCCGGTCGGGTACACCGCGACCGCGCAAGATACCGGCGCACAGGAGCGTCTGGCGCTGGAAGGCGTCGCCGCGATCGTGAACGACCAGCCAATTTCCTATTCCGACGTGCGCCAGCGCGCGCGGCTCCTGCTGCTCAGCCTGGGCGGCCAGCAACCGTCGCAAGAACAGATTCAGCAGATTACGGGACAGGCGCTTGAACAGCTGATCGACGAACGGCTCCAGCTTGAAAAGGCAGCCGAATTCGAAATGGAGATCGCGCCGGAAGAGATCAATTCCGCAGTGGACGACATGGCACGTCAATCGGGCGCCACGGGCGACCAGCTCAAGCAGCAATTGCTGGCAGCCGGCGTGAACCCGGCCAGCCTCGAGGAGCAGATGCGTGCCGAGATCGCCTGGAGCCGTGTGATGAGCGGTCTCTACGGGTCCCGCATCCGGATTTCCGACAACCAGGTCGATGACCAGTTGAACCGGGTACGCAGCTCGCTGCAGGAAACCCAGTACCGCATTTCGGAAATCTTCCTCTATGCGCCAGATGAAGAAACCAAGTCCCAGGCGCTGCAAGCCGCCAGTTCCATCATCGAACAACTTAATCAGGGCGCCGATTTCCGCATTGCTGCCCAGCGCATTTCGTCTGCGCCAACTTCCGCGACGGGCGGCGATATGGGCTGGATTTCCACTGGTGACCTCGATCCGGCCCTTGCCCAGGCGGTCGAAGACGCGCCGGGACCGGGCATCGTCGGCCCGGTCTCCATCGAAAATGGCATCTACATTCTGAACCTCGCCAGCAAGCGCGAGCCGGCCAAGCTGACCACCAAGGTCGATCTTATTCGCCTGCAAGTGACGGATGGCAACGCCCCCGATCTTGAGGCCGCCATGGAGGCGATCGAGACCTGTGAGGACGTGCAGAGCGTCTCCAACTCAAAGTCCAATCTCCGTCATGCCGACCTGACCGATATCGACGTCGAGGAACTCGGCGCCGAGGGCAAGGATCTGGTGCTCGCAACCGAAGTGGGCCAGCCAACGGAGGTTTTCGCCGCTGGCCGGGGTCTTGCGGTCATGTATGTCTGCCGCCGCGAAGATGGCGCCGAGGCTCTGCCGTCCCGCGACGACCTGAAAGGCCGTCTCAAGGATCAGGAACTCAGCATGATCTCCGAACGTGAGCTGCGCGACATGCGCCGCGAAGCGACGATTATCTATCGCTAGGCCTTGCAAGGCTTGCTGTTTGGGTGAAAACCGCCTGAGTGACTGACACAAGCCCTTCCCCGCTCGTGGTGACGATGGGCGATCCCGCTGGCGTGGGACCGCAGATCACCGTATCCGCTTGGGAACAGCTCCGGCAGGAGTCTGCCTGCGCCTTCTTCGTGATAGGGGCGCCGGACCTGTATGCAGGCCGCGTTCCCGTGGAGACGATTTCGCACCCCTCAGAGGCCGGCAAGGTCTTCACAACCGCCCTGCCCGTCTTGCCCCTGGACAGCGTTCCGGACGTTCAGGACGGCACACCGGATGCCGCGGCAGCTGCGGCCATCATCGCCTCCATCGAGCAGGCAACGGCGTTCTGCCTCGACGGAACGGCTGACGGCATGGTCACCAATCCGATCAACAAGGCCCTGCTCTATGGGGCAGGCTTTCGGCATCCCGGCCACACCGAATTCGTCGCGACGCTCTGCGCCGAGGCCACGAACACGCCCCTCCAGCCCGTCATGCTGCTGACGGGCGGCGGGCTGCGCGTGGCCCTGGCCACCATCCATGTCGCCTTGAAGGATGTGTTCGCCCAGTTGAATACGGACGATCTCATTCGGCTGGGCAAGATTGTCGAGGCCTCCATGCGCAAGGATTTCGGCATCGCCTCCCCGCGCCTCGCCTTCACGGGCCTGAACCCGCATGCCGGGGAGAATGGCACGATCGGTCGCGAGGAAATCGACATCATCAATCCCGCCGCGGCCACATTGCGCGCTGCAGGGATCGACATGTCCGACGCCCGGTCTGCTGATACCGTATTCGCCGAATCCCTGGACGGACGATTTGATTCCATCATCGCCATGACGCACGATCAGGGCCTTATCCCTGTGAAGACACTGGACATGTGGGGCGGCGTGAATACGACGCTCGGCCTGCCTATCATCCGCACCAGCCCTGACCATGGTACGGGATATGACGCCGCCGCGAGCGGCACCGCACGACCCGACAGCCTGATCGCCGCCATCCGGCAAGCCCGGATGATTGCCAACAACCGAAAGCAGATTTCATGAGCCGCGACGAGACGCCTCCGGGCCTGACACAGGCGACCGCGCGCAAGGCGCTGGGCCAGCACTTCCTGTTCGATCCGGATATCCTCAAGCGTACAGCGCTGGCAGCGGGCCCGGTTGAAGGCCGCACTGTCATCGAAGTGGGCCCCGGCCCCGGCGGCCTGACCCGCGCCCTGCTCGACCAGGGCGCCGGAAAGGTGATTGCCGTCGAAGCCGATGAACGCTTTGCAGAAGCGCTGCAATCATGGCCGGAGGCCGAAGCGGGACGGTTGCATGTTATTCTGAAGGATGCGCGCAAGGTCCGCTGGGAAGAAACCCTCACGGAATTGGGCGCCAGCATGACCGCAATGATCATTGCCAACCTTCCCTATAATGTCGGCACACCGCTGCTGGTGAACTGGCTGAAGGCGGCGGCATGGCGCGGCGAAATGGCCCTGATGTTCCAGAAGGAAGTCGCCGAGCGCGTGTGCGCCAAGCCGAAGACGGACCATTATGGCCGCCTTGCCGTGCTCGCACATGCCGTCGCAGATCCGCATATCGCCTTCACGCTGCCCCCTGGCGCATTCCGGCCGCCGCCAAAGGTGGATAGCGCCGTTGCGGTGCTCCATCCATTGCCCGCCGAAAAGGTCTTCCCGCATCTCGACAAGCTCGAAGAAGTATCGGGCGCCGCCTTTGGCCAGCGTCGCAAGATGTTGCGGGCGAGCCTGAAACCCTTGGCAAAGCGTCACGGTCTCAAGGCAGTGGAGTGGCTCCAGAGCCTCGACATAGACCCGACCGCACGCGCCGAAACCCTCAGCCAGGAAGAGTTCCAGCGCATGGCCGCATCCCTCGTCAAATAGGCTTTCTATGCGACACAAAGAAAACGGCGCTCTGGTTTCCCGGAGCGCCGCATTTCAATCTGATGGAAAGTGACTAGTCGCGTTCGAGGTCGAACCGATCGGCTTCCATGATTTTCGTCCAGGCCGCGACGAAGTCGTGCACGAACTTCTCTTTCGCATCGTCCTGCGCATAGGCTTCGGACAGGGCGCGCAGTTGCGAATTGGATCCGAAGACGAGATCAACCCGCGTTCCGGTCCATTTCACCTCACCGCTTTCGCGGTCACGTCCTTCAAAGACGTCCTGCTTTTCGGTCGCTGCTTTCCAGGCAACGCCCATGTCCATCAGGTTCACGAAGAAATCGTTGGACAGGGTGCCCGGACGCTTGGTGAAGACCCCATGCGTAGAGTCTCCATAATTGGCACCGAGGACACGCAGGCCACCAACAAGCACCGTCATTTCTGGTGCGGTCAACGTCAGCAGCTGGGCTCGGTCAAGCAGCAATTCCTCCGTCGGGACAGAGAACTCGACCTGAAGATAGTTGCGGAACCCGTCAGCCTTCGGTTCAAGCACGGCATAGGATTCCACATCCGTTTGCTCTTGCGAGGCATCCATGCGGCCCGGTGTGAACGGCACGGTGATGTCAAAGCCTGCATCCTTGGCAGCCTTCTCGATCGCGGCGCCGCCGCCCAGAACGATCAGGTCAGCCATCGAGACCTTCTTGTCGCCCGTCTGGGCGTAGTTGAAGGCGCGCTGGACGCTTTCCAGGAGGCCGAGAACTTTCGCAAGCTTCTCAGGCTCGTTGACCTCCCAATGCTTTGCCGGTTCGAGACGAATACGTGCCCCGTTCACACCGCCCCGTTTGTCGGAGCCGCGGAAGGTGGATGCTGCACCCCAAGCCGTCGAGACCAGTTCGGATACGGACAGACCGGACGAAAGGATCTTTTCCTTCAGTTCCTTGATGTCGTTCGCATCGACCAGTTCATGATCGACCTCCGGTATCGGATCCTGCCATAGCAGCTCTTCGCTCGGCACTTCCTCACCCAGGTAGCGCACAACCGGACCCATATCGCGATGGGTCAGTTTGTACCAGGCGCGGGCAAAGGCGTCCGCGAACTGATCCGGATTTTCATGGAACCGGCGCGAGATTTTCTCGTATTCCGGATCCATCCGCATGGCCATGTCGGCCGTGGTCATGATCGTGATCTGCTTCTCGGACGGGTTGTGGGCCTTTGGCGCCATGTGCGCCTCGTCCACATCCTTTGGCTGCCACTGGAAGGCACCGGCGGGGCTCTTCACGAGTTCCCACTCATAGCCGAACAGCATGTCGAAATAACCATTGTCCCATTTGATCGGGTTCGGGGTCCAGGCGCCTTCGATGCCACTGGTGATCGTGTCATCGCCGTGACCCATGCCGAACTTGCTCTGCCAGCCCAGCCCCTGTTCGGCGATGTCTCCGCCTTCAGGCTCCGCCCCGATCATAGCCGCATCCCCGGCACCGTGGCATTTGCCGAAGGTGTGACCGCCTGCGGTCAACGCCACGGTCTCTTCATCATTCATGGCCATCCGGGCGAAGGTTTCGCGAATGTCCTTGGCGGACGCCAGCGGATCGGGATTACCGTCAGGGCCTTCGGGATTGACGTAGATGAGACCCATTTGAACAGCCGCCAGCGGGTTTTCGAGCACACGCTCGCCGCTGTAACGGCTGCCGGGCTTGTCGCTGGTGGCGAGCCACTCTTCTTCAGTGCCCCAGTAGATGTCCTTCTCAGGTTCGAAGATGTCTTCCCGGCCCCCGCCGAATCCGAACGTCTTGCCGCCCATCGATTCGATGGCGCAATTGCCGGCGAGGATCATCAGGTCGGCCCAGGAGATCTTGTTGCCGTATTTCTTCTTGATCGGCCAAAGCAGGCGGCGTGCCTTGTCGAGGTTGGCATTGTCCGGCCAGCTGTTCAGCGGCGCAAAACGCTGCGAGCCAGAGGTCGAACCGCCCCGCCCGTCGCCCGTTCGGTAGGTGCCGGCGCTATGCCAGGCCATGCGGATGAAGAAAGGCCCGTAATGGCCATAATCAGCCGGCCACCAATCCTGGGAATCTGTCATCAGGGCAAACAGGTCCTGCTTGATCTCCTTCAGATTGAGTTTGTTGAATTCCTTGGAATATTTGAAAGTCTCACCCAGCGGATTACCGAGCGGAGGATTCTGGTGAAGGATGCTGAGGTCGAGTTGGTTCGGCCACCAGTCGCGGTTCATGCGCCCTCGTAGCGAACGCATTACCGGGCACTTGCCCTCTGGGGCTGCGTCATTTCCGTCCATATTCATCTCCCTGGGTAGATCATTTGCCTGGAAGCTGTTCCACCGGAACACTCCCTTTTGAAATCAGTCGCCAATGGAAATGATAGCGCAGGTGCGATTCTGATCCTTTGACGACGATCATGAGCCTACGCAAGGATTCAGAATAGAACCAATCGATAGAAGTATAACTTAATATTGGTTTTTTCTATGGGTCGGATATTTTCCGAAAAAACAAAGGCCCCGGCACTTTCGCACCGGGGCCTTCCATAAAAAATTCATTCAACTAGTGGCCTGCGAGGACCGCCAGCATCAGCAAGGCCACGATATTCGTGATCTTGATCATCGGGTTCACGGCCGGACCAGCCGTATCCTTGTAGGGATCGCCGACCGTATCGCCGGTCACAGCAGCCTTGTGGGCCTCTGAGCCCTTGCCGCCATGATGGCCGTCCTCGATGTATTTCTTGGCATTGTCCCAGGCGCCGCCTCCGGACGTCATCGAGATAGCCACGAACAGGCCGGTCACGATCACGCCGAGAAGCATCGCCCCGACCGCTGCGAGCGCAGCCCCCTTGCCGGCAATGGCAAAGATCACACCGAACAGGACGATCGGCGACAGGACCGGCAGAAGTGACGGGACGATCATTTCCCGGATCGCCGCCTGCGTCAGCAGGTCAACGGCGCGGCCATAATCAGGCTTCACTTCGCCTTTCATGATGCCCGGCATCTCGCGGAACTGACGGCGGACTTCCTCGACCACGGCTTGCGCCGCCCGGCCAACAGCCATCATGGAGAGGCCCCCGAACAGGAATGGCAACAGCCCCCCGAACAGCAGACCGACCACCACATATGGGTTGGCAATCGAGAAATCAGCCGTTGCGTTGTAGAAGAAATCCCCTTCCACGGCGCGCGCCGAGAAGTATTTGAGGTCTTCCGAATAGGCCGCGAACAGAACGAGCGCACCGAGACCTGCAGAACCAATGGCATAGCCCTTGGTCACGGCCTTGGTCGTATTGCCGACGGCGTCCAGCGCGTCAGTCGTTTCCCGTACCTCGGAGGGCAGTTCCGCCATCTCCGCGATACCGCCTGCATTGTCCGTCACCGGTCCGAAGGCGTCCAGCGCCACGATGATACCGGCGAGCGCCAACATGGTCGTGGTCGCAATCGCGATGCCGTAAAGGCCCGCGAGATTGAACGTCAGGATGATGCCGGCAATGATCACGATGGCCGGCAGGGCCGTCGATTCCAGCGAGACCGCGAGGCCCTGGATCACGTTCGTGCCGTGGCCAGACTCTGAGGCCTGCGCGATGGAGCGAACCGGACGATACTTGGTTTCGGTGTAATAGGCTGTGATCACGACGATCAGTCCTGTCACGACGAGGCCAACGATTCCGCATCCGAAGAGCATCCAGCCGGTCACGTCATTTGCCAGGCCGAGTCGTTCACCGGCATTGTCGAGCACGCCGAAGCCATTCGGCAGCACGGTGGCAATTGCCAGGGCGAGCCCGCCAATGGACAGCACTCCCGTCACGATGAGGCCCTTGTAGAGCGCCCACATGACGTCTGTCTTGCCAGGTCCGAGGTTCACGAAATATGTGCCGATAATTGACGTCACGATACAAACGGCGGCAATCGCCAGCGGCAGCATCATGATCTCGACGATATAGGTCGAGCCTGAGAAATAGATCGCGCCGAGCACCATCGTCGCCACCAGCGTGACGGCATAGGTCTCGAACAGATCGGCTGCCATGCCGGCACAGTCGCCGACATTATCGCCCACATTATCTGCAATCGTGGCAGCGTTACGCGGATCATCCTCCGGAATGCCGGCTTCAACCTTGCCGACCATGTCACCGCCGACATCTGCGCCCTTGGTGAAGATACCGCCGCCGAGACGCGCAAAGATCGAGATCAACGAGGCGCCGAAGCCGAGGGCCACGAGCGAGTCGATGACAAGACGCTTTTCGCCCTCGTCTCCGAGATCAAGCCCGGTGACCATAGTGAGCAGGCCGTAATAGACAACGATGCCCAGCAGGGCGAGGCCGACGACGAGCATGCCGGTGATGGCCCCGGATTTGAAGGCCAGCTTCAGGCCGGCATTGAGACCGGACTTGGCCGCTTCGGTCGTACGCACATTGGCTTGCACCGATACTTTCATACCGATGAAACCGGCCGCGCCGGACAAGGTCGCGCCGATAATGAAGCCGAGCGGCACCTGCCAATTCCTGAACAAGATGATGAGCAGCACCACAACGACAACACCGACAATGCCGATGGTCCGGTACTGGCGGCCAAGATAGGCGTTGGCGCCTTCCTGGATCGCTTGAGCAATTTCGCGCATACGCGCATCACCAGCTGGGGCCTTCATGATCGAATTGATCTGGAGCCAGCCAAAGAGGACCGACAAGACCCCCGCCGCGAGAGCGAGATAATACCACATGGATTACGTTTCCTTCCCTTAAAACAGAACTTCAACGCCAGGTTATTCCTGATCATGGACTGTTTATTTTAGATGACCAGCCTGCCCGCCCTGCCGGGATTAGGCAATATGCCTCCCGTCAGGGGCGAGTCAGCCCAATACCCTGCTCAGCCATGCTCGAAGCCGAGAGTTTCCGGGAGGTTAACGGGGCTATCGCGGAGGGTGACGACAAGGCCCCCATTTGGTCGTGTTTCACCGATATGCGTAACAATGACGCCGGATTCCGCCGCCTCCGCCAGGATATCGTCATGGCGCGATTTTTCGGCCGTGAAGAGCAACTGGTAGTCATCGCCCCAGGTCGAGAGGCGCAGCATCTCATTGGTTTCCGTGGGATTCCCGGCAAAAGGCACCGCCTCAAGCGCAATCCGAACGCCTATTCCGGAGGCACTCGCAAGGCTCGCCGCATCGCCCAGCAGGCCATCAGACACATCCAGCGCGGCCGAAGCTTGACGTGCAATCAGATGCGCAGCTTTGGGGGGCTGGATCCGTGGCACCCGATAAGCGTCGATATGAAGATCATCGACCTCCCCGCGCTTGAGAGCCTCAAACCCCAGACAGGCCGCGCCAATACGTCCGGTCACCCAGAGATCTTCGCCGGCCTGCGCGCCCATGCGACGTATGGGTTTATCAGCCAGACAGGTTCCGGTCAGGGTGAGCGACAGGAAGACACCACCAGGAGGGCGCACCGTATCCCCGCCAATCAGGCGGGCCCCGAAGACTTCCAACTCCTCACCAAGTGCGCTGGCAAATGCGGCCAGGTCACTTTCCGGGCGTCCCTCCGGCCAACCGAGCGTCAGCAAGGCTTCAGCAGGCACAGCTCCCGCAGTGTAGATGTCGGAGACGTTCACCCGGACCAGTTTGCGCGCAACCGTCTCAATGGGATCGGAGGGCAGGAAGTGCACACCCTCGACCAGCGCATCCACGGTAATAACGGTCGGCCCGTCTGCCACCGTCAAGACAGCGAGATCATCCCGCAGGCCAGCGGCCCCACTGGTATTGGCCAGTGGGGCAAAATATCTGGAAATCCAGTCCTTCTCGGCCATCGGGTCAGCGCCCCATGCGCCCTACGTCGCTACAGGCCTTCGCGGCCAATGGCGTAGAAACGCTCCTTGCGCTGGGTGCGCAGTTCCGAGGGGCTCATGCCTTCGAGTTCCTGCAGGGCCTCGTCGAGCGCCTTCGCGGCAGCGGCCATGGCCCGTTTCGGGTCGCGATGCGCCCCACCGACGGGTTCCTTGACGACGCCGTCGATGACTTTTGTTTTCAACAGATCTGGAGCCGTGATTTTCATCGCGTCAGCCGCTTCCTTCGCCTTGGCAGCGTCGCGGTAGAGGATTGAAGCGCAGCCTTCCGGAGAGATCACGGAATAGATGGCGTGCTCCATCATCAGCACCTTGTTGGCCGCCGCGATACCGATCGCGCCGCCCGACATGCCTTCACCGATGATCAGGGTAACGAAGGGTACGCCCAGCGAGAGGCCGCGCTGTGTGCCGCGTGCAATCGCTTCGGCCTGGCCACGCTCTTCGCCGCCCTTGCCGGGATAGGCGCCTTGCGTGTCCGGAAAGCTCAGAACCGGCAAATTGAATTTCTCGGCCATATCCATCAGGCGCACCGCCTTGCGATAGCCTTCCGGGTGGGCCATGCCGAAATTGTGCTTCAGGCGCTTCTCGATCGTGCGGCCCTTCTCATGGCCCATGATCACGACCGGGCGCCCCTTGAAGCGTGCCAGTCCGCCAACAATGGCTTCGTCATTGCCGAAGACGCGATCGCCAGCGAGTTCCTCGAAATCGTCAAAGATGTTCTCGATGAAATCGGACAGGTGCGGCCGGTCAGGATGGCGCGCCACGAGGGTCTTCCGCCACGCGCTGAGATCGGAGTACATCTCCTTCAGCTGCTTGCTCGACTTGGCCTTCAGCTTCTTCAGCTCGTCGGTGATCGATGGCCCTTCCTTGCTGGAAGCAAGCGCTTCCAGTTCGGAGATCTTCGCGTCCAGCTCCGCAATGGGCTTTTCGAAATCAAGATAGGTCGTTGTCATGGGGGCAAGTTAGCAATGACCGGCTGACTCGCCTAGCCGGGAATTCACTAAAGTGCGCCTTGCATTTTCACCACAGCCGGCATGATCAGAACACCCAGCAGGACAGGAAAAACGAATATAATCAAGGGCAAAGTCAGTTTAGCTGGCAGGGCCATGGCTTTTTCCTCGGCCATCAGGATGCGCCGCTTGCGCATATCTGCCGAGAAAACACGCAAGGTCTGGCCCAAACTGGTCCCCATTTCCTCTGCTTGGCGCAACATTGTGGCGAGCGAACTGGCCTCTTCAATGCCCATCCGGTCAGCAAAGGTGCGCCACGCATTCTTGCGCGCCTTGCCTGCTCGGAGCTCCAGAGACAGCTTTTGCATGTGCTCGGCAATGTTGGGGTGGCGCAATTCCAGTTCCTCCCCGACCCGCTGGACCGAGGCATCGAGACTGAGGCCGGCTTCAACACAGGCCACCATGAGATCCATCATGTCGGGGAAACCCGACGAGCATTGCTGCTGGAGTGCCTTGGCGCGCCGGGACACGAACATGTCAGGCGCAAGCAGGCCGGCAATGATCAGCCCGATACTTACCATCAGCAGGGTCTGTTTCGACACGCCGTCCAGCTGGGGCAAGGCAATCAGCAGCGCGATCTGGGGCAACACCACACACGCGATACGCGCCACATAATACCGCCCGACGGCAGCCTGGTTTGTGAAACCCGCCTGAAGCAGTTTTGCGCGTACAGCGCTGACAGCTTCCTCATTCGAGGGCGTCGCGCGATTCCCGAGGCCTATGACGGCCCGGCCAATCCGGCTGACATTCCGGGTCTCCTGCGGGGCTGGCCGGGAGCCACGACGCTCCAGCCGGCGTTCCAGATCTTCCTTGGCCTTCCAGCTCCGGACGAATGCCATGATGGCAGGCACAGCCAGGACGCCGGCAATGGCCAGCATGACGATCGGGATCAGGGCAGAGGGGGAAAGAGACATGGGTTTGCTGAGGGCCTACATCTTGAAATTGATCATCTTGCGCATGACGAGATTGCCAATCCCCATCCATACAAACAGGATCGGAAACACGAGCCGTATGAGCGGTTCGTCGATGACGTCGCCATAGAATTCCGGCCTCAGGACATGGATGCCGGACATCACAATGAAGGGCGCAGACGTCAGGATCATCGCAGAAGCACGCCCCTCCGATGAGGCGGCCTTCACTTTCAGGCGCATGGTCTGGCGTTCACGGATGGTTGTTGTGTTCGCCTTCAGGAGTTCGCAGAGATTGCCGCCTGTCTTCTCTTGCAGGCGCACCGTGGCCACGAACAATTCCACATCCGGGTCGCCGGCACGTTCGGCCATGCGTTGCACCGCATTGGTCAGCGACATGCCGTAGGACACCTCGTCCGCCGCCATACCAAACTCAGTGCCGATCGGATCAGGCATTTCGCGCGCGACCAGCGACACCGCCGTCGCCACCGGATGGCCCGCCTCGAGACTGCGGCAAACGATCTGCAACGCGTCAGGCAATTGTTGGGACATTTTCTTCATGCGCCGTCCAGCAACCATTTTCAGCCAGATGATCGGAGCCAGCGCAAACAGGACTGCAGCAATACCAACTGCCGGGCCAGCGCCCCCAACGAAGCGCCAATAGGCGACGCCCGCTGCGAGAGCGGCGCCGGCCGACATGCCGAACCATTTCACGGGTTGGAATTTGAGACCGGAACGCACTACCAATTGGTTGAACCAACGCAAGGGCATCGCAAGATTGCCATTCTTGTCGAGGCCGCGGCTCTTGCGCAGCTCGATCATGGCTTCACTCGTTGACTCGAACCGTTCCTTGAACTGAAGACGCTTGTTCACGACGCGGCGCGTCTGCGCCTCGGTCACCAGGCCCTTGACGGACTGGATCGCGAGGAAGATCGCTCCAATCGCCATGATCGACGGGATCAGGATTGTCAGGCTGATATTGGCTATGTCGGGCATCCACGACACGGGTCTGCCCTCCTAGTACCGCGTAGACGGATCAAACATGCCTTCTGGCATGTGCACGCCGCGCCGTTCCATCTCGTCGAGAAATTTGGGGCGCAGGCCGGTGGCGGCGAAATGCCCCTGCACCTTGCCCTCATCCGTCGTACCCGTGCGCTCAAAGCGGAAAATTTCCTGCAGCTGCACGACCGCGCCTTCCATGCCTGTGACTTCGGAAATCGAGACCACTTTCCGCGAGCCATCCGACAGACGCGTTGCCTGGACGATAAAGTTCACAGCCGAAGCGATCTGGCCACGGATGGCCGTTTCGGAAATCTTCATGCCGCCCATCATCACCATCTGTTCCAGACGGGTCAGGGCATCACGCGGATTGTTGGCGTGGATCGTGGCCATCGAGCCTTCATGGCCGGTGTTCATGGCCTGCAGCATGTCGAAGGCTTCCTCGGACCGCACCTCGCCCAGGATCACGCGGTCCGGGCGCATACGCAGGGCGTTCTTGACGAGCTCGCGCTGGCGGATCTCGCCCTTGCCTTCGATGTTCGGCGGACGGGTTTCCATCCGGGCGACATGCGGCTGCTGGAGCTGGAGTTCGGCGGCGTCCTCGATCGTGATGAGGCGTTCGTCTTCATTGATAGCGGCCGACAGCGCGTTCAGCAGCGTCGTCTTGCCCGAGCCGGTCCCCCCGGAGATCACGGTCGAGGCCCGGCACTTCACCGCGCCGAGAATGAATTTGGCGACCGGTTCCGGGATCGCGCCAAACCCGACCAGCTTGTCCATGGTCAGGGGCGATTTGGAGAATTTCCGGATCGAAACGAGTGGGCCATCAATGGCGATGGGCAGGACGGCGGCGTTGACCCGGCTCCCATCCAGCAGACGCGCATCGACCAGGGGCTGGCTTTCATCCACCCGGCGGCCCACAGCCGCCACGATGCGCTGCACGATACGCAACAGATGGTCATTATCGGCAAAGCGAACGGGCGCCAGCTGCAGCTTGCCGTGCCGCTCCACATAGACCTGATTGCAGCCATTGATCAGGATATCGGCAATGGAGTCGTCTTTCAGGAGTGGCTCGATTGGGCCGAGGCCGGTCATCTCATCCATCACCGCGTCGGCGAAGCTCGCTTCCTCGGCGGCGGACAGGGCCATCTCTTCCTTCTTGATGATTTCCGAAACGATGCCCCGCACACGGCGGCGCATGGTTTCATCATCCAGCTTGTCGAGGGCCGACAGGTCGAGTTCATCAATCAGCTTGGCATGGATGCGCAGCTTCGCGTCCAGTTGGTCGAAGGCTTTGGTATCACTCGCGGGCGGAGGCGGTGCAGGCTTTGGCGCGGCCGGGGTAGAAGCGTCGTCTTTCGGTGTCTCGACCGGCTCTGGCTTGGGAGCCGTGTTGGAAAATCCGAAACGGCTCATTTCGCTCTCCTCTTCCCATTGGTTTGCTGGACCGGCTGCCGCGCGGCTTCAGGCATCATGCTGTCGACCAGTCGCGACACATCAGCAACCAGCGCGCTCTTCGGCTTCACTTCGCCAATCGGCTTGCCGAGGTTCACGGCCGTGCGGGCGGCATCCCAGTCGGAGGTAATGGTTTCGTCGATCTTGCGGTCGATGGCCTTCTCTGCCTTGTCCACGGCAAATTCGGCGCGGAATTTCTTCTTCGGGAACATCCGGTTCAGCACAAGCTTCGCCTTGCGGTCGGAGCTGCGCAGCATGTCCACTTCCCGCGCCATGTCAGCCGCAGCATGGAGGCTGGGTACGGTCAGCTCACTGACGATGACCGCCTCATCGACCGCGCCGAGGATCGGCTTGGTCCAGGGCATCATGTGACGCGGCATGTCAACCAGCACATACGGGAATTCGGCGCAGGCGACATCCAGCAGGCGCAGGATTGCGGCCTCCGTGGCCAGCGCATCTGCGTCCGGGTTACGCGGGGCGGAAATTGTCGAGACGCCATCCTCATGCTGCCAGCACCAGGCCGCCAGCAGGCGGGCATCCAGACGCTCCGGCGCCGCCGACAGCGCGGCCAGGTCCAGTTTCGGAACGGCTTCCAGGAACGAGCTGACCATGCCATCCGCGACGTTCAGGTCGACAAGGCAGACCTTGCCCGGCCCGACTTTCTCGCAAAGGGAAAACGCGCTCTCAATGGCGAGGGTGGAGACCCCGGCGCCGCCAACGGCCCCGCGGAACGCCCAGCAAACCGCCGAAGCCGGGCCATCGCCCCCTGCTACGGCCGCTTCTGCGGCGGCGCGGATACGGTCTACAGATTCAAGAATTTCTTCGGCGCCCGCACTTACCGGCAGGATGTCCGATGCCTCGATTTTCATGAGGGCCCGAACGATATGGACCGGCAAATTGTCCGAGACCATCAGGACGGCGCTATCCGGCTTATCGACGGCCAGACCCAGCACCACCTGTTCCGACCCCGCCTGTCCCTGCTCCAGCAGGATCAGCGCGCCGCCGAATTTCTCCACGATCGTGGCCGAGTCCATCGAGGACAGGTCAATGACATTCCGGCAGATTGTCTTGAGTTGCGCCAGACGCTCAGGCCCGGCCAGTGCGGCAATCGCAGGGATCACCCCGGACGCGGGCGCAGGAGTCCCTGACCCGGCAAGGTTTCGAGCTACACCCGACATCAGCTGCCTCCCGAAGCGCTGACAGAGGAATCCCGCAACTCCTTCGTCTTGCCTTCATTCAGGGCTTTCACGGCATTGGCAGCCCGCAGGCCGGACGTGGATTCCACGGCCTTGGAATTGCTGAGGTTTACGTCCCGCACGGATTGCTGGCGGATATTGTCCGCCGTTGCCTGCCCCAGAAGGTACTTGTCCTGATTGTCATAGCTGGCACAGCCGACGAGGAGCAGACTGGCCATCAGGACACCGGGTACGAAATGCTTGCGGGTCATGTCATTCTCCTTCGCCGGCGAGCGGCACGGCGGCAGTTTGGTTCAGGAGGAAGAATTCGTCTTCGGTCGGCTCGGCAAATGCCTCAAGCGGGGACCGTAGAAGCGAGGGATGCGGCGCCGGCTGGACGAGGCGCGGAATGATGATGATCACCAGTTCGCTTTCCTGACGCTGGTAGCGCTTGGACGAGAACAGCGCGCCCAGGACCGGCACATTGCCCAGCCACGGCGTTTGCCGGACATCATTGGAATAATCATTCTGCAACAGGCCGGCGATCGCAAAAGCCTGGCCGTCATGCAGTTCAACCGTCGTATCGGCGCGGCGAACGGAAATACCGGGGATCTCGATGTCCTGAGCCCTGATGCCATTGTTGCGGTCGAGCTGTGACACTTCCGGGCGCACCCGCAAATTCACCAGCCCGTCACCCAGCACAGTCGGCGTGAAGTCGAGGCTCACACCGAACTTCTTGAACTCGACTGAGACCTGGCCATTCTCGCTCGAGACCGGAATGGGGAACTCGCCCCCTGCCAGGAAACTTGCCGTGTCGCCCGACAAGGCCACCAGATTCGGCTCGGCCAGCGTCCGCACAATTCCCTTCTCTTCGAGGGCGCGCAATTCAACATCAATGTTCTCGCCACCAACATTCGTGAACAGGGCCACCGTCTTGGCGGCCAGTCCGGACACGGTGGATGGCTCTGTGAAGGCGACCGCATCGCGGGCGTCCATGGAGTTGCCGAAGCCGATCTCCTTGACGGCGTTGCGGCTCGCTTCGAGGAAGCGAACTTCCAGAAGGACCTGCTGGCTCTGCCCAACGGACAGGCCATTGGCGACACCGCCCGGTACGTAGCGCTCAGCGACCTGCACCGCCATTTCAGCGGCGGCGGCCGTGGTCAGCTTTCCGTCAAGAAAGACGCCATCATGCACAGGGTACACATCAATGCGCTCTCCCGGCAGCAGATTGCCAAGATCAGTCCGCAATTCATCAAGGCTGAGTTCGACCTCCACATCAATCAGTTCGGTAATCTCACCGGCCTCATTGTAGATCAGCACCGTGGTCGCCCCCGGCACCTTGCCCCGCAGGAAGAAAGACCGGTTGGACGTGGCCATGGCTTCGGCAATGTCCGGATCGGCCACGACCAGCGTCGAGAATCCCTGATCGGCTTCGATCACGGTCGAGCGGCCTTTTTCGAGGACAAGCACCTTGGCGTCAGGGCCTGTGGTGCGCTCGGTCCAGGCATGGGCGGGCGCAATCGCGACAATACCGATGACCAGGAGAAGCATGATATAGGTAAGCTTGGGCATCAGTTTGCCTCCTCGGTCAGCGATTTCGGTTTCGCAACCGGTGCAGTGACCGTGGTTTCACGGTCGCCATTGATGACACGGACATTTGCGGTGGACGGGCGCGGCGGCGCGATGCGGCGTATGGGAGCCCTCTTCGGCTCCGACTTCACCAGCGTGATGACATCCGCCTCTTCCTCTCGGCCGATCAGGGCCAGCCCCAAGGCGCCCTGCATGCCGACAGCCCCAAGTCTCAGCGCGCCTTCGGGTGAGACTTCCAGAGTCACCGTGCTGGAGGGACGTGCGCCTTCCAGATTGGACTCAAAGGTCTGGTCGACGGCCAGCACTTTCACATTCTTCAGGACAGGTCGCGCGATCAGGTCAGCGGTCACCCGCACGGCGTCACCGCCATAGGAGTTTGCGGACTGGCCCGGTTCGCGTTGAATGAATTCGTTCACATCAACCCGGTCACCGGGCAGGACGAACCCGGCCACGCCGGTATCGCTCCGTACCGTGATGGAGACGGCCCGCATGCCAGGCTCGATGGCCGCAGCGAGGGTAAGAAGGTTACCGGCCGCATCGAGCTTTTCGAACATGATTGGCTCGCCCGGAAGGATCAGGCCGCGCGCATACAGGATGTCGGAGAGTTCAGCCGCGTCTGTCACGACACCTTCGGGAATGGACTCGGTCGGCCAGTTCAGGGTCTTCACATTGCTGGCGGAAACTTCCTCGCCCGGCTCGATCGCCGCAGCGGCGACGACCACGGACGACATTTGCACGACCGGCGCAGACATTTGCGCCGCCGCGTCATTGGAATTCGACGACATGTAGTAACGGCCAAGGAACACGGCAGCGATGCCGAGGACCGCCGACAGGCCAAGACTGATCAGGGGTGCCAGTTTCATTCTGAATGCCCTCTCCCGCGCATTGTGCGCACTCATCAGCATTCATGATTAACTGTCATGCGATAAGGTCTGTTGAAGACCTGCGGGAAAATCTCCCCCGTGATCAGAACGGCGCGTTAACCATAGTGAAATGATCCAGGTCACAGGCCTTAATGTTCCGCCCCTGCCGGTTAACCGAAGGCAGGACTCAGCGCGTCAGGACCGCTGCAAACTGCTCGGCATCAACATTTCCGCCCGTCACCAGCACGCCAATGCGTTTGCCGCGCATCTCGTCCGGCAGGCCTTTGATGGCCGCCGCCAGCGCTGCTGCACCGCCGGGTTCGGCCACGATCTTCAGATAGCGGAAGGCCGCCCGCATGGCGTCTCGCACCTCTTCATCCGACGCGACCAGCCCGCCGCTCAGCAGGCGCTTGCCAAGCGCGAACGTGATCTTGCCCGGCGCGGGCGTCAGGATGGCGTCGCAGATGGAGCGTGTGCCCGGCGCATTTGCCCGGATGTCCCCGGCCTCCAGGGACTGCACCCAATCGTCATGGCCGGCTGGTTCGGCTGCCCATATCCTGGTGTCCGGTGACAGATGCTCCATCGCCAGCGCAACGCCGGTAATCAGGCCCCCGCCCCCGGCGCAACAGATCAGATGGTCCAGCGGGGTACCCGCCTGTTCCATCTGGCGCGCAAATTCGAGCCCGGCAGTGCCCTGCCCGGCAATAATGTCCTTGTCGTCAAAGCTCGGCACCACGACCGCGCCCCGCTCGGCTGCAACCTGCGCGGCGATCTCTTCGCGGCTCTCGGTCTCCCGGTCATACAAGCGGACGATGCCGCCATCGGCCTCCACGCCAGCAACCTTGATCTGGGGTGCATCCGACGGCATCACAATCAGAGCAGGCATGCCCAGCAGGCGTGCTGCGCGGGCGACGCCTTGCGCATGATTTCCGGAGGAGAAGGCCACAACGCCGGCCGCGCGCTGGCCAGCCGGTATTTGCGACAGCCGGTTCATGGCGCCGCGAATCTTGAAGCTGCCCGTCACCTGCAGGCACTCGGCCTTGATGAACAGCGATCCGCCCGCCATTTCATCCAGCGCGTCATGCGTCAGGACGGGCGTTTCACGCGCGACGCCCCGCACACGTTCGGCGGCGGAAAGAACGTCATTGAAGTCGGGAAGTACGTCAGATGTCATGCCGCAGGCCTAGACCGAACCGGCATGACCTGCAACGCAATTGCAAAGCCTAGAGCTTGTCCAGCATGGCCTTGGCGAGCGCCTGGGCGTCTGCGCCAATCTCGTCACTGGCCAGCGCATAGCCGAGCACGGCTTCGAAATAACCGAGCTTGGAGCCGCAATCATAATCCTGACCTTCATACTCGTAGGCGAAGAAGGATTGGGCTTCCATGAGGCGGGCCATGGCATCGGTCAGCTGGATCTCTCCGCCGGCACCCTTGCCCTGGCTTTCCAGCAGGCCAAAGATTTCCGGCTGCAGAATGTAACGGCCTGTGATCTTGAGGTTGGATGGCGCATCGGCGACCGGCGGTTTCTCGACCATGCCGGTCATCTCGATCAGGCGGCCATCACGGTCCCCCTTTGGGGCGATCACACCATAGGAGGAGACCCGTTCCATCGGCACCTGATCCACAGCGACGATATTGCCGCCGACCTTGTCATAGGCCTCAACCATCTGCGCGAGGCAGGACGAGCTGCCCTTGACCAGGACGTCCGGCAACAGCACCGCGAACGGCTCATTGCCGATAATATCCTTCGCGCACCAGACCGCATGGCCGAGACCGAGCGGTGATTGCTGGCGCACGAAGCTGGCCGATCCGGCCGGCAGTTTGGTCTGCTTCACCTGTTCGAGGATGGCATCCTTGCCCTTCGCTTCGAGAGCGACTTCCAGTTCATAGGCAATGTCGAAATAGTCTTCGATGGAGCCCTTGTTACGTCCCGTCACAAAGACGATGTGCTCGATTCCGGCTTCCAGGGCTTCATCCACGACATATTGAATGGCAGGCCGGTCCACGACCGGCAGCATTTCTTTCGGGATAGCCTTCGTAGCGGGCAGGACCCTCGTACCAAATCCGGCCACAGGAAGAACGGCTTTTCTAACGCGCATGAACAGGAAGCTCCTTGGAATTCAACATGTAGGCCCGGGCCCACCTTGCGGGGGTCTAAGCAGTCTTGGACTTAAATGGCGTTAACTTGGAGCAAGAAAGTGCCCGAAAGCCTACATCCAGCCTAGGCTGTACAGGCTTAACGCAGCAACACTACAGGCCAGCGACAAAACGAGCACCATAGTCAGGGAGCGCTTCACCGAGGGAGCCCGGCGTCCACGCATTTCCGCTTCCAGAAGATTCTGCAGCCGGCGCGCCGGGGAGAGCTCTGCTGCCGGATATCGTGGGTCGGCGGGCTGCGCTGACGGCACGCGTGCAGACGCAGCTTCGGCAGGTTTTTCGACATCCTGCGCGCCGGATTCTTCCTGAATCGCTGACTTGCTCTGCGGAAGGGCCATCTGAATTCTCCGGTAGCTCATGCGGATTATGCCAGACGAGGCCTAACCGATACCTAACAGAATCAAATTGACTGGTTAGTTCGGGACGGCCCCCAGGAAGACGCCGCCTTGAGGGGCCTGAAAACCAAGCGCGCAGCGCATCGTGCCTGTTTCTTCCTGGTCTTCCAGAATGACGAAAGTCTTCAGGCGCGCATCTCCCGTTTCCCGGAGTTCCGAGATCGCCTCCGAGCCATTGCTCCGAACTGTCGCGGCAGAAGTCATGTTCCCGGTAACAAGGACCGCGACACCGGTGGACAGGATTTGTCTGAGCATGCGGCGGCACTTCCCTTAACTTGGTAATAACCATGCTTGAGTGGAGAGCGCCGCCTATAGGCCGACGAGCCGCAAACTGCAAGTATTAAAGGGGGGTCAGCGTATGTCCCCCATCGACGACCAGAGTCGATCCGGTCATGTAGCTGCCCTGCTCGGACGCCAGCAACAGGAGAGGCCCCGTCAATTCGTCATAATTGCCAAAACGACGCATCGGCACACGCTTCGCCATTCTCTCTCCTGCTTCGGAATCAAGAAACTCGTCATTGATAGCCGTCTTGAAGTAGCCGGGCGCGATGGCGTTGACGCGAATTCCATGTCGCGAGCCCTCCAGCGCCATGGTGCGGGTCAGATGGTCTACTGCGGCCTTGGAGGCTGAATAGGCGGAGATCATGTTCGACGGACGAAGGGCTGTAATCGACGCGATATTAATGATCGAGCCGGCCGAATCGGCCTGAATCATCGCCTTGGTCGCATATTTCGCCACACGCCAGACACCTGTGAGATTCGTTTCGATGACCGTATCCCAGTCCTTTTCCGGCATTTCCCAGAACCAGCCATCCCGCGACAGCCCGGAATTGTTGACCACGATGTCGCAGGGGCGGCCCAGCGCTTCGCGAATCTCTGCGAAGGCCCCGGTCACGCTGTCTTCGGACGTGACATCCATTTCCACAGGCAGCGCCTTTCCCCCGCGTCTCTGGATTTCTCCGGCCAGTTCTTCCAGCTTGTCCAGGCGGCGGGCGGCCAGGACGACATGTGCCCCGGCATCGGCCAGCACATTGGCGAAATGCCGCCCCAGCCCGCTCGATGCGCCGGTGACCAATGCCGTCTTATTAGCTAAACTGAACAATCTCATGCCCTCCAATTCAAAAATTCGTGTTGCGCGCCGCAATATTTTTCCTCTATCCCGTTGATATGAAAATATCTGTGCTGAGGGAACGACGAGCTGGTGAAACCCGTGTGGCGGCTACACCAGAAACCGTCAAGAAGTTGGTGGCCTCTGGCCACTCGGTTACAATTGAGTCCGGAGCGGGCACTGTCGCAGGTTTCCCTGACGATAGCTTTTCTGATGCGGGGGCCACCCTTGCACCAGACGCGGCGGCGGCGGCGAAAGGCGCTGACATCGTCTTCAAGGTGCGCGCACCGGAAGCCGGGGAAATGGACGCCCTGCCCGAGGGCGTCGCCCTGATCGCCCTGATGGACCCCACCAATCTGGACGCGGCGCCGCTCAATGCGAAGAAAGTCGCGTCCCTGTCCATGGAATTCACGCCGCGCATCACTCGCGCGCAAAGCATGGACGCCCTGTCGTCCCAATCGAACCTTTCCGGCTATCGCTCCGTCATCGAGGGCGCGCAGATCTATGGCCGCGCCATGCCGATGATGATGACGGCCGCCGGTACCATCGCCCCGGCCAAGGTCTTCATCATGGGGGTGGGCGTTGCCGGCCTTCAGGCCATCGCCACGGCCCGCCGCCTCGGCGCAGTCGTGACCGCAACTGATGTGCGCCCCGCCGCCAAGGAACAGGTCGCCTCGCTCGGCGCCAAATTCATCGCGGTCGAGGATGAGGAGTTCAAGGCCGCCGAGACCGCCGGTGGCTATGCCAAACAGATGTCGCCGGAATACCAGGCCAAGCAGGCCGAACTGACGGCCAGTCACATCACCAAGCAGGACATTGTCATCACGACCGCCCTGATTCCCGGCCGCGCCGCGCCGGTCCTCGTCACCGAGGAAATGGTGAAAACCATGAAGCCGGGCTCGGTCATCGTCGACATGGCGGTCAGCCAGGGCGGCAACTGCCCGCTCTCCAAGCCGGATGAGATCGTCGATGTGAACGGCGTCAAAGTGGCCGGGTTCTCGAACCTGCCCGCCCGCCTGCCCGCAGACGCCTCGTCCCTGTTTGCCAAAAACCTTCTCGCCTTCCTGCCGCTGGTGACAGCCGAGGATGGCAGCCTCAATCTCGACACCGACGACGAAATCGTCACCGCCATGCTGCTCACGCGCAATGGCGAGACGGTGAACGAAAGGATCCAATCATGAAGCGCGCACTCCTGACGCTTTCTGCGGCCAGCTTTGCGCTGCCCGCCTTCGCAGATGCCGGTGGCATTGACTCGACCGTCTTCCTCGTGGCCATCTTCGCGCTGGCCTGCTTTGTCGGTTACTATGTCGTCTGGTCGGTCACCCCGGCCCTGCACACGCCATTGATGGCTGTGACGAACGCCATTTCGTCCGTGATCATCGTTGGTGCGCTCGTCGCGGCTGCCACGATGGGGCTTACCTCCGACAATTGGGTCTCCAAGATCCTCGGCACGGTCGCCGTGATCCTTGCCAGCGTGAACATTTTCGGGGGCTTCCTCGTCACCCAGCGCATGCTCGCCATGTACAAGAAGAAGGGGGACTAAGACATGGACTCCTTCCACTCAACCTGGGCGCCGATGCTCTACCTCGTCGCAGGCATCCTCTTCATTCTCGCCCTTCGCGGTCTCTCCAGCCCGGCGACCAGCCGCGCCGGCAACCGCAATGGCATGATCGGCATGGCCATCGCCGTCGGCACCACGCTGGCGCTGGTCTGGTCACAGCTTGACCTGCAGACCTGGGGCCTGATCCTTGGCGGGGTCGCCATTGGCGGCACGATCGGCGCAATCATCGCCCGCAAGATCCCGATGACGGACATGCCCCAGCTCGTCGCGGCCTTCCACAGCCTCGTCGGCCTCGCCGCCGTGCTCGTGGCGGCTGCCGCGCTCTACTCGCCGATCAGCTTCGGCATTACCGGCATTGAAGGCATCAAGGCCGCGTCCCTGATCGAACTCGGTCTCGGCTCTGCCATTGGCGCGCTGACCTTTACCGGCTCGCTGATCGCGTTCGCCAAGCTCAATGGCAACATGTCCGGCTCCCCGATCATGCTGCCAGCCCGTCACCTGCTGAACATCGCCTTCGCAGTTGGCATTATCGTTCTGATGGTCATCCTGATCCAGTCGAACGGCTCGGCCCAGTGGGCCTTCTGGGGTGTCACGGTTCTTGCCCTGATCCTCGGCATCACGCTGATCATCCCGATTGGTGGCGCGGACATGCCGGTCGTCGTGTCCATGCTCAACTCGTATTCGGGGTGGGCCGCCGCAGCGCTCGGCTTCACGCTCGGAAATTTCGCGCTGATCATCACCGGCGCCCTCGTCGGTTCTTCGGGTGCGATCCTGTCCTACATCATGTGCAAAGGCATGAACCGGAGCTTCATCTCGGTCATCCTTGGCGGCTTTGGCGGCGATGATGCGGCGGCCGGTGGCGCAGGCGCGGATGCAGACCGTCCGTTCAAGCGCGGCTCAGCCGAAGACGCGGCCTTCATCATGAAGAACGCCTCCAAGGTCATCATCGTGCCCGGTTACGGCATGGCCGTGGCTCAGGCCCAGCACGCGCTGAAAGAGATGTGCGACAAGCTGAAGGAAGAAGGCGTCGAAGTGAAATACGCCATCCACCCCGTTGCAGGCCGGATGCCGGGTCACATGAACGTCCTGCTCGCCGAAGCGCAGGTGCCGTATGATGAAGTCTTCGAACTGGAAGACATCAACTCGGATTTCCGCAATTCCGAAGTCGCCTTCGTCATCGGCGCGAACGACGTGACAAACCCGGCCGCCAAGACCGACAAGACCAGCCCGATCTATGGCATGCCCGTCCTTGACGTCGAGAATGCCGGGACGGTCCTGTTCATCAAACGCTCGATGGGCTCCGGCTATGCCGGCATCCAGAACGAACTCTTCTTCCGCGACAACACGATGATGCTGCTCGCAGACGCGAAGAAGATGGTCGAGGATATTGTGAAGAACCTCTAGGCGCTTCGCAGCGACGCAAACCGACGCGTTGCCGCCTCATCCAATACACAAATCTGATCGGCCGCCTTCTTCCTGAGGGCGGCCGATTTGCTTGTCACGGTGCCGTCTTCCAGAGCCCAGTCCGGCGCAATCTCCGCCAGCGGCTCCAGCACGAACCGGCGCTCAGCCATGCGCGGGTGCGGGATCGCCAGCGTCTCTGTATCCAGCGCCACGCACTGCATCAGCAACACATCCACATCCATCTCACGCGGACCCCAGCGCAACCTTTCCTGCCGGCCGAGCTTTGCCTCCACCAACTTGCAGGCATGCAGCAACTGCAGCGGTCCCAGACTCGTTTCCACGCGTATACAGAGGTTCAGGAAGTCCGGCTGGTCCGCCACGCCCCAGGGTGCGCTGCTGTAGAGATTGGAGACGGCAGCAAGCTCAATACCCGGCGTTGCGGCCAGCAAGTCCACCGCCTGTGCCAGCGCCGCCTCGCGGTCGCCCAGATTGGTGCCGAGGCCGAGCGCAGCCTCAGCCATTGCGGCTGCGGGTGATCGACACGCCGACATGGTCCACCAGATGCCGGATCGGCGCCGACGGCTTGCGGACCGTAACGGTCACTTCCTCGACAATGTCCCACTTGGCCAGGATCGCATCGGCGATGCGTTCGGCGAAGGTTTCGATCAGATTGAATACAGTCTTTCCGGACAGGTCTTCGGCAAGGTCACAGACTTCCCCATAATGGACCGTCTCTTCCATCTGGTCAGTTGACGTTGCGGGCTGGCCGAGGCGGCAGTCGATATCGATGAAGAATTTCTGGCCGAGGGATTTCTCCGCCTTGTGGACCCCATGAAAGCCGTGAAGGCAAAGGTTGGAAACAAAGATGCGGTCGGTCAAATGGCGCTCCCAATGGCTTGAAACATGTCGAGCGCCTCGCGGTGCGCGGCGACGTCATGGACGCGAAGAATGGTTGCGCCCCGGTAGACGCTGTCGAGCCCGGCGGCAAGCGTCCCGACGAGCCGCTCGTCCACAGGCTTGCCGGTCAGGCATCCGATAAAGGATTTCCGCGAGATCCCGACCAGGATTGGACAATCGGTATCGACCAGCACATCGAGGTGCGCGAGCACACCGAAATTCTGGTCATAGGTCTTGGCAAAGCCGACGCCCGGATCGAGCAGGATATGCGCGCGGGGAATGCCGGCGCGGTCGGCCATGTCGAAGGCGCGCCCGAAGAACTCCGCCATGTCCTCGCGGAGGTCTATGTCGCCATCCGTTTTGCCGCGATTGTACGTGATGCAGACAAGGCTTTCGGTCTCGGCCACGGCGTCGGCCATGCCCTCATCCTTGGTCATGCCCCAGACATCATTCACAAGCACCGCGCCCGTCTCGACAGCGCGCCGGGCGATCTCGGCCTTGTAGGTGTCGATGGAGAGCGGCAAGGCGTCCGGCCCGGCAAGGCGCGTAATGGGCTCACGCACGCGGGCCCATTCGTCTTCGAGGCTCACCGGATCACCTCCGGGCCGCGTCGACTCGCCGCCAATGTCGAGAATGTCAGCCCCCTCGTCTTCCATCTGCGCGGCATGGGCGAGCGCGGACGTCAGAGAGTCATGCGCGCCGCCATCGGAAAAGGAATCGGGCGTCACATTCAGGATGCCCATGATCAGCGGCCGCCTGACGCCGAGACGCTCCAGCAAACGGTCCCGAACCGCGTTCCGCGCAAGTCTGTCCATGGGCGTGTCCTCCCTGCGCCGCACAGGTAGTGCTTCAGGGTGCCGGGAACAACGGTTCGCCTGTCACTATCCCCTGCCGCCTCGCGATTTTGGCCAGGCTTTTCAATGTATGGGGAGGGCCCGAATCCAACCGGATGGGTAGAGCTGTACAGTCAGCCCTGTCGGCATCCTGCGATGAAAGTGCCGACGAAGGTCCGGAGCGCGAAGAGGATTGGCATCTCCTTCTTGGCGCTCCCGGCGGATGGACGGAGCCTCGCGTGCACTCGGGGTCATTCCATTCCATCCAATTCACAAAAAAGGCCCCAGCGTCCGGAGCTCCGCTCCATCCGCCAGGACCTGACAGAAAACCGGATGGGCGATGCCCAGTCCGGCTTTTCCTGCTGCCTAGTCTTTGGTTTCCACGCCCGGATCGTTCTTCGAATAGGCGTCTTCCAGTTCCTGCGTGTCGGGGGCTGGTTTGAGGGCTCCAGCCTTGGTGTCTGCGGCGCCTGTGTCGGCGTCCAGCGTCTCTGGAGCATTCGGATGGCGTCCGTCGCGTGGCATCAGGACCGGGTTCTTGCCTTCATCGAGGTGCTGGGCGCGCTCTGCGGCGGTACCGGGCGCCTCGGGGCGGTCTTTCTGACCGTCATCGCGCAGGAAGCCATGCTCGCCGTCCTGCGGCTGGTCGTCCGTACTCCGGTAGCCAGCCTGATTCGTGTCTTCACGGCCGGGAGTCTCGCCATCGCCTCGCTGCTGGCTGAGGTCATTCTGGCGCTGGGTGTCGAGATCTGATTCTTGCTTGTTCATGATGGTCTCCTTTCGGAAAACCAACGGGCGATCAGCGCGGGATGTTCCCAGGAGACGTCGCAAGCAGGGTTAAATCGGGGTAATCGGACAGGCGCGTCGCGTATTTCATGCCTGAAATCGATGCTCGATCGATTTCTGCCGTTTCACGTCATCGGAAGGAAATGGTGTGCCCTACAGGGTTCGAACCTGTGACCTACTGATTAAAAGTCAGTTGCTCTACCAGCTGAGCTAAGGGCACGCCGGAACGCGCGATTTAGGCGACCAGAACCGAGCGGTCAACCGCCTCTTGCATTGTATGGCTTGAAGTCGCCACAATTTTCGCATCACCCTCGCCGCATGAGACGTATATTCCCCCTTTTCCTTACACTTGCAGCAGTTGGCGCGTGCGCCAGCCAGCCTGCTCCCACAACCCAACAAACCGAGTCGGATGGCAGCCTGACCGAAAATGTCGGGGACGCCGCCGGCAGCGCCTATACCCAGACACGGAACGGCCTGTCGGATGCAGCTCTGTCCCCGCTGGAGGATTTCAATCTGCGCCGCGAGCCGATTCCGGAAATTCTCGAAGGGGTTCAGAGTCCCTATGACATGCCGGAGAAGATGAATTGCGACGAGGTCGAACGCCGCCTGGCAGAACTCGACGCGGTGCTCGGGCCGGACTGGGACACACCGGTACCGGATGAAAGATTGCGGACCGAGAAGCTGGCAGATTCGGCTGCGGATGCGACCCTCGGCGCCATCGCCTCGGAGGCCCGCGGCCTGATCCCGTTCCGGGGAATCGTGCGCAAGGCTACTGGCGCGGAAAGCCATGAGAAGAAGTACAATCTGGCCTACAAGATTGGCGCCCAGCGGCGCGCCTATCTGAAAGGCATGGGCCTCGCCATGGACTGCCCCCTGCCTGCCCGTCCGGACTTCGCCGCAGAGCGCGACCCGACGGCGGTCACCTTCAAGGGTGATGCGCCTACCGTGCAGAATTCAGGCGCCTATGATTCCTACCAGCAGAAGCAGCTGGAAAATCTTACGCCTGTTGGTCCTTCGGAGCCGACTTCGTCGACGCCCACGCCGTCTGCAGTCGATGACGAAGGGCTTCAAACCGTCCCTCCGCAATACTGAGGCGGATTTCCTGCATCAGGGCCTGGAAGAAGGCCGTGTTGTGCCAGCTGAGCAGCATGGGCCCCAGATATTCGCCTGCCTTGAAGAGGTGGTGATAATAGGCGCGTGAATAATCCTGGCTGGCCGGGCAATTCACCGCCTCGTCGAGCGGTGAGGTGTCTTCCGCGAACCGCGCATTCTTGACGTTCACCGGCCCATCCCACGTCCAGGCCTGTCCATGACGGCCAGACCGCGTGGGCAGGACGCAATCGAACATGTCGATGCCGCGCGCGACGCTCTCCACCAGATCGATGGGCTTGCCGACGCCCATGACATAGCGCGGCAGATGGCCCGGCAAGTGCGGCACCGTCATGTCGATGGTGGCGCACATCTGGTCGTGCCCCTCACCCACAGCGAGCCCGCCGAGCGCGATGCCCCCAAAACCCTGGGAGATGACCCCCTTGGCGGATTTCTCCCGCAGGTCGGCGAAATTGGACCCCTGCACGATGCCGAACAGGGTCTGGCCCTCGCGGTCACCGAAGGCGTCGAGGCTCCGCTGACCCCAATCAAGCGACAGGTCGAGGCTGCGCTCGGCCTCTGCGTGCGAACAGGGATAGTCGGTGCATTCGTCCAGCTGCATGGAGATGTCGGCGCCCAGCAGGTCAGCCTGGATCTCGATGCTGCGCGCAGGCGTCAGCCGGTGGGTGGAACCATCAATATGGCTCTGGAAGGTTACGCCGTCGGCATCCATCTTGCGCAATTGCGCCAGGGACCAGACCTGGAAACCGCCACTGTCGGTCAGCATCGGGCCATCCCAGTGCGCAAAGGCGTGCAGGCCGCCGAGCCGCTTCACGCGCTCTGCGCCGGGCCGCAGCATCAAATGATAGGTGTTGCCGAGGATGATATCGGCCCCGGCCTCTTTCACCTGGTCCATATAGAGCGCCTTGACCGTGCCGGCCGTGCCCACGGGCATGAAGGCTGGCGTGCGGATGTCGCCGCGCGGTGTCATGAGCGTACCCGTGCGGGCCTTGCCCTCGGTCGCCTTGATCTCGAATGGAAATGTCGTCATGGGCCGAGGCCTATAAAGTCAATGCTGGCCCCTGCCTAGACGGCGCTACAGCCGGTAGATGCGCCGCGCGGTTTCCGTGAATAGCGCACGTTGCTCAATTTCCGAGTATTTCGCGGCAATCTTTTTCAATCCGTTCCACAGGACCGGATAGCTGATGGACCAGCGATCCACCGGAAAATTGCTCTCGAACATGCAGCGGGCCGCGCCGAAACAGTCAATCATGTGATCGTAATAGCGCTGCTGGGCGAGCACGAACTCGTCCGAGGTTGGCGGCGTGTCGCGCTCATGCCAACCCCAGCCATTGTCCGGCATGGCGAGGCCGCCGAGCTTGGCGACGACATTCGGGCAATGGGACAGGTCGGCCATGTCGTCCTGCCACTGCTCGAAGATCTCTTCGCGTTTCTCGGCATAGGGCCCGATGCCCAGCGGCGTGCCGAAATGGTCGAGCACCATGGTCGTGTTTGGCACCGCCTTCACCAGATCGAGATAGTCGCGGTTCTGGTGGTGATAGTGCCAGGTGTCATAGGAGAGGTTGTGCTCGCCGAGCAGCTGGAGACCCCGGCGGAAATCTTCATCCGCATAGAGACGCTCGGGCGCGCGGCCCGGAATGCGCAAGGTGGCACCGCTGGTGTCGCGCGACCCGGCATGACGGATGCCGCGGAACAGGCCCTTGGCGGCGTCCATATGGGCGTCGAGGATTTCCTCCAGGCGCGAACTGCGCAGGTCCGCATGGCCGACAATGCCGGCAATATAGGGCCCGCCCTTCGCTTTCATCTCTGCGGCAGCCGCTGCCACGAATTCGGTCTCACCAACGGGTTTCAGATGGTCCGGCCCATCCTCGCGATAGGCCGCGCCACACTCCATGAAGACCGTCTGTACCACATTGTGCCCACTGGTCAGGTCGCTCAGGAATTCCGGCACATTGTAGTGCATGTCCGCCTGCGGCCAGAGATGATGGTGCGGATCAATGATCTCGCGATCCGGATCGACAATCTCTTCCTGAACCTGTGCCAGCCAGTCGCTATTGTTGAATACCATCTCCGTGTCCTCCAGTTTTCGGAGGAGTGTGAGCCTGTGAAACGCGAAAGGCCAGCCCTGAGGCCGGCCTTTTATCGGGATATTTTTCGGGAGATCAGAACTCGATTTCGGCGCCGACGAGTTCGGGTAGCTGCAAGACGATCAACAGGTCGCGCATTTCCTGGCGGGCGGCGACATGGCTCATCGTGAAGGAGACGTTGGAGCCCTTCTCGGTGAGGTCCAGCAGGGTCAGGCCGGCCGGGAACAGTTCGCGATAGATCACACGCTCGGAAAGGCCAGGCGCGAGACGGAAGCCGATACGCTTGGAGAGATTGGTCAACGCTTCGCCAACGCGTTCCTTGTTGCGCGCGGCAAGCGGCGACATGCGGTTGCGCATGACGATCCAGTCGATCGGACGGCGCGACGTCTGCGCCTTCTTCTTGCGGCAGGACCAGACCATTTCGGAATAGAAGCTCGGGCGCAACACTTCGAGCGTCTGCGGGTTCACATCGCCCAGCAGGTCGAAATCAACGAAGCTGTCATTCAGCGGCGTAATCAGCGTGTCGGCATTCACATGCGCGAGACGCGAGAGATATGTGTCGCCGCCCGGACCATCGATGATGATGAAATCACAGGCCTTCTTCAGGCGCGCCACGCTGCTGAGGAAGCGTTGCGTCTCTTCGGATTCGGCCTTGTCGAGATCGCGTTCAGTGGAGGCATCCACGCGCACGATTTCCGGCATCGGAAGCTTCGCGCCGGTGGACTGCATCCAGCGGAGACGGTTTTCGAGATAGCGTGTCAGGCTGCGCTGACGGACATCGAGGTCGATGACCCCGACCTTCTTGCCCATCCGCATCAACGCGACCGACAAATGCATGGAGACCGTCGACTTGCCCGCTCCGCCCTTTTCATTGCCAACGACAATGACCCGGGCCTCGCGCTGCTGCGCTGACAGGTCCGGGCCGCTAACCGTTTCGAGCGGGGCGAATCCATCAGCGGGCATTATCGACAACTCCTTGCGGGACAATTTGGTTGGTTAGGGCTCAGGCGACGTGAGACATCTCGGCGCTGGCAGGCTTGCCGCTGGAGATCACGTCCATGAACAGGTCGGCGTCTTCAGCAGGCATGTCGCCATAATGCGCGGCCATCGGCTCGCCATCGAACAGCACATCGTCCGACATGATCGGGCCGAACGCGGCTTGCATCGGCAACTCGGCGCTGACAGGTGCGTGGGCCGCAATGTCGGTGAGCAGGCCGCGAAGGCTGGAGAGCGTGTTGGACACGCGTCCGAGATCGCGTGTGTAGAGCGCCGCGGATTCAGTTACCGGGCTGCCGTCGCGATCAAACATCCATTCGTCAACGGCATTCGGGTTCAGATATTCCCGGATCGGCTCGGGTATGGCGGTTTCAGCAAGCCTGGACTTGCCTGCTGCCAGTCGGAGACCGATAGAAAGCGCGAAGGTTTTAAGCGGAGCGAGAATGCGATGTGTCATAGGTTTGAAATTCCTCCGAATGGGTTAACAACGCGTTTACGAAATCCTCTGGCAGGATGTTTTAAACAATCCTCATACAGGAAGTTTTCATAGTGAATTCCATGACAGGTAAGTTAACGGACGCGGTACGCTCGCGGGCCGCGCTGCAACAACAGATTCGGGCATGGCGCCAAGCCGGTGAAACTATTGGATTTGTTCCCACAATGGGGGCCCTGCATGGGGGGCATCTGTCGCTTGTGCAAAAGGCCCGCACCAAGGTGACAAAAACGGTCGCCAGCGTGTTTGTGAACCCCACACAGTTCGCACCTGGCGAGGATTTCGACACATATCCACGCGACGAGTCGGCCGACCGGGCCAAACTCGATTCGGCGGGATGCGATCTCGTCTACCTGCCCACGGTCGAGGAAATGTACCCGGAAGGCACGCGCACGAATGTGCGCGTCGAGCAGATGTCAGACCTGCTGGACGCGATCTACCGACCACACTTCTTCTATGGTGTCGCGACCGTGGTGGCGCGCCTCTTCCTGCACGTCCAGCCGGATGTCGCCGTGTTCGGGGAGAAGGATTACCAGCAGCTGCAGATCATCCGCCGGATGGTGAAGGATCTCGGTTTCCCCATTGAAATCCTCGGCGGGGAGACGACCCGTGACTCGGACGGGCTCGCGCAGTCTTCGCGCAATCTCTACCTATCGCCCGAACAGCGCCGTGCAGCCGGGGCGATGCAGGCCGCTTTGCACCGGGCCTCGGTTCGCCTGTCTCTGGGCGCGACGCCGTCAGACGTGCTGGAGGAAGCCCGGCGCCTGATCATGGCGTCCGGCTTCACGGAGATGAACTATGTCAGCCTTGTCGATCCCGACTCCCTGGAAGACCTGCCTGACGTGCCCCTGCCCGCTGGTACGGTTGCGCGGCTGCTCGGCGCGGCATGGCTCGGCAAGACGCGCCTGATCGACAATATCAGCGTGACGCGGTGAACTCTTTCAGCGCGGCCAGGACCGCCTGATTGTCGTCTGCCGAGCCAACTGTAATCCGCAACCGTTCCGGCAGGCCGTAGCCCCCAACAGCGCGGACAAGGATGTTGCGCGCCTTGAGGAAGTCGTTCGCCGCCGCAGCGCGCTCTGAGGAGCCGAACTCCGGCAGCACGAAGTTCGCGTCGCTGTGCGGGGTCGGAAGGCCCATCGCGTTCAGGGCCTCGGTCATGCGGGCGCGCCAGACGGTATTATGATCGCGGCTCTTGGCCAGGAAGTCGGTATCCTGAATGCTGGCCATGCCGGCGGCCACAGCCAGGCCGTTCACATTGAAGGGCCCGCGAATACGCTGATAGGTCTCGGCGATCTCGGCGGGCATGTAACCCCAGCCAAGACGCAGGGCGGCAAGCCCGTGGATCTTGGAGAAGGTGCGCATCATCACCGTATTGGCTTTCCGGTCCACGAGGTCCCGAATCTGCGCTTCGTATTCCGGGCCGACATATTCAGCATAGGCGCCGTCGACCACGAACAAGACATGCGGCGGCAGGGTGTCCTGCAGCTGCTCCAGCGCCTCGACGGGCAGCATCGTGCCGGTCGGATTGTTCGGATTGGCGAGGAAGAGGATTTTCGTCCGCTCCGATACCGCGCCAAGGATCGCGTTCACGCCCGCGGTCAGATCGGTTTCAGGCACGGTAACCGGCGTGGCCCCATGTGACAGGGCCGAGACGCGATACATGGAAAAGGCATGCTCGGTGAACAGGATTTCGTCGCCGGGCCCGGCATAGCTCTGGGTCAGCAGGTGGATGATTTCGTCCGACCCGGCGGAGACCACCACGCGGCTCGAATCGACAATGCCAACCGCCTCTGCAATTGTTTCCCGCAAGGCCCGGTATTCCGGATCAGGATAGACATGCACCTCGCCCGCCACGGCTTTCATCGC
This sequence comes from Hyphomonas sp., assembly GCF_036964145.1. GTDB lineage: Bacteria > Pseudomonadota > Alphaproteobacteria > Caulobacterales > Hyphomonadaceae > Hyphomonas. The sequence continues at coordinate 410,645 of NZ_JBALUC010000002.1, forward strand.
CTCAATCGCTTTGGGACTGGGGCCGAACGGGTTTTCATTGGAGGCCAGCATGATCACGGAGCCGCTCGCGCCGACGAGCTTGCCACCGGGCACATAGGGCTTGGTCTGGGCGATATGCGAGAGGGGGGTAATCTTGGTCATCGCCGCGCGACTTACACGAAAGCGACGGGCTGGGAAACTCGCGATTTGTGCGTCAGCCCTGCGGCGCAGCGGTCGATTCCCGCAGCATCAGCTTGTAATCGAGCAGCTTGTGCCGGGGCGCTTCGCCCCCGGGTGCGGACTCTTCCAGCAACATGCTGACCGCTTCGGCGGCAAGTTCCCGGCTCGGCTGGTAGATGGTCGTCAGGGACGGGCTGATCGTGGTGGCGAGCGGCGTGTCATCGAAGCCGACCACGGAGAGATCCTTCGGCACATTGACCTGACCGCGATAGGCAGCGGCCAGCACGCCAGCAGCCATGTCGTCATTGCTGGCAAAGATGGCGGTGGGCCGGTCCTCCAGCGACAGCAGGGTTTCAGCACATGAAACGCCGGAATCGAACGCGAAGTCGCCGCTCTGGACGAGGTCCGGGTCGAGGGGGATGCCCTCTTCTTCCAGGGCCTGCCGGTAGCCGGCAAAGCGTCGGACCGCCTGCGCATGGGAATCGGCTCCCTTGATGAAGCCAATGCGCCGATGGCCGAGCCCGATCAGGTATTCGGTCATCTCACGCGCGGCGGCGGCGTCGTCGATGGCAACATCCTGACCGTGATCCACATCTTCGGCCGGCGCGATGCGGACGAAGGGGATGCCCCGGTTCTGGAGTTCGGAAATCAGCTTCTCATCATCGGACAAGGGCGGCGTCAGGATGGCGCCCGCCAGCTTGGTCTCCGCCCGCAGGGCCAGAAGCGAAGGATGATTGTCGCTGCAATCCTCGGTGATGAGACTGTAGCCATAAGCCTGGCAGCGCTGCAGCGCGCCGAGCTGGACTTCGCCGATATAGTTGCGCGACGGGTTGGCATAGAACAGGCAGATGATGTGGCTGTGCCGCGCCCGCAAATTCCGCGCATTGTGATTGGTGCGATAGTTGAGCGTCTTGACCGCTTCGAGCACTTTTACACGGGTTTCTTCCCGCACATTGGTCTCGCCATTCAGCACGCGGCTGACGGTCTTGAAGGACACGCCTGCCTCGCGCGCCACGTCAATGATCGTGGCGGGCCGGACATGTCCGGTAGTCCTGTGCGTTTTCAGCCCGTCGGTCATCGCGGCTCCTCAATTGGAACCCTCAGGAGCAAGCCAATCGCGCAGCAGAAATCCGCCGCAAGCAAGTTCGTCCGCTCATAGGGGTATGGCGGACAAACCTAGCTTCTTTTTCCCTACAGTGACAAGGCCTTGCCAGCGCTCAAAACACGCCGGCAAGGCCTGCCGCTGTCCGGTTTACTTCAGGCTGCGGTTCACCAAGTTTTCCAGCATTTCCTGGCGACCACTGGTGTGGGACGGATTCACGCCCGATTCGGCGGCCTTGTTGGCGATGCTTTCGAGGCTCGCGCCTTCCGACAGCATCATCTTGCCGAGGTCGGAATTCTCCCAGCCAGCATAGCGTTCCGTCTTGAGCTTGGCGATCTCGCCCTTTTCAAGAATGTCGGCGGCCGACAGCAACGCGCGGGCCAGGGCGTCAACGCCGCCGACATGAGCATAGAACAGGTCTTCGACCGTGCTCGACTGGCGGCGCACCTTGGCGTCGAAGTTGAAGCCGCCGGTGTCGAGGCCGCCGGATGGCAGCAATTCGATCAGGGCCAGCGTGATGTCGCGGGTGTCGAGATTGAACTGGTCGGTGTCCCAGCCATTCTGGTAGTTGCCGCAATTGATGTCGATCGAGCCCATGATGCCGAGCGAGACAGCCGTGGCGATCTCGTGGGCGAAGCTGTGGCCTGCCAGCGTGGCGTGGTTCGGCTCGATGTTGACCTGGACTTCGTCTTCGAGGCCGAAGCGCTTCAGGAAGCCATAGACGGTCGCGGAGTCGAAATCATACTGATGATACATCGGCTCGTGCGGCTTCGGCTCGATCAGGATTTTTCCTTCAAAGCCGATCTTGTGCTTGTGGTCGACAACCATTGCGAGGAAGCGTCCGAAATTGCCGAGTTCGCGGTCGAGGTCCGTGTTCAGCAGCGTGTCATAGCCTTCGCGGCCGCCCCAGAGCACGTAATTCTCGCCGCCAAGCGCCTGCGTCACTTCCATACAATCGCGGATCTGGCGGACGGCAACCGCGGCGACTTCCGGGTTCGGGTTGGTCAGGCCACCCGCACCGAAACGCGGATTGCTGAACAGATTGGCCGTGCCCCAGAGCAGCTTGATGCCGGTCGCTTCCTGATAGGCTGCGAGGCGGTCGGCCTGGCGCTTGAGATTGTTCGACAGATCGTCCGGTGTCGGAGAGTCTTCGGTGACATCCACATCGTGGAAGCAATAGTAAGGCAGGCCGAGCTTGCTGAAGAATTCGAAGGCTGCAGCCATCTTCGCATCGGCTGCGGCGCGGTCATTCGCGGCGCCATGCCAGGGGCGATTGAACGTGCCACCACCGAAGACATCAAAGCCGTCCCAGCAGAAGGTGTGCCAATAGCACACGGCCATGCGCAGATGGTCTTCCATCCGCTTGCCCATGACCATCTGGTCCTTGTTGTAATAACGGTAAGCCAGCGGATTATCGCTGTCTGGTCCCTCAAACTTGATCGGGTCAATGTTCTTGAAGACGGGATCGCCGCCTACCTTGATCTGTCCGTCAGCCATGTCTTTATTTCTCCTCAGAACGCATCTTTCAGCATACGGTACAATGTACCAAATTTCTCATATTTGGGGGCCAGCCGGTCGCTGTCGCTTTCCTTCGGCTCAACAATCTGAAGCACTTCGGGTGCCTCGAACATTTCATCGACCGAGCCGCCCATCACGGCGTAGCGGGCCAGACGCGCGGCGCCATACGCCGGGCCTGTGGCCGCGCCATCGCGGTAGACCATCGGGCGGTCCAGAACAGCGGACAGGATACGGCCCCAATAGGTCGATTGGGCCCCGCCCCCGATGACAGAAATCGAATGCACATCCACGCCGGACTCCACGAGCGCGCGTAAGCCGTCCGCCATGCCGAAGGCCACGCCTTCGAGCACGGCCTGGCCGATCTGCGCCGGGCCGGAATCATGGGTCAAACCGAACAGGACACCCGACGCATGGGGATTATTGTGAGGCGTGCGTTCGCCAGACAGATAGGGGAGGAAGAGTTCAGACCCGTTAAGGCCTGCCTCTGTCTGCGCGAGCCGCACGAGCTCACCTGCGTCGGATGTCCCGGTCAGTTTGACGGCCCAGTCGAGGCAGCTGGCTGCGCTCAACATGACCGACATAAGGTGCCACCGGTCCGGCAAGGCATGACAGAAGGCATGCGCCGCAGAATCGGGATTGGAACGGAACGTATTGCCCGCAACGAAAATCACGCCGGAGGTTCCGAGAGAGAGGAGCGCTTCGCCCTCATCGATCACGCCGACCCCGGCCGCGCCCGCTGCATTGTCGCCGCCGCCGGCAACCACCGGCACGCGGTCCATGCCCCAGGCTTCGGCCGCTTCCTGACGCAGAACGCCGGTCACTTCATGACCCTCATAGAGCTTTGGCATGTGATCGACCGTCAGGCCGCAGGCCGCGAGCAATTCTTCCGACCAGGTCCGCGCGGCAACATCCATCCAGAGCGTGCCGGAGGAATCCGACATGTCGGACGCCAGATCGCCGGTCATGCGCAGGCGCACATAATCCTTTGGCAGGAGCACCTTGTGCACCTTGTCGAAGGCCTCCGGCTCGTGCCGGCGCACCCATTCGAGCTTCGGCGCGGTAAAGCCGGGCATCACGAGATTGCCGCCCTTGGACACGAAAGCGGGTGTGCTCTCCTGCAGGTCTCGGCATTCTTCGAAGCTGCGCCCATCATTCCAGAGAATGGCCGGCCGGATCGAGGCGAGCGACTTGTCGAGCAGGGTCGCGCCATGCATCTGGCCGGACAGGCCGACAGCCTTCACCTGATGACGGCGATTCACATCCAGCTTGGCGACGGCCATGTTCGTGGCGGTCCACCAATCGGATGGATTTTGTTCGGACCAGAGGGGTTTGGGACGCGAAATCGGGAGCTCCGCCTGGCTGACTTCAACCTGGCGTCCTGCCTCATCAATCAGCGCTGCCTTCACGCTGGATGTGCCTATGTCGATCCCTAGAAACACGTTCCAAATATCCTCCCTGGCAGCCCGTCTGAGTGCGGCTGTCCACTAAATGATACCGCTATCATTTCACCTTTGCCATCGCAAGAGCGGAATATCAACTTGCCGAAACGCGGCAGATCCGCCTCTGCCGCAACGTCAAGGTCCGGCAAAAAGACCGATCCAGCTTTTCATGTTAGCGTTAGCATGCTTTGTAGCCAACACTTGCGGATAAGGGAGATCGGGGTTTGGCCGATTCAACTGCGCTGTCGCGCCTCATACTCGAAACCAAAGCCATGAAGTTGACCTTGCTGCCCGACCTCGGCGGCAGTGTGGGCGGCTTGAGCTACAAGACCCAGGACATTCTGCGCCCTTTTGCGCGCACTGCGGATGAAAGTCCGCTGCAGACTGGGGGGTTCCCCCTATTCCCGTTCTCAGGCCGGATTTCCGAAGGCCGCTTTGTCTGGAATGGCCACGCTGTGTCCCTCGCGCCGAACTTCCTGCCCGAACCGCACGCCATTCACGGTCAGGCCTGGCATGCGGCCTGGCAGGTGGCAGAGCATGGCAGTGATCATGCGCGGCTGGTGTTTGACTACAGGCCCGGAGACTGGCCGTGGGCCTATCGCGCGGAACAGTATTTCACCCTGCGGGACGACGGCCTGGACCTGACGCTTCGCCTGACCAATCACGGCGAAGACTCCATGCCTGCCGGGCTTGGCTGGCATCCCTATTTCCCCCGCATGGATGCACGCGTGACCGTGCCGGTTGATCGGGTCTGGACGTCGGATGAGGGCATGATCCCAAACAGGCTGGATGTGCCCGCCGCAGGCGCTGATGTGTCTGAGTGGCGTGTTGTCGATGAACTTGACCTCGACAATGCCTTCACCGTGTCAGACCGGCTCAGCTGCATCGAATGGCCCAGCCGGAATCTGCGCGTTGAAATGGTCTCGGACGCTGTGCTCGGCCACATGGTGATCTACACGCCAAAGGGACAGGATTTCTTCTGCGTCGAACCCGTCAGCCACGCGCCTGACGCAGTCAACAGCCAGCATCCGGCCGAACTGACAGGGCTGCACAGCCTTGCCCCCGGTGAAACGCTGTCGGCAAGGATCAGCCTGACCATCCGCGAGGCCTGAGGCGTCTGGCTTCAGACCTTGATCACGGAATCGCGTTCGATGATCGCGACATCCAGAACAGGGTTCAGATCGCCCGCTTCGCCCTCTTCCTGGGTGATGAAGGATGCCAGCAAATCGACTGACTGGTAGCCCATTTCGGCGATCGGCTGGCGGACCGTGGTCAGCTGCGGCCAGATCGCGCTCGCGATGGGCGTGTCATCATATCCGACCACGGAAATGTCTTCCGGAACGCGCTTGCCATGACGGAAAGCCGACGCGATCACGCCGGCGGCCATGTCATCATTGCTGGCAAAGATTGCCGTGGGCTGGTCTGCGAGATCCAGCATCTTGTCGGCCGCTTCCATCCCGCTGCGGTAAGTGAACCGGCCGCGCCGAACGAGATTGGGATCAATGTCGAGGCCATGCTCCTTCATTGCCAGCTGGAACCCGCTATAGCGGCGATGCGACGAGATCTGGTCTTCGGCGCCGATCACGAAGCCGATCCGGGTATGGCCATGAGCAATCAGGTATTCCGTCATGCGCTTGGCGGCGGCCTCGTCGTCGATGGCGAGGCTCGTGCCGGATTCCGGTTGGGTGCGCGGCGCGATCAGGACGCAGGGGATGCCCGCCTCTTCCAGCTTGGACAGAAGGAGGTCGTCTTCGCTGAGCGGCGGCACGACGAGAATGCCGTCCAGGCCGGCACCACTGACACGGCCGACAAGCTCGTCCACATCGGAAGGGTCCTGATAGGAGGAGAAATCCTCGAGCACCAGATGGTGCCCCGCTTCGCGGCAGCGGTTCATCGCGCCGATCAGCAGCTCGCTGAGATAGGAGTTGCTGGGATTGTTGAAGATCATGCCGATAAACAGTGAACTGCCACCGGCAAGACTGCGGGCCAGCAGGTTCGGTCGGTACTTCAATTCCCGGATGGCCTCCTCGACACGGGCGCGGGTGGTTTCGCGCACCACGTCCCGGCGATTAAGCACGCGCGAGACCGTCATCTGAGACACGCCGGCAAGTTCGGCAACTTCCTTGATCGTCGCGTGTTGGCGCCGTCCTGTTTTTGTAATTTTTTCGGCCATATTTGTGTTTCTTATCCCGTCAGCAGGGGTCCCATCCTGCTATTCCTTCTATGTCTTGCGTCGCCTGAACGTCGGGACATCAAACCGTTTCTGCAAGTTTTTCAAGACGATTCAGCCAGATGGGGTAATGTGGCGCAGGTCAGGGCACACACAGGGTGCGGACCTGAGCGCATCTGCCCCTCAGGCGCGCATCTTCTTGCCGCGATATCTGGTTTCATGGGGCGCCGGGCGTGAACCCCACCATTTTCCGCCCGCTCCACCCCTCGTCCAAACCGAGGCGAAGGTGTCGCGTCTGGTCAATCCGGTCATGGTTTCCTCCCTGTTGAATGCGGCTCTTGGCGGCCTTGGTATTCCCCTTTGGTAACGCTATCATACCCCGAATAGAAACCGGGTCCATACCGGACAGGCGACAGAGGGAGCGGAGCCATGCAAACGCGAATACGAAATTGGAGATCCGCTGCCGGTACCGGCGCGCTCACCCTGGCAGCGGCCTGCGGGCTCGCTGACGCCCCGGTCACCCCACCGTCTGCAAGCGCGGAAGCGCGTTTCGCTTACCTGACCTATAGTGGCAGCGACCCGATATTTGAGCTGCCCCTCTCTGAGGGTCAGGCGCGCAACCCCATCCTGGCGGGCTATTATCCGGACCCCAGCATCGTGAAAGTAGGCGAGGATTATTACCTCGTGAATTCCTCCTTCACCCACTATCCCGGCATTCCGGTGTTCCATAGCCGCGACCTGATCAATTGGACCCAGATCGGCAATGTCATCGACCGGCCGGACATGCTGGACTTTTCCGGGCTCACCGTGTCGCGCGGCGTCTTTGCCCCGACCATCGAGTTCCATGACGGCCTGTTCCATGTGATCAATACCTGCGTCGATTGCGGCGGCAATTTCATCGTGACCGCAACCGACCCGGCCGGGCCCTGGTCCGATCCGGTCTGGCTGCCACATGTCGGCGGGATCGACCCGTCCCTTTTTTTCGATGAGGGTGGCAAGGCCTACATCCTGAACAATGATGCCCCTGAGGGCGAGCCACTCTATCAAGGCCACCGCGCCGTCTGGATTCGCGAGGTCGATCCGGAGAGTTTCGCGCAAGTCTCCGAGCCGGTCGTTGCCGTGAATGGCGGCGTGGACTTGTCAAAGAAGCCCGTCTGGATCGAAGGCCCGCATCTCTACAAGGTGGATGGCAAATATTTGCTGAGCGCAGCCGAAGGGGGCACCGGCCCGCAGCATTCACAAGTTATCCTGACGGCCGAGTCTCCGCTTGGGCCGTTTACGCCGCACCCGGATAACCCGGTCCTGACGCAGCGCGACCTTCCCGAAGACCGGCCGGAGCCGATCACGTCGGTCGGGCATGCTGATTTCACACAGGATGGTGACGGCAATTGGTGGGCTGTCTTCCTCGGCACACGGCCCTATCAGGGCAATGAGTACAATACAGGCCGGGAAACCTTCCTGATGCCGGTGACATGGGAGAATGGAATCCCGCGCATTACGGCACCCGGAGACGTGATCCCGCATGTCATTGACCGGCCTGCCCTTCCCGCCCAACCGGACGCGCCGCTGCCCCTGACGGGAAATTTCACCTATACGGACGCCTTCGATGAGGAGGCATTGCCGCTCCATTGGCTCACCGTGCGCATTCCTTCAGAAGACGGCTACCGGCTTGAGACTGGTGACCTTGTGCTTGAGAAACGCGCCCAAGGAGTCGGCGATCCGGGGCACCCCTCCTTCCTCGGGCGACGCCAGCAGCACACGAATGCCGAGGCCTATACAGAAGTCATGTTCGTGCCGGGCGATTCCGATGATGAAGCGGGCCTCGCCGCGTTCCAGAATGATGCGGCCTATTACACGCTCGGCCTTTCCCTCAATGAGGACGGCGCATCTGTCGTACGGTTGCGCAGGCGCGCGAGCGAAGACGCAGATCCGGACGGTGAGATTGTCACCGAAGTTCCGGCCCTTGCCGCGTCGGGCGAGCCGCTGAAGCTGAAAATCGCCGCGCATGGTCCCGAGATGGACTTCTATCAGGCCTCTCCTGAAGGCGAATGGCAGCCTGTTGCGCTGGGAGAAGATGGCACGATCCTCAGCACCGAAAAGGCCGGCGGCTTTGTCGGCACGCTTCTGGGGGTCTACGCGCAGTCGGAACAGGACTGATCCACACACACATTAAAATGGCGGCCTCAGTTGAGGCCGCCATTGTTGATTTGAAATGAAGCAGGCTGCTTCTAGTCGGTACAGGCCGCCTCGCCCGTTGACGGTTCAAACCGGATGTCCGCCATGGCGACGGTGCCGGCTTCTTCCGTCCCGATCACGGCCGGAATTTGAACACTGGTCATATCCGTCAGCCCGAGACAGGCGGCCGGCGTGCGGTACTCAGCCCATTCCGCGCCTGTGACCGTGACCGTTTCAACTGCCTCGCAATTTCCATCCTGGTCACAGGAGCCACTGATCGTAACGGCATGTTCGCCGCCGTCCGGCACCTTGGCCGCGAAGACGATGTCGAGCGCAGTGTCTCCGTCTGCATTCAAATTGACCGGATTGGTGAACGATCCGAAGTAGAGCGCACCGGCCGGCTCAGACCAGGTCAGCACCAGACCATCTTCCTGAATGTCATAATCCGTGCGGCTGATCGAAAGGCCAGCGAGTTCGGTGAGACCGGGCTGAAGCGTCGTGTAGGCACCTTCGAAAGCCAGAAGCGTGGCCCACCGGTCGCCGGGCCGGCCCCGTTTGAACAGGGTGCGCGGGTCAGCATTGCCCATCAGCTCTTCTGACAAGCCCGGATCTTCGCTCAGCTCGCCAAGCTCTGAAGCTGCGGAGGCATAGCTGAGGCCATATCCGTATTCGAACAGCGGCTCGTAAGGCGCATCTTCCGGATTGAGGCGTCCGGGCTGGGCCGTTGCTGGCCAGGAAAAGGACAGGCGGCCGGTGAAATCATACTCCGGCTCCGTCTGGAACAGGACATCGGCCACGCCGCCCCCCTCGGAGCCCGGAAGCCAGGCCGCCACGAAGGCATCGGAATCATTCATCTCCGGATTCACCCAGAGCGGACGACCGGACAGGAAGACCGACACGACCGGAATGCCCTTGTCCTTGAAGGCTTCAAGCTTCGTGGTGTCGAAACCGTTCGGGACGAAATCCATCGTCCGAACATCGCCAATGCCTTCCGCATACGGGTTTTCGCCGTACACCGCGATCACGACATCGGCGTCGACATCGGATTCGCCTGCCGGATCAAAGACCAGCGTACCGCCCCCTGGCAGCAAGGCATCCTCGATACCTTCCAGGATGGATTCGCCATTCTGGAAGTGGCCATTGTCATAGCCGCCGCCCTGCCAGGACAGGGTCCAGCCGCCAGCCGCCTTGGTGATGCTGTCGGCGCCGTCGCCGATGACCAAAACGGTCTGTTCCGTGCTGAGCGGCAGAAGGTTGTCATTGTTCTTGAGCAGGACAAGGGATTCCCGCACGGCCCGTCGGGCCACTTCGCGGGCCGCTGGGGTTGCCAGCAGGCTTTCATCATTTGCGCCGGGGCGCTCGCTCGGGGCAGGCTTGTCGAAAATGCCATAGGCAAGCTTCACACGCAGGATACGGCGCACGGCATCGTCAAGGCGCTCCATCGGGATGTTGCCATCCTTCACATGCTGAAGCGTGCTCTCATAGAGGCCCTTCCAGCTGTCCGGCGCCATATACATGTCGAGGCCGGCATTCAGCGATTGCGGGCAATCCGTATTTGTACAGCCTGGCACCTGTCCGTGGCCATTCCAGTCACCGACGACAAAGCCTGTGAAGCCGAGGCGATCTTTCAGTACTTCAGTCAGCATGGCGTGGCTGCCATGCATCTTGACGCCCTGCCAGCTGGAGAAGGAGGACATGACGGTCTGCACACCGGCTTCGAGCGCGGTGAAATAGCCTTGAGCGTGAATGTCGATCAGTTCCTGCTCGGTCGCCTGGGTCTCGCCCTGGTCGATGCCGTCCAGTGTACCGCCATCGCCAACATAATGCTTGGCGCTGGAAATGACGTGGCCGTCACCGAGGAAGCTCTCGTCTGCTGGCCGCCCCTGCAATCCGTAGACGATCCGTTCGGCATAGGCGCGGACAATCTCCGGGCGTTCGGAATAACCTTCATAGGTCCGGCCCCAGCGATCATCACGCGGGGTGGCGATGGTAGGCGCGAACGTCCAGTCATGACCCGAAACGATGAGTTCCTCGGCCGTGATCCGGGCGATCTCCTCGATCAGGTCCGGATCATTGGCGGCGCCAAGGCCGATATTGTGTGGGAAAATCGTGGCGCCCGTCAGGTTGGCATGACCATGAACGGCGTCGATGCCCCAGATGACGGGTATGGCGATCTCGACGCCTTCCGGATCAACCGAAGCCTGCCAGTAGGCGTCGGCATCCGCGAGCCAGGCGTCCATGGGCGCGAAGGGCTCATCGCCCGGCGCGGAACTGCCGCCGCTCAACACGGAGCCAAGCCGATATTTCTTCACGTCTTCCGACGTGAGGCTGTCGCTGTCGCCCTGGATGACCTGGCCGACCTTCTGCTCCAGCGTCATCTTGGCCATGATCTCGTCGATGCGCGCCTCGATCACCGGGTCCAGATCCGGCACCGTGATCTCTGGCCAGAGGTCTGGCGTGACGGCCAGATCCTGTTCGGTCATCAGGGCCGTCTGCTCCGGCTCTGCCGTCTGGGCCGTCTCCACGGCGTCAGACTTGAGGGGCATGTGGCTGCACCCGGCGACCAGCGCCACGCAAGCCACGCCGCCCAGCAGCGAAATGATTGACGATTTCCGGACAGCCTTGGCCATCGCTACCTCCCATATGTATTTTCTAAAAAAATGCCCCCGCCGACGGATCGGCGAGGGCTGAAAGTTCGAAGGGCCTATCCCTGCATTTCCTCGAGTTCCAATCCCTTGGTCTCCTTGACCGCCTTGAAGACGAAGAAGACGGAGATGAGCGCACACACCGCGTAGAAGCCATAGGCACCGGCGAGGCCGATACCGGCGGTTGCGAGCATGATCGGGAAAGTCATCGTGATCGCAAAGTTTGCAATCCACTGGGCGAAGCCCGAAATGGCGAGACCTGCGCCGCGCACCTGGTTAGGGAACATCTCGCCCAGCGCGACCCACATGACGGGCCCCCAGGACGCGTTGAAGAACACGACATAGGCATTGGCCGCCAACAGCGCGATCAGGCCATAGCTCCCCGGAAGGCTGACAGCCCCCTCGATCGTGATCGCTTTCGAGAAGCAGAACGCCACGATGGCCAGGGTCACGGTCATGCCGACCGAGCCGATCCAGAGCAGCGGCTTGCGGCCGATCCGGTCGATGAGAAGCAGCGCAATGATCACGGCAATGATCGAGACTGCACCGGAAATGATGTTGATCAGCAAGGCGTCGCTTTCGGAGAAGCCAACCGCCTGCCAGAGCACGGCGCCATAGTAGAAGACGACATTGATGCCGACGAGTTGCTGGAACACGGCGAGCCCGATGCCAACCCAGACGATGGGCTTGAACCCGAACTGGCCAAGCGCGTCCTTGAGCGACGGCTTGTGGTCATTGGCAAGCGATTGCTCGATCTCGTCGACCTTGCGATGAGCTGCCTTTGCACCGGCCAGGCGGGAGAGCACTGAACGGGCCTTGTCCGTCGAGCCTTGGGCCACGAGGAAACGCGGGCTTTCCGGAATGAACAGGAGCGCAACAAGGAAGAACGTGGCCGGCAGGAGTTCCATCCAGAACATCCAGCGCCAGGCTTCAAAGCCGAGCAGCCATTCATTCATCGCCGATCCGCCAGTGGCCTGGGCAATGAGGTAGTTCGACACGAAGGCCAGGAAGAGACCGCTGATGATCGCGACCTGTTGGATCGAGGAGAGACGACCGCGATACTTCGCAGGCGCAACCTCGGAGATATAGGCGGGCGACATGACGCTGGCCGCGCCGACAGCGAGACCGCCAATGACGCGATAGACAACGAATTCTGCCGACGAACCGGCAACGCCCGAGCCCCAGGCGGAAATGATGAAGCAGGCGGCGGCAACGATCATCATGGTGCGGCGGCCGAATGCGTCGGACAGGGTGCCCGCCAGCGCTGCGCCGACCGCGCAGCCCAGCAACATGGACGCGACGTTGAAGCCCGTCCCGACATCCTGCGAATTGAAGGCAACCCGCAAGCCGTCAACGGTTCCGTTGATCACGCCCGAGTCGAACCCAAAAAGAAATCCGCCGATCGTGGCGACGGCGGTGATGAGAAGGACCTGGCCGAAACTGCCCTGTCCTGTATCCATACTTACAGTCGTTGATGCGTCGCTCATACCGCGCGCCCTCCCATGTTTCGCGGCAGGCAACCCCCTGCCCGCTTTTTCTGCTTATACCGAAGCTATGCCTCGAATGTTATCGCACAACAAGGAGCCTAACAAAATCAAGTTGTCAACGTTGACACATGATAGGGATTTTACAGTTCTCGCGAGTCGGTGCGACGACGATGCGCAAGATGCGCATCATCGCGAGCCGAGGTCCAGAAGGAATTGGGAAATGGCGAGCCGACTATTTGGCGGTTGCGCAGCTCTGATTGTAGGAGATGATATCATGATTGAATTGACGTGCCAGCGCCTGTAGCGCTTGGTCGGTGCCCATCAATTCTTTCTTGGCGGCCTGGTAGGCGGCCTTGGTTTCATCCGCCTTCGCGGCATGCGCAGCAGAGACCAGGCGGTGGATTTCAGCATCTTCCCACGCCTCGCCTTTCAGCTCGACGTCCGCCGCCATGTCATCGCGTTTCATCTGAATCGTTTCAATTTCCGCCTTTTTGGGCGCCATGGTCGCAGCCATGGCATTGCAGCGCTTCACATCCGCCGCAGTCATCGCCTCTGCAACAGCCGTTTGCGCGGCAAGGACAAGCAGGAAACTGGTGGCAATGGATTTGATCATGAAACGGGGCCTCTCTCTAAGCTCACGTTTTTATGGCGGAAAGTCACTGAAGCAAAGCTGAACGCGGCTGCCCCGGAAGGGCCGCATTTCAGACGCCTCGATCTCGCTCAAGGCCCTCCTGACGCCGGCCAATGACCACAGCATCCAGAATGCGAAAGATGGCGGCAAAATCGGTCAAAAGCTCCCGCACGCGGTCAACGCTGTCGAGCGGCTTGAACATGCTACCCGGCTCAAACAGATTGCCGCCCTCCAGCGTGATGAACATCTCGCCGCCGTCAAAACAGGTCTTCAGGCGCCCGCCATGAAAGGCCTTTTCCAGATCGACGAGATTCTGCATCAGATCCGGCGTCAGCAAATAGCGGCTCTCAACCTGGTCGGTCGTGTAGACCTCGAAAATCTTCTCGAAGACCGGGTCTTCCAGCATGGCGCGCGACATGCCCTTGGCGCCGGCGAACCGATTGAAGAAACCGGCATCCCGCGTGATCAGTGTGCGGCCATAGAAGCGTTTGGGAAATTCAAAGCGCAGGCATTGCCCATTGAAGACAGTGACCCAGCGCGTCTGGGTCCGTCCCTTGGAATCGCTCGACGTCCGGCGCTCTTCCAAATGCGCCTCGAACAATTCGAACTCGACGCCATTGCGCCTGCCGGTCAGCAGGTCTTCATAATTGGCCCGGTCCCAGCTCGGCACCAGGCCGACATCATGATGCTTGTAGATCGACTCGACAGACCCCGGCTCAGCCGTGAAATCCAGCCCGAGCTTGCGAACCACAGGCAGGACGATCAGATCCTTGGCTTCCTTGCTGAACCGGCGCACATCCCGACCGCCCCAGAACATGTACCCCAGACCGACAATCACGGCGATGATCGCCGCGAACGGGTGACGGATGAGGAACGCGCCGGCCAGCCCGCCCAGGACGGCCACCGCAATGCCGACATAGCGTGCCTGCCGCGCTTTTGCGACGGCGACCTGGCGCTCGGCCTCGCGGGTCAGCAAGGCCGGGCGAATCTCATCCTGGAAAAGACGCGGGAAATCCCTGAACTCATCGGGGAAATCCCCCAGCGCCTTTTGGATATCCGGATCAACCGGCTGCTGCGCCGGGGCTGGATCGGTCGGGAACATGTCCTGAGTCATCTGGGGCGGCCTCTCAAAAACAGACCGCCCCAGTTAAGCTTGGATTCCGTGACAGGTAAAACCTGTATCAGATATCCGCGTAGACGTGCCGCTCGCCCGCAAAGCCCGGATGGGTCGTCGCGCCCTTGTGGGCCGGGCCAACGAGCGCGGCATATTTTTGCAACGCGCCGGAGCCATAGGCCGTGATGCGCGGCTTCCACTGCCGTTTGCGGTCTTCCAGTTCAGCGGGTGTCAGGCGGACATCAATCGTGCCTTTCTCCGCATCGATGGTGATGATGTCGCCATCCTTCAGCAGGCCGATGGGCCCGCCTTCCTGCGCTTCCGGCCCGACATGGCCAATGCAGAAGCCTCGCGTTGCGCCGGAGAAGCGGCCATCGGTGATCAGGGCCACCTTGTCACCCATGCCCTGACCGTAGATCGCGGCGGTGGTGGAGAGCATTTCCCGCATACCGGGGCCTCCCTTGGGGCCTTCGTATCGGATGACGAGAACTTCGCCTTCCTTGTAGTCGCGGTTGGACACGGCTTCGAAACAGGCTTCCTCGCCATCAAAGACGCGCGCCGGCCCGGAGAATTGCAGCGTGTGCAGTCCGGCCACTTTCACGATGGCGCCATCGGGGGCGAGCGAGCCCCACAGGCCAACGACACCGCCGGTTGGCGAGATCGGATCGGTTGCCGGATAGATGACCTTCTGGTTCGGGTCCCACTCGATGTCTTCGAGGTATTCTGCCCAGGTCTGGCCAGTAACGGTCAGGCAGTCGCCATTGATCAGGCCGGATTCGTGCAGCGTCTTCATCAGCATGGGCACACCGCCCGCTTCGCCGAAATCCTTGGCAACATAGTCGCCACCGGGCTTGAGGTTCGCGATGTATGGCGTCTTCTGGAAGATCTTTGCGACGTCTTCGAGATCGAACTGAACGCCGCACTCATGCGCCATGGCTGGCAGGTGAAGCGCCGCATTGGTCGAGCCGCCGGTCGCAGCGACGACGATGGCCGCATTCTCGAAGGCTTCCCGCGTGCAGATGTCGCGCGGGCGCAGATTCTTCTCAACCAGTTGCATCACCACTTCACCGCTGGCCACGGCATAGCCGTCGCGGTCGGTGTAAGGCGCGGGCAGCGCCGAGGAGAGCGGCAGGGCGAGGCCGATGGCCTCAGAGACGCAAGCCATCGTGTTCGCGGTGAACTGGCCGCCGCACGCCCCGTCGCCCGGACAGGCGACCTTTTCCAGCGCGTGGAGCTTCTCGTCAGTCATGGAATTCGATCCAGCGGCGTGCGCCCCGACGGCTTCAAACACGTCGAGCACGGTGACGTCCCGGCCCTCATAGGAGCCCGGCAGGATCGAGCCGCCATAGAGGAAGACGC
Source organism: Hyphomonas sp. (assembly GCF_036964145.1). Taxonomy (GTDB): domain Bacteria; phylum Pseudomonadota; class Alphaproteobacteria; order Caulobacterales; family Hyphomonadaceae; genus Hyphomonas. Next base: position 426,444 of record NZ_JBALUC010000002.1, read on the forward strand.
TCGGCACGTTGAGGCGCAGCATGGCCATCATCATGCCCGGCAGGGATTTGTCACAGCCGGCAATACCGACCAGCGCATCGTAGGAATGGCCGCGCATGGACAGTTCGACCGAGTCCGCAATCGTGTCGCGGCTGACCAGCGAGGACCGCATGCCCTCATGGCCCATCGCAATGCCGTCCGTCACGGTGATGGTGCAGAATTCGCGCGGGGTGCCGTCGCCCTTCTTGACGCCTTCGGAGGCGGCATGCGCCTGGCGCATCAGGGCGGTGTTGCAGGGCGCGGCCTCGTTCCAGCAGGAGGCAACACCGACGAGGGGCTTCTGGATGTCCTTGGTCGACAGTCCCATCGCGTAGAGATAGCTGCGATGCGGCGCGCGCTCCGGTCCTTCGGTAACGTGGCGGGAGGGAAGTTTCGATTTGTCCCAGGTCTTGCTCATGACGGTCCTATCCTGATGTGTTCTGCATTGCCCCTAGCGCGCAATCCTGTTGCGGAAAAGGGGCTATTCGTCGCCATAGATGGCAGTTCTTGCCCCTGAAGCGTCAACGACGCCCCGATACATGCCTTCCGAGTTGAATACGAAGGCGTATCCGCCATCCCCATTCATCACGATGACGCCGCCATCGCCGCCCAATTCCGCGACTTCGGCGAGCGCAGATGTTGCAGCCGGTTCGATTTCGTCATCAGCAAGTTTCACCCTGTCGCAAATTGTCTTGGCCACGCCCACCCGGATGAAATATTCACCATGCCCGGTTGCCGAGACCGCGCAGACGCCATTCTCGGCATAGGTGGCCGCGCCGATCAGCGGCGAGTCCCCGATGCGGCCCGCGGCCTTGGCCGTCATGCCGCCGGTAGTCGTGGCAGCAGCAAGATTGCCCTCGCGGTCGATGGCGACGGCGCCCACCGTGCCGTGGCGATCGGCGGCGGTGCGGCTGCGCTCCTCAAGGACGCGCTCCAGCGCCTTGCGGCGGTGGTCGGTGTCGAAATAGGAATTGTCGACCATGTCGAGGCCCTGCGCTTCGGCGAAAGCGTCGGCGCCCGTGCCCGCGAACATGACATGTTCGGATTTGTCCATCACGGCGCGCGCCGCCTTGATCGGGTTACGTACCCGTGTGACGCCAGCAACGGCGCCGGCATTGCGGTCCCGGCCATCCATGATTGAGGCGTCGAGTTCGTGCGTGCCTGCGGCAGTAAAGACCGCCCCATAGCCGGAATTGAACAGCGGATCGTTTTCCATTGGGATGACGGCCGCCTCGACAGCGTCCAGCGCGCTGCCACCGGAGCGGAGGATAACAGCGCCGGCCTCAAGCGCGGTCTCCAGCGCGGCGGTATAGGCCGCTTCCTTTTCCGGAGTCATGCCTTCGCGGGTGATGACGCCTGCGCCGCCATGAATCACCAGCCGCCATTCGGGCGTGGCGGGCTCAGGGTCTGGCGATGTGGCGCACGCGCCGAGGAAGACCGCCGCAGCGATCACCAGTTTGCGAAATGTCATGGGGGCAGCTCCTGTTCATGCCGGAACAGGATGCCCGCATTGGTCAGAGACCTTCAAGCCCCTTGCGGGCAGCTTTCAGCTTTTCCCGCCGCGTCGTCCAGTCGCGGATGCGCTCGCGGTTCTCTTCAACGATCTCTGGCGGCGCCCGCGAGACGAATTTTTCGTTCGAGAGCTTGCCCTCGGTGGATTTGATGTCCTTGTCGAGCTGGGCCAGTTCCTTGTCGAGCCGTTTGCGGGCCTCATCAATGTCGACAATGTCAGCGACCGACAGGGCGGACATGGTCTCGCCGATCACGGCCGTGACCGCGCCTTCGGGCGTGGTATCCGTCATCGAGATGTCTTCGAGACGCGCAAGGCGCTTCAGGACGTCTTCATGGCTCATCGCGCGGTTTTCGATTTCCGCACCGGCATTGACCAGGGTCAGCGGCAGCTTGGAGCCCGCCGGGACCCCGAGATCGTTCCGGAGCGAGCGGAGTTCGGTAATCATGTCGATCACCCAATTGATCTCTTCCGCGGCGGCCTCATCCGTGAACGGCTCAGTCGAGGGCCAGGACTGGTGCATCAGGAAGCCCTTGGCCTCTGCGCGGCCCTCGGCGCGGCGCTCCCACAATTCCTCGGTGACGAAGGGCATGAAGGGATGGAGCAGCTTCAGCGATTCATCCAGCACATAGCCACAGACCATGCGGGTTTCCTGCTTGGCGGCGTCGTCCATGCCCGCGAGCAGCGGCTTGATGAGTTCGAGATACCAGTCGCAGAGCGTGTTCCAGATGAATTTGTAGAGCGCGCCCGCGGCTTCGTTGAATTTGTAATCCTCGATGCCCTTGCTGACTTCTGCCGCACATTGGGAGAGTTCAGACAGGATCCAGCGGTTTACCGGACTTTCGACCCGGTCATAGTCAATCTCGCCCGGTGCGCCGCATTCGTTCATTTCGGCAAAGCGCGCCGCATTCCAGAGCTTGGTGGCGAAGTTGCGATTGCCTTCAACGGCCTGTTTGGAGAGGCGGATATTGCGCCCCTGCCCGGCCATGCGGCCCATGGTGAAGCGCAGCGCGTCCGCGCCATATTCGTCGACCAGTTCCAGCGGGTCCATGGCATTGCCCTTGGACTTGGACATCTTCTGGCCCTTCTCGTCGAGCACGAGGGCGTGGATGTAGACGTCCTTGAACGGAACTTCCCCCATGAATTCGAGGCTCATCATCATCATCCGGGCGACCCAGAAGAAGATGATGTCGAAGGCCGTGACGAGCGTCGCCGTCGGGAAGAAGGTGTCGAGGTCAGCCGTCTTGTCCGGCCAGCCCTGCGTGGAGAACGGCCAGAGGGCGGAGGAGAACCATGTGTCGAGGACGTCAGGATCTCTAGCGATATTTGCGGAACTCGCTTTACCAGCCGAAGTCCCACCACCCCAAATTTTAGCTCCTCCAATGCCGGTATCAACGACAGACACTTCAATTTCGCTGCCGTAGTATTCTCGGGCTTGAGCGAGCATATCTTCTTCAGATTCGGCTACGAACACTTTCCCAGGGAAGTAGGCCTGATCACTTTCAAGTTGCTCAATTGTAGGCGCATACCAGGCCGGAATCCGGTGTCCCCACCAGAGCTGGCGGGAGACGCACCAGGGCTGGATGTTTTCCATCCAGTTGAAATAGGTCTTTTCCCAATTCTCCGGGACGAATTTGGTCTTGCCCTCTTTCACCGCGGCGATGGCAGGCTTGGCCATTGTCTTGGCGTCGACATACCATTGATCCGTCATCCACGGTTCGATGACAACGTTTGAGCGGTCGCCGAAGGGCTGCTCGATCTTGAGGTTCTCGATTTCCTGCAGGAGTTCAGCTTCCTCGAAAGCCGAGACAACTTTCCTGCGCGCATCAAACCGGTCGAGGCCGCGATACTCAGCCGGAATGCCGGCCGTGTCAGCCTCTTCGCCGTCCACGATATGCGCGGTCGCATTCAGGATATTCAGGGGCGTGTGGCCCGCGCGCTTGCCGACTTCGAAATCGTTGAAATCATGTGCGGGGGTGATCTTCACGGCGCCAGAGCCCTTGTCCGGGTCGGCATACTCATCCGCGATGATCGGTATACGGCGGCCGACAATCGGCAGTTCGACAAACTTGCCAATCAGGCCTGCATAGCGCGGGTCTTCCGGGTGCACAGCCACGCCGGTATCGCCGAGCATGGTTTCCGGACGGGACGTGGCCACGACGATATAGTCGCGCATCTCCGTCTCGACGGTATTGCCGTCTTCATCCTTGATCGGATGCATATAGGTGACGCCGTCCGCGAGCGGATAGCGCAGATGCCAGTAATGGCCGGGCACTTCGCGCTGATCGACTTCGAGATCGGAAATCGCAGTCTGGAAGTGCGGGTCCCAGTTCACGAGCCGCTTGTCGCGATAGATCAGGCCCTTCTTGTGGAGCTCGACGAAGACCTTGGTGACCGCGCGCATCATGTTGTTGTCGGGATGGTTGCGGTCGCCCATCGTGAAGGCTTCCTTCGACCAGTCGCACGACGCGCCAAGGCGTTTCAGCTGGCCGACAATGGCGCCGCCGGATTCCTCTTTCCATTCCCAGACGCGATCAACAAAGGCCTCGCGACCCATGTCCCGGCGGGTGATATTCTCACCGGATTCGGCCATCTGGCGCTCAACGACCATTTGGGTCGCGATGCCGGCATGGTCCGTGCCCGGCTGCCAGAGCACATTCTTGCCGCGCATCCGCTCGAACCGGATCAGCACGTCCTGGAGCGTATTGTTCAGCGCGTGCCCCATGTGCAGCACGCCGGTCACGTTCGGCGGCGGAATGACAATCGAATAGGCCTGTGCAGACGTGTCGCCGGAGGGCTTGAAGCATCCGTTTTCTTCCCAGGCCTTGTAGAGGCGGGGTTCGGCTTCTGCGGGGTCAAATCTTTGGTCGAGCATCGGTTCAGGCGTTATCCATATAAAAGAAAAGGCGCGCCCGTGACGGCGCGCCCTTCCCTATAACGTATTTGTCAGGAGAGGCTAGCGCGCCATGCGGGCGATGCGCTGTACTTCTGCCTCGACCTTTTCTTCGACGATCTTAGCGAGGTTGGCGTCGAGCCATTCCTTCATCATCGGCTTGAGCAGCTCGCGGACGAGCGCCTCAATCGTGTTGTCACCGCCCATATCCATCTTGGAAATGAGCTTGCCGAGTGCGCCAGCGGCCACATCGGCGGTCTGGTCATCAGTCAGGACTGTTTGCTGGTAGCGTGCGGTTGCCGCCATGTCTTCCTCCACAGATGCCGCCACCGGTTCCGGGGCAGCGGGTTCAGGTTCAGGCTCGGGCTCCGGCGCAACCTCTTCGACGATCGCTTCCGGGAATACTTCTTCCACAATTTCTTCTGCTTCTTGTGCCTTGGGCGCTGCCACGACGGCGCGGGCCGCGCCCAGCATTTCCTCGAAGCTCGGCGGTTCGCTGACTTCGTCGGGATCAGCCTCGAACTGCTCGAATTCGACCTCGAAGGCTTCCGCGTCGGCAACGACTTCTTCGGTGGAGACCTCTTCTGTCTCAGACGCCTCTTCGAACATGACATCATCAATGTCGTGCAAATCGTCCTCATCGAAAGAGGCTTGGACCTCTACAGGCGCAGGTGTGTCTTCCACAGGGGCTGGTTCTGCGGCCTGCGGAGCCGTGTCATCATCCGAGATGATCTTGCGAATCGACGCGAGGATTTCCTCCATCGTCGGTTCTTTGTGCGCTTCATTGGCCATAGCCAGCCCCTTGATATTCCGTGCGGTACGAATCCCTATGCATTAACCGCTACGGGGATTGTGTTAACAAGCATTTATCGTTGTTAACGCGAGTCCCCGACCAGGCCATCCAGAAGCAGCATATCCGGCGACAATTGTCCGGTGGCCCGCAGGAGGTTGTGCGCCGCCACATAGGAGTCACGCTCTGCCTGCACCAGCGCAAGGCGCGCCTCGAACAATTGCTGTTCCTGGTCCAGCACGTCGAGCGTCGTGCGGATGCCCACGGCCAGTTCTTCCTTGGCGCCGTCATAGGCGATCTGGGCCGCCTCGACCTGGCGTTCGGAGGCCGCAATGGAGCGCAACGAGGCTTCATAGGTAAACCATGATTGCGCGATCTGAGCGCGAATTCTGCGCTGGAGCGTATCAATCTGCCGCTGGGCCTGTGTGCGCTGCAGGCGGGCCGATTTCACCTGACTCTTGATCAGGCCGCCGGACAGGAGCGGAATGGTGCCCTGCGCCACGGCCGACACGCTCGAATCGCGCTGGGTGAAGTCATTATAGGTTTCCTGGCGGGCCGCTGTACCGACAATGCTGATCTGCGGCTTGTACTGGCCGCGGGCCACTTCAATCGCCTCGCGGGCCGCGCGCTCGGAATGACGGGCCGCGATCAGGTCAGGATTGGTATCGAGCGCGATCTGGACCGCCTCTTCGAGCGATGCCGGCAAGGGCGGCAGCGGCGGGGGCGGCGCAAGCTCGGTCGGCGCAAGGCCGGTGAGGAACTGATAGTTGGCAATGTCCGCTTCGAGCGTGGCTTGCGCGCCGGCCAGAGCGGCCCTGGCGCCTTCAAGGCGGGCCTGGGAAAGCGAGACATCGGTCCGGGTCACCACACCGACCTCAAACCGGTCTGACGCCGCGCGGACCTGTTCGCCCGTCACTTCCACATTGTTTTCCCGGATGGCAACGGTTTCGAGGTCGCTGCGGACGTCGACATAGGCTGTAATGACCTGGAGGATCAGGTCCTGGACAGCCGCGTCATACTGCGACTCGGCGGCATCGACCCCGGCCCTGGCCTGACGGATGCCCGCACTGATGCGTCCACCCGTATAGATCGGCATCGCCGCCTGGAGCTGCGCGCTGGCAATCGGGCGATCACCATTCGTGCCGGACAAATCGGCAAATGCGGCGTTGGAATCGATATATTCGTAGCCAGCGCTGCCCGACAGATCGAGCGTGGGACGGCGCTGGGACCGGGCCTGTTCCACATTTTCAAGCGCGATATCCGTCTGGACCCGCTGGGATTGCAGTCCCGGATTGGTTGCCAATGCTGCATCAATCGCATCAGAGAGGGTTTCAGCGTAGGATGCGGGCATCCCGCTGAGGCCGAAAGCGAAAAGGCTGACAGCGAGTGGTCGGTGGAATTTCATGCGGCGCTCCTTGAGGCCCCAGACCGGCTGAGCGCCCTATATGCTTGATCCCTAATATAAGGGTTCTGACGGCAATAGTGAACACTGTTCACTTTTCTGGAGTCTTAACAAATTGTCGCGGCCCGTCGCTTGTCAGAAGACAAATGCCTTCTTGCGGTCAAATGCGGAAAATTTCGGCGGAAAAGCGTCGAATCCTTCGCGGGCGGACACCGCATCGCCTGCGCGCGTGTAGACCTTGCCACGGCCAAGGCCCTCTCGTTCCAGCATCACAACCGCAAGGCGCCCGCCCTCGGCGAGTTGGGAGGTCCAGGCCTCAGGAACGGTTTCGACCATGCCGCAGACATAAATGACGTCGAACGGCGCCTGATCTGGCAGGCCAGCAGCCAGATCGCCCTTTACGGCGACGGCCTGATCGATGCCGAGCGCAGCGAAGCGTTCCGACATGGCGTCCACGCGGGCATCCTCATCTTCGAGGGCAATGACGGTTTCAGCAAGACGGCTGATCAGGGCCACTTCATAGCCGGAGCCGGCACCGATCACGAGCACGATGTCCGACGGCTTGATCGCGGCGAGCTTGACCAGCTTGCCCGTATCGCGCGGCGTCCACAGGGCGCGGCCTTCGGAGGTCTCGATTTCAAGCTCGGAATAGGCCACGGATTTGCGCGATGTGGGCACGAAGGCCTCGCGGGGCGTTTTCAGGAAGGCCGAGACGATTTCCGGATCGGAGACATCGTTTGGTCGCACCTGCGTGTCGACCATGATCTCACGGGCTTTGTCGTAGTTCATCTCGATTCCCTCTCGGGCTTGCTATAGTGTGGTATCCAGCCCTTTATCATGGGTTTTCGGGGGCGCAATGCGCGATAAACGCACGGCGCATGAAAAGGACAGATTGCAAGCGGCGAAGTTCGTTGCTAAGTGACGCGCCTTCTGGAACGGCTCTGTGGCGGAGTGGTCACGCAGCGGATTGCAAATCCGTGTACGCCGGTTCGATTCCGGCCGGAGCCTCCAGACTTCCAAATCATTCCTCTGATCCGCCCTGCAGGATGAGCGCCGCCCTACACAGGGCACCCGCCTGTCCGACATCCATGATTTCGGAGGCGTAAACAGGATATCGCGAATTTTCAGTCGCACATTTGCAAACCGTTTACAGCCCGTTAACCCTTTTGGGGGAAAGTGAACCTGTCTTCTCTTGGAGACACCCACCATCACCCAACGCCTCGGCGGGAGCTTGTCTCCCGCCTTTTTTTTGCGGAATCTGCAAGTTTTTATGACTTCGCAGCATGTGGGGGCTTGAACGGGTTTTCGGGTCTGCTATTCACCCGTCTCCGGCTGTTCCGCGATAGCTCAGTTGGTAGAGCAGGCGACTGTTAATCGCCCGGTCGTAGGTTCGAGTCCTACTCGCGGAGCCACCTTCCCCCCATTTTCAGAAAACGCCCGTACAGGCCGAAACCTGTCGGTTCAGCCGATCAGCCGTTCCCAGAGCCGGATGACGAGATAGCAGCTGCCAGCAAGGCCCAGCGCCGCCAGAATCAGCACGAATCCGTCGCGCGCTGTCAGCGCCAGACCGAACAGGAGCACCGTCAAACCCGGCAGGACCGGCCCGAACGGAATCAGACCGAGTGGAAACGAGACGAGCGCCGCCGCGATACAGATCAACGCCACGAGCTGGACAAAGGGCGGGTCGGTCAGAAAAGCGAGTCGCGGCTTCAGGAAGCGGTCGACCTGACAAACATAAGGATGCGCCTGTTCCACGCCCAGGATCAGCGCCGACCGCGGAAACTCGAAATCGAGAATGCGGCGCGGCACCCAAGGATATTTCAGGCCGAAGACGATCTGCCCGGCAATCAGCAGGATGATCAGGGCGACAAGCCAGTTTGCACCGGGAATGATGGTCAACGGGCTGATCGAGACAAAGCCCAGCAGCAGGAGCAAGGGCCCGTAGGAACGTCGGCCCACAGCGTCCAGCATCGCGCCGACACTGACCTTCTCGCCGGAGGTCTGCTCACGCAAACTGTCGAGCAAGGATCCGAGATTGTTGACCTTCGTCATCAGCATTCCACCACATTGACGGCCAAACCGCCCTGACTGGTTTCCTTGTATTTCGAGGACATGTCGAGCCCGGTCTGCCGCATTGTCTCAATGACCTGGTCAAGGGAGACGTGCGAGTGCCCCGTCGAATGCAGAGCGAGGCGGGCGGCATTGACCGCTTTCACCGCGCCAATGGCATTCCGCTCGATGCAGGGAATCTGGACGAGCCCGCCGACTGGATCGCAGGTCAGGCCCAGATTGTGCTCCATGCCGATCTCGGCAGCATTGGCCACCTGCTGCGGGTTTGCTCCCCAGACCGCCGCGAGGCCGCCCGCCGCCATCGAGCACGCCACACCGACTTCACCCTGGCATCCCATTTCCGCGCCTGAAATGGAGGCGCGCTGCTTGTAGAGAATCCCGATTGCGCCCGCCGTCAGCAGGAATCGGCGTGTGCGCTCCAGCGAATCGTCTGTATCGCTGCAATAGTGACGGATTACGGAAGGTATAATGCCGGCGGCGCCATTGGTCGGCGCGGTGACGACCTGTCCGCCCGAGGCATTCTCCTCATTGACGGCCATGGCGTAGACGTTGAGCCAGTCGAACAATTGCTCGCGCTCGTTCGACCCGCGATCATTGGCCAGCTTCTCCCAGAGCGCCGCCGCGCGCCGCTTGACCTTCAGCCTGCCCGGCAGGATGCCGCCCTGTGACACCCCCCGGTCGATACATTTCATCATGACTTCGGCGATCCGGTCGAGCGCCGCAACGGTCTCGGACCGAGGCCGCAGGGCATCCTCATTGGCCAACACCAGCTGTTCGATGGTGAGCGTGTTCTCCGTACACATTGCAATCAATTCTGCGGCTGATGTGTAGGGATAAGGTACTTCGGCCTGCGTCTGGATCAGATCGTCTTCGAGTGGTTTTTCCAATTGGCGCTGGGACGCTATGAAGCCGCCACCCGTCGAGAACCATGTTTCATCCAGAAGCACATCATCCGACGCGCCATAAGCTCTTATCCGCATGCCGTTCGGGTGCAGGCTGGGAATGACATCATAGGCAAGGATGATGTCCTTGTCCGGATCAAACGCGATCTGATGTTGCCCGGCGAGACTCAGATGGCGGGTCTCCCGGATTTCCGCGACGGCTGCGTCCGCCGCATCCGGGTCGAGGGTTTCGGGCGCAAACCCGGCAAGGCCGAGCATGACCGCTTTCGGCGTTGCGTGCCCCTCCCCGGTCAGCGCCAGCGAGCCCTGCAACTCGACCTCAACGCGGAAAACTTGCGAAGTCTGACCCGCTGCCGTCAGGGTATCCACCACCCGCGCCGCGATCCGGATCGGCCCCACTGTGTGGGAGCTGGAGGGGCCGATTCCCACGCGAAAAAGGTCGAGAACTGAGAGCATATGAACCTGATTATTGTTTCAATTGAAACCTCTGAATGCCCGGTTCCCGGCAGGCTGACAAGCTGCGCACCGCTCAGCCCAGCGTGACGTCATGCCCATAGAGCCAGTCATTCCGGGAATGAATGAACCCCTTCATCATACGGCCTGCCATCCACATGGGACCATAGGTCGACAGCTGGGTGATGGGGTTACTGCGGTGGAACAGTTTGGAATTTTCCCGAGCACCGGCCTGCACCTTGCTGGTGCGCGGCTTGCGCGCCGTTTCATAGGCCTTGAGCGCGTCCGGCAGGGGCACATCGGAAGAGATTTCCCGGGCGAGCACATATCCATCCTCGATCGCCATGACTGCGCCCTGCGCCAGGAAGGGCAGCATGGGGTGGCAGGCGTCTCCCAGCAGCACGGTCCGGCCATCCGACCAGCGGGGCAGTTCGTCCCGGTCAAACAGGGCCCAGCGATGCAGCACCGGCGCCTGCTCGATGATGCCTGTCACCGAAGCGTGCCATCCCTTGAAGTCTGCCAGCGCATCCTCGCGCGAGCCTTCCGCTGTCCAGGATTCGAGATGCTTCTCCTTGCGCTCCACCACGCCGACGAAATTTGCGAGACTTCCGCCTCTCAGCAAATAGGTCACGGCGTGTCGGCGCGATCCGGTCCATACCGTCGCTGTGGGTGGGGGAGCGTGTGACAGGGCAGAGACGGGCGCAATGCCCCGCCAGGCCGTCATGCCGGTATATCTCGGTGCTTCTGCCCCCAGCATCTGCGCGCGGACGACAGAATGAATCCCGTCCGCCCCGACAAGAAGGTCGCCTTCGATCATTTCACCGCTATCCAGCGTTGCCTGAATGCCTGAGTCATCCTTTTGGTAGGAGATCACTTTCCTGCCGAGGCTGACCGCATCCGGTCGCCGCGTGACAAGCGCTTCATACAGGGCCTGAATCAGGTCGGCCCGGTGAACATGGAGATAGTCAGCGCCCCAGCGATTGATCGCGGCCTTGCGGAGCGGAATGTCGAACAGGAGCTTGCCACTTCGGCCCATGCGCATTTCCAGGGCTTTCGGCCGGAATGCATCCTTGAGAATACGGGCCGATACACCGAGCTGGCTGAGCACCTGCATCCCGTTGGGGCTAAGCTGGATGCCCGCGCCGACCTCATCCAGCACGCCGGACTGCTCGAAGACGAAAACGTCATGTCCGAAATGATCGAGCGCCAGAGCGGCAGTCAGGCCCCCAATGCCTCCGCCTGCTATCAGGACCCGCATTCGGACACCTCACTCATCATCCTGCGGCGATCATCGCGCCCGCGAGGGATCTTGCTTGCCGCCGATCAGGACGAATCTGCGGTCGCAATACTTGCATTCGACGAAATCATCATCGCCCATCTCATACCAGACGCGCGGATGTCCCAGCGCGCCGCCGCCGCCATTGCACGAGACCCTGTGGCTGGTCACCATCGAGATTTCTGGCGGGTCGAACACATCGCGTTTCGTGGACATGAGTTGTAATTCCATCTGCAATTTCGTCGGCATGGTTGTTACCGGTGCCACATGGTCCTACCTAGATTGCACCGTCCATCGGCGCAAGATCGAATGGACAGAGTGAAAAGGCCCCCCGCATGTCGTCCAGCAAACCTGCCCCCGACTTCGCCATTGAAGTCAAAGACCTCAACAAAATCTATCGTGCCTCCGGCAAAATGCCTGAAAAGCATGCGCTGAAGGGTCTGAATCTGGAAATCCCGCGCGGCTCCATCTTCGGCCTGCTCGGGCCGAATGGCGCCGGCAAATCGACTTTCATCAACATCCTGGCAGGCCTTGTGAACAAGACGTCCGGCTCGGCCAGTATCTGGGGCCTGGATATCGACGAATACCCGCGCCAGAGCCGCGCCGCGATTGGCGTGGTGAATCAGGAAATCGTCGCCGACCCCTTCTTCACCCCGCTGGAAATGCTTGAATTGATGGCCGGCTTCTATGGCGTGCCGAAATCGGAGCGCCGGAGCCTCGAAATTCTCACTGCCGTCGGCCTTGATGACAAGAAAGACGCCTATGTGCGCCAATTGTCCGGCGGCATGAAGCGCCGCCTGATGGTGGCCAAGGCGCTGGTGCACAATCCGCCGGTGCTGATCCTTGATGAACCGACCGCAGGCGTGGACGTGGAGTTGCGCCGGTCGCTGTGGACCTATGTGCGCGAGCTGCACGACAATGGCACCACGATCATCCTGACGACTCACTATCTCGAAGAAGCCGAAGAGCTGTGTGATTCGATCGCCATCGTAAATCATGGCGAGATCGTTGCCTGCGAACCGACGCCTGTCCTGCTCTCGCGCCTCGACTACAAGACGCTGGTCATCACGCCGAAGGAACCGCTGACGGCTGTTCCGGCTGCCCTGTCGGACATGGACGCAATCGTCCGCCCCGATGGCGATATCGCCATCACGTTCCGGACCAGCGAGACCGGAATCGGCCGCGTTCTGGAAGCCGTGCGTTCGAACGGGATCGGTATTGGCGACCTCGTCACCGAAGCGCCAGACCTTGAAGACGTCTTCATCGCCCTGACCTCGCAGGCCGCATAAAAAAACGCCGGCAGAACTGCCGGCGTTTCTTCAATATTTACGGGGCGAAGCGCTTAGACGCTCTGCTTGATCCAGTCGGAGATGGCTTGCTTGCTCATCGCGCCGAGATGCGTGGCGGCAACCTTGCCATCCTTGAACATCACCAGCGTTGGCAGGCCGCGCACGCCATATTTGGACGGGGCCACTGGGTTTTCGTCGACATTGATCTTGGCGACCTTGATCTGGCCGTCGAGTTCCTCGGAGACCGCGTCAATATGGGGGGCCATCTGCTTACACGGGCCACACCATTCGGCCCAGAAATCCACGACCACCGGCACATCGGATCCACCGATTACGCCATCAAAATCATCGTCCGTAACATTCACCGCAGCCATTGCGTGGCTCCTTCATGCTTTCTGCTTCAGTTGGAACATACATAGGAACTCGTTTGGGAAGTCAAACCGCGCTCTGCGCACCCTTTAGAGCTTCTAACAACATCTCTTCCGGCAGGAACATCAGGCGCGGACCGTCAGTCCAGCAGAGCGCCGTGCGCACAGTCCGGCCGGGATAGGCCCGTCGCAGGACAGCCCAATAGGCCGCCATCTGGGCGCGATAGGTCTCTGCCACGCCGTCCGGACTGTCGGGGGCGGGCTGGTCGGTCTTGAAGTCGATGATCAACACTTCATCCTCGGTCACGACCAGCCGGTCGACCCGGCCATTGACGATCAACCCCTCGGGCAATTCCGGCGCGGAGCCCACAATGGCGGCCTCAGCCCGGCCGCCCGGCTGAAACAGGCGCTGCATGTCAGGCGCGTCAAGAATGCCGAAAACGGCCGCTTTCATCTCGCAGCGCGCCGGGTCGTCCAGATCTGGCAGGCGGGACAGATAGCGATCGGCGGCGCCTTCGCGCAGGTCTGGCGCCAGGGCTGGCAAATATTCCAGCAGCGCATGAATGATCCGGCCCCGGCGCAGACGATCCTGGCGGGTCTGACTGAAGGGCGCGAGCACGGGTGTCTTGCGCCCAAGCAGGCTGGACGGCGCCCCGAACCGGCGGCGGCTTTCGGGCGCTGGGGGCGGTGTGAACACCCAGTCCGGCAAAACGGCTTTGGCCGATTGTTGGGAGGCCGCAGTCGCGAGCGCTGGCGGAAGGTTTCCGAACCGGCGCACGCCGCTGTCATAGGCTTCTCCGGCCAGCCCACTCATCGCGGCTTCGCACAGCGCATACCAGCTGCGGTCATGATAGCCGGGAGGCCGGGCGCCATGCCAATGGCCGGCAATGATCAACCTGTCCTGCGCGCGGGTCAGCGCCACGTACAGCAACCGGCGGAATTCCTCTTCGGATTTCGCATTGGCCACAGCGCGCTCAAACTCTGCTGCCGGGACATCGCTGTTCTTGCGGGGCGACCAGATGGGCACGCCGTCGACGACGAACATGGAGGACGACACTGTCTTCGGCCCGGCCGTTGTATCCGGCAGCACCACGACCGGCGCTTGCAGGCCCTTGGCGCCATGCACGGTCATAACGCGGACCTGCCCTTCCGGCGCGGCAAGGTCGCGCTTGATCTCGACGAGCCTGGATTCCATTTCGGCGACGAAGGCCTGCAGGGAAGACGGCTCCGTCGCATCGAAGCCCTGCGCACGAGAGAGCAATGCCTCTACCGGGTCATGCGCGGGCGTACCAAGCCGCGCATTGATCCTGTCCCAGCCGGTCAGGCCATCCGAGCCCGGAACATCCAGAATATCGGAGAGGAATTCATATGGAGGTTCATGACGACTGGAGATCAGAGTTGCGAGGAAGGCGGCAGCCTTCTTGACGTCGGGGTCCTGACTTGCCTGAACCCGAGACCACAATGTCTCACCCTTCCCGCGCTTGTTCGCCAGGGGAAACAGGAAGCGGTCATCATCCACGAGACCGACAAACGGACCGCGCAGAATTTCCGCCAGAGTCAAATCCCGCTCGGGCAGAAGCGCAAACCGCATCAGATTCAGACAGTCCTGCACTGCGATGTGATCTGTCAGCTTCAACCGGTCCGCGCCAGCAACCGGCAAGCCTGCGGCCTTCAGCGCCGAGATCATCGCATCGAACAGGCCGCCCGTACGGCTTCGAACGAGGATCAAGATGTCTTCCGGCTTCATCGGGCGGCGTTGCCAGCGCCGATCCGGCAATTCCTCCCAGACCGTCTCGTCGCTCTCTACCATATTCTTCAGTCGCTGGGCGAGCCGCGTGGCCAGACGCGCCTTGGGCGAACTGGAGCGCAAGGCATTGACGGGCCGAGACCAGGCATCGGCATCCTCATCTTCATCGCGTTCATCGACTGGCCAGAGCTCCACCAGTCCCGGCTGGTTCGCCCGGCGCGCGGTGTGCTTCACACCATCCGCCGTCAGCGGTGATTGCGCACCGGAGGCAATATTGACCGGCGGGGCCGAATTCCAGACTGCGTCCACAAAACCCAGAATTTCCGGCGAGGACCGAAATGACATTTCCATCGTCTGGGACAGGACCGCCGGGTCCTTGCGGATATACTCCTGTTCCTGAGCACGTAACTGGGCCGGGTCTGCGCCCTGGAAGGAATAGATGGATTGCTTCTCGTCTCCCACGACGAACAGGGTGCGCGGATCCTGTTGACGCTCCGCGCCGACACCTGCAGTGAACTCCTCCGTGAGCGCATTGATCAGCTCCCACTGTTCCGGGCTCGTATCCTGCGCCTCGTCGAGCAGGATATGGCTGATTCCGCCATCCAGCTTGTAAAGCACCCAGTCAGACATGCCCGTCCGTGTGAGCAGGTCCCGCGTCTTGCGGATGAGATCATCAAAGTCGAGGGCGCCGCGGCGGCGTTTCTCGTCCTGATACGCGACCAGCGCATCCAGCCCGACTTCCAGCAGCGCGGAGGTACGCTCCACCGTTTCGGCCAGTTTCAGCTTTACCGCCAGGGCCTCCACCCGCGCCACTTCTGACCCGATTTCGTCCTTGGTGGCAAACAGCGCGACGACATTGGCATCCTTGCCAGCTTCGGCATTGTAAAGCGATTTGTACGGATTGCCCTGAGCGCCGAAGAAGGCCCCCTTGTAGCACTCCCAACGGCGCGCGGGATCCTCTTCGTAGAGCGCGGCTTCAACGGCATTGGCGGTACGGGTATCGTCTCGCTTGCCGGAAGCCTGCAGGCTGATCAGCGCTTCGCGCAACGCGACGACTGGCATCTCCGGCCCCATGGCCAGTTCCAGAATGTCCGCCGGGCTCGCTTCGGGCGCATTCAGGCTTTCAATCAGCGTGGCCCGTATTTGGGCCTGATTGAACGCGTGTGCTTCGGCGAAGTCCAGATAGGCGCTCATCTTGAAGCGCATGGCATTCAGCGCGATGTCGGCCCCATCATGTCCGCCTTCCAGCGCGAGCACGTTAAGGGCCTCCGGCGCAGTCTCGCTCGCCTTCAGAACGGCCTGCGCGCGCACATTTTGCCAGATCGCCTGGGCTTCGTCTTCCTCGATCTCGGCAAAGCCGGGCAGCACACCCGCCTCAAGAGGGAACCGCCTCAGAATACGGGCACAGAAGGCATGGATCGTCTCAATCCGCAGGCCGCCCGGCGTCTCAAGTGCGCGAGCGAACAGGGCCCGGGCCGCTCTGAGATCATCGGTCTTATAGGCGTTTGTCGAGCGTCCTTCGAGGCGGGACAATTCCTCACGGAGCTTGTCGTCGCGCATGATCGACCATTTGCCGAGTGTGCGGAACAGGCGCGACAGCATCTCGTTTGCCGCGGCCTTGGTATAGGTGATGCAGAGAATTGAATCCGGGGCGGCGCCAACCCGTCCGTCCTCACGGCGCAACAGGAGCCGCGCGACGCGGTCGATCAGGACTTTCGTTTTCCCGCTGCCCGCATTTGCCATGACGAAAACCGGCCGCGCGGGGTCTGCCGAGACGAGTTGCGCCGTATTGGCGCGGTGGTAATCTTCCGTATCCGGCGGAGTGAGTGGCGTTTTCACATCAGGCATCCCCGCCCTCCCCCTCTTCGGTATCGCCCGCCCATTCCGCACGCCGGGCAAGCAGGTTGTAGCCATTGTCATATTTGACGAATTTCACGCGTGGCGCAGACAGGAATTTCGAGGATGGCTCGCGATAGGCTTCGATAAGGCGTAACAGGCCGCTCTCGGCAAGTTCCGCCATTTCTGCCGGTTCTGTTGGAAGATTGTGCTTGCCGCCCAGGCTGAACGCCTCCGGCTTCGCCTTGAAGGCCACATAGTGAAGCTGGTCGACCCGCGCCGCGGGCACGCCCTCATAGCCGCCTTTTTGCGCGATTAGTGCCTGCAAAGGCATTTGCTGGCTGAGGCCGGTGGCGACTTCCTTGTCGCGCGGCGGGCTGCCCGTCTTGAAGTCGACAATGATGAGATCGCCATTGGACGTTTGCTCGATCCGGTCGGCCGTGGCGGACAGCGTGAATGGCTGACCGGCGACGCTATAGTCGATCCGCCCCCGGACCTCCTGTTTCAATTTTCCGCCTGACGTATCCCGCTGACTGCGCCAGACCATGTACCAGTCAACCGTGCGCTGCCAGACCGCCTCGCGCGCGGCCCACGCATCGGCAGGTTCGCCTACGCGCAAGAGTTCCTGCTTTAGCAGCGCCATCAATTGGTCGGCCGTCTTTGGCTTGCCGTCTTCCTCGAACAGTTCGAGCGCCCTGTGGATCGCGGTGCCGCGCGGCGCAGGGCCGAGTTCATCGTTGAGCGCATCCACCGCAGAGAGGCCGAGGACCTGTTCGGCCCAGAGGGCATAGGGATCGCGCTGCAAGAGGTCGACCCGCGTGGCGGACAGGCGCGAAGGCCAGCCTTCGTGCCGCGCCGACGGGGTTGGCTCGGCGCTGAAATCCGGCAGCGCGTCGATCTGGTTCAGCTTCAGCGCTTCAACCAGTTTGATGGGATCAAAGGCCTGCGGCGCGAAATGATCCGCGGCCTGGTTTTCGAGTGCCCCTTCCGCCAGCGTCTTGAGGCGCCAGACCCAGCGCGAGGCCACTGCGGGCGCATCATTCCGGCGCGAGGAGTAGACAAGTGTCACATCCGGCGCGCAGGCAAGCTGGGCGAAATCATGGGCAGCGAGCCCCATCCGCTCTTCCGGGTCCCCAAGGCCAAGGCGCGCGCGGAAATGGCGTGGCAGGAAGGCATCCGGCGCCGGCCGCTTCGGCCAGACATCCTCGTTGAGTCCGGCAAGGATCACCCGGTCGGCAGACTGGAGACGTGCTTCCAGGGGTCCCCAGATCGAGAGTTGCGGGTGTTCTGCCTCGCCGAAACTGACCGTCATCTGGGACGCTTGCGAATTGACGAGATCGGCAAGCGCCACAGGCCGCATCGGGCCGAGGGAGTCCGAGACTTCCCGCACGAATTCGAGCAGACGACTGGTGGCCGCGCCATCTTCACCTGCCCACGGCATGGGCGTTTCGCTGACGGATTCCGCCAGGGCCGCGATGCGCTGGATGGCGTCAGCGCCGGTGACCATTTCGGTTTCGCTCAGATCCGCATTCGCGTCGTCGAACCGTGTAATCAGGGACTCGACGAGCGCGATCCCCCTCATTTGGTCGTCCGGCCCGAATTGGGGATAGGGCTCAATCGTGTCGCGCGTGCGGATGCTTTCCACCAATTCCTGTAGAGATGTCCATCGCCGCGGGCCGCGCAGGAAGTGAATCTCCAGATCCGCAAGGCCCTCCAACGGCGCTGCCAGCTGGTGAGTCAGTACCGATACCATCAAGACGGGATCGCCCGGATCAACCGCCCATTTCGCGCAGAGCCCCACGAAGCTGCCGGCTGCCGTGCGTCCAACCGGAATGCCGGCCGAGGGGGGAACGCTGATGTTCCAGCGTTTCAGCAAGGCGGATACACGACGCGCGAGGCCCGCATCCGGTGTAATCAGCGCCGCTGTCCGACCCTTCTCCTCCAGCGTCTCCCGCAGCATGAGGGCAATGGCGCTGGCTTCGGCGGCCTCGTCCGGCGCCTCGATGAGGGACAGCCCTTCAAGCGCGCTTTCGGCGAAGCTTGCCACGTCAGTGCCTGCACTGGCGGCGAGTTGGTCCAGCGTATCGCGCCAGTCCGCTGTGGCATCAGCAGGCGCGAGCGCTTCCATGATCATCCGGCGTCGCGCATGGCGTTTTGGGCCGACCTCGATACCCGGCCATTCGGGAACATCATCTGGCGCGATGCCCAAAGCGTCGAGCGTGTTCAACAATGTGTTCTGGGGATGTCCGATCTCGGATCGAATTGCCAGCCGCTGGTCCTCTGACGAGGCTAGGTCCAGCCCCGGCAGGACGATCAGCCCCATCGGCAATTGAAGGGCGGCTTTCATCAGCACGCGTCCGGCAGGCGTGGCCCCGGTTGAACCCGCGATGATGACCGGGGCTTCCGGCGGATGCGCAAGCCAAGCCTGCGCCGTGGCTTCGGCTGCCAGCAAGCGCCGCCTCAGCGGGTCGGTGACGCCTTGCTCCTTCAGCCATTCCGGCCAGGCATCCGTGATGATTTCCAGAAACCTGGCCGAGTTCGCCCAATGCTGAGCAAGGTCTGCATCCTTGGCAAGATCCGGCAGGCCGCTCCAATCTGCCTCTGGGCTGAGATGCGCCTGGTCCAGCAGCCGCGCCAGTTCATTCGCCGCCGCCAGCGCCGACGAGGGCGGCACATCCATGCCGGAACTTTCGCGGTAATAAGCCTGCACCAGAGAGGCCAGCGTTCCGAGCCGGGTGGCCGGCGCCAAGGCCGGTGGCAAATCGGTAACGGAAAACTCGGCGACAGGCGGCGCCTCGTCGCTTTCGAGATCGCCCATCGCACGGATGTCCGGCGACAGGATCGGGGTTTCATTCGCGGCGAGGAACAGGGCGGCGGACAGTTCCCGCGCAGACCGCCGGTTCGGCACATAGATGGTCGCGTCCGCCAAGGCATCCGGCGTGTTGGGCAAATCCACCGCGCGCGCCAGCTCCGCTGCGAGGGCCTTCAGGAAGTTTTCCCCCGGCGGGATCGACCAGACTTTCGGCGCGCCAACGCCAAACAGGGCAGGATCATTCGCCATGGCAGCGCAGCCACATCTCGGCATCCTTCAGGGCTTCAGGGTCGCCCACATGGAGCCAGAAATCGTCCAGCGGCAGACCGTGCAGCCGCCCGGATTCGACCAATGGCCCCCAGATACGCCAGGCTACGGAGAAGCGCTCCACCTCCAGGCCCGTAAAGGCCTGCGGCTTCAGGATGCGCACGCCGGCATAAGCCCAGGGCGCAGACGGATTTTCGCCGCGACGGGTCAGGCTGCCTGTTTCCGCACGCAGGAAGTCTCCTGCGCCGCCATATCCAAGACTGCGCTGCGTGTCCGCAAGAAGCAGGAGTTCGTCCATCCGCTCAGGGTCAAACGCCTCGGCCAATTCGAGCAACGGGGTGGCATCCCCCTTGCCCCAGAACGCATCTGTATTGACGACGAAGACGGGATCATCGCCGAGCACAGGCGCGGCCTTCGCCAACGCGCCGCCTGTTTCGAGCACCTCGCCCCGTTCGTCCGACACGATCAGGTCCACGCCCTTGAGGCCCGCCACATGGGCCTCCACCTGGTCGGCGAGCCAGTGGACATTCACGACGATCCGCTGCACGCCAGCTTCGATCAGTGGCTCAATCATCCGGTCCATCAGACGCTTGCCGCCAACTTCAATCAGGGGCTTCGGGCATGTGTCCGTCAGCGGCCGCATCCGTGTACCGAGACCAGCGGCCAGCACCATTGCCGTATGCGGAACATTTGATGACATCAGCTTTCCTCGAACACGAAAGGGGTCGTCTCCCGCACGAAGGCCGCCATCGGCTCCAGAGCGGGATGGGACAGATTGCGGGCGAGCAATTTCAGCTGGCGCGGCTGGAATGTACCATACCGGGCCTTGCCATCGCGATGCTGCAACCGGGAGAACACGCCAGCAATGCGCAGCGCGTTGAGAGCACCGATTACGGCGAGCCGCTCGTCAAAGGCCTCGCGCGTCTTGCCAGTCTGGTCGAGATAGTGCCGGATCGCGGCTTCGGAGGCCTCATGTGAAACGTCCCGTCGCGCGTCCTGGGTCAACATGGCCATGTCCCATGCGTCCCAGCCTTTCACCGCGTCCTGGAAATCGAGCAGCGCAATGCGGTCGTCGCCGAGCCAGAGCAAGTTCTCGGCATGGTAATCGCGCAGCGTGAAGACACGCGGAAAGGATAGTGCCTGTTCGATCAGGGCGTCGCGTTCAGACTCCCATCTGGCGCGGGCCGTGCCAGTCAGGGCAACGCCTCCTGCCTCAACCGGCAGCCAGTCCGCATAGAGGTCTGCATTCGAGGCCAGAGCGAGGCGGTCAAAGTCGAGGATCGGCCACTGTTCAGTGCCGAACGTGACTGTGTCCGGGATCGGCTCCCGATGGAGCCGCGCCAGCATGTCGGCTGCAAGCGTGTAGGCCGGGACTTCCAGGGTGGGGTCCCGCTCAATCTGACGGGCAAGCTCCATCCCGTCGCCGAAATCCTGCAAGATGGCGAGCCCGGCTTCGGTGTCGTGGGCCAGAACCTCCGGGGCTTCAAATCCAAGCGTTCTCAGGTGGTTGGCAATCAGGACAAAGGCATCCACCCGGGATGCGGCAAGACGCGTCTGGGCGTTCCACCCCATCGCATTGCGTGTGGCGTCGTCGGCGTCCGGCGGACATGGGTCAGCCTCGACCCGCGGTGCATCCATCAGCATTGCCGTCATGCCGCCCGGCTTCACCAGCCGAATATAGCGACGGGTCGAGGCATCCTGCCCCAAGGGCTGCAGCTGCGCATCGCCCCAGCCATGGCGCGCGAGGAAACCGGCAATCAGCCCGTCGCGGAAACTAGAATTGAAATTCATCGCAGCGTCTCTGCCAGTCTTCGCCATGGGGTTCCAGCGATACGAGCCGATGTTCGCCTTCAAAGTCAAAGACGATGTCCAGCCGCCAGGCCGGGAGGTGCTTTCCCGCTTTCTCGGGCCATTCGACGATGGCCACCCCCTCCGGCGTCTCGTCCCAGCCGATTTCCTCCATCTCGTCAGGGGATTCCAGCCGGTAGAGGTCGAAATGCCAAACCGGGAAACCCGGGGCGTCATAAGCCTGTACCAGCGTATAGGTCGGGCTCGGCACTTCCTCGACATCCGGCACCAGCGCGCGGACCAGACCGCGCGTGAACGTCGTCTTGCCGACACCCAAGCCGCCATGCAGGGCAATCACGTCGCCTGGCTTCAGCAGGCCAGCCATCGCAGCCCCCAATTCCAGCGTTCGCGCTTCATCTTCGAGTCGATAGGTAAGTTTCATCATCATGTGCTTATAAAAGACTACAGCCACACACCATCGCTTCCTGACCAAATTGCGGCAATACGCGTGGTGACATGCCTTGCAGTAGCAGGCAGACTGGCCTAGAACTCTAAAAAATGACGCAGGCGTCACGAATTGACGCTACGTAGGCCGGGAACGACACATTGGATCTGACAGACGCAAAACGGATTGTGGTAATTGGGGGTGGGCAGGCTGCGGCTCAGGCCATCCAGTCCCTCCGCATGGGCGGCTATACAGGCGAGTTGACGCTGGTCGGCGAAGAGCCTGCCTTGCCCTACCAGCGCCCACCCCTGTCAAAAGCTTATATGAAGGGCGAGTTCGCGGAAGAGCGGCTCTATTTCAAACCCGCCGCCTGGTATGCCGACAATAATGTCGAACTGGTCCTTTCGACGCGCGCAACCGCCATCAACCGGACAGCCCGCAAGGTGGAACTCGAGCATGGCGGTCATCTCGACTATGACGCGCTGATCATCGCCACCGGATCGCGGCCCCGCGGATTGCCCATCGAAGGCGCAGATCTTGAGCATGTTTACGCGCTGCGCGGCCTCGCGGATGTTGAGCGTATCCGGCCGCAAATGGTCGCCGGTCGCTCCATCCTGATCGTGGGCGCGGGCTATATCGGGCTGGAAGCGGCTGCCGTGGCCCAGCAGATGGGCCTCAAGACCACCGTCCTTGAAATGGCGCCGCGTGTACTTGCCCGTGTGACCAGTCCGGTCATGAGCGAATTCTACGAAACTGAGCATCGCCGGCAGGGCGTCGATATCCGTACCATAACCAGCCTGTCAAAACTGGAAGGCAAGGATGGCGCCGTGACCGCCGCTGTGCTCAGCGATGGAACCAGGCTCGATGCAGACATTGTGCTTGTTGGTATCGGCATCCTGCCCAATGAAGAATTGGCCAAGGACGCCGGCATCGCCTGCAATAATGGCATCCTCGTGGACCGCGACGCCCGGACCTCTGATCCGAGAATCTTCGCCGCCGGCGATTGTGCGAGTCGTCCGCTGGTCCATTTCGGCCGGGCCGGACGGCTTGAAAGTGTCCACAACGCGATCGAGCAGGGGAAACTCGCCGCCGCCGCCATTCTCGGCAAGCCGCGCCCGAATGAGGACTGCCCGTGGTTCTGGTCGGACCAGTATGATTTGAAGCTGCAGATTGCGGGCCTCAGCGCCGGGTATGACCAGATCGTCGTGCGGGGGTGGCCCGAAGACCGCAAGTTTGCGGCCTTCTATCTGAAGAACGGCACACTGATTGCCGTTGACGCGATCAACAGCCCGCCAGAATTCCTGGCGTCCAAGAAGCTCATTATGTCAGGCGCGAAACTCTCGGCTGACATTCTTGCAGACACATCAATATCAATGAAAGAGATTGCCACTAATTCAGTGGCAGCTTGAAGGAGAGAAACCCGCACATGGCGAAAATTACCTATATCGATAGCGAAGGCACCGAGCGCGTCGTCGAAGCCCAGAACGGCGAAACCGTAATGGAAGCCGCGATCAAGAATTCCATTCCCGGCATAGACGCCGATTGCGGCGGCGCCTGCGCCTGCGCCACATGCCATGTTTATGTCGACCAGGCCTTCATGGACAAAGTCGGCGAGCAGGAAGAGATGGAAAAATCCATGCTGGATTTTGCCGAGAACGTTCAGGAAAATTCCCGCCTGTCCTGCCAGATCACCGTGTCGGAAGATCTGGACGGCCTGAAAGTGACCACACCGGAAAGCCAGCACTAAGCCGCGGACACACTGACAAATGAGCGCCCCAGTCCTGTGCTGGGGCGCTTTTTTTTGACGATATACCCCAGCGTCATGAGTTGGTTCCCTTCCAGAACTGACTATGTATGCGCTCTGGTTTCAGGGAGATTTTCATGGACTTCAAAACCCTCATGCACAGCGGCAAACAGACCGGCGAGACTGCCATGTCGTTCCATGTCCCCGACTCCTGGATGCAGGGCCGCACGACCTATGGCGGACTGACTGCTGCGCTTTGCCTTGAGGCGGCCATGCCGACCTCGGGAGGGCGACCGATCCGTTCCGCCCAGATTGCCTTTGTCGGCCCTGTTTCCGGAGACGTTGAGTGCACGGCCACCTTGCTGCGCGAAGGCAAGAACACGGTGTTCACGAGCGTGCGGATGATCGGCGAAACCGGCGTGGCGGCTGAGGCGATCTTCGCCTTTGGCGCTCACCGGGAGTCCTCCCTCAATTTCGCCCATCTCCCTGCCCCCGAAGTCACCGCGCCGGACGAGACCGCGTCCTTCTTTGGCGAATCGCCAAAACGACCCGCCTTCACCCGCAATTTCAACATCAGGCTGGCCAAGGGCAAGCCCCCCATGTCGGGTGCCCCGGATGCGGACATGTCGCTCTGGATGCGCCACAAGGATGGCGCCGTACCGCCCGATGCTTTGTCCGTTCTCGCGCTTGCGGACGCCCCGCCCCCCGCCGCCTTGGCCATGCTGACAGGTCACGCCCGTATCAGCTCCATGACGTGGATGGCGGAATTCCTGACCGACGACATCCAGACTGAACAAGGCTGGTTCCAGGCCCGGCACGTCGCCGATACGTCAAAGGATGGCTATAACAGCCAAGCCATGACGCTCTGGAACACGTCCGGCCAGCCGATCATGATCGGCCGCCAGACCATTGCGGTGTTCGATTAGGCTGATTACCCGGCCTAATTGTCGGGTTCTGGCTCTTCGGTGTCGTTGATGATCGGGCCGGGTTCGAGTACTTTCATCAATGAGGCTGGCACTTGCCCGGCAGGACAGGCTTCCTGAAGAACGTAGGCATTGCCGACGCCCGGCGCGCCCGCATGCGCGGGGGCTGTGATGGTCTGGGACCGGAAGATCCAGCTCAGGAAGAACATGGCGAACACAGCCGCGGCGACAGCGGCAATCGTGCCCCATCCCATGCCCAACGGATCGGATCCAGCCGGCACTGCCGGGCTGACAGGACGGCTGGCAGAACTTGAACTGCTGGGCTGGGATTTCACCGAGGCCTTGGCAAGCGCCGCTGCGCTGGCGGTCTCTGCCGCCGGAGCGGGCTTGATACCCATCGCCTTTTCGCGCTTCTTCTGGGCATCAATTGCCAGCGGATCGTCAGGATGGGCAGCAAGCCAGTCTTCACGGGCCTCTTCATCCTTCGATCCGAAGTTCATCCATTCGCGTAGATCGGAGCGACCATCGCGCTGGGCGAGTTCCTCGATCATCTTGTAGAAGCCTTCAGGCGTCTTGCGAGACGTCATGCCCTCGATCGAAAACCGCTTGTCGCTCTTGAACGGCTCATACGGGATCGTCTTGTCGAGGCTGACCTGAGCCAGCATGCCGGAGCGGGAATGGCCAATCGAGGCCGCCGCGCGCACCCAGTCGCTCTTCACCGCATGCTCGGACCACATGACCAGCATGTGCCTGGAATTGCCCGCATTGCGCGCATCCTTGGCGTCGAACGTGTTGTCGGTCTGCTTCTGGTCGAACCAGACCTTGAATTTCAGCGAACGGAGCCGACGCGCCACCAGCTTCGCCATGTCACGATCTTCGATCGCCGATACCAGGAAAACATCGTACGCCATATGCGCGCTACCTCTTGAAGTAATGGGCCAAGCATACCCATAGACCCTTAATATTCCACCCAATTCCGCTTTCAGGCGATATTTCAGTCTGTTTTTCGGCTGAAAATCCGGCTAATTGCGCGGCGAAACAGTTAATCAGGAGACCGGTATGGGTTTCAAATGCGGCATCGTCGGCCTTCCCAATGTGGGCAAGTCCACGCTCTTCAATGCGCTTACCCAGACAGCCGCCGCCCAGGCAGCGAACTATCCTTTCTGCACGATTGAGCCCAATGTCGGCGAAGTGGCCGTGCCGGAGCCCAGGCTGGAAAAGCTGGCTGCTGTAGGCGGCTCGAAAGAGATCATTCCGGCCCGCATGAACTTCGTGGATATTGCCGGCCTCGTCGAGGGCGCCTCCCAGGGTGAAGGCCTCGGCAACAAATTCCTCGCCAACATCCGCGAGACAGATGCGATCATCTATGTCCTGCGCTGTTTCGAGAATGACGACATCACGCATGTCAGCGGCAAGGTCGACCCGATTGCCGACTTTGAAGTGGTCGAGACCGAGCTGATGCTGGCCGACATGGAAAGCCTTGAAAAGCGCAAGGCCGGTGTCGTGAAGAAAGCCAATTCCGGCGACAAGGAAGCCAAAGCCCAAGTCGCCCTGATCGACCTTGCCCTCGTGGAGCTGAATGCAGGTCGCCCGGCCCGCCGCGCCGTCATTTCGAAGGATGACACAAGAGCGTGGAACATGCTGCAGCTGCTGACATCGAAACCTGTCCTGTTTGTCGCCAATGTCGATGAAGACAGCGCCGCAACTGGCAATGAATACTCGAAGCGTGTGGAAGCTCGCGCCGCCGAGGAAGGCGCCGCATGCGTGGTGATTTCCGCTCAGATCGAAGCGGAACTCGCCCTGCTCGATGAGCCGGATCGCAGCGAATATCTTGAGACGCTGGGCCTCGAAGAGCCCGGCCTGACACGCCTTATCCATACCGGCTATGACCTGCTGAACCTGCAGACCTATTTCACAGTCGGCCCCAAGGAAGCGCGCGCCTGGACGATTCGGAAGGGCTGGTCGGCACCCAAAGCCGCCGGGGTCATTCATGGGGACTTTGAAAAGGGCTTCATCCGCGCTGAAACCGTCGCCTACAAGGACTATGTCGAATTTGGCGGCGAAGCGGGCGCCAAGGAAGCCGGCAAGATGCGCTCCGAAGGCAAGGAATACATCGTCCAGGACGGCGATGTAATGCTGTTCCGGTTCAACGTCTAAGCTATTTTGCCGACAGCGCGGCGCGTCTTTGTCCGCGCTGACTGCCTGACAGGCTGGCCCAGTCCGGACGCTCATACAGCAGCTTCAAGGGCGTTCCGCGAATGAGGGCGTGAAAGGCGAGCGGCAGGCCAACGGCCAAGGCCAGGGTCACGGCGCATGCGAACCCCACATCGCCCAATGGCGCGCCTGTTTTTGGCCATACGAGCCGCTCCATGGCGACCAGCGGGAATGCATAGGTCAGGTAGATTACGATCGAGTGCCGCCCGCAATATCGCAGGAAATCTGCCGCGCGGAACCGCGTCAACAATGCGGATACGATGCAGACTGCGGTTGCGCCTGCAAGGCCGAGAATGAAGCTGAAGAGGACTTCCTCGTGCAGCCCAAAGCTCACGGCCCACGCGTTCAGAGCCGCCCAACCGAGCAAGCCAATTCCGCCAATCACTGGCGCTTTTGCTGCCCTCTCCGCGAAGCGGAAGATCTGCGGCGCGAACGCATACCCCATGAAGAAATAGACATAGCGATTGGCGAACCGGTCAATCACTCCCCAGCCGGTATCGATCACCACCAGCTGGTAGAGGGACTGGAGAACAAAGGCACCCGTGAGCACGATCCATACTGGCACCTTCCGCAGCAGCCGTGTGACGACATAGAAGATAGCCAGCATATGGACGAACCAGAGCGAATTGGTTGGCTCAATGAAACTGAAGGCCCAGAGCTTCAGGAAGTAGCCGGGCTCGGACATCATGGCGTCGAACTCCACGACCGGGAATTGGAGCGTCAGCCAGAGGACATAGAAATAGATGAAGTGGATAACTTTGCGATCGAGATAGTCGACCAGAGGCCCATGGATTGACCGGCGCAGGAACAGGCCCGCGACCAGGAAGAAATCCGGAATACGGAACGGCCGGGCGAACTCGACGACCGGGTGCATCCACCCTTCCCCACCGAACACATGCTCAACGCCATACACCGCATGCATCATGACCACGAGAATGATGCAGATGCCCTTGGCGTAATCGACCCAGTCGACGCGTAGGAACGCCAGTGCAGAGAGTTGATCGGTCGAACTCATTCGAAGTCACTCCACAGGCCAAACCAACACCTCATGTGGACGAAACCACAGACAGATAGGGCAAATCACTACAATAGGTTTTGATACAGGCTGCAAACCAGTCAAACGTCTGGTCCACGCGTGCAACCGCATTGCGTTGCCGGGACAAGACACTCGCTTTGCCGTCGGGCAGCCAGAAATATGGATTTGCTTCCCAAACAATAATCCGTCCGTCGGGCTGTATGCTGTAATCCACAGCGGCGAAATCCAGGCCCAGCGCTTTCACAGCGCCTACAAGTTCACGGGCGCCCTGCACGGGCCCATTGAAATAGGCGTCGTCCGCTTCGAGCAACTGGTTGAGCAGAGCGTGATGATACCCGAAGCGTCTGACCATGGTGCGCCGGCGGCTCGCTTCCCGTTGGAACAGGCAATTGGAGAGACCGACAATCCGCTCAGGCGAGAAAAACAGATGGCTGGCCATCACCCGGTCGCCAATCACGAAGGCCCGCGCCTTGTGATGATAGCGGGAAAACAGGCTATGATCGGACGGGTCAGATTGGCGGTACTCTTCACGAATATCGTAAAGATGGAGCACAACAGCGGGTAAGATGTCTTCACTGTCCAAGACCAGAGCGTCTTTTGGACCGAACAGCGTAGCGACATGTCGCTGGGCATGCTCCTGGTCACTGCGCACGATACACGGGAACCCGACACGGTCGATCGCACCGGGCATCTCCAGGGAGTTTGTCACCGGGGCAGCGGCAGCGCTTGCAACGCCTGCCTTTGCCCAGATCTCCGCTTGCACCGATTTGGTTGTGTTGCTGAGCGC
The DNA here is from genome assembly GCF_036964145.1 of Hyphomonas sp. Taxonomy (GTDB): domain Bacteria; phylum Pseudomonadota; class Alphaproteobacteria; order Caulobacterales; family Hyphomonadaceae; genus Hyphomonas. The sequence goes on from NZ_JBALUC010000002.1 coordinate 455,014, forward strand.
ATCGGGATGATTGAGCACCCTGATGCCGCGGTCAGCCGCCTCGTCGGCAATCGCCATCGCGTCCAGATAGCAGGCGGGGTATTTCTGCATCAACGGGTCGCCGAGCCAGAACACAACCAACCCAACATCGGTCAGGTCTGCGCGAGCATCGCCGGTGCGGTGAATGCGGATTTGCTTCAGCAAAGGATCGGAATTCGCCGCCAGCCGGTTCAGAAAAACATCGCCTGTTGGAACGTTACGGCCTCGACCTGGCCCGTGGGTGACGAAGAGAATTCTGTTACGGCCAGAGGCGTTCATACTCATTTTAGTCCCAAAACCAGACAGGTTTGCATTATGCATAATCTGCCCAATTTCGTACGCAAGCAATATGCCAGAAATACCAGTCTGGTTCGTTATTTTGAGACGCGAAGCCAACATCCAAAACAGGACGGGGGGAGGCCAAGGCGAGACGGAAATCGGATGCCTCGCCTCTTCCCGAGCCTGTACAATCCGCTCCGAGCCTGCATAGAACTCCCCGCGAAACGATTCATACGGGCAGGCTTTCTTCACTATGCAGACATTTTCAACACCGGATGCACCCTTTTCCGATGAACAGTTTAGGGCCCAGGTCCAGGCCGCAATCGATGGCAAGACCAAGCCACTCGGGGCGTTGGGCGGCATAGAAACCCTCGCCGCGCAGATTGCATATATCCAGATGTCCCTCGAGCCGCGCGCAGACAGTTGCAGCCTGACCATCTTCGCCGCCGACCATGGCATGGCGACCGCAGGCGTTTCGGCTTTCCCGCAGGATGTGACCCGCCAGATGGTATTGAACTTTCTGTCCGGAGGCGCCGCCGCGAATGTGTTCGCCAGGTCGGTTGGGGCAAGCGTGCGGGTCGTGGATGCCGGCGTGGCGGACGACCCTCTGGACCATCCCGACCTGATACAGCGACGTATTTCCGGCAGCACCGCGAACGCAATCGAACAGCCAGCCATGACGCCATCTGAACGGGATGCCGCGCTGTCGTCTGGTTCAGCGCTGGGTCATGAGGGCGATGAGACAGTTGCCTGTTTCGGCGAGATGGGCATTGGCAACACATCGTCGGCAAGCCTCGTCGCCGCGAAAATTCTCGGTATTCCGGTTGGTGACCTTACCGGACGCGGCACGGGCCTTGATGATGAGGGGCTGCGCACCAAGCGGACCCTGCTGGAACAGGCTGCAGGCCGAACAGGTACTCAATTGGATGCCCCCGCTGCCCTGCTGGAATATGGCGGCTTTGAAATCGTCATGATGGTGGGCGCGATGATCGGCGCAGCGGGCAACGGCAAGATCGTGATCGTGGATGGCTTTATCGCTACCGTCGCAGCCCTGGCGGCGACCTCACTAAGCCCTGGATGCCGACGCCATATGGTCTTCGCGCACCGGTCCGCCGAGGCGGGGCATGCCCGTGTGCTTGAGGCCTTGGAGGCGACGCCCCTGTTGCAGCTCGACATGCGCCTCGGCGAAGGTACGGGCGCCCTGCTCGCTTTCCCGCTGGTGAAAGCAGCCGCGGCAATGCTGCGAGAGATGGCGAGTTTCGAGAGCGCCGGGGTCAGCGGGCCGGCATGACGGGCGAACTCGCCAAATTCGTACTGGCCGCGCAATTCCTGACCCGGTTACCGCTCAGGACCGATAGGCTCTTCACGGCGGAGCGTCTGGCGCAGGCTCCGAGATATTTCCCGCTCGTGGGTCTGCTGGTCGGGCTCGCGTCTGCAGCTATCTTCTGGTTGGCCGCGCTGATGCTGCCAGCCTTGCTGGCCGTGCTGCTAGCGGTGGGGGCTGGGCTCCTGATGACGGGGGCCTTCCATGAGGATGGCCTGGCGGACACGTTTGACGGCATTGGCGGCGGGCTGACGCGGGAGCGCGCGCTGGAGATCATGAAGGACAGCCGGTTGGGCACCTATGGGGCGGCTGCGTTGTTCACGGCGCTGGCGCTCAAGGCCGGCGCGCTGTGGTCAATGCCACCGGCATGGATTTGCTTCGCCCTGCCGATAGCACATTGTATTTCAAGGTTTTCAGCGGTGTGCGTGATCGCGACCAGCCGCTATGTGCGTGAGAAAGGGACCGGAAAGCCCGTGGTGTCAGGCATTTCCGCCACCAGTTTGATGATTGCCGGTGTCACGGCGTTGGGGGCTGTTGCAGTCGGTGCGGTCCTGTTTCCTGTTGTTTCACTCCTGTTCGGCCTTGTTTCATTCTGTTTCGCGCATGTTCTTATGCGTCTGTTCTTTGAGCCAAAACTCGGCGGCTATACCGGCGACACGCTCGGCGCGGTGCAGCAAGCCAGCGAGATCGGATTCTATCTGGGGCTCCTCGCATGGCTCTGACCCTGCTTCGCCATACGACCCCCGATGTCGCGCCCGGTACCTGCTACGGGCGATCAGACCTGACGCTCGCGACTTCGTTTCCCGATGAAGCCGAGATCGTGCTGTCCGGGCTTCCGCCCATCGACCGGATCGTAACGAGTCCACTCAGCCGATGCCTGCAGCTCGCCGAATTCGTCGGAACGCGTAGCGGGCTGGAGGTGGTTCAGGATAACCGGCTGGTCGAGATGGATTTCGGCAGGTGGGAAATGCAGGCGTGGGACAAGGTACCACGGCCCGAGCTTGATGCCTGGGCGTCTGACTTCCTTCATGCCCGGCCACATGAGGGCGAAAGCGTCGCCATGCTGACGGCGCGCACGCAGGAGGCGATTACCGAGTTCAACCAGTCAGGTAGCCACACGCTGGTCGTCACACATGCCGGCGTCATCAAGGCGGTCTTCGCTGCCTTGGGGGGCCAACATCATTATCGCAGCTCCGTCGCCTTTAGCGGCCACATCACCCTGCTGGAACATGCGAGAAGGCCAGACGCAACATGACGCACGATCCCTCCCACACCGAAAAGATGAAAGCGCTGCAAGCCGAGCAGCGACAGAAGACCGAAGCAGCGGCGGTGCCGGATCGCGGCCTCGTCCTCGTCCATACCGGCAATGGCAAGGGCAAGTCGAGTTCGGCCTTTGGCGTCATCGCGCGCGCCTTGGGCTGGGGACAGCGTGTGGGTGTGGTTCAGTTCATCAAAGGAAAGTGGATCACTGGCGAGCGGCAATTCTTCGACAAATTTCCCGATCAGCTCGACTGGCACACAATGGGCGAAGGTTTCACTTGGGACACCCAGGACAAGGCCCGCGACATTGCCGCTGCCGAGGCTGCCTTTGCGCGCGCCAGGGAGATGATGGCGAGTGGACGCTATGATCTGATTGTTCTGGACGAGATCAATATCGCGATGCGCTATGATTATCTCTCGACTGATGACGTGCTGGACGGGCTGAAAGCACGCGCCGGCCAAACCAGCGTCATCCTGACCGGACGTGATGCGAAACCGGAACTGTGCGACTATGCCGACCTTGTCAGCGAAATGGTCGAAGTGAAGCATCCCTTCAAGGCGGGCCTGAAGGCCAAGCGCGGCGTGGATTTCTGAACATTTTGCCGCGCATCCTGTCGCGCGGGCAGTATTGACAGGCCGGGAGGCTTGCAACATTACCACTCCCAGATGGTGCTTTCTGCAAGGAAAGCTAAGAGGGAAGCCGATGTGAATTCGGCGCTGTACCCGCAACTGTGAACCGGGAGTTCAAGGCCAAACAGCCACTGGAGCAATCGCTCTGGGAAGGCGGCCAGGAACGACGATCGGTGAGCCAGGAGACCTGCCATCGCGTCGTTCGTCCGGAGGCCGGGAATAGTTCTCAGCGGGCGGGAAGGCTACGAGCCTATCCTTTGTAACGACATCTGAACCCTTGGGCCTGGCCGTCCGCACCGAATTCCCGGTGAGGCCAGATTGTCGTTATGAACTGCATCCACCATTCGGGCGGCTGGGATGCGAGGAAAACACATGTTGTACAAAACCGTCCTGCTTGGGGCTGTTGCTTTCGGTTTTACCGTCTCGGCCACCGGCCAGATCACGGGTGCCGATGAAACAAAACTGGACGCGATCATCGTCAACGGATCGCGCCTAGATCAGACACTGACGGAAGTCGGCTCCAGCGTCTCCGTCATCACACGAGAGGATCTCGACCAATTGGGCGTCGACTTTGCGCTCGACGCGGTCGCCACTGCGCCCGGTGTGACCATCAACCAGAATGGCGCATTCGGCGGAAATGCCAGCGTACGCATCCGCGGCGCCTCGACGGACCAGACGCTGGTCCTGATTGATGGCATTCCGGTCAATGATCCGACCGGCACCGGCGGCGGCTACAATTTCGCCCATCTGGACACGGATAATATCGACCGCATCGAAGTACTGAAAGGCCCCCAATCGACGCTCTGGGGCAGTGACGCCATTGGCGGCGTAATTTCCATTACGACCAAGCGGCCGGCAGAGGGCCTGTCGGGCACGCTGTTCGGTGAATACGGCTCCTTCAACACGCTTCGCGGCGGCGCCGCGATCAGCAATGCGAACGAAACCGGGGATTTCCGGCTGGCGGCCACCGGCCTGAGCAGTGACGGCATTTCCAAGGCGGACGAAGCCAATGGCAATTCCGAAGACGATGGTTATGAGTCTCACACCATCGCGGCGAAGGGCGGGCTGAACCTTCCTGCAAATATCCGGCTGGACACAAGCCTTCTCTGGAGTGATGCAGAATCCGAATATGACAGCTATGCCTCTGGCGCGCAGGGCAGCGTGGCGGATGGCGACGAAGTCAGCAATTCCGAAACCCTGTCTGGAAATATCTCGCTGAAAATTCCCCTGCTGGATGGCCGGCTCGAGAACCTCGTTCAGATCGGCTATGCCGATATCGAACGGGAAAATATCTCAGATGGAGTTCAGAGCTACTTCACTGAGGGCGACCGGGTTCTCTATCGCTACCAGGGCACACTGGCGATCAATGATGCCAACACGCTGGCGTTTGGCGCGGAACGTGAAGAGACCTCTGCGAATGAGCAGGACTCGTCCATCGACAGTCTCTTCGCCCTGTACGAATTCAAGCCCGTCGAAGATCTGACCCTCACGGGCGGGCTTCGGGTGGATGACCACGAAACATTTGGATCAGAAACAACCGGACGTGTGGCCGCCGCATGGACTGCGACCGAGCAAGTGACCTTCAAGGCCAGCTGGGCCCAGGGCTTCAAGGCCCCGAGCATCTTCCAGTCGACCTATATCTGCTCCTTCTGCGGACAGACCGAGCCGAATGCCAATCTCGAACCGGAAACCTCCGAAGCATTTGACATCGGCGTTCAGTGGCAGTCATCCGACCAGCGCCTGACACTTGGCGCGATCGTGTTCGATCAGGAGACCGAGAATCTGATCGATTTTTCCTACACGGCCGGATACGACAATATCGCGCTTGTGGATTCTCAGGGCATCGAGCTGACCGGCGCCTATAGTGTGACTGACTGGCTGGGCGTGGCGGCAAGCTACACCTTCATCGACGCCGAAGACGGTGAGGGCAATGAACTGACCCGTCTCCCGGAGAATACGGGCAATGTCAGCGTGTCGCTTGACCCGGACGGGCCTATCTCGGGCGCCGTACTGGTTCAGTACAATGGCGAGGAAGCCAATACAGAGGGCTCCGAACTGGACAGCTGGACCCGTGTGGACCTGACCGGCAGCTATGATCTCAACGAGACCATTGAGCTGTATGGCCGGATCGAGAATTTGTTCGATGAAGAGTACCAGCAGATCCTGGGCTATGGCACGCCCGGCCTGTCCGGCTCTATCGGAATCCGGTTGCGATACTAAGGCGCCCCCATGTCGAGACTGATGATCCTGTTCCTTGCATTCTTCCTGTCCGCCTGCGAACGGGTGAACCAGGAGACGCCCGCAAGACCCGAACGGCCTGCCCGGATTGTCAGCCTCGACTATTGTGCCGACCAATATGTTCTCAAACTCGTGGACCGCGACCGCATCCTTGCGCTGTCGCCGGATGCAGGCCGGGAATTCTCCTATATGCGAGCAGCAGCAGCCGGTGTGCCGACGGTGCGCCCGAATGCGGAAGACGTGCTGATCCTCAAACCGGACCTTGTGGTTCGCTCCTATGGGGGCGGACCCAACGCGGCAGCCTTCTTCGAGAAGGCCGGCGTGCCCGTAGTGGACATTGGCTGGACACCGGATATTCCGTCCGTGATGGAAAACACGCAGCGTATAGCCGACGCGCTCGGAGAATCCGAACGCGGCGCAGCCGTTAATGAAGACATGCAGGAGCGGCTGGCCCACCTGAAAAAGCGAAGCACCGGCGAGACAGCGCTCTACATGACGCCCGCAGGCGTCACGACAGGCCCCGGCTCCCTGATCCACGAAATGATCGTGGCCGCAGGCCTGACCAATATGGAAGACCAATATGGCTGGCGGTCCCTTCCTCTGGAGACCCTTGCCTATGAAAAGCCCGATGTTGTGGCGGCCGCCTTTTTCGGATCACGGACCAATCATCCCGATGCGTGGAGCCCGATGAAACACCCGGTCGCGAAAGCGCAACTCACCCAGAGCGAAGTGGTCTCGCTGGAAGGCGCATGGACCTCCTGCAGCGGTTGGTTCCTGATGGACGCGATTGAGGCGCTGGCCGGAGGGGAAACGCAATGACCCGCGAAAGTCTGCTGATGCCGGTATTGATCGGGGCGAGTGTGCTCGCCATCATTGCCGCCTGTTTCCTCGGCTCGACCGCCCTTCCCGCTGACCGGCTGCTGGCGGCCCTGTTCGGCGGTGCAGACGCCGGCGACCGTCTGGTCGTCTGGCAGATCCGCCTGCCGCGCGCGATTTCCGCCTATATCGTCGGTGCAGCCCTCGGGATCAGCGGCGCGGCCTTGCAAGGTCTGCTGCGGAATCCGCTGGCAGAGCCCGGTGTGCTCGGTGTTTCGGCCTCGGCCTCGCTGATGGCCACGTTTGCGCTTTATTACGGGATCGCCTCGATCACGCCCTGGGCCGTGCCTCTCGCAGCGATCATCGGCGCCCTGGCGGCTACCGCCCTGATCACCCTCGCCGCCCTTCGCACACAATCCGTGGTTACACTGATCCTGATCGGCGTGGGCCTGTCGAGCTTTGCCGGGGCGGCGATGAGCCTGTTGATGAACCTCGCGCCGAACCCATTCTCCTTGTCGGACATGATCAACTGGATGCTGGGGTCGGTCGCCAATCGCAGCTTTGACGAGATCACCCTCGCCGCGCCCTTCATCCTGGCCGGCGGCGCAATCCTGTTCGCCACCCGGCGCGGCCTGTCGGCCCTGACGCTGGGCGAGGAAGCCGCAAGCGGGATCGGGCTCGACCTGCAACGCCAGCGCATCTTCACAGTGGTCGGCGCAGGCCTCGCCACAGGTGGGGCGGTCGCACTGGCCGGCGCCATCGGCTTTGTCGGCATTGTCGCGCCGCACCTCATCCGGCCGTTCGTGGGCCATGATCCGGCGCGTTCCCTTGCGCCATCGGCGCTGCTCTCCGGCCTGATCCTGGTCGTGGCGGACATCTTCGTGCGTCTGTTGCCGACCTCGGCCGAACTGAAGCTCGGCGTCGTGGCGGCATTGATCGGGGCACCGGCCTTCGTCTGGATCGCCATGCAGAGGCGGGGCGGAAATGACTGATCTCAGTGTTGAAAACCTCACCCTCTGCGCAGGTGCTACGACGCTAGTAGAGAGCGCCAGTTTCAAACTGGCCCAGGGCGAGTTCGTTGCTCTGCTCGGCCCCAATGGCGCAGGCAAGACGAGCCTGATCCGCGCCGGGATCGGACTGCAATCCGCCGATGACGGACGCAGCTTGCTGGACGGAGAGCCAGTTCACAGTCTTTCGCCTGCGCAGCGCGCCCGGCAGATTGCCTACCTGCCCCAGATCCGGCCCTTGGCCTGGCCCAATGCGGTACGGGATGTGGTGTCGCTCGGGCGCTTCAGTCATGGCGCGCCACTCGGCCACCTGAAAGGGCTGGATGCCGAAGCCGTGGACCGCGCGCTGGAGGCTTGCGGACTGACCGACCTGGCAAGCCGTCGGACAGATACGCTTTCGGGTGGGGAACTCGCCCGCGTCCATTGTGCCCGCGCCTTTGCCGCCGAAGCGCCGCTGCTGGTGGCGGATGAGCCGATTGCCGCGCTCGACCCGCGTCAGCAATTCCGTATCCTTGACTTGATCCGGGCTTATGTCGACCAGGGCGGCGGTGCCCTTGTGGTGCTGCATGATATTCAGTTGGCCGCGCGCTATGCATCGCGCCTGATCTGGATGAAGGAAGGCCGGATTGTTGCGGACGGTCCCCCAGCCGAGACGCTGACGGCAGAGCGGCTCAAAGACATCTATGGCGTCACGGCGCGGGTTGATGGCGCCCACATCCATATCGAAGGTGCCGCGTGACAGCGCGGGCCTTGATGCTGCAGGGCACGGGTTCGGATGTCGGGAAGTCTGTCCTGACAGCCGCTCTCTGCCGGATCGCGAGGCGACGCGGCCTCAGCGTGGCGCCCTTCAAGCCGCAGAACATGTCGAACAATGCGGCCGCCTGCCCGACCGGCGGCGAGATCGGACGGGCGCAGGCCCTGCAGGCGCGCGCGGCAGGACTCGCGCCGTATACGGACATGAACCCTGTCCTGCTGAAACCGCAATCTGATCGCACGGCCCAGATCGTCGTGCAGGGCAAGGCACTGCACGCCATGGAAGCAGCGGACTATATGGCCAATCGCGACCAGTTGCTGGGCGCGGTTCTCGAAAGCTTTGACCGGCTGACCGCTGCGCACGACCTTGTCATCGTCGAGGGTGCGGGCAGTCCGGCCGAGACCAATCTGCGAGACCGGGACATCGCGAATATGGGCTTCGCCCGGCGCGCAGGCGTGCCGGTCTGCCTTGTCGGAGATATTGAAAAAGGCGGCGTGATCGCAAGCCTCGTCGGCACACGGAAGGTGATCGACAAGAAGGATGCCGCGATGATCCGAGCATTCCTCGTCAACAAGTTTCGGGGCGATCTCAGCCTGTTCGATGATGGCGTGACCGAAATCGAAACGCGCACCAAATGGCCCTGCCTCGGCGTGATCCCCTGGCTGCCCGCTGCCAGCAAATTGCCCGCCGAAGATGCGCTCGCGCTCGACAGGCCACCCTCTCCCGCAGGCAAGACACTGAAGATCGCCGCACCGATGCTGTCGCGGATTGCGAATTTCGATGATGCCGATCCCCTGAAACTGGAACAGGATGTTGCGTTCAGCTGGATCCCACCGGGCCAGCCCATTCCACGCGACATCGATGTGGTTATCCTGTTCGGCACGAAATCCACGCTGGGCGATCTGGCATTTCTGCGCGCCCAGGGCTGGGATCATGACATCATCGCCCATGCCCGCGCCGGTGGCCGGGTACTCGGCATCTGCGGAGGCTACCAGATGCTTGGGCGCCGCGTTTCAGACGCTCTCGGCGTCGATGGCGAGCCGGGCGATGCGCCGGGTCTCGGCCTGTTGGATGTTGAGACGGTCATGACGCGCCACAAGGATGTGCGTCCGGTCATTGGCGTATGCGCGGTAACCGGGCACGAGACATCGGGTTACGTCATCCATGCAGGGCGAACCGCCGGGCCTGACACGGATCGGCCGTTCGCGCGCTTCCAGGACGAAGCTGACGGCGCGCGCAGCCCGAATGGGCGGATCGCAGGCACCTATCTGCATGGGGCCTTCTCGGGCAACGCGTTTCGCGCAGCCTGGCTTAAGCAAGCGGGATATGAGGGCCAGTCCAGTCTGGATTACGAGGGAGCCGTGGATACCGCTCTTGATGAATTGGCCGATGGTGTGGAACAGGCCGTCGACATTGATGCCCTGCTGAAACTGGCGGAAGCGCCCGGCTGGCGCCGGAAAGCCTGATGGGGTTCGCGCTGTTGATGCTCTGCGCGTGGGGGATCGAGGCCGCGTTCGGATGGCCTGACCAAGTTTACAAGCGTATTGGGCATCCGGTCGTATGGCTCGGAGGCTTGATCCACCGCCTGGACCAGACCCTGAACCGAGCGGAGTGGGCTCATGCCCTCCGCTATGTCCTGGGCGGCATTTCCACACTCCTGATTGTAGGCGGCGTGACCGCCTTGGCATACGCGATCTCGTCTGCCTTGCCGCAGACATATGCAGGATTTCTGGTTGAAGCCGCCCTGGCCTCACCGCTTATTGCTTCGCGCAGCCTCTACACACATGTCGCCAATGTGGCACGACCTTTGGCTACCGGAGATCTCGGCTCTGCCCGGCAAGCCGTGTCGATGATCGTCGGGCGGGACCCGGCACAGTTGAACGATACAGGACTCGCCCGCGCGGCCTTGGAAAGCCTCGCGGAGAACATGTCTGACGGCGTGATAGCACCTGTCTTCTGGGGAATGCTTTTCGGCCTGCCCGGCATGGCCGCCTACAAGGCGATCAATACGCTGGACTCAATGATTGGACATCGGAGTAAAAAATACTCCGCCTTTGGTGGCGTGGCAGCGCGCCTTGATGATCTCGTAAATCTGATCCCGGCCCGACTCACGGGCGGCCTGATCTGTATAGTTGCAGTCCGGTGGCGCGCCGTAAAAATCATGCTGCGGGATGGGCGCCATCACCGCTCCCCGAACGCAGGATGGCCCGAATCCGCCATGGCGGGAGCCTTGGACATACGGCTCTCCGGTCCGCGCGCATACGAAGGACAGACGAATAATGAGCCGTGGCTGAATGGCGAAGCGCGGGATCCGGCGCCGGAAGACCTCAAGCGCGGACTGGGCCTTTATAGAAATGTTTGTGTGCTCGCACTGGGAATTCTTGCGCTCATGGCGCTGTCGGAGGTCTTGGTGTGAGGGACGATCTTTTGCATGGCGGCTCTCTTGATCGGATGCGTGAGGCGTTTCCCGACGCGCCCAAGCCGTGGGTAGACTTGTCGACCGGGATCAATCCGTGGCCCTATCCTGTCTCGCCCTTTCCGTCGGACACCCTCCAGCATTTGCCCACCCAAACCGCCTATCATCATTGCCGGTCGGTGTTGGCGAACGCCATTGGCGCCTCCTCTGATACAGTGGTGCTTGCACCGGGGAGCGAATTGCTTATCCGGCTCCTGCCCCGGATCATCTCGCCTGACCGCATTGTCGTACTTCACCCAAGCTATGGGGATCATGCCCAGGTCTGGCGCGCAGCGGGGTGCGAGGTGATCGAGACGCATGACCCCATGTCGCTGACCAGAACGGCAGATGCCGTTGTGCTCTGCAATCCAAACAATCCCGATGGCAGGTTTTTCGATCCCTCCGAATTGAACGCGCTCAGGCGGGAGTTGGCGAAACGCGGGGGCTGGTTGATCGTTGACGAAGCCTATGCCGACCTCGCTCCCGACCTCAGCCTCGCCCAATATGGCGGTGAACCCGGCCTGATTGTGCTTCGGTCTTTCGGGAAATTCTTTGGTTTGGCTGGCCTGCGTCTTGGAGCCATTCTCGCACCGGAGAAAATTCTCGCGGAGATGACAAATCTGCTGGGGGTCTGGCCTGTATCAGGCCTCGCGCTGGAAGTTGGGGCCCAAGCTTATTCAGACCATGCCTGGCAGGCAGATATGCGCAAGAGACTTGAAGGGGGGCGTAAGCGACTCGACCTGATCTTACGCGATGTTGGCTTCAGACATATTCAGGGAACCGATCTTTTTCGCTTTGTCTCATGCGAAGGTGCGCATGGGGTTTGGCGCCAGCTTGCCGAAGCTGGCATCTATGTGCGTCGCTTCCCCTGGTCGGAGGAGCATCTCCGCTTTGGCCTACCTGCCGACGAAGCTGGCGAAGCCCGCCTGAGAGCAGCGCTCAGCCCTTCAGCTTGAGCGGCAGGCCGGCCGCGACAAATTCCACATGATCGCACACGGCGGCGACCTTCTGGTTGAGCCGGCCCTGCGCATCGCGGAAAGCCCGGCCCAGCGGGGTCTCCGGCACAAGACCCAGACCGATTTCGTTTGAGACGAGCGCAATTTGAGCCGGCGAGGCTCGGAGCGCCTCACAAAGTGCGGCCACTTCCGTCTCAACGTCACGGTCATGATGGAAGAGGTTGGACAGCCAGAGCGTCAGGCAATCAATCAGAACGAATTCATCTGAAGCGGATGAGTTCTGGATTATGGACACCAGATCAATCGGCGCTTCGATGGTCCGCCAGCCTTCCCCCCGATCTGCCTGGTGCCTGCTGATCCGGCTTGTCATTTCCTCGTCGAGCGCCTCGGCCGTGGCCACGAAGACGCGGCGCGGTGCGGCTGCCTCCGCAAGCGATTGCGCCCGCGAACTCTTGCCGGACCTTGCGCCGCCGAGAATCAGAAATGTGGTCATGCTGTCCTATAAGCCGTGTCGCATCCGTTTCGCCAAGTCATTTGGGTCCGATCCGTTTAGGCGGCCCCAAAATGCTCAGGCGGGGGTATCGTCATCATCGTCAAGAATGCGGTAGGCAGGCCCCTGCATGTCGTCGAACTGACCGGAGCGTATGGACCAGATGAAGGCGCCAAGCCCCAGCAGACCCAGCCCCAAGGCAACGGGAATGAGATAGACGATGATCGTCATGGATTTCTATTCCTCAATCTGAAGCCGCATCGCATTCAGAGTGACGATAATGGAGGACAGCGACATGGCAATGGCGGCCACCAGCGGGGTGACATGACCCGTCACCGCAATCGGGACGGCGATGACATTATAGGCGGCTGCCAGTGCAAAGTTCTGCCGCATGATTGCGCGGGTTTTCCTGGCGACTCGCAAGATCACGGGGATGGCGTCGAGCCCGCCACTATACACGGCGTCGCTGGCGGATTGGCTGATGTCGATCGCGGCCCCCGGAGCCAGCGAAGCGTGCGCTAGAGAGAGCGCGCCCGCATCATTCAGGCCGTCGCCCACCATGAGGACGCGGTGGTTCTGGCCCCGCAGGGTTTCCAGACGGGCGACTTTCGCCTGTGGCGAGGCTTCTCCGGTCCAATCGGCAATGCCAAGCGTTCCGGCGAGCGATGCGACAGCGCCGTTCTGGTCGCCCGAGACAATCTCCAGGTCGATGCCCTGGGCGCGCAGCGTGTTCAGTGCCTCCGCAGCGCCGGGCTGAACATTGTCGACAAACCGGAATTGCACGGCTGGCGCATCCCCCCGCGCAAACCACAGGGACGGCCCGGAGGCAGCGGCCAAGGCCTTGTCGGTGCCGATCCAGTTCGCAGAGCCGAGCCGCCATGTCTGGCCGTCCACCGAAGCTTCAAGCCCACATCCGGCGATCTCCCGCACACCTTCCCGCGCGGCGCCTGGGCCTGCCGTGGCAACCAGGGCGCGGGATAGCGGATGGTGGCTGACCCGCGCCAGGCTCGCCGCGTCGGCCAACATGGCCTTGGCTTCCGGGGAGTCCAGCGCGAGGGACTGGCCCCTCAAAACCATGCCTTCGAGCTTCGGTGTGCCGAGGGTGAGCGTTCCCGTCTTGTCGAAGACAATATGGTCGATTTCCGCAAGCCGTTCGAAGGCATCACCAGACCGCAGATACACACCCTTGCGGAACAGACGACCGGCTGCCACGACCTGAGCCACGGGCGCCGCAAGGGCGAGCGCGCAGGGACAGGTAATGATCAGGGTCGCCGCAGCGATCATCAGGGCATCAGGCAGCGATGCGCCGAGCAAGAGCCATCCGAGACAGGCCAGCGCTGCAGTCGTGTGAACGAATGGTACGTAGATAGAGACTGCACGATCAGCGATCCGGCGATAGGCCGAGCGGCGCTGTTCGCCAGCTTCCAGCATTTCCCCGATCTGGGACAGCAGCGACTCTTCAACGACTTTCAGTGCTTCGCCCCGCAGGGGCGCCGACACGTTGATGGCGCCCGCATGCAGGGTCATGCCGGGAGAGAACGTGCGCGGCAGGGATTCCCCCGTCACGAGGCTTTCGTCCACATCGCTAACACCGTCAAAGATCCGCATGTCGACCATGGCACGTTCGCCCGGTGCCAGCAGGATCCGGTCGCCTGCGGCGACATCTCTCGCCGCAACAGAGACGGCCTCCCCCTTGTCGGTGAGACGCGTCACGGCGCTTGTCTGCATCGCCGCCAGGGCATTTGCGGCCGCATGAGCCTGTCGGCGCAGACGTGCGTCCAGGAACCTGCCGATCAACAGGAAGAAGCACAGCATCACGACCGCATCGAAATAGGCATGTTCGCCGCCGCGCAGGGTTTCGAAGACGCTGACTCCGAAGGCGAGGCTGAGGGCCAGCGAGATCGGAACGTCCATGTTCGCATGACCGTTGCGCAGGGCAGCCCAGGCCGACCGGAAGAAATGGCGTCCGGAGAACAGGAGGACCGGCAGGGCAATCACGCCGGAGAGCGCATGCAGCGTTTGCCGTGTGGCTTCGCCCATTTCCCCGGTTCCTGCCCAAACCGATACGGACAACAACATGATGTTGGCCGCCGCAAAGCCCGCAACGCCCATCGAGATAAGGAGGGAGCGTTCTTCGCGCGCCTTGTCGGCTGCGCCGGTATCGGCTGCCTGCGCCGCAACGCCATATCCAAGATCGGAAATCGTCTGGGCAATCCTGTCAGCGGCAAGCGGGCCGGTCCACCGTACCCGCATCTGTCCGCTCGACAGGTTCAACCGCGCCTGCGTCACACCCGGCAGGGCTGAGACGGATTTCTCGATCTTGCTGAGACAGCCACCACATTTCGCCCCCCGCACCACGAGATCGATTGCGTGTTCGTCGCCCACATCACGGACGAAGCCCGTATAGCCCGTCTTGGTATCCCGCGCGGTGACAGGCGACAGGCCTGAAGGACAGCCGGGTGCGGTGGGGATCAGCGCTGTCATGGCACAATCACGATCCGCTTGTTCGCGCGAAACACAACTTTTTCTCCGGTTGGGTCAAAGACCTGAAACTGGGCGTCCCATCGGCCAGTCGGCAATTCGGAGACACTCGTCACATAGTCGCCCGAACCGTACGATTCGAGCACCACGCTTTCATCGTAAGTCGTGCTTCCCGGATGGCGCAATTCGACAGACACGAGACGCGCCGAAATCGGATTGCCGTCGGCATCGACCAGATTGAAAACAAGGTTCTCATCATAAAGGCCAGCCGCAGCGTTCCAGCCGAGCAGTTCCTGAGCTGCCTTCGCCTCAAGCGCGCTGTTATAGTCCAGTCCCTGCAAATAGGACTTCTTCACGTCCTCGCCGGGAAAGCTGGTGATGGCATGATAAAGGAAGATGCCATTCACCGTGAACATCAGGCCAAAGAAGCCGAGCATGATCCAGAGGACATGCCATCCGGTGAGTTTCCCGCGGGGCGCGGTTTCGTCTGCCATCATCGTCTGGTCAGTCATTGTTCAGCTCCTCTGAAAGAAGACATGTTCACATCCGTTTCACCTGTCATCCCATCGCGCACGGTGAAGATCACCTGCCGGCGAGGGGCGCCCGCATCAGCCGAAACAAGGATGCGGTAACGATCCACGCCAAACGCCTCGACCGGCAGCTCCAGCACGTCTTCCCCGTCATGCTCCATGCCGATGACCTTATAGGACACGCCTTCCGGTCCGCTGACACTGAGTAGCATTGTACGCGGTTCACTTGCCTTGTTCACGAGCTTGAGCGTGTATCCATTCTGAATGCGACCATCTGAAAGGGTCACAAAGGGCGGCGAGCGGTCCTTCAGGACATTCGCTTCAATCGTCGATTTGGTCGCAAGCCCCCACGCCATCAATCCGCCAATAGCCAGCATGACAACGGCATAAACGACGGTCCGGGCCCGGATGAGCCTGTGCTTGGGCGGTGTCTGGCCTTCATTGCGCGCCGCCACGGCGATTTGCGTGTCATAGGCAATCAGGCCTTTGGGCCGACCAACCTTGACCATGATCTCGTCACAGGCATCGATACAAAGCGCACAATGGATGCATTCGAGTTGTTCCCCGTCGCGGATGTCGATGCCCATCGGGCAGACCTGAACGCACTGATTGCAATCGATGCAGTCACCGCGATTATCCCAGCTTTCGGATTTGCGCTTCGGCCCGCGTGGCTCGCCCCGGTCATAACGATAGGTAACATTGAGGGCCTGCTCATCCGTCAGCGCGCCCTGAATGCGCGGCCAGGGGCACATATAGGTACACACCTGTTCGCGCATCGTCCCTGCCAGGAAGTAGGTCGTGAGGGTGAGAATACCGGCGAACCAATAGGCCGTGAGGGGGGCATCGCCTGTGAACCAACCGGAGGCGACAGTCGGCGCATCATGCCAGTAGAGAATGAAGGCTCCGCCGGTCCAGAAGGCAATGACCAGCCAGACAATATGCTTGCCGAGTTTGCGGGCGAGCTTGTTTGCCGTCCAAGGCGCATTATCGAGCCGCATACGGGCCGCCCGGTCGCCTTCGAAGGCGCGCTCGACCCAGATATAAAGATCGGTCCAGACGGTTTGCGGACAGGTGTACCCGCACCAAACCCGTCCCAGCAGTGACGTCACAAGAAAGAGCAACAGCGCGGCAAGGATCAGCCCGCCCGCCATATAGTGAATATCCTGTGGCCAGAGCTCGATGAAGAAGAAGTAGAATTTCTCACTTGCGAAATCGGCCAGCACGGCCTGATCGGGAATGCCCTCGCCCCGGTTCCACCTCACCCATGGCAAGCCGTAATAGACGCCGAGCGTGACCGCCATGACGATCCATTTGACCATCCGGAACTTACCATGTGCCAGCTTGGGGTAGATCTGCTTGCGCTTGGCGTAGAGGTCCTCATGACGCGGAGGCTCCCCACCCGTGGGGGTGGAGAGGTCCGTGGTCTGTTCGATCAGCGTCGTGCTGCCCATGAAAGGCCCCTATTCCCCACCGCCCAGCGAGTGCACATATACGGCAATCGCCTTGATGGTGGCATCGTCGAGCCGGTCATCCCATGCGGGCATGTGGGAGTTACGCGCATTGTAGATCGTGGCTTCGATATCTGCCACGCGGCCGCCATACAGCCACTCCGCATCGGTCAGGTTCGGCGCGCCTTGCGTGCGGTCCCCCGTTCCGTTTGCCCCATGGCAGGTAGAGCATTGCTGCTGGAAGATCGGCGCTGCCCGTGCGACGGCGTCGCTGTTCTCGCTACGCCCCGACAGACTGAGCACATATTGCGCCAGATCGTCGACCTCGCTACGCTTCAGCAGGCCATCACGGCCAAAAGCGGGCATGGCGGAGAAACGTGTTACATCATCCGTATCGTGACGGATACCGTGACGGATCGTGTATTCAATACCGTCGAGCGACCCATCCCAGAGCCAGACATCATCTGCCAGCGCCGGATAGCCAATTGCGCCGCGTCCCCCTGCCCCATGGCAGGTTGCGCAATTGTCCCCGAAAGCACTTTCGCCCATGGCGAGCGCAAATTGCTGCAAGGTGCGGTCCGTCTCAATTGTCTCGAGCCCGGCATCCAGAAGGACGACGGATTGTGCATCCCGCGCCGTCTTGAGTTCAGTGACCGCCTTGGCGACTTCGACCCGGTCCGAATGACCGCGGAGGCCCTTCGTATTGGTGCCAAGCCCCGGCAGGGCGGGAATGGCAGGCATCAGGATCATGTAGACGATCGCCCACGCGATTGACATGTACCAGACATACAGCCACCAGCGCGGCAGCGGATTATTCAGTTCCTTGATCCCGTCCCAGGAGTGTCCGGTCGTCTCAACGCCGGAATACTGGTCGATGTCCTTGGTTTCATCAGTCATTTGATGGCCCCTTGTCTTCAAGCGGAGAATTGGCGGCGCGGTCGAAAGTATCCTGGTTGCTGGGCCAAAGGGCGTAGACAAGGGCTCCGGCAAACATCAGGACAAAGTAGACCAGGCCACCGGTCTGGGCGAAACTTGAGAGTGCTTCATACATGCGGGTTGCCTCCTAGCGCCGGTTGCTGAGGTCATCAGCTTCATAGGTCGAGAAGTCGACGAGCGTGCCGGTCATCTGGAGATAGGCCACAATGGCATCCATCTCCGTGACGCGCCCAGGATCACCATCATAGTCGCGAAACTCAACGGAGCCCTCGCGCCCGGATGCGCCATCATATTGCTCAAGTAAGCTATCAAGGTGATCATATCCTTTTTCGTCTGGATCGGCCTGGGCGTAGAGATGGCCCTCGGCATTCTCGATCATTTCATCCGTGTAGGGTACGCCAAGCATGCGCTCCGTGCGCAGGCGCTCCGCGATACGGTCGAAGTTCAGCTTCTTGTCCGCCAGGAAGGCGTAAGGCGGCATGACGCTTTCCGGGACTAGCGCCCGCGGGTCTTTGAGGTGGTCGACCTGCCATTCCGCAGAATACTTGCCGCCGACACGGGCCAGGTCCGGTCCCGTGCGCTTGGAGCCCCACTGGAACGGATGGTCGTACATGCTTTCCGCCGCCAGAGAGTAGTGGCCGTAACGTTCGACCTCGTCGCGCAGGGGCCGCACCATCTGACTGTGGCAGACATAGCAGCCCTCACGGACATAGATATCCCGGCCCATAAGTTCGAGCGGCGTATAAGGACGCATCCCGTCCACCTTCTCGATGGTGTTGTCCATGTAGGCGAGGGGCGCCATCTGGATCAGGCCACCAATCGACACAACGACAAGGATGCCGACGGTGAGCAGAAGCGAGTGCCGCTCCAGCAACCCATGTTTGTTCATGATGCTCATGGAGTCGCTCCTATTCAGCTGGAACCAGCGTCGTGCGCGGTTCGGGAGTTGCGTATGGGTCAGGCTTGGAGTCGACCGGCTCGGCAGCGCCATGGCCCAGTGCGGTGCGCACGAGATTGTAGGCCATGATCAGGGCGCCGCTGAAGTAGAGGCCACCGCCAAGGGCACGGATCATGTAGCTGATATGCTTTGCCTCAACGGTCTCGACGAAGCTGTATTCGAGGAAGCCGTATTCATTGTAGGCGCGCCACATCAGGCCTTCCATGATCCCGGCGAACCACATGGAGATCATGTAGAACAGGATGCCGATCGTGGAGATCCAGAAGTGCCACTCGACGAGAGACTTCGAGAACAGCGCCTTTTTCTTGTAGAGCCACGGCACGAGGCAATAGAGCGCCCCGAAGCTGATATAGCCGACCCAGCCGAGTGCGCCCGAATGGACATGGCCGATGCCCCATTCCGTATAGTGACTGAGCGAGTTGACGGCGCGAACCGACATCAGCGGCCCTTCAAAGGTCGCCATGCCGTAGAAGGCCAGCGAGACGACCATCATGCGGACCACCGGATCCGTGCGCAGCTTGTCCCAGGCGCCCGACAGGGTCATGACACCGTTGATCATGCCGCCCCAGCTGGGCATCCAGAGCATGATTGAGAAGGTCATGCCGAGGGTCTGCGCCCATTGCGGCAGCGCCGTGTAGTGCAAATGGTGCGGACCGGCCCAGATATAGATGAAGATCAGACTCCAGAAATGGACGATCGACAGGCGGTAGGAATAGACCGGCCGGTTCACCCGCTTCGGAATGAAGTAATACATGATGGCGAGGAAGCCGGTGGTCAGGAAGAAGCCGACCGCGTTGTGGCCATACCACCATTGCGTCATGGCATCTTGCACGCCGGCAAATATCTGCACCGACTTCGTGCCGGTCCAGGAAACCGGAATCGAGAGGTTGTTGACGATGTGCAGCATCGCAATGGTCACGATGAAGGACAGGTAGAACCAGTTCGCCACATAGATGTGCGGCTCTTTTCGTTTCCACAGCGTGCCGAGGAAGACGAGCAGGTAGGCCACCCAGACGATGGTCAGCCAGAGGTCCACATACCATTCGGGTTCAGCATATTCCTTCGACTGCGTGACGCCGAGCAGATAGCCGGTTGCCGCAAGCACGATGAAGAACTGGTAGCCCCAGAAAACGAACCACGGCCACATGCCGCCTGCGATACGGGTCCGGCAGGTGCGCTGGACCACGTAGAAGCTGGTCGCCAGCAAGACGTTGCCACCGAACGCAAAGATCACCGCACTGGTATGCAGAGGCCTCAACCGGCCGAAATTCGTCCATCCGAATTCAGGAAAATAGAAGATGTTCGGAAAGGTCAGTTGCAGCGCGATGATCACACCGACCAGAAGCCCGGCAATCCCCCAAAATACGGACGCGAACACACCAAACTTGACCAGCGTGTCCTCATAACGAGTTTCGTCGAATGGATTGCGATTGATCAGATTGCCGGCCCACATTCCCGTGCCGACGAGAAATGCCGTCACCAGCACGATGAACGTCATCGCCTGTATGCCCATGGCATGATCGATTGTGCGCCCCGCGATGATCAGGGCCAGGACCCCGAACACCGCGACCAGTGCAGAAACACTTGCGATGCTCCCACCACCGGGATTTGATGAAATGGTTCTCGATGTCATTCTATTCAGCCCCTTCCGCAGAGTGTAGCGGTTCAGTCGTATTGGGCTTGATTAGGATGATCGCTTCGCCGCGCGTATAGGGGCTTTCCCCTATGGGACAGTTCGTCCTCGTCTTCTAGACGGAGGCTCGAACTGGAGGGCGCTGTCCATGAAACGAACCTATTCCTACGCCGCCGCTGCTGCACTGATCGTGGCGGGCATTATCAAGATGACATTGCAGGCTTCAGCCCAGGCTACGCTTATCATCCCGAGTTGCCTCGGAGAGTCGGTCACGGTGCCTCTTGAGGGGGGCGGCGTCTCCCCTATGCATTGCTGGGGCTGTTACGCCCTTCTGCTGGGAGTGTTGACGGCCGGCGCGCTGCTGCTGAACGACCTGCGGCATTCGCGTCTCCGCACGAGGTCCGTACTTTCCTAAATGTCCCGGCGCACCTACAGTGGCGGGGACATGCCGAATCCCCTGTCTGATCTCTGGCGCATCGAGAATTCCGACTTTCAGGATTCGGATTCCCTCCAGTCGATTCTCACATCCATCCTGCTGTCCGTGCCAGACGCGATGATCGTGATTGATGATGTCGGAATCATCATGGCGTTCAGCCGCGCAGCCGAGAATTTGTTCGGCTACAAATCAGAAGATGTGGTCGGGACCAACATCAAATGCCTGATGACCCAGTCTGACCAGACGCATCACGATCAGTACATCCGCAATTATCTCGCGACCGGCGAGCGCCAGATCATCGGCATCGGGCGGATCGTGGAAGCGCGCCTCGCCAATGGCGAATCAATTCCCGTCGAACTGAAGATCGGCGAAGCCAATATCGGTGACCGCAAGCTGTTCACCGGCTTCATTCGCGACATCACCGAGAAACAGGCCAATGTGCACAGAATCGGCGAGCTCCAGGCAGAACTCGGAAATTTTTCGCGTCTGAGCGCAGTGGGCACCATGGCATCCGCCATGGCGCACGAACTGAACCAGCCCCTGACCGCCGTTGCCAACTATCTCGAAGCCGCACGAGATCTGTTGGATGAGCCCAGTGAAAATGATCTCGCCATGGTGCAGGAAGCGCTGTCGGCTGCGGCGGAACAATCGATCCGCGCAGGGCAGATCGTTCGCCGGCTGCGCGACTATGTTTCGCGCGGCGAACTCGATCTGAGACCCGCGGCCCTGAAGGGCATCATCGATGATGCCGTGACCATTGCCAAGGTCGGCATCGAGGGCCAACACGCCCGGGTGGTGCTCAGGATGGAAGATCCCGACATATCGGTCATGGCCGACCGACTCCAATTGCGGCAGGTCTTCGCCAATCTCGTCCGGAACGCGATCGAGGCCCTCTCCGATACAGAGAATCCTCAGGTCTGGATTCATGCGCGCATGTCGGGCGACGAAGTGTCGATTGAGGTGAAGGACAATGGTCCCGGCCTTTCGGAAGAATTGCTCCATTCCCCCTTCGATGCGTTCCAGACAACGAAAGCCAGCGGCATGGGCCTCGGGCTATCGATTTGCCAGACCATTATTGAAGCTCATGGGAGTTCGATAGCGGTAACGTCTGAACCCGGCTCTGGAGCCTCCTTCACGTTTACTTTAAGAGTCGCCACTGACGTTGCAGGGTGAGCAAACAATGACCAAAACCATTTTTCTCGTCGATGATGATGATGCCATCCGGCATTCCGCCAGCTTCATGCTGCGTCATGCCGGCTATACGGTGAAAACCTATCCTGACGGCGTGACCTTTCTGGACGAATACGCACCGAACGAATCTGCCTGTATCCTCCTCGATGTGCGGATGCCTGTCATGGATGGACTGGCGGTTCAGCAGGCCCTGTCAGACCGGGGCAACAAGATGCCAATTATCGTGCTGACAGGTCATGGAGATGTATCCGTCGCTGTCCAGGCAATGAAGAATGGCGCCATCGAATTCCTTGAAAAACCCTATGAAAAGAAGGCGCTTCTGGAGGCTATCGAGACCGGCTTCAGTCGCATGGCCGACGAAGAAGCCCAGACCGGACTGAAAAACGAAGCTGTCGCGAAACTCACGCAACTGACAACGCGAGAGACAGAAGTGCTCGACTGCCTGGTCGATGGAATGACCAACAAGGCCATCGCCGACACGCTGTCGATTTCGCCCCGGACGGTGGAGATCCACCGCGCGAATCTCATGGAAAAACTGGAAGCAGACAGTCTCTCTGCAGCCCTGCGAATCGCCTTCATGGCGGACCGCGGCCGCACTCAGGTCTGATAGGTAAGAGTACCTAGAGACGTCAAACCTCGCCACTCGTAGAGGTATGACTCAAGTAATTTCGAGACCACTACTTCATGAATCAATCAGCTTCACAGCCCAAACTGCTGAAGGTGGCCCTTGTCGAAGATGATGAGGAAGTCCGCTATTCTCTGATGATGCTCCTGCGCTCACGCGGGTTTGCCGTCGACTCCTACAGGAACGGCATGGAAATCCTGATGAACCAGCCGAGCCTGCAGGTGGACTGCCTGTTGATTGACTACAAGCTGCCACGGTTTGACGGCGTGGACCTACTGGAAAAGATGAGACTTGCCGGGGACAGAACTCCCGCCATCCTGATCACAGGATTCTACTCGGCGACACTGCGGGATCGCGCGATAAAGGCTGGGTACACGGACGTCGTCGAGAAATCCTCAGACCCCCAGGATATGCTGGACCGGTTGTCAGAGGCCGCGAAGCAGGTCCACTGATCCCGTGTTTGGCCGTGAGGGACAGTTCCGGAGCGTACGAATCGAACGGCCTGCCCCAGACTTCAATGTTCGTAGAATTTGCACAGCGTCTGGATGACCGCTGTGCCCACGCCTCCCGTCGACCGGTAGAAGATTGTCTGCCCGTCCCGTCGAGACGTCACCAGTCCTTCGGCCTTCAGTTTGGACAAATGCTGCGACACGGCCGAAAGGGACTGATCGACAGACTCCGCGATCTGGTTCACCGGCATCTCACCATCGAACAGCACACAGAGAATGCGCAAGCGGGTCTCATTGGCCATCGCTCTCAGGGTAGCGCAGACATCGCCAATCTGGTCCGCCAAGGCCTCCACCGCATCAGGATCGGGCTGGATACCTTGGCGCTTGGTCATGCAGGTTGCACCTCGGTGTGATCGGAAGCGTCGCCGTCTGCATTTGTCTTAACGGGCGCGACCCAGTCCGGGCCTTTCAGCGCAACATAGATGGCCGGGATGACAAGCACGGTCAGGGCCGTGGACGAAGCGAGACCGAACAGGAGCGAAATCGCAAGCCCCTGGAAGATGGGGTCCGTCAGGATCACGGCCGCCCCGATCATCGCCGCCAGGGCGGTGAGCAGGATCGGCTTGAACCGGATCGCCCCGGCATCCAGCAGGACCTCACTCAGCGGCTTGTCCGCAAATTGGCCATGCCGCACGAAGTCGACCAACAGGATCGAGTTGCGCACGATGATCCCCGCCAGGGCAATGAAGCCGATCATGGAGGTTGCTGTGAATGCTGCGCCGAACAGCCAATGCCCTATCATGATGCCGATTAGCGTGAGCGGCACAGGCGTCAGGATGACGAGCGGGGTCCGGAACGTGCCGAACTGGGCAACCACAAGGATATAGATCGCGACGAGCGCCACACCGAAGGCCATGCCCATGTCACGGAAGGTGACATAAGTGATTTCCCATTCCCCATCCCAGAGGAGCGACGGCTTTGACTCATCAGATGGCTGACCATAAAGGCGAATGGCAGGCTGCTCGAGCCCTGCGCCTTCCCAGTCATATGCTGCGACCCGATCCTGAATTTCCAGCATGCCATAGATTGGCGCTTCGAACCGGCCGGCGAGTTCGCCCATGACCATGTCAGCGAAATACCCATCCCGCCGGAAGATCGTGGCTGATCCCGATTCCATGTGCGCGTCGACCAGCGTACCGAGTTCAACAGACTGGTTTCCCGACCGCATGGGGACCGGCAGGCTCGCCGTGCGCTCCGACCAGACCTGCGCCGATTTCGGCAGGCGGACGGCCACGGAAAGCGGATCGCGTCCTTCGCCGCGCGGGGCAACGCCGACAATCTGACCGGAATAGATCAGGGCGAGGGAATCGAGGACATCCTGCTCCGCGATTCCTTGATCTGACGCCACGGTTTCATTGACCGACAGGACAAGACGCGGCTGCGGGCCGCCAAAGGAATTGTCGACATCGACAATGTACTCTGTCTCCCGGAACAATTGCTCCACCACATCGGCCGTCTTGCGCCGGGTTTCAGCGTCGGGGCCATAGATCTCGGCGAGCAGCGTAGACAGGACAGGCGGGCCGGGCGGCACTTCGACTACTTTGACACTGGCGCCTTCCGGTAGCGGCACGGCATGCAACGCGTCCCGCAGGACAAGGGCGATATCATGGCTCGACCGGACGCGGTGGCTCTTTTCCAGCAGATTGACCTGAAGGTCTCCCAGCTCCGGCGCAGCGCGCAGGAAATAGTGGCGGACCAGGCCATTGAAATTGAAGGGCGCCGCGGTGCCAGCATAGGCCTGGACGGATTCCACCTCCTCGACCTCGTACATGGTGGCGGCCAGCGCAAACAGTGTGCGCTCGGTTTCCTCCAGAGCCGCGCCTTCCGGCATATCGAGCACAATCTGGATTTCCGACTTGTTATCAAACGGCAGCAATTTGACCGTGACCGACTTGGTCGCAAACAGCGTGAGCGACAGAAGCGTGGCAATGCCGACAATCACTAGGAAAAGCCAGGCATTCTTCCGGCTCGCAACGATTGGCCCTGCGACCGATCTGTAGAACTTGCCCAGCCGGGTTTCCTCATGCTCCGCATGGCCACTGACCGGTGCATTTCCGGCAATCTTCATCAACAACCAAGGCGCGATGCCCACCGCGACAAAGAAGGAAAAGAGCATGGCTGCGGACGCGTTCGCCGGAATGGGCGCCATATAAGGCCCCATCAACCCGGACACGAACATCATAGGCAACAGGGCCGCAATGACAGTCAGTGTGGCAACAATCGTTGGGTTGCCAACTTCCGACACCGCATCAATGGCCGCCTGTATGCGCGTCCTGCCGTCTCTCATGGCCCAGTGTCGGGAAATATTTTCGATCATGACGATCGCATCATCAACCAGAATACCGATCGAGAAGATCAGGGCAAACAGGCTGACCCGGTTGATTGTGTAGCCCATCATCAGCGACGCAAACAGGGTCAGCAGGATGGTGGTCGGAATAACAATGAGTGTGACCAGCGCTTCGCGCCAGCCGATCGCGAAGGCGATCAGGATCACAATCGAAACCGTTGCCAGCCCCAGATGGAAGAGCAGCTCATTGGCCTTGTGGTTTGCCGTTTCACCATAATTACGGGTCACCGCAATATGGACGCCTTCGGGGATCATCTCCCGCTCGAGCAGTTCAAGGCGTTCGAGAATCTCGTCCGCAACAACCACGGCATTGGCGCCTGGCCGCTTCGCAAGCGACAGCGTAACCGCCGGCAAGGCTTCAAATTCAGAGCGCTGGGAATTCCGCTCCAGCGTCCAGGCCCGCGCCTCGGTTTCAATGCCTGCAACGCGGACTCGCGCAACATCGGAGAGATAGACCATGCGCCCGTCCGGCGCCTGGATTTCCAGTCGCTCAAGATCTCCTACAGCCGTAATACGGTCGCCGGCCTGGATGATGATCGAGTCACCCGACCCACGCGCCGTACCGATCGGGCGCGCCTGTACCGCCTGCGCGGTCGCGTCCACCAGAGCCTGCAGCGATACGCCGTAGGATGATAAGGCCTCAATGTCCGGCTCGACGCGGAGTTCAAGACTGCGTCCGCCAATCACATCGGTCAGCCCGACATTCTCGACTTTCACCAGTTCCTTGAGCACTTCATCTGCCAGCATACGCAGGCTGGTGTCATTCCAGACATCCCCGGTCCAGGGTTCCGGAGACAGGGTCAGGGCGACAATCGGCACATCATCAATGCCACGGCCCACGACTTGTGGCATGGGAACCTCAGGGGGAATCCGGTCGATATTGGCCCGGATCTTCTCATGAATTCTCAGGATCGCATCATCCGCGTCCGTCCCGACCATGAACCGCGCTGTGACGATGGCGCCATCATCCCGGCTCTGGCTGTAGACATGCTCGACATCCGGAATCGCCTTGACGATCTCTTCCAGCGGTTCTGTCACCTGCTCGACTGTATCGGCCGCCCGCAGACCAGGCGACTGGACAAGGATGTCGACCATCGGAACCGATATCTGCGGCTCTTCCTCGCGGGGGATGGTCAGCAGCGCGATCAGCCCGACAGCGAGCGCTGCCAGCAGAATGAGCGGCGTGAGAGGTGACCGGATTGTTGCTCGTGTAATCGAGCCGGAGATATCGGCCTTCATGAGTTTTCAGTCCCAGGCAAGGCAACGACATCGCCCGGCCTCAGACCGGACAGAACTTCAAAAACACCATTCGACACCAGCGGCTCGGCCAGAACGACCGGCGCCTCGACAAAGCGCTCACCGACTTTGACGCGGACAAAGTCCACGCCATAGCGGGTCGTGACATACTCCTGCGGCAGGATGATCGCCCGGCGGTCACCAACTGGCGCGAGAACATCCGCGCGTTCGCCAACCAGCGCATTGAGGCCGCCCTCGACCACGGCGTCCGCGACCACGGCACCGTCGCGCAGTGCTGGATAAATCTTTTCAATCCGGGCGGTGCGCACGTCGTTTTCACGGGCGGGCAAGCGCAAGGAAACCTCCCCGCCCTCGACCAGGAAGCTCAAATGCCGCTCCGGCAGAGAGAGGCGCACCAAGCCATCGAGCGTGGCAAGATTGGCGAGGACCTGGCCTGGAGACACAACGCTGCCCTCGACCACAAGAACCTCTGTCACCCGCGAGTCGACGGGCGCGCGAACATATCCTTCCGCACGGCGAGCGATCAGGCTGCGGCGCTCTTCTTCTGCGGAGACGCGGTTGGTCTTGGCGATATCCAGCGCGGCTTTTTCCTGTTCGAACCGGGCCTTCGGGTAAAAGCCATCTGCAAGCAGTTTGCTGGCGCGCGCCAGATCTTCTTCCTGTTGGGTAACTTGGGCCGTGAGACCATCGACGCGGGATTTAAGGGCATTGATCTGAGGTGCAATCGTGTCATCGGCGATGAACGCAACCACTTCACCAGCTTTTACCACCTGCCCCTCATCAATACTCAGCTGTGTGACCACGCCCTGAAGACGCGACCGCGCCATCGTCGTGTCACTGGCCTCAATCCGCCCGACGACAGGTCGATAGTCCGTAATGATGGCTTCCTGGATTGTGAGCGTCTGCGCCAAGGCCGTCGCACTGACGACGAGGCCCACGGCCAAGCTGCTGATCAGTCGCGCAATCATATCAATAATCCCCTTTGTCGACGATGGCGCCCGTCGCCGGGTCCAACCGAATGCAGGGTTGCTGCGCTGACTTCCATGCCGCGATACCGCCTGCAAGATGAGCGGCCTCAATGCCGGTTTCTTTCATGAAATTGTTCAGCGCCATTCTTGACCGCTTGCCGGACCCACACTGGAATACGATCCGTCGATTTCCATCTGTGGGAAATGCCTTTGGCTCGAACGTCGATAGCGGATGCAGGAGCGCGCCATGAATCCGCTCATTCGCAAATTCTGCCGGTTCACGCACATCTATCAGCAGAATTTCGCCCGCTCTCAGGTCCTTGAGAACACTCTGGGGTGTCAGGTCATATTTATCAGCCATGAATTCTTCCTCTGCCAAGCCTGCCTGCCGCCATCGCGCATTCAGGGATTTGATGTAGCGCAATGCCCTATCGCCCCATATAGGTAAGATTGCGTATTTGCGAAAGTGCTAATATACAACATTTTCCTGTCGTGGAGGAATAGTCATGGCGAAAATTGTCATTCTCGGAGCAGGCTTGGGTGGACTGGTCGCAGCCTATGAGATCAAGAAAACGCTCGGTCGCAAGCATCAGGTCTCGATCATCAGCGAGACCGATTATTACCAGTTCCAGCCCTCAAATCCGTGGGTGCTGGTCGGCTGGCGGGACCGGAAAGAGATCACGGTCGATCTCGCAAAGCCGCTGAACAAGCGAAACATTGAGCTGATCGTCGGCAAGGCGGAAAAAGTCGATCCGGTCAGTAAGTGTGTCCGCATGCCTGACGGAACCCAGGTGGATTACGATTATCTGGTTATCGCCACCGGTCCGGAGCTCGCCTTTGATGATGTCGAGGGCCTCGGGCCCGATGGCCAGACTGAGTCTGTCTGCCATATTGATCACGCCGAAAAGGGCGCCGCAGCCTTTGAAGCATTCTGCAAGAATCCCGGCCCCATCGTGATCGGCGCCGCACAGGGCGCCTCCTGCTTTGGTCCTGCTTATGAAACCGCAATGATTATCGAGACTGAATTGCGCAAGCGAAAAATCCGCGACCAGGTGCCCATCACCTTTATCACGCCAGAGCCCTATATCGGCCATCTCGGCCTGGATGGGGTCGGCGACACGAAAGGCCTGCTCGAAAGTGAAATGCGTGACCGCCACATCAAGTGGATCACGAATGCACGCGTTGTGAAGGCGGAAGCCGACAAGGTGAGCGTTGAGGAACTTAATGAGGATGGCTCGGTAAAACAGGCTCACGAACTGCCCACGCGATACACAATGCTGATGCCGCCTTTCCGGGGCGTGAAAGCCGTGCGCGACATTGAAGGCCTGGTAAACCCGAAAGGCTTTATCCTGACCGATGAGTTCCAACGCAACACGGCCTGGCCCGAAGTCTTCGGCATCGGGGTCTGCATTGCCATTCCGCCTATGGGCAAGACACCCGTGCCGGTCGGTGTGCCGAAGACAGGCTTCATGATCGAATCCATGGTCGAAGCAACAGCGCGCAATATTGCGCAACTCATTGAAGGCGAGCAGCCGACTCACAAGGCAACCTGGAACGCCATCTGCCTTGCTGATTTCGGAGATGGGGGCGTGGCCTTCGTGGCCCAGCCGCAAATCCCGCCCCGCAACGTCAACTGGTCTGCCTCGGGCGGATGGGTTCATCTGGCCAAGGCGGGCTTTGAGAAATATTTCCTGCACAAGCTGCGCACGGGCAAATCGGAAACCTTCTACGAAAATGCGGCGCTTGGCCTGTTGAAGACCCACAAATTGAAAGGGCACTCATGACGACAAATGCCCATCACATTGTCTGCACGGCGTGTGGCGCGGTAAACCGTGTCCCGGCTGGAAAGGCTTTAGGTCAGGGTCATTGCGGATCGTGCAAAGCCTTTCTTGCGGGCAAGGTGCCTGTTGATGTGGATGGGAAGATCCTGGATCGCCTGCTGGCACGCGATGAAGGCAGTTTTCTTCTGGACGTCTGGGCGCCCTGGTGCGGTCCGTGCCGGATGATGGGGCCGTCCTATGCGGAGGCCGCCAATCACTTTGCGGGCAATCTGCGCTTCCTGAAGCTCAATTCGGAAGCTCATCCCAATGCGGCTGCCCGTTTGCAGGTTCGCGGCATTCCCGCGCTTTTCCTGTTCCAGGCTGGCCGGGTGATCGACCAGCGCTCTGGCGTCCAGACAGCCCCAATGCTGACCCAATGGATCGAAAGCGTAAACATTCTCAACCCCTCAGCCTGACCATATTTCAATCAAGGAAAACAGATATGAATCTCGATCGCGCCGTACTCGCATTTGCCGGACTGGTGGTCCTGATCAGCCTCGCGCTGGGTTACTGGGTCTCGCCCTACTGGTTCCTGCTGACAGCCTTTGCCGGCCTCAACATGTTCCAGGCCGCCTTCACCGGATTTTGCCCCGCTGCCATGATCTTCAAGGTGTTTGGCATCCGAAGCGGGAATGCCTTCAAATAGTCCTGCTGGAGACAGAACTGACCTTAAAACAATGGCTTGCCGGGTCATGGCCAGCATGCCAGAACCCCCCGCATGATCGTGTCTTCGCCTGATGATTACCGCGCTGCCGCACGGCGTCGGCTGCCGCATTTCCTGTTTGACTATATCGATGGCGGCGCCAATGCGGAGGAAACCCTTCGGCGCAACGTTTCAGACATGCAGGCGATTGAACTTCGTCAGCGTGTGTTGAAAGGGACCGCCGAGATTGATCTCAGTACGTCTCTTTTTGGAGAGAAGCTCGCCCTGCCCTTGGCGCTGGCTCCGGTCGGCCTGACTGGCATGTATGCCCGCCGCGGCGAAGTACAGGCCGCCAAGGCGGCGGAATCCGCGGGCATTGCCTATTCGCTTTCCACGGTCTCGGTCTGCCCGATCGAGGAAGTCGTGCCTGCATCTGATCGCCCGATCTGGTTCCAGCTTTACGTATTGAAGGACAGGGCCTTCATGAAGTCCGCTTTGGAACGCGCCCTTGCGGCAGGTGTGAAGACCCTCGTCTTTACGGTCGATATGCCTGTGCCGGGCAGCCGCTACCGGGATGCGCATTCCGGCATGAGCGGATCGAACGCCAACATCCGGCGGATGCTGCAAGCGATTACCCATCCGCACTGGGCAATATCAGTGGGCCTGGGTGGCCGGCCCCACGATCTTGGTAACATCTCCGCCTATCGTCGCCAGCGCACCAAGCTCGTCGACTATATGGGCTGGCTGGCCGAGAATTTTGATCCGGACATTTCCTGGAAGGATCTGGAATGGATCCGGGATTTCTGGCCCGGAAACCTGATCATCAAAGGTATTCTGGACCCGGACGATGTAGAGGATGCCATCAGGCTCGGCGCAGACGGTCTCGTCGTTTCGAACCATGGCGGACGTCAACTCGACGGTGTCTCCTCCAGTATTCGTGTCTTGTCCGACATTGTCGGCGCGGCTGACAAGCGGACGAAAGTTCTGGTCGATTCCGGCTTTCGCAGCGGCCTTGACGTCGTCCGCGCGCTCTGCCTTGGCGCCGATGCCGTCATGCTTGGCCGGTCATACATTTACGCGCTGGCGGCGGGAGGCCAGACAGCCGTGGAAAACCTGCTCGACCTCTATGCAAAGGAAATGCGGGTGGCGATGACGCTTATGGGGGCCCAATCGGTCACAGACTTGACCCCCGAGCACATCAAATTTGATCACTGACCAATCTTTGCAAATTGGATGATAGGAGTTCGGCTGTCATCCGAATAGTCGCAGCTTCGTCGATTGTGCGCTCATCGAATACCATTTCGACCACGGCATATCCGATCTCGACACTGAGTCGCGCTGACTGGAAGACGAGGTCATGATCCAAATCGGCCCACCTTCTGGATATCTCGTCCGCAAGCTGGCGTGCCATCTGCCTGTGGGATTCCAGCCTGACATCCGCCAGAACCGGCGTGGCATGCATGGATCGCATGATCCAGCCGCCCGCTTTGGTCTGGCGTGTAACCCGGATGGTCTCGATCAGAAGTTTCTCAATCTCTACCCCCAGGCTTTCAAGATCGTTTGCTTCCAGGCCTGGCTGTTGGAGAAGTTTGTTCTGCTCCGCCATCAAACGCTCCCCCAGCTCCTTCAGGACCGAGTATTTGTTCGGAAAGTAGCGGTACAAGGCTGGGGGCGTCAGGCCCGCGCGTTTGCAGATCATATTGGTCGAGAGCTTTTCGAACCCGACCTCCTCCAGCAAATCGGCAGCAGCGGCCAGAATCTGCTCAAGAGTTTGCCGACTGCGCGCCTGATTGGGCGCCGAGCGTCTTGTTGTCTGGGGTTTCACGAGATCGGTCATGACGGAATTGCACTTCATTGACACTGGACAGACAGAAAAATACCGATAGTCTTCGCTATCATTATCGGGGGGGTTAGGTGCAATGGGTGTCTCCAGACGAAATGTCATTCTCGCGGGTGCCGGGCTCACTGCGGCAGCAGCCATTCCAGCCGTTCAACATGTGGCGTGGGGCTCAAAAAGCTTTGTCCGGGACGACTATACTCCCGACTTCCCTGACGCACCGGCCGGCGAAGAAAGCTGGATGAATTGGTCCGGCGCGCAGAGCGCGACGCCAAAACAATTCCAGTCTCCCGCGTCGGAAGCCGAGCTATCGGAGCTGGTCCGGACGAGTGCAGGACGCATTCGCCCAAGGGGCAGCGGCCATTCCTTTTCCGGTCTGGTTCCCAGCGAAGGGATGATCCTCGATGTAGGCCAACTTTCCGGCTTGAAATCGTATGATGACACCACTGGGCGCGCGACTTTCGGCGCTGGTACCGTCCTGTTCCAAGCCGCCTCGCAGCTTAACGATGTCGGCAGGGCATTTCCAAATCTTCCAGATATTGTCGATCAGACCCTTGCCGGTTCTTTCTCGACCGCCACACATGGCACGGGACAAAGCCTGACCGCGCTTCATGACTATATCCATGCCTTCAAACTGGTCACGGCGGACGGCAGCGTACGGGAGGTTACTCGTGAGAGCGATCCAGACCTGTTTGCGGCAGGCAAAGTCTC
The DNA here is from genome assembly GCF_036964145.1 of Hyphomonas sp. Taxonomy (GTDB): domain Bacteria; phylum Pseudomonadota; class Alphaproteobacteria; order Caulobacterales; family Hyphomonadaceae; genus Hyphomonas. The sequence goes on from NZ_JBALUC010000002.1 coordinate 487,571, forward strand.
ACTCGGCGCCTTGGGGGTGGTCTCGGAATACACGGTTCAGACGATCCCTGCCTTCAATCTGAAACGCATCGTCACCGCTGAACCCATAGAGATTGTTTTGGACGAAGCCTTGGTTCGTGCCGACAGCCATCGAAACTTTGAATTCTACTACCTTCCGGGGACAGGCATCGCCGCCAGCATCGTTAATGATCTGCATGAGGGTGAGATCACCGGCCTTCACCCGTCCAATGATGACGATGAAATGCTGGAAGGACTTAAACAGCTTCGAGATCAATTCGGGTGGTGGCCTTGGCTAAGAAAACGGATTGCCCAGTCTGCGCTTCCAAGCGGGGAAGTCGAAAATGTCAGTGATGCGTCGCTCCAGCTTCTCGCCACGACCCGTCCGATAAAATTCAACGAAATGGAATATCACATTCCACGGGAAAACGGCCTTGAAGCCGTGCGCCAGATCATCGCCAAAATGGATCGTCGCAAGGATGCGTTCTTCCCCATGGAGGTGCGCTTCACTGCGCCGGATGATGCCTGGCTAAGCCCGTTCAATGGCGGTCCGCGAATGTCCATTGCCATCCACGCAGCGGTTGACGAGCCTTATGACTATTTCTTCTCGGAGTTCGAGCCGATTTTCAGGGAACATGGCGGCCGTCCCCATTGGGGCAAGCATCACAGTCAGACGCGCGAGGATCTGGAAGTGCTCTATCCGGATTTTTCCAATTTCTCTGAACTGCGCCGCTCGCTCGATCCCACGGGTAAATTCCTGAACCCTCATCTCGCCGACCTATTTGGAGAAACCTTCCGTGCCTAAGATCAGCAGACGGAACCTCTTGATCGGCGGCACAGCCATAGCGGGAGTTGCAGCCCTGATGTCGAAACCACATGACAAGAGCGGTCCACGGGACCCATATTTCCTGAGCATTCAGCAGGCCCTGATGAATGCCGGCATCGCGACCCCGACCCTGGTGATTGATCGCGCCAGGCTCAACGCGAATATCGACGCGCTCAAGAGGCATCTTCCTGAGGGCATGGGTTATCGTATTGTTGCGAAATCCCTGCCGTCCATCAGCCTCATTCAGCATGTTGCCCAGCGCGCGAATACTGATCGACTCATGACGTTCAACCTGCCCATGCTTGTCGCGTTGAGCGACCTCATGCCAGAGGCCAGCCAGCTTGTGGGCAAGCCACTTCCCGTACAGGCCGCGCGTCTCTATTTCGAGAAATTGCCCCCCACCCGTATTGAGGCGGCAGATCACATTCAATGGCTCATCGATACACCAAAGCGACTTTCGCAATATCAGGAGCTTGCGAGGACCCTGAACCGCACGCTGAGAGTCAATCTGGAACTCGATGTAGGGCTCCACAGAGGCGGTTTCGAAACGGGCGCAAACCTGGACGCGGTACTTAAGGAAATCAAGACCGATCCGAACTTGGAATTTGCGGGCTTCATGGGATACGAACCACACATCCCCAGCCTGCCGACCACGCTGGGCTGGCGTGACAAAGCCCTTGCCGGCGCCTGGCGGACATATCGCACAGCGCTGGAGCAGGCCGCAGAAGTATTTGGAAGCGAAGCCATCGCTCACATCACTCGCAATGCCGCGGGAAGTCCAACCTATCGCTACTATGAAGACACCAAGATCGCGAATGAAGTGTCAGCCGGGTCATGCCTGGTGAAGCCTACGCATTTTGACACCGAGCTGCTGGACCCCCACCTTCCCGCAAGTTTCATCGCGACACCCGTGATCAAATCCATTCCAAAGACACGCATGCCCGGCCTCGAGTTTGCCGACGGCGCGACACGCGCCTGGAATCCAAACTACAGCAAGACGGTGTTCATCTATGGGGGCCACTGGCTCGCCGACCCTGTTGATCCGCCCGGCCTCAGCTACAATTCCACTTTCGGCAGATCCTCAAATCAGGAAATGCTCAATGGCGGTCCTAAGCTCAACATCACGCCAGACGAGTTCGTTTTTTTCCGACCTCACCAGAGCGAGGCGGTCTTCCTGCAATTCGGAGACATCGCTGTTTATGATGAGGGCGAGATCGTTGACTATTGGCCAGTGTTCGAAGCATCGGCATAACGGCCGCCGTTACGGCTTTTCCCGCTATAGCCTAATGATTACAACGAATTAGACCGATCTGAATCTTGGTGAAGCAGCTTTCGACTTGTCATGTCGTACGCGCGTACTGAACCAAGGGACAGAAGATTTTGTCCTCTGACGCATTCGCCTGCGTATCCGTCCTATTCGAGATCAACGACTTCTCCCCCCGAAGTGCGGATTCGCTTAATCCAGAGGCGACCAGCCAAATAGACTCAATTTGAGAATAATTTTCATTTGCAATACTCGAAGGCACACGCTATCCCGGCCCCACATTGCGACTGAGTTGCATTATCGAAACTAATTGGAGGGGTCCATGAACCATATTTTAAACCATAAAACTGCCCTGCTCGGCGCGACCGCGATCGTTTCTGCCGTCCTGCTTCAGGCACCCGCGTCTGCACAAGAAACTGCGGAATCCGAGACTGGCGAATTTCTCGGCACACTGACGCTCGGCGAGAGTAAGCGGGACGTCCAGACTGACACCGCCACCCCGGTTACCGTGGTCGACCAAGAAGAAATTGAGGATCGCCAAGCCGGTACAGTCGCCGAACTGATTGACTCGGTTCCCGGCGTCTCCCTCGTGAACGGCTCAACTCCAACCGGCTCAGGCATCAATATTCGCGGCTTTGGCGCCAATGGCACATATGGGACCGATCAGAAGGTTGCGATTCAGGTGGATGGCGCGAGCGTGGGTTCGGAAGAACTCTACCGGATCGGGACCCAACTCTATACCGACCCCTACCTGTACAAGAGCGTCGAAGTGATCCGCGGGACCGTGGGCAGTTTTGAATACGGCTCTGGCATCATCGGCGGCGTCGTCCGCCTTGAAACGATTGACGCCTCAGACCTGACGGGCGGCGAAACCGGGCTCGCATTTCGCCAGACCCTGGGGGGCGCAACAAACATGGACGGGTTCAATTCCTCCAGCACGCTCGCAATCCAGCCTACCGAGAACCTCGAACTGCTCGCAAACTATGCCTGGCGCGAACAACACAATCAGGAAGATGGCGATGATAACGTCATTGAGAACAGCGAATTTGAACTGCCCTCCTATCTGTTGAAAGCCCGGTATACAGCGGGCGATCACAGCCTCCGTGCCAGCTATACCAATTCTGAAACAACAGAACGCGACAAACCTTACGATTCCTTCGGCACGACGGGCGGCGTCTTCGGTAACGTAGATCGGGACACGACATCCGAGACCGTTTCACTCGCCTATAACTTCAATCCGGTCTCGAATGACCTGATCAACCTCGATGCTATTTATACCTACGCAAACCAAGAGATTGAGCAGGAATGTGTTGTTGGCAGCGGTCCTATGGGGTGCTTCGCCACGGTCGACGCAGATCATCGCTATGAGACAACCAAGTTCACAGTGAAGAACGCCGCCTATATTGAAACAGGCGCACTTGTTCACGACCTGCGCACAGGCATCGAATTCATCCAGAAGGAACGCCTCGATGCAAGCTCCGCGCCCGGCGGTGAAGACAACCGCATCGCTCTGTTCGCAGTCGACCAGATCGACTTCCTCGGTGGCTGGACCTTTGCACCGGCTATTCGTTTCGAGACGTCCGAAGTTGAGGGCACCCTCGATGATGGCAGCACTGCAAGCTATGACAATGATGCCCTCATGGGGGGCGCGTCACTCCGCTACCAGTTCGACAATGGCCTCGCCCTGTTCGGCAGCTATGCCTATACGGAGAGCCTGCCCATTCTCGATGATCTCGAGAACGAGATTTACATGACCCAGCCCGAAATCGGAAAAACCTACGAATTCGGCGCATCCTATGACCGTATCGGCGTCTTCGGCCAAGACGATACCCTCGCCATGAAGGCGAATTATTATCATACGGACCAGGAAGACAACACGTCCTACTCCGGGGTCGACTCCATTGAACTTCAGGGTCTCGAGCTGGAGGGCTCCTATGCACGCCGCGACGGATATTATGTTGACGTCAACGCCAACATTGTGGACGCGGAGCAAACCCGAACGGATAATTCGATCACGGACTGGACCAACGCTCCCGCCAACACGGCACGCCTGACTCTGGGCAAGCGATTTGCCCGCCTGGCTGACCTGTCCAGCGAGTTTGTCGCTGCGGATGAAGCAGACCGCAACGGCACGATTACCCCAGGCTTCCTCACGGCAAACCTGCGCGCCACGATCACGCCGCAGGAAGGGGTCCTGAAAGGCACATCCTTCCGGTTTGGCTTGGAGAACCTGTTCGACCACACCTACACCCCGCTCCTGTCCACACGCCCTGCAGCCGGACGGAACATCAAATTCACTGTGTCGAAAGCCTTCTGAGCCGTCTCCTCCCTCCGCCCAGAGGGGACATGCTCAACGTGAACACCCTGCGGCGTTTCAGCTCCCGCAGGGTGTTCGCACCCCTTTACCAAGGCGCCTCCTGGGCGGACGGCACAAACGATACCTGACTGGAAAAGCCAATGATCTCAATGTTCCAAGCCCTGTACGACATCGGCGGTCCAATCCTCGTCATCCTGCTGCTTACATCGATCTTCACGCTGGGACTCACAGGCTTCAAATACTGGCAGTTTCGATCAGACGGGATCGGGCAGTTGAAGCCATTGAAATCTGCGGTTCGCGCGCTGGATGGCGGACGGGAAGGCGATGCACGGGCCAAGTTAGCGGCCTCAAAGCATTGGCTCGCGAGCATTATCCTTTCAGCGTTGCCGCTGCGAGGACGAGACGGCCTCATCGCGCGACTCGAGGCCGAAGCAGACCAGGCGTTGCAACCCTATGAAAGCGGCTTTCGCATCCTCGACACGATCGCCCAGCTGGCCCCGCTGCTCGGGCTTCTCGGGACAGTGCTCGGCATGATTGACGCCTTTCAGGCCTTGCAATCGGCGGGCTCTCAGGTAGATCCGTCAGCGCTTGCGGGCGGTATCTGGGTCGCATTGCTGACGACTGCGGCAGGGCTGTCCGTCGCCATGCCTACCTCCATCGCCCTGTCCTGGTTTGAAGCTCAGACCGACCGCGAACGCGCCTTTGCAGAACATGCCTTTACGATTCTCGTAACACCGAAGACGCGTGAAGCGGCTACCACAGAGATCGGCGCGGTAGGGTATGGCACTTAGACGCGTCCGCCGTCGCCGCCGCGCATCAATCACGTCGCTCATCGACGTGATCTTCCTTCTGTTGCTCTTCTTTATGCTGGCATCGACTTTCTCAAACTTCTCCGAGATCGACATCTCTTCTACAGCATCGGGCAGCGAAGTAACGGCAGACACCCCTGTTCTTACACTAACAGTTCGAGCTAACGGCCTTCTTCTTGAGGACGAGCCCGTGCGATTGGATCACCTCATCCACCGGCTCGAAAGGATGGGCTCAGGCGAAGACACACCTATTGTTTCAGTAACCGTCACCGATGATGTCACGACACAGAGTCTGATTGATGTGCTCTCCGAGCTCAAACGCCTGCCTCGGCTTGAGGTAATGGTGATGGAGCCGACATGAAGCGCCGCAGACAAAAAGCTCCCCGTGATCCCGTCATTTCGCTGATCAATATCGTCTTCCTGATCCTGATTTTCTTCATGGTTGCCGGATCCCTTTCCTCTCCCCCTGATCCATCCATCAGGTTTGTGCAAACCGAAGACCTCGACTGCTGCGTCGCGCCAGATGCGGTGGCCATCGACTCGTCTGGCCAATTGCGCAGGGGCGGCATCCCTATCGACATGAAATATATTATCCAAAGTCGCAACACAGATGCCACTCCGCTGCGCCTCCTCCCTGACCGCCACCTGCCAGCGGCGCAGCTTCTCGAACTGGTGAAAGAACTACGCGCGAACGGACAGACTGACATCATTATCGTGACAGAGGACACCGCAGTATGACCCGCATAAACGTCCTGAAATTCTCAGTTGCCCTGTCGGCAGCCGCAGCAACCCATTTGAGCGTGCTTGCCTATACAGTCTCCCACGCTCCGCCGCCCTTGGTCGCAGGCGATGGTTTCAGCGTGCAGTTTGGTTCGCTTGCTTCGGCGACGAATGCCGAGTCACTCGAAAGCACGGAGTCGGAGGAAACCGACCCGGCACCTCCTGAACAGGAACAGCCACTGGCAGACCACGCTCCGCCAGAACCTCAGCCGCCGGCACATACCGCCGAAACAGAACCAGCGCAGCCTATGGACGCCGTTTCGGCACCACCGGTTACGGAAAAAAGCCCTCCTCCGCCTAAACCAGACGCCCCACCCGAACAGGCCCCGCAGGTCGAATCCGCACTTGTTGCCAAGGAGTCCCCTCCCACATCAGAGAGTGCGCCGCAGGCCCACCGGGAAATTTCCTCAGAGTCGATGGAACAGGCCTCGAATGACGGCGGCCCCCATTCCGAAATCGATCCTAACTCTGCCTCAGAAAGCCCTACCGCGGAGCCATCGAGCCTCGCAAACTCATCCAGTGCGCAGCCAGCTGCCGCAGGAAACTCCGAGTATTCGAACTATTCCGGCAGGGTCATGAAACACTTGTCCCGGTTGCGCCGGCCGCGCGCGTCTGGCCCCGGCTCAGCCTATATCCGGTTTGTGATCGCTTCGCGCGGTACGATCGAGCATATTGAAGTGTCCCAAAGTTCCGGTTCGTCCCGCTTCGACCGTGAAGCCTTGATCTTTGTAAAGAAGGCGTCGCCCTTTCCGCCGCCGCCAACCGGCATAAGCCGCAACTTCACCGTCGAGATCGAGGGCATCTAGAAAATTCAGGCTTGGCGCTTGAGGCTTAGTCTTTCACGCCAAAGCGGATCATCACTGGTCCTATCTCGCTCCCAGGCTCGACCTGGTGAGTGAACGGGTCATCTGAGACCGTGAACCCAATGCTTTCGTGCTGGTGATCGCCATGCTCGCGAGCGGCTTCGAGGTGCAGGATGTAATCGCCTGCAGGTGCTGGGTCGCCATCATCTGTCAGGCCGTCCCATAGAAGGTCATATTGACCCGGCCCGCGCGTCGGGCCCGCAATGGCGTCGACGAGACTCCCTGCCTTTCTGCCAAAGCGCCGGTGCCAGTAATAGTTCTCCTCCATCCAGCGTTCTTGCTGGCCAGCCAGCATCAGAATGCGGATGAGGTTACGCTGTTTGTCTGCGATCCAAACCGCCACATAGGGCCGCTCATAGTCCGCAATATCATGTTCAGGAATGCTAAAATTGATCGTGAAGGCAAAATCTTGAGGCCAGTTCGCACTCGCCTCCGCTTCTTTCCTTGGCATCGATTCCAAGGCCGCCCATCCTGATGTCGGGTGGCGCCGCTGATCCGCCGTGACAATCTCGGCTTCCACTCCCGACATATTCTCCACAAGAACCAGCCCCGGCTTGAGGTCCATTACCAGAAGGGCGGTGGCGATGGCGTCTGCCGTCATCGCGTCGGAAGCATGAACCGTTGCGTTCTGAATGTGAGAAACTGGCCAACCGTCAGCCGGGGAGATGACATGACTATAGGCTTCGCCTTCAATTGTCCGATTACGCGGCCCCAACCCGCTGGTCGCGATGGCGCCCTCATCTATCAGCACATGCGCATGTGGCGCGGAGCCGCCCTCTCCCAGTTCGGAAGTCGGCGTTACGGCCACAGCCCATTGCCCATCTTGAGGGCCATCACCCCATGACCGGATGTCTCCACCGATATTTATCAATATCCCCGACACCTCGGGTGCAGCCGCGCTGGCGACCTCCAGCGCAGCATCAAGTATGTAACCCTTTGCGAGAGAATCGGCGGCAAACCGCACTAGCTCGGGCCGACTGATCCTTCGTGTTTTCATATCGGTCTGGATACTCGTCCGTCGGATTTCCCCAGCCGCAACACGCATGGCCGGGCGGTCAGGCAGTCTGTTTTCGTGTTCGGCTGAGGCCCAGACATCAAGAAGTCCACCGATACGGCAGCTGAGGGCGTTTGAGGTCAGTGTGCGATAGGCCTCACACTGTTCAAGCACACGGATCATGTCAGCAGATGCTTCCATACTGCTTGCCTGGTTCAGCCGGGATATTTCGCTGGAGGTATCATACGTGCTGAACACAGCGCGCAGACGTTCGATTTCCTGGATGATTGCGTTTTCTGCCGTGTCAGCAGCGGTCTCTGAGGGCGCGTTCACGACCAGATCTAATGAGGTCCCGAGGACATGGTCATGGTGTCGCTTGTAGATGTCGGCCGCTGCCGCATCCGATAGCATTACCGACAAGAGCAGAGCCAGGGCCAATCCGGCCAATGTCTTTCGCATCAACGCTCTCCGTGAGTTTTGTGTGCGCATACTGACCGGATTAAGAGCCCGTCCACGAAGCGACCGCACATTTCAATAATTCTCTACTTGCAACTAAATCGCATTCTCAGTATGTGCAAGTGATAATTATTCTCAATTACATGGATGAGGGATCTCATGACATTTCTAAAATTTTGCGCCGTTGGAATCGTGTGTGCCGCCACACTTTGTGCAGCGGCCCAAGCGCATACATCCTTTATGTATCCCAATACTTTCATCACCACCGAGGGCAGTCAGGTCACAATTCAAGCTTCCTTCAGCGAAGATCCCTTCGTTCCTGAAATCGCGGTCCTCTCCGATGACTATCATGTCATTCTTCCTGATGGTTCGCGGGATGATTTCAAAACACTCACAAAATTTCGCCAATTGGTTGTCCTCGAAAGCGATCTGGACACTGAGGGCACCTATCGGTTCACCACCGGCGTTCGCATGGGCCGGAAAAGCCAGAAAGCTCTCGTCGATGGTGAATGGAAACCGATCTTCGGACCCGATGCGGAAGTGCCCGAAAACGCGACTGAAGTGATCACAAGCCAGACCGAAACCGTCGCTGACGTCTATGTCACGAAAGGCGCCTCGACCTGGGACGCCGTCGAATTACCCATCGGGCAACTGCTCATCAAACCAGTCACCCATCCGAGTGAAATCTATCTCGGAGAAGGGTTTGAATTCCAACTCCTCTTCGACGGCGAACCGCTTGCGGGCCAATCGGTAGAAATCAAGCGACAAGGCGGAGCTTACGAGTCCCCCAAATACGAACGCCATGTGGAATCGGACGCGTCCGGGACCGTGACCCTGTCCTTCGACACGCCAGGAAAATACCTGATCATGACCCGCCACGCAGCAGATGCCCCTGCCGGCGCCGAGACAGACGAACGCAGCTACACGACCTCGCTGACTTTCGAAGTGGCTCGATAACAAACACCCAACTGAAACGGAACTCAGAACATGAAACGCATTTCCCCCCTCTTGTTGACTTTGGCATTCGCACCTCTCGCTGCCTGTGCGATCCATGATGCCACCGCGCCGGCAGATATTCAGATTACAGCTGCATCTACCGACACGACGGAAACAGCCCCAGCCCGTCGCTCCGCCGGCGGACACAGCAAGGACGCCTTTTTCTCCAAGTATGACGTGGATGGCGATGGCCACGTCACGCAGGCCGAATTCATGGCAGAACGTGCCAACGGCTACCATCGACGCGATGCGAATGGAGACGGCAATGTTCAATCAGAAGAATATGTCTCGGAATATGAGATTCGACTCATCGAGCAATTGGAAGAGCAGCATAAGCGGCAGATCGACCAGGCTGACTTCCGGTTCACAGTGCTCGATAAGAATGAAGACGGAAACCTGTCGCTGGACGAATTCCATGCGTCGGGCGAACGCATGTTCTCCACCCTGGATTCCAATAAGGATGGCATTGTCGACGAGCAGGACAACAAGGATAATTACTGATCCTATACGCCGAAATACAGAACGTGGCCGCCACTGTCGGCAGCCACGTTCTGTCCCAGATCTGTGATGCAAGTCGCCATGGTGAGAGAGGCAAATGCAGCGCCCCTGAAACGTCTCATGATGCGACCTTATGTGTCTGCAAGTCCGGGATTGATCACGACCATGTAGCCCAGACCTCGGAGCGTCCGTATCGAGACGTTTGCTCCCATGTCTGCGAGTTTTCGGCGTACTCTATGGACATGAACCTGAATCGAATTGTCAGTGAACTCCTGGTCAAGAGAATGAAGACTCTCGCCAAGCTGATCCTTGGTGATCACCCGGCCAGGTGCTCTCAAGAAGCGCTCCAGAACAATACTTTCTCCTCGCGACAAGGGCGCATGCGCCTTTCCTACGAATATATCCCGCGCGGCAGTGTCGTAAACGACATCGCCATAGCGGATGACGGGGTCGGCTTGTGCGGGCGGACGTCGGCTGAGGGCCCTGAGCCGCGCCACCAATTCCTCGATCGCAAAGGGTTTGACCAGATAGTCATCCGCCCCGGTATCCAGCCCATGCACGCGCTGATCCACACTCCCCAGGGCAGTAAGAAGAAGCACCGGCGTGGAAAGCCCTGCGTCTCGCGCACGTGACAACAAATCAAGTCCGCTTTCCCGCGCCAACATGATGTCCAGAATGACGACATCATAGGTCACCACTTGCCAGGCATGCCAACCATCCTCGGGAGTTTCAAAAAGGTCGACAGCAAACCCTGCGCGCGTCAGTGACTTGCTGGTTGCCCCTCCGAGCTTGGCATTGTCCTCAATGAAGAGCAGCCTCATAAGCACGTTCCCTAGAATGAGCGACTGACGCCGAACATGATCCCGGCCTGATCTTCCGACCCTTCGAGTTGGACGATGGGGCTATCGGCAGCAGTGTCGAGCAGGCGCTGGTAATTGACCATGCCGAGGGCGCTCCATCTTTCGTTGATCCTATACATGAGGCCCGCCGACAATTCGACATTTTCAACACCTGAGCCAGCAGTGTAGACAGGAAGTCCACTGGCCGCCGCGCCCACTGGCGTCACACCGAAATAGGCCTGCATGTATTTCTCATCAGCCCAACTCGTCGAAGCGCCGATCATGAGCATGGTCCGCTGCGATAGAAACCGGTTGTATCCTACTTCGAACTTGGCGGTCATGCCGTCATTTGTGCCGCTCACATCGGTCAGCACTTGGGCCCCGACCTCAATGCCTGCGGGACCGCTCAAATCTATGCGTTTGCTGGCGAACATTCCGGCCATGATTGCATCATCGACCTCCCCAAGGCGGCGCACGGTGCGATTTTCGATATCATTGTCACGTCCCATCTCGAACGTAATAAGGGGGCCCAGCTCGAAGTCGCCACCCGAGACGATATTCGCCTTCAGCCCGGGACCATCAAGCGCCACATACCGATCGCCGCGCGTGTAACGAATGGACGCGAAGGGAATCGGCATGACCCGATAATCGCTGCTGCCCTTATAGTCGGGCCCCACAAACGCTCCCGCCCCGAGTTCGAACTGAAAACCATCCTGATTTTCAGGTCCCGCCGCCCCTTGGGCTTGCGCCTTCGCCGGGACCAGACCTCCAGCTCCGACAATAGCAATCAGAGCCAGGGTAGTCCGCGTCATCTGTATCATGTTTAAATTCTCCAAGACCGGCCTTCGGCTCCAACAGCCGCGTCCAAACCGTTGGGCGGTCTATGGGTAGTCAGCCTTGCAGGGAGCTTTCAGATGGCTCGAAATTGGGCGTGTCAGCCGCCGCGCTGAGAAAAGTCGAGTACGAACCGCGCGCCATCGTCAGTCGGGTCCAACCGCGCCTCACCGCCATGCAGCACCATCACCCGGTGTATGATCGAAAGCCCTAGCCCAGCTCCGGGGCTCTGCGTGTCTGCCTTGCTGAACCGCTGGAAGAGACGGTTCTGAACAGTTTGCGGCACACCCGGCCCGTCATCATTCACGGCGAGTTGTCCCTGCATATCGATTGACACCAGGATTTCGCTGCCAGGAGGCGTATGCCGTACGGCATTTTCGAGCAGGTTTCGGAGCGCTATATGCACCAACGCGACCGTACCGTAGCAATCCCACCGCTGATGAGCGCTCTCGAATGATATGTCCCGTCCACTCGCAAGAATGGTGCTGGCCATATCGCTGGTAAGAGACCGGGCCACCTCAACCAGATCGAAAGGGGCCTTGCCCAGATCCTTGCCGCTGTCGGCCTCGGCCAGAGCGAGAAGTTGAGTGATCAGACGCGACAACCGGTCGAACTCTTCTATAGCGTCCTTACGCTCGTCCGGCGTCAGAAGACTCTCGACCTGTGCCCGTAACGTCGCAAGCGGTGTCCGGAGTTCATGTGCTGCATTCGCGGAAAATTCCTGCTGAGCCCGCAGCCCGGCTTCAAGACGATCCAACGCACCATTGAAAGCGACCACAAGGGGCGTGATTTCCTTGGGCGACGACCTCAGCGACAGCCGCTCGCCTATAGTGGCTGGGCCGATCCGGGCGGCGCGTTCTGATATCTGCCGCAACGGCCGCAACCCAATGTGCAGGGTCATCAGAATACCTGTCATCATCAGCCCCACCAGCAGCAACATAAAGGGAAGATTGTCGCTCACCTCGCCGGCGAGGCGCCCAAGATCCATGCGCTCAGAGAGTGAGAGCGTCGCGCTATCCGGATCTATGCGCAGGAACTGCACGGCCATGAAGGTTACCATCATGACCAGCACCACCGATGGAAACAGCATCCAGATCAGCGACAATCCACGCCTTCCACTGCTCGGCTTATCGTTCCAGATTTTGAGATGATCCAACATTGCCCTTGCCTTTCAGCCCCTGGAAAGGCCGGGAGCCTGAACCCTGTGACACTGCATGAGGGCTCAACCTTCCGCGAAGCTTTCTGGCAGTCGAACTGCGCACGAGCACGGGCGCCGCAGGCTCACACTTCTCAAGCCGCTCATTGAGCTTACAATATCAGGTTCGCAGGCTATGCGCCTTGGGATGCCACGTCGATTATAATTACCGTCACATTGTCCGGCGCGCCACCATTGAGCGTGTTCGAAATCAGGCGATCAATCGCCGTTTCCTTGTCGACACCCGCGATCAGAGAGAGGATATGTTTATCCTCCAGAACCGAGGTCAATCCATCCGAGCACAGAAGGAACCGGTCGCCCGCCTCTAATTCGCCGTTCGCGGTTTCCAGGGAAAGCTTGGAACTTGCACCGATGGCCCGTGTGACGACATGCGCCTGGGAATGCCGTCGCGCTTCCTCCGGCGTGATTTCACCTGCATCGATGAGTGACTGCACAAGACTATGATCGGTCGTGATCCGGCGGAACCGCCCTCTCCTCAGGAGGTAGATGCGGCTGTCTCCCGCCCAGGTGCAGGAATAGTAACCATCACACGCCGTCAGAACAGCGACCGTCGCCCCCATGCTGCCCCGTGCGCTGCTTTGCGAGAGGGTAAGGAGTTCGTCGTTTGCCTGTGTAAGCTGCCGCGCCACCTCGCGGCGCAAGGCATATGCTGTATCGTGGCGCGCAATCCGCCCCAGACGCCGGGTGACCAAAGCGCTGGCCACGTCCCCACCACTATGGCCACCCATGCCATCGGCGACTGCCCACAGAGCCGCATCCGGGCTTTCGAGGAATGCATCCTCATTCAAGGTACGGACCTGCCCGCAATCAGTCCGCCCGGTTGATTGGAAACAGAACCGCCGCGAACGGGCCGCAACCGCGCTCATGTCTTTTGAAGGAAAGTGCCAGCTCATTCACAGGGATCCTTTGCCTTCAACTCGTTAGCGCGCTGCTCATAGCCGCGCTTGAAGGCAACATTGACCGTGCTGTCCGGATCATTGAAGGGATCCTTCGAGAGTTCAGCATGCGCAGACTTCATGCAACGCATGGACACGTCCGATCGCTCCATGAACAAGCCCGCTTTCGGCTTGGCCTCAGCGCCTATCATCTTGGGGTCCAGTCGCTCCAACACAGAGTTCACCGCCGCCCTGGAACCGGCGACGAGACAGAGTGAATGCCCTTTCAGGTCTTCGAAGCATTCCTTGATCGCGTCGCCCCCCTTCAGGAAGCCGCCCGTGCGATTGCAAATCAGATCGACAGCCAACCGATGAGTAGGTGCCCATTTGAGGGGGTTATTGTCGGTCGCGCCGATGGTTGTGCGATCAAGGCTGTATTCGGCCTTCATCGACGCCCGGTCACTCATCAGGTCTCCCAGACCCACCACTACCTGTTGGTACATCTCTCCGAGGCGACGCATGATCTCAACCGGATCTTCGCTGGTAAGGTAGGACGGGTCCAGCTGAGCACCTTCACAGAAGGCTTCCAGCATGACGACTTCACTTGTGGCTTCAGCATCGTCCGACCGAGATTTGGCTCTTCGATCCGGTTCGGGCCAGATTTCACTCGTTATACTGGTGCGGGACTCGCACATGTCATCAGAAAGGGGGGCGCCCTTCTTGCGCATATCCGAGGCATTGCCCGGATCTTCGATGAGATTCTGGTCCACGTCGACCTGAAGGACAAAATTACCGATCTGAATACTCTCGCCGGCCGGAACAGCTGTCTCCACCGAATGCTCCACCCGCGTCCGATCGGCACCAAGGTAAACCCCGTTGGTACTTGTATCCCGCACGAAGAGGCGCCCGTCGCGTGCACAGATCGTGCAGTGAAAGCGTGATAATTGCCGGTGCGCATCCTCAATGACCCAAACTGCCGCAGGATCTCGTCCTACAGTGACGTCCCCATCACCCATGATGTAGGAATCGATCAGGTGACCGGGATCATCCTCACGGAACAGACGAAGCGTAATCATCGGGACACCACCGCAAGTTTTGTGGGCGTCGACGTGTCATCGTTTTCGTCCGGCTCGGACAGGATGACCGTTTCATTCGGACGAGATGCCATTTCGGAATCTGGCTCACCGCGCGACTGAACTGAAACGGCAAACGCATTGAAGCTGTCATAAAGCTCGCCGAATTCATCTTTCCGTTGGTGAGAGATCAGGAAGTCGACATCGCCTCCTGCAGCATCCCTCAGCGCCACTTTCAATCGACGAAGCGGAAGAAGAAGAGTTCGCGTCGCGATGTAGCTTAGGCAGCCCACCATGGCGACCACAAGGACTGCCAGGATTATCAGCATGTTGCGCATGTAGCCCGCAGCTGAGCGCAACTCATTTTTAGGCATGCCGACTTCCACGACGCCAAAGTTCAGACCGGAATAGGTAATGGGATGTGTGAAACGGAAGTTTTCCACCCCGTCCTCGCCTTTCACCGTACTCACTCTCACCCCACTGTCGCCCGTCAGCTTGCCTTGATCCTTGAGGTCGGTGTTGACCGTCCCCACCAGGGAAAGATCAGAAGCCGCACGGATCACGCCCTGACGGTCGACGACGGTCATGTCAGTGACATTGGGATCTGACGAAGCCGAGTTGATGAAAGCCTGGACGTTCAGCCAGTCCTGCTCTTCCTCCGGCAAGGGCGAATTCTCCACTGCGTGGAGGGCACTGTTTGTCGCCACAAAAGAGGCAATCGAAGATCCTGACGTGACCGCGAGCCGCTCCATCGTCTTGTCCTGATGGCCAACGACGAATGAGCCCGCCGCGAACAGGCATACGATGGAGATTGCGCATGCCGACAGTGTCAATCGCAATTGCAATGAAAGACGTCTGCGCCGTCCGTCCGCATATACGGCGTCGTAATTTTCTCTTTCCCGCTTCAGCGCTTCAAGCAGGGTTCCCCCGCTCGAGAAACGTCGTTCAGGCTTTTTGTCGAGCAGTTTCTTTACAATGAATTCCAATCCGCGCGGGCAGGCTGGATCAGTATTGATGGGCGTAGGCTCGTGTTGCGTGATCTGCACCGCGAGCGTGGCAATGCTGTTCCCGTTGAATGCCGGTCGTCCGGTGAGCAGCTCGTAGAGGACCGCGCCAACCGAGAACAGGTCAGACCGGCCATCTATTTCCCCGCTCAAAGCCTGCTCCGGGCTCATGTAACGGGGCGTGCCGAGAACCTGCCCCATCTGGGTCATCATCAGACCTTCTTTCTGGGCTTCTGCGCCACCTTCAGCGACACGGGCAATCCCGAAGTCCAGGATCTTGATCGAACGGCCATCCTGTCCGAGTATGATATTTGACGGCTTGATATCGCGGTGAACGATGCCCATCGCATGAGCGTAATTCAGCGCATCGGCCAGTTGCTGACCAATGCCGAGGACGGTCCCAATACCAAATTGCCCACGCGCCAGCAGAGCATTGTCCAGCGACTCCCCGGCGAGGAGTTCCATGGCGATGTAGGGATATCCCGAAGCGTCGCCGACATCGTAGATGGTCACAATGTTAGGGTGCGAGAGGGCGCCCGCAGCGCGCGCTTCGCGAATGAATCGCTTCGCATATTCCGGGTTCTCACAATACTCCTGCTTGAGAACCTTGATAGCCAGCACACGGTCGATTTTGGGATCATACGCACGATACACTTCGGCCATCGCACCTTGCCCGATGCGTGCCTCAATTTTATACCGACCGACGCGTTTCATGTGTTCACCTTGGTTGGCCGGACGTTGCGACACCTGTTGCTTCGCCCGGCGTAATTATCTCGATTTGGTAAGCGCTGCCTGGATGCGTTCGACCTTTGCCAGGTCAGCAGCGATGTTTGGGTTGTTGCTGTTGAGGGCCAGGGCGCGCCGAAGTAAGGTCATTGCAGTCTCGGCCTCACCTGCGTTCAGCTCTTCCAGGGCCTCCAGACGCAAAGCATTCGCGGTCGCCGCATCTTCTGAGGATACGATTTCCGTTTCAACGCGAGGCTTCGGAACTTCCCCTGCCTCCACCGGCGCTTCTGGTTGTTCGACGGAACGATCCGGCAACTTCAGGACTTGCCCCACCATCAACCGGTTTGGCGCCTCAAGATTGTTGTAACGGGAGAAAGCATAGAAAAGCAGAGGGTCCCCAAGGAATCTGCGCGCGAGTGACGAGGTCGTTTCGCCTTCCTTGACCGTGTACGTCTTGTGGCTTTCGCCCAGTAATTCGCCGGGGTCTTTCAGGATTTGGTCACGCAGCTTCAGGGCGATCTTGTCCTGCGGCTTCTCGGCAAGTATGGCTTCCAGCTCGACCATTGCAGGCATTTCCTTGCCTTCGCCGAGCAATTGAATAGCGCGCTGCGCGCGCTCCCGTGTCGTAGGCGGCGTGGTCTCCTGCACTTCTGCAGGTTCAAGCGTCTCCTCAACCGGCTGGCCTGTTTCTACCGGACCCGTTTCCTCGGGTGTATGCATGCATGCTGTGGTCATCAGCATGGCTGCCAGCGCCGGGGTCGCAATCAATTTCATCATGAATAGCGCCTTTTCAATTCATTGCTCATGGCCGCGGCAGGCGAACAGAGCTCTGCCAGCCAGTCTGAGTTAGACGTCATCTCGGCAAAGGAGGCAGCATCCATTGGCTTGGCGAAATAGTATCCCTGGAAGCTTGTGCAGCCCATGCGGGCCAGAGCGTCGACTTCTTCGCGACGCTCGACGCCTTCCGCAATGGCCGAAATGCCAAGACCGGACGCGAGTTCAAGCAGCGCCTTGCAAATGGCTCGGCTCGCACTGCTCTGATCAACATATGAGACAAATTCGCGGTCGATCTTCAGCTTGCTGAAGGGAAGATTTTTCAGGTAGCTGAGGCTCGAATAGCCGCTTCCGAAATCATCAATAGCGAGGCTGAACCCCGCTTCTCGCAAACTGCTGAACAATTCCAAAGTTAGCGCCGAATCTTCCATGGCCGCAGTTTCGGTCAATTCGAGTTCGATACCGGATGGCGACAGACCGTGATTATACACTGTGCGCCCAATCATGTTCTTCAAATCCGGGTTCTGTAGCTGACGGGCCGACAGATTAATCGCCATCTTGAAGTCCGGACTTCCGGCACCGCGCCATTCGCGCAGCTGTCGGCAAGCGGTGTTGAGCACCCATATCCCCACATCCTGCATCAGGCCGGACTCTTCCAGAATCGGAATAAATTCGCTGGGCGATATCGCACCCAACTCTGGGTGGCTCCAGCGCAACAAGGCTTCTGCGCCTGTGACCCGCATTTCGGAGGTGTCGATGAAAGGCTGATAATGAAGTGCCAACTCACCATTGCCGATAGCCCGGTGCAAATCCTGCTCCAGCGCAAACCGGCGGCGCAGGTCTGTCCTTGAGCCCTCTGGGACAGGATCGAGAACACCGCCCCTTACTCCTGGCTTGGCCAGGGAAGCGAGCGCACGGCTGATCAGTTCTGCCGGAGGTTCCGCCTGCTGGCTCGTCGCCGCCGAACCGACTTCCAGTTCAGGCTCAATGGTGAAGGCGTCTCCGCGAATCTGCTGTGTCAACGCATAGCTCAGGGCTTGAAGTTCTGCTTTTGCCGCGTGCAGGTCGCCGGGTCCGCCAAACCAGATTGCAAAACAATTTCGTTCCACGCGCGCGAGGCGTCTTGTTTTTCCAAGCGCATTCTGTAGCCGCTGGTGGAATGCGCTCAGCACCCGGTCCGCTACGGCCACATCGATGGCGGCCATCCGGTCATAGTTTGAAATGCGGATAATTCCAAGAAGGGTCGGAGGGAGCGCCGGGGTAAGCTCCTCAGCAAGGATCGACAGAAGCGTTTCCTGACCCGAGAAGCCCGTCAGCGAATTCTGGCCAGACGCCTTTGGCTCCGCACCGGCTGTTGCCGCTGTGGAAGCGAAGAGTTTGTTGGCAAGGGATGTCGACTTGTCCCTGAAGAGGAAAATTGCCAACCCCACACAGACTGCCGCAAGCAGATAGCAGGCTGGAAGATGCACACCCGAGGGTGCAAAGGCGAATATCAGCGCCAGCGGAACAAAGCCGAGCGTAAATAGGACGCAGAACCACAAGGCCCCGGCCTTCTGGGACCCGTCAGAAGTCCGGCTTATAAACCTCTTCATTGCCACGCCACACTGATCCCAAATCACAAGAATACAGCTAGGCCAGAACCCTCAAATATAACTTAATTTTTGCCAAAAAGACTGAGGTCTCGTCTTAAGATTTGCTTGATTTCGGAGACAGTCTTTCCCGTAGATCAAGCCTTCGAACCTGAGTGTGGGATACCTGCCCCGCACCCGAGCTTCCTGATAACTTGAGAGCCCTGAAGGCTCTGTCGGGACTGTCTTGAATTGCAAATGATTTGCATTTACTGAGCAACCATTGCGATTTATTCTCAAGAAAAGGGATTGTGAAATTGAAACCGATGCACAGGAATCTCATGGCGGCCAGCCTCGTGCTCGCCGCGCTTTCGCCGTTTGCGACCGCTCAGGAGGATTCCGTGACGGAAGACGAGCGCCGGCTGGAAACCGTCATTGTCAGCGATAGTTCGCAGGTCGAACTGACCCGGGAGTTTGCCGGGGGACAGGTCGCACGCGGCGGCCGCGCTGGCCTGCTCGGCAATCTCGATTTCCTTGATGCACCCTTCTCGGGTACCGCCTACACATCTGACCTCGTGCTTAACCAGCAATCCGATAGCGTCGGGGACGTGCTGCAGAACGACCCGGTCGTGCGGGTCGCCAAGGGATTCGGCAACTTTCAGGAAGTCTATGTACTTCGTGGTTTCCCGGTCTATTCCGACGACCTCACTCTGAATGGGGTCTACGGCATCCTGCCGCGTCAGTTCGTGGCCGCGGAATTGCTGGAACGCGTTGAAGTCTTCCGCGGCGCGAACGCCTTCATCAACGGCGCAGCCCCAGGCGGCAGCGGCGTCGGCGGCACGATCAACCTCGTCCCCAAGCGCGCACCTGCCGATGGTGTACGCCGCGTGACGCTCGGATATGAAAACAACGGTCAGGCCTATGGCGCTGTCGATCTGGGTGACCGGTTCGGTGCGACCGGTGACTGGGGCGTGCGGTTCAACGCCGTGCTGCGCGATGGGGAAACTGCCGTAGAGGATCAGGATCGGTCCTTGTCGGTCTTCTCCCTCGGGACCGATTATGCCGGTGAGCGCTTTCGATTCTCTGCGGACCTAGGCTATCAGGACAACCGGATCGACGCGCCGCGCCCGCAAGTGACGCCACTCGCAGGTGTACCAGCAGAGCCCGACGCGGACACGAACTTCGCCCAGCCCTGGACCTATACCGACGAACAACAGCTGTTCGGTGTCGTGCGAGGTGAATACGACCTCTCAGACAATATTTCCGTGTGGCTGGGCGCGGGCGCCCGCAAGGGCGAAGAAGCCAACGTCCTTGCCAATCCCAGCGCAGCCCGTGATGGCAGCCTGACGGCCTACCGGTTCGACAATACGCGCGAAGACGATGTCATCTCATTTGATACTGGCCTCAGCGCTGAGTTCATGACCGGGTCGATCGGCCACCGCGTGGTTGTCTCGGCCTCGTCGGTTAAGCTGGAATCAAAGAATGCGTACGCCTTCTCCAGCTTCTTTGCGCCCTTCGCAACAGATCTCTATATGCCTGTTGATGTCGCGCCGCCCGCGGCGGACTTCTTCATAGGGGGCGACCTCTCGAGCCCTCTGAAGACCGAAGAGGTGACGAACCAGTCGCTCGCCATCGCCGATACGCTGTCTTTCCTCGATGGGCGCCTGCTCACCACAATTGGTCTGCGCCAGCAAGACATCGAGACGAAGACCTTTGACTACACTTCCGGTCAACGCCTTTCCGGCTATTCGGAAGACAAGCTGACTCCTGCTTTCGGCTTGGTCTACAAGGCGACCGATGAGATCTCTGTCTACGGAAATTATGCTGAAAGCCTCCAGCCCGGCGAGATTGCCCCGGCCACGAGCGGCGGTGTCACCATCATCAATGCCGGCGAGGTGCTGGAGCCCTTCACAGGTGACCAGTATGAAATTGGCGCCAAGTATGATGGCGGCGATGTCGGCGCGACAATCGCCCTGTTCCAACTGACCCGGCCGAACTCTATCGTAGTCGATCAGGTATTCAGCGCCTCCGGTGAGCAGGAAAACACAGGTGTTGAACTCAGTGTCTTCGGCGAGCCGCTGGAAGGCCTGCGTCTTCTGGGCGGGGCGACTTTCCTCGATACCGAACTCGCCCGCACGCAAGATGGCTTAAATGAAGGCAATGCCCCGATCGGCGTGCCGGAGATACAGGCGAACCTCAATGCGGAATGGGACGTTGCGGCCATCTCCGGCCTCACGCTTGACGGCCGGATTGTCCTTACTGGCGAGCAATATGCCGATGCGGCCAACACGGTGGAGCTCGATGGATGGACCCGGCTGGATATTGGCGCCCGCTATACGCTGGACATTGCCGAGCGGCCTGTCACCTTGCGCGCGCGAATCGAAAACCTGACCGATGAGGCCTACTGGGCATCAACGGGGGGCTTTCCGGGGGCAAACTACCTGATCCTCGGCAATCCGCGTACCTTTAGCGTGTCGGCCTCGGTCGACTTCTAGAAATCCGGACCGGGGCGGCAATGCGATCAAGTACGATCAGAGCGTGGAGCTGGGTTCATAAATGGACGAGCCTTGTCTGCACGCTCTTCCTGCTCATGCTTTGCATCACGGGATTACCGCTGATCTTCCATGATGAGATCGACGCCGCCCTCAATCCTGCAACCTGGCAGCCCGCCAATCCGGGCGGGGACCACCTGACGCTGGACGAAATTCTGGGCACCTCGCTGGCCAACCGGCCCGGCGAGGTGCCGATCTTCATGAGTTTCGACATTGATCGCCCTGTCGTGAACGTCACCACGGGACCGAGCGCCGATGCCCCCGGCACGGCGATGCATTTCGCTTCATTTGATCTGACATCAGGCGCACTTGTTCCCCCCGCAGACCGCGGCGAAAGCGTCATGGAATTCCTGCTCCAGCTGCACACCGACATGTTTCTCGGGCTTCCGGGAATGCTGTTTCTGGGATTCATGGGATTCCTCTTCACGCTCGCAATCGTTTCTGGCGTTGTCCTCTATGCTCCGTTCATGCGGAAACTCGACTTCGGCACGCTACGCCGAAAGCAATCAACGAGATTGAAGTGGCTCGACTATCACAATTTGCTGGGCATCGTGACCCTGGCCTGGGCCCTGGTGGTCGGGCTGACCGGCGTGATAAATACACTCGAACAGCCCATCATCGACACATGGCGCACGAGCGAACTGGCTGATCTCGTTGCCGAGAATGAGGGCGCGGTCCAGACTGGTGAGCGCGCCTCGCTTGCCGCAGCGGTGAACGAAGCCGTCCGACTGGCTCCGGAGATGGAGCTGCAATTCGTCGCCTTCCCCGGCAGCGGTTTCTCCACCTCGGCCCATTATGCGATCTTTCTCCACGGCAATTCCCCGCTGACGGAAAACATTATCACGCCCGTTCTCGTGCATGCGGACACGGGAGACGTGGCCGGCCTGCGCGAAATGCCCTGGTACACCAAAGCGCTATCGCTTTCCCGGCCGCTGCACTTTGGCGATTATGGCGGCCTGTTTCTGAAACTTGTCTGGTTCGCGCTCGACCTGATTACAATCGTGGTGCTCGTCACGGGCTTGTATCTCTGGCTTGCCAGGCGAGAACCGGCCAGACGCCGCACCGAAAACAAGACATTCCTTGAGCGGACCAATACATGAGCGAGCGAAAGGCAAAAGCCGGCCTCACCTATATGCTCCGGAACGTGTTCGCCATTCCGGCGCTGCTGTTCGTTATTGTCCTGACAGGGCTCATCGTTGCCCTGCTGTACGACGGTTGGATAGATTTGCTGGCCGCATTGGCCGTGAGTTCCAGCCTGTGCGCTGTCCTCTGGGCCCGCTTTCGATAGGAATAGCCCCTGTCGGGTTTGGAGCCCTCATTGGCTCAAAACCAAATTCTCTAACAGTCGGAGATTTTCAGTGTCACCTGAAGAGAAAATGGCGCGAGTGACGTGCCACATTCCATATTTTTTATCCATATTTTTCAATCACTTACGGGAAGTGTAATCGATTCTTGGTCCTCAGCTCGGTCTGATTTTGGTCCACAGTTTTGTAGACCGCTTGAGTTCGACGCCGCTCACCGGCACCGATAGCCATAGTTAACGCGGATTGTACTCCCTGCCAAATCAAGCTTGATCTATAGAACTAGATTTCACCGCTAACTACAATGCACAGAGCGCCGAAACTCAACACATCATACTAAAGTCAACACCTAGCGCTCGACCGATATCCGCATCATGCCCAGCAATCCTCCAAGAACGATATCGCCGCCCGGCAGGAGGTGAATGACAGAGTAAGCGCCATTGTAAATGTGGCTATCACCAAGGCGAAGCCGTGTAACGGCTTCACCCGTCTCCCAATCAAGACCTGTGACCTCCCATTTTCCGTCTACGAAACCATTGACATAGACCTGTTGGGCGCCGCCAGAAATCATGGGGACGGTTGATGGGCTCGATACAGTGGGATTTGCCCAGGCACGCACCCAGCGGTCAGCTTCAACGTCCCATTCAAACTTTTCAGCACCCGTCGGTCCTTTGCGTAGTCTACCAGACATGACAACATTCTCCAGCATTGTTGGCAATGGCGATGGCAATGTGTTGTTTACCACCAAGGCACCGTAGCCATATACCGCAACGGATTGCTCAGACTGGGCGCGCTCAAGGTCAGACTTTCCGAAACTAACCTGAATCTGGTCGGCAATTCGACGCGATTTGGTCCCTGGCTTCTGGACGAAATCCTCTGGAATATCGTCGCGCCAGAAGGCGACGACATTCATAATCAACTCTC
This sequence comes from Hyphomonas sp., assembly GCF_036964145.1. GTDB lineage: Bacteria > Pseudomonadota > Alphaproteobacteria > Caulobacterales > Hyphomonadaceae > Hyphomonas. Next base: position 511,057 of record NZ_JBALUC010000002.1, read on the forward strand.
CGTCCGTGATGACAACAAGTTTGTCTTCCTCGTCTCCGAAGCCCATAAGTGAGGGCGTAGAGCCTGATCCGTTGCCGAGACTCACGCCGCCAAGTTTGCCGGTGAAGGAATCGTATTCTGATGACCACGCGCCATACCCTCTAGAGTGAAGTGTTTCCCCGTCCCAAACCAGTTTATGGAGCCTCCTATTTGAGAGAACATAAATGCCACCACCCTCATCAATGGCGATCGAGTTCGTAACCTGCTCATCGTCAGCCAACTCATGAATGATCGGTGCCTGTTCAAAATTTCGGTCTACGATGACGACAACGCCGCCCATCGTCACCAGCGCCAGCATGCCATCATAAGTCAGATTCAATCCGAACACAGCATCAGGGTCTTCCAGTGTTGGATTGAAATATTCGCGCGGCAGCTGAAAGCGGCGCTTTTCCACCAGTGGTGACAGCGGATTGCCGGGTTCGGCATCACCATAAACGACGACATCGTTGTTGACGACAGTGTAGAAGTCACCATTGCGGTCGACGACATTATAGATTGCTGCTCTGGCGACGACCCGCTCAACATAACGTGGATAGTTCCGATTGAGATAGCCAAGCAGTTCAGCTTCTGAGGCCGTACTATCCATTTCGACGGCGATACGTTCAGCATCCTCGACAGACATGAAGGGTTGACCTTCCACAGGCAGAGCATTGATCAGTTGAAACTTGCCATCGCTAATCAGGATTTTGGAGATACGATTATTGTTGGCGGAGATGGCCACCTGCTCACCTGAAGGATAAGTTGGTAATTGCATAAGCGTGAGGTTCACCAACCCTGCCGGGACCCTTTGAATACCCTCATCATCAATCTCGTGAATACCGACCGGCCCAGCAAACGGAAGGGAATCCTGTTGAGCCGGATTAAAATGCGTGGTGGCAAGCTCGCTGTCCACCAGATTTGGGTTCATTGGAGGAAACTCCGGACCCGACGCATCAAAGACTGGGATAGTGGAGCATGCACCAAGCACGGCTACGATTGCGACTGCAGCAGCAGCGATATGAGGTTTCATTTGTTGTCTCCCAGAGTGACAGATTTGTACTGGTTTAGCGAATTGTCAGAATACTATTCAGCTTGAGACGTCGACTGTTGCTCGTCTTGAAACGCCATCCAGGCTCGAGAGAGGATGAAATCCTCAATATCATCGACTTCCTGTTGGCTTAGGCGGCCGGCGAAGTTGGGCATGCCAATCGCTTCGCCGGCCCCTTGAAGGAGGAAAGCATCAAAAGTGTCTATCCCGAGAGTCGCTGACTGCCTCAGATCGGGGAGCGTTCCGGACGAAATGGCCGCGCCGCCATGGCAGACACCGCAGAATCGACCGTAGAGGTCTGTGCCCCGTACAACCGCTTCAGCCGAATGCGGCTGTCGCGCTGGCTCAGGCGTTGCCTTCTGCGGAAGCGCGGCGACGTTTAGCTCGCCCTCTCCGCCAAGTTTGAAGGCAAGTACATGGCCTTCAACCGGGCCTCCTGTCTGCCCGACATAGAAGCCGGCGAGCAAATTGGCACCACTGCCCCAACCAGCTGATACAGCAACATACTGCTCGCCATTGACCTCATACGCCACAGGTCCACCGACCATTGCGACACCAACCGGATACGACCACAGTTCTTCGCCTGTTTTGGCGTTGTAAGCATTGAAAACGCCGCTCGTCGTGCCTTGGAATACCAGATCTCCAGACGTTGTCAGCGTACCTCCATTCCACATTCGCTCATGCTGAACACGCCAGACTTCTTTCTGAGCTACCGGATCCCAGGCAGCAAGATGTGCTTGGACAAGTTGGCGCAGAAGTGTGCGACGTGCTTCTTCTGTTTCCGGTAATGCGTCTGTCAGGCTGACACCGATATTGAATGCGTCTCGGTCAAAGCGGGCAATCTCGCCCTCGATCTGATCGGAATAGAGGAAAGGAACATCTTGTGCGGGAATATATACCAGCCCTGTTTCCGGATTGAATGACATGGGGTGCCAGTTGTGGGCACCAAATGGGCTGGGTTTGACGAGCGCAGGTCCACCAGACAGATAGCGCGCCTCGGGGTTTTCAACAGGACGCCCGGTCTCCATATCGATATGTGTGGCCCAGTTAATGGGAACAAATGGCTCTGCGGAAATAAGTTCGCCGCTTATTCGGTCGATGACATAAAAGAAGCCGTTTTTCGGCGCTTGCATCAGCACCTGACGAAGCTCTCCCTCGATCTCAAGATCAGCTAGAATGATATTCTGCGTAGCTGTGTAGTCCCAAGTTTCGCCCGGCGTCGTCTGATAGTGCCAGACATATTCTCCTGTGTCTGGACGTAACGCGACGATTGATGACAGGAACAGATTGTCGCCGCCGTCCGGGCTTCGTACTTTCTGATTCCAGGGCGAGCCGTTTCCAACGCCGATATAGAGGAGGTCCAGTTCAGGATCGAATGCCATGCTGTCCCAGACAGTCCCGCCACCGCCCAGCTTCCACCATTCGCCTGTCCAGGTCTCAGCAGCCATCTCGATGGCTTCGTTTTCGAATCCATTATCCGGATTTCCCGGCACAGTGTAGAACTTCCAGGCCTGTTCACCTGTTTCAGCATCATAGGCTGCAACAAATCCGCGAACGCCGAACTCACCACCGCCATTTCCGATGATGACCTTGCCTTTCACAATGCGAGGCGCCCCTGTGATCGTATAGGGTTCTTCGAGCGGTACAGTACGGGTCTCCCAGATCTGTTCGCCTGACTTTGAATCAAGAGCGATCAGACGACCATCCAGCGACCCGAATATGACCTTGTCGTTATAGACAGCCACGCCGCGATTGACGACATCGCAACAAGCATGTGCGCCCTTTGATCGGGGAACCTCCGGATCGTAGCGCCAAAGAATTTCTCCTGTGGCAGCATTAAGCGCCAGCACTTCGCTCCACGAACCCGTAGTGTACATGACACCATCAACAATGATCGGGGTTGCCTCTACGCCACGATAGCTGCCAAGCGGTGCCGCCCAGGCAAGATCCAGCTGGTCGATTGTTTCCAGATTAATGGCGTCAAGCGCGCTAAACCGCGTTTCTGAAAACGTGCCACCATGAGTAAGCCAGTTATGTGGTTCGCCTGCGGCATTGAGCAAACGTTCCTCATTGATCCCCTGGGAGGCTTGTGTGGAAGCGTCGCCAGAGTCGACCGCCCCTCCACAGGCAGCCAGAAGACCGATCGTAGCGCCCGTCAGAATGACTTTCAGCGCTGTAGCGGGCATTTTTTTGCCGTTCATTTTGTCCTCCCGGACACCCCAGTGGATGAGGTTCTGGATTTTTTCTCATACCAAGCAAGATTGCACTGGAACGGCGAAGTTTCTCAAGCCCCGCGCAACGCCAATGTTCCGTCATTTTGTGCCAGCGACAAAGCCTGGGACACCTACTTGCAACGGATCTAGTTGCGGGTTTTCAACTCCTTGAGCAGCTCTTGCTGGTGCTGACCATGCTCAGGTGCTGGACCGGGGATTGCCTGCACGTTCGATTGGAAACGCGGGGCCGGAACAGCCTGAACATAACCCTGGCTGTTTTCAAAGATTCCGCGCGCCAGATTATGAGGGTGCAAAGGTGCACTGATCGGACTTTCCACAAGGCCAAAGCATGCATCGGTCCCCTCTAGTAAGTCTTGCCAGTATGCAGATGGTTCGGTTGCGAAAAGAGCACGAAACTTCTCTGACTGCTTCGACCAGCTATCACGATCATACTGGTCTTCGAAGTCGGGATCGCCTGTAAGACCGAGGCGCTGTAGAAGTTCTGCGTAAAATTTCGGTTCTAGCGCGCCAAGCGTGATGTCACGCCCGTCTGCACAGCGATAGGAACTGTACCAAGGGGAATCATCCAGAAAGCCGCGCCCGCGCTCGGCTTGCATCATGCCGCTGGGCAGCAAATCGAAGATGAGGTTCATCATATGCGCCGACCCATCGACAATCGCTGCATCAATCACATCGCCCTCACCGGTGGCTCTGGCCTTTAGAATGCCCGCGAGAATGCCAATCGTCAGATAGTTCGCACCGCCGCCAATGTCCCCGACCAAGCCTGGTGGCGGCAGTGATCGCGTTCCAGTTGGGCTTGCAAACCAGGCAGCTGAACTGACGGATACATAATTGATATCATGTCCAGCCGCCTGGGCGAGCGGTCCCGCCTGCCCCCAGCCCGTCATGCGACCAAAGACAAGCTGTGGGTTCCGCCCCAGACAAACTTCCGGACCAAGGCCCAGGCGTTCCATCACTCCCGGCCGCATGCCCTCGATCAGGGCGTCCGCCGTCGCAATCAGATCCAGCGCGACCGCGCGGTCTTCAGAGTCTTTCAGGTCCAGAGCGATCGAGCGCTTGCCTCTTTTCAGAATGCCGACAGGCAAAGTCGATCCCGGATCGGAGCCCTTGGTCTTTCGCTCTATGAGAACGACATCCGCGCCCAGATCGGCCAGATGCATGCCACAAAAGGGCGCCGGCCCAATGCCCTCGATTTCGACAATCCGAATGCCCTGCAGAGGCCCTTTAGACACGGGACGTCACCTGAACGCCGAGACGCCCGTCAGGCTCCGCCCGATAAGGAGTTTCTGGATCTCAGTCGTTCCATCCGGAATGGGTGCGATCATCGCTTCGCGGGCGAGGCGCTCGACAATGAACTCCTTCGTGACGCCATTACCGCCGTGAATCTGTACTGCCTGGCGCGTTGCACTGACAGCGATTTCGGTACCGTACCATTTTGCCATTGCGCACTCCTTGTCGCAGCGCTGTCCGGCGTCAATCATGCCCGCTGCGCGCAAAGACAACAGGCGCGCTGCATCGATCTCTGTGGCCATTACAGCTAACTTTTCTGCAATGAGCTGGTGGCCGGCAATTGGTTTGCCATGCTGCGAACGGTCGATTGCATATTTTATTGACTCATCAAGCGCGCGCCGCGCCATGCCATAGCCCCACGACCCGACGTGAACTCGCGCGCGTTCGAACAGGGTGAGCGTGTTCTTCAGACCCGAGCCTATTTCACCGATAGTATTCTCGACCGGAACGCGCACATCATCGAGAAAAACCTGTGATGTTGATTGTCGATTGAGCGCGATCTTTGGAATACCGCGGACTTCATAAGGATGCTCATTGCGATCGAGCAGGATATGGGTCAGTTCGTTCTCGCCAGTTCGGCAGGTGCAGATGAAAAAATCTGAGTACTCACCATTGGTGATCCATGTTTTCTCACCAGAAATCACCCAATGGTCACCATCTCGCACAGCCCTGGTTTTCGCCGCCGCGACATCCGAACCGACATCCGGCTCGGAAATGCCGACAGACGCAAAAAGTTCCCCCGCCAACAATCTAGGCAGGTAACGTGTCTTGATGTGCTCCGGCGCGAGTTTGACCAGCATCGACGCTGCGCTGCCATTAACAAGTGCGGCTATCGCCAAGTCTCCCGAACTATAGGCAAGCTCTTCAATTAGTTGAACGTGCAGCTTCCAGGACAACCCCAGCCCGCCGGCAGATTCCGGCTGTGGGGCGTTGACGAGACCAAATTCTGCCAGCTTTTGCGTCCAGCTTTGCATTTTGTCCTTTGGAACGAAGTCTTCCCCATGCGCAGCCAGTTCCGGCTCCAGCTGCTCATCAAGATAGCGACGCAGGCTTTCGATTGCGGCGAGCTCAGCCTTGTCAAAGAAAATATCTAATCCCCCAATCATGCATTTGCCCTCTTGAAAATGTTGACCACAGCAACACCCTCCTCAATGCCAATTAGGCCGCCGCTGTTTTCGTGGATAGCGTGTCGGGCACCATCAACCTGGCGCTTTCCAGCTTCGCCGCGTAATTGGGTGACAAGCTCATGAATTTGCCCCAGCCCGGTTGCGCCGATGGGGTGGCCTTTGGACTCCAGCCCGCCAGACGGATTGATCGGGATTGAGCCGCCAATCGTGAAGTCCCCGCGTTCCGCTGCCGGGCCTGCTTCACCGATCGGAACTAACATCAAGTTCTCGGCGTGCATCAACTCACCAATCGCGGTTGCATCGTGCACCTCGGCAACGTCCATGTCTTCTGGTGAAAGGCAGGCCATTTCATACGCCCTCTCAGCGGCAATTCGCGCAACATGGCGTTCCGGTGCATCGGCGCTGCGCGCGGGGTTTCCACTTGCAACGGCGCTGGCCATAACCTGGACGGCTCGTGACGTAGTGGCACCAATCTTCCTCAAGCCTTCCTCATTGCAAAGGATGACCGCTGCAGCACCATCCGAGATCGGTGAGCACATTGGCAGCGTCAAAGGGTAAGTGATGGGAGGTGCTGAAAGAATTTCATCAATCGTGTAAGGCTGACGGTATTGCGAATACTCATTGTGCTCTGAATGCTGATGATTTTTCGCGGCTATCGCAGCAATCTGGCGCTGAGTCGTGCCATAGCGCTTCATATGGTTCCGGCCGAACGCTGCGTAGATTTTCATGAATACGCTATAAGGGCGTTCAGATTCCGATCCCTCCGGTTCGGCAACACCTTCGCCCAACTGGAGAAGCCTTTTGGCATTCTCCTCAGGTGTCTCAACATCCCAACCGCCATCGAACACAGCGAACATCCTCGCCTTGTCAGGCACGTTCATTTTCTCGACACCCGCCGCCAGGACAACGTCCTGCATACCAGCCTTAAGCGCCTGAACAGCAAGGTGAAAGGAGGATGAACTGGACGCACAGGCGTTTTCAATATTGAATGCGGGAATACCTGTCAGCCCGATCTTGCTGAGCGCAACCTGGCCAGGAACAAAGGTTTGTCCCTGCAAGAACCCTTGGGTCGCACTGGAATGGTAAACTGCCTCCACGGCGGCCTTGGTGCAGCCTGCATCATCCGCCGCACGCAAAATGGCGGTGTCCAGCAATTCAGAAATACTTGCTTCCAGATGCCGCCCGAAATGCGTCATGCCGACGCCTACAATATAAATCTTACTATCCGACAAGACTCTCTCCCCATCTACAGATGGCCGCTACTGGCCTGAATATTTCGGTGTTCGTTTCTCACTGAAGGCTGAAAGCCCTTCGAGGAAGTCAGCGGATTTTGCATGCGCTTCGAGATGGCGCATTTCCAACGCGATGGCTTCGCGCGCGGACAAGTGTGCGCTTCCGGCAACCATCTCCTTCATACGCTGAAGTACAAGCGGGCTTTTCTCCGCCAGCTTTGCAGCAAGCGCCTCTGCAACCGATGACAAGTCGTCATCCTCAACAACTTGGCTTACAAATCCGGCTTCACGAAACGCTTCCGCCGACCAATGATCGCCGGAGAATAGGAGATAATTCGCTTTCTTTTCGCCAACATACCTCGGCAAGAGAGATCCCCCGCCGCCCGGCAGAACACCAAAATTGGAATGGGCGTCGCCCAGCCGCGCACTGCGCGCCGCCATCACGACATCGCAGGTCATGGCTAGCTCCAGTCCGCCGGCCAAAGTCAATCCATTGAGCGCTGCAATTGTCGGCTTCGGCAAAGCACGAATAGCCAAAAACACGTTCTGAATGTCGCGAAGGAAGCCAAGAAACCCGGTATTGTCACCAGCCTGAACTTCCCCCAAAACGCCCTTCAGGTCAGCACCGCAGCAAAAGGCGCGCCCGCTCCCAGTGATAGTCAGCACTCGAATCTCATCGCGCTCGGCAACATCTTTCACACATTGCGCAAGTTCATTCACCATTAGAGCGGACAGTGCATTCATGCTGCTCGGACGCGTCAGGGTAATTCGTGCACACGAATCTTCCGCCTCAAATTTCAGGGTTTCAAACGACAATTGTCCAATTCCAAGCATTGGGCCGCGTTCGCTCCAAAACTTGGCCCGTTCCAGATGAGGCTTCACTTTATCGGGCCAGAAAACTTATTGAACATCAGACGCATGTCACCGTGCGCCAAAGCGTCGTCAGTCGAGCCTCCCAAGGCAATGCAGAGCTCTAGCGATGTCAGCTATCGTCCAGCTGGCGCTCATTCTCGAGGAATTCCTGCGGGGACTGCCCCGTTAACCGGCGAAACGCACGGGAGAAATTGCTGGGGTCCTTGTATCCCAACAGATACGATATCTCCTTGATGGACCGACGACCTGTCCGCAAATAGCCGATAGCGAGATGCTGGCGAACATCGTCGAGCACGGTGTTGAAGGTTGTGCCCTCATCCTGCAATTGGCGCTGAAGACTTCGGTTACTTGTATTTAGCTCTCTTGAAACCGACTCCAGGGAGACAGCTCCATCCGGTAGCATTTCGACAATCGCCGCCCGGATCCGCGGAATAATTTGTTGTTCATCGAACCGGGCAATGTATTCCATCGCAATCTGGTCATTCCTTCGAACAATGTCGGAATTCGCGCCGCGCAGCACGCGCGTATAGTCCTTCTCGGCCACATGCAGCTCTAGACTGTCGTGACCATATTCGATCGGACAACAGAAAAAGGCATCAAATTCATCCATCGCGACCTTACCAGGTTTCGGACGACGCATTCTTACCAAAACAGGAGAATAGTCCGCTCGGTAAACCATTCTGACGAAGCGAAGCACCGTCGCCAAAAAAACATCCTGGCGGACCGGCGGCACGTCTTCCTTGAGTTCAATGGAATGAATGAGGCACCCCTTCCTGATTTCAGACCTTGTCTCAGCAGAATGAGAAATTAGCCTGAAAAAACGATCAAACCGGTGGAAGAATGTTTCCAGCGTTCGGCTTGAGAACAATGAATACCCAAGCGCATGCATTGAGCCGGGCGTATTTCGCTCGGCCAGCTTCAGCCCGATCGTCTCATCACCTGTCGCCTCTACGATGAGCTCAATGAAGCGACTGAATCGTCTAGACCGCACCCTGGCATTCGGGTCCTGGAGAATATCAGGATCAACTTCCGCACGCCGCAGTAGATCTGGTACATCAATGGAAAAGTCAAATTCGTCCAATATGGCCACAATCTGTATGAGCCAGGATGCAATGACTGACCGCGTCTCACTCAATTCTGGTTGCGCCTTACCTGATGATGTGTGGTTCAAATATCGATTGTCCTGTACGACCGTCTTCGATGACAAGCTTTATCGGTTCATGACGGTTTGTCCAATTTTTGAACAGGATTGTACACGCTTCAGCCAATACTGCGGACCTGGCCGCCCCAGTATTTCTTACGTACATCCTTTCGCAACACCTTACCAACGACGCTCAGAGGCAGTTCCTCCACGAACAACACGGATTTTGGTGTTTTGAAAGATCCGATCTGCTCTTTTACATAGGCAATCAGGTCAGATTCGGCCACCTCAACAGAGTCGTTAAGGATGACTTCCGCATGTACAGCCTCGCCCCATTCTTCGTGGGGAACACCGACAACCGCTGACATCAAAACGCCAGGATGGGAGTTGACTGCGGCCTCAACCTCAGTCGCATAGACATTGAAACCACCCGTGATGATCATGTCCTTCTTCCGATCAACCAGGTAGCAATATCCGTTTTCGTCCGTATATCCGATATCCCCTGACTTCCAGTATCCGTTGACGAATTCCTCCTTCGTCTTCTCTGGATTGCCTTCATAGCCAAGACAGGTTGAGCGCGATCGCAAATAGAACTCGCCGAGTTCGCCTACAGGAACTGGATTACCGTCATCATCGCAAACCGACAGTTCGATCCCGGTTGAGCGTCGACCCGCGGACGCGAGTCGGCCTTCAGTCTCGGCGTCCACGATATGATCTTTCTTGCTCAGGCAGAGGGTTGCCGCCAGATGTTCCGTGGAGCCGTACACTTGTGTGAATATTGAACCGAATCGCTCAACCAGGAGCTTGGCCTTGGCCGGGCTCATGGGGGCCGCGCCATACAACACCGTGCGCAATGAGGATAGGTCATACTCTCGTGCTTCGGGCATTTCCAAAAGGCGGTACGCCAGAGTCGGTACGATGAAGGCGTGAGAAATCTTCTCTTGCTGGATATAGCGGCACCAGTTCTCCAGACTGGGCTCGTTCATTGTGACCGTGCAACCACCGCTGAACAGAACCGGCAAAAGCATCATACCGCTGCCATGGCTAATGGGAGCTATATGCAGCATGCGGCAGCCATCGAAGAAATCCGGGTCTGGAAGTGTCAGGAAACTATCGCGGCACCCCAGAATGTTGTCGATTGAATACTTCGCGCACTTGCTGTCACCAGTCGTGCCTCCTGTAAAGCGCATGAGCACGACGTGCGTTCGATCATCGATTTCAATATCTGTGTTCTCTGTCGACGCGTTCGCCAAAAGATCGGGAAGGGCCAACACGCCTGAATATGGCTTGACCAGAGCATCCATCACAACAATCTGAATGCCGCGTTCGGTAAGCGGGCCAGCATGGGAGGCTAGGAGGTCATTCTCGATGAACGCGACTTTGGGCTTGACGATGTCGATCTGGCCAAGATGCGTTTCCAGGCTGTCGAGGTAGTTGGCATGACAACATGTTGCATAAGCTTTTGCAGCTGACCCCCAATGGAACAGGGAGAGATTGTCATTTTGCAGCATACAGACATATCGGTCGCCCGCGCCGAGATTCAGGTTTCCATTGAGAATATGTGCAATCTGATTGGTTATGATGTGATAGTCACGAAAACTCAGCCGGCGGCCACGCTCAAGATTCACAATCGCCTCACGATCTCCGAAGGATTCCGCGAGCCCTTGCATGACACGGCTGTAATTTACCCGCCCGCCTTCTGTCGAAACCAATGCTGCAGCAGAACTTGGAGCGACGTCAACAGGCATCAGTTCACGGTCATTGCGCTTTTTTGAGAAAATTCCGAACACAGAGACTGTCCTCCCTTTTGTCTACACCACCCTAAGATTGCTGCGTACAGGATCGATTTAAAGCAGCTTTTTAAATAGATTCAGCAACCAGCCCGTCTTCGAAGAATAGGGAGGCAGCAATTGGCTAAGCACACTGATCTTCGATTGTGAGAACACCGGCTTCAAATGACTGAACCGCTCGAAACTTCCCGGCCCCAAATAGGATCCGATCCCGCTTTGCCCGATGCCGCCAAATGGAAGACGGCGCTGGAAGACGTGCATCACCGTGCCGTTCAGGGTCACGCCGCCAGCATGGGTTTCGCCAAGGATTTTTCGTCGACCTGCACTGTCTTTACCGAAATAGTAAAGTGCCAGTGGCCGCTCGCCAGCATTGATGTACTCGATTACTTCGTCTTCCGTACGATAGGTCAGGATCGGCAGAATCGGCCCGAAAATCTCTTCCTGCATCAGCCCCATATCGCTTGCAACATTGGTCACAGCCAGCGGGGCTATTCGATGAGCAGCCTCGAACATGCCATCGCCACTGCCTGCGAGATTGGTCACTCCGGCACCTTTTGCGCGGGCGTCTTCAACCAGTCCCCGCAAACGGTCAAACTGCCGGTGATTTATAATGCTTGTATAGTCCTGATTGGCTTCGATCTCGCCAAAACACTTGTGCACCTGCCTGGCGAGCGCTGACACAAAGTCTTCTACACTCCCTTCTGGAACGAATGCGTAGTCGACACCGATGCACGTTTGTCCTGCGTTGAGGAGCTTGCCGAAAACAAGGCTCTGCGCGACTTCTGGAAAATGAGCACTTTTATCAATGATAATGGGGCACTTGCCGCCAAGCTCAAGCGTCACTGGTGTCAAATTGGCTGCGGCCGACTGGGCGACTTTTTTACCTGTATTGGGCGAACCGGTGAAGAGAATATGATCGAATGGAAGAGACGTCATCTGCTGCGCGACATCCGGGCCGCCGATTACCACTGCCATCTCTTCTTCTGAAAAATACTTGCGAACAAGACGCTGCGAAATTTCAGCTGAATGAGCCGAAATTTCACTTGGCTTGGCAATAATCCGGTTGCCAGCCGCCAACGCACCCGCCGCACCGGCGAATACTGTGCCATAGGGATAGTTCCAGGTTCCGAGAATGCCGACGACACCAAGGGGTTGCGGAATTAGCCGCGAAGATCCCGGCAATCCAAACGTGTCAGTTTTGACACTGCGCGGCTTCATCCAGTGTTTTAAATGGCGCCGTGCAAATTTCACATCCGACAGAACCAGCATGATGTCTGTCAGGATGGTTTCATACCGGCTGCGTATTCCGAAATCAGCCGTAACCGCGTTAATGAGTTCGTCTTCATGCGTCTCGAACATTTTCCCAAGACGAGCCAGCAGGTCCATCCGGGTTTCATAGCTGCAGGACACCTGCTCTCGCGTGAGGGAACGCTGCAGGGTGAATATCCTCTCAAGCTCGGTGATGCCGGTTTCAATCCCCACTATCTCGCCCTCAAACGTGTTGCCGCATCGAGGCGAATTGTTTCACCATTCAAGTATCCATTCTCGACGATGAACTGGCATGCGTGTGCAAATTCCATGGGGTCTCCGGCGCGGCGTGGCGCCTCGACAGTGTCGACCAGTGAAACGACCACCTTCTCACCCAGACTCTTCACCATCTGTGTCAAAAACAGCCCCGGTGCGATCGCGTTGACACGGACGCCGACGGCTCCGAGTTCCCGCGCCGCCGGCATGTTCATACCGATCACACCCGCCTTGGACGCTGAATAGCCGGCCTGACCTATTTGCCCTTCATAGGCGGCACCGGATGACACATTGATAACGACTCCCCGCTCGCCCAGATCGTCTGGTGCGTTCCTCGCCATGACGGCGACGCATTTACTCATGACGTTGAACGTGCCGACGAGGTTGACCATGATCACCTTGGTGAACTTGTCGAGCTGACAAGGGTTGCCGTCCCGGTCGAGAATTTTGGTCGGTGCCGGAATGCCTGCCGCGTTGACAGCAATCTGAATGGCCCCGAATTTCTCGACGGTATTTGTCACCGCATCCGCAACCGATTGATCATCGGTCACATCGACCTTGAAGAACTGGCAGACCTTGTTTCCAAGTTCGCCACAGAGCGCGTTTCCTGCGACTTCGCTCAGATCGAAGAGCGCGACGCGTGCGCCCTGCTCAACAAAACTGCGCGCCGCAGCAGCGCCTAGTCCAGAGGCACCACCTGTAACCACAGCGACTTTTCCATCGAGTTTCATGTTCGCAAGCTCCTGACCTGCTATTGTCAGCTTTCAACTGCTCAAGTCTGGAGCAGCCTCCCTTCGATGGAAAGGAGGCTGCTACAAGACGATCAGAAATTTATACGGCCTTCGGCACCAATCACGCGCGGCTCTTCGATCCAGCCAACATACACGCCCGGGCTGAGTGGCGCGTCGACCGAGGCGGTATAGGTGGCTTCATCGGTTAGGTTGCGACCGAATACACGGAATTCGTAGCGGCCAAACTCCACCCCGACATGAGCATCGAATTTCGTATATCCTTCCTGAAACGCGTTCGGGTCGAGGTCGCCATCCAGGAACATCTCGTCCTTGAAGTTGGCTCCAATCCGGGCATTCAGATCGAAATTCTCGAAACTGCGATTGAAGGCGAGATAGACGTTACCACTGAACTCGGGCGCAAAGGCCCCGCGTTCGCCGGCAAGGTCCTTGGTACCCACACCTGCAGAATCCGGGCATGTGCCCAAGCCCGTTTCGATCACTGAACACCCTGCCCCTGGGAAGGACTGGAATTCGTGATCGAGATAGGCGAACGCACCGCCAATCTCGATTTCGTCGCTGAGAAGGAACTGGCCATCAAGTTCCAGCCCCTGCACTTGAAGTTCAGCCGCGTTCCCAACCACGAAGCTTGTCCCACTCCACGAGGTTACCTGCAGGTCTTCTAACTCGCTTCGGAAAATGATTGCCCCGATGCGAGCACGGTCACCCATGAACTGGTGCTTGATACCAGCTTCCCAAGCCGTGACTTTCTCATCCTCAAATTCATGACCCGGACGCGGGCTCCCATCCGGTTCCGCCGTGTCAGGACTGAAATTGTAACCACCAGATTTATAGCCAGTGGAATAGGAAATATAGGCCGACCCGTTGTCAGCATACTGCCAGCGCAGTTTTACAGATGGATCAAGATGATCTTCTGTTCGCGTATCGTTGAGGTCAGCAGCAAAGCGGTTGAGCAATGCGGCAAAAGTCGTTGCAGAGTTCAATCCATCTGCACCCCCAACAGTAGCGGCGGCGGTTAGATATTCGGTTAGATCGGCAGACCCGATCGTGTCTGCGGGTGTGACAAGGCCAACGAAGTCTCGGGGTGTGCCGGCTCCAACAACAACACTCTTATCGATGCTCTTCTCATCTTCGGAGTAACGCAAACCTAGTTCAAGTGTGACGCTGTCGGTCAGGTCAATGCCAAGCTCGCCAAAAAGCGCAATCGTTTCGGCTTGTTGATCGAAGAAAGTGCGTTGAGCAACGTTAACAATACCGCCGGGCAAAATCGATGTTGGCAAAACGCCAAATGTGCCATTGAACGCCGTTGTCTCTTCAATATAAGCATCCTGGTTTTCATAATACAGCCCGCCCAAGAAATTTATGCGCCCATCCCAGTCTGTGGCAATGCGAAGTTCCTGGCTAAACATGTCCAGTTCTTCTTCATCAAGATTGTGAATGAAGCTGACAGGCAGAAAATCCACATCGTGATGTTGAGCGAAATCGAAAGAGGAGTAGCCAGTAATCGAAGTGAGGGTAAAGTTATCGAACTCCCATTCTGCCTTCACAGATCCGCTCAATGATTCGGTTGTCTCCGTGTCGGAGATTGGAGGATCGCCGACACGGAATGCGGGATTGCCGCTGAAGCTGACATAAGCGGTATCGCCAGTAGAAACTCCAAAGTCTGGATGAAGCATTTGTGAGAGCGCTATCGTGCTAGGCGTCGGCAGGCGATCATCAATCGCATTAATGGTAAGCTCCTTACCGACCCCGTCCATTTCAAGATAGCTCAGTTTCGTCTCAACGTTTAAACTCTCCGTTGGTTGCCAGGCGAGCGTCGCCCGGGCGAACATGTCTTCGCGCTCGGCTTCGTCGCGATCAAAGACACGGTTCTCAACATATCCGTCAGTTGTCGTATAACGAATTGCCAACCGGCCTGCCAAATTATCCGCCAAGCCCGCGGAAAAGACGCCCGAGTAGCTTTGCGTATTGAATTCTGGTTCCCAGGTGACACCGACCCAACCATTGAGTTCCTCTCCGACTTCTGGCGAGGCCGTTTCAAGCTTGATCGCGCCAGCAACCGTGTTCTTACCGAATAGAACGCCTTGGGGCCCACGCAGAACCTCGACTTGCTGCAGGTCGAACTGGGACTGTGAGAATTGGCGGCTGCGCGGCTGATAAACGCCATCCACATAAAGGCCAACCGATTGCTCGAATCCCTTGTTGATACCAGATCCGACACCTCGGATAAAGATGTTCGAGGTTTGCGCTCCCCGACCGACCTGCAGGCCCGGCACGCGCGCGGAAATCTGCTCAAGGTTCGTGACCCCTTGCGCTTCCAGCTCTGCTCCGGAAACGGCGGTCACGGCCACCGGCGCATTGATCAGCGTCTCGTCCCGTTTACGTGCCGTAACAGTCACTGTTGTCAGTCTTGCTTCCCGCTCCGCTTCTGTTTCGGCAGGGACATCTGCCACTTGCCCATAGGCCGGCGTGGCAAGGGCAATGGCGATCGGCAAAATTGCTGCGCCGCTCAAATTGAGTCTAAACTTCTGGTTCATATATATCCTCCCAAGAGCCCTTTTGTGCTCCGTGTTTCCGTTCCCGCTATGATGCACAAGGACGCGAAAGTAGATTATGAACTCTGGTGAAAGATGGCTCTGTTAGAGTCATACCAGTTCACGCCAACAGATCGTCATTCCGCGATACGAGAGGGCCTTATCCTGCTCAAATCCTTCCATGCCCGACATCCGCGATCGTCCGACCAGATGACCTAGCCCCCTGAACAGCCTAGTTCTATAACTAAAACATGGCTGCAGTTCAGGGGGCTAGGTCACTCGGATATGGCGATATCACCCCTCAAGGGCATTACCCTCAAGCCGCCGCCGCGTTCGAGGCGGTCATTGGTGTTCTGTATACGGTAATATTGTTGTCTCGGTTGGTGGGCATGTACGGAACTCGCACCGCAACGAAACCATCGAGCCAGCGCCTGCTCGTGTGAAATGTATCCATACTTCCGAATCAAGACTTCTGAACCGAGAATTATGATGGGTCCATTTCTCCCGTCTAGGCGGCCGGCTCAGGCGCGGCAGACATTTTGCTGCTCACCTGCTCATTGAAATACTCCAATCGCCTCTGCCCCAGCGCATGCGCGATATCACGCTCCCCCTCAGGAATAGGTTCGGTCCGCGTAAGCCAATAGTACACAAAGTGCGACAGCGTGGCGTAAGTGTAGGCTAGGTCCTTTTCCATATCCGCCTGATGCTGATCGAAGGCGTCCATGCGGGCGAGCAAACGCTCTTCCAGCACTGAACGCGCTTCTGGATCGAACCATGCTCTCAGTGCGTCTTCAACGATCGCCGTTTTTGTCACCCCTGGCTTGTCAGCTGCCTCACACAGTTGCGCATAGAGCTTTGTCGAAATCCGTATGTTGACGCGCGGCTTTCCCATCCACTCAGAACCCCGGAAGGACGTCAGGATCGCCGCGATCTGCCGCTACGGCGCGTCTTACGGTTTCCAGATTTTGATCGCTGGTCGGATCAATCTCATCGTCTATGTTGGCGTCAGCACTTGGCTCGCGTACGCATTTTTCACGCGTATCATCATTCGTGTACTCAGGTTCTCTCGTCCGTTTCAGTGACACACTATCGGGTTGTCCGATATCTTTCTTAGCCTCCGGCTCCTGGAACGGCGGGGCCGCAACAATGGATGTCCATTCGGCGTCACATGCTTGGCCGCTCCATTCGACTGGCGCTGGTGACAAGACGCGTTTGGTGAAATTTCGGTCCTTGAAATATCGCAGCTTCTGCGCGTGTGCGGGCGGCGCACCTGACACCATGACAATTTCATCCGATGCAGCCAGCTGCATGACCTCACCCGGCGTGATCAGAGCGCGCTGAGTTTCTTGTCGCGAAACCATCATGTGGGAGAGCCAAGGCGCTAGCCGATGGCCGGTATAATTTTTCTGGGAACGAAGCTCGGTAGTCGTGCCAAGGGCATCAGAGACACGTTTGGCTGTGCGCTCATCATTGGTCGCAAAGGCAATTCGGACATGGCAGTTATCGAGGATCGAATTGTTCGGCCCGTAAGCCTTTTCGATCTGGTTTAGGGATTGCGAGATCAGATAGGCCCGAATGCCATAGCCTGCCATGAAGGCGAGCGCACTTTCAAAGAAGTCGAGCCGTCCGAGCGCTGGAAACTCATCCAGCATGAAGAGGAGTTTTCGGCGGTTCTTTTCGGGCAAGTCTTCTGTCAGCCTGCGTCCAATCTGATTGAGGATCAGCCGGATCAGCGGTTTCGTCCGTGAGAGGTCTGACGGGGGGACGACCAGATAGAGCGATAGCGGGCTCTCCTCTTCGACCAGGTCCTCAATGCGCCAGTCCGACCGGCTGGTGATTTCTGCGATCACGGGGTCACGATAAAGCGACAGGAAACTCATAGCCGTGGACAGAACCCCGGAGCGCTCATTCTCTGATTTGTTGAGAAGTTCTCGAGCGGCCTGCGCAACTATCGGATGCACCCCTCTCTCCCCCAGATGAGGCGTTGTCATCATGATACGGAGTGTGACGGCGAAGGAGCGTTTCGGATCGGACAGGAACCGCACGCAGCCGCTGAGTGTCTTGTCTGCTTCTGCATAAAGCACGTGCAGGATGACACCGACGAGCAAGGCATGTCCGGTCTTCTCCCAGTGGTTTCGGCGCTCCAGCGAGCCTTCAGGGTCAACCAGTATGTCAGCGATGTTCTGAACATCGCGTACTTCATGCTCGCCGCGGCGCACGCCCATAAGTGGATTATATTTCGGGGATCGCCGGTCGGTTGGATCAAACCGCACGCATCGGGAAAATCCGGATCGCCAGCCAGACGTGAGCTCCCAATTCTCGCCCTTGATGTCGTGGATGACGGCGCTGCCGGTCCAGGACAACAGGGTTGGTACAACCAGCCCCACGCCCTTGCCTGAACGCGTTGGTGCAAACGCCATGACATGTTCAGGGCCGTCATGACGCAGATAGCGCTTTTGCCAACGCCCCAGGAACACGCCTTTATCCGCAAACAATCCGGCGCGTTTCAAATCGGGTGCGCTGGCCCATCGCGCCGAGCCGTAAGTGGTGACATGGCGCTCGTGGCGACTGCGCAAGACAGAACCAATGATCGCCGCCAGAAAGCCGAGCGCCGAACCGGAGACCGCGATCAGCCCGCCACGTGCGAACACTTCCGGCGCATAGGCTTCATAGGCGTACCACCATTGGAACAGCCGCCACGGTTTATAGATTGGTGTTTCGCCTGCGATGAACCAGGGCGCGCCAAGCGCTGCCTGATGGCCAAGCGCGTCAGCGGTCATTTGTGTGGCGAGCCAGACCGCTCCGATGATCAGCGCGAACACCACCATGATCTGGCCAATGAGTATCTTTGTGCCGGTCATGGCGTGCCTCCTTGAAAGAGCAATTTGTCGTCTCCCAAGAATGATTGCTGAGACTGGTCTTGGACCAGCGGGATTCTGCGCCAATTCCCGCAGCGCCTTGCAAAGCCATCCAAGCCGTCTAGCGAGACAGCCCTCTGGAACGCCCCATATCCATGCTCCAGCCAATACCCGACGCGGTGCGTTTTATGGTCAGTTCTCGTCCCATTTGCCGACCAAGACTGCCACGCCATGGCACCAGCGCGAATTCCTTTGCGTTGCCAATGATCGCCATACGCCCGGCTGCAAGGTCGACATGCCCTTCGAGCTTGCCCTCAAACCGATCCCCTTTCGCCAGCTGAACAGAGGTTCGGCCTGAAGCGACTGCGATGGTGTCCCGCTCACGCTTCAGTTCCAGAGCGCGCAGCTTGCTTTTCTGCTCTTCCATGAGTTCTGATTGGCCCGCACCCAGATAGCCTTGTTCGCGGAGCCAGATCTGCCGACTTGCTTTCAAGTCCTTCAAGGTTTGCTGCTGCGCTGCTGCATCCTCTGACAGGTCGTCGATCCATGTTTCGCCGAGGCGGTCGATCTGCATCTTCGGTGAAAGCCAGGACAGGACACTCAATTTGACGCCGCCGGATCGGCCCGCCTCATATGCCGCTGCGCGCTCCAGAAAGTCTTCGCCAATGTGCCATTCACCGGTCGCAAGGCGCTCCCCAATACCCACACGCCGCAAAGCTTCGAGCCGCCGCTTCAGTGTCAGATGATAGGCTGGTTTTGATCCGGGATCGTGGCGGGCGTGCAGGGCTTCCGACCAGATATCGCCGGTTTGCTCTGCGACCTCAGCAATGGCCTTGTCCGAGGAACGCGCCACGGCTCGCGCGCGGGAGAGCTCCACCACTGCGCCTTGCGGCGGGCGGGCGTGAACATCGACCGCTGCAGAAGGCACATGCCAGATGCCACCGTCAAAATCTTCAATAAGCAGATAGCGCGTATCGCGAAGTTCATCCTCCGGGCCATAAGCCTTCACGACCCCGCGAATGGGGGCGGCGTCTTTCGCGCGGTCCTGAACAAATCGAATGTCGGACTCTCGTTCGCCGAATTCAGCGGCAAGTGTGCGGATGATATCGCCGCGCCGTGCTCTGCGTTTTAGCTGCTCTTGCCAGCCCTGTTTCATTCGCCAGGAGAGCGTGCCGTCCTGTTCAGCCAGGCCAAGAGATTCAAGGTGCCTGATGCGCGCGAAGCGCAAGGACCGATCAAACCGCTCTTTGCTCGAGCTTGCATCACCTAGCCTGAATGCGCCGTTCTCCAATCGCGTTTCGATCTCGGAATCGAGCCCTGTCCAGCGGTCCTGATCCACCTGCTTCTGACGCGCACCCGCGATCTCCAATGTTCGCCTCGGTCCGAGCCGTTGCGTGGCGAGTTCTTCGGCAGCTTCTCGGAGGCCCTTTGTGAGATAGTCCCGCGCGATGACGACATCCTTCATCCGGGCGTCGCGACCCCGCACAACAATATGGGTATGCGGATGGCCTGTATTGTGGTGATCAACGGCGACCCAATCGAGACGCCGCCCGACATCCCTTTCCATTCTCGCCATCAGTTCGCGCGTGGCCTGTTTGAGGTCCCCCATACGTGCGCCATCTTCCGGCGAGACGATGATCCGAAACTGGTGGAGGTCATGCTCGCTACGCTCCAGAAATTCGCGGGGGCTGATCCCCTCCTGATCGCGATCATAAAGAATGCCTCCTTCTCCCTCGCGATCGACACCGTCGCGCTGCAGATAGCTGACATGGGCGCGAAAGAGTCCGGGACCTGCGCCGCGCGCTCTTGCGATATGCACTTTGACAATGACGCGGCGCATGTGTTGGCGAGACAAATGCCTATGGCGAGAACCACCGGTTCGGGCCGCGCCGCCCGTGCCATAACGCGCGCCTGTAAAGGCAGACTTGCGAGAGGCTTTGGAAAGTCTCGCTCCGGCCTTATTCAGCTGGCGTGACAAGCGCTTGCCTGCGGGCGCGCCTTGATCGCGTATACGTCCGAGCCGCGGCGTGAAGGGTCTTTCCTCGCTCATCGGAGGTCACTCAATCCGTGCACCAAGGAATATTCAGTAATTTCAACGCGTTTCGAGAAACGCATGCACCACAATGCTGTGCAAAGGGCGCCAAAAAACAGATGTGCAGACAAGGGGTTAGGCGCCATGTGGTGCCATAGCTTCAATCTTGCCCTACCGGGTTCGCTTCTGATTCCCTTGCATCCGCATGTATCGCTTTGCATCCGCTTGCGCCCTGTCTGTCCCGGGCCACGAAAACGGGGATGGCGACGCCATCCAGGTCTGTTTGTTTTACGGGACCGAAATACCGGCCATCAAGCGACGCCGGATGCGGCGTCAGCAGGAAAAGCTCATCGCTTTCAAGCCGGACACAGCCATCCCACACAGGCAGGTTTCGGCCACTGGAATCGACAATCAGCGCTTCCGCCACAACTTCATCATTGATCAGAATGTCGCGTCCGGTCCGGCAGATTTCATCGCCGGGACCCCCGGCAATCTGTTTCAATAACGGCCAGTCTTCGCCAACAAATTCATGCTCCTGCGCCCAGTTCGCTTGCACGCTCTGGCTGGAGACGACGACCCATCGGCCAGGGGTGAAGGGCGCGTCGCTCAGCCAGTAAAGCCCTGTCGGTGCGCTCGCGGTCCGGTTCCAGATCAAGCGATCTGCGGGGTCGAGAACCAGACCGAAAAAGACAAGACCGGCGCTAAATCCTGTCATCCAAAGCGTGCGCTTTTTCATTCCGGCTTCTGCAGGCGTTCGGATGTGGACGCATAGGAATTGCGCTCTGACCAGCGGATGAGATCGGGTTTCGGATAGAAGACCCGCGCGCCATGTTTGCGGTAAATCGGCCCGCGTCCCTCGCAGCGATAATGGTCAAGCGTTGAGCGTTTCAGCCTCAGAAATTCTGCCGCTTCCTCGACACTCAAAAGCTCCGGCCAGCCATCGTTTCGGCGATCATTTCGTCTGTTTTTCGTCATTGTACACAGTGTCCTTTCATCACTTTTGAGACGAAAGGATTGGCGGAGATTGCGGGATTTTGCAGAGGGAAAATGGATCACATGAATTTTCCCCCGACGTTTTAACCAAGGAAAAAGCATAAAAAAACCGCCCCGGAGAAAGCCTCCGGGGCGGCGTTATGGTTGGTGTTTCGGCGTCTAGCCCTGCGGGTTCCAGAGGATGACGTGGCGGCCATCCTTATCCTTGACCGGGGCGAGGTTCGCATAGATTTTGCGCGGGCCGATCATCGGGTCTGCGAGGGTGAGCGAGACATATTCGCGGCCCGAAGACTTCGCGGTGCGGACCCAGCCGCCGCCAATATCGGAGCCTTTCTCTCCGGCATAGACCCTGAAATCGGGCTGTTTGTCGGCGGTCTTTTCGTCATTTTTGATGATGCGGATCGGCGTGTTGAGGCTCATCATGGCAAGTGCGCCTTCAAAGCCTGTGTCTGTTTCGCTGACATATCCAAGTGCGTTAGCCATTTTCATATCTCCTTTTGGCTTCGTGTCGCGGGCGCCCCGATGGCTCCGTTGACGCTGACCTAAAGGGACGGCGGGCGGCAGGTCTGAACCGCGAAGCGGGCGCAGCAAAGCGGAGCACCGCCCGGTGGCGGAAATTTGATTCGCGGTGAATGCGCGTTCGGTCTTCTTCAGACCGAACAGCAGAGGAAATTTCTGGCGATGGGCGGTTTCATGGCCCGCAGGCGGTCGTCCAGGTCAGGCAAGGAAACGGGGCCGCTCGGGGCGTCCTTCGTGCAATGCCAGAGGTGTTTGCAACTGGCAGGCACGCCAATATGTCAGGAACAAACAGGGCAGTTGGTAAGGAAACCACCCATGTCGTTTCGCGAGCTTGCTTCCGCGCCACCAACAGGAAAAGACCGCCCGGCAAAACTGCCGGACGGTCCCGAACCATGCCGCTTACGGGAGGCGTGTCAGGCGGCGATGGCTGTCTTTGCTTCCGGGGTTTCGAGCGAAGCCCTGTCCTCGCTGTCCTCGAACAGACCCCTGACGGCCTCCCACGCTTCGGCGGGCGGGCATGGCGCGCCGTCAAGATAAGAGGATGGCGACTGCCGCATCCAGCGGGGCCGCCAGTCCGGGTCGGGGTCGCATCCATGCCCGGCGATGCGGTTGCGGATGACGGATTTCTGCGCCTTTCCGGTATCGGTCAGGACAGACCGGGCCGTGGATGGCGAGGCGATTTCAGCGACCACTTCATTGATGACGCGCTTGTCGCGCAGCAAGTAAAAGAACGCCTCATCGGGCGACCACAGCGCGGCAAAATCCGTGTCCGTCACATGTGCGGCGGCTTCGACGGCGGGCGAACCTGCCTGCAGGGTTTCGCCCATTGCGACGGCGAGAACATGCAGCACCTCTTCATCACTGAGCGCCAGAAGCCGGGCGAAGGTCTCGCAAGGGTCGGCGGGAAAAGCATTCTCCGCCACCAGCGAACCGTCTTGGTCATCCTGCCCAATCAGCGCCTTGGCCTTGGCGCGGTGCGCGGCGAACTTCACTTCCCCTGCCGAAGCCGCGAGGCTTTCCGCGGTCGCTTCCTTCCGTGTGCGCTGCTGCTCAACGTCCAGCCGCCAGTTATCCGAGCGGGTGACAAGATGGGCGACGGCGAGGCGCAGCGCGACGCCGGGCGCATCGCACAGACTCGCCCTGACGGCGGCGTGACGGTGCAGCGCGACATATTCCGCCAAGGGACCGGACATTTCCGGTTTTGGGGCGGGCTTGCCGTTCTCGCCATCGCCGCCCCGGCCAAGGATACGCTCGATTTTCTCGATGTCCTTTGATGGCAGATAGCCTTCATGGGCCGTGACAGAGCCGTCATGGCGGGTCTCGATATAGACCTTGCCGCCGTCTTTCCGGCTGCGCTTGCCATGCTCCCATGTCAGGAAGTGCGCGCCCCGTTCCAGCACGACGGTTTCGGCCCAGCCCTCATTCCGGTAGCGTTCGGCCATGTCGGCGATGGCCTCATTCTGGCAAGTCCAGAACAGGTCAGCGTCCCCGAAAATGGCAGTCTCGCCGAACAGGTCGGTCAGCACGGTCCCGTCATAGGCTTCCAAATCGAACAGCGCCTTGTCGGTGGTGATGCGGCCGCCGCCTGTGAGCCAGTCTTTCAACTGCTCGCCGCGCGGGGCGTATTCGTCTTCCGCGTTCAACAGGGTCAGCCAGTCTTCCTGCTGCTCTTTTGTGGCGAGCGTCAGGGCGTAAAGCGTCCGCTTGTCGATGATTTCGGCCCTGTAGAGCGCCTTGATATCATCGGTGAGCGCCGTCAGCGCCAGCACCCGGCGCACCATGAGTTCGGTGACGCCGAAGCGCTCTGCAATCACCGTGACGGTCTCGCCTTTTGAAGCAAGCCGGGCGAAGACGTCATATTGCAGAAACTCGTCGGCTGGAAGGTGGGTGGTGTTCTCGACAAGGGTCGCTTCCAGCGCGGCAATGTCATCGCCGGATTGCATAACGAGACAGGGCGCTTTCTGCGCCTTGCCTGTCTCCTTGGCGAGGCGTTTGAGGGCGAAGAAACGGCGGCGTCCGGCGACAACGCCATACTTGCTACCTTCCTTGCGGACCAGCATGGTCTGCAAGACGCCGCGCGACTTTATCGACGGATAGATGTCGGAAATGTCGGGCGCTTTGCGCCCGTGGCGCATATTGAGCCGGGACACTTTCATGTCGGTGATAGGGATATGTTTTAACTGCATGGCGTTGCCTCCTTCATGATGTGCAGTTGGTGGGATGCCCCGTGCGTCAGCGCACAGGGCGGTTTTCAAGCCAGAGGCGGTAGGCGCGATGCGCCGCCCCCTCGCTCTCGAAAATGTGGAAACAGCCGCAGACCAGCACGGCCCATGCGCCAATGTCTTCGGCGTCAAGCGATGCAAGCGCCGCGTCGAGTCGGCTGATGCGAAAGGGCGGATTCGTTCGGCAGACAAAATGTCCCCCGGACCTTTTGTTTATCTGCCTCACCATGGCGCCGCTTCCATCGCTGCGGCAGCGCTGCAGGGGTCCGGCGCGGCATAAGCGAGAATGTAATCAGCCGCCTTGGAAGCGAGCGACGCGGCGCGAAAAATGGCGCGCTTGTCCTCGCGCAATACTTCCAGCCAAGAACCGATGTAATCCGTATGCCGCACGGTCGGGGCGATGGACTGGTCCGCGCAGATGAACGCACTGGCGAGTTCCGCCACCAGTTCCTCGCGGGCGTAATCTTTGGTGCCGAATGCGCCTTTCAGGTCGCGGGCGAGGCGTTTCGGGTGCCCGGTCCAGTGGCCAAGCTCATGAAAGCAGGTGCGGTAATAATTGATCTGGTCAAAGAAAGCAGGCTGCGGCGGAACCTGAATGAAATCCCTGGACGGAACATAGTAGGCGCGGTCGCCGCCAATCCTGAAATCCGCGCCCGTCGCTGTAATCAGCGCTTCGGCGCGGGGGATAATCTCGCGCTCCGGCAAGTCGGGCGCGTTGGCGGTCAGGTCTTCGGGCAGGCCGTCGCACTGGTCTGCATTGAACACGGTATAGCGTTTGAGAAACGGCACCGTGCCCGGCGACTCGCCCGTCTCGCGCACACGTTCCCGTTCGGCTTTCGGGGTGAAGCGGTCGGCATAAACAACCGTCGTGCCGCGCTCGCCTTTGCGAACACACCCGCCAAGTGACAGCGCCTGTTTGAAGGTCAGCCATGTCTGACAGGAACGGCTTTGCTCAATCGCCGCGCCCCATAAAAGCAGAATATTGATTCCGGAATAGCGCCTGCCCGTCGCGCCATTCTCGGGCAAGCCAAGCGGAGTAGCCCCCTCCACCCCGCCCCAAGGCTGCACCCAAGGCGCGCGCCCCTGTTCCAGTTCCGCGATGATGTTATCCGTGACCTCTGAATAAAGGTCTTTCCGCGTGTTTCGTTGTCTGCGGCGCTGCGCCATCTCTGCCTCCTCTGACCCCCGCTTTTTTCCCGCAAGGCGGGGGCGGTGAGAGGCCGCTGGCCAGATGGCGTCAGGCGTGAGCGGAAGGGGTCAGGTAGGAGGCCGCAGGCACATAGACGATCTTCAAGACGCCGCCCCCCTTCCGGGAGCGCCGCCATCTGGCATGCGCGCCTCCGCCCCCGCCTGAGAGGGAAAAAAGAAGCAAACATGCCGGCGCGCCAGCGCCGACCGAATCCTTCACAACACTGCTTAAAAACTGCGCCAGGGATGAAAGCCCGAAGGGCCGGGACGGCGCGCAGCGATGGCCTGGTTCACGCCAGCCCGGCCGGCGAAGGCCGGGGCGCCCTTTCCTTGGTCGAACAGCCGAACACCGCCCTTAGAAAAAACGCCGCGTTCGCTGCTTATAGGCGCAATACTCATCCCCATACTGGCGTTCCAGCCAGGGCTCTTCTATCCTCGGAGCGAGCCAGTACATCGCTGCCCATAAAGACAGCAGAAACGTTACGCGCAAATCGTTCAAGATGATCGCCCAGCCCAGCAGACCAAGCCAGGTCACGACATAGATCGGGTTCCGGCTGAAACGAAACCAGCCATCTGTCACCAGCCCCCGCGCTTCGCCGAAGGCATTGCGCCAGCCCATCTGGATTGAGATCCAGAAGGCAAGGCCAATACCCGTGACCGCCAGCACGCCGCCGACACCTTGCCGGGCCATGGCCCCCGCATCCTCCGCCGGCTCAAAAACGAGGATGGAGAGCGCAACAAGCGGGTATAGAAACAAACGAAAAAAGGCCCAGAACGTCCGGTATTGCCAGCTCCGTTTTTCCGGAGGCGGAAAAAACTGAAAATCGCGTCGGAACAGCGATACCGCACACAGCGAAAAGATCGCTGCCGCTCCGGACACTGACAATCCGAACGCCAGCCATTCCATCCATAGGGGTGTATTGAACACAGGCGCGCCTCCTAAATCCAGCGCCGCGTGCGGATACGGTAGGCGTCAAACGCTTCACCGAATCTCGCCTGCAGCGCGCGCTCTTCCGGTTTGATCTGAAACTCAGTCATCAGCCAGACAAAGAGAATTGGAGCTACGAAAGCGGACAAATTGCCCATCAGAAACGCGCCGCCTGTCAGAATGGCCGCCATGGCCAAATACATCGGATTGCGGCTGATGCGGTAAAGCCCTGTGGTGACCAGCGTGGCAGCCTCTTCAGGGGCGAGCGGATTGACGGTTGTGCGGGCGCGGATGAATGCGCCGAGCGCGAGCGCCAGAATGGCCATGCCAGCAGCGATGAAAAGCAACGCCGCCGCAGAACGCCACACGCCTTCGAACGCCAGAAAAGGCGTGACAGAGGACAGTCCCCAGCCGATCGCACCGCAGATCAGGACCTGAACAAGAGGTGGAATGCGCAGGCTCATGAGGACGATTCGACCGGAGTCGCATGCGACGCGCCGGTTGTGTTCAGTTCCCGCAGGGCCTGCAGCGTGATGGCGCTCGCCGATTTCAGGAACAGGCCCGCCAGAAGGGCGGCGACAAGCAGGTCCGGCCAGGCCGTTCCGGTCAGCGCGACAACCCCGCCAGCGACGATCACGCCGACATTGCCGATGGCGTCATTGCGCGAGCAGAGCCAGACCGAACGCACATTGCTGTCGCCGTCGCGCCAGCGCAGCAGTATCAGCACGCTCGCGACATTGGCGGACAGTGCCAGAAAGCCGACCACTCCCATGGTTGCGGCTTCCGGCGGCGCGCCGTTCATGACCCTCAACACGGTCATGCCGAGGACGGCGATCGCGATCGCTGCGAGCGAGGCGCCTTTGATCAGCGATGCAAGCGCCCGCGTCCTCAGGCTCGCCCCGATAACGAAGAGGCTGAGCGCGTAGGTCGCCGTATCGCCTGCGAAGTCGAGTGCGTCGGCTTTGAGGGCCTGAGAGCCCGACATTATCCCCGCCGTCATTTCAAACAAAGAACATGACCGCATTGATGGCGATGACGGCCATCAGAGCCCGCTTATAAGCAGGCGAAACCCCATCAAATGTTTTGTCCTCACAGCAACCCGACATCTTCTAATCCTATTCCCCATTGACGATTCTCGAAGAAACCCTACAGTCTACAGCGACTATAGAGGCAAGACTTTTCTTTGGAGCCCGGAATGACGCAGATGACCATTGGTCGTTTATCGAAAGCGGCGGGCGTGAAAGTGACAACCATACGCTATTATGAATCGATTGATTTGATGGGCGAGCCGGACCGAAGTTCGAGCGGCCAACGGCTATATGGCGATGAGGCCGTGCAGCGTTTGTCGTTCATACGGCATGCCCGTGATCTTGGTTTTCCGATGGAGGCCGTTCGTGAAATGATTGATCTGCAAACTCAGCCGGATCAGGATTGCACGGCCGTGGACGCGATAGCCCGTGAACAGCTTGCAGATGTGCGCAAACGCCTGACGCAGCTTGAAGCGCTTGAGGCGGAGCTCAAACGGATGATTACGTGCTGCGAGGGCGGCCGGGTTGACACGTGTCGGATCATTTCAACGCTCAATGATCATAGCGAATGCATCGCAGATGCGCATGAGCGGCTTTCGACCTTTTGAGCAAACCGCTTGACCCTACAGTGACTGTAGATGGTAATTCTCTTCCATTATTGAAAGCACCTCCCGATAAATTTGGATGGGCGAGACTGAATGGAACAACGACAAAGCATACGTGTAGTCTCTCAATTGAGAGCATTGTCATGAGCAAAACATCTACCTCCCCAACAGCAGGCTCCGACACTTCGCTCCCGTTTCGTTACCGGGTATCAGGAATGGATTGCGCGCGAGATGCTGCCGAAATCGAACGGGCGGCTCAATCGGCTGGTGTCGCCCCAAAAGCCGTCAAAGTTTCGGCTGCGACACATATTATGACGCTATGGGTTTCAGAGTCCCAACTTCCAGAAATCGAACTTGGCGTCGCCAAAACCGGTTACGGCTTCGAGAGAATTGCGCCAGGCGATGATGGCCCCGCCGCCTCACAAACCCAAAAGAATCCGGAGTATTTACGCGCCCTTTGGATCGTAATTTTCCTGAACGTTGGTTATGGAATTGTGGAAATGATCGCGGGTTTTTTCGCCGGTTCACAGGCGTTAAAAGCTGATGCGTTAGATTTTGTCGGTGATGGTCTCATTACATTCCTCGGCGTGCTCGCAATCGGCTGGAGTCTTGCCTGGCGCGCTCGTTCAGCCATGATTCAAGGCGTATTCCTGGCTTTGCTTGGCTTCGGCGTACTCGCGAATACGGTGTGGCGTCTTCTTAATCAAACGATACCTGACGCTGCCCTGATGGGCATGTTCGGGCTCATCGCGCTCGTCATAAATGTCATCGCCGTCTTACCGCTACTCCCTCACCGAAAAGGCGACGCTAATGTCCGCGCGGTTTGGTTGTTTTCACGTAATGACGCCATCGGGAACGCGGCCGTAATTGTGGCAGCAGGTTTGGTCGCCTGGCTCGGTCACGGTTGGCCCGATCTCGTGGTTGCAGTCGGGATCGCCGGGCTATTCCTGCATTCTGCATGGGCAATAATTCGCGATGCACGCAACGACCTCAGAGCCGCAATATGACCATTCAGAAGATTGGATTCATCATTGGTCTGGGCGTTCTGGCGATAGATCAACTCACTAAAGCACTTATCCTCAATATTGATGCCCTGGATAACGGTGTGACGGTCCTTCCATTCTTCAACATTGTGCGGCTCAAGAACAATGGTATCAGCTTTGGTCTTCTAGGCAGCCTGCCTCCCTGGCTCCTTACTCTAGCCGCTCTATCGATCGTCGCGGTTTTATTCTATTGGTTATGGCGCACCGCTGATCGCCAGATCGCAACCGCACTCGGGCTGATTACAGGTGGAGCACTCGGAAACATAGTCGATCGCGTGCGACATGGAGCGGTGACCGATTTTTTAGATTTTCACATCAATAACTACCACTGGCCCGCGTTCAACTTCGCCGATAGCGCGATTGTCTGCGGTGTC
Source organism: Hyphomonas sp. (assembly GCF_036964145.1). GTDB lineage: Bacteria > Pseudomonadota > Alphaproteobacteria > Caulobacterales > Hyphomonadaceae > Hyphomonas. The sequence goes on from NZ_JBALUC010000002.1 coordinate 540,407, forward strand.
GGCTTACTGTTGATCTCTGAGTTACTCACGAAGCCACGACGGACGGATAATGCTGAACAAAAATAGCGGCTGATTAATCTGGCCCATGCTTAATAGTTGTCGATGTAAGAATTCGCTTGCCCCTACAGCCACTGTAGGGGCTATAAAACCGACATGATCAAATTCGATTCACTTCGCGTTGGCCTCGCAATGGCCGCCTCAGCGCTCGTAGCAAGCTGCGCCAGCTTTGCCGATCCGCTCACTGAGACGCTACAACCGCTCGGGGCCTGGGCCAGCGGGACCGACGGTGACGCCTGTGAAACCGCTCCGATTACTTATTTTTCATCGGATGGGGTCGTGCTTGTCCTCCTCAGCGCCAAAGGGCCGGTCCATGCGATTGGCAGTTGGGACCGCAACGGCGACGTGCTGGCCATGACGCATAATGACTTTCCGCTCGATCCCAGCGGGCAATCAAAACCCGCTGTTGAACTCAGTATTATGACATTGGACGCTGATAGATTTGTCACCCGAAATGCCAAGGGCGATATTCGGGAACGCATTAAATGCAGCGAGATTGCGATAAAGACGGGTCATGACACTGAGCCGCACTAAATAAATGAATAGATTTAATGATTTTGACAATGAAATAGGATAGTCGTTGAGCGAATGAAAATTGTAACCGTCATATGCACCGTCAGGTTTTGGCTTGCGCTCATGTTGAGCGTGACCCTTGGTATGGGTGCAACGGCGGCCGATATTCATCCTGTGGACGCTGAAGAGATTGCCTGTATGACCGCAGACGCTGAAGCGCATCATGCCGCCGAAATCGGTGACACTGAAAATGATGATAGTGAGCAGCGTCCGGCCCACAAACATCATACTCATAGCTGCGGGCCATGCCATTTGCATATGGTGGGTATGAACAGCCTGACCTTCTCTTACGCTTTATCAGCTACATCGGGGCTTCGCCCCGGCGCAGACCAGCACGTTCCGCGCGCTGGTCCTCACGGTCTTTATCGTCCTCCGCGTGCCTAACCTGACTCTCTGAATCCGCGCCTTTTGCGCGTGGGTTTGATGTCGATTCAGGTTATCACAAGGAAGAATATCCCATGCCAAAATTCAAACAGGGCGCACTCTGCGTCCTGATCGCGGCTGCCTTTGCAGGCACAGCGGTCGCGGCCCCGTGCAACGGGCCAACAGGCAGCGCGCCGACCATCGTGCCCGATGCGCCGCTAACCCTCACTATGGCGCTCATGCAAATCCGTCATGCGTCCCCGGATGTCCGCCGGGCCGCACTGGAGACGCGCGCCAGCGCAGCCGAAGCCGATCAGGCTGGGCGCCGTCTTAATCCGTCAATCGGACTGGAAATTGAAAACTTCTCAGGCACCGGACCGCTCAACGGGTTTGACCAAACCGAAACCACGCTCGCCATTGAGCAGACATTCCAGCTTGGAGGTAAAAGAGCCAAGCGCGAGCGTGCCGCGCGGGCGCGGGCAGCGCTCGCCGACGCTGAATGCCGCGTCATATTAAGAGAGACCGAGCTAGAAGCAGCGCTGCTCTATCATGACCTGATCGCCGCGACAGAACTCGCAGCGCTGGCACGGGAGTCGGCGGATCTCGCCGTGTCTTTGGCTGAAACCGTTGCGAAACGTGTTGAGGCCGGCGCGGCCGCCCCGCCGGAGCGCTCGCGCGCCGAGGCAGATGCGGCTGCACTCAAAGCCGCCGCACTTGCCGCAGACGCTGAAATTGATCAACGCCGCTATGAACTCGCCGCGCTTTGGGGAAGCTCAACGCCGGTTTTTGCGCCCCCGCGCGCCATATTGTCTGATGAAAGTGAAATACTCTCAAAGACGCGCGGGCTTGACGAGCACCCGGCGCTCGCCGCGGCTAAAGCTGGAGCAACAGCCCGCGACGCTGAGCAGGACGCCGCCCGCGCGGCCGGTATTCCTGATGTCACGGTTAGTGCGGGCGTTCGCCAATTTGAAGAGACCGGCGACAATGCGCTCCTGGTCGGGGTCACCGTGCCGATTCCGCTTTTTGACCGTAACCGCGACGCCGCTCGCGCAGCGGGTTATCGCGCCGATGCCGAACGTATCAGCGCCGTCGCCGTTGAGGCCAGATTGCGGTCGCAGCAACAGGCCGCCGCCGCGCGGGTGCGCGCCGCCGAGGCCCGGCTGACGCTACTCGAACAGGAGGCGCTACCTGCGGCCCGTTCCGCCTACGACGCATCTGTTGAAGGCTACGCGGCAGGCCGGTTTGACCTCACATCAACGCTCGATACCCGTAAAGGGCTGATCGAGGCAGGCGTCAGCGTAATTGACGCGCGGCGTACCCTTAATGCGGACCTCATGCGTCTCAAAAGCCTGATCGGTGCCGCCCCGTTTAATGGAGACTTCCAATGAAACAGACACATATTTTGCCAACGACCATGATGGTTCTGGCCGTGATTTTGGCGGGATGCGGCAATGCAACCCCGGATACAAATCGGGTCGCTAGCGAAACCTCCGCCGCGACCGCTGATCACGATGATCACGATGATCATGCCGAAGAAAAAGCGGATCACGATGACCATGGCGAGACCGATCAAGATGATGAGCATGACGATCATGCGGAAAGTGACGGCGAGCCTGACGGCCATGATGATCATAGTGAATCCGAAGGCGACGTTGTAAAACTAACCCAGGACGCGGCCACTGAGGCCGGTATTGAAACAGCAATTGTTGCAGAGGGGGCGATTGCGCAATCTCTCAGCCTTCCGGCCGAAATCCGCTTTGACGCTGATCGTGTTGCCAATGTCTCGCCCAAGGTCAGCGGCGTAATTGGCAAACTCTATGCGAGCGAAGGGGATCACGTGGCACGCGGCGATACGCTGGCGCTGATCAAGAGCCGTGAACTCGCAGGTCTGAAAGCCGCTTGGCTCACGGCGGAAACGCGCAAAGCTCTGGCCAGTCAGGCGCTGGCCCGCGAGGAAAAACTGTTTGCGGACAAGATCACCTCGGAAGCCGATTTGCAAGCCGCGCGGGCGGAATTTGAAGCTGCGAAAGCCGATAGTGACGCGGCTGAAAATGAGCTCCATGCCGCAGGTGTCAGTCATGCCGCACTGGAGCGCATTTCCACGGCGGCTGACGGCGATAATGCCAATGCCTATCTGACAGCGCCGATTGCCGGAACGGTGGTGCGCCGCACGGTCATGCTGGGCGAAACGGTCTCAGCCGGGGATGCCGGCGCTGATCCGCTGTTCACCCTTGTCGACGATAGTGTCGTCTGGGCGGATATTGCCGTTTACAAACAGGACATCGCCCGCATTCGCGTCGGCGCTCCTGTCGCGCTAAAAACCGACAGCGGTGAAATCCTTGCGCAGTCCACAATTGCCTTTGTCTTGCCGGTCATCAGCGAAACGTCACGCACCGCGACGGCCCGCGTGATCGTTGACAACCCGGATGGCACACTGCGACCTGGTCAGTATGTCACGGCCGATCTCAGTGTTGGCACATCTGAGCAGGTTTTGCGCGTACCGGAAGCAGCCATTCAATTGGTTGAAGACAGACCTTCCGTGTTCGTCCCTGTCGAGGGCGGCTATGCACCGCGCGCAGTGATGACAGGCACCAAATCCGGCGGGTTTGTGGAAATCCGCTCCGGCCTAATGGCGGGTGAGGCAGTCGTGACAGACGGTGCCTTCACCCTCAAAGCTCAACTCGAAAAAGACGCCTTTGGCGATGGCCACGGCCACTAGGACATTTGATATGATAAATTTAATGCACCGTATCGCCGGAGGGCGGCTGCTCGCCGCCATCGCGGCGCTCGCCATGACCCTTGGCGGATTATTCGCGTTCAAGGCGCTACCCGTTGACGCCTTTCCCGATGTGACACCCTCACTCGTTCAGGTCTTCACAGAAACCGAAGGCCTCGCCCCAGAAGAGGTGGAGCGCTACGTGACCTATCCAATCGAGACCGCCATGTCCGGCTTGCCAAAGCTAGACCATATGCGCTCGGTCTCAAACTTTGGACTGTCCGTCGTTAACATCTATTTTGAAGACGGCACGGATGTCTATTTTGCGCGCCAGGTTGTTGGTGAACGCCTCGCCGAAGCGCGCGGCAATATCCCCGATGGCTTTGGTGACCCGCAAATGGGGCCGATTTCAACAGGTCTAGGGATTATTCTCTATTTCCGTCTCGAAGATGAGACCGGCGCGCGCGATCTTGTAGAAATGCGCGAAATCCAGGACTGGATCATCAAATACCAGCTTCAGACTGTGCCCGGCGTCACCGAAGTGCTGTCACTTGGCGGTTATGAAAAGCAGTATCAGGTCAGGCTCGATCCGGACGCGCTATTGGCTTACGACATCCAGATTGGTGATGTGATGACCGCCCTTGAGCGCGGCAACAAGACCGAAGGCGCACAATTTCTCGAAATCGGGGCCGAGCAATATACGGTCCGCGGCGTCGGACTGGCGCGATCGGTTGAAGATCTTGCGGAAATTGTCGTCAATGTCGATGATGGCCGCCCCGTGCGGGTACGCGACCTCGGTGAAATCATTGTCGGCGGCGGGGTACGCCAGGGCCTGGCCACCGCCAATGGCGAAGGTGAAGTGGTCGCGGGACTGGTGCTCAAACTCTATGGCGCCAATACGTCCGATGTGATTGCGCGCGTTCAGACACGCTTTGAGGAAATCAACAAAAACCTGCCGGAAGGCGTCAACGCCGTGCCCTATTATGATCAGGGAACACTGGTCAACAAAGCTGCCGCCACGGTGACAACGGCGCTGTGGCAGGGCGCGCTACTCGTCGCACTGGTCGTTTTCGTCTTTCTGGGCGGCTGGCGTCCAAGCCTGGTTGTTGTCCTTTCTATTCCATTTTCCGTGGGCTTTGCCTTCATCGCGATGCAATGGCTCGGCATCAGTGCCAACCTCATGTCGCTGGGCGGCGTGGCCATTGCCATTGGCATGATGGTGGATGGGGCTATCGTCATCGCAGAAAATGTCGACCGGGGATTCCGGGAAAGCGATCCGTCTGTCGATCAGAGAGATGTTGTGGCGCGCTCGGCTGCGGAAGTCATAGCGCCGCTAATTGCGGCCGTTGCGGTGGTGATCGTCGTCTTTCTGCCGCTTTTCTCGCTGCAAGGCGTGGAAGGTAAAACCTTCCGGCCTCTGGCAGCCTCCGCGGCGCTCGCCATGACGGGGTCATTGTTCTACGCCGCGCTGATTGCGCCATCGCTCGCAAATGGGGTCATGCGTCGGAGCAAAAAGCCGCGTGAGGACCGTCCGGGATGGATTGCCCGCACGGTCAGCCAAGCCGCCGGATTCTTCGTTCGCCAGCGTTTGGCGGCGATTGCTCTGGCCGCCATCCTCCTCGTAGCGGGCGGACTGGCCGGATCGCGCCTCGGGTCTGAATTTACTCCTTCGCTTGAAGAAGGTGATGTTCTACTCCGCGTGACCATGGCACCATCTATCTCTTTGACAGAAGCGGCGGAAACGACCACCCGCGTTGAGAAAAGGCTTCTGACGGCCTTTCCGGAAATCAAGTCTATCGTGACCCGAATCGGTCGCGGTGAGGTCGGGGCCCACGCCGACCCGACCAATAGTGCGGAAGCTTTTGTTGAACTCAATCCGAGGTCGGAGTGGCGCAAAGGCTTGTCGCCGGAGAACTTGCGCACAGCGATATCGGAAAATCTCGAAGGTGTGCCCGGTATTGTCGTCAATATCGGTCAACCTATCGCGATGTCTGTTGATGAGCTTTTGACCGGGACGCGCGCAGAACTTGCCGTGAAAATTTTCGGGCCGGACAGTGATGTCCTGTTGAAAAAGTCACAAGAGCTACAGGCCATCTTGCAACAGGTCGATGGGGCAGCTGAAGTTCAGGCTGACCAGATTACAGGGGCGCCACAACTCGTGGTGCGTGTCGATCGCGCGGCCCTCGGGCGGTATGGTCTCGATGTTGAGGACGCGCTTGACGCCTTGCGGACCTCGGTCGGCGGCGCAGAAGCCGGCGCTCTGTTTGAAGGCGTTCGGCAATTCCCGATCGTCGTGCGGTTTCATGAAGAGAGCCGCGATACAGCCGAAGCCATCCGCCGTTTGGTGCTGGAATCGCCGACCGGCGCACGTGTCACGCTGGAAAGCGTGGCCACTATCGAGACCGTGATTGGTCCGCGCCAGATCACGCGAGAGGATGGCGAGCGCTTTATCACTGTCCAATCCAATGTGCGGGGCCGTGACATCGGGTCTTTTGTAACGGAGGCGCAAGCTCTGACGGACGCCAATCTTGACCTGCCTGCAGGCTACCGCGTTGTCTGGGGCGGTCAGTTTGAATTGCAGCAACAGGCCAATGCTCGGTTCGCAGTTGTGATACCAATCACGCTCGGCATTGTATTGCTGATCCTGCTACTGACATTCGGACGGCTTAAATCGGCAATTCTCATACTGCTGAACATCCCCCTGGCGTTAACCGGAGGCGCGCTCGCACTCTGGATTACAGGCCTGCCTGTCTCGGTTCCCGCGACGGTTGGTTTCATCGCGTTGTTTGGTATCGCACTTGGCAACGGGATGGTCCTGGTGAGCTTCATGGATGATTTCGCCCGCGCCGGGCGGGACCGGGATGCGCTCGCAATCGATGCGGCTGGGATGCGCGCCAGACCCGTTCTGATGACGGCGATGACAACCGCTTTGGGACTTGCGCCCTTGCTGTTTGCGACTGGCGTCGGCGCCGAAGTACAGCGGCCTCTGGCAACTGTCGTCACAGGCGGGCTTGTCTCTTCAACTCTGCTGACGCTGCTCGTGATGCCGGCATTGCATCGGTGGTTCTCGCCAAAACCTGACTCGCATCATTCGCTACTGGAAACACGGCACAACCCCGAAACTGTGCCAGCGGAATAAATCACTCCGCCTTGGCGGTGTAATCCGCCAAGGCGTCACTTTTTTGGAGACGCTTATGTCACCCCCGAAACACTCAAATCATGATCATGACACTGACAGTCATGGTCATGACCATGGCGATGTCATTAGCCGTATAGTGGGCCCGCGCGCGGAAATCATCTTTGCCGGGCTAGCTGGACTTTGCCTGCTGGCAGGCTGGCTCGGACCCAAACTTGGGTTTCTACCGGACCCCATCGGATTTGGCTTCCTGCTCGCGGCTTACTTTTTCGGCGGTTATTTCGCGCTGCGTGAGGCCATGGGTAAAATACTCAAAGGCCAGTTTCAGATCGACTTTCTGATGCTGGTGGCTGCTACGGGCGCCGCCATTCTCGGCGAATGGGCGGAAGGTGCTTTTCTTCTCTTCCTGTTTGCCATTGGCCATGCCCTTGAAAACTATGCCATGGCCCGGGCGCGCAATGCGATTTCGGCTTTGTCGGATCTCACTCCGGATGAGGCGCTTGTCCGTAGGGGTGAGACGACAGAAACCATTGCGATTGACGAGTTAGTTGTCGGCGATGTCGTTGTGGTGCGTTCCAATGAGCGCTTGCCAGCCGACGGATTTGTGGTCAGCGGACAAAGCGCCGTCAATCAGGCGCCCATTACAGGCGAAAGCGCGCCCGTAGACAAAAGACCCGTGGCTGACCGCGAAAAGGCAGCTGCTAATCCTGACGCGCTGAAGGCCGAAAGCCGCGTGTTCGCGGGGTCAATCAATGGGTCCGGCAGTCTTGATATAGAAGTGACCAAATTGTCGGGCGAGACGACGCTGGCCCGCGTTGTCACCATGGTGAGCGAGGCTGAAACACGCCAGTCACCGACCCAGAGTTTTACCAAAAAGTTCGAGCGCATATTTGTGCCGTGCGTCATTGTTCTGGCGGTTGTTACGTCGCTGGCCTTCCTTGTTTTGGACGAGACGGCTTCCGAAAGCTTCTACCGAGCCATGGCTGTATTGGTGGCGGCAAGCCCCTGCGCGCTGGCCATTGCAACCCCAAGCGCCATTCTCTCCGGCGTGGCCCGCGCCGCGCGCGGCGGCGTGTTGATCAAGGGCGGCGCGCCGCTTGAGGCGCTCGGACGGCTCGACGCCATCGCCTTTGACAAAACAGGCACACTGACGGAGGGCGAGCCGCGCCTAGTGGATATTGTGCCTTTCGGCGATGTCGATGAAGACACTTTGCTCAGGGTTAGCGCCGCTGTTGAAACGCTGAGTGATCATCCGCTGGCCGAGGCCGTGGTGCGCGATGCGAAAAGGCGCCTCGGATCAATCCCCGACAGCGCAACCGATTTTACAAGCATAACCGGTCGCGGTGTTTCCGCCATGTATGATGGCCAGATTGTGCATATCGGCAAATCGGCCTTGTTTGATGAGGTGGACGGCAAGCCAGTGCCCGAGGACTTGGCAGAGCGCGTCAATTCGCTGTCGGCCGATGGCCGCACAACGATGATTGTGCGCCATGGTGAGCGCTATCTGGGCGTAATCGGTCTGATGGACACGCCGCGCGAAGCCGCGAAAACCGTCATAGCGCGGCTGCGCGACATCGGCGTGACCCGCATGATGATGATTTCGGGCGATAATCAGAATGTGGCAGATGCTGTCGCGCGAGACGTTGGGCTGGACGAGGCCTTCGGCGATCTCATGCCCGATGACAAAGTCACCAAGATCAAATCGCTCAAGCAAGGCCGCGGTGTCGCTATGGTTGGGGACGGCGTCAATGATGCGCCTGCCATGGCTAATGCGACTGTCGGTATTGCCATGGGAGCGGCGGGCTCAGACGTTGCGCTTGAGACCGCTGACATTGCCCTCATGGCTGATGATCTTGAAACGCTGCCATTTGCAGTCGGATTGAGCCGGGCAACCAGTCGCACTATCCGGCAAAATCTCTGGGTCAGCCTCGGCATCGTCGCGTTTCTTATTCCCGCGACGCTTTTCGGTCTCGGGATCGGGCCCGCTGTCCTCATTCACGAAGGTTCAACTTTGATCGTCGTGTTCAACGCTTTGCGACTACTTGCGTTCCAGGATCGCGAACATTGATGAAACTGAGGATCTTCTGGTGCCGAATTCAATCAAACGCCCTGGTGCCGCCAGCGCGGCTCAGTGTTTCTGACTAAAACTGAAAAGTAATCATTCACAAAAGTAGTCTACGTATGTCGATGAATAATTTGCGGAACTTGTTCATTACGGGGACCTTAGCCGCCTCGCTCGCGGGATGCGCGTCGGCCCCAAAAGCTTTCCAACCATTAGATGTCATCGAAGCTGAAGCGGTCCGTGCCGAGTGCGGACTCATCCTACCGGCTTCCAGACTCAAGAGCGGCGGAGACTTCAGGCGACGGGCATATCAGACCTGCAAGAGCGACGTTCTAAGAGAGCTTGCCCGCAATGAGTGAAGACTTCACTCATGCGGCACGCTGATTAAACCCCAGCTGTGCGCCGAGAAGTTCAACCAGATAGCCGCCATCCCGCAGCCCCTCCGCCTTTTTGATAATGTAGCGGATGGCGTCCCGCATGGTGCCGGTTTCATCGCTCCACTCGGCATCGACGGCCGCTTTGCCGTTGAGAACAATGGCGATTTCGCGCCGTGACATGCCAAGCTCAAGACAATCGAGGGCGACCAAACCGTCACGCAGGATTTGCGTGGTTTTGGTCCAGAGCGGCGCCTCGGGCACGCTGCCTTCCTCGATCAGGGCAAGTGCGGCTTTCTGCGCTTTCAGTTTGCGCTCATAGGCTTTGAGATCAGAGATGGTCAGTTTCATCCGAACAGGTTCGAGCCCCAGAATCGAAACGCCGGTGCAGCGCACCTGCACGACGCAGCCCTTGCCGCGGATCAGAAGAAATTCGCGGGCCTGCAAATCGGTAATGTGGGTGATTTGGCAAATTGGAACCGTGCTGTCCCAGATATCACAGCTTTCGCCCGGCGCCCGTGGTGAGCAGTTCACTTCCACCTGATCGGGAAACACATGCTTGTTCCAGACCGCATCGGCTTCAAACCCATTAAGGTCTGGATCGGGCATGAACATAAGGCCCCAGCGGTGAGCGAGGCGCTGCGGGTTGCGGGGCTTCAAGAGACGAATATCGGCGCAAGGCGCTTTCATTTCAGATACATCGTCGTCCGACCGCGCCTCTGCATCGCGTCTGAGGTCGGGATTGCGCCTTGCATATTCCCATGCCCAGCGATCAGGCGACAGGCGCGAAAGGTAATCGTAGCGCGCCAGGACGCCTTCCGAACTCAAGGTAAAAGTCTTCATCATCAGCTCCCTTCACAGGGGAATTCAGCAAGATGAGTGCCAACCTGAAATTGAAGACTGAATTCATACGCGCAGATTACTTAATGCATGAACAGCATCTTACGGGAATAATTTGAGCATCTGATCACTATTCAAACTCTCCTCATGAGGGATTTTTACAGTCGCAACCTGTAGCAATAGTTACAGGTTCGCGTTTGCATTCATCTGCAGCAGGTCGCGGGGCGTTGCTGGATATGGCCCGCAGTCCCACTCCCCGAAAATCGCATGGGCTGTCAGGCTTTGGTCACTCGGAAACGTGAGTGACAGGAGCCTTATGAAATGGACAAGCCCGCGCACCAAAGCGAAACAGAAGACCGTCGCAGCGCAATGCTGCGCACCGCGTTCTGTTCTGTGGTGCGCGAAGCGCTGGAAGCGCCAGATACGATCGAAATCATGGCCAATCCTGATGGATCGGTCTGGATCGAGAAGGCTGGCATCGGCCTCATCATCTCTGAACACACTCTCCCGTCTTCCGACCGCGAGCGCGTCATCCGGCTCGTGGCCTCTGGGGTGGGAGTAGCCGCAAACCGCACCTCCCCGATTATCTCTGCTGAACTCCCCGGCAGCGGCGAGCGGTTTGAAGGGCTTCTCCCACCCGTCTCAACCGCGCCATGTTTCTCCATCCGCAAGCCTGCGACCACACCGTTTGAACTCGGCGACTATGTCACCCAGGGCGCGCTGGCGCCTGCGCTGGCCCAAGCGCTCAAGGACGCGATTGCAACGCATGCGAACATTCTGATCGCCGGCGGCACGTCCTCTGGCAAGACGACATTTACCAATGCCTTGCTGGCAGAGCCCTCACTACATGACGACCGCATCGTCATCCTTGAAGACACGCGGGAGCTGCGCTGCGCCGCACCCAATGTCGTCCAGCTCAGAACCCATCGCGGCAGCACCAGCCTGCAGGACCTTGTCCGCTCGACCCTGCGCCTGCGCCCCGACCGGATCATTATCGGCGAAGTGCGCGGGGCTGAAGCGCTCGACCTGCTCAAAGCCTGGAACACCGGCCATCCCGGCGGGATCACCACGCTGCATGCGAACTCCGCCCACGGCGCGCTAGCGCGGCTTGAACAGCTGACACTGGAAGCCACACCGCGCGCGCCCTTCGACCTCATCGCAGAGGCGATTGACGTCGTCGTGTTCATGAACCGCGCGGGCGGCCAGCGCCGCGTTGAAGAGGCGCTCCGCGTCACCGGCTTTGACGGCGAGGGCTACCAGACCCAGCCGCTCGTCTCCCGCTCTTTGTCCCTCGTCCAACATGGAGAAACACTATGACCCTCTACACCCACCTTCAGACCGTAAACCGAACGGTTCAGGTCGCGGCCTGTATCGGCCTCGGCCTGATGATCGCCGGTCCCGCCCATGCGGCAGGCTCCGGCATGCCCTGGGAAGGTCCGCTCGATCAGATCCTGCAATCTATTGAAGGGCCCGTCGCGCGGATCGTCGCGGTGATCATCATTACGCTGACCGGTCTGACCTTGGCTTTCGGAGAGACCAGCGGCGGGATGCGAAAGCTGATCCAGATTGTGTTCGGTCTTTCGATCGCCTTCGCCGCCACCAGCTTCTTCCTGACTTTCTTCAGCTTTGGCGGCGGAGCGCTGGTCTAGTGGCGGAAGGCTATGAAATCCCCCTCCATCGCTCGCTGACCGAGCCGATCCTGATGGCGGGCGCACCGCGCACGGCCGCCATCGCCATCGGGACGCTCGCTGCCGCGGTCGGCCTTGGGCTCCAGCTCTGGATACCGGGCCTCGTGCTCTGGACCGTCGGGCATTCAGCGGCCGTGTTCATGGCGCGGTCTGATCCGGATTTCATGGCCGTTGCGAGCCGTTCGACGCGCCACAAGGAGCATCTGACATGCTGAACTTGCGTGAATATGCCGACACACCAACGCTTCTCGCCGACTATCTACCATGGGCCTGTCTCGTTGCGCCGGGCGTCGTCCTCAACAAGGACGGCAGCTTCCAGACGACATTCAAATATCGTGGCCCTGACCTTGAAAGTTCGACCGAGGAAGAACTCGTCTCGGTTATGGCCCGGGTCAACAATGTCCTGCGCCGGTTTGGCTCAGGCTGGGCGCTCTTCTTCGAGGCGCAGCGCCACGAGGTGCATGACTATCCGGAGGCGGAGTTTCCAGATGCGCTGTCCTGGCTCATCGATCAGGAACGCGCGCTGCAAGCCGAAGAAAGCGGCGCCCGGTTCGAGAGTGCCTACTATCTAAACCTCCTCTGGCTACCGCCTGCCGATGCGACGGGCCGCGCCGAGAAGGCGCTGATCCAGCGCGCTGAGACCGAAGATGCCGCGACCTGGCGGCACCGGCTGGAGACGTTCCAGCAGCACGCGGACCGCGTCTTCGATCTCCTTTCCACCTGCCTCGCCGAGATTGGTAAGCTAACTGACGATGAGACGCTGACCTATCTCCACTCGACCATCTCGATCAAGCGCCATCCTGTTGTGACGCCTGAGCTGCCGGTCTTCCTCGACGCCGTGCTCGCCGATGAGCCCTTCGCTGGCGGGCTGGAGCCGATGATCGGTGACGCGCATTTGCGCACGCTGACCATTCTCGGTTTTCCGGCCTCGACCCTGCCGGGCATCCTTGATGAGCTGAACCGGCAGGGTTTTGCCTATCGCTGGGCAACGCGCTTCATCGCCATGGACAAGGCCGAAGCTGAAAAAGTGCTCGGAAAGAAGCGCCGCCACTGGTTCGCCAAACGCAAATCGATCGGCGCGGTCCTGCGCGAGACCCTGTTCAATGAACAGGCGGCCCTCGTAGACAATGACGCCGACAATAAGGCGGGTGATGCCGACGCCGCGCTACAGGAACTCGGCTCCGACCTTGTCTCCTATGGCTATGTGACCACAACGATCACTGTCGCCGATCCCGACCGGCGCGTGGTGGACGAACATATCCGCGTGGCCGAGCGCATCGTGAATGGCCGCGGCTTCACCGCAATCCGCGAGACCCTGAACGCCGTCGATGCCTGGCTCGGGAGCTTGCCCGGTCATCCGTATGCCAATGTCCGTCAGCCCATCCTGCACACGCTGAACCTGGCCCATATGGTGCCGCTGTCTGCGGTCTGGGCGGGCGAAGACGCCAATCGACACCTACAAGCCCCTGCGCTCATCCAGGCACAGACCGACGGCACAACACCGTTCCGCCTAAATCTCCACATTGGCGATGTTGGTCATACGCTTGTCGTCGGTCCCACCGGCGCGGGCAAGTCCGTGCTCCTGTCCCTGCTCGCCCTGCAATGGAAGCGCTACACAAACGCCCAGGTCTTCATCTTCGACAAGGGCCGGTCCGCGCGCGCTGCAACGCTTTGCATGGGCGGCGCGCATATCGACCTTGGCAGTTCGAACGCCCCAAGCCTCCAGCCCCTGAAGGACATCGACACCGAACATGGCGCGAGTTTCGCCGCTGACTGGCTGACAGGTCTCTGCACAAATGAAGGCGTCAGCATGACGCCGGACCTGAAAGCCCGGCTCTGGGAAGCGATCCAGTCTCTCAGCTCAGCGCCTGAAAACGAACGCACGCTGACAGGCCTCAGCCTGATGCTGCAGGACGACACGCTCAAATCGGCGCTCCACCCGTTCACGCTGGAAGGCCCGCATGGCCGCCTTCTCGATGCCGATCAGGAGAGCCTCGCCCTCGCCGATACAGTCTGTTTCGAGATGGAAGAGCTGATGCACGCGAAAGGCGCGGTCGCCCCCGTCATCACTTACCTGTTCCACCGACTTGAAGCCCGGTTCACCGGCAAACCAACGCTGCTCATCCTAGATGAAGCCTGGCTGTTCCTCGATGATCCGATGTTCGCGGCGCGCATTCGCGAATGGCTCAAAACCCTGCGCAAGAAGAACGTGTCTGTCGTGTTCGCAACACAAAGCCTGGCCGACATCGCGAACTCAAGCATCGCGCCTGCACTCGTCGAGTCCTGTCCGACACGGATCTTCCTCCCGAATGAACGCGCGCAGGAACCGCAATCGAAAGAGACCTATGAGCGCTTCGGACTCAATACCCGCCAGATCGAACTGATCTCAAGAGCCACGCCGAAGCGCGACTATTATTACCAGTCACCCCTCGGCGCGCGCGTCTTTGATCTGGGACTTGGACCCATCGCCCTCTCGGTTTGCGGGGCGTCCTCGCCGGAAAATCAGGCCCGCATGGACCGCATCTGGGCCGAGACGGAAGGCGACGGCTTTGCTGCCTGCTGGCTGATCGAGAAAGGCCTGCCCTGGGCGGCTGAGCTGCTCACCCGCTGGCCCGGCCATGCGCCTGAAGCCGCCGATCCGATCCAATCAGTCCACGCCATCGCCGCCGAATAGGAGCCCCCGATGAAACGCTTCCTTGCCTCCGCCCTCATTTGCGCCGCGCCGCTCTCCATCCTCATCGCCCCGCCAGCCGCCGCCCAATGGACGGTCTATGACCCGGCCAATCACATCCAGAACATCTACCAGGCGATCCGGTCGCTTCAGGAAGTGAACCAGCAAATCCAGCAGCTCACCCATGAAATCGAGATGCTGGAGAACATGGCGCGCGATCTGGAGGCGCTGCCCGATAGTATCGTCGACGACATATTGCGCCGCATGCGCCGCATCGAGGAGCTGATGCGCGAGGCCGAAGGCATCGGCTACCGCGTCGAGGAAATCGAGCGCGAGTATGAAGAGGTGTACCCTGAAGACTATGGCAGTGAACCGCCGCGCCAGGCCGTCCTCGTCGAAGAGGCCCGCGCCCGCTGGCGTCAGTCCCGCACGGCTTACCGGGACAGTCTGACCGTCACGGCGCAGGTCGTCTCCACAGCGCGGGCTGACAGTGACAGTCTCGGCCGGCTGATCGCCGACAGCCAGTCCGCCGTCGGCAATCTCCAGGTCGCGCAGGCGGGAAACCAGATCGAGGCCCTGCAGACTGAGCAGCTGATGCAGATGGAAGCCATGATGGCCGCCCATTACCGCGCCGAGGCGCTGGAACGCGCGCGCCAGCTGGCCGAGGCCGAACGCGGCCGCGCCCGCACCCGGGCCTTCCTCGCAGAGTAGCGCCCCATGGACGTGATCGACACATTTCTCGCGACCTTTATCGCCTACATTGACAGCGGGTTCGGCCTGCTGGCGGGCGATGTCGCATACCTGTCGACCACGCTCATCGCTATCGACATTACGCTGGCAGGCCTGTTCTGGGCGCTCTCCCAGAACACGGACGTGATCGCCGGGCTCCTCAAGAAGGTGCTCTATGTCGGCTTCTTCGCCTTCATCATTGGCAATTTCTCTCTTCTCGCAGGGATCGTCTTTGACAGTTTCGCGGAGCTTGGCGTGACCGCTGGCGGCGGGACCATGACCGCCGATGATCTCCTGCGCCCCGGCTTCATCGCCAGTGTCGGTCTCGACGCCGGTCAGCCGCTCTTGGAAGAGATCAGCGACATGCTGGGGCCAATCTCCTTCTTCCATAACTTCATCATGATCGCGGTGATGTTCATCGCCTGGGCGATCATCATGGTCGCCTTCTTCGTGCTGGCCGTGCAGCTCTTCATCACGATCCTGGAGTTCAAGCTGACGACGCTCGCCGGGTTCGTGCTCGTGCCGTTTGCGCTCTGGAACAAGACGACGTTCCTGGCTGAACGCGTCCTCGGCAATGTCATCACCTCGGGCATCAAGCTGATGGTGCTTGCCGTCATTATTGGCATCGGCTCGACGCTCTTCTCATCCGTGACCGATGCGTTCCGTACCGGCGATGATGTGACGCTCGCGCAAGTCATGGGCACGGTGCTCGCCGCGATCGTCTTCTTCTGGATGGGCATCTTTGCGCCCGGCATCGCCTCCGGCCTGATCACCGGTGCGCCGCAACTCGGCGCGGGTTCCGCCGCAGGCGCGGCCGCCGGTGTCACAGCCGGAACCTATGTCGCCGGGATGGGCGGCCGCGCTGCCGTCGGCGCCGTCGCGGGCGGGGCGTCCTCCGCCGTCAAGGCCGGCGCCAGCATGGCCGGCGCGGCGCGCACTTCTTATACGCTGGGATCGGTCGCCTCTGGCGCATCCGGCGCAGCGGGCGTCGCCGCAGGCCTTGCCGGTGTCGCCCGTGCAGGCGGCGACGCTATGCGTCGCACAGCATCGCGCCCGGCTCAAGCCCTCAGAGACGCCTACCAACGCGGCAGTCAGGGCGCCTGGCGCGCCACCGGCGGGTCTGAGGCCGCGTCCATGCAAAACTCTGCCTCCGGATCATCATCAAGCCAAAGCCCCGGCTGGGCGCGGCGCATGCAGGCGAGCCAGCGCATGGGACAGGCAGGCCAGATGGCCGCGCACTCCCTGCGCGACGGTGATCGCGGCGCTTCGGGCGCAAACCCCACCCTCAGAGACAAGGACGACTAGACGATGGCTTTCAGGCGATCCTCCTCCAGCTATGGACCAAGCCCGTTTCCCGAAACGCCTTACCAGAAGGCGGGCCAGATCTGGGAGTTCGCAGCCGGTTTGCCGCAGGCAAAACAATCCATCCGGGGGATGGATTGTAGGCGAAGAACGCCGCGGCAGCGGCCCGCAGGCTCCCGCTTCAACCCAACAAGACAGGAGGTCTGATCTATGGCGTTCAAGCGTTCATCTTCAAGCTACGGCCGCAGCCCGTTCCCCGAGACGCCATATCAGAAGGCCGGACAGGTCTGGGATGAAAGAATAGGCTCCGCCCGCGTGCAGGCGAAGAACTGGCGGCTCATGGCGCTCGGCTGTCTCGGGCTCTGCTTCGTCACCTCCGGCGCGCTGGTCTGGCGCTCGATGCAATCCACCGTCACGCCCTATGTGGTCGAAGTCGATGAGACGGGTGCGGCCCGCGCTGTGGCTCCGGCCACGACAAGCTACACGCCGACCGATGCCCAGATCGCCCATCACCTTGCGAACTTCATAGAACATGTCCGGGGGCTTTCCGTTGACCCTGTCGTCGTCCGCGAGAACTGGCTGCGCGCCTATGACTTCGTGACCGACCGCGCCGCCACCACGCTCAACGAATACGCCTCCGCCAATGATCCTTTCGCCGATGTCGGGCGCAAATCCCGCACCGTGGACGTGGTCAGCGTGGTTCGCGTCTCGGAGGACAGCTTCCAGGCCCGCTGGATCGAGAAGACCTATGAGAATGGTGCGCTCGTCAGCGCCCAAAGGTTCACCGGCAATTTCACAATCATCACCCAGCCGCCGACGGATGCAGAGACCCTGCGCGCCAATCCGCTCGGCCTTTATGTCCATGCCCTGAACTGGGGTCAGGACCTCGTTACAGGAGAATGATCCCCATGCTTCGTATTCTGCTTGCCACTTCGGCCCTCGCACTTACCACGGCCTGCGCCACGACCGAGCTTGAACCTATCGATGCGAGCGCCTTTGTCGCGGCCAAGCCCGTCGAGGATAGGACCGACTATCCGGTGGAGATCGTCGAAACCGCCGTCGCGCTGCCGCTGCCCGGCCAGATGATGCCCATCGGCGCGCGTGTCACCACCAATGCCGATGGCAGCGTGACGCGGACCTACACAAGGACGATATCGCGTCCCTCAGTGTCACCGGCTGAAGCCATCAGACAGGGCCGCACCGGCGCGCTTATCGAACCTTCGGTCGATGGCTATGTGAACGCGATCCAGGTCTATCCCTATACAGAAGGCGCGCTCTACCGGCTCTATGCCAGCCCCGGACAGGTTTCGGACATTGCCCTGCAGCCGGGCGAGGAACTGGTCTCGGTCTCGGCAGGCGACACGGTCCGCTGGGTCGTGGGCGATACGATCTCCGGCTCTGGAAACACTTCCCGCGCGCATGTGCTGGTCAAACCGATTTCCTCCGGCATTCGCACCAATCTGATGATCGCCACGGACCGGCGCACCTATCATCTGGAACTTGAAAGCACGGGCGGCGGCTATATGGCCGCTCTGTCCTGGCGCTACCCCGCGGATGAACTCGCAGGCCTCACTGCCCGCAATGAGCGCGCGATCGCACGGGACGCGGGAAGCATTGAGCGCGGCCTGACGCTGGAAGGCCTGAACTTCGACTATCGCCTCTCCGGCGACAGTCCGGACTGGAAGCCTGTCCGCGTCTTTGATGATGGCCGTCAGGTCTTCATCCAGATGCCGGAGGACATCGCCACAACCGACATGCCGCCGCTTTTCGTGCTCGGCACGGACGGTGATGCGGAACTGGTGAACTACCGTGTGCGCGGCAATTATTATGTCGTGGACCGGCTGTTCCGTGCGGCCGAGTTGCGCCTCGGCGAGCGGAACCAGACCGTGGTGCGAATCTCACGCAACGAGCGGCGCTCGCCGCTGGCTGGCCTGTTCGGGAACTGAGCCGATGTCCGAGCCCATTCCCTTCGACGAACATGCCGAGCGGCTGAAGATCCGCTCCAGCCCGAAGCCGGTGACGCGGATCAATCGCAAAGTATTGATGGTCGGCGCAGGCCTCGGCGTGCTCGCCCTGTTCGCAGCCATGAGCGTTGCCCTCAAACCGCCAACCGCTACCGATCCGGATGCCCGTCGCGAGCTCTACAACACGACGAACACGCGCAAGCCCGAAGGTCTCTCAACGCTTCCGACCAGCTATAGCGACATCACATCCGTCGAGGACCGCGTCACGCGTCTTGGCCCACCGCTTTCGGGCGATCTCGGCGCGACCATGCTGCGCGCCGAACGCGAGCTCGGTATCGAACCGGAATATGTGACCCGGTTCGAGGATGACTTTCGCCCGAACCCAGCCGACGAGGCCGAACGTGCAAGGCGCATGCGCGAGGCCGCCCTTGCCGATGAAGCCGCCCGCGCACCGGTCTTTTTCCGACTCGATTCTCAGAGCGGCACGGCAAGCACCACCGACACCCGTCCTGCTTATCGAGACCCCGCGCTTGATCTGGGTTCTGAGCTTCTGGCGCTCGCCGCTCTGCCGCAAGGCGCACGGTCCGCTTTCGGACAGCCTATCGATACAAATCTCCAGTCCCGCAAGCTCGCCTTTACGAGCGAAGGACCAGCAAGCGACATCTACAATCCACACGGCGTGGAAGACCCTGCCTCGCCGTATCAGGTCATGGCTGGCACGCTCATTCCGGCTTCAATGGTCACGGGCATCAACTCAGACCTGCCGGGCACGATCGTCGCGCAGCTCACCCAGCCCGTCTATGACACCGTCACCGGCCAATACCTCCTCATCCCGCAGGGCTCGCGCCTGATCGGGCGCTACCAGTCGGAAGTCTCTTTCGGGCAGGACCGCGCACTCGTGACCTGGGACCGGATCATCTTCCCGGACGGGTCGTCGATTGTGATTTCCGCGCCAGGCGCTGATGCGCAAGGCTTTGCGGGTCTCTCGGATCGAACCGATCATCATTGGGACCGCGTGTTCATCGCAGCAGGCCTCGCCACCATTCTCGGCGTCGGCGCAGAACTCGGTGCAGACGGTGACGGCGATCTCGAACGCGCGATCCGACGCGGCACGACCGACACCGTCAACCAGGCCGGCCAGCGCGTCGTCGAACGCAACCTTGGCATTCAGCCGACGGTCCGTGTGCGGCCGGGCTGGCCCGTGCGCGTGGTCGTCACCCGCGACCTCATCCTCAGACCCCATCCACAAGGAACAAGCAGATGACCCTACGCCTTGGACAGTTACCCGATCGCACCCCGGTGCGTATGAGCCTCTCGGTCGATCCCGACCTCGCCAGCGCCCTCAGCGACTATGCCGAAATCTACCGGCAAACCTATGGCGCGGAGGAAAAGCCCGAAGCGCTCATCCCCGCCATGATCGAAAGCTTCCTGGCGTCAGATGCCGGGTTCAAACGGGCGCGCCGCGCCCTTCATTCCAACGCCAGCAAAGGAGACTAACCCATGGCGCAGATCGGCACGTTCACCCTGAAAGATGGCAGCTATACCGGCACCATCCGTACCATGACCATCAACGTCAAAGCACAGCTTGTCCCGAACAGTGACAAGGCATCAGATGGCGCACCCGACTTCCGGCTCTATGCCGGCGGGGCCGAACTCGGTGCGGCCTGGCGTCAGGAAAGCAAGGACGGCGAAACCCCGTACCTCGCCGTCAAGCTCGACGATCCAAGCTTTGCCAGCCCCGTGCGCGCCGCCTTCTTCGAGAATGAAAAGGACGGCACCGGCGTCATGGTCTGGAACCGGACGAAGACCAACTAGCAAAGGGTCTGGCGCCCCAATGAGCCTCAGCCTGCATGATCTTGAAAAAGGCCGCCGCATTGCGGCGCTCGTCGTGCGCCATTGCGGTGAGAAGTATTTTCCCCTGTTCGACCGGTTCGACCGGGAAGTCCGCGAGCGGGCCTCGGCGGCCGACCGGATCGAGGACGCCATCGGCGCGAACATGCCCGCTCGGCCGAGAAAGCGAGGGCGCTCTTGATTTCCTCAGAAAGAACCGCTATATATCCCTTCAGTGGAAAGGATCGCTCAATGTCCCAAACAGCAGCCATCGACGCACAGGAACGGGCACGGGTGATGACCATGGCCGTGGTCCGGGCCGCTGAAAAGCTTGGTCTTTCCGGGAAGGACATGGCCCTGATTTTGGGGGTTTCGGAACCGACCGTGTCGCGGATGCGCAAGGATGAGTTCCGGCTGGAGGAAGGCACCAAGCCGTTTGAACTGGGAGCGCTGTTCGTTCGCCTGTTCCGGTCGCTTGATGCGATCACCGGCGGCGACGGCAAGGTGGCCAACGCCTGGCTACGCAATGAAAACCGGGCGCTTGGCGGTCGTCCACTCGATCAGATCAAGACGATTACAGGACTGACCCATGGCCTTGCCTATCTGGATTCCAGACGCGCTCCGCTCTGAGCGGCAAGGCGTATCCCGCGTTTTCTGGCGCTGCGTGGAGGCGCAACACATCGTCTCCACGCTTCAGCTTGTTGATACGCTGGATGAGCAGCGTCTTCTCGAAGACATGCTCGAAGAAACAAAGCCGCCTGTACCCCCCGACTGCGCAGGGCTCCACTATCTCTACATGACGCCGTTCCGCTACGGCCTCTATCCGAACGGCTCGCGGTTCCGCCGCGCCGGACCGACGCCCGGCGTCTATTATGTGTCCGAAGAACCGGCGACAGCGATCATCGAAACCGCGTTTCATTTGCTGCTCTTCTACGCAGACTCTCCGGGCACGCCATTTCCGGCGCAGCCGAGCGAGCACACCACATTCGACGTGCCGGTCCGCACCGACGCAGCCATAGATCTCATGTCAAAGCCATTTAGCGACGCTGCCAACCTCTGGACGCATCCAAACGACTACGAAGCGTGCCAGCAACTCGAAGAAGCTGCGCGTGCGGAGAGTATCGGGCTGATCCGCTATGCGTCAGTGCGCGATCCCGAGCACCGGCCAAATGCGGCTATTCTCTCCTGCGCCGCCTTCGCCGCCGCAACCCCGACACAAAACCAGACCTGGCGGCTATGGTTCAACAAGACAGGCGTGCACACGATATGTGAGTTTCGGGGAGAAAGATTTGGTATTCCAGCGCTTGCATGGGAAACCGACGAAAGACTCAAGCGACTGTTTTCTGCAGATACCACGCAGAAAACTCCATAAAATTGAATTACATAAATAGTCGGATCCCACTGAATCGAATGCTCCATGGAAAAAACACAGAATGAGCGCACTGTCCTCTTCGTCACAAAAGCGACGCCAGAGGATAATGAATTCACAGAGTGGCTCGCCCCGCGCCTTGAGGCTGCAGGATACCAGGTTTTCGCCGACATTCTGAATCTCGAAGGAGGTGAACGCTGGCGAAAAACATTGACCCGTACTTTGCAGGACCGGGCGGTAAAGCAATTGCTGATTTGCGCCGGAGATGGCTTGCATAAAAACGGCGTGCAGGAAGAAATTGGCATTGCAGCCGACGTCTCCCGCACGACCGGTGATGAAAAATTCACGATACCGCTTCGCGTTAGGAGCTTCCGCAAAGTCTTCGGCATGGGAGAACTACAATATCTGAACTTCGAAGATAGCTATGCGGATGGTCTCGCTGATCTGTTAGAGACGCTCGAAAAGCAGAACGTCCCAAAACTCAATGAACCTTTGATTCAGCCGCAATGGGAGCAGCACCGAAGGCGAAATGAGATCAGACTGGAAAACCGCGCCGAAACCCTGACCAGCAATTGGGTCGCGATCGAAAACGCGCCAGACGAGATCGCTTATGTCGCGCCGACTGGACCTTGCGATCGCGACAAGCTGAAAAGGCGCGCGAACAGCTTCGCTTTTCCCACTTATCCTCACTTATCTGGTTTCATCACCTTCGCTTCCCCCTTGGAAATGGCCGAGCATTTCGAGGGGTTCGGACCGATCAAGACGATTGCTACGAGTCGCCTTTCATCTTTCATGGAAAAGGGGTGGTCGGAACTCGACATAAAGAGTCGTGAAGCCAAAAATATTTTAGTCGCGCTATTCCGTCAGGCCTGGGAGCGACGTCTCTCTTCGATCGGGTTTCAAGAATATGGGTGGGCGAGCGGTCTCGGGCATCATGCCGCCCCCGCGCAGATTCGCATCAACGAACGCGTGGCATGGGGGCCAAAGGAAGGCAAGCGTAGGTCGGTTCTGCGGAACGTCGCAAAGGGGCGGGTTTGGTCCTACGGCGTGAGCGCAATTCCCAATCTCTATCCCTTCCCCCATTTCCGGCTCAAGGCTCGGGTTCTGTTTTCGGATATCAAGGAAAACGCTAAAGGAGATGAGGACCGTCAGGGCAGCATCATCGACGATAAGGAGAGGCAGCACCGTCATCGGCGCAGCGACTGCAAGGGCTGGAGGAACAAGTCCTGGCACGGTCGCATGATGGCGTTTCTGGAGCTTGTGGCGGGAGGCGATTCCTATATCTCACTTCCCATCGGCGCGGGCGGCAATCTCGTCCTCAACGTAATGCCTATACAGATGATTTCACCGGTGACGACACCGATCGTCCATGACGACGAGGACGCCGAAGAAACTGATCCCTCGACTCTGGCTGGCGATTTTGACCCCGAGGATGGGGATACCTCCGATGAAGAGGAGGCGCAGAAATGAAATTTGACGTCGTTACGCCGAGACTTATTCACCTCCCGGAACCAGCTCTCTCATTCGGTTTCGGTCAATCGACGGACCATCCCAAAGACGGGCTATATCTCTACGGACCCCACAAAGCGGATGATCGCAACAAGGTCATCACCATAGGCGTCATCGGCACAACAGAGGGACTGGAATATTTCCGGCGCTGGGGGCGCAGCGTGCTCGGCGATGTGCTTGTGCCGCCCCCAAAAAAGACGGACAAGGAACATCGTCTCCATCTCAGCAATTTTCCGGGGATGCCTGCGGCCTTTGGTGTTAGCTTCGACCCCCGAGACTTCATTGAATACGTGGTCGACGGCGACAAGATTGAGACAACCACAGCCCTGCAAAACCACCATGAAGCGGTCGCCCAGACAGTTGAAGTTTTTCTCGAACGCGTTCGCCATCATGACGAAAACGAAGAAAGACGTCCCGACGTCTGGGCGTTTGTCCTGCCAGAAATTATCTATACGCGTTGCACACGCCAGGCTCGGCGCAGCGGCGTGACTCTATCTCCTGGCGAATATGTGAAGCGTCAGAAGCAGCGCAGCAACTTGCCGCTTCTGGAAGATGTAATCGATCTTACGAAAGAAGACATCTTCGATGACGTTCCGGACTTCCATCGTCAGGCAAAAGCCAAGCTTCTGAAGCTGGGCTACACTTCGCAGCTCGTGCGGGAAACAACGCTTGCGCCGGAAGCATTCACAAATGCCCACGGCTATCCTATCCGCGGTGTCCAGGATGCAGCCACAATTGCCTGGAATCTGGCTACTGGTCTCTACTACAAAACGCAGGCCGAACCGCCGTGGAAGATCGCTAATATGCGCGATGGCGTCTGCTATGTTGGGCTCGTCTTCAAGAACCTCCCAAATGACAGGAACAATCATGCATGCTGCGCGGCACAGATGTTTTTGTCAGAAGGCGACGGGATCGTCTTCCGTGGAGCAAATGGCCCTTGGCAAACGGAAAACGGCGAGTTCCACTTGAAGAGCACCGCCGCCCGGGATCTCATCGGCAAAGTCCTTGAGACGTATGAGGAGAAATTCGGCGCACCCCCAAAGGAACTCTTCATCCACGGGCGCGCTGGATTTTCGAGCGAAGAATGGCGCGCCTTTGAGGCAGCCGCCCCCAAGGAAACGAATATCGTCGGTGTTCGAATTAAGACGACGACCGGCCAGGTGAAGCTGTTCCGGGACGGAAAGTATCCAACCTTGCGCGGCACGGCCATGATCCTCGATCAGAATAACGCCTTCCTCTGGACATCCGGCTACGCACCGAGATTGGACACATACATTGGTCCAGAAACGCCAAACCCTCTGAACGTGACTGTACTAAAGTCATCCGGCGAAAGACCGGATATTGAAACGGTGCTGTCCGACATCTTGGCGTTGACGAAAATCAACTACAACGCCTGCAACTACTCGGACGGCCTGCCCGTCACCATCCGATTCGCGAATAAAGTCGGTGACGTTCTGATTATGGGTAGCGCGAGAGGCGGCGGAAAGCAGCCGTTCAAATTCTATATCTGACGGAGAACATGAATGGTCTATGTAAATGGAACCGCACATATCCGTCACGCTCAGAGCGGTCAGGTCTATGAGATTGATGCCGACATGCTCGACTTCGAAAGCGTCTCCAGTGAAGAACGCAGCATGGGACCGGAAACAGCCTATTCGGCAGTCGTTGAACATCCGGAGCTTGGGCAGCTCACCTGGTCGATTTGGGAATATCCAATAGGCGCAAAAAATTATCGCGAGACCGATGTCGGCCCGCATGAATTGCTGAACAACCTTGAGTTTGGACTGGAACACGAACCGCCAGACCCGGACGAAGACGGCGACGAAAGAATAGACGAAGAAGACCGACAGGCGCAGATAGACGCGCTGGTTGAATGGTTCTTTGAGCGTTATGAAGATCCGGCCCAGCGGCTACCCTATATCAGCGCCGAAGGCGGCTACCAATGGATTTATGGCGGCCCTTACGATGCACGCGAGGAACTGGCTGAGAACTTCCCAGACTTGCCCGACGACGTCATCGAAGCTGCTGTCGATGAAATCGAATCTGACGGATTGACGGATTGGGCACCCGTCGCAAGTGCCGAGGACTATGATCAGTATGAGGACAACGAGCCGGATGATTTAGAAGTTTCCGCAATCGCGCGCGACCTTGAAGATTTAATTCAAGGCCTTCCAGAGGCCGTTGCTGAGCCAGCGTTTGAGGTCGGCGGTGATGGCCTGATCCATATGGCGATCCCTCCTGATGCGACGACGCCGGATGCGAACAACCCTTTGCTCGATGAGTTACGTGAGGCAACGCAGGATTTACTACACGAACTCAATGGAACGAATGCGCATACGGATCTTCTGAATGCCGTGCAGCGCTATCACGCTACCATCAGCGCTGATTCGATTTCTATTTCGCAGGTTTATTCTCGCGGCATACGGCTGGCGAACGTCGGTGAGGCAACCGAAAAAGCGATCGCGCGGGACTATCTTCCGTCATTCCCGTTGAGTGTTGAGGCGCATCTGTCCTCTGTGCTGGACCTGAACCGCGCTTACATTATGGCCCACCCGGAAGGACGCAGGATCGCCGAGAATTCTGCCGCCTATCAACGGACGCCATCAGATACAGAAGCAATGCGAAGGGCCGCGGATGATTTTGCCGATGCCGTTGCCAGTGCACGAAGCCTGTTTGCCGATGACGTCCGCGAACTCGTTGTACAGGCATCGTCGCAGATAGGGCACGGCCCCCAGCCAGGCCGGTCGAATCAGAACGCCGCACACACGTTCGGCAACCTGACTCGGTTCATTCTAAAGCAAGTTGGGACCGCAGCCTTGTTCACAGGCGCCGCTCTCGGCGGCGCGGCAATCACGGGAAGTATTCCGGGCGGGGCGTTGGCTGCAACCGGAACCGAGTACATCAATTTATGTTGGAGCTTTTTGGTCGCAAACGCATCCGCCCTTCACGCGATTGCCGCCTCCTTTGGCGCAGACTTGTCCTGGATGTCGTCTGCTGCGCACATTCTCGAGCGACACAAAGCGCAAAAGCCTGACTCATGATTTTGCGGAGCCGCCGACTGCCCAGAGTACATTTTCGCGATCAAACAACTCCATCACCCGAGGATCAAACGGGTGGATGATCTTGAGCAGTTCGTCACGCCGATACTCAAGCGAGCCACCGTCGCCATAGACGGGTCTTGTCGTCTTGTGGCCCATGAGCAGGCATCGCAGGCCGTAGTCGATATTGGCTTCCTGCATGCGTTTCTCGAAGGCGTGGCGGAATGAGTAGATCTTGTGGTCGGGCGACTCCAGCAGGCCGCGATTGCGGAAGTTCTTCATCATGTTGGCGGAGAAAAGCTCGCCCTTGTCGTAGTAGTGGGCAAAGGCTTTCGGCGCCGCGCGCTTTGCCGCTTCGAGTGCGATGCCGACCAGCGGAATGTCCCTCTCGGAGGTGTCGGTCTTCACTTCGCGGTCCGTCCGTGCGCGGATGGAGATGTAGGGCACCGGCTCATCAATGTGAAAATCTTCAACGCGTAGGTTGATGATCTCACTCGGTCGGCATCCTGTCTCGATCAGCATCAGCGTAATGAGCTGCAGTTCCGGCCGCCATTTACGGGTAGCACCCGGCGCAAGAATCTTCTCCCGCACCCAGTTGGATGAGAATGGCGGCACTTCGGTTCTCGCCTTCGCCTTGAAGTGCATATTGCGGAAGGGGTTCGGACGTTCCTCTTCGCCAATGTGCTTGAAGTAATCGGCATAGAGCGAACGGATATTGCCGATGTGACGGTTAGCGGTGTTAGGCGCGACCGGCTTTGCGTTCTGATCCTTGGGTCTGACCTGTTTGGCCCAGTGCTTCTGGTAATTGAGCGCGAGGTCACGGGTGATCTCCTCAAGGGCAATGTCACCGGCAAAGTCGATAAAATACTGAACTGAGGTTCGCTTAGTTTTCTCCCACGATGCGCGTTGGTTCGGCGATTTGTACAGCTGCGCGTTGTACGCGATCTCGTTCACATAGACTTCGAAAGCCTCGGACACGCTGACAGTCGGTTTCGGCGCGCCGCCAAGCAGCGCTTCGGCGTCCCGCACTTTGGGGATTTCGGCGGGCCCTGCGTTCTGATGAACCGCAAGCAGCCGTGCCAGCGCCTCTTCAAGCGGCGCAACAGTCGCGAGATGGTCGATGGGCTGATAGGTGAAGCCGCTCGCCAGCGCCTTGACGGTCGCCATGCGATAGCGGCGACGAACGGCCTCCGAAGTTTCCCGACTGGATGAGGGCCCGACCTCTTCGGCGATCTTCAACGATGCCCAGTAATGGTCATCGGCTTCGGCCAGCAAGTCGCGCTTGTAGCGAGCCTGGTCGATTGAAGTGGTCCCCAGCGATTCCTTGATCCGCTTGCGCGAATCAAGGTGCGCGAACTTACTCGGCACACGGCGGTTATACCACCAGACGCGGCCTCGCTGTTCGAGGTAGGAATTGTCGTCGACGCGCTTCATGACGCCGACCATTGGTCCACAATCTGGTCCCATTTTGGTCCACAGATTCCGGCCATTTTATGCAAAGCGAAGCAAACGAGATCAAAAATATCGTTTAACTTCAATGCTTTACACGGAAACCATTTCGAGAGAAATGGCGCGAGTGACGGGGCTCGAACCCGCGACCTCCGGCGTGACAGGCCGGCACTCTAACCAGCTGAGCTACACCCGCGCATTTCCTTGCCGAAACTCGGCGAAGCGCTTCTCTATTAAACCCGGCATGGCGGGTCAAGCGGGGAACTTCACGCGAATTTGCACTTTTCTGTATAAAGGTGTCATTCCCCGGCCATATTCCCACATCAGGTTAGACACCCAGTCCTGAGGTTATTCCATGAAGCGCGTTCTCCTTATCATTTCCGGCATCGCAATCCTGCTGATTATCGCAGCGGTTTCAGTGCCCTTCTTCATTCCAAAGTCAGTGTACAAGGCCCAGATCGAAAGAGCGGCCACAAACGCCCTGCAGCGCGAGGTGACACTGGCAGGTGATGTGAACATCTCTGTGTTTCCGCGCATCTCGGCTTCCGTCCAGCAGGTCACCGTGGCCAATCCTGAGGGATTCGCGACCCCCAACATGATTGAGGCCGGCGAATTGCGCGGATCGGTCAAATGGATACCCCTGCTCTCCCGCCGCGTAGATGTGCAGGAGATCGCGTTCGTGGACGCCAATGTCTTCCTGCAGCGCAAGACCGATGGCAGCACCAATTGGGAGCTCGCCGCCAAGGATGAAACCACCCCCTCTACCGAAGACTCAGGAGGCGGCTTCGAAGCCGGCATTCAATCGGCTGTCTTGCAGAACGCCTCCCTCACCTTCCAGGATGACAAAGCTGGCCAGACCTACCAAGTGTCCGAACTCGACCTGCAGGCCTCCCTGCGCGGCATGGACCAGCCGCTCAGCGCCGAAGCGAGTGGCCGGTTTCAGGACCAGGCCTTTGCGATGGATCTCTGGCTGGACGCTCCCAACGCGCTGACCAGCAATGCCCCAGCCAATACGCGGCTCGACCTGACATCCGATCTCGGCGACCTCCACTATGAGGGCAGCCTCCAGCTGGGAGACGCCCCGCGCCTCGGCGGCGCCTTCGAAGCTGCTCTGCCGAATGCGGCGGCACTTGCGCAACAATTCGACCTAGACCTGCCCGCTCAGGCCGCTTTGGGCCGCGTAGAGGTTTCCGGTAAAGCCACAGGTGCGCTGGATGCTTTGTCGCTGACCGAACTCGACATGTCGCACACCAGTGATCTGTTAAGGGCCTCCTATAAGGGAGCGGTCTCGCTCGCAGGCGATGGTACAGTGAACGGCGATCTGTCGGTGGCGAGCGACCGGATGCGTGACTTGCTTCGCACCGCAGAAGTCGACCTAGCCTCCGGTGATACGCTGCAGGCCTTTGCTGTGTCCGGCACCGCCGCCGGATCCTTCGAATCCATCATGCTCAACAATCTCGACCTGTCGCTCGACGATCTGACCGGCACCGGCAAGGCCGGGCTGGACCTGTCGGGTACGCCCCCGCGCATCACGGGTGACCTGACCCTCCCGACACTCGACCTGACGCCCTTCATGGGCGAACCGGACCAAAGCCAGCCATCCCAGGGCATTCAGCCC
The DNA here is from genome assembly GCF_036964145.1 of Hyphomonas sp. Classification (GTDB taxonomy): domain Bacteria; phylum Pseudomonadota; class Alphaproteobacteria; order Caulobacterales; family Hyphomonadaceae; genus Hyphomonas. The sequence goes on from NZ_JBALUC010000002.1 coordinate 569,695, forward strand.
TGGAGCGATGAACCGCTCGACCTGAGCAGCCTCAAATCCGTGAATGCGGATCTCAATCTGAAGGTCGGCACACTCACCGTGGGTGAGATCGTATTGACGGATACCGTTATGGCGGTCGACCTGACCAATGGCCTGCTGACGGCCGACCTCTCCCAATTCAAGGCATTCAATGGCGACTGGCTCGGCAAGCTTACGGTCGACGCCCGTCCCGCGACGCCCAAGGTCAATTTCAACATGCAGGGCCAGAACGTCGCCGTCTCCAATCTGCTCGGTACGCTCGCAGGCTTCGACAGCCTGACCGGCACCGGCCAGTTCAAGGTCTCGGCCCAGTCCACCGGCACATCCATCGATCAAATCATGCAAGCCATCGATGGTGAGGTCTCAACCAATTTGTCCGACGGCGTGATCAAGGGGTTGAACGTCGCGGCCCTCGTACGCAGCGCCTCTTCGCTCAAGCAGGCGCTGGCGACGGGCTCGATCCAGAACCTCAATTTCGGGGAAGCCCTATCGAAAAATGCCGAAACCGATTTTTCGAGTTTCAACACCGTGCTGAAAGTGAATGACGGCGTTGCCAATGTCGATGTCATGAAACTGCTCAGCCCTGTGCTGGGCATTGACGGCACCGGTCAGATCAATCTCGCCGGTCAATCCATGGATTTGCGGCTTGCCACCAGTGTCGACAAGTCGGCGCAAGGTCAGGGCAGTGTGATCCAGCTGAACGGGATTCCGGTGCCCGTGCGCATCTCCGGCGCCTGGACCAACCCAAAGGTCACGCCGGATCTGAGCGGTGTGCGCGCCGCCTTTCAGGCCGAACTGGGTTCCCGCGTTCTTGAAGAGCTGGGCGTCTCCGGCTCGGCCGAGTCCGGCAGCACGGAAGATGTCATTGGCGGCCTGCTTGGAATCAAAAAACCAGAGGCCGACTCCTCTGACACAGATGTCCCCGCCGAAACATCTGCCGAAGATGCCGCGATCAAGGCGCTTGGCGGTTTGTTGAGCAATCGGAAGAAAAAGGAATCAGAGCCCCCCCAGGACAACTGAGCTGATTTCTTATCCCTGCGCCGATTTCACAACGTGAAGTTTGACCTTCTGGACGGGTTTTGGGCCATTGGCCTCTGCTGACGCCCAGTCCGCTGGCTTGAGGTCGACAACATGCTGCAGCTCATCGAGCGGCTTGGCGCGGCTGATGAAAAATCCCTGCAATTCCTGACAGCCAATGTCCCGCAGGAAGTCTGCCTGGAAGCGCGTCTCGACACCTTCGGCGGTGCACCGCATGCCCAGCGAGTGCGCCAGCGCAATTGTGGCTTGCGTGATGGCGCGACTGTCGGACTGGTTTTCAATATCGCGAACAAAGCTCTTGTCGATCTTGATCTTGTCGAACGGGAAGCTGCGCAAATAGGACAGCGAGGAATAGCCTGTACCGAAATCGTCCAGCGCGATTCCCACGCCGATTTCCTTCAGCTTGTGCAACCGCTTGAGGGTGAAAGTGGTGTCCGACATCAGCACCGATTCCGTAATTTCCAGTTCAAGGCGACGCGGGTCGGTCTTATTGGCGGCAATTGCGTTCACGATCGTCGTCATCAGGTTTGAGGAATGGATCTGCAGCGGCGATATATTGACCGAGACCTTGATATGGTTCGGCAACCGGCGGGCTTCGGCGAGGGCCGCGCGAATGACCCAGTCTCCGATCCGTGTGATCAGGCCATTGTCTTCCGCATGCTCGATGAACTCGCCGGGATAGACCAGGCCGCGCTCTGGATGAATCCAGCGCAACAAGGCTTCGCAGCCAACCATTTCATGCGTATGCGCATCAACTTGAGGCTGGAAGTAGAGCTGGAATTCGTTTCGTTCCAAGGCTGAGTGCAGGTCTGCCTCGATCTGCAAATGGGCCCGCGCGCGCTCGTCCAGTGCTGGCGTGAACAGGCACCAGGTCGACTTGCCCAGCTTCTTGGCCTGATAGAGCGCGAGGTCAGCATGCTTCAGCATAGTCCGTGCATCTTTCGTATGCGCATCAAACATGCGCACACCGACAGAGGCCGAGCAATTCGCCGTCGACCCCCACAAATCGTAGGGTTCACTCAGGCGTTCAGTCAATTCGTCGAAGAAAAGCTCAAGATCGTCCATGGATGGTCGTTCAACAATCATGGCGAACTCGTCGCCGCTGATGCGGGCGACCGTATCCTGGTCCGCGCTCAGCTCGTTCAGGCGGCCAGACACATGTTGCAGCAATTCATCGCCGGCTGGATGTCCAAGCGTGTCATTGACCCATTTGAAATTGTCGAGGTCGAGCCAGACCAGCGCGCGCTGGGTAGCTTTGGTTTCCTGCTTGCGCAGCGCCTTTTCCAGCCGCTCCTGCATGTTCATCCGGTTCGGCAGGCCGGTCAGCCCGTCATAATGAGCCATGAAGGCGATCCGGTCCTCAATCTCCTTGGACTGGGTGATATCAGACGCAACCCCTCGGAACCCACGGAACACGCCCTTGTCAAAGATCGGCTTGCCGGTGAGCGACAGCCAACGGTCCTCATCGGTATCCTTGAGCTGCATGGCAATGTCCCGGAACCCTTGCCGGCGCATCAGGCTCGTATTGAGTACCTTGGTCGATTCATCGGCTTCGAACTGGCTGACCAAGAGACTACCGAGCGTCAAATAGCCATTGTCATGTTCGGCTCCTTCGAAGACGAGCGGAATATCGACCAGAACGCCCTGCGGATCTGTCTGCCACAGCCAGTCAGATGTGCTTTCCTCGAAATCCCTGAGCAACAGGCCAATCAGTTGCGACTGATCCTTGACGGCGGCCTCATTCACGCTCTGCCGCACAAACTGGCGATGTGACCACCGGATGGCGAGGATAAGAGTGGCGACATAGACCAGCGTGAGGATGGATGCGTAGAGATATTTCGGATTCTGCTGAAACTGCATTTCCACCACCAGCCCCAGCGCGATCGGCACAATGAACGCAAAAGCGGCGCGCGGTATCCGGGACATCAGGAAGGCACCGGTAAACATGGTACCGGCAAGAATGACACCCAGGATCATCTGCCCGTAACTGTCAGTGACATTCATCACCATGATCGGCACAACCGCCCAGAGCAGGCCGGCAATGGCTGCCGCAACTGTATATTCCTTCAGAAGGCGGCGAGAGGTCGCCAAGCCGCGATGACGAAATCTCCGGACCTTGTTCGCCAGGACAGCAGCAGCGCAGATAATTGCGATACATGATATCCAGATAGACAAGTAGATTCCGGCCGACGTGTCGTGAAAAGACAACCAGACAACGGATGCGTTGATCAGATTGGCAAGGACCAACGGAATCGTAATGGCACCCACGATCTCAAGCTGGTTCGCTCGCCATGCCGCCTCATGCTTCCGTTCGTTTTCCCGATCCTTAGCGATCTCGGACAGCGGCTCATTGCCGCCATCCTTCAAGACTGAAAGTTTCATGCGTCCACCCCGGAATTCATCCGATTTCTCGGAATCACCACTGCGGCAATCCTTTACGCGGCCATGATGAAAATGCGTGTAGTTAGAAGTCCGAAATTTCAGGGAACCAGTAACGGTTCATAAGCCATCAATCTTTGGTTGAGAAAATATCCAAGGATTTCAGCGGGCTTTAGCTGATCCGGCGATCACCCGATCCAAGTCACCTCGAAATTTTTCTATAAATTTATTTTAGAGGTACAGAGACGGTTGCGACCTGTTTGGCTCAATACGATTTGGCCAGCACATATTCGATATCCTGGCCACGGGCTTTGAAAGCGAGCTTTAACCACCGCCCTGCCGCATCGTACCAGAGCGTGACATCAATATCGGAATCCAGCAGGTATCGGGTCGCCTCGACCTGTCTGCCCGCGGCGGTAATGGTCTCGCGCCCTTGCTCGGACACAGCCACGTCAAGTATTTCTCCATTGCCCGTGGACAGGAGTTTCGAAACCTGGGTCTCGGCGAAATTCCAATGGCTGGACGGAATGATCGACGCGGGAACCTCACCCTCGAATTTCGTGCCATCGACATCCAGCTTGTCGCCACTCCGCACGGCCTGGACAAATCCCTCATCCCCATCATCATTCACCTCGCCAGAGAGCGAGACGAGCTTTCCGTCTTGCCAGACTTCAATGGCGTTGAGTTCATATTTGAATACGGTGATGGGACCGAAACCCGCCTTCAAATTCACATTCGTTTTGGCGATAAGCCGCCCCTCCCCATCCTGCTCAAACTTGACCGAATGCGAGCCGAAAGGCTTGCCCTTCCGCAACACGTTGAACTTGATTACGTCACCGGGCTTCGGTGACCAGGTGGCGTCAGAGGATTTCGCCAGCGCAGGTGCTGTCAGCAGCGCAATAGAAGCCAGGGCAAGCAAGAAAAAGCGTTTCATTGAAAATATCTCCAGAACTTGCTGGGCCGATGAGCCACGAAACAGATACAACTTTCATCGCCTACCGCTGCAGGCTTGTGACGCAGTCCCGGCTCTCCCAGGACCAGATCGCCGCGCGTATAGGTGCCGTGTCCATCTGTAAAACGCCCGGACAGGACGACGGTTGCTTCAAGGCCGCCATGGCCGTGCATCGGCGCACTTTTGCCAGGCTCAAGCTTCATGAATTTCGTGCCCGGCGCTCCGGCCGGGGCGTAGTGAACGCCGGACAGGCCACGCCGCCACTGTAACTGGTTACCTGAGCGGGAAAGAATTTCGCCAACCGATACATGCGAGGATGGGGCAGGCCGCCTCCGATGCCCGCCAAATACGGGAGATGGTGCAGAAAGAGACTCTTCCAACAACGCACCACCAATCATCGCCCACAAATCGGCCGCTTCGGCCCCGTTCGCACTCAACGAGACATGCAGGTCTGCCGCAATCGCAAAAGATTCCGGGTGGTTTCCGGCAACATGGTCCATCATGAAGGCGATATAGGTGTCGGTGCGGGTCAAGCAGGTCGTCCTGTACAGGCTGGTCAGTTCCTCACTCGGTACGCTGGAAGCAGGCAAACGGATCACCTGCGCCTGCGGTCTTTACGGCTGTTGTGAAAGCAGCCCGGCCGCACTAGCTTCGTTTCAAGGACAAACGACCAGAATTGGACTCTACCTGATGAAGTTTCATCGCTCGGTAATCGACCTTATCGGCAACACCCCCCTGCTTCGCCTGAACCAGGCTTCAGACGAAACCGGCTGCGAAATCCTGGGAAAGTGCGAATTCCTCAATCCCGGACAGTCCGTCAAAGACCGGCCTGCGCTCGGAATTGTACGCGATGCGGAAGCGGCCGGCGAGTTGAAGCCGGGCGGCACCATCGTCGAGGGGACTGCGGGCAATACCGGGATCGGACTTGCTCTGGTTGGGGGAGCGCTCGGCTATCGCGTCGTCATCGTCATGCCCCGCACGCAGAGCCAGGAAAAGAAAGACGCAATCCGCCTGCTCGGCGCTGAGCTGATTGAGGTCGACGCCGTCCCGTACAAGAACCCGAACAATTATCAGCACTTTTCAAAACGCCTCGCGGAAGATCTCGCAAAGTCCGAACCGAATGGGGCCATCTGGGCCAACCAGTTCGACAATGTCTCAAACCGCAAGGCGCACTATGACACGACAGGCCAGGAAATCTGGACCCAGACTGACGGCAAGCTTGACGCCTTTATCTGCGCGGTCGGGTCCGGCGGCACGCTGGGCGGCGTATCGATGGCGCTGAAGGAGAAGAACAAGGACATCCAGATTGGCATCGCCGATCCGGGCGGCGCCGCGCTGTATGAGTATTACAAGACTGGCGAACTGAAGTCTGAAGGCACGTCCATCACCGAAGGCATCGGCCAAGGCCGGATCACCGCAAACCTGGAAGGGATCGAAGTAGACCGCGCCTATCGCTGCGCGGACGAAGAGGCCCTCACCATCCTGTTCGACCTCGTGCAGAATGAAGGGCTCTGTCTGGGCGGCTCGGCCGGGATCAACGTCGCGGGCGCAGTGCAAATGGCAAAGGACCTCGGACCGGGGCACACCATCGTCACGATGCTCTGCGACTATGGCACCCGCTACCAGTCGAAGCTCTACAATCCCGATTTCCTGCGATCAAAGGACCTGCCGGTCCCAACCTGGATGGAGGCCTGAATCATGGAATCCGGAGACCCACTCGTCACCGCCGAATGGCTCAAAGACCATATCTCCGCGCCCGATGTCCGAGTTGTGGATGCCACCTGGTTCGCACCCTTCCTCAATATGAAGAAGACCGGGCGCCAGGCCTGGGCCGAGAGCCACATACCGGGGTCGGTCTATTTTGACATCGATGCGATCAAGGCGGGCGGTACTGACCTGCCCCACATGCTGCCGGACCCGGTCATGTTCTCATCCCGCGTCCGCAAACTGGGCCTCGGCGATGGCAACCGGATCATCGTCTACGACCAGTTCAATTTCTTCGCCTCCGCGCGTGTCTGGTGGATGCTTCGCGTGATGGGCCAACGAGACGTGAAAGTCCTGGATGGCGGGCTAAGGGCATGGACCGAAGCCGGCGGCGAAATCGAGGATTTGCCTCCGGTCCCGGTTGAGCGGCATTTCACCGCGCGCGTACGGTCAGATCTCATCAAGGATGCAGAGCAAATGCTGGCCGCTTCCAAGAGCGGCTTCCCCACGATCATTGACTCCCGGTCCGCCGAGCGCTTTTCAGGCGAGGCGCCGGAGCCCAGAGAAGGCCTGCCCTCCGGCCATATTCCGGGCAGCGTATGCCTGCCGTCGGAGAGACTTCGTACCCCTGATGGCAAGATGAAATCGGCCGAAGAGCTTGCCAAACTGTTCCCGAACCCATCCTCCACAACGATCGCGACCTGCGGGTCAGGTGTCTCGGCCGCCGTCGTCGCGCTCGCGCTTGCCCGGCTCGGCAATTGGGACGTCGCGGTCTATGACGGATCGTGGACAGAATGGGCGTCCGACGGATCCCGCCCCATCGCCACGGGCCCGGCATGACGAAGGACACCGCGACACGCCTCATCCATACGCGTGGCCGCCGGATGGATCAGAAAACAGTCAATCCGCCGATCGAACGGGCCTCAACTGTTTTATTCGACACCGCTTCAGATCTCTATGGGGCCCAGCCCGGTTATGGCCGCATGGGCCTCACCGTCCATCGTGAACTCGAAGCCGCGCTATGCGTGCTGGAGAATGCCACCCATGCCAAGCTCACCGCGAATGGGCTTCAGGCCTGCGCGCTCGCCATCGGCAGCCAGGTCAAGGCAGGCGACCACGTCCTCTTCACTGATTCCGCCTACGGACCGACCGCGCGGTATCTCGAACGCCGCCTCGACAGGATGGGGGTAGGAGCCACCCGCTTCGATCCGCGCTGCGGTGCAGCCATTTCAAACCTGATCAAACCGAACACACGCATTATCTATCTGGAATCCCCCGGCTCACTCACCTTCGAGATCAGCGACACGCCAGCCATCGTTGAGATCGCCCAGAAGCGGGGTATCTGCACCATTCTGGACAATACGTGGGGCGCAGGCCTGCTGCACAAGCCGCTCGACCTCGGCGTCGACATCTCCGTTCAGGCGCTGACCAAATATGCCGTTGGCCATGCCGATATATTCGGCGGTGCGGTCATGAGCCGTGACAAGCGGGTGGCGCAACAGATCATCGATTGCGGCGAGGATTGGGGCATCAGCCTCGCTCCGGACGATGCCTATACGGCGCTGCGCGGCCTGCGCAGCCTGAAGACGCGCATGGACGCGCACGAGGCAGCTGGCCTCAAGCTCGCCCAATGGCTGTCAGGCCGCGCCGAAGTCTCGCAGGTGCTGCATCCGGCGCTCGAAGAGCATCCCGACCACGCATTGTGGAAACGAGACTTCTCCGGCTCCAACGGCCTGTTTTCCGTCATTCTCGAAGCCGTAGATCCCGCTGTCCTCAAACGCTTCTTTGACGCGCTTGAACTCTTTTCCATGGGCTTTTCCTGGGGTGGCTTTGAAAGCCTGATCATCCCCTGTGACCCGCAACTGAAACGGGCAAAAGGCCATTGGATTGAACAAAAGGACGGCCCCTTGCTACGTATTCATGTGGGTCTTGAGGGGACGGATGACCTAATTGCCGACCTGGAAGCAGGGTTCGAGGCAATGAGGGGAAGCTGAATGCAGCTGGGGGCGCGAAAGATCGGCCTGTTTCTGGGGCCAGCGCTGGCTGCGCTGATGCTGCTTGTCGGCGCACCAGAGGGCCTGAGCAATGCGGCGTGGGGCACAGGTGCGCTCATGGTCCTGATGGCCGTCTGGTGGGCGACCGAAGCCATCCCGATCCCTGCCACCTCCCTGTTGCCTTTGTTCGTCCTGCCGCTGGTCGGCGCGGGCTCGCCGTCCCAGACCGGCAGTGACTACGCCAATCACATTGTCATCCTGTTGCTCGGCGGGTTCATCGTCGCGCTGGGCATTGAGCGCTGGAATTTGCACAAGCGCATTGCGCTGAACGTCATCAGCCGGGTCGGCACGTCACCTGGCGCTATCGTATTCGGCTTCATGCTGGCCACCGCTGTCCTGTCGATGTGGATTTCCAACACCGCCTCGACTCTGATGATGGTGCCCATCGCCATTTCCGCCAGCGCCGTGCTCGGAAACGTTTCAAAAAATTTCACCACCGCGCTGATGCTTGGCATTTGCTACGCGGCTTCGATTGGCGGGGTCGCGACGCCGATTGGCACGCCAACAAATCTGATCGCGATCAGCTGGCTGCAGACCGAAGCGGGCGCCCATATCGGCTTTGCCCAATGGATGGCTTTCGGCCTGCCGGCCATGGCGCTGCTGTTGCCCGTGGCGTGGTGGAACGTCACGCGCGGTATGCCAATCCATTCCGAAAATGCCCAAACCGTGTCAGCTCATGTCAAATCCCAGCTGATCGATATCGGCAAGATGACCCTCCAGGAAAAGCGTGTGGCCATCGTATTTGGAATTACGGCGACCCTCTGGTTGCTCAGACTGCCCATTCAGCTTTTCCTTGAAGCCTCCGGCGTAGAGCTGCTGGCAAATTATGGCGGCGCGGAAGTCGACATGATGATCGCCATTTTTGGTGGGGTGCTCATGTTTCTCGTTCCGGCGGGCGGCGGCGAAGACCGCGGCCTGCTTGACTGGAAGGAAGCTGAACAAATCCCCTGGGGCGTGCTGCTCCTGTTTGGCGGCGGCATCGCCATGGGCAAGGCCATATCGCGTACGGGACTCTCGGAATGGATCGGGGCAAATCTGCGGATACTCGATGTCTTGCCGCCTCTGGTCTTTATCGTGATCGTAGTCGCACTGGTCATCTTCCTGACCGAAGTGACCTCCAATGTAGCCACCATGACGACGCTCGCGCCCGTGCTCGGCTCTCTGGCCATCGCGCTTGGCACAGCCCCGGAAAGCCTGTTGGGACCTGCCGCCATCGCCGCATCCTGCGCGTTCATGCTGCCGGTGGCCACAGCGCCGAATGCCATCGTCTACGGGACAGGCCACATCACCATCCAGCAGATGATCCGCAAGGGTTTCTATATCAATTTGGCAGGTATCGTGATCATTGCCGCGGTCGGCTACTGGATCGCGCCGCTGGTCCTGTAGAGGAATTCAGCGCAATCGCCGAATTCCTCTACTTTCGACAAGCCTGCGTCCCTCAATCCCAGCCCCGTCTGCAATCAGAGATACAGGGCCAAGCTGAACGCCACCTGAACTTAAGTTAATTTAGGCAGCGGGCGGTTCGCTGACCTGAACCATCAGCTTGCCAAGGTTCTTCCCTTCAAAAAGGCGCGACAGGCTGGCAGGCGCATTTTCCAGACCGTCAACAATATCGGTCTCGAACTTGATCTTGCCGGCCATCAGCCATTGGGCCATTTGCTGAATGCCCTCCGGGAAGCGAGGGAAATAGTCGATCACGATGAAGCCCTTGAGCAGCGTCCGCCGCATCAGCAAATTCGAGAAATTGTACGGCCCCGGCACCGGATCTGTCGCATTATAGGTGCTGATCAGGCCGCACAGGGGCATGCGGGAAAAGTCATTCAGGCGTGCAATCACCTGGTCCATGATCTTACCGCCGACATTTTCGAAATTGATGTCGATGCCATTCGGGCAATGTTTGTCCAGCGCCGCGCCGACATCCTGGGTTTTGTAATTGATGGCCGCGTCAAAGCCGGCTGTCTCGGTCAGCCATTTGCACTTTTCGGCGCTGCCCGCGATGCCGACAACGCGGCAGCCCTGGATCTTTGCGATCTGGCCGACCATGGAGCCGACCGCGCCCGCCGCCGCAGAGACGACCACGGTCTCGCCAGCCTTCGGCTTGCCAATATCCATCAGGCCGAAATAGGCCGTCATGCCAGTTGCGCCGAGCGGGCCCATATAGGCGGTCAGCGGCACACCCGGCAGGCGCGGCAGGGCATTCAGCGAACTACCGGGAAGATTCGAATAAAGGGACCAGGTGCCGAGCCCGGTATTGACGATGTCGCCCTCTTTCAGGCCATCAAACCGACTTTCGGTGACAACGGCCAACCCGCCGCCGCGCATGGCATCGCCAATGCCGACCGGCGGCAAATAGCCATCCACATCGCTCATCCAGATGCGATTGGTCGGGTCGAGCGAGAGGTAGATCAGGCGCGTGCGCACCTCGCCTTCTTCCAGAGGCGCGAGCGGCGACTCGACCAGTTCGAGATCTCCCTCCTTCAGGTCACCCACAGGCCGCTGGCGCAATACCCAGCTCTTGTTCATCTCGGTCATGTGTATCCTCCCTCATTTTGGCAGGGAGGCTAGGTCAAATCCCGATTACTGCAAGACACCGCGTCGCGTCATCCACCAAGCATAGGCCAACAGCAAGGCCCCGATCAGGATGATGATGGCTGCGAATGCAGGGTTCGACGCCCCTTCCGGAACATCCTTCAGCGACATGCCGTGGATCATCGAGGCCAGCGCGGCAACCAGGGAAATCGCGAACGCCCACACGGCGAAGCGGCTGCGCAGGAGCAGCAGGATGGAGCCGACAAAGGCGCCCCAGACTCCGAATGCCCAGATCACATATTGCCAGACAGGAAACGAATAGAAAAAGGCCTGTTGCTCTTCGGTAAAGTTTGACATGTACGGCGCCCAATGCGTCACCGTGGCGGTGTAATCGAATATCCCGATCGCATTCCACAAGGTGGCCAGAATGCTCACCACCCAGAGATGCCAGGGCGTGCCGGCGGTTTTTGGTTCCAGTGTCTCGCTCATCATTCCCTCCCAGAATATGGGGCACAGTTTATGCTCCGGCGGCACGTTCGGCAAATCCGCACAGGTGCGGGTGCATTCCACCTGTCCGGATGGGTGACGCCGCGCATGACACGGGCTACACATTCGGCCAGCAAAGGATTCCCGAACCATGGCCACTGCCCCCGTCGACAAGGACAGTCATCTCTATCTGGTGGATGCCAGCGCCTACATCTTCCGCGCCTTCCACGCCCTGCCCCCGTTGACCCGTGCGAGCGACGATCTGCCAATCGGCGCTGTGAGCGGTTTCTGCAACATGCTGTTCAAGCTGCTGGAAGATTTGAAGGGCGATGAGCGGCCCACCCATTTCGCCTGCATCTTTGACAAATCCTCGATCACCTTCCGGAACGAATTGTACGACCAGTACAAGGCCAACCGGTCCGAACCGCCGGAAGAACTGCGCCCGCAATTCCCGCTCGTGCGCCGCGCCGCTGAGGCCTTTGCGGCCCATGCCATCGAGAAGGAAGGCTTCGAGGCAGACGATCTGATCGCCACCTATTCCCGTCAGGCGGAGGCCAAGGGCGCGCGCGTCACGATTGTCTCGTCCGACAAGGATCTGATGCAACTGGTCTCTGATACCGTCGTCATGCTCGACACGATGAAGAACAAGACGCTGGGGCGGGAGGCCGTGTTCGAGAAATTTGGCGTCGGCCCGGAGAAGGTTGTCGATATCCAGTCGCTCGCGGGGGACAGCGTCGACAATGTGCCCGGTGCGCCCGGCATTGGCGTGAAGACAGCCGCCCAGCTGCTGGACACCTATGGCGACCTCGAAACCCTTCTCGCGCGCGCCGAAGAGATCAAGCAGCCGAAGCGTCGCCAGACCTTGATCGAGAATGCCGATTTGATCCGCATTTCCAAGCAATTGGTGACGCTCAAGGATGACGTGCCGCTGGACGTGCCGCTGGAAGACCTTGCCGTGCAGGACCCTGATCCGGACACGCTGATCAATTTCCTGGAGGAAATGGAATTTCGCACCATCACCCGCCGCGTACGCGAAATGATGGAACTGGAAGGCGCAATTGAATCCGCCCAGCCGGCCGCAGACCCGATCGACCGGAGCAAATATATCTGCATCCGCGATTTCGAAGAGCTGGAAGAATGGATCTCCCGCGCAACCAAGCAAGGCTTCGTGGCGGTCGACACGGAAACCGACAGTCTCGATTCGATCACCGCCAATCTTGTCGGGGTCTCGCTCGCCCTGTCACCCAACGAGGCCTGCTACGTCCCGCTCGCCCATGTCGATCCTAACAATGCGGGTGACGGCGACATGTTCGGCGCGGATCCGCCCCGCCAGATTCGTATGACGGATGCCCTGCGTGCGCTGAAACCGATGCTCGAAGACCCGTCCGTCTTAAAAATTGGCCAGAACATCAAATACGACCTCTCGGTTTTCGCCACGCACAAGATCAATGTCGCGCCTATCGATGATACGATGCTGCTCTCCTACGTCCTGAATGCCGGCAAGCACAATCACGGCATGGACACGCTGTCGGAACGCTACCTCGAACATGCCACCATTCCGTTCAAGGAGATTGCCGGAACCGGCAAGTCCCAGGTGACGTTCGATCGCATCGCGCTTGACAAGGCGACCGAGTACGCCGCCGAAGATGCTGACATCACGCTGCGTCTCTGGCAGGTTTTCAAACCCCAGCTGCGCACGGAAAAGGTCACGACGGTTTACGAGACGCTGGAACGGCCGCTCGTCCCCGTCCTTGCCCGCATGGAGCAGGAGGGGATCAAAGTCGACCGCGATCATCTCTCCCGCCTGTCGTCCGATTTCTCCCAGCGCATGGCCGCGCTGGAGGCCGAGGCGTATGAACAGGCCGGGCGCGAATTCAATATCGGCAGCCCGAAACAGCTCGGCGAAATCCTGTTCGACGAGATGGGCCTGGAAGGTGGCAAGAAGACCAAGACCGGCGCCTGGCAGACTGATGCCGACGTGCTCGAAAGCCTCGCCGCGGAGGGCCATCCCCTGCCCCGCACCATCGTCGACTGGCGCACCCTGTCCAAGCTCCGCTCGACCTATACCGAAGCGCTACAGGCGGCCATCAATCCGGCCACAGGGCGCGTCCATACCAGCTTTTCCATGGCGGTTGCACAGACCGGACGCCTCTCTTCCACCGACCCGAACCTGCAAAACATCCCGGTCCGCACCGAGGAAGGCCGCAAGATCCGCGAAGCCTTCATTGCGGATGAAGGCAACGTACTGGTCAGCGCGGACTATAGCCAGATCGAACTGCGCATCCTGGCCCACATCGCCGACATCGATGCGCTGAAGACGGCCTTCAAGGATGGGCTCGACATCCATGCCATGACGGCAAGCGAGATGTTCGGCGTACCCATCGAAGGCATGGACCCGATGGTCCGCCGTCAGGCGAAGGCGATCAATTTCGGCATCATCTATGGCATTTCCGGGTTTGGCCTCGCGCGCCAGCTCGGCATTCCGCAGGGCGAAGCCAGCGAATACATCAAGACCTATTTCAAACGCTTCCCCGGCATCCGGGCATATATGGACGAAACCAAGGCGTTTGCAAAAGAACATGGCTATGTGACGACCGCCTACGGACGGAAGATCAATCTTGCGGGCATCAAGTCGAAAGGCCCGCAACGCTCCTTCGCCGAGCGCCAGGCGATCAACGCGCCGATCCAGGGCTCAGCCGCCGACATCATCAAGCGTGCGATGATCCGCATGCCGGAGACTCTTGCCAAGGCGGGCCTGTCGGCGCGCATGTTGTTGCAGGTGCATGATGAACTTGTTTTCGAGTGCCCCGAACAGGAAGCCGACAAATTGATCGAAATCGTCCGCACCACCATGCAAGGGGCAGCCGGGCCAGCCTTGCACCTGTCTGTGCCGCTGGTTGTGGACGCGCGCGCCGCGAAGAACTGGGCCGAGGCGCACTAGCAACCTAACCAAGTTTTCACACTGGCTCTTGCCTCCCTCATGTTACCGTTCTCGAAGCGTCACTGAGGGGAGCAGGGTCATGTTACGCGCTATTGTTATCAGCGGTATTATCTGGGCCATCTCAGGTGCGGCAATGGCGGAAACCGATTTGTCGCTCCTCCGGACACAGATCGATACGGCAATCGCCCAGGAAGACGTTGTCGCACTGAAGTCTGCTTTCGATCCGGATATCCAGATCATGCCGGAATTCCAGAAGACAATGGTGGGCCCGGACGTTGCCACCCGCTATTACAAGACCCTGTTTGACGGCATTGACATCGCGCAGTTCGAAAAGACCCTGACGGAAACGATCCCCATCGACAACCTCCGCGTCGACATTGGCGCGTTCCGCCTTGCCTACATACCTGCCGGCTCGCCTTCGAGCGACCTGGCGGAAATTTCAGGATCGTATTTCGACATCTGGCAGGAAGACGCATCGGGAAACTACACCCTGCTCACACAGGGGTGGAATTTTGATGAAGCCTATCCCGACATCCGAAATTCCAAACTCTTCGACGCGTTGCCCGGCGTGCACATGGCCTTTACGCCCTCTGCGCCGGTCGGTTCAGGCGTCTCCTTCGATCTGGCGGCCGTAAATCAATTCAACGACGCAGCCATGCTAAGGCACCAGCCCGACATTCTATACCATGTCTATGCGGAGGATGCCGTGATGATGCCCCATGACAGCCCACCCGTGGAAGGGCGAGAGGCGATCAGGGTCTTTCTCGAAGACTACACTTCCCACTGGCCCTCGTTCGATTACATCAAATCGACCGCCCACAGGATTGAGGGAACCTCGCCCTTCGTGCTATCTTACCAGTCCTACAATCTGCGCTGGGATTCGCTGGACAATTCCGGCATTTCCATCGGAAAAGGCATTCGCATCCTGAAACGCGATGATGCCGGGTCGCTGCGCACCTATCGGATCATCTCCATGCACGACCAGTAGCCGGAACAGCGGTCCACGAGCAAAATGCAGCTGTAACTGCTCATCATTCTGGCACTAATCTACGTTAATGTGTAGGTAAATTTTCCCACACCTCCCTTATCCCGCTGGTTCACACAGCACTCGGATCATTTAACTGGGCAATCGCTGGCATAAGCGGGAGCTCTTGCGGAAATGCAGGACATGTCAGGTCAGAGCCCTTCGATCACGAGAAATGACACGTCCCTGAAGGACACACACAAGGACATTTACGTTCTGACCGGCGCGGTCATTGCGCTCTGCTCCATCGTGCTGCTCGGATGGACCTTCCAGTTCGGATACCTGACTTCTCCCAATTCCAACTGGGCGGCGATGGTCCCCAGCACGGCCGCCCTCATGATAGGCGCCGCCGTTGCGCTTATCCTGACCCTGAGCGTTATGGGACGCCGGACGAAATGGCTGGTCTGGACACTCGCATGTCTTGTTGTCGGCCTCGCCTGCCTCGATCAGTTTCTCTATCTGCGCGTCAATGGCGCAGGCCTCGATGGAAATATCTTCGAGGGATTTCGTGAATCTTCAAAGCAGATGATGTCGACGATGACGGCGTTTTGTTTCTCGTGCCTGGGGACAAGCATAATCCTTCAGCCCAGTCAGCGCCGTTGGGGACAATGCGCGCTGCTGATACTCGCGAGCATTGGCTTCATCATATCCACTGTGGGCCTGCTAGGACATTTGTTTGATGCCAGTGCCTTTTACAGTGTCTCGCTCTTCCGGGCGATGTCACTCCAAACATCCGTGGCCTTCTTTCTGATATTTCTCTCGATACTGCTCAGCCGCCGGGACATTGGCTGGATGAAGGTCTTCGTGGGACAAGGTCCCGGAAGCCGGAACGCGCGCCGTCTCGTGATCCCCCTGATCGGTATCCCGGTGGGTCTGTGCTATGCCGCGCTTGTACTCTCGAAGGCAGGTCTGCTGAATCAGAATTTCAGCCTCAGCCTGATCGCCACCATCATGATTGCCGCGCTGTTTATCGCGCTGCTCGTTCTGGCGACGAACCAGAACCGCGCGCACCATCAACAATCTGATCTGATCGGGCAGCTCACCCAGACAGTCACCGACAGGGACCTTTTGCTCAGTGAAGTCTATCACCGTGTGAAGAACAATTTGCAGCAGATCAACGCGCTGCTGTTCATTCAGGGCCGGAGCCTGTCCAATCAGGAATCCAAAGATGCCCTGAGGTCCATCTCCGGCCGGATCGAGTCTCTCGGGGTCGTGCAGAACCTGTTGCTCGCCTCACCCACTCGCACCAATCTGAGCGCCGGTGACTTCTTCGGGGAACTCTGCGGACGTCTGGAGCGCGGATTAGGTGGCGGCGCATCTCATACCCGACTTGTGACCGAAGTTTCAGACCGCAAGATCACGCTGGATGCGGCCATCACGCTAGGCCTTCTGATCAACGAACTGGTCTCGAACGCATTCAAGCACGCATTCGATTACGACGCGCTAAGCGGGACATCGCCAGGCGTCATTACAGTTTCGTTCGAATCGAACGGATCAGACAGCATCCTGACAGTCTCCGACAATGGGAAAGGCCTGAGGGATCCCGAAGCGGGAAACCTGCCAGAGGGAAGCTCGGGCTCCGCAATCATTACAGCGCTCACGGCCCAGTTGTCCGGCGTCCTCGAGGTCCGTTCCAAGAATGGCACCACCACCCGTATCCGTATCCCAAGCGACCGATTGGAGCCCACCTCATGACTAATCAACCTCGCGTCGTCATCGTTGAAGACGACGCCCTCATCGCGCTTTTCCTCCAAGGCACATGCGAACAATTCGGGGCTCTGGTCGTGGGCACCGCTGCAGATGGCGAAAGCGCGCTGCGTGCCCTGCGCGAGAAAAAGCCGTCCCATGTGCTGATGGACATGCGGCTGAATGGCTCCATGGATGGGGTCGATATCGGCAAGGCGATCTCACCGGAACAACCCGACCTGAAGGTCATTTATGTGACAGGATCGAACGAGCCCGCGACACTGGAG
This sequence comes from Hyphomonas sp., assembly GCF_036964145.1. Lineage (GTDB taxonomy): Bacteria > Pseudomonadota > Alphaproteobacteria > Caulobacterales > Hyphomonadaceae > Hyphomonas. Next base: position 586,793 of record NZ_JBALUC010000002.1, read on the forward strand.
CGTATTTCGCAGAACCATCCCTATCGGGTTCTGATCAAGCCGGTAACTCCAGATCAGTTGAAAGAAGCGCTCAGCTAGTCTGCGCAGTCTCCCAATCTCCCTTAAATTGCCGTAATGTGAGCCTTCGCTCGCCTTGATCCCTTGATTTCATTGTAATTGCATTGAAGGAGGGCTTTTGCCGTGACGCGAACCATGTTTGAACACCGTAATGCGAGACGGCCAGATCCCGTTCACGGATATGCGTTGGCTGAGAAGGATAGAGCGATGACGACATTGGCGCTGGTGGATGATGACGAGAACATCGTTGCGTCCCTGAAAATCTTCTTCGAGGCCGAAGGCTATAATGTGCGCACCTATCATGATGGGGAGGCGGCCCTGCCGGCGCTCACGGAGACGCCACCGGACATCGCAATCCTGGACGTGAAGATGCCCCGGATGGACGGTATGGAGCTGCTGCGGCGCCTCCGCCAGACTTCCGAACTGCCGGTCATCTTCCTCACGTCCAAGGACGAGGAAATCGACGAAGTCATCGGCTTCAATATCGGCGCGGACGATTTCGTCCGCAAGCCCTGTTCCAACCGCCTCCTGGCCGAACGCGTGAAAGCGGTGCTTCGCCGGGCTCGCGGCGGTGTGGCAGGCTCTGAAGACGGCGACCAGAAGCCAATCGTGCGCGGCAAGCTGACTCTCGACCCGAACCGCCATGCCTGCACCTGGGATGGCCATCCGGTCCGTCTGACAGTGACGGAATTCCTGATCCTGCAGGCGCTCGCCCAGCGTCCCGGCTATGTTAAAAGCCGCGACCAGTTGATGGACGCCGCCTATGACGACCAGATCTATGTCGACGACCGCACCATCGACAGCCACATCAAGCGCCTTCGCAAGAAGTTTCGCGAAGTGACGGATGAATTCGACGCGATCGAGACCCTGTATGGCGTCGGTTACCGCTACACCGAATAAGCGCGGGATCACCGAGCTCTATATCGGCGGGGCGGGTGACACCCGCACACGCCTCGTGGCCGCCTACGCGGATGAACGTCAGCGCAAATTCGCCCACCAGGCGCACCATGATGCGCACTATTTCCCTCATTATGCGTCCCGGCGCATCCATCATATCGCCCGGCGCGACGCCGAGATCGGGCGCAAGCTCGTCCTCATCGGCCATAGCTGGGGCGGCGACACCGCGCTGCGCGTGCTGAAGGCCATGCGACCAATTTCGGTGGATTTGCTTGTCTGTGTGGACCCTGTTCCGAAATCCCGCCTCAACCCGCCCCCGATGCCGCGCAACGCCGACATGATCATCCATGTCGATGCCCGGCCAAGCTATCCAAACCGGTCCGACCAGGTGAAAGGGATGGGGCAATGGTTTGGCGGAACGTTGCATCGCCGCCTGTCAGCGGCGCATGCCCTGATCACCGCCGACCTGAACCATTTCGCGTTCGCCCAAATGATGTTCGCGCCCGGAGAGGACGGCCTGTCCGCCGCCGATCATGTCGAGCGGATCGGCCAGCCTACACGCCCCAAAGCCGCAAGCTCCAGTTCGGCAAGCTGAGGACCAGCAGTATGAATCCAAGCCCAACCAAGAAGCTCAGCGGTGAATACACCCGGCGATTGAGCGTCAGGAAAGGCATTTCAGGGGCTGAACGCTCGAAAGCTGGCAGGATTCCGATGACACCGCGTCCAAGGAATACGAGTCCGGCTATTAGTCCCGCCAAGCTCAGCAAGCCTTTCTGGACCAGGGACGGCAGGGGCAGGGTTACATATCCACCCAGCATGGCTGCCAGGATAGCGGCCGCAAACAGGCAGAAGGCCACCACCATGCAGGACAGGGCGGACGGCATTCTGGTAATTCCCCGACGCCCAACCACGGCGCGGGCAAGGGCCTGCTCGTTCGCACAGGGGAAAGTGCTGCCAAAGGCCCACAGCAGGTGCAGGCAGCCCAGCACGAACAGCACGATCACCAGAATGGGAGAAATGATTGGTGCAATCATGACGACACTCCTAGGGCGCGGCCCGGCGAGTAAAATGCGCCACCCACTTGCCGTTCCCTCCATCATTCAATAGCCAGACACGAGACTAACACAAGCAATAGGATAACTTCATGGCAGACCCGGAAAACACGCTTCTCCTCGAAACCTCCAAGGGCTCGGTGAAAATCGACCTGCGTCCGGACCTGGCTCCCGGCCATGTCGAGCGGATCAAGGAACTGGCCCGCGAAGGCTTTTATGATGGCATCGTCTTCCACCGCGTGATCGACGGCTTCATGGCCCAAGTCGGATGCCCGCAAGGCACGGGGATGGGCGGCTCCTCCAAACCGGACCTGAAAGCGGAATTCAACGCAGAGCCCCATGTTCGCGGCACCTGCTCAATGGCCCGCACATCGGCCCCCAACTCGGCCAACAGCCAGTTCTTCATCTGCTTTGATGATGCCAGCTTCCTGAACCGCCAGTACACGGTCTGGGGCCAGGTCAGTGAAGGCATGGACGTCATCGACCAGCTGGCAAAGGGTGAACCACCCCGCATTCCCGACAAGATTGTCAGCATGAAGGTGGCTGCTGACGCCTGATTTCAGGCAGGCAGGTAAGCCGGAATGACGGACAGGAAAATCAGGCGAAAAGCGATCGCGCGCCACGGGTCGAAAATCTTTGGCTCGCGCATTGCTCGTCTGATTTTCGCGTCCAACCTTGCCGGCCTTGCCATCCTGATCATCGGCGCGATGGTCCTGAACGAGATGCGCGCCGGCTTCGTCGTCTCAAAGAAACAGGACCTCGTTGCCCAGGCACAGATCTTCACCAGCCTGCTGGGCGATGACGCCACCACGCCCGCGCCCAAACTCGACGAAGACGCCGCCCGGCAGACCATTGTCCGCCTGAACCTGCCGGAGCGGGTACGCGCCCGCATCTACTCTCCCGATGGCGAACTGGTCGGCGACAGCTTCTATCTCTCCGAGCGAGTCGACATAGACGCCCTGCCTCCCTTGCAGGAACCCAGCAGCTTCGCCCGCCTCGGTGCCAATCTGTCGGAATGGGCCAGCAACACACTGGGGCCCATCATGCCCCGGCGTGGCTCCGACGCCCTTGTCGCCCAGAGTTTCGAGGAGGAATTCGAGATTGCGGTCCGCGGACAGGAAGCTGCCAGCCAGCGTTTCTCCGATCGCGGCCAGCGGATCATCTCCGTCTCCATGCCGGTCCAGCGCGTCTCGGCCGTTGTCGGCGTCCTGACACTGGAATCGAACGACATTGACGAGATCATCCGCGCTGAACGCGCCGCCCTCATCCCCTTTATCGGGGTCGCCGTACTCGTGGCGTTCATCACATCAATCCTGCTCACCCTCGGCATCGCCCGGCCGCTCCGGCGCCTGTCAATTGCGGCCGACCGTATCCGGTCGGGCGCGTCCGACCGGATCGACATTCCGGCCTTGACCAATCGCAAGGATGAAATCGGCAATCTCGCCGCCTCGATGCAGAGCATGACCGAAGCCTTGCTGGAGCGGATCGAGGCGAATGAACAATTCGCTGCCGATGTTGCCCATGAATTGAAGAACCCCCTCACCTCTATCCGCTCGGCCGTTGAAACTGCTGACCGTGTGCAGGACGACCCGGTCGCGCTAGAGCGCCTGCGGCAGGTCATCGCCCAGGATGTGAAACGGCTGGATCGTCTGATTACAGATATTTCCAACGCATCCCGTATCGAAGCGGAAATGACGCGCGTGCCGACCGAACAGATGGATATTGCCGGCTTCGTTCACGATGTCGTCCAGACCTATGAAGCCTTCAGCCGTGAAGAGGGCGCCGTCTCGGTCCACTATCGCGACGACACGATGGGGGCACGGCTTCTGGTCAGAGGCCGCGACGGCCCCCTCGGCCAAGTGGTGCGCAACCTGATCGACAATGCCCGCTCCTTCTCGCCAGCTGGCGGGCAGGTCAATGTCATCGTCGACCAGTCGAATGACGGTCCACAGACCATTGCCCGCATCATGATCGAGGATAGCGGCCCCGGCGTGCCGGAAGACAAGCTCGAAAAGATCTTCAGCCGCTTCTATACAGATCGCCCGGCCGGAACTGCCTTTGGCAACAATTCCGGTCTCGGTCTTTCGATTGTCCAGCAGATCGTGACGACCCATCGCGGCAAGGTCTGGGCCGAGAACCGCGCAGAAGGGGGCGCGCGGTTCGTCGTTGACCTACCGGCGATGTAAGCCGTTAGCGGTTCTGGCGGTTGTTGATCAGATCGTCGACAACTTCAGGCTCGGCCAATGTCGATGTATCGCCAAGATTTGAATACTCGTTCTCGGCAATCTTGCGCAGGATCCGTCGCATGATCTTGCCGGACCGCGTCTTGGGCAGGCCCGGCGCGATCTGGATCAGGTCAGGGCTGGCAATCGGGCCGATTTCCTGACGCACATGCTGGATCAAATTCTTGACCAGCGCATCGTCCACCTCAACGCCTTGGCGCAGCGTCACATAGGCATAGATGCCTTGTCCCTTCACATCATGCGGATAGCCGACCACGGCCGCCTCAGCGACGGCGTCATGACTCACCAGGGCGCTTTCGACCTCTGCTGTCCCCATCCGGTGCCCGGAGACATTGATGACATCATCCACACGCCCCGTGATCCAGTAGAAACCGTCCTCGTCACGGCGACAGCCATCACCCGTGAAATAGGTTCCGGGGTAGGCCGTGAAATACGTGTCGATGAAACGCTGATGATCGCCATAGACCGTGCGCATCTGGCCGGGCCAGCTGTCGGTAATCAGCAGATTTCCGTCGGTTGCGCCTTCCAGCACATTGCCCTCTGCGTCCACCAGAACAGGCTTGACGCCGAAGAAGGGATGGCTACCGGCGCCGGGCTTCATGTCGGTGGTTCCGGGTAGAGGCACAATCATGGTGCCGCCCGTCTCGGTCTGCCACCATGTGTCGACAATCGGACACCGCGCTTCGCCCACAACGTGAAAATACCATTCCCAAGCCTCCGGGTTGATCGGTTCGCCGACGGTGCCCAACAGACGGAGGGATTTTCGGGATGTCTTGTTCACCGGCCCCTCGCCTTCGCGCATCAGGGCGCGGATGGCGGTTGGCGCCGTATAGAAGATGGTGACATTCTGCTCGTCGCAGACCTGCCAGAAGCGTGAGGCGTCCGGATAGGTCGGCACCCCCTCGAAGACGAGGCTCGTCGCCCCATTCGCAAGCGGTCCGTACACGATATAGGTATGGCCGGTCACCCAGCCGACATCGGCCGAACACCAGAAGACATCATCTTCCTTCAGATCGAAGACATATTCATGTGTCATCGACGCCCAGACCAGATAGCCGCCGGTTGTGTGCAGCACACCTTTCGGCTGGCCGGTCGACCCCGACGTGTAGAGGATGAAGAGCGGGTCTTCGGCATTCATCGGCTCAGGTGGGCAGTCCGACGAAATGCCTTCGGCGGCCTCATGAAGCCAATAGTCCCGGCCTTCCTTCATGCCGACCTCAGCGCCGGTCCGCTTCACGACCAGCATCTTCTCGACCATGCCGCCGGCAATCTCGGCCGCCTTGTCCGCGTTCACTTTCAACGGCACACGGCGCCCCCCGCGAACGCCCTCATCGGCTGTGATCAGGAATTTGGATTCGCAATCCGTAATCCGGCCGGAGAGCGCTTCCGGGCTGAAGCCACCGAACACGATGGAATGCACGGCGCCGATCCGCGTGCAGGCCAGCATGGCATATGTGGCTTCCAGGATCATCGGCATGTAGATCGTGACCCGGTCGCCTTTCTTCACGCCCATCTTCTTCAGGACGTTCGCGAACTTGCAAACGGCCGTATGAAGCTGGCGATAGGTCATCTTGTGGGTATTGCCGGGCTCATCGCCCTCCCAGATCAGGGCCACCTTGTCGCCCCGCGTTTCCAAATGCCGGTCAAGGCAGTTGGCCGATACATTCAACACGCCATCGGAAAACCACTTCACATGCAGGTCGCCCGTCTCCCAGGAGACATCCTTCACCACCGTGTAGGGCTTGATCCAGTCGAGCCGCTTGCCGTGCTCACCCCAGAAAGCTTCCGGGTCGGAGATCGAGGCCTCATACATTTCGCGATACTTTTCCGGGGTCAGGTTCGCTTTTGCTGCAAACTCCGCCGGTACCGGATATATCTTTTGTGCGTCGCTCATGAATGGCTCTCCGTCTGGCATGTTTGTCCTCCTGTCAGAATGCATACTTTGTGGAGAAGGTGAACCGTGTGATCGACCCATCCGCGCCACTTTCCTCTTCGCGGATGCCGTGCAGCAGCTCTGTGCCCAGCGTCACATTCGGGGCAACATCCCACAGGATTGCGCCAAATACCGACTGCACCGAAGAGGTCACGCCACCGCCCATATACTCCGGATTGTCGATGAACAGGCCGGAATAGCCGCCACTGAAACGCGCGGTCTCGCCGAATGGGTGACGCCACGCTACAAGGCCGCCATAGCTCGGGATCGCCTCCAGATCGCCATTCGGGTCCAGCGCCGTGGAGCGGCTGGCCGCCAGGCCGACATACCGGCCGATGCCTTCCCCGCCGACCAGGTTGAAGCGCAAATCGTCCTTCTCACCCATCATGAGCCGACCGGAAACACTGAGCCCGTAGCCGAAGGCTTCGTCTTCCTCTGTGCCGAAATCTGCGCGCAATTGCCGCGCGATACCCGCAATGGATACGTTGCCGAAATCACCGGTCATATTGTAGCGCGCGACCACATCCGGGATGAGGTTCTCGTCACGCGAGCCCGCATTGAGCGTTGTCGTATTCGGGTTCTCGACCGCGAATTGCCAATTGCCATTCGTATAGCGGATCTGTGGCTGGCGCACGAACACCATGCCATCCGACAGGATCAGGAAGCTCGCGCTTTCAGGGATGGCGGATGTGTTCTGGAAGGTCGACCATTCCTGTCCGACCAGCCAGTTCTTGTATTTCATGAAGGCGCGGCGCAGACGCGGCGAATAGGAGTTCGAGACAAGCTCATTGCCTTGTCCTGACCCCAGAAAGTCCATTTCGATATGCGCGCTCAGAGTGTCGTCTCCCACCGGACGTGAGGCCGACAGGAAGAACCGTGAGGATTCTGCAGTGAAGTCCGTGAACGATGTTTCTTCTCCCCCGATGGGCGTCGCGCTTGGAATGTAGAAATCGCGCGCGATGGAGCTGCCGGCGATGGCGCCGTCGCTGAGCGAGGTGACGTGAACATCCGCATCGACGAAGCCGCCGAATTTCAGTGTCGTGTCGCCAACCAGGAACCCGTCAGTCTTGGGCGCAGGCGCAGCGGCAGGGGCTTCGGTAACCGTGCGTTCAATCCGCACGACGTCTTCTTCCCGGCTCGCCCGTTCAGTGGCCAACTCGGTCTTGAGTTCGGAGACCATCGCCTCCAGCGCCGCTATCCGATCTTCCAGCGACGTATCCTGCGCCACCGCACCTAATGCGACGACAACCGAGACCGATGACAACATCAGCACCTTCAACGCTCGTGACATGATTTCCTCCCTCTATTTTTTGTGTGAGGGAAGTATCTGACTGATGCTGCTGCTCCGCCATTAGCCATTGGTGCTAAGACAAAAGTCTAAGAGCCCCCGGAGACAATCCATGTTTTATGGGATACACTGCGTGGCTAACCGTAGAGACTGCTTAAGCAGCGGGGAAATGGGGAGGAACAAGATGCCGGACGCGCCCCGCGTCCTGATCGTGGACGATCATCCATTGTTCAGGGATGCGCTTGAAACTGCCTTGGAATGCGCCTTTCCTTCCGGCGCAGAGGCAACCCATGCAAGTAACCTGTCCGGCGCGTTGGACATTCTCAGGTCGAATCCGGTGGATTTGATCCTGCTCGACCTGAATCTCGGAGATTGCGCCGAGTTCGAGGGGCTCACCACCCTGCTCGCCGCAGAACCCGGCTGCCCCATCGTGGTCGTCTCGGCCACGGAAACGCCCAAGGCCTTTCAAATGGCGGGCGCCCTTGGGGCGGCCGGTTACTTGCCGAAAAGCATGTCCTTGGAAGATCTGTCCGCGGCGCTGGCAACCACGCTGGATGGCGGCACATGGTTCCCAAAGACCAATGGCACCCACCTGCCCGCCAGCCCGGCAGCCGAACGTATTGCCAGCCTCACCCCCGCCCAGCGGCGCGTACTCGCAGGCCTGTCGGCCGGTCTCCTGAACAAGCAGATCGCCCACGAAATGGACATTTCCGTTGCGACGGTGAAGGCGCACATGACGGCCATTTTCCGAAAGCTCGGCGCCAACAACCGGACCCAGGCCCTGCTGATTTATCAGGAAGACACTTCGGTCGGAAGCGCCTCGAACGCCTGACCGCGTCCGCGCGTCTTGCACATCATCAGAAACTGGCGAATGTCCACCGGATTGCTGGGCTTGCGCAGGACAGGGACGCTCGCCCCTCGTGCCTTGGAGAGGTCCGGTACATTGGTCGCCGCCGTCAGCAACAAGACATTGGCCGGGTCGCGCAATCGGGCACGATTTTGCTGGATCAGATCGAGACCACTGACCTCGTCTTCAAGATCAAGATCCGCAATCAGGGCATCGAAGCACTCATCCTTCAGACACCCCACGGCCTCAGCCACGGTACGGACGCTCGTCGCCCGGCACCCCCAGCTTTCAAGCAGGCGGGTCATGCTGTCGACAATCGCCGGCTCGTCATCGACAAAGAGAACGCTGATGCCCTTCAGGCTTGTATCGTCGCGCGTGAAGGCATTCACCGATTTGCCCCTGCGGACTGGCGGCGTTTCCGCCATAGGCACCGTCACCGAGAACACGCTCCCTTTTCCCGGCGTGGACCGGACGTCAATCTTGGCGTCCATCAGGCTGGCCAGACGCCGCACAATGGACAGGCCGAGACCGGCGCCGCGAATACCGACATTGTCGGAATCCTCATATTTGCGGAACTCCTCGAAAATCAGCTCCAATCGGTCAGCGGGAATACCGGGCCCGGTATCATACACTTCAATCCGGACCTTGCGGCCCCGCCGGCGCGCGCCGACCAGCACCCCGCCTGACTTGGTGTAGCGGCGGGCATTGGAAATGAAGTTCCGCACGATGCTCTTGAGGTAGTCCGGGTCGGCGAACACAGCCAGCTTCGTCGGCGCCACACGCAGCTCCAGTCCGGACCGGTCCGCCATGGGTTGTGACTCGTCAATCAGGTCTTCCAGCAACGGTCCCAGCGGCAATTTCACCGGCACTGCCTTGACCTGGCTGTGATCCAGCCTCGAAATGTCGAGCAAGCCCTTGAGCAACTCATCCGCAGACTGAATGGCCCGGTCAGCCCGTGTGGCCAGATCCGGAGCGGATCCATTCGCGATGATCGACCCCAGATATAGCCGCGCGGCATTCAGCGGCTGCAGCAGGTCGTGGCTGGCAGCGGCCAGGAAGCGCGTCTTGGACGCATTGGCACCCTCAGCCTCTTGCCGGGCGAGGTTCAGGTCATCCGCCATGGCTTCCAGCTTCCGCGTCCGCTCCTTCACGCGGCTTTCCAGCATTTCATTGGCCTCGACCAGCGCCTGTTCCCGCAACTTGTCTTCGGTAATGTCCGCGAAGGTCGTCACATAGCCGCCGCCGGGCATCGGGTTGCCGCTGATGCGCAAATACAAACCGTCAGGATTGCGCCGTTCATAGGTGTAGGCCCGACCGGACCGCATATGCGCCACCCGGCGCCTTGCCTGTTCAGCCGGATCGCCATCAATCCATCCGGTCCGGATATTGTGTTCGATCAGCTCCGCCACAGGCACACCGACCACGACCTTTGCAGGGGGATAGTTGAAGAGGTCCACATAGGCGGTATTCCACGCAACGAGCTTCTGGTCCGAATCCACCACGCTGATACCGTGCGGGATATTCTCCAGCATTGATTGCAACATGTGCCGCTCGAACCGCGCAGCCTGTGTCTTGTGGTCCAGCATGGACAGCACATCTGGCAGGGTAACGTCACTGCCGCCAATCGCGGACGACAGGACCACGCGGGCCGAGGACGAACCGAGGGCACCAGCCAGAAGCTTTTCCGTGCGCTGAACAAGCAGCCAATTGGCGGGCGCATCCCCTGAGGCGGCGATGCCGGTATCTTCCTCGAACTTCACGAAGGCATGATCCACCGCTTCGGGCGTCAGGAAGCGGGATGCCAACGTCTTCAACCCGTTTGGGGAGACCTTGAAGGCGTGTGTGTCGACCGCGCCCTCGGCAATCTCGATGACCTGGTCGCCGCCGACAAACACCGCCGCCTGTACCCGGTCGCGCAGACGCTCCCGCGCGCGTAGCGAAACGATCACAAACAGAAGGAGATTTGTGCCAAGGCTGAGCAGGACGCCATGAGTCAGACTGTCCTCGATCTTCAGCCCGAACATCGCATGCGGATCCAGCGCCGAGGGGACAATGGCCGTGATCGCGTCGTACCCGACAATGGCCGGCAGGAACAAGGTATAGGCCCAAAGCGCCATGCCGGAGATCAGCCCGGCCAGCACGCCCGACCGCCGGCCATGACCCCATGTGACCGCGCCGATCAGGCCCGGTGCGAACTGCGCCGCAGCCGCAAAGGAGAGCAGGCCGATCTGCGCCAGGGCCTCGCCTGTCCCCGCACGCCGGTAATAGGCATAGGCCAGCATCAACAGCACAATGATCACGATCCGCCGCGTCAGGACGATCCTTGCACCGGCATCACCGCTCAAACTGGCAAAACGCCCGGACCGCATGATGGCGGGCACGACGAGGTCATTGGTCACCATGGTGGACAGGGCCACGGTGGAAATAATCACCATGCCCGTCGCCGCCGAGAAGCCCCCCAGGAAGACCAGCGTTGCCAGCAAGCCGCTGCCGCGCTGGAGCGACAGGTCCAGCACGAACAGATCCGGCTGCGCGCCCGGACCGAGTATGGCCATGCCCGCAATCGTGATCGGAATGACGACCAGGCTCGTCAGCAACATGTAGACGGGAAACACCCATTTCGCCGTCTCGAGGTCCTTCTGCGTCTGGCGCTCGATCATTGCGACATGGAACTGCCTTGGCAGGCAGATGATGGCCGCCATGGCCAACAGGGTCATGGTGATGAAGCGCTCGGAGAAGCGAAACGTCTCGAAAGTGTGCGCTACAGGGGCATTCTCTGGCACGCTGCCATTCACCAACAGCTGGATGGACAATACGGCCACGGCGATCAGCGCCGCGAGTTTGAGTACCGCCTCCACCGCGAGCACACGCATCAGGCCAGAATTATGCCGCGTGGCATCCGACTGCCTTGTCCCAAACAGGATGGCGAAGATGGCGAGAGCAAATGCCGTCAGCAGGACGGTCTCATTGGCCGGCGTATTCGCCGCCCCGTCGGAGCCATAGGCCAGCGCCTGGAAACTCATGCCGACCGATTTCAGCTGCAGCGCGATATAGGGCAGGCTCCCTGCCACAGCCGCGAGAGTTGCGGCGGCCGCAATCGCCCGGCTCTTGCCGTAGCGCGCCGACAGGAAATCCGACAGGGACGAGATGCCTTCACGCTGGGTGACATCCCCGATCCGCTGCACGAGGCCCGGAAACAGGACGAACACAAGCGTGGGGCCCAGATAAATGGTCAGATAATCCCATCCGCTTTCCACCGCTGTGCCAACGGCGCCGAAGAATGTCCAGGATGTGCAATACACTGCCAGCGCGAGCGAATAGACCAGCGGATGCTGGGTGAATCCCGGCCGCATTGCCGTCTGGTCCCCGCGCCAGGCGATCAGGAACAGGCCAAGCATGTAGAGCGTGGTCGCTCCAAGGATCAGCCAGACAGGCATTTGCACCTCTCGATACGGTTCATGCCAGAGTTACACACGGCATCGAACCGGGAAATTGGCCTTACGTCTATAAGACAGCAGCCGTAAAAACGGAAAAAGGGTGGCCCCGGCAGGGGCCACCCGTCAGTTTGGAGTTCGCCGGGAGAGGCTATTCGGCAGGCACAGGTGCCATGCCTTCGTCCGCAATGCCGTGCGATCTCCGTGTGCCCGGCACGCGGATGTCTTCTACCAGGTCCTGGATGTCCTGCGGCGGCGGGGCGGTCACGAGGGCCACCACAATGCCAACAGCCAGCGACAGGAACATGAACAGGAAGCCGATGCCTTCCGGCGACACACCGAACCACCAGTCTGCAGGATCCGTGTTCACGAACTTGAAGTAGTAGATATAGCTGAACGTCGAGATGAGGCCGGTCAGCATGGACGCAATGGCCCCTTCCCGGTTCATCCGTTTCCAGAAGATGCCCAGCACGATCACCGGGAAGAGCGACGCTGCCGCCAGGCCAAAGGCGAAGGCAACCACCTGCGCCACAAAGCCAAGCTTTGCCGTGTTCATTCCCATGATCCCGGCAAGGACCACCGCGCCGGCGGCCGAGGCACGCGCAACCCGCAATTCGTCCTTGTCTGACATGTCCTTGAACAGGGTTCTCCGACAGAGATCGTGAGAGATCGATGACGAGATGACCATCAACAATCCGGCTGCCGTGGAGAGGGCCGCCGCAAGGCCGCCTGCAACCACGAGCCCGATAACCCAGGCCGGCAGGTTCGCGATCGACGGATTGGCCATCACGAAGATATCCCGGTCGAGCTTGGTGACTTCATTGTCGTCACCCGCACGATACTGGATCACGCCATCGCCATTCTTGTCCTCAATGCCCAGCAGACCGGTTTTTTCCCAATCCTTGAACCATTTCGGCGTCGGCTTCCCACCGGCTGCCACGATCGCCGCAGCCTCGGTCTCATAGTCGGCATCATCCGCGATATAGGTCGACTCATTCACCGTATCGATGAAGTTGAGCCGCGCGAAGGAGGCCACGGCTGGGGCCGTCGTGTAGAGCAAGGCGATGAACACCAGTGCCCACCCGGCAGAAACCCGGGCCGCACCCGCGCTCGACACCGTGAAGAAGCGGATGATCACGTGCGGCAAGCCTGCCGTGCCGAACATCAGCGCGCCGGTGATGGCAAATATGTCGAACGTGGTCTTGTTCGTCTGCGTATACTCCTGGAAGCCGAGATCGGTCACAACCGTGTTGAGCTTGCCAAGCATCGAGATGTCTTCCCCTCTCACATCCGAGATGAAGCCCAGTTGTGGGATCGGATTACCGGTAACGATCAGCGAAATGAAGACCGCCGGAACCGTATAGGCAAAAATCAGCACACAGTATTGCGCGACCTGAGTATAGGTAATGCCCTTCATGCCGCCCAGCACGGCATAGATGAAGACGATGCCCATGCCGACCATGATGCCGGTGTTGAACTCGACGCCGAGGAAGCCTGAAAAGGCCACGCCCACGCCTTTCATCTGTCCAGCAATATAGGTGAAGGACACGAACAGCGCACAGATCACCGCGATCAGGCGTGCCGTGGTCGAATAGTAACGGTCCCCCACAAAGTCCGGCACGGTAAACTTGCCGAATTCGCGCAGGAACGGCGCCAGCAACAGGGCCAGCAACACATACCCGCCGGTCCAGCCCATCAGGTAGACCGAGCCACCATAGCCCAGGAAGGCAATCAGGCCGGCCATTGAAAGGAACGAAGCTGCCGACATCCAGTCGGCCGCGGTCGCCATGCCATTCACCGTCGGGTGCACGTCATGGCCAGCAACATAGAAATCATCGGTGGATGAGGCCCGGGCCCACACGGCAATCGCGATGTAGGTCCCAAAGGTGCCAACCACCCAGAAATATGTCCAGAAATCCTGCCCCATTACCTCAGCCCTCCACGCCGTATTTCTTCTCCAGCCGGTTCATTGCCCGGCAGTAGTAGAAGATCAGTCCAACGAAGACGTAGATCGATCCGTTCTGGGCGAACCAGAACCCTAGCGGCGCGCCGCCGATCGACAGATTATCCAGAAGGTCCCGGAACAGGATGCCTGCCCCATATGAGACCGCAAACCAGATGACGAGCAGGGAAAGGGTCAATCGGATGACTTCTCGCCAATACCCCTTCCCATCAATTTTGTAGCCAGGTTCTGACACGTGTTTCCTCCCATGACATTTTTTGTCTTTGCGCAGTTCCGCAGCCTGCAGGCTGCCGGAAGCAGGAGGAATATGAAACCTGAACTTTGGTCTTAATGCCGGTTTTACCTAATCGGTCTCAGGGCCGGGAGCGGGCTGGGTCTTGCGCGCATGGCGCCATTCGGAGATGCCACCCATGATCAGCCAGCCCGACAGGACCAGTCCGCCCAGCAAATAGGCTTCGCGGAAGCCGAGCCCCGGCTCAAGGATCGCCACGGCCGCCCGGAACGCGAAAATAAGGCCCATCAGGATGCCGAGAGAGATCATGATGTGATGTTTCATGCTGCCGCAGACGCTTCCTTCTTGACCGGACACGACCATATGCGTCTCGCGCCGTGTGGCAAGGCAGGACTTTGGTCTAACGTCCCCTGCGGCAAAGCCTTGCCAGTACAGGCCGTATCGCATATATGCGCGCCTTCAGAAACGGCGGCGCAAGGCCGTGCGTGTCAGCTTCTTACCTCATCCCGAATGCGGAGAGGCGGAGTCGAGGGCGAAAGGAAACCCCAATGTCCAAATCCCAAATTACTTTCAATGTCGAACTGCGCGAGCGCGTCGGCAGCGGCGGATCCCGCGCAGCACGTCGCGAAGGCTTTGTGCCCGGCGTTCTTTATGGTGGCGGCGAAGATCCCGTTGCGATTACCCTGAAGCGCAACGAAGTGCTCAAGGCCATTGAAACCGGCCACTTCCTGTCATCCACCGCAACGCTCGTCCACAAGGGCACGAAACAGCTCGTGATCCCTCAGGCGATCCAGATGCACCCGGTCTCCGACCAGCCCATGCACGTCGACCTGTTCCGCGTCAGCCGCGACCAGAAGATCAAGGTGGAAGTCCAGGTCCACTTCATGGGCGAGGAAGTGTCTCCGGGCCTCAAGAAGGGCGGCACGCTCAACGTGGTGCGCCACACGGTCGAGCTGCTTGTTCCGGCCGGCAACATTCCGGAATCGCTGGAAGCAGACGTCTCCACGCTGGAAATCGGCGACAATGTGAAAATCTCCGACATCACCCTGCCGGGCGATGCCGAGCCGACCATCACCGACCGCGACTTCACCATCGCGACCATCGCTGGCCGTACGGCAACCGCCGATACCACGACGGAAGAAGGTGAAGAGGCTGAAGGCGAAGAAGCCGCAGCTGAAACCGACGCCGAAGCGGAGTCGGAAGACTGATCGGCAAATTCTGGTCTCGTGTGTCCAGCCTTTTGGGGCTGGGCACACAGCCAAACCCTGCTATTTCGGAAGAGGGAGGCCGCATCGTGCTCATTCTTTCCGGTCAGGGAAATCCAGGCGAAAAATATGCGAAGAACCGGCACAATGCCGGTTTTCTCGTTTTGGACGAGATTCACGCCGCGCATGGATTCCAGCCCTGGCGCTCGAAATTCGAAAGCGAGATTGCGGAGGGCTTTATCGGCCCGGACCGCATCAAGACGCTGCTCGTCAAGCCGCAGACCTTTTACAATGAGACCGGCCGCGCCCTCTCCAAGGTCGCCCAGTTCTACAAATTGTCTCCGGAAGACGTGGTTGTCCTGCATGACGAGATCGATCTCGCGCCCGGCCGCGTGCGCCTGAAACAGGGCGGCGGTCATTCCGGCAACAACGGCGTCCGCTCGATGATTGCTCATCTTGGCGAAAATGTGCGCCGGATCCGCATCGGTGTCGGCCACCCCGGCGACAAGTCGCGGGTCATGCCTTACGTGCTGTCCGATTTCTCAAAGGCCGACCATGACTGGTTCGATCCGCTGGTAAAGGCGATCTCAGACGCCCTGCCCTTCCTGGCCGAAGGCAATGACGAACGCTTCCAGACCGAAGTGATGCGCCTCGCGCCAGCGCCAAAGCACGATCCCAAACAGAAGCGCTAAGGACGCGCTAGCCGTCCAGCTTTGCCAGTGCGGCTGCTTCGGCGGCTTCCGCCATGGCAACAGCGCCGACCGTACCGTGCGCCGGCACCGGGCTACGTCCCAGCCCTAGGCACGCGGCATAGAACCCCTCATCCGCCGCGCCAAGCGGATCAGGCAGGTCTGCCGCGATCTCGACGCGGACCTCATAAGGCGTCGTGTTGACCAACTGCCGCGTCAGGAAGTCGATCGAGATCTCTCCCGACGGATAGACAACATGCATGGTGCGCTGACGGGCCTCTGCCGCGCGGCTGGCCATCAGGCGCGCCACGCCGCCACTCGCATAGGTGAACTGGGCGCTGGCTTCGTCGATATGGTCTGAATGCACCCGCTTGCCGCTCGCCATGACGCCGGTGAATTCATTCCCCATCATCATGGCGGCAAGGTCGAGATCGTGGATCATGAGATCCCAGATCACCGACACATCGCCTGCCCGATTATCTGGCGCCGGCGGTCCGGCGCGGACGGATTCGATCAACAGGGGGGGCTCTTCAATCGCCAGCACACCCATGGCACGCGCCACGAACCGCTCCTGATGTCCTACCTGCAGGATACGTCCGCGTGCAGCGGCTTCGTCGGCCAGATCCCGGGCGGCCTTGCCGGTCAGCGCCAATGGTTTCTCTACCAGCACATGGCAGTGGGCTTCAATGGCCTGCCGGGCCAGCTTCTCATGCCAGATGGCCGGAACCGCGATCACGATGGCATCGCACGCTTCGAGAAAGGCTTCGTAATTGTCAAACCCCTTGGCGCCAAACCGGCTGGCAATCGCGGTCGCCCGGTCCAGATCAATATCATAGACCCCGACGAGTTCGGTTCGGGCAGAGGCGGCAGCCTTTTGGGCGTGGTAATTGCCGAAAACTCCGGCGCCCGCGACGCCTACTCTCAGTGTGGTCATAACAGATTGGCCCTCTTCGGCCCCCTAAAGACACTGCATCGCCCGGCGCTGCAAGCCTTGGGCTCAGGCATGGCTGACACAGAGAATTACAGATTCTTTCGCGTGCCCTCTTCACAGGTCCGGGATGCCGGTCCACTTACGCCTCAACAAGAACAGAGGAAGGAAAACACCATGACAGCCCTCACATCCACCGAATGGTCCCTCGCCGAGCGCCCCGTCGGCATGCCCAAACTGTCGGATTTCCAGAAGAAAACTATCGACATCGCCCCGCCCGGCGCCGGTGAGATCCAGGTGAAGAATGAGTGGATGTCGGTAGATCCCTACATGCGCGGACGTATGTATGACCGCGAAAGCTATGTGCCGCCTTTCCAGATCGGCGAGACCATGCAGGGCGGCGCTGTCGGCCGCGTCACCGTCTCGAACCATCCCGACTACAAGCAGGGCGACCTGGTTTCCTCCATGGCGGGCTGGCGCACCGCGTGGGTTGCGCGGCCGGAAGTCGTGATGGCGCAGAAACTGCCGGATATCGGCCTGCCCGAAAGCGCCTTCCTCGGCGTCGCGGGCATGCCGGGCCTGACCGCTTACGCAGGCATTCTGCGCGTTGCCGAACTGAAGGAAGGCGACACGGTCTTCGTCTCCGGCGCAGCTGGCGCCGTCGGCTCCACGGTCGTCCAGATCGCCAAGATCAACAATTGCACCGTCATCGGCTCGGCTGGGGGCCCGGAAAAATGCGAGTTCGTGAAATCGCTCGGCGCAGACCATGTTATCGACTACAAGGCGGCGGGCGGCTTCGAAGGGCTCGTGAAGGCGCTGCGCAGCGCCGCCCCGAAAGGCATTGACGTCTATTTCGACAATGTCGGCGGCGATCACCTGACCGCCGCGATCGAGGTTGCTCGTCCAATGGCGCGTTTTGCCGAATGCGGCATGATTGCCCAGTACAATGAAACCGGCCAACCAACCGGCCCGCACAATATCATCCAGGTCGTCGGCAAGCAGCTGAAGATCCAGGGCTTCATCGTCTCGACGCATGCCGACATGCAGCCCGCCTTCTTCAAGGACATGGCGAAATGGATCTCGGCTGGTCAGATGAAGTTTGAAGAGACCGTCAAGGACGGTATCGACAAAGCGCCTGAAGCCTTCCTCGGCCTCTTCGAGGGCGCAAACACGGGCAAAATGCTGGTCAAACTGGGGTAGTTATGACGCGTCTGTTTGATGCCTATATCATGGTGGACTGGAGTGCCGCGTCAAAACCTGTGACGGGGAAGAACTCCATCTGGATCGGGATCCTCGCAAGGGATGCCCGGCTCAAGCTGCAATACCAGTCCGTCAATATCGAAACACGTCTCAAGGCGCGATCCTTTCTGGAAGGCATCATCGCCAAGCTGACAGGGCGCGGCGACCGCGTCCTGATCGGCTTTGACTTCTCGCTGGGCTATCCGGCCGGGACCGCCGAGGCTCTCGGCCTCGACACGTCCGACAAAGCGCCCTGGCAGGCGATGCATGCCCACCTCGCCTCCAAGATGAAGGATAAGGCAGACAATTCCAATCCGCGCTTCGCCATCGCGGCCGGGATGAACTATGCCATCTCCAAGGGGCCGTTCCCGTTCTGGGGAGCTCCGGCGCGGGATGTCGTCTCCACACTGTCCGACAAGAAACCGGATTTCGACGGCCAGGCCCTGCCGGAATACCGCATCGTGGAATCCCAGATGCGGACCTCCAAACGCGGCCAGCCGAAATCGGTCTGGCAGCTCGCCTATACCGGCAGCGTGGGCAGCCAGTCCCTGACCGGCATCCCGCACGTTCACGCCCTTCGTCAGGCCCTGCCGGCCTCGCGCGTCTGGCCCTTCGAGTTCGAGGAGGGCGATATGACCGAGGAGTCGCTCGACGGCGTGCAGGTCGTTTTCGCGGAAATCTACCCGTCTCTCATTCCCGCCAAGCCTGAAAAGGGCGAAACACCGGATGCCGCGCAGATCCGCCAGATTGCCCATTACTATTCGGAAATGGACGAAAAAGGCCGTCTGAACGGGCGAATTTCCACAAATAACTCTCTTGACGAGGGAAAAATATCGCAAATTCAGTCAGAAGAGGGCTGGATTCTCGGCGCATAGCCCGTCTTTATTGGGCTTTCGTCATATTCACGCCTTACGAATCGTGGGTATGTCGCTGCAACGGCGGGGGATCGCCGTTTAACATTAGAGGAGAACCCCTATGAATAAGGGCGAACTTACAAAAGCTGTCGCATCTGATTCCGGACTGTCGCAAAGCGACGCCGGCAAGGCTGTAGACGCTGTTTTCGACGCAATTGCTGGCGCCGTGAAAGACCGTCAGCAAGTGGCGATCGCAGGCTTCGGCACATTCTCGGCTAAAACCCGGAATGCGCGCACGGGCCGCAACCCAGCCACCGGCGAAGAAATCAAGATCCCGGAAAAGACATCGGCTGCTTTCAAGCCGGCTTCGGCTCTGAAAGACCTCTAGGGTTCCTCAGGGCCTTCGGGCCCTGACACAAGGAATTCAAACGGCGCGTCGGCTCGGCTGGCGCGCCGTTTTCCATTCCAGCAGCAGGGTCTGCAGGATCCCGGCCGTGAACACGCCGACAAACACGCCTTCCATCATGCCCTGCGCGCCCCGGCCTTCGACAATGCCGAGCCAGTAACAGGATGGCAGCATGACGAGGAAGAACGAGCCGATATGGATCAGGCTCGGCGACCAGACGATCTCCTGCGCCCTGAGCGCGAATGAGGCGGTTGCCTGCAGCCCGTCAAAAACCGTTACAAACGATACCATCACGAGCAGGGCAGCGATGCCCGATGCGAGATGAACACCGTTGATCATGGCATCATCCTTCACGAGGAAGCCGGCCAACGAGTTGTTGAAAACGATCAGAACCACACCAAGCGCCACCCCCATCACAAGTGTGGCTGCCACGCCAAGGCGTCCTGCGTCCCGCATCTCTGTCAGGTTTCGTCGGCCATAGGCCTCCGCCACACGGACGCTGGTGGCGGTCGCGATGCCCAGATAGAACATGAAGCAAAGCCCCATTATCTGGATTGCATAGCCATAGACCGAATTGGCAGCGAGGCTGATCCATGTCGCGATCACATAGGTCAGGTTAAAACCACCCCACTCGGCAACATTGCTGATAGCGGTGCCCGTGCCGACCGACAGCTGTCTTTTGGCCTCGTTTTCGGGACTGGCTGGAGACTTTCTGAATGCGGGAGTCAGTAAGATCACGGCAACGAGCAACAGGATCGTGATCAACAGGCGAGAGCCTGTAGTCGCCCACGCCACACCTGCGGCACCCATGGGTTCGAACCCCCAAAATCCGCCGACTAATGCGAGGTCAATGATCACATTGATGAACACACCGAGATACATCACACCCGATACGAGCAAGGGCCGACGCAGTGCTTCGAGATAGTAGCCACAAACCGTGGAGATCATGAAGCCTACCATCCCATAGGACAGGATACGGGTTACGCCCGCGACAGATTCAGCAACTGTATGAGGGTCGACCGATACCGCAACCTCGGTCGGAGGAGCAATATCTACAAAGAGCCATGTGAACAGCGCGCTGGCCGAAAAGTAGACGACCGCCATCAATAGGGTACCAAGCCAGACACTGGTCCACAGGCCGCGCCGGAAGATGCGGCCGGTTTCCTTCTCTCGCCCAATACCAAGCAGTTCTGAGGTCAGCACCTGCACCCCCAACAGGATGCCAAGTCCCAACCCGAGCGATACGCCCATCGGCAGCCACGAGTTCAGAATATAAGGCAGCTCACCAGGCGCATATTGCCCCAGCACAACCGCATCCGTCACTGCCATCAGCATTTGCGACATGCGCGTAAAGGCTATCGGTACCGATAGCCGCAACAGGTCTGCAATGTCAGCTGGCCGCACCCAGGCGGGCCAGCCCAGGCGATGCGTGCGCATGGAACTGTCTTTCTATCCCGCTTTGAGCGCGGCAGTGCCGGAGGCACCGACGGACTGCAGCTTCTCCGCGATCATGAAGGCCAGTTCAAGGGCTTGCTCGCCATTCAGGCGAGGATCGCAATGGGTGTGGTATCGCGATGACAGGTCGCCTTCCGAAATCGCCTGGGCGCCGCCGATACATTCGGTCACGTCCTGGCCGGTCATCTCGAAATGCACGCCGCCCGGATAGCAGCCTTCTGACGACAGCACGTCTACGAACTGGCGCACTTCCGACAGGATGCGGTCCACAGGGCGCGTCTTGAAGCCGCTATCGGTCTTCAGCGTGTTGCCATGCATCGGGTCACACGACCAGACAACCGTCCGTCCGCTCTTCTTCACGGCGCGTGCCAGAGGCGGCAGGCCCTTGGCCACCCCCTCCGATCCGAAGCGGGAAATCAGCGTGATCCGGCCCGGCTCGTCATTCGGGTTCAGCGTCTCGATCAGGCGGAGCAATTCTTCGGTCTCCAGACCCGGTCCGCACTTGATGCCGATCGGGTTACGAATGCCCTTGCAGAAATTGACGTGGGCATGATCGATCTGGCGCGTGCGGTGGCCAATCCACAGCATGTGGGCCGACGTGTCGTACCATTCGCCAGACGTGGAATCGATCCGCGTCATGGCCTCTTCATAGCCCAGCAGCAGCGCTTCATGGCTGGTGTAGAACTCGACCTGAGACATTTGCGGCACGCTGTCCGGCGTCACGCCACAGGCTTTCATGAAGTCGAGCGACTTCGAAATCTGGTCCGCCAGCTTTTCGTAACGCTCGCCCTGTGGGCTACGGTCCACAAAGCCCAGCATCCAGCGGTGCACATTGGACAAATTGGCATAGCCGCCCTGGCTGAAGGCACGCAGCAGGTTCAGCGTCGCCGCCGACTGCGAATAGGCCTGTGTCAGACGCTCGGGGTCCGGCACGCGGCTCTCTGGCGTGAAGTCCATGCCATTGATGTTATCGCCGCGATAGGAAGGCAGCGTGACGCCATCAATCGTCTCGATGGGGGACGAGCGCGGCTTGCCGAACTGGCCGGCAATCCGGCCGACCTTCACCACAGGCTTCGACGCGGCAAAGGTCAGGACGACGGCCATCTGCAGGATCACGCGGAACGTGTCGCGGATATTGTCCGGATGGAACTCCTTGAAGCTCTCGGCGCAATCACCGCCCTGGAGAAGGAATGCCTCTCCGGCCGCCACTTCGCCAAGTCGCTGCTTCAACCGGCGCGCCTCGCCTGCAAAGACCAGCGGCGGAAAGCTTTTCAGCTTTTCCTCGACTGCAGCAAGCGCGGCAGAATCCGGATAGTCTTCCGGAATATGCTTCGCTGGCAGTTGACGCCAATCTGAGGGGGTCCAGGTCATCTCGGTTACTCCAATTAAGAGCCGCATTAATCACATGGCAGGCACATGCTCAAGTTTCACTATAATTTCACAGCAGATTAGCCGAGGAATCATGATTTGGCCTTTTAGGGATTGCATAGGCCTGTTGTCTTCCGGAGAATCTCAAACCTAGTCATGTCCCACGTCTATATCAGCCATTCCGCCAAGGATTTCGATGCGCTGCTGGCGTTGCACGAAGCGCTTCGCGCGGCGGCCATTCCGGACTGGTATGTTCCGAATGACGGGGCTTCCCGCGACATGGCGAACCAGTCGATTGACGACGCCTTTGCAATGATCGTGCTTGTCTCTGCCTCCTCGGTCCGGTCAAAGGCCGTGCGCCAGGATGTCGAACGCGCCAAGACCCGCGGCCTGAAGCTGATCCCGTACCAGATCGACAAAGCGCGCCTGAACGGCTTCTTCAAGCATGAAGTCCTGCCGCATCTGCGCCTGTCGTCGACCACGCCGGACGGCCTGCAACAGCTCGTCAACGAAACCCGTCAGGCCTACAAGCGCAAATGCCCGGTCCTGGCCGTGATGAATTTGAAGGGCGGCGTCGGCAAGACGACCGTCTCCAGCCAGGTCTTCGGCGCATGGCAGGGCGCGCTCGGCGGGCGCATCCTGCTGGTTGATCTCGACCCGCAATACAATCTGACCCAGACCTTCTTCGAGATGGACGTGGCAGACGCCAGCGCAGCGGCCGACAAATCGGTCATTTCGCTGTTCGAGAAATCGCGCATCCATGCGCGGGATGCGACCAGCCCCGGCGAGTCCTGGCTCACCCTGTCGACTGATCCCTTCGCGCCCGTTCCGAAAGAAAAGCTGGTTCATGACCTGATGGGCGATGGCAGCCCCGGCGGACGGCTCGATCTGATTTCCGGCCAATTCGAGATTTCGAAATATGCTTTCGCGACAGATGCTGTCTCGCTCGCGCGCATCAAGGAGCACTTCCTGCAATCGATCGAACGCTATCGCAGCGACTATGATCTGATCGTGTTTGACACCAATCCGAACGCCACCTTCCTGACACGCTGCGTGCTTGAGGCTGCTGATCGCGTGCTCGCGCCCATGCATGCCGACATCTACTCCCTGCGTGGCGTCCGCCTGTTGAACCAGGTCATCCGTGAACAGATTGCGCCAGAGCATCGTCCTGATTTGTCAGTCATGTTCAATGCGGTTGGCCGGTCAGAGCAATCCACGTTCGAGGCCGACGCCCGCAATGGCGCTTACAATTCCAAGGCTGGCTTCGACTTGGCCGCGTCCCTGTTGCGGGCAGCCCTGCCCCGGTCGGGCCACCTACAGGTAAAGGCTCCGCGTGAGGGCGAACCGGCATGGAAGCAACTCACCATCCATTCCGGCCGCGGCGGCGGGCTGAAACCCATTCGGGAAAGCCTGAAAACCGTCGCGCTGGAATTGAAGATGCTCTTCGAAGCCTGAGGGCGACGCGGGGGAGCGCGCGCGACCTAAGCGCTCTGGACGTCCGGCACCCATTTCTGGCGCATCGTCACCAATTCCTCGGCCGAGGAAGGATGCAGCGCGCAGGTACGGTCGAAGTCCGGCTTTGTCGCGCCCATTTTCACGGCGATCCCTGCGATCTGGATCATCTCGGCCGCATCGTCGCCAACGATGTGAACGCCCAGGACCTTTTCGTCTGATGCACGCACGACCAGCTTCATCAGGGTGCGCGTCTGATCGCCGTTCAGCGCATTCTTCATCGGCTTGAACTTGGACTTGTAGATGTCGATCTCGCCGAATGCCTTGCGGGCCTCGGCTTCGGTCATGCCCACAGTGCCGACTTCCGGTTGGGTGAAGACCGCCGTTGGAATGTCGCTATGGTCGAAATGCCAGGGTTTGTCGTAGAATTCGGTCTCGGCAAAGGCATGGCCCTCGCGGATCGCCACCGGGGTCAGCGCGACACGGTCGGTCACATCGCCCACGGCCCAGATCGTGTCGACATTGGTCTTCGACCATTCATCGACCGGAATGGCGCCTTTTTCGTTCACCGTGATCCCGGCATTCTCGCAGCCAAGGCCTTCCGTATTCGGACGGCGCCCGACGCCCATCATGATGACGTCGCAATCGAGGCTGTGGCCATTGCTCAAGGTCAGGTGCAGGGGCATGTCTGCCCCCTCGCGTTTCTCGATCTTGTCAAAGACAGCCCCGGTAATCACCTGTACGCCGGCCTCTTTCAGCCCCTCATGCACTTCGGTGCGCACATCTTCGTCAAAGCCGCGCAGTACTTCCTCGCCGCGATAGACGAGGCAGGTCGGCACCCCGAGACCGGCAAATACGTGGGCGAACTCAACGGCGATATAACCGCCCCCCGCGATGATCAGATGCTTCGGCAATGCTTCCAGCTCGAAGATCTCGTCGGACGTGATCGTGTGTTCGACTCCCGGCAATTCTTCTGGCGACGGCCGCCACGGACGCCCGCCGACCGCGACGAGAATCTTCTTCGCGGTCACCGTCTTGTCACTGTTCTTCAGGCGCAGCGTGTTCTTGTCGACAAATTCGGCGCGGTCTTCGAAAATCTCGACACCGGAATTGTTCAGATTGCGGAAATATATACCGGACAGGCGGTCGACTTCAGCATGCATGGCGGACGCGAAGACGGAATGGTCATACGAGACTTCGCCCGTGGACCAGCCATAGCCGGCGGCCTTCTGGATGTCCTTGCCGTACTTGCTGGCATAGACCATGAACTTCTTCGGCACGCAGCCGCGGATTACGCAGGTGCCACCCATGCGATACTCTTCCGCCAGGCCGACCTTGGCCCCCGACAGCGCCGCAAGACGCGCCGCACGAACACCGCCCGACCCTCCGCCGATTACGAAAAGGTCGAAGTCATGGGTCGCATCTGTCATGGAAGGGTCCTTGAATCTTTACAGGTTTCGCCCCTCCATATGAGGGCCGATCAGAAGAATTCAAACACTGTGGCGCCATTCTCATTGCCAATGATCACCGTGCGCGCGAGACCGATGAACAGACCATGCTCCACAACCCCCGGCACATTGGACAGACGCGCCGCCAGCGCCTCGGCGTCCGGGATGCGTTCACAATGGCAGTCGAGGATATGATTGCCGCCATCGGTGACGACCAGTTCGCCATTCGACAATGACCGCAGCCCCACGCGCGGACGGTCAATGCCGGACGCCGTCAGCACGTCATAGACCAGCTTCGCCGTGATCGTGTAGCCGAACGGGGTCACCTCCACCGGCAGCGGGAACTTGCCCAGCCGCGCCACCTGTTTGGACGGATCGGCGATCACCACCATGTGATCGCTGGCATTGGCGATGATCTTCTCGCGCAGCAGCGCCGCGCCACCGCCCTTGATCAGCTGGCCCTGCGGATCGACCTCGTCAGCGCCATCGACGGTCAGGTGAATACGCTCGACCTGTTCGAACGGGATCAGCGGCACACCGAGGCTGTTGGCCAGCCGGCGGGTCTGCTCGCTCGTCTCGATACAACGGACGACCAGGCCATCCGCCACTTCCTCGGCCAGCATCTGCACGAAATATTTCGCTGTGGAGCCAGTGCCGAGCCCAATCGTCATGCCGTCTTCGACGAACTCCATTGCCGCCATCGCGGCATTCTCTTTCTCGTGTTCGTTCGCCATCCGCCTCAGCCTTTTTGCTTGTCTGCCTTTTCCGACGCCTTGCGGCTCCGGAATTCAATTGCCCAATCCTTGATTTCGGTCTGACGGGCGCGCCCCAGCGCCAGCGCATCTGCTGCCACATCGTCGGTAATGACGCTGCCGGAACCGATGACAGATCCGCGTCCAATCCTGACCGGCGCGACCAGCGCGCTGTTGGAGCCAATGAAGGCGCCATCCTCGATGCGGACCTGGTATTTCAGGAAGCCGTCATAATTGCAGAAGATGGTGCCCGCCCCAATGTTAACATCCGCGCCGATCTGGCCATCGCCCAGATAGGAAAGATGGCTCGCTTTCGCGCCCTCGCCCATCTGCGTGTTTTTCACCTCGACGAAATTGCCGACAAAGGCGTTCTTTTCCATAACAGTGCCCGGTCGCAGGCGCGCATAGGGCCCGACCGAACAGCCCGGTCCGACCCTGGCGCCTTCCAGATGGCTGAAAGCCCTGACCACAGCGCCGGTCTGCACGCTCACGCCCGGCCCGAACACGACATTAGGTTCGATGGTCACATCTGCTTCCAGCATGGTGTCGTACGAGAACCAGACCGCCTCCGGCGCGATCAGCGAGACGCCGTCGGCCATGGCCTGCACCCGGCGCCGGCTCTGGAAAATGGCCTCTGCCTCGGCGAGGTCAGCCTTGGAATCGCATCCGATCAGATCATCTTCGGCGCAGCGCACGGCCTTGCAGGTCATGTCTTCGGCGCGCGCCAGCGCGACAAGATCGGTCAGATAGTATTCGCCCTTGGCATTGTCGTTCGTCACCTTCTGCAACAGGCTGAACATGGTGGCCGTATCGCCCGCCATGACGCCGGAATTGCAGAGTGTCACATCAAGTTGTTCCGGTGTCGCCTCGCGCGCCTCAACGATCGCTTCGAGGTCGCCATGACCGGACGTGATGAGCCGGCCATAAAGACCGGGCTCTGCCGCATCAAAGCCCAGCACCCCGATCGCGGCGCCGTCGCTGAGGCTGTCGAACAGGCTCTCGATGGCTGAGTCCGGCACAAGCGGACTATCCCCATACAGGACAACGAGATCCCCCTCGAAGCCGGACAGTGCGTCTTCGGCGCAGCGGACAGCATGGCCTGTGCCCATCGGCGGGTCCTGATAGGCAAGGGAGTCGCTGCCGAGCGAGGCTCCGACATGATCGATCAGGACCTGCTGCGAGGGGTGCCCGATGACCACGATCCGGTCACAGCCGACGTCTCGCGCCAGTTCAATCGACCAGTCCACCATCGGCCGTCCGGCGACCTTGTGCATCACCTTGGGCAGATCGGACTTCATCCGCGTGCCCTTGCCTGCTGCAAGAATGACCGCTGCGCGTTGTCTGGCCGGTTTTTCCACAGGTTCTGCCCTCTCGCTTTCCATAGTCCTTTCGCCTAGACCAAAGGCCGATTCAAGGCGAGACCGAAAAGGAAATACGGCCAGTATGTCAAAACCCTTCGACGGATGGACGATTGTCTTCGATCTCGACGGCACGCTCGTAAATACGGCGCCGGATTTGCTGGAAGCCCTGAACCATGTGCTGACCCAGGCTGATTTCGCGCCCGTCACGCTGGATACAATCGAAACCATGATCGGACAGGGCGCCCGCGCCATGATCGTGCAGGGCCTGCTGGCGCATGGTGTGACGCCCTCAGATTCCGACCTCGATGCGTTTCTCGAACAATTCCTGGACTATTACGCCGCCAATATTGCGGACCATTCCCATGCGTTCGAGGGCGCGGTCGAAGCGTTGACGGGCTTGGCAGACCGCGGCGCGATTCTGGCCGTATGCACCAACAAGAAACAATCCCTGACCGACCAATTGCTGGCCGAACTCGGCCTCGCCAATCATTTCGCAGCGATTGTGGGGGCGGACAGCGTCCCCAGCCGCAAGCCGGACGGGGACCATATCCTGCGCACGATCCAGGCGGCAGGCGGCTCAGCAGAGCGCGCGCTCATGGTCGGAGACTCCCGCACAGACGAAAGGGCAGCCCGGAATGCCGGGCTGCCCTTCATTTTCGTCCCGTTCGGGTACGAGGAGGAATCTTCAGAACAGCTCAAGCCCGACATCGTGCTGGAGCACTATTCCGGTTTGATTGCTGTTCTGGAGAATTGGATCAGCTAGGCCGAAACTTCACGCTGTTCGCGTGGCCGGTAGCTGGGACGGGCAGAGCCCGTTTCGTTTGCAATACGGCGGCGCGGCATGCCGTTCACCATATTGCTGCGCACATCAGTGCGGGCAGAGCGCATTGCGGGAACAAAGCCAGCATCGATCAGATCGACATCAACTTCATAGCCACGCTCGGCCCAATAGGCACTAATTTTCTCACGCAGGCGCTTAGCGCCTTCTTCGTCACACCAGTCTTTCATGTTTTCTCTCTCTTCAGGCTGTACTGTTATTGGGGCCTTTTGCCCCCGCCTGTCCTTCTTATGTGTTTACACGCAGCCCGTTGGCCGGACCGTCCTTGTGTGACCGGAACATGACCATCTTTTGTGTTTTTCTCAAGGCTAATTTCGAATGAAACTAGTGTAAGGTTCTGAGATGAACATCTGTTCATCCTGAACATCTGTTCATGTTTGTGTTACCGCAAACAAAAATGACGTGATAGTTAGAAAAAATCTAAAGAACCCCCAAATCCTTGTAACCAGATCGAGGTACACGAATCCGAAAAGGTGAAAATGGGGCAAAATCTTCCCTTCAAGGATGCATGCGCAAACGATTGTATCTCATACAAGCCATCTTGTTTTGCATATCTAAAACCCCGAATATTTCGAGAATCAGCGCCAGAAGACATCCGGACTTGACCTCGACTCGTGCCCGGATTACGGCATTTGCTTCGCTGAATTGGGTGATTAGCTCAGTGGTAGAGCACTGCCTTCACACGGCAGGGGTCAGTGGTTCGAACCCACTATCGCCCACCATTCGGCCTCAGGTTTCTGTCGAAACCTGTCATTCACACCTCTCACGCATCTAATTCATGGTCGGCGTGCCGAAGCGCAGTATAAGGCGGTGCGATGAAATCCCTGTTCCGTTCCAAGCCAATGACCATCCTGCTCGGCGTCCTGATCTGGGGCTGGATGTCGCTGATTGCCCGCTCCGTTCGATGGAAAGTCGAAGGCGAAGGTCCCGCGCGCGCTGCCTGGGCGAGCCATAAGGGCATCGTCATCGCCGCCTGGCATTCCCGCATCATGGTCCTGCCCAGCGGCTGGCATCGCAACATGAAACATTGGCCGGGCGAGATCCGTAACGGGGCGATGCTCGTCTCGCTGTCCCCCGATGGCGAGGCCGTCACCCGCGCCATCGCCCATCTCGGCCTGCATCCCATCCGGGGGTCTGCCGGCAACAAGAAGAAGGCCAAGAAGGACAAGGGCGGCATTCGTGCCATCGCCGAGGCCGTGAAACTCCTGAAATCCGGCACCGCCGTCTGTATCACGCCCGATGGGCCGCGCGGACCGGCAGAGATCGTCAGCCCCGGCGCCATCATGATCGCCCAGCGCGCTGGCGTCCCCCTCCTGCCCTATGCCCTGTCGGTGAAGCCGGCCACGCGCCTGTCAACCTGGGACCGGCTGATTATCCCATATCCCTTCGCCCGGGGCGCCATTGTCTATGGCGAGCCCCTCCTCGTGCCGCGCGACAGCGACCCTCAGGAGATTCAGGCGGAGTTGCAAAAACGTCTTAATGAGGCGACACAGAGAGCCGACATGCTCGCGGGCTACGCTCACGAGACGAAACCGGGGTCAGAGACCAGATGACAGCTGCGATCCACCTCTACCGGACCCTGACTCAGGCCGCATCGCCCTTCCTGGGCGGCGTGATGAAGCGCCGTGCCCGCGCGGGCAAGGAAGACTATGGCCGCATCAATGAGCGGCTCGCCCGCAACATGCCCCGCCGCATGCCGGGCGGTACACTGGTCTGGCTGCATGGTGCCAGCGTTGGCGAAACGCAGCTCCTGCTCGAACTCGGCCAGCGCCTGCTCGAAAAGCGCCCGGACCTCCTCCTCCTCTTCACCAGCCAGACCCAGACCTCGGCCCGCCTGCTTGGCCCCGCCCTGCCGGACCGCGCCATTCATCTCATGGCCCCGCTCGACACGCCGGCCATTGCCCGCCGCTTCATCCGGCACTGGCAGCCGGACCTCTGCATCTTCGGCGAAGGTGAATTCTGGCCGAACCTGATCCTGGAAGCCGAAAAGGCCGGCGCGAAGCGCGCGCTGGTGAATGGCCGCATGACGGATTCCTCTGCCGAAGGCTGGCAGAAGCTCAGCGGCGCCTTCCAGCGCCTTGTCGGCCAGTTCGATGTGGTCCTCGCCGCCGATACCGATACCGCCCGCCGTCTGGAAACCCTGCTCGGCCAGCCCGTCCAGTCGACCGGCAACATGAAATCGGCCCTGCCACCACCTTCGGCCAGCGAGGTCGAAACCCGCCGCCTGCGCGAGAATTTCCTCGGCACAAGGCGCTGCGTGCTGGCGGCTTCCACCCATGACGGCGAAGAGGCTGTCTTCCTCGACGCCCTGAAAGGCGATGAGGACACGGCGCTGATCATCGCCCCGCGTCATCCGGATCGCGGCGACGCCATCGAAAGCCTGCTGAAATCCCGCGGCCTGCCGCTCGCCCGCCGGTCACGCGGCGAAACGCCGACCCCGCGCACACGCGTCCTGCTCGCGGACACGATGGGCGAAATGGGCCTCTGGTACCGCCTGGCAGATTCGGTCTTCCTCGGCGGCGGCCATGCCGAAGGCGTCGGCGGACACAATCCGCTGGAACCTGTCCGGCTGGGCCGCCCGGTCGTGACCGGCCCGGAGGTCTTCAACTTCGCCACCATCATGGACGATCTGGAGCAGCGCGGCCTGATCCGGCGCCTGAAAACGCCCAAGGCCATCGGCAAGGCGCTCCTGACCATGGACCCGCCCGCCCCGGAAGCCCTTGCGGAACTGAATGAGGCGGCCGACGCTCCCATGACGGTAACGCTCGAAGCGCTGCTGCCGCTGCTTCCCGAACCGGGCCTGTTGCAATGAAGGCCCCGCACTTCTGGTCGGCAGGGCTCGACCCGAAATCCCGGGAAGCTGCTCCCCTGACCCGCGCCCTGCTCACGCCCCTCGCCGCTCTCTATACATGGGGCATCCGTCGCAAGCTGGCCAAGGCCATTCCGGCGCGCGCCTCCATCCCCGTCATCTGTGTGGGGAACCTGACGACAGGCGGCGTCGGCAAGACACCCATCGTCCAGGCGATCCGCCAACATATAGAGATGAAGGGCCTTCACGCCTCCAGCCTGTCGCGTGGCTATGGCGGCTCCGAGATCAGTCCGCAGAAAATCTACCCGACCTGGCACACGGCGGAGATGTGCGGCGATGAACCCCTCCTCCTGTCCCAGACCGGCGAGAGCTGGATCGGCAAGGACCGGTTCGCGGGCATCCAGATGATGGCGTTCTATGGCACCAAGGTCGCAATCATGGATGATGGGCACCAGAATCCCGGCGTGGAGAAAGACCTCTCTCTTATAGTGGTCGATGCCGCCGCGCCCTTCGGCAATGGCCATGTCCTGCCCAAAGGCCCCTTGCGGGAACCGGTCTCCGATGGCCTCGCCCGCGCCGAGGCGGTGATCCTGATGGGAGAGGGCAATGTCCCGCCACAGGTGCAACAAAGCGGCCTGCCCGTCTTGCGCGCCCGCATCGTTCCGTCGGAAGCGCCGCCTACCGGCCCCCTCGTCGCCTTTGCTGGCATCGGGCGCCCGCAGAAATTCTTCGACAGTCTGAAGGCGGAAGGCGGCGACCTGCGCGAAGCCGTCGGCTATCCGGACCATCATGACTATTCCCAGAAGGAACTCGCCTTCCTTCACAAGCTGGCCAAGACCCACGACGCCCAACTGATCACGACCAGCAAGGATTATGTCCGCATCCATCCCGATGACCGGCGTGGCATCCTGCAATTCTCTGTCCGGGCGGAGTTTGAAGACATCCGCCAGCTTGACGCCCTGCTCAACCCGATCCTCTATCCAGACGCCGCATGACCCAGCCTGCCCCGAAATACGTCCGCCCCAAGGACATCGACAATCGCGCGACCTTCTGGCAGCGCGTGCAATGGCGGCTGGAAACGATTGCCTGGGATCTGGTCTATTGGGGCCCAATGAAACTGCTCGGCCCGGAGCGCGCCTCCAATTTTGGTGGCTGGCTGATGAAGAAGATCGGCCCTCGCCTGTCGCAGCACAAGACGACCAAACGCAATCTCCGCCTTGCCTTCCCGGACTGGTCTGATGCCAAGATCGAGGAAACGGCGCTTGCCGCGTGGGAGAATGCAGGCCGCGTGGCCGGAGAGCTGCCGCACCTGCCCTCCATTGATCCGTACACGTCAGGACGGGTGGAGATCATCGGCCTCGACATTCTTGACCAACTGAAGGCCAGCGACAAGGGCGCCGTCTTTATCTCCGGTCATTTCGCCAATTGGGAAATCATGCCGGCGACGATCACCCAGCGCCTGACGGATGCGGTGATGACGTATCGCGCGCTGAACAATCCCCATATCGACCGCCGCATCTCCGACCTCCGCGCCGCCTATGGCACGCAGATCAATGCGCCGAAAGGCGTCGGCACACGCGAGCTGATGCGCGCCCTCTCCAAGGGCCAGACCATCGCGCTGATGAATGACCAGAAATTCAATGAGGGCATTGCCGTGCCCTTCTTCGGGCATGAGGCCATGACCGCGCCGGGCCCGACGCGCCTCGCCATGAAATATGGTGTGCCCATCGTGCCCGTCTCGACCGTGCGTACCGGCCCGGCCCGGTTCCGGATTACCTTCCACGAGCCCTTCGTGCCGGAAACGACTGGGGACGAGACCGCCGACATTCGCCAGAGCGTCCAGCGCATCACCGATTTCATCGAGGAACAGATCCGCGCCAATCCAGGCCAATGGTTCTGGCAGCATCGCCGCTGGCCCAAGCAGGCCTGGAAGGCCGCAGGCATCACCTGATCCCGCCTAACGTTTCGGCTCGTCCCAGTCGGCAGGCCCCACATGGCGGCGCCGCAACCGGATCGCGAGCCCAAGCGACACGCCCACCCCGATCGCAATCGTCAGATCCGCAACCACGGTCAGCACCAGCGTGATCCCCAACAGCGCGATGTTTGCTTTCTCTTCCGACAGATAGCCACGCCATTTGTGTGGCTCACTCATGTTCCACGCTGTCAGCATCAACAGGCCCGCCAGCGCCGGCATCGCCAGATAGCCAGCGAGCGGCGCCGCAAACAGGACGGCGATCAGAATGGTCAGCGCATGGACAATGCCCGCAACCGGCGTCTTGCCACCGGCCCGCACATTGGTCGCCGTGCGCGCGATTGCGCCTGTTGCGGGCAAGCCGCCAAACAGCGCCGAGCCGATATTTGCCGCGCCCTGCGCCAGCACTTCGGCATTGCGCCGGTATCTCCCGCCCGTCATCCGGTCCGCCACCATCGCCGAGAGCAGCGATTCCACACCCGCCAGGAAGGCAATCACGAAGGCCGAGGGCAGCAATTCGGTAATGCGGTCCACGCTGAGCACCGGCAATTTCGGCATCGGCAACTGGCTCGGCAATGCGCCAAACCGGCTACCAATCGTGTCGACCGGCAAGTGAAAGACGGCCACCGCCGCAGAAGTCAGGCCGACCGCGAGGATCAGGCCTGGAAATTTCGGGGCGATGCGGCGCAGCCCGATAATCAGCGCCATGGTCGCCGCGCCGATGCCCAGCGATGCCCAGTTCAGCGTGCCCCGCGCCGCCCAGAGCGTTTCCAGCTTGCTGATGAATTCTGCGGGCAGGTCGGGTGTCGTGAGGCCGAACAGATCCTTCAACTGGCTGGCCGCGATGATGATCGCAATGCCGATAGTAAAGCCGTTCACCACGGCTTCCGGCACGAAACTGATCAAATTCCCGGCGCGCATCAGCCCCGCCAGGATCAGGATGATACCCGCCATGAAGGTCGCCAGCACGAGCCCGTCATAGCCATGCACCGCGATCACGCCGAACACGACCACTATGAACGCCCCGGTCGGTCCGCCAATCTGGACGCGGCTGCCGCCTAGCGCGGAGATCAGGAACCCGGCCACAATCGCCGTAACCAGACCCGTGGCCGGATCGGCCCCGGACGCAATGGCAATCGCCAGGCTGAGCGGGATAGCCACCAATGCCACCGTCACCCCGGCGAAGAGGTCCGCCAGGAACAGCTGCCCGGTATAGGTCTGGATCGTTGTCAGTATCTTCGGTTTCATGCGCGCCCGGCCATGTCATCCCGCTCCCACGGACCCTATGCCTACACCCGTGGCGTCGCTCGCCGAAAGAGTGAAAAATGTCGCGACCGCAAGTTTCACGGGGACGAAGTGCCGGAAAATCAAACTCTTACGAAAGTCCGAAGAAACAATGTTGGGCTTCAAAGAAGTCTGGAACGGAGTTTAAGGGACACTGGGATACGGTCGATATGTGTAGCCGGCATGTGTGCCGGTGGGATATTGCAGGCTCAGGGGCCAATCGAATGACCGGATTCACGCTGCCTTCATCGCCATTGGATGGACGTGAAGAAAACTCCCGGCAGGCGATCAACTCTGCATTGAACGCTATTCGCCAGCATTTGGGCATGCCGATTGCCTATGTGTCCGAGTTCGTCGATGGCGAATCCGTTTTCCGCTACGTCGATGCTCCGGGTCTGGAACACCTGATCAAACCGGGTGACAGCCGCGACCTGACCGAAGTCTATTGCCTCCATATCCTGGAAGGCCGCCTGCCGGAACTCATTCCGGATACGTCTCAAAATTCTCTCGCCGAGGCTATGCCGATCACACGGGAAATCCCGATTGGCGCGCATATGAGCATTCCGATCCGGCTGGAGGATGGCACGCCTTATGGCATGTTCTGCTGTCTCGGCCCGGAACCGAACACCAGCCTCAATGAGCGCGACCTCGAAACCATGCGCCTGTTCGCAAACCTTGCCGCCCAACAGATCGACAAGGATTACGCGCAAAGACGGGCGCTTCAGGAAATCCGTGAGCGCATTCTCGAAACGCTCGACACCAGCGCCTTTGCCATTGCCTACCAACCCATTGTCGATCTTGGCCAGATGAAGCCGAGCGGCTACGAGGCGCTCTGCCGCTTTTCCGCAGAACCGTACCGATCACCGGATGTCTGGTTCGACGAAGCCGCGGCAGTGGGCCTTGCCGTCGAACTGGAACTTGCCTCGATCCGTCAGGCTGTCCAACGGATCAGCCAGATTGCCCCCGACCAGTACATTTCCGTCAACGCCTCGCCCTCAACCGTGATCAGCGACCAGTTCGCCGAGACGTTCCTGAAGCTGCCTCTGGACCGTATCCTGCTGGAAATCACCGAACACGCCGTCATCGACGATTATGAGAGCTTCACCAAGGTGTTGCGGCCCCTGCGCCATGCGGGCCTTCGGCTCGCTGTGGATGATGCCGGCGCCGGTCACTCCTCGCTCCGCCACATCGTCCAGCTCAATCCGGATTATGTAAAAGTCGACATGAGCCTGACCCGGAATGTGGATTCAGACCTTGCCCGACGCGCCCTGATCGGCGCGCTCCTGTTCTACACGCGCGAGACCTCCGCCCATATCATTGCCGAGGGCATTGAGACCGAAGCGGAGCTGAATACGCTGAAATTGCTGGGTGTCCGCCGGGGCCAGGGTTACCTGCTCGGACGGCCTTCCCAGGAGATCGCCAAGACGATCGACCTGTACAGCAAGGCGTCCTGACCGCTTTCAAGGCCTGTGCTTTCCGTCAAATCATTCTAGATTGGGGGCGTAACCCCGGAGCACGAGCCTCATGAATATTGGTGAAATCATTTCCCTCGTCACCCTGCTGTTTGGTGCGGTCCTCGGCCTGTCGGCCATGTTCTCCCCGGCTTGGGCCAGCAAGATCGTCCGCCTTGTCGAGGATCCGGACCCGCTGCGTCCCGGCGGCTATTCGGAATTCCGCGCCACCTATGGCGGCCTGTTCCTGTTCTCGCACCTGATGACGGCTGTCCTGATCCTCAATCTCGGCAGCGCCGAGCCGGACATCCTGACCACGCTGGTGGTTCTGCCCTTGGCTGCGGGCTGGATCGGCGCTGGCATCGGACGCCTCATGTCGCTGGTCTTTGACCGCACGAAGAACCGGGAGGCCGGCCTGATCCCGGTCTGGATCCCGATGGAAATCATTCTGGGCCTTGCTATTGCCGCGCCCTTCCTTCAATTCCTGTTCTAGACCTACAGAAAGAAAATCCCATGACGGAGCGTCGAGAGACGGGCCGCCCGCGCCGGAAACCTTCCGGCCCGCGCAAGCAAGCCCCCGCACAGAAATCCCATCGCCCAGCCGAAGAAAAAGACTGGAGCGAAGGCGAACGGATCGCCAAATACCTCGCCCGCGCCGGGGTCGCCTCGCGCCGCGAAGTCGAGCGCATGATCGAAGACGGCAAGATCACGGTGGATGGCGTCAAGCTGACCTCGCCCGCCTTCAAGGTCACCGGCCGCGAAGAGATCCGTGTTGGCCGCAAGACGATCCAGGCACCGGACGCCACCCGCGTCTGGCGCTACCACAAGCCGGCCGGCCTGATCACAACCACGGTCGACCCGGAAGGCCGACGCACCGTCTTTGAAGAACTGCCAAAATCCCTGCCCCGCGTCGTTACCGTCGGCCGGCTCGACCTGAACACCGAAGGCCTCTTGCTGCTGACCAATGACGGGGCGCTCGCCCGCGCGCTGGAACTGCCGAAGAATGAGCTTGAACGCACCTATCGCGTGCGGGCCAAGGGCACAGTTACCGATTACAAGATCGCAGAACTCGCCGAGGGCATCACAGTTGATGGCGTCGACTATAAGCCCATCACCGCCGTGTTCGACCGCGAGACCGGCGCAAACAGCTGGCTGACCGTTACCCTGTCCGAAGGCAAGAAACGCGAAGTCCGCCGCGCGCTGGAAGCGGTGAACCTGATGGTGAACCGGCTGATCCGTGTCCAGTACGGCCCCTTCCTGCTGGATGATTTGCGCCCCGGCGCGGTCG
Source organism: Hyphomonas sp. (assembly GCF_036964145.1). GTDB lineage: Bacteria > Pseudomonadota > Alphaproteobacteria > Caulobacterales > Hyphomonadaceae > Hyphomonas. Next base: position 623,538 of record NZ_JBALUC010000002.1, read on the forward strand.
AGGAAGTCCCGGCTGACCTGCTGCAACAGGCCATTGGCCATCTGATGACCAATGAACACGCGGCTCGCCCGCCCGAACTCGCTCGCCCCACCCGTGGGAGTGGAAAGCCTGCCCCGAAGTCACGCCTTGGCAAGGGCCCGGCATCGGCTAGAGTCGGCACGAGGAAACGCAAACCAAAAAAATAAAACAAATACGGAGAGGAATATGGCTGAAACTGCCCTTGCCACGCCGCCCGAGACCAAGATGGACCGGGGCCGGACAATGAGCGCCGCAGCAGAGGCCACTCGTAACCTCATCGTGGACCCGGCCATCTATGCCGATCCGGACCAGCTGGATGCTGCCTTCCGCAAACTACGCGCCGAAGACCCGGTCGCCTGGTGCGAGCCGGAAGGGTATCGTCCCTTCTGGGCGCTCACCAAGCATGCCGACATCATGGAAGTCAGCCGCCAGAACAAGTTGTTCACCAATGGCGAACGGGAGATGCTCTCCTATGAAGACGCCGAAAAAGGAGTCTACGCCCAGATGGGCGGTCCGCACCTCCTGAAAACCCTCGTCCAGCTCGACGACCCGCTGCATTTCAAGCTGCGTCACCTGACCCAGGAATGGTTCATGCCGCAGAACGTGAAAAAGCGCGAAGACGACATCCGCCAGATCGCGAAGAAATATGTCGACCGGATGGAAGACCTTGGCGGCGAATGCGACTTCCAGCGCGATGTGGCGCTCTATTATCCGCTGCGCGTCATCATGCAGATTCTCGGCGTACCGGAATCCGACGAGCCGATGATGCTGAAGCTGACGCAGGAAATCTTCGGCGCGCAGGACGAAGATCTGATGCGCGACAAGACGCTTGCCGAACAACAGGATGTCGAAAAGGGCCTCGCCTCGATCAACGAGACACTTGCCGAATTCTTCATGTACTTCACAGGCATCACGGCTGACCGCCGTGCCAACCCGAAAGACGATGTCTCCACCGTCATCGCCAACGGCATGGTGGACGGCGAACCGATCGGCCAGCTGGAAGCGATGAGCTATTACATCATCGTCGCGGCCGCCGGCCATGACACGACCAGCGCCTCAACCGGCGGCGGTGTGCTCGGCATGCTGCAGAATCCGTCCGAACTGAAGAAGATGATGGATGACCCGAAAGCGGTCTCCCGCACCGCCACGGACGAAGCCATCCGCTGGACCACGCCGGTCAAGCAATTCATGCGCACCGCGCATGAGGATTACGAACTGCGTGGCCGCAAGATCCTCAAGGGCGAAAGCCTGCTGCTCTGCTACCCGTCCGGCAATCGCGACGAAGACGTGTTCGACGATCCGTACACATTCGACATCTCCCGCAGCCCGAACAAGCTCATCTCGTTCGGTCATGGCGGCCATATGTGCCTCGGCATGCACCTCGCCCGGCTTGAGATGCAGGCCATCTATGAAGAACTCTTCTCCCGCCTGAAATCCATCGAACTGGCAGGCGACCCGACCTTCATCAAGGCAAACTTTGTCGGCGGGCCGAAATCCATCCCCGTGAGGTACAAATTCTAGGAGCGCTCCATGCCACTACAGAACGTGACCGACACTTATCAGGTCGATACCCCGCCACGGCCGCCCAAGCACACGCCCATCCATGATTTCGCCCCGCCGGTCGACCTGACCGACCCGACCGTCTTCTCGTCGCGCGGCGGTTACACGCATGAAGCCTTTGCCGAAATGCGTGAAAAAGCCCCGGTCATGTGGCATCCCGAACAGGTTGGCGCGGGTTTCTGGGCCGTCGCCTCTTACGACCTCGTCAAACAGGTCGAGCTGGACCCGGCCTCTTATTCCTCGCAACGCGGCGGCATCCTGATGACCTATGGCCAGGAAGACACGCCCCGCCACCCGCTGCTTCATTCGTCGAGCCTCAACAGCCTGATCAATCTCGACCGGCCCTATCACACCACGCTCCGCATGGAGCATATGCAATTCTTCCGGCCCGGTTTCGTGGCCGAACTCAAGAAGCGCGTCGACGTCCAGGTCAATCTGCTCCTCGACGCGATGGAGAAACAGGGCCCGGTGGTCGATATGGTGGAAATGTTCTCCGCCGAACTGCCGCTCTTCACGCTATGCGAAATTCTCGGCGTGCCCGCAGAGGACCGGCCGAAGCTCGTCCACTGGATGCATTTCCTCGAAAATTCGCAATACCAGGCCCAGCAGGAAGGTCTCGGCAATGTCACGCCGGAACAGATGATGGCCTTCATGTCCGAGATCCAGGCCATGTTCGACTATGGCCGCCACATGCTGGCCAAGCGCCGCGAGAACCCGCAGAACGACCTCCTCTCCGCCATCGCCAATGTCGAAATCGACGGCAAGCCGCTCAGCCCGGAATTCCTTGACGGCTCGTGGCTGCTGATCGTCTTCGCCGGCAATGACACGACCCGTAACTCCCTCTCCGGCACAATGCGCCTGCTGACGGAATTCGCGGACCAGAAGGCCAAGCTGATGGCGAATGAGGAATTGTTCCCGAACTTCGTCCATGAATCGATCCGCATGGTCAGCCCGGTCACCTATATGCGTCGCACCGCAACGACCGAGACCGAACTGGGCGGTCAGCCCATCGCCGAGGGCGACAAGGTGGTCATGTATTACGCCGCCGCAAACCGCGACCCGGCGAAATTCCCGAACCCGAACCAGTACGACATCACCCGCGAGAATGCGAAGGAACACCTCTCCTTCGGTCACGGCCCGCATGTCTGCCTCGGCCAGCGCGTCGCCAACATGCAGCTCGACTCGGCCTACCGGAACATCCTGCGCCGCTTCCCGGACATCAAATGGACCGGCGAGCAGACCCTCGCGCCCAGCAATTTCGTCCACGCCATTTCCAGCCTGATGGTGGATCTCGGCACATGACCGCGCCGCTGGTCACGCGTCAGGACAAGGATGGCCTCGCCACCCTGACTCTCAACCGGCCGGACAAGCTGAACTCGCTCACCGTCGCCATGTTTCGCGAATTGCGCCGCCATGTGCTGGACCTGCAATCCGACGATACCATCGGCTGCGTCATCCTGCGCGGGGCCGGCAAATGCTTCTCGGCAGGCCATGACCTTGGCGACATTGCCGAAGGCGAGAAAGTGCCCTCGCCCGGCTGGCATTCGGAGACGCTGCGCCTGATGGAGCGCCTGCCCAAGCCCGTCATCGCGGCGGTGCATGGCCATTGCTATACCGGCGCGCTGGAAGTCGCCCTCGCCGCCGATTTCATCCTTGCCGCCGAAAGCGCCCGTTTCGGCGATACTCATGCCAAATGGGCGCTCACCCCGATTTGGGGCATGAGCCAGCGCCTGCCGCGCCGCGTCGGGGTGGCGACCGCCAAGCGCCTGATGTTTACCGCCGACATGATCCGCGCCGACGAAGCCTTCCGCATTGGCCTCGTGGAACAGATCGTGCCAGACGCCGACTTCGAGGCCGCCTGTGAGGATCTCGCCCGCCGCATTCTCGCGAATTCGCCCTTCTCCCATGCCGCCAACAAGCGCCTGCTCGAAGCCACCGACGCGCGCGACATGGACAGCGGCCTGCAATGGGAGATACTCAATTGCGAAGGCGTCGGACCTGACATGCAGGACCGAATCGCGGCCTTTACGGGCAAGAGCAAGAAAGCGAAGACATGAGTGATTTCCTGATCCGCCGTGATGATTTGCGCGATACGCGCTGGCTACCCGCAGACCTGCCTGTCCTCGGCGACAATGCCGTTCGGCTCCAGGTCGACAAATTCGCCCTGACGGCCAACAATGTCACCTACGCCACCTTTGGCGAGCAGATGCAGTATTGGAATTTCTTCCCCACCTCCGATGCCAGCTTTGGCCGTGTGCCGGTCTGGGGCTTCGCCACAGTCATTGAATCCCATGTGGACTTCATCAATGAGGGGGATCGTTTCTATGGCTACCTCCCCATTTCCGAACATTTCGACGTCGAGCCGGTCAGCGTTGGCGCGCATGGCTTCCTCGATGGCGCGGCCCATCGCCAGGGCCTGCCACCGATCTACAACACCTACATCAATACCGCTGGCGACCCGTCCTATGATGCGGCGCTCGAAGACCAGCAAATGCTGTTCCGTCCGCTCTTCACAACCGGCTGGATGATTGATGACTGCCTGATGGAGACCGGCGATCCGGTGCCGGAAACGGTCGTGATCTCGTCCGCCTCCTCGAAAACCGCGATGGCGCTGGCGCATTGCCTGAAAATCCGCGGCGGTGTCGATACGGTCGCGCTGACCTCGCCCGGCAACAAGGACTTCCTCGAAAATACCGGCCTCTATGGCCGCGTTCGCACCTATGACGATGCCGACCGCCTGCACGCGCGGGGGCTCACCGCCTTTGTGGACTTCCTCGGCCGCCCGACCCTGACGGCCGATGTTCACAATGCCCTCAAGGATCGGCTCGTGCGCAGCCTCGTCATCGGCGTGACCGATTGGGAAGGCGACCGCTCGCCCATTGCCCTGCCGGACCCGCAACCGGAATTCTTCTTCGTGCCGACCTATGCCGCCGACCGCGCGGCCACGCTGGGCGGGGCCGAAATCAATCGCCGGCTCGGCGCGGCGCTGAAAAGCTTCTATACTGCCTCGACCGACTTCGTGACGCCCCGCCATGCGAAAGGGCCGGAGGCCATCGCCAAGGCCTGGGCCCAGACGGTCGATGCCAAGGTCAGCCCGTCCGAAGGCCTGATCCTCTCGGTCTGACCCCCAGAATGACAAAAGCCCCCGCTGCGGCCAAACAGCGGGGGCAGGTCGCACACCTGGAGCGCTCTAGCGGCGTTCCGAGACCAGAAATTCCATGCGGCGGTTCTTTGCCCAGGCTTCATAGGTTTCCGCCCGGTCCAGCGGACGGGACTCGCCATAGCCCTTCGCGATCAGCGCCTCGGCATCCACGCCACGCTCAATCATGTAATCGCGCACCGCGTCCGAGCGCTGTTGCGAGATGACTTCATTATACTGGTTCGAGCCACGTGAATCCGTGTGGCCCCCAATCTCGATGGCATAGGCATCACACAGCAGCGCCACCCCGGTCAGCGCGTCCAGCAAGCGTTCGCTGGTCGGCGAGACAATGGCGAGATTGCTCTGGAACATGATGGAGCGTCCGGCCATCGTGGTGTTGAAAGCGGTCTGGCATCGGCCCGCGCTGGCCTCACCATCGGTCAGGGTGGCCAGCGCTTCACCCACGCCCCGCTCGCCCTCTTCGACGGCAATGCCATCAACGACCAGCGTCACATCGGACGCGACCTCTTCATTCTCCTCAAGCGCCGTCTGCCCTACCAGGAAACCCTGCTCCTTGGCCGCCGGGTCCGGGGCAAGCCCGGTCACCACAGCCACGGGCCCGCTGACATGCAGGCCCATCCACGGAAGGCCCGCATCCGGGAAGGTGCGCTCCAGATCGGTCACCCAGGCGGCACTTGCAGGGCGCGTATCCGCCCTCGCAGGAAGGGCCGGTGGCGGCGCGCTGGACACGACAAAGCTTGTCCCGTCCCAGTAATAATCGCCCTCGGCAAGTTGGACGCACTGGACCTGGTCATTCGTTGCCGCCTTGGCCGGGGCGTCGGCTGTCTCGCCGCCACAGGCCGCCACGCCAAGCAGCGCAGCCCCTGCAAGGGAACAGGCAAGAAATCGATCAGGTCTCATACAACTCACTCTGGTAACTCACTGTGGTCTTGCGACGGTCCCGCCCCGCATGAATAGACATTCCGCCAAGTCTCCGGCGATTGACGGGGATTGTCAAAACGCTTCGCGGCTCAGGCGAAGTCCGACCGGGTCACTGCGCCTGCTTGTAGACGGTTCCGCCCTTCATCACGAAATCCACATCCTGCAATTCGGTGATGTCCTGCAACGGGTCACCCATGACCGCAATGATGTCGGCATGCTTGCCCGCCGTGATCGTGCCGATGACGTCCGCCATCTCGACATGTTCGGAGGCCACCACGGTCGCTGCGCGGATGGCCTCTTCCGGCGTGAACCCGGCCTCCACCATCAGCGCGAATTCCTGCGCATTGTCGCCATGCTTGGACACGCCCGTATCCGTGCCGAACGCCACCGTGACCCCGCCCTCATGCGCACGGCGCAGCATGTCGAGCATCAGCGGTCCGACGACCGCCGCCTTCTCGCGGCTCGGCGCCGGCAGCCAGGGCTCGTTGACCCAGCCCGTCACCGTTGCCCCGGCCAGCACCGTCGGCACCAGCACCGCGTCATACTCCTTGAACAGGGCAATGGTTTCATCATCGGTATAGGTGCCGTGTTCAATGGAATCGATGCCGGCCTTCAGCGCGGACACGATGCCGCCCTTGCCATGCGCATGCCCGGTCACCTTCCGGCCCATCGAATGCGCCGTTTCAATGATCGCGACCAATTCATCATCCGTGAACTGCTGTTCCAGTCCGGCGCGCGTGTTTGACAGGACACCGCCTGTCGCCGTGATCTTGATGACGTCCGCACCTTCCTTGATCTGCTGACGCACGGCCCGGCGGCAATCATCCGCGCCATTGCAGATATTCTTGCCGGTGAACATCGCCATGACAGCTGGCGAATAGCCATTGATGTCGCCATGCCCGCCGGTCACACTGATCGCCTGGCCTGCGGCCCGGATACGCGGCCCCGGCACATTGCCTTTGGCAATCGCATCGCGCAGGCCGAAGATCGCATCATTCGCCGCGCCGACATCCTGCACCGTGGTAAAGCCGGTCAGCAGCGTCTTGTAGGCAAAGCCCGCGCCATCGAAGGCCGCATCCACATCCGTGTCCTCGAACGCCTTGATCCGTTCGTTCGGTCCGTTCTCGCCGGTGATGTGAACATGGCTGTCGATCAGGCCCGGCAGGACATACGCCTCTTTGAGATCAATCAGCTCGGCGCCGCGCGGCGCGCTTTTGTAGCCCGCTTCGATCGAGACGATCTCGCCATCCTCGACCGTGATGGTCTGGCGGGTCAGGTAGCCTTCTCCCGGCTCGGCCAGCACATGCCCCGCATGGATCAGCGTCGTCTCGGCCATTGCCGCGCCGCTCATCACGGTCGCCAGCGCCGCGCTCGCGGCCAGTTTGGTCATCATCGAAGTCATCAGGTCAGCCTCCATCAGGGTGTCAGGATCATTTTCATTGCGCCGTTCTCGCGCGCGTCAAACATGCGGTATGCCTCTGCCCCCTCCGACAGGGGCATATGGTGAGAAATGGTGCGTTCCGGGGTCAGCTTGCCCGCCTGCACCAGAGGAATCAATTCCGGCCAATGCTGCGGCACCGAACAGGTGCCCGTCCGGAAGGTCAGATTCTTGATAAAGGCGAGCGCCATCGGGAATTTGAAATCCATCGTCTGGTTCACGCCGATGCAAGAGAGCGTGCCCGCCGCCTTTGCCAGTTTCAGCGACAGATGGATCGCCGGGTCTGCCCCGACGCATTCCACGACGCTGTCGCACATCCGGCCTTTGGTCTGTTCCGCGATCACGGCCTTGGCCTCACCCGCGTCCAGCGCAATTGCGCCCATCGCCTCGGCCATGGCGCGCCGCTCCGGCACGAGGTCGATCGCGTAGACTTTCGCCGCGCCCATCAGGAATGCGCCCTCCACGGCCATCAGGCCAATCGGGCCGCACCCGACCACGGCGACCGTCGCGCCGGGATGAATGTCCGCGCCCTTCAGGCCATGCCACGCTGTCGGCAAATTATCCGTCAGCAGAACGGCCTGGTCATCGCTGATCCCGTCCGGAATGCGCGCCAGCCCGAAATCCGCGACCGGCACCATAGCATATTCGGCCTGAACGCCCTGCAGGCCGGGGCCGAGCCCATAGCAACGCCCGCCATGTGTGTCGCATTCATTCATGTTGCCGGACATGCAGGGCACGCACGCGCCGCAGCCCACGGCGGCCGAGATCATCACCCGGTCGCCTGCGCGAAAACGCGACACGCCGCTGCCCGTCTCGACAATCTCGCCGACGGCTTCATGGCCGACGCAGTAGCCGGTCTCATCGCTGAAGCCGTGCCCCTGATAGATGTGCAGGTCCGACCCGCAGATGCCGCACGCCGTCATCTTCACAATGGCGCTGCGCGTGTCTTCCGGCTTCAGCTCAGGCGCCTCGCCATAGGCAATGTCGCGCGTGCCCTGATACAGCAATCCCTTCATGCGATCCTCCTCAGGCCGGCAACCGGTCGGCAGGATAATGCGGATAGCTCGCTTTCATCACGCCATGATTCAGCAGCATTTCGGCGACCTGCTTTTCGCCCGCCGCATCGAAGAAACGCGTGCGGACCCAGTAATTCTCGACCCGGCGGCTTTCCGACAGCGCCACGACTTCCCGGCGCAACACATAGGTCTCACCGACCAGCAAAGGCCCCTCAATCATGCGGATTTCCAGATCGGCAAACAGGCCAATCGCCGGCTGCTTGACACCAAATGCGGAATTCCGGTTGGAATAATTGCCCAGCACACTGACCATCTCCAGCGGCACGATGGGCTTGCCCCACTTGCCTGCCGATCCGTCGGAATAGACATCCATCGGCTCGGTAATGACCTTCAGCTTGTCGGCCAGCGAGAAGGGATAGAGATTTCCCATATGCTGGTCAGGCCCCATCGTGACCACTTCGTCCGCCGCGCCGGTCATGCCGACATGCAGATCCGCGAGGATCACGAGATCGCCTGCCGGGCGCAGCTTCGCCATGCGCGCCTCCAGCAAGGTCTCGCCATGATCCGGCCCGATGGAGGCGCTCGCCTCCAGCACCGGCGTACCATCCTCCTTGAAGGCCCGGCACATCGTCCGCGTCTCGCCGGCGGCCGGCCGGTCAACTTCGACCCGCACCTTCTCGCCCTCGAACACCATGTTCAGGAAGTGGCTGGAGAAACAGCCCCGCTCGAACCAGGCATCACCCCAGATCTCTGCCAGGCACGGCACGAATTGCGAGAAATGCGTCGGGCCCTCGATTGGCCCCGCCTTGATGCCCAGCCGTTCGGCTTCGGAATCATCATGCAGGCTCTTGTGTCCGCCATAGGATTGCTCTTGCAGCATCTGGGCGGGCGCGCGCAGCGGCCCCTTGAGCGTCTCAGTCATTGTCGGTCTCTCCCTCGTCAGTCTCGGTCTCTTAGGTCTCAGCGTCGGTATCGCGCGGCCGTTTCGGATCCAGCCTGACAGAAATCAGGGCCAGCGTCAGCAGGATTGCCGACATGACCAGCGCAAGCGTCGCCGTGCCGTGCCAGCCCCAATGCTCATACACCGACGTCGCGCCCCAACTCGCCAGCCCGCCGCCGGTGAACATCAGCACGATATATGCCGTCATCAGGCGCGTGCGCACGTCCGGGGGCTGGGTCAGGAAAGTCATGCGCCCGGTCACATCCACCAAGGGCCCGACCACATTCATCAACATCAGCGGCACCAGCAATAGCCACAGGCTGTGCCCGAACACGCCGAGCAGGCAGACGCCGGAAAACTGGATCAGCGCCACAAAAGCCCGCAAGCGCCGCGGCCCGATCCGGTCGGCCCATTTTCCGAAGAAAGGCGTGGTGAAGACATTCATCAGCGACAGCGCCGCCAGATAGCCCACCGTATCGGCGCCATAGCCCATTTCCGGGCTGGTCAGGTAGAGGCCCAGCCCCAACCAGACCGCCAGGAAGATGCCGAAGCCCAGCCCCTGAATGGTCCCCGACAACAGGACTTCCGGATGGCGGCGCACGACGGGGAACACCGACACGACCAGCCGCAGATAGCTGCGCCCCGACCGCGACTCGTCCCGTTTCTGGCGCTCGTCCATGATCTGCGGCAGCAGCAGCGTCACCGCGCCCATCAGGGCTGCCGCCACATAATAGACCGTCCGCCAGCCATAATGCTCGCCCAGCCAGCCGCCGCCGACCCGCGCGACCAGGATCCCCGCAATCACGCCCGTCGTCAGCATCGCCGTGGTCTGGCCGAGGCGGCGCACCGAGACACGTTTCGAGGCATAGGCCGGCAACAGGTAAGGCGTGATGGTCGAGAAACCGAGAAAGGTGGAGCCCGCCACAAACAGGCGGAAATCCGTTGCGAGCGCCATTGCGACAAGACCGAGGAACTGGCCCGCCGCAAACACGGTTGCCAGCCGCCGGTTCGAGAACCGGTCGCCCAGCGGCAACAGCAGGAAAATACCGAGCGCCAGCGCAATCTGGTTGAGCGCGGGCACCAGCCCGATCTCCGACGGCGACACGCCGAAATCCTCCGCCACCAGCGCGATGATCGGATGGATATAATAGGCGTTCGCCGTCACCACCGCGCTGGCCAGCGTCAGCAGCCAGATGTCGCGGCGGCCCAGTTGCCGGTACTCAGATCCGCTGCCCGGCGGGCCGGACGGCGCAGACCTCATCCGGGCATCCCGGCGCGGCGGGCAAAGTCGGCGGCAAATTTGGCCAGCGGCACGACGCGCGCCGCATTCGATTCCGCATTGGCGCTGTTGGCGGTGCCATCGCGCACGCGGCCAATGATGCCCTGCAGAATGCCGGCAAGCCGGAAGCCATTATAGGCGAAGTAATAGTCGAGTTCCGGCAGGCCGTCGCGGCCGGTATGCTTGCAGTACATGTCGACATATTCGTCCATGGTCGGAATGCCCCAGGCCTCCAGATCGTCAATCGCCATGATCGAGCCGCGCGAGGTATCCCCTGGTGGCATCACCCAGTTCATCAAATGATAGGAGAAATCGGCCAGCGGATCGCCCAGCGTGCAGAGTTCCCAGTCCAGCACCGCGATCACTTTCGGCTCGGTCGGATGCAGCACCATATTGTCAAGGCGATAGTCGCCATGCACGATCGTGGTCTTGTCACCGGCCGGGATGTTCTTCGGCAGCCATTCGATCAGCTGTTCCATCTCAGGAATGTGAATCGTCTCAGATGCCTTGTACTGTTTTGTCCAGCGATGGATCTGACGGGCCACATAGTCGCCTTCCTTGCCAAAGCCTTCGAGCCCGGCGGCGCGCCAGTCAACATTATGGAGATCGGCAAAGGTCTTCACCTTCGCCTCATAGATCGCGCGGCGCTCGGCCGGCTCATAATCGGGCAGCGTGCCATCCCACAGGATGCGACCTTCCACCATGTCCATGATATAGAACATCGTGCCGACGACGCTCTCGTCCGTGCACAGGCCATACGGTCGTGCCACCGGATAGCCGAGCGGGTAGAGCGCGGAAATCACGCGATATTCCCGGTCCACGGCGTGCGCGCTTGGCAACAGCTTGCCCGGCGGCTTGCGACGCATGACATATTTCTTGTTCGGCGTGACCAATTGGTAGGTCGGGTTGGACTGGCCACCCTTGAACTGACGCACTTCCAGCGGGCCTTCATAGCCCTCGACATTGGCGTCCATCCATGCGGCGAGCTTCGCCTCATCGAATTTGTGCGACTCGACCACAGGCTTGGTGCCTGTGAACAATTCTGCAGCGGATTCTCCCTCGGCCATTTTCTGCCCTCTTTTGTTCAACTTTTCCTGTCATACCATACTCACGGCTTACGCGACGCCAAGGCCTTCCGCGACGTCCGCACCGGCCAGTTCACATGAAAGGTTCGCACCGTGCGAAAAATGGAGACCCTTGCCACGGCCCTCGCTCTGCTCAGTTTAGCCATGCTCACCCTGGCGGCAATTCTGGTCGTCATCCTTGTCCGCGAAATCGCCCTTGTCTTCCAGCATCTCAAGCGTACCCTTCATCTGTCCGACCGCCCGGCTCAAAGCCATCTTGTTCACACGCTCGAAAGCCCGATTGTCCATGTCCCGCTACCTGATCCTGCTCTGCCTCTGTTTCCTGCCCTTCCAGGCCCGCGCGGCCGAGATTGACCCGGATCGTCTGATCCGGCCCGAATTGCTGGGCAAGGCCGTCAAGGCGATGAGCCGGCATGCCGATCTCACCCATTCGCGCCAGCTGGTCGTGGTCGATTACAGCCTTCATTCCGCCAGGGAACGGCTCTTCATTGTCGATCTCGATACCGGCCTCGTCTCCGCTTACCGGACCACGCACGGCCGGGGCTCCGACAAGGATCATGATGGCTACCTCGATGCCTTCTCCGATGTGCCCGGCTCCTCGGCGAGTCCGCAAGGCGCCTATCTCACGGCCGAGGAATATTACGGCAAGCATGGCCGCTCGTTGCGTCTCGATGGCCTCGACAAGACCAATGCCAATGCCCGCCGCCGCGCCATCGTCATCCATTCCGCCGCCTATGCGGAACCTGCGATGATCGAAAACTATGGACAGCTCGGGCGCTCCAATGGCTGCATCGCCTTCTCGCGCGCCGACCTCGACACCTTCATGACCCTCGTCCCGCAAGGCACGCTGATATACGTGGGGCGCTAAGCCTCCCGGAAAACCCTTGTCACCCCCCATTCGCGGCCTAAAGTGCCCGACTGGGGGACGAAAACATGCTGGCAGACGATACGTCTGATCATCCTGGGACAAATTGTGCGAGGCGGGACGTCTCGTGAAACGTCCGTCCATACTCTCCCGTCTGCGGCGCAAGCCAGCGCGTGTTGATACACCGCCCCTACCGCCCGTCGCGACATCCCCGACAGTGCCACCCGCCGCGCCGCGCCCCGCCCCGCTGGAGCGGCTCAATCGCTGGCTGACCCTCGCCGCCAATGTCGGCGTCCTGCTGGGCCTTGCCGTCCTGATCGTGGAAGTTCGCCAGAACGCGGCTCTGACGCGCGCGGCGATGGACCAGCAGAAGAATGATTTGCTGGCCCAGATCGAGTTCAACATCGCCAGGCCGGAGATGTCGGCCATCTGGGTCAAGGCGATCCGTACACCGGAAGCCTTGAGCGACACCGAGAACCAGGCGGTTGGCAGCGTCCTCGTCGCGATCATGCTGCAATGGGACCAGATGTTCATGATGCGCGATGCCGGGCTGATCTCGGACGAGCGCGTGCGCCAGCATATCGCGAACACGGCCCCTTTCTATTTCGGATCGCGGTTTGCCAAACACTGGTGGGCGCTGCAGGCGCCCGGCTGGGAAGGCACGGCGATGCAAAGGGACGCCGCGCCGATCATCGCCGCCCTCGATGAGGATTTCCTCGTCGGGTACTTGGACGCACTGAAATTACCGGCAGAAGCGGCGGCCGACGAAACAGATGAGGGGGCACAGGAATGACGCTGGAGCAGCTCTATTTCGTTGCCGGAATTGTCTCGTCGGTTGCGGTGATTGCGTCGCTGATCTTCGTCGGTTTCCAGCTGAGACACTCTGCCGACCAGCAGCGCATCGCGGCGGCGGTTGGCTATTATGACATCTTCCGCGACCATATGAAGATCCTCAGCGAAGCCGGGATGGTCGATCTGTTCCTGCAGGGCCTGGAAACAGATCCCCAAAAGTTTGAGGCCACTGACAGGACGCGGCTCAACGTCTTCTACACAATGGTCACACGCGGCTATCAGGTGATGCATTACCAGGCCCGCAAGAAGGTCTTCGAGGAAGACTTCTGGCTGCATTCGCAAAACCATTTTCGCGACCATCTGGCTTCCAAATATTATCAGGGGTTCTGGAAGGCGCGGCGCCACCACTTCCCGCCCGGCTTCCGCGACCTTGTCGACGGGCTGATCAAGGCTGGCCCGACAGCGCCACTGCTGGAGATGGAGCCATGACTCTCGAACAGATCGCCCTTATTGCGCAGATCATTGGTGTGGCCGTTGTGGCTGGAACGCTGATTTACCTTGCATTGCAGGTTCATCAGGGGGCGCAGCAGATGCGTTCCGAAGCCCGTCAGGCGCAGCTCACCTATGACCAGACCGGCGTCTACAAATTCGTCGATTTCCCGGAACTCGGCCGCATTTTTTCGCAAACCGAAACACCCAGCTTCGAGGAAAAGACCAAGCTGTTTTTCTGGATGATCGGCCAGATGCGGGCGCGCGAGTATGAATGGCTACAATACCAGAACGGCGCGATCACGAAGGAGTCGTGGGAGACGTATCAGGGTGTGATCTACTTCGTCCTCGGCACGCCGCGCGGACGGGCGCTGTGGCAGCTCTGCCGGGGCTATTTCAATGCCGGGTTCGCGGACATGGTCGACGGTATGGTGAATGATACGCCGCCGATTGATCTCTGGGACCAGCTACAGGCTGTGGAGTAGACTGACCATGATCCTCCGGCGCCTGACCAGACATGTCAAAGACCAGAACTGGTTCGCGGTGGGGCTGGATTTCGTCATTGTGGTGACGGGTGTGTTCATCGGCCTGCAGGCGTCGAACTGGAACGACGATCGCGAAACGCGCCAGCGCGCGGTCGTGTTCAGCGAGCGCCTGACGCAGGACCTGCGCTATGAAGCTTGGGCCTATGAATACCTGATCGCCTACAATCGGGACGTCCGCGCCGGAGCGAAGGCTGCGATCGACGCACTGTCGGGCACGGGGCACTTGTCTGATGAGCAATTCCTGGTCAGCGCCTATCGCGCGACCCAGTACAAATACATGGACCGGAACCGTGCGACGTTTGACGAGCTGATCTCGACTGGCGATATCGGGCTGATCGCGAGTGATAAGCTTCGAGCGACGGCCGTCTCTATCTACACGACGACGCTTATCGATGTGATTGCCGACGAGGGGCGTGAGGCGCCCATAAGGACACTGTTCCGGCGCCGCGTGCCTGCCGATGTCCAGCAGGCGCTGCTTGAAAAGTGCGGCGACCGGTTCGCACCGACTGGCGACTATGATGCGATCATCGGCTCGCTGGCCTATCCATGCGAGCTGGGGCTTGCGCCGGATGCCATCGCCGCTGCCGCCACGCTGTTACGCACTGACGCAGAAATTGTGGAAGCGCTGCAGATCCGCTTCGCCGACCTGGAAACCGCGATCACCGATCTCGAAACCGTCAATGCGGACACGCTAAAAAGTCTCCGCACCATCGCAGGCAGAAACCCATGATCCTCCGCCGCCTGACCAGACATGTGAAGGACCAGAACTGGTTTGCGGTGGGGCTGGATTTCGTGATCGTCGTGGTCGGGGTGTTCATCGGTATTCAGGTCGCAAACTGGAATGATGCGCGCGCAGACAGGGGACAGGCGGCTGATTTGATGACCCGCATGGTGTCTGAGGCCACCACAGCGCGCAGCGAAATGTCGCGTTACATAGAGGTCCATCAGGGGATCAGCGATGACGCCGCTCGGTTCGCCCTGGCGCTCAGGGACAAAGAGTCCTGCATGGCCATGAGTGACGAACTGACGATCCTGATTATCAGTATCGCGGATTTTCCGCCGCCACGGTTTTCCCTGGCAAATGCCGAGCAAGCGCTGAATACAGGCAGTCTGTCGCTTATCCGGTCGACCAGTATCCGCGCCAATATTCAGACCATGACGGATGAAATGGGTTTCGTCGATCGCCAGTGGCAACGCTATATCCGCGTAAAACAGGATGCCAACCGGGAAGCGCAAAGAGTGGCCGGGGTTTCGTTGACTGGGCGCAGCGAAATCGTGGTGGTCCCCATGGGTGGCTACGATCCCGGCAGCTATGAATTGCTGACCCCCGGAAAGATTTGCGGGAATACCGAAATCATCGGTCTCGCCGCCAATGTGGCAGTCTTGCAGGCCATCTATGTTGACTATCTGGCACAGGTTGAGAGGGCGCTCGACGACTATCTCGCGACTCTCAGTGAGGAGACCAGCACATGATCCTCCGCCGCCTGACAGACGCCCTGCGCAAGCAGGACTGGTTCACCGTCGTGATCGAGACGCTGATCGTGGTGCTGGGTGTCTTCCTCGGCCTGCAGGTCAATAACTGGAATGAGGCGCGTGCGGCAGAATCGCGCCGGGCCGAGATTATCAGGGCGCTGGCCACCGACCTAAGAGACGCCATCTACGTTCAGGAGCAATTGCAAGTTCGCGTGATCGACACAGGACTTACCGTCTGGCACGCGGCCTACGAACGCGGCGAGCAGCCGGTCCCCTTCTATTTCCGGATTGACGGATCGGACAAGGCCCCCCTCACATGGACAGTGCTACAACAAATGGACATCGCAGGCCTGTTTGATCCGGTCATGCTCTTTGATTTGAACTTCTACTACTCCGAGCAGGACGGCGTAGGGGAAAAATATGTTCGTTATGTAACCTTCGTCGAGACAGAGATCCTGCCCTATGAAAAATCTGACTCAATGCATTTTTATACACCAGACGGAAAATCACTGCGGCCAACATACCAGGCGAACATGGACCGGCTGCGTGAGTATCGGGGCGAGGTCCGGCGCCTTTCAAGCTGGTCTGCCTGTTTGACAGAAAGGCTTGAGTCCGGAAAGGAATTCTCCGCAAGCTGTTTGAGAACCGATCAATCGATACGTGAAGGTTCGCTGCTGAATCAACCCCTGAATCCGGAGATCATCCCATGATCCTCCGCCGCCTGACCACCGCGCTGCGCAAGCAGGACTGGTTCACCGTCGCGGTCGAGACGCTGATCGTCATGTTTGGTGTGTTTCTCGGCCTTCAGGTCAATAACTGGAACCAGGCGCGGTTCGAGCGGGCGGATACCCGGAATGTTCTGGAAAGGCTGGAGCGTGATTTCGAAGTGCAGCTCACGCTCACCAATCGCGGTATTGGCCAGCAAGTCCTGGTGCTCGAAGCAACCAGCCGGCTCATCACGGGCATTCGTACAGGCGACCTCGATGAGCAGACGCTAAACGAAGACCTCGCGCTCGTGGACTCGGTGTCGACGTTCCCCGGACCTTCGGCGGCCTTTCAGGAGCTCGTCTCTACCGGGCGCATGAACCTGATCGCGAATGGCGACTTGCGAGACGAGCTCTATGAGTTCGACAGCTCGATCACCTTTGGTCGCGAAATTTTCAGTGGCTCGTTCACCGCGCCAGTCGATGAGCTGGCACGGGTCCTCTCCAGGGCGAAAACACTGGTTGCACCGGGCACCCCATCCGAGACGTTCGCCCAGATCGGAGCAGTTGAAACAGTCGATCACACGGTCCTGCTAGAGGATCCCGAGATCCATATTGCGTTGCAGAACGCATATCTTATCCAGGACAATTATCACCTATTCCTGATCAGGTACCGTAACCAGATCAAAGACATCCTTGAGCTCCTCGCGGAAGAGCGGGAGCGGGCCTCATGATCCTGCGCCGCCTCACGACCGCGCTGCGCAAGCAGGACTGGTTCACTGTCGTGATCGAGACCCTGATCGTCGTCTTCGGCGTGTTTATTGGTCTGCAGGTGAACAACTGGAACGTGGCGCGCGGCAACCGCGTCGCCGAAGCCGATTTCATGGAACGCCTGCACCCGGATATCGTCAGGGTTGAGCAATCGTCAGAACGGGTTCGTGCACGCAGGGTGTCTGTCGTGAATGATCTTCGTTCAGCGACCGAAGTCATTTTGACGTCGTTGAGCGAGACCGACTGACTCAAGCCGAATGCATGGCGATCGCCACATCTCATTACTACAATATCAACGTCCTCAGTTTGCCCTCGGTCACGGAGCTGACAAATGCGGGGCGCCTTTCCATTATCAGGGACCCGGCGCTACGCGCAGCACTTGTTGACTATGAGCAACGCGTTGAAGCGCTTTTGGCCTATATCGAGAAAGATCACGCCCTGGCGAATAATTTGCTGATGCTCAGACCAGAACTTGTAAAGGTTCAACCGGTCTTTGATGCCGAGCTGGGCGAAATGCAGACGCGACCCGAATGCGACTTGGAAGCCATGAGAGAGGATCGAGCCTTTCTGAATGCGGTGGCCGAAAACCTTGACGCCTATGACGCATACCTGCGCGACGGTTTGCTGCCATGGGACGCCCAGCTTGCTGAGATTCATCGGCTGATCGACAGCGCACTTGGGATAACACATGAGGAGGCGGCACAATGATCCTCCGGCGCCTGACGACCGCGCTGCGCGAGCAGGACTGGTTCACCGTCGTGATCGAAACGCTGATCGTTGTCTTCGGCGTCTTCATCGGTCTGCAGGTCAATAACTGGAATGAGGCCCGCGTCGCGCGCGGTAACGAAGTCCTGCTGCTCGAACGGCTGGAAGAGGATTTCCGCGAAGCGGAAACTGCCATCGCCGTGGCTGCGGCGGAGGCCCAACAGGTTGCCGAAGACACGGGCAGGCTTGTGGAGCTCGTGCGCACCCATGAAACGCCTCCGGACATCGACAATCTTTACCAGCTTCTCCTCGCGCCGGCGCTCACCTCACCCCTGCCCACGGAATCTGCGACATATCTCGAAATGATTTCCACGGGCAGCCTCTCCCAGATCCGGGACGAGCGCCTGAGGCGGGCCCTGACAAGCTATGGACAGAACATCGTCCGGTACGACAACAATTATCAGCGCGCCCTGACGGCGCAGTCCTCGACCACTGCCAGCCCGCTGTATATCGACGCCGTGCGCGTGAACACGGAGCCATCCTCCGCCACCTTCATTGTCGACTATGACTGGGCGGCCCTGCGACAGGCCGAACCCCAGCTCCAGACGATCCTGGTGTTCCAGTACAATCTGGCCAGCATTACCCAGGCACAGCTCGATGAGGTACGCACCATCCTTGCGCTGCTAGCGGAACCGGACTGATCCGGCATCACCCGCACGGCGGGCAAAACATTACCCAAACTTCACCCATCACGAAGGCGTGAGGCCCTTGGCCTCACGGGCAGGCTTCCTAAATCAGTGTGGAGAGAGAGGTTCGCGTTCGCTGCGTTGTCCCCCCTCCCCCAAGAGAGACGCAGCGAACCGCCCGCCATGCCATTTTCAGTTTCCCCCTACTGGTGGCATGGCGGGTCTACTCTCTCATCTCGCCCGCCCGCAAATGCCCGCAATCTGCCCCGGATCGCCCGCATCATCCGATAGCGCACCCGCGCCCTTGCTTTCGCGGGAGTCTCTAGTAGACCGCCGCCCATGCTTACCATTTCAAACCTCGATTTTCAGGTCGAAGCCCGGCCCCTGTTTGAATCTGCCACGGCGCAGATCTCGTCCGGCTGGAAAGTCGGCCTTGTCGGCCGTAACGGCACGGGCAAATCCACCCTGCTGCGCCTGATCCGCGAGGATGTGGAAAACCCGCGCAATGACAGCGCCATCCGCCTGAATACCGGCGCCCGGCTCGGCTGGGTCGCGCAGGAGGTCGAGGCCACCGACGAGACCATTCTGGATGTCGTGCTTGCCGCCGACACAGAGCGCCACGCCCTGATGCAGGAATCCGAGACCGCGACCGACCCGGACCGGATCGGCGAGATCCATGAGCGCCTGCTCGACATTGATGCCTGGACGGCCGAGGCGCGCGCCGCCGAAGTGCTCAACGGTCTCGGCTTTACCACCGCAGACCTTGGCCGCGCCACGAAGGAATTCTCCGGCGGCTGGCGCATGCGCGCGGCGATTGCCGGCGTGCTGTTCTCCCAGCCGGATTTCCTGCTGCTCGACGAGCCGACCAACTATCTCGACCTTGAAGGCGCGGCCTGGCTCGAAACCTATATCAAGAAATATCCGTACACCGTCCTGATCGTGTCGCACGACCGCGAGCTGCTGAACCGCTGTGTCACGCACACAATGGCACTGGAGCATCGCAAGCTCTCGATCACGCCGGGCGGATATGATGACTGGCTGAAACTGCGCGCCGCCAAGCTCGCCCAGCTGGAATCCCAGAAAGCCAAGCAGGACAAGGACCGCGAACATCTGCAGGCCTTCGTGGACCGGTTTCGCGCCAAGGCGTCCAAGGCCCGGCAGGCCCAGTCGCGCATCAAGATGCTGGAAAAGATGCAGGACATCTCCATCCCGGTGGGTGACCGCACGACGCCGTTCCACTTTGCCCCGCCAAAGGACAAGCTTGCCCCGCCCATGCTGGAACTGCGCAATGCCACGCTCGGCTATGGCGAGGATGCAATCATCCTCGACAAGGTCAATCTTCGTCTGGACCCGGACGACCGTATCGCGATTGTCGGCGCCAATGGACAGGGCAAGACCACGCTCGTCAAATCCATCGGCGAGCGCCTGTCCCTGATTGGCGGCGACCGCGTCGTGCCCAAGGCCGTCCGCATCGGCTATTTCTCGCAGGACCAGCTCGACGAACTCTCCGAAGGCGACAGCGTGCTGATGCACGTCCAGCGCATCATGCCGCCCGGCACGCCGCAGGCAAAAGTGCGCGGCGCAGCGGCAGCGATGGGCTTTTCCCATGAGAAGGTCGAAACCAATGTCGAGAAGCTCTCCGGCGGTGAGAAGGTGCGTCTCCTGCTTGGCCTGATGTCCTCGGCGGCGCCGCACATCCTGATCCTTGATGAGCCGACTTCCCACCTCGACATCGACAGCCGCGAGGCGCTGATCTATGCGCTGAACGAATTCCCCGGCGCTGTCCTGCTCATCACCCACGATGTCTATCTCGCCGAGGCCACGGCCGACCGTCTCTGGCTGGTCAATAATGGCCGCGCCGCGCCCTATGATGGCGACCTTGCCGACTATCGCGCACTCGTCATGAAGGCCGACCGCGACGACACCAAGGGGGCAAAGCCTGCCAAACAGGCCAAGTCCGCCGCGCCCAAGGAAACCTCTCCCGAAGAGAAGAAACGCCTCAGCGCCCTGAAGAAAACCGCACGCGACGCCGAAGACCGCCTCGAAAAGGCCAATACCGCCATCGCGAAGATCGACGCCAGGCTCGCCAGCGGCAATCCGTCCACGGACGAACTCGAAAAACTCCTGAAAGACCGCGCCACCCACGCCGCCAAGGCGGAATCCGCCGAAACCGAGTGGATGGACGCTGCGGAAAAACTGGAAGCGGCGGAAGGGTAGGCGCTTTTGCCTCCCCTCATCGAGTCTGGGACGATCTCAACTCCCCAAGACTGCCTGCATCAAAATCAGGGACAACAGCAGGATACCGCCAGCGGCGGAACAAGGGACAATAACCTAGTGGAATGGCTTCTGGTCCCAATTTGTGAACACCAGGACCGCCTGAACCAATTGGACCGAACAGAACGCGGCAAAGTACGCATTGCCCCAAATCAGATTTGCGGCGATGACGCCAACAAGGACCACATCAAGGCCGAAACCACACGTCGCATTCTGAATTCCCGCTCCATTGCAAGTGTCCGTCCCTGTCCAACGCGCCATGTTTGCTCTGGCGCGAATCCCAACTCAGACGCGCTTTGACACCCTATTCCGTCGCGCCTTCCAGCCCCAGCATCGACACATCCACGCCCTGCGCCGCCAGCCCGCCCAGCACGTTTTCCTGCGTGCGCTCCAGATTATGGTGCCGCGCCGCTTCGCGCAGGGCCATCAGATCTTCCCGGGAAAGCCATTCCCCGTCCCGGATCATGGCGTGCGGCACGTGAAGACAGGATATATCCGCCAACGGATCACAGGCATAGAGCACAAGATCCGCCGCGCAGCCTCTGCGTGCGCAGCCGTCCAGCCCCTCCTGGTCCAGCACGACAGACGGCGCATGGGTCGCGGATTTTAGCGCCTCGAATTCCGTCAACCCCGCCTGAACCATCAGGCCCAGTTCCTCGACCAGGGACAGGCCGGGTACATTGGTGAAGATGCCCGCATCCGTTCCGGCCACCAGGGTCACGCCCTCTTCCTGGAAGATCTTCGTGACGCGCCCGTAAAAGGCATCGCTCTGCGCTGCCGGCCCCGGCGGCTGGTTCGCCCAGAATTCCTGATAGTTACGTTCGGTCTGCTGCACGACTGGGTTCAGCATCTCCGTCCCCGGACGGGTCAGCGCTGCGCCCTGCGTGTCGCCCACGCGCCAGAGATTGTGATAGGCGAGCAATGTCGGCGTCACCGGCACCCCAGAGGCCGCGATGCGCTTGGCCAACGCCCGCGCGGCCGCCTCATCCTGCCGGTCGCTCAACCCGTGCCAGACAATCGACTCGATGTGTTCGATGGTCTCGAAGCCATCGCCCAGCACCTCGCCAAACGCAATGTCGAACGGCGCCTCGAACGGCACGCCCGGCCCGCGTACGCCCTCCGGTGTGTGGCCCGTCACGATCAGGTTTCGCGCCTCCGCCTCTTCCAGCACGGCGTCATACGCCTCGCGGGTCAAATTCGAATACACTTTCAGCCGCGTGAAGCCCTGCTCGGCCTGCCACGCCACTGCGGCGCGCGCCTCCTCTTCCGTCTCGACCAATTGGTGGTTCACCTGCGCATTCGGGCCAGCACTGTTCAGGATCGGCCCGGTGGTCAGCAGATGCGGACCCAGCACATTCCCTGCCTCAACCTGCTCGGCCAGGGTCAGGTGAAAGGGCAGGCCCGACATGTTGCGCACCCGTGTCACGCCCCAGGAGAGATACGCGCCCAGCTCCGCCTCGTCCCAGACATGAACATGCATGTCCGTCAGGCCGGGGATCAGCGTCAGGCCGCTGGCATCCTGTTCTGCGTCCGCAATCAGGCCTGCCCGGGTGTCCGCCAGGGCGATAATCGCGCCCTCATCCACCAGCACGAATGCATCTTCGCGCACATCCGGCGCCTCGCCCGAAAAATCGACCACTCTTACATGCGAAATCAGCAAATCGCCATCCAGCGTCGGGGCGGCGGGCTGGCTGGCACAGGCCGCGACCAACGCACCAAGCGCCAGGCTCGCCCGGCCCGTCCATTTGCGGGCGCTTGATCGGAATGCCTCGGACACAAATTTGCTCATGATCCGGGCTCCAATCTTCTTACGTCAGGGCGCGCCAGCCAATGTCCCGGCGGCAGAAGCCTTCCGGCCAGTCGATGGCGTCGACACCAGCATAGGCCCGCTCCACCGCTTCGCGCAAATCGTCGCCACTGGCCGTCACGGCCAGCACGCGCCCACCATTGGCGAGCAGCGCGCCGCCCTCATCCATGTCCGTGCCCGCCTGGAACACGGTCACGCCGGGCAAATCATTGGCAGACTTCACGCCGCGAATGACCGAGCCCTTGGCATAGCTGCCGGGATAGCCTTCCGTAGCCAGAACAATCGTTGCCGTGGGCTCGAACCGGTCCAGCTCCAGCAGCGCCTCGAACGCTTCTTCATTGCCCTCAAGGCCGCCCGTCGCCGCGCCGAGGATCGCCGGAACGATGTCGCCCGCGAGGCCCTTCATCAGCACCTGGCATTCCGGGTCGCCGAAGCGCGCATTGAACTCGACCACTTTCGGCCCGTCCGCCGTGACCATGATGCCGACATAGAGCACGCCCTGATACGGCATACCGTCCGCCTTCATGCCGGTCAGCATGGGCTGGACGATCTCGGCCTTCACGCGGGCAAGGATCTCATCGGTCACGACCGGCGCCGGTGCATAGGCGCCCATGCCGCCCGTGTTCGGTCCGGTATCGCCATCGCCCGCGCGCTTGTGGTCCTGCGCGGCGGGCAAATAGATCGCGCCCGTGCCATCGGTGATGACGAAGATGCTGGCCTCCTCGCCATGCATGAATTCCTCGATCACCAGCGTTGCGGACGCGTCGCCGAACTTGCCGGACAGCATCTCGTCGATCTCGGCATCGGCCTGGTCCAGCGTCTCGGCGATCACGACGCCCTTGCCGGCGGCGAGGCCATCGGCCTTCAGCACGTAAGGCGCTTCGAGAGTGCGCAGATAGGATTTCGCCAGCACCGGATCGGTGAACTCGCCATAGGCCGCCGTCGGCACGCCATACTGAACCATGCGCGCCTTGGAGAAGGCTTTCGAGCTTTCCAGCTGGGCCGCCTGCTGGCTCGGCCCGAACACGTCGAAGCCCCGCGCGCGCAAAATGTCCGACAGGCCCGCCGCCAGCGGCGCTTCCGGCCCGATCACGATCAGGTCCGGCTCGACCTGCAGGGTCAGCTGCACCAGCTTCTGAATGTCGGTCACGCCCACATCGAAACACGGGCCAATATCGTCCATGCCGGGATTGCCCGGCGTCGAATGCACCATGTCCACCAGCGGCGACTGCGCCATTTTCCACGCCAGGGCGTGTTCACGCCCGCCCGATCCGATCAGAAGTATGTTCATGACTGCGCTCATTGCGCAGGTTGGCGGCGGGAATCAAGCCCTCAACGGCGACCCGGAGCGGCGAAAGCCGGCGCCCTGTCCCCGGTTCGCTCCGGCGTGTCAGCTGGAAGTATCGCTGCGTTTACAAACAGCTACAGGTTTGGCGCCCCGGTTTCGGCGCGCGCCAATCCATCTGAGCGCTGGCGCAGTCAGGCTCAGCCTCATGACACCGCCGCTCCCTCCCGCCCTTCAGGGCCTCACCCGTTTCTGGTGGGACGCGGCCGATTATCTTGCCTCGGCGGCCCAGAAGCGGCTCGGCCTGTGGCCGGTCGCGGCAAAGCCCTTCCTGCCGCGGGCCGAGCTTGAGCCGCTGGCGGGCCTTGTCGGCTTCCTGGAGGCTGTGCTGCGGCGCCTGTTCTGCCTGGCAGCCCTGGAGCTTGGGCCGCTGCCACCGCAAGCCCCCGCGCCGATCCAGCCGCCCCGGACAGGGGCGCCGGTTCCGGCGGGCGCTCAAACCGGACGCAAGCCGGCAGCGCCGCGCTTTCGCCTGAGGGAAAGCGCCCGTCAGGTGTCCCGGACGCCGCCAAAACCCCATTTTCGCACCGGCCCGCGCATCCGCTTCCTCGACGCGGATACGCCGGTCGACCTCAGAGACTATCCCCCGCAGCCAACTGACATTTTACCTGCAGGAAAACTCGTCCGGCGGGTGCTGGCGATTAACCACGCGCTCGATCATGCGGCCGAATACATCGACCGGATGCGGCGTCTCATGGTTACAGGAACCCGGATCCTCCGGGCCTCTGTTCCGCCTGCCTTCCACTCGCGCAAACTGAGGCATCTGCAACAGGAAAGCGCCCGCCAACTACACGCCTTCACACGCGATTTGCTACCGCCCGACACATCCTGAAACAGCTCGGAAATACAGGCTCTTTGCGCGGCGCCTTAGGGCTGTCGCGCCGCGTGTGCTGGTTAAGGGAGTCTTTCCGCCCCCGGAGAAATTTCACCCCCCGATTTCACCGAGAAGTTATCCCGTTCTGCGAAAGTGCACCGAGAACCTTTTAAGGCCAGGTGCGGCCGTATCCGGGGTGGGCAAGATGAAATATTCAACATTCGCAAGGCAAGCCGTCAACAAATTTCGCCGGCTGAAGCATGACACAGAGGGCAACATCGCGATCATTTTCGCGCTGATGACCATTCCCCTGTTCCTTCTCATGGGGTTCGCGATCGACCTGCAACAGGTCAACACGGCCAAGAACCGCGTCCAGTTCATTCTGGACAGCGCGGTCATCGCCGGCGCCCGCGAAATGCAGGAGGGCAAGTCCGACACCGAGATCAAGAAATATCTCGAGAACTATTTCAAGTCGGCCATGAAAGCCCAGGGCAAGGGCACCGATTGTGCCGATCCCGTTCCGACCATTTCGAGCGGGTCGCAGGACATCTCCGTTAGCGTCCGGTGCGCCCAGCCGACCTCGATCATGCAGCTGACCGGCACGAAGGAACTGAATTTCGGCGTCACGTCCGCTTCGACCTACGGTATCGGCAAGGTCGACATCGCCTTCGTCTTCGACATTTCCGGTTCGATGAACGGCTCCAAGATCGAAGCGCTCAAGAGCGCCGCCGACACAGCGGTCAACGTGCTGCTCCCGAAAGACGATGATGGCACGACCGGTGAAGTCCGCATCGGCATGACATCCTATTCGTACATGGCGGACGCTGGCGAGGATTATTTCCTGAAAGTCACCGGCAAGACGCCGATCCGGGTCGTGACCGAAAAATATACAGAAACCGAATTAGCGGGTCGGGAATGGGGATGCGTCATGGAGTGGAGGGGCTCTTGCTGGCGGGAGGGCTGGATCGACAAATATGTGGACGTCGAAAAGGTCGCCGCGCTCACGCTCAACAATACATGTGTGAAGGAACGCCTCGGCAGCAAGGCCTACACCGATGCGGATCCAGGCCCTTATGCATGGATCGAAGCGTCGGGAGCTTCCCTCCGCTACGACCGCTGGGGTAATCTCCAAAAAGACCGCTGGGGTAATCCGGAATGGACTAAGGAAACCTGCAGCCCAATCCCTGTTCTGCCGATGACCAGCAATCGCAACAAGTTGTTCGACTATGTTGACAGCCTGTATGCCAATGGCGGCACCGCCGGCCATATCGGTATCGCCTGGGGCTGGTATCTGATCGCCCCTGACTGGGACACGATCTGGCCGGCTGGCTCTGACCCGTATCCCTATGACGAGCCCGACTCTGCCAAGGCCATGATCGTCATGACCGATGGTGACTTCCTGAACCAGTATGCGCCGGGCCAGGGCAGCTCCTTCGACCAGTCGAAGAAACTCTGCGACAATATCAAGGCTGAGGGCGTCAAAATCTACACCGTCGCCTTCCAGGCGCCCACTCAGGGTAAGGCCATCCTCAATTATTGCTCCTCTGGTGATGACTTCGCGTTTACCCCGGAAAGCTCCGAGGAACTGACCGAAGCCTATACCAAGATCGCCCAGTCCATCTCGGACCTGCGAATCCGGTATTGATCTTTCACTCAGCAGCGGTGCCAAGGCATCGCTGCTGCTTTTTTTGTCCGGCAATTTCTCTTTTGATTCAGGGAACTGAATACTGCCTTCCGCGCAATCTGTCTAATCTGGGTTATGGACAAACGGCACTGATCCGTTCTAAATGAAAAGTTGAAAACAGCGCATCGGGCGCTGCACACTCTTTCCGGGAGCCCCGCATGAAACGGGATCGTCTGTCTAGCGCTCCCTCGCCGGTTTCGGCCGTCCCTGCCCTTTCGGCAGCGGAGAGCTCTTGGCTCAGCGCCATCATCGCATCCTCCTCGGATGCCATCATCTCCAAAACCCTGGACGGCGTCATCGCCAGCTGGAATCCAGCTGCCGAGCGTGTCTTCGGCTATACGCCAAGCGAAATTGTCGGCAAGTCCATTCGCCTGCTGATCCCCGAAGACCGCCAATCGGAAGAGGACGACATCCTCGCCTCGATCCAGGCTGGCCGCACCGTGTCGAATTTCGAGACGGTCCGCCTGCACAAGGATGGCACCCCCATCCCTATCATGGTCACGGTCTCTCCAGTCCATGATGACTCCGGCAAGATCGTCGGGGCCTCCAAGATCGTGCGCGATATTTCCCAGGAACAGGAAAACCAGAAACGTCTGCGCCAGAGCGAAACCCAATTCAAGGCGCTGGCCGACAACATCCCCCAACTCGCCTGGATGTCAGACCCGAAAGGTCAGATATTCTGGTACAATAAGCGCTGGTACGAATACACCGGCGCGGATGAAGCCGCGACACTCGGGCATGGCTGGCGCTCCGTACATCACCCGGAACATGAGGCGCGGGCGACCGAGCACTTCCTGGACTCTCTGAACAAAGGTGAAATCTGGGAAGACACCTTCCCCCTGCGCGGCAGGAACGGCAAGTTCCGATGGTTCCTCTCCCGGGCGCACCCGATCCGCGGCGAAGACGGCCAGATTCAGATGTGGTTCGGCACGAACACCGATGTCACAGACCAGAAGCAGCGCGAAGAGCGCATCCAGCTGCTGCTCGGCGAGGTGAACCACCGCTCAAAGAACATGCTGACCCTGGTCCAGGCGATTGCGCGCCAGACCATGGCCAGCGGCGAGAATTTCATGGACCGGTTCGCCGAACGGATGCGCTCGCTTGCCTCCAGCCAGGACCTGCTGGTCAATTCCGGCTGGCGCGGCGCGCGGGTCGAAGACATCATGAGTTCCCAGCTCGCCCATCTCGAAGATTTCATTGACACCCGCATCTTCCTCGAAGGCCCGCATGTGCGCCTGACCTCCGCGGCCGCCCAGTCGCTCGGCATGGCCCTCCACGAACTGGCCACCAATGCCGGCAAATATGGCGCGCTCTCCAATGATACGGGCCAGGTCCACATCCGCTGGAATGTCCGCCAGGAAGACGGCACGAACCGGTTCGAAATCAACTGGACCGAAAGCGGCGGCCCCCCGGTGACCGCTCCCGAGCGACGCGGGTTCGGCTCCACGGTCATCGAAAGGATGACCCGCATTGCCTTCGGCTACCCCGTGAAGCTCGAATTCGCCCCTGAAGGCCTGCAATGGTATCTGATCAGCGTGGATGATCGCGTCTTTGAGGCCGATTTCGTGGCTGAGGCGAACGATTCCTCTTCGGACCTGTCCCGCCCGTCGAAGACACCCAATGTGGCCCAGTCGGCCAATGGCGCTCGCCGGGTCCTCGTCGTCGAGGACGAAGCCATCATTGCCATAGACATGGCCGCAGCGCTGGAAGATGCAGGCTATCACGTGGTCGGGCCGGTCGGCTCGGTCTATGAAGCGATGACGCTACTTGATGAGCACATATGCGACTGCGCCGTGCTGGACATCAATCTGGCCGGTGAGACCTCGTCTCCCGTGGCCAACCGGCTGATCGCGCATGGCATTCCGTTTGTCACCGTGTCCGGCAACACGCCGGAATCAAGCGGCGAGGAATTCAGCCAGGCCCCCTTCCTGTCGAAACCCATCGTGACCAGCAAACTGCTCTCGAAGCTTTCGCTGATCCTGTCAGAGCCTGACCGCAAGGTCAGCTGACAGGCATATCAATCGGGGATTTGACAAGGGGGATTTCCGCTTTCATCTGGATACCATCCGCCGCAAAGGTCCGCGTCGCCTTTATCTTTGGGAACATCTCAAACAATTGGGAGCCGAAGCCGGATCGGGTCGGCGGGCGCACATCAGGCACGCCCGTTTCGGTCCAGTGGACATGCAGGACGCGGCCCTCGAGGTACCATTCGAAAGCAAGATGCCCCTCCGGCACGCTGAAGCATCCGAACTTGCGGGCGTTCGCCGCGAGTTCGTGGATGATCAGGGCGGCATCCTTGCTCGCCTTGACGGTCAGCAGGATATCGTCCCCGCGCAGCGTGTAGCGATTGCTGCCCCGGCCCAGCAGGCCCTCAAGCTCATCGGAAGCAATCTTCCGCAAGCTCAGGCCCCTCCAGTCATTATTGTTGAGACTTGAATAAACGCGGCTCATCGAGACCAGCCGTTCGTTGAAATCGTCGACAAATGTCTCGACATTCTCCGCAGTGGCGCCGGAAATGCGTGAGGTCGCCATGATCACCGAGAACATGTTGCGGATCCTGTGCGCCAGTTCGTTCTGCATGAAATCGTTCTGGCGCTGCAACTCCATCTGGGCCGTGATGTCTTCGGCCCGCTGGATGATGTGTGTGACCCTGCCCTGGGCGTCCCGGTACGGATCCTGGACAGCCTGCCAGACCCGCATCTCCCGCGAGCCGTTTGGCATCACGATTTCATAGGGAACCGCATCCAGGGAGGTCGTCTCTCCCGCCAACGCGCGACGCATGAGCGCCTCAACCGGCGCGCGCCGCTCGGGAACCTCCGGAAAGATATCGAAGATGAACTGCCCCTCGATCTGTTCCCAGATCGTGTTGGTCACTTCCAGATACGCCTTGTTGGCGTAGACGAAGCGCAATTCGCTGTCATAGACGACCAGCGGCAAGGCCCATCTGTCCGCAACACTGGCGAATGCCAGATTGGGCAGCGTATCCAGCAGCCTGGAAGAATGATTCATGACGCAGACACTTCTCAATTCACCTGATCGAAACATCTACAAGGAATGTTAACCTCTCATGACTGCAGCGGCCAAATGTCAGCACACTTGCCCTTCCGGCCCCGCGCCTTATGACTGTCGGAATGCCGTCTGAATCGCCTCCTTCCAATGATGCCGCCCTGTCGGTCTCCGATCTTGCCGCCAGCCTGAAGCGGACGGTCGAGACCAATTATGACCATGTCGTCGTGCGCGGCGAACTGGGCCGGGTGACGATTGCCCGGTCGGGGCACATGTATTGCGACCTCAAGGATGACCGGGCGGTCTTGAACACGGTGATGTGGAAGGGCCAGGTCAGCCGCCTGCCCTTCAAGCCGGAGGAAGGCCTCGAAGTCATCGCGACAGGGCGCCTCTCGATCTATGAGGGCCGCTCGAACTACCAGATGATTGCCGCCTCCATGCGCCCCGCCGGCGCAGGCGCGCTGATGGCGCTGCTGGAAGAGCGGAAAAAGAAATTCGCGGCCGAGGGCCTGTTCGCGCCAGAGCACAAGAAGGCCCTGCCCTATCTACCCCGCACGATCGGCGTCGTGACCAGCCCGACAGGCGCGGTGATCCGCGATATCCTGCACCGCATCCGCGACCGTTTCCCGGTCCGCGTGATCGTCTGGCCGGCCCTGGTTCAGGGTGACAGCGCCGCGGGCCAGATCACCGCCGGCATTGAAGGCTTCAACGCCATGACCGGCGAGGATCGCCCCGACGTGCTGATTGTCGCGCGCGGCGGCGGCTCCATCGAGGATCTCTGGCCGTTCAATGAAGAGGCTGTGGTCCGCGCGGCCTACAATAGCGAGATTCCGCTCATTTCGGCGGTCGGGCACGAGACCGACACGACGCTGATCGACTATGTGTCCGACGCGCGCGCGCCGACGCCGACCGGCGCGGCCGAGATTGCCGTGCCCGTGCGGTCCGAACTCCTGCTGATGACCGGCGAGCATGGCGAACGCCTGAAGCGCGCCCTCGCCCGTCGCACCGGCCAGTCCCGCGACAAGCTGGCCGCCGCCCGCCTGCCCCGGCCTGAAACCCTGTTGCAGGCCAAGCGCCAGCGCCTCGACTATGCCAGCGCCAGCCTGCCAAAGGCCGCACTCGCGCTTGTCCAGACAGCCCGTGTGCGCCTCTCCCGCATGGCGATCAGCCCCGCCAGCCTGAAATCCGATATCCGCGCCTCCAAGCACCGCCTGCGCGATACCGCCGTGCGTGCCCGCCCGGCCCTGACGCGCCTGATCGAGAGACGCCGCACTGCGCTCGCCTCACAGAGCAAGCTGCTGGAGACCCTCTCCTACCAGTCCACGCTGAAGCGCGGCTATGCGCTTGTTCGCGATACGGACGGAAACCTGATCCGGTCGGCAGGGACCGCTGCCGCCAGCCCGGCGTTCCGGGTCAGCTTTGGCGATGGCGATGTCATGGCCCGGCCGGATGGCACCAGCACGCCCCCGCCTCCGACAGCTGCGCCGAGGATCCAGCCGAAGCCTGTTTCCCAAGCTGGCGGGGCAAAACCGAAGGGCGATCAGGGCTCACTGTTCTGAGTCCGACCCTAATAGCCCCGAAACCTACCCATGTGATTCTGCCGCCAACCTGCCCATTTGTTGAGCAAGTCTGCCCGGTGCGGCAAATTGGCGTTTGTTCATCACCGGATCGAATGTCAGGTTTTATTCATCCGTATACTTTGGATCGGTAGCCCCAAGCGCAGTTTCCAGAACTTTTCATGACATTCCCGGCAGTTTTTTCCCGCCCTGCGAGAACGCGCATTCTGCTGTCATCATTGTAGTAAAACTTTGATTTGAGCCCGCTCGTCCCGCTCAGTACCCACCGCGCGACAGCGCACGGGGCGCCTACTCAACGGGTCAAATCATGAAACACGCATACCTCTCCGCGACGGCCGTAGCCGCGCTCAGCTTTTCCGGACAATTATCCGCTCACGCACAGGATTCCGGTACGGATCAGGCGCGACACCTCGAAGTCGTGACCGTCACGACCCAGAAGCAGCAGCAATCCCTGATCGACGTGCCGATCAATGTTTCCGTCGCAGACCAGGATCTGATTGACCTGCTCGCGGCTGATGATTTTGAGGATCTCGGCAATTTCGTACCGGGCCTGCAGGTTCAGGCCCAGAGCCTGAACGCGCCGAGCTACTCGCTGCGCGGCGTGGTCTCCGATGGCGGCACCCCCCGCGTCGCCATGTTCCAGAACGGCGTTGCCATCGGCAACGTCCCGTTCGCCACCAACCTCGGCATCTATGATATGGAACGGGTCGAAGTGGTCAAAGGCCCGCAAGCCACCCTGTTCGGTCAGGGCGCGCTGGTCGGCGGCGTCAACTTCATTCAGAACCGCGCCTCGCTCGACGGCAATTCGGGCAAGGTCAGCCTCGAAGGCGGAGATTACAGCTTCCTGCGCGGCGAAGGCCATTACAATTATGTGCTCAGCGATACACTCGCCCTGCGTGTGGCCGGTCAGGTCAAGAACATGGACGGCTATGTGCCCAATACCGCGAACTCGCCGGACCTGATGGGTCAGGACACGCTGGCCCTGCGCACGGCGCTGCATTGGGAGCCGACCGACAAACTGCGCGCCGACCTGTTCGTCAATTATCAGGAGGACGATTCCACCGGCACCCAGTTCACCTCCGGCTTCTTCGAAGTGAATGGCAAGGTCGATCCGTTCGGCGCCACGGCCATGAACGTCAATGACGACCAGGTGCGCGGCAAGCTCGGCAATGACCGTGAGCTGTTCTACGTCACCGCCAATGTCGAATACGACCTCAATGATGCCTGGTCGCTGACCTCGCTGACCGATTACCGGAACCTGTTCTCGAACGAGGCCTGGGACTCTGATGGCGCGGCCTTCAACGTGCTGCAATTCTATCAGGCCCGTCAGGCCAACACGTTCAGCCAGGAATTGCGCCTGAACTATGATGCCGGCGGCAAGCTGTCGGCCTTCTTCGGCGGCAATTATTTCACCGTGAACGGCAAGGACATCCTGCGCTTCTCCACCGACGAAGCCTATGCCCAATCCCTGTTTGCCCCGACCCTTGCCGGCGCTGCCGGCCTGACGGTCGAACAGATGCAGGGCGCCCTCCAGCTGGCGGGTGTGCCCGGCGGCGCGAATTTCGGCAGCTTCGACACGCCGCTGCAGTATTCCGCCCTCGCTGCCCTCCTGCAGGGACAGCTTGTGCCGCTCTATGACGAGCAACTCGAAGAACAGATCTCGACTGATGAGCGCGACACATATGATCTGTTCGGCGACGTCACCTATGAGCTAACCGATCGGATCGAGCTCACCGGCGGCCTGCGCTATACGAAAGAGGATCTCGCCGCGAGTTCGCTTGGGCATGTCCTTAAATCGAACCCCTATCTGGTGGCCCTTGGCGGCCTGAATGGTGTGACCCTGTCCCCGTCCCTGCTGCTCAGCGCCGAGACGCTGAACAACAAGGCCTCGGCTTCCGAAGAAACCGACGGGGCCTTCACCTGGCGCCTGAACGCCGCCTATCGCCTGTCGGACAACATCAACACCTGGGTTGCCTATGGCCGCGGCCGTCGCCCGGAAGTGCTGTCGGCCTCCGGCGCCACCTACAGCGTCATCGACGCCGAGATGCTGGACAATATCGAGGCCGGTTTCTTTGGCCGCTTCTGGGACAACCGGGTCCAGATGACCAGCTCTGTCTATTATGGCGAGTACAAGGACTTCCAGACGACCCGCTTCGATCCGGTCCAGGGCATCTTCATCACCGAGAATTCGGGCAACGCCACGCAGTACGGCCTCGAATTCGATGGTCAGGCGCTGATCACCGACAATATCCGCCTGCTCGGCACCTATGCCTACACGCATTCGGAATATGACGACAAAGACGACAACGGGAACCCGCTGCAGTTTTCTGGCAACAGCTTCCGCATCAGCCCGGAGCACAGCTTCTCGCTGGCCGCTGATATCACGATCCCGGCCGGTCAGCATGGCGATGTCTCCATCGTGCCGAGCTATGTCTGGAAGGATCATCACTATTTCGAAGATGACAATGGCTATGACTATGCCGCTGACGGCAATGGGGGCTTTGTCCGTGTGCGGGAATCCTATCCGGACGGCACCTTTGTCGACGAAGAACAGGACGCCTATGGCATCGCGAACCTGCGGGTGGGCTTTGACAGCGCAGACGAGGCCTGGGGCGTCTATGTCCTCGGCGAGAATATCTTCGACGAGGAATACCTGATCGATGTCGGCAATACGGGCGGTGCCTTCGGCCTGCACACGATCATTCGCGGCAAGCCGCAAATGCTGAAAGCCGGCGCCTACATCAAATTCTAGGCACTCCCCCTTCCCGGGGCGGACAGATGTTCGCCCCGGACTTTCCCAGACAGGATATCCGCCATGAGAAAATATCTGATCCTTGCCAGCCTTTTGCTGGCCGCCTGTAACGAGGCCGCCGATACGGTCGCCACCGCCCCGGTGGCAGAAGTCCCGGCCGCAGAAACGGCTGAGGCAGACACGCCCACCGAGTACAAGACACTGGACGGCCAGAAGCCTATCATCATCGCGCATCGCGGTGCCAGCGGCCTCTATCCCGAGCACACGCTGAAAGCCTACCAGACCGCCATCGATCAAGGGGCGGACTTCATCGAACCGGATTTGGTGATGACGAAAGACGGTGTGCTCGTCGCCAATCATGACGGCTACTTGTCCGACACAACCAACATCGCCGAGCATGACGAATTTGCCGATCGCAAGACGGTCCGCAAGATGCCGATGGGCGACATGGATGACTGGTGGTCCGATGATTTCACCCTGGCCGAACTGAAGACTCTGAAAGCAATCCAGCGCGTCGAAGGCCGTTCGCATGATTATGATGGCCAGTATGATATCGTCACCTTTGACGAGATCATCGATCTCGTCCTGGAGAATGCCGAGAAGGGCCGGATCGTCGGCCTGCACATCGAAGCGAAATGGCCCTCGAATTTCTCAGCCGCCGGCCTCGATATGGTGGACCCGATCCTCGACACGATTGCCCGCCGCGGCCTGCGCGAAGCTGGCATCCCGGTCTTCATCCAGTGCTTCGAGCCCGGCTTTCTTGCACAGGTCGCCGCGAAAAGCGACCTCCCGCTGGTCCAGAACATTGTCGGCCCGCCCTATGCGGAACTTCTGGGGCTCGACATGAAGCTGGAGGACATCCCCACCATGGGCGTTGGCCCGCACAAGGCGATGATCCTGACCGAAACTGGCGGCACGACCGATTATGTCGACCGCGCCCACGCGCTTGGAAAAGTGGTGCATGTCTACACGGTGCGCGATGACGATCCGGCCGAAGGTTTCGAGACGGCAGAGCAGGAACTGAAAGTCCTGATCGAGGCGGGTGTCGACGGCATCTGGACCGACTATCCCGCAACCGCCATCGCCGTGCGTGACGAGGCCGAATAGGCCGCAAGAGGACAAGCGCGGCAGAAGCCGGGCGGACTCCCTGACGGGGCTGGCGATCCAGAAGGGTCGTCAGCCTCCGCCTACGGACAAGTACGTACTTGCCAGGTTTCGCAAGATTCGGTATCCCGCCCGCATGCACAAGACCGCGACACGCTTCCAACAGCAGATTCAGCTTTCCAAGCTGGCGCGTGCTTGTGTCTGGCGAATGCCCTGCTGACGACCTGTCGTTACAGAGTGATCGACCGACAAGCCCCGCCACCCGGCGGGGCTTTCGTTTGTGCCCCGCCAGACTTTGAAGGAACTGGACGATGAGTTTTGAAACCGATGCCGATATCAAGGCGCTGACCAAGGCATTCCGCGCCTGCACACTGCCCAAGGAAAGATGGACCCACGCCGCCCATTGGGCGGGCGCGCTCTGCCTGCTGTCCGAGGATGAACACGCCGCTTTCCGTGACATGCCGGGAATGATCCGCGCCTTCAATGAATCTGTCGGCGGCCAGAACACCGACAGCGAAGGCTATCACGAGACCATCACCATCGCCTCGCTGCGCGTGACGGCCCATGCCCTGACGAGCGCGCCCGACGGCATGCCTCTGCATGAAATCCTGTCGCGCCTGCTGGCCGGTCCCTATGGAAAGCCCGACTGGCTGCTGGAATACTGGCGGAAGGACACGTTGTTCAACAAAAAGGCCCGGCGCGAATGGATCGAGCCGGACCTCAAGGATTTGCCATTCCCAAAGGCACCCGCATAGCGCGGGTGCCGTCAGGGGCATTTATTTGATGTCTTCTTCCAGCACCGTCATCTGGAACTGGTAAGAGGTCTCGCCCTCGTCCACATCTTTGTAGACGACCGCCAGGAATTCGGCGCCGAGATAGCATTCGACGGAATCATCGGTCTTGTCGCGGGCGACCAGGCGCAGGCCCGGATGCAGTTTTTCCTTGAGGTAGGCTTCAAGGCGCAGCGTTTCTTCGCGCTCCATAATCGGGCTCCTTTGGGTTCTTGTTCGCGGCGCAACCTAGAGGTTTTCGATGCGGTTGCAACCGCCCAGCCTGTAAATCAGCTGCGCTCTGCCTCCAGTGCGCAATGCGCCGAGAGGTCTTCCAGCACGGTCTCGAACCGGCCGGGTAGCAGACGCTGCAACTCCGGCTTGTCGATCTGGTCACACGCCATCAGGGACAGCACCATGGCGGTCTCGTCCTGGATGGTCTCCATGTTCTCGAGCGCCTCGCGGCTGGCCCCGACCTGGCGCAGGGCGGCCTCATTCTCACGCGCGGCGATGTGGCGAACCGTGAGGTTCCAGGCAAGCGGCAGGATGTCGTCAATGCGCTTGGTATGATCCAGGGCGGCAGGCCAGTCCTCGTCGAGAATGTGGATGAAGCCGATATTCTCTTCCGTATAGGCGACGCCCACCTGCGTGGCGCCGCGTGCGGCCCGGATGCGGGCGGCCGTGCGCAATTCGGACAGCGCCTCCTGCAGGGCCTCTTCGGGCAAGCGCCCTTCCGGCAATTGGCGCTGGGCGGCAAGCGCGACCAGAGTCGTGCCGACGCCATGATGCGCCATCTGTTCCTGTTCCAGCGTGATCTCTTCCGGGTCGGCCACGATCAGATGCGCCGCCTCGCTGAAGGCCCGATAGGCGAGCAGGGCATCGCCGCGCTTGCGCAGGCACTGACCCTTCCAGATCAGCAGCATGGGCTCGTGCAGATCGCGGGCGCTCGCCTGGTTCACATAATCGACCACGGTCGAGCAGCCCTTGTTCCAGACCAGCGAAGCTTCATCGGCGGCGCGATATTCCAGCATCGCAAGCCCCGCCGCCCCCATGGCCTGGTCGGAAAGCTCCTCGGCCTCCATCAATTTCTGGAATGCGGCGCGAACTTCGGTCGACTCGACCTCGCCGCCCCAATCATTCAGCGCGGCCAGCAACAGCTCGTGTTCTTCGTCGCTCAGCAGGCGGACATCTCCGCCATCGGCGCGCAGCACCATGCTGACCACTTGCGAGGTGACGTCATTCATCGTCTTGCCGAGCACATGGCTGCGCGCAATGTTGATGGCACGGTCCTTGTAGGCGGCAATCTGGCGGGCGGAGCCGGCCTGTTGCAGCTCGCGGGACAGTTCGGCCTGTCGGCGCGCGGACTCATTCTCCTCACGAATGGCGACCAGTTGCGCCTGCGTCGATTCCCGCTGGCGGCTGGCTTCACCGGCCACGATGCGGAGGTTTATCTCGTTGAGGCGCGCCTGATAGGCATATTCGGATTTCAGCCCCTGTAGCGCGACGTAGAAATAGATCACGCTGCCGACCGCGATCACCGCCGCCGTCACCAGCAGCACGGCCAGCGCGCGGATCAGGAAACGAAACGCCTTCTGCTCGCCCTGAAGCTCACGCAGCAGGTCAAGCGAGGTAACGGGCGTGTTGCCGGGATCTGCCTGCGGGTTCATGCCGGGCTCCTGTGTGCGAGGATGGGCGTACTGGCCCCGTCCCAGACGGTTGATCCGAAGACGGGTTCGAGCAACAGGCGCAGACCCGTATCCTCGTCATCTTCCCGGATGAAAGCCTCCGCGATCAGCAGCTTGATCCGCAGCTGCCGCTTGCGCCACATGCGCAGCGCCGCGCCGATGGCGGTGGCCACGAAGAAGTTCGACGCGCCGATGATACGTTCCGGATTGTTGGCAAACACATCCTCGCCCAGCGGCAAGGGATAATGTCCAAGCAATGTGGAAAGGAAGACACTGAACGAGACCAACGCCATGAAGATTGCCCCGAGCAACAGATAGCGGTTGAGCCGCGCCTCGGACTTCAGTTCGGCCCGGTGGTGGCTGATCAGGGGGCTGATCGTCTTCATCTGCTACTCCCTGTCCCTCGCCACACGGAAGCCGATCCCGTCATCGCGCCCGGTAACCGGGAACCCGTCCCGTATGGCCGAGCGCACATAGGAGGGCACCTTCTCCCAACTGCCGCCGCGCACTGCACGGGTCCGGCAATTGCGTTCATCATAGACCGTCGCTGTGCCGAACCGGCCGAGATAGGAGCGTACACTGCAATCAGCGACCCACTCGGCGACATTACCATGCATCTCGTGCAGGCCGAAGGCGTTTGCCGGGTAATAGCCCGCCGGCATGGGGCGGCGCGGCCAGCTGCCCCTTGGGCTGTCATTATAGGAGCGCGTTGCATTGAAATTGGCCTGCGTGTCGGTCAACGTCTCGCCGGTATTGAACGGGGTCGTCGTGCCGGCCCGGGCAGCATATTCCCATTCGGCCTCGCTCAACAGGCGATAAGGCTCGCCCTCCACGAGAGTGTTCAGCCAGTCAATATACGCCTTGGCTTCGACCCAGGTGATGTTGATGACCGGCAAGGCGGATTGTTGCCATTGGTCACTGCGGGTCTCGGCGCCCGCTTCATTGCCCGCGCACCCCCCGGCCGCGATGCAGGTATTGATCTGGCCCCAGGTGATTTCCGTAGCCGAAGCCGCAAACGACTCGATCGTGGCGCGCCATTGCGGGCCTTCATTGTCCTTGCGTTCTTTTTCGGTCTCGGGGGAGCCCATCATGAACTCGCCGCCAGGAAGGGCGACCATATCCGGGCAATCCGTGCAGTCCCTGAATTTGCGCTCGGAGACGTCCCCGCCCGCTTCGGCCGCCATGAAGGCCGCAGCACGCAGGAGGCTCGAGACTTCGGTGAAGGCGGGGGCCGTATCCGCGTTCGGGGTGGTTTCGGCGGCATCACCCGCACTGCGCGAGACAGAATTGCGCGCGCCATGCGACACCGCCGATGAGCTGATCGGGACCGGCTGGGGCACCGCGCCCCCATTGCAGCCGGCAAAGCAGAAATCGGCGCCGGTCAGGCCGGAATTGTAGAACGGGGTCTGCAAGCCATTGGTCGACTGGTTCACCCGGTCGGCCACGCGCTTGAACACCTGTTCCGCGATGAGGTTCTGCTGCCCGATGGTCTCGGCCAGCGCCAGGGCAAACGTCGAATTGCCGCCTTCGCCATCATAGGCGACATAGCCGGGCGCCGTGGAATAGGAGATGAGCAGGCCGCGTGCGGGTTTCACCTCGGCCAATCCCCCGGCGGCGCTGCGCGTGGCGCTGGGCAGCGGATTATCGCGGCAGGCATCGAGAATGACGAAATTCACGGCATTGCCGGCATGTTCCACATAGCGCAACGCATCCCCGAGCCGAGGCGCCTGACGCCAGATATCCTGTTCTGAGCGGGCATTGGCGTCCACCGGCACGAGATAATTCAGCCCCTGCGACTGGACCCCATGCCCGGCATAATAGATCAGGCCGATGGCGGCCGGACCGCCCGCCTTCAGCCGCGCGCCGTGGCTGGCAAAGGCCCGCTCCATCTCTTCTTCGGTGCCATCCAGCACGAGATCGACGGAAAAGCCGACCTTGCCAAGCGTATCGGCCATGAGCCGGGCATCGCGGGCCGGGTTGGCGAGTTGCCATCCGGTCTGCTGGTAGCTGGAATTGCCAATGATGAGGGCGTAACGCGGAGGATCGCCGCTGTCAGCCAGGGCCAGAGGCCCCAGCATGAGGCACAGGAATAGTGTCAGTACGGTCCGAAGCATGGCGGGCGTCCCCTTCCGCTGGTCGCTACATCGTCCCCCGAGCGCGCCGCGTTAACTAACCCCAATTTCCCTCAGGAGAAAAGGGGGCGGGTGGCCGTATCGCCGGAAAGCCGTGTCAGGCCGTGCCGGGACGCTGGGCCACGTCCGGCTGGGCCGCCAGCAGTTTCGCCTGCCCGACCCAGTCATCACGCTGGATCCGGCCCTTGAAATGTTCGAGCTTGTCATCGACCCATCTGATCTCGTCCGGGCCCCATTCGGCGATCTGCCAGAAATAGAACACCCCGATTTCATTGAGCAATTCGGCCAGCATCGGGCCAATGCCATTGACGCGCTCCAGATCATCCTCGCGGCCGAAGGCGGCCTCGACCAGGAGGTTTGCCTTGTCATCCGGGCGACGCGCGCCCGCAATCGGGTCCACGCCGCGGCGGATTTCGACCGTCCGCACGGTTTCTGTCGCCGCGGGCGGCGGAGGGGGTGGTGGCGGAGGCGGAGGGGCCGCCGGCGCGGGTTCCGTTTTCTGCGTGAATTGCGCCGCCGACAGCGGGACGCGCTGGCTGTAGTCAATATCGGTGCGCGTATAGGCGGTTTCCTGCAGCGTGCGCACCATATGATGCATCGCCGCCATGCCGTATTCGATGGAGGTCAGCCGGTCCTCGACCGCGCCCATGTTCAGGCGCGCTTCCATCTTGCGCAGCGAATTGGTGACGCTGGACAGGTCCGGATCCTGAAGCGTCAGGACCGATTCCTGCAGCGCGGCGAGGCGCCGTTCCAGCGGGGCCACATCCGGCAGGGACTGCATGTCGATGCGCAGCGCCGCCATCGACGATTCAATATTGGCGAAGCGGGCCTGTAGCGGCGACAGATCCAGAGGCGTCCGGTCCATCGTGGAGACATGAGCCTCCAGCGCGGCGAGCTTGGAATGCAGCGCCGCCGTGCCGCCTTCGAGATCGGCCAGCTTGTTGTGGGTGAGGCGCACATGGTCCGGCGTGTTCTTCAGGTCGCGCTCCATCTGGCGGAGCGTCTCGGTCACCGGGCCAAGATCGATTTCGGTCTGGGACAGATTCCCGATGGCGGTTTCGAGCTTGGCCAGGCGGTCACGGAGACTGTCGACATCCGGCATGCGCAGCGAGGCCAGCGAGGATGACAGGGTCTGCAGGCGGATGGTCATGCTCTCATTGTCGGCCTTGCGCTGGGCGTCTAGCCCTTCGGCAAATTCGGCGAGCCGGGCTTCCATCTGGCCAAAATCGCTGCGGATCGGCTCAAGGTCCGTCATCGGCACGTCGATGTTTTCGAGCGCCAGTTCGAGGCGCGCAAGGCCGCTATGGATCGGGCCGAGATCGACTTCCGGGAAGGCCGGCATCTGGGGCGGCTCGGTGTTGACCAGCACGTTGACGTTATCCTCGATGCGGGACAGGCGCGCTTCGAGACTGTCGAGGTCGGCATTCTTCAACTGGCCCACAGCCATGTCGAGATCCGCCAGCCGGGAAATCACCGGGTCGAAGGTCGAGCCACTGTCGGCCAACCGGGACTCGATGGCTTGCAGGCGCGCATTGATCGGGGACACGTCCGGGATGGGCAGGCTGGTCAGCCGCTCGCCCATGCTGCTGAAATTGGCATACAGTTCATCCCGTGTGACGGGCGTCGGCAGGGTAGAGAGGCGCTCTTCAATCGCGGCGAAATGCGCCGCAAGGTCTTCGCGGGTCACGCCGGGCCGGGCATCGGCCAACGCGCTGCGGTCCATCAGGTCTTCATATGTCTCGGTGACATCCTCATACCGGTTGCGCATCCACCAATAGGCCAGCATCGCGCCCGCCAGCGCGGCGAACAGCATGAGCAGCAAGATCTGGATGAGAAGAAACCACATGATGTTTACTTTCGACGTATCAGGAGGAAATCATTCGGAGACACGGATCACCCGTATCTCTATTCGGCGGTTCTGGGCGCGGCCGTAGGCAGTATTGTTCGGGGCAATCGGGCTGGCGTCGCCATAGCCGGTCGCGACTAGCCGGTTCGGCGGCACCCCGCGCGCGATCAGCGCGTTGCGCACAGCTTCGGCGCGCGCCTGACTCAGCTGCCTGTTGGTTTCCGGTAGGCCCGTGCTGTCAGTATAGCCAGCAATCCGCAGCGCACCCGGACAGGCCCGGACCGCCTCGGCCACATCGTCCAGCAAACTGGCGCTTCCGGCCCCGATTACGGCACTGGAAGACTGGAACTCGATCCGCGTATCGCCGAGCAAATCCGTCAGCGAGGATTCGCACGAATCCACGGCCTCGCGGGAAATGATGTCGACGGCGCCCACTTCGCCCAACGGGACAGGAGCCAGCGCCAGGTCGCGCACGGTCGCCGCTTCAGCTGCGGGCAATTCACAGCTCAGCGAGAAGCGATTGGTGTTGAACCCCGCCACGCCCCGATCACAGCGTGAGACGGTGTCCACGCCGCGCAAGGCAACTTCCAGGAAGCCGTCCGGCGACGGGTCGTTCGTGATTGACAGGCTGTCTTGCACCGACACGATGCGGGGCGGGTCAATCTCCGTGCGGGCAGCGGCAACGATTTGCTCACGGACTGTGTTGTTGGGCATGTCGCCGTCCAGCGTCAGAACGCCATTGGCGACCCGGAACGACCAGTTGATGCTGCTGGCGTCGGGCGAATCCCCGAGGGCGCTCCAGTCGAAGCCGTCCCGGACCCGTGTCACGGGTCGCGCCTTGCCGAACAGGGTCGAAGCCCGCGCGTCGCGCACAGCTGACAGCGCGCCTTCGGCGGCCTGACGGCTCGGCGGGCGGCCCTCAAGCGTCACCCATTGACCGGATACGCGGGGCCGGGCCCATGCGGCATCAATGTCGGCCAATGCCTGCGCGGCGGCGCGTTCGGTCGAAAGCTGGATGACGCCCAAGGCAAAAGGCCAGAGCGCGAACAGCAAGAGCAATCCAAGCGCAATGATCGGAGCGCCAGCATAGGGCACGAAAGGCAAGCGGTCGCTTTGAGCGCGCCGCACCTTGCGCGTGCGCAGAAGCCGGCCTTCGGTGCTGGTGCTGTCACTCAAACTGCCGCCCTCGTTTCATATGTCGTAAACGCCCCACCCGTTACCGGGCATTGCGTCAAACATTATCTGAAACAAAGGCCTCCAACAACATTCCGATCCCGAAATGAAACGCCGGTGGAGACAATAAAGCTGTCAAAACTTGCTACAATTCAGCCGTGGCGGGAGTTGTATTCACCGGTAACGCCTGTCAGGCGAAACTTGGGATTACTTGCCCATCTCGTCGGGAATCGTCTGGTCCATGGTCTGGGCCGGGTGACAGCAGGACGGACCGCTGACAATCCGGGCCGGAACGCCCGCGACGGTACACTTGGCGGGCACGTCCTTGAGCACCACACTGCCGGCCGCAACCTTGGCTTCGTCGCCAATATGGATGTTGCCCAAGACCTTGGCGCCGACAGACAGGAGCACGCCCCGGCCAATCTTCGGATGACGGTCGCCGACTTCCTTGCCGGTCCCGCCCAGGGTGACGCCGTGCAGCAGCGAGCAGTCATCGCCGACAATGGCCGTCTCACCAATCGTGATGCCGGACGCATGGTCGAGCATCACGCCCGTGCCGATACGGGCAGCGGGGTGAATGTCCACACCGAACAGTTCGGAGGCGCGGCTCTGGAAATGGAAGGCCAGCGTTTCCCGGCCTTCGCGCCACAGGAAATTGGCGACGCGATAGGTCTGCAGCGCGAGGAATCCCTTGAAGTAGAGGAAGGGCTGCAGCATGCCGCGGCAAGCCGGGTCGCGTTCGAGCACAGCCTGCATGTCGGCTTCGGCAGAAGCCACCAGCGACCGATGGGAATCATAGGTATCGCTCAGGATCTGGCGAACCTGCTGCGTGCTCATCACGGGATTGCCAAGCTTTTCCGCGAGATGGAAGGACAAGGCCTGACACAGGGTCGAATGCGCCAGGATCGCGGAGTTCAGATAGCTCGACAGCGTCGGCTCGTCCGCAGCAGCGGCGCGCGCTTCAAAGCGCAAACGGTTCCAGGCGGGCGCCGGGGCGCCAATATCCGGGTTCTCTGGCATGTCTCTTCCTTCCAGTCCCT
This sequence comes from Hyphomonas sp., assembly GCF_036964145.1. GTDB lineage: Bacteria > Pseudomonadota > Alphaproteobacteria > Caulobacterales > Hyphomonadaceae > Hyphomonas. The sequence continues at coordinate 666,994 of NZ_JBALUC010000002.1, forward strand.
GACTAAACGACATGGGCGATTTTTGCCCAAGTGCAAGTCCTTGTGCGCCAATTACTCGGCAGGCATTTCGGAGCGGTTAAACATATGGCGCAGGGCCGTGCGAACAGGTTTTGCCGTGGTGATGCGGAAAACGGCCGGCGTGAAATAGAGCGCCAGCAGGGCTGAACCGCCCACACCGCCCGAAATTCCGGCGGCCAGAGGCATCCAGAAGGAGTCGCCCGACAACAGGATCGGCACGAAGCCGCCCATCGTCGTCAGCGTCGTGGCCACGATGTGACGGGTGGCATCCACAACAACCTCGCGTTGTGCAATCACATCATCAGCCATGGCTGCGGGACTGGCCCTCAACAGGGAGAGCACCACAATCGAGCCGTTGATCGCGATGCCGAACAGGCCAAGCCCGCCAATGATGGCGTTGAACCCGAACGGCAGATTGAACAGCCAGACCCCGAAGAACGCGAACCCGAGCGACAGAAAGCCTGTGGCGAGCACAAGCAACATCATGCGGAACGAATTGAAGACGAGCATGATCGCGCCGGCCATGACCATGACCAGCGGTACGCCCACGGCGGCCAGATTACCGACTGCATCGCTGGAATTCTCCGCCTCACCGCCGATCAGGACTTCATACCCGGCGGGGACATGGAATCCTGTTTTCGCAAAGCGGGCCTGATAATCTTCCAGCACGGGCGCCGGCAGCGTGTAGGGATCAAGGAAGGCGAGAATCTGGTTCATGCGCTGGCCGTTGCGGCGCGTGATGACCGCCGTTTCAGGCACCAGCGTGACATCGCCCAGCGCGGAGATCGGTGTGCCCGAGCCTGAGCCAACCGTAGCCGAACGCAGATCTGTCATGCCCGAGCGGCGTGACATGGGCGCGATGACTTTCACGGGCAGTTCTTCTGTCCCTTCAAGGACGGAGCCGGCCCGGACACCTTCCAGTTCAGCGCTGAGGTCTGCGGCAATGTCGGTCAGGCGCTCGCCCGCCATGGCGGAGGCGGCCTCATCGGCCTGAAGCCGCATGGTCGGCGCGCCCAGTTCGAGGGAGGCCACGGTATAGGTGACACCCGGTGTTTGTCCGAGCACGGCGCGTGTCTGGTCGCCGATCATGTCAAGCGTGTCAAAATCATTGCCCATGATGCGGAACTCGATCGGCGCATCGGCGGGCGGGCCCTGTTCAAAGGGCAGCGCCAGGAAGCGCGCGCTCGGGAATTCGTCGCGGACCCTGCGCTGAACTTCGCCCACGATCTCGTGCGTGCGCTCGTTCGAATCCAGCTGAATCCAGCCGGAGGCAAACCCTTCAACGCCTTCGGTATTGTTGAGGATGTTGTAGTAGACGCGCGGGGATGGCTGGCCGAGCACCCAGGTAACGTCCTCGACGCCTTCAATCCCATTGATCAGGTCGGTGGCGCGATGAACGATCTCCACCGTGTCATTGATATCGGCTTCAGGGGAGAGTTGCAGCGACACCTGGAACTGGTCACGCTCCGTCTGCGGAAAGAATTGCGACGGCAATTGCCCGACCAGCCAGAACCCGAATATGGCCGGAGCCACACCGGCGGCGATGCCCAGCAAGGGGTAGCGCAGCACGGCTTCGATCGAGGCGCGGTAGCCATCGGAGATGAAATCATTGGTCACGCCGTCGCGCCACCAGCGGCGCGGGCGTTTCGGCTGACCGGTTTCCCAGCCGCGCTTGCGGTCAAACCATCCGGCCATAGCCGGGATCACCGTGATCGAAACAACAAAAGAGGCAGAAATCGAGAAGACGACCGACAGGCCGATCATGCCGACGAATTCGCCTGCGCCGCCTGGCAGCATGGCGATGGGCGCAAAGGCCAGCGCCGTGGTCAGCGTCGAGGCGGCGAGCGGCGCGGCCAGATGGTTGAGGCTCTGCCGGATGGCTTCGAACCTCGTCTGGCCCTTGGCACGCATCTGATCGAATTCATCGACCACCACGATGGCATTGTCGATCAGCAGGCCGAGCGAGATGACGAGGCCGGTCACGGACATCTGGTGCAGCGGATGGCCGAACACGCTGAACAGGATCAGCACGAGGCTGACCGTCAGCGGGATCGCCATGCCGACCACGATGGCCGAGCGCCAGCCCATGGTGACGAACAGGACGACAATGACGATGAAAGCCGAAAAGAGCAGGTTTTTCGCCAGCCCGTTCAGGCGGTCATTTGTGTATAGGCTCTGGTCAAAGACGGCCTCGACCTTCAAGCCCGGAGGCGCGTTGGCCGCAAAATTGTCAGAAATGGCACGGGCACTTTCGGCCCATTTGTCGACGCGCTGTCCCGGCGAGATATAAACGCCAACCAGAACAGTGCGGAGATTGTTCTCGTAGGCCTGTTGCGTTGACGGATCGGCAAAGCCCTTCTCCACCCGCGCCACATCCGCCACACGGACAGCGGAGCCGTCGGCGCGCTGCAGCAGAGGAACCTGGCGGACACGGGAGATGCCGTCGAATTCCCCGCCGACTTCAAAGCCGATCGTGCCGCCTTCGCCGCGCAGCCGGCCTGCGGGGGTCTTGCTATCTGCGGAGGCGATCAGCGCGGCGGCCTGCCGGAAGGACAGGCCCGCAGCAGAAAGCGCCTGCGGGTCAACGACCACGCGCACTTCCTCGACCGGCATGCCATAGGTTTGCGTTTCTTCCGTGCCCGGCAAGCGCTGGAACTGGTCTTCCAGATCAAGCGCGAGACGCCGCATCACGGTCAGGGGCACATCGCCTTCGCCCGTCCAGGTCAGACCGACCACCAGTGTCGCGGCGCCAACATAGAGGCGTTCGACTTCCGGTGCGCCGACGCCGGTCGGGAATTGCGCGCGCGCTTCCTCGACCTGCCCCCGGATCAGTGTCCAGGTATCGTCGACTTCGGCTTCAGAGAGGTCTTCCCGGATTTCGACCCGCACCTGCGAGAAGCCCGCCCGGCTGGTCGAGCTGACTTCCTCGACTTCGGGGAGCTCCATCAGGGCGGCTTCAACCGGCTCGGTAATCAGCGCTTCGATGCGCTCGGCGTCTGCGCCGGGAAACGGCGTGAGCACATAACCATACCGTTCGATCAGGGTCGGGTCTTCCTGACGGCCCAGCGTGAGCATGGCGCCCAATCCGCCGATAAGGACAACGAGGATCGCCAGAATGGCAAGTCGGGGCAGCTTGAAGAAGAGTGTCGACATGGACTTAGCCACCATTCACGGTAGAGGCGCGGTGGGCATCCCGCGGCTCAACCGGCTGGCCGGGCACAATACGCTGCAGCCCATCGGTAATGACGCGCTCCCCCGCCGTGACGGCGCCGCGGACAAAGGCGCGATCGCCATCCGTATGCACCATTTCGACCGGGCGGGAAGCGACGTGCCAGCCGGACTCCGTCGGCTCTGCCACATAAATGGTCCACAGGCCGCGCGAAGCCGTCGACAGTGCCTTGACCGGCACCCAGAAGCCCGGCTCGTCAATATCCCGCTCCATGTTCAGACGAACCACGGCGCCGGAGGCAATGATTTCGGCGTCATTGATTTCAAACACGGCAGCGACCGTCCGCTGCGCCGGATCAATCACGCCGGTCACGCTGCGCAGTACGGCTTCGACCGCGCCCGTATCCGCCTGCAAGGTGTAGGCATCCCCAGGTACCAGACGCGCCGCACTGTTGGCGGGCAGGCCGATGCGCGCTTCGAGATGCGCCGCCTCGACCAGATCCAGAATCGGCTGGCCGGCGCCGGCAATCGCGCCCTCATCCGACATGCGCGCCGTTACCACGCCATCGAATGGCGCCGTGATGCGGGACAGGTCAATCTGGACACGGAAAATATCGGCTTGTGCCTTGGCCGCTTCGACACGGGCAAGGGCTGTATTGGCCTGCGCCTCGGCTTCGTCGACCGCCTGCTGGGAGACATGCCCCTGCAGTTTCAGCGTGCGGCGGCGCTCCACCGTACTGAGCGCAAGTGCGTGCGCTGCGCGGGCTTCATCGACCACAGCGCTTGCCGAGGCCAATTGCGCCCGCAGGCCGCGCGTGTCGAGGCTGGCGAGGATGCTGCCCCGCTTGACGCGGTCGCCAACATCCACGGCGATGGTTTCGATCCGGCCGCCGCTGGAGAAGCCGAGCGCAGAATTGCGGCGGGCTTCGGCTAGGCCGGAATAGGTTTCGTTCAGCGTAAATGCAGAGACCAGCTCGACCGGGGCAACCTGAACCGCCATCGGGACAGGCGCAGTCTTGGCGACCTTGGGGCCTTCCTTGCTGCGCAGCTGCGCCGCCGCAAACACCAGGCCGGCACATACGAGCAGCAGGATGATGAGGAAGAACAGCCCCTTGAGGACCGTCGGCCGCTTGTCACGCGCGGTGTCTCCGGTGGTGTGATGAATCTCGGTCATGAGTTTTGTCCTGGGAGGCTGCCATTTCCGGATCCGTCAGCGGGCTTGAGCAGCCCCCGGACCTGGAGGTCGGCATGAAATTCAATGAAGTCTTTTGCGGCCATCGGCTGTTGTTCCGGAACCAGCTGATGGAAATGGGGCATGTGGATCAGCAATTGCGCGAGGCCGTGGGACCCGGCCCACAGCGATTTGGCCGCCATGACAGGATCAAGGGAGGGATCGAAGATATCCAGCTCCTGCCCTTCGGTGACCATGCTGATCAGCACACCAAAGGCCTGCCCTTTCGAGGTGGTCACGAAGCCGTCCCATGACAGGGGGCCACCGCCATTCTCGGGAAGCGCATGCTTGATGCTCGAAAACGCCGCCGCATAGTGGAAAGGCCTTGTGACCGCGGTATCAACATAGGTTGCCACGCAGGCTTTGGCCCGCTGCAGAAAGGGCCGGTCCGCACTGGAGCTGCCATCAATCTTTGCAAGAAGACGCTCGAAGAACGCTTCCTTCAACTCGTCGATCAATTCATCCTTGGAGCCAAAATATTTGTAGATTGCCGAGGGCGAGTAGTCGATCTCGTCCGCCAGTCTGCGAATGGAGAGGCCGCTCTCGCCTTCTTTGGCGAAGACACGCTCAGCCGCAGAAATAATGGATTCTCGCACGCGCAAGCGGCGGCGGTCGGCCGGCGTCTCCTCGGAAGGGGAATCTGTCTGCATTTGACCCACTGCCCGCACAAAGTGTTCAGAAAGTGAACACTGTTCACTCTTGTACGTCTTTCTACCCCACTTCTCAAGCCTGCATTTGTTAACACACGTCTTTAAGAATGAGTCGCAACTACCTATGTTGCCGCCATGACAAAGCGATTCCCCCCCGCCCCCGCCATTGCCACGCCGATGCTCGCCACCCGTCCCAGTGAGGAGGCCCGCCAATTGCTGGCCCTGCGCCGGTCTGCCGGAAAGCATTTCATCGGGGAGCCCGGCCCCACCCCGGCGGCCGTCGACGAGTTGCTCGAGATCGCCGCCCGGGTGCCAGATCACCGCCGCATGACGCCGTGGCGCTTCATTGTGTTTGAGGGCGATACCCGCGCCGAGTTCGGCCAGGAATTGGCGCGCATTCTGGGCGAGACCAAATCGGATGCGGAATCGAAGGATCTGTTGGAGGCAGCCGGCTTGTTCCTGCGGGCGCCGGTCGTTGTGGCTGTGATCTCCTCGCCGAAGGATGATGGCCGCACGCCGGTCTGGGAACAGGAACTCTCCGCCGGAGCGGTCTGTTACAATCTGTTGCTGGCGGCGAATGCCAGCGGCTGGGCCGGCGCCTGGTTGAGCGAATGGCCGGCCTTTGACGCGAAAGTGGCTGACGCCCTGGGCCTGTCGGCCACCGAACGCGTCGCCGGTTTCATGTATCTGGGAACCTCAAAGATCGACCCGCCCGAACGCGGCCGGGCCAACATGTCGGAGATCATCACCCGCTGGTCGCGCTAGCCTCGTCCGCGATAGGGGGCAACGCCCGTATCGGGCACGTAAAGACCGGCCGGGATTTCCCCGGACTGCCAGAAGACATCAATCGGAATGCCGCCGCGCGGATACCAGTAACCGGAAATGCGTAGCCAGGTCGCCTCGGTGAAATCAGCGATCTTCTTGCCGATGGAGACGGTGCAATCCTCATGGAAAGCACCATGATTGCGGAAGCTGGTCAGGTAGAGCTTCAGGCTCTTGGATTCCACCAGCCATTCGCCGGGCGCATAATCGATCACGAGATGGGCAAAGTCCGGCTGGCCCGTGACCGGGCAGAGCGAGGTGAATTCCGGCGCCACGAACCGGGTCAGGTAGAGTGCGCCGGCATGCGGGTTGGGCACGCGCTCCAGCTGCGCCTCTTCCGGGCTTTGCGGTTGGTTTGTGTTCTGGCCGAGTTGGTCCAGGCCCTGATAGATCGGATTGTCAGCCATATTAAAGGATCGCCGGTACGGGAATGAGATTGAAGGTGAGCCCCATATAGAGCGCATAGCCGAAAAGGAGAACCGCCCCTTCCCAGCGCGCGATCAGGCGACCAGTGATCGCAAACAGGACCATCAGCCCGACCGACAGGATCAGCGCGGACATATCGCCCAAACTGATCAGGCTGGTGCCCGCCCCGGACGTGACCGCATCCGTGGTGACATCGCCGACCGGCACGCTACGCACGCTGAACGGATGGACCAGCGCCGTGACGCCCAGAATGCCGAGAATGTTGAAGATGTTGGAGCCGATGATATTGCCGAGCGCGACATCCGCCTTGCCGCGAAAGGCTGCGATCGCCGACGTGGCAAGTTCTGGCAGGCTGGTGCCCACGGCCACGATGGACAGGCCGATGACGGTTTCGCTGATACCGAACTCCCGCGCGATGGTTACCCCGCCATCGACGAGCAGTTTGGCCCCGAACACAACGCCGACAAGACCTGCCAGCGCCATCAGGATGCCGAATATGACCCCATAATTCGCCTCGACCGTTTCAGCCTCTTCAGCATGCAGGGCCGAGGCTTCATCCCCGGTCGTCTGGTCCGCGAACAGCGAAAAGCCCACATACGCCACCAGACACGCCATCAGCATGAATCCTGCAAGGCGGGAGAAGAGGTCAAACCAAATGAGCCCGCATAGAAGGATGGTGACGATGACCATGACCGACGTATCCCGCATCAGGGCACGAGGATTGGTGATGATGGGATGGATCAGTGCGGCTATGCCGAGCACGAGCAGGATATTGGCAATGTTGGACCCGACCACATTGCCGACCGCAATGCCGACGGCGCCCTCATTGATGGCGCGCAGGCTGGTCACAAGCTCGGGCACCGACGTCCCGAAGCCGACCAGGGTCAGGCCGATCACCAGGTCGGAAATGTTGAGCTTGCGCGCAACACTCACAGAGCCCCGAACCAGTCCCTCGCCTCCGATAAACAGGAGGACGAGACCGCCCAGAACCATCAGATATGTCATGAAAATCCCCGTGGGAAAGAATGGAGTTGCCAATATGGGGGCCCGCCATAAGTCGCACAATCTGGCCCATGATGAGTATTTTTGCGGGGTCTGATTTCGTCGCGAATGGACAAAAAAACAGCTATCGGGTTGGAAGCGACAAATTTCAGCAAACTTGTTCACCGTACACTCAGCTCAATAACGCACATATCTCAATGAATACGCAAGGATCGAAGGAAAGATGGTAAACCGGGCAGAACGCCCATCGGACAGACTTGCCCTGCCCCGAGGCAGGATGGCTGTCTGCTGCCTGGCGCTCAGCCTGATGCCCGCCTGCGCCTATCTGCGCGGCAATGGTGACAGTGAGACGGCAATTTCCGGAAACACCATCATTCCGGTCACCATCGACGGTCTGCCAAACAATCTGGAAGATGATGCGCGCGATGCGGTCGCGATCCGCGCAGGTGAGCCGACCAGCCTGCTTGATGTGCGCCGACGTGCGACACAGGCCGCCAGCGCGCTGGAAGAGTATCTCGCCTCGGAAGGCTACTTCATGGCCCTCGTCAGTCCCGATCTGGTCGAGGACATGGTCACGCGCCCGCGCCTGGATGTGGATATCGGCGAACGGTTCACGATTGCATCCGTGACCTTGGTGGGCACCGATGACCTGCCGGATGACGTGGGCAACCAGCTTGGCATCACCACGGACGAACTGGGCATTGGCACCTGGGCGGTGACCGACGACATCGAGGCGCTGGAACGACAACTCGTCACCCAATTGCGGAATTCAGGCTATGCCTTTGCCGAAAGCCAGGGCATCGACGCGCTCGCCTCGCGGGCGGACAAGACGCTGGATCTGACCTACCAGCTGGTACCGGGCCCCCGCGTCCGGCTCGGCGAACTGGTCATTCCGGACGATCTGAAAACCGAAGACCGCGCGATTCAGATCCTGCGCAACTGGAAACCTGGCGATTATTACTCACCGGAGAAAATGGAGACGCTGCGCACGCGCGTGCGGGGAACGGATCTGTTTGACGGCATCGGGGTGAATGTCCAGAAGACTCCGGGCACGGACGGCCTGCACAAAGTCGATCTCCAGCTCTCGGAAGGCAAGCGCCGCTCGATCGGCGCGGGCGTCAGCGTCTCGACGTCTGACGGCGTCGGCGCGACCGCCAGCTGGGAACGTCGCAATCTGACCGGCATCGGCGACACAATCGGCGTAGAGGCCCAGATCGCCACGCGCGCCAGCGGCCTGACACTCAGCTACGAGCGACCGAACATTGGCCGCTATGGCCGGGACTTCATGGCCGAGACCGGCGTGCGCGCCGAGGAAACCGATGCCTACGACCTTCAAGGTGCCAGCGTATCGGCGAGCCTGTCCCAGCCATTCAACGACCATTTCATGGTCTCGGCCGGAGCGAAGGTCGATGCCACGCGCTCGACGGATTATGAATTGCGCGCGCAAGGAGTCGATGACTATCGCGAGCAGGTGACGCTCTCCTTCCCGCTCGGCGCGACCTATGACACGGTCTCGAAGCCACTTGATCCGCAGGCGGGCAATCGGGTGTCTCTGGGCGTCGAACCGGGCGTTTCCTTTGGTGGTGGCGAAGCTTCCTACACACGAATCACCAGTTCCGCCTCGACGTACCAGAAAATTTCCGACCGGCTGGTCGCCGCCGTCAGGGCTGAAGCCGGGACCTTCCTGGGCGATGACGGCGTACCCGTGGATCGGAAATTCTTTGCCGGCGGCGGCGGATCCGTACGTGGCTTCGAATACCAATCCCTGTCCCCGACAGATGCGGACGGAAATATCATTGGCGGCGACGCCATGTTTGCGGCCACGGCGGAGCTGCGCTGGCGCAAGTCGGAGCGCTGGGGCTATGTCGCCTTTGTCGATTCCGGATATGCGGCGCGCTCGATTGATGAAGCCTTCAGCGAGATGCGAACCTCCTTCGGTCTCGGCGTGCGCTTCTATCCGGGCTTCGGACCGGTCCGGTTCGACATCGCCACACCGCTTGACCGGCGGGAAGGTGAAGACCCGGTTCAGGTCTATGTCTCCATCGGGCAGGCCTTCTGATGGCAGCCCTGACAACTCTCCTCGACATGGTCCGGCGGCGACGGTGGCTGATGGCCATCCTGTCAGTTCTGGTCGTGCTGGCCGTGATCCTCGTTTCCACGCGCCTCTGGATCGCCTCGAGCGGCGGGCGCGCTTTCGTGGAATCCCAGATTGATGGCCGGAAGGCCGGATCGCTGGGCACGCTGCAGATTGAAGGCCTTACCGGCGACCCTCTGGACCGGCTCGGTGCGGACCGGATCACACTGACCGATTCCGAAGGCGTCTGGCTGTCGGTCGAGAATGTCGACCTCGCCTGGTCGCCCGCGCGGCTGATGTCGCGAACGATCAAGCTGGACCTGATAAGCGCTGGCAAGGTCGACGTCCTCCGCCGCCCCGTGACGGAGCAGGATGACAGTCCGGACTCCGGATCCTCGGGCAAATGGGCCGTCTCGCTGGACGAATTGAAAATTGCAGAATTGCTGTTGCAGGAGGGCGTGGCAGGCCCACGCGCAGCATTTGAAATCGACGGGCGCTTCCGCCTGCCAAAAGCCCGGACGTTCGATCTGGCAGTCACCGCACTCCCGCTGGAAGGTGTGGGCGACAGGGTAGACGCAACGCTTAAGCGCACCGCGTCCGGCGCATACAGCCTTGATGCTGAAGTGGAGGCTCCTGCGGGCGGCACGCTGGCGACGCTCGCCAGACTGCCCGACGGCGACAGCGCCTTGCTGACGGCGCGCGCCAGCGGCACGCTGGACAATGGCGACGGCTTTGCCGAACTGAAAATCTCCGGTGCGCCGGTTGCGGAACTGACCGGCAAGATCACGGCAGGCGACCTGCTGGCCAGCGCGAATGTCAACGCAACGCGCCTGCCCCTGTCGGACAGGATCAAGACGCTGATCGGTCCCGCCGCGCGCCTGACGCTCGACGGCGATATCCGGAAAGCGAAAATCCCGTTCAATATGTCCGGTACGCTGGCCTCGGGCACCTTCTCCGCTAACGGCATATATCGACGCCGCGCACAGGATTTCGACGGCCCCGTCAATCTCGATGTCAAATTCTCGGGACTTGAGGAGCTGGCCAGCCTTGATGCGGATCTCACCTTTACCGGCACGCTTGCCGATCCGATGGATACGCCTGCCCTGAACGGCACGGCAAGGCTGACAGCTGACAGCACTGCTGATCTGCCTTTTGACATGCTTGAAGGACCCGTGAAAATCGTGTCCGACAACAGGCGTATCCGTTTCGAGGGCACGCTTGCCGGAACGGGCGTCTTGTCCTCCAGCGCGACGGCGCAGCGGATTGCCGGCAAGGCCCCGAAATTTGAGCTGGCCGGAGACTACAATCGCGATACCGGCCTTGTCACGCTGGCGCCCTCCACCATGCGGTTGTCCACCGGACGGGTCGCAGCAAGCGGCACCATTGGTACCCGCGAGAAGACGCTGGACCTGCAGGCCCGCCTGCAACAGGTGTCTGGCCTGCTGGTCTCCGCCCCGCGCCTGTCTGCCACCGGCTCTGTCGGCGTAACCGGCAACTTCAAATCGCCCCTGATTGTTGCGGATTTGACGGCTCAAGGCATTAGTGAAGTCAATTCAACGGTCGCCCAGGCACTGGGAGAGTCTGCCCGCGTGCGCGCCAGCATTCAGAGAGCGGACAAGGCTTATCAGGTACGGTCGGCCAGGATCGATGGCGACAAGCTGGAGCTGATGCTGTCCGGCAAATATGCCTCCAACGGCGCCACAACACTGACCGGCCAGTTCGAACAGAGTGCAGCCATTGAGATATCGGGCACATACCTCAATCTGAATGCGGGCACGCTCAGCCTGTCCGGCCTGAAGGGCATTCAATCCATCAAACTGACCTCGACGGGCGGCGCCCTCAGCCGCAACTCCATTGATGTCACAGCTCTGCAAACGGCGGTCGATCTGAGCCGGACAGATGATGGCTGGGCCGGTCCTATCGGCCTGTCCGGTGATACGGGGAACCAGCCCGTCGAAATCACGTCGATAGCGTCCTGGGCTGATGGCGTCTTCGCCTTGCGGGATATCCGGTCTGTTTATGAGACCGCCCAGCTGTCCGGGTCCCTGATCTATGGCGGCAAGCGCGGGCTTGATCTCACCCTCAACGTCGCGGGCGAACGTTTCAATCTCGGGGCACGGCATGTCGGCGCGTTCGATGTGAAGCTGAGTGTGGACCGGGCGCCGGACGCAGACATGTCCATCACCGCCTCCGGTCAGGTCCAGAATGTCTGGCTGTCCCCCTCGCTCCGTTTCGACTCGATCAACGGCCAAATCCGGAATGCGCCGGAAGGCTATAATTTCGCGGTGCAGGTAAAACGCGAACATGAAACCCGGCCGACCGCCCTCGATATATTGGGGGCAGCCGATTTTGCAGCGGAATATCCGAGCGGTCAGATTGAGCTGGATGGCACCTTGCTGGGAGAACAGGTTCGCTCGGTCCAGCCCATTAGCTGGCGTCTGGGTGAAACGCCCTCCATCGAAGCGAACCTCGCAATCTTTGGCGGCTCCATCGAGGCACGGATTGCCGAGCAGACCCGCACGCCCCGCATGAGTCTCACTGTAGAGAATGTCGACCTCGCGCCCGTGCTGGCTTCCGCTGGAATCGCGACACGCCGGGTCATGGTGAATGGTGACGGCGACTTCTTGCTCTTCGGCGCCAATCCGGAAGGCCGTTTCGACATGAATGTCGAAGGGCCATTGCCGGGGCTGGAGCGGTCTCTTGCGGTCGATTTGGTCGGCCATCTGCGCAATGGGGCGTTGATGATAGACGGCGCAGGCGATTATGGCGAGCTGCGCCTGGCGGGCTCAGCCACGCTTCCCGTCGCGGCTGAGCCCGAGGGCATCGCCCATTTCGACATGGACCGGCCGATGCAGGGCACGGCAAATCTGAAGGGCGACTTGTCTGACCTGCGCTCCCTCGCGCTCGCCTATGGCCATGATGTTGGCGGTGTGATCGACGCGTCCGCCGAGCTTTCGGGAACCCTTAAGGCCCCGACTGTCCGCGCTGAAGCGGAACTGGCAGATGGCATTTATGAATTCGGCGCGACCAGTTTGAGGCTCGTGAATTTGGACCTGGAAGTCGCCTACTCCGATGCCGCCCTTCGCCTGACCGGGACCGGTGATGGCGCCGATGGCGGCACCGCCACCGTCTCCGGCACCCTCTCGACCGATGAGACCAATTTGACCACAGAGTTCGCCGGCCTGCTGCTCTACAACCGGGACGGCGACTCGCTGCGCGCAGATGGCAAGGTCAACCTGACTGGCAATACGGACCAGCGAACCGTCTCCGGAACCGTGGACATCCAATCCGCCCGGTTCAATCTCGACAATCTTCCCTCCTCCAAGGCGCAGGCCATTGATGTGCGCTGGAAAGAGGACGGCGAAGAAGGCGCTGGCCAAAGCGCCCTGAGACAGTCTCTGTCCCTCGACCTCGACATCAATGCCGACCGGCGCGTGTTCATCGATGGGCGCGGCCTCGAAAGCGAGTGGGGCGCAGACCTGAAACTCACCGGGACCGCGGCGGATCCGCTTCTCAATGGCCAGGCCACCATGCGTCGCGGCACGCTCGCACTCGCCGGCCGGCCGTTCGTCTTCGACAAGGGGGCAGTCTATTTCGAGGGCCCGCTGCGCCGGGCCCGGCTGGATGTCGAGGCGGAGCGGAGCGTCAATGGATTTGATGCAACGGTCGCGCTCGCGGGATCGCCCACCAGCCCGAGCATTGCCCTAAGCAGTTCACCTGATTTGCCAGAGGATGAAATCCTCTCACGCCTCCTGTTCGGGCGGTCATCGGTGGATCTGTCAGCCCTCGAAGCAGCCCAATTGGCCAACTCCATCGCGCGACTCAGTGGCAACAGCTCGGGCTTCGATCCGACCTCCGAGCTTCAGGCGGCCTTGGGAATCGACCGTTTGTCGTTCGGCACCAATGAGGAAGGCTCCGCACAAGTAGGCGTAGGACAATACATCGCAGACGATGTATATCTTGAGTTAAACTCGGCCGGAGCTGCAGGAAGTTCCGTTGAAGTTGAGTGGGAGCCAAGACCACAGGTTTCCGTTACTTCAGAAACTACTACAGACGGGGAGGCCAAGCTCTCAATTAAGTGGAAAAAGGATTATTAAAAATTGCAGAGGCTTAATCCACTTCAGGTGGGATCGGACCTTTCCTAACATGGGTTGTGACATAGCAGAAAGCACTGCTTTTTATGGCTTTTTCGCCGTCACAAAACAGTCCAATATTGGAACGGTAATGAGATTGAAATGCAAATTTAGATCTGCATTCCGTTTTCTTGGGTAGTGCTGGTCTTGCCATAACACCCTTTGCGGGAAATCTAATTACCTCTGATGGATATATGGAGCGAGCAGGTCATGAAGCAATCTACTTCCAGAGCCCCTACGGCAGTCGATCAGATGGTTGGCGAAAAAATTCGAAAACTTCGCCTGGACCGTAATCTGACCCTCGCTGAACTTGGCTCTGAGCTCGGCATCAGCCACCAGCAGCTGCAGAAGTATGAAACCGGCACGAACCGTCTGAGCGCCGGGATGCTCGCCAATGTCGCGGAAGTTCTTCGTGTCTCGATCGCCAGCCTTTTCGAAGACGAAAATGCTGAAGACGGTAAGGACACCGATCCATCGGCCAAGGTTCGCGCCGAATGCCATTCCTGGATCGACCGTACCCCGTCCAAGGAGCGCCTCAGCATCATGGCGAAAGTCCTGCGGGCAATGTCGAGCGACTAAGCTCGTCCCCTTTGACTAGCCGGCCACCCGCGGCAAGGGGGCCCTCTCATCCGTATCGCTTGCAAGGCCGAGGCGCTGCTTCGGATGATAGAACTCGTCGGTGAACCAGGGCGAGACCTGCTTGTCGAACTGGGCCTTGATCCACTCGATCATCAAATTGCCAAGCGGCGACCGGCGCGTCTGCTCTGTATACGCCATCCAGAACTGGATCGGCGCGACTTCGGACATGTCCAGCGCCACCAGGTCCGGGAAGACATCCTGCAAATAGGTCGGCAGCAAAGCGATGCCCCCGCCCTGCCGGCACAGCGCGATCATGGCACTCGCCGAATTGGTGACGAAGGCGAAGTCGATCATCTTCTTCAGTTCGGCCGCCTTGGGTGCCCATCGCTCAACCTGTTGAACATAGGATTCATGCAGGATACATCGGTATTGGTGATACTCGAACAGGCTGGACGGCAGGGTCTCTTGCGCGTCCAGATAATCCTGCGACGCGAAGCCGATATAGTGAAGCGTGCCAAGCTTGTGCGAGATGATTTCCGGGTCGCGCGATTCGGTAAACTGGATCGCGATATCGGCCTCTTCATTCAGCAGGTCCGGTTCCTCTTCCTGCACATGCATGCGGATCTGGGCCTTGGGGTGCACGTTTTGGAACTCTGCCAGGCGCGGCGCGATCCAGTAAGGTCCGGCTCCATCGCCCGTCCCAATCGTGATCCGCCCTTCCGGCCCGTCACTCTTGCCAATCGCCTTGCTGAAAGCCGCATTCGCCGATTCTTCCATCTGCCGCGCATAGCGCAGGACCGTCTTGCCGGTCTCCGTCAGCTCCATCCCCCGCGTTGAGCGACTGAACAGCTTGCTGCTCAGGAACTCTTCCAGTTCGTCGATCTTGCGGCTGACCGTGGGGGGAGATTCTTTCAGTCTCGCAGCTGCCCCCGTCATGCTGCCCAGTTCGGCCACCACTTTGAAAACGCGCAGCTTGTCCCAGTCGATCCGTTGGTTTGACATCTTGGTTTCCAGAATCGAGGAAGTTGCAGGGCAGTTAGACACGGCCGCCAACCAAACAACTTGCTTAGGCAAAGAAGAATTTCAGCAAATATTGGGATAAATACTATCCAGCGGACAGTCATTTACAATAGGGCGGCATCATTTGACCACGATTGTGGCCCCCTCGCGTAAAATGAGTTCACTCCTTCAGCGGACTGCAGCGATCCTGTATCAGCAGATATGGAGACGAACGCTTGTGTACTGGGTGCATCCGGAACCCGGACGCCGGCCTAGGCTCCCTCATCGAAGTCGCGGAGCGGCGTGAGACTTCCGCTCGGAGAGTGGATGTTGAAAACGATTCCTCCAATGGGGAACACGATGAGGGGCAATTGATTGCCGCAGGGTTGGGGGGCGGGCCTGACAGACTCTCTGTGTTCCGAGCTTTTCGGAATGAGGGCCGCGAGCAGCGTGCGTCCTGACACCGTCTCCGCCAACGGAGCGCTGTCATCCCTCCTCCCACTCCTATCCTCGGCATGACAAGGCCAAGTTGCAGGTGCCGGAGCGAACAAGGCTTGCCACGAATCCATCCAGTCTCCTGCGGCGGAACGACAGATCGATGAGTCAAACACATATATGGCGGGCCGGGGGTCCGCATAAGCAGTAAGAAATTGTACAGCTTTCCGCAGGCAAATGACTGCAAAGCGTCGCATCAGCTGACGGATTGCTACCGCCAAAGAGAGCGCGCCATGAAACCATACCCCAGACGTTTGACGTCCTTTGTCCCCCAGTCCTTGCGCAGCAAGATCATTCTGCTTGCCTGCGGCGTGTCCCTGGTAACGTCACTTGCGCTGGGCGCCCTCCTTGTTTTACGAACCACTTCCCTCTCGCGTGACATGGCCGTGGAAAATGTGGCTCATGAAGCCCAGTTGGTAGCCTTGGAATTCAAGCGCACCTATGACGAGATGATCAATGATGCCTTTGTCGTCTCACGCACGCCCCCCATCCAGGGCATGCTGCGAAGTGCGGCCAACAACCAGATCGATCCGCTGGACGGGTCCACGACGGATCAGTGGCGCCAGCGCCTGGAAGACATTTTTGTATCAATGATGCGTGAGCGGACTACCTACACACAAATGCGGTATATCGGTCTCGACAATAAGGGCAGAGAGCTTGTGCGAGTCAACCGGGCCTCCAATGGGTGGGAGCGGGTCACGGAGTCACGGCTGCAAGCCAAGTCGGAGGAAGTCTATTTTCAGAAAGCGCTGACTCTCGCGCGAGGTGAGGCCTATTTCTCGAATGTCACCTATAATCGCGAATTTGGAACGCTTGACAGCGATCTCGTCCCCACCCTGCGCGCCATCGTGCCCATCTTCGACTCGAAGGGCAAAATATTCGGCATGGTGGTGATTAACACCGATTACAGCGCCATGCTCCGAGAACGGTTTGACGTCATACAGTTGAAACGCAATATCATTGTCTCCAATGAATCCGGCGATTATATGGAACAACATGCTGACGGATCGGTCACCGCATTCCAGTACAATCTGGAGGGGTCGGGCGAGCGCGCACAACTGCTCGCGGCGCTTCGCCCAAAGCGTGAACAGCATGCTTCGACATGGCTGCTGAATACGGAAAATGATCTGATCTATTCCGCAAGACTACCGATTAGTCAGCGCTTGGATGATTCACACCTCATCATATCTATCCGCGTCCCTCATAGCGAGTTGATGACGGGTGTGCTGCGCATCCGAAACGAAGGGGCCTTGCTTGCCTTGTTGTTGATCGGATTGTCGCTCGGCGGGGCTGCCTGGACATCAACACGACTGACCGCGCCCTTGCTCGCGATGACCACATCCATCCGGCAAGCGAGACTGTCTGGCGGCGTGCCCGCGCTAGCGATCGAACGTGCTGACGAAATCGGAGAACTGGCGGGAGCATTCCAGGGATTGGCGCAAGACCTGAAAGGGGCCGAAGCGCGGGTTCGGGCCATTTTTGACAATATGCTCGATGGTATATTTTCAACCAACGAAGAAGGGATGATCCAGGATTTCAGTCCATCTTCCGAGCGAATATTCGGTGCCTCTCATGAGGACATGACCGGACGGAACATTGGATTGCTGATGCCGGAATCGATTCTTACCGACTATGAACCGTTTTTGAGTTCGGATCAAAAATCCTCCCCTGGCAGTGTGGTCGGGGTCACCCGGGAATCGGAAGGCCGCCGTCTGGATGGCTCCACCTTCCCCATGGAGATCTCGCTGAGCAAGGTCGATGCCGGAGGTCAGATCATGTTCATCGGAATCGTACGGGACATTACAGAACGCAAACAGATGGAGACTCTAAAGAGCGAGTTCGTCTCGACAGTGAACCACGAGCTGCGTACTCCCCTGACCTCGATCCAGGCCTCGCTCGGCATCTTGCAAAAACGGCTGCGCGGGAAAGTCGGACCTAAAGAAGAGCGCCTGCTGGACATTTCCCTACTGAGCACGGAAAGGCTGGGGCGCCTGGTCAATGACATTCTGGATGTCGAGAAAATCGCTGCAGGGAAAATGGAATTCTATCCCGAAGTCTGTGATATGAAAGGACTGGTGACGGACATTGTGGAGCGTCACCAAAGTCTGGCGGAGAAATATGGTGTTACCTTTCAGCTGAAGGCAGATACTCCGGAAACCTACAGTATAGTGGATCCCTCCCGTTTCAATCAGGCACTCGTCAACCTTCTCTCCAACGCAGCCAAATTTTCCCCGAAGGGCGAAGCCGTCATGATTGAGATCACGGAACAGGCAAATGACCGGATTCAGATATCGGTATCTGATAAGGGTCCGGGCATTCCGACCTCGTTCCGGGACAAGATATTCCAGAGGTTTGCCCAAGCTGACGGGTCAGCCACACGTATGGCAGGCGGGTCCGGCCTTGGCCTGAACATCACTAAATCAATTGTAGAATCCCTGGGCGGAGAAATTACTTATGATAGCGTGGAGGGTCACGGCGCCACTTTCAGGCTGAACTTTCCTACGTGCACATCTTCGACGAAACAAGGAGACGCAGATGGCAAACGGCCTGAACAAGATACTATTTGTTGAAGACGATCCGATGGTCGCGGAACTGGCGGTCATGGCATTAGAAGAATTTGGAGGATTGGAGCTGCATCACTGTATAAGCGGTGCAGATGCCGTGGCGCAATTTCATGACTTTGCTCCCGATATGTTGCTGCTTGACGTCATGATGCCGGAAATGGATGGCCCCGAAACACTTCGGCGTATCCGCGCGCTTCCCAACGGCGCGGCAGTCCCAGCCGTCTTCATGACAGCGAAATCCCAGGCCCATGAGCAGGAAGCCTATCTTCAGCTTGGGGCTATCGGGATTATTCCCAAGCCCTTCGATCCTCTGACCTTGCCAGACAAGCTGGCAGAATATTGGCAACAGGATTCCTCGGCAGACTAGGAAGTATTACCAGGCGCTGCGTCGCTGGCGGCAATTTTTCAAAGATTGAGAAGGCGCTGGCCCCTACAAGGATCAAATGAACTCGACGTCGAGATGCGTCCGGGTTCTCGACACCACTTTGCAGGCAACTCTGAGCTTATCGGACCGAATAAGCAGATGAAATTCATCCGGGACATTCATGGTTGTCACAAGGTCCAGGCCAGCTCCCGCCTGCCCCAGCGAACGAACCGTACAATCGATCGAGGCATGCGTGCCTGAAAAGGCGACCTGACCGGCCTTAAGCACCCTACGTCTGACAACCGTTTCCACGCGGTCGCCTGCGCCCCAGACCATGCAGCGATTTCGACCAGCTTGCTTTGCCTGATACATCGCCGTATCCGCGCGGGCCAGCAAAGTGGATAGGTCATAGGTTCGGTCTGACTGGGTGGCCACACCAAAACTCGAGGTGACGGCCACCGTCGTATCCTGGAAGTTGAACCGCATCGCGCCGATTGCTATGCGGAGTTTTTCCGCCACCATGACTGCGTTTTTTTCATCCGTTTCTGGAAGCAAGACGGCGAATTCCTCTCCTCCGAGACGACCAAAGACGTCGCTTTGACGAAGATATGTGCGACACGTTTCCGCGACCGCCTTCAAGACCTTGTCACCCGCAGGGTGACCATAGGTGTCATTGATGGATTTAAAGTGATCGACGTCAAAATAGATCAAGGTGAGCGGGTGCCGGTGCCGGCTACAGAGTTGAGTCAGTCGCTCGGCCTCATTCTCAAAAGCCCGGCGTGTGAGCAAACCAGTGAGTCCGTCACTCAGGGCCAGCCGTCTTAATTCGTAGAAATCCGTTACCACCCGCGCCACATCTTCAAGCGCCTGTATCTGACTGGGCGGCAAGTCTCGCTCGCACGAATCGAGCGCCGATATCGTTCCGATGATCTCATCGTTCACCGAATAGATTGGCACGCCTGCGTAGAATTTGACGTCACTGTAAATTTCATCGGGATCAAGACCTGTAGACGCTTTCAGCCATCGCTGCTCACCGTCGGTGACAATGATCGTGGTGGATTCGACACCCAGCATATTGCGGAGCAGCGAAACGATATTCTCGAAGAATTCATCAGCGGGCGTGTAGAGCGTTTGGCGCTCCGACTGGAAGGGAGGCAAAGGCTCCATAACTTTAGAAACCACACTGGGTTGAGTTAACAACAAAACGCTTGTCGAACCGGGTTGAGTAACCATTACCATTCAGCCCATCTAACGTGCTGACCACCCTGCGATCTCAGTCACACCGCATGATACATGTATAAGTACGGATTACGCGGCAAAACGGTTCCATGTTCCACTGCAATTAAGCATTCTTGGCAAAACAAAGACTTCCAAGATCTATCGCTTTGGAATAGTTTTGACATCGCTATTGCTTGCCTGATGTATCCGAAGCGGCCTTCAGATTTGTTGCCAGAACCGACAAACAAGCGTGAATTCTGGGGCGCCACACCAAAAGATGCCGGTTGATTTCTCACATGCGCACAACTGATCACGGCGAGACGGCCGAGCGTTAAGCATGGCTTAAGATGATGCGTCGCTTTCGATGATTCCGTGAACCATATGTCAGCCAAACTTCGCCATGATGAATCTCAACACGAAGTAGGACAAGTACCATGGCAATAGATAGAATTCTTGTCGTTGACGATGACCGCATGTTGAGAACTCTTCTCGTGCACAAACTCTCACGGCTGGGATGCCGGATCGATCAGGCCGAAAATGGCCGCGGGGCACTCGACAGCGTTAAAAGTGACCCGCCGGGCCTGATTATCCTCGATGCCATGATGCCTGTTATGGATGGTCACGAAACGCTACGCCAGCTGAAATCCGATCCTGAAACAGCTCACATTCCGGTCTTCATGCTCACCGCACGGCGGGGCGAAACTGACGTGGAAGACGCGCTTCATCTCGGCGCGGCAGACTATGTGTCAAAGCCGTTCAACCCGGATGACCTCGTTGTGCGGATCGCTCGTTTCGTACTTGCGCAATTTGATGAAAAGCCTCTGGCAAATATCGCCTGAGTTCACCGCCCGATCGATATTCGAATTTCCGACCTGGGAAAGGCACCGGGACCGCCTAGAAAATCACATCATGCAGACAAAATGAGCATTAGTGGTAGGGATAGTGCGCGTATTACATCGAAATTCGCGTGGACTAGCTGGGCCCTCTTGATCAGGAGATCACCTCGTCGATCCTTTCGCACGAGTCGCTGAAGCTCCATGACCGCAATGTGAGTATGCGCGGCGTCGGCAGTTCAGCGTGAATGGTATTCTGGCCGACAGTCTGCCGATGCCAGAGCCACTCGCTGCATGATCTGAATCCACATGTCTTCCTTTGCACCCATTGCTGACGTCTGCATCATCGAATGGCAAGCAATGTGTCAGGAACCAAATCTCATGCTTGAGAGTTGAAACCTATAGCATCCGCAATCGAGATAAGATGGAGGTTCGTGATGTCCGACCCGCAAAACCATTTCGAGCTTTACTTTGAAGAATTGCGGGATCGCTGGACGGCGAGCGACCAAATTTCACACATAGTGAACCAGAGGGCGGGCTGTGTCAGTTACGCAAATGTGAAGGCATATTTGCAGGCGTCGCGGGCAAGCATTCGCAAGCCCACAAACTCACTCGCCGAGCACAGTCGCAAACTAGATGCGCTTGAGAGGACTTTGTGAGCTCGTCAGTGCACGGCCAGATAGCCATTGGCATTCCTGTCCGAAATGAAGCCCGACGGCTCACGCGTCTGCTGGATGCTCTTGCCAGGCAGACAGTGGGACCTGGTGCCTTTACTGCGTGCTTCTTGCTTGATGGATGCACGGATCAAAGTGCCACCATTCTATCAGACCGTGCCGGGAGTCTACCTTTCGAAATATGCACGGGAACGCTCCCTCGCAGTGCGCCCAATGCTGGTCGCGCGAGAGCGGCGGCCATGAGGCTTTGCTTGTCACAGCTAGGTCCGGCTGAGAAGGCATTCCTGCTCACCACGGACGCGGATTCCCTTCCTGCAAACAATTGGGTCGAAATGAATTGTCGGTCCCTGCAAACTGTCGATGTTGTAGCGGGGCATATTATTCGCAACGGACGGCGTGCTGGCACTTGGCGCACACGCCTGGAAGATTACCAATTTGAGCTCCACCGGTTCCGTAGGACGCTCGACCCCATCAGCTATGATCCTGCTCCAAGCCATCCCTCTCTCGGGGGCGCCAGTCTCGCATTTCGTGCTTCAGTCTATCGCGAGCTCGGCGGTTTTCTGGACCTTGCGCACGGCGAAGACACGGCCCTCGCCGAAAGAGCAAGGCGACAAAACTATCTGGTGAGGCAAGATGGGCGCGTTAGGGTCCTGACGTCAGGGCGCACGGTCGGACGCGCGCCGGACGGCCTGGCGCATGAACTCAGGTCGCAACTCCCACAAAAAGCACCGCCCAATGTACCGAATCCTGTTCGATTGGCGCAGCATTTCCGAAAACAGGCAGCTTTGCGCTACGCCTTCGAAACAAATCGCATGAGCCCGGTAGCGCAACACTTTAATTTGTATCCGGAACACCTGAACGAGGTCGCAGCAATCGTCAGGACCAGCGATGCCTTTGTGGAGACGATAGCCCCCCTCAATGCCGCCGACCAGAGTGATCTTATCCCTCTCCCACAGGCCGAACGCCTGCTAGGTACACTTTGGGCAAAGGATACGGATCGGGCTGTCGCTTGATGACCCGATCATTGTCCGCATCTGTCCTGAACGCACCTCACGCGCCTTTCGTGGCTCTCGGTGAGAATTTCCGCCTATGGCTGCAGGGCATCGATCTGACCCAAAGCGAGAATGGAGACAATCTTGCCCTGCTTCGCACCCTTTACGCCGCCGGCCGGCAAAGCCTGCCTTTTGCACGGCTGCTGGAGGGACATGTCGACGCCATACAAATTCTGTATCGCACGCTCGGCCAGGCAGATCGGAGTTACCTCGACGCCTTGTTGGAATCAGGAGCGAGCGTGGGTGTCTGGAACGCGGATTTACCGGGGGCGCCCTTGTCCCTTATCAACGAGACCTTGTCAGGGGGCAAAGCGTTCGCCAGTGGTGCAGGCATCCTGTCCCATGCACTCGTCACGCTGAATGCGGGCGACAAGGATCATGTGCAACTTCTTTTGCTCGACCTCAGCAAAGTTCCTCCAGAGATCGACACGACTTGGTGGAATGTAATCGGGATGCAGGCCTCAGAGACACATATTGTGCGATGGAACGGAGCCATCAGCCAATCAGACTGGAAGGTCGGCGAACCTGGAGATTACGAAAAAGAGCCTTGGTTCAGTGGGGGGGCGTTACGATTTGTGGCCGTACAGGCGGGCGCCATTGCTGCACTTTTTGACGGCGTCAGAGATCATCTCATCAAGACTGGGCGTGACCAGGACGTCCATCAGACAGACCGGCTGGCTGAACTCTATACATGCGCGGATATTTCTGCTGCACTGGTTCGGCAAACTGCAAGCTGTTCAGAGGATACCGTCGAAACAAAACTGGCAAGGGTCGCCCATGCCCGTACCGTTGTATGCGATCAGGCCGAGCGCGCCATTCTGCTTGCCCAGCAATGTGTCGGCGTCAAATCAATGTTCCGGGACCACCCGTTATCGGACATTATTTGCAATCTCATGGTCTATCTGCGCCAACCGGCACCCGACGCTCATAAACAGAAGGTTGGGCGTGCCGCCGCAGCGGGGGGCATACAGCCTCAGCTATGAATAATCCTCTGCCGCTCAAGAACATACGGCTAGCGCTGATCGTGGCACCGCATCCGGATGATGAAACGATTGGTGCGTTCGGCCTGATGCGCCATCTTGTCCGGCATGGGACCGATGTTCGCATTACCGTCGTGACCAATGGGGCGGCGTCCCACAAAAGCAAGGCCTGGCCTCCTGCAAGATTGATAGCCCGCCGAAGACACGAAACCCGCCATGCATTGGCCCGCATCGGTATCCCTCAAACGGCCATCACCTTTCTCGATTTTCCCGACAGTGGTCTACAAGATATGCCTCCGACCGGGTTCAGTCGTCTCAAACAGAAACTTGCCCAGGGGCAGGAGCCGGATTTGGTGGTACGGCCCACTGTCTTTGATTTTCACGCAGATCACAGGATCGTCGCCCGGGCCTGTCAGGAAACATGGCCGCCCCGGGTGCATCAGCTCACTTATATGATCTGGCCGGATGCCTCGCAGCCCACCAATCCTCCCCGGTACAAATTACCCTTGAAGGACAGCCGATTGATGAAAGCTGCCGCTATTGCAACCTATCGCAGCCAGACAGGGCTGATCGAAGATGATCCCGATGGATTTTGCATGGATCGCCCGCTTATTCAGAGTCTGGCCGGCCCGAACGAATATTTTGGCATGCGATGAAACGCGGTGCGATCTCATTGGACGATTTTGAACGGAAGTTTGCCGAGAACCCCGATCCGTGGCGAACCTGGAACTCCCGATATGAACGGGTAAAGCGGGCCGCTCTGGGACGAGCGGTGGGCACTGGCAAGTATGGGCGCGTCCTCGAACTTGCAGCTGGCAATGGATCGAACACACCCATGCTGGCGGCCCGTTCGCTCAGACTGACCTCAACCGAGGGCACCTCCACCGGCGTCCAACTCGTCCGAAAGGCCGCGGGGCTGCTTCCACGTGTGAAAATTTCCCAATTGGCCCTCGCCGACAGATTTCCCGACATGAGCTATGACCTGATCGTCATCTCTGAAGTTCTCTATTATCTGTCGGATCAGGATCTGAACGGTCTGGCACGCGAAACCGCGAGACGGCTTCGCCCGAACGGGGCGCTTGTCCTGGCTCACCATTGCGAGACCTTTTCCGACGCGGCCCGCTCCGGTCTCAATATTCATCAGGAGTTTTTACGCAGGATAGATGCGAGCTTCACTGTGGAATACCATAACCGTTCCCGGCGTTACGCTCTCCTGCGCGTGCGCCGAATGTCTTGAATGGGCCGATGTGATTGCGGCGCAGACGGGGAATTATTCTTTGAAACGGGAACTTACCGGAGAAGACGGCGGTTGAGTCCTTTTCTTCGTCTTGTTCAAAGAGAGTTTGGGAATGCGATTTCTGCGCGGTTTCACCCACACATATCTGCTTTGTTTGGTTCTGATCGGTGTGGCCGCATGTGGGCTGCCAGTCGACCCTCGCCATACCACGGATACGGTGAGGGGTGGGACGCTGCGTGCCGGGATGGTCGGCAATCAGGCTCAGACAGAATTTGATACAGCCCACCTCAAGTCACTGGCTCAAACCAGACAGGCAGAGCTACATGTTGTGCAGGGGACTACGGATGAACTGATTGAGCTTCTTTCAAAAGGTGAACTTGATGTGGTCGCTTCTCTTCCAAAAGAAACGCCCTATCGCAAGCAGGTGGGCCTCACGCAGACCTTTGCCCATCCGGGTTGGACCAAGCCGCGAGTCTGGGCCGTTCGCTCCGGCGAAAATGAATGGCTGATTGTACTTAACAATCATTTGGGAGGCTCAAAATGATCGCCGCACCGCGTCCGCCCGAACAGATAGAAAATGATCTGAGGCGTGCGGAGAAACTTGAATGGCAAACCATATTCTGGGTCATGATAAGTGTCGGCGCCATGTCTGCCGCGATGGGCGGTTCGCAAGCGTTCAAAACAGCCTGGATTGAAGATGTATTAAGTTTGCTTGCGCCTATTTTCTTCCTGCTCTCCCGGCATGTGGAAGAAAAGGGTGAGACGTCTGTCTTTCCCTACGGATTTCAGCGTGCGGGAACCTTGGCCTTCTTTTTGTCCGCGTCTGCTCTGTGTGCTATTGGCGCGTTCCTCCTCTATGAGGGCCTGCAGTCTCTTGTGACAATGAAACATCCCACCATTGGATCGAAGACCATTTTTGGTCATCAGGTCTGGATGGGGTGGATCATGAGTGGGGTCCTGCTTTTCAGCATTATTCCACCCGTCATTCTGGGTCGGGCCAAACGAAAGATTGCCAAGAGTCTTCATGACGAAGTCTTGTTCGTCGACGCCGACACGAACGCGGCTGACTGGCAGACCGGTGTGGCCAGCATTGCGGGTATAGTGGGAATTGCCTGTGGCTGGTGGTGGGCGGACGCGCTGATGGCCTCGGTGATTTCGCTAAGCATATTAAAGGATGGCTGGACCGCGTTGAAGGGATCGACGATCCATCTATTGGACGGTTTGCCTCGCGCCGTCGATTCCGGACAGCCTGATCCGGCAGTACAAGAATTGATTTCGCGCTTGGAGGACGAATACCCCGCTTACCGTGCCCAGGTACGCGCGACCGGGCGATACCTTCGAGCGCGTCTTGAGCCACGAGACAAGCCACATCTTGACCGTGAAACGGCCAAAAGACTTATGTCGGAAAAGTCGTGGCGGTTAATTGAATTGGCGCGCGGCATGAGATCAGAAACCGACAAATGACCTGCTCGGCATAACCAACATAGCTGTCGATCCGTGCAAGAAAGATCACGCCCCACTTAAGACGTCCAAGGTACGGGCGGATAGGGATTGCCGCAGATCCGAGTAGGCCGCCCAGGGATCCTGTTTCAATGCTCCCAGCCGACGCAGGATATTCGAAAGCGTATACTGATTGGCCCGTTCGATACGTCCCAGCTCAGCCCACGCAATAGGGGTCGCAATCGGCGCGCCGGGTCGCGCACGGAGCGAATAGGGACAGATTGCCGTTGCCCCTCGCTCATTGCGAAGCCAGTCGATATAGATTTTCCCTTTGCGTTTGGCTTTCGAAGCGACCGAGACATAGCGGTCCGGCGCCGCGCGGGCCAGATGTTCAGCAAGCCCTTTCGCCGCAGCCTTGACGTCAGGCCAGTCTCTACGCCGTTCAAGCGGAGCGATCACGTGTATACCCTTGCCCCCCGTGAGAAGTGCAAACGACGTCAGCCCAGCACTCGCCAGGACATCCCGAACCTCCATCGCCGCTGTCTTCACCTCGTTGAACTCGACAGCCTCATCTGGATCAAGATCGAGAACGAGGCGATCAGGACGCTCCAGCCGGTCGGTCTTGGCGCCCCAGACATGTAATTCCAATGCGCCCATTTGCGCCGCCGACACGAGCGCGGCCGATGAGTTGAGGATCAGGTATTCCGCCCATTCGCCATCGCGCTCGCGAATCCGGGTCTTGCCGATCGCATCCGGTAGAGAGCCAGTGTGATGTTTCTGGAAGAAGCAGGCATCACCAGCTCCCGCCGGACAGCGGACCAAGCTGACTGGATGATCCTTTAAAAAGGGAAGCATCCGATTGGCTATGGCAGACATATATTCGGCAATCTCGGCTTTGGTCGCCCCTTGCTGCTCGAACACGATCCGGTCTGGATGCGTGATCCGGACCCCTTCGATCTGGAGGTCCTCCTTTCTTTGCACATCCGGGCGATGTTCCGGCTCAGGTTTTTTCACCTCGGCAGCCTCCTTGTCCTCTCGCAAACCGAGAAAACTGGGATGCCGTAGCAATCCGTCCTCAGTCCGGTCTGTATAGGCTATTTCACATACAAGTTCAGGCGACACCCAAACCGCGTCCCGTTTCACCGCCGCCGGCACATCCACGAAGGGTGGGGTTTTGCGAACCCTCTTCGACAGGCTCTCCGAGAGCTGTTTAAGACTCGTCTCGGTAAAGCCTGTTCCCACACGCCCTCGATAAACAAGTCTTTCGCCAACATACTCTCCCAGCAGGAGTGATGCGAAAGGTCGCCCACGTTTACGAGACGTCCGGTAGCCCGCAATAACAAATTCATCGCGACCGACACATTTCGACTTCAGCCAGCTTTTCCCGCGACCGGACCGGTATCGGGACGTCCGCTTCTTCGAAACGATCCCTTCCAACCCCATACGACATGCCTTGCTGATGACATCGTCGCCTTGTCCGTCGACATGGTCCGAATAGCGAATAATGTCATGATTATCTGGCAAAAAGGATCGCAAATGCGTTTTGCGTTCTTCGAGGGGAAGCGCTCGGAAATCCTTTCCATTCAGCCACAAGAGATCAAAGGCATAATAGGCAAGGTGTGCGTCCTGATCCCCGGAGGTAGCGGCCTGTAAAGCACCAAACCGGCTATGGCCGTGTGCGTCCAAGGCAACAAGTTCACCATCAAGGGCAGCCGAGCCAGAACCGATATCCCGTAACGCCCGGCTGATGGTGGGATAGCGGGCCGTCCAGTCATGCCCGTTGCGGGTCATCAATCTGACCTGATCGCCGGAGATCAGAGCCTGAATCCGATATCCGTCAAATTTCAGTTCATGTATCCAATCTTCCCCGGCCGGGGGCGCATCCCGCAAACTGGCAAGTTGGGGCGGTGTAAACTCCGGCAGCAATTCTTCCGGGGGCTCAGGCCGGGTGGATTTAGGCTGCGCCCTCTCAGCCCCCTTCTCGATTTCCTCGAAACTGCGATCCGAGATCACACTTGTCGTCCAGGTTTTTCTGGGATCTTGCTTTGTGTCGGCCGCCTTATCGCGCTCCTTGACCAGCAACCAGTTCTCGCGCCCTTTCCGGCTTTTCGATTTCATCAGGATGAGCGCCCATCCTCCGGAGAGCCTGTGACCCTCGAGGTCGAATTTCAACACGCCCTCCTGTAATCCCTTGTGCGGGTCGCCCCGCGGCCTCCAAACTCCCTGGTCCCAGAGCATGACGGTGCCTGCACCATATCCAGAGGGAATGACGCCCTCGAAATCCCCATAAGCCAGGGGATGATCCTCTGTCCGTACTGCCAACCGTTTGTCTGATGGATCGAGGCTTGGGCCCTTGGTAACAGCCCAGCTCTTCAACACACCCTCAAGCTCGAGCCGGAAATCATAGTGGAGGCGGCTCGCGGCGTGTTTCTGGATCAGATAGGAGAGCCCCCTTTTCTTTCCCGAAGCAGCGGCGCTTTCTTCTCCGTCGGGTTCAGGCGTTTGGGAAAAATCCCGTTTTTCACGATAGGGTCGCAACAGGTCGGCCATGAATCATGCGGCCTCGTCCGATTTGGATTTTGACTTGCGCTTCGATTTCGATGTTTTTCTTTTTTTCGAACCGCCTTTTTCCACGCTTTTCTTGAGCGCTTCCATCAGATCAACAATATTGCCCCGCCCCCCGCTCGATCCCGCTCCGTCGGACTCATCACGACTTACTGCACCCGCCTCACGCTTTTCTTCGATAAGGTCTCGCAAAGCTTCAGTGTATTGGGATTCGAACGCCTCTGCCTCGAAGGGTGCAGCCTTCCGTTCAATGAGTTCTTCCGCGAGATCGAGCATTTCCTGCTCAGGCTCCAAGTCGGGAATGTCGTCAAACACGGAGTCACTCGAGCGTATTTCTTCTGCGAAGCGAAGCGTTTCCAGAAGCAGTCCCTTGCCGCACGGACGGATGGCAACCACATAATCCCGTCCCCGAACTGCCATCTGGCCAAGGCCCACCATTTTTGATTGGCGCAGGGCTTCCCGGATGACAGTGAATCCTTCGGCCGCAACTTCATCTTCAGCCGGCACGACATAATAGGGCTTTTCGAAGTACCGTGGGTCAATTTCGCAGGCATTGACGAACTGCACGAGATCAATCGTCCGTCGGCTTTCGAGCTTGATCTCGTCCAGATCCTCCGGCTCCAGCAGGACATATTCATCCTTCGCCAATTCGAATCCCTTGACGATATCATCCGTATCTACCGGACCGACGCCATCAGCAATTTTCTGGTAATGAATCCGCTGTCCGCTGGGTTTGTGAATCTGCCTCAGGGATATCCGGCCCGAGGAGGAGGTTGCCGTGTAGAGCTCTATTCCGATATTCACGAGAGAAAGGCGTAAATGCCCTTTCCAGTATGCGCGCATGGCCATGATGTCAGTCTCCTGATCCTATCAATGCCGATGAGTTCAATCCGGTTCCGTAACAACGCTCTGATACCACAAAGTCAGTTACTCACATCATCCGGCAGGGCCCAGGCAATGATCTGATCTCCCACAGGGGTTTCCATGAAATGGTGCCCGCCGGTCATCAGGACGAGATACTGACGTCCTCCCACACTGTAGGTGATCGGGGTCGCCTGTCCGCCCGCCGGCAACGTATCTTGCCAGACGGTCTTTCCGGACCGCAGGTCAATGGCGCGGATGAGATCATCGGTCGCCGCAGCCACGAACACAAGATCCCCCGCCGTCACCAGCGGCCCGCCATTATTGGGCGTACCTATGGTCAGGGGAATGCCGGTGGGCAGGCCGAAGGGACCATTTTTTCTGGCCGTCCCCAGAGGCCTGTCCCAGACAGTCTCGCCACTGTCCAGATCAATCGCCCGGATACCGCCATAGGGGGGTTCCTTGCAGAGCAAGCCCGTGACAGGCATGCGCCAGCCCGCATTGACATCAATCGCATAGGGCGCACCGGCCTGCGGATCGCCCGCGCCTTCGGCGCCATGCGCCATACTCCCGCCGCGGGCTTCCTCGCGAGGCGCCCACCCTTTCCGGTCGGCCTCTTCCCGCGGCACCAGACGATTGTAATTCGGCATGTCATTGTAATTGGCAATGATCAGGCCACGCTCAGGATCAATGGCAACGCTGCCCCAGTCGGACCCGCCATTATAACCGGGATACTGAATCCAGCGTTGATCCACCGTCGGCGGCGTATAGATGCCGTCATAGGCGGCCTTTCTGTACTGGATGCGGCAAAACATCTGATCAATCAAAGTCATCCCCCACATGTCCTTTTCTTCAAGGGGGGGCTTGGCGAGCGTATGATAGCGGGAAAAGGGCTGGGTCTCGCTTCGCTCGTCTGGCTCCACGCCACCTTGGGGCACCGCTCTTTCTTCGAAATCGACAAGCGGCTCGCCCGTGGCACGATTCAGAATGTAGAGATCGCCCTGCTTGCTGGGGATCAGGATCGCCGGAATCGTGCCCTCAGAGCCTTCAAAATCGAACAGGGATGGCTGGGAGCCGAGGTCATAATCCCACACGTCCTTGTGGACAGTCTGGAAGTGCCAGGATGGTCGCCCTGTCCGCACGTCCAACGCCACCAGCGAAGTGGCATACGTGTTTTCCGGCTCGGTTCGGCTGCCGCTCCAATAGTCGACGGCAGAATTGCCCATGGAAATATACGCCAAGCCCAATTCATCATCGCCGGCCGCAACAGTCCAGGAGTTGGGCGTACCCCGCGTGAAATAATCTCCCTCCGGCGGAGCAATGGAAATATCCGGGCGGGTCATATCCCAGGACCAGAGCCACTCCCCCGTCATGACATCAAAGCCCTTGATGACGCCGGACGGCGCTTCAAGTTTCTGCCCATCCAACACCTGGTGATTTGTAACAATAACGCCTGACACGACGCTGGGCGGGGACGTGATCGAGACCATGCCCGGGACGATATCTCCCATGCCTGTCTTGATATCCACCTCTCCATTCTGTCCGAAATCTGTGCAGGGCTCGCCCGTCTCAGCATCGACAGCGATGATCCGGCCATCCAAAGTGCCCTCGATAACCCGTGCATGGCACGCAGCCTCGGCATCAAGATCACTCTCATAATAAACAACCCCTCGACAGGCTGCCGTATAGGGAATCCAATTCTTGTCCACATTGGGGTCGTAGTGCCAGATCTCCTCGCCCGTTGCGGCATCGAGCGCCATCATCTGGTTTGTGGCGGAGCAAAGATACAGGCGGTTGCCAATCTTGAGGGGCGTGGTTTCTGCCCCATAGGAGTTGTTCTCGGTGTCTTCCGGCAGATCCCCTGTATGGATCAGCCAAGCCCGTTCGAGCTTTGCCACATTGGATCTGTTGATCTGTTGCAAGCCCGAATAACGTTGTGCCTGACTGTTCCCATAACTGACCCAGTCGGCATCTCCCGGTGTGTCCACGGCCGGACGATTTTCCGTCAGACGCTCGGGGCCACCTGGAGTCTCATACATTATGATGCCCAGCGCGGCGAACCCGACACTCAATACCGTAGCCAGAACACCGTATTTTCCCCAGCTCCAGCGCCCCCTGTCCAGCATCGGTAACATGGCAAGCACAGCAAGCAGCAGAACAAACGGACTGACAAATCGGGGCACCCAGGCCCAGAAATCACCTCCGGCCTCCAGGATGCCCCAGAATAGCGTGAGGACGAATACCCCCACATATATCCAGATACCCGCTAGCTGTCGGCGGAAGAGCAGCGCGCCCGAAACGAGAAGGCCAAGACCGGAGAGGGCGTAATAAGCACTTCCGCCTAGAGTGACCAGGCGCGCGCCCCCGATCAATAACACAAGGCCGGCCCCGCCTATGAGGAGACCCAATCCCTGAATGACTATTTGACGGCTCGAACTCGGCGACATGAGATGCCTCCCCTGTACGTGTGTCGTGAACTCAGGTCATGGGAAACGTGCAGACTTTTACTTTGTTCCGGAATTTATAATCCGCATACGACCTTATTTTTCCATAAGGCGGCTGAATTTTCTTCCTGTACCCGGAACCATTCGATGATCAACCGGTTTGGATAGTGAAGAGACTAACAGTCGCGCGCGATGAAATATGGTCAACAGAATTCGCTCAACGGAGGTTTTACTTCCCGGCCCAAGACCGGATGTCCTGCATTCCGGCCTATTGGGCGTGGGGAAAGCAGCCTTGGTCATGGGTCTCGCAGGAATGGCTCTGACAATCCAGGCCGGAAGCCTCACGCACCACATGGCGGCGCATATTTTCGCCATGAGCGTATTGGCGCCGCTGGTCGCTTGGCTCTTCATCCAGCAATGGCCGCGTCTGGCCAGACAGGTGTCCCCGCGCCTCGTTGTGGCCAGTCTTCTCCAACTGACCTTTCTGGCTCTCTGGCACAGCCCTCTGGTGATGATAGGTTCCATGCAGGCCAGCCTGTTCATACAGCTAGGCATGCTTGGGCTTCTGGCCCTTGCGGCTTCCTGGTTCTGGATCTGTGTTCTGGTGGCTATAGCAAACAACCGGATATGGGTCATCGCGCCGTTGCTCCTGACCGGCAAACTTGTCTGTCTGTTTGCCATTCTCCTCGTATTCGCACCACGGGCGCTCTATCCGGGAATGGGGCATATGCTCCAAATAGAGGATCAGCAGGCGGCCGGCCTTCTAATGCTGACGGCCTGTCCGCTGACATATGTCGGGGCCAGTATCTATCTGGTGGCCAGATGGTTTTCTGACCTGTCCAAACCGGAGGTCAGGCCGGACATCGTGGCATGAGCATTGATATTACTCTCACTTGGCGACGACTCTTTGGGGCGATTGGCGGCGCCGCATTGCTGGGCTTGGGGGTAGCCTTGCTGGTCGCCTGGTCCGGACTCTACAATGTCGCCGCGAGCCGGGGCCATCCGGCCTGGCTGAACTGGTTTCTCGAACTGGGCATGCGAAATTCCGTAGAGGCCAATGCGCCACGTCTGACGCCGCCTGATCTTGAAGACCCGGGATTGATTGCTTTGGGAGCAGCCCATTTCCAGACAGGGTGCGCTCCCTGTCATGGCGGACCGGACCAGGCCGTCAATCCGATCTATCAAGGCATGCTTCCCGTCCCCCCCAAACTGGGGGAAGCGGTCGACCATTGGAGTGACAGCGAACTTCACTGGATCATCAAGCATGGACTGCAATATGCCGGGATGCCCGGCTGGGCGGCTCCGCACCGGGATGATGAAATCTGGGCCCTGGTGGCCTTCCTTCGCGCCCTGCCCGAATTGACGGAGACTGAATTCCGGCGTCTTGCCGCCGGGAATGGATCTGTCACGCCCGTGACAGTGGAGCACCTCATCTCTGGGCGCGCCACGAATCTCACCATGACCACCTGCACGAAATGTCACGATACCGGCCTTGCGCCGCCGGTCAGTGACAAGATTCCGCGCCTGGCCGGACAGCCACACGCCTTTCTGCTTCGGGCGCTGAAGGAGTATCGCGCAGATACGCGTCAGAGCGGCATCATGGAACCAATCGCAGCGGAAATACCGGACGCCTTGCTCACCGACGTCGCAGCTTACTATGCAGACCTGGCCCCGATCCCACATTCCTCCTCTGCCTTTACGGGAAATCCTGAAAGAGGACGCGAAATCGCTCTCAACGGGGATCCGGACAATCGGGTTGCGGCCTGCCAAGCCTGCCATAACAGCGCGGCTAAGCCCGAGTATCCTCGTCTTGCGGGGCAGTCCGCCAGCTATATGACCGCCCGTTTGAAGCATTGGAAAACAGGTCACACAAACGAAACGCCGCTGGCCGCGCTTATGGCAAACGCCATGGGCAAGCTGTCCGATGAACAAATTGATGATGTCGTGGCATGGTATGCGAGCCGTCCCATAGGGGAAGAAGTGCCATGAGCGCGGGGCGTGGACTTGCGGGACTGGGCATGGCGCTGTTCCTCTCAGCCTGTCAGGGACAGCAATCTGCGCTGTCGGGCGGGGGAGCGGAATCCGACAGGACACTGGCCCTCACTGTGCTGCTTGGCGTTGGGGGCGCTATCATCTTCCTGCTCGTGTCGGGTGCGCTCCTGATCGCCCTACGCGGGCCGCGCCGTTGGCGCTCTTTCCTGTCCGCGCATACTCTGGTCGTTCACGGAGGGATAACCTTCCCGGCCGTGGTTTTGTCCCTGCTGATGATCTACAGCTTCGCGGTGCTCCGCGCGGGCCCCGTTCCGGAGAGCGGTCCGGATGAGCCGTCTCATGTGATCCGAGTGGAGGGATTGCAATGGTGGTGGCGTGTTACCTATCTGCAGCCGGATGGATCAGAGATTGAAGCTGCCAATGAAATCCGGATTCCCGTCGGTGAGCCCGTCCGTCTTGAGCTCATTTCGGCGGATGTAATTCACAGCCTGTGGATTCCTGCCTATGCGGGCAAGCTCGACATGATTCCCGGACACACGAACATGCTGACCCTGCTGGCCTCAGAGCCTGGCACGGTACGGGGCCAGTGCGCAGAATATTGTGGCGGAGCACACGCCCTGATGGCGCTGTCCGTAACGGCGATGCTGCCCCCCTCCTATGAGCGCTGGCTCGCTGGCCAGGCTGAACCGGCGCATGCAGAGGAAACAACCGGACAGCGCGCCTTCCAGTCGGCGGGCTGTGGCGGATGCCATACAATCCGCGGCAGTTCTGCCCGCGGCCGTGTGGGGCCTGATCTCACACATCTCGCCTCGCGGCCAAGCCTGGGAGCTGGAACGCTTGAAAATGATGCGGAAGGCCTGGCACGCTGGCTGGACGACCACCACCAAGTGAAGCCGGACAATCTCATGCCGGACTATGATTTTCTGACGGCCTCCGAGCAGGCGGAGATCGTGACCTATCTGTCGGAGCTGGAATGATGATGACGTTCAATGTCCGCAGGTCGGACACGTTCACGCGGCTGGCGCCGCAGCGACCAGACCCGATCCAGATGCGGGCGGCTTTGATCCTGTCCGGGTACGGAGGTACAGCATGAACGAGAAGGGCCGACAAACGATCAGTCCCGTCCCAAGACCGGCCGGAGAAGAGGCAGACTTGCTGCGCATCTGGGCGACGCCCAAGGGATGGCGCCTGCCCACGGCCGTGAACAATACTGTCATCGGTCTGCTCTATCTCGGAGCAGCATTCCTGTTTTTTGTCCTTGCCGGAATCCTGGCACTGATCATGCGAACACAGCTGGCCGTGCCGGGCAATGACTTCGTGAACCAGGATTTGTACAATCAGTTGTTCACAATGCACGGCACGACGATGATGTTTCTGTTCGCCGTGCCGGCGATGGAGGCGCTGGGCGTCCTGCTCCTGCCCCAGATGCTGGCCGCACGCGATCTGCCCTTTCCGCGCCTCTCGGCCTTTGCGGTCTGGGCGTATATTGTGGGCGGGTCAGTCTTCTTTCTGACCATCTTTTTCGATCTGGCCCCTCAGGGCGGCTGGTTCATGTACCCACCCCTGACGCTGACCGAATTTCAGCCCGGCGACAATGCGGATTTCTGGTTGCTGGGTATCGGATTTATCGAGATTTCCGCAATCGCCGGAGCGATCGAGATCATCGTTGGTGTCTTCCGGACCCGGCCCCCCGGCATGTCGCTCGACAAGCTTCCGATCTTCGGCTGGGCCATGCTGATATTTGCTGGCATGATCATGGTCGCATTTCCCGCCGTCATCCTGGCGACGATGCTGCTGGAGATAGAGCGGGCCTTTGACTGGCCGTTCTTCACGGCTGACCTTGGTGGGGATCCGCTTCTCTGGCAGCACCTTTTCTGGTTCTTCGGCCATCCGGAGGTGTACATCATTTTCCTGCCTGCGGCCGGACTCGTTTCGATGATCGTACCGACAATCGCGCGCAAGCCGTTAATCGGGTATAATCTGATCGTCGTGGCTATTGCTGCGACAGGGTTCTTCAGCTTCGGCCTGTGGGTCCACCACATGTTCACGACGGGCATTCCGGCCTTATCTCTCGCCTTCTTTTCGGCGGCGAGCATGGCCGTCGCCATTCCGTCGGGAATCCAGTTCTTCTCCTGGATCGCCACATTTGCCGCCTCGAACCGGAAAATACAATTCACAACCCCCTCCCTCTTCGTTCTCGGCATGCTGGCGATTTTCCTGATTGGGGGCCTGACAGGGGTCATGGTGGCTATGGTCCCGTTCAATTGGCAGGCTCATGACACGTATTTCATCGTCGCCCACATGCATTATGTCCTGGTTGGTGGCATGGTGTTTCCGCTCTTTGCAGGTTTCTATTACTGGGTGCCAATCCTTGCGAAACGCCAATTGTCGGAACGGCTCGGCAGATGGGCCTTCTGGCTCATGTTCATCGGGTTCAATGTTGCCTTCCTGCCCATGCATTTCACTGGCCTGCTCGGAATGCCGCGACGTGTGTGGACCTATTCCGAGGCCATGGGATGGGGGCCTCTGAATCTGCTTTCGACCCTTGGCGCTTTCACAATCGCAGCTGGCGTTTTTGTCTTCATCATAGATCTGACACGAAATTTTCGCGTCGGCGAAGGGGGAAAGGACAATCCCTTCGGGGCCGGCACGCTGGAATTTCTCCCCCAGGATGTCTATTCGACCCGTTCGATCCCGCATGTCTCAAGCCGCTACCCGCTCTGGGATGATCCGGATCTTCCGCGCGCCGTGGCAGCGGGAGAGCATTATCTGCCGAACGCACCGACCGGCGGTCGCGAAACTCTCATTACGTCGCCCATTCATGCCCGTCCGCAATATGTAATCCAGATGCCGGGTCCCAGCTGGTCGCACGTTCTGGCAGCCGTGTTCACGGCTGCCTTCTTTCTTCTGCTCACGGTCAAACTGGTTATGCCTGCGCTGGTCTGCGGCGTGCTCGCCATCCTGTCTTGTCTTGTCTGGGTCTGGGGCATCGATAAGGGACCGGACAAGGGCCCCGTAGACATTGGCGGCGGCCTGCACTTGCCGGTCTATGTAACGGGACCGATGGCACATGGCTGGTGGGCCATGATTGTTCTGATGGTCGTCGCCGGATCGTTGTTCTTTGCCTACCTGTTCTCCTACCTCTATCTCTGGACGGTCTCGCCTGACGCCTGGCACGCTGGACGCCCATTCCTGCCCGGTCCCCTCAGGCCATTTCTCTCTGCACTGTTTCTCATCATTTCAGCGGGCGTGATATGGAACGCCCGGCGCCGTCTCAAAGCGCCGGGTCGCCGCTCGCTAATGTCGGCGGGGCTCGTCTTGCTCGCAGCGCTGTTTGCCGTCGCCGGACTCGGACTGGAATTCCAGGGTCATTGGGCCCAGGGCCTTCGACCTCAAAGCTCAAGCTATGCAGCCATGGTCTATCTCGGCATCATTCTGTCAGCGCAGATCATGTTGGCTATCCTCATCATGTGTTTCTACTGCATCGCGCGAATCCTGGTTGGCAAGCTTGATCGCATACGCGTGGCGAGCCTCGAAAACACATCACTTCTTCTTTATTATCTCGTGGGTCAGGCCTTGCTGGGTCTGCTGTTGATCCATGGGTTTCCTCGCATCATGGGACCATTGGCATGAACGGAAGACCGCCTGCCAAGTTCTTGCTCTATGGCGCGCTGAGCCTCTCCGGCATTCTGGCATGGGCCGGACATTTCGGGCTGGCCTATGGCGTTCAGCATCTGGTCTGTCAGTCCGCGCTGATCCCCGCCAGTTTATGGCATGTGATCCTCGCTGCGGCGACAGGGCTTTTCGTCGCCTGCATCGCGTTTGTGTTCTGGAATATCCGGTCAAGAAATGTCTTTCGCGACCCTGATGGCGACGTGTCCCAATTCTATACCTATGTCACCCTCACCCTGCTTGCCGTGTCCCTGTTCGGGATACTGATGACCGCCATAGCAGGGTTCATGATTCCTGTGTGCGGCAGCTTGAGATGAATGATCCGTACACATTTCTGAAAATTCTTGGCTATGCAGCCCTCCCCGCTGCAGGCAATCTCCTGGGAATTCTCCTGGCGAGGCTGATTGCCCTGCCGCGATGGATTATCGGGGTCTTGCTCCACAGTTCAGCGGGTGTGGCGATGGGGTTGATCGCGCTCGAACTCATGCCTCGGATACAGGAAACCACCCCGCTCGTAGAACTTGTCTTTGCGATCTTTGCCGGCGCCGCCTTGTCACTGCTGCTCTTCTACGCCGCGCGCTACCTGGCGGGCCGCACAGGCGGGCGGGCCGGAACATGGATGGTGTTCGCCGCACTTGGCGCCGACCTGACAACGGACGGCCTTATGACAGGGGCGGGTTCTGCCGCGTCCCTGAAACTTGGCGCACTCCTGGCAGGGGCGCAGCTCGTGGCCAATATTCCAGGCGGATTTGCGGCCGGATCGAATTTGCGACGCACGGATCTGGGGGCCCGAAGTCTATGGGCTGCAGGGGGGACAGTCAGCCTTTGCGCATTTGTGAGCGCAGGTCTCGGGTATCTCATATTGCGCGATGCAGATGACCAGATGCGCGGCGCGAGCCTGGCACTCGTCACAGGCCTCCTGCTTGTGGCGACGCTGGAAGACCTTGTGCCGGAAGGTGATGCTCCCAAACCTCCCCGATGGGGCTCGACTCTTGCCATTGCCGTCGGGTTCTGCGCGTTGGCCGGAGTAACCGCCCTGTCCAGCCAGTAGCGACCGCCTGACCTCAATGCAGCCGCATTCCAGGATACAGAATGGTCAGTAAACCTTCATGAATTTCGGCCCGAGCGACAAAGTTTTCTTGTTGCAATTCCCGCAGAGACAAAATGATTGATTCTCCGGTCTGCAGCTGTAGAGCCAGCTTGCGACCCATCATCAAAGTCTGGGGTGCGGGGGAATCAAAATGCAGATCTCCCGCCAGTCTCAGCGTGCCATGGGTGGAATACATCTGTATCGAATATTCGGTTGGGAGTTTACGTCCCGCGTCCGTTTCAAGTATCCCGCTTCCAAAAAGGTTGGTCAGTAAGTGCATGTCATCCACATCTAGGCCGTTTTTCAACGTCACTCGCCGACCATATCATAAATCGGTCGGGCATGTACATCGCTCCTGGCTGGCGGCGATTATACTGGCATGGTCTGTAGGCACCAACTAGCCAACATTATTCCCTCTACTCGGGGCAAAGACCTGATTTTTTCCTAATCCCAGTGCAGTAGAAGGGGAGGCCCTGCATATTCAACGACCACACACTCATAAAATCGTAAAGATCAGAACCAGTACGGCAATGGCCAGCACAACAGATATCACGCCCCAGAATGATTGCGGCTTGTCGGGCGCATTATCCTCCTCTCCTGATGGGTCAGGCTTCGCCGACATTGCCCGTCGCTTTGGCGTTGGCCGTGTTCCAGCAGCTTCGTCATCCGTACCCAGCGGCGCTGCCGCGAGATCGGGATGGTCGGTCTTGTCGCCCATGCCACCGGAATCAATTCGGCTTCTGAGCTGATCCGCTGTCGGCGCTTTCTCATTCTTGTTCCCTGTCATGTTCTGTCTCCTGTCTTGTCTACAAGCAACGCAGACACTCCCGCTTGGTTCAACCGGCCCTTTCTTTGCCCAGCCCTATCCCCGGCCGATAGCTGCGAGGTCGATTGACAGATATAGTCAGAATACAAAAGGAACAGTGGCGGCAGTCACGACGAAGCATTCACATTCTAAAAGTGAGCATGACGCGTACGCTGCCATCTTTAATGCTGTCGTTACGCAGAAACGGGCACCCGGCATGAAAGTCTCCGAAAAACATTTTCAGGAACATGTTTGACTTCAGCCGCGAATACAATACCGCAACGCATTGAATCACTTTGCCAAGCGTTTCAAAGGCCGGGATCCCGTCACGATCAACAAGCGCGAAGTGCGCGCCATGCTCGATGATATGGTCGATGATGGCACCCCCATTCATGCGAACCGAAATCTCGCCGTCGTCAGGAAGCTGTTCAATTGGGCCGTCGAGCGCAGCATCATGGATATGACTCCCTACTACGGACTGAAAGCCCCCTCCAAGGAGAAGCAGCGGACCCGCTTCCTGTCGATGTCCGAGATCAAATCGCTCTGGTCAGCACTCGACAGCGTTCACCCGACCCAGGCAGCCTTCGTGAAGACCCTACTCCTTACCGGACAACGCCGTGAGACCGTCGCAACCATGCGGCGATCAAATATCGAGAGCGGCGTCTGGACAATACCCAGAGAGAAGATGAAAGGCGACAGGACCCATTCGATCCCCCTTTCAAGCCAACTCCTGGAATTGATTGAAAGTCTTTCCCGCCAAGGAGACGAGGACATCGTCATCACGCATGACGGGCGCAGCACATTCTCGGGATACTCCAAATTGAAACATCGTCTCGATGAAGCTGCCCCGATGGACGAATGGCGCTACCACGATTTGCGCCGCACAGCCGGAACGCATATCGCTAGATTGGGTTTCCAGAGACTTGTTGTCTCAAAGATACTTGGGCACGTCGAAAGTGGCGTCACGCAGATTGACGAGTTGCATTCCTATGATGGAGAAAAGCGAACCGCACTTCAGGCTTGGGCCGATGAGGTCTTTGAGAGTTGCGAATCAAATCCGTTTACTGATTAATTTTCAACTCGCAGCCCACACGACAAGTCCATCACAGGCCCCGGCGGCCAGCAGCGCAAACACATCCGCGCTGTCGCCCATGATCTCGTGCACCCGCCCGCGCGCGAGTGCGAGCCCAGGCGCAAGGCATACATTGCCGCGCGCCCGGCCTCGGAGCATGCCGGTCTCCGTCCGCCGGTCCGTTTCGGAAAGCTGATGTCCACGCCTCAAGTTCTCTTTTTGTTCTTTATGCGTGACCAGAGTCAAGCCAGTCATCGGAGTCTGAAGCAGCGAGGCCATGATGAAACCTGTGGATCAGGTGTCAGAACAGGTCGCCTTGCGCCCTTTTCGGCGGCAATGCGCGCCGGGAGGCCTTGCGACCCGCCTCCGGCCGCATCTCCCAGGCCCCCTCATCCTCGAAGGGGCGCAGGCAGGCCCGCACCTCGTCCAGGCTGGCACCGGTGTCTCCCAGCCAGACGGGAATATCCGCCTCCTGGAGCACGGCTGGCATGTGCGGGTCCGGATCCCCCGTGACGAATTTGGAAATTCCCTTATTGGCCATCGTGGTGCACATGACGAATTCCGCCGGCCCCTCTTCGGGCGCCTAGTAGTATGACGGGGGATCACGATAGATCACGGCAATGGCGAGGCGGGATCGTAGAAGTATTTTCCTCACGTCGTCTACCTCCAGGCCCGTGCATGGAAGTCGCTTAGATCCGCGATATTACCCAATACTGCCATCAGGCTATTTCGTCATCCAATCCGACTCTGGATCATCTCGCGTCAAATGCATTTGGTAGTGAAATCTGTCCGCGCGGTAGTGGGCCGTCACGTCCTGAACCGAGCGCCCGTTCCGGTCCCGCATGATGCGATGAATACGAAGGATTGGTGCGCCTGTGTTCAGTCCGAGGGCTGATGCAACATCCGGGGCGGCGGACGCAGCCATGATTGTTTGGTCCGCAGAGACCGGAGAATGCCCAGACTTTTCCAGCAGCTCAAGGAGGTTCTGGGTAGCCAGGTCATGTTTGCTGAATTCAGCCGCTACGTCCTCGGGAACAAACGTGATCAAGTAGGAAAAGGGTTCTCCATCCAATCTCCGCAATCGGACAATTTGTTGGACCGAGTCACCGGGAACCAGGCCCAGGGACTCCGCAATACACGAATCTGCATTCATCATCTCGGACGACAGCAATTCGACTTCCGTCTCGAGGCCCATACGTTTGAGACCGTCGATCAAATTATCAAAACTGCCTTTTACGACGGCTGCGGTCGCATCATAGGCAACGATCGTTCCCTTTCCTCGATGCCGTCGAACGAGCCCTGCCAGTGCCAGCTCATCGAAGGCGCGCTTTACTGTGATACGGGATACGCCCAGACGCTCGATAAGCACCTGCTCTGCAGGAAGCCTGCTCTTTGAAGCGACTTCTCCAGAAAGAATACTTTTGCGGATCAACCCATATATTTGTTGATAGAGGGGGGTGTCAGACTCTTCGTTGAGCTGATCCGCCGAAATCTTGAGATCGACATCTACGAGCATAATTCTATGGTTCCGCGTTCTGGCTCAGACAGGGTCTTTGTTTTATATAGCCGTTGAACTGGCATTTGTCGTCTGAAAGCCATCAATCGGCGGAGTTACTTCTTGCAGGCGTGTAAGCATCCAAAGCTGTTATCATGCCTGGCCCGGCAACAGAAATAATGAACTGACTTGTGCTGCAGTGACTACCTCGAGTTCCGGCATTCCAACCAACCCGCTCAACAGATTTTTGAGTGACAATACTCTGAAGGGCTGTCCCACGATGTAGGGCGTGAGCGTAAAGCCGAAGCATTGCGCGCCAGCATCAGCATAGGCATCAAGATGAAACTGCGCGGCTTCCAGAATCTGCCTCGCCCAATCGTCGGCCTGTTGCCGTCGATCCAGCAACAATGTGAAATCCGACAACTCATTCATCAGTGGCAAGCTCGTTATCGAGCCATTTTCTGTCCTGAGGGCAAGCGGCCTTTGGTCAGGCTCCCAATCAAGACAGACTTCGAAACCTGCCTTCGCAAGCAGGTCGAGGGTTCTATAAGTTTGGTTTCTAGCCGGGCTCATCCAGGTTTTGGCATCCGGGAACTCAGCGCGACACCGGGCAATGAATTCCTCTTCCTGTTGGCATGAAAGCCCCTCATGGTGGATATGCGCAGTTGACACTCCGTGTGCCGCTATTTCGTGCCCAGCTTGCTCCACGGCTTTCAAAAGTGGCGAATAGCGATCGGCGACAGCGGCATTCACAGCAAACGTAGCCTTCAGACCAACATCTGCCAGAGCTTTGAGTATCCGATAGACACCCACTCGATTGCCATAGTCCCGCGTGGTATAGTGCCGAAGATCCGGGTAAGGCGTTTTCATTGAACCAGGGTGCGAGAAAGGCTTCGCAGGCGGATCCAGGGGAAAGAACTCAAGCGGCACGACAATAAAGGCTGCAGCCTTTTTCCCACTCTTCAGTTGCAATGGATCGCGTCGGTCCGCAGGTATCCAATCATGCCGATCATGATCCAGACCGTAGCTCCGCTCAGAATATTCAAGGTAGCTCTCAGGCAATTTCAAAACCGCTCCCTCCCTTAGTAACGCCGCGCGCCCGAATATCCATCAGGCTCTGGTCCCAGTATGTGTTCCGGAAATAGTCGGCGATTTCCTGTCCGGTAGTGATCCAGACGTCATCGGAATGGGATGCGATATATGCAAGAGCCTCCTCGAAGGGCCGGAGCCGGTGTGGTTGACTCACAAGATATGCATGAAGCGGGATACACATGACCGTACCACTCTCCTCCCCCTCTTCGAGGAGTTGATCAAAATGTCGTTTCAATATGTCGGTATATTGATCAGGAGTATACCCCATTACCGAATAGGTGATGACGTCGTTGACTTCGAGTGAGTACGGAAGAGATATCAGCTTCCCGCTCTTTGTTTTGACGGGCTGGGGCTGGTCGTCCT
The DNA here is from genome assembly GCF_036964145.1 of Hyphomonas sp. Taxonomy (GTDB): domain Bacteria; phylum Pseudomonadota; class Alphaproteobacteria; order Caulobacterales; family Hyphomonadaceae; genus Hyphomonas. Next base: position 710,404 of record NZ_JBALUC010000002.1, read on the forward strand.
GAAAAAGATCGCACGTATACCAGAAGTCTTCTTCCGCTATCAGATCCATCGTCCGCTCCGTATGAGTCAGGGCAGGAGCAAGGTATCCACGTATACGTTGTCCAGTTGCCCGCTCCACGCTCTCGATAGAGTCACGGATAACCGCGCGCTCCTGGTCTTCCGTCATCTCATAAGAAAATCGCGTATTGTAAATTCCATGAGAGAAGAACTCCCAGTTTCTTTCCGCAACGGCCTCAATGATTTCAGGATGATGGTCGATCAACCCAATCGACAGGGAGATCGACCCCCGCATGCCGTATTTGTCGAGAAGCTCCATTAGCCGCCAATGGCCAATTGTGTTGCCCCAGCTTCTTTGTGAATAGCCTACAATGTCCGGATTGCCCCTTGGCCACGCCTGCCGTTTTGGGTTGGCTGGCGGCGCGTACTCATAATACTCGATATTGGGGGCAATCCAGAATGCCAGTTTTTTTCCCCCCGGCCAGACAAGTTTGGGCCTTCCCGCATATGGCCAGTAATCATAGAGGTTGGGATCTGATAGCATTAGCCGACGTACTCCTCTATCCAGTCGAATACTTGTCGAACCGACACAACGTCTGCATATTTTATCAACAGGTCTGTCAGGTTGGCGAAGTGGAAGCTTTCATGCTTGTCGGCCACGCATTCGATCGGAACAATTGTCCTGTATCCATGCGACAGCGAGTCCACTGCCGTGGCCCGAACACATCCGCTGGTCGATCCGCCGGTAACAACGACCGTATCAACGCGGTGCCATGTGAGGAAACTGGAAAGACGCGTCTCGAAAAAGGCGCTAGGCATTTTCTTCTCATAAATTGCATCGACCGAGCGATCGATCTCCAGTCTGTCATCAAACTCAGAGCGAACACTGTTTGCCTTGATATTCTGGAGACTGTTTTCGGTGTTCGTGCGCGTTCCCCATACGCCCGCATCCGCCGCATTGTCCATATAGTAGACATGAGTCCACACAACTGGTAGCCCCTTTCGGCGAGCTGCACCTGAAAGAGCGTTTATGTGCGTGATCTGATCCGGGTCTGTAATATAGCCTGATTGCGGAAACAGGTCGGGCCGGGTGTAAGCCTTCTGCGGGTCGACGTTTACAATTGCGATCTTCTCTCCAAATCCGAAACGGGCTCGCTTGGGGTTTGACCGAACTTGTTCGAAAATCTCTCTCGCCGTTAGGTCGGACCGCTCCATCGTTGGGTGATTGCCTGTTTCGCTCATACTATTGCCCCTCTCGACATCCACATTCTAAATGTTATATCTTTTGAGCGATGTCCAGTCCATAGCGGCGGACTTTCGCACACGGGTTCATAATGGAGGCGCTGGGTTGACTGTGATGCGCAATATCTGACATTAATTACGCACTTTACAAATGTTATATCTTTTTATACGGATAATTCAAGTCGAGAGCGAAGCAGAGGGGGCCAGCACCTGTCTTACCGTCGACCTTGTCGACTGATCCCGTCAGAAACCCGGTAGCACAAAAATAGCGAGACAGAATTGAGCTCGAAACCGCAAACACTCTTTGACAAGCTTTGGGCATCGCACAGAATTGGAAGCGCTGGAGATGGGGCTGACCTCATCGCGATTGACCGCATTCTCTTGCACGAACGCACCGGTGGTGTAGCCCTGAAAATGCTCGCGGAGACGGGACATGCCGTCCACGCACCGTCCCGCGTCTTTGCAATTATGGATCACATTGTCTCGTATCGTTCAGATCGGGCGGCTGACGATGCACGCTCGCCCGGTGGAGAAGTGTTCATCCGCGAAACCCGCAATATGGCCCAGTACGCTGGCATCCACCTCATAGACAGCAATGACTCTCGCCAAGGCATTGTTCATGTCATTGCTCCAGAACTTGGCATCGCCATACCTGGCGCGTCACTTGTCTGCCCGGATAGTCATACTTGCAGCCTGGGTGCACTTGGCGCGCTGGCTTGGGGTATAGGATCAAGCGAAGCTGAACATGCGATGGCGACGGGAGCCCTTCGCGTGAACCAGCCGCCCCAGATGAGAATTACCATTCATGGCGAACTGCCGGAGGGAACGGGAGCCAAAGACCTCGCCTTGCACATCATAGCGCGACATGGAGCATCGGGAGGAAAGCGTTGCGCCGTCGAGTTCGCCGGAAGTGCCGTTGAGAACCTGTCCGTCGAAGAACGACTGACGCTGTGTAACCTGGCTGTCGAATTTTCCGCATTTACGGCGATTATCCGGCCGGATGACAAAGTATTTGAATATGTCAAAGGCCGGCCTTTCTCACCGGCGCAAGAACACTCGCACCGCGCCGCAAAGCAGTGGATGGCACTTGAAACCGACGAACACGCCGAATTTGACTATGAACTTTCGATTGATGCCAGCAAGGTGAACCCACTCGTAAGCTGGGGAACCAGCCCGGCGCAGTCCTCTGCGATCAACACCCCTATTCCGCAGAAAGCAGATTCGCGCGCCCTCGCCTATATGGGGCTTGAACCTGGTGTCCACTTGGCTGGACTAAGGATTGATGGCGCTTTCATTGGTTCGTGCACCAACGGGCGATTGTCTGATCTAAGATCGGCCGCTAAAATTCTTGCTGGGCGCAAAGTGGCCAGTCACGTACAGGCCATATGCGTGCCCGGATCCCAGCTAGTTAAGCGACAGGCAGAAGCTGAGGGATTGGACATCATATTCAAGTCTGCCGGATTTGAATGGGGCGCTCCAGGGTGCGCAATGTGCTTCTATGCCGGTGGCGTGACCTTCCCCCCCGAAGCCAGGGTGATCTCTTCTACCAATCGGAACTTCGAAGGACGACAGGGGCCCTGTGTTCGAACCCATCTCGCGAGTCCGGCAACCGTCGCAGCATCTGCTGTTGCGGGTATGATCTCACAATCTGGATCCGTCATGGCGGAAATTGACGCATGAAACGAGCTTCCTTTATACGCCATTCAGGAAAGTTCGCTATCCTGCCAGTCGATAATATTGACACAGATCAGATCATCCCCTCGAGGGAGATGAAAACCGTCGGGCGCACAGGTCTGGCAGACGGATTGTTTGCAGGCTGGCGATACTTGTCTGCAGATGACCGGACCCCGAACCCTGACTTCGTCCTGAATGATCCAGAGCGCTCAGGTACGACTATTCTTGTATCGGGAGAAAACTTTGGGTGCGGATCCTCAAGAGAACATGCTGTCTGGGCACTTTTCGAGTATGGCATTCGGGTCATCATTGCACGCTCCTTCGGAGATATATTTTTCAATAATTGTTTGCGAAACGGAATACTGCCCATTCGGTTGAATTCCGAAGACATCGATAAAATCATGGCCTTGGATCGGGATACCACACTCGCGATTGACCTTCCCGAACAGACTCTACGTTGCGACAATTCAGCGATGCCATTCGACATCAGCGCCTACGGAAAACGGTTGCTGGTAGAAGGCCTGGACCCAATTGAGCTGACGCTAAGGAGTTTCGAGCAGATCAGGCACTTTCACAGGGAAGACGAAACACTCAGGCCCTGGATTTACAGCTCTGCGCATTGAGACCGCGGACGCATCATTTCCTAAGACTTAGAAAGCACCTCCATGAACTCAGCGCAGGTATTAATTAGCGAGGTCGGCCCTCGTGACGGACTTCAAAACTGTAAGAGTATTATGCCTACCCAGTCCAAAAAGGACTGGATCAGCGCCCTGGCGGCAACAGGGATTCGGGAAATTGAGGTCGGCTCCTTTGTTTCCCCAAGACTGTTGCCTCAAATGCAGGATACGGCTGAAATAGTCCAACATGCTCGAACCCTGCCAGATCTCGAAGTCGCTGTCTTGGTACCAAACCTGAAGGGTGCTGAACTCGCAATCGCTGCTGGCGCTGATAAAATCACTCTGCCACTTTCCGTGAGCGAAACCCATTCCATTCGCAACATTCGGAGAACCCACGCCCAGGTCATCGCTGAAGCTGAAGAGATTTCCAAGCTGATTAAGCGCCTTCCAAAAAGCCGACGGCCGCATTTCGAAGGGTCTCTTTCCACCGCGTTCGGATGTACATTGGAAGGGCGAATTTCTCAGGACACAATTTTGACCTGCGCCGAGAAACTGATGCAAGCCGGCTGCGACGAAGTCGGCCTTTCAGACACGACGGGTTATGCCGATCCACGAGCCGTAAAACATATGATCAGAGCGGTAAAAAAAGTGGTCGGAATTGACAATCTGACCGGTGTTCACCTGCACAATACTCGTGGGCTTGGTCTTGCAAATGCACTCGCGGCATTTGAGGAAGGCATTACGACATTTGACGCGTCTCTTGGAGGCCTCGGAGGCTGTCCAACGGCGCCCGGAGCCAGCGGAAACATCGTGACCGAAGACCTGGTTTTCATGTTTGAATCCATGGGCGTCACGACCGGCATCGATATTTCCAAACTTGTTTCAACGCGCGACATTTTACACTCAGTTCTGCCAGAAGAAGAACTCTTCGGATTTGTTCCTGGGGCAGGATTACCTCTCGGTTATGTGTCGGCAAGTGCAAGCCCGAAGGTTTGATACCTGCCTGTCATGACGAACTATCCTGCTCTAATTACGCTCGTCACATATTCGGCAATCCTGGTCGCTATAGGTCTTTCTTTTGCGCGAAGGGCGACGTCTGAAGACTCCTTCCTCGTGGGAGAGCGAAAACTGGGTCCTCTGATCGTTGGATTGGCATATGCAGCCTCCAGTTCCAGCGCGTGGGTACTTTTGGGGTTCTCAGGATTTGTTTATTCAGTCGGCCTGTCCGCGCTCTGGATGGTTCCAGGTATATTGGCTGGATACGCTGCGGTCTGGTTGTGGGCCGGCCGGATTCTGCAGTCAGATAGTCACAAGCTGGGGCTTGTTACGTTCTCCGACTTCCTGACCATTGATTGTAGCCCCGGCACATCAAGACTCATCCGCGTTGCCGCGTCGCTCATGATCGCGTTTTGCTTTTCATACTATGTCGCCTCACAATTCCAGGGGGCAGGAAAGGCGTTTGATGATCTGTTCTCGACCGGAATGGTGGCGGGCGTCTTGCTCGGAGCCGCGATCATACTTGTCTACGTGCTGTTGGGTGGTTTCCTCGCAATATCGGTGGTCGACACGTTGCAGGGTATTCTGATTGGCTGCGTAGCCATCGTGTTGCCGGTATTGGCATTCTTCGAGGCTGGCGGCTTCAGCGGAATTGGCCAGGTCTTTAATACAGCACCTGCGTCCTATTCTGATATATTTGGCAACAGAACAGGATGGATTGCAGGCGGCTTTGCACTGGGCATGACCGCAACGGGCTTTGGCGCCCTCGGTCAACCACACCTGGTTACATGGATCATGGCTGCGCGTGACACCCGGTCAAGGGTCGTCGGGGCCGGCGTGGCTATCGGTTGGGCCGCGATCGTCTATGGCGGAATGGCGATCCTCGGCTTGTGCGCCAGAACTCTTCTCGACCCGCAAGTCGCTCCAGAATCCATTTTCTTCCGTCTTACCGCAGAGCTTCTTCCTGGAATGCTTTCAGGCATTGTGGCGGCGGCCACCCTCTCGGCCATTATGTCCACAGTGGACAGCCAGCTCCTCGTGGCTGGGGCCGCAATCAGTCATGATCTGGGCATTGCACGAAAGTTCCGAGGTCGGGACATATTCGTTACACGCCTGTCCATTCTATCCGTCTGTGCTGCGGCAGTTATAATTACCCTCACGCTCCCCTCTACAATTTTCGAACGCACTCTGTTCGCCTGGACAGCACTAGGAGCGAGCTTCGGACCAACACTTGTGGCGCGAGTCCTCAGACATCGCTCCTCGGGCACAACGATCCTCTTCTCGATGTTGATCGGCTTTGCACTTTCAGTATCCTATGAATGGCTATTGCCCTCTGGCCCCGGATCGGTCTGGGCAAGGATCGCGCCATGGGCCGGCGCGTTCGTCCCTCACCTGGTATCGCGCCTCTTCAAAGGCGCAAGCACGGCTCCATAGTCAACCCCCGGTTCAGTCGCATCTTCATGATCTGAATGCCCCTCTTGGCAAGATGTTCGTCGGCCGCCAAAACGTAAAGGGCCGGGCATTTAGCAATGCCCGGCCCTTCATATGATCCTGCCTGATGAGACTCTTAGAAGTCGTAGGACAGCTGGATCCCGAATTGACGGGACTTCGCAAGCGGCATCAGGAATGCGCGCTCCGTCGATGTTGTACCCGGTACGTTATCGAGCGCCGGATTTCCGTTTGGACCTGTGTTAAGGTTGACCAGGTCCGCATAGCGAACCAGGGTAGACGGCGTGCGATCATCGAAGACATTGTCGAGGAACATGGTGAAGGTCACACCATTATCCATGCGCACGCCCGTCTTGAGATTAAACAAGCTCCGATCACCAGTATGGGCCAGATTGTGAACCTGAGCATACTTCTTGCTGGTATAGGAATAGTCCGGGCGCACAAACCACTCGCCACCTCGCAAAAGCGGATACGTGAACTCGGAAGACACGACTAGATGGTGCTTCGGAGCGTTCGGAATCTGATTTCCGGCAACTTGCCCACCCTGAATTCCATCCGAATTGACACAATCAAACCCTGTGAGTTCCGAGCCTTGGGTCGGGTCACAGAAATCCGTTATTTGGGTGTCCGCGTAGGCATAGCCAAGACTGAAGACAAGATGGTCTGTCGCCAACCAGTGCGTGTCGATCTCCACACCCTTGACTTCAGTCTCACCCGCATTGGTCACGACAGATTGCGGGACACCATTCACGAATACCGAGTCCGACAGCTGCTGATTGGTCCAGTCGATATAATAGACCGCGCCGTTCAGCTGCAGACGTCCGTCCATCAACGTAGTCTTGGCACCAATCTCGTAGTTCCAGGATTCCTCTTCGTCGGCATACCGTATATTCTCCGGGAGGCTGGACGCCGTGTTGATATATCCAGGCTTGTTGCCTTTCGCGATCACACCGTAGACCATGACGTCTTCACTGGCATCATAGTTCAGGGTGAACCGGGGCGTGACGCTGTCAAAAGTCGTCTCATACATAGTGCCGGTTGTGTAGTCGACACCGATCGTGTCTTCCTGATATCGAACTTCGGCCCGAGCCGTCAGTCGATCCGTCAGATCATATTCCGCAGCACCAAAGATCGCCCAGTTTTCGGTATAGGCGTTACCGTAGTCCGTCAGCGTTGCAGTCGATTCGGGACGCCGGCGCTCGGCTTCCTTCTCGCGGTCGTAGTAGAACAAACCCACAGTACCGCGTAGTGATTTCTCGACAGGCGTATCCAGTCGCAGTTCACTGGACCATTCTTCCTGATCTGTGGTCTCGACCCGGGTAAAGATCCCTCCATAGAGATTGATTAGGTCGCCGAGATAAGTACCGTCATGTCCGAAAACCGACTCTGATTTTGTAAGACCGGAGTTGGACGTCAGCACATATCCGGATCCGCCGATATCCCATTCAACCTTGCCCACAACTCGCGAGATCTGCCGATCCAGACCGACCTCACTTCCCAAACCGTCTGTATTGAGTGTAACCTCGTCGAACTCGACAACTTCACCACAATAATACTGGCGGGCCTGATCCAGAAAACAATTATTGTACAAACGGCTCTGCGAGATCTGGGCAGGTATGCCGTCATCGTCTTCATTATACCCTCCACTCAGCAGCATGGTGACGTTTTCGGAAGGGTGGAACTCCAGAGACCCGTTGAGCCCCCAGGAACTCTCGTCACCAATTGTCTGGCCGGTTAGAGTGTTCTTGTACTCGCCTCCATATTCATACTTCCGCGCATTCAGGAAATAGAACAATTTGTCCTCGACCAGCGGGCCGCTGCTCGACAGATTGATTTCGTATTCGTCATCCTGGGCGAGACGTGCCGTGACGTTATGCTCATAATCATTCGTGCCTCGCTTTGTGATGACATTGACAGCGCCCGCAAAAGTCGAGCGACCAAACAGTGCCGCTTGTGGGCCTTTTACGACTTCGACACGCTCGACCGAAGCAAACGGATAGGACAGGAACGATCCCGAGAAAGGAATTCCGTCGACAAACACAGCTGCATTGGTCTCGCCCAGAATATTCGCCTGTCCCCGAATGACGGGTCGCGATGTATCGCCTTCAGCCCCCCGACGTCCGCCGAACTTCTCCATGGTGAATCCAGGCGTGAAGTTGGACAACTCGCTGATATCTTTCACACCCATTTCGGCGATCGCTTCGGAATCCAGGACGCTAATTGAAAGCGGCGCATCCTGAAGCGATTCCTCACGCTTTCGCGCGCTGATTATGATCGTGTTCAGCTTCATGGCAGAGTCGGATTCCGCCTGTTCCCCTGGGGGAAGCGCTTCAGCCTCCTGGGCAATGGCACCCGACAACGCCGGCAGTCCCAAAACGAGTTGAGACGTGGTTGCGAGCGCTGCAATTCGTATTGCGGTAATCTTGGTCATGAGTATTCCCCTTCCGTGAAGATTGGCATTTCTAGGACTGTTTCCCTTAGTCCATTTAATCTGTATAAAGCCTGCTTCACCATGCGGATGTTTGTATTGAACAGCGAGCCCCCTCCGCTTGAAGGCAAAGCTGATCCTGCCACCAGATGACAAGGTCCCCGGCGTTGACAGAATTGCAAAAAGTGTAGTGTCGACGTAATCGTCCGTGAGTTTGCTAACTACTTTTCATGGGGCCTCCCCCGTTCTGCCTCGGGATCGCGGACCTCATACTGCTCGACAAGTGCCTTGATGGGGGCGAGCACATTTTCGCTCAAGCGCGCCGCCAGGCAGTGCTTCTGGCTTTCCGCATGGGCGTCCGGTTCGAAGTGATCGACCTCTTCAAGATCGATTTGGCCTCTCTGGCTCAATACTCGCTCAAGCGTATCCAGTCGGTCCTGAGTGATGGCCAACTCTTCAGCCAAGGCCAGGCACGTTCGGTAAAGCATGTCCACGCCGGGCGTCTCAAAGAAACTGACGCCATTGTCTTCATGTTTTGATATCGGCGGCGGTATCCTGCTCATGACATTTCATCCGACACAGTCTTTTCAGCTGCAGCCAACAGCCAGCTCATCGTCTCGTCGAGCAATGGAAATGGCTTGCAATCAATATTGGCCTGATCAAAGCCCGCCGCTTCCAGTCCAGCCTGACAATCGGTTCCCGCATAGTCCGACCAATGCAATTCCCCATTATACCATTCATCGAACATGATATCAGCTTGCCGAACGGGTGACATCTCAGCGAACTTCAATGGAAGATCCTGGTGAATACACACACCGCCCCTGCGGAGAAGACGGAAGGACTCGTTGAACATCGCTTGCTGTGTAAAGGACGCCATTTCATGCATCGCGTTGTGCGACACGACCAAATCGAAAGATTCATCCGGAAAATCGATTTGCTCGGCATTCATCTCATGAAAGTGAACGGGCACCCCAATTGACTGAGCGCGCGCATGTGCATAACGCAACAGGCCCTTGCCGATATCGATTGCGTGAACCTCCGCTTCAGGAAACGCTATCGCATAGGGCACCGACGATGCCCCGGCAGAACAGCCAATATCGAGGATGCGGCGAGGCTGAAAATCCGGCTTCCACCCCTTCAAAAAGCGGATGATGCACTCGGCCTTGCTTTCCTTCGTACCGACTCCCTGCCCCCGCGAATAGAGGGCGCCTCCCTCTTCATAGAGAGCGCCGGCGACCACGTCCTGGTCTCCATCATCTCTTAGATATCCACCAGGCTGGAGGTGGACACGGGCCGTCGTCCATTCTTCAGGCAGTGACACGTCGTCTCTCAGATTGAGACTACCCCCAACATCGCGCTTGCCGGCATCTTCCAACAGGCCTTTCAATCTTGGCAATTCGACGTCAATTGCATCGCCGATCGTATTCCACATCATCTCCTGACCGGCACGCTTCACGAGACAGACGGCGCGATACGCGTCTTCCGAGTAGAGTTTGGACACGGCCTGCTGAAAATTTCCCTCTGCATCATTCCCGGGGGCAGAAAAGCGGGTGTCCACACTCTCGACAAGCTGACGACGTAATTGCTCGCCATTTCTCTTCAGGGCCAGAACAAATCGCTGCCGCGCTCTGATCCGAGAAGATGGAGAGGTCAACATTTCATGCTGTGTATTCCGAGCCATCAGGCACTCCCATACATTACGAGGTTTCTGGGTCTGATCATGATGCGCCCGCTTGCCGGGCATTGGCTTCGACTTCGTCTTCGCTCAAATTGTACTGTGTCAGCAGGAGGATGCTGAGCAACAACATCAGGGCCGGGAGGATCGACTGACAGATATAGACGGCCAAGATAGCGCTCTCTGGCTGCGCGACAGATCCACTCGTGGATGAAACATATCCCATCGCCCCAAGAAATATCCCGGTCAGCGCCCCGCCTACCGCAAAGGCTGTTTTCTCCGCTGTCGTAAAAATACCGGAAAAAATACCCTCTCGGCGTAGTCCTGATCGCTTGGCATCATGGGCAATCGCATCTGGAAGCATGGACTGCCCGAACAGCAGTGAGCCAGCCGTCGCGATACCGTGCAGTAGCTTGCGCAGCATGGTGACAGCCATCGGCTCGGCAGGCGTTGCGAACCACCAGCTCAGAATGATACAGGCCGCCAAGGCAGAGGCGATCATGTAAAGCGTACGCTTGTCCCGGAGCTTTCGTGCAGCCGCATACCAGATCGGCGTTCCAATGAGCATGCCAATCGCATTCGCCAAGCCGAGCATACCCACCGCAACATATCCCTTCTCAAGGACGTAGACGACGAAGTAGATAAAAGCAGCTTGCGTAATCGCGAGGGAAGCCAGGTGCATGAATTTCACGCCAACCAGCACCAGAAATGGCTTGTTGGACAAAATCAGCTTGAATTGGTCTTTTCTACTGAGCGACGACGACTCGACCTTCTGGGTCGCACGCGCATTGCGTGTCATCAGAAAGCAGAGAACGCTCGCGGAAAAAATTACGGCTCCGAATACGACGGACAGAGCCGCGTGTCCCTCTTTCCCTCCGCCAAAAATCGGGATGAGGGTCGGCGCGACAGACAGGCCAATTAAGCTGCCGATGCCAATCGCGTAAACCCGGAAGGAAATCAGGCGCGCCCGCTCCAAATACCCATTCGTCATTTCAACCGGCATCGAGAGATACGGAACATTAAAGACCGTGTAGCCTGTGGAATACAGGATCATGCCAAATGCCAGTATCCACGCAGCATTGGTAGCAGTATCAATACTCGGTGTATTGAATATACAAATGAAGGCGATAGCCGAAATTGCTCCGCCCAGAAGCAAATAGGGCCTGCGTCGACCAAATCTCGATTTTGTTCGGTCAGACAACCAGCCCATGGTCGGGTCCGTCACGGCATCGTAGATCTTCGAAACGAAATAGATCAAACCAAAGGTGCTGGCGGCTATCCCCAGATAATCTGTTGCAAACCTGGCGAGCAGGAGATTCACCGAATTGAACATGACGGACATGCCCAAAGTTCCAATACCCCATCCCATGCAAAGCCAAAGCGGCAACTTGCCAAGTGCGCTGTCCGACAGTTCTGCGGAGCCCGTTCCGGCTGGATTTGTTTCTGCATTAACAGACATCAGGCCTCTCCCAGTCCAAGCTTTCTCAATGGAACATCGCCAGTCAGAAACGCTGTTGTCTTGACCTCGCTGTAGAAGGCTTCGCACGCCGCGCCACTTTCCCGGCCGACACCCGACTCTTTGTACCCCCCAAATGGCGCCCTCAACTCCCGAATTATCGGGGAGTTGATGCACAGCACTCCTGATTTCACAGTCTCATGGGCTGCCATCGCGGTTGCGTAGCTACTGGTCCAAACATATCCTAACAGCCCGAACTTGCTGTCATTGGCGATATCCCATGCCTCCTGGGGTGTCTTGAATAGCTGAAATGCCGCAAACGGACCGAAGATTTCTTCCTGACAAACGACCGCACTGTTGTCTGGCGCGAGCACGGCGGTCGGCTCGTAGTAAAAACCCTTGTCGAATCCCGAGCACCGCTTTCCGCCCACCAGCAATTTGCAGCCATCCGCCTCCAGCGTGTCCACGAAACTGTGCACGCGTTCAAAATGCTGCTTCGTCGCCAAGGGACCGACTTCCGTTTCGGGCAGGAGCGGGTCTCCGATTTTCAGATTCCTGGTTCGCTGGATAAACGCATCCATGAATTTTTCAGCAATTCCCTCCTGGAGGAGAATTCGGGAACCAGCCAGACATTGCTGCCCATTATTGCTGAAGATACTGATCAAGGCCCCGTCAAGCGCGCGGTCAAAGTCAGCATCATCAAAGATAATATTCGCTGATTTTCCACCGAGTTCCAAAGTCACTGGCGTCAAATTCTTTCCGGCGGCAGACATGATTGCACGCCCTGTTGTTGTACCGCCCGTGAACGACAATACGTCGATATCCGGGTGCGACGCCAATGCGGCCCCAGTGACCGTGCCCGATCCATTGACCAAATTGACCACACCGTCCGGCACACCAGAATCCCGAATAAGCTCCACCATCCGCACGGCGGTTAACGGAGAAATCTCCGAAGGTTTGACAACGCAGCTATTGCCGAACGCCAAAGCCGCAGCAATCTTCATTGACGTAAGGGCGATTGGTGCGTTCCACGGTCCGATCAGGGCCGCAACCCCCACCGGCTCTCTTGTTACAACGGAAAGATAATTCTCCAGCTGAGTATACGCATCGCTCCGGCTCTGAGAGATATACTCTGCGAAGAAACGAAAATTGTAAGCTGCGCGGGGAACATGCCGCCCGCGACACTGACTCAATGGTGATCCAATATTCATTGATTCGAGCCAGGCCAGTTCGTCGGCATGCTCGTCTATCAAATCCGCAATTCGAAATAGAACCTTTTGGCGATCCTCAAGCCCGAGCTTTGACCAAACGCCCTGTTCGAAGGTTAGACGAGCGGCGCGAACCGCCTCATCAACAAGACCTGTGTCAGCCTCGGCAATTTCGGTCAGGACCTGCTCGTCAACCGGATTGATTACGGGCAATCGAACGCTCGATATCACCCATTGCCCATTCACAAAGTTCCTGCACACCTCGGGAATTGCAAATTCGGGTTTTGCTCGCGCAAGCATAAAGCGTCTCCTGCCGCAGGTGATGGAATCTCTCCTTATCACCCAATTTCAATGCAAGCCGAGTTTCCCCGGCAGACGACTTCCATCCAAACAAACACATGTTGGAAACATCAATCGACTATAAAGATATATCTTATTTGAACTTGATCTAAAGTAAAGACAAGTTCGGTCGGACTTGTCACTTTTTTCAAGGTGTCCGGCTTTCCGATTGATTGTTTGGCGAAGAAGCCAGTCTGTGCTTAAACACCGTTCAGGGAGCTATCAAATTGAGCAAACAGACTGGCAATACTGGCGGCGTATTCTCTACGCCAGATTCGCAAAGAGGGGGCGTGCCCGCTTACTACAAGCTGTATGTCTTGCTGGCACAGAAGATCCGCGACGGTGAGTTACAACCAGGTCAGGCGCTTCAATCGGAAAACAATATGACGGCTGAATATGGTGTGTCCCGCATCACAGTACGGAAGGCCTTGGATGTGCTGGAGCAAGAGGGCCTTATCGTTCGCCGCCGCGGCGCACGGACATGCGTGGCTGTACTTGAGAATGACGTACCCGAACCAATCGTTGAAGGCCCTGTAGACAACCTGCTCACTCGCGGCTTGGCAGCCAAGGCACTAAACATCGAAGCAGGCTGGAAGCTGGCCACTCCCGATGCCCGATCTGCATTGCGTCTGCAGAATTCAGAAAAGTGCTTCTCCGTCACGCGCCTACGATCTCATGCGGACACCCCATTTTCCTACAGCCGGATTTATGTTGCGCCTGACGCTGCCCAGACCTTGAATCAAGACGATCTCGGGAGCGAGCCCATTCTCGTCCAGATTGAGAAAACGGGTTTGTTCGCGTCTTCAGCGGACCAGACCTTAAGTGCCAGGCTTGCTCAAGATCCAGCCGCCTCTGCCCTGAGAGTCCCAGTAGGGTCAGCCTTGATCGAACTACGGCGCATCGTGTTTGATAAGATGGAAAAGCCATTCCTGTTTCAAGTCAGTCTCTATCGGCCTGACAAATATGAATACAATATGCGCCTGTCGCGCGACAGCGCGACGGCCCGCCCGCAATGGCGCCACACCTAGCTGGCTAGTGCGCTGGATCGTGCTTCTGACAAGCGCACGTCCCAACCTTGGATGTAGGGCGGATCATCAGCCTCTAGAAGCTCTGTCTTTCCAGCGATCTGCAGAAGCCGCCAGGCCAAACAGAGGTTCGACGAGATGATGGGCACATTGAGCTTTACATCATGTATCGCGGATAGCGTGGGCATGCCTGTCCCACTTATCAGCACAGCATCCACACCCTTCATCATGCTATCCTGCAACAATGGCAGAGCATCAGCACTGGAAAGCTCGTAAATCGTTTCAGTGTTGGATGTCCGGGTTTGAACGCGCCGCACATTCGTTACGTGGAACCCTGAAGCGGTCCAATATGCATGTGCGGCATCTGACAGCCAATCCGGATAAGGAGAGACAAGAACAATCCGCTCGGCTCCCAGGGCTTGTAAAGCGGCCCGGATCGCCGAAGCGGCCATCACAACAGGATAGCCGAACCGGTCAGACAGCTTTTCTTCTATCGCCTGTTCTGCGTCCGCACCAACAAGATACGAGGAGCCGGTACAAGCAAATCCGAAACTGGTCAGCTTCATCCCACCATAGCCAAGCAGCGTATTGTCGAGATTCTGAATATAGCTCATCAACCTCTGCTTCGGATCCGCGGCGTCGCAAATCAGGCGACTCGCCTGTAGTGAAACAGTTCTTGGAAACAGAATTGAAAACTCGGCTTCAACCGTCGGGTTTGCCTGGGGCGTCGCCACTCCCAGCCGTCCATTGTTGCCATAGTCATATCTCGGATCGGGAAAAAAATTCATTTGATGCCCTGGGACCTCCGCCATCCGGTTATCATTGAAGAATTCATCAGAAACGCCTTGCACTCTTCCTTATCGGCGATGATTGCCTGGAGCCTATCGAAAGCTTCCTGACGCTTGCCGGGGTCGCGCTCCTGCATCCTTTTACGGTTTCCATCGGCCTGTTTCAGGATTTGTTCGTGAGCTACCGGTCTACGTTGGCGCGTATACTGATCAAGGAGACTTTCACTTGCACCACACGCCATTTGCCGGAACTTGTCTGTCAGGATGTAGGCGTCATGCAACCCGCCATTCATACCCATTCCGCCGCTTGGGCTGTTCAGGTGCGCAGCATCGCCAACAAGTACAAGGCGACCCTTTCGGTAATCATTCACAATGCGCATATGCAGGCGATATGGGCGAACCTCCAATACGCTATGCGGTTCATCTATAGGAACAATTTGCTGAAGCTTTCTTTCAATCGAAGACAGGCGCGTCGCTTCCTCAATTGTCTCTCCTTCGTCTGGGTACAGGCTGCATCGCCAAAGATCTGGTAGGCGGAGCAAGGTGAATGTACCGCCCGGCTTCCAGACGTAATTTATACCAGACAGATTGTCCAAGTGCTCCTCAAACTGGAAATGTGTTGTCGCCAGTATGGTAGTCTCAGGATAGGTTACACCTTCGAATTGAAGACCCATCGTTTTCCGGACGATGCTTCGCGCACCGTCGGCCCCGATGACATATCGGGCCGCAACCACACTCTCTCCCCCGGCCGATTCCACTGTCATGTTCACGCCATCGTCATGCTCGGACACGGATTTAACCGTATGACCCAAAAGCACCTGAACATTCTTCCGGGCACGCAATTCATCGTAGAGAAAGCGGCACAATTTGGATTGCTCGCACTGCAATCGATACGGATGCCGCGTCTCCCTTTCGAGAATGGACAGATCAAATTCTGCCCTTTCTCCCGTAGAGTGCATTCTAATCTGCCAGGTCGGACAGATACGCCCCGCCTCAAGCAGCTTGGCGGTGATTCCGTACTCCTCCATCATATCCAGGGTGGGGGGATGAAAAGTTGATGCGCGCAGGTCGTCCTGCAGCTCTGCCTCAGCCTCCAACACGACACAATCAATGCCAAATTCCGATAATCTCAACGCAGTAAAAAGCCCCACCGGCCCGGCGCCAACAATGACAATATTGTGTTCAGGAACACTCATACACAGCTCAATCTATCAGGTTTAAAGGATATGGTTCGATGGAAACCAGGCTGGGGGAGCGACACGCTCACTCACATTGAATAAGGTTTTGCGCTGACAATTCCGTAATCTCCTGGTCGGGGACTCCGAGGTCCAACAGCACACGCCGAGTATGCTCACCGACTCTGGGCGGATTTAATTCGAGACCTGGGCGCAGGCCGTCCATTTGGACCGGCAATGAAGGTAGTTTCGTCTCTCCCCCGTCGGGAAGGACGATGTCCAGCAAGCCGCCATTCGCGTTCAGGTGCTCATCTTCGAACAGATCTTCCGGCTTGGATATGGGCGCGAAAGGCAAGCCAACCCGTTCGAGCTTCTCCATTAATTGCATCTTGTCGAACGTCGAAAACAGTGCCTTGAGACGTGGAATCAGCTCTTCGCGTCTGGCCACACGCTCATTGTTCTTGGACAGACTTTCGTCAGCCAGCCAATCCGACAGGTCAAATGCCTCGCAGAATTTCTGCCATTGCGTGTCCGATACCACTCCCACAAAGACTTTCTCGCCGTCACAGACGTCGAAAACATCATAGACGGACCAGGCGGAAATTCTGGCTGGCATGGGCGCAGCAGGCGCCCCGGTAACCGCGTATTGTGCCATGTGCTGCCCCACGAGGAACGCGGTTGTCTCGAACAAGGAAGCGGACACGAGCTGACCCTTCCCGGTCGAAGCTCTCTGTTGAAGAGCTGCCAATATCGCGATCGCTCCAAACATACCCCCGGCAACATCAATGACCGAAGCACCCGCGCGAAGCGGTCGCCCAGGCGGACCTGTCATATAAGCAAGACCACCCATCATTTGGGCAACCTCATCCAGGGCTGTTCGCCCCTCATATGGACCTGGAAGAAAGCCCTTCTCACTACAATAGATCAGCCCGGGATTTGTGGCCGATAACGTCTCATACCCGAACCCCAGCCGGTCCAGCGCGCCTGGCCTGAAATTCTCGATGAATATATCCGCTTCATTGATCAACGCCTTGACGTGGTCAGCGCCCCGAGTTGACTTCAAGTCAACGGAAATACTGGACTTGTTACGATTGTACATGGCGAAGTAGCCGGCTCCTGACCCCTTCAGCCGACGCGTCTTGTCGCCGCCGATTGGCTCGACTTTGATGACTTCGGCGCCGAGATCCGCAAGCACTAGTCCAGCCGCAGGCCCCATGACCATATGGGTAAACTCCACAACTTTTGTTCCGGCTAGCGGCTTGGAGGGGACGTGAGCCATAAAAAATCTCTTCCATGAAACTAGTATTGCATGTAATACAAGTTGGATTGGATTGGCAACTATTTTATGAATATCGCGAGCTTTTGTGTTCCAGGCAGAAAATCAGAGAAAACTGCCCGATCATTGGCAGCTATCGCATCTGTCAATTTGAGTTGGCGGCAGATCGTGGTCGCAAGATCGACCCGTTCTGATCAAACAGATGCTAGGCGACGTGTAGGCCGTAACAATCGATTGTGGTGCCAGATTATGTACTTCGTAGTGCAAACTATATCGCACCAGCCGCCTTGAACCCGAGTGCGACGCGCCCCATCCTCGCCGGAAAACAGTTATTGCCTACTGCGTACGGATCAAGGCTCCCAGTCAATGATGGGCCAGTTCTGTTTCCCGCTGATAATATGCCGGGTCACAGAGTATGGTGGATGACTTTTAACAGAAGAGATGCCGACAATGGATTTGACTGTGCTCTGGTTCCCTGATGGACGAACGATGCAAGTCTGCAGCAATCGCACCCAAAAAATTCGGGTGACTCAGAGCAGCCCCCCGAAGGCCAAGCGAAGCCCTACCAGGTCTTGAGTATAGATGACTCCAGGCAGACGCTGGGTTTCCTCTAGGTCATGGCACCAAGTTGAAAATTGGGCAGGGTCGCGATGAGTTGATCCTGTTTTCAGGAGCTGACTTCGAACGGGCGAAATCCTGCCGCTTCCGGAAGCCTGGATGCGCGTGCCGCGCCAGGATCCCCCGTCTCGCCAGCTTGCATAGACCTGTCATTGCTTGTCTGTCTTTGAACAGATTGCTCCATGTCCATTATGTCCTGCAGCTGCTGCAAGCAGTCAGAGAGTTGTCGAGAGACGATCATCCCATATGTCCAGAAATCTTCAACGCCATAAGAGGTTGCCCCCCCTGACGCGAAAACACGGCGACTGTGCAGCATCCGCATTTGCTCGAGATTCGCCGCTGCCAGTTTCGGCCATTGAATCAGCCCCAGGGGATCATTCGGCCCAGTGCCATCGCGGGCAACACCCTCGACCTGGCCGCTGAGAAAATATTCCATCCGCCGAACAAGGGTCCAGCCGAGCATGAGGATACTATCGATTAACTGGCCCGTGGCGAGCGACAGGGAAGGCGCAACAAAGGACCCGCTCGGCAGAATGCGCGTTTCGCCCTGGCCAGTCTTGCCGATGCGCGGATTGGAGCTTGGTTGGCTCAGAGTGTTGAGGAGTTCTCGAGCGAAGCCGGCAATTGCTGTGTGAAAGGCAGACAGGGTCTGGGGAATGGCGCGGATGGCGACAGGTGGCTGAAGGTCGCCTGGAGCGGGATACCGGCTCGCCTCGGTAATAAAGCACAGCGCGGCCTCGACCCGGGGCTGAGCGACAGGTGCCAGGAAGGCATCATTGGCCGGCACCCGCATGAGAAATTGCCGCGTGGTTTCCAGATAGGTCGTCCAGGCCTTTTCAAGACGTTCAAACCCGGCCAGCGCCGTTCCGATATGGACGAAGGCACCATTGATCAGGGCCATCCCCTCGCCAGGCTTCAATTCATAATCCGGACGGGCAGCAAGCACGGACCGCGCCCAATAGGCAGCCGGAATGACATCTCCCGACGAATAGGAGGCACCAGCCGGAATCTGCGGCGCGAACTCAGGATCTGCGGATAGGTCAAGCAGTATTTGGTAGAGGTCGGGGGAGATCAGCGCGCCACCGGCCGATATGGTCAAACATTTCGCGAGATGGATGAACCGGGCCGTCTCCCTGTCCACAAACTCCGTTTGCGGAAGACAATGATTGTGTATCAGGTCTCTCTGATAGGACAAAGCGAAATCGGCTGGCATGGGCTCGCCCTCCCGATGCCCGGGCAATGTGTTGACCCCGTAAATATGCGGCGGCGCGTCTGCCGCCATGATATCCTCGAAGGCCTGGTACTGCTCGGCAATATGAGACCGGGCCTCGGAAAGCTCAGCCAGCACACGGCCTGAGCGGATATCCGAGATCAGTTCGGCCAGAAGGCTAATTTCGTCGGAATGAGGCATACAGCGCTCCCAGGATGACGAGAAGGATGATGGCATTGAAGGTCAGATTGATGTCGAGCCAGCCAAACAAATCGACCAGGCCCGGCACCTGTCCCGGCTCCGGACGCTTCACATAACCGAATATATCGAGCACGAAATTGAAAACTTGCGTGGCACCGAGGACAAACAGGGCAAATTGCAGGAGCCGTCGGTCCGTTTTGGCGACCTGAAACGATTTGCGATCCAGTCTCGAGCGTACCAACTGGTCCCTCGACCTCAGCGTATCGGCCAGATGGTCCATCCCAAACGTCTTGAACAGCGTTTCAAAGTATCGTCGCCGCGGCCCCTGTAGAGATATTTCAGCATCTCGCGCTTCATTGAAGACATAGTCGACAAAATTCTCCATCCGGTGAAACCGGGGGATAAGGCGTTCGACCTCGCGCCGAGTCGATGCGGCCGACAGGGCCCGATAGACCGAGTTCTGATTGTCATTCAGAACATCAAGTATGCAATAGAAATACTGCGCCAAAGAGGACGCCTTCAGGAACGCATCGAGGTCGGCCTCGTCGCGAACAATACTGGACCCGGTATAGACCATCGAACCATCCTTGCCGTGAAGCCCATAGGTTCGGATTTCGTTCAGCCGCAACAAGGTGGTCAGGTCTGACTCCGACCGCTGGTCCTCATCCAGCTGGTAGATTCGATGAGCCCAGAAGAAAGCAGAACGAGATTCGTCCCATCTGGGAAAATCGTGATCATTCAGATCAAAGAATATCTGGTATTTCTGGCGCGGTCGCATGAGATAGGGCTTGTGGGGCCAGTCGACCTTGCGGGCTTCCAGGCGGGTGATGGCTGGCATGACCAGAAGATTGTTGAGCGGGGCAACAAGGCCTTCTGCGAATTCGGACAGATATCGCTCGAACGTATCGGCCGTCCAGTCTGGCGGAATAGCATCAACATCAATGTCGCCAATCAGGCTCAGTATGGCGAGTGTATTGTCATAAATCTCGACCCGCGCCTGGCTTACCGCTATGCCCCGTCCGGCCGAGCCGGATCTATCTGGTTCATCCCCTGATTTGCGCGCGCCCTGTTCTTCGAGCCAGCTGTCGGAGAGGGCCATTGCGGCAATCGGCCTTGAGAACCAGGGCAAGGCATCATCAGACAGGGTCTTCAATTTGCCCGACGCATTTCCTGCAAAAATCTGCAATGAGGCGACGGCTTCCAGATCGCCGATCGGCTCAAAGGCCTGCCTCAGAGCGATCTCAGCATCTTTCCTGTGAACGCCAACGATCTCGGATTCAAGATTGAGGAGCGTTCGGAACGGAACCGACAGACCAAATCTCATTCTCTATCCCCCAAATAGCAGGCATGGCACAGGCCCCGTACAGGGCGTCGTTCGCAACCTAGCCGGTTTTGAAGGTAAGGGAAAAGCCCGCGCAGGGATCACGTTGTCGCGAATGTCTCCCTTTGCGCCTTGAACAGCCAATGGCTGCGCCTCAATTGAGAGACTGTGGAGGCATCGGCTTAAAGTTCGATACATTCTGCTAGCGCCAGCGCCCCAATCGTACTTCGCTAGCTATATAGTGTCACTCACTCCGGTATCCTCTGACAGTAGCGATCTGACAGATGTTTTGCAAACACCTCCGCTGCTGGTGCACGGGCGGAAGACTTCAGCCGCATCATCGCAATTTCGCGCCTGATATTTGGATTGACGAGTTCATATTGGGGCAGATCTGAAAACTCACTTCCGGATGGAACCGAATTTGGAAGTATGGCGCATCCGAGCCCGCATCGCACGAAGGCAAGCGCTGTTGGAATCAGACGGGGGGTCAGAACGATGTTCAACTGGATGCCCGCCTGCGCGCATGCAGCATCAATGAGCGCACGGATCGTCGTGCCGTTCACCATTGCTATGATGGGCTCGTCACCGAGGTCCGCCCAGGCAAGGCTTCTATTCGAGGTCGTCGCAGAGTTGATGTTGCCAACCAGAACCAATCGGTCATGAAATAACGATACGGATTCGATGTCCTGGCCCGAAGCACTATGGCTTAAGGCTATCTCGATCCGGCCTGCGCGAAGAAGTTCACTCAATTCTTCACCCGGCGCGTCAATGATATTTACCAGGATTTCAGGGTAAATCTCTTTGAAGCTGGCGACAATGTCCGGCCAGGAGTCCCGAAAAATCGAACGCGTCGTCGTCCGGTAGCTCAAACCTCGCAATGCTTTCGTGCTGCGGGTAAAGCAAATATTCGCGCGCAGTCTCGATTTGGTCTATTTCGCTCTGGGTAAAAGCAAACACAGTTCTCTCCTGTCGACTAATTTGATAAAGGGGGGCATGAAGGAATCCCATCAGGCTCGTTCAGCACTTGTCCTGACGACCAGCGGGTAAGCGCGTCTTCCAGCCCCGCGGGGAATTCCGGCACCCGGTCCCTGCTGATCTTTCTGCTATCAAGTCGCATGCTCATATCAACACGGTCAGTTATTTTCCTGAACATCGTCATCTTACGGATTTTATAATCATTTCCCGGAAGAATCAGCTCACTGACCGTAAAGTAGGCAGGTTTTCCAAGAAATTGGCCAATCTGCTGAGCTGACGAATTTGCCAGTCGTTCCGCTCTTTGTGCTGCCGCCTCCTCTTGTCGCCCGCTCTCCCCCTCGCCTTCAGCTGCCGACATGAAGAAAGACCCGACAAGCTCGCTCCCGTCTGGGGCCTGGACCGCAAATTCATGCTTTGACGTCCAGCCGAACGTGTCGACAGTGAGTTCAGAATTTCTCTGGCTCAACAACCAACGCCCATCCGCCCCGAATTGAATCGCCTCTTCGCTGGGAATGGTCAGCAGGAGGTCCCCAATACAAATGTGGTAGGCTTTGATAGCGTCGAGTTCCTTCCCTTTGGAAGGCCGCTCACACCCGCTCGAAAATAGAGCCACTGCAATCGAGATCGTGCCAATCCAAATAAAATCCATGAATCACGCTCTTTCGAGTTAGCGTGCCACGGCATCACGGCTACTCCAAGCAAAAAAACAACCTTAACAAGAATTACTTGGGCTTCTACGGGACGCATACATTTTATCGTCTGTCCCGAGACCAGAATATTGCGCATTTGCTGCAAGCACGATTGAATGCCTTTGAACGGAACGAGTGGGTCCAGCGACGCAGGTCTCTAAAAGTCGCTACCCTTGGTAGCGCTATTCCACATAGGTCACTGAGAAAGCAGCACGGTCGATCCGTCTTCGAGAGCGGCGTCCTGACGCTCGCCGATACCGGTGCGATAGACCTCCGGCGTACGCGCGGCCGCCGGCGTCAGGCATGGCATGGCAAAGACCACAAGGAGGCAGGCGGCCGCCGCGCCCCGCGAGATGGCCGGCAGGCGCCATCTTTCCCGGTGGGACCTGGCGGCATCCGGCTTTGCTGCTTCAGGTCGCGGCTCAGGCAGGCGGTCGATGATGCCGACCGCCGCTTCGATATCGCGGGCGGGGGCGATCGCCTGCAGCATATATTTGCAATCTTGATCGGAGCTCCCGGTTCGCAGCGTCCGACTTCACATTTTTCTTTGATCGAGCCGGCATGACAAAGCAGGCAGGCATCCGCGATGCCGCTGATCCACTTTTAGACTGAAGAAATTCACAATTTTCTGAGCTGGAACCCCAAATGGACCCCCAGAGCGATTTTTCGGATGATCTGGGGAACAGGAACCGCCTCAAGTCCTTGTTTTTAATGGTGCCGGCTGAGGGACTCGAACCCCCGACCCTCTGATTACAAATCAGATGCTCTACCAGCTGAGCTAAGCCGGCCACGCTGGAATGGCTGTCACTACTTCGATCAGCGCGGCCATGCAAGCGGGTCTTCCAGTCATTTTGGTGCCGGCAAGGCTCCCGTTTTCTTTCAAATTCCCCAACTCTGCCCCATTCGCCCCGCGAGCCGCATATTTCCGCCTCAAACTGGGTCTATCCAATCCTTAACGAGATCACACATCAAGATGTGGCGTGGATGGGTGTCAGATGACCCGAGAGCCTGAAGGAAGACGGATATGAGACGCGCGCAAATACTTGCCGGATTCAGCATTGCCGCCATCGCGCTGGCATTTCCCGCCATGTCGGACGCGCCGAAGGCCCCACCGCTGGAGCCGGTGCATGTTCCTTTCGAGAAGACCTGTCAGGACACAAAGATCACCGTCTATTTCTCAAAGCAGGAATCGGTCCTCTCCTCCTATGCTGCTCGTTCGCTCAATACTGCCGGCGACCAACTCGCCGGATGCGCGGTGTCGGATATTCAGGCCCGCGTGATTTCTGCCGATGCCTCTGACGACTCCGCAGCCACCAGCCTGTCGGAAGCTCGTGCTGCGGTCGTACTCGAGGCCCTGAATGCCCGCGGCATCCGCGCCCGCGACGTCCGCACCAATTTTGTCCCGGCGGCTGAAGCCACCCCGACCGAAGCCCTCACCTTCCCGATGGCGCGCCGGGTCGACCTCACCGTCAAGGCCACCACCGGCTACGGCCTCTAGGCCAACAGGTTTCCTCCCGGAAATTCCAGGATTCCTCACCGCGTCCTGGAACCCCTCGCCCCGAACGCCCTTGCAGCGTGTTCGGGGCGTTCTTTATAACGGGCGCCCTGTTATTTCAGGCGTTACAATTCTTTCCTTTCCGGCGTGCATCGCTAAAAGGTGCTGGGCACCCGGACACCCGGCCCGGGCCTGCTTGCAACGCTATTTGGGAAAGATCGCATCTCCATGACGCAAACCCGGCGCATTCTCGTTACGTCCGCCCTGCCCTATATCAACGGCATCAAGCACCTCGGCAATCTGGCTGGCTCCATGCTGCCGGCCGATGTGTATTCCCGTGTGATGCGGCTGATGGGCCATGACGTGACCTATATCTGCGCAACGGATGAGCATGGCACGCCAGCAGAACTGGCCGCCCAGGCCGCCGACATGAGCGTGCAGGCATATTGCGACGAGCAGTACGGAATCCAGCGCGCGGCCGGCGAAGGCTTCAACCTCTCCTATGATTGGTTCGGACGCTCCTCGCGCCCGGCCAACAGCGCGTTGACCCAGCATTTCGCGCAAGTTCTGGAACAGAATGGCCTGATCGAGGAGCGCACGTCCAAGCAGGTCTACTCGGTCGATGATGGCCGTTTCCTGCCAGACCGCTATGTCGAGGGCACCTGCCCGACATGTGGCTTCGAAAAGGCGCGCGGGGACCAGTGCGACAATTGCGGACGACTGCTCGATCCTGTCGACCTGATCGACCCGTACTCATCTGTGTCCGGCAGCAAGAATATCGAAATCCGCGACACGAACCACCTTTATCTGCTGCAGGCGCAGATGCAGGACAAGATCCGCGAATGGGTCAACAGCAAGGGCGCCCAATGGCCTGGCCTGGCCGTCTCCATCGCCAACAAATGGCTGGATGAGGGCCTGATCGCCCGCGCCATCACGCGCGACCTGAGCTGGGGCGTGCCGGTGCTGGACGACGATGGCAATCCGCGTCCGGGCTATGAAGACAAGGTCTTCTATGTCTGGTTCGACGCGCCCATCGAATACATTGCGGCCACGCAGGAATGGGCCGAAGCGACCGGGAATGACTGGGAAGCGCTCTGGCGCACCGACAAGGGCGCTGATGACACTGAGTATGTCCAGTTCATGGGCAAGGACAATGTCGCCTTCCACACGGTCAGCTTCCCTGTGACACTGCTTGGCTCTGGCGAGCCATGGAAGACGGTCGACAAACTGAAGGCCTTCAACTGGGTTACCTGGTATGGCGGCAAGTTCTCGACGTCGAACAAGCGCGGCGTCTTCATGGACCAGGCGCTGGAATTGCTGCCAGCCGATTACTGGCGCTGGTATCTGATCGCCAATGCCCCAGAGGGCTCGGATGCCGCCTTCACCTGGGAAGGTTTCCAGGCCGCGGTCAATTCAGACCTCGCCAATGTGCTCGGCAATTTCGTGAACCGGATCACCAAATACACGGTGTCGAAGTTCGACGGCAAGGTTCCGGAGACGGGCGAGGCCGGCGACGCCGAAGCGTGGATGGTGGCAGAGCTGCAGGAGCGCCTGCCACGCCTGATCGAGCATTATGAAGCCATGGAATTCCGCAAGGCCGCTGCCGAGACCCGCGCGATCTGGGCCGCCGGCAATGAATACCTCACCAAGGCCGAGCCGTGGGTGAAGTACAAGTCAGATGTGGATGCGGCCGCTGTCGGCGTGCGCACAGGCCTGAACCTCGCGGCCCTGTTTGGTATTCTCGCGCTACCGATCATTCCCGACGCGGGCAAGAAAATCCTCGATGCGCTCGGCATTCCCGAGGAGCATCGGAGCTTCCAGTTCCGCGACATTCCGGGCCTGCTGAACAGCCTGCCGCCGGGCATGGAGATTTCTCCGCCGGACGTGTTGTTTCAGAAGATCGAAGACAGCCAGGTCGAAGAATGGACGGAGCGGTTCGGCGGCGGTGATCAGGCCTGATTCTGGAAGATCACGCTCAGATTGTTGGCAGGCATTTCAACAATGTTCGCCACACTCAGGCCCACCTCTTCTGCCAAGGGGATGATCTGACGGTCGAGATCGCGCACACCCCATGAAGAATCGCGTGACTGGAGGCTTTCCGTGAAGGCGGCATTGGACGGGGCGATCTCGCCATTGCGCGCGAAAGGGCCGTACAGGAACAGCTTGCCACCCGGCTTCAGGAGCCGTCCCGCGCCCGCAATCAGGCCGAGGGCCGCTTCAAAAGGTGCGATATGGATCATATTGATCGAGACGATGGCATCCCAATGGCCGGGGCGTTCGACGTCGCCCCATTGCCTCTTCGAGGCATCCACGACGGCAGGCCCGTCCAGCCGGTTATGTGCGCTTGCGGCCTTCCATGCCGACTGACTGCGCCGGCTTTCGGCATCAATGTCCGAATAGGTCCAGTGGAGGCCGGTGAGTGCTTCAGTCAGATAGGCACCATGCTCGCCGGTGCCGGAAGCAATCTCCAGCATATGACCTGCCTCACAGACATGCTCGCGGAAGACATTCAGGATCGGATCGCGATTGCGCGCGACCGATGGCGAATAGCGCCGGCCATCCGTCTGCGTGTCGCGCGACTCCAGAGCCACCGGCTTGCCGCTTTCGGACTTTGGGTAAGCCCTATCGGGATCGCGTGTCATTGGGCCTGCTCGAACGGATACATTTCCGTGGTCACAACGGATTGCCCCATCGCATTGTAGCGCGGGCCCACCGCCTTTTCGGGCAGGAAGAACGCATCCAGTCGCGCTACGATGTCGTCCGACAACTGAATGTTGCCCGCATGCCAGTTCTCTTCCAGATGTGACAGATTGGTCGTGCCCGGTATCGGCAGAATGTTGTCACCCTTGGCCAGCGTCCAGGCGAGGGCGAGTTGGGCCACCGAACAGTCCGTTTCCCTGGCACATGCCCGTGCCTCATCCAGCAAGGGCAGATTGCCGGCATAATTCTCAGGCGCAAAGCGCGGGAAGATCGACCCGCGCAAATCCGACTCATGAAAATGAGCGAGATCGACGGGTGGATCAGCCAGAAAGCCGCGCCCGACTGGCGAGAAAGCCACGAGCGCCACACCGAGTTCCTCGCAGGCTGCCTTGATCGCGATTTCCGGGTTGCGTACCCATAGCGAGTATTCGCTCTGCATCGCCGCAATCGGATGGACCGCATGGGCACGGCGCAAATCGGCTTCGCCCATTTCGGACAGGCCAATCGTGCGGATCTTGCCCTCTTTCACCAAATCCGCCAGCGCGCCGACGGAGTCCTCAATCGGTACGTTCGGGTCAGGCCGGTGCATGTAGTAGAGATCAATCGCCTCTGTCTGCAGGCGTTTCAGGCTGGCCTCGCAGGCCGCCTTGATCGACTCCGGACGTGCATCCAGCGTGCGCTGGCCATCTTTGAAGCCCAGCACGCACTTGCTGGCGAGGAAATAGCTGTCCCGCCGGTCCTTCAGGGCCTGCCCGATCAATTCCTCGCTCCGGCCAAACCCGTAGAGGGTGGCCGTGTCGAGGAAATCGTAGCCGAGGTCCAGCGCGCGTACGAGCAGGGCCTTCGCATCCGCCTCATCCATGGGCGGGCCATAGGCATGCGTGATGTTCATACAGCCGAGCCCGACCGGATAGACCTCGCGGTCTCCAATGCGTCGTTTTGCAGTCATCGTGTGGATCCTATGACTTGAATTGTTCCCGCAAGACGGGCTTCAGGATCTTGCCATTCGCATTGCGCGGGAGTGGCTCGGTCATGAAGTGAACTTTTACCGGCACCTTGAACGCCGCCAAATGACTTGCAGCATGCGCTCTCAATTCGTCCTCGGTAACGTGCATGCCGGGTTTCAGTTGCACAACCGCGCCAACTTCCTCACCGAGAATCTTGTGAGGGATGCCCACCACGGCAGCGTCCATCACGGCCGGGTGCTCATAGAGGGCATTCTCGACCTCGATACAGTAGACGTTCTCACCGCCACGGATCAGCATGTCCTTGGCCCGGTCGACGAGATACAGGAAGCCCTCTTCATCAATACGCGCGAGGTCGCCGGTGACCACCCAGCCATCACGGAAGGTCTCCGCCGTGGCATCTGGCCGGTTCCAGTAGAGCTTGCAGTTCATCGGCCCCTTGCACCAGAGTTCGCCCACTTCGCCCTGAGGCAGAGTGTTGCCCTCAGGATCGCAGACTTTCAGCTCAACAGCCTTCGGCGGCGCCCCTGCGCTAGCTGGGCGGTTCACATAATCCTCGCCAATGTTCAGCGTGGCCGTGGCGCAGGTTTCCGTCATGCCCCAGCCATTGCCGGGGGCGGCATCGGGAAAGCGTTTCTTGATGGTCGAGACCAGTTCCGGCGCGGACGGTGCACCGCCATAGGAAATCGCCGCGATCGAAGACAGATCATATTTGTCCCTGTCCGGATGTTCCAGCAGCTGCCATGCAATCGCCGGGACACCGCCGACCGCCGTGACCTTCTCCTCTTCGATGATCGGCAGGGCCTTGCCTGCATCCCATTTGTACATCGAGACGATCTTGTCACCGCGCAGCAGGGACGGGATCATGATCGCGAACGCGCCCGTTGCGTGGAAGAACGGAATGGCCAGCAGGGTAGCTCGCTGCTCGTTCGGGTCCGGCTCGGGAAGGGGCTCGCCCTTGCGTAGGAACATGCGCGCCTGACAGGTCATGGAATTGAACATGTTGGAGACGACCGCGCGATGGGGCGCCAGCGCGCCCTTCGGCTTGCCGGTCGTACCCGACGTATACATGATCGTTGCATCGTCTTCCGGACCAATATCGATGGCTGGCCACGAAACCTCCGGCAGGTTGGCCCACTCGTTCGCGCCGCCGATATATTGTTCCATCTGAGCCACACGCGGGTCCCCATATTCTCCTTCCGGATCGCGGGCAATGACGACATTTTTCAGCTCCGGCAGGTTTTCCCACTCGGCTCTGATCCGCTCAAATATCTGAGGGTCGACAAAGGCCAGTTTCACGCCGGCGAAGGACAGGCCGTATTCCAGCTCCTCGCTGGTCCACCAGGAATTCATAGGTGTGGCGATGGCCCCGATCATCGAGGCGGCAAAGAAGGCGACCGGCCATTGCGGATAGTTCCGCATGATGATCCCAACCCGGTCACCCTTCTCGATTCCATATGTCTCGCGCATCACACCAGCGAGTTTGATCACGGCCCGGGCAAGGGCGTCGAACGTGACGCGCTCGTCTTCATAGACAATGAAATCCCGGTCGCCGAACTGTACGCTTGCGAGCTGCAGGATGAGCGGAATGGTCGGCGGGGCATTCTTGTATATCTTCATATCCACGCCATTGATCACAGCATCGGTGATCTCGAGCGGAGAGCCTTCCGCAGCCAGGAGCTCGTTCGCCTGAGCGATGGACATGGCGGGCCAGTTCGGCAAGGTGTCTGCAGGCATGGGTTTCCTCTGATTGTGTGTTTCATCCACACAATCACGCCCACTCCAAGTATTGAAGGAAAAATTGACCGTTCAGCCGACAATTCTTTGCGAGCAGGGCAAAATCATGTCCCTGAACGCAATGCGCCGCCAGCACGACGTCTTCAGGTTGGAAGAGCTACGCGCTGACGGCGAAAAAACGTTGTTGGGTCGGCAGTGACTATTTGCCGAAATCGCAGAAACGTAGCGCATGGTCGGTGCCATCCGGCTCGACCGCGTCATAGGTGCGCCCGGTCAATTCATCCCCCTCGCAGAGATAACCGATCTGGTACATCGCGATCAGGGTTTCATTGTCCGGCGTCAGGTCGCTGGCGATCATCAGATCAATGGCGTCTTCATGACGGCCAAGCTGCATCAGGATATCGAATTTCTGCTGGCGGGTTGTTTCCGGCTGGTTGAGCACGGTCATCAGCGAGTCCGCCTTGCCGCGCGCCGTTTCCAACGCCAGAACGGCCTCCGGATGTACTGTCGTGTCGTCGAGCGTGTTCACGACTTCCTCGAAATCCTCGATCGCGCCCATTACGTCATAGCCGGACTGGCCGACGCGAAGGTCACCGCGGCGCAGGAGCGTCTCGGCCAGCTGTTCCCGCGTCAGGTCCGGATCGCCCGACAATTGGGTGAGCCGATCAATGGCCGTCTGCGTATTGCCCGCCTCTTCGAGGCCCTCGACTGTGGTCATGGCCAGCGCGTAGCTGGACATGGTTTCGGTCATCGGCGCCGGCGGGGCGGCACCCTTTGTCCCGGCTGTATCGGGGGCGGACGTACAGGCCGCCAACGCAAGGGCGGAGGCGGCAGCGATAAGACCGGAACGAATCATGAGGTATCTCCAGAAGGGAACAGAATGACAATGCCTAGTCCTAGTCGCACAAGGCGCGCGCTGACAGGGCGTTAATGTGGATTTTATGTGACCTTTCAACTGGTCAGGTCTTCACACCATTCCAGCCCGGCAAGGTCATCCCGCTCATCGCCATACTCGTGCAGGCGGGTATCCGAGTCTTTCGTCTTGCAGATATAGCCCGCATCCGTCAGCGTCTCGACCTGCTCCGGCGTCGGGGCCAGGCCGGATTTACGATACCGCGTGACGGCCTCTTCATGGTTTCCCAAGGTCCAGACACCGTCGAACCATTGTGCCAGCGTCAGGAAGCGGTTCATCGACGCTTCGATCTGGTCGACATCCGTGCGGACATAGCCAAGCTCGGTCTTCGCATTCGCGGCCAGCGCATGGTCCGGCGCCATTTTCAGCAATTTCTCGAAATCCTCGATTGCGCCCCGCCGGTCATTGGCGGACTGACGGCGCAGGCTACCGCGATGGTACAGCGCCTGCACCTTCTGCTCGGTCGTCAGGGAATTGCGCGCCAGCAATTCGCTCAGCATCCGGTCGGCGTCATAGGGATTTGAGTCGGCCAAGGCCTGCGCGATGACGGTTTCCGGCGGCGGGCCGGAATCTGTCGCTTCAGGGGCTGTGGCGCAGGCTGCCAGCAGCAAGGCTGCGGTGATCGAAGTGTAAAAGGGAAAGCGTCTCATGCGCGGCACATAAGACCGGTTCGCCGCATGTCGCAAATTGCTTTTCAGATAGATATCAGGCGCTGGCGAGGCGGTTGATTTCGGCAATGTCGCCCCGGCCCAGAGCCTCAATCGCCTTGGCGGCGATGTGGCGAGCATTGAGACCGGCCGTCTCGTACATTTGATACGGGCTGTCCTGATCCTGGAAGATGTCCGGCAGGGTCATCGGGCGGATTTTCAGGCCGGTGTCGAGCGCGCCAACACAGGCAAGATGCTCCAGAACGAAGCTGCCAAAGCCGCCCGTGGCGCCTTCTTCCACGGTGATCAGCACTTCATGGTCCCGTGCGAGACGTTCAACCAGATCCGCATCCAGCGGCTTGGCAAAGCGGGCATCCGCCACCGTGGCCGACAGGCCCTGTGCGGCCAGCATTTCGGCGGCCCTCTCGGCCTCACCGAGGCGTGTGCCATAGGACAGGATGGCAATCGTCGTGCCTTCGCGCACGATACGGCCTTTGCCGATTTCGAGGGGTTCAGGATTTTCCGGAACGGCAACGCCGGTGCCCTCACCGCGCGGATAGCGGAAGGCAGACGGGCCGTCATCAATTTGGGCAGAGGTCACTACCATGCGGGCGAGTTCTGCCTCATCGGCAGCGGCCATGCAGACCATGCCCGGCAGCGCGCCGAGATACCCGATGTCAAAGCTGCCAGCATGCGTCGCGCCATCAGCGCCGACCAGGCCTGCGCGATCAATGGCGAACCGGACGGGCAGTTTCTGGATCGCCACATCATGGACGACCTGATCATAGCCGCGCTGAAGGAAGGTTGAGTAGATCGCCGCAAACGGCTTCATGCCGTCGGCCGCGAGACCGGCCGCAAAAGTCACGCCATGCTGTTCGGCGATACCGACATCGAAATGGCGGTCCGGGAATTTCTTGGCGAAAATGTCGGTTGAGGTACCGGATGGCATGGCGGCCGTGATCGCACAGATCTTGTCGTCGGTTTCGCCGAGTTTCGCCAGGGTCTGACCGAAGACTTTCTGGTAATTCGGCGCCTTTGGCTTCGGCTTGGATTGCTCGCCGGTGATGACCGAGAATTTCGACACGCCGTGATACTTGTCGGCAGAGTTTTCGGCAGGCGCATAGCCCTTGCCCTTCTGCGTGACGACATGGATCAGGATGGGGCCATCCTTCATCGCCTTCACGTTTTCGAGTACCGGCAGCAGCGTATCGAGATCGTGGCCGTCGATCGGGCCGACATAATAGAAGCCAAGTTCCTCGAACAGCGTTCCGCCCATGGCGAAGCCGCGCAGGTATTCCTCGGCGCGCCGGGCCGGGCTTTCCAGTCCCATCGGCGTGATAACTTTCTTGGCGATCCGGCGCAGGCCGCGATAGGGGCGCGAGGAAACCAGTTTCGACAGGTAATTGCTCATCGCGCCGACGGGCGGAGCAATCGACATGTCATTATCGTTCAGGATAACGATCAGGCGCGACTTGTCGGCGCCGGCATTGTTCATCGCCTCATAGGCCATGCCCGCAGACATGGAGCCGTCACCGATCACGCAGACCACATGATTGTCGCCGCCCTGAAGGTCCCGCGCCTTGGCAAAGCCGTGTCCGGCAGAGATCGAGGTTGAGGCATGCGCCGCGCCGAAAGGGTCGTATTCGCTCTCGGCGCGCTTGGTGAAGCCTGACAGGCCGCCGGGCTGGCGCAGCGTGCGCATCTGGTCGCGCCGTTCTGTCAGGATCTTGTGGGGATAGCATTGGTGTCCGACATCAAAGATCAGCTTGTCAGCCGGCATGTCGAAAACGGAATGGATGGCCAGCGTCAACTCGACCACGCCGAGTCCGGATCCCAGATGCCCGCCGGTCACCGAGACCACGTCGATGACTTCCTCGCGCACTTCATCCGCAATCTGCTTCAGGTCCGCTCGGGAGCGGCCTTTCAGGTCAGCAGGAGAATTGATTGCGTCCAGCAGACGATTGGGGCGGGCGTCGGTCATTCCAGTTTTAGCTCGATCTCGTATTTATAATTCTGACCAGGTCTTAATGCGTTCTATCGAGCACAAAATCGACTGATTGCAGCAGTATATGGGCCTTTTCGCGGAAAATTGCGAGGTGTTCCTTCGCCTGTGCAGCGAGAATGTGCACCCGCTGGCGTGCGCCATCTATGCCAAGAATGGTCACGAAATTGGCTTTTCCTGCTGCTTCATCGGTGCGTAGCGGCTTGCCAACATTGTCCTCATGACCGGTGGCATCCAGCAAATCGTCGGCGATCTGGTAGGCAAGGCCAAGGTCGTTCGAGAAGCCCGCCAAGGCATTGCGTTCAGCTTCCCGGGCCCGGCCCACAATCGCCGCGGCCTCCGTCGCATAGGAAATCAGCGCGCCCGTCTTCAGGCGCTGCATGCGGGTGATCGTGTTGAGGTCGCGGGGGCTGTCGGATTCCAGCATATCGATCATCTGGCCGCCCACCATGCCACGCGCGCCGGACGCATCGGCCAGCCGCTCGATCAGCATGGCCCGCACGGAGGCATCATCATGGGTTTCGTTTGAGGCGAGGATCTTGAAGGCGAGCGTCAGCAGCGCATCCCCGGCGAGCACGGCCGTTGCCTCATCGAAGGCCTTGTGGACCGTCGGCTGCCCGCGCCGGAAATCATCATCATCCATGCATGGCAGATCGTCATGCACGAGCGAGTAGCAGTGTACGCATTCCAGCGCGGCCGCTGCCCGCAGCAACGTCTTTTCCGGTGCATCGAACATGGCGCCGGTTTCGAGCAGGAAGAAAGGCCGCATGCGCTTGCCATTGGCCAAGGCTGCATGGCGCATCGCGCGCATCAGGTTTGCCTCAGGCCCACCCGCTGGCGGGATCAGCTGATCCAGCGCCACAGTGACCCGGTCGGCGACCTCTTTCAGGCGCTGTTCGAAGTCTTGGGCTTCGCCCATATCGAAGCCCCCTTAGTCGAAATTGGCGGATTCCGTGGTTGGCCCATTGGCCCCCTGGACGATCTGCTCGACCTTGAGTTCAGCGGATTTGAGCCGCGACTCGCAATGCGCCTTCAGCGCTGCGCCGCGTTCGTAGATTGCGATGGATTTCTCCAGTTCGACTTCGCCCGCTTCCAATTGGCGAACGATGATTTCGAGCTCGGCAAGCGCCTCCTCGAAGGTCAGTTTATCAACTGGTTTCTCTTTCGCATCAGCCATTCTTCGGCCTCGTCTTTTCTTGAAATTCCCGTGACATTAGAGCGGCGACCTGAGGTCCACAACCACTTCCAGACCAGATTTACCGGTATTCGTAGATGCGGTAGCTCCAATAAGCGTCGCCGCCATCATACGAACACTTCCAGCCCAGCTTTTTCATTTCCGGACGCAGCATCCGGTTGAACCAGCCATGAGCGGCCAGATAGACCTTGCCTTCGGTGGAAGCCGCGTCGAGCTTTGCTGCGGCAGACGCCGCGCGCTGGCGGGCTTGTTTCACGCTTTCCCCATCCAGTGCATGTCCGTTCAACCAGGCTGCCCGTGCGAGGATGTTCCAGGTCTTCGGCAAATAGCGGACACCTGGCAGGAGCGGCGGAGGCAAGGGCGCCTCATTGAACACCGGATCGAACAGTGCCTGCATGTGGGGCGCGGCGCGGGCGGCAGTCTGCTGCGCCCTGAGACGTGCGGAGGCGAAGACGATTTCGGCATCGACCACGGCTTCGACCAGACCTTCGGGCGGCGATTGATCGTCGGCCAGAGGGCCGATCTCATAGCGCTCCCACCAGTCGCGATACTGCTTCCAGTTCAGGCGTGGGCCAGCCGTCCGGTCCAGAGCCGGCCGACCATGACGTGAAATAATGATGGGACCGCGCTGCCGGCCTGTCGATGTCTTGTCTGGCATCGCCATACACACTGTACTCGTTCTTGCGGGCCCGGTGACCACTGTTCCAAAATTGCCCTAACGGGGTTGCCCCCCTGCGGCAAGGCGCGTTTGTACACTTGCCGGATGGTCAAGCTGTGAAAAACCGGTGGCTCAGAGCCCCTTCCACACGCGCTTGCGGCAGGGTTCCTCGTCCTGCAGCTTGCACTTGTGAAAGGTGACGAGAACGGTTTCCGCGCGGCCAATCAGGTGGTCCATGGGGACGAAGCCGATCGAGGCCACATCTGCCGGGACACGCGGCTGGCAGCCTGCGCGGTCGACTACGCCCTCAATGGCCGGGCAATGCCCGCTCGGGAAACGGCTGTCGAGGGAGTTGTCCCGGTTGTCGCCCATCATGAAGACATGGCCCTCAGGCACGATGAACAGATCTGTATTGTCGCCCCGTCCGCCCTTTTCCTGGCGATGTGTGACCCAGTTCTTGTCGCCAATTGTCTCCTGCCACTCATGGGCAATGTCGATGGCCACGGCATTGTGCGGCACATAGCGGATCGTGCGCATATACTCGCTCTCGACCGGCTCCCCATTGAGATAGACCTGTTCGCCGATCAGCTGGATCTGGTCACCCGGCAGGCCGATCAGGCGCTTGATCATGACCCGGCCAGTGTGCGGGTGTTCGAAGACCACGACATCGCCGCGCGTGGGCGTTCTGGCGAAGATCCGGCCCTCGGGCAGCGGGATGAACCGGCCCATCGAGAAAGGCAGGGAATAGCGGTCATAACCATAGGCGAATTTCGCCACGGCGACGCGGTCAGACACTTGCAGCGTCGGCACCATGCTCTCGGAGGGAATCACGCGCTGCTCATAGGCGAGGCCGGAGAAGAGCAGGAAGACGGGCACGAACACAGCCAGCGTGGCGCCCCATTCACGAAGTTCCTGTTTGAGCTTGGCCCCCAGGCCCGGCTTTTCGGCGACTTCTTCGTGCGCCGCGCTGTTGCCATCTGATGCCATCGGAACCTCATCGATCGTCTTTGTGACGTTCGACCTGTTTAGACGAAAGAATAGGTGATTGCGAAGGTGAAAACGCGCCCACTGCTGCAAAAGCCGCGAACGCAGTCTCTAGTTAAGGCTGTAGAGGTCTATTCCGGTTTCATTTCGTGTCACCGACACATCCCCCCGATAGATGAGGTAATTGAGGTGGGCCAGCGCTTCGCCTGTCGCCATGCCGACTTCATCATCCGCAATCGCCCGGCCGAACAGGGTGGTGAAGGAATCTACGGCCTTCATGGGGCACCGTCCCAGACGCTGCAACAATCGCGCGAGCGCCACATGGTGACCGTCAATCAGATGCTGCAGGCGCTTGTGCGCGCCCGTGAAAGGCTCGTTGTGCGCGGGCAAGACCAGCACGTCTTCGGGCACACGCTGTTTCAGCTTTTCACAGCTTTCGAGCCAGTCAAGCAGCGGATTGGCCGCCGGCTCGGTCGGATGGACTGACACATTCGACGAGATTCGCGGCAACAGCTGATCACCTGAAATGAGGATGTTGAGCGCCGGGCAGAAGAGACAGGCATGTTCCGGCGAATGGCCACTGCCGGTAATGACTTCCCAGACCTGACCGCCCATTTCGAACGTGTCGCCATCGACCAGCCGCCGGAAGGAATCAGGCAAGGGCATCACGGCCTTTCCGAAGCCACCAAACTTTTCCTTGTACTGGTCCAGCTGGGCCTTGTTCCAGCCGGCGCGCAGATAGAAGTCGAGCCCGGCCTTTGGTGCGCTGCGCCCGGTATCGGAGACGAGCATCCGGCACGTCGTGTATTCCAGCCGCGTCATCCACAATTCCGCGCCCCATTTGTGACAGAGCCAGCCAGCCGTGCCGATATGATCGGGGTGCATGTGGGTGACGATTACCCGCTTCAGGGGCTTCTTTTCGCTGATCCGGTCGGCCAGCAATTTCCGCCAGACCGCGCGCGTCTCGTCATACGGAATCCCGGTGTCGACAATCGTCCAGCTGTCGCCATCATCGATCAGCCAGACATTGATGAACTTAAGGGAGAAGTGCAGCGGCATGGCCAGCCAGAACAGGCCCGGTGCAATTTCCCTGATTTCGCCGGGAGCAGGTGCCGATTGTCCGTGAGGATAATCTAGGCGCGGCCGTTTCGGCTTGCTGATTTCTGTACCATCCATGTCAGGAGGATACGCAGCTTCTTGCGTCCGTCGAGCCGTACCGCAAGGTCATGCCACAGCGAGACGTGTGCGAATATCCTCAACCAGAGCGATGGGAGCTGCCGTGCCATCGACCCGGATAACGTCTTCCGGCGGGACCAGCGCGGCCAGCTGGCTGTCGAGCAGCGAGACCGGCATGAAATGGTCGGCGCGCGAGGAAATCCGCCGCGCAAGCTCGTCTTTTGGCACGTCCAGCAGGACAAACAGGCAAGTCCGGCCGCTCTGCTCGCGCAGGCCTGTCTGGACAAAGGGCGTGAGCGCCGAACAGGCCAGGACCACCCGGTCCTCCGGCATGGCGGTCATGGTCTCGCCCATGCTGCGCACCCAGTCGGCGCGATCTGCATCTGTCAGGGGTGTGCCGGAGGCCATCTTCTCCTTGTTGGCGGCGGAATGGTGGACATCCGCTTCCACGAAAGGCCAGCCTTCGGCCCTGGAGAGAGCTTCGGCAATGGAGGATTTCCCACTCCCCGCGACGCCCATGATGATGACCAGATCCCTCATTTGATGGGCGTGCGCTTGCGGGGTTTCAGCTTCGTGCGCTTGAATTTCTCGCCCTTTAGCGGGGAGACCGTTTTCTCTCCGGATGGCGCACCAGGCTTTCCGCCAGCCCGTGAATCCGGACGATCAGGCCGCCGGGGCGGTTTGCCGGACCGGTCAGGGCGTTCAGACCGTGCCGGATGGTCAGGACGGTCGCTTCGCTCCGGACGTGCGAGACGATCCGGTCTGTCCGGCCTCGGCTTGCGCGGACGCGGCGCATCGCCCTTCAACAGGGCCTCGCGCTCGCGGCCGCTGATCGGGCGCCATTTGCCTTCCGGCAGGCCCGCCAGTTCCAACGGCCCAACGCGCACCCGCATCAGATCAACGACATGCAGTTCAACCAGTTGGCACATACGACGGATCTGTCGGTTGCGGCCCTCGTTCAGGATGAATTTCAGCTCCTGCTGTTTCACTTGTTCGACGATGGCAGGCTTCAACTGACGACCGTCCAGCTCGAGACCATGACGCAACTTGCCCAGCTTGTCGGGCGTAACCTCACCCTTCACCTTGACCAGATATTCCTTGTCGAGCTGGCTCTCCGGTCCAATCACGGCTTTTGCCAACACGCCGTCTTCAGACATGATCAGCAGGCCGCGGGAATCCTTGTCCAGACGCCCGAGGGGCGCGAGCTTGTTGTAGCGCCCCGGAATGGCATGACTTTTTCCCGAGAGGCTATCGCCTGAAATGAGCCGCACAGCGGGAATCTCGTCGCCCTCCGGTGTACCCGAAACAATGCCAATCGGCTTGTGGAACAGGATGGAAAGCTGGTTGTCGAGCCGGCGCGAAGCCTTCTGCGCGAGGTCCAGCGTCTGGCCTGTCTCGATCTTCTGGCCCGAGATCGCCTTCTCACCGTCGACCTTGACCAGACCCTGCTCGATCAGGGAGTCCGCTTCGCGGCGAGAGCACACGCCTTCCAGCGCCAGCCATTTGTTGATCCGCAAGGGCTCGTCGCCGGAATAGGTTTTGGTCCAAGCCATGGCGTGTCGCGCCTCCTGATATGCTGCGGCCCGTCATATCGGCGCGGGCCGCCCCCCGCAACATTCAGTCGACATTGGGGGGCCCGCCTGATCGCAGCGCTACGCCGATGGCAGGGCCCGGCTCAGGTCAGGAGGAATTGCCCAAAGCGACAGCATCGGCTCCGGCAGGCTCAAAAAACGGGGTCGTCGGATCGGTGACGGCTCGCCAAATTGCCTCCGCCACATCAATCGACTTTGTAAGTTCAGACGTATCCTCCTCCCAACCTTCCATCGTGCTCTGAGCCAGCTCCTGATAGACTTCAGGGAAACCGTTCATGCGCCCCATCGCATTATCAGCGAAGCGAGTTTCCGGCGCGCGACCGGGCAGAACCACGTTGACGCGCACATTGAACGGCCGGAGTTCGATTGCGACGGACTCGCTGAAGGCGTTCACAGCCGCCTTGCTGGCTGTATATACTGACAGCAAGGGCAACGGCATCCACGTCACAGTAGAGGTCACATTCACGATCACTCCCGCCTTCCGTTCGCGAAACTGCGGCAACACCGCCTGCATCATTGTCATGGTTCCGAACGTATTCGTTTCAAAGATGTCGCGAATGGTTTCTATCGGACTGCCTTCGAGCGCATTCAGCCAGCCGATTCCTGCATTGTTGACCAATACATCGATCGGGCCTGCCACCTTGACCACTTGCGCAATGCTTTGTGGATCCGTCACATCGAGCGGCAGAACACGCAACCTGTCATCAGTCGGAAGAATATCTTCGCGAGGCGTTCGCATGGTGGCAATGACGTTCCAACCACGCTCATGGAAGTAACGAGCCGTTTCAAGGCCAAATCCGGACGAGCAACCGGTAATGAGTATGGTATTCATGGGAACTCCTGTTTGGTGAGCGAATAACCGAATTGAAGATATAGCCAGCAGCGTCGGACGGGCTATAATCAAAAGTCGGTATCTCGTTCGCAGGAGTCCGGAATTGACCGACCCTCTGGCTGAAATTGTCTCCCTGCTCCAACCGACTACCCCCTATTCGAAAATGATCGAAGCGGCGGGGCGGTGGCGGGTCCGCCGCACGGAGTATGGGCGTCCTTTCTATTGCGTCGTCCTTAGCGGCTCGTGCTGGCTTGAAGCCAGGGACCACGCCCCCGTCATGCTTGAGGCGGGCGACTTCGTGCTCATTCCATCGGTGCATGAATTCTCAATGATGAGCGCTGATCCGCCACCTGCCCATCAGCCATACTCACAACCTGTGCGGCTTGGAGAAGCGCACGTCCGGCTAGGCGCCCAGAGCGGCCGGGCTGATGTGCGGCTTCTTTTAGGATATTGCATCCTCGCCTCACCTGACGCCGGTCTCCTATTGTCGCTCCTGCCACGCCGCGTTCATCTACGCGCAGATGATCGGCTCGCCAGCCTGGTCTGGCTTGTTGGGGACGAAGCGCGCAAGACCCGGCCCGCACGAGACGTCATCCTGTCCCACCTGTTGGAAGTCATGTTCATCGAAGCCCTCCGTTCAACGACGGTCCAGACGGAGTCACCCAGCTTCCTGCGGGGACTAGCTGACGAGCGCCTCGCGGCGGCCATTCGCCGAATACACGAAGATCCCGCCCGGTCGTGGACGATCGCGGAACTGGCAAAAGAGGCCGCGCTCTCACGCTCCATTTTCTTCGACCGGTTCAATCGGGCTGTCGGCATCTCCCCCATGGGATATCTGCTCTCCTGGCGCATGGCACTGGCAAAAAAGATGCTGCGCGAGAACGATGGCACCATCGCCGAAATTGCCCGGCGTGTCGGATACGGATCGGCCAGCGCGTTCAGCGTGGCATTTACCCGCCATGTGGGCCTGCCACCTTCACAATTCGCCGAACAGGAAGTTCCTGCCTGAACAAGGCCACACGCCGAAACGTACGGTCAGATCAACATGCTCCGCTCGACATTCCGGGCCATTTCCGGCATAGGCGTGCGCCCCGCACGGAGATGAATTGAAGAATGACGGAACGCCGCGCCGCCGCGCCCCTGCTCGCCTTTGGCCTGTTAGTCCTCGGGACCATTCTCGGTCTTGCAGGAACAGATTTGGTCCTGCCTGCGGTTCCTTCCCTGCCGGACACGCTCGGGGGCTCACAGGCGATGGCCCAGATAGTGCTTGCCGCCTTTGTGACGGGCGGGTGTATCGGCCTTCTCGTGTTCGGAGAACTTGGCGCACGGATAGACCAGCGCAATTTGTTGGTTCTGTCCCTTGCGGCTTATGCATTGGTGTCCCTTGCCTGCATGGCGGCGCCGTCCCTGCCCGCCCTGGTGGGCCTGCGGTTTGCGCAAGGCCTGACCAGTTCAGCCGCAGCCGTGTTCGCGCCGGGCATGATCCGGGCAATGTTCTCCGAGGAGAAAGCCGTCGGCGCGCTCGGCTTCATGGCCAGCATCGAATCCCTGATCCCTGCCCTTGCCCCCGTGCTGGGCGTATGGCTGTTGGTGGCCTTTGGCTGGAAAAGCTCGTTCCTCGTCCTCGGCGTGTTGAGCCTCGGCGTCGCGGCGCTGGTCACCTTGCTGCGCCACCGGATGCCTGCGCCGCCTTCGACGCGCGCGCCAGGCAGCTATCTGCGCCACCTCATCAACCCGACCTTCCTGCGATATGCGCTGAGCCAGGCCTTCACGCTGGGCGGATTGCTGATCTTCGTGTTCGGCGCCCCGGCCATGATCACCAAGGGTCTGGGCGGCGATCTCGGGGACTTCATCATCATGCAGGTGACCGGGATCGCCTTCTTCATTGCAGGGTCGAATTTCGCCGGCAAGCTGGCCGCCCGGCTAGGGCCGGAAATCATGATCCTGTCTGGTTCTGTCCTGTCCGCTGCGGGCCTGCTCGGCATTCTTGGATACGCATTGGCGGGGGGCACCGACCCGCTCGCCCTCGCTGCGCTATTCGTGCCGGTCAACCTTGGCCTCGGCTTTCGCGGCCCGCCCGGCTTCTATCGCGCCGTAGTCGCCGCACGCGGGGACGATGCGCGCGGATCGGCGCTCGTGCTCGTGGCCATCCTGACCACGACCGCCGCAGGCACAGCCGTCGCGGCTCCGTTCGTCACGCTGGGCATGGCTCCGCTCGCCGCGATTGCAGCGGCCGTCTCCTGCGCCTCTGTCCTCTGCCTGATCGCCTTGCCGAAGCTCAGCACCTGACCGGATTTCAGGCGATGCCGAACAGGGCTTCGCTATTGTCGAGGAAGGGCGAGCCGCCTGCGGTGATGCCGGAAACCCGGCCCGGCGCGGTGGCCAGAACCGTCTCCGCGAAGAAACCTGCCAGCGCCAGTTGGCGGGCGCGGAACCCACTCTCCTCACCGCGCGCAGCGACCGCCGCCCGCGTCAGGAAGTGCCCGCCAATCACGTCTCCCGCCAGCGCGAGATAGGCCGTCGCGCCCGCAAGCGCCTTGTCCTGGTCGCGATCCTTCATTGCTTCCAGCATCCAGTCGCTGGCTTCGCGCAGGGCTTCGGCGCCAGCGCGCAGGCGATCCGCAATCTGGACGAGTTGCGGATCATTGGTCGCCCGCGCATTCGCGGCCGTCGCCTCCACCTCACCCAGCATGACGCGCATCGACTCGCCATTCGTGCCGGTCAGTTTCCGTCCAACAAGGTCGATGGCCTGAATACCGTTCGTGCCCTCATAGATCGGCGCGATACGGGAGTCGCGATAGAGCTGGCCTGCCAGAGTCTCGCCCATGAAGCCCATGCCGCCATGTATCTGTACGCCCAGGCTCGCCACATCGACGCCCATGTCCGTGCACCACGCCTTGGCAATCGGCGTCAGCAGGTCTTCGCGCATCTTGGCGGATACGCGTGTCTCTTCATCGGGCGAAGCTTCTGCGAGGTCGGCCGCGACCCCACAGGCGTAACAGATCGACCGCGCCGCCGCGACCCGGGCGCGCATGGTCGTCAGGGTACGGCGCACATCCGCATGATGGAGGATCGGGGCGGGGCCATCGACGCCTTCCGCCTTGCCCTGTTTGCGCTCCTGGGCATAATCGAGCGCGGCCTGATAGGCCGCCTCG
This sequence comes from Hyphomonas sp., assembly GCF_036964145.1. GTDB lineage: Bacteria > Pseudomonadota > Alphaproteobacteria > Caulobacterales > Hyphomonadaceae > Hyphomonas. The sequence goes on from NZ_JBALUC010000002.1 coordinate 752,814, forward strand.
CCCACGGCGACGCCTTCCAGGCCGACATTCAGGCGCGCGGAATTCATCATGGTGAACATGCAGGCGAGGCCCTTGTTCTCCTGCCCGATCAGCCACCCCGTGGCGCCATCATATTCCATCACACAGGTCGGCGAGGCATGGATGCCCATCTTCTTTTCGAGACCGATGCATTTGACGCCATTGCGCTCCCCGAGGCTGCCGTCTGCGGTTACGATCCGTTTCGGTACCAGGAAGAGGGATATGCCTCGCGATCCTGCTGGCGCATCAGGGAGGCGCGCCAGGACGAGATGAATGATGTTCTCGGCAATGTCGTGATCGCCCCATGTGATAAAGATCTTCTGCCCACTGATCGCATAGCTACCGTCTTCCTTCGGCGCCGCCCTGGTCTTCAGCGCGCCCACATCCGAGCCAGCCTGCGGCTCGGTCAGATTCATCGTGCCGGTCCAGGTGCCGGAAACGAGATTGGGCAGGTAGGTCTGCTTCTGCTCGTCCGTGCCGTGGGCCAGCAGCGCCTCCACCGCCCCAAAGCTGAGCATCGGGCAAAGGCCGAACGACATGTTCGCGGCATGGAACATCTCCATCACCGCCAGAGCGAGCGCCTTGGGCAGCCCCTGGCCACCCCATTCCTCTGGCGCGGACAGCCCCATCCAGCCACCGTCGCGGAACTGGGCATAGGCCTCGGCAAAGCCCGGCGCAGCCTTCACACCCTCTTCGGTGAGCTGGGCGCCATGTGCGTCGCCAGACGTATTGAGCGGGGCCAGCACGTCCCGCGCAAGTTTGTTGGCCTCTTCCAGGATTGGCGCAATCAGATCCGGGTCGTAATTGCCGAAAGGCTCCAGCCCCTCCAGCCGGGACAGATCCGCAACTGACTGGAGCGCGAACGCCATATCGTTGAGCGGCGCGTCATAGGCCATGTATTTCTCCTAGAATCCGAATAGGTTATATCTCGACAAGCATTTAGCGTGGGGATGGTGCCACGCCAACTGCGCCCTATAATCACTGTGACCGTTCTAGCAGATGTCCAGGAGACCAGACCATGCGCAAATCCCTTCTATCCATTTCCATCTTCGCCCTCGCCGCCTGCGGCGCGGCCGAGACCACCGCCCCGGCTGCTGAAGCCGAGACGCCAGCGACCGAGACCGCTGAAACCGCAGCAGCGTCGGCAGAAGACGCCGCTCCGGTCCCGGAAATGGGCCCGGCTGGCACGTATGTCCTCGATCCGACACATGCGTCGCTGGTCTGGACCGTCAACCATTTCGGCCTGTCCAACTATACCGCCCGTTTCACCAAGATGGACGCCACACTGGAATTCAATCCGGACGATGCCTCTGCCACGTCTCTGACCGTGACCGTTGACCCGACTTCGGTCGAAACCGACTATCCGGCTGACTTCAAGGCCACCCATGCCGATTCCCCATACGACACGTTTGACGAGGAAATCGCGCAGGACCCGACCTATTTCAACGCTGGCGAATATCCCGAAATCACCTTTACCTCGACAGAAATCACCGAGACCGGACCGAGCACTGGCACCGTCACGGGCGATCTGACCTTCCTGGGCGTGACCAAGCCTGTCACGCTGGACGTGACCTATAATGGTACCGCGACCTTCCCCTGGGCCCCGGAACAGCCGAAGATCGGCTTCTCGGCCACGGGTTCTTTCAATCGTTCCGAATTCGGCCTGTCGAATATGGTGCCAAATCTCGGTGACGAGATCCACCTCATGATCGAAGCGGAATTCGCAAAAGCCGCCGAATAAGACAGGAAGACCGACCCTTATGAAGGCTGAAACGTCTCGGTATACGATCGTCGCCATCACCCTTCACTGGGTGATGGCGGGCCTTCTTCTCTTCATGATCTGGCTCGGCTGGAACATGGATGAAAACGAAGTCCGGTTCCAGCTTCACAAATCGATCGGGATCCTGATCCTGTTCCTGACTTTGGTTCGGGTGATCTGGCGGGCCATGAACCCGCCGCCGCCTTTGCCTGACGACATGCCGGCTTATGAAAAGCTCGCCTCCCATCTCGTGCACATGACGTTTTACGGCCTGATGGTCATCCTGCCGCTGGCAGGGTGGCTGCTGGTCTCGACCTCGAAATTCAAGGTGCCGACCGTCCTGTTCGGATCGGTCAGCTGGCCGCACCTGCCCGCGCCGGATTTCCTGCGCTCGGATATCGGGCATGTCATCCTCGAGAACATTCACTCCAAGGGCGCATGGGTGTTGATCGTCCTGCTCGGCCTGCATGTCGCTGGGGCGGTGAAGCATGAATTTGCCGCCGAAGACGGCGTCCTGAAAAAGATGCTGCCGGGCCTGTTCGGAAAGTCCGCAGCGCCCAAATCTTCGCGCGGTTATGTGCGCGCCTTTGGCGCCGCCATTATCGCATTCGCCTTGATCGCACTGATCCCGATTGCCGGGTCAGGCCCGGCGAGCGGCGCCGCACCGCAAGAGGGCGAGTCAGTCATCCCGGCTGACGAGACGATCGAAGCGAACTGGGACGTGAACTATGGCGCATCCGAGATCCGCTTCACTGGCATCTATGACAAGGCCGACTTTACCGGAACGTTCGAGGACTGGTCGGCGGATGTGGAATTCTATCCGGAGGATCTGGCCAACTCGCACGTCCTCGTGACCGTTCGCTCGGCGACAGCGGATGCAGGCAAGAAGCTCTACAATGACAGCCTCAAGGGGCGGGAGTGGTTCGACACGAACACGTTTCCGGAGGCTCGCATCCGGCTCACCAATTTCCGTGAGACAGAGACCGGCTATACGGCTGACGCCTCGATTTCGCTAAAAACCGAACTGGTGACGGTCCCGCTCGACTTCACGCTGGATATCGACGGCGACACCGCCACGCTGAACGGCACGGCGGTCATGAACCGCAAGGCGTTCGATCTCGGTCAGGATTCAGACCCGGCAGGGAATTGGGTCGGCGAGGATGTCACTGTGACGGTCACCGGCACCGCGACGCGCAAATAGATGCGCCAGCGGCTTCCGGGGCTAGCGCGCCAGTGCTAAGCCCGCCGCATGACTGCGATTGCGCCCATCAACCCCGGCACGCTCCAGCTCGCTGCCAGCTTTCTGCGCAAGGGCGGGCTCGTCGCCATGCCGACAGAGACCGTCTATGGCCTGGCCTGTGACGCGTCGAACCCGGATGCCGTGGCGCGGCTCTACGCCGCCAAGGGGCGCCCTCAATTCAATCCGCTGATCGCCCATGTGGCTTCCTTCGAGATGGCGCAGGCTGAAGCGGTATTCTCCGAGGCTGCGCTGGCGCTCGCCCGGAACTTCTGGCCCGGCCCGCTGACACTGGTCCTGCCCGTCGCGCAAACCGGAACGGTCTGTGACCTTGCGCGCTCCGGCCTCGACACAATTGCGATCCGCATGCCCGCCCATCCGGGCGCACGCAGCCTGATCGCGGGTTTTGGCCGCCCGGTCGTCGCGCCCTCGGCCAACCGGTCGGGCCATATCAGCCCGACCCTAGCAGACCATGTGAAAACCGACCTCGATGGCAAGGTTGACCTGATCCTTGATGGCGGCCCGTGCACGCAAGGGATTGAATCCACGATTGTCTCCTTTGTCGGGGATCACCCCGTACTGCTGCGGGCTGGAGCCGTCGAAACTTCCGCCCTCGACGCATTCCTGGGCGAGCCACTGACCCGCGCAGGAGAGGAGGACGGCATCTCCGCACCGGGCCAGCTGAAAAGCCATTACGCGCCCAATGCCCGCCTGCGCCTGAATGCCGACGCTCCCGAATCCGGGGAAGCCTGGCTCGGCTTCGGGCCGGATACATTCGGGGGAACAAATTTGTCGCCGAATGGTAATCTGGCAGAAGCTGCGGCCAATCTATTCGCTATGCTGCGGAAGCTGGATACAGATTCCGACCGCATTGCCGTAGCGCACATTCCAGACGAAGGCCTCGGCGAAGCGATCAATGACCGTCTCGCCCGCGCCGCCCACAGGGAGTGACCTCATGCATCCGAACCGCATCTTTCACGAACACAATCCCGATCATCTGATCGAAACGGCCCGCGCGCATTCCTTCGCGATTGTAATCGGCACACGGAATTGCCAGTCGCACGTAGCCCACGCGCCGATCATGCTGGAACGACGTGGCGAGAGCGTGATCGTTCGCTTTCATCTTGCCAATGCCAATCCCGCCATGCAGGCCATCGAGGAGACCAAGCGAGCACTGGTCGTTTTCACCGGGCCTCATGCCTATATCTCAGCGACATGGTATGAACAGGACGATCAGGTCGGAACCTGGAACTATATTTCGGTCGAAGCCGAAGGCCCCGTCATCGCGCTGGATCATGCCGGCACAGCTGCGCAACTGGACGATCTGTGCGGCCAGCTCGAAGCCGATCTGGCCCCAAAACCACCTTGGACACGCGACCAGATTAACGACCAGAAGTTTGATGGGATGCTGACCGCCATTACCGGATTCGAGATGACGGCGACGCGCTTCGAAGGCATTCGCAAGCTGAACCAGAACAAGCCCGTCGAGGCGCGCCGGCGCGTCATTGCTGCACTCGAAGACCAACCCGGCGGGCTCGAAATCGCACGCGAAATGACTAAATTGGAACCATGATAGAGCTCAGCCCGGACTTCCTGACCGCCGCCAAGGATCTGCTCGGCCCGAAAGGGTGGAGCATGGAGACCGAAGATCTCGACAAGGTCTCGTCGCCCTGGCGGGGCACATACAAGGGCGAGACGCCGTTCCTCGCCAAGCCCGCAACGACCGAAGAGACCGCCGCGCTTGTACGTCTCTGCAATGAACATAACGTCGCAATCACGCCGCAAGGCGGCAATACCGGCCTCGTCGATGCGGGCACGCCACATGGCGAAATCTGCGTCTCGATGCAGCGAATGAATGCCGTGCGGGCGCTCGACGCCTTCAACAATTCGCTCGTGATCGAGGCGGGCGCCCCGCTCGTCACGGCCCAGCAGGCTGCCGATGACGCCCAGCGCCTGTTCCCGCTGTCACTCGGCTCGGAAGGCACGGCCACCATTGGCGGCCTGATCTCCACCAATGCCGGCGGGGTCGCGGTGCTGCGCTATGGCATGATGCGCGACCTGATCCTCGGCCTCGAAGTCGTGCTGCCGAATGGCGAGATCTGGAACGGCCTGTCGGGTCTGCGCAAGAACAATACCGGCTATGATCTGAAACATCTGTTCGCTGGCGCCGAAGGCACACTGGGCATCATCACGGCGGCAACGTTGAAGCTCTTCCCGAAAGTCCAGCGCGCCAGCGCGTGGGTGACGTGCGCGACGGCAGACGATGTCGTGAAACTGCTCGCCCTCGTCCGCGATCATGCGGGCGATACGGTGACGAGCTTCGAAATCATTCCGGCCAATGCCGTCACGATGGTGCAGGCCGATGCGCCCGACACGCGCGATCCTCTGCCCTCGGACCTGTCTTGGCGCGTGCTGATGGAAGTCTCCATGTCGCGCGCCGAACATGCCCGCGAGGTGCTGGAGGGCGCGCTCGCCGCTGCCTATGAAGGCAGCCTCGTTCAGGACGCCGTGATCGCGGAAAGCGTCGCGCAGGCCGACAGTTTCTGGCACATCCGCGAGACCATTCCCCTGTCAAAGCGCGCCTATGGCACCGCACTGAACCAGGACATTTCGGTCCCCGTCAGCCGCATCCCGGAATTCATCGACGCGTGCAACGCTGCCGTTCTGGAGCAGGTGCCGACGGCGGAATTCGTGATCTTCGGTCATGTCGGCGATGGCAACCTCCATTACTCCGTCTGCGAACCGGCGAACGCCGAGCACCCCGTGCTGCGCGGTCAGGATCAGGCGGTCTTCCGCATCATCTATGATCAGGTCATGAGCTTTGACGGATCCATCAGCGCCGAGCATGGAGTCGGCCGACTGAAGCGAGACGAACTGGAACGCATCCGTCCCAAAGCCGCTACCGAAACCATGCGCGCCATCAAGCGCGCCCTCGACCCGAACAGGATCATGAATCCCGGCCGCGTCATCAATTCCTGACCCGGTGACGTCTTGCCTTCCCGGTGGATCGCTGTAGCGTTTGCGCACACAGGGGAGACACATCACATGCGGAACACTTTTATCGCCCTCGGCCTGTTCGCGCCGCTCATGGCTTGCGAACCCACGCCCCCAATCGTCGGCGGGCCGTGCAGCTATGAAACCTCAATCATCACGGCAACAGTGACAGAGGTCGATGAGGATGGCGCCCTGTTCGAGGGGCCCGAAGGCGAGTTTTGGGTCCCCGGCTCATATCTTGGCACCCTCCCGACAGTGGGCGACACGCTGACCCTGAAACGCGACCGCATCACCGAAGGCACCTGCACGCCCGAAATGTACGAAGTCGTCGACGCAGATATCAGCAACGAAGACTAGCCGCACGCCCAGACGATAGGAGACGCGCCCATGAAACCGCCCTCCAGTGTCGATGCCCTTTCGGAGTTCGGACGCGCGCGCCTGTCGAACTCCTTCTTCATGCGCGACTTCCTGTATTCGGATATCGCCGCGCTTCACGGCTTCTCGAACATTCCCGAGGACCCGGACCTTGCCATTGCCGCTGGGACGAAGCTCTGCACGGAACTGCTTGAGCCCTTGCAGGACGTGTTCGGGCGCATCGCCATCCGGTCCGCCTATCGCTCTGCCGAAGTGAATGGCTTCGGCAACCAGATGCAACGGGAGAAGAAGAAGGGCTATAATTGCGCCTCGAACGAGAGCAATTACGGCCATCACATATGGGACCGGCGGGACGCGAACGGCAATATGGGCGCGACGGCCTGCATTGTTATCCCGGCCTTCTATGACGCCTTCCACGCAGAAGGGGACTGGCAGAAACTGGCTTGGTGGATCCATGACCATCTGCCCTATTCGACGCTCTACTTCTTTCCGAAGCTCTGGGCCGTGAACATTCAGTGGCGGGAAAATCCTGTGCGCCAGATCGACAGCTATACCGCGCCGCGCGGCCGGCTGACCGATCCATCAAAGCCGAATTTCAGCGGGTCTCATGAAACAGAGTGGGCACCCCTGCGGCACGTTTTCCCAAAGGCCTGAACAGATCAGCTGGAAAGCGCTGCGGCAATCTCCGCATGCGACGCAAAGACGTCATGTGCGCCCGCTGCCTTGAGTCGCGCGCCAAGTCCGGCATCGGCATGACCACCGCCCGTGAAGCCCCACGCCATCATTCCTGCGGCGCGCGCGGCTTTCACACCATTCACGCTGTCCTCGATGACAAGGCATCCGTCGGGGCGAGCCCCAATTTGCTCTGCGGCATGCAGGAACAGGTCCGGTGCCGGCTTGCCATTCGTCACAAGGTCGGACGAATAGATGTGCGGCGCAAAAGTATCGTGCAGGCCGGTCAGGTGGAGCTTGCGGACGAGCTTCGGCACTTCCGAAGACGAGGCCACAGCCTGCGCGCCAGCGAACGCCGCGCTAACTTCCAGCACGCCTTCAATGGCGCGCAAATCCGTTTCGAAACGCTGCCAGATTCGCGCCTGCAACTGGTCGGCAAAATCATGCGGCAAGGGGCGGCCATTGGCGATGGCATCTTCTGCAAGCGCCGCATGAAAGTCCCGATTGTGCAGGCCGACAAAACGCGAAACGAAAATCTCGAACGGATAGTCGAGCCCCCAATGGGTAAGCATGTCCCGTTCGGTCGCGATGGAGATGGTCTCGGAGTCCACCAGCACGCCGTCGCAATCAAAGATCAGGGCGTCCATCCGGCCTAACCGCGCCGCCCGAACAGGCGTTCGATATCGGCCAGTTTCAGCTCAACATAAGTTGGCCGGCCATGATTGCACTGGCCGGAATGAGGCGTCGCTTCCATCTGGCGGAGCAGCGCGTTCATCTCTTCGCCATTCAGACGCCGCCCGGCCCGCACCGAGCCGCGGCACGCCATGTTCCCCATGACTTCCTCGAACCGTTCCTTGAGCGCGAGACCCGCATCATATTCAGCGAAATCATCAGCAAGGTCGCGCACCAGGCCCATCGCATCCATTTCGCCGAACAGGGCGGGGGTCGCCCGCACACAGATGGCTCCAGCGCCGAAAGGCTCGATCTCGAGCCCGAGTTCGGCAAGTTCATCTGCCCGCTCCAGAACGCGTGTGGCCTCGTCTTCCGATAATTCCACAACGTCCGGGATGAGCAGCGCCTGTCGCTTCACACCGCCTGCCGCCATCTGGCGTTTCATGTCCTCATAGACGAGCCGCTCATGCGCGGCATGCTGGTCCACGATGACGATGCCGTCGGCTGTCTGGGCAACGACATAGGTCTCGTGCAATTGCGCCCGCGCAACACCGAGCGGAAAGTCGGCAGGCATGCCGTGCGCGGGGGGCGCCTCCGGTTCGACACGGGCTGAGGGCGCGCCGTCATGGCGATAGTCCGGCGCAGGCGCCTCATGCAGCCCCGCCATCACATCGCCTGACGGTGGCAAGGGCTGATCGAAATCAATGCCCGAGGGCTGCCGGTAATAGGAGGAGGGGGAAGCCTGTCTCTCGGGCGCAGGGGGCAATGACCAGAGATTGGCCGAGGTCACTTCCTCGATCCTGACCTTTCCGAGCGCAGAATTCGCCACCGTCGTCGAGGCGCGGTGCCCGGCGGCAGCCAGCGCATGCCGCAGCGCGCCAATCATCAACCCTCTTACATTCCCGGCATCGCGGAAGCGCACTTCGGTCTTCGCCGGATGCACGTTCACATCGACATATTCCGGGTCGAGGTCGACAAACAGCGCCGCCAGCGGGTGGCGGTCGCGCGCCAGGAAATCCTGATAGGCGGCGCGGATGACGCCATTCAGCATACGGTCCTTCACGGGCCGGCCATTGACGAACAGGAATTGCATCTGGGCATTGCCGCGATTGAGCGTGGGCAGGCCAGCAAAGCCCGCAAGCCGCACGCCTTCGCGCTCGGCGTCAATCTCCAGCGCGTTCTCACGGAAATCCCGCCCCATGATCGCGCCCAGCCGCGCAAGCTGGCCAGAGGCGCCCTCGGCCTCCGCCGCATAACGCAAGGAGTTGCGGCCATTATTCTCCAGCGAGAAAGCCACATGTGGATTGGCCATGGCGAGACGCTTGACCGTGTCAGTCACGGCCATGCTTTCGGCGCGCTCGCCCTTCATGAATTTCAGCCGGGCGGGGGTGGCATAGAAAAGGTCGCGCACTTCGATCCGTGTGCCCGTCTCGCCGCGCCCGGTAAAGGCGGCCGGGCGGGGGCCTTCCATCCGGCCCGCCTCGACAAACACTTCCGCCGCATCCTCGCCCGCCGCGCGGGATGAGATGCTGCAACGGCTGACCGAGGCAATCGAGGGCAACGCTTCGCCCCGGAAGCCCATTGTATGGATGTTCAGGAGGTCCACCCGGCCGCCGGCATCCGGCACGAGTTTCGAGGTGGCATGCCGTTCCAGCGCAACCAGCAGATCATCGGCAGACATGCCGCAGCCATCATCCTCGATGATGATCCGTTTCAGGCCGCCCGCCTCGATGGAAATGGTCACGCGGCGCGCCCCGGCGTCCAGCGCGTTCTCGACCAATTCCTTCACGGCGGCAGCCGGGCGCTCGACCACCTCGCCCGCCGCGATCCGGTTGACGACATCGGGCGGCAGTTTGCGAATTTCGGGGCGGGATCGGACGGAATCAGCCATTCGGTCACAATAACGCGCCCGACCCGCTTTGTCCCCGCCTGCCCGCACGTTTCGACAGGCCGCGGCACGAACGCAGCGGCCCCACAAGGGCGCGGCGTCCTGTTGACGCAGGCCGGTTGCCTTCCGTCTGGTTACCCCACACAGTGCGCCCGAGACATTCCGGAGCCTTGTAATTCCATGAAGATGACTTCTTCCCTCGCTATCGCCGCTGTCATGGTACTTGCCGCTTGTGGCAAGTCCGAAGCGCCCGCCCCCGAAACCCCGCCCGCTGCGACGCCTGCGGCAGAAGCCCCGGCTGAAACTGCGGCAACGCCCGCCGCGGCGCCGAATGAGGCTGTCGAAGCCGCTGCCGACGCGGTATCGCCTTTCGCAGCCCTGCCGGCCCCCTACAATACGGCCGACTATGCGCGCGGCCGCCGTACCTGGAAACTCTGCCAGTCCTGCCACATCACGGCTGAAGGCGGCGGCAATCTGGTTGGCCCGAACCTGCACGGCCTGTTCGGCCGCGAGGCCGGCACGCTGGAGGGCTTTGCCTATTCACCAGCGCTACAGGAAGCCGACTTTATCTGGACACCGGATAAGGTCGATCACTGGCTGGAAAATCCGCGTACCTTCCTGCCGGGTAACCGCATGACGTTTGCAGGCGTGCGCAAGCCTGACGACCGAATTGCCGTGGTTGCGTATCTGATGAGCGAAACCGGCTATGAGGCGGAAGACGTTCCGGCAGAATAGGCCCGCGCCCTAGCGCCGGAGAATGAGCGCGAGCAGCACGGCATGCTCGTCAAACTCTCCGGCGAATTCCTCGCGGTAGCCGACGGCCAGATCTGCCCAGTCGAAATGATAGCCCAGCTTGGTTTCATACTTGTTTGAGTCCGCCGTTTCATTGCCGCGCTCGATCCACAGCTGTTGGCTGATGAAGAAATCCTGCCAGATATCGACGCCATAGCCGAACTCCGCGCGCTGGCGAACGCAGCCATCTTCATGCCGGATCGCCACCGCATCGGCGAACACATAGAAATTGCGCCCGCCCCGCAGGCCCGACAGGCCGCCACTGAGGCGCGCTTCGGCGCCCCAGCCATCACAGCCAAACACGCCGGCCAGCGAACTGCCATGCACCAAGCCGCCTTCAACCCCCACGGCCCAGCCCTTGTGGGAGACGAGTTGCCGCCGCAGCGTGGCGCGCCAGAATTCCTTGTCGAACTGGCTGCCGATTTCATAGGCCACAGCCTCGGACTTGGCAGTGACGGTCCAGTACGGCGCGACCCCATACTCTCCATAGAGTTCGACCCGGTTGCCCCGTACGCCTTCCAGTTCTTCCTCGGTGATCTTGGCCTCGGCATACCAGCCCCCGGGCGCCTGCGCCCAGGGGCCCGCCGAGGCCGGACCGGCCACAGCCAATCCCCATGCAAAGATCCCCAATCCCCTCATTGCCGGAAAACCTAGAGAAGAAATCTGGGGTTGAAAACCCATTTCTCTCCCGCGTGCAGGCCAACCTGCGAAGTGCACCACATAAAAAAGCCCCCGCCAGAGTGGACGAGGGCTTTTGCCATATCGAAGATATGCGGCGCGCTTAGAGGCGGAACCGGATCTGGTCTGACCAGAAGCGCTCCAGGCGCGAAATGGTCTTGTTCAGTTGCGACAGGTCATCCGGACGCACGCTGGCAGTTGGCTCAAGAGCGCCAGCCTGCTTCTCGAACAGGGCCTCGACCCGTTTGCGAACCTTCAGGCCCCGCTCGGTCAGGCTGAGCGTCACGGTGCGCTTGTCATCTTCGGAACGGGTCTGGATCAGATAGCCGCCTTCCTGGAGTTTCTTGACGTTGTAGGAGAGGCTGGTGCCGGCAAAGGCGCCACGGGCCCGCAGAACAGATGCCGGGGCTTCGCCTTCGCCAATCTCGTAAAGAAGGAGCGCCTGAACGCCTGTCAGCGACCGCTCGCCACCGCGCTCCAGATCGTCCTTCACAACATCATGAAGACGACGGTGCGCCTGCTCAAGCAAAGACAAAGACTTCAGGAAAGACTCGCCCAACGAATTGTTCGCAGTATCCTGCGTTTCTGCAATCATCATATTCACCACCACTCAACTATTCACTCAACTTTTGTTGTAGTTTGAGTAGAAATACACGAGCATTCCTAATGAATTGATAAGCATGCCCTTTTCGCAAGAGAAGAGAGTTAATATTCGCGCGAATACATTAACCGTTACTACTCCGCAATGAGTTGGAGGTCCGCAATCCCGGTAAACCTGCCAGTCCAGCAGGTTCCGGAGATGCGGGGCACGCAATTCAGACGCGCTCATGGCCAGGCGCGCCCAAGAGCGGCCCAAAAACCGTTTTCAAAGTGTAAACAGGCGATCGACGGAGACTCTGGGCGAAGTATTCAGATGCCAGAAGAAGATATCCGCAGGTAATTGAGAGGCCGGATACTTCAGTCTCCGAAATTCAACTCGTCATCCCCCAATGGATCGAAATACCTGGCGACGTCAGCTTCGCTGACACCTTCCAGAGTGGCAGGACTCCATTTGGGATCATTGTCCTTGTCTATGATGACGGCGCGCACACCTTCGAGGAAGTCATGGCTCTGCACCTTGCGCCAGCCGATACGGTATTCCATCCGCATATTGTCCTCGAAACTGTCGAGCTTCGCCCCTTCGCGCACCTGGCGCAGGGCTACCTTCACCGTCTCCGGAGACTTGGTGCGGATCGTGGCGGCCTGCGCTGCGGCCCACTCATCGCTCGATGCCTCCAGCGCGGCGACGATCTCTTCGGCGGTGTCTTTTGCAAAGCAGGCATCGATGATGTCGCGATGCGCCTCAAAGCTGCCCGCCGGCACGGGATGGGTCATGCCGCGCAATATCTCGTTCAGCATCTCGGCCGCACCAACCGAAAAATCCGCACTCTCTACCTGCTTCTTCAAATTCGGGACGAGTTCCGAGGGCAGGTAATGTGTCGCCACCCTCGCCGCCGCCACGTCCACGTCCTTCAACCGCGCGCCGGTCAGCGCGAGCCATGTGCCGAGATAGCCGGACAGGCGCGGCAGGAACCAGCCGCCCCCGACATCCGGGAACAGGCCGATGCCCGTCTCAGGCATGGCGAACAGGGTCCGCTCGGTGGCAATGCGGTGGGAGCCATGCACCGACAGGCCCACGCCGCCGCCCATGGTCACCCCGTCCATGATCGCCAGCACAGGCTTGGGGAAAGTCTTCAGCGCGGCATTCATGCGATATTCGACATTGAAGAAGGCCCGCGCCTCCTGCGCATCACCCGCGCCGCTGTCTGCCAGCATGCGAATGTCGCCGCCCGCGCAGAAGCCGCGCGTCTCTTCTTCATGGTCGATCATGATGAGGTGGACAGTCGGATCCCCTGCCCAGCGCTCCAGCGCCGCCAGGATGGTCTCGCACATTGGTGCGTTCAGCGCGTGCAGCGCCTTTGGCCGTGTCAGCGTGATGCGTCCCATGCCCCGGTGGACCTGGACCGATACCTCATTCGACATGTTCTATCCCTTTGTCTCCAGCGTCGTGCGCCGGTCATTTTCTGTTTTGCATACCCCTACAGGGGGCGCGCCGCCGATTAAGCCCGGCGCGCCGTCAGGAACCTGTGTCCTCCATTTCCCGCGAAGGGGCCAAGCCCCACACCGCCCCTCTAGCGCGGCAGGAGTGTCGTGTCGCAATGCCAGCAGGCTTCGGCACTGCCGGCACCGATCGGACTGCCCGGCGGAATCTCCACGTCTGGCGCCGATGGCACGAGCGGCGGGGATGGCCTGTCGAGATGGGCGGTGATCCGCCGGGACAGCTCGTCCCGCACGGCCACATCAAGCGGGTCGGCGCGCCGCGAGCGGGACACGATCCGGCGCGACAGGGCGCTGAGATAGGCATTGGTCTGTGTCACCGTCTCCGGCGTGGCCTGTGTATTGGCGGCAAGATCGATCAGGGTCGACACATAGCGCATCTGTTCCCGGCGCAGGATGCCGGCCTGGCGCGGCGTCTCCGCCTCGCCGAACAGGGCGTCCTCCACCTCACGCAGGACATCGCCATAGCTGAGCGCATTCCGGTTGCGGCGCTCGGTCTCGATCAGGCGTGCGACGCGCTCAGGGTGCAGCAAGGCAGCCAAGGTCTGCGAGGCGGCGGTATCGGCGGCCGTGAGCAAGTCGAACATAGCCCCGGTCTCGCCAGCAAAATACTCGGCACCTGCCCCGGCCCCTCGGAAAGTCACCAGAGGCGGCGTCAACAAGTCGAGCGTCCGGTCCGGCAGATCGAGCGCCGCCGGGTCCAGCGTCGCCACCAAGGCGCTGAGCGCGCCGCGCTGCTGGTCGGCCGGCACAGGCGAACCGCCGACATTCGCATCGCCCGCTTCGGCATAATGGAAATCATAGCCACCAATCATCTTGGCCGCTGCGTTCACCTGATAGCGATGATAGAGATAGACCGGCACGATCACCGCGCGCAGACGCGAGGTCGGCTCGCCGGTCTGCAGGGCGTCGAGGCCAAAGCGATCAAGCGCCACCTTTCGCACCCGCACCACATCCAGCAAGGCCGCAACCGGATCGGCGCCATTGTCCCAGACGCTGGAATAAGGGTGCGCCGTGCCAACGCCCCGCCCCTGCGGATCGTCCACGAAGCGCAGCCCACTGGCCCAGGCCGATTCCAGCAATTCATCCCCGGCCGCGTCTTCATCTGTGCCGTCCGGATATTGCCGATAGAGCCACATGGTGGAGACCTTGTCCCACTCACCAATGCCGGTGTCATAGGCGGCGGAAAAATCGAGATTGCCATCCTGCCCGACCCAGACGAGCGGCGCGGGATAATCCATCACTGAGGCCCGATCGTTTGAAGAGGCCGCGAAATTGTGGGCAAAGCCCAGCGTGTGGCCAACTTCATGCGCGGCCAGCTGGCGAATGCGTGACAGGGCGATCTGCACCGGATCATCCGCCGCGCCTGTGCCGGTCTTCGACGCGCCCGCCAGCCCCTCGAAGATCATCCGGTCCTGACGCACGCGCTGGCTGCCGAGAATGACATTGGCTTTCAGCATTTCGCCCGTACGCGGATCGGTCAGCCCGCCGCCATAGGACCAGCCCCGCGTCTGGCGGTGCACCCATTGGATCACATTGTAGCGCACATCCAGCGGATGCGCGCCATCGGGCAGAACTTCGACGCGATAGGAGTCCGGAAACCCTGCCGCCGCAAAGGCCTCGGCCCACCAGGACGCACCTTCGATCAGGGCGTCCCGAATTTCCGCTGGCGCGCCGGAATCCACATAAAAGACAATCGGCTCTTTCGCCGGGCTGCTCGCCGCGGACGGGTCCTGTTTCTCAAGCCGGAAGCGACGCGCGAAGGCCTGCCCCACCTGCCCGCTCAGCGGCGCCGAGAAATCATAGAAACCGACATCAATCGCCCCGCTACGCGGATCAAACAGGCGCGGCGTGTAGCCCTCATCCGGCAAGCGCACGAGCGAGATGTGCTGGACCAGCGTCACCGAGCGCGCATCCGCCGCCGTGGCCGAGACTTCGGATTTCGGCTCATCGCTCGTCAGCGTCAGGAAAGCATCGAACTCGACATTGTCCGTAAAGGCGAGCGCCGCCGCCACGTCCGGCATGGAGAGATCATCTGACAACTGGTAGACGCCGCCCTTCGGATGCTCTTTCAGCGCTGCCCGCACGCCGAGCGCATCGCGCGTCAGATAGCTCGACATGTCCACCAGCACTTCGCCGTCCGGCCCCGTGCCGATTATGTCGCCGGACCAGATAAAGCTGCGCGCAAACGAGTCCCTCACGGCCCTGCGCTCCAGCGGATTGTCGGCGCGGGCGCGATAGGTCCAGTTCTCGATTTCCGCGACCATCTTGTCGCCCACCTTGCGGAAGGCGACAATCTCGCCGCCATTGGCAAGCCCGCGATCAAGGCCAATTGGATTGGAGCCGAGGCCCGCCGTCAGTCCTGTGGCCTGGATCGCTCGGAGGGCCACACCTTCCTCGTCCGGCGCGGGCAGCGCAACGAGAATGCGCCCGCCCTCGGCATCAAGATAGAGATCGACAAACCCGTCCTTGTGGGTGAGCGCCCCGGTCTCCTCGGCCCAATCCCCAGATTGGGCCCAAGCCAGTGGCAGGACAACCGCCGCCACCAACGCCAAAACCAGACTCTTCATTCCCCGCACAGGCACACCTCTTCGATCAGCTGAAACTCAGCCGCACGGTGCCGCAGATCGGATTGCGGTTCAAATGGTTTCCGGGGGCAAACACTTTATGCCCGCAGGCATGGCGCATTATCCGTCACAGGTCTGCGTGTCGCGCATAATGCCAACCTCTTTGACCTTGCCGCTTTTGTTGTCCACTTCGAAATAGATGTCGCTATAATCGTACACAGTGACATCGTTTTCCGTGACAACGCATTTCGGCTTGCCATAGGCGCCGCGCGCAAGGATTTGCTCGGCGCCGCTGCCGACCCCGATTTCGGTGCGGTAACGCGGGTCGCGCGCGATGATCCAGTAGACCGCATCATCGGCTGCCACGACGAGACCGTCATAGGAATAGGTGGTGGCCCGCGTACCGGGGATCGGGGTGGTCATCCGGGGGGCGCCCCTTGCCGCGAACAGTTGGAACAAGGTCATGCCAAGTTCGACATCGCCGACCCGGTCGCCCCGGACAATCAGATTGTCATTCAGGTCAGGCGGGCTACTGGCGCACGCCCCCATGACAATGAGCGCAAAACCTATCGACAGCTTACGGACCATTTTCATCACGGGCCCTCCTATTCACCAGAACTCTACAAGAGCCTTAGATCATAGCATACGCGGCCATATGTCGAGGCGCGGACGGTAAAAAACTGTCCCTATACGCTCAAAACAGGCATAATTATCTGTAATGTTCGGAAATCAGGCAGATTTTACAAGGCCGCCTCTGCAGCCCCGGCAGCGCCTAATCCTTCAGCATGTCCCGCGAGATGATCACGCGCATGATCTCGTTCGTGCCTTCGAGGATCTGGTGCACACGCAAATCCCGCACGATCCGCTCCACACCATAATCGGCCAGATAGCCGTATCCGCCATGGATCTGCAGCGCGTCATTCGCCACCTTGAACGCCGTGTCCGTAACGAACCGTTTCGCCATCGCACACCAGCGCGTCGCATCCTGCGTCTTGCCGTCCAGCCGACCGGCAGCCTCATACAGCATGACCCGTGCGGCCTGCAGCTCGGTCTCCATGTCGGCCAGCTTGAACGCGGTGTTCTGGAAGGTCGCAATCGCCTTGCCGAATTGTTCACGCTCCTTGGCATAGGCCACCGCCTTGTCGAGCGCGAGTTGTGCGCCGCCAAGGGCACACGCCGCAATGTTCAGGCGCCCGCCATCCAGCCCCGCCATCGCAAAGCGGAAGCCGTGGCCTTCCTCGCCGATCCGGTTTGCCGCCGGCACACGCACGCCGTCCAGGATCACCTGCCGCGTCGGCTGACTCTTCCAGCCCATCTTGCGTTCATTCGCGCCAAAGCTGAGGCCCGGCGTATCCTTTTCGATGATGAAGGCAGAGACGCCCTTGGCGCCATCATCGGAGGTGCGCGCCATCAGCACATAAACGTCAGACGTGCCCGCGCCGGAGATGAATTGTTTCGTGCCGGTGATGACATAGTCATCGCCCTCCTTCACCGCCCGCGTCTTCAGGCTGGCCGCATCCGAGCCTGCGCCCGGCTCGGTCAGGCAGTAAGACGCAATCAGGTCCATCGAGGTCAGGCGCGGCAGCCAGGCCTGGCGTTGGGCGTCCGACCCGAATGTATCGATCATCCAACTCGCCATATTGTGGATGGAAATGAACGCCGCCGTGGAGACGTCGCCATAGGAAAGCTGTTCGAAGATCAGCGCCGCATCGGTCCGCGTTAGCGCGCTGCCGCCGACATCCTCGCGGACATAAATACCTGCAAAGCCGAGCTCGGCGGCCTGCTTGATCACATCGACCGGGAAATGGCTGTCGCGGTCCCATGCTTCCGAATGTGGCAGCAATTGCGCCTCGGCAAACTTGCGAGCCATATCCCGGATCATCAATTGTTCATCGGAAAACAAAGCACTCATTGTTAATTTCCCGTTTTTTCGCGTAAGAGGTTGGGATGGGAATCGATTGGGCAGCGCGCAATGTCAATGCAACAAGCCACCTCACCTTACGGAATTGAGGGTGCGGACGCATCTGAAGTCGGCCTGTTGGCCGAGGTTGATCGCGCCGCCAGCGCGCTATTTGTTCCCACCGGCCTCCTGTCCGACGAAGCCCTGAAAGATCATGTCCCGGTCGATATCCTTGCCAGCGCCGCGGAGAATGGCGACCTGTTCACCGCCCGGCTGGACTCTGGCACAGCCATTGGCTTTGCGCTGGTCTCCCTGCGTGGCGGCACACTCTATCTGGACCAGATCAGCGTCCACCCGGACCACGGCCAGCGTGGCATCGGCGCGGACCTGCTGACCCGCGTCATTGACGAGGCCAAGCGCCGGAAGCTGCGGCGCGTCACTCTCTCAACCTTTCGGGATCTGCCCTGGAATGGGCCCTTCTACGCCAAGCATGGCTTCCGCGAGATCAAGCGCGGCGACATGGCCGACTGGATGCTGGAGCTTGAACGCATCCAGGCCGAGGAACTGGACGTTTCGAAGCGCTGCTTCATGGTGCGTAAAATTGGCTGGTTGTAGCCATCCCGGTTTTGGACCAATGAGACTCACATGACCCAATTCCCCCAAGCCTTCCCCGCCATCCGCATGCGCCGCCTGCGCCAGGCCCCCTGGATCCGCTCGCTTGTCGGCGAAAACGTGCTGACACCCGCCGATTTGATCTGGGCCGTCTTCATCCATGATGGCGACGACCGCATGCCGGTCGGCAGCCTGCCCGGCATTGACCGGCTCAGCGTCAAGGATGCCGCCAGGGCCGCGATCCGCGCCCGCGAGCTTGGCATTCCGGCCATCGCGCTGTTTCCTTACATTGGTGCAGACGGAAAGGACGAGACGGGTTCCGGCGCGCTGGACCCGGACGGCCTCGTGCCGCGCGCCCTGAAGGCGATGAAGGATGCGGCCCCGGAAGTCGGCCTGATCACCGATGTTGCGCTGGACGCCTATACCAGCCACGGCCATGACGGCCTGCTCGACGAAGACGGCACTATCCCGAATGATGCGACCACGGAAAAACTGGTCCAGCAGGCGCTGGTCCATGTCGGCGCGGGCGCGGATGTCGTCGCCCCGTCGGACATGATGGATGGGCGCATCGGCGCCATTCGCACCGCTTTCGAGGACGAGGGCTTCACCAACCAGATGATCCTCGCCTATGCCGCCAAATATGCCAGCGGCTTTTACGGCCCCTATCGCGATGCCATCGGCTCGGCCGCCTCGCTCAAGGGCGACAAGAAAACCTATCAGCAGGACCCGGCCAATTCAGACGAAGCCCTGCGCGAGGTCGCGCTCGACCTTGCCGAGGGCGCCGACATGGTCATGGTCAAGCCCGGCCTTCCGTATCTGGACATTGTACAGCGCGTCTCCTCCACCTTCGGCGTCCCCACAATTGCCTACCAGGTCTCCGGCGAATACGCCCAGATCAAGGCCGCCGCCCAGAATGGCTGGATCGATGGCGACCGCGTTATGATGGAAAGCCTGATGTGCTTCAAACGCGCCGGCGCGAGCGGCATCATCACCTACTTTGCGGAAGATGCTGCGGATAAACTGGGGTGAATATAGCTGCTTCCAGCATACAGCATGCCAGAGGGTTCAGCCCCTCAGGACGCGGCTCCCTCGAACAGCGCGCTGATGTCCTTGATTTCCCTTTGCATATGCTGCCGGAACAGCATGACGCGTTTCGTACTCCGCAAATCGCGGTGGTAGAGCAGCCATAATCCGAGTTCGTGATGTTTTTCAGGTTCCCGAAACCTGACCAGATTGGGCTCGCTGTCCCCCATGAAACAAGGCAGGTATCCGACGCCAAGCCCCTCCTTCAGAGCCGCGGCCGTCAGCGACGTGTCATCGACGCAGAAGGAATGATCGAGCTGGGGCCTGGCCTGTTTCGTCCAGCTCCTGTGATATTCGCAGCAATCGACGCCCAGCCATTTCTCAGGGACGCGCCCGGCCGCGAGCGCCGCGCAATAGTCGCTTGAACCGTATACCGCGGAGGCGACCGTCGTCAGCCGCGTACCGATCAATGTCTCACCGGGATTATTCGTCTGCCTCAGCGCAACGTCCGCGTCCCGTTCCGCCAACCGCACGGAATCATTGGTCACCTCCACCCGCAGGTCGATGTTCGGATAGGCGGCACTGAACCGGGCGAATAGCGGCATCAGCACCGACGAGGCCATATTGGCAATTGCCGTGACACGGAGTTCTCCCGAAGCCTCCTCGCTCTGCCCGGCGCTGACCGCTTCGAAGGACAGGAGTTCCCGTTCAATCCTGGTGGCGGACTCTTTCAAGGCTTCGCCTGCCCCGGTCAGCACATAGCCCGTCGCCTTGCGCTCGACCAAAGGCGTGGCGAGGTCCTTTTCTAGCGCATGGATGCGCCGCGAAACCGTCGAATGCTGCACGCCCAGCCGCTTGGCGGCGCCGCTGAAAGAGCCTTCGCGGGCCAGCGCAAGAAACAGCCGCGCATCGTCCCATTGCATCCCGCCTGTCCTCCCGCGTGCATTTTTGCAAACCCGCTGTCGATATTTCCCGGATTTCCGCGACCGTGCGCGAATGCAACCCAATTGGCAACCAGACACGCAGACCCGGCCGGGTTCGAACAATCCGTGGCCCGTATTGAAAACAGAGTGAAAAACAGGAGCATCAAGTATGACCGTATCGCTTTATGACCGCCTCGGCGGCTATGACGCCATCGCCCTGTTTGCCGGCGAACTGATTGGCCAGGCACAGGCCGACAGCCTGCTCGGGCGCTTCTGGGCCCATCGCGGGGAAGATCGGAACGCCCGGGATCTTCAGATGCTGGTCGATTATCTCGTCCGGGAGACCGGCGGCCAGATGTACTATACCGGACGTGACATGGCGCTGGCCCATGCCGGAATGGGCATCACACACGCGGACTGGACACGGTTTCTCGAAATAGTCGTCAGTGTCGCCGGGGAACTCGGCGTTGGGGCAACCGAAGGCGGAGAGGTCATGGCGTTTCTGGATACCCACAAGCATGACATTGTCACCCGGGCATAATGAGCAGACTGTCGGACCACAGCGCCCAGATGGAAAGGCAAAAGATGACCGAAACATCCGAACCCGTCGAAGGCGGCTGCACATGCGGCCATGTCCGCTACACGGTCTTGTCCAAGCCCATGATCGTGCATTGCTGCCATTGCCGCTGGTGCCAGAGGCAAACGGGCTCGGCCTTCGCGCTCAACGCATTGATCGAAGCTGACCGCGTACAAATACTGTCAGGAGACACCGAAGCGCTCACCGTCGAGTCTCCGAGCGGGAAAGGCCAGATCATCGCGCGCTGCCCGCACTGCCGCGTCGCGGTCTGGAGCCATTACCACATGTCCGGCCTGAGAGAGCGCATCCACTTCATCCGCGTCGGCACACTGGACACTCCTGATCTGATGCCGCCCGATGTCCACATCTATACGTGCTCCAAACAGCCCTGGATACACCTTCCGGAAGGCGCGAAAGTCGCTGACCGATTTTACCAATATGAAGAAATCTGGTCCCCGGCCGACCTCACCCGCAGGGCAGCCCTGTTCAACGCCGCAGGAATTGCGAGCCCGTGAATACGGACTAAACGCCCGCGACGATCAGCGGTCAGACGACAGCCGCTCCAGGTTCGCCATCAGCATCTGCAGTGTCAGCTCCCGCGCGCGTTCCGGGGGTTTGCCGATCAGGCGGCCGAGGGTCGCGCCGAACAGGCCGACGCCGACGGCCAGCGTCACGCTGAGCAGGATGATGTCCTCGGCCACATCTGCCGGCACGCCGGCATTGCCCATCTTCTTCTGCGCGACTTCCTGAACCACTTCGCGCACCACGGTCAGCCGGCTGGTCTCGTCGGTCAGCTCCAGCCAGGCGGCGAGCCGCGCGGCGCCGCGGGTCTCGAATGCGTCGAACAGCGTCTTCAGCCCGGCCGTCCGCACTTCCAGGGGCGCATCGGCCGGAATCTCGACCGACAGGATATTCTCGACCAGATCCGCGATCATCCGCTCCATGAGCGCCTGCTGGACCGCGTCGATGGACCCGAAATGGTGCAGCACCGTCGCATTCGCCACGCTCGCCCGTTGGGCGACATCGGCCAGCCGCAGGGATTGCGGCCCCTGTTCCACCAGCAGGTCTTCCGCCGCCGACAAGATGTTGGCGCGCGACTCTTCCGGCGTGCGACGGATTCGGGGAGAATTCTTGTGTTTCGTTATTGACATTTTTGTCAGTAACCTCAATTGTGGCTTCGAGACAATTGCTATTATTGTTCCTGAAGGCACTAAACATAATGACAAGCAAACGCACACCCGACGGCATCACAATTCTGCCGCGCGATCTCCATTTCGACATGGCCGCCGCAGATAATGGCCCCTGGCTCGATGGAGACCCCGTCGCCACCGCCATTTTCAACGCCATGTCGCTCACCTTCCCGGAGGGCGAGCGCATGTTCATGGATGCCGTGAAGGCTTATCGCAGCGAGGTGTCCGGCCAGCTCGCCGCTGACGTGAAGGATTTCATCACGCAGGAAGCCATCCATTCGCGCGAGCATCATCTACTGAACAACAAGATCGACCGCGAGAAATACCCGGTCGCAGAGATCGAAGCCGCGATCATGGAGAAGATCACATTCGGACGCTCCGGCGGACCGTTCCGTATGCTGCTGGCCACGATCTGCCTTGAGCATTTCACAGCGATGATGGCCGATCTCATGTTCGGCTTCGAGGTGAACGGCGTCCCGATCTTCAGCAAGACCGATCCCGCGCTGGAACGCCTCTGGCGCTGGCACGCCATGGAAGAGACCGAGCACAAGGCGGTTGCCTATGACGTCTTCCTGGAGGCCACGAAAGACTGGCCCGCCATCAAGCGCTATTTCCGGCGCAGCCTGTCCATGCTGCTGATCACCAAACACTTCACCGCCAATATCGCGACCTATGCCGCCATGTTGCTGGAGGCCGATGGCTATAGCCGCAAGGATGCCGACCGCGCCGTGAAGGAATTTCTCTGGAAGAAGCCGTCCCTGTTCGGCAAGGGCTGGAAGACATGGCTGTCCTGGTTCAAGCCCGGTTTCCACCCGTGGGACCATGACAATCGCCACGCCATGGATGACTGGAAAGCCGAATTCACGCCGGTTGCGGCCGAATAGGCCTGGTCGGTATTTGACCTGAAAAAAAGGGCGTCCTGGCAGGGACGCCCTGATTCATCACTCTGTTTCGACGACGCGGTAGAGCGCCTTCAATTCGGCGGACGGCGCAAAGCCCGGCTCAGCTGCCAGCGCCTGTTCGAGATAGTCATAGGCCTCTGCATACGCGCCGAGATCATGATGTGCGAGCGCGAGATTGTGGTAGAGGCGCGACTGCAATTCCGGGGCGGAGATATCCGCCGATGACAGTACCTGCACCGCCTTTTCCGGCTGCCCGGCATCGACATAGACCCCGCCGCAGCTGATGATCGTGCCCGGCACGGCCTGTCCAGAGGCTAGCGCCGCTTCGCAATCTGACGCCGCCTCTGCGAGTTTCCCTACCCGCCGGTAGAGGATGGCGCGATTGGTCAGCACCGCCACCCGGACCTCTTCATCCGTCTCAGGATCTTCCAGCGCTTCGCTGCAGGCCCGAAGACCGTCGCGGGATGCCTCGCCTGCGCGTTGCGCCGCCTCTGCACAGGCTTCAGCCGGGGGCGGCGTAAAATACAGTTTACGGATATACATGCCCGCTGAATCTGCAGCTGCAGGCGTACTGGCAAGAGCAATAGCGGCAACCAGCCCCGCAAGCCCTCTGTTCAGGATGTTTGACCATTTCATAGTGACGCGCTCCTCAACTGGCGTTTCAATGCTTCATAGGTAGGGGATTGCGCTGCCGTGCAGAATTGGCAATAATGCCATTATATGGTCGATTTTCGCCAATCTGGGAGCCCCCCATGACGGACCGGAACACCCCTGCGCGTCACCGCATTGTCGCTCTGGCTTATGAAGGCCTCTGGCCGCTTGAATTCGGCATCGCGGCTGAAATCTTCGGCTGGCCCCGCCCGGAAGTGGAGAAGGACTGGTACGAGTTCCGGGTAGCCTGTCCAAACCAATCCACCCAGGCGATTGGCGGCTACGCCATCACATCCCCTTATGGTATCGAGAGCCTCTATGAGGCGGATACGATCATCATTCCCGGCTGGCAGAACATCATCGCCCCCCCGCCGCAAGAGATATTGGACGCGGTTCGGACCGCCCATGCGAACGGCACGCGCTTGCTTTCCTTCTGCACCGGCGCCTTTGTCTTTGCCCATGCCGGCCTGCTGGATGGCCAACAGGCCACCACGCATTGGCGCCATCTTCCCCGGCTGAAAGAGCTGTTTCCCGAGATCGAGGTCGTTGATGACGTGCTCTATGTCGATGACGGTAACATCGTCACCTCAGCCGGCAGCAGCGCGGCGATCGATGCCAGCCTTCATGTCATTCGCAAGGATCATGGGTCCGGCGTAGCCAACAAGGTTGCGCGCAGCCTCGTCGCCCCGCCGCACCGCGATGGCGGGCAATCCCAATATATCGAGGCGCCGGTACAGGAACGGCCCGGCAAGTCGGTCGCCGCCGTGCTGGACTGGGCGCGCGAAATGCTGGACCAGCCGCTGACCATTGCGTGCTTCGCCCGTCAGGCCGGCATGAGCGAGCGGACCTTCCTGCGCCGCTTCCGGGAAGGCACTGGCACCACGCCCCTGAAATGGCTCCGGCGCGAGCGGGTCTTCCGGGCCATGCAGCTGCTGGAATCGACCCCGCTCGACATCACAGATGTGGCGCTGCAAAGCGGGTTCGCCTCGGTCGAGACCTTCCGCACCGCTTTCCGCCAGATCGCCTACACCTCGCCGCACGCCTATCGCAAACGGTTCGAGGCCATCGACGCCTGAGCGAGGGTCTTGCCCTGCCACGTGAGGCTTGGAATGAAGGGGCATGACCAAACTCCTGATCATCTATCATTCCCGCACCGGCGGCACCCGCCAGATGGCCGAGGCCGCAGCGAAGGCGGCGGGCGGGGAAACCGAAACCGTTCTCAAACGCGCCGAAGACACTGGCCCGGACGACCTGCTCGCCGCGAAGGGCTATCTCTTCGCCGCGCCGGAAAACCTCGCGGCGCTGTCGGGCACCATGAAGGAATTCTTCGACCGCTGCTACTATCCCGTCCTCGGCAAGATCGAGGGCCGCCCCTACGGCCTGATGATCTGCGCCGGCTCGGATGGCGAGAATGCGGCGCGTCAGGCGGCCCGCATTGCCACAGGCTGGCGGCTCAAACAGGTCCAGTCCCCGCTCATCATCTGCACGCATGCGCAAACGGAAACAGAGATCCTCGCAGAAAAGACGATCCCGGAAAACGATCTCGCCAACTGCCGCGACCTTGGCGCCGCCCTCGGCGCGGGCATCGAGATGGGTGTGTTCTGACTCTCTCTTCCCGTCCGTGTTCCCGGCGAACGCCGGACCCTCCCGCGACGGCTCCACACTCTGACCGCCAAGGACTCAGGCCTGCACCGGAGACACGGACTGATCTTCCCCGCTATCCCCCATGCCAGCCGCACAACCTGTTGAAATCACTGGCCTTCAAAAAACCTTATCCCACCCCCTCCGTGCCCGGCTTATAATGCAAATCATGACAGACCCGCGTCACGCCCGTTATTACGCCTTTGTCTGGCCGCTCTTCTGGCCCTGGCTCTGGCTGAATCTGCGCCGGCTCGAAGCCTGGCAGCGGGAGACCGGGCGCACTGTGCTGCTGCGCATCGACCGCTTCGGCAATCTCTCCATCGACGCGATGGCGGACGCCCCTGATCCGCACCGCTACCGCTATACGGCGCCCGCGATCCCGGCATGGGAGCGCCCATCGCGCTGGAGCGCCCTGCCAGCCACGCTCGCCACGGGCTTTATCCCGCTCGCAAGGTGCTGTGCGGCGCCGGTAACACAGGCGAAAGCCGCGACCGTCTCAGGATTCGCCCCTGTCGCCCCCGATACCTCCTGACACGGATGGTCTGCCCGAATTCAGACCCACCCAACCGGAAGGCTGCCGCCTCGCCGGTCCTTCCTGCTGCCTGAAACGAAAACGGCGGACACCCCTCGGGGTATCCGCCGTTTCCAATTTGAAATCTGCCAGGAGCTAGGCTGCTTCGCCAATTTTCACCAGTTCGATGTTGAAAGTCAGGTCTTCGCCTGCGAGCGGGTGGTTGGCGTCCAGCGTGACCGAACTCTCTTCAACAGCGGCCACGGTTACTGGCACAACTTGGCCGTCCTGTGTCTGCATCTGCAGGCGCGTGCCGACTTCCAGCGGGATTTCTGCAGGAATGTCGTTGCGCGGCACATCCTGGCGCATGGCCGGGTTCATCTGGCCGTAAGCATCGTCGCAGGCAACATTGACGGTTTTCTTGTCGCCAACGGTCATGCCCGGAATGGCAGAGTCGAGGCCTGGAATGATCTGGCCGGATCCGACCTGAAAGGACAGCGGCTCGCGGCCTTCGGAACTGTCGAATGTGGTGCCATCATTCAGGGTGCCGGTGTAATGGATGTGTACGGTATCGCCCGTTTTCACTTGCGTCATGGTCTCTCTCCAATCGTCGCGGGTGGAATTTCAGAGGCCGCATCGCGCGCACGGGTACTCTGTCGAATTAGGGCCATACCTAGGGTTTCTCAGGCAGATGTAAACCCGCCCCACCGGACTCCGCTCAGATGAAGCGCCCAACGGGCTGCGAAAACGGCCTAATCCGGCCAAGTCTCGTAATTGGCTGTCATGTAGGCAACGCCGTCTTCGACAATCTCGCGCAGCACATCCATGTCGATATCGGCGAGCTTGTTGATATAGAGACAGCTCTTGCCGATCTTGTGCTTGCCGAGCCGGGCGAGCTTGTCACTCAGGTCGCGATAGCCCGGCATGATGTACAGGACGAGATTGGTCTTGCGCGGTGAAAAGCCGGTAATCAGCATGTCGCCTTCGCGGCCACTGTCATATTTGTAGTGATAGCGGCCATATCCGATCAGGCTCGCCCCCCACATTTTCGGGGTGTAGCCGGTGACCTCCCCGAACCAGCCGAGCAGCGCTTCGCTATCCGCACGGCGGGTATCATGCCCCACTGCCGCGACAAATTCTGCCGGCGACACGTCCGTCGGCCTGGTCTTGTTCCCGGCTTTGGCCATGCGGTGTTGCTACCCGTTACAGTTCGCTTGTCTGATAGTTGCGGGCGGTGGATGCGAGCCCCAGTTTCACAAGCTCTTCCAGTGCGCCCAGGTCGACATCTTTCAGGGCCTTGATCCGGATGCATGATTTATGCCGCTCATGCTTGCCGACACGGGCGAGCACCTCTGCAAAGTCTTCATAGTCCGGGGACAGATAGACCGTCAGCCATCGTTTCCCCGGCTCGAACCCGGTCATCATGAATTCACTCTTGAAGCCGCCCTCAAGCTCGTACTTGTAACGGCCATAACCAACTTTGCTCGTCCCCCAGATTGCCGCTGGCAGATCCGTCACGCGCGCGAACATCTCCAGCAGTCCCTGGCATTCGGCGCGGCGAACCGGATCACTCAAATTGGTGACGTAGCGTTCGACACGGGTTTGCGGCGTTTTGGCAATCGGTTTTGTGGTCGTCATGTATATATGCGAAGTCCTGTATTGTGAGCGGAAACTCATTCTAACACATTCAGCGCAAAACCTCAAAATTTCATCGCATTAGCCCACTGAGACGGCTGCACCAAGGTCCAGCCAGAGGATCAGCGCTGTCGCGGCCGCGAGCAACAGCACGGACAGCACGGCATTGATCCAGACCGCCCGGTCGGCATTCTTCTGATCGATCCAGGCCCGCGGCCTTATTTTCCGTAGCCGGAACACGATCAGGGCCGCCAGAATCAGGGCCACCACGTTGAGCGACAGGAGCAGGCCGGCGCGCATGGCAAGGGTCCAGTACCCCGAGCCCACGAACAGGCCAAGCGCCGCCCCCGGCGGCAGCAAGGCTGCGGCGACCATCACCCCCACCAGCGCCGAGGCCTGCGCCCGTGTCAGCGACAAGGCCGCCGCGCCGCCAGCCGCCATGGCCAGGGCCAGACCGTCCAGGCGGACTTCGGCGCGCGACATCAATTCGCGGCTTTCCAGATCAATCTGCAGGAAGAAGGACAGGATCCACGCGCTGACCAGCGCAATCCCGATCCCGGACGCCAGCGTCACCGAGGCCCGCTTCAGCAGTTTGAAATCGCCCAGCGCGGCGCCCATCGAGAAACCGAGCACCGGCCCCAGCAGCGGCGCAATCACCATCGCGCCGATAACGGCGGCGATCCCGTCCGAATTCAGGCCGATCGCTGCCACGATGGTCGACAGAACGACCATGATGATGAAGTCGCGGTCGAGCCGCGCGCCGGTCGAGACGTCGGAATAGATTTCCTCGCGTGTGGCCTGGGCCTGTTTCTCGGCCTTCTGGTCGGTCGCTTCCTCGATGTTCGGGGCGGTCGCCTCTACCGGCAACACGGTGATGCGATAATCATTGCAGGTTTCCAGCGCCGTCTGGATATTGTCCATCAGGGCCTGACCGCTGCCTTCACGCATGAAGACCGAGATCAGCTTGCGGTCCTTGCGCTCTGTATCCTGAACATAATAGTCGATCGGATCGGCCGCCTTGACGGCCCGGATGACCAGGTCAAACCTCTCATCATCCGGCAGGTGAACTTCCAGCAGGCGCATCCCGGCCTAGTCCCGCTTCAGACGGGCGATCAGGCTGGACGTATCCCAGCGCTCGCCACCCATCGCCTGCACGTCGGCATAATACTGGTCCACTGTCGCCGTCAGCGGCAGGCTGGCGCCATTCTCGCGCGCGGCCTCCAGCGTGATGCGGAGATCCTTGCGCATCCAGTCAACGGCAAAGCCATAATCGAACTTGCCTTCGACCATCGTTTTCCAGCGATTTTCCATCTGCCAGCTTTGGGCCGCGCCGCCACTGATCGCCGCGATCACCTTCTCGGCGTCGAGCCCGGCCTTCTCGGCAAAGTGCAGGCCTTCCGCCAGGCCCTGAACGATGCCGGCGATACAGATCTGGTTGACCGATTTGGCGAGTTGCCCCGCGCCGCTCTCGCCAATCAGGGTCATGTTCTTGCCATAGGCCGCCATGACGGGCTCAGCCGATTTGAACGCCTTCTCCTCGCCGCCGCACATGATGGTCAGCTTGCCATTGACCGCGCCGGCCTCACCGCCGCTGATCGGGGCATCCAGGAAGCGCGCGCCCTTCACCCGGCAGCGCTCGTCCAGTTCCCGCGCCAGTCCCGCCGACGCCGTTGTGTGATCAACCACGATCATGCCCGCGCCGAGGCTTGGCTCCAACTGCTCGAACACTTCGCGCACATCCGGGTCGTCGCCGAGGCACAAGAACACATATTCGGCGCCGAAGGCCGCTGCCGCCGGGTCCTTGGCGACCTCACCCTTGTGCTGGGCGGTCCATTCCCGGCTCTTGGCCTCAGTCCGGTTCCAGACGGTCACCTGATGGCCCTTCGCCGCCAGATGCCCCGCCATGTGGAAGCCCATCACTCCCAGGCCAAGAAACGCCGTTTTCGCCATGCCATGTCTCCATATGTACTGCGGACCTGATAGATTGAATTTCACGCAAATCCAACCGTTTGGCCTCAACGCCCATAAACCAAGCCTTGGTACAAGCACGGTTCCTGTCAGAATGAAGGAACACGTAGCGCATGGCGATTGCCACCACCAATTTGCAACGCTTTCCGGGCAGAAGGCCTGGCGCGCCCCGTCGCAAGATGGGGACATGGAAGATGGCCTATGCCGATTTCCTGACCGCGCTGATGGCCTTTTTCCTGATGTTGTGGCTGGTGAGTGGCGTATCTCCGGAATCCCGCACGGTGATTGCCGACTATTTCACAGGCGACAACAGCTCTGCCGCCACGTCTGGCCCGCTGGTCGAAATCCGCCAGACAGAGACCTTCCGCCTATATGAGACGCTGCGTACAGATGGAGCGCTCAGCGCGGCAGGCGACAATCTTCAACTGGTGCAGGAAGCCGACGGCATCCGCATCAACCTGATCGACACAGAGGCCCGCCCTCTGTTTGCCAGCGAAAGCGGCGCATTGACCGATGCCGGCGCGGATCTGACCCGTCAATTGGGACTGGTCATGTCAGGCCTGGCCGGGCCCCTGACCATCGAAGGCCACACCGATGCCTTCGCCACCCATGATTCGAAACGCACCAATTGGGACATCTCGTCAGAGCGCGCAAACGCTGCTCGTCGCATCCTGGTCGCAGCTGGCGTTTCTCCTGCGCGTGTACGCGCTGTAACAGGATTGGCCGACACCCAGCCCCTCAATCCGGGCGAGCCCCACTTGTCAGCCAATCGCCGGATAAGCATATTGCTTCATTCTGACGGCTAGTCCTTTCTTGGCGTGCCGGGGCGTGCTGATGAACCGGAGCCATAATGCTATCTGAATTCGTCCAAACCTGGCCGATGTGGGCGAGCCTCGCCATCGTTTGTGCGGCGATCACCTTCTACATGCTCGACCGCTGGTCGATGGAGTTCGTGTCGGTTTGCGTCATTGCAGGCCTGTTGCTGGTCTTCATCATCCCCGGCGCGCGAGACGTTGATGGCAATGCGATCAGCGCGGCCGACCTGCTGTCCGGCTTTGGCAACCCCGCGCTCATCACCATCATGGCGCTGCTCGTGGTGGGACAGGGCCTGTTCCAGACGGGCGCACTGGAAGGCCCGACCAAGGCCCTGCTCGCCGGATATGACAAGCGGCCGGTCACCACGCTGCTGCTGGCCTTTATCGGCGTCTTCGTGACCAGTGCCTTCGTCAATAATACGCCCATCGTGATCATGTTCCTGCCCGTGATGACCGCCATCGCCATGCGCATGAACGCGCCGCAGTCGCGCCTGATGATGCCGCTGAGCTTTGCGTCCATCTTCGCCGGCATGACCACGCTGATCGGGACCTCGACCAATCTGCTCGCGGCTGAATCCTATAACCGGATTACGGGCGAGCAACTCGGCTTCTTCGACCAGACTCCGATGGGCCTGATCCTTGCCGGGGCCGGCCTCCTCTATATCCTCATCTTTTCC
Source organism: Hyphomonas sp. (assembly GCF_036964145.1). GTDB lineage: Bacteria > Pseudomonadota > Alphaproteobacteria > Caulobacterales > Hyphomonadaceae > Hyphomonas. The sequence goes on from NZ_JBALUC010000002.1 coordinate 783,588, forward strand.
CGCTTCCTGCTGCCGCACCGGCGCGGCCTGTCGGATGACATTGTCCAGCCCTCCGGCAAACAATTCGTCGCCCAGATCGAAGTGACGCATGGCAGTTTCCTGCTCGGCAAGAAGCCGGTCGCCGGCATGTTTGCCGACCTGCCGGACATGACCGTGCGCATGATCCAGCGCGGCGAGCGCGCCTTCCTGCCGCCCTATGAGGATATCAGCCTGCAGGTCGGCGATCTTGTCATCATCGCCGCGACCCGCGCCGCACTCCAGAACGTGCTGGCGCGCCAGCCGGACTTTCTGCAACAGGTCTGGCAGGCCTCCGGTGCAGACCTTGAAGATTCCTCACGCCCCGGCACGCTGGCCCTGACCGAAGCCGTGATCGCGCCCGGCTCGCGCATGGTTGGCCGGACCGTCGAAATGCTCGGCTTCCGCCGCCTGACCCGCGCCGTAACGCTCGGCATCCAGCGCCGCAGCCGCATGATCCGGACCAAGCTCGGCGAAATCCGGCTTGAATCGGGTGACACGCTTCTGCTCTGCGGTCCTGTCGAAGCCTTTCGGGAGCTGCGCTCCAGCCGGGACCTGATCCTGCTGGAATGGTCCCAGACCGAAATCCCTCTCACCACCAAGGCGCTGGCCGCCCGCGTGATTGCCATTTCCATGGTCATCCTTGCGGCAACGGGCATGCTGTCCATCCTGCACGCATCGGTTCTGGCCGCTGTCGCCATGCTGATCGCCGGATGCCTGAACACGCGCCAGGCCAGCCGGGCTCTGGATCTGCGCATCTTCCTGGTCATCGGCGCCGCGCTGGCCATGGGCATGGCGCTGGAAAAGACCGGCGCAGCCGCCCAGATCGCCCATGCCGTGGTCAATCTGGCCTCGCCCTATGGCACGCTGGCCGTTCTCTCGGCGATTTTCCTGGCGGTCGCCCTGCTGACCAACCTTCTCTCCAATGCGGCCACGGCCATCCTGTTCTCGCCGATTGCCCTGTCTGCCGCAGCCGAGCTGAAAGTCGAAGACCCGCTGCCCTTCCTGCTGGCCGTGATCTATGGCGCCAATTGCTGCTTCGCGACGCCAATTGCCTACCAGACCAACATGCTGGTGATGGGCCCCGGACATTACAAATTCGGGGATTTCATGAAGTTTGGGGGTCCCCTCGTCATAATACTTTGGATCGTATTTACGATATTCGCCCCTTGGCGGTTCGATTTGTAAGTGTATCGTCGCAGATATGAAGTTCACCGACTCCCAGATCCTGCCCCCAGGGCTTGAGCGCTCGCTACGGTTCTACGTAACGAATCCGAGCCCATGCCCGTACCTGCCGGGCAAGAAGGAGCGGAAAGCGTTTACCAATCTGGCCATCGGAGAAGCGGATCTCGTCCATAATTCCTTGAGCCAGGCCGGCTTCCGGCGCAGCCAGACCATTGCGTATCGCCCGGCCTGCCCGCGCTGCAATGCCTGCCGCAGCGTGCGCGTGCCGACGCGGGATTTCGAGCTGTCGCGCAATGATCGGCGTACCCTGAACCGCAATGCGTCGCTGATCCGTCGCCCGGTCGAGGCCCAGCCGAGCCGCGAACAATACCGGCTGCTGAAATCCTATGTGAAGACCCGCCATGACGGCGCGGGCATGTCCGACATGTCCTATCGGGACTACAGCGCCATGGTCGGCGGCAGCCCGGTGCAGAGCCTGATCTTCGAATATCGCGACGGACCGGACGAGGATTCGCCCCTGGTCGCCGCCTCGATCACGGACGTGCTCCGCGATGGCTTTTCGATGGTCTACACCTTCTTCGACCCTGAGCTCACCTCGCGGGGCCTCGGGCACTACCTGATCCTCGATCATATTTTGCACGCACAGGATCTGGGCCTGCCGCACGTGTATCTTGGCTATTGGGTAAAGGGCAGCCAGAAGATGGACTACAAGCGGCGCTACAAGCCGCTGGAAGTGCTCGATGGCGACGTGTGGCGTCCGCTGAGCGATGACGAATGACACGATTTAGCCTGTAACCCGACCGGGAGTTCGGGGAGGCACGGGGAGGACAGATGATCCATAGACGAAACCTGCTGGGGGCAGGCGCGCTCGGCCTTGCCGGTGCTGCAGCCGCCTTTGCCAATCCCGAAAAGGCGGCAGACCTTGCCGCGCCTTCCATTGCGCGCAACCGGCGCCGCTTCAACATGGTCACCACCTGGCCCAAGGGCCTGCCCGGTCTGGGTGAAGCGGCCGAACGCGTTGCGCAACGTATCCAGCAGATGTCCGACGGCCTGATGGAAGTGAAGGTCTATGCGGCCGGCGAACTTGTCCCGCCCTTTGAATGCTTCGATGCCGTCTCGAATGGCTCGGCCGACATGTATCATGGCGCCGAATATTACTGGACGGCCAAATCCAGCGCCTATCCGTTCTTCACCGCTGTGCCCTTCGGCATGACCGCGCAGGAGATCATGGGCTGGATCGATTTTGGCGGCGGCCAGAAATTGTGGGACGAATTGTCGGCCCAGTTCGGCATCAAATCCATTCAGGCCGCCAATACCGGCCACCAGATGGGCGGCTGGTTCCGCAAGGAAATCAATACGCTGGACGATCTGGTCGGCCTCAAGATGCGCATTCCGGGCCAGGGCGGCGACGTGCTGCGCGCCCTCGGCGGATCGTCGGTCGCCTTGCCCGGCGGTGAAATCTACCAGTCCCTCCAGACCGGCGCGATCGACGCCACGGAATGGGTCGGTCCGTGGAATGACTATTATCTCGGCTTCTACCGGGAGGCCCCCTATTATTACGGACCAGGCTTTCACGAGCCGGGTGCCAGCCTTGCCGTCGGCATGAACCTCCGCGTCTGGGAGGGGCTAACCCCCGGCGAACAGGCCATCATCAAGGCCGCGTGCGAGAGTGTGAACCACAGCTCGCTCGGCGAATTCACCTATCAGAACGCCATCCATCTGGACCTGCTCAAACACGAGCATGGCGTCCAGATGCGCAGCTACCCGGATGAAGTCGTCAGCCGCATGGCCGAAGCCGCCTGGGATGTTCGCGCGGCCTCCGGCAGGGATGGCATCGAAAAGCGCATCTATGAGAGCTTCGAGGCGAGCCTGAAACTGATGCGCGGCTGGGCCGACGTGTCCGAAGGGCCGTATTACGCCGCCCGCAATTCGAACAAATAGGCCGGGGGCGGGCTGGATATGTCTCCGGAAATCTTCCTCACCCTTGGCGGATGGCTGAAATGGCTGGGCCTTGCCTTGTCGCCCCTGCTTGTGCTGCCGCTGGTCATCACGATCTGTCCCGAGCCGGTCGAACGGATTGCCAAATGGCTCATCGTGCGCATCGACGCCCTCTCCAGCTGGGCGCTGGGTGGGGCCATTGCCAGTGCGATTATCCTGGTCGGCGCGCAATTGCTGGTCGTGCTGCTTCGCTACGCCTTTGGCCTGTCCTTCACCTGGCTGAACGAGATCGTGATCTATGCCTTCGCCGCCATGTTCATGCTCGGCTCGGCCTCGGCGCTGCGCGATGATGCCCATGTCCGGGTTGATATTCTGCGGCCCCGCTTCGGCGCGCGCGGGCGCAATTGGGTTGAACTCGCCGGCATCTATCTCTTCCTGTTCCCGATCTGCATCCGCCTGCTGGCGATGACCGAACAGGGCCTTGCGCGCAGCTGGGCGCTGTTCGAGGGCTCGCGCGAATCCGATGGCCTGCCCCTGCTCTTCCTGTTCAAGACGCTGTTGCCGGCCTTTGCCGTCCTGATGCTGGCGCAGGGCCTGTCGGAAGCGCTGAAGGCCGCCCTGCGCCTGAACGGCAAACTGGACGACATGCCCGAAGAAGCGCCGCATGGAGGCGTCCATGGAGCTTGAGGTCATCCTTGCCATTTCCATGTTCGTCTGCGCCATTCTGGCTTTGTTGGCGGGCTATCAGGTTGCCCTGACGCTGGGCGGCGTCGCCCTCCTGTTCGCCTTGGTGGGCATTGGCATCGGCGTGTTTGACGAAGCGTTCCTGAGGAACCTGCCCAGCCGCATCCTTGGCGGCTCCATCATGCAAAACCAGACGCTGATCGCGGTGCCACTGTTCGTGCTGATGGGTGTTATCCTTGAGCGGTCGCGTGTCGCGGAAGACCTGCTCCACATTGCCAGCCGCCTGCTCGGCAAGGTGCGCGGCGGGCTCGGCTATGCGGTCGTGCTTGTGGGCGCCTTGCTGGCTGCCTCCACCGGCATTGTCGGCGCAACGGTCATCACCATGACGCTGATCGCGCTGCCCACCATGATCCGGCAGGGCTACGACCCGCGCCTCGCCACCGGCACCATCGCCGCCTCGGGCACGCTGGGCCAGATCATCCCGCCTTCCATTGTCCTGATCCTGCTCGCAGATGCGATCTCGAATGCCGCCAGCCAGGCGAGTCAGGCCACAGGCTCGGCAGGGTCATTTGTCGTATCTGTAGGCGATTTGTTCGCGGGCGCGCTGATCCCCGGCTTCCTGCTGGTGGGCCTGTATCTGGGCTGGATCGCGCTGACCGCCATCCGCCACCCGGAACGCTGTCCGCCCGTACAGGATGATGGCAGCCCGCCGCTGACAGCCAAGGAAGTCGCCTTCGGCCTCGGGGCGCCGCTCCTGCTGATCGTGGCAGTGCTCGGCGCAATCCTTGGCGGGGTGGCCCCGCCGACCGAAGCGGCCGCTATTGGCGTGGCTGGCGCGGTATTGCTGGCGGGTCTGCGCCTTGCCGATGACGATCATGAGCGCCGCATCACATGGCTGCTCATGGCGGGCCTCGGCAGCGTCATCGCGATCATCCTGTTGCGCAATTTGTTCGATCTGCGCACCGGCGTCGCCACGATTGGCCGCGCGAACGAGATCGGCATCCTCCTGACAATCCTCGCCTCGGTGGTCTTCTTTGCCGGAGTCGCAACCGGGCTCGTCGTGTTGCGCCGGATGCGCCAGCTGATGCCGGCCCTGAAGAGCGCGACGCAGATCACCAGCATGGTGTTCCTGATCCTGATCGGCGCGTCGCTGTTCAGCCTCGTCTTCCGCGGCTATGGCGGCGACGACATTGTCGCGGACATCCTCCATTCGATGCCGGGCGGCAAATGGGGCGCGCTGGTCATGACGATGATCGTGATGTTCGTACTGGGCTTCTTCCTCGACTTCATCGAAATCGTCTTCGTGGTCGTGCCACTGGTCGCACCGCCGTTGATTATCCTCGGCTTTGACCCGGTCTGGCTGGCCATCCTGATGGCGCTGAACCTTCAAACCAGCTTCCTCACACCGCCCTTCGGCTTTGCCCTGTTCTATCTGCGCGGCGCGGCACCGGCGAGCATCAAGACGCTGCAGATATGGCAAGGCGCGGTGCCGTTCATCGTGCTGCAGCTCTTGCTGATCGGGCTGGTTGCGGCAATTCCCGCCTTGGCAACCTGGCTGCCGGCGGTTACCGCCCGATAGTATGGGACAAGACATCGATCCGTTTCGCGCGATTTCGGTCAGCAAGCGCGCGCATGATTTGAAGGCCGAGGGCCGCCGCATCCTGCATATGGAATTCGGCCAGCCCTCGACGCCTGCGCCGAAGGGCGCCATCGCCCGCGCGCATGACGTGCTCGACACCGACCCGATGGGCTATTGGGAAAGCCGTCCGCTCAAGGAGCGCATTTGCCGGCATTACAAGGACGAGTATGGCGTAGACCTGACGCCGGGCCGCGTGACGCTGACCTGCGGCGCCTCGCCTGCCCTCGTGCTGGCGCTCTCCACGGCGTTCAGTCCGGGTGACCGGATCGCCCTCGCCCGTCCCGGCTATGTCGCCTATCGCAACACGCTGCGCGCGCTCAATCTGGAACCCGTCGAGATCGCCTGCGGCGCAGACGTGCGCTACCAGCTGATCGCCGCCGCGCTGGACGCCCTCGACCCGGTGCCGGCGGGCGTCATCATCGCCAGCCCTGCCAATCCGACCGGCACGATCATCCCCGAGGATGACCTTGCAGCAATCGCCGCCGTGGCCAAGGCGAAAAATATCCGCATCATTTCGGACGAGATCTATCACGGCCTCAGCTACGGGCCGGAGATACGGTCCATGCTGGAATTCGAACCGGATGCGTACATCGTGAACTCATTCTCGAAATATTTCTCGATGCCCGCCTGGCGACTCGGATGGCTGGTCTCCCCGAAGGATGGCGCCGCGCGGACCAGCGCCTATGTCGGAAACCTGTTCCTGACGCCGCCATCCCTGTCCCAGCATGCCGGCCTCGTGGCGATGGACAGCGCGGAGGAACTGGATGGCCATGTCGAGGTCTATCGCCGTAATCGCGAAGTGATGCTGGAGGCCCTGCCGCGCCTCGGGCTTGAAAAGATCGCGCCGCCGGATGGGGCGTTTTACATCTATGCGGACATCTCGAAATATACCGATGACAGCCTCGCATTCTGCCTGAAGCTCCTCGAGGACACCGGTATTGCCACCGCGCCGGGCGTCGATTTCGACCCGGTCGAAGGCCATCGCTTCATGCGGTTTTCGTTTGCGCTCTCGTCGCTTCAGATCGAGGAGGCGATCAGCCTGCTGGAACCCTGGTTCGCGGCTCAGCCGCAATCATAGTCGGCCACTGCGCCGCCGTCAGCGCTGCGCTCCAGAGACACGAAATTGCAGCCCTCAGGCGCCGCGGCCCTGGCGGCCTCGACCAGCGCGTCCTCGGTCGGGGCTTCAGCCACGCCGAACATGCCATCGGTCTTGACGGAGAATTTCAGCTTGAAGCCCTGCCCCTCGGCCGGTGAGGCGAAGAAGCTGTAGCCACCGCCCGCCACCGTGCGGTCTGGCAGGCCGCTCCAGGTGGAAGCGCTCCACCCGACAGAATTTGCGGCGCAAGCCCCAAGGACAAGCGCCGCACTGATCGCAAGATATTTCATGGTCCCACCTCCTGATCCGGAGGCGGCAGTGTAGCCTAGAATTTGACTTCTGGAACCGTGGACAGGGCCTCGCGGCCCTCGACGCCGACATCGAAGAATTCGCGGCCTTCGAAATTGAACATGCCAGCCACGATGGAGCCCGGGAATTGCTCGCGGGACGTGTTGTAGTCCTGAACCGCGGAATTGTAGAAGCGGCGGGCCGCGGCCAGCTTGTCTTCAATGGCAGACAGTTCCGACTGAAGCTGCAGGAAGTTCGTATTGGCCTTGAGGTCCGGATAGGCTTCGGCCAGCGCAAACAGCTTGCCCAGCGAGGCAGTCAACATGCCTTCGGCCTGAGACATTTCACCGGGTGTGCTGGCAGCCTGCGCGGCATTGCGCGCCTTGATGACCGCATCCAGCGTTTCCTTCTCGTGAGAGGCATAGCCCTTCACGGTCTCGACAAGGTTCGGGATCAGATTCTGGCGCTGTTTCAGTTGAACATCCACGTCCGCAAAGGCCTGATTGACCCGTTGGCGCTTCATCACAAGGCCGTTGTAGATCAGGATCACAAAGCCGACGATCGCGACTATTGCGGCCAGAATGACTAGAATGGGGCTCATCGGGCGTCCCTCCATAAGAACCAGATGTGAAAGAGGTATCCGCGCCCGGCGCCAAGCGCAAGGGACCGCGCCCTCGCCCGCATCCGACAGACTTGACCTGCCCAAGGATATATCGCCTCCTTCAGCAACACTCCGGAGAAATGAGATGGCCTCACCCTTTCCCCTCGGCGAACATCATTACAGCCATCGTATCGGCTGGCTGCGCGCAACTGTGCTTGGCGCGAATGACGGCATTCTCTCGACCGCCAGCCTTGTGATCGGGGTCGCCTCTGCCGAAGCGTCTATGGGCGCGGTGCTGACGGCGGGTCTGGCCGGGCTCGTCGCCGGGGCCATGTCGATGGCGGCAGGAGAATATGTCTCCGTGTCGTCGCAGGCTGACACCGAACAGGCCGATCTCGATATTGAACGCACTGCCCTGCGCGACCATCCCGAGGCCGAACTGATCGAACTGGCCCACATCTACATCAATCGCGGAGTCGAAAAGGATACGGCGTATGAAGTCGCCCGCCAGCTGATGGAAAAAGACCCGCTGGAGGCCCATGCGCGCGACGAACTCGGCATAAATGAGATCGTAACCGCCCGGCCCGTCCAGGCGGCGATCAGTTCAGCGCTCAGCTTTTCGGCGGGCGCGGTATTGCCCCTGCTCGCGGCCCTGTTTGCGCCGATGCACCTCATCACGCCGGTGGTCGCAATCGTCTCCCTCCTCGCCCTCGTCCTGCTGGGCATGGCCTCGGCCAAGGCGGGCGGCGCGGCCAAGACGAAGGCGATTGTGAGAATTGTCTTCTGGGGCGCAGCAGCGATGCTGGTGACCGGCCTGATCGGCGCTGCCTTCGGCACGGTCGTATAGATAATTCCACGCACCTATCCCAAGGCACCGCTTTACAAATCCTTTCAATTCATTAGCTGCTAGAGAGGGGAGAGTGCACACAGCAATGCATAGAAGATGCTCATGACGGATTCAGGCCAACTTGCAAGAATGATCTCGGACGCTCGACGCGTGATGATTTTCACCGGCGCAGGCATCTCAACCGAAAGCGGTATCCCCGATTTCCGCAGCCCCGGCGGCGTGTGGAGCAAGATGTCGCCGATCTATTTCCAGGACTTCGTGGCCTCCCGCGACGCAAGGCGGGAATCCTGGCGGCGTGTGTTCAATCGCACCGAAGGCTGGACCGGCGCCAAGCCGAATGTCGGCCATTACGCCATCGCCGATCTTGTGAAGCGCGGCAAGGTTTCTTCCGTGGTCACACAGAATGTCGACAATCTGCATCAGGATTCCGGCGTACCTGACGACAAGGTGATCGAGATCCACGGCAATGCGAGCTATGCCAAATGCCTGCAATGCGGCAAGCGCTACGAATTCGAGGCCCTGAAGCCTCGCTGGGAAGAGGATGAGGATCTCACCTGCATCTTCTGCACAGGCTTGCTCAAGAATGCGACGGTCTCGTTCGGCCAATCCATGCCAGAAGACAAGATGCTGCGCGCCAGCGAAGAAGCGCTGCTATGCGACCTCGTGATCGTGCTCGGCTCGTCCCTGGTCGTCTATCCCGCCTCGGCCATTCCGATGGAAGCCAAGCGCAATGGCGCGCGCATGGCGATCATCAATCGCGAACCGACCGATCAGGACCCCTTCGCGGACCTCGTCCTGCACACCGAGATCGGCTCGCTGATGACGGACACAATGGCCTTGCTGGACCGGTAAGCCGTCTGCCCACGGCGTTTCCTTTCGACCAAAATGGAATTTCAGCCACCCGATCAACCCTATCGAAACACTAGAGTGATATAGATCCGGAAGAAACCTTCATGGCGGGAGGCCCGGAATGCGCAATATTGTGCTGGCAACAACCCTTCTTTTCGCGTCCGCTTGCGGCAATGCGGGTGGCACATCCATTGAGGCCTCCACACCGCTTGTCATCGCGGATGGGCAGGCCCCGGTCACCTATGGACAGGTCACGACTGGAACGCCCTCGCTGAGCCCATCAATCCTTCCCGCCCAGCCGGAGGCCGTGCGCACGAATGCATCCTGCCGGACCCCGAAGGCCAGCAGCAATGCGCGTGCGGCTTATGTCTACACGTATGGCGGTGGGGTCCGGACGCCGCTGCATCATATCAACCGGAAGGATACGCCGGAAGCAATTGCCGAGCGGAAAGCCATGATCCGGGAGAGCACAAAAAACGCCAAGACGGCCATGCAGCGCGAAGCCCTCGGCATGGCTATCGGGAATGCGGTAAACAATGCTCGCCAGATCGACGTCCTTGTGACGGAGACCGATACGCCGGTCTTCCTGTACCTCACATCCTATGACTCCGTTCTGTGGAACATTCAGCGCGCCCCTGGGGTGGAAATCGACGGCGTGGTCATCAACTCCTATGAAGCGGGCGCCATTGCAAATGGAGTGGATGCCTCGCGAACGGGGATCATCTCCTTCGACAATTCTCCAACCAGGAAATGTTACGTCTCAGCTCCGGGCCGCATCATCCCGGTTGAGGACCGGGTCGCGTCAGCCAGGAAACTCAATCCGAACGTGGACCTCAGCCGATACAAGACGCAGTGGCAACAGGAATACCGCGCCGCAAAACGGTTTTACCGTCAGGATATCAAGAAGCTGACCGGCAAGCGACCGGAGTGGATCCTGAACGATGCGAGGGGTGGCAAGTTCAACGCCATACTTGTCGGCCCGAAACCTGCCGCGCCGTTCGAGGCTCAGCCGGTGACAAAGCTTCAGGTTCCCTCCCACATTACCCCGTTTTGGGGCAATCGGAAGGATGCCTACAAGGCTTTCGGACTGGACCCGTCAGCCTAGCCGCTGAACGTCCCGCCCTTCGGGAAGCCTTTCGGAACGGTCTTGCCGGCCTGCGAGCGCTTGCCGATCCACTCTTCCCATTCCGGGAAGGCGCGGTGGCGACCGCCCGTCATGACAATCAGGCCGTCACGCTTGTCGAAGGTCATCAGATCCTTGAGCTTGAACTTGCCGCTATAGGATTGCAGCTTGTTGCCCTTGCCGCGCGCCATTTCCGGCAGTTCGTCCAGCGGGAAGATCAGGAGCTTGCGGTTTGATCCGACCACGGCCAGCATGTCGCCCTCGACCGGGACACAGATGTTGAGTTCCCCCTTGCCGGTATTGACCGCCTGTTTGCCCGCCTTGCGGTTGGACTCCAATTCCTTCTCCTCAACCACGAAGCCATAGCCCTCGCTGGAGGCGACGACCCGCTTGCGGTCAGGTTCGAAGCGGAACATGGCGACAATGTCGACACTGTCTTCCAGATCAATGGACAGGCGGATCGGCTCGCCATGTCCCCGACCGCCCGGCAGCTTGTCAGCCGGCAGGGTAAAGGCCCGGCCATCGGACGCCATCAGGATGATCTTGTCCGTACTCATCACTTCTTCGGAGAGATAGAGCTCGTCACCATCCTTGAATTTCGCAGATTCCGGATCGAGCCCATGTCCCTTCATGCCGCGAATCCAGCCCTGCTGGGACAGCACGATGGTGAGCGGCTCTTTCGGACGGGAAGCTTCCAGCGCGGCCGCGAGGTCAACGTCTGCAGCTTCGCCGAAGGTCGCGCGACGGCGGCCAAGTTCGGAGCCCGGATCAAACGCTTCACGAGCCTCTTTCAGTTCCTTGGAGACCTTGCTCCATTGGCGGCGTGTGGACCCGATCAGCTTGTTGAGTTCTTCGCGCTCTGCGCTGAGCCGGTCATGCTCACCGCGAATTTCCATCTCTTCCAGTTTGCGCAAGGCCCGCAAACGGAGATTGAGGATCGCTTCGGCCTGAATATCGGTCAAATTGAACGTCGACATCAGGACGGCTTTCGGCTCGTCCTCATAGCGGATGATCCGGATCACCTCATCAATGTTGAGATAGGCGATCAGATAGCCATCGAGCAGGTGCAGGCGCTTCTCGATCTTGTCGAGGCGGAACTCGGCCCGGCGGACAACCACCTCGCGGCGATGTTCCAGATAGGCCTGCAGCACGTCCTTCAGGCCCATGACCTGCGGCGCGCCCTTGTGCAGCACGTTCATGTTCAGGCTGAAGCGTGTCTCGAGGTCACAGACCTTGTAGAGGCTTTCCATCAGGACTTCCGGCTCAACCGTCTTCGAGCGCGGGACCAGGACCAGCCGGACATCCTCGGCGCTCTCATCGCGCACATCATCCAGCAGCGGCAGTTTCTTCGCTTCGATCAGTTCGCCCAGCTTTTCGAGCAGGCGGGATTTCTGGACCTGGTAGGGGATCTCGGTGACGATGATCTGATAGGTGCCCCGGCCGGTATCCTCGACCTCCCAACGCGCCCGCATGCGGAAGCTGCCGCGGCCGGTTTCATAGGCCTGAAGCATGGCTTCCTTGGTTTCGACGATAATGCCGCCCGTGGGGAAGTCCGGCCCCTGGACGAAATCCATCAATTCTTTGGTCGTCGCCTTCGGCTTCTCGATCAGCAGCCGGGCCGCATCGATCAATTCGGCGGCGTTGTGGGGCGGAATGGACGTCGCCATGCCGACCGCAATGCCGCTGGCGCCATTGGCGAGCAGATTGGGGAAGCCCGCGGGCAACACGACCGGTTCTTCGTCATTCTCCGCATAGTTGGCGCGGAAATCGACGGCGTTCTCGTTGAGGCCATCCAGCAACAGCTCGGCGGCAATGGTCATGCGCGCCTCGGTGTAACGATACGCAGCCGCGCTATCGCCATCGATATTGCCGAAATTGCCCTGGCCATCGACCAGCGGATAGCGAACGGTAAAATCCTGGGCGAGGCGGACCAGCGTGTCATAGATCGAGCTGTCGCCATGCGGGTGGAAGTTACCCATCACGTCGCCGACGATCTTGGCGCATTTGCGATAGCCGCCCTCGGGATCAAGCTTCAGGACGCGCATGCCATAGAGGATACGGCGCTGGACGGGCTTCAGACCGTCGCGCACATCCGGCAGCGCGCGGGACGTGATCGTCGAGAGCGCATAGGCGAGATAGCGCTTGGAGAGCGCCTCGCTCATCGGCTCGTTGATGATCCGGTCTTCCGGCGTCCCGTCAATCAAATCGGACATTCTGGCCTCTTTGCAGTTCGTGCCACATTCTGGTGCAGGCCCTTGATTAAAGTCAGCGACTCAAGGGCCGGAGCACGTTAACACAAACGTCGCTTTGGTTAAGGAAAGGAAAAGGGCACAGCTGCTGATGAATGCAATCCGGGCATGGATCCTGTTGCTAAGCCTGCCTGCGCTGGTGCTGCTGGCCTTTGTCTGGCTGGCCCCGCCGCGCCACAATCCCTTTGCGCCGGTTGATCTGACCGAAACGCCCGGCATCGGTACCTGGCACAAGCTGACCCGTGCCAAGAAGAACCGCGAAGTCTGTTTCACCGCGCTGGACGAGGCCGGGGTGCTCTACACGCCGCTGGAAGACCAGGACATGCAGGCCGGCTGCGGCTTGTACAACGCGCTGACCCTGGACCAGACGATGACTCCCTATTCCGCCACGCTGCGCATGACCTGCGGAGAGGCCGCCGCCCTCTATACATGGGAGCGGCATGTCGCCCGTCCGGCTGCCGTCGACATTCTCGGCTCTCCCATCGCGCGGATCGAAACCTATGGCAGCTTTTCCTGCCGCAACATTGCCGGCACCGGTCGCATGTCACAGCACGGGCTTGGCAATGCGATCGACGTGTCCGGCTTTCGGCTGGAAGATGGCCGCCTGATCAGCGTGAAGACGCATTGGGATGCGGGCGGGCCCGAACAGAAATTCCTGCGCCGAATCCACAAGGGCGCGTGCGAGCTGTTCTCGGTGACGTTGGGACCTGAATACAATGCCGCCCATGCCGATCATTTTCATCTCGACATGGGCGGGGGGAAAGTATGCCGGTGACTAGCGCCGCACTGGGCTAGTCAATGCATTTGAAGCCGTCTTCATTGACTTCCTTCACACGGCCTTCGCCGCCGCAGACGCGGAGCGCGGTTTCAGTATTTTCATACATTGCATCGCGGCCGTGTTCGTCGGCATCGACGTGAATGCAGCCAGCCAGTGACAGCATGGCGACGGCAGTAACGGCAAAAACAGTTTTCTTCATGGCATCAGCCTTTTCGTTTGCACGGAACGCCCCAGTCCTCACCGGCTACCTAGCACACCGGAAAATGAACGGCTTCTGAATATGACAGCCCTTGCGCGTGTAATCTCGCCGCGCGACAGTCAGCGCCACAAGAGGGAAGGAAATAGAATGAAATTGTATAATTCCATAGGCCCGAACCCGCACGTGGTTCGCATGTTCATGGCGGAACGCGGCATCGACCTGCCCAAGGAGGAGGTCGACCTGATGGCCGGAGAAAACCGGCAGGCGCCGTATACGACCAAGAACCCGGCCGGCCAGCTGCCCGCCCTTGAACTCGATGATGGCAGCATCCTGACGGAGATCACCGCCATTTGCGAGTATCTGGACGAAACCCAGCCCGGCGACCGCCTGATGGGGGACACGCCGGAAGCGCGCGCCCAGAACCGCCGCTGGACGCGGTGGGTGGACCTCAAGATTGTTGAGCCGCTAACCACAGCTTTCCGCGCCGCCGAGGGCCTGCCGATGTTCCAGGACCGGATGCGCTGCCTTCCGGAAGCTGCTGACGGTCTGAAAGCCTGCGCACAGGATGGACTCGCCTTTCTGGACGAACAGATGGCTGACGGCCGTGAGTATGTGGCAGGCAAGGCCTTCGGCCTGGCTGACATCATGCTGTTCTGTTTCCTGGCCTTCGGCCATCAGGTCGGCCAGCCGCTCAATCCGGACCTGAAGCATATCGGGGCCTGGTTTGCCCGGGTCAGCCAACGCCCAAGCGTCAGCGCTTAGACCCGCTTCTGGATGCGGCCGACCAGCCGCATCCGCTCCGGCGGGACACCGCGATTGAGACCGCCAAACAACCGCTCTTCCAGAAAGTAACCCGTCAGCTTGAGGCCATCCGCAATATCCTCGGGCGCGACATGGGCTGTGGATTCGACAAGGAATTGCGGCAGGCGCAGCAGGCGGTCGACATATTCCTCCGCCTCTGAGCCCCGTACGGCCCGGCCCGTCTTCGGCGACACATGCGTCAGACCATCATTCGCGCCACTGAGCGCGCATTCATCGAGATCGAGCCCGAAGCCGAGTGCGGAGAGCAAGCCGAGTTCCCAGCGCACATAGAGCGCCGGCCAGATTTCCTGCGCCTCGATCTGGTCGAGCAGGAGTTCTGTCGCCTCGAAGAGAGCAGACCCTGCAGCGTCGCCTTCATTCAGCCCGCCGCGCAGGATGGCCGTGACGGCGGAAATGGCGGCGAGGGCAGCCGCGTCGTCCAGCACGCGTGCAGCGCGTTCCCGACTGGCCTCAGCCACATCAAACCGGCCGAGCGCGTCTTCGAGACGCCCCGTCCAGCTGAGGGATACGGAATTGCCGGCTTCGTATTGCGCGCGGCGCTTGCGGGAGGAGCCGCCATAGACGAGGCCGGACCGGCGACCGCGCGTGCGGGTCAGAACGTCGAGGATGAGGCCACCTTCTCCAAAGCGGCGTGCGCCCAGGATTATGCCGTCATCCGACCAGTTCAAACATCAAACTCCAGGCCGAGCCCCTGGTAACTCTCGCGGCGTTCCTGCCAGCGTTCATCCACTTTCACGAACAGGAAGAGATGGACCTTGCGGCCGAGCATTTCGGAGAGTTCTTCGCGCGCCTTGCGACCGACGTCCTTGATCGCCGCGCCGCCCTTGCCAAGCACCATGGATTTGTGATTTTCGCGGCCGACGACCACGACTTGCTGCACACGGACGGAGCCGTCTTTCTTCTCTTCCCAGGCTTCGGTCTCGACCATCAGCTGGTAGGGCAATTCCTGATGCAGGCGCAGCATCAGTTTTTCGCGCGTCACTTCAGCGGCAAGGAGGCGCATCGGCAGGTCTGCGATCTGGTCCGGTGGGTAGAGCGCCGGGCTTTCCGGCATACGTTTCGCGAGCGCCTTTTCCAGCGCTTCGACGCCTTCGCCATTTTCGGCGGAGATCATGAAGACTTCTTCATAGACGCCTGTTTCGTTCAGCTCCGCAATAATGGGCAGGACCTGATCATGCGGGAACAGATCGATCTTGTTCAAGGCAAGCAGGGCCTTGCGCCCGCTCTGCTTCAACTGCTCGATCACGCGGCGGTCATCTTCCAGAGACTTTTTCTGCGCGCCGTCGACCCGGTTCTCGCGTTCGGCCACCCAGGCCGAAGCGTCGATCAGATGAACGATGGCGTCCGCATCATCCGCGCCGCTCCAGGCCGCCTTGACCATGGCGCGGTCGAGCCGGCGCTTGGCCGCGAAAATACCGGGCGTGTCGACCAGCACGATCTGCGTGCCGTCCACCTGCGCGACGCCGCGCACCGGGAAGCGCGTCGTCTGCACCTTGTGCGTAACGATTGCCACCTTGGTTCCGACCAGGCGATTGGTCAGCGTGGACTTGCCCGCATTCGGCGCGCCGATAATGGCGGCAAATCCAGCATGGGTGATGGGGATATCTGTCATGGGGTTCCGGTCAGGCTTTCTAGGAGAAGGGCGGCAGCATTACGCTCAGCATCGCGCTTTGACGAGCCCGCGGCAACAGCCGCGCCTCGGTCGGCCACTTTGACCTCAACTTCATACGTGGGCTCGTGGTCTGGGCCGGACCGGCTGAGCACGTCATAATCCGGCAGCGGCAAACCCTGTCCCTGCGCCCATTCCTGCAGCAGGGTCTTGGGATCCTTGGTCTGGGCCGGGGCCGCCTCGAATTGCGGCGCCCAGCCTTTCTCAATGAATTTCCGGGCCGTCGACAGGCCGGCATCCTGGTAGATTGCCCCGATAATGGCTTCGCAGGCATCGCCCAAGGTGGATTCGCGCTCGCGCCCGCCGGAAGCGATCTCGCCATCCGACATGATAAGGAATTGGGAAATCCCGAGATAACGCATGGCCTCTGCACACGCCCCCTTGCGGACAAAACTGTTCAGGCGCGGTGCAAGATCGCCTTCGCTTTCCAGCCTGCGCCGGTCGATAAGGCGTTCGGCAATCACCAGATTCAGCACTCGGTCACCGAGAAATTCGAGCCGCTGGTTCGACAGTCTCACCGAGTCCACCGCCGCAACCGCGCTCGGATGGGTCAGGGCACGGATCAGCGTTTCCGGATTTTTGAATTTGTGTCCGAGAATGGATTCCAGCGTTTTGATATCGGCCTCGGCCAGCGAAGGCTGGCTGCCTTTTCCCTTCGCTCGCAGGCGGGTGCGCTTCGGTCTGGGCGAGTTCATGCCGGTCGCACCGGCAAGGCTTCGATGATGACGTGAGCCTCGGCCCAGGGATAGTCGTCGGTGATGGTGAGATGGATGACGGCTTCATGACCGTCCGGCATCATGGCGGCGAGACGTTCTGCTGCGCCGCCCGTCAGTGCCAGCGTCGGCTTGCCGGTCGGCAGGTTGATGACGCCCAGATGTTTCCAGTGCACGCCGCGCCGGGGTACGCCTGTGCCCAGCGCCTTGGCACAGGCTTCCTTGGCCGCGAACCGTTTGGCATAGGTCTCGGCCGTCAGGCGACGGCGGCGCGCCAGCGCGATCTCGACATCCGTGAAGACGCGATTTTCGAACCGCTCCCCAAAGCGGGCGAGGGTCTTTTGTACGCGTTCGATATTGCAGAGATCGTTCCCGATACCGATGATCATGCGCGCGCCTCATCCATCAGGCGGCGCATTTCCCGGATCGCCGCCTCGAGCCCAATGAAGATCGCTTCGCCGATCAGGAAGTGCCCGATGTTCAGTTCGGCAAGTTCCGGGATCGCTGCAATGGGCGCCACATTCTCGAAGGTCAGGCCGTGACCTGCATGGGGCTCAACGCCCCGCTTGCGTGCCTCGACCGCAGCGATTCTCAGCCGCTCGAGTTCCGGCGCGGCCGCCTCGGCGCCGCCTTCGATCCAGAGTTCGGCATATTTTCCGGTGTGAAGTTCCACGACAGGGGCCTGAAGCACTTCCGCCACGGCGATCTGGACCGGATCCGGCTCGATGAACAGCGACACTCTCGCGCCGGACTCGTTGAGACGGCGAACAACAGGTGCAATCTGATTGTGCAAGCCCGCGACATCGAGCCCTCCCTCCGTCGTGCGCTCTTCGCGCTTTTCCGGAACGATACAGGCCGCATGCGGACGGAACTTGCAGGCAATATCCGTCATCTCTTCGGTGGCGGCCATTTCGAGATTGATCGGCAGGCTGGAGGCTGCGCGAATGGCTTCGAGATCGCCATCGCGAATATGGCGCCGGTCTTCGCGCAGATGGATCGTGATGCCGTCCGCGCCCGCCTCAGCCGCGATCTGCGCTGCGCGCATCGGGTCCGGATGGTCTCCGCCCCGTGCATTGCGGATCGTGGCAACGTGATCGATGTTCACGCCGAGACGGATCGGGCCTGTCATCAGGCGAGGCCTCGCGAGCCCGGCTTTACAGCTTCCATCGCGGCCAGATCGGGCGGCAGATCGTTCGGATCGTAATCCGGGAAGTCCACAGCCGCGAGAGAGATCAGTTTGCAGCCGACATCGGCGCGGCCATTCGACCGATCAATGATACAGGCGCCGCCCACGACGTCGCCCGGAAGCGCGTCCAGCGCCTCGACGGTTTCCCGGAATGAAAGGCCGGTCGTCACAATGTCTTCCGCGATCAGCACACGCTCGCCCTCGGCAATCGAAAAGCCCCGGCGGAACTGGAGCTGGCCATCGACGCGTTCAGCGAAGATCGACCGGGCGCCCAATTGGCGCGCCAGTTCATAGCCCGGAATGATGCCACCCACAGCCGGGCCGGCCACGACATCGATCTTGCCGAATTCTGCAGTGAGTTTATCCGCCAGCGCCTTGCAGAGTTTCTCCGACAGGTCAGGCTGGGAAAAGACAAGCGCCTTCTGGAGGAAGACCGGGCTGCGGCGGCCGGACGACAGAATGAAGTGACCTTCCAGCAAAGCCCCGGCTTCGCGGAATACATTCAACACATCATCATTCGTCATTTTCGCCCTCCTGGTCGCGTACAGCTCGGTCGACCACCGCGATCGACCGGAGCGCGGCCAGTATCTGCGTCAGGCGCTTGAGGTCTTCAACCTCAATTTCCATGAGAATTTCGGTGAAGTCCTCATGGCGGTCCACAGTATGGATGCTGGTAATGTTGCCGCTGGCCTGTGCCACGGCAGCGCAGAGCTTGGCCAGCACACCCCGCTCGTTCGAGGCATTGATGCGGATTCGCCCAATTGCGACCGCGCCGGTGCGCGCCAGTTCGGTCCAGCGCAGATCGACCCAAAGCTCGGGCTTGTCGTCATATTCAGCCAGTTTCGGACAGCTGGCGACATGGACCACGATGCCCTTGCCAGGTTCATGAACCCCCATGATCCGGTCGCCCGGCAGTGGGCAACAGCAATTGCCCAGATGCAGCGTCACGCCCGGCGACAGATCGGCACCGGAGACCATGAGCGGCGTGTGCTCACTGTCCATGCGCACCTTGGACGGGTCGCCCTCGCGTTCCGGCCGATAGCCGGGGAAGGCCGCCAGAATCACATCATTCGATGAAATCCGACCACGCCCCAGCGCTTCGGCCATGTCTTCCATGTTCTCGAAGCCGGCGAGTCGCGCCGTATGGTTCATCTTCACATCGACCGGATCGATGCCCGCCCGGCGCAGGGCCATGTTGATCAGGCCCTGGCCAAGGCGCCGGAACTCGGTCGTTTCCTTCTCGCGCACCAGCTTGCGCATCGCTGACCGGGCGCGGCCCGTGATCGCCAGCGCTTCCCAACCATGAATGGCGTGAGGCGCCTTGCCCCGGATGACTTCCACCACGTCGCCATTCTTGAGCGGGCGGCGCAGCGGCTTGACCTCACCATTGATCTTGGCGCCGACACATGTGTCGCCCACTGCGGAGTGGACCGCATAGGCAAAGTCGAGCGGCATGGCGCCCGCCGGCAGGATGATCAGCTTGCCCTTCGGGGTGAACGCGAAGACGTGCTCGCGATACATTTCCAGCTTGGCGTGCTCCATGAACTCGCTCGGATCGCCGCCATCCTGAAGTAGTTCTGCAAACGCTTCGAGATTGGCTGAGGGATCGAGGCCAGCGGCGCGCGCGGAGTCGATGTCGAAGCCATAGGAACGATTCTTGTAGCCCCAATGCGCGGCTACGCCGAATTCTGCGGTCCGGTCCATCTCTTCGGTGCGGATCTGGAGTTCGACACGCCGATTGCCTGAGGCCCGCACAGTCGTGTGAAGGCTCGCATAGCCGTTCGGCTTCGGCACAGAGATATAGTCGCGGAAGCGGTCCGGAATGCAGGCCCAGAGCGTGTGGATCTCTCCAAGAACCCGGTAACAATCGTCGACATTCTCCACGATCACGCGAAACGCGAACAGGTCGGCCACATCGCGGAAGGAAATCGATTTCTTCTCCAGCTTCCGCCATAGCGAATAGGGCTGTTTCCGACGCCCTTTTACCCGGCAAGGAATGCCGGAGACTTCCATCAATTGTTCAAGATCGCCCCGGATACGCTCAAGATCGTCCGCATTTTCGAGCGCCAGTTCTTCCTGGCGGTAGAGAATGGCGCGGCGCGCTTCAGGATTGAGCTCCTGGAAGGCCAAATCCTCCATCTCGGCGGCAATCTGGTAGAGGCCCACACGCCGCGCGAGCGGGCCGTAAATATCCATCGTCTCACGCGCGGTGCGTTCCCGGCTGGAAGCCTTCTTGCGAAAATGCAGCGTGCGCATATTGTGAAGCCGGTCGGCCAGCTTCACGAGCAGAACGCGGATATCGCTGGTTGTTGCGAGAATGAATTTCTGGAAGTTCTCAGCCTGCGCCAGCTCCTTGGAACTGTATTCCAGCTTGTCGAGCTTGGTGACCCCATCGACCAGTTCGGCCACGTCGGCGCCAAAGCGCACCTCGACATCGCCAATATCGATCTCGGTATCTTCGACCACGTCATGCAGCAGGCCGGCAACAATGGTGATTTCGTCCAGCTTGACGTCGGCGAGCAGGCTCGCGACCTCTACGGGATGCGAATAATACGCATCGCCGGAGTCGCGCTTCTGTTCACCATGATGCTTTTTCGCAAAATCGTAGGCGGCGCCCAGCAGTTCGGATTTCACCCTTGGGTGATACGCCCGAACTTTTGAAATCAGCTGTTCTCGGGTGAGAACCTCACGCGGCGCGGGCTTTTCCGCAGCCGGTCGCTCTGTGCCAGCTGTGTCGCCAGCCCCTTCATCCGTCGCGGAAAGGGTGCTGCCGTCCATCTGGCCTCCTACAGCCGGTCGTCCCGTCCGGACTCCAGCTCAGCCTGATAGGCGCGCATGACGTCTTCTTCGGTTGCCGCCGGTGCGGATTCCAGAGCCATGCGGTCGGCTTCGCGCTCGTTCTCTTCGCCCGGACGAATATCCTGCAGGTTGGAGATGAGGGCTTCCTTGACCACTTTCAGATCGATCGACTCATCAGCAATCTCGCGCAGCGAAATGACCGGATCCTTGTCATTGTCGCGGTCCACGGTGATCGGCGAACCTTCGCGGATCATGCGGGAACGGTGTGCGGCAAGCAGGACGAGCTCGAAACGATTCGGGACCTTTTCGACGCAATCTTCGACAGTAACGCGGGCCATGAGCAGATAATCTCCTTTGGACCGCCCCTTATATGCAGCGCAGCACTCCGGCGCAACCCGGCGATTGCCGTAGAATGCAGGACATTTTAGCCCCCTTGGCAGCGCGGAAAACGCCGTTACGCTGACTGCTTACCCCAGCCGGAGGCCAATTCCCATGTTCCGCACTGTTGCCATCTCTTCCCTCGCCCTCGCGCTCGCTGCCTGCGGGAACGGAAATGACGCCCCTGAGACGCCCCAAACCCTGACCTCCGACGCAGGCGCCGGCACCTCCGAAGCGACTGAAACCCCGGCCGCGCCTGGCGAAGTTGGGCCAGCATCCGCCCAGGCGGCAAACCTGCCCCATGCCGATGCCGAGCTGATCGAGATCTACAAGCAACTGCACGCCAATCCTGAACTCTCCTTCAAGGAAGCGAAATCCGCTGCGCTGATGGCGTCCGAACTGGAAAATCTCGGCTTTGACGTCACCACCGGCATTGGACAGGACTGGGTCGTCGCAAAGGCGATGAAGGATGTCGGCGCCGTAAAGGATGGCGTGGGCGGACACGGCGTGGTCGGCGTGTTGCGCAATGGCGATGGCCCGACCCTCATGATCCGCGCCGACATGGACGCCCTGCCCGTTCCCGACCAGACCGGCTTTCCTTTCGCCTCCGAAGTCAGGTCCACCACATGGACCGGCGTCGAGAGCCCGGTCATGCACGCCTGTGGTCACGACATCCACATGACCAGCTGGATCGGTACGGCGCGCGCGCTCGTGGCCCGCAAGGATGAGTGGAACGGCACACTCGTCATGATCGCCCAGCCTGCCGAAGAGATCGGCCTTGGCGCCCAGGCCATGCTGGCCGACGGCCTCTACAGTCGCTTCCCGCAGCCGGACTACAATCTCGCCCTGCACGTTTCCGCCTCCGCACCTGCGGGCACGGTCGTCTATACCAAGGGCTATGCCATGGCGAATGTCGACAGTGTCGACATCACGGTCAAAGGCGTTGGCGGGCATGGCGCCTACCCGCACACGACGCGCGACCCTGTGTTGATCGGATCGCACATCGTCGTCGCCCTGCAGAGCCTCGTATCCCGCAACACCAACCCGCAGGATTCCGCCGTGGTCACGGTCGGGTCGTTCAAGGCCGGCGCCAAGCACAACATCATTTCGGACGAGGCGACCCTGCTCCTGACCGTGCGGTCCTATGATGACGCGACCCGCAAGATGCTGCTCGATGGTATCGAGCGCATCGCCAAGGCACAGGCCGAAGCCTTCGGCGCGCCGGCGCCCGAGATCAAGGTGGAGCAGGATTATACGCCGTCCCTGTTCAATAATGCCGACCTTGCGGACAAGGCGATGGCCGCGATTGCCGATACGATCGGCAAGGACAATGTCAAGGAAGTGCCCCCGGTGATGGGCGGCGAGGATTTCAGCCAGTTCGGCCGAACCGACGAGAACATTCCGGGCCTCCTCTTCTGGGTCGGCGCGGTAGAGCCGTCGCGCTATGAGGCGTCCCAGGACAGCTCCCTGCCCCTGCCCTCACTACACTCACCTTTCTTCGCGCCAGATTATGACCCGACCATCGCCACCGGCGTCGAAGCCATGACCGCTGCAGCGCTGGAATTGTTCGACGAGGGCTGACGCGAGGTTCACGTCAAAAATTGGCTTGCCTGATCTTTTCTCAGGCGTTACACCCCTTTTGCTCAGAGTGCGCATAAGCTTCAAGTTTCTGTCGTAAGAGCGACCTGAATCCCTGACGTTTGGAGGCCAGTCCCCTTGAAGCGCCAGATTTCGGGCCTATATTATACTCAGATCGAGCATAAGTCGATCTGCGAAGGAGGAAAACATGGCACGTCTCATTGATTCAGGCCCCGGCTGTCCCACCCCGACCCCGCTGCGCGGCGCATCTGCTGCTGAAGCGCGTGGTCTTTCCTATGATGACGCCGTGAAGGCAGAAACGGACGCGCTTTATCCGCTCGTTCAGGATTTCATCACACCGATGGAATGGCCCGCTATTGCGCCCCTCGTGGCGGCAATCAACCGTCTCAAGAAAGAGAAGAACGCGGTCATCCTCGCGCACAATTACATGACGCCGGACATTTTCCAGCTTGTGGGCGATTTTCGCGGTGACAGCCTGCAACTGGCCCGGGAAGCTGCCAATGTGGATGCCGATATCATCGTGCAGGCCGGTGTGCACTTCATGGCCGAGACCTCCAAGATCCTCGCGCCTGAGAAGACGGTGCTTATTCCTGACACGCGCGCTGGCTGTTCGCTGGCCGCCTCGATCACCGGCGCCGATGTGCGTCTGATCAAGGAGAAATTCCCGAACTACCCGATCGTGACCTATGTGAACTGTACCGCTGAGGTGAAGGCCGAGTGCCATATCACCTGCACCAGCTCCAATGCAGCGCAAGTGGTCGAAGCCATCGCTGCGGAGTGGAACACCGATACGGTGATCCTCGTGCCGGATCAGTACCTAGCCAAAAACGTGGCCGCCCAGACGGGCATCCGCGTCATGACCTGGCCGGGCGCGTGCGAAGTGCACGAGATGTTCAGCGCCGATGATGTCGAGCAATTGCGCGAGGCCCATCCGGGCGTGGTCATCCTTGCCCACCCGGAATGTCCGCCGGACGTACTGGAAGCGTCAGACTTTGCCGGCTCGACCTCCGCGCTGGCCAACTATGTGGCCGAGGAAAGCCCGAACAAGGTGGTCCTGCTGACGGAATGCTCGATGAGCGACAATGTCGCCTCAGCCAATCCGGGTGTGAACTTCATCCGTCCGTGCAATCTCTGCCCGCACATGAAGCGTATCACTCTGGAAAACATCTATGATTGCTTGGTCACGGGCGAATATGAGGTGCTCATTCCCGAGGATGTCCGCATCCGCGCCAAGCAGGCCCTGGATGCAATGATGGCCCTGCCGAAAATGGCCAAACCCCTCGCCTTCAAGACCGGTTTGAAGCCACTTGAGATCGAAATGGTCGTCTAGCAGTCAGACAGGTTGTGCAAACGCGGGGGAGCGGCGTAATGTGTCTTTGGGCGCAAGGAGAGGTAGGATGGTCCGAGGCAAATTCGGTCTCGCGGCAATGGCGATTGCTGGCCTGTTGGCCTGCGCACCCGCCCATGCCGACAGCAAAGTTGAAGGAGACCCTTCGGATGTCCTCGGCACCTGGAGCTTCCAGACAAAACCCTATCGCAATGGGGAGTGCATGATGTCTGGCACCATGTACCTCTCTCCGCACCCGGAAGAAGGCCAGTATAGCTGCGAACTGACCGCCGTTGAAGTCTGCTCCATGTGGGGCCGGTCAGTCGTGCGGCAGTCCTGCAAGGCCCGCCGTTTCGGCGACCAGATCTCGATCCGCTCGCAGATCGAGGAAATGCTGGAAGCCAAGGTCGAAGGCCTGATCTATGTGCCGGACAATTTCACGCTGACCATCCAGTCGGCGGACCGGATGTTTGGCGCGCTGGTATCCGCAGTGACCGCACCGGCGGAATTCCGCCGCGCGAATGACGGCATCTCCTGATCCGTGAGCGCCTCCATTCCGCAAACCCTGACGGCCAGTGGGCCAGTCGATGATGACGTTCTGATCGTAGGCGCCGGCCTTGCTGGCCTGTTCCTGGCGCTGCAACTGGCGCCGCGCCCCTGCACCGTCATCTCCCCGGCCCCGCTTGGCCAGGCTGCCTCCTCCGCATGGGCACAAGGCGGCCTTGCCGCTGCCATGCATCCCCTGGACAGCCCCGAACAACATGCCGCTGACACGGTCGCGGCAGGCGCAGGGCTCGTCGATCCGATCATCGCGCGCCTCATCGCCGAAGAAGGCCCGGCACGGGTCCGCGATCTTGTTGCGCTGGGCGTTCCGTTTGACCGCACGCCCGATGGCGCACTCGCCTTGTCGCTGGAAGCGGCACATTCGCACCCACGCGTCGCGCGCGTGGCCGGAGACCTTGCCGGCAAGGCCATCATGGATGCGCTGGTCTCAGCCGTCGCCGCCGCACCCCACATCACCGTCATTGAAGGCGTCCGCGCCACCGGCCTGATGCAGGACGCCAATCTGCAAGTGGCCGGCGTCATCCTGCGGGATGTATCGGGCACGCTCTCCACACGGACGGCACGGGAAACCGTGTTGTGCACCGGCGGGTCTGGCGGCCTGTTCCAGGTCACGACCAATCCACCCGAAGCGCGCGGCGATGCCGTCGCTATGGCATGGGAAGCCGGCGCGCTGATTGCCGATCTCGAATTTGTCCAGTTCCACCCGACCGCCATCGACATTGGCCGCGATCCGGCGCCACTGGCAACCGAAGCCTTACGCGGCGAAGGCGCGACCCTGCACAATCGCGACGGCACAGCCTTCATGGCCAGCTATCACGAATTGGCAGAGCTGGCGCCCCGCGATGAGGTGGCCCGCGCCGTCCATACTGAGCGCCTGTCAGGTCGCGGCGCCTTCCTCGATTGCCGCAAGGCCGTGGGTGAACATTTCCCGGATCATTTCCCGACCGTCTACGGCACATGCATGTCCGCCGGGATTGACCCACGTATCGAGATGATCCCTGTCGCTCCGGCGGCGCACTATCATATGGGCGGCATCGTTCCGGATTTCTGGGGCCGCAGCAGCCTGGATGGATTGTCCGTCTGCGGTGAATGCACCTCGACCGGCGTTCACGGCGCCAATCGCCTCGCCTCGAACTCGCTGCTGGAAGCCGTCGTGTTCGCGCATCGCATTGCGGAACGCCTGCGAGACACCGATCTTGCAACGCCTGACGCCTCCACCGGTCACGTGCCCGGTGCCCTGCCCGTTCCAGCTTTGCAGGAGCTGCGCGGGGCCATGTCCGAACGCTGCGGCGTTGTGCGTGACGCTGCCGGCATGACCCGTGTTCTCGACCTGATTGACCGTCTGCAGACTATTCATGGCGCCGCACGCGTACTGACCACGGCCAGACTGATCGTTCAGGCCGCGCTCAACCGCAAGGAAAGCCGGGGCGGCCATTTCCGGTCCGACTATCCGGACATGATTGCGCCGGAGCGCCAGTTCCTGCTGAGAGATTTTGAGGAGACCGCCCGAACATGAGCCTGATCCCGCCGCCCCTCCCCGCCATTATCCTCGACCCCATCGTCCGCCTGGCCTTGGCCGAAGATCTCGGCCGCGCGGGAGACCTCACGACGGACGCGACGATCGCGCCTGAGACACAGCTCAGCGTCGTCATCGCCGCGCGCCAACCGGGCGTGATCGCGGGCCTCGACGTTGCCGCGCATGCGCTCACTCTGATCGACCCGTCCGTCAAGCTGGATATCCAGATGGGCGATGGCGCAGCCGTAAAGCCCGGCGATGTTGTGGCGCGACTTGATGGCAGCGCGCGCTCAATTCTGACCGCCGAGCGTACCATGCTCAACTTCATCGGCCGGCTCTCCGCTGTTGCGACGATGACAAGCAATTATGTGGAGAAGATTTCCCACACATCCGCGACAATTGTGTGTACACGGAAAACAACGCCCGGCCACCGCGCGCTGGAAAAACGCGCCGTGCGCTGCGGCGGCGGCACCGCGCATCGCTACGGCCTGGATGATGCCATCCTGATCAAGGACAATCACATCGCTGCGTGCGATGGCTCGGTCGCACTCGCCCTGGAGCGAGCTAAGGCCTATGCCGGTCACCTCCGCATGATCGAGATCGAGGTCGACACGCTCGACCAGTTCGAGGAGGCCCTGAAGCATGGCCCACACGCCGTCCTGCTCGACAACATGACCCCGGACACGCTGCGCCGCGCCGTAGAGATAAATCAGGGCCGCGTGACACTCGAAGCCTCCGGCGGGGTCAATCTGGGTACCGTAGCGGCAATCGCCGAGACGGGCGTGGACTTCATCTCCGTGGGCGCCCTGACGCATTCGGCGCCCAATCTTGACGTGGGCATGGATGTCGTCTGACACTGCTGAAAAGGGCGACCAGTCCCTGACAGCAAGAGGAAATGCCCATGACCCGAGCGGGCGGACGAAAGAGTATCTTCATCACAGGCGCAGCATCCGGTATCGGCGCCGAGACAGCACGTCATTTTTCAAAGCGGGGCTGGTTTTGCGGTCTCTATGACGTAAATACCGCAGGCCTCGACGCTGTCGAAGCGGAAATCGGCGCGTCCAATTGCATGAAGGCGAAGCTCGATGTCCGCAACCGCGAAGACTGGGCCGCCGCCACGAAGGATTTTGGCGAAGCCACCGAAGGCGCCATGAATGTACTCTTCAACAATGCCGGCATTGGCCGTCATGGCTGGTTCGAGGACATTACCGGCGAAGACAATGACGCAATCATCGACATTAATGTCAAAGGCGTGGTCAACGGGGTGCAGGCTGCCTTGCCTTTGCTCAAGGCCACATCTGGCGCGCGTGTCGTGAACACGGCCTCAACAGCCGGTGTGGTCGGATCCCCGCAGCTGGCAGTCTATTCGGCCACCAAGTTTGCCGTGCGGGGCCTGACGGAAGCGCTCGACGCCGAATTCCGCGATCTCGACATTCGCGTCACCAGCCTGATGCCTTGGTTCGTCGAAACGCCGATTCTCGAAATGGGCGACCGCGAGGGGTCCAATCACAAGATGTCGGACCAATTGCGAGAGAATGGCATGAATGTGTATCCGGTCTCGATGGCCGCGGAACGCGCCTGGGACGCTGCGCATGGCAAGGATACACATTACATGGTGGGCAAGGATGCCGAACGAGCCCGTTTCATGTCGCGCTGGTTGCCGGGGGCGATCCGCAAGCGTGTGCGAGAGGGCGTACCCTCTCGCGACTAGGACGCTAGTTCATGGCGCCGGCGGCTGAAGCGGAGCTTTTCACCGCCGCCTGCGTCACCTGGGCCGCCGTATAGGCAGACACATCAGATGATTTGCGCACCGTGTTGAATTTCGGCGCGCCATTGGTGATCGTGCGCGTCGACGTAGTCACCGAAGCAGGCGACAGGGTCGGTGCCGGGGCGTTCATGGCCACTTTCTCGACCTTGGCGTCGTCGGTGGTTTTGATAACGGACGTTGCCGCCGCATTCACATCCGCCTCGGCCGCAGCCGTGATGACACGCTCGCGCTTGCGATTGTAATTCTGGCGGACCTGCGCCCATTCGGCGCCCCGCGGGAAGCGGTAGAAGATGTGCAGGCCGATCTTGTCGGTCTTGATCAGGCCGGCGCTCCAGATCGGGTCCACATAGGTGGCGTGATAGTGCGTCGCGCCGCCGGTCCGCTCCTCGTTGAGGTTCATCAGGACATGCGCAGCAACCTTCTGGGCAGTGTCCCAGTTGCGGCCGCGTGGGGCGCGGGTCAGGGCGCCGTCACAGGTGAAGGTGAACTGGCAACCCGTAGTGCGCGTCGCCCCTTGGAAAACAACGTCACAGACGCTGTCAGGATAGCGGTGGTCGCGGACCCGGTTTGCGATGACTTCGGCGACGGCCATCTTGCCGCCCAGCGATTCCGTCCCGGCCTCGTAATAGATCGCCTGGGACAGGCACTGCGCCTCGTCATTAATCTTTTCAGCGCGCTTGATGTGTTCCGGACGGAACGAAACCAGCGATGAAAGCGCTGCACCATCACGGTCGCGCATCGCATAGCGGCTCATGGAAGAATCGGTATCGCGCTTCAGCGTGTACTCGACAGTGCGGATCCACGGCGTGTCCAGCAGGCTGGGCGTCATGGGATCTGCGCGCACAGTCACGCCGCCGTCCTCAATGGAGGCCAGGCGTACTGCTTCCGCGTGGAAATCAGCTTCGGCGCGCTTCTCCATCTGGAGTTCGCCGATCAGGGGCAGAGTTACAGTCGCTGCGACGGCACAGACCGCAATGGTCGCACCGCGAATGACAATATCTCTTTGCTCTTCATTCGTCATAGCCATCCACCAACGCTTGAGCTGCTCTTGGAGCCCACGCATTGGCGATAGAGTCGCCCTTCGTGGTTGAAGAACTCTTAACATCACCGCTCCCCAATCCCCCGGCAGACGATATATTCCGTCATATGAAACCCGGGTGTTGTTGGTTTGACTTAATAGGATGAGACCTTTTCAGGCCCCGATTGGACTTGGATATCCATCTCTCAGGGTACCTAGCAAGAAGCTGGCCAGATATGTGAGTGACTTTTCTGTCAGGATAGATGAGCCCCGGTTTCCAGATTTAAACCGTCACATGAAGAGAAGCCCGGCAAGTCTCTGTAATACAGTGGAATATTTCTGCAAAATTCGTGAAACTTTTCGCACTGCACAAAAATGGGTGTTGCGCGAACGCAACACCCAAATCCTGCCCGATTCGGCGGTGACGTATGTCTCTATCTGGCTTTCAGGGCCGCGTGTGCCGCTGCGAGACGCGCGATTGGCACACGGTAGGGAGAGCAGGACACGTAATCGAGTCCCGTCAGGTGACAAAAGTTAATCGAAGCAGGGTCTCCGCCGTGCTCTCCGCAGATTCCGAGCTTGATTCCGGGGCGGGAATTACGGCCCCGTTCGGCGGCCATTTTGACCAATTCGCCTACACCGACCTGGTCGAGTGTCACAAATGGGTCCTTTTCGTAGATGCCCTTGTCTTCATAGGCTTTCAGGAACCGACCGGCATCATCGCGGGAAATCCCCAGCGTCGTCTGCGTCAAATCATTGGTTCCGAAGGAGAAGAACGCCGCTGATTTCGCAATTTCTCCAGCCTGCAGCGCAGCGCGCGGCAGCTCGATCATCGTGCCGACCATATAGTCCAGCGCGACGCCGGTTTCGGAGAAGACCGACTTGGCCACTTCGTCGACGACCGCTTTGAGGATCGCCAGTTCCTTGTGGGTGGCGACCAGCGGGATCATCACTTCCGGGATCGGCTTACGCCCGGTTTCCTTTGAAACATTAACGGCGGCCTCGAAAATCGCGCGGGCCTGCATCTCGTAGATTTCCGGATAGGTGATGCCAAGGCGGCAGCCGCGATGGCCCAGCATGGGATTGCTCTCATGCAGTTCGGCGGCGCGGCGGCGCAGCTCCTCAGCGCTGACACCAGAGGCCTTGGCCACCTCATCCATGTCTGCATCGGTGTGCGGCAGGAATTCGTGCAGCGGCGGATCCAGAAGACGGATCGTAGCCGGGCGGTCTTCCAGGATGCGGAAGATTTCCTCGAAATCGCTGCGCTGCATTGGCAGCAGCTTATCAAGCGCGGCGCGGCGGCCAGTCTCGCTATCCGCGAGAATCATGGCGCGCACTTCCGGAATACGCTCTTCCTCAAAGAACATGTGTTCGGTGCGGCAGAGGCCGATCCCTTCGGCGCCGAAATCGACAGCCGTGCGGGTGTCGAGTGGCGTTTCTGCATTGGCCCGCACCTTAAGAGTGCGCACCTTATCGGCCCAGCCCATCAAAAGGCCGAAATCGCCCGACAGATCAGGCTGGCGCATCTCTACGGCGCCCATCATCACCTGGCCGGTCGCGCCGTCCACGGTGATGACCTCACCCTTCTTGATCTCGCGTCCCATGACGCGGAACACGCCAGTCTTGTAGTCGATCTGCAGGCCACCGGCGCCACAGACGCACGGACGCCCCATGCCGCGCGCCACAACGGCGGCGTGGCTGGTCATGCCGCCGCGCGCCGTCACAATGGCGCGGGAGGCGTGCATGCCCTTGATGTCTTCAGGGCTGGTCTCGATACGCACGAGAATCACATCCTCGCCTTTTTCGGCCATTGCCCAAGCGTCTTCTGACTCGAACACGACCTTGCCGACCGCCGCGCCGGGACTGGCGGGCAGGCCCATGACGATCACGTCGCGCTTGGCATCCTCGGAAATGGTCGGGTGCAACAGCTGGTCGAGCTGGGACGGCTCAAGACGCAGCACAGCCTCTTCCTCCGTCACCAGACCTTCACGGGCCATGTCGACCGCGATCTTGAGCGCTGCCGCCGCCGTCCGCTTTCCGGTCCGGGTCTGCAGCATGTAGAGACGGCCATCCTCGACCGTGAACTCAAGGTCCTGCATGTCCTTGTAGTGTTGCTCCAACGCGTTCGCGACGTCGCGCAGCTGGGTGTAGACTTCCGGCATCGACTCTTCGAGCGGTGCATCGGTGGAGCCCAGCGTGTCGGCGCGCTCGCGCGAGATCGGCGCAGGCGTGCGGATGCCCGCCACAACGTCTTCGCCCTGCGCGTTGATCAGGTATTCGCCATAAAACACCGGGTCGCCATTCGACGGGTCGCGCGTGAACGCCACGCCCGTGGCAGACGTCTCGCCGAGATTGCCGAACACCATCGCCTGCACGTTGACGGCGGTGCCCCATTCCTCGGGAATGTCGTTCAGCTTGCGATAGGTGATCGCGCGGTCATTCATCCAGGAGCCGAACACGGCTGTGATGGCGCCCCAGAGCTGTTCCTTGGGATCATCCGGGAACGGGCGACCGAGATTGTACTGAACGGCATCCTTGTAGAGCGAGATGATCTTCTTCCAGTCATCGGCCGTCATCTCGGTATCGAGATCATAGCCCTGACGGTCCTTGTAATCGTCCAGGATGTGCTCGAATTCGTCATGGCTGATGTTCAGCACGACATTGGAATACATCTGAATGAAGCGGCGATAGGAATCATAGGCGAAGCGCTCGCCGGCTTTCTTGGCAAGGCCCGCTGCGGCCGTCTCGTTCAGGCCGAGGTTCAGAACCGTATCCATCATGCCGGGCATCGAGGCGCGCGCGCCGGAACGCACGGAGACGAGCAACGGGTTTTCAGGGTCTCCGAAGCCTTTGCCGGTTTCCTTTTCCACCGCTTCCAGCGCAGCATCGACCTGCGCTTCAAGCGCCGCCGGATATTGGCGCTCCAATTCGTAATAGGCGGTACAGACTGCGGTCGTCAGCGTGAATCCCGGTGGCACTGGCAGGCCCAATTTGGCCATTTCAGCGAGATTCGCGCCCTTGCCGCCAAGAAGATTTTTCATTGAGGCGTCGCCATCTGCGCTGCCGCCTCCAAAAGCATACACCCAGGTTTCGTCTGCTGGTTTCAGTGCCGCTTCACCCATGAATTCTGCCTTCCGATACATATCTCGAATGCCCCGTGCTTACGCGGGGCGAATTGCAATTCCTATGCTGCATTGCAGCGCCATTGGCCAGTGTCCGAAAGGGCACGCGCCGGGTGACAACGTTGTTCGTGACACATTGGCGCGTTCCCGTGCAGACGGGCCGTTTCAGTCTGACACAGCGGCGCGGGGGCGCTCTAACCTGTATCAGCCATCAATGCGGGAAAAATCCGCTACGCGGTGAAGCGTTCCACGAATTTTTGTGAGCAGCGCAAGGCGATTCGCGCGCACTGCGGAATCCTCGTCATTGACCATGACGGCTTCGAAGAAATCGTCCACCGGACCACGCAATTTGGCGAGTTCGGCCATGGCGGCGGTGAAGTCTTCGGATTTGAGCGGGCCTTCAATGGCGGCCTCGACATCGGACAGGGCTTTCGCGAGGGCCTTTTCCTCGGCTGGACCCTTGGCGATGAGGGCGTCATTGACGGAGAGGTCAGCAGGCAGATCGCCCTTCTTCTCCTCAGCCTTCAGGATGTTGGCCGCGCGCTTGTACCCTGCGAGCAGGTTTGCGCCGTCTTCGGTATCGAGGAACGCACCCAGCGCTTCCACGCGGCGCGTGATGAGCACAAGATCATCCTCGCCGAGGGCGAAGACGGCATCGATCAGGTCATGGCGCTGGCCCTGGTCGCGGAGGTGCTGCTTCAGGCGGTCGGCGAAAAAGGAGAGGAGATCTTCACCCAACGACGATGAAACGACACGTATACATTCCGGCAGTTCTGGCTCCCAAGCAATATTAAACCGTCCTTCAGCGGAATCAAATTCCCACTGAATTTCTTCAGCGAGTGAAACAATTTTATCTATAGTCTTCGCCCGGGATATGACGCGCTTTTCCGCAGATTCAGCCGCTTCCGCTTCCGCTTTGCTCCCTCCGTAACTCTCGGGTGCGACCTCTATGGCCGCCGTAAGTTTCCTAATTGAAGCTACATTTGCCGAATACAATTTGTCATGATCGAGCAGGAGCCATTCTAACGATGAGGCCTCTAACTTATCCTCGTCCCTATAACTGGAAAAGCTTTCCTGAACTCTTTGTTCAAGAGACCATTCGAACGTTTGAACCACAGCATTTGCATACCATTTGGCAACCAGAGCAGGGTTAATCTGCAAAGAAATCTTATATTCCAACAATATCCGAACGACGCCCAACGCCGCCCGGCGCAGCGCAAAAGGATCCTTTGAGCCGGTCGGCTTCTCATCAATCGCCCAGAATCCAACCAGCGTATCCAGCTTGTCGGCGAGCGCAACGGCGATGCCGACCGGGTCGCTCGGGACGGAGTCGCTCGGCCCTTGCGGCTTGTAATGATCGCGGATGGCATCGGCGACGGCTTCGGGCTCACCCGCTTCCAACGCGTAGTACCGGCCCATGACGCCCTGAAGCTCTGGAAACTCCCCAACCATTTCTGAAACGAGGTCGGCCTTGGCGAGACGCGCGGCGCGTTCGGCAATCTCCGGATCGGCACCAACTTTGGGGGCGAGTTCGCGGGCGAGCGCGGCGACGCGCTCCACCTTGTCGCCTAGGCTGCCAAGTTCAGCCTTGAAGGCGATGGTCGACAATTTCTTGGCCATCTCTTCTAGCGGGGTCGCCTTGTCCTTCTCCCAGAAGAAGCGCCCATCATCGAGCCGCGCCGACAGGACACGTGAATTGCCCTCGGCGA
Organism: Hyphomonas sp.; assembly: GCF_036964145.1. Taxonomy (GTDB): domain Bacteria; phylum Pseudomonadota; class Alphaproteobacteria; order Caulobacterales; family Hyphomonadaceae; genus Hyphomonas. The sequence goes on from NZ_JBALUC010000002.1 coordinate 817,269, forward strand.
GCTTCTTGCCACCATCAGCGGCCTCGATATTCGCAACAAGGATGAAGTTCGGCGCAAGCTTCCCAGTGGTCTTGTCATTCACGGCGAAGTATTTCTGGTGTGTCCGCATGGACAGCTGGATCACTTCCGGCGGCAGCGCCAGGAAGGCCGGGTCCATGTCGCCGAGCACGACGACCGGCCATTCGGCGAGGCCAACGACTTCTTCAAGCAGGCCCTTGTCTTCAATCCATTCGAGGCCGGCATCCGCGCACACCTTTTCGATGCCGGCGAGGATCACCTCGCGCCGCGCATCTCGCGTCAGCTTCACATGGCCTGCGCCGCTGAGGTGGCCCTCATAATCCTTGCGGGAGGTTACCTTGAACGGTCCGCGGCCATGCACGCGATGGCCTTCGGTCTCGTCGCCGCTGGCAATGCCATCCACATCAAACGGCACCACTTTCCCATCCAGTACGCAAACAATCCGCTGCAACGGGCGTACCCAGCGCAGCTCCCCGGTGCCCCAGCGCATGCTCTTGGGCCAATGGAAGCCGCGAATGATGGCGGGCACCGCCTCGGCGATGATGTCGGTCGCATCCCGGCCCGGCGTTTCGATCACGGCAACGTAGAAGTCGCCCTTCTTCGGATCGGAACGCACTTCGGCCTGGCTGATATCGCTCAACCCTGCGCCGCGCAGGAAGCCCTCGACCGCCTTGTCCGGTGCGCCGACCTTGGGGCCCTTGCGCTCTTCCTTCACATCGGCGGAGCGCTCCGACAGCCCGTCCACGAACACGGCCAGGCGGCGCGGACCGGAGGCCGTTTCCAGCTTCGACCAGTTCAGCCCCGCCTCGCCCAGCGTCTTTTCCAGCGCCGCACCGAGATCGCTCTCGGCCTTCGCCTGCATGCGCGCGGGGATTTCCTCTGAGAAGAGTTCGAGAATCAGGTCTGCCATGAAGGGGTCCAGCCAGTAATTACAAGCTTGCACGGCATACTAGCGCGGGCGGCGGGGTCAAGCGCTGGACGTGCAGATGGGCCGTCTAGTCGGCCCCGAAGCTGAGCTGCCACAGTTGTACGGCGCCGCCCTTCATGGACACGACCAGCCTTTTGCCGTCCGGCGCAAACTCGATCCAGTTCGCGCCGAACATGCTCAAATCCTGCACACCGGCCAGGTAAGCCCCGGTCTCGGCATCCCAGATCCTGCCGGACAAATCCATGGCGCTGGTGGCCACGAATTCCCCATCCGCGCTGAAGGCCGCATTCCAGAGTGGAGCGTCATGGCCGGTCAGTTCGAGGACTTCGCCATCCGCGCTCCAGATGCGGGCCGCCTTGTCGGCAGAGGCAACGAGGATGCGCTCTCCATCAGGGCTGAAGGTGGCATAGGTTGCCGGCACAGCGCCGGACTCGACCATGCGGAGTTGCTCGCCGGTCTCGGCATTCCAGACACGCACCGTGCCATCATTCGACGCCGTGACGATACGGCTTGCATCAAAATTGTACCGCGCTGACCGTACCGCGCCCGAGTGGCCCGACAGGCGCAACATCTCCTCGCCCGTGCGCGCGTCCCAGATACGTACAGTTTCGTCATAGGAGGCAGTCATCACCCGGTCCCCGAAGGGGCTGTATTCGGCGTAAGAAACGACGCCCTGATGCCCCTCCAGCACCAGCCGGGCCTCGCCGCCGATTGCACTCCAGATGCGCGCCGTACCGTCTTCCGATGACGTGACCAACCGTTCCTCGTCCGGGCTGAAGCGCACGGTCAGGACGGGTGCCGTGTGCCCTTTGAACTCGGTTGTCTCCCCGAACAGATCCGCGCTCATGCCGACGATCCAGAGACGGGCCGTATTGTCCGCCGACGCACTCGCCACGAAGCGGCCGCTCGGACTGTAATCGACCCCATAGATCTCGTCGCTATGGCCGTTCAGGTCTCCGAAATGGGAGACTTCCTTCAGCTTCAGACGCGTGCGGGCGCAGGGCGGATTGGCAAGATTGCGCTTCGCGACATCGGCGAATTTGCCATCGGGATAGCGCTCCAAATGCCGCGCATATTTGGTACACGGGTCGACTGCCGTGTAACCGGCGCTGGAGATTTCGACCCAATCAGTGGTTTCCTGATCCATGCCGGTCTCCACCCGGCACGCGCCAGCAAAACAATAATCCAGCGACACATCGGAATAGATCGCCGGGCGTTGCTCATGATTGATCAAGGAGGCCAGCGTCGCAACTTCGGTGCGCGTCTCGTCCACGCTGCGCAGCAACGGATTGGCCGGATCGCTGAGGCGAGGCAACAGACTGCGCGTGAACACCGAATAGGGCGACTCGTCCTCCGGCCCCAGCCGGTCGAGCGCCTTCTGGCGTGTGCCCGCCGCATAGACGACCAAAGTGCCGGGCACGATCTCAAGCCGCGACAGGCCGCGGGTCACACTGCGCGTTCCGGTGTCGAAGGGATTGTCCCGGCAGGCATCCACAATGGCGAACAACAGGCCCGGCTTGCGTGCCTTGATCTCGGCCAACACGTCATTCGACAGCGACACGGTCTGGCGTTTCAGGGCGAATTCGGAGGATTCGAGCGGCGCATCGGTCAAGGCGAGGAAATTGTCGGCCCCGTCCGACCAGCCATGCCCGGAAAAGATGAAAGCCACCTCGTCGCCCGGCTCGATGGATTGGAGGAAACCGTCCAGCGCCTCGAGAAACTCAATCGTGCCCGGATCGATCAGGCGGGTGACTTCAAAGCCCAGTTCCTCGCCAAACGCTTCGGAATAGCCGGTGGCGTCCCCGGTCGTCTTCTGCAGGTCTGGCAATTGTTCGTAGTCGCCAACGCCGACGATCAGGGCGCGCTTGGTCTTCGCGTCCGCGCCGAGCGCGAGACAGAGGCCCATAAGGCAAACGAGTATCCAGCGTAACATGACGCGTCCTCCCACACCGGCAAGGTTACCCCTACCGCGCGGAATGACCAAATCTGTCAGAGATCGAGTCTAGGCTTGCGCGTCTTCCTGCTCGGCCCATTGCGCCGCCGCGCCGCGGGCAAGGTCCCGGACACGGGCAATATAGGCCTGACGCTCGGTCGGGCTGATGGCGCCGCGCGCGTCGATCAGGTTGAAGGTGTGCGATGCTTTCAGCGCATAGTCATAAGCTGGCAAAGGTTTGCCAGCATCGCGCAGGGCGTTCGACTGGTTTTCACAATCGGCAAACCAGCGCTTCAGCATCTCGACATCGGAATGCTCGAAGTTGAATGCGGATTGCTGTTTCTCGTTTTCAAGGAACACGTCGCCATAGCTCAGCGGCACAGCGCTTTCCGGATCGTTGAATGGCAGATTATAGACATTGTCGACGCCGAACACGTACATGGCGAGACGTTCGAGACCATAGGTCAGCTCACCTGACACAGGAAACACGTCGAGCCCGCCGACCTGCTGGAAATAGGTGTACTGGCTGACTTCCATCCCGTCGCACCAGACTTCCCAGCCGAGGCCCCAGGCGCCCACAGTCGGGTTCTCCCAGTCATCCTCGACAAAGCGGATGTCATGGACGGTCGGATCGATGCCGATGGCGTAGAGGCTTTCGAGATAGAGGTCCTGAAGATTGTCAGGGTTCGGTTTCAGAATGACCTGGAACTGGTAGTAATGGCCGAGCCGGTTCGGGTTCTCGCCATAGCGCGCATCCTTCGGGCGGCGCGAGGGCTGCACATAGGCGGCGCGCCATTCCTTCGGCCCAAGTGCTCGCAGGACAGTCGCAGGGTGCAGCGTCCCGGCGCCAACCTCCATGTCATAGGGCTGGAGGATCGCGCAGCCCTTGTCGGCCCAATAGGCCTGGAGCGTCAGGATGAGGTCCTGAAAGGATTTCGGTTTGGCGTGTGCCTTGGGGGCGGTCATGGCTCGGATCCGGATATCGATTACATGCCGGGTTACAGCCGCGCGCTGGGCGAGGCAAGCACGGGAATGCGATCAGAAAGACCCGCGCGAATCTTCATGATCGTTCGATCCTGCGCCGCGACCGGTGACCTTGCGATAGAAACCGCCATGACCGAGCATCGCCAGGACCAGACCGATGAACAGGAAGCCGAAGAACAAAAATCCGAACATGGCCAACTCCTTTTCTGCGCCCTACCCTAATCACGACCCTAGACCGCAAATGTGGCAATTCCCAGAAAAACCGGATTACCAGTTGATGGCCTCGCCGTGCCGGATCGCGTTGAGCTCCGGGCTGGCTTGTCCCTCTACCGTATGGGTGAGCAGCGGTGCCAGCAAATGCACCTGCCCGCGTTTCAGTCCTTTGCGCCCACGCACCAATACCCGGCGGGCCTCTTCGCCATGCCGGGACGCAATCGGCAGGACGGTGATCTCCCCCGTGAGCCGGTCAAGGACAGACAAAATCCGGGCGAGCTCGGCAGCGCGATGAATGATGACGACAGGCGCGCGGGGCTTGGCCGCAAAGGCCATCGCCTTGATCCAGCCGTCAAGACTGAGCGATTCGAGGTAAGCGCCGGCTTTCTCCGCGCCTGGCGCCGAAATTCGGCCAGGCTCAAAATAGGGCGGATTGGCAAAAACAACGTCGAACCGGTTTTCCTTGTCGCGCACCCATTCGGCGGCATTGCCGGTTTCCACACAGACCCGGTCTTCGAACTGGTTGGACGAGACAGATTGCTGCGCGAGACTGGTCATGCCCTCATCAATATCGACGCCCGTCACACGCATCTGTGACAGGCGGAACGCAGCCGTCAAAAGCGCGGCCCCACATCCGCACCCGATCTCCAGGGCGGCTCCGCCCTGTTTTTCCGGCAGCGCGGCAGCCAGCATGAGCGAATCCGTGCTCGCCCTGAATCCCTTTTCAGGCTGGAACAGTGTGATCTGTCCCTGATAGAGCGTGTCTTCCGTAATCCCGCCCACTAGCCGCGTTCGACTTCTGAGAGGGTCGCTTCGGCCGCTTGCAGAAGCTCTTCGGGCACCATGACGCGCCTCGGAAACGCGCCGATATTGCCTTCCACAGCCGAGATATGCTGGTCGGCAATGAAATATTTGAGGCCAGCTTCCTGTAGCAGATGCTCAATATAGCTCAGCTTGACGAGGTCGTTGGTCCGGAAGACTTCCTTCATTCGGTCACCGTTCCGCGCAGATTGATGTCGACCGAACGGGCATCATATACCGCCGGCCGGTCGGGCTTGGCACCCTTGCCAGTCACGATTTCGAGCACTTCCGTCACCGAACCGCTGCTGCTCCCGTTGATCGGAATACCAATCCCCACGCCCACGCCAACACTGCTGCTTCGGCCGTGTGACCCGGAAGATCCGCCAATCGAGACGCTGGAGCCGCCGCTCCGGCCCTCTTCTGACCGGTCTGTAAAGCTGCTGGTGATCTCGAACCAGTCGGAGCCTTCCTGCAGCGTTAGTTCGGCTGCCCGGAGCAACGCCCGGTCGCGCGCACGGGAGGGATCGGAATCCGTATAGGAGACCTGGTAGCGGCCGGTTTCGATCTGCTGGCTGGAATAGCCCATCGCTCCGGATTTTGACGCTGGCCCATAGGCGGCATTCGATGCGCACGCTGCGAGCAGGCCGGCGGCAATCAGGATTGCATATGGCTTCATGTGGGAACCTTTCCTTGTTGGAGTATTCTCAACGATCCAATTACCTATATGTTTCGCATACCAAGCGAGATTTCGCCACAACACATCGCCGTCAGATGCGTCGGGGTGCCACGGCGCGCTTGATGCGAACTCATCCTAAGACTATTTCCCATTTCGTCAGAGAAATGATGGGAGCCAGCAACAACGTGATCCTTTCGCCAAAACCAAGAGGCAAAGAGGCCGCCGGTTCCATCGTGGATCGAATGCAGACGCTTGTGGCCAAAGACCTCGGTGAAGTCGAAACTTTACTGGCCACCCGCGCGGCGAGCCCGATCTCCGTAATCCCGGACCTGTCGGGCTATATCGTCTCGGCAGGCGGAAAGCGGCTTCGGCCCCTGATCACACTGATTTCCGCCCATGCGGTTGGAGAGCCCAACAAGGCCACTCATGCTCTAGCTGCCGCCGTGGAATTCATTCACACGGCTACCCTGCTGCATGATGATGTGGTCGACGAGAGCGATTTGCGCCGCGGAAAACCCGCCGCTAAAGCGATCTGGGGCAACAAGGCCTCGATCCTGGTCGGCGATTTTCTGTTTGCCCGCGCCTTCAATCTGCTGGTCGAGACCAACAGCCTCGAAATCCTGAATCGGCTGGCGACAGCTTCGACCGTGATTGCTGAAGGCGAGGTCCGCCAATTGGCGGCGATGCAGGCCCGTGACCTGCCCACCGAGGACTATCTGGCCATCATCGAGGCCAAGACTGGCGCGCTGTTCGAAGCGGCCGCGGAAACCGGCGCCATGTCGGTCGGTGGCGACCGTTACGCGCATGCCCTCGCCACCTATGGCAAGAATCTCGGCCTGGCCTTCCAGATCATCGACGATGTGCTGGATTATGGTGGCACCACATCTGTCATTGGCAAGTCTGTCGGCGACGATTTCCGCGAGTGCAAGATTACATTGCCCATCATCATCGCGAAGCGTCGCGGCTCAGATGAGGACCGTCTGTTCTGGAACCGGGCCATGAACCCGGAAACCCAGCAGGACGCAGACCTCGCTCATGCGGTTCACCTGATCCGCGCCACTGGGGCCGCCGAAGCAACCGTGCAGGAAGCCGAAGCCTATGCCGCACTCGCCAAGGGGGCGCTGAGGACGCTTGAGGAGTCGCCCTATCGCCGCGCCCTTGAAGATTTGACGGATTTCTGTGTGAGCCGGGCCTACTGAGCGCGAAAGCGCTCCAGCGACCAGAAAGCTGCCCCGATCGCCGCAAGCGCAAGCAGCGTAACCAGTTGCAGGACAGGAAAGGCATTCGCCTGTTCCGCTGACTCTGCGGCGCCGAACAGGGTGACCACCCCCATAATGGCGCAGATCAGTGTCATGCCCCACCAGAATGCCGCCACACCGACATGGCCCCAGCCGCGCGCAATCAGGCGCTGATAGGCATGGTCAGTATGCGCCTGTAACAGATTGCGTCTTTTGAAGCTGCGCCACACAAGAGTCAGCAAGACATCGACCAGGAAGGGCAGCGCCAGCGTTAGGCCCAACAGGGCCGCACGAACACCATCCATGCCCTCGCCCAGATGGTAGACCGCCATCAGGCCAAACAGCCCGCCCGCGCCAAGGGAGCCGCAATCGCCAGCATAAAGCACCCCGCGCATGTTCCAGACAAGGAAACCCAGCACGGCACCAAACATGGCGAACTGCGCGACCATGGCGAACTCGCCGGCCGGATCCCGCACGCAATTGCCAAAGCATAGCATGAGCACCGCAAAAAGCGGGAACAGGCCCAGATGCATGATCGCCACCGATCCCATGGCCAGGCCATTCGCCCCGTCCATGAAATTGGCGGCATTGGTGATTACGATCAGCCAGGCGATCACGGCCAGTCCGATCAGCCACCCGCCTGCCCCGCCAGACAGGAAAAACGGAACCGCGGCAACGAGGGCCCAACCACATAGCAGCACAAGCTTGAGGAGCGCCGACAAGCCGAGCCAATCATCGAGAAATCCAATCACCCAAGGCGTCAGGGCGAGCGCCACCACGAACAGGAACTGGCCGGCTCCCATCCCGTTGAGGGACGCGGGGTCGGACAACAGCGCGAACGCGGCAAGCGTGATCAGGATCGCGCCGAGGATGCCAATCCCACCGGTTCGCGGCACGGGCGCCTTCTGTTGCTTGCGGCCGCCATCCGGCGCATCAAGCAGCGGCACGCGGCGCATGAGCGTGCAGAGCACGAAGGAGATTAGGGCCGAACCGGCAATCAAATAAAGAATTGTCACCGCGCGTCCCCCAAACTTGTGGCGCGAATCCACCATGACGGGTGCGCGCGTTCAAGGGTCCTGGCGGCGGATTGGGCGGCTTCAATCGTTTCAAACAGCGCAAAACAGGTCGCCCCTGATCCGCTCATACGCGCGAGCCGCGCGCCCGGTGTTACGTTCAGGGTGTCCAGCACGCCCCGAATTTCCGGAACGAGCCGGATCGCCGGCAGCTCAAGATCGTTACGCTGGTCCTTCAGCCATTCGATTACCTCTGCGGGCGAGGGCAAATCGGGCACGGCCTCAAGCGCTGCGAAACCGGTTCCCCCTGCGCCCTCATCGAAGGCGCGGAAGACAGGTCCCGTAGGGCAATCGAGGCCCGGATTGACGAGCACGGTAGGCAGTTGGGGCAAGCCCGTCTGAGCGCGGACAATTTCGCCTTCGCCCTGCATCAGGGCGGTGCGCCCTTCCAGCGCGACGGGCACGTCTCCCCCGAGGGGCGCCGCCACCTGCCTGACAAGATCGCTATCCAGTGACCAAAGCTCCTGCAGGACCCGCAGGGCCGCGCCAGCGTCAGCCGAGCCGCCCCCGATGCCCGCTGCGACCGGGAGATGCTTTTCGAGCGTGAGGGCGGCGCCCCGCGCCCTGCCCTCTCTGGCGCACAGGGCGCGGGCCGCACGAAGCACCAGATTATCGTCATCGGCATCCAGATGAGCGGCGCATGGGCCGGCAATATCGAGCGTCAGCGTATCCGCCGGTTCCGCAGAAACACGGTCGGCCGCCTCCGGGCCTGCAAACATGATCAAGGAATCGAGCGGGTGCCGGCCATTCTGCTGAACGGCGCCGACATGCAGGAATAAATTGACCTTGGCAGGTGCGAGGGATGTCGGCATCTCAGATCGCCATGTCGGCTAGGGGCGGACGGGCTTGGGCAGTTGGACGCCCGCGTCGGACTCCGCCTGCTTCACCAGTGGGATGCTTGGCCCGGCCACCAGTTTCGCTTCGATCCGGTCACGCTCCCCATCGGTGGGATCGAGGGTCAGGGAGCGCCGCCACTGGAACCGTGCCTCCAGCTTGCGGCCAGTCTGCCAATAAGCATCCCCCAGATGATCGTTCACGACCGGATCACCGGGTTCCAGTTCCACTGCCCGTTCGAGGTGTTCGGTCGCCTGGTCATAATTGCCCAAGCGGTAGTGCGCCCAGCCGAGACTGTCGATGATATATCCGGCATTCGGCTCCATCTCGGCCGCCCGCCGGATCATGTCCATGGCCAGGTCCAGATGTTCTCCGCGGTCCACATAGGAATAGCCAACATAGTTCAATAACGACGCATCGTCAGGCTGCAGGGTCAACGCCTTGAGCAGGTCGCGCTCGCCGTCCGCCCAATCGCCGAGTTCGGTGCGGGATACGCCGCGCGCAAAGAACAGTCGCCAGTCTTCGCGGTTATGGCGCGCATCCTCACGGATGATCTGATCAAGCAATTCCTCGGCCTGAGCCTGCCTGCCCACGGCGCGATACAAATCGGCCAGTTGCACCTTCAGGCCCCGGTCCGGTGAATGGTCCAGTGCCTCGGCAGCGACGGCCAGCGCCGACTGGCTGCGGCCACTGCGCTGCAACGCCCAGGCAATCTGGCCACGGGATGTGGCGTAGAAGGCCGACCCTTCCGGAATGCGCGCGAGCACGGAGATGGCTTCGTCCCAGCGTTCGGCATTCGACAGCGATTGCGCCCAGAGCGACCGGGCGACGTGAAGGTCTGAATCCAGAGCAAGGGCCAGAACGAAATAAACCGCCGACACATCATCATCGGTCTGGCTCATCAGGGCGGCGGCGGGAACGTAGACCGCCAATGCAGCCCCCTCATCCGGGTCCAGCCGCCGGACCTTGATCCTCTCGCCCGCTTCGATCGCTTGGCGCAGGCGCGCAATCGAGGCGTTGTGGCCAACAGTTTCGTCGAACGTGTTGAGAATTTCGAGCGCTTCGGCGCGCTGGCCACGAGACGCCAGGAGCTGCGCATGTGCCTCAACGCCGACGGCAAGGCGCGCTCCGGATTCCCAAAGCGTATTGAAGACCGACAGCGCCGTATGATCATTGCCGGCGGACATCTCGATCAGGCCCATCATGTAGAGGGTCGCGCTGTCCAGTCGCGGATCACCGGACAAGCCATCCTCAAGATAGCGCACCGCCGCATCAGTTCCCTGCGTGTCGACCACGCGCCAGGCCGACAGGCCCCGCGCAATCATCCGGTTGAACGGGCCAAATCGGGTCTGCTCCAGCATCTGACGGGCTTCGTCGTCCCGGCCGACCCGCAATGCCTCAACCGCCAGGGTCAGTCGAACCAGCGCAGCTTCGCTGCCGAGCGTGTTTGCGCGTTGGGCAAGTCGGACCCCTTCGCGGTAATCGCCGGACAGAAGCGAAGCGAACAGGGCGCGATCGGCTATGCCGGATTTCTCTGGCGCCGTATCAATCGCCAAGGCGTAATGTTCTGCCGCCTTCTGCGGGTCGTTGGTCATCGCGGCGAAGCGAGCGATCAGGAAATCGCTATAGGCCTCGGCCTCTGTCGGGCGTCCATTGTGGATAAGTGACGGGTCGAGATGGCGCAGCCCCCCGCTGTTTGAGCAGGAAGCTGAGAGTGCCAGAAGTGACGACATCACAATGCAACGCAACAAGATCATAGAGGCCAACTTCTCAGTATCGGTGCGCCGCTGCAAGGGATTTCCCCCGCTCTAACCCTGCCCCGCCAGCAGGATGTCCTGCTTGTCGAAAAACCGGTCGATCCCGCGCTTGACGGCCGACATGGCCTTGCGCAGGTCGCGGTCGGATTGCAGGCGCCGGGCATCGGAGCGATTGGTCACGAAGCCCATCTCCAAGAGGACGGCCGGGACATCCGGTGCGAGCAGAACATAGAAGCCTGCCTCACGATGCGTATTGCGAAGGACGGGCCCGGACTTCTCCAGTTCCGGCAACAACATCTCCGCAAATTCGGACGAGTGCGTCTTGGTTTCACGTTTCACGAGGTCTTCGAGAATACTGCTGACGCGCTGGGGCGCACCATCCTCAAGGGGAATGCGCCAATTGTTGCGGTTGGCTTCCTTGTCGATCCGGCGTTCGCCATTGGCGCTGATCGTATAGACCGACGCACCCGCCACTTCGCGATTGCCCGCCGCATCGGCATGCAGGGAAATGAACAGGTCGGCGCCCCAATCGCGGGCCATGCTGACGCGTACTTCATGGTCGACATAGACGTCGGTGTCCCGGGTCAGGCGCACCGTATAGCGCGGATCAGCCTCGAGTATCTGTTTAAGCGCCAATGCCGCCCGCAGGGTGATATCTTTTTCCACACCCCCGGTAATGGCCCGCGCGCCGGGATCCTTGCCGCCATGGCCGGCATCGATGACGACGGTGTAGGACTGACCGACCATGCGACGGGACGCTGGCAACGGCGCGTCCGGCCGAAGCGAGGCAAGCTCGATGGCGAGTTCTTCCTTGCGCTGCTTGGCCTGGTAGGAGGCCAGCTTGCGCATATCCTTCTTCGCGGCGCTGCTGAATCTGGCTTCGGAGACGGTCTGCAAGTCAATGATGACGCGGTAGGAGGGCTCATTGCCTGCGGGTGGCAGGGACAGGACACGGGCGACCATCAGGGGGCGCTCAAGCGCGAAGCTGAGCGCGCCTTCGGACAAGGCCCAAGTGGCCACTCCGCCGCCGCCATCGCCCACGGCGGGGGTCACAGGTCCCTGTATCGGCAGCACGAGACTGCGGGCGTCGCCCGATTCGGCGAGGAAGGCGCGGCCCTCCTGCTCGGAATCTGCCCAGACCGTGATCCGGGTCGGCTCTCCATTGCCCACCACCTGCACCCGGTTAATATTGGCCGAGGCAGCAAAACCCGCGTAGAGACAGGGGATCACAAGACAAAGAAGGCGTATAAAAGTCATCAGAACTCATGTATTCCGGATTCGAGGGTTTTCCCTACCAGACCGAATATTAACCCAGCATTGACCACAGGATACGTATTACACAGCCTCAGCGCCCTTTTTGGTCTTTTCTTGACGGTCAAAATTGGGCAGTATCGTCCGGTAGCTGCCAATCAGGCCTACCAAGCAAGTTTCCCAACGTCGCGACAGCGATCCCGGCTTCACCGAAAAGGCAAGCGGGCGCCGCGCTCCGGAAAGCAGAGAAGATGTACGCGGGTACAGTAGTCAAAACCGATTTTTCTGTACTGCCCATGGGGCAGTCGGGTCGGTGTGACCGTATCCTCCCCCTAAATTTACAGACCGGCCTTGCGGCTGGCTTGAGGTGCGTTGACGCATCCACAGCCGCCGCGCCGGCTCATAAGGTTCCTTTACATGAGCAAACTCATGCTAATCGACGCCTCGCATACGGAAGAGACCCGTGTCGCGATCGTCAACAATGGTCAGGTCGACGACTTTGACTTTGAAACAACTGGCAACGAACAACTCCGCGGAAACATCTACCTCGCAAAAGTAACGCGCGTAGAGCCTTCCCTGCAGGCAGCCTTCGTTGAGTATGGCGGCAATCGCCACGGTTTCCTGGCCTTCAGCGAGATCCACCCCGACTATTACCAGCTTCCGGCGGAAGACCGCGAAGCCCTGCTGAAGGAAGCGGCCGAAGAAGCCGCTGCCCAGATCGAAGACGAAGATGATGAGGACGGCGATGGCGCCGACCTCGACGACATTGATGAAGCTGACAATGATGCGGACGACGAGGATTCTGATGAATCCGAAGACTCCTCCGAGGAAAATGGCGGTGAAGCCAAGACCGCATCTACGCCGCGCCGCAAGAAGTCCAGCCGGGCGTCGATCTCCAAACGCTACAAGATCCAGGAAGTCATCCGCCGCCGCCAGGTGATGCTGGTCCAGGTCGTCAAGGAAGAACGTGGCAACAAGGGCGCAGCCCTGACCACCTACCTTTCTCTCGCAGGCCGCTATTCGGTCCTGATGCCGAACACGCCCCGCGGCGGTGGCATTTCCCGCAAGATCGTCAATGGCGCCGACCGCAAACGCCTGAAATCCATTGTCTCCGAACTGGATGTCCCGGACGGCATGGGTCTGATCGTGCGGACTGCTGGCGCCAAGCGCACCAAGGCCGAGATCAAGCGCGACTATGAATACCTCTCCAAGCTCTGGGAAAACATTGTCGAGAAGACGCTGACCTCCGAAGCGCCGATGTTGATCAATGCCGAGGGCGGGCTCGTCCACCGGGCGATGCGAGACATGTTCGACAAGGATATCGAGGAAGTCCTCGTCCATGGCGAGGACGCCTATCGGGAAGCCAAGGACCTCGCCAAGCTGATCATGCCGAGCCAGTCCAAGAAGGTTCAGCAATGGAAAGAGGAAGATCCGCTCTTCGTGGCGGAAGCGGTCGAGCAGCAACTCGATTCCATCTACTCCCCGACCGTCCAGCTGAAATCCGGCGGCTATCTCGTCATCAACCAGACTGAAGCCCTGGTCGCAATTGACGTGAACTCCGGCAAGTCCACCCGCGAGCGCAATATCGAGCAGACCGCCCTGCGCACGAACCTCGAAGCGGCGGAAGAGGCCTGCCGCCAGATGCGCCTGCGGGACCTCGCCGGCCTTATCGTGATCGATTTCATCGACATGGATGAGAACAAGAACAATCGCGCCGTCGAGAAAAAGCTGAAGGATCACCTCAAGGTGGACCGCGCCCGCGTCCAGCATGGTCGCATCTCTCAATTCGGCCTGATGGAAATTTCCCGCCAGCGTCGCCGCCAGGGCGTGCTGCAGGCGACCTCCGATCCGTGCGAAGCATGCAACGGCACTGGCCGTCGCCGTTCCATCCCGTCGGCGGCTCTGCAGCTGATCCGGGCCATTGAGGCGCGCTCTTCCATGGGCGGCCTGAAAGCCATCTCGGTGAAGGCTCCGACCGATGTGGCGCTCTATCTGCTGAACAACAAGCGGGAAGCCCTGGTCGAAGTTGAGCGGATGGCCGGCTTTGCCGTTTCCATTCACTCTTCCGAAGACATGCTTCCGGGCGACTTCGTGATCGATGCCGAGCGTGACCCGAACGGCAAGCCGAAGAAGCGCAAGCCACCCCGCTCGCTTGCCAAGCCAAGCAAGCAAATTGTCAGCGATGACGAGGATGAAGACGACGAGAGCGAAGACGACACCACCGCCGAAGCATCCTCCGAACAAGATGATGAATCCACAGGCACCCGCCGCAAGCGCCGTCGGCGCCGGGGCGGGCGTGGCCGGAAACAGGAAGCAGCCGAGTCGCAGGATGACGAAGCCAGGCTTGACGGCGAGGATGGCGATGAAGACGGCGACGACAGCGCCGAAGCCACGTCAGACACTGACGACGACTCAGAGGATGGCGCCCCTCGCAAGCGCCGCCGCCGGGGCCGTCGCGGAGGTCGTCGGCGGCGCCGGTCTTCAGACACCCGCACCGAGGCAGCCGATGGAGCGCCAGCAGATGGCGGCGCCTATCTGGACGGCCTCGCTGCGAGTGCTCCGGAAATGTTGGACGATATTCCGCCGAGCGAAGCCAAGGTAAGCGAAGAGCCCGCTGCGGAAGACACGCCGGCCAAGGCACCGGCTGAAGAGACCGCTCCGTCTGAGGCGCAGACGGAAGATTCTCCAGCCGACAGTGAAGAAAAGCCGGCCAAACCGAAGCGCCCCCGCCGCTCACGCGCCAAGAAAAAGGACGCAGCATTGGCCGCTGAAACCAGCAGTGAGGCAGAGGCCAGTGAACCGGCCAAGGCCGAGCCTGAGCCAGAAGCTGAGCCGATCGTTGAGGCCAAACCAGAGCCCGTGGCCGAGACGCCTGCGCCGGAACCAAAGCCTGAGCCAGAGGCCGAACCCGCCATGGCCGACCAGGCTGCGCCCGAACCGGCCCCTGAGCCCGCAGCCAAGCCGGCCAAGAAAGCCGAGCCCAAACGCTCCGGCTGGTGGTCCCGCGCCAAGCGCTAGGCGGTCAGTTCCCCAAGACAACAAAAAAAGGCCGGAGCAGCAATGCTCCGGCCTTTTTCATGAAGAGCTGCCCTAAAAGAGGCAGATCATGAACCAGCCTCATCGGCTGCGTCTGTCGCTGTTTCAGCAACCTCTTCGGTAGGCTCAACTTCGATTGGCTCTTCAAGAGAAACCAGCGTTGCAACCATTGGATTCGGCCTGAGGTCATTCATCGCGCCTGTGGAAGCATCCACCGCAGCGCCAATAACTCCGCCGAGCAGAATGTTGCCAGCCATGCCAGCTGTCCCATCACCCGAGAGTTTCGGCTCAAGCAACTGAACCCATGTTTCGTAACCTTCTTTCTCGAATTCAACCGAGTAGGTGTACTTGCGGTTCAATTCAATCGTGCACGGAGTTGTGCATCCGCTTTGATTGATGCGTCCAGTGACTTCGTTGAAAGAAACGGCTGCTCCCGAAGGCGTAGATTCAAATGTGACCGTGTCTTCGGTCCCCTTTGTGACCGTGGCACATGCGCAAAGGCTCATCGCGGCCGCAGCGACCGCAACATATTTCAGCATGGAATTCTCCCCATTTTCCCCGCGACCTTTAGTGATCGCGAGAACACATTTCCCGTATTGGTTGTCAGGGTCAGCAACAAAAAAAGACCGATCGTGAAACAATCACGACCGGTCTTTCAATGTTCGCTCAAGGCGTGAAAATATTCGGCGACAAGGACTTACGCAGCGACTTTCTCAGCTTTGCCGGCTGGGGGGAAGCGGTCGTAAAAGCCTTCGCCCTTGGCCGCCATGTCGCGGAGCAGGTCGCCCGGACGGAACCGGTCACCATACTTGTCCGCGAGCTTGTCCGCCTCGGCGACGAATTCCTTGATGCCCCAGATCAGGTCGATGTAGGAACAGCAGCCGCCAGTGTATGGCGCGAAACCCCAGGCGAGGATCGAGCCGATGTCGGCATCGCGCGCATCGGTGATGACACCCTCTTCAAAGCAGCGGGCCACTTCCACAGCCTGACGGATCAGGAAGCGGTTGGTCAGCTCTTTCTTCAGGTCTGGCGGGCATTCGTCCACCTTCACTTCAAGCTGCGTGTTCAGGTCTGGCCAGAGGCGCTCCGGCTTGCCCTTTTCGTTGTAGTCGTAAAAGCCCTTGCCGGCCTTGCGGCCCACGCGCTCCTGGTCTTCCACGAGCCAAGCGAGGAACTGCGTCCGGTCATCCGTCTGCAGATCGATGCCAGCGGCTTCAGCGGTTGCCCGTGTCACCTTCAGTGCGGTGTCGAGGCCAACAGAGTCGGAAACTTCCAGCGGGCCCATCGGCATGCCGGACTGACGGCCGACATTCTCGATGATCGCCGGCTTGATGCCTTCGGCCAGCATCTCCATGCCTTCGCGCGTATAGGTGCCGAAGCAACGCGAAGTATAGAAGCCGCGGCTGTCATTGACGGCAATCGGCGTCTTGCGGATGGCCAGCACATAATCGACCGCCTTGGCGAGGGTCGCTTCGCTGGTCTTTTCGCCGCTGATGATCTCAACGAGGCCCATGCGCTCGACGGGCGAGAAGAAGTGGATGCCGATAAAGTTTTCCGGGCGCGTAGATGCTTCTGCGAGACCCGTGATTGGCAGTGTCGATGTGTTCGATCCGAAGACTGCGTCTTCGTCCAGAACGGCTTCCGCCATCTTGGTGATCTTGGATTTCAGTTCGACATTCTCAAACACGGCTTCGATGACCAGATCTGACCCTTTGACGTCATCATAATTGTCCGTCGTCGTGATCAGGTCGAGCAAAGCGTCGCCCTTCTCCTGCGTGGACTTGCCCCGAGAGACGGCCTTCTCTACGAGACGGCGGGAATAATCCTTGCCCTTCTCGGCATTCTCTTTCGAAACATCGACGAGCACGGTCGGGATACCGGCCTTGGCCTGGACATAAGCGATGCCTGCGCCCATCAGCCCCGCGCCGACGACAGCGATCTTCTTGAACTCCGTCTTCGGATGACCGGCCGGGCGGTTCCCGCCCTTGGACAATTCCTGCATCGACAGGAACAGGGACCGGATCATGGCTTTCGCTTCCGGGCGCTGCTGCGTGTTGATGAAGTAACGTGTCTCGATCCGGAGACCGGCATCGATCGGCACCTGGATGCCTTCATAGACACAGGACAGGATGTTCTTCTGCGCCGGATAGTTGCCATAAGTCTTGGCCATCAGCATGGCGTTCGACATGGTCGCAACCTGGCCAGCGCCGGGGCTGCGATGCACGACTCCGCCCGGAACCTTGAAGCCTTTTTCATCCCAAGGCGCTTGCGCCTTCGGATTGGCCTTGACCCAGGCTTTTGCCTTGTCGACCGTTTCGGACGACGGCGCGAGTTCCTGGACGACACCCATGGCGAGCGCCTTCTCGGCATTGAAGCTTTCGCCTTGCAGGATCAGTGGAAGAGCCGCCTGAACGCCAATCAGGCGTGGCAGGCGCTGGGTGCCGCCTGCGCCCGGCAGGAGGCCGATCTTGGCTTCCGGCAAGCCGAATTGCAGCTTCGGATTGTCATTCGCCGCAACGCGATAATGACATGCCAGCGCCACTTCGAGACCGCCGCCAAGGGCAAGGCCGTTCAGCGCGACGGCCACCGGCTTGCCGCAGGTTTCCAGTTCGCGCAGCGTCTTATTGAGCGAAAAGCCGCGATCGAATTGCGCCTTTTTCAGCTCTGCTTCGGACATGTCCACAGGCGACTTTCCGGCGCCAGCGCTCTGGTTCATTTCACCAAGATCCGCCCCGGCACAGAAGCCGCTCGGCTTGCCCGACGAGATCACCAGGCCCTTGATGGCGTCATTGGACGCGACTTCCTTGGAGATTGCGATGATATCAGCAACAGCTTTTGCCGTCAGCGTGTTCATGCTGCGGCCTGGCACATCAAAGACTGCGTGCGCAATGCCGTCACCATCGACGTCCCAACCGAATGTTTCGAGTTCCATATCGTGTATTCCGTTCGTCTGTATCTTGATTAAACGCGTTCGATGATCGTGGCGGTGCCCATGCCGGCGCCGACACAGAGGGTGACAAGAGCGGTTTCCTTGCCGGAGCGCTCCAGTTCGTCGACCATCGTGCCGAGGATCATGCCGCCGGTCGCGCCGAGCGGGTGGCCCATAGCGATGGCGCCGCCATTCACGTTCATCTTTTCATGCGGGATATTGAGGTTCTGCATCATCAGCAGGACGACCGATGCAAAGGCTTCGTTCAGTTCGTAAAGGTCGATGTCGCTGGCTTCCATGCCGGCCTTCTTCAGAACCTTCTGGGACACATAGGTCGGGCCGGTCAGCATGATGCCCGGCTCGGAGCCGATGGAGGCCATGGCGCGGATGCGCGCGCGCGGCTTGAGGCCGAACTTCTCGCCCATTTCCTTCGAACCGAACAGGACCGCTGAAGCGCCATCCACGATGCCGGACGAGTTGCCGGCATGGTGCACATGATTAATCGCTTCCAGTTCTGGATAGCGCTGCTTGATGACTTCATCGAAGCCCATGGCGCCCATGCCAGCGAAGGAGGGGTTCAGTGCCGCGAGCGACTGCATGTCAGCGTCAGGGCGCATGTGTTCGTCATGGGCCAGCTGGATGCCGCCCATCTGGTCTTTCACCGGAACGATGGATTTGGCAAAGCGACCTTCTTTCCAGGCCGTTGCGGCGCGCTTCTGGCTCTCAACGGCGAAGGCGTCAACGTCATCACGGGAGAAGCCATACTTGGTGGCGATCGTGTCAGCGCCAATACCCTGCGGGGCGAAGTACGTTTTGAGGGCGACTTGCGGGTCGGAAGACCACGCGCCACCGGACGCGCCCATTGGCACGCGGCTCATGCTTTCAACACCGCCACCGATGGCCATGTCGGCCTCGCCGGTCATGACCTTGGACGCGGCCATGTTGCAGGCTTCGAGGCCGGAGGCGCAGAAGCGGTCAACCTGGACGCCCGCGGTCGTTTCAGCATAATCGGCATTCAGAACGGCGACGCGCGCGATGTCTGCGCCCTGCTCGCCCACCGGGCTGACGCAGCCAAGAACAACATCGTCCACCTTGGACGTGTCGAGTTCATTCCGGTCACGGATGGCTTGCAGGACTTGGGTCGCAAGGCTGAGCGCGGTGATTTCGTGCAGCGATCCGCTTTTCTTGCCTTTACCGCGGGGCGTACGCACCGCGTCGTAGATATAGGCTTCAGTCATTGGAGAGGCTCCTTCTAAAACGTAAGATCAGGTTGCCGGTTTTAGTACCGGATTGAGGGTCAGGCTCGCGGCGGAACGGGCAGCTTCCTTGCCGCGGGAATCAAACAGTTCGGCTTCCGCGAACAACATGGCGCGGCCGACATTCCTTAGACGCGCTGAAACTTCGATGACGCCTTTACGGACAGGGCGCAGGAAATGAGTGTGCAAATCAACCGTCGAAGGGAGCTTCGTCTTGCCCGCCTTCATCCCGGCGAGCATGCCAATCGTATCATCCATCATGGCGACAAGATAGCCGCCTTGGATGACACCTGCCGGATTGCAGAACTCCGGGCGGCCCTCAAAGCGCACCCGGGTTGTCAGCGCTTTCATGTCGAGCGCCAGGAGTTCAAAGCCAAGCGATGTCGAGGACGGGCTCGGCTTCGGAAAGACATCACGAATGAGATGACTGTCAGGCATTGGAAACTAGAGCGTCCTCGCGATCAGCATTTTCATGACTTCATTGGCGCCGCCATAGATACGCTGAACGCGCGCGTCTGCATACATCTGCGCGATCGGATATTCGTCCATGTAGCCGAACCCACCATGCAGCTGGAGACACTCGTCGACGATCTTGCACTGGAGATCAGAGATCCAGTATTTCGACATGGACGCGGTGGCGGCGTCGAGCTCTTCCTTGAGCAGGCGCTCCGTACAATGATCGGCAAACACCTTGGCGACGGTCGCTTCAGTCTTGCATTCGGCCAGTTTGAACTGGGTGTTCTGGAAATCGAAAATCGTGCCGCCGAACGCCTTGCGGCCCTTCACATATTCGACGGTCTCGTGGATCGCCCGCTCGATCATGCCGACGCCCTGCAGGCCGATGATGTGGCGTTCCTGCGGCAGTTTCTGCATTAGCTGGATGAAGCCCTTGCCCTCCACTTCGCCAAGAAGGTTGGAAGCTGGCACACGCACTTCATCGAAGAACAGCTCAGATGTATCTGCAGCATGCTGGCCGACCTTTTCAAGGTTACGGCCACGGCGGAAGCCTTCCACCTTGTCTGTCTCGACAACGGCAATCGAAATGCCCTTGGCGCCCTGGGTCGGGTCCGTCTTCACGCAAACGAGGATCAGGTTTGCGGTCTGGCCATTCGAAATGAAGGTCTTCGAGCCATTGATAACATAGTCGTCGCCGTCACGTTTGGCCGTGGTCTTCATGCCTTGAAGGTCAGAGCCAGCACCCGGCTCGGTCATTGCAATCGCAGTAACCAAATCGCCGGTACAGATTCCCGGCAGCCAGCGGCGCTTCTGCTCCTCAGTACCGTAGGCTACAATATAAGGGGCGATGATCGCATTGTGCAGCGTGATGCCGAACCCGTCGACGCCCTTCCATTGCTGCTGCTCGATGATGATCGCTTCGTGGCGGAAGTCGCCGCCCGCGCCGCCATATTCTTCCGGCACAGACGCGCCGAGCAGGCCCATCTCGCCGGCTTTCTTCCAGATTTCCATCGGGACGATGCCGTCCTTGCGCCATTGAGGCACGTGCGGCACACATTCCTTCTCGAAGAACTGGCCGACGGCATCCGAGAAAATCTCGAGCTCTTCATCCTGGCGCCAAGCGGCCTTTGGGACATCTAGGGGACTGGCTTGCATACTTCTTCCTCCGCTTGGCGCGGCTTGTGGTTACCGCTTACGTTCACGTAAACATGTAACGACGGATATGGCGAATTCCCAGCCCTCTCCCAACGTCACAACGCCGGGAATCGCATGAAATTTTTGTGTGATAGCGCGCACGCCCTGCTCAGAGAGTGCGCGCCATCCAAATTCACATCATGGCGCCCTAGAACGCCTCAGCCGGCAAGGCCATCATGGATTTTGCACCCGTCTTCACCTTGGCGAGATGCGCCGCGCCATCCGGCACCATCCGGTCCACGAAATAATAGCCGGTCGTCAGCTTCTCGTCATAGAAGGGGTCACCTTCCGACTTCTTGTCCAGCGCCACCTTGGCCATCTTTGCCCACATGAATGCGAGCCCCGTCAGGCCGAACAGGTGGAGATAGTCGTGGCTGGATGCGCCGGCATTGTTGAAATCGGTCATGCCATTCTGCATCAGCCAGGTCGTGGCTTCCTGCAACTGGCCCTTCAACGTCGACAGGCCTTGGACGAACGGGTCCATGTCGCCGCTGCCTTCAACAGAAGTGATGAATTCGTCGATTTCGCCGAAGAAGCTGAACACGGCGCGGCCACCATTGGAGGCCAGCTTGCGGCCGACCAGGTCGAGCGCCTGAACGCCATTCGTACCTTCATAGATCAGGGTGATACGGCAATCGCGGACGATCTGCTCAAGGCCCCATTCGCGCGTAAAGCCAGATCCACCGTGAAGCTGCAGCGCCTGATTGGCTTTTTCAAAGCCCATATGGGTCAGATAGGCTTTGATGACCGGCGTCAGCAGGGCCATGTAGTCACCCGCCTTTTCCCGGACATTCTCGTCCGGGGATTTATGCTGCAGGTCGCCCTGGAACGCGGTCCAATAGGTCAGCGCGCGGGCGCCCTCGAGGAAAGCCTTCTGGTCCATCAACATGCGGCGCACGTCTGGATGCACGATGATCGGATCGGCGGGCTTCTCCGGCGCTTTCGGCCCGGTCAGGGAGCGGCCCTGGAGACGGTCTTTCGCAAAATCGACCGCATTCTGGTAGGCAATGACCGCTTGCGAGAGCCCCTGCAGGCCGACGCCGAGGCGCGCCTCATTCATCATGACGAACATGGTGCGCATGCCCTTGTGCTCTTCGCCGACCAGCCAGCCGGTAGCGCCGTCATAATTCATGACGCAGGTCGCGTTGCCGTGAATGCCCATCTTCTCTTCGAGGCCACCACAGGAACAGGCATTGCGCTCGCCGAGCGAGCCATCATCGCCCACCATGTATTTCGGCACGACGAACAGGGACACGCCCTTGATGCCTTCCGGCGCGCCTTCGATGCGCGCCAGCACGAGGTGGATGATGTTTTCGGTAAGATCCTGCTCACCGCCGGAAATCCAGATTTTTTGCCCGGTAATCTTGTAGGTGCCATCGCCCTGCGGCACGGCCTTTGTCTTCATCAGGCCGAGATCGGTGCCGCATTGCGGCTCGGTGAGGTTCATTGTGCCGGCCCATTCGGCCGAAGCCATCTTCGGACCGTACTTTGCCTTCAGCTCGTCGGAGCCCCCCGCCATCAGTGCCTGGAACGCGCCATGCGTCAGGCCCGGATACATGCCGAAGGCCATGTTCGCGGAAGACACCATTTCGGTCCAGGCGATGTTGACAACATGCGGCAGGCCCTGCCCGCCCATAGACGGATCGGCCGACAGGAGCGGCCAGCCATTTTCTACCAGCTGCTTATAGGCATCCGGGAAGCCGTCCGGCGTCTTCACGCTGGCATCGTCACTGCGAACACAGCCCTGCTGGTCACCGACGGCGTTCAGCGGGAACAGGACTTCCTTGGCAAACTTGCCGCCCTCTTCGAGGATCGCATTGACAAGGTCCGGCGTGGCCTCTTCGAAGCCCGGCAGGTTTGAGTAGTTCTGTATCTGCAGCAGTTCCTGCAGGATGAATTGCATGTCGCGAATTGGCGCATCGTAACGGGGCATTGTGTACTTCCTGTCAATCAAGCGCCCAAATCGCAGGGACCTGCGGCACGCTCATCTAAATGAATTTGCCCCACCTTAGCATTTGCCAGGCGGGGCACAATTTGGGGCAGTGCAGATCAGACTTCGTCGAGTTGTCTGCGGGCAATCTCGTCATACGCCGCAAGCTGTCGCTTGTTCTCGTCGGACGGGCCGGTATTGGCGATCTGGGTTTCCAGCCAGGAAATGCCCTTGCGCAGTTCTGTCAGGGCCGTGTCGATATCGCCTCTCTGGATTTCAAGTTCTTTCACTTGCTTGCGGAACTTGTCGAGCGACATTCGCATCTGGGCACGCTGGCCATCATCCAGCACGTAAAGGTCGAGAATCTCGCGGATATCCGCAAGCGGCAGGCCGAGACGTTTCAGCCTGACGATAATTGTCAGCCGCGCGCGATCCCTGTTGGAATAGACGCGCGTCATCCCGTCACGAGCGGGGTGCAGCATGTCCTTGTCTTCGTAGAAACGCAGCGCCCGCGGCGTCACACCGAACTCGCGAGCAAGCTCGGAAATTGTGTAGGTGCGGGAGTCCGCAGCGGAAATCTTGGAGAGCTTGTTGGTCATCATGCGACAAACCTAAATCACGGCTTACGCGAACGTCAACGTAAACTTTTTCTGAGATAGCGAATTTTCGCCTCTCCTTGATGTAGAGTTACCAGATCCATGGGTTTTCTTTACCTTTAACCTGCCCTTAATGCGGTGCCTGTCATCACCGATTCTGAATCTGAACGTTTTTGCCCCGAAGATTAATAATCACGGGCAAAATGAGCGCGATTAGGAGAGTGGGGATGAGCCAGACGGGGCCCTGGAGCGTCAAAGGAATTGACCAGCGCGCGCGTGATGCCGCGCGCGAGGCGGCGCATGCCGAAGGCATTACGCTGGGGGAATATCTGAACCGGCTATTGATGTCCGTGGAAGCGCCACGGCCCAATGAAGTGGCCTATCCCTTCGAGAATCGCCGGCCGACGCCGAACGCCGCCAATGACACACTCGACAAGCTGACCCGCCGCATCGAAGCGACTGAAGCCCGCTCCACCCTCGCGATCACTGGCATGGATCACACCATTCTCGGTCTGGTCGCCCGACTGGAAGACGCCGAGCAGAATTCCTCTGCGATTTCCGGGCACGTGGAAGGCCTGATCGAAGAATTGCGGGAAACGCATTCAGCCCTCCAGTCGAAGGTGCAGAAGCTGGAAGCCGACGATTCATCACGGGAAAACCTGGAAGCGTTGAAATCGCTCGAACAGGCGCTGGGCAAGCTGGCCAGCCATGTGTTCGAGGAAAGTGAACTGGCACAAAATGAAACCCAGGCCATAAAGGGCCGGGTGGAAACCGGGTTCGCCGATCTCACCGACCGCGTCGAGAGCATGGAAGTGAAGGTCGAGCATACGCTCTCTGATGCCGCCTCCCGTGTCGAACGCGCTGTCGATCAGGCCGAATTGCGCGCCGAAGGCACCGCACGCGAACTGGCTGACCGGCTGTCGAACCTCGAAACGCATGTGAACCTTCGCCTCTCCGGCGTAGACAAGACCGATGAGCGTCTGGCCGGCGTCGAGGCCCGTGTGGCGCAGTCGATGGAAAGCGTGGAAGACACGCTGACGCGAACGCAGGACCGCCTTAACCGCGCAGAGACGACCACGGACGCGGCCCTGCTCAGCCTTGAATCCACTTTCAACAATCTCGACGCAAAGATCGAAACCCTGTCGAAGACCGTCGAACCTGACCTGGCCGACCGCCTGAGGGCAGAATTCGAGTCACGCTTTGAAGAGATCATGTCGACCGTGCGCAGCACAGTCGACACAGCCCGCGCAGAGCTGGCCGAAGAGATTGCGCGCGCCGCGACGGGCACCAGCGAGGAAACTGTCGCAGACCTGAAGTCTGGGCTCGATGATGTCCGTGAAAAACTCACGGCCGGCGAAGACCGCCAGATACAGGACATGGACGCGGTCTCCTCGGAAATTAAGCGTATCGGAGACCTGGTCGGCAGCCGGATGGAAGACTTCGGGGCAAATCTGGACAAGCGCGTGAACGCCAGCGAGCAGCGCAGCGCCGAAGCCATTTCCCAGATCGGAGATCAGGTCGCCACCGTTGCAAGCCGCCTGCAGGCGCGCCAGGATAAGGCGCTTCAAACACTCGCAGGCGAGATCGACGAGAACCGCAAGCGGGCGGACCAGAAACTGTCCGAAGCCCTGTCAGGCATCTCGGAGCGCCTCGAAGAAGTGCAGACCCAGACCGCCGTCTCCCTATCTCCCATCCAGAAGGCAATGGCATCTCTCGCCACCCGCCTGGAAATGCTGGAAGACTCGGCCGTGCCATTCGAGTCCGCAAAAACGGAGCCAAAAGATCTGGCAACGATGGAAGCGATCAATGAGACCGATCGCCTGCTGGAGGAATTCCAGGAGGACGATAACTCTTCTGATTTCCTGGCTGACGAATATGATGCGGAATTCGAGCCAGGCCTGCCGCAGGACTCAGTCCCGGCGGATGACAGCGAAACTTTCCTGGCCGACTGGACCCAAACGGATGAGCCGGTAGAGGTCGAGGCCGAAGCGGACGCCGAACCTCAGTCCAAGGCCTATGAGGAAGACTACGACCTCGCCGGCGATGATTTGGACGCCGATTCTGGCCTGGATAATGCGGAAGACGATTTCTACGACGCTTTTTCCGAGACCGGGGATGACGAGGTGGCCGTCACTCTGGACCCTATGGTCGGCCTTGACGATTACGAGGACAGCCGCACCGAAGCGCGGGAATCGGATATCTTTGAGGATGATGAATTCGACACAGATACCGACTCTGCGGAAGAGGTCCGTGCCCTGACGGAGACGGAGGAGAGCGCCCCCAAGCCCGAAGAACCTGCGGCCAATTATATCGACATGGCCCGTCGCGCCGCCATTGCGGCCTCTTCCGGTCGGAAGGACACGAACCTCAGCGCCGGAACGTCGACCAACCGCGCTGACAAAGGGTCACGCCTCAGCGGAAATGGAAAGCTGCCCCTCTATGCGGCGGCCTCTGCCGTGGTGATCACGGGCGCCGCAGTGGGCGGATATCTCTATCTTCGCGGCAAGCAGGCACCTGCGGCGGTCGCAGAAGTCTCGGCGCCAGCCGACATGGCTGCAATCAGCGTCGCGGAAGCCGATGCGCCGCAAACAGACGACACGGCAATAGCTGAAGATGCATTGTTGTTTGAAGAGGATGGGATCGCCCCGTTCGAAACCGAGACCGGCGTGTCAGATCCGGAGCTGGTGGAACCTGTAGCCGAAACCGAAGCCCCCATCGAACTGGTTGAGCCCACGCCGGTCCTCGCAAGCGCGCGCGTCGAGCCTGCAAAGACTTTTTCCCCCATTCCACCCGTGGGCAAGCTGGCGAACGCGGCCGCAACCGGCAACGGCATCGCACAGTTCCAACTTGCCCAGCAGCAACTTTCCGATGGCAATCTCAAGGGGGGCGCCGCCTTGATGCGCGAGAGCGCGGACAAGGGCCTGCCCATCGCTCAGTACACGTTGTCGAAACTGCATGAAAAAGGCACGGGCGTGCCAAAGGATCTGACCCTTGCGCGGGACTGGACCGAGAAAGCCGCGCGAGGTGGCAATGTGAAGGCGATGCATGATCTTGCCGTCTTCATGGCTGAAGGCGAAGGCGGCGACCAGACCTATGCGGGCGCCGTGGAATGGTTTCGCAAGGGCGCCGAGTTCGGCATCGTGGACAGCCAGTACAATCTGGGCGTGCTGTATGAGCAAGGTCTGGGCATCAGCCCGAACCTGACCGAAGCACTCTACTGGTTCATGATCGCGGCGAAGAATGGCGATGCCGGCGCACCCGCTAAGGTGATGGAACTCTCCCAACGCGTTTCCCAGGAAGCCGTGAACCACGCCCGTGTCCAGTCGGAAGACTGGCGGCCCTCACGCGCAAATGCCGCCGCAAATGGCCGGTTCGGGGCGCAGGCTTGGAATCTCGGAAATCCGGCCCAGGTCAGAGCGACGCAATTGGCGCTGACAGCACTGGGATACAATATCGGGTCAGCTGACGGCGCCCTCGGCCCTGATACGGCCGCTGCCATCCGTGACTATCAGAGCAGCCAGTTTCTGACGGTAACGGGCTCCATCACGCCCGAACTGATCGAAAACCTGAACGCCCGCGCCCAGCAATAGGACGCGCCCTCCTTACGGCCGCGTATAGGCGTGGGGCCGTTCGGATTCGTCGAGGTTGAGATAGCGGTCCCGCAGACGGGTCTGGCGGGATTCCATCGACTGCTGTTCGCCATCAATGATCACGGCCACAGGACTGGACACGATTTCCAGCGGATCCCCATCCCAGGCCACCACATCAGCATGAGCCCCTAGCGCGAGGCGACCAAAGCCGGTGAGACCAAAAATGTCTGCGGGGGCGCTGGTCAATGCAATCATTGCGTCGTCGAAGGACAGCCCATTGGCCACAGCATTGCCGGCCAGCTGTGTCGCGAGGCGGGCCTGATGGCTGCCATCACCCACATTCGCGATGGCAAAGGTCGCGCCCGCGTCAGCCAGCCGGGCCGCATTTTCCGAGGTTGCCGCCAGTTTCTCAAAGGACGCCGGCAAATTGGAGAACGCATCGATGATGACCGGAATGCCTGTGTCCGCGAGCCGCGGGGCTACGCGCCACGCCTCGTCCGCGCCGACGATCACAAATTTCAGCGACGGCTCATCCTCTGCCAGATCCATGATGGCGTTGAGATCGCTGGCGCGACTCGCCTGGACAAGGATCAGCTGTTGGCCGCGTGCAGCTGGCGCCAAGGCCTGTGCATCAACCCGGTTCAGCACGGCGCCGTCATTCTGGGTGATGTAGCGCGCAGGATAGCTGCGGGCGTCATCCAGGGCGGCGCGAAGCAGCATCATGGCAGCCTGGCGCGAGCCCCCGGCAAGGCCGGCCCCCGCTTCACCGAGCCTGATGAAGGTGAAGACTTTTTCGTCCAGTTCGGTATCCAGATCCCCGCTCGCATCCGCCACAAAGCCCTGTCCGGCAAACAGCGAGTTGCCAGTACCCGGCGCCACAACCAAGCGCGTGAACCCCTCGATGCGGGTAACATCAATCGCGGTCGCATCCGGATTGAAGCCATCGGCCGCGTTCAGCGCGGCTGAGAAGCCAGACATCGCCGCAGCTGTATCATTGGTCGAATCCTCGGCATCGACTTCCACCAGACCTGTCTGGGAGAAAGCGGCGATCAGGCCCGGCGTGACCCACGCTGCGGCAATCTCCGTCGCACCGTCCGGCACTTCTGTCCCGGACCCGCCAACCGCGACGATCCGGTCATCCTCGATGACGACAATTCCGTTTTCGATCACGCCCTGCGCGGTGCCGGTCCAAACCGTTTCCCCGCGAATAACCAGTGTTTCGGCGAGCGCAGGCGTGGTTGCGAGGCCCAATGCGGCAACGCTTGTGAGTAGTGTGCGGATCATTTCCGGTCTCCTTCACCAGGCTGGCCGATTTCAAAGTCCATGACAGGATTGGTTTCAGGATGGTCACGGTCGAACATCAGGGCGCCATCGATGAAGACCTGATCGGCCGCGGAGTAGACGCTGAACGGGTCGCCGGACCAGATGACGACATCCGCCATCTTGCCGGGCTTGAGGCTGCCAGTCCGGTCATCAATGCCGAGCGATTTGGCCGGGTTCAGGGAGAGCCAGGTCCAGGCGACCTCTTTCGGAATGTCGATCCCGACCTTCTTGCCATCAGACCAGGCTTTTGCCGCCTCCTGATTGAGGCGCTGGATGCCAACATCGCTATCGGAATGGACAATGGCGCAGGCGCCGGCCTTGTGGACCATCGGAATGTTCTCGCGAATGCCGTCATAGGCTTCCATCTTGAAGCCCCACCAATCGGCCCACATGGAAGAACAGGCGCCATACTCGGCCAGCTTGTCGGCAATCTTGTAGCTTTCGACCGCATGGTGGAAGGCGGTGACCTTGTAGCCGAACTCCTTCGACATATCCATGATTTGCGCCATCTCGTCGGCGCGGTAACAATGCATGTGTACGAGGATGTCGCCGTTCAGGACCCCGGCCAGCGTATCGAGTTCGAGATCACGCGCCGGCGGCTCACCGCCTTCATTTTCGAACTTCTCCCACTTGCTCTTGTATTCCGCCGCCCGGATCCAGGCCTGCCGGTAGCCGGCGACATTGCCCATGCGAGAATACGGGGCCCCGCCCGGAAATCCGCCATTGCCATAGCCATAGACGCGTTTGGGGTTCTCCCCGCAGGCCATCTTCAGCGTGTAGGGCGCGTCAGGAAATTTCATGCCCTGCACGGTCCGGCTCGGCACGTTCTTCAGGATCACGCCCCGTCCGCCGAACAGATTGGCGCTTCCGGGAAGCACTTGCAGGGAGGTGATGCCGCCCGCGATGGCGCGGGTGAAACCCGGGTCCTGCGGCCAGACGCCATGCTCGGACCAGACTTCCGCCGTGACGGGGCCGGAGACTTCATTGCCGTCCCCATGCGCGGTGACGCCGGGCGAGGGGTAGACGCCGAGATGGCTGTGATTGTCGATGATGCCGGGCGTGACCCAGCGGCCTGTGGCGTCGATGGTCTCGGCCCCGTCCGGCGCTTCTATGTCGGCGCCGAGGGCAACGATCTTGCCATCCTGCAACAGCAGGCTGCCATCTTCGATCAGATTGCCTTCACCATCCAGAATGGTGGCATTCGTGATCAGGACCGGCGCGTTCGGAAAGGGCGTATACGTAGAGGGATAAGGATTGCGATCGAACGCGTCATCCGCAGAGGCTGTCTTCTTTGCATCGTCACCTCCGCCGCACGCCGAAAGTATTAATGCTGCCACGCAGGCAGCCGCCACCCCAAATAATGTCCGCATCTTCTGTCGCCCCGTGTCCGCAGATAGGTCCCGGCATACTGCTGACATTTCCCGGCGCTTCAAGGCCTGATCCGGAAACAGACGTGAATTTCTTCCAGAGCCGCCACATCTGCGGCAATTTGCTTCTACGTATCCGGTTTGAGCGGGTCTTTCTTATCCCGGCCAAAGACGAGCCGCATGAGCCAGTTGGGGGCAAACCG
Organism: Hyphomonas sp.; assembly: GCF_036964145.1. Lineage (GTDB taxonomy): Bacteria > Pseudomonadota > Alphaproteobacteria > Caulobacterales > Hyphomonadaceae > Hyphomonas. The sequence continues at coordinate 846,855 of NZ_JBALUC010000002.1, forward strand.
CTCGACGCGAGGATGCCGGGCCAACACGCTCTCCATCCAGCGCCGGCCCCACATCGCATTGCGGCCAAGCAACACGACCCCAACAATGGCGATCGGCAGGCCTACTGGAATGATTGGCGTCACAAACGCAATCGGAATGGCCACCACGATCATGATCAGGCCGGTCAGCGCCAAGATCTGGCGAAACGCCACGTTCACGCCATTGCGCAGCCCGGCTGCGGACTTCGACGTCTCGCTCTGATCGCTTGGCGTGGGGGTTTCATCGTCGGCCATGGTGCTGAATATGGTGAAATATTAGGGCGCCGCCAGTTCTATCGGCAGGATGTGGTCAAAGTCTGGCGTCTGCGTTACCTGATTGCTACAAAATGCGAATTCTTGCTGTCATGCGCGGCAACCTGGCTAGAGGACGGCATGAAACTTCAGTCCATCCAAATCCTGCGCGGTATGGCGGCATTGCTGGTCGTTATCTACCATATCCGCGCAATGGAAATTCTGGCCATTGGCAAGAATGATCTGCAGGAACTTCCCCTTCTGAATGGCGTCATTTCGAACGGCTATGCCGGTGTGGATCTGTTCTTTGTAATCTCGGGCTTCATCATGGTCTATGTGACCGAAGGTATGAAACCCGGCATCCGGTCCAGCCTCGATTTCCTGTTCGCCCGCGTCACACGTATCTATCCGCTCTGGTGGATTTTCGCGGGCGTCATGACGCTGATGTTCTTCGTGTACAATGATTTCGGCCTCGGCGAGGGCTGGCAACATGTCAGCCAGGGCCAACCCCTTATCCCGTATCTGATCAAATCCTTCCTGCTCGTGCCACAGAATGCCCCTCCGGTGCTGGGAGTGGGCTGGACGCTGGTGCATGAGATCTACTTCTATGTCGCCTTCACCTTCCTGCTCCTCCTGCCCCGGCGCACCTGGCTATGGGTGCTGCTCGCATGGGGCGGCGCAATTGCCGGCGGGACCTTTGTCGGTTTCACTGAGCCCTTCGGCGCGGACTACCGAACGCTGATTTTCTATCCCATGACGATGGAATTCATCATGGGGGCCGTGGTCGGCCTGCTGGTCAGCTCCGGCGTCGCGTGGCGCAGCGGAGCGGTTACGATGGTTGCCGTGCTCTGGATGATGGCGTCTCTCGGCCTGCAGGGCACCGAGGATGCAGACCTGATGATGTGGGGCCGCGTCTTCTGGTTCGGCCTGCCCTGCACGCTGCTGGTTTACGGGTTCGCCACGCTGGAACTGAGGCGCCGGCAAGCCTGGCTTGTCCCGGCGGGCGCAGGCGCCGTGGTCGCCGGCCTGATCGGGTTCGGTTACAACCTCCTCGACACGGCCCCCTGGAGCGCCCGCTCGGCCGCAACCTTCATGTCGATCATTGTCGGCGGCATGGCGATGGCGGTGGTCTTCTGGGGAGGCTGGTTGGGCGGGCAGGCCATGCCGGCGCGGATCCGGGCCATGAAGCCCGGCCTGTTACGTATCTATGGCAGCCTTGCACGGGTCGGCGACTGGTCATTCTCGCTCTATTTGTGTCATCCGATCCTGCTGGCGCCCATCCGGCTCGGATTCGCAGAGCTGGCGAAGATCCCGGTTCTCGCGCCAATCTTCCAGACGGGGCATGCCGGGCCACTCGACAATATCGTGCTCTACATCGTGGCGCTGACGACCTGCCTGATCGTCGCCGCCCTGACCTATCGCTTCATCGAGCGCCCGATGATTGTCGGCTTCGCCAAGGCGCGGGCCGCTATTTTCCGGCGCGAGCGACCAAAGCCGCTCGGCCAGGTTGCGCCCTGATCCTTATTCCGCTGCGACAGAACTCGTTTCCGGCGGCGTCCATTTGAGCACAGGCTTGCGGGCCGCCTGCGTTTCGTCGAGCCGGCGCATCGGAGCGAGATAAGGGGCGCCCTTCATCGTTTCGTCTCCCTGAGCGGCACGTCGGGCAATGGATTCCAGCGAGTCACAGAAGCGATCTAGCTCGGCTTTAGATTCCGACTCGGTCGGCTCGATCAGCATCGCCCCATGCACGACCAGCGGGAAGTACATGGTCATCGGATGGTAGCCCTCATCGATCAGCGACTTGGCAATGTCGATGGTCTCGATCCCGTCCGCCGTAAAGGCATCCGAGAACAATGCCTCATGCATGCAATAGCCCTCGAAGGCCGGCGTCATCACCGTCTTCAGGCGTGCCTGAATATAGTTGGCGTTCAGCACGGCATCTTCAGAAGCCTGCTTCAGGCCGTCTGCGCCGTGGCTGAGCATATAGGTCAGCGCCCGGACGAACATGCCCATCTGGCCATGAAAGGCCACCATGCGGCCAAAACTCTCGCTGGCGTCGCCTTCCATGTCCTCGACGAGGCGGAAGACGCCGTCTTCATCCTTCACAACGAAGGGCACGGGCGCGTAAGGCGCGAGCGCGTCTGACAACACAGTCGGGCCAGAGCCCGGCCCACCGCCGCCATGTGGGGTAGAGAAGGTCTTGTGAAGATTGATGTGCATCGCATCGACGCCGAGGTCGCCGGGGCGGACCCGGCCAACGATGGCATTGAAGTTCGCGCCGTCGCAGTAGAAATAGCCACCCGCCGCATGGATCAGGTCGGCAATCTCCTTGATGTCGGTCTCGAAGAGGCCGCACGTATTCGGATTGGTCAGCATGATGCCGGCAATGTCGTCGGACTTTTCGAGCTTCGCTTTCAACTCCTCAATGTTCACCCGGCCGCGCGCATTGGCCTTGATCTCGTCAACGATGAAGCCGCACTGGACGGCCGTTGCCGGGTTCGTTCCGTGCGCGGAGGCTGGCACCAGCACGCGCTTGCGGGTCTCGGCCTCACCGCGTGCGACCAGCGCCTGGCGGATCGCCATCATGCCGCAGAATTCGCCATGCGCACCCGCCTTGGGGCTCATTGCGACGGCGGGCATCGCGGTGAGTGTCTTCAACCAGGTCGCCAATTCGTCAATCAGTTCCAGCGCACCCTGCACGGTCGCCTGTGGCTGCAGCGGATGGATGTCCGCAAAGCCGGGCAAACGCGCGAGCTTCTCGTTGAGGCGCGGATTGTGTTTCATTGTGCAGCTGCCCAGCGGGAACAGACCAAGGTCGATGGCGTAGTTCTTCTGGCTGAGACGCATATAGTGACGCACGGTCTGCGGTTCGGACAGGCCTGGCAGGCCGGTCGGCTGGCTGCGTGCAACACCGCCAAGACGGCCGGTGCGGTATGTCGGCTTGGGAAGGTCAACGCCGGTCGTGTCAGCGGTGCCAACCTCAAAGATCAGGCCCTCGGCCTGCAACAGGCCCTTGGAGCCAGACACGGTGTCCACGGATTGGTTGGAAGCCTGTGCAGGAGATGTCGGGCGGCCTTGTGCGTTCATGGTCATCAGATGATCTCCTTCAGGGCGGCGGCGTAGGCGGCGATATCGTCGGCCGTCGTGCATTCAGTGGCGGCGCAGAGGATAACGTCGCCCATATGCCCATCGGGGAAGAGGCGGCTGGCGCGGACCCCGCCGACCACGCCAGCTTCGTCCAGCATAGCCAGTACGGCTTCTGCGTCCATCGGCGTGCGGAAGGCAAACTCATTGAAGAAGCGCGGCGTCAGGATTTCCACGCCGGGCACGGCTTCCAGCGCATCAGCGAGATCGCAGGCCGCTTCGTGGTTCAGCAGGGCCATCTGTTCCAGCCCCTTTCCGCCGAGCAGCGTCATGTGCGCGGTGAAGGCCAGCGCGCAGAGGCCGGAATTGGTGCAAATGTTTGAAGTCGCCTTGTCGCGGCGGATATGCTGTTCGCGGGTCGACAGCGTCAGCACGAAACCGCGATTGCCGTCGGCGTCCACAGTTTCCCCGCACAGGCGGCCGGGCATCTGGCGCACCAGCTTCTGGGTACAGGCAAAGAGGCCGACATAAGGGCCGCCGAAATTGAGGCCGTTGCCGATGGACTGCCCTTCGCCGACAGCAATGTCTGCGCCCATCTCGCCCGGCGGCGTAATGAGGCCGAGCGAAACCGCCTCGGTGAAGACGGAGACGAGCAGCGCGCCTTTTTCATGGGCAGCATCCGCCGACTTCGAGAGGTCCGTCACGGTGCCGAAAATGTTCGGGCTCTGACCGATGACACAGGCGGTCTGGTCGTCCACCGCATCGGCCAGCGCATTCTCGCCATCCACGGCTGCGGGCAACTGGACCACTTCGAACCCTTGCGCCTCGCACACCATTTTAGTGGCGGCGGCATAATGCGGATGCAGCCCGCCCGACAGGATCACTTTCTTCCGGCGCGTCACCCGCGTCGCCATGATCGCCGCCTCAGCGCAGGCCGTGGAGCCGTCATACATGGAGGCGTTCGCCACATCCATCGCGGTCATGGCCGCGACCTGGGTCTGGAATTCGAACAGGGTCTGCAGCGTACCCTGTGCGATCTCTGGCTGGTAGGGCGTATAGGTCGTCAGGAATTCCGACCGCTGGATCACCATGTCGACCGTCGCCGGGACATGGTGCTTGTAGGCGCCTGCCCCGACAAAGAACGGACCGGACGAGGCCGAGCGGTTCTTCGCCGCAAGCTTCGTCATGTGGCGCTCGACGGCGAGTTCCCCCTGATGGTCCGGCAGGCCCTCAATCGTGCTGCCAAGGCGCGCGGCTTCCGGGACGTCCGTGAAGAAATCTTCGACCGAACCGGCGCCAATGGTTGCCAGCATCTCTGCGCGGTCTTCCGGGGACAGGGGGAGGTATCTCATGCTTTTGCTTGCTCCGTCAGAGTCTCGGGGCCTACAGGCCCTCGCAGAATGCCTTGTAGGCGTCTTCGTCCATCAGGCTGGCGATCTCGGCGCCATCCTTGATTTCCAGCACGCAGAACCAGCCATTCTCGCGCGGGGATTCGTTCACGGTCTCCGGCTTGTCGGCCAGCGTAGGGTTCACCTCGACCACTTTGCCGCTGATCGGCGCGTAGACATCGGAAGCGGCCTTCACGCTCTCGACCACGGCCATGTCGTCGCCTGTGGAGAACTCCACCCCAACTTCCGGCAGCTCAACGAAGACAATGTCGCCCAGCTGGTTTTCGGCGTAATGGGTGATGCCCACAGTGGCGAGGTCATTATGGACTGTGACCCATTCATGATCCTTGGTGAAGAAGGTGGTCGGCTGGGTGTAGCGGGTCATGAGGGACACTCCTATCGCTTGTAATTGTGGGGAACGAATGGAAGCGAGACCACTTCCGCCGGGCGCGCCTTGCCGCGCACCATGAGATCGATTTTGGTGCCGGGCTCAGCGAGATCGCGGCGCACATAGCCCATCGCCACCGGATGATCGACGCTGGGACCAAAGCCACCTGACGTAACGATGCCGACGGACTCGCCGTCGACTTCGATGATTGTGCCTTCGCGGGCCGGCGCGCGCTCCAGCGGGCGAATGCCGACACGGAGTTCTGCGGGGCCATCGGTGAGCGCCTTGAGGATACGTTCCGCCCCCGGAAAGTCTGTGCGTTCGCGACGTTTCTTCTGGATCACCCAGGCAAGGTCGGCCTCGACCGGATCACGGCTCGTGTCCATGTCATGCCCGTAAAGGCAGAGCCCGGCTTCGAGGCGCAGCGAATCCCGCGCGCCGAGGCCAATCGGTTTCACGCGGTCGTCGGTCAGCATTTCCCTGACCAGCGGCAGGCCGGCCTCAGACGAGACGAGCACTTCAAATCCGTCCTCACCGGTATAGCCACAGCGGGACACAATGCAGCGCGAGCCATTCAGCTCGAAGGGCATGTGACGCATGAATTTCAGCTCTTCGCAGCCGGGAAAGAAGTCGCTCATCACATCGGCGGCCTTTGGCCCCTGCAGGGCGAACAGGATACGGTCATCGGCGCGCGTCAGCACGGCCTTGCCCTCGAAGCTCCGCTCAAAGAGCGCCCAGTCGGCATCCTTCACTGCGCCGTTGACGACGATGTAGAGCGAGCCCTGCGCCTCTTCGCCGATCGGGCGGGTGATGATGAGGTCGTCCAGAATGCCGCCCTCTTCATTGAGCAGCACGGTCAGGCGCGCCTGACCCTCCTTGAGGCCCGCAATATCGGACGGCACCAGCGTCTCGACCAGCGCGGCGATCTCGGCATGCGCGTCATCACCGCCGCCAATGCCATCGGCCAGCGACAGGAAGCATGGACCCATATGGGAGACATCAAACAGGCCCGCCTGCGTGCGCGTCCAGAGGTGTTCGTCCTTCACGCCCATCGGATACTGAACCGGCATTTCATAGCCGGCGAACGGCACAAGCTTCGCGCCCAGCTCTTCGTGCAAGGCATGGAGCGGCGTGCGCTTCAAATTCTCTGTCGTCGTGTCGGCCATGACGCCCTTTCATAAGGAGACGGGGCAGCCTCAAGCTGCGCATCGTCGCCCCCGCTGTCCTGGGCGCCTGAGAGATTCCGCCCGGCATGCGGGCTTGCTCCTTCGGCGAGACGGCACCATCAGCCCGTCTCTTTCCAGCGTGTTGTCTCTCTCCCGGTCCTTTTGCCTGAGCGTTTCCGGGGCGGTTGCGCCTTCGGCGGCGGGGTTGGGTACCCGCTCTCTCCCGGGAGGAGTTCGTCTATGCGAGTCGAACTAGCGTGGATTCTTGTGGCCAGCAAGCGCAGAGTCAGCAATCGCCTGCGCGAACGCCGACACTGCCCGGCGAACAGGCAGGCCGGCTTGCATCAGACTTCTGTCGCCTTGCGCCCGAACCAGCCCTGAACCATCGACCACGCATTTTTCGAGCCCGACATGGTCTGCTCTGCCGCCCAGGCCGCGCGCGAAGTAAGCCCGCCGCAACGCTTGAGCAGATCCGTCGCGACCGAGCCGGATTCCTTTTTTACGCGTGCAAGTGCTTCGGCAGAGATCGAGCGGGCCTGTCGCGCGGACCAGCCCTCGAAGGCCCGGCAGCGGCGCTTGGCGAGATAGCCCATCTTCAGCGTCAGCATCGCATTCACCGCGCCGTCCATGACCGGCCCGGCAATCAGGCCGCCCATGCGCCCCAACAGCCCGCCGATCACATCGCCGGTCATGTCGGTGACATCCTCCAGCGCGCGGCTCACCACGACGATAGCCGCGACGTCTCGCAGGATCAGCAATGTGCCGCCCAGATGGGGCCGACCGAAATAGATCTGGGAGATCTTGGCGATCAGATTGGCATTGCGCCACAGCACGACGAACGCATCCACTGTCCCGTTCATCGAGAAAGCTGTGGCCACACCAACGCCCACGGCCTCCGCATGGATCAGCTTGTCGACCTTGGCATCGAGTTTCTTGAGGTGAATTTCGATATGGCGCTTCTGGAAGGCCTCAAGATCTGCCGCAACCATTGCGGCCTCCGTCATGTCCGCCGCCGCAAACCGGCCCAGCAAAGCGCGCCCGGCCACCATGCCTTCCTCAATCGACGCCACTTCCTCGGTCAGGAGCGGATTGCGCTTCAGCATGGCGAGGTATTTGAGGTCGTATTTCAGACGCTGCGACAGGAGCGATATGTCGGGATTTTCGATGTCGAAGGGGGTGTGAGGCGGCTTTGCCGCCACCGGCATGGACAGGAAGGAGGCCAGCGGCCGTCCGACGAGGACGATCAGCAATCCGGCCAGCAACAGGATGAACGCGTACCCAAGCACCGGATGCACATCATCGAACAGCCGGTAGAACAGGAAGCCCTGCCCGATCACGGTCAGGAAGGCGAGCGTCAGCAACGCCGCGCCGGACCATTTGATGACTTTCCAGGCTTTCGACCATTGGGAGGCAAACTCCCAATTCGATGAGGCGCCCGGCCCCGCTTCCGCTGACACGGGAAGATTCTTGGCCATGTCCATTCTCCTCTACAAATCTCGTCAAAGAAAATCCTAGAGGCAAAGCTGCGGGAGCGACACTCCCACATGCGCGGGGCTGGCAGGATGCGCCGAACCGCGCATGCGCATTTCACCTGAGTGGGCCCGCGGTTAATTGGGCTTTAGGGGTTTTCGGCTATGATGCCCGCATATCGACGGCTTTGGCGGATATGTGACCATGCTCACAAATATTCAGGCGCGCGCGAACAAGAACGGATACGCGGTGTTCTCGCGCAATTCCCTGTTGTTCGTGCTTTTTGCGGTCGTGATCCCGAATTTTCTGTTCCTTCTCACAGCGCCATTCTACATTGCGTCGCGGCTGATCTCACCCTTTCTGTATCTTGCCGCGGGGGTTGTCGGGCTATTCCTGCCCGCCCGACTGACCTTTCTTCTGTTCTTTGGTGCAGCGGTCGTGGACGTGACCCTGATCGTCATGATCGCCTTCCACCTGCCTCTGGATGTCGCGCTGAATTCGCTGCAATACTCCGCCTCGATCAATCCGGCGGCATCGCTACTCTATGTTTCCATCGCGGTGATAGTCACGGCGACGTCGGCGCTATCCGCGTATCTGATCAGCCGCCACCGTGCCAGCCTGCGCGAAGCTTCACTGGTGCCGGCCCTCTTGGTCGCAGCCGCACTCTCCTGCGCCGACCTGGCCTGGACGCAGCCTTATTTCCGAAAACCCGATGTGGCGTTCGACAGCGCGCGTGTGCAGACGGGCATGAGCGCAGATGCGATCATTGGCGGCGGTTCCAACATGTTGATCGTCATGGTCGAGGGGCTGGGCGCGTTCTCCGATCCGGAGGAGCGCGACGCATTGAACTCAATGCTGACGCAGAATCTGCCTCAGGGACGCTACGTGATTGAGGCTGGGCAGACATATTATTCCGGCTCGACCACCGGCGCCGCTGCGCGGGAATTGTGCAATCGCTGGGGCGACTATATCGACTACCTGACCGGCACGCCAACCGGGGACTGCCTGCCCAACAAGCTTGCCGCGGCGGGTTATGAGACCATTGCATTTCACGGTTTCGGCACGGACATGTTCCAGCGTGACAAATGGTACCCGGACATCGGCTTCCAGAAACTGGAATTCCTGGACCAGCTCGAAGTCGAGCAGCCTGAACACTTCGTCAGGCGATGCGGCAGCGTGTTCAATGGGCTCTGCGACGCCGATGTCGGGGAAGCCGTCCACGCCGCGCTCAAGGCTGAGCCGGAGACGCCGAAATTCATCTACTGGCTGACACTGAACAGCCACATCCCGTTTGTGAAGAACGAGGCCGATCCTATGGCGTGCCGCTCGGAAATGCCCAGAATCCACAATAAGACAGTTTGTGAATTGTCAAATCTGTGGTCGATCGTGTTCGAACAAGTGAGTGAGATTGCTGCCGATCCGGAACTTGCGCCCACGGACATTCTCATTGTCGGCGACCATCACACCCCCTTATGGGAACGCGCAGCCAAGGACGGGTTCGAACTCGGCAAGGTAGACTGGGTCCTGCTACGTCACCGCGACTGATACAGGGTATGGGTCGGCCCACTTATCTCAACTGATCCTTGAACATAAGATGCGACCCACGTGCGGGCAGTCAGCCTACATGCGTTCCGGAATGCGGATGCCGAGAATGTCGAGGCCGGTTTCGAGCTGCTTGAGCACGGCGGCGGACAAAGCGAGCCGGCTGGCGCGCAGGTCTGGGTCTTCTTCGGAGGCAATAGGCAATGCCGCATAGAAGGCGCTGAAGCCCTGTGCGAGATTGTAGACATGCTCACACAGAATGTGCGGCATGCGCTTCTCCCGCGCCTGCAGAAGCGTCGCGGCGAAGCCATCCAGCTGCAGCACGAGGGCACGCTCGGCATCATGGCCGATCCTGATCTCGCCCGCCTTGTGGCCAGCCTCTTCTGCCTTGCGCAGGACCGATTTGATCCGTACAGCCGCATAGAGCAAATATGGCCCGGTCTTGCCTTCGAAGCTCGTGAAGCGGTCGAGGTCAAAGACGTAATTGCTGGTGCGCGTATTGTGCAGGTCCGAAAATCGCAGCGCGGCAAGCGCCACCTTGGCGGCCACGTCGCGGCGCTCGTCTTCCGACATGTCTTCCGGCAACTTTCCGGCTTCCGCAATCTTCTTCTGGGCTTCCTCGAAGGCCATCGCGTTGAGGTCTGCCAGCCGCAGCACGCCGCCTTCCCGGGTCTTGAACGGTTTACCGTCCGGCCCGTTCACCGTGCCGAAGCCGATATGTTCCATATGGCCTTCATCGATCAGGCCGAGCAATTCGGCGGCGCGGAACACCTGTTCGAAATGCAGCGCCTGACGCTGGTCCACGACATAGAGCATCAGTTCCGGGACCGGGTCCATATGCTCCATCCGGTCCTTGATCGTGGCGAGGTCAGTGGTGTGATAGCCCGTGCCGCCACGGCTGTTGACCAGCATGATCGGCGGCATGTCCTTCTTGTCGCTCTCGCGCTCGATGCGGACGATGACGGCGCCGCCATCCTCTTCGGAGAGACCCGCTTCCTTGAATTTCTCGACAAGGCCCGGAATCAAATGGTCGACATCGCTTTCGCCTTTCCACAGGTCGAAATGGACGTTCAGGAATTCATAGTCGATCTTGAGCGCCGCAACCGACACATCGATGAAATGCCTCAGCAATGCGCGATAGCCCGGCCGCCCGGCCTGCAATTCGGCGACGGCTTTCTGGCTGCGCTCATTGCGCGCCGGGTCGGCCTTGGCCTTGTTGCTGGCGGCCGGGTAGAGCCGGGCAAGGTCTTCAATCGTGACGGGCGGCTCTTCGGGATACGGGCCTTCATAGACCGCATCGAAATAGATCAGGTCCGGCTGCTCGTCATGGAGTTCTGTCACGAGGTGGCCCATCTGGAGACCCCAGTCGCCGAGATGAGTGTCGCCCGTCACCTTGTCGCCCAGGAAGCGGAGCAGACGCACCAGCGTGTCGCCGATCACGGCAGAGCGCAGATGGCCGACATGCATCGGCTTGGCCACATTCGGGCCGCCGAAATCGATCACTGTGACCTTCGGGTCGGTGGCCAGCTCGCCGCCCGCCATGTCGTCCGACAGGATGCCTGCGGCGCGCGCCGACATGGCCTCGTCGGAGACGCGGATATTGATGAAGCCGGGTCCGGCAACTTCCGCGGAGAGGACCATCGGATGGTCTTTCAGCGTCGCGGCGATCTCGCTGGCAATCTCGCGCGGATTCTTGCCGGCGGATTTCGCCGCGCCCATGGCGCCATTGCACTGGAAGTCCGCAAATTCAGGCTTGTCAGAGCGGCGCACGGCGCCCCATTTCGACTCAAGGCCCATGGCCTCAAAGGCGGCGCTGGCGGCCACCGACAGATCATTGATCAGGCTGGCCATTGCTTACTGCCCGGCATCCATGCGGAAACGCTTACCCAGACGGTTGAACTCAAGCTGCTCTTCGGTCAGGTCGAAGCCAACGACGACTTCAAAATTGGTACCCGAAATCGACTCATCCACGCGCGGGATTTCAATCGTGCCGATGACTTCCGTTTTCCCGGTCAGATTCTGCCCCTGGAAATTGGCTTCGGTGTTGAAGTATTTCTTGGCCAGCACCTTGCCGTTCCGGCGCGTGACCGCAACATAATAGGGATACGTATGGGCGTTGGAATCTGCTGCTGCCCCCTTGCCGAAGGCAAAGTCGATCTCGACTTCAGCTTCCAGCGGGTTGTCCCCGACATAGCGGCAGAACAGGCGCACATCGATCACTTCACCAGTGTACTCGATGTTGGAATAAAGCTCTCCGCCGCCATCAAATTCGACATAGCGTGACGAATCATAGAGGGCACCAACGGGCGGGCACGGACCCGCATTCTGGCGCGTGTCGAAACTGTCCGCGATCTTGCCGGCACCACAGCCAGTGAGAATGACCGCGGCGAGAAGTGGGGCATATTTGATCATGCGTCGGCGTGTCCTTCTTGGCCTGATGCAAAGGCCTGTCCATCTGTTGCTGCAGATGTGTTAAAGGCCCAGACGTCTCGGCGCAACGCCCACAGGCAGGAAGTAGGATGAAATGAACGACAGCCAGCCTCTTGTGATCCGACTTGCCGCGCCGCGCGGGTTCTGCGCCGGCGTCGATCGGGCAATACAGATTGTCGAGGAAGCGCTCGAAAAATGGGGTGCGCCGGTCTATGTGCGCCACGAAATCGTCCACAATGCGCATGTGGTCAGCCGGCTTGAGGCGCTTGGCGCCATCTTTGTCGAGGAACTGGACGAGTGCCCGGAAGACCGCCCGGTCATTTTCTCGGCTCATGGCGTGCCGAAATCGGTGCCGGCCGAGGCCCAACGCCGCAACATGATCTTCGTCGATGCCACCTGTCCGCTCGTCTCCAAAGTGCATGTCGAGGCCGAGCGTCACCATCGCGAAGGCCGGGAAATCGTGCTGATCGGCCATGCCGGGCACCCTGAAGTGATTGGCACGATGGGCCAGTTGCCGGGCGATACGATCACCCTGATCGAGACGGTGGAGGATGTTGCCCATTTCGCCCCCAAGGATCCGGGCAATGTTGCTTTCGTCACCCAGACCACGCTGTCGGTGGATGATACAGCCGACATTGTCGCGGCGCTGCAAGCGCGGTTTCCGGGCATTTCCAGCCCGCACAAGGAAGACATCTGCTACGCGACCACCAACCGTCAGGACGCCGTGAAGTCGCTGGCGCCCGGCGCCGACCTCGTCCTCGTGATTGGCGCCAAGACGAGTTCCAACTCCGTCCGCCTGGTCGAAGTCGCCAAGCGGGCTGGCGCAGCCCGCGCCGAACTGATCGCCAGCGCCGAAAATATCGACTGGTCGTGGCTCGACGGGGTCTCAACGCTGGGCCTGACGGCTGGGGCGAGCGCGCCGGAAGATCTGGTGCAGGGCGTGATTGATGCTTGTAGCGAAAAATTCGACGTGTCGGTCGAGCGCGTGGAAACGGCACGTGAGACCGTGACGTTCAAACTGCCGCGCATTCTTGCGGAGTAAGCCGGTCAGGCCCTGACCGGCCTGTGCTTCCACCAGAAGCTCAGCCAGAACAGCAGCCCCGTCAGGATAAATGGCCCGCCCAGCATCAGATTGACCCAGAGCGGATTGCTGAGCAGGAAAATGGGCATCAGTCCCGCCGCCACGAACAGCGACCCGCCAATCCGCTCAAAATGCCACGCCAGCACCAGCAATCCGATCAGCACGAAGTTCGGAATCATGTGGATCAGGAAGCCGAGCAATTGCTGGTGCCAGGGCGCGTCCATGCTGAACACGTCCAGAGCGAACAGAGACAGGTACAGGATGCCGAGAATGCCCAGCACACGCGGCGCATAATAGATGATCCTGCCCATGCAGGCCTCCTTTCCGTCAGGCTTCACCCCCCAGCGTTCATGGCTTTGCGCGGACGTGCCTTGGCCTGGATCAAACCGCGTCCGGTAATGCGGCAGGCCCGTGGCCGTCATGCTGGTGTCGAAACTGGTATGAAACCCAGTGATCTGGCATAAGGCGCGGCATGACCTACACTGTTGCTGCCTTCTACAAATTCTTTTCCTTTCCGGACTTTGAGGCCCGCCGGGCCGCGCTGGCGGAGACGCTCTGCGGAGCGGGCGTAAAGGGCACGGTGCTGCTCGCCTCTGAAGGCGTGAACGGCACGATTGCCGGGACAGCCGAAGGCATCGAGACGGTACTGGCCACTTTGCGTGCCCTGCCGGGCGCGGCAGACCTTGAAGCCAAGTTCTCCGAAACCGACGAGATGCCTTTCCTCCGCCTGAAAGTGCGGCTGAAAAAGGAAATCGTGACCATGGGCATACCGGGCACCGACCCGAATGCGCTGGTCGGCACCTATGTCGAGCCGACCGAGTGGAACGACCTCATCAGCGACCCGGACACCGTGCTGATCGATACGCGCAATGATTATGAATATTCCATCGGCACGTTCGAAGGCGCGATCGACCCGGAAACGAAGACGTTCCGTGAATTCCCGGACTGGTTCCGCGAATTCCGCGAGAGACTGGCCGCCGAAGGCCGCACGCCCAAGGTCGCCATGTTCTGCACCGGCGGTATCCGCTGCGAGAAAGCCACGAGCTTCGTGAAGGCCGAAGGCATCGAGGACGTGTTCCACCTGAAGGGCGGCATCCTGAAATATCTTGAGACCGTGCCGGAAACCGAGAGCAAATGGCGCGGCGAATGTTTCGTCTTCGACGAGCGCGTCTCGGTGAAGCACGATCTCTCTCCCGGCAATTATGACATGTGCCATGCCTGCAAGCGACCGATCACCGATGAGGACAAGGCCAGGTCCACCTATGTGCCCGGCGTCTCCTGCCCGCATTGCATCGACGAGATGAGCGACGAACAGCGCGCCCGCTTTGCCGAGCGCCAGAAGCAGATCGACCTCGCCCGCCAGCGCGGTGCCGAACATATGGGCCCGGAGGCACGCCGGAGCGAAGACGCGTGAGCACGCCCGAACATCTGCTCTACACATTCCGGCGCTGCCCCTATGCCATGCGGGGCCGGATGGGCCTGTCGATGGCCGGACTTCCGGTCCGCCTCCGCGAAGTCGTGTTGCGCGACAAGCCTGCCGACATGCTGGCCGCGAGCCCGAAAGGCACTGTGCCCGTTCTGGTGACCTCCTCTGGCGACATTGTGGACGAAAGCCTCGACGTGATGCGCTGGGCTCTGGCACAGAATGATCCCGAAGGCTGGCTGAAAGCCGACCCGGAAACGACGGACATGCTGATCTCCCGCAATGACGGCCCGTTCAAACGCGCGCTGGACCGCTATAAATACCCCAATCGCTATTCCGACGAAGATCTCGCGCCCGGCGCGGCGCGGATGGCGGGGCTGGAGATACTTCAGGATTTGAATGCGCGCATCGAGGCGCAGGGTGGCCAGCTGGCGCGGCCGACGCGGAGCCTTGCCGATATCGCCATCTTTCCCTTCATCCGCCAGTTCGCCCATACCGACATGGACTGGTTCCTGGCGCAGGATCTGCCAGCGCTTCAGGCTTGGCTGGACGGCCACAAGCAGAGCGCCTTGTTCACAGGTGTGATGGCGAAATATCCGCAATGGGCACCGGGCGAAGACGAGCCATTTCTGCCCGCTGCGGCGTGATGCCACGACCTTCAGATCCCCCTCTTGAAAAATCTGCGCGCGGGCGTAAAAGCCCCGTTCTTCGGCGCGGAGTGTAGCTCAGCCTGGTAGAGCACTGTCTTCGGGAGGCAGGGGCCGGAGGTTCGAATCCTCTCACTCCGACCATTTTCGCCAGTGCGCCTTCGGCGCAAAAATTGATCCAGTGGATCAATTTTCGGCGAAAAATGCCCGACGCGAAAGCGAGGGCTCTTTGCCAGTTTACCCACCAGAATTTGCTACCGAACCTTGCTGTCCCCGGCCCGTTCCGTCCCGATGTCTTCCAGATGATACGGCGTGGTCTGGTACATCTGGTTGATCCAGTTTCCGAACAGGAGGAAGGCGTGGGACCGCCAGCGGTTCTTCGGCGTGCGGCTGGGGTCATCCTCGGGGAAGTAATTGGCCGGCACGGCGATCTTTCGCCCGGCGGCCACATCGCGGCGATATTCAGCCTCCAGCGAGGTGGAATCATATTCGATGTGATTGAAGATATAGAGCCGGTTGCCGCGGGCCTCCTGCAACAGGCAGAGCCCGGTCTCGTCGCTCTCCATCAACACGTTGAGCCCGCTGCCGTCCGGCAGATCCTCGCGGCGCACTTCTGTCCAGCGCGACACCGAGATCGAGAAATCGTCCGAGAACCCCGTCAGGAAAGGCGAGTCCGGTTTGCGATTGTGGTGGCGATAGACGCCGAAGGCCTTCTCGTCGAGGATGTGCTTGGGCACGCCATGGAAATGCCGGATGGCCGCCATCGCGCCCCAGCAGATGAAGAAGCTGGAATGGACATGAGTCTCGGTCCAGTCGAGAATCTCCTTCAGCTCTTCCCAATAGGAGACGTCTTCATAGGGCAGTTTCTCGACCGGCGCGCCGGTGATGATGAAGCCATCAAACTTGCGGTCCTTCACCTCGTCCCAGGTATGATAGAAGGAGATCAGATGGTCTTCCGGCGTGTTGCGGGCGACGTGGCTGCCAATGCGGACCAGCGTCAGCTCGACCTGCAGCGGCGTCGCGCCGACGAGCCGCGCGATCTGGGACTCGGTCTCGATCTTGTTGGGCATCAGATTGAGCAAGGCGATCCGCATCGGGCGGATATCCTGGCGCGTCGCGATGGATTCATCGAGCACCTGCACGCCTTCACGCACGAGCAGTTCGCGCGCGGGCAATCCGTCAGGAATTCGAATGGGCATAGGCTCTACTCCGCTACCAGTTTCGGCCAGTCGGAATCTTGCTGTAAGCGTGTTCGGATTTCCCGCGCAGCCTTTTAGCAAGTTGTTTAACGTGGCTGCAAGCCGACCGACCAAATCACCACGGGGCTCCTACATAGGCGCCCCGCAGCGTGAGTCAATTGTCCGATGCCCGGAGGTCAGCCCGCGATCGCGGCGCGGACCGCGGCGAGCGCGTCTTCGGCCTTGTCGGTATCCGGGCCGCCCGCCTGGGCCATGTCCGGCCGGCCACCACCGCCCTTGCCGCCCAGCGCTTCGCTGGCCGCCTTGACGAGATCGACTGCCGAATAGGTGTCGGTGAGGTCTTTGGTGACGCCCACGGCGACCCCGGCCTTGCCATCGGCCACGCCGACAAAGGCCACGATGCCGGACCCGATCTGGGCCTTGGCCTCATCGACCAGCGTGCGCAATTCCTTGCCGCCCACGCCTTCGGCAATGCGCGCCATCAGCTTCACGCCATTGATCTCTTCCGGGCCTGCGGCTGCTGCGCCGCCCCCGCCCATTGCGAGCTTGCGTTTGGCATCGGCCAGTTCCTTTTCCAGAGACCGGCGCTCTTCGCCGAGCGCCGCCACACGGCGCGGAACATCCTTGAGCGGAACTTTCAGGCTTTCGGCAAGGTCTGCGGCGATCTGCGCGCGGCCCTTGAGATAGGCCAACGCCTCGGCACCTGTGGCCGCCTCGATGCGGCGTACCCCGGCGGACACGCCGCCTTCTGACGTGATCACGAAGACCCCGATATCGCCGGCGCGCTCGACGTGCGTGCCCCCACACAGCTCGACCGAATACCGCTGACCATCGCCCGCGCCCATGGACAGCACACGGACTTCGTCACCATATTTCTCACCGAACAGGGCCAGGGCGCCCGCCTCGATGGCCTTGTCTGGCGAGGTGACCTGAATGCCGGTCGGGTGGTTCTCGCGGATCTGGGCGTTGACCTCATCCTCGACGGCTTCGAGTTCGGCCTGGGTCATCGGGCCGTTATGAGAGAAGTCAAAGCGGAACCGGTCGGCCTCGACCAGCGAGCCCTTCTGCGTGACATGCTCGCCAAGTACTTTGCGCAGCGCTGCATGCATGATGTGCGTGGCCGAATGATTGGCCATGATGGCGCGGCGGCGGCCGGCATCGACATGCAGGCTGGCCGTGTCGCCAAGCTTGGCCTCGCCGGAGACGAGTTCACCGATATGGACATGCAGGTCGCCGGCGCGCTTCTGGACGTCGCGCACGATGAAGCGCGCGCCGCCATCAAAGACGATCTCGCCATGGTCGCCAGCTTGTCCGCCGGATTCGGCATAGAAGGGCGTCGTATCGAAGACGAGTTCCGCCGGACCAGCCGACAGCGTATCGACGCGCGCCCCGCCGGACGCGATGGCGACCAGCTTGCCCTTGCCTTCCGTGCCGTCATAGCCGGTGAATTTCGTGGCGCCGGCATCATCGCGCACGCGGAACCAGATATCGTCCGTTGCCTGATCGCCTGACGAGAAGCCGGCAGCGCGGCTGTCCTGCCGCTGTTGTTCAAGGGCCGTCTCGAAGCCCTCGACATCGACACTCATGTCGCGGCCGCGCAGGATGTCCTGCGTCAGGTCGAGCGGGAAGCCATACGTGTCCGACAATTTGAACGCGACATCGCCGGGCAGTGCATCGCCCGCTTTCATGGCGGCGGTTTCCTTGTCGAGCAATGACAGGCCATTGCCCAGCGTGCGCTGGAAGCGGCCCTCTTCCTGTTCGAGCGCGGATTCGATGGCAGCCTTGGCGCGGCCCAGTTCCGGATAGGCCTTGCCCATTTCCGAAATCAGTGCCGGGGCCAGCTTGTACATCAGCGGCTCACGCGCGCCGAGCAGGTGCCCGTGGCGCATCGCGCGGCGCATGATGCGGCGCAGGACATAGCCGCGGCCTTCATTCGACGGCAGGACGCCATCGGCAATCAGGAAAGCCGACGTCCGGAGATGGTCGGCAATGACGCGGAAGGAGGCAAGCTGGTCGCCTGCGGCCTTCGCGCCATAGAGGTCTTCCTCGGCGGCGATCAGCGATTTGAACAGATCGATGTCGTAATTGTTGTGGACGCCCTGCAGGACGGCCGAAATCCGCTCCAGCCCCATGCCGGTATCAATCGAGGGCTTGGGGAGATTCTTGCGCGTGCCGTCGGCCTGCTGGTCGAACTGCATGAAAACGAGGTTCCAGATTTCGATGAACCGGTCGCCATCTTCGTCCGGGCTGCCGGGAGGGCCTCCGGGAACGCTTTCGCCATGATCGTAGAAGATTTCCGAGCAGGGCCCGCACGGGCCGGTATCGCCCATGGACCAGAAATTGTCCGACGTGCCGATCCGGATGATCCGGGAATCGTCGAGGCCGGCGATCTTTTTCCACAGCGCTGCGGCTTCATCATCTTCGGCATAGACCGTGACGAGCAGCTTTTTCGGATCAAGCGCGAATTCCTTTGTGCACAGCTCCCAGCCGAATTCGATGGCCTCTTCCTTGAAATAGTCGCCGAAGGAGAAATTCCCCAGCATTTCAAAGAAAGTATGGTGACGGGCCGTGTAGCCGACATTGTCGAGGTCATTGTGCTTTCCGCCGGCGCGCACGCATTTCTGAGACGTGGTGGCGCGCGGGGCGGGCGGGGTCTCGGCGCCGGTGAAGATGTTCTTGAACGGCACCATGCCGGCATTCACGAACAGCAGGGTCGGGTCGTTCTGCGGGATCAATGGCGCGGACGCCTGACGCAAATGCCCCCGCTTCTCGAAGAAGGAGAGAAAGGTCTCGCGAATCTCGTTTACGCCGGTCATGGGCAGCTCTGTGTCCTTGCGATCAGTGTTACGGCCGAGTCGATCGGCACGAATATTACACCGGCGATATAAAGGTCCCTTTGCGGCACGCCAAGCGGGGTGCGCCACAAAGGGACAGTTCTCTTGAGAGAGAGATGGGATTTCCGGCCCCGAAACGCAGGTTTCAGGACCGGATCATAATCAGATCGAGATCTGGGGAAGGTTTGGGCAATCAGCCTTCGGCGGCGTCCGGCAGATCGTCATCCTGTTCGGATTCCATGCCGGCATTCAGCAATTCATCCGCCAGCAGGCCCGCATTGCGCCGGATAGCATCTTCGATCTCGTCGGCAATGGCCGGGTTTTCCTTCAGAAAATTCCGGGTCTTCTCACGGCCTTGGCCCATGCGCTCTCCCTTGTAGGAGTACCAGGAGCCGGCTTTCTCGACGACTTCGGCCTTCACGCCGAGATCAATGAGTTCACCCGTCTTGGAAATGCCTTCGCCATACAGAATGTCGAATTCGACCTGACGGAAGGGCGGCGCGACCTTGTTCTTGACGACTTTGACGCGCGTCTGGTTGCCGATGACTTCATCCCGGTCCTTGATCGCGCCGATGCGGCGGATGTCGAGGCGGACGGAGGCGTAGAATTTCAGCGCGTTGCCGCCGGTGGTGGTCTCGGGGCTGCCAAACATGACGCCGATCTTCATCCGGATCTGGTTGATGAAGATCACCATGCATTTGGACTTGGAGATCGAGCCGGTCAGCTTGCGCAGCGCCTGGCTCATCAGGCGGGCCTGCAGGCCCGGCAGGGAATCGCCCATCTCGCCTTCAAGTTCGGCGCGCGGCGTGAGGGCCGCCACCGAGTCGATGACGAGCAAATCGACCGCGCCGGAGCGCACCAGCGTGTCGGCGATTTCAAGCGCCTGCTCGCCCGTGTCCGGCTGGGAGATCAGCAGATCATCAAGGTCAACGCCCAGCTTGCCGGCATAGAGCGGGTCCAGCGCATGTTCGGCGTCGATGAAGGCACAGACGCCGCCATTCTTCTGGGCCTCTGCCACGCTGTGCAGGGCCAGGGTCGTCTTGCCCGAGCTTTCCGGGCCGTAGATTTCAATGATGCGGCCCTTGGGCAGGCCGCCAATGCCGAGCGCAATGTCGAGACCGAGCGAGCCGGTAGGCACCGCTTCGACATCCATGACTTTCTTGTCGCCGAGGCGCATGACCGAGCCCTTGCCGAAGGACCGCTCAATATTGCCCAAAGCTGTTTCAAGAGCTTTCTGCTTGTCCACGCCTGATTCCTTGTCCACGAGTTGTAGCGCCGCTTTGGCCATGAGTCGTCTCCTTAGGTCTACCATGGGGCCGCATTTGGCAAGGCCCCCGTTTGCCGTTGCTGAGCACGATGTACCATATTTGTTCTGCGGAACAAAGGGGAAACTTCCTGCGCGCTACATCTTTTCTTTTCGCTGCGTTTCAGGCATGATCCCGTCCATGCTTGACCGATCCAGCCGCCCCGCCGGCGAAGCCCGCCTTCGCTATCTCGACGCCGACATCGAAATGATCACGCCGGGAGACTATGTCACCTGCGCCGTGACCAGCCGGAAGATTCCGCTGCAGGGCCTGCGCTATTGGAGCGTGGACCTGCAGGAAGCCTATTGGGATGCCGACGCGGCAAGCCAGCGCATGGCCAAGGCCGGCAGCTGATGCGCCGCGCAATTCTGGTCGGCCTGTCGGCGTTTGTCGTGGCGTGCGCTGCGGCCGAGTCTCCGGCCCCCACGCCTGCGCCCATTCCGGAAACCGGGCCCACACCAAAACCTGCCCCCGCGCCCATTGCCGAGGCGCCCGCCGAATCGGCTGCGCCGGACTGTGGCGGCGTCCTGGTGCAGGGCGGGCTGGTGATCTGTTCCGCGAAGCCGGGCAGCCATTTCACGGTGGCCGGCACCAGGCTGACCGTCAGCGAAATGGGCACGGCGCAGTTCGGGCTCAGCACGCGCGCGCCGAGCGTGGTCGGCTGGACGCATGACAGCGGCGCCTTTGGCGACCTGCAGATTGCCGAGCGCCATGATGAATATCGCGAGCTGACCGGGCTCGACTGCGACAAGGTGGATGCCCGCTCGCCGGAGCAGAAAGCCCATGCCTCGCGCAGCTGGGTGAAGAAGCAGGATGCGTTTGCCAGCTTCAATCCCGGCCCCGGCGCGCTGGAGGGATTCGTGAAGCCTGCCGACGCCCCGGCCTCGTCGCCCTTCGGGCCGACGCGGAAATATAGCGGCGTCTCGAAAGTTACCGGCGAGCCGTGCGAGAGCACATCGGTGCATCGCGGCTATGACATGGCCGCGCCGATCGGCACCGAAGTCCGCGCGCCGGCGCCGGGCGTGGTGATCCTGGCCGATCCGGATCTCTATTATGAAGGCGGCACCGTTTTCCTCGACCATGGGCATGGCCTCGTCTCGGTGTTCATGCACCTCTCGTCCGTCGATGTGGCGGCGGGCGATGAAGTTGGCACCGGCGACCTGCTGGCGAAGACCGGGAATTCCGGCCGCACGACGGGCCCGCATCTGCATTGGGCGGTGAAGTGGCGCAATCCGGAGGCGAGCAGCCGGGACGGCGATTTCTATATCGACCCGGCCCTGCTGCTGGAGCTACAGGCCGCGCCTTAATCGTAAATGATGAATCAAGGTTAGCGCGCGCTTTCCGGCATACCGGCAATTGCGCCGTTTCCGGAAACGCGGCTTTCACACCTGTGGCGCATAATTCACCCGTGACGCGAATACACACCCCTCTCCCGGATTCGCGCCACGCCCCCTCGGGTCTGCAGAACCTGTAATACCTGCAGCACACCGAACCCTAATGGGCGGTACCCATCAACTGCACCCAGCCGCCCATGGCTCCGCTCGCCCTTAGCCCCTCCCAAGGCGCGGGTGGGCGGAGATTGCAGCCCCCTCACATTGCCGAATTTTAACCTTTCGCCGCCCCGGTCAGGCCGGGGCCGGACGCCCGTCGGCCCGGTCCGGCGGGCGATAGGCGGCCTCATCGGCCCAATGGCAGAAGTGCCAGAAATCCTTGAGCTTTCTCTGCAGCGGATCGCGCCTCAGCCGGTCTTTCGCATAGCCCGGCGGGCGGCCCGTGCGCAGCGGATGCGTCCGCCCGCGCGTGCCGGCCTGCATCCGCGCGAGCCGCCGCGCCTGCCAGCGCGCCATGCGGATCGCCTCGGCGGCCGGGTCGGCGCAGCTGGTGGCGAGCCGCTCCAGCCGGGCGAGCAAGGGCGCGGGATCGAGCGTTTCGGGCGGGCCTTCGGGCTCTGGCGCGCGGGGCATGCCCAGCATCCAGATCGAGGGCCGGGCCCCGTATGTGACCGCCTGGGTCTCGGGCGGCTCCAGCGGCGGGAAATAGAGGGTCAGCGTGTCGGCCAGCGCGATCCGGCGGGTCGCAGGCTGTGCCAGGGCGTTGCAGGCGGTGTCATCCTGTTTCAGCGCGTCGCAGACCGTTTCATTCCGTTTCACCCTGTTCCAGTCCGTTTCACGCGGACGCGGCGCGGTCCAGCTGACGTCCAGCTCCAGCGACATGAGATAGAGCATGCGCCGGACCAGGGATTCCAGGGCGCGCAGGGTACGGAGCGATGCGTAATAGAGTGCGCGCGGCACGGCGCCCTCAATTGGCGCGGTGAGCGCGCCGCGCACCTCCTCCATCCGCCCGGCCACAAAAGGCCAGCCCGTTTCCAGCGCGCGTTTGATGAGGGAGTCCCGGTCGAACATGCGAGTAAGCATACGGCAGGGCTCAGAGGGGTGGGATAAGATTTATTTTCTTCGTCTGATAGATAATCCTACCAAACTTGTTACGCTTAGAGGGTAACTATGCATTTGCTCCTCAGATCAGATGCACCCCTTTGAGAGTGAGTGGTGAATTGTCTTTCTCAAAAAATCAAATAGACAAAGCTGGTAATATTCTCCGCAAGTTATCGAGAGAAACCGACGATAAAGAATTCAATGCTGCTTATGCGTCGGTAACTGAGTGGCGAGCACTTCATAACTCGCACTTAAAAAGTATAAGCAGACTTTTGAAGCTCCATACCAATAAAGTACAAAAAGATGCACTCTATTCTCAGAGACTGAAAAGAATTCGCTCGATTATTTTAAAGCTCCGCTTTGAGGGAGGCCCAAATCGCGCGGGGCGTCTAACTCAGATGCAAGACATCTCTGGGTGCCGCGCCGTACTTGCATCTTCTAGCGATGCACAAAAAGTAGTTCGTAGGCTGATAAGCAGCAGAACAGAACATAGTCTCGTAAAGGTCCAAGACTATATCGCGAAGCCACAATCGACTGGATACAGAAGCATACATTTAGTCTACAAAAATAACTCATCGAAACGCCCTCATATCAATGGGACATTCTGTGAGGTGCAGGTTCGATCTCGACGTCAACATGCTTGGGCGACCGCTGTCGAACTTGCCGGATTTTTCCGAAATGAAGATCTCAAGCGAGGTGTTGGAGATGAGCAGTGGCTACAATTCTTCTTTTTGGTTTCTTGCGGAATTGCGTATCTTGAAAATGAGTCCCAGCCACCGAATGCGCCTAGTTCGATAATTGAACTTGGCGATCAACTCGTAGATAATCTCAAAATTTTAAGACCATTTTTGTGGTTATCCGGCTTCCGCTCAGCCCTGAAAAACACTGACATCTCGAACACAACTGCCAGTTGGTACCTTATAAGATTTGACTCCAAAATACCAAAATATTTCTATACGGATTATACATTTGATGAATTTGCATCCGCAAATGCCCACTATGTGGAGCTGGAACAAGAATACAAGGATATAGCACACCAGCATGTGGCCCTTGTTTCAGCTGACTCCTTTGAGGGACTGCAGCTAGCATATCCCAGTTTTTTCAATAATTCAGAGGTATTTTTTGAAGTCGTAGACGAAATCTTAGAGAAAGTTATCGCTGCGCAAAAATAGGGGCATGCACTTTGTATTTTTAAGCACTTCGGCCCCATGCCATAAGACGGGGATACCGCATCCAAAGCAATTAAATTACACCTAAATTATTCCGTATACTTTGTAGTTTTCAAAGATTGCTAAGTGCTCTTCTATAATATCGTTCTAACGGGTGTCAGCACCGTAGCCCCAGTCACCGTGCCGCGTTCCGGGGCATGGCGGGTCTTGACCCGCCCTACGGGGGTTTTGGTTTTTGTAGGGCGGGTTAGCGGAGCGTAACCCGCCATAACCCAGGTCTCCATGCTTTTCCATAATCGCGTTTGAAGCGATGCCATGTCGAGAAGGGCCACTTGTCGGGATCATCGACATAACCGTGCTTAACCGGATTGTGGTGAATGTAATTCACGTGCGCCTCATAATCCTTTTCATCCCGGATCGCATGTTCCCAGAACCTCTGTTGCCAGATATTCCGTTCACCTTTCCGGCCCTCACGCTTGATGGTCTCCGGCAGGCGTTTGGTGAACCCTGCCTTGATGAGGCGTATGCGGGTTGAATAATCGTGGTCGCCTTCCGGCAAGGTCATCATGAAATGGGTATGGTCCGGCAGCACGACTGCAGCGGGCGTTTCGAACGGGCGACGTGCGCGCACGTCTCGCCAGCTTTGGCGGAGCGCCTCAATGTTTGCTGTCAGCACATCCGAGGTACGGTTCTTGAGCGTGACCGTGAAGAAGAAGGTGCCACCCGGAATATAGAGACGTCTATAATCCGGCATGGCGTTTCTCCTTGGTGCCTTTGTTTGGCGGGTCTTGACCCGCCCTACGGGACGAGCACCGTCGCGCCGGTCGTCGTGCCACTCTCAATCGCCTCGTGCGCCCTCGCCGCTTCCGAAAGCGGGAAGCGCTGGCCTATGTCGGCGTGGATTGTGCCGGATTTCAGGGCGCTGAAGAGAAGGCCGGCGCCGCGGGCGAGGCTGTCCGCATCCGGAATGAAATTGAACAGGGAGGGCCGCGTCATGATGAGCGAGCCGCCCTGGGTGAGGCGGCCGGGCGGGATCGGGTCGACCGGGCCGGAGGCATTGCCATAGGTGACGAACCAGCCGCGCGGGCGCAGGCTGCTCAGGCTTTCCTGGGCGCTGATCTTGCCGACACTGTCATAGGCGACATCGACGCCGCGCCCGCCGGTGAGTTCCTTCACCTTGGCCGCAACGCCTTCATAACCGACAATCACGTCTGACGCGCCGAGGGCTTTCGCTTTCTCGGCCTTGGCCTCGGTCGAAGTGACGGCGATCACGCGCGCGCCGAGGCTCGCCGCCCACGGCACGAGCAGGCTGCCGACGCCGCCGACCGGCGCCCAGACGAGAATGGTCTCGCCGGCCTGGAGCGGGCGGATTTCGAACAGGAGCGCCCAGGCGGTGAGGCCCTTGAGCAGGACCGCCGCGGCATCCTGCGGCAGGATCTCGTCCGGCAGGAGGATCATGCGGTCGGCCGGGCCGGTGAAATGCGTCGTGTAGGTGCCGCTGCCCAGATAGGCGACCTTGTCGCCGGGCTTCAGATGGGTGACGCCCTCGCCGACTTCCTGCACGGCGCCCGCGCCTTCCTGGCCGGGCGTGAAGGGGAATTTCACGGGATAGAGCCCGGTGCGGTGATAGGTGTCGATGAAATTGAGGCCCGCCGCGCTCTGGCGGACGGTCACTTCACCGGGGCCGGGCTTGCGGGGGATAAAGTCTTCGACCTTGAGGACGTCAGGCCCGCCGGTCTCGTGCATCTGGATGCGGTATGGCTGTGTCATGTGTGCAGTAGAAACCCGGAGCGCGCTGGAGCGCAAGAGCGACTCGCGTTTTGATGGGCCGATGGCGACGATCCAGATCATCATGGCCGGCGTGGATGAGGCAGGCCGGGGCCCGTGGGCCGGGCCGGTGACGGCGGGCGCGGTGATCCTCGATCCGGCGCAGCCCATCGACGGGCTGACCGATTCCAAGAAGCTGTCCGAAGCCAAGCGCGACGCGCTGGCGCCGATGATCCGGGCGCGGGCGGCGGCGTGGAGCGTGGCGCATGCGAGCCCGGAGGAGATCGACCGGCTGAACATTCGTCAGGCGACCTTCCTGGCGATGGAGCGGGCCGTGGCGGGGCTCGGCCTCGCGCCGGGGCACATTCTGGTGGATGGCAACGCCCTGCCCGGCGGCCTGCCCTGCGCGGCGACGGCCATCGTGAAGGGCGATCTGACGGAGCCCGCCATTTCCGCCGCCTCGATCCTCGCCAAGACGGTGCGCGACGCGCTGATGAAGGAGATGGATCTGGCGTTTCCGGCCTATGGCTTTGCCCGGCATAAGGGCTATGGCACGGCGGCCCATGCCGAGGCGTTGATGGCGCACGGGCCCTGCGCCCACCATCGGATGAGCTTCGCGCCGGTCAAGCGGGCGATGGCGCGGGTCTGATTTGGCCCTGGCCACCCTGCCCTGCTCCCGGCTCGGAGCTTAACCAATTGGGCGGATCCGGAAGGATTTCTCCCCCTCAGGCCCCCGAAACCGCCACATTTTAACGGCTGATTAACCGTAGCAAGAGAGCTTCGCGCCAATCTGGAGGGCATGAGGACATGTGGATATTGTTCGGGTGGCATACTTGGTGGGGCGAGTCGGGACGGCCCTATCGCTTCAAGATCACGCTGACGCCGAAAGGCCTGCCGAATGAGGGCGGGATCTATGTCTTCGTGCAGCGCCGCTTCGTCTTCTTCCTGTTCCCGCTGTACATCGGCAAGGCCGCGAACTTCAAAAGCCGCCTGATCGGGCATGAGCGCTGGTGGGAAGCCTGGTGGAAGCGCGGCGCGACCGAGCGGCACGTGCTGGTCCTCAAGAAGCCGGCCGACCGGGCGCGGGTCGAGGAAGACCTGATCCGCCGCTACCAGCCGCGCATGAACGACATATTGATCCCGCGCGGCAGCAATGATGCCCCGAACAACAAGCGCCTGCGCGTCTGGTGGAGCATCAAGCGCTTCTTCCGGATCCCGTTCCTGGCGCGCTAGGCTAGTCGCTGAAGGTGAACGCCGCCACACGCCGGAACGGAATGACAAGGGTTTCACGCTCTGCGTCCCCGTCCATGTTCAGGAAATAGACGGTATAGGCATCCGGGCCGGTGCGCCGGAAGCTGACGCGGTCGAAATAGAGCGTGTCACCCTCGATCGCGAGGAGCCTGCGGTCGATCGGGCCCGACTGGTCTTCCCAGCCGCTCAGGCCAGGCGTGAAATGGCGCAGGCGTATGAAGAGCGTCCCGTCCTGGGCGATGATGTTCGAAATCTCGTAGAAGATGATGCCGTCCGGATTGGTCGCCCGGACGAAGGAGGGCAGCTGTCCCTTGTCGGCAGGCAGGAAAACCTGCTCCACCGGGCCTTCCGGCATGTCCCCGATCCAGTAGCCAACCAGCCAGTCGACCTCTGCGAGGCTGGCGGGCGGGGATGCCGTGTCGGCCTCCGCCCGGCGCACATGATCGCGCGGCGTCTCGGCCCCCGCCGGGCCAGGGCTGATTACGGCCAGGCAGGCCAGGATCGCGGCAAGGAAACGTGGCGGGCACATCATGTCTGTCCTTCACTGCCGCGGAAGTGTCCGTCACGCCCTCCGGCCTGTCAATTCCTGCCTAGGGCCAGCCAGAAAGCCTTGCCTGCGGCCCTTACCGCATGGCAAATGCCCCCATGCCCGATACAGCCCCGCCTCTTGCCCCATCCCTGTTTGCGGATGCGCCCTCCGGGGTCAGCTTCAAGAAGCTGCGCAAGCGGCTGGTACGCGGCGCGCTGAAGGCGATCGACGATTACAAGATGGTCGAACGGCGTGCGGTGGATGCCGGCGAGAGGCCCCGTCCGAAATGGCTGGTCTGCCTCTCCGGTGGCAAGGATTCCTATGGCCTGCTGGCGGTGCTGCTGGATCTGCAATGGCAGGGCGCGCTGCCGGTGGACCTCGTGGCCTGCAATCTGGACCAGGGCCAGCCGGGCTTTCCGAAACATGTCCTGCCGGACTGGCTGGAGAGTGTCGGCGTAAAATACCGGATCGAAACCGAGGACACCTATTCCATCGTAACGGAAAAGGTCGAGGCCGGGCGGACCTATTGTTCGATGTGTTCGCGCCTGCGCCGGGGCATCCTCTATCGTATCGCACGCGAGGAAGGCTGCGAGGCCATCGTGCTCGGCCATCACCGTGACGATGCGCTGGAAACCTTCATGATGAATTTCGTGCATGGCGGACGCATGGCCGCGATGCCGCCGAAACTGCTGAATGATGAGGGCGACGTGTTCGTGCTCCGCCCACTGATCACTGCTACCGAGGACGATTTGGCCAAGTTCGCCACGGCGATGGAATTCCCGATCATCCCGTGCAATCTCTGCGGCAGCCAGGACGGGCTGCAGCGCGTGGCGATGAAGCAGATGCTGGACGAGTGGGAACGCAAGAAGCCCGGCGTGCGGCAGGTCATGGCGCACGCGCTGGCCACGGTGCGGCCGAGCCATTTGCACGATCCGCGCGTGTTCGACTTTGCGGGGCTGGAGATCGGCGGCGCGGGCGAAGACGATCCGAACGTGCCGTTCTAGGCGGCCCTAATTCTTCGAATTCACGAACAGGAGCACCACGCCGCTAGACATGGCGTACTGGAAAGCGCCTCCCTGCGCCGCGCCGCCGAGCGGGGTTTGCCACATCTGGAAATAGGCCCCGCCGATCACCATGAACAGGCCGAACCAGACAAGCAGCGCCATGATGCAGCCCATCAGGCCCCATGTCTTGGCCGCGTCAAAGACCTCTGGCGAAGCCGCGCGCGCCCGGAACATGTCGAAGGCGCCCTTGAAGGAGCACGCGGCGACCAGAAGCTCTCCGAGAATGATCACCCATAGGACGATCATGATCAGGGCGGGGGATGTTACCGCCGGGCCGAAAGCGTTCGGATACGCCTCGTTACCCGCCATAGGCAACACGCCTTGCACGAAACTGGTGGCCGCCTCGAAATTCACGATATTGTTGAGTGCATAGAACAGGCCCTGCAGCCCGACGAACACGATCAGAATGATCTTGGAAATGCGTATCATGGCGTCCTCCCTACCAAGACGAACAAGCTACATGATTTTCCGGCTTTTCCTACCGGGAACAAAAAAGGGCGGCCCGCGAGCCGCCCTTTTCCCGATATTGCGTATGGCCTGAGCCTATTTCCGCCAGACCGACGCCAGCGAGGCATCTTCCTCGCCGCCCTGGTATTTGCGGATTTCGTGGCGGCCGACGACCATGTGGTGCACTTCGTCCGGGCCATCGGCCAGGCGCAGCGTACGCTGTTGGGTGTACATGCCAGCCAGCGGGGTCCATTGCGACACACCGGCAGCGCCGTGCATCTGGATCGCCTGGTCGATGATCTCGCACACGCGTTCCGGCACCATCGCCTTGATCATGGAAATCCAGACGCGAGCTTCCTTGTTACCGAGAACGTCCATCGCCTTGGCAGCCTTGAGCACCATCATGCGCATGGCTTCGATATCGATGCGGGCGCGGGAGATGATCTCGGTGTTGCCGCCGAGCTTGACCAGCGGCTTGCCGAAAGCTTCGCGGTTGATGCCGCGACGGACCATCAGGTCGAGTGCCTTTTCAGCGGCGCCGAGCGACCGCATGCAGTGATGGATGCGGCCAGGCCCGAGACGGAGCTGGGAAATCTCGAAGCCACGACCTTCGCCGAGCAACATGTTTTCCTTCGGCACACGTACATTCTCGAACCGGATATGCATGTGGCCATGCGGCGCATCCGGATCCCCGAAGACGTGCATGGGGCCGAGGATGGTGACGCCCGGATGCGGCAGCGGCACCAGGATCTGGCTCTGCTGCTTGTTCGGGGCGGCGTCGGGGCTGGTCTTGACCATGGTGATCATGATCTTGCAGCGCGGGTCGCCGGCACCGGAGATGTAGAATTTCTCGCCATTGATGACCCATTCATCGCCTTCGAGCACGGCGCTCATGGAGACGTTCTTGGCATCCGATGATGGCAGGGCCGGCTCGGTCATGGCGAAGGCCGAGCGGATCTTGCCTTCGAGCAGCGGCTTCAGCCAGCGCTCTTTCTGCTCTGGCGTGCCGACGCGCTCAAGAACTTCCATATTGCCGGTGTCCGGGGCGGAACAGTTCATGGATTCAGAGGCCAGCGGGTTCTTGCCGAGTTCAGCGGCGATATAGGCATAGTCGAGGTTCTTCAGGCCTTCGCCGGTTTCGGCGTCCGGCAGGAAGAAGTTCCAGAGGCCCTGCTTCTTGGCTTCGTCCTTTGCCTTTTCCAACGCTTCCAGCTGGCCGGGGGCATAGGACCAGATGTCGGTCTTGCCTTCGCCAAGGCGATGGAATTCCTCGCTCATGGGATTTACGACATCCTTGATGAAGCTCTTCACATGCTCGTAAAGCGGCACGGCTCCATCTGACATGCGCAGATCATTGAGCTCGTTTTGTGTGTCCATGGACACTTCGGTATCCGCCATTTGGGGGTCTCCTCTCAGACTTTCTTGTTGGGGGAATGGTAGTCCTTGCGGCAACGACACCGCAAATTGTTTCTCTGAAATGTTTTGTGTCGCGCGTTTTTGAGGACGTGCGCGATTTGGTGTTTTCCTGCAAACCGGTCTAGGCCAGCGCCATGACCTCGCTCGCCGCTTCCATCATTCTGGTGACCGTGCTGGCCACAAGCTTCCTGTCCGGCATTTTCGGCATGGCGGGTGGTGTGATCTTCATGGGTGTGCTGACCGCGCTGGTGCCGGTGGCCACCGCAATGATCATTCATGGCGCGGTCCAGATGGTGTCGAATGGTTACCGGGCGTATCTCTGGCGCGCGCATATCGACTGGACTATCTTCCGCCGCTACGCGCTGGGCTCGGCTGCAGCAGTCCTGTTGCTGTTCGCGCTGAGCTGGCGCCCGGACAAGCAGATGGTTTACCTGATGCTGGGGCTGGTGACGCTGCTGGTCTGGCTGCCGAAATCCATCGCGGACCTTGATATCCAGAAGCCTTTCCAGGCCGAAGGCGCGGGCTTTGTTGTTCAGGCCCTGAACACGATTGCGGGCGTCGCCGGCCCGCTGATGGACCAGTTCTTCGTGCATACGGACATGCACCGCCATGAGATTGTCGCGACCAAGGCCGTGACGCAGGTTCTGGCGCATTTCGTGAAGATCATCTTCTGGAGCGTGCCCGTCATCATGGCGACAGGCATGGAGGCGTTGCCGCCGGCCTGGCTGATCCTTGCAGCGGCGCCGCTGTCCATGTTGGGCACAACGCTGGGCGGCAAGGTGCTCGACCGGATGAGTGACGGGGGCTTCAAGCGGGACATGAAGTATCTCGTCACGGCGGTCGGCGCAGTCATGCTGATGCGCGCGGCAGGCTGGCTCTAGGGCCGCTGCGCACAAGTCTCTGGTTTTTGGAGGCGTCAGCGCCGCGCTCATTCAGGATCCTCTATTCTGGGGCTGATATTAGCGCGCCCTCGATCATTCGGGAAATTTATTATATGAAGCCCATACATCACCAATTGTGATGAATTGGAGCGTGTATGAACCTCAGATCTCTGGACCTGAACCTGCTGCCCGTACTGGAGGCCGTCTATACCGAGCGCAGCCTGACGCGGGCGAGCGAGTTCCTGCACATCACGCAACCGGCGGTCAGCAATGCGCTGGCCCGGCTGCGCACCCATTTCGAGGACCCGCTGTTTGTGCGCGAAGGGCGCGGCGTGAAGCCGACCGCAATGGCCGAGGCGCTGATGCCCGCCGTGCGCGACGCGCTGGACCGGCTGCGCGCCGGGCTGGAGCCACGCTCGGTGTTCGAGCCCTCCCGGTCGACACGGGTGTTCAACATTTCGGCGCGCGACGCCGGGGCGTTCATGATCGCCCCACGGCTTGCGCGACATCTGCAGGACATTGCGCCCGGCGTGCGCATTTCCTGGACCCAGCTGAACCGGGGCGCGATCTCGACCGAACTCGCCTCCGGCCGGCTGGACCTTGCCATTGATGTGCCCGGCATTCGCGGGACAGACCTTGAGCGCGAGCCCCTGATGACAACGCCCTATGTCTGCGTAGTGTCCGAAGACCATCCCGCCGCGCAGGAACCCCTGACCTTTGAGACATTCATCGCGCTGCGCCATGTGGTCGTCTCCAGCCGCCGCGAAGGCCGGTCCTATGTCGAGGAAGTGGCGCGTTCGCACGGGGCCCGCATCACGCCGGTGATGCGCCTGCCGCATTACATGCCTGCGCTCGAAATTGTGCGGCATACAGACCTTGCGCTGACCGTGCCAGCCTTGCTGACTCAGTCGCCGGGGCTTGTGGCGCATGAATTGCCCGGCGTGTTCCCGCAGCTCGACAGCGAACTCTACTGGCGCCGGGAGAATTCCGAGGATGCGGCCCTGTCCTGGCTGCGGGCCCTCATTCTCGATGCGGCTGCGGGTCTGGATACGCCAGGCGCCTAAGACTTGCATCTCGGCGAGCATGCCTGTAGCAGACGCCTGTCACTTGGGGAGTAGCCAGCCGGTCGCCAGACCGGGCCTCCGCGTCAACATACTCGGCCAGCAGGCCGTGGCGCGAAGGGAACGGGCAACCGTTCGGGCGAGACCAATGACGCCGCTTTCCTGCTCGGGCCGGGCACGGAATGGTGGTGTCATTGCGTCAGATTTGCCCGGCCTGGAGACTGTCTTTCATGGAAGCCCTGTTCACCTCCACACTCGTGGTCGCGCTCGCCGAGATCGGCGACAAGACACAATTGCTGGCCATCCTGCTGGCTGTTCAGTTCCGCCGGCCCCTGGCCGTCGTCGCAGGGATCTTTGCGGCAACCATCGCGAACCATTTCCTTGCCGCGCTGGTCGGTTCGCAGGCGGCGGCTTTCCTGGAGGGCGACTGGTTCCGCTACCTGATCGCCGTGTCCTTCATCCTGATGGCGGCGTGGACCCTTATCCCGGACAAGCTCGACGAGGATGAACGCCCGCGACTTCGCGACGGCGCCTTCCTGACGACGCTTGTCGCCTTCTTCCTCGTGGAGATGGGCGACAAGACCCAGATCGCGACCATCGCGCTGGGCGCGCAATTCGAGAATGTGGTTCTCGTCACGCTGGGCACGACGCTCGGCATGATGCTGGCCAATGTACCGGCGGTCTATTTTGGCGAGGCGGTCATCCGGCGCGTGCCATTGCCGGTGGTGCGGCGGATTGCGGCGCTGCTGTTCCTGGCAATCGGGCTTTGGCTGCTCGCAGAAACCGCAGGCTGGATCTGACCCGGATCACCGTGCGATGCGGTGGTATTCCTCGTCGCGTTCGGCCGCCAGACGGTCGCGAATGGTTTCGTCATTATAGCCGAATTCCGACAGGGTCCGGCCGGCCATCTGGAGGCCGGATTCGATGGCGTCCGGAATCACTTCCTTGGCCCCGGCATTCATCAGACGCTGGGCGTGTTCATGATCGCGGGCGCGGGCGATGATCGGCGCGTCGGGGCGCAGCTTGTGGAACGCCTTCACCATCGCCTCGGCAGCGGTCACGTCGTCCACGGTCACGATGAACATCATCGCGCCATCGGCGCCCGCACTGTGCAGGATTTCCGGGCGGGCCGCATCGCCGAGATAGGCGCGCCAGCCGGCATTGCGGGCATGAGAGACATTGAAGGCGCTCCGCTCAAGCGCGACAATCTCTGCCTCTTCGGAGGCGAGAATGCGCGCCACCGCCTGACCGACCCGGCCAAAGCCGGCAATGATGACGTGACCTTCAAGGGCGGAAAAATCATCTTCCAGCGTGTGGGTCGGTTCCGGACCTGATAGCCGATCAGACAGGTAATTGCCGATCTTCCCGAGCACAGGGATCAGCAACATCGAGAGCCCGGCAATCGCCGCCATGAGCCCAGCCGGCTCCGATGCCAGCGCCCCGATGGCCGTGGCCGCTGCGATCACGACGAAGGCAAATTCCCCGGCAGGCGCGAGCAGGAAGGCCGCTTCGACAGACATGGGTGTGGGGCCTGCAAACAGTCGCAAAGCCCCGAAGCCGATCACCAGTTTCAGGACCAGTAGTGCGCCGAGCCCGCTCAGGATCACCCAGGGCTGAGACAGGATGGAGGGCAGGTTCAGGCTCATGCCCACGGTCATGAAGAACAGGCCGAGCAGGATGCCCTTGAAGGGTTCGAGGTCCACTTCGGTCTGATGCTTGAACTCGGTCTCACCCAGCAGGAGGCCCGCAAGGAAGGCGCCGAGGGCGAGCGACAGACCTGCCGTTGCCGTGATCGCGGCGGCGCCCACCACGGTCAGCAGGGTCAGCGCCAT
This sequence comes from Hyphomonas sp., assembly GCF_036964145.1. GTDB lineage: Bacteria > Pseudomonadota > Alphaproteobacteria > Caulobacterales > Hyphomonadaceae > Hyphomonas. The sequence continues at coordinate 880,930 of NZ_JBALUC010000002.1, forward strand.
CAGGAAGTCACGCCCGCCAGCTGCGGCGGCGAGGCGGAACATGCGCCGCAGGCCGAACCTCCCGATCACGAGAATGACGATGATGGCGATGACGCCATTGACCAGCGCCTCAAGCAGAACCGTGCTCAGATTCGTGCCGGCCTCGATATTGACGAAGCCGACAAAGATCAGGATCGGCGCAACCAGGATGTCCTGGAACAGGAGCACGCTGAGCGCGGCGCGGCCGACGGGCTGGGCCGCCTGTTTCTGCTCGATCAGCAATTGCATCACGATGGCGGTGGATGAGAGGGCTAATGCAAGGCCGCAGATGATGGCAGCCTCTGCGGGCAAGCCGATCTGCCAGGCAATCAGGCCGATGACGAGCGCGCTGATCGCGGCTTGCAGGCCGCCCGCACCGAATACGGCGCGCCTCAGCCCCCAGAGCTTCTCGAATGAGAATTCGAGCCCCAGCAGGAACAGGAGGAAGAGCACGCCGAGTTCGGCAAACGGGGCCGCCGCCTCGGGTTCTGAAATGGAGAAGTATTCGAGGAAGGGATGGCTATGGGCGAGTGAGCCCAGTGCGTAGGGCCCCAGCGCGATGCCGGACAGCATGAAGCCGACCACGGCCGGCAATTTCAGATAACGGAATACCGGGACGACCACGCCTGCCGCAAACAGGAAGACGATCGCGTCCTTGATCAGAATCTCGTGTCCCGGTTCTGCCATGCCCCTCTCAGTATTGCCCCACTCGATATGGCCTCAGCTGCGCCGGGCCTTGAAGAAATCCTTCAGCAGCGCGCTGGCTGTCTCGCCTGCTGCCTCGTCCTGCTCGACCTCCGGTCGCCAGTGACAGGTCGGCTGCTGGAAGAAGCGCGCCCCGTGGATCACGGCGCCGCCCTTCGGATCACAGGCAGCAAAGACGACCTTCCCGATCCGCGCAAGGCTGATCGCGCCGGCGCACATCGCGCACGGCTCCAGTGTCACATAGAGGTGCAGGCCGGTCAGCCGGTAATTTCCCCTAGCCTCAGCCGCGGCGCGCAGGGCGACGATTTCGGCATGGGCGGTCGGGTCATGCCCGGCAATCGGGCGGTTTGACCCCTCGGCCACGATCTCGCCCGTCTCCGTATCCACAATCACGGCGCCGACCGGCACTTCGCCCGCCGCGGCCGCCTGCCGCGCCAGTTCCAGCGCGCGGGTCATGGGATCAGCGAGAATTGTCATATGGATGGGATCGCCTTACACGGGCGCAAAGTAAAGGGATTGCCTGTCGAATGCGTATCATTGCCGGAGAGCACAAGGGCCGCGCCATCGCGGCGCCGAAGGGACAAGGCACGCGGCCCACGGGAGACCGGGCGCGCGAGTCGATCTTCAACATGCTGGCCCACGCCGACTGGGCGCCCGAGATTGACGGCGCGCGGGTGATCGATCTGTTCGCGGGCTCCGGCGCGCTGGGGCTGGAAGCGATGAGCCGGGGCGCGGCGTTCTGCCTGTTCGTCGAGACCGATCATGGCGCGCGCGGCGCGATCCGCGACAATATCGAAACATTGGGCCTCTTCGGAAACACGCGACTGCACCGGCGTTCAGCCACCGATCTGGGCGAGAAGCCGGCCAGTGCCGGCGCGCCCTTCACGCTCGCCTTCCTCGATCCGCCCTACAATAAAGGGCTCGTCGAACCCGCGCTTGCGGGTCTCGTGTCTGGCAAATGGCTCACCGATGATGCGCTGGCCGTCGTCGAGACGGGGGTCGACGAGACGCTCACGCCGAAGGGTTGGGAAACGGTCGAGACGCGCGACTATGGCGCAGCCCGGATCTGGTTCCTGAAGCGGGCCTAGCCTTCGAAGAATTCCTGACGCAGATCGAGGGTGGTCTGGTTTGTCCCGATAAAGTCTCCGCATTCGGCCAGCCATTTCTCGGCAGCTCCGCGGCCAATGTCGCGTAGTTTGATCAGGAAATCCCAGCTTGTATCGAATTTCGTCCTTAGACTGAATTCAAGCAGATCCTGACCGCCCTTGATCGCGTGAATGTTCAGACGTCGGTATCTCTTCAGCATAGGCTCCTTCAGCATGCCATCATCAAGCAGGCGCTGGACGAAGGCGATGGCGCGCAGCTCTCCGATCAGGGCCGCGTTGAAGCTGATCTCGTTCATCCGGTCCTGGATCTCGCCAGCCCGTTTCGGGATGCCATCGCGGCGGATCGGGTTGAGCATGACCAGCAAAACGTCACGCGGGGCGCCCGAATAGATCAGGGGGAACAGGCTCGGATTGCCCATGAAGCCACCATCCCAATAGGCCTCGCCATCTATCTCGACCGCCTGGAAGGTCTGCGGCAGGCAGGCCGAGGCCAGCACCGTATCGATGGAGATGTCGCCATCGCTGAAGACGGTCACATGGCCGGACTGAACGTTGGTGGCCGAGAGGTAAAGCTTGATGCCGGAGGCGTCGACTTTCGAAAAGTCGATCACATCGTCAACCACGTCGCGCAAGGGGTTCATATTGAACGGGTTGAGGTCATACGGGCTGGCCAGGCTCTGCAGGGCGCTGGCATAGGCGAAGACGATGGGGCTGAGCGCGCCATAGGGCGCCGAGTTGCGCCCAGACCGGGATATGCCGTGCCAGAGGGCTTCCAGTGTGTCCTTTGCGCCCTGCATCCCGTTTTCGGCCATGCCGGCCGAAAAGGCGACCGCATTCATGGCCCCGGCAGAGGTGGCGGAAATGGCTGATATTTCGAGGTCTTTCTCTTCTACCAGCCGGTCCAGCACGCCCCATGTATAGGCGCCATGCGCGCCGCCCCCCTGGAGAGCGAGGCTGAGCTCCCGCTGCTTCTGCTTTGCCATGGCGGTTTTCCTGTTGTCCGGACTGAGATTTCACAATGCAGGTGTGGTCTTAATGAGACCTCACCACAGGCGTATGACGCCTGCGCCGCCCGAACCACGACTGGGCCGGGCTAAATTGGACCAGCCTGTCGATTTTGGTCGATATTGGCACATAGCTTGCGATAAAAGCTGCGTAACCAAGCAGGATGAACAGGTAAGCCGCTGTGCCTTATGAGATTCCGCCAAAGCCCGTGATCTCCGTCATCATGGCCAATTATAATTGCGAAGCCTTCCTGGCGAGCGCAATTCAGTCTGTGCTGACCCAGACGACTCCCGCGCTTGAACTGATCCTTGTTGATGACGGGTCCAGCGACCGCAGCGTCGAGATCGCGCAGGCAATCGCCGAAAAGGATGCCCGCCTGAAAGTATTCAGCGGCACACGCTATGGCGGTCCCGCGCCGGTGCGCAACCACGCGCTGAACCAGGCCAAGGGCGACTGGATTGCCATTGTGGACAGCGATGACCTGATCCGGCCGGACCGCCTGCAGCGGATGCTGAATGCGGCCGAAGATACGGGCGCCGACATCCTGATCGACAATCTGGCCGTGTTCCAGTCTGACGGCCCGGCCAACATCTTCACCATGTTCGAGGGTGATCTGCGCGACCGTCCTGCCCGGATCATGGAGAGCGAATACATCAAGGCCAACATGCTGTACGGACGGGGCAGCAAGCTCGGCTATGCCAAGCCGCTGATCCGGTTCAGCGCGCTGGAAGCCCATTCGCTCCGCTACAATGAGACCATGCGGATCGGCGAGGATTACGATCTGATCGTGCGGCTCCTGTCGACCGGCGCGCGGATGATGAGCATTCCGGACGTCATGTATTTCTATCGCAAGCACGGGAATTCCATTTCGCATCGCCTCGATGCGGTCGCGCTCGACGCGCTGGAGCGCACCGCCAGCGAAGCGCTGCGCCAACCGACTCCGCACGCCGAAGTGACCGCTGCCCATGCCGCCCGGCTGAAATCGATCCGGCGCGCAGTCGTGTTCGACAAGATCGTGACCGCATTGAAGCGCAAGGACATGGTGGGCGCCGCCCGGCTGGTCGGAACCGACCCCTCGGTCCTTCCACTGCTCAGGATGCCGCTGATGTCCCGACTCCAGCAGCGCACCGGCAATCCCCGCGCCCGCTCGGGTGGGGAGCTTGAGGCGGAACTGGCGGGCCTGCGCGCGCTCTGCGAAGCCTGACGATGGAGGATCCTGTTCCCCAGCGGGCGGTGCCGGCCGTTGGAACGGTGTGTTTCAAGGGCAATGATGTCCTGCTGATCCGGCGCGGCACCAAGCCCTTGCAAGGCGACTGGTCCCTTCCCGGCGGACGGATCGAATTCGGGGAACGGGCCGAGGATGCGGCGCTGAGAGAACTCGCCGAGGAGACCGGAGTCACAGCGCGCATTATCGGGCTGGTCGATGTGGTGGACGCAATTTTCACGTCTCGCCAGACAGGCTCGGTCACCCGTCACTATGTATTGTTCGACTATGTCGCGCTCTGGGTATCCGGCGACCCGGTGGCAGGCGATGACGCCGCCCATGCCGAATGGATTGGCCCGGACCGGCTGGCCCACCTGCCGCTCTGGGACGAGACGCGCCGCATCATCGCCGCCGCGCGGCTTCAGGCGCATGGGACCGAATGAGGCTTGACCGCCGCTACGTCACCCGCTTGATCTGCAGCCCAATCATAAACGTCGCGGAGGACACCTAATGACATATGCCCCATTCAATCTGGCCGGAAAGGTCTGCGTCATCACCGGCGGGAACAAGGGAATCGGACTCGGCATGGCGGAAGCGCTGGCCGCCTCCAATGCCGACGTCGTGATCTGGGGCCGCAAGACGGACGACAATGCCGCCGCCCTGAAAAAACTCGAAGGTCTGGGCACAGGGAGAGCCGCCGCGAAACAGGTGGACGTGGCCGAAGAAGACCAGATCGTGAAGGCCATGGCCGAGACCGAAGAGGAATTCGGGCGCATCGACACCTGCATCGCAAATGCCGGCGTTGGACGGGGCGCGGCCAATTTTCACGAAATGACGCTGGAAACCTGGCAGTTCAATCAGCGCATCAATTCCGAAGGCGCCTTCCTGACCTTGCGCGAGGCCGCCAAATCCATGGTCAAACGGGCCAAGGCAGGCGATCCGGGCGGCTCACTGGTCGGGACGGCCTCCCTGGCAGCCTTGTCCGGCGCAGCCCGTAACCAGGCGTACGGCCACACCAAGGGCGGCCTGATCGCCATGATGAATGCCATTGCCGTCGAATATGGCCGGTATCAAATTCGGGCAAATTCCGTCCTGCCCGGCTGGATCGCCACCGACATGACCGAAGGCGGTCAAGACAGCGAAGTGTTCAATAGCAAGGTGATTTCCCGCGTACCGATCCGGCGTTGGGGCGAGCCGAAAGATTTTGGCGGCATCGCGGTCTATCTCGCCTCCGATGCGTCAAGCTTCCATTCCGGCGACACGCTGCTGATCGACGGTGCGTACCAGAAATTCTGATCAATATAGCAGAGACAAAAAAGGGCTGCCCGAGGGCAGCCCTTTTCCGTATATGGAGAGGCCAGACCGATTACTCGTTCGGCTCGTCCGTAGCATCGTCAGCAGCATCTTCAGCGTCGTCAGCGGTTTCTTCCATTGCGTCGCCTGCGTCGTCCGCAGCTTCTTCAATGTTGTCGCCAGCTTCGTCGAGTGCGTCGCCTGCATCGTCAACAGCATCTTCCATTGCATCACCTGCGTCGTCCGCAGCGTCTTCAATGGATTCCGCAGCCGTCGTATCTTCAGGCGCCGTGGTTTCTTCTGCAGCGCACGCAGCGAGAACAAGCGCAGCGGCACCGATAATCAGGAGTTGTTTCATACTTTCTTCCCCTACTTCAGGTCAAAGATGACCGGGCACAGGTTTACCATCTGCCGCCCATGACGCAAAGATGGTTTCCGCTGATGATCTGGCGCAGCATATTTAGCGCAAATCAGGCCCATTTCGCCGAATTCGCGCTCTAACGACGCACTTTTGAGGCCGAACGGGCATTTATTCATCATCTGGTGTTGCCGTGACGTCGATTTCCGATTCGTCGGGGCAAGCCTCTTCAACCTCGCTTTCCTCGCGGATATCATCGGAATCGAAGGGTTTCACCGAATCGCCCGCCGAGAGCGCAATATAACCTCCCATGCACTCCGATGGCCCCGTTACAGCCGGTGCCTGTTCACTTGTCGCCGCGCATCCCATCAACACGAACATGCCCGCAACACTGGAAATAACCTGTCTCATATCGTCCTCGCTTTGACGCTGTTTCAGCAGATTAGAGTGGCTCGATCAAACCGCCTTGCGTTGACGCAAGGACGGCAATTTACGGTCATGGCAGACACTTAAAAAATCAGGGAGACGCCACAATGGCTTTGCACACCGACCTCACGAAAATGCTGAACACCGAACATCCTATCATGCTCGCGGGCATGGGCGGCGTCTCCTATGCCGAGGTTTGCGCGGCCATGTGCAATGCGGGGGGCTATGGCGTTCTGGGCATGGCCGGCACGACGCCGGATTTCATTGAAGGCCAGATGAAGCGTGTGCGCGAGCTGACCGATCGGCCCTTCGGCGTCGATCTTCTGGCCGCCAGCCCGGAAAGCCTCGAAGAAAGCGTCGATGTCATCATCAATAATGGCGCTGACAGTTTCATCGCGGGACTTGGCGTTCCGATGCCGATCATGGAGCGCCTGAAGAAGGCGAATGTGAAAGTCATGGTCGTCGGCGGCGCGGTGAAGCATGCGATCAAGGCCGAGCAGGCCGGCTGTGATGCTGTCATCCTGCAGGGTGGCGAAGGCGGCGGGCATACGGGTCTTGTCGGCACGATGCCCCTTGTGGCGCAGGCGGTGGAAGCGGTGAACATCCCGGTCATCGCGGCCGGCGGCATCTATGATGGCCGGGGCCTCGCGGCGGCGCTCGCCCTTGGGGCCTGCGGCGTCTGGATGGGGACGCGCTTCATTGCCTCCACCGAGGCGCATGCCGCGCAGATGTACAAGGACACGGTTGTCGGCGCAGGCGATACGGACACGACCCGGACGCGCTGCTATTCCGGCAAGCCGATGCGCTGCCGCACCAATGAGTATATCAAGGACTGGGAAGGCCGCCCGCAGGACATCCAGCCCTTCCCCTATCAGGCGATCCACTCCACCAAGACAGGCGTGATCGGCGGCATTGGCGGCATCACGGATGAAGCCAAGCTCAACCCCGACGATTCCTGCTTCGCCATGGGCCAGTCGGCTGGCGGTGTGAAAGAGGTCAAGCCGGTGGCCGAGATCGTGGCAGACATCATGCGGGATGCCGAAGCGGCTATCGACCGGATGGCAAGCCTGAAAACGCCTGTGAATGCCTGACACGGGCATCCACCTCTCGCAGATGGAGGGCGTGACCCAGGTCCGTCTGGACCGGCCCCCGGTCAACGCCCTCGACCTGCCCACAATCAACGCGGTCCGGTCTGCGTTCGAGACGGCGGATTCCTCTGCCCCGATAATCCTGACCGGAACCGGCAAGGCTTTCTCGGCCGGCGTCGATACGCGGGCGTTCGGCGCCTATTCCGGCCCGGAGAAGGTCGACATGATCCGTGCCATAACCCGGATGGTGTCCGCGATTGTCAGCCACCCCGCACCCGTCATTGCAGCCGTGAATGGGCATGCCCTGGGAGGCGGCTTCGTCTTGATGCTGTGTGCGGATTTCCGTGTGGTGACGGATGACACTGACGCCAAGTTCGGCCTCACCGAAGCGCGCGCTGGTGTTCCCTTCCCGGCAGGTCCCCTGGAGGTGATCCGGCATGAGATCTCCTCCGGCTTGCTCAGACGGCTGACGCTGAGTAGCGAGATCGTTAGGGCTTCGACGCTGATGTCGGAAGGCTTGGCGGATCAATTGGCCTCGCCTGACCAGTTGCAACCTTCTGCTATAAAGGCTGCGCAGGATCTGACGAGCCAACCGGCGTTCGCTGTGGTGAAACGCCAGATTCGCGGAGACCTCCAGAAACAGCTGAAGGCCCTTGCCGCCTCCGGCAAGGACCCTCTGGCCGATCAGTTTTTCCACGTCAGGCTAGATTATTCCGAGGCGCTGGCGGGTGTCAGCCGGATCAGGCGCCCCCCTTCCTTGTCTTCCAGAACATAGAGCGCGCCGTCTGGCCCCTGCTCCACCTCGCGGATGCGTTTTCCCCATTCATAACGCTCAGCCTCCACGGCGACCGGTTCCGTCTGGCCCGAGCTGGGCGGCTGGCCGAGATTGTCCGTGGGCTGGGTTTCGAAGGAGACCCGGATCAGGGCTTGTGAAGACAAACCGCCGATAAAGGCGTTGCCCTGCCAGTCGCCGAACATGTCGCCATCATAGAAGACCAGTCCGGCGGGACTGATGACCGGGTTCCAGGCAATCGCCGGATCCTCGAAGATCGGATTGCTTTCATGCGTCGGGATTGGCTTGCCGCTGTAATGGTCGCCTTCGGAGACTTCGGGATAGCCGTAATTCTCCGACCTGACGATGAGGTTCAGCTCGTCGCCGCCCTTCGGCCCCATCTCGACCACCCAGAGCTGGTCCTTGCCGTCAAATGCAAGTCCGAGCGGATTGCGATGGCCGAGCGTCCAGACCTGGTCCGCAACGGCGCCATTCCCGTAAAATGGATTGTCTTCGGGCGCCGAACCGTCCTGGTTAATGCGGATGACCTTGCCGAGATTCATTGCCATGTTCTGGGCGGGGGTGAATTTCTGGCGCTCACCCGACGAGATGAAAAGGTGGCCATCTGGCGCAATCGCAAGCCGATGTCCATAATGGCCATTGCCCTTCACCTTTGGCGTCTGACGCCAGATCACCTCCCGGCTTTCCAGAGCGCCGCCCGTCTCGGTCAGCGTCAGCGTGGCCCGCTCAACGGCGGCCCCACTCAAATCATTATCGTTCTCGTCGCGCTCGACATAGGAGAGGAAGACCGTGCCATTCGACGCGAAATCCGGATGAATGATGATGTCGCCGAGACCGCCCTGACCCATCGCGGTCACGGCGGGCACATTTGAAATTTCTCCGAGCTTCTTGCCGGACGCATCAAGCAGCCAGAGATTGCCATCTTTCTCCGAAACCAGTGCGCGTCCATCCGGCAGGAACGTCATTGCCCAGGCGCTGTCAAAGGTTTCGAGCGGCGTGGCGACAAGCTCCGTTCCCTGCGTGCCTGTGACGTTCATGGATTGCGGCGGCGTGGCTTCATGATGCTCGGCGCTGGCACATCCGATAAGCATGAATGCGGCGCTGCCGCTCATGAGCGAACGCAGAATGAGTGATGACATGGGAATTCCTCCGGTGGCAGATATCTGCCAGTCAGAACGCGCCGCTATGCCGCCGGTTCCCATTGGTCAGTCGGCAAAGGTCTCCGGTGACACGACATGCTTCAGCGGTTCGCCCGCAAGATAGCGCTGGAGGTTGTCGAGGAAGGTTTCATCTGCGCGGATGTAGGTCGCGGCTGTGGCAGCGCTGTCATGCGGCGTGACGGCCACTTTGGGATGGCGCCAGAGCGGACTGTCCTTTGGGAGGGGTTCCTCCACCGTGACGTCGAGGGCCGCAAAGGCCGGGCGACCTGCATCGAGCGCGGCCAGCAGCGCGGCCTCGTCCACCAAGGGCCCGCGACCGAGATTCATCAGGAGCGCATCGGGCCGCATGGCGCTCAGAAACTCTGCATCGACCATGCCAGCCGTTTCATCCGTCAGCGGAAGGCTGAGCAGGACAATGTCGGCCTGCGCCAGTTCACTCTTCACCAGTGCCATCGGCACGATATGGTCGGCACCTTTGGCCGGCCCCGGCGACCGCCGCGCGCCCGTGACATGGCCGCCGAGCAGCTGGACCCGCTTGCCAACCGCCGACCCGATCGATCCGAAACCGACGATGAGCCAGCGCGAGTCCATTATCTCCCGCATCTCCACGCGCTCCCATGCGCCGTCCGCCTGCTGGGCGCGGTGCTGGGGCCCGTGTTTCAGGAAGTCGAACGCCTGCCACAAGGCCCATTCGGCCATCGCCTCCGACTGGGTGTGGTTGGTCGTATAGATTCGGGAGATCTTGCCGACCGAGATCAGCGCCGCATTGTCCAGCCCGGCCGCCGAAGACTGGAACCAGTCAATGCCGCCCGTCTTGAGCACAGTGATCATGAAATCGCGGGCATGGCTGCCGAACCAGACATCGGTATTGCCGAACACGATGTCCGGTTTCGGGTGATGCACCACCGAGCCGTCCCCGGCATGGGAGAAGAGGCCATCCTCGTCCATCACGATGAACTCGATCTTGTGTTCAAGGCCCTTGAGCCTTTCACGAATGCGCGCAAAAGTCGTCGCATGAAGCAAACAGGTTTTCATGCTCTCCTGCTTAGCGCGCTGCTGTTCTGTGGCGCAAGCTCGGCGCAGTCGGGAATTCCGATTCGTGGCCCCGATTACTTCCGCGATGCCTCCGATCTGGCGGCAACGCTGGGGGCGGCGCATGCTATTCGCGTGAAATGCAATGGTCGCGATGACCAGTACTGGCGGCGCTACATGTCCGACATGCTGAAATATGAGGCCCCCAATCGCGGCGCCGTGCGCAGTTCGCTGGTTGATGCCTTCAATGAGGCCTTCACCAGCGCGGGCCGCCTCTACCAGACCTGTGACAATCGCGCGATCGAGGCCGAGGCCGATTTCGCCGTGAAGGGCCAGGAGATCGCCACGCGCATGGCGACCCATTATTTTCCGCAGCCGCCGGAGCGCAAAGACTAGGCGCCACCGCTGACCCGGCTAATATTCTCCAGCAGGAAACGCGGCCCCGTGCCTAGGCTCCGCGCGCGGTCCTCCGGATTGTAAAGCGCGCATTTCTTCAATGACAGGCACCCGCAGCCGATACAGCCATCGAGCTTGTCGCGTGTGCGCTCCATCAAGGCGATGCGCTCATCCAGCATGGTGCGGAATGCCTTGCTGATTCGGCCCCAGTCCGCCTTGGTCGGCGTCCGGCGTTCCGGCAAGGAGGAGAGAAGCGCCGCAATCTCCTCAATGGTCAGGCCGATCTGCTGGGCGATCAGGATGAAGGACAGGCGGCGGATGTCCGAGCGCAGGAAGACACGCTGGCCGCCAGCGGAGCGCTCCGGATGGACCAGCCCCCGTCCCTCATAGAACCGTATCGCCGAGACGGACAGCCCGGTCCGCGCCGCCACATCTCCGATTGCCAGACCCTTCTGAACGGCCATCAAGAATCTCCCATTTCACGCTTGACCTCAACTTAAGTTGAGGAATTACGACAGCCTTATCAGAGATTTGATGAAGACGAAATGGAGTTGAAAACAATGAGTATTGCCAAGTTCGAGCACGTGAACGTTACGGTCAGCGACCCGAGGAAAACCGCGTCCATGCTGACGCAATTGTTTGACTGGAAAGTGCGCTGGGAAGGGCCATCCAAATATGATGGCTATACGGTGCATGTCGGCACCGACGAGGATTATCTCGCCCTCTATGCCCTGCCCCAGCAGGAGCGCCCGGATGAGGAAAGCTATTACCGGACCGGCGCGGTCAATCATTTCGGTATCCTGGTGGATGACCTTGATGAGACCGAGCAGAAGATCCTTGAGGCCGGCTATCGTACCCATAGTCACCAGACCTATGACCCTGGCAGCCGGTTCTACTTCCACGACCATGACGATATCGAGTGGGAGGTGGTCAGCTATGCTTGAGGGATTGATCCACTCCTATCTCGAAACCGTGGGCCGGGCATGGGAACCGCGCGACGCGTTTGTTCGCCCTCACTGGGACTCGCTTCTGCCCCGAAGCGCGCTAAGCTCTCCTCAAACGAGGACAGGAGAGGCTGATGAGACCCGTTCAGGCAATCGCCGTGACAGCGCTGGTTATCGGATTGTGCGCATGCGCTACACCGCCAGCACAGGATGAAACGCAAATAGACGCCACCGCCAAGGTCATGCAAAAGAAAGTGGTCCGGATATCCATTGAAAAGGATGCCGAAGCCACGCCGCCGGGACCGGGAGACCGGATGATCACCGGACGGGACCTTGGCACGCGCTCCTCAGTGGTGGCCCCGAATGGCGCGGCCGCCACTGCCCATCCGCTGGCTACACAGACCGCGCTCGACGTATTGAAAGCTGGCGGATCGGCGGTCGATGCCGCCATTGCCGCCAACGCCATGCTCGGCCTTGTCGAGCCGACCGGGAACGGCATTGGCGGCGATTTGTTCGCCATTGTCTGGGACCCGGAAACCGAGCAGCTCTACGGCTATAATGGCTCCGGCCGCTCGCCCAAGGGCGCGACGCTGGAAGATATCCAGGCCAAGGCCGACGAATTCATGGACGGTGAGGAAATCCCTCCCTTCGGCGCTGCGCCTGTGACGGTGCCCGGCACGGTCGATGGCTGGTTTGCGCTGCATGAGAAATTCGGCAAGCGGCCGATGAACATGAATCTCGAACCGGCGATCCGCTATGCGCGCGAAGGCGCGCCGATCCCGGAAGTGATCTCCTATTATTGGAGCTTTGGCCCAAAACGCTTCGAGCCCGCCTATGAGAGCGGCATGCTGGAAGAGTATGAGAATGCCAAGGCGACCTATTTCTCGCCTGCCCCACACGAAGGCAGCCTGTTCCGCAATCCGGATCTTGCCGACACGCTGGAGCGGATCGCCTACAAGGGCCGCGATGAATTCTATTCCGGCGAGACCGCCCACATCATGGATGACTATTTCGAGCGGATCGGCGGCTTCCTGCGCTATGCGGATTTCGCCACCCATACCGGCGAATGGGTCGAGCCAATCTGCGTGACCTATCGCGCGGACTACAAGGTTTGCGAGCTGCCGCCGAACACGCAGGGCATCGCGGCGCTGCAGATGCTACAGATGCTGGAACGGTTCGACCTGCGCGAGATGGGCTTCGGGTCCGCCGACAGCATCATGGCGCAGGTGGAGGCCAAACGGCTCGCGTTTGCGGACCGGGCCAAGGGGTATGCTGATCCAGAAACGTCCGGCATCGATCCGAAGGTCTTCGTGCGTGAGGGCTACAATTCTGAACGGGCTGGTCAAATTGATCTTGAACAGGCGATGTCTCCGCCCGCAGCAGGCTTTGCCGACGCAGATGTCACACTCCAAGACGGCGACACGACCTATCTCACTGTCACCGACAAGCACGGCATGATGGTCTCGCTGATCCAGTCGAACTATCGCGGCATGGGCTCCGGCCTTGTCGCCGACGGGCTCGGCTTCATGTTCCAGGACCGGGGCCAGCTGTTCAGCCTCGACCCGGCCCACCCCAACGTGTTCGAGCCCGGCAAGCGGCCGTTCCACACGATCATCCCGGCCTTTGCCTTCAAGAAGGACATGCCAGGCTGTCAGGTCCGCGCCGAACCGATTGAGCAGGCCTGCCCGTTCGAGCCCTGGCTCAGCTTCGGCCTGATGGGCGGCGGCATGCAGCCCCAGGGCCATGTGCAGGTGATCCTGAACCTTGTCGATTTCGACATGGGGCTTCAGGAGGCTGGCGACGCAGCGCGCTGGGAGCATGTTGGTGGCTGCGAGCCGACGGATGATCTCAATGGCAATGCCTGCGAAACCGACATGGGCGTCGTGCATCTGGAAAGCGGCATTCCACCGGAAACCCGCGCCGAGGTGGAAGCGCGCGGCCACGCGGTCGAGTGCTGCAAGGCCAATGCGGGCGGCTATCAGGCCATCATGCGCGACTTCAACACCGGCGCCTGGATCGCCGCCACCGAAATGCGCAAGGATGGCAGCGCGGATGGGTACTGATAATCTCCCCTCTCCCTTGAGGGAGAGGGGCCGGGGGTGAGGGAGTGCGGAGCCGATGACGAGAAACCTGTCGACGCCCCGCGCGCGTCGCTTGCGGCAGGACTCCAACGCGCCCGAACAGGTCGCCTGGCAAGCCCTCCGCCAGTTACGCAAGCAGGGCTTTCCTGTCCGTCGCCAGCATCCAATTAACGGCTACATAGTCGATTTCGCCATCACGAAAGTCCGGCTGATCATCGAGATTGATGGCGGCATCCACAAGCTGCCGGAGGTGAAGGCGCGGGATGCCGTCAGTGAGCAGGCATTGCGTGGACTTGGTTGGGATTTCCTGCGAGTTCCTTCGTCTGATGCCTTTGACGCCGACCATCTCATGCGCCTCGTTCAGGAGAGATTAGGACTTTGACTTTGCCCAAGCGCCCCCTCACCCCTGCCCCTCTCCCCGATGGGGAGAGGGGTATTCCACCCGAAGCCCCCGCCAATTGCCCGCTTTGCCCTCGCCTTGTGGCGTATCGGGAGGAGGTCGAGGCGAAAGAGCCGGACTGGTTCAATGGAGCTGTGCCGAGCTTTGGGCCGGACGATGCGGAATTGCTGATCGTGGGTCTTGCACCCGGCGTGACCGGGGCGAACCGCACGGGCCGGCCGTTTACCGGCGACTGGGCCGGCGACCTGCTCTATGCGACGATCGACAAGTTCGGCTACTCGACCGGCACCTATCAGGCGCGGCCAGATGACGGGCTGAAGCTGAAACGCGCCATGATCACCAATGCCGTGCGCTGTGTGCCGCCGCAGAACAAGCCAGTCGGCGCCGAAATCAACCAGTGCCGCCCTTTCCTCGCCGCGCGCATCGCCGCGCTGCCAAATCTCAAGGCGATGATCTGCCTCGGCAAGATTTCCCATGATTCCACGGTGCGCACGCTCGGCCTGAAGCTGAAGGATTATCCCTTCGGCCATGGCACGCACTATGATGTGGAATTCGAGGGACGCCCTCTGGCGCTGATCTCATCCTATCATTGCAGCCGCTACAATACGAACACACGCCGCCTGACGCCGGAAATGTTCGAGGATGTGTTTGCGATGGCGAAAACCGTGACCGGCTAGCCCTCTTTCAGGATCCGCGCCTTCTGGCGTTGCCAGTCGCGTTTGGCTTCGACGTCGCGCTTGTCATGGCTCTTGCGGCCTGTGGCGAGACCAATGAGGATCTTCGCGATGCCGCGCTCGTTGAAGTAGAGCTTCAGCGGCACGATGGTGCGCCCGGCCCGGTCGACGGACTGGGTGAGCTTGGCCAGCTCCCGCTTCGACACGAGCAGCTTCCGCTTGCGCTTCGGCTCATGATTGAACCGGTTGGCCGCATTGTAGATCGGGATATCCGCATTGATCAGGTAGAGACCGCCATCTTCCGGGCTGACATAGGCTTCGGCGATGTTGGCCTTGCCCTGGCGCAGGGATTTCACCTCGGACCCGACCAGCATCAGGCCAGCCTCCAGCGTGTCCTCCACCGCATAATCACGGCGGGAGCGGCGGTTCTCCGCGACCAGCCCATCCGAGCGGCCCTTGGTCTGGTTTTTCTTCGACATCGCCCTGATTTAAGCGTTCAGGCCCGCAAGCGCCATGGCCTGATCTATTTCAGCCCGTTTTTCTGCACCTGGGCTGGTGATCGGCAGGCGCACCTCGTCAGTGCAGAAGCCAAGCCGGGACAGGGCATATTTCGCCGGTCCGGGCGATGGCGAGCAGAACATGGCCTTGTGCAGCGCGATCAGCTTGCGCTCGATGGCGCGGGCCTCATCGAGGTTTCCAGCATGGAAAGCCGTGTGCATGGCGGCGCACGCTTCCGGCATGACGTTCGCGGTGACCGAGATGCAGCCCATGCCGCCCATGGCAAGGTGGCCGAGTGCGCTCGGGTCATCGCCGGACAGCTGCACAAATTGCGTGCCTTCGGGGATCGCGGCGGCGTGCTGACTGACCCGGTCCATGTCGCCGGTCGCATCCTTGATACCGACAATATTCGGCAGCTGGGCGAGGCGCGCGACCGTATCCGGCGCGAGATCGACGACTGTGCGACCGGGGACGTTGTAGAGCAGGACGGGCAGCGCGACCGAGTCATTGATCGCGCGGAAATGGGCCTCAAGGCCCTCTTGATTGGGATTGTTGTAATAGGGGCAAACCACCAGCGCGGCGTCAGCGCCGACGGTCTTGGCGTGCTCGACCAGCTCAATCGCCTCATCTGTGGCATTGGCCCCGGCCCCGGCTATCACGGGCACGCGGCCTTTGGTAATTTCCACACATAGTGTTACGACATCCTTATGCTCTTGCGTGGAGAGTGTGGACGTCTCGCCTGTGGTGCCGACCGGCACGAGCGCGCTGGAGCCGCCCGCAATCTGGCGCTCTACCAGCGCCGCAAACGCGTCCCGGTCAACGGCACCATTCTTGAAGGGTGTGACGAGCGCTGGGATTGAGCCATGGAACATCGTAAATTTGCCGCGATTCAGGTGTTGTTTGGTTTGATCGAGTATGAATCGTCATTGCCTTCTCACGCTTTGGCCAAGAAATAAACTCTGGTGAACCGTTTCATGATGCGACCCCTTGCCGTTCTTGCTTCCCTTGCCGCCCTGTCACAGGCCGCTGCAGCTACCGCTATGCCGGAGGCGCCGAGCCTGAAGCCCGCGCGTCCTTACGTGTCTTCCGTGACAGATTCCCGGAATGCGGAGATCCTGCACAAGGCCTTGCGCGCGGCGGACCGCTATGACTGGCCCACAGTGGCCCATTTGCAGACGCAGGCGTCTGATGCCGATGTGCGCAACCTCATCATGTGGATTCGCGCCAGCCGCGGCGTTCCGGGCATGAATTTCTCGGAAGTTTCCTATGCGCTGGACAAGCTGGAAGACTGGCCGAAGCGGACCTCCATGCGCCGCCGGGCCGAGGAAATCATCGGAGACTCCTCCTTCAGTCACAAGGAGCGCATCGACTGGCTGACCGAATCCGGCCCGATCACGGGCGCCGGCAAGATCACGCTGGCCGACAGCTGGCGCGCGATTGGCGAACCGGGCAAGGCGCTGGAAGCCGTTCGCGACGCCTGGCACAATAATTCCCTTGAACGCGAGGTCGAGCGCGAAGTTCTCTCCACCTATGGCAAGCAGCTGACGCAGGACGATCACCGGGCCCGTGTCGAATTCCTGCTCTGGACCAACCAGCGCACCGCCGCCTCGAAGCTGAAATACTTACTGACCGCCGACTATCGCAAACTGGTCGACGCCCGCATCGCGCTCGCCGCGCGAGCGCGCAATGTCGACGCACTGGTCGATGCGGTGCCGAGCCATCTGCAGGACAATCCCGGCCTCCTGTACGAGCGCGCCAAGTGGCGCCGCCAGAAACTGCGCAATCAGGATGTGGCCACCCCTCTGCTCACCGATATCGATGGAAGCAAGATTCCGGAAGCCGGCCGGTCCCGTCTCTGGGACGAGCGCAACATCGCGATCCGCACGGATCTGAAAGATGGCAACTGGGCGCGCGCCTATCAACTGGCCGCGCCACATGGCATGGATGGGGGCAGTGATTTTGCCGAAGCCGAATGGGTCTCCGGCTGGATTGCGTTGCGCCTGAAGAATGATGCGGACCGCAGCCTGCAACATTTCGAGACGATGGCCGACGGCGTCTCCACGCCGATCAGCCTTGCACGTGGCAAGTATTGGGCTGGGCGCGCCCGCGATGCGCTGGGCCAGCCCGACGCAGCGCGCACCGATTACTCGGCCGCCGCCGAGCACAAATTCACCTATTATGGACAGCTCGCCGCTGAGCGGCTGGACGACAAGAAACTCGCCTTCCCGAAAACCGTCGAACCGACCGCTGAACAGATCGAAGCGTTCGAAGCCAAGCCTATGGTCCAGGCTCTCCGCCTGCTTGGCGAAAGCGGTGAGGAACGCCTGTTCCGCGAATTTGCCTATCACCTCGACGATCTGCTGGAGACCGAGACCGAATACCTGTTGCTCGCCCGCATTGCGGCGGAATACCAGGTGCCGGATGTCGGCGTGCGTGGCGCGAAAGCCGGCCTCGCCAAGGGCATTGTCTCGACCGATGCCGCCTACCCGGTGGTCGCCTATCCGCTATTGCGTGAGCCGCAGGTGGAGCGCCCGTTGATGCTTGCCCTGTCACGGCAGGAAAGCGAAATGAACCCGAACGCGATCAGCCATGTCGGCGCGCGCGGCCTGATGCAGTTCATGCCGGCCACCGCTCGCAACGAAGCGCGACTTCGCGGCCTGCCTTACCGCACTTCGTGGCTGACGGATGATCCAGGCTACAATATGACCCTTGGCGGCCAGCATCTCGACACGCTGCTGTCGCGCTTCAATGGCAGCTACATCATGACGGCCGCCGCCTATAATGCGGGCCCGAGCCGTCCGCGCCAGTGGATCCAGGATTATGGCGATCCGCGCACGGGACAGGTCGACCCGATCGACTGGGTGGAATTCATTCCGTTCTCGGAAACCCGCAACTACGTCCAGCGCGTCCTTGAGAACACGCAGGTCTACCGTCACCGCCTCAGCGGAGAGCCGGTCGATATCGAGATTGAGGAAGACCTCGACCGCGGGCGGGAATAGCGCCTAGCGCGCTGGAACGTGCGCCGCGATGAGCTGGGGCCCGTCGGCGGCGAAGGCGCGCTCCAGTGCGGCATCGAACTCTTCCGCCGTCGTCGCATTCGCCGCGGGGACGCCCTGCGCCTCTGACAGCTTGACCCAATCGATTTCCGGATGGCCGAGGCCGAGCAGTTCCTGCGCAGCAGGCCCGGGATTGCCGGCGCCCGTGCGCGCCAGCTCGATATTCAGGATCCTGTAGGAATGGTTGACGAAGACCACATTGACCACGTTGGCGCCTTCGCGTGCCATGCTCCAGAGCGCCTGATTGGTGTACATGCCCGCGCCGTCGCCGGTGATGCAAAGCGTCTTGCGATCAGGCGCAGCAAGTGACGCGCCGAGCGCCAGCGGCATGCCTTGCCCGATTGCGCCGCCCGTCAGCATCATCCAGTCATGCGGCCGCGCGCGCTGGGTCATCAGGAAACTCGGCAGGCCATTGGAGACGCCATCATCCGAGACGAAACTGCCTTCCGGCATGTGGCGGGCGATGGAGGCGCCAATGGTTGCCGCGTTCAAGTCGCCCGTGGGTGCACCGGGCAGGTCCAGTTCAGCCACTGGCGCGGCTTCCTTCGCGCCGAGCGCATCGGCGAGCGCTTCAAGAATCGCGGCGCTGTCGGTGTCCGGGCCGCCCATCATCATGGGCACGCAGCCTTCTGGTACGAGCACGCTTGGCTTGCCCGGATAGGCGAAGAAGGCAACTGGCACCTGCGTGCCTGCAATCAGCATCAAGTCTGAACCGTCGAGATCCGACATGGCGCCTTCGGCAAAGTATTGCATCCGGTCCGGAATGAACCGGCCCGCCCCGCGCGCCTGTCGCGGGAAGAAGGTGTCGGTCAGCACACGTACGCCTGCGGCTTTCACGCGCGCGGCCTGCGCGAGGCCCGCTTCGGTCAGTGCGGTTCCGTTAATGATGATGATCGGCTTGCTGGCAGATTTAACGGCGGCAGCGGCGGCATCAATGGCAATCGGATCAGGCTGGCGCAGCGATGGCCGGGCGCGCGTTGCACCGGGCTTCCCGCCTTCGAGCCAGGCGGTATCGGCCGGAAGGATCAGGGAGACTGGCCCGGGTTCGGGCCCAAAGCTTGCCTCCCATGCCTGCGCGGCCAGATCGCCGGCTTGCCCGACCTTGTCGGCAGATTTGATCCAGCGGGAGTTCGGACCGGCCATGCCGATAACATCCGAAGCCAGCGGCGCGTCATAGCGCTGGTGCGGCACGGCATGATCGCCAATCACATTGATCATCGGTGTCCAGGCGCGGCGGGCATTGTGGATGTTTGCGCCGCCATTGAGATAGCCCGCACCGAGATGCAGCAGCGTCATGGCAGGCGTGCCGGTCACACGCGCATGGCCATCGGCAGCGCCGGTTGCAACACCTTCGAACAGGCAGAGCGTCGACTTGATGCGCGGCTCATGGTCGAGCGCGGTAACAAGATGCATTTCCGATGTGCCGGGATTGGCGAAGCACGCCGTCAAGCCATGATCGGCCAGCGTGGATACGAGCGCCTCGGCGCCGGTCATGGACTGGGTTGGCTGGTCTGTCATCCGGGTTCCCTTTGAGATTCTTGTTCGTGTTCGGTATCGTGCGCTACAGGATCAGCAAATTCGCAGGCGTTTCGCCTGTTTCCGCAAACAGCGTGTCGACCTGGTCCTTTCGGAGATCCTGGGTGCGCGACTGGTTGATATAGCCTTTTTCCGTGATTTCGCCTTTATCCGCCAGCGGAGGATAAGTTTGCAGCAGCACACGGGCGACACGCGCAGACACATTTGGGTGTGCCTTGTTGTGCAGGGCGAGGCCTTCGCGTATTTTCTCATGTATGGCTGGGTGCGCGACCAGTTGGTCAAGAGGCAGATCCTTCCCAACCAGCCGCCGGCACCACGCCTCGTTGAGGAAACCGAGGAGACGGACATCATTCTTGTTGAGGCCGCAGACCACGGCGTCTGACAGCGCGCCACCAGTGGCCGCCACGGCTTGAACCCGGACCGTGCCGGCCGATACCCACGTGCCATTGGCGAGCTTGAATTCCTCCGCGGTGCGCCCGTCAAAGGCGAGGCCGCGCTCAGGATCGCCCGGATCGACAAATTTCACTGCATCGCCTAGCTTGTAGAAGCCCTCCTCATCAAAGGCTTCGGTCGTCTTGACGTCGTTGCGGAAATAGCCCGGCGTTACGTTCACGCCCTTGACCCGCAGCTCCATCTTTTCGGCATTAGGCACCATCTTGAACGTGTTGCCCGGCAGCGGCAGGCCGATCAGGCCCATTCGGTCATTTGGCCAGTGGACGTTCGAGGCTGTCGGCGCGGTTTCGGTCGCTCCATAGCCGGCCGACAGGGAAATCCGTTCGCCCGTGGTGCGCACGGCGACGGCCTGAATGCGCTCGTAGATATCCTGCCCCATCGACGCGCCGCCATAGGCCATGCAAACGAGCCGCCTGAAGAAAACCTCTGCCAGCTGATCATCGCGTTCGAGTTCGGTTGCGAGCGCGGCCCATGCCGCCGGCACGGTCGTGTGCTGGGTGGTGGAGACCTCTTTCAGATTTCGCAGCATTTCCGGCAGGCGCGCGGGCGTTGGCGCGCCCTGGTCAATGTAGAGGGTGCCGCCCCAGTCGAGCATGTTGTGCAGGATCGAATGCGCGCCATAGGTGTGGCTCCAGGGCAGAAAATTGCACATGACCTGCGGGCCGCCCGTCAGCTCATCGAGCCGCTTCTCGTCCCAGACCGAACGGATCATTCGGGCATTGGATGCGACCATGCCGTGCAGATTGATGACCGCCTTCGGCTCACCGGTAGAGCCGGAGGTCATCATATATTTCGCCACCGTGTCCGGCGTGAGACGGGCATAGGCTTCATCCACCGCCGAGATAGGCGACCGCATGAATTGTTCGAAACGCACCGCGTCGCAACGCTCCGGCGCGGTGCCACCATAAATGACGAGGCGGCCTTCGATATCCAGCCCATCCAGCGCGCGCTGATAGTCCGCACCATCCTCGACATAGATGAATTTCGGCTGGGTCAGGCCATCAATGTATTTGAGGCGGCCAAGGTCTTCACTGAGCAGCGCATAGGCTGGTGTGACGGGCACGGCCGGGCTGCCCGCCCACATGGCGGCATACATGATCAGGGCGTTGGCAATGGAGTTCTTCGACAGGATCATCAGCGGCGCGTCCTGTCCGGCGCCTGCATCGAGGAAGCCCTGCGCGAGCCGGCGCACGGTATCGAGCCCGGCAGCATAGGTGATCGTGTTCCAGCCTTCGGCGGCCGGGTTCTCCGGATCGCGTTCCGCCAGCCATACTGTGTCAGGCCGATGCTCGGCCCAATGGACGAGCGCCGCCAGCATGTGCGACGGGCAGGTTTTCAGTGGCTGTCCATTGTCGAGATAGATCGTGCCGTCGGGCCTGCCGTCGACCTCCAGCTTCAGCGGCAGGTAGGGTACTTCCCGGAAGGGTATGTCCGACGTGTCAGGCATGGTGCGCGCGTTTCTTCCCGTGTATTTTTTAGTCTTTCCGGCTCACTCGAAGCCGCTTGTGGGAATATGGATCACTTCTCCGCAATGCTTGCAATGCACAGCGTCGCGTTCGTGTAGTCGCAGCCCGCATTCCTCGCATTCCTGTTCCACCTTGTCGCGCGGGTCCACGATCGTGCGGAGCAGCTGCAGGAAAAGGGTCAGGCCCAACCCCATTACGATGATCGCCAGGAGCCGGCCGCCGGGGCCAACCATCAGCACGTCTCCATAGCCGGTCGTCGTCAGGCTGGTGACGGTGAAATAAAGCGCGTCGATATAGGTGTGGATGCCGTCATTGATGCCGACCTGGGTGGAATAGACGAGCGCGGCCATGATGAAGACGAAGACGAGCAGATTGGTCACCTTGTCGATGACCCGTTCGTGCCGCTGGAAGAAGGGCGTGATCACTTTCACCCGCTTGATAAAGGTGAAGGCGCGAATGGCCCGGACCGCCCGGAGCACGCGAAGGAACGCAAAATTCGACACCAGCAGCGGCGCAAACATGGTGATCACGACGACAAGGTCGGCAATATTGATCGGACGCACCACAAAGTTCCAGCGATGCCGGGCAATGTAAAACCGCGCGAGCAGATCTGCCAGGATGATGCCGCCGATGACGTAATCGATGGCCACATGGGTCCGGTCGCGTTGGTCAAAGGGCGCCCAGAGGAAATAGCCAATGGTCACGAAATCGAAGGCCAGCATGGCCCAGCGGAACAGGAACGGCCATCGGCCGGTACCTTCGTACAGCCAGAACAGCGCCCGGTTGAGACCCTTGCGTTCCTTCTTCATTCACCCTGCTCCAGCACCGCAATGGCCCGCTCCAAATTCGCGCCGGCCGTTTCTTCCCATTCTCTATGGGCCTGCTGTGTGAAGTAAAGCCGCTCTCGGCTGAGGAAGCCTTGCAGGATGGCAGTCCGGGCCGTCCGGTATGCATCATCCGGCATGAAGGCATATTCGGCGCGGATATCGGCTTCATAGCGATCGTAGACGGATTTAGGCGCTCCGAGAATGAACAGGTCGAGATCGAGAAACAGGGCAAGATCGGCGGTGTCCTGAGCGTTCAGACCGGGTGGCACGACATGCTCTGCCGTGGCACGGATCATCTTCGCAGCGAAGGCTGTGTTCTCGGGCGTCAGGTGTCCGCTCGCCTCGCGCTCAAGCAATTGCGCGCTCTGTTCCTCATTGTCCCTTGCAGCAGGGTCATAAATCGCATCGTGCCAGTAGAGCGCCCACAGGACCGGCTCCGGGCGGTGGAACTCGTCTTCCCAGCGGCGAAAATGCTTCAGCATCGCCTCGATATGCAACCAAGTGTGATAGTGACGCTGCGGCTCGGCATAGCGCGTGCGCAAGCCTTTCAGCAACGGGGCAGGAATCACCCCATCGGCTCCAGTGTCTCATTGAAGCGAACCGGCTGTCCGCCGCCTTTCTTCACGATCTCGCCATCGCGCATGACGAAGCCGCCGCGGATGATGGTCGCGACCGGCCAGCCGGTTGCCTCGAAGCCATCATAGGGTGTCCAGCCACATTTCGACTTCGACCATTCTTCCGTGATGGTTTCTTTTCGTTTCAGATCCACCACCGTGAAGTCGGCATGATAGCCCTCGGCGATGCGTCCCTTGTCTGCGAGGCCAAAGACGCGTTGCGGCCCGGCACTGGTCAGTTCGACAAAGCGCTGGAGGGTCAGCTTGCCATTGTTCACATGGGTCAGCATGACCGGCACCATCGTCTGCACGCCCGGCATACCGGACGGCGACGCGGGATAGGGCCGCTCCTTTTCCTCGCGTGTGTGCGGCGCGTGATCGGTGGCCAGCACATCGACAATACCTGCATTCAAGGCACGCCAGAGCGCGTCCTGATGGCGCTGTTCGCGCACCGGCGGGTTCTGCTGGGCAAAGCCCTTGAGACGCTCATAACATTCCGGCGCAGCGAGGGTCAGGTGGTTGGGCAACACTTCTACGCTGGCCAGATCCTTTGCGTCTCGCAACAGCTCCATCTCTTCGGCGGTCGAGATATGCAGCACATGGATGCGCTTGCCGGTCTTGCGCGCGAGACGCAACAGGCGGCGTGTCGAACTGACGGCCGCTTCGACGTCGCGAACGACAATATGGCTCTGCCAGTCACCGGGCACGGCCAGGCTGCGGCGTTCTTCGAGGCGGTATTCGTCTTCGGAATGGAAAGCCGCGCGGCGCTTGATCGCGCGCAGGACGGCTTCGACGCCCTCATCATCCTTGATCAGGAGGTCGCCCGTCGAGGCGCCCATGAAGACCTTCACACCGCAGCAGCCGAGCATCTTTTCCATCTCGGGCAACAGGTCGATATTTTCATGCGTCGCGCCTGCATAAAAAGCGTGATCGACATCCATCCGCCCCTTGGCGCGGGCCAGCTTGTCAGTCATGGCGTCCGGCGTCGTTGTGGAAGGGTTGGTGTTCGGCATTTCGAACACGGCTACCACTCCACCCAGCGCGGCCGAGCGCGCTTCTGTTTCGAGATCGGCCTTGTATTCCAGACCGGGCTCACGGAAGTGGACCTGACTGTCGATAACGCCCGGCAGGATGTGCAGCCCGGTCGCGTCATAAATCTCCCCGGCATCCACGCCGGTCAGATCGCCAATATGCGCGATACGTTCGCCGATCACGCCGACATCGGTTTGGGTCATGCCGCCGGGAGAAACGACGGTGCCGCCTTTAAGGATCAGATCATAGGTCATGACAGATGGGGTGTGACTCCGGAGGGGCTAAGTCAAGGGTGGTTTTTCGGTACAGGCAAATGGCGACGCTCCCTTGAGATGGGTCAAAACCATACCTACAAGAGGTAGATGAAACGCATTCTTCCAAATCGCGCCATCATCCGCCTGACCGGACCGGACATGTTGCATCTTCTCGGACGCACCGTGACCCATTCGGTCGACAATTGGCAAACCGGCGAGATGCGTTACGGCGCTCTTCTGACGCCGCAAGGCAAGGTGATTGCGGATTATCTCGCCATGCTGGCGCTCGAAAACATCTATATCGATATCCATGCCGAGGCTGCGGACGATCTGGAAAAGCGCCTGAAGATGTTCAGGATGCGCAATGACGTCGCGATTGACCGGCTCACCGGGGATGTCGTGACCGAAGGCAGCTGGATCGACGTTCGCTCCCCGCAATTGCCGCATCGCGCGATTACGCCGGTTGGCGTCTCCGGGATCGATATGCCGGCCGGGGAATGGCACGCCGCGCGCATCGCGGCGGGCGTGCCGGAATGGGGCGCGGATTATCGCGCGGCAGAGGTTTTCCCGACCGATATCAACATGGATATGATGCACGGTATCGACTACAAGAAGGGCTGTTTTGTCGGTCAGGAAGTGGCGAGCCGCATGAAGCGCAAGGGCAAGATCCGCAAGCGCACCGTGAAGGTTTCGGGCGAGACGCTGGAAGCCGGCATGGACATTCTTGCGGAAGCTCCGATTGGCACAGTGACGAGCGTGGCGGGCACGAACGGCCTCGCCCTGATCCGCACCGACCGCCTGGCCAAGGCCGAACAGGATGGCAAATCCTTCACCTGCAATGGCGCGCCGGTCTCATTTGACCTGACCGATTGGCAACGCGCCGAAATCGACGCACATCTGGCGGAACCTGCCCATGACTGAGACCTTTCCCTGCGCCTGGGCCCCGCTCACCGATGACCTCTACCGGACTTATCACGATACCGAATGGGGCGTGCCCGAATATGATGGCCGCGCGCTTTGGGAAAAGCTGCAACTGGACGGCATGCAGGCCGGGCTCGCCTGGATCACGATCCTGCGCAAACGCGGCAGCATCCGCGAGGAATTCGACGAGTTCGACCCGGAGCGGATTGCCCGCTGGACGCCGGCCCGCGTCGCCAAGGCCCTGAAAAATCCCGGCATCATCCGCAGCCCAAAAAAGGTCGAGGCCGTCATCGGCAACGCACAGGCCTACCTCGCCATGGAAGAGGCAGGTGAGGGATTTTCGGACTATTGCTGGCGGGCCGTCCGCGGGAAACCGATTGTAAACCATTGGGGCCATTTCCGGGAGGCACCGACCCAGACCAATTGGTCAGCGGCCATGTCCAAGGATCTGAAGAAACGCGGGTTCAAATTCGTTGGCCCAACCATTGTCTATGCATGGGCGCAGGCGGTTGGCATGGTCAACGACCATGATGTAACCTGTCCCAGACACACCGCCGTTCAGGAGACCTGATCCATGAAGACGCGTTTGATTGCCACTGCCCTTATTGCTTTGCCAACATTGGGTGCCTGCGCGACCTCATCGGTTGACCGCGCCAATCGGGCAGAGGCCTGGAGCCGATGCCGAACTGCCCCTGATCCGGAGACCCGCGACCGGTGCATTGAAACGGAAATTGCTCTGATGCAAGCAAGCCAGGAGCGCGATGCGGCTTCCCGCGCCGCCACTGAAAAACAGGCCGAGGCCTTTGAAGCCCTGAAGGAGCCTCGCGGCGTACCGCAACATTGGAGCAGCGAGCGGCCTGAATTCGGGCACAGTGTCCCGAAGAAGTGAGTACACCAGGCACTTGCCAAACCGGGTAACTCGACCAACACTGCCCGGAAAGCTAAACCTTTGTAGACTCAAACAGAATTGGTCCGCAGATCGGCGGTTCTGGAATAGAGGGCAGTATGAACACACCCGTGATTTCGGCGACAGGACTCTGGACGCCGCCTAACTCCATTTCCAATGAGGAATTGGTGAACAGCTACAACATGTGGGCTGATATCTGGAACCGTGAGCGCGGCGCCGACATCAGCGCAGGTGTGATCGAGCCCAAGACGCATTCCTCGGTCGAGTTCATCGAGAAAGCCTCCGGGATCAAGTCGCGCTATGTGATCGACAAGACCGGCATTCTCGACCCGGACATCATGGCGCCGCGCATCGCCGAACGCCCGAATGACCGCATCTCCGTGCTCGCCGAGATTGCCGTCCATGCCGCGCGTGACGCGCTGGAACGCTCCGGCCGCAAAGCTGAAGACATCGACGCCGTGATCTGCGCCGCGTCCAACATGCAGCGCGCCTATCCGGCGATGGCGGTAGAAGTCCAGGATGCGCTGGGCTGTGGCGGGTTTGCCTTTGACATGAATGTCGCTTGCTCGTCCGCCACGTTCGGCATCCAGACGGCGGCAGACTTCATCCGGTCCGGCAGCGCAAAATCAGTACTGATGGTCAACCCGGAAATTTGTTCCGGCCATCTGAACTTCACAGATCGCGACAGCCATTTCATCTTTGGCGATGTGGCCACGGCCGTCCTCGTCGAAGAGGAAAGCATCGCCCCGGTCGGTCATTGGAAAATCCTCGGCACCAAGCTGAAGACCCAGTTTTCGAACAATATCCGCAACAATTTCGGGTTCCTGAACCGCGCCGCGCCGGAAGGCATCGACGCCCCGGACAAGCTGTTCGTCCAGGAAGGCCGCAAAGTGTTCAAGGAAGTCGTGCCGATGGTGGCGAACATGATCGCCGAGCACATGGAAGAACTGGACATCAAGCCGGAAGGCCTGCGCCGCATGTGGCTGCACCAGGCCAATGCCAACATGAACCGGCTGATCTCATCCAAGGTTCTTGGGCGTGAAGCGACAGATGATGAAAGCCCAACCGTGCTCGACACATATGCGAACACATCATCGGCTGGCTCGATCATCGCGTTCCACAAGAATTCCGGCGACTTCAAGCACGGCCAACGCGGCCTGATCTGCTCTTTCGGCGCCGGCTATTCTGCGGGAACGGTATTTGTCGAGAAAGCGGCCTGAGACGGTCTGGATCCGGCCTAGTCGTCCAGATCGTCCATGAACATGTCGCCCCAGAGGATTTCCTTGCTGGCGCGGACGGCTTCAATAACGACAATGCTGCACCCGATCAGCAGGACGCCGAACGCAATGGCCTGGGTAGATACTACACTCGTCAAAGAATCCAGCATGGTCACCTCTTGTTTGGATTGGCCGCGAATTCGTGAACGCGGCCCTTGTTCACCCACCCCTTTTGCCCGAAACGCCTTAACAGCGCATTTGCCAATCAGGGCGAAAAGGGGACGAGTTCGTAACCGGAATGCCCTCGTTTCTTTACCCCTATTACAAATGCCTTAAAGAAGGTGGTGATGACGTCCCGTGTGAAGCAATCTGTTAAGGCCCCGCGTGTCTGGCAACGCATGTTGTCGGGCCGCCGACTCGATCTGGCGAATCCCTCGCCCATGGATGTGGAAATCGAGGATATTGCCCACGGACTTGCCCGCGTCGCCCGGTGGAACGGCCAGACCCGTGGGGAGCATGCATTCTCAGTGGCCGAACATTCCGTCCTGGTAGAAAAAATCTGCCGAACCTTGCAACCGGACCTTACCCCGCAGCAGAGCCTGACGGCCCTGCTGCACGACAGTCCGGAATATGTGATCGGAGACATGATCTCACCGTTCAAGGCCCTGCTCGGCGAAGGCTACAAGACCATCGAGGCGCGGCTGCAGGAAGCGATCCATATCCGTTTCGGACTGGCCCCCGTCACACCACAACGACTGAAGCGCCTGATCAAGAAGGCCGACCTGATCTGCGCCTGGAGCGAGGCCATTCAACTGGCCGGTTTCTCCGAGGACGAATCAAACAAACTGTTTGGCAAGCCGCCTGAAGACACCAAATTGCGGCTGAAACCGAAATCGGTCACAGATGCTCAGGCAGTTTTCCTGAAACGCTACGCCCAGATCAACAAGCAGATAGAGCCCATCGCATGACCCAGTCATCTCCACTGTTGATTGGCCTGTCCGCCGTGATGGTCGCCGTGGAGACAGACGCGCCGCGTGTGCTCGTCACCCAGCGCGAAACGGGGGAATATGCCCTGCCCTTTGGTGTGTTTGACCCAGACCGTCATCGCACCTTTGACCTGTCACTACGCGGCTGGGTCCGCGAACAGACCGGCTTCGAACTCGGCTATGTCGAACAACTCTATACGTTTGGGGACAAGGACCGCGAGACGCCGGAGGCAACACTATCTGGCGCAGCGCCGAATGCGCGCGTCATTTCAGTCGGCTATCTCGCCCTGACGCCAGAGGCCCGCCCGGCCGGAGACTCCTTCGAAGCGCGCTGGCAGTCCTGGTACCGGTATTTTCCGTGGGAAGATCATCGAAACGGACGGCCTGCCCTTATTGATGCTCACATCGCCCCCCGCCTGATGACTTGGGCCGCCGGGAATGAGCGTCGGCTGGAACGCGCCCGCGCCGCCTTTGCGCTCGATGGCATTCGCTGGATCGAGGAGCGCGTGCTGGACCGGTACGAATTGCTCTATGAAGCCGGCCTTGTGATCGAATGCGCCCGCGATGCCGGACTGCCGGAGCCGGATGTGCGCCTCGGTGAACCCATGGCGTCCGACCACCGCCGTATTCTCGCGACGGCGATTTCGCGCCTGCGCGGCAAGATCAAGTATCGCCCGGTCGTCTTCGAACTGATGCCCGACCGGTTCACACTCTCTTCGCTGCAGCGGGCGGTCGAAGGCATTCTCGGCCTGTCCCTGCACACCCAGAATTTTCGGCGCGCGCTGGACAAGACCAGCTTTGTTGTCGGGACGGGCGCGATGGAGACCAGCACTGGCGGACGCCCGGCCGAGCTTTACAGCTACAACCGGGACAGCGCCTTTGATGCGGCAACTACCGGCCTGTCCGCCCCCCGAAAGACGGCGGACTAGGCCAGCAGCTTATTCAAGGCCCTCGGGCTGGCCCACCACAATGTAACTGAATCGGTCTGGCTGCAGGAATTCTGCGGCCACCCGGTTCACGTCTTCCAGTGTGACGGCCTCGATCAGGGCATTGCGCCGATCAAAATAGTCCACACCCAGATCATCTTGGCGCACGCTCATCATCTGGCTGGCGATCTTGGCGTTCGAATCGAAGGCTAGCGGATAGGAGCCGGTGAGATAGGCCTTTGCGTCGGCCAGTTCCTCTGCAGTGACGCCCTGTTCCGCGATCAGCGCGGTCTCGGCCTTGAGCGCGTCGATGAAGTCGCCAACGCTTTCATTCTTGGTTTGGCCGCTGCCGCCCCAATTCTGGTACTTCTCGTCAAAGGACAGCCAGGAATAGACGCCATAGGTGAGGCCCTTCTGGACCCGCAGCGATTCCATCAGCCGGCTGCCGAAGCCTCCGCCGCCATAAGTGTAGTTCAGGACATAGGCCGTGAAGAAATCAGGGTCTTCGCGCTTCAGACCCGGCGCAAGAAAACGAACCAGGCTTTGCGGCTGCGGAAGGTCCACGATGACGGGCTCAAAGGCCTTGTCCGTCGTGAAGCTGATCTCCGGCGTTTCCGGCAATTCGCTACTGTCCGGAAGATTCGCGGCGATCTCGTCGATCATCGGGGCAAGCTCTTCGGGCGTAACCGCACCGACCGCCGTCACGATCAGGCTATCCTTGACCATCAGCTTACGCATGTGGGCCCTGGCGAGCTCCGGGGTCAGAGCCGCAATGCTATCGGCAGATTTTTCCCGGGCATAGGGATGGTCGGGATAGAGAGCCTGCGCCTCGGCCCGTCCCGCCAGATAGTTCGCATTGGTCTCGCGTGTGTTCAGCGACACTTCCTGTTCACGCAAGAAGCGGGCGAAGGGTCCGTCATCGAACCGGGGCGCTTCAAAGGACAGCGCGACAAGGTCCATGGCTTCATTCGCATTGTCGGTGAGCATCGACGCGGAACAGGACGTCCAGTCGCTGGACGCGCTGCAGCCGAAACTCATGTTCAGCTCTTCCATCCGCGTCTGGAAAGCGAGCGAGTCGAGATCGCCAGCGCCTTCATTCATGTGATAGGTCACCGCGTCGGCAAGGCCTTCCAGCCCCTCAGGGTCGGCCGCTTCGCCGCCTTCCCATGCCAGGGCTACGGACAGGATCGGAATGGAGGGTTCGGAAACCAGCCAGACCGAGATCCCGCCCGGCGTCGTGAATTGCTGGATTTCCGCAAAATCGCCTTCGTGGACGACGACGTTCAGCCCGCTGTCTTCAACAGCCGCTTCAACGGGCGAGGGCTCGGTGACAACTGCCGTATCATCCTGCAAGCTGTCGAGCGACGCGCAGGCCGTCAGCCCAAGACCGAGGGCAGCGCCGATGATGAGGTCAAAAGGTTTCATCTCAGGAGTCTCCCTCTGCAGGCAGCAGATGTGCTTCGATATAGTGACGGTCAGCGCCGAAGACTTCGCGGACGGCCGCGATGGCCTGTTCAGTCGTGATGGTGCGCATGGCGTCCGGATAGTCCAGTACATCATCGACCGAACCGCCGAGGGCGAGCGTCGAACCAAATGTATTGGCCATGTTGGACTGGCTGTCGCGGGCATAGATCGCCTGGGCCGCCAGCTTGTTGCGGGCGCGTTCCACTTCGGCGTCGGTAAAGCCTTCGTCGAGCACCTTCTCCACTTCGGCCATGACGGCCGCTTCAAGGTCTTCCAGGGCGACACCCGGCGCCGGGCTGGCCGTGATGACGGCCGGGCCTTCATCGTGCAGCGTGGTCCACGCGAAGGTATTGGCGCTGATTGCGACCTGTTGGTCCTCGACCAGTGACTGGTAGAGCCGGCTGGTCATGCCACCGCCGAGCACTTCGAGGCCGACATCCAGCGCATAGGAAAGCTCACGGTCGCGAGTCTCGGACGTGCCGGAATAATACCGGCTCCAGCTGGGCTGGCGTACCTTCGGGTCTGAATAGACCAGTTCCTTGGTTTCGGTCAGCGGCGGCACGGGCGCCCATTTGCGCTCGCCATGAGCCGTGCCCGTCGGCGCGATCACACCATAATGCTCCTCGGCCAGCGTGCGCACTTCTTCTGGTGTCACATCTCCGGCAACGACGAGGATCGCATTCTCCGGGCTGTAATATTCCTTGTAGAAGGCCATGCCGTCTGCGGGTGTCAGGGCGGCCACTTCGTCCATGTTGCCGATGACCGTAATCTCGTAGGGATGACCCTTCCAGAGTTCAGACAGAACCATTTCCTGCAGGATCACGCCGGGATTGTTGTCGATGCGCTGGCGACGTTCTTCCTTGACCACATCCCGCTCGGAAATGAACGGACCGTTTGGATCGTCATTGATGATGAGGTCGGTCATGCGCTCGGCTTCGAGCCCCATCATCGTGCCGAGTTGGTCCTTGGCGACGCGCTCGTAATAGGCGGTATAGTCCCAGCTGGTGAAAGCGTTGCTGACCCCGCCATTGCGCGAGACAATGTTGTCGAACTCACCGGGGGCGAGGTCGTCGGTTTCCTTGAACATGACATGTTCGAACAGGTGCGCGATGCCGGACTTGCCTTCGGCCTCGTCGACTGCGCCAACCTTGTACCAGACCATATGCGTTACGACCGGCGCGCGATGGTCGGGCACGACCACGACTTCCATGCCATTGTCGAGATTGAAGACGATCGGGGCCCAGGCGCTGTCATCTGCGACGGCACTGGACGTGAAAACCGAGAGCGCCAAAAGCCCCCCGGTGAGTATCCGTTTCATGGGCTTTGTTCCTCTCAGGTGTTCGACTGACGCATAATGGGTAGAGCTATCAGGTTCCCGGCAGCTTGATGCGCGGGGCATCACTGGACTGCTCGATCACGACCGGCACACCGCCTGTGGCATTATCGGTCGCCACGCCTTCGGCGGTTTCCTCGTCGTCCGCGCGCCAGAACAGGATGCGGTCGGCAATACTGGTCGATTTGCGGATCGTCTTGGTCTCTTCATAGTCGACCTGCGTGCGGATAACCGGATCCACAGCATTCGCGCCGGCCGCAGCCACGAGGGCCTTTTCGGACGCGCTGGCATTGCGGCCGATGGTGGCGCCAAAGGCGGCGGTCACTTCGGTGCGCGAGCCATCCAGTTCCGGCGGCAGGGCGCCCCCGGCTTCCGGCGGGCGCAGCTTGTAATTCGGCGGAACGGTCAGCGGAGCCATGGTGACGACGCGGAACTCGTCCGGGGTGCGAGACCCACTGCCGGAAGACGTACAGGCCGTCGAAGCAGCCAGTGCGGCGCCTGCGGCCAGAAGGATAATCTGTTTTTTCATATCAGGGCGTCCTCGCCATCACGATTAATAATACTCAGGACTGTTTCTTAGCCTGTTTCCGGCCCGACAGTAAGAACTGGTCAACAAACAGCAAGACCGCGCCGACACTAATTGCAGCATCGGCCACGTTGAAGATCCATGGGAAATACAGGTCGCCGGCATTGATGAAGTCCACCACGGCGCCAAACTGGACCCGGTCAATCAGATTGCCGAAGGCTCCTCCGACAACCATGCCCAGCGACAGCTTCAGCAGCCAATGGTCGGCATAGCGCACCAGCCAGTACAGGAAGCCAAGTGCGATCACCAGCATCACCAGCGCGAGCAGCCAGCGCCCGATACCATCGGACTGGAGCAGGCCATAGCTCATGCCCCGGTTCCAGACCATGGTCAGGTCGATCGGCCCCGGCACGGGGATATGCCCACAGCTCTGCCGCGTTTCCAGACAGGCTATGGCGTTGAATCGGGGTTCACTCAGAACCAGCCATTTGGACCATTGGTCCACCAGCACGAACACCGGAATGAGCGCGACGGCCCAGTAATTGGAAAGTTTCAATTTCATCCCGCGCAGATTGCAGCTTCAGGGAGTCTGATCAAGCGATTCTGAGCACTCATCCTGCGGCCTTGTCCCAGGCTTTCACGGTCAGCGCATCGCGCGGCGTGATATCCGGGAAAGCCGGATCGGCGGTGGCCGGATCGAAATACTTCCAGCTGCGTCGGCATTTGATGCCGTCCGCCTTTTCCGGATAGACGGTGACGCCATCGGTATCGTCCAGCGTGAACCCGCTGCCATTGCCGTTGGATGTGTGGATCAATTCGGCGCCGGATGTGATGAAGATGTCCGCCGCGTTCTCGCCCTTGAAGGCGTCGATAAGGCTCTGGTCCGCAATGTGGACCTTTGGTGCAGCTTCGAGCGATGCCCCGATCCGTTTCTCGCGGCGCTCGACTTCCAGCGCGCCGGTGACGACGCGGCGAACCGTGAAAATCTTGGCCCAGCGCGCCGCGAGCGCCTCATCCTTCCAGCCTTCCGGCGTTGTCGGGAATTGCAGGAGATGGACGGAGTCGGCGCGATCATTGATGTGGCTTTCGAGAAAGGCCTCTTCCGTGGTGAACGGCATGATGGGCGCGAGCCAGGTTAGCAGGCGTTCCAGCACGGCAGCCATCACGGTGC
The DNA here is from genome assembly GCF_036964145.1 of Hyphomonas sp. Lineage (GTDB taxonomy): Bacteria > Pseudomonadota > Alphaproteobacteria > Caulobacterales > Hyphomonadaceae > Hyphomonas. Next base: position 914,800 of record NZ_JBALUC010000002.1, read on the forward strand.
GCGCCGCGCGGCGGCGGTTGCCATAGGTAGCGGTTGCGTCGTCCCACGCCGATTGAGTCTCGAAGCGCGGGTCGCAATAGAGGCTGTCCTTGCGGATGTCGAAATAGACGGCCGACAGGTCAACGCCGCAGAAATTGATCAGCAGCGCCATGATGCGCTTGAAGTCATATACGTCATACGCAGCGCGGATCTGGCCATCGAGTTCGGCAAGACGATGCAGCACCCAGCGCTCCAGGCTTGGCATCTCTTCGCGCGGAAGCGCTTCGGCGTCGGTCCAGCCATCAAGCGCGCCGAGCATGTAGCGCACCGTATTGCGCAGCTTGCGATAGGTTTCGACCGAGCCCTTGATGATCTCGTCGGAGATACGCAGATCTTCGGTATAGTCACCGGATGCGGTCCAGATGCGCAGGATTTCGATCCCGTATTGTTTCTGGATTTGCTCGGGTTCGATCGTGTTGCCGATTGATTTCGACATCTTCTTGCCGTCAGCATCGACGATGAAGCCATGCGTAAGCACCTGCTTGTAAGGCGCCATGCCGCGCGTTGCGCAGCATTCCAGTAGCGAGGACTGGAACCAGCCGCGATGCTGGTCGGAGCCTTCCATATAGAGGTCGGCCTGCCCGGTCTCCGGGTCGATGATGCCGCGCTCGCGCAGCGCAAAGGCGTGTGTCGTGCCGCTATCGAACCAGACGTCGAGCACGTCCGTGACCTTGTCCCATGCACCAACATCAAGACTTAGCGGCGCCAGGAAGTCTTCCGCAGGCGTATCGAACCAGGCCTCGACCCCGCCTTTGGCGATGGCGGCCTTGATGGCTTCGTTGAGCTGTTCTGCCTGATCTGCTTCCAGCGCAGCCGTATGCGGTTGGCCATCCTTGTTGACGAAAATGGTGATCGGCACGCCCCAATTGCGCTGGCGGCTGATCAGCCAGTCCGGGCGCCCTTCGACCATGCTTTGCAGGCGGTTGCGGCCAGCGGCCGGGAAGAAATCCGTGTCTTCAATCGCCTTCAGCGCATTCTCGCGCAGGCTCTTGCCGTTCGGGCCAAGCTTGTCCATCGAGATGAACCATTGCGGCGTCGCGCGGCGTATGACCGGCGCCTTGGAGCGCCAGGAGTGCGCATCGCGGATCGTGGTGATGCCGCGCGCGAGCAGGTTCCCGCTCTCGGCCAGCAGCTTGATGACTTCAGGGTTCGCCTTGCCCGGCTCGCCGCGCTTCTTGCCGCTGGTGCGGATGATATCAAGGCCCTGCAATGCTTCAGGAAGCTCCGGATGCTGATACGCGCCGTCCGGGTTCACGATGTCACGAATGTCGGAGGCCTTGCGACCGGAGGCGACCCAGACATTGAAATCGTCTTCACCGTGCGCTGGTGCCGTGTGCACGAACCCTGTACCGGCATCATCGGTGACATGGTCACCTGCGAGCAGAGGGATCTCGTGCTGGAAGAAAGGATCCAGTCCGGCCAGCGGGTGAGCCAGCGAACCGAGTGACGCAGGGTCTACGTCTCCGATACGCTTGAAGCCGGAAACCTTGGCAGCATCGAGCACGTCATGCGCGAGCTTGTCCGCGAGGATCAGCTTGTCGCCTGCAGCGGCATACGGAGGAAAGCCCAGATCTTCCTCGCTCATCACGGTTTCGACCTCGAAGAGACCGTAGGAAATGTCCGTACTGTAGGAGACCGCCTGGTTGGCCGGGATCGTCCACGGCGTTGTGGTCCAGATGACCAGCTTTGCGCCATCATCGCGGGACGGAATGCCGAACTTCACCCAGATCACCGGCACTTTGCGGTCGTGGTATTCCACTTCCGCTTCGGCGAGCGCCGTGCGCTCCACGGGGCTCCACATGATCGGCTTGGCGCCGCGCACCAGCGTGCCGCCCATTGCCATGCGCAGGAACTCGCCGACGATGGAGGCTTCGCTCTCGAACTTCATGGTAAGATAGGGATTGTCCCACTCGCCCTCGATGCCGAGCGCGCGGAATTCCTTCGCCTGTACGTCTACCCATTTCTGGGCAAAGGCGCGACAGGCCGCGCGGAACTCGTCACCCGGAACATCATCCTTGCCACGGTTCTTGCTGCGGAACTCCTCTTCCACCTTCCATTCGATCGGCAGGCCATGACAGTCCCAGCCCGGCAGGTAAGCTGCGTCATGGCCGGTCATCTGGTGCGAGCGCACGATGATGTCCTTGACGATCTTGTTCATCGCCGTGCCGAGATGGATGTGGCCGTTCGCATAGGGCGGACCATCATGCAGGATCCAGGGCTTGGCGCCGCGTGCTTTCGCATCCGCGCGCAGCTTTTCATAAAGTTTCAGTTCGTCCCAGCGCTTGATCCAGTCCGGTTCGCGCTTCGGCAGGCCGCCGCGCATCGGAAATTCGGTGGCAGGCAGGAACAGCGTGTCGCGATAATCGCGGTCGGTCAGGGAATCAGTCATGTCGGGCCTATGGCAGTTTTGGCGTGTTGTACGGAAATGCCGGGCAATGGCCACGGCTTTTTTCATGCAGTCAGAGCATGGGCTCCCGGCTTCGCGGCCCCGGAGACCGGGTCAGCGCGCAGCCGGGCGGCTAATTCGAATGAAACATGTCCGTGCCATGCCGTTTCCGTAGCAGGCGCGGCTTAATGAGTCACTATTTCCACTCAGCCTCAGCCTCGGCCCCAGGCAAATGGGCGAGACGCTCCGAAACCTTGCCGCAGAGCATCCGGAAGACGGTGACATTCTCCAGCAGATTGTCCCAGCTGATGCCATGATCGAGGATCACGTAGCGGGACACGCGAACCTTCTGGGTATCAGATTTGTAGAGGGAGATTGCGGGATAGTCCCGGTCGATGCCGGAAATCACGTCACTGCTCGCGCTGGAGCCATAGACCGCCATCATTTCAAGACCTCGGCAATCCGTACCATCCGGCCCTGCGCAAACCGCGTAGGCGCCAAAGGTCAGGCCGTCATCGAATTGGCCAAACACGAATGGGGCGCCGTCGCCGGTGCGACCAGCTGCAACGAACTGCGCGCCCAACTCGTCCAGCAGGAACCGCAAATCATCCATTGTGATCGACTGAATGATCTGGATCGGCTTGATCTCGGCCGGTTCAACGGGATCGGCCTGGCCGAACGCAGGAGGCGCCAACGCCAGAACAAGTCCCGCACTCAGTAACCGTGTCAACATGGTCGTCCCTCTAACCAGTGCATCAGTTGCTTACGAATGGATTATGGCGGCGAATTGACAATAACCTGAATTAATCAGGACGCCTTCAACCGTCGTTTTGCCTCTATTACGTCCTTCCCCATCTGGACCACCATCAGGTCCAGACTGTCAAACATCAGTTCCGGTCGCAGATAGGCCAGCATCTGGACTTCCATCCAGCGGCCATAAATATCCCCCACGAAATCAAAGATATGCGCCTCGAGGAGCGGATCACGCAGCCCGGTGGTCGGTGTGCGCCCGAAATTCGCGACGCCCGGCATCCAGTCACCGGTCCGGTCGATGCGCACTTTTACGGCATAGACACCGTATTTCGGATGGATCAATTCGCCGAGATTGGTATTGGCCGTCGGATAGCCAAACTTGCGGCCATTCTGTTCGCCTTTCAGCACCGGGCCATCTGCGATCCAGGGTCCTCCAAGAATTGCGGCCGCAGCTTCCGGTTCGCCGGCTCTCAGCGCCTGCCTTATCGCCGTGGAAGAGGCCTTTTCGTCTTCGTTCTGGACTTCTTCGACAATCGTGACGCCAAAGCCAAGCGCCCGCCCGAGGCTCGCCAGCCGCTGGGCATGCCCCATACGCCCCCGACCAAAGCGGAAATCGAACCCGACCGAGACATGGCTGACGCCCAGCCCGTCCACCAGCACCTGCCGGACGAATTCCTCATCCGTCTTGGAGGCCATCTCACCATTGAAGGGCAGTTCGAAGACCGACTCGGCTCCCTCTGCCAGGATGGTCGCATTGCGGCGCTCGGGCCGGAAAATCCGGAATGGCGGATCCATTGGCCGGAAATAGGCGTGTGGGGGCGGCTCGAACGTCGCTACGGAGAAGGCTCCTCCACCCGCCTCGCGGGCAGCCGCTATCACTGCCTTGTGGCCCGCATGCAGTCCGTCGAAATTGCCAAGGGCAATCGACGCGCCACGCGCAGAGTCCGGCAAGCCGCGATAGTCGGCGAAAATCCCCATCAATCCCCCCGGCGCGGTGCCACCACTTCGGCTTCACCGGTAATGACGCGCTTGCCATCGACCGTGCAATCCACCTTCAGCGTCACGCGGTTGCCGCGTTCCTTCTTCTCGGAGACTTCGGCCCGCACAGTGACCTCATCACCAATGTGTACCGGGCGTTTGAAGCGCATCGACAGGCCAATAAAGATCGCGCCGGGACCGGGCAGATTGTTGCCGAGGATGCCGGAAATGTAGCTCGCGGTCAGCGCGCCATGCGCGATACGCTTGCCGAAGATCGTCTTGGCGGCAAATTCGTCGGACATGTGCAGCGGATTGAAGTCGCCTGAGACTTCCGCAAAGCGCTGAATATCGTCTTCCGTGATCACGTGCACAGTCTCATGCGACATGCCGATGTCGAGGTCTTCGTATTTGTAACCGGTGAATACACTCATCCCGCTCGGGCTCCTGATTGCTTTTCGGCAGTTTCGTTACACGCTGCAGCGCAGCACGTCACCACCTGAGGCCAGTCATTGCGTAAGTCGCTTGCTCGCCATAGTCCGCCAAAAGGTCTGTAACTTCGGCCTGGAAGTCATTTCCATGCTCAGTCAGCCCGGTCCCGACATAGAGGCCAGCATAGCCCTGCAGGCGGGCGCCCCGCATGTCGGTGGTCGGGCTGTCGCCAATGCACAGAACGCGCGACTTGCTGGCCGTTGCAGCATCCATACGGGAAATAGCGAGATCGTAGATCGTCGCATGCGGCTTGCCCGGATAGATGACCTTGCCGCCCATATCCTCATAGATTTCCGCAAGCGCCCCGGCGCACCAGTGCAACTGGTTCCCGATTCGAACCTGCTTGTCGGGATTGGCGCAGATCATGGGAATGTCGCGCTCGATGCCGGGCTTCAGCTGGTCGGCATAGTCTGACGGATGGTCGTTGAGGGAATCGGTCAGGCCCACGCACAACAGGACGTCGGCCTCGTCAGGCGCGCCGAATGTCAGGTCGAGCCCCTTGTAGAGAAACGGATCGCGTTCCCACCGGCCATTCTCCCCGATGATCCAGAACACTTTCTCCTGCCGCTTTTTGAGCTCTTCGCGCGTCGCATCCCCGGAGGAGACACAATCATCATAGGCGGTATCCGGCACGCCGAGCGGTTTGAAATAGTCCAGCACCTGCTGTTTCGGCACGGGCGCATTCGTGATCAAGCAGACCTTGCCGCCCTGCGCTCGGAAGTTTTCAAGCGCCGCGCACGCCTCGTCAAAGGCTTTCCGGCCATTGTGGATCACGCCCCAGACATCGCACAGGATGATGTCGTACTGGCCAGCGATTTCGGACAAGCCGCCCGGAAACTTCAATTCTGTCATATGATTGGACGTAGGATGCCCCGCAGAGGCGGTCAATCGCCAAAACTGCAGGCTGAAGCGGGCAAGGGGTTGAGCCGCCACTGCACCGCTGTCGGGATCGCGATGGCATGCGCGAAGAAGCACCCCTTGAGTCGGATCATATGGCCAACTCCATCCTCCGAGATCAGGCTCGGATCATAATTGCAGGACAGGAGGTTCGCGGCGTGCTGGTCCGGCTGACCCATGCGCATCTCCAGGAGCATGTGATTTGATCCGGTTGCGACCCTCACAATCTCGGACTCGACAGGGCCAAACTCGCAGCCTTCAAGGCTTCCAGAGCTGCCATCCGCCCTAAGGATGCCCGGCTCGAGTTCCGGCGCGATGCGCAGGTCCAGCAGGACCACGCCTTCCGTCATCATTTCGAGGGCCTCTGGCGCTTCGAAATCGACAGGGCCCGGCAGGTCGGCACTGATGTGCTGCACGGCATCAGGGTCAGCCAGGGCCGGCAGGGCAATCCCCATCGCAAGCCCGATCAGAAAACACCGCTTCATGCTGACACCTCCTGTTCTGGAGCTATGACAGCCTAGCATTGGGGCGAATTGAAGGTGGTTGTCCTAGCCGAAACTCGACAGGCGCTGAACGAGTTCCTGCGGCGGCGCGGTCTCTTCCATCAGGGAAGATTTGATCGGGCGCGGCGCGCCGAACACATGGCCCTGACCGTAAGGAATGTCATATTCAAGGATTTCGACCACGCTGGCTTCGTCCTCTATCTTTTCGGCAATCATGGTGATGCCGTAGCGCGAGAACACGGCGCTGACTTCTTCTCCATCCACACGGCGATTGATCGAGGAGACAGGACGTGGGCCGGTTGGATCGCGCAGCTGGTCCATCAGATGGGTGCCGTTCATCTTGACGAAGCGGATACCCGCCGACTGGAGGCGCGGCAGGTCGAGTCCCAGATTGTCGGCATGATCGATTGAGAAACGGAAGCCGAGGGCCGTCAGCTTGTCCATATTGTCCCGCATGGCACGAGAGCGTGTTTCAAAGCGATCTGCCGTGATCTCGAAAATGACCGCGCCGGACAGGTCGCGGTTCTCGGTCATGAATTCGAGGAACATCGGGAAGAAGGTCGTATCTTCCAGCGAAGCCGCGGAAATATTGCAGAATACGCCAACGCGGCGGTCGCGTTCGGCCAGTCGGCGTACGATCTGTACGCAGCGGAACAGGGTGAAATTGTCGATGATGCCCATCAGCTTGGCGCGGCGGGCAGCATCCAGGAATTCTGCCGGCAAGACCAGCGATCCGTCCGGACGGCGCAGACGCGTGAACCCTTCATAGAAGGACACGCGGCGCTGGGGCAGCGACACGATCGGCTGCAGGTGAAGATCAACCCGGCCGTCTTTCAACGCGTCGCGCACATCGCGCAGGACCGCATCTTCCTCCGGCGCCACAATGGCGGCACTGGTCGTCTCGGTAAGCTTGGACTCGAAGCTTTTCGACAGCCGGTCGATCAGGCTTTCAAGTTGTTTCATCTCGGTCACGAGGGCGTCGCGCCGCTCAGTCAGCTCATGCTTTACCGTGGCTTCGACCGCATCCGTGCGCGCGACAACGACATCAACACGTTCAGCTGAATCCCGAACCGTGCGCTCGACCCGGTCGATGCGCTCATCAAGCTCCTTGTTGGAGCGGCCCGAGGTGGCAAGAAGGTGAATTTGGCCGAGCAACGCCGTGACGATGCCGCCCGCCGCAATCGACATTGGCAAGCCTACATCGGTCAGCGTGAAGACGCCGTACCCGGCACCGCCTCCAATGGCTGCGTAGAGAAGGAACAGTACAAAAGTCATTACGTCAGCACCCGATACAACCCATCAATGTTAACAGCTAGGCCTAATTGGTTAACGAATTGCGAGGAATTGAAAGAATTTGTCGACCGCGGCAATCCTGTCACAGCGCCGTTGTAAACAAGCCACAATCCCATCCCGGCAAGCATGGCAGGCGTCGCCCGCAGGGACAAGGTGATTAGTACTGGCCCGGCCTGTGTCCGAGGCGTCCCGGTCGCGGTGTTTACCTCGGGATCAACTGGCTGGGGCCTGTCCTGAACGAATTCGAAGAGCTGTGGAAAAGCAGGCCGCTGTTAATCTTTCAGTTAACCGAGCCGTCGCGAAACACGAAAACCGGTTTGTCCCTCGGCCAGTCCGATTCGCACTCCAGCACTAGGTCAGCCTCTGATACGGCGGTTTCCGGGAGGCTTGCCCCGCAAGCGCTGATGAGGAGATCATGTCCGGCATAGTCCACCTTATAGTAGGCGCGGTCGGTGCCAGCCTCGGTCTTGGTGACGCGCAAATCGCCGGTGTCGAACACGGTCGCCATGTGCCTTCCCTCTCCGGGCAGCACGGCCAGCAGCGCGGCGTCGAACCCGCCGGCAGGTCGGTCTTCGACATAGATCAGGGCATCGGACACTTCATAGGCCCGGTTCAACAGACCGAGAAAATCGCCTGTCCCCGACGGACCCGCCACGGGAAGCGAAGCCCCCCGCCCTGCCCGCCAGGCCGCATTCCGCATCTCGTCCAAGCCTTCAATGTCCTCCCCGCGCAAGGACAGCAGCATGACGGCATCGGTGTTCCTCAACCCGTCTTCCGTCATATCCAGCGTCATGCCGGCAGGTGCCCCGAACACCACACGCTTGCCCCCGGCCAGCACAATGGCGCAGGGCCCGGGCAAATCCCGGTGCGCGCACGGCAGGACGGCAAAATCCGTGGACCGCACGGGCGTGCCCGCTGTCACGGCTGCGGCATCGCCCGCTGGCGCCGGACTGCAGGCGACCAGCGCGGCTGCACTTGCACCGAAAACAAGACCTCGAAGATTCATGAAAGTATCCGCCCTACCCGATCCAGGTGTTTCCGGGTTCGGTTACGATTTCGTTTTCAATCATTCCCACCTGATCGATTTCCAGCCGGACCCGGTCGCCCGCCTTCAGCCATTTCGGCGGTGTGAACGCGGCCCCGACACCTGCGGGCGTTCCGGTGAAGATGAGGTCGCCGGGCTCCAACGTGAACGCGGCTGTGAGGTGGGCGATCTGGGCCGGGATGTCATTGATCATGTCGCGGACATGACCCGTCTGGCGCAACTCGCCATTCACATAGCTGCGTAGCTCCAGCGAAGGCAGGTCCTGAATTTCGTCGGGCGTCACAATGGCCGGACCAAAGGGCGCGTGCGTATCGAAGCCCTTGCCCATGATCATGGTCTGGCTCGCCTTCTGCCAGTCACGGACCGAATAGTCACAGCCCACGCAGAAGCCCGCAACAATCTCCATTGCCCGCTCCGGCGGGACATGGCGCCCATGCTTGCCGATGACCAAGACAAGTTCGACTTCATAGTCCAATTGATCCGAAACCTTGGGTAGATGCACTTGGCCATAGGGCGCATTGGCCGATGTGGCCTGCTTGTTGAACCATTTCTGCACCTGCGGAGATTTTGTATCCACGAAACTGACACTCTCGGCGGCATGGGCAGCATAGTTCACACCGATACCCAATATCTTGCGGGGGCGCTCTACAGGCGCGAGCAGGTCCAAAGACTCTAAGGGAATTGCCGGCGCAACCGATCCTGTAAGCTGCAACGCATCCTGGAGCGTTACCGCCTCTGTGGGATGCACCTTGTCTCCCTTCAGGATCCCGTAGCGCGCGCCATTTTTTTCTGCGAACCGAACCAGCTTCATTGCGTTACTCTCCTGTCACACTTTTTCCGCAAAGGCATTGCAAGCCGTTCATGTGCCGTTGTGATGACACTTGGCAAGGGCTAGGCAGAAAGCTTGTATAGAGGATGCCAGTATGGATCTCGGCGTACGTGCTCAGGAGAGTTCGCTCAAGAATATATTCGCGCCCAGCGAACGGCTCTGCATGCCGCCCTACCAGAGAAGCTATTCTTGGGGCGAGCGCGAAGCTGGCGAACTCCTGACCGATCTGCTGGATGCCGCCGAAACAGGGACGCCACACTTTATTGGTGCCGTAGTGCTGAACCGTGGGAACGAAGAAGGCCTGCTGGAGATCGTCGACGGCCAGCAGCGACTGACCACCTTGACCATTCTTCTGGCGGTCCTCCGGGATATTGAATCCGAGCCCTCGAAAAGCGCAGAAATTCACGCTCTGATTGCCGACGAGGCACGGCCTATGCTGGGCGAGGCCGCCAATTGGCGCCTGCAACTCAACCATATGGACGGCCCCTTTTTCCGCCACATGATCCAGACTCCGGGCTCGACATTGAAGCTGGATGGAGAGTCCGGCGAAAGCGACAGCCAGCAACGCATGGTCCAGAATGCACGTACACTGCTGAAGCGCGTCCGGGCCCTCTCGGAAGAGGACCGCCGCTCGCTGGCGGATGTCTCGATGAATCGCTGCGCGCTGGTGCGTGTGGTCGTCAATGACAAGGACCAGGGATTCAAGGTGTTCCGTGTACTTAACACGCGCGGCAAAGAGCCCGGCGCGCACGACATCATCAAGACCGAATTGTTCCAGCGCTCGAAATTCACGACCGAAGAGGCCGCCTTCTATTCCGAACGCTGGGCCGAGCACGAAGCCGCGCTGGGCGGTAGTGCCTTTGACGATTTGCTCCGCCAGATCCGGTCGATCTATGACAAATCGTCCAAGGGCGAACTGATCACAGGCTTCCTCAAGAATGTCATTCCCAAGATCACGGCGCGGGGCTTCCTGGACGATGTGCTCCCGCGCTATGTCGACGCCTACAAGGTCATCACAACGGCCCGGCTGGAACATGGCACGCACGCCAAACTGATCAGCGACAAGCTGAACCAGATGCGCGCCCTGGACCAGACCAGCTGGCGGGCCCCAGCCCTGAAATTCCTGGTGGAGCATGGCGTGGATCACGAATCCGCCCCGGAATTCTTCGCCAAGCTGGAGCGGCTCTCCTACATCATCATGCTGGTGCTGACCGACCGTGACCAGCGCACCAAGCGCTTCAACAAGGTCAATGAGACGATCAGCTCCAACCGGACGCTATTCGGTCGCGGAAGCCCGTTCAATATTACCAAGGACGAGTCCCGCCGCGCCTTTGACCGCATGCTCGGCCGGTTTGCGACCTTCGGCCAGAGACGGTCGATGGCCTTGCGCCTGAATGCGGCGCTGGATGGGGGCTTCACCATCCCACCTCAGTCCGACGCGACCGTGGAACATGTCCTGCCGCGCAATATCAGCGAGGACAGCCACTGGATGATCATCTGGCCGGACCCGGCAAAACGCCGCGAGCAATGCGACACGCTAGGCAATTTCGTGCTGCTGACCAACAAGGTGAACCAGAAGGCCGACCGGATGGATTACCGGGCCAAGAAGGATGTCTATTTCAATGGCGGCGGCGGGCAGGATTTCGCCCTGACCCGTGACCTGGTCGATCAGGAGGCCTGGACCTCTGAAGTGGTCCGCAAGCGCACCGAGCGGCTCGCCGAAATCCTGATGATGGAATGGAAGCTCCTCTGAGAGTCCCTTTCCTAGCGTGACCCCTGTTCGCAGCGGACTCCTGTGGTAACGAGTCTGAAACGAAATGCACAAGGGAGCGCCATCATGAGCCTGTTTGACCTGACTGGAAAAACCGCAATCATCACCGGATCCTCGCGTGGTATCGGCAAGGCCATTGCGGAACAGATGGCCGAACAGGGCGCGCGCGTCGTGATCTCGTCCCGCAAGCCGGGCCCCTGCCAGGACGTCGCCGACCAATTGAACACCAAGCATGGCGACGGGACGGCCATCGCTATCCCGGCCAATATCTCCTCAAAGGATGACCTGAAGAATCTGGCCGAGAAGACACGGGCCGAGTTCGGCCAGATCGACATTCTCGTCTGCAATGCGGCGTCGAACCCGTATTATGGCCCGCTGGAAGAGATTGATGACGAATCCTTCGAGAAGATCCTGTCCAACAACATCATTTCGAACCACTGGCTGATCCAACTGGTCGCGCCTGAAATGAAAGAGCGCAAGGATGGCGCCATCGTGATCATCTCGTCGATCGGTGGCCTGAAGGGCTCAAGCACGATTGGCGCATACAATATCTCCAAAGCCGCCGACTTCCAGCTGGCCCGCAATTACGCGCTGGAGCTCGGCCCTCACAATATCCGCGTGAATTGCGTCGCGCCTGGCCTGATCAAGACCGATTTCGCCCGGGCCCTGTGGGAAAACCCGGAAATGGCTGCACGCGTCGAAAAAGGCACGCCCATGCGCCGCATCGGCGATCCCGAAGATATTGCCGGCGCCGCTGTCTTCCTCGCCTCCAAGGCGGGGGCCTACATGGCCGGCCAGATGGTGGTTGTGGATGGCGGATCCGTGATTGTCTGATCCATGCATCTGACTGACTCCCCTGAATCCGGCCCAGCCGACGAAACCAGCTTCGACACATTTCGGCAGGTCGACATTCGCGTTGGCACCATTGTGGAGGCGGCGCCGCTTGAGGGCGCGCGTAAACCATCCATCTGTCTGCTGATCGATTTTGGCCCCGGCGTGGGAACCAGGAAATCGTCGGCGCAGATCACCGACCACTATACGCCCGACCAGCTCATCGGACGCCAGGTCGCAGCGGTGGTCAATTTCCCGCCGCGCCAGATCGGCAAATTCATGTCGGAAGTCCTGACGCTGGGATTTCCGGATGCGGACGACCGAATCGTCCTGTTTTCATCTGACCATCCGGTCCCCAACGGCGCGAGACTCGCATGACGGAACGCACCCTGTCCCCACAGGCAAGAACCTTTCTCAGCAATCTTCAGGATGGCACCTGGCAACCTCCGCTCGGCCTCAAGAATCTCGGCATCCGTCCGGATCTCTGGCTGAAGGAATTCGACTATGGCTATACGCGGTACGAATGGCCAAACACAGGCGACCGTGACATCAGCGAGAACCGCGCCTTTGGCGGCTGGGTCGCCGGCTTCTCCGATCATATCGTCTCCATCACCATGGCGAGCGCGCTCGCCGAGGGCGAATGGTTCACCACGATGGAATTGCAGACCCGTATCCTGCGCCCCGTAGGCCACGGCCTGATCACGATTGAAGGGCGGCTCGTCAGTCGCGGCCGCACGACAGGTCTCGTCGAAGCCGACTGGAAAGATGCCAATGGCCGCTTGCTGGCGCGCATCACCGCCGCCAAGGCCATCAGGACGCGTGACGAGCTGGGACAGCCCGCCCTGCCGAAATAAGGCAATACAAAGACATCAGGAACCTGAGCATCAGCGCCCCGTTTATAGCGTAAGCTATTGAAGGAGCTGACCATGATGAAGTCATTGAAGTATGTTGCCGCTGCTGGCGCCCTTGGTGCCGCAACCGCGCTTGCCACGGCCCCTGCACACGCTCAGCTGGGCCTTGGCGTGGGCGTGGATACAGATGTAGATGTAGGCGTGAAGACCTCGGATCCCCATCCGCGACACCGCCACGAAACCTATGTTTATGATGGCTATGAATCCGGTCACTGGCACACGCGCCATGAAGTGCGCCGCAGCCATCGCTGGAATGCCCGTTACGAAGGTTATGACTGCTACGAATCCTTCCAGTACACATGGGAAGATGGTGAGCGCGTCCGATATGACACGACGTTTTGCTACAATGATCGCGGACGCCGGTTCGAGCCGGAAGGTGTACGGGCCGTGGTGAAAGTCCGCTAATCCCTACTCCATCCCTGACCAAATCCCCGTGCCGCGTGCACGGGGATTTTTCATGGAAGCAACAGGCAGGCATCGCCATACGAGTAGAAACGGTATTCGTTCGCAATGGCGTGCGCATAGGCGGCCTGCATGATATCCGTTCCCATCAGGGCACAGACCAGCATGAACAGGCTGGAGCCCGGCAGGTGGAAATTCGTGACCAGGGCGTCCGTCCCCCGTATCGCATCGCCGGGCTTCAGGAAGATGTCCGTCGGCCCAGTCGCCGGGTGAAGCTGACCCCCTGTGTCCACACAGCTTTCCAGCGTGCGCATGGCCGTCGTGCCCACTGGCACAACCCGATGCCCATCGGCCCGCGCCGCATTCAGACATGCAGCCACTTCCGGCGTCAGGCGACGCCATTCTTCATGCAGGCGGTTGGCTTCCAGCTGCGAGGCCTCAAGGGGCTTGAACGTCCCGAGCCCGACATGCAGTCGCACCGTTTCTCGCCTGATACCCGCGGCGTCGACTTCCGCCAGCAGGCGAGGCGTGAAATGCAGGCCCGCCGTTGGCGCGGCGACGGACGCCGCATCCTCACCAGCGAATTTCGTCTGATAGGTTTCCCGGTCACGTGCATCGGCCGGGCGGCGGCGCGCGATATAGGGCGGTAGCGGCATCGCCCCATGCGCCTCCAGCGCGGCCGTCAGCTCATCGCCCGCCAGCGAAAAGCTCAGCTCGATCTCACCGCCCTCATGCCGACCGGTGATCGCTGCCATAAAGCCCTCAGCGAAGACGATCATGTCGCCTTCCTTCAGGCGCCGTCCTGGCCTCGCCAAGGCACGCCAGCAACGCTCGTCCATCCGCTCAGTCAGATTAACATCGCAGGCGACATCCTGCCCTGTCTCATCGCGCGCAGGTCGCACGCCCTTCAGGGCAGCAGGCAGGACGCGGGTGTCGTTGAACACCATGATATCGCCGGCAGACAGGTAGCGCGGCAGGTCACGCACGCTCGCATCTTCCAGCCGCCCATCGCCGTGCACGATGAGGAGGCGGGCAGAATCCTGCGGCTCGGCCGGGCGCAGCGCAATCAGCTGCTCCGGCAGGTCAAACTGGAATTTGGACAGGTCCATGGGGCAGTGCCTCGACCGGGGGTGTCCCTAGTCTTCAACAACCGTCGGGACAGGCGGCAGGCTGCAGACATGCGGGCGGCCGGGCTCGGTAATCAGGCTGGCAAACAGCTCACTATCGGTCCGCATCACCCAGGCTTCCGGGCGATTGCCCTCAGGCAGGTCGGCGGCGACAGCGGCGGATTCCAGCGTGTCGGGATCGCGCACGACGCCATCGGTGCCGTCCGGGCCCTTCTTGATCGACATGACCACATCCTGTCCATCCAGCACACGGCCCCAGGCCGTGTATTGCTTGTCGAGGTGTTCTGTGTGGCCGCGCATCAGGAAGAACTGCGAATTGCCTGAGTTCACATCATTGCCGAGCCGCGCGGTGGAGACAACGCCGGCGCAATGGGGGACCCAGCTCTCGATGGTTTCATTGCCGAGATCCTGGGCAAGCCAGAGGGGTCGCGTCGCAATTGGGAAACCGTTGATGTAGCCGTTATCTGTGTCTTCCCGATCACCGATTGCATAGTCGAGCGGCATGTCTTCGGGATTACGGCGGAAGGTGAATTCAGCCTCGATATTCGGCAGGCCGGAGCCGACGCCATTGATCGCACGAATGTCGCCGCCCTGCGCCATGAAGCCCTCGATCACACGATGGAATTTGGTGCCTTCATAGTCACCGGACCGGATGATGGCCGCAAACTGCTCATAATGCTTCGGCGCAACTTCGGGGAAGGCCTCGATCAGGATACGTCCCTTGTTCGTATTGAAAATGAAAAGTCGTTCCGGATCGACCGCGCGCCAGTTGGCCGGATCCGCCTTGGCCTGGTTAGCCGTGTAGGTTACCGGAGCGTCTTCCGCTGGCGCTGCGCTGTCTGGAGTGTCTGCCGTTGCTGTCAGGGCGAGGGCGGAAGCGGCGAGCGCGAAAGCGGCAAACTTCATTTTTCATACTTCTCTAGAAGAGCCCGTTTTACGTCGGGCGTTACAAACGGCGTGATATCCCCGCCCAGGCTCGCGATTTCCTTCACGAGCCGGGAAGCCACGGCCTGATGCCTAACATCGGCCATCAGAAACACGGTTTCAATGTCGGGATTCAGTTGCTCGTTCATGGCGGTCATCTGGAATTCGTATTCGAAATCCTGCACGGCGCGCAGGCCCCGCACGATGATGTGCGCTTCGCAGGCCTCGGCGAACTTCATGAGCAGGCCATGCATCGGCATGACCTTGATTTCGGCGAGCCCCGGCCCGTTCATCTTGCCGCATTCAGACCGCACCATGTCGACACGTTCCTGCAAGGGGAACAGGGGTTTCTTGGCTTCATTGATTGCCACGCCGATGATCAGCGTGTCCACCAGCTTCCGTGCCCGGCCAATGATATCGAGATGGCCGTTTGTCGGCGGGTCGAAAGTTCCTGGATATAGTCCAACGCGATGCAAAAGCCTGTCCTCCCCGCCTTTCAGGTCCGTTTTTTTGGCGCGGGATTTACTCTCCCGCGTCTTCGGCACCATCCATAGCGGTTTCAGCGTCTTCCACAAGCCGTGCGACAGAAACGACGCGCTCGCCTTCGGCCGTACGCAGCACCCAGACACCACCCGTAGACCGGCCCGCAATGCGGATCTGCTCAACGGGCGTGCGGATCAGTTGCCCCGCATCCGTCACCAGCATGACCTGGTCGCCATCGCCCACCGTGAAGGATTGCGCGACCTGCTTGACCGGGCCCTGCTTCTTGTCGCGTCCCCAGATGTTCTGGGCGACGAGGCCTTTGCCGCCGCGCCCGGTAACCCGGTAATCATAGGCGGATGAGCGCTTGCCCATGCCGTCATCGGCGATGGTCAGGATGAACTCCTCGGCAGCGCCCAGTTCGGCGATACGCTCAGCGCTCAGCGCGGCTTCTGCAACGGTCTCTTCGCCATCATCCTCGGAGATTTCCTCTTCCTCGCCGGTGGCAGCGCGCCGCATGGCGGCGGCGTGCTTCAGATACCCACGCGCCTCTTCAGAGGTCACGTCGATATGACGCAGGATGCCCATGGAGATGACCTCGTCACCGTCGCCCAGACGGATACCCCGGACACCGGTGGAGTTGCGGCCGGCGAAGACGCGCACATCCGGCACCGCAAAGCGGATACACTGGCCGAGCGCCGTCGTCAGCAGGATGTCATCCTTCTCCGAACAGATCTTCACCGAGACAATGCCGTCGCCCTCATCGAGCTTCATGGCGATCTTGCCATTGCGGTTCACGCGGATGAAATCCGACAATTTGTTGCGGCGGACTGTACCGGTCTTGGTGGCAAACATGACGTCCAGCTCGTTGCGGGACTCGTCATCCTCAGGCAGCGGCATGACGCTTTCGATGCGCTCATCGGCGGCCAGCGGGAAGATGTTGACCAAGGCCTTGCCGCGGGAGTTCGGTCCGCCAATCGGCAGGCGCCAGACCTTTTCCTTGTAGACCATGCCGGCCGACGAGAAGAACAGGACTTCGGTATGCGTCGTCGCCGAGAACACGTTCACGACGAAATCCTCGTCCTTCATGTTCATGCCGGAGCGGCCCTTGCCTCCGCGATGCTGCGTCCGATAGGTCGAGAGCGGGGTACGCTTGACGTATCCGCCATGCGTCACGGCCACGACCATCTCCTCGACCTCGATGAGGTCCTCGTCTTCCATGTCGATGCCGCCAAAGGCGAATTCCGACCGGCGCGGCACAGCAAATTTCTCTTTCACTTCAGAGAGTTCGCCTTTGATGATATCCAGCACACGCTGGCGCGAGCGCAGGATGCCGAGATATTCCTCGATCTTCTCGGACAGACCCTTGGCCTCGTTGCCGATCTCGTCACGGCCGAGGCCGGTCAGGCGAGACAGTTGCAATGCCAGAATCGCGCGGGCCTGCTCATCGGACAGATAGATCGTGTCGCCGTCGCCCTTGCGGGTGCGGCGGTCTGCGATCAGGTCGAGCAGCGGGCCCATGTCCATGATCGGCCAGGCTTTTTCGAGCAGCGCCTCACGGGCGGCGTTCGGGTCGGGCGAGTAGCGGATGATGCGAATGACTTCGTCGATATTCGCGACGGCCATTGCCAGGCCGACCAGGAGGTGGGCGCGGTCGCGTGCCTTGTTCAGCTCGTGCTTTGTCCGCCGGACCACGACTTCCTGACGGAAGGTGATGAAGCAATCGAGCACCTTGCGCAGGTTCATCAGCTCCGGCCGGCCACCATTCAGAGCCAGCATGTTGACGCCAAAGCTCGTCTGCATCTGGCTGAATCGAAAGAGCTGGTTGAGCACGACTTCGGCGCTTGCATCCTTCTTCAGTTCGACGACGACCCGAATGCCATTGCGGTCGGATTCGTCGCGCAAATCGGAGATGCCCTCAATCCGTTTCTCGCGCACAAGCTCCGCGATCTTCGTGATCATCGCGGCCTTGTTCACCTGATACGGAATCTCGGTCACGATGATGGCCTGACGGCCATTCTTGGCTTCCTCGATGTCGGTCTTGGCGCGCATGATGACGCTGCCACGGCCCGTGGTCATCGCCTTGCGGCTGCCGGACATGCCCATGATCTGGCCGCCGGTCGGGAAATCCGGACCGGGCACGATTTCGAGCAGGGCCTCTTCGTCCAGCGTCGGATCTTCGATGATTGCCAGCGTCGCGTCGATCACTTCGCCGAGATTATGCGGCGGGATATTTGTCGCCATGCCGACCGCGATGCCGCCAGCACCATTGACCAGCAGGTTCGGATACTGCGCCGGCAGGACAATCGGCTCTTTCTGGGACCCGTCATAATTGTCCTGGAAGTCGACCGTGTCCTTGTCGATGTCGGCGAGCAAATGGGTCGCCACTTTCGTCATCCGGCTTTCGGTGTAACGCATGGCAGCCGGCGGATCATTGTCGATCGAACCGAAATTGCCCTGACCGTCAACGAGGGTTGCGCCCATCGAGAAGGGCTGGGCCATGCGCACCAGCGCATCATAGATCGCGGAGTCGCCGTGCGGGTGGTAATTACCCATCACCGAACCAACGATATTGGCGGATTTCTTGTAGGGTTTGCTGGGCGTGTTGCCGCCCTCATTCATCGCATAGAGAATGCGGCGGTGAACGGGTTTCAGGCCGTCGCGCACATCTGGTAGCGCCCGGCTCACGATGACGCTCATCGCATAGTCGAGATAGGAGCTTTTCAGCTCGGATTCGATGGAAATCAGCTCAATGCCGTCCGGAAGGGGCGCGCTGCCCTCGCCGCCATTTTCAGGCGTTTCCGGCTCGTCCGGCGGAGTTGTGTCGTCGCTCATGGAGAATTCGTCCTGGCTACGGTGAAATTAACGGGAATCACCTGTTCCGATACAGGATCATGTTTAGCATCCCGCCGTCATTGAAACAAATGCGACAGGGCCAAAATAGCAGTAATTACGGGCGAAAACGCCTCAATCAGGGGTCTCTGACGGGGGCGTCATAGCCCCAATGGCCTCGAGCGCCTTCTGCACGGCGTCCCGACGGGTTTTCAGCGCCGGATTGTCGGCGTCCATGTTCATGTTGAACGCAAAGGCATAGGTGCCCGGCGCAGTGCCGCCGGTCTGCTCCAGCCAGCCCGCATACCAGCCGATATCCGTCTCGCCCGGAACACTTTTCCAGCCGGTCTTGGCATGAATTGACCAGCCATCGCCCTCTTCGGCCAGCATCATGGGAAGGGCGTGTTCATAGGTGCGCGCAGAGAGCGGCAGCGTCCGAGCGGACACTCTTGCCAGGAACGCCACCTGCTCGCGCGCAGAAATCTTCAGGGGGCCTTTCAGCCAATAGGTCTGAATGTCCGCCTCACCGCCCGTATCGGCATTGCCATAGCCAAATCTGGTCAGCCAGTCGCCGAGCGTAGCGCTGCCAATGCGCGGGGTAATTGTCTGGTAAATCCACACGGTGGAGCGCTGGAACGCCGTCGCAAAGTCCTGGCTCTCATTCCAGCTTGGCAGGAACCGCGTCTCGCCATCCCAGTCAAACCATTCGTCCGGCCCGCTGACCGCGCCGGTCTCCAGGGCAATCAGCGTGTGCGGGATCTTGGAAGTCGAGGCCGCCACGAACCGTTTGGCAGGCCGTTCGCCGCTGCTGGTCCATGTCCGGCCGTCTTCCAGCCGATAGACAACGAGCGCCGCCGTGTCTGGTGTCAGGGATTCCCCTGCGAGGATGTCATCAAGGCTCCCGACCGGAGGGAGCGGGGAGGACTGGCAGGCGCACAGCACAGCGACCAGAGCGGCCGCGAACCAGTGCGCAGGATGCCAGCCCGCACGCTTCATCCTAGAATGGGATTTCGTCGTCGAGATCCTGGCTGAAGCTCTCCTCTGGGCCGCTCATCTGGCGCGGACCGCCACTCTGGCCCTGATAACCGCCGAAATCATTGCCGGATGACCGGCCACCGCCTTCATTGCGGCTGTCCAGCATGGTCAGCGTGGAATTGAAGCCACGCAGCACGACTTCAGTCGTGTAGCGGTCCTGGCCATCCTTGTCCTGCCATTTGCGGGTCTCAAGCTGGCCCTCGATATAGAGCTTGGAGCCCTTCTTGATGTAGTTCTGAACGACGCGGACGAGACCTTCGCTGAACACCGAGACGCGGTGCCATTCGGTCTTTTCCTTGCGCTCGCCGGTATTCTTGTCTTTCCAGGTTTCGGACGTGGCGAGCGAGAAGCTGGCCACCTGACCGCCATTCTGGAACTGGCGGACTTCCGGATCCTGCCCAACATTGCCGACAAGAATGACCTTATTCACTGATCCTGCCATGGTTCCAACTCCGCTCCGATCTGTTTCGCTTTCGATTCGAATTCGCTTTTACCCTGCAATGGCCAGCCTGTCGCCCGTAAGGGTGAGAATTCCCCTGCCTTCCGCACAACCCCGCTACCCTGTGCCCAAGCATAAAGTTTGTTCGCTATTTGTTCTTACCGTTGCATCATCAGAGAGGCAAGCCCTGATTTGCTAGCTGTTCCGGAGAAGGCGCTGGCGCAATGGGGGAACGGCTTCCGCGAGAGTCTTGAGCGGCCAAGCATAGTTGAGCAGCAAATTCTGTTCCGGACCATCCTTCACGCCGAGGTCGTGATGGCACACACCGGGCAGGTAGTACGTGCCGAACAGCGTATCCCACAGGCTGAACATGTTCGCGAAATTCTTGCCATAGGCCTCCGGCACGTCGGCATGGTGCCAGCGGTGCAAGCGCGGAGAATTGAGGATTCGGTTCAACGGCCCCCAATGATAGTCGGCATCAAGGTGCACGAAGCGGTTGTAGAAGGGGATGAACAGGCCAGCGAGGCCCGCCAGTACTGGCGGCAATGACATCACTGTTGCGACCATGAGGAAGGAGGCAGCCATGATTATCAGTTCGATGATATGCATGCGCACCGACGTCGTATTGTTCATCACCGTGTCGGAATGATGGATCACGTGCGACGGCCAGAGCCATTTCGTGTGCATCAAGCGGTGTACCCAATAATCTGAAAAGTCAGCCAGCATCACGGCGAGCAGCACCACCAGCCAAGCCGGTAGAGCCTGCCACAGCGCCGGATCAAGCCTCCAGATGCCGCCAGCATCCATAAACTGCTGGAGGGGGCCGAGTGTCAGGGCAATAAAGGGGGCTAGGGCCGAATTGACCAGCATCAGCGCCGTATTCACCCGCACGCTTTCGGTCAGGCCGGATGACCAATTGAATGCGGCCTTTCCCTTTTTCAGAAATGCGAGCGCCGTGAAGATCAGGAAGGGCGCCACGAACAGCGGCAAGGCCACGTTCAGCAATCTCTCCATCACAACCTGCATCATCCCGCCTGCGCTCCCTCAAACTCCAGGGGCAGGTTTACCGGCTCATGGTTGAGGTCCCGCTCAGACATTGCATGAAATTTCATATAATTTGCCGGAATTGGGGTCTTTTTCGCAGCGTTTACGGTAGTTCCGCATTTGTTCTTGTGGAACGATCAGATTCGCGGCACACATTGTCTTGCGTAGCCTCCCAAAGCCCAAACTTTTCAAGAGAGCCCCAGAATGGCCGAGTCTCCCTTCATCCGCGTGCGCGGCGCCAAGGAACACAATCTCAAGAATGTCGACGTGGATATCCCCCGCGGCGAGCTGGTCGTGATGACCGGCCTGTCGGGTTCGGGGAAATCCTCGCTCGCCTTCGACACGATCTATGCCGAGGGCCAGCGCCGCTATGTCGAAAGCCTGTCGGCCTATGCGCGCCAGTTCCTGGAGCTGATGCAGAAGCCGGATGTCGAGAGCATCGAAGGCCTCTCGCCCGCGATCTCGATCGAGCAGAAGACGACCAGCCGCAATCCGCGCTCGACCGTCGGCACGGTCACCGAGATTTATGACTATATGCGCCTACTCTGGGCACGCGTCGGCATTCCTTATTCGCCGGCCACGGGCCTGCCCATCGAAAGCCAGACCGTCAGCCAGATGGTCGACCGCACCATGGATCTGCCGGAAGGCACGCGCCTCTACCTGCTGGCGCCCATCGTCCGTGGACGGAAAGGGGAGTATCGCAAGGAATTCGCCGAGCTGCTGAAGAATGGCTATCAGCGCGTGAAAGTGGATGGTGAGTTCCACGAATTGGAAAACCCGCCCAAGCTGGACAAGAAATTCAAGCATGACATCGACGTCGTGGTTGACCGGATTGTCGTGCGCGAAGGCATGGAACAGCGCCTCGCCGAAAGTTTCGAAACGGCCATCGGCCTCGCCAATGGCATTGCCATCGGCGAATATGCTGATCTGGAAGACGGCGAGACCGAGCCGAAGCGCATCACTTACAGCGCCAATTTCGCCTGTCCGGTCTCCGGCTTCACCATTCCCGAGATCGAGCCGCGCCTGTTCTCGTTCAACAATCCGTTTGGCGCCTGCCCGACCTGTGACGGTCTTGGCGAACAGCTGAAAGTGGATGCCGGCCTGGTTGTTCCGGACAAGGATCTTGACCTGCTGAATGGCGCGATCGCGCCCTGGGCCAAGTCAACCTCCCCCTATCAGACACAGACCCTGCAGGCCTTGTCCGCGCATTACCGGTTTGACCTCAAGAAGCCTTGGAACAAACTGCCGGAGGACATCCACCAGATGATCCTGTTCGGCACGGGCGAGGAAGAAATCAATTTCGTCTATGACGACGGCATGCGCCGCTATGAGGTGAAGAAGACGTTCGAGGGCGTCATTCCGAACCTTGAGCGCCGCTACCGTGAAACCGACAGCCAGTGGGTGCGCGACGAGATCGCGAAATTCCAGGCGGCCGCGCCCTGCCCGGCCTGCGGCGGCAAGCGTCTGAAACCCGAAGCGCTGGCGGTGAAGATCAACAGCCTCGATATTTCGGATGCCTCGGTTTTCTCGATCAAGGATGCCCACACATGGTTCGGCAAGGTCCACACATCGCTGACCAAGCAGCAGAACGAGATTGCCGGACGCATCCTGAAGGAAATCAATGACCGGCTCGACTTCCTCAATGATGTCGGTCTCGAATATCTGACGCTCAGCCGCGCCTCGGGCACGCTGTCCGGCGGGGAGAGCCAGCGCATCCGGCTCGCCAGCCAGATCGGCTCCGGCCTGACCGGCGTGCTCTACGTGCTCGACGAGCCGAGCATCGGCCTGCACCAGCGCGACAATGACCGCCTGCTGGAAACCCTGAAACGCCTGCGCGACCTCGGTAACTCCGTGATCGTCGTGGAGCATGACGAGGACGCAATCCTCACCGCCGACCATGTCATCGACATGGGCCCGGCTGCGGGCGTGCATGGCGGCCAGATCATCGCCGAGGGTACGCCAGACGAAGTGATGGCCAACCCGAAAAGCCTGACGGCCGACTATCTGAACGGCACCAAGGAAATCCCGATCCCGCCGCGCCGCCCGGTCGAGAAGGCCAAGCGCAAGGTGACGCTGAAGGGCGCAACCGGCAACAATCTGAAGAATGTCGACGCCACGATCCCTCTGGGCAGCTTCACCTGCATCACGGGCGTCTCCGGCGGCGGCAAGTCCACGCTGATCATCGAGACGCTCTACAAGGCGCTGGCCCGCAAGCTGAACGGCGCGTCCAGTCCGCCGCAGCCTTACCAAAGCCTCGAAGGCCTGCAGCATCTCGACAAGGTCATCGACATCGACCAGAGCCCGATCGGCCGCACGCCGCGCTCGAACCCGGCCACCTATACCGGCGCCTTCGGCCCGATCCGCGACTGGTTCGCCGGCCTGCCGGAAGCCAAGGCGCGTGGCTATGCGCCCGGCCGGTTCAGCTTCAATGTGAAGGGCGGCCGCTGCGAAGCCTGTCAGGGCGATGGTGTCATCAAGATCGAGATGCACTTCCTGCCGGACGTCTATGTCACCTGCGAAACCTGCAAGGGCAAACGCTACAATCGCGAAACGCTGGAAGTCCTGTTCAAAGGCAAGTCCATCGCGGATGTGCTGGACATGACGGTCGAAGATGCGGCGAAATTCTTCTCCGCTGTCCCCGCCATTGCGACCAAGCTCGACACGCTGAACGAAGTTGGCCTTGGATACGTGAAGGTCGGCCAGCAAGCCACGACCTTGTCAGGTGGTGAGGCCCAGCGCGTCAAGCTCGCCAAGGAACTCTCCAAGCGCGCAACCGGCAAGACGCTTTACATTCTCGACGAGCCAACCACCGGCCTGCATTTCGAGGATGTCCGCAAGCTGCTCGAAGTGCTCCACTCGCTTGTCGATACCGGCAACACGGTCGTCGTGATCGAGCACAATCTGGATGTCGTGAAGACGGCGGACTGGGTGCTGGACCTCGGCCCCGAAGGCGGCGATGGCGGCGGAGAACTGGTCGCTTTCGGTACGCCGGAAGACATTGCCGCGTGTGAGGACAGCTGGACCGGCAAGCACCTCGCCGAGACCTTCCGCCGTCAGGATGAGCGCCGCGCCGCACGCAACAAGCGCCTGCGAGCTGAGAGCACGAGCAAGGCAAAGCCCGCCGCCAAACCAAAGAAGGCCGCGGCCAAGGCCCCCGCGAAACCGAAAGCTGTAGCAAAACCGAAAACCAAAGCGCGCGCAAAAGCTACGACCAAGACAACGCCAAACGCCAAGAGCCCGGCAAAGCGGAAATCCCGTTCGCCGAGCCCTGCCAAATAGGCGATTGCCGCGCTAGACGAAGGTTTCGTTGATCGCGTCTGTATCCGTCCAGTTCGGGTCGGTCTTCGCAGCCAAGGCTGCGGGGCCACCGAACACGTGCATCATCGCACCCGCCAGTCCGACATAGACCAAGCCGAAGATGATGGCTGGAATGATAAAGCCCGGCGTGGCGAAGGCAGCGATGACCTCAGCAGGATCATCCGAGCCGCTTTGCATCACCGGCATCAGCGACATGACCGCTGTCACGGCGAACACCATATAGAGCACCATCATGACGACCATCATGATCAGGCCCAGCACGAGCCAACTGCCGATCAGGGTCCACACTTTGCCCTTGGTCACGCGCCACGCGCTGCCAAACTGGATCTTGCGGTCGCGGATCGTAAGGGCGGCCGCCGGTGAGAAGCGCACCATGATCCAGATCGCCAGGACGATATAGGCAACAAATATCACGAATGTCACCAGCGCCGTGATCACAGCCCCGTCGCTTCCCAGGGCCAGTCCCAGAGAGATCGGGATAAGCATCAGAAGGAACATCGCGATATAGAGGGCAAGTATCAGGCCGATCCAGAACAGACCGACAACCAGCAGCCGGCCTTCATCTGCGCCCAGTTTCAGGCTGAAGCCTTCGGCCCGCATATAGCGACGCTGGCTTGATGCTTCAAACATCATCCAGAGCAGAATTCCGGCCACAAAGGCGACCAGATACCCGATCGCAACCCGGCCCATGTTTTCCAGCATGACCTGATCCATCAGATCCGGGTCTTCCATGACGAGCGGATTAAAGGCGGCCGCATAGATCGGGGTCATCAGGTACATGCTGAGCCCCTGGACCACGATTGCGCACAGCGCATAGGCCAGCGCAAACTTCCAGAGAAACCCTTTCGGTCCCCCCGTCTTGTTGAAATGCCCCATCGCATTCCCGACTGAAAATTCCAGAGTGTTCATCAGATGCCCTCCCTCTAACTGAACGTATCCACGCGATAGGTATCGTCCACACTGCCGCGCGGATCATGCCGTGCGGCGAACGCGGCTGGTGCGCCGGCGACATGCATGAGCAGACCCGACAGGAACAGGCGCGCGATCATGTAGATCGCCAACGCAACGATCACCCCGCCGCTCATAAAGGCCGCAACTATGTCTTCACCCGTCTGAGCATTCTCAAGGGCGGGCGCCGCCGTGAACATCATCGGAAGCTGGAGCAGTTGGTCGGCGATGCTGACAACAATTCCGCCCACGATGGTGAGGATGAGATACGCCCCGAGGATTGGCCAGAACCGCCCACGCGACACATTCCAGGCATCGAGGAATCGGAACTCCCGGTCCTTGATGGTCAAAGCAAAGCATGGAGCAAGACGGGTCGCGAAGAAGACATAGATCAGGAACAGGACAAACCCCAGCCCGAACGCACCAAGGATCGGCCCGATGACGCGCCTCGCGATTTCATTCTCTGAAGCGCCTGCTTCAACCATGCCCACCGCGCCGAAGATTGAACTGAAAATCATGATGAATGGCACAATGGTGAAAAGGGTCTGCATGACCGCCCAACAGAACCCGACCGCCATGATTCGTACTTCATCCCCACCGAACCCAAGGGAAAAACGCTCGTCACGCACATAGCGCCGCTGCGAGGCGGCCTCGAACATGGCCCAGATGATCCAGCTGCCCAACGTGCCAAAGATCGCCCACCCGACCAGCGGCTGCATGGCGCCGAGAATCGCGGCGAATACGGCTTGAGGATCATCCTGTCCGACCGAGGCCTGTTCCAGCATCTCGATGGACTGGAACACCTGCACAAAATCATCCTTGGCAAAAATCAGGATCGCCAGGCTGAAAGCCGTGAACGCGCCCGCAAACGCGAGCGGAAACATCCAGAGGAAGCTTCGCGCATATGCCGCGCGAAATGCGAACATCAGCGCGCCATCAAACGAAAACCGGCTTGGCATCTGGCAGAGCCCCCCTGAACTGCTGATCAGGCGTCAGGATAGGGCGATTTATGTGACAGGCGCAATCACTCGGTGGTAGCCGTCTCCGGATGCAGCCGATGCAGGGCGGCCACCGCAAGGCCATGTCCGCCCAGCAGGAAGGGCACCAGCAGGGCCATGCCGACGGCGCCTGACAGGAAGGCGCCAAGGGCGCTGTCGCCCCAGACATTCCGCAAACCCCAATTGACCAGCACGGCCACGGCAAACGGCAGTATGTGCGTCACCAGCGCGCCGAGGCCGAGCCGCAGGGCGTGTCCCTTCGTCCAGGACCAGGTGCGGAACACCAGGGTCTGGCCTGTGGCGACGGTCGCCGCACCGATCAGCAACAGACGCAGCGCCATGTAGAATAGAACCGCAGCCCCGGCCACACAGGCGAGGATCAGGACAGCGCCATAAGCTGTAGGCAACATGTCGATCAAAGCCGCCTGAACCACGTCCGGCGGCGTTTCTGCATCGATTTCAACCCGGCCCGACGCCTTGAGCAGGATTCCGGGGAGGATCAACAGGAAGAAGCCGACGAAAGCACCCACAAACAGGAAGGCGACATAAATCGCCAGATTCGCATGGGCGAGGCGCAGGCGATCCCCTGTGCGCGTCTCCAGCATGGCGCGGTAGACCACGAGCGAGAATTCGATCCCGACGACAAACACGACGAGCGCCGCAATCGCGGGCGCTGCATCCCCGATTGCAGATCCGGGCCCTACCGCAAAGGTGTAGATGCCGCCTGCAACAATAAGAGCGAGCATGAGAACCAGGCTCGGCCGCGCGGCCCCCAGGGCCAACGACCATGCCTCTGCTACGAGGTCAGGAATAGAAAGCTTGCGAGTCATATCCGACTCCTTACACGCCCGGTCGCGGCCTCGCCACGGGGAATCACGGCAAACGCCACCTTGACGACGCCGCCCTTGCCCCGCACATCCGCCGCATGAGCATCAAACCTATTCATATCATCGGCGGCGGCATGGCCGGATCCGAGGCCGCATGGCAGGCCGCCAATGCAGGCGTGCCCGTCATCCTGCACGAAATGCGCGGCGTCAAAGGCACCGATGCCCACCAGACCGACAAGCTGGCCGAACTGGTCTGTTCCAACTCGTTCCGCTCGGATGACCATGTGTCGAACGCGGTCGGCGTGCTGCATGAGGAAATGCGCCGCGCGAACGGGCTGATCATGCATACGGCGGCCGAGCACCAGGTACCCGCCGGCAGCGCGCTGGCCGTGGACCGTGAAGGCTTTGCCGAGGCGGTTACCGCCAAGCTGGAAGCCCACCCGAACGTCACCATCGTCCGCGAGGAAATCGACGGTATCCCGCCCGAAGACTGGGACAGCGTGATCGTGGCCACCGGACCGCTCACCTCGCTAAAGCTCGCAGAAGCGATCCACGCCCATACCGGCGAGGATGATCTCGCTTTCTTCGATGCCATTGCGCCGATCGTCTATTTCGACTCCGTCGACATGACCAAGGCCTGGCGCCAGAGCCGCTATGACAAGCCCGGCCCCGGCGGCGACACGGCGGCCTACATCAACTGTCCGCTCGATGAAGACCAGTACAACGCCTTCATCGACGCGCTGATCTCGGGCGAGAAAACCGAGTTCAAGGAATGGGAAAAGAACACGCCTTACTTTGAAGGCTGCCTGCCCATCGAAGTTATGGCGGAACGCGGGCGCGAGACGCTGCGCTTCGGCCCCATGAAGCCGGTCGGCCTGACCAACCCCCATCAGCCGGACATCAAGGCGCATGCCATCGTCCAACTGCGCCAGGACAATGCCCACGGCACGCTCTGGAACATGGTCGGCTTCCAGACCAAGCTGAAATATGGCGCGCAGACCGATATCTTCCGCATGATCCCCGGCCTTGAAAAGGCAGAGTTTGCACGCCTTGGCGGCATCCATCGCAACACCTTCCTGAACTCACCCAAACTGCTCGACGAGCAGCTGCGCCTGAAGAGCCTGCCGCGCCTGCGCTTTGCCGGTCAGGTCACGGGCGTCGAAGGCTATGTCGAAAGCGCGGGCATGGGCTTGCTCGCCGGTCGCTTCGCCGCAGCAGAGCGTCTGGGCCAGCCCTTGGCGCCGCCGCCGGAGACGACCGCGCTCGGCTCGCTGATCCGCCACATCACCGGCGGCCATCTCGAAGGCAAGGCAACTTTCCAACCGATGAACGTCAATTTCGGCCTGTTCCCGGACATTGCCGATTTCCCGAAGCACGGGCCCGACGGCAAGCGCCTGCGTGGCAAGGACAAGGGCCGCGCGAAGAAGCGTGCGCAGGCTGTACGGGCATTGGAAGACTTTGATTCCTGGTTGTCGGCCACCAGCCTGGTCCCGGCGGAATAGACATGCGCCTCGCCGTCACAGAGCCCGGCGTGCCCGAGATCTTCCATTCGCTGCAGGGTGAGGGCGTCTCGGCCGGCAAGCCGAGCGTGTTTGTGCGCTTTTCCCAGTGTAACCTGCACTGCGTCTGGTGTGATACGGCCTATACATGGAATTTTCAGGGAACGGAGTTTTCCCATCGCGATGACCTGCCGGGCGCCCCGAAGAAATTCGACCGCGCTGCAGAGACCGTCGATGTATCTGTGGAGACGCTGGCCGAGAGACTGATCAGCCAGCCTTGCCGCCGCATCATCTTCACGGGCGGCGAGCCGCTGT
Source organism: Hyphomonas sp. (assembly GCF_036964145.1). Taxonomy (GTDB): domain Bacteria; phylum Pseudomonadota; class Alphaproteobacteria; order Caulobacterales; family Hyphomonadaceae; genus Hyphomonas. The sequence continues at coordinate 943,713 of NZ_JBALUC010000002.1, forward strand.
TGCAACAGCGAGACCTCGGCGAACTGATCCAGCGCCTCAAGGGATTCGACCCAGACTTCTATATCGAGATCGAGACCAATGGCACGATCAAGCCCATCGGCCTCGCCGCACAGCTGATCGATCAATTTAACGTCTCCCCGAAGCTTGCCCATTCCGGCAATGCGGCCTCGATCCGGCTGAGGCCCGAAGTGCTCGACTTTTATGCCAGCGACCCGCGCGCGAACTTCAAGATTGTCGTGGCCAGTCCTTCAGACCTCGAGGAAGTTCACGCGCTCGTTGCCGAGGCTGGTATGCCAGCCAGCCGTGTATGGCTGATGCCCGAGGGCCGGACGCCAGCCGAACTTCGCGCGCGAGAGCCCTGGCTTGCCGAGGCGTGTCTTGAAGCCGGCTACAATTTTACCGACCGCCTGCACATACACCTGTATGGCGATACGCGCGGCACCTGAGCCTTACTTGGCCAGCATCCACACGGCCATCGCAATCATCATCAGGTTTTCGGTCAGTGAGACGAAGCCCAGCGGCACATTGCTGTCTCCACCGACACAGGCGCATTTCAGGTCCCGCTTTTCAATATAAACCGCGCGGAACACCGACACGGCGCCAATCGTGCCGATGAACAGGGCGACCGGCGCAGCGATGAAGATCAATGCGCCCGCAATCATCAACACGCCTGCCAGCAATTCCGCAAACGGATAGATATAGGCGTACCTGACCCATTTCCGTGCCAGCAGGTCATAGCCGAGAAACGAATTCGAAAAGCTTTCAAGGTCCCGCAATTTCTGGATGGCCAGGATGCACATACTGATCGCGATGAACCATTCTGCGGCGCGGACGGTCAGCAGGCTGCCATAGGCGGCCCAGCTGACAGCCAAAGCCATGAAAGCTGCCGACGCGAAGATGGCAATGACCGGCGTATAGGTCTTCTTGTCCTTGTCCTTCGCAGGCTGGCCGAAGAATTTCTTTAAGGCATCATACCCGCCGATCCGCTTTCCATCGATGAAAGTCTGAGGCGTCGTCTTCACATCATGCTCGCGCTTGAAGGCATCGGCCTCTTCGCGGCTGGTCAGAAGATGATCATCGACCGCATACCCTTTGCGGTTCAGAAGCGCCCGGCTTTTCAGTCCGAACGGACAGACATGCGACGGCGTTTTCATCCGGTAGAGACGGGCAACAGGTTTGCTGGCGGACATGGATCACTCCTTCACTGGGCAGGCAGAGGGCCGGGAATGAGGAACCAACGTGTCACGGCGTGACGAGTTGCGTTCCGATCAGACCTTGCCGCTGCGGATCGCCTGAAGCACGCAGAGCCGTTTCTGAATGGCGTTCGGCGTCTTGCCTTCGGTGTAGAGTTTGCGCAGCCGGAAATGCGCGATGGCTGGCCGGATCGGCTTCGGCGCAGGCGGCAGGATCGGACCGTATGCCTTGGAGTCAGAGCGGCGGGCGGCGGCAAAATAGGGCGCAACGTCCCGGATTTCCTCGGCCCAGCCATGCATCGGCGTCAGCACATGCGCCGCCGTCAGCGCCAGCCAGCCTTCCGGCTCCAACGCCCGGTCCTGAGCTTCAAAGGCGGCCTGATAACCATCAATCAGATCCTGCAGGGCGCGGGGTTTCAGGCGGCCCGCCTCGACCTCTTCCTTCAGGGCGCGGGCGACATCATGCTCACGCACCTTGCCCCCTTCGATCTCGGAAATGGCGTCTCGCCACCATTGGAACCTAATCAGGCCCAGCCCTTCCTCGGAGACCACCAGCCTGATCCGTGCCAGCTCATAGGCGAGCGCATAAAGGGCCGTCAGCGCCTGTCGTTGATCGTCCTTTGCATAGCGGCTGGAAATCCAGCGGTCCTCGTCTGCGCGAAGAATCCGCTTGTCGATCGCGGCCCATTGAGATTTGGAAAGAGGGCTGGTCGGGTTTGACATGCAACCCATATGTGGGAAGACGCGTAATTAGACCAGATACTTTGCTGCAAGAAAGGACGCCCAAAATGGCATTTTCCCTCCCTGATCTCCCATATGGACGCGACGCCCTGGCGCCGCACATCTCCGAGGAGACCTTGAACTTTCACCACGGCAAGCACCACGCCGCCTATGTCAAGAATCTCAACGGCCTGATCGAGGGCACCGACCTCGAAAACGAGTCGCTCGAATCCATCATCAAGAAAGCCGCAGCTGATAGCGGCAAGGCCGGCCTGTTCAACAATGCGGCCCAGGTCTGGAACCACACCTTCTACTGGCACTGCATGAAACCGGGCGGCGGCGACAAACCGCACGGCAAAGTGGCCGACCTGATTGATCGCGATCTGGGTGGTTACGACCAGTTCGTGAAGGATTTCAAGGCGGCTGGCGGCAGTCAGTTCGGCTCGGGCTGGGCCTGGCTGGTCTACAAGGGCGGCAAGCTGCACATCACCAAGACTCCGAACGCGGAAACGCCGGTCACCGACATCGACGCTACGCCGGTCCTGACCATGGATGTCTGGGAACACGCCTACTATCTCGATTACCAGAACAGCCGTCCAAACTATATGGACGCTTTCATCGACAATCTCATCAACTGGGATTTCGTGAACCAGAATCTCGCTGACGCGGGCGCCTGATTTGGGGTAAGGTCCCCTCGTCATATGTACGAGGGGATCTCCCATGTTTTGCACACATTGCGGACAGAAGCTGGGAGATGGCCACCGCTTCTGCGCCAATTGCGGGACAGCTGTTACAGACAGCGCGCACTCCGCCTCACCGCCATCCCTCCCTCCACAGATCGTTGACCCCAGCATAGACTGGCGAAACTCGATGAATGTGGGCGAAATCATCAATCACCCGGACGTCCGCGCGCGCGTGGTACGCGTCACCGGTGCCACGCCGCAGGGCATGACCGCCGAACAATTCTTCAAATACGCCGAACCGGTCTTGGCCGCAGCTGGCGCGGGTGGGCTGCCGCTCGCCGCCATGAAGGATATTGCCATCCCGATGTATGCCAGGATGGGTCTCAAGACGGATCGTGAACTGTCGCAAGGCTTTCGCAACACGTTCGGCGAGACCATGGCCGCCGTGGTTTGTTCGCTGGCCAGCCGCAGCCAGCCGATTGTCGATATTTCAGAAGCAGGCGATGGCTGCATCCTCAACTCCAAAATGGCGTCTTCGGTCTGGTCCTGGGAAGGCAATATGATCATCACGCTGGAATCGCGCGACGAGGGTACGCTGCTGACAGGCACAATTACCGTTCCCGGACAGGCCTTCGATTGGGGCCGGTCCAAGCGTGTGCTGCAGAATCTGATCGACGACGTCCAGCGCTATCGTGTCTGACCCGCGCGCCCTTGGGCGAAAGCTGGGGACGGCCCCTTCCATTTATCCACAATTTGGCTTATGTGCAGCGCAACACGACGCTCCGGGCATGGAATTCGCCCGGCCCGCCAAAAGCGCACTGAGGCGCTGAACGCGGGAAATTGCGGCTCTCAAGGCCGCCGGGTTAAATCAGAAACCATTCCAGGAACCATAAAATTGACTGACGTAACATTTGCAGACCTCGGCCTTGGGCCGAACGTACTTAAGGCTGTGGAAGAGGCGGGATATACAACGCCCACGCCGATCCAGGCGGAAGCCATCCCCCATATTCTTGCTGGCGGCGACGTCACGGGCATTGCCCAGACCGGCACCGGAAAGACGGCGGCTTTCGTGCTGCCGATGATCCACCGCCTGGCGCGCGGACGGGCTCGGGCCCGCATGCCCCGTTGCCTCATCCTCTGCCCGACGCGCGAACTGGCCGCGCAGGTGGCCGAAAACTTCGAGAAATATGGCAAGCACCTGAAACTCACCATGGCCCTGCTCATTGGCGGCGTCAGCTTCAAGGAACAGGAAGGCCTGCTCCAGCGCGGCGTCGACGTGCTAATCGCGACTCCCGGACGCCTGATGGACCAGTTCGAACGTGGCAAGCTGCTGCTGATGGGGGTGGACTACCTCATCATCGACGAAGCCGACCGCATGCTCGACATGGGCTTCATTCCTGACATCGAGAAGATCGTCTCCAAGATTCCAGCCAAGCGGCAGACTCTGCTGTTCTCGGCAACCTTCCCGACCGACATTCAGAGGCTTGCGAAAACCTTCCAGCGTGACCCGGTCAAGATCGAAGTTGCCCGCCCGACGGACGCAGCCAAGACGATCACACAGCACGTGGTCCACATTCCGACCAATGATGCCAAGGCCAAGCGCACCGCGCTGCGCCGCGTGATCGAATCCCGCGACGTGAAAAACGGCATCGTCTTCTGTAACCGGAAGGTCGAAGTCGATATCGTCGCGGCCTCGCTGCAAAAGCATGGCCACGACGCTGCCGCCATTCATGGCGACTTGCCGCAGGCGTTCCGCACCCAGGTGCTGCAGCGTTTCCGTGACGGCGACCTGAAGCTGCTCGTTGCATCCGATGTCGCCGCACGCGGGCTCGACATTCCGGACGTCGGGCATGTCTTTAACTATTCGCCGCCGCCCAAAGACGAGGATTACGTTCACCGGATCGGGCGGACCGGCCGCGCCGGACGCACGGGCGAAAGCTTCACGGTTGTATCGCCGTCTGACGAGAAATCCTGGGGCTTCGTCCTCAAAATGATCCAGCAGGATGTCGAGGACTATATGCCCGAGGGCCTGCTCGAGGAACTCGGAGACCTGCCACCGGACGAAAGTCGCAGCCGCGGCCGTTCCCGATCGGGAAGTCGTGACGACAAGTCACGCGGCAGTCGCTCGCGTAGCCGTCGGCGTGACGAGAACACCGACAAGCTGGAAGAGGCGACACCAGACGAGTCCAAGCCCAAGTCCGAACCTAAAGCCAAGGCTGAAGAGCCCAAGGCAAAGGCTGAGCCGAAATCCGATGTCAAAACGGACGACCGTCCGAACGAAAAGCCAAAGCGAGAGCGCGCAGCAAAGCCGAAACGCGACCGCGAACGGGACCGCAAGCGCAAGGACGACGATCCCATTCTCGATCCGGCCCCTGAAAAGGTCAAAGGCTTCGGCAACGATATTCCGGCCTTCCTGAAGCGCTAGTCCGAACAGGCTGCAAAAGAAAAAGCCCGCCAGCATTGCTGGCGGGCTTTCTTGTATCTGACTCTGGTGCCTAGCGCTTGATGCGGCCTTTCACCTGGCCGCGGAACTTGTCGCCATAGGGTGGGCGCATCATGGCGAGCAATTCGCTGCCCGTTTGTGTGTACACGGCTTTCTTGTGACTGAACTCCATGAAGCCGTCGCGGCCATGATAGCTGCCCATGCCGGAGGGGCCGACGCCGCCAAAAGGCAGGTCTTCCTGCGCGACATGGAAGATCACGTCATTCACGGTCACACCGCCGGACGTCGTATTGTTCAGGACATAATCCTTCTCGGTCGCGTCCTCACCGAAATAGTACAGGCCGAGCGGACGGTCATGCGAATTGATATAAGCCACGGCATCCTTGGTCTCGCCATAGGATTTGATCGGCAGGATCGGTCCGAAGATTTCGTCCTGCATCACTTTCAGATCATCGCCTGGATTGACGATGATGTGCGGTGGAATCTTGTGGTGAGGTTGCTGGGAGAAATTCTCTCCTGTCGGATTGATCTCGTGGACTTCGGCGCCCTTGTCGCGGGCCTCCTCGATATAGCTCATGATCCGGTCATAATGGCGCTGGTTCACGACCGAGGTGTAATCCTCATTATCCTTGAGACCAGATGGATACATTTTCTCGACGGCCTTGGTGGCGGCGCTGACGAATTCCGCCGTCTTTTCCTGAGGCACGAAGGCATAGTCCGGCGCCAGGCAGATTTGCCCCGCATTCAGCGTCTTGCCCGCCATGATCCGGCTGGCAGCCTTTTCCATATTTGCGGACCGGCCGAGCACGACCGGGCTCTTGCCGCCCAGCTCCAGCGTCAGGGGCACCAGATTGTCCGCCGCCGCCCGCATGACATGGTGGGCGATGGAGGTGGCGCCCGTGAAGATCATGTGATCGAAGGCAAGCTTCGAGAATTCGGCGCCAACATCCGGGCCACCGGTGATGACCGCGACTTCTTCCTCGTCATAATACTGAGCAAACAGCTGCTTCATCAGGTCCGACGTCGCCTCGGTGAATTCCGATGGCTTGATCATCGCGCGGTTGCCGGCGGCAAAGACGCCTGCAAGCGGCGCGAAAGTCAGGTTTACGGGGAAGTTCCACGGGCTGATCACGCCGATCACGCCTTTTGGCTGGAACTGGAGCTCGGCGCGCGAACCGAGCAGGCCGAGCGGGAATTCGGTCTTGCGCTTTTCCGGCCGCATCCATTTGGCAACATGCTTCTTCGAGAATTTCAGTGCGCCAATCGAGCCGGCAATGTCGGTCAGGGCGGACTGGTCCACGGAGCGGTGTCCGAAATCCTCGCGCATCGCTTCGCTCAGGGCATCCCCATGCGTGACCAGCAGGTCGATCGACTTGTCCAGCCATTCGATCCGCTTGGCGACAGATGGAATGCCATCGCGAATATGCGCGGCTTTCTGGCGGCTCAGAATGGAACTCATGCCGGATCCGGCAGCGCTATCAAGGGCCATGTGTCTCTTCCTCTGGGTCGTTTCCTCGCCGAAGTGTAGCGCGCATTGATCGCTGAACAAAATAAAAAACATTTCCGTTGGGTCAGGCGTTCACGCGGGGCGGACGACACAATAGGGTGGTAAAAAACACCCATCGGGAGCGAATTGCATGGCCTACACAAAGATTTCCTACGAGCTGAAAGGCGATATCGCCATCATCAGCTTCAATGACCCGTCCACGCTGAACGCCTGCGGCGTCGATACCGCCCAGGAATTGCTGCACGCCTTTGAAGTTGCCGCCGATGAAGCGCGCTGCACTATCCTGACCGGCGCCGGCCGTGGCTTCTGTTCCGGTGCCAATCTCGGTCCTGGCGGGCTCAGCGTGAAGCTCAGCCATGAAGGCTCCAAGCCCGATGCCGGCCGCGCCCTGACCACGCATTACAATCCGCTGATGCAGGCTATCCGGGAACATCCGCACCCGGTCATTACCGCTGTCAACGGACCTGCCGCCGGTGTCGGCTGTTCGCTGGCCCTGGCTGGTGACATCGTCGTGTGCGCGAAGAACGCCTATTTCCTGCAGGCATTCCGCCGCATTGGCCTTGTGCCGGATGGCGGATCAACCTGGCTGCTGGCCCGCACCATCGGCCGTGTACGCGCCATGGAAATGGCGCTGTTCGGTGACAAGGTTCCGGCCGAAAAGGCCATGGAATGGGGTATGATCAACCGCATCGTTGAAGACGACCAGCTGATGCCGACCGCCCTGGAAATGGCGGAAAAGCTGGCCACCGGCCCGACCATCGCCCTGTCGCTTGCCCGTGAACTGATCTGGAAAGCCTGCGAATCCGATTTCGACGAAGCGATCTATGACGAACGGCTGGCCCAGCGCACTGCGGGGCGTACGGACGATTTCAAGGAAGGCGTCAGCGCGTTCCTTCAGAAAAGGCCCGCTGAATTCAAGGGGAAATGATTCGAAGGGAGCCCCTTCAGGGTTTTGGTCTCTTTTAACAATTGCGAAACCGCTTTGTCATATCCCTGTCGGAATTGGACGGGGACACTTCAATGACAACAGAATATCGATTGATTCACTTCAATTGCGCGCGCCCATTGGGCGCCTTCAATATGGAGAATGAATTCGTTCGGGTATTCATGGCGATTCTGCCGCGCATCTTTTCGGATGCGGATTCGTTTGAAGGACTCCACTGGCACACGCATGGAATCCGGCGTCCCAATGGGGACTGGTACGGCATGCAGCATGCCTTTCCCTATCCCGATGGACTGGCGGCGCCAGACGTTTGCACCATGGCGGGATGGAAGTCGGTGGAAACGCTCAGGGAGTTCTCCTATGGCGGCCACACGCACCCGGCAGGCATGCGCCGCCTGGCCAACCAGCTTGACCGGTCCGACGGGGCGAGCTTTGTCTTGTGGTGGGCGCCACGCGGGGAGCACTTCACGATGCAGGACGGATGGGACAAGCTGCAATCCTTGCGTAAGAACGGGCCAACGAAGGATGCCTTCTCGCTCGACCATCTGATGGCCAAGCCGGTGGCCGCCTGATGCTGACGCGCCGCTTCGTCCTCGCCCTCCTGACCTCGGTCACACTCGCCGCCTGCGCCTCATCGCCGCCGCCGGAGGCGCGCCAGATCTATCTCGTGCGCCACGCTGAAAAAGCCACCGGCGACAATCCGCCCCTGACGCTGATAGGCCGCGCCCGCGCAGAGATCCTCGCAAACGAACTGAAAGATGCCGGTCTCACGGCGATCTACTCAACCGAGACCCGGCGCACACGTGAAACGGCGGTACCGATTGCCAGGGCAACGGGCCTCACAGTGTTGCCCTACGATGCAAGCAATCTGGAAACCTTTGCCAACATGCTCCGCGCGACGCCCGGAAACATCCTCGTGGTCGGCCATTCCAACACCACGCCGCAGCTCGTCAAAGAACTCGGCGGCAAGCCCGGCGCGCCGATTGTCGAGGCCACCGAATATGACCGGCTCTACGTTCTGACCGCAAATGGCCGGAGATTCCGGACCGAAATCCGCCGCTTCGGCGAGTAGGCCGCGTCAGGCCGGAAGCCCGAGGCGGTAGACACCCTTGAACACGTCCGGATCCTCGACCGGCTTGCCTTTCCGATAGATCAGCACGGTCCCGGCCTTGTGCAGGCGGATGGCCTCGGCGCGCACATCCTTCAGCACGCGCTGGAAGTTCGCCTCACTTACCGCCCTGGCGGTCTGTTCGGCACTGATCGTCTTGCCCGGCCCGCAGGCTGCGGTCAGGTCCAGGATGGCCTGCCGCACAGGATTGGCTTTCTCTTCGCTCACCAGTCCACCGCCGCATAAACGAGTTGCTGCAGTTGCGGCCGGATCGGATAGGTACCTGACGGGATCATCTGTGTCGCCTGGATGGCAATCATTTCCTCTTCCGGATCGATCCAGAAGAAGGTCGAGGCGAGGCCGCCCCAGCTGAAATTGCCCAGGCTGGACGGCTGCATCGACGCGACCGTATCGGTCAGTACCGACCCGCCAAGCCCGAAGCCATTGCCTTCCATACGCGCCTCGGAGAAGGTCTTGTCGCCCATCTCCTTGATCGTCTTGCCACCCGGCAGATGGTTCTGGCGCATGAACTCCCATGTTTTCGGGCTGATGATGCGAGCCCCATCCAGCGTGCCTCCGCGCATCAGCATCAGGCAGAAGCGGTGATAGTCGCGTACGGTAGAGGCAAGCCCGCCGCCGGCATTCAACAGTTTGGGCCGCTTGCTGTAGAGCTTGGAATCCTTGCCGGCCGCATCGGACATGGTGACCTCACCGGTCAGCGGATGCTTGTTGTAGCAGGCCATCAGCCGGTCGATCTTGTTTTCCGGCACCCAGAAATCCGTGTCTACCATGCCCAACGGACCAAAGATACGTTCCCGGAAGAATTCATCCAGAGGCTGGCCGGCCACAAGTTCGACCACCGCGCCCAGAACGTCGATCGAGTGCCCATAGCCCCAGCGGGTGCCGGGTGAGAAGGCAAGTGGCAGTTTAGCAATCCGCTGGCTCATTTCCAGCAGGGTTTCCGGCGTCGTGGAAATCTTGTGCTTGCGATAGATCGCGTCCGGCTCGTCCTGCATCAGGAAGCCATAGGTGATCCCGGATGTGTGCGTGAACAGATCCAGCAGCGTGATCGGCCTGTCCGGCGCGCGCGTCGTATAGTCCTCGCGATTGCCGCTATCGAACACTTGCACGTTTTCGAATTCCGGAATGTAGCGCGCGAGCTCATGATCGAGACGCAACCGGCCTTCCTCGAACAGCATCATCGCCGCCAGCGAGGTGACCGGCTTGGTCATGGAATAGATCCGGAAGATCGTATGCGGACCGATTGGTTCGCCTTCACCCAGATGCGTCGTGCCGGAATAGTCTTCCAGCGCCACTTCGCCGCCGCGCGACACCAGCGTCGCGACACAGGGCAGCTTGCCGGTGTCGAGATAGTTTTCCTTGAAGTACTGCGGAATGGCCGCCAGCCGTTCTGCATTCAGGCCCACATCATGCGGGTCGGTCAGATCGTGTTCGAACATGGTTTAAAGTCTCCCCGCTTTCGCCGCCTTGGCCAATTCGCGCGCAATGATGATCTGCTGAATCTGGCTGGTGCCTTCATACAGGCGGAAGATACGCACATCGCGATAGAACCGCTCAATGCCATAGTCGGACACATAGCCTGCGCCGCCAAACACCTGCACCGCGCGATCGGCCACCCGGCCACAGGCCTCGGTGGCGAACAGTTTCGTCGAAGATGCAAGCAGGGTGACGTCCTCGCCCGCATCGCGCCGGCGCGCCGCGTCCATGATCATGCATTCGGCCGCATAGGTCTCGGCCTGGCTGTCGGCGATCATCGCCTGGATCATCTGGTGATTCATGATGGCCGTGCCGAATTGCTTCCGCTCCAGCGCGTAATTCACCATCTCGCGGATCAGGCGTTTCGACACGCCCGTCGCCACGGCAGAGATGTGCAGGCGGCCCTTGTCGAGCACGCTCATCGCCACCTTGAAGCCTTCGCCTTCCTTGCCGATGATGTTCCCGGCTGGCACGCGGGCATCCTCGAAGATCACGTCACAAATGTGCGCGCCCTGCTGGCCCATCTTCTTTTCCGGCACACCAACCGACACGCCCGGCGTATCGCGCTCCACGACAAAGGCGGACACGCCCTTCGGGCCCGGCGTATCCACATCGGTCCGCGCCATCACCGTGAAGAGGTCAGCCTTGTTGGCATTGGTGATGTAGCGCTTGGTGCCGTTCAGCACATAATGGTCGCCGTCGCGGATCGCCTTGGTCGTCAGGCTGCCCGCATCGGAGCCCGCTTCCGGCTCGGTCAGCGCAAAGCTCGCAATCAAATCGCCCGAGGCGATGCCCGGCAGCCATTTTTCCTTCTGCGCATCCGTTCCGAACAGGACGAGCGCCTGGCTGCCAATGCCGATATTCGTGCCAGCGACACTGCGGAAGGCCGGAGAGGTTTCGCCCAGCTCCATCGCCACCAGCGCCTCGGTCTCCATGTCCAGGGCGAGGCCGCCATATTCTTCCGGCACGGCAATGCCGAACAGGCCGAGATTCTTCATCTCATCGACCACATCCTGCGGAACTTCGTCCTCGTCGCCGACCTGCGCTTCGATCGGCACGCATTTCTCGGTCACGAAGCGGCGCACCTGTTCAATCAGCGCCGCGCGGATCTCGGCATCGAATGCCATAGTTTTTCCTCCGGTGATGTTCTTTCCCGCGCAATCTATGCCCCAACGGCACGCTTGTCGAAGGGTGACTGTGCGGTATCGTGCCCGAAAAACAGCAGGGAGGCGGAATGACCGCACAAACCTTACAAACCGGGGAGTTTGCCGGATGGCAGACATGGCCCGACGAGCCATTCGAACACGACGCCGCCGGTCCGTTCTATTTCAAGACTGACGACCAGGGCCCGGTCGCGGCCTTTCGCGCCGAACACAAGCACATGAATGCCGGCGGCGTCATGCATGGCGGCTGCCTGATGGCCTTTGCCGATTTCTCCCTGTTTGCCATCGCGCATGACGGCATGGAGGGCGAGTATGGTGTTACGGTCGCTTTCACCTCCGAATTCTTGGATGGCGCGCTGGAAGGCGAATTCATCGAGGCGCGCGGAGACGTGCTCCGCAAGGGCCGGTCCATCACCTTTGTGCGCGGCATCGTCACGGCCAATGGCCGCCCTGTCCTCAATTTCTCCGGCACGATCAAGAAACGAAAGAAACGCTCATGAGCCATCCGCCCTATCAGGACCTCTCCCGCTCCATCGAAGGCAAGACCGCCCTCATCACCGGCGCCGCCAGCGGCATGGGCCGCGCGACTGCGCACCTCTTTGCCCGTCAGGGCGCGAACGTCGCCGTGACAGACCTCAAGCAGGAGAATGTCGATGTTGTCGTGCAGGAAATCCGCGACGCAGGATTCTCCAACGTGCAGGGCTGGGCGCTGGATGTCGGCGACAAGGATGCCATCAAGCGCGTCGTGGACGAGACTGCCGCGCATTTCGGCGGGCTCGAAATCCTCATCAACAATGCCGGCTTCGCAAGGATGGCGGACGTTGCCGAGGAAAGCTATGAAGAGGCGTGGGCCGCCAGCATCAATGTCATGCTGACCTCCCACCAGCGCGCCATCCGAGCCGCGCTGCCCTATATGCGCAAGGCCGGGTTCGGCCGCATCGTGAATATTGCGTCCACGGAAGGCCTTGGGGCCACGCCGGGTAATTCGCCCTATGTCGCTGCCAAGCATGGTGTTATCGGCCTTACCCGCGGGCTCGCGGTCGACCTCGGCCGTGAAGGCATCACCGTCAACGCCATCTGCCCCGGCCCGATCCATACAGGTATCACCGCTGGCATCCAGGACGAGCACAAGGAAATCTACGCCAAGCGCCGCGTGCCTTTGCGCCGTTACGGCATTCCGGAAGAGGTCGCCAACATGACGCTGTCGCTTGTCCTGCCGGCGGCCAGCTTCCTGACAGGCGTGCATATCCCGGTCGATGGCGGCATGAACATCAAGAACGCCTGAGGATCTCATCCGATAAGCGAAATTGATCAGACTTTCGACATATCTTGCTCATGATCTGGGTAAAGAATGCGAATTGATGAGACAATGGCTTCTCCTTTTCGGTTTGTTCGTATCGGCTGCGCCGAGCGCCATGGCACAGCCGCAGGCATGCGAGGCAAGGGATGCCGTGGAGATTGAGTTCGCAGCGATTGGCAAAACCGTCCTGCTGAAAAGCCATTTGCACACTTCCTCAGATCATGACGCTCTCCCGGTCGTCGCCCGAGAACTAATCATTTCCAATGGGCAGCCGATCACCCTTCCGACAGGCAGGAAAATCATCGACGAAGCGGATGTAAGTTGTTCGCAGTTGCTTGCGGAGTCACAAGTCGCCATCACCGATAGCCTTCGCTCTGAAGACACGATCGATAATCTGCCCGACAGCTTTCAATCCGTCCTGATGCAACCTTCTCTTTGTGAACCAGACCGGGACAATCGATGCCATTATGCTGACACGGGCATATTCCTGGAAGGGACGAACCCCGCACTCATTGCCGAATTGATGACAGCGCATGCGCCGATCATACGGATCAAGGAGTCCGCCTACATTCTCAGCGTTTGGGCGTTTAACGCAGAGATCAACAAACTCATCCCCCTTTGGGTGGAAGGTTGCTGACGCAGCGCTCCTAGCCCGCGAAACCGCGCGCCTTCATGGCCTCATACCAGCGGCCGAGATGCTCATGCTCTTTATGCGGGGACCATTTCATCACCCGGCAGAAGCCACAGGTAATGAACAGCGTAATGTCCGCAATCGAGAACCGGTCGGCCGCGAGGAATTCGTGGTCGGCGAGATGTGCATTGAACCGTTCCGCCATGCGTTTCGCGTTCTTCTCGCCCTTGGCAGCGGCCTCGGCGCTTTGCGGGACTTCCAGCGGCGCCATCATCTCATGCGCATTGCGGAACCAGGTCGCGAACTGCACCATGAACATCAGTTCGACCCGGCGATCCCACATCTCGATCAGGGCCTTTTCTTTCGCGTCCGTTCCCATGAGGTTCGGCTCCGGGAAAACATTCTCGAAATAGGTACAGATGGCCCGGCTTTCGGTGATCTTGGTGCCGTCATCCAGCACCAGCGCCGGCACCTGCGCAAACGGAGACACTTCGCGATATTCCTTCGTCCGGTGCTCCTGTTTCATGATGGAGACTTCTTCCAGCTCCACCGCGTCCAGCTTGCCTTTCGCGCGCAGGAAAAAGACGACCCGGTCCGGATTTGGGGCCTTGGGGCTATGATAGAGTTTCATCGGTTTCCTCCTAGAATGTTTTTCTCATGCCCAGCGTCGCATTCAGAGGTTCGCCGGGGAAGTAGCGTTCATTGCCAAAGGCGAGATCCGCCCGGTCGGCATATTTTTCGTCTGTCAGATTCCGCACGATCAGGAACAGCTCGGCCGTTTCGCTGAAGGCCCACGCGGCCCGCGCGCCCAGCACAGTATGTCCGGGGTAGGTCGTCGTGTTCGCCGGATCGACAAAATATTCGCCGACATGATCGACATTCAGCGACAGCTTGATCGCGTCCGTCGCCTGCCAGTCCAGCGAGACATTGGCCAGCCATTCCGGCGCCGTGTCGATCTCGTTGCCGTCGCGGATCGTCTCGGTGCCGGAGCCCGTGATCCGGTCGAATGCATAAGTCTGATCAGACCAACTGGCTGAGCCCGATACAGTGAGGGCAGGCGTCAGTTCAAATGCCGTGGAGGCCTCCACGCCCCTGTGCTCGGTCGCCCCATCGGGAACGTTCAGCCCATCACTGTCACGGAAGAAGAAATTGTCCTTCTCCATCCAGTAGGCCGCAACATCATAGACCAGCCGACCGTCCAGCGCGTTGCCCCGCGCGCCAATCTCGACACTGTCGAGCGTCTCTTCCTCCACCTGCCCGGCCACTTGCAGGCTTTGCAGGCGGTAGAGATCAGAGGCCTGCGGGGCGCGCTGGCCCCGCGCATAGTTCGCATAGAGATCAACGTCCTCGCTTACCGACCAGATCAGGCCCAGCTTCGGCGTCAGCAGGTCGAACGAATCTGTCCGGTCATCGGGCACATTGAAGCGGCCATTGATGCCGGAGGCCAGATCGGTCGAATAGTCATACTCATGGCCTTCCGCGCGCAGGCCCACCAGCAGACGCACATCCTCGCTCAGCGCAAAATCCAGCTCTCCCCAGACTGCGCCCATCAACGTATCTACGGTGTAGTCATAATGCTTGCCCTGCGGGAAGCGCGAGTCTCCGGGGAAGAAGCCGAAGGGATCGGGCTGGATTTCCTTCAGCCAACCGCTTGCCACATCGACATCCGCGCCAATGCGCCATGTGAGGCTGTCGGAGACCTCCCGCTCATAGCGGGCCATCAGACCGCCGCCGGTCGAGCCATTCTTCTCCACCCCGCCATTCGGCAGGAAGTGCTGCGCAAAGATCATCGACTGGGTATGCGCATAAGGCGTCAGGGTCAGCGTGCCGCCACTGAAGTCTCGAGACAGCCGCGCGCCTGCCCGCGCCGACCACGCATCGCGATAGGCTTCCGGGTTCGGATTGGATTTGGCAATGTCCTCATCCTTGTAAGCATCCGGTCCCTGCGCAAAGCCCGCCGTTTCCTGGTTGAGGTTTGACGCGGTCAGCCATGTCGTGGTGTCCCAGTCGCCCAGCATCCAGTCTCCGACCAGTGTCAGCTTCTGCTGGTCCACGCCCGTATTGTCGCGCCAGCCTGTATCCTTTTGTAGCGACACCGCCGCCAGCCAATGCTCGCCCTCGTCCAGTGTCACATCACTGCGCCAGCGGCCCAGCGTGCCGTAGCTGCCGACCGCTTCGCTACCGCCTCCGACTTCCGGCAGGATCACATTGACCAGTCCGTGCACGGCGTTCGAGCCGTATTTCGCACTGCCCGGCCCGCGCACGACTTCAATCGCGCTCGCCACTTCATGATGTGGCTCGAACAGGCTGTTGACGTTGCCGAAGGCCGGTGACCGCACCGGCACGCCATTCTCGAGGATCAGGAAGCTGCCCTGCCCGGCCCCGCCGGTCAGGACGGGTGAGCGGATCGCGACCAGATGCTCCTGCCCGGAATTCATCTGAATGTTCACGCCGGGCAATTTGTTCAAGATTTCGGCGGGGTGGTCTGCTCGTGCATCAAACACTTCCTCCGCGTCGAGCCTCGCGACGCTGCCGGGCTGAGAATACCAACGATCCCCATATACACGCACAGGGTCATATGCGTGCATTCCGGAACAAAAGAGTACCAGGTCACCGCCCTCTGTTTCTCCGGCATATGGCGGCTCGATTTCGTCGCAAGCAGGGAGAGGCTCGACGTCCACCTCCGCCCAAGCTGGTAGCCCCGTCGCCAGCGCCATACCGCTGGCGGCCAGCAGTCCAATCCCAAATCGTCTCATTTTCATATCCCGCACTCGTGCCAATCTCAGCCCTAAAGTCTAGGCCTGACCGTGCGGGAAGCGAGCCGAAAGATCAGCCGCCCACGCCCGCGAACAGCTGGTACGGCAAGGCCCCGACCACGGCGCCCGACAGGCACGTCGCCAGCGTCCCGGCCAGCAGCGTCCGCCAGGCCAGCGCCAGGAAATCATCCCGCCGCGCAGGCTCCACAATCGTCAGGCCGCCAATCAGGATGCCCATTGAGCCAAAGTTCGCGAAGCCGCAAATGGCGTGCGCGGTGATGATGCGCGTGCGCGGGTCCATCGCGTCCTGGGGCACTTCAGCGAGCTGCAGGAAGGCCACGAATTCGGTCAGCACCGTCTTCACGCCCATCAGCGAGCCCGATTGCGCCGCCTCGCCCATCGGCACGCCGATCATGTACATCAGCGGCGCGAAGATCCAGCCAAGGATACGTTCGATGGAGAGCGGTGCACCCGCCACATCCGGGAATGCGCCCAGCCCTGCATTGACCAGCCAGAGCAGCGCCAGCGCCGCGATCAGCATGGTCGCAATGTTCAGGACGATCTTCAGGCCGTCAGAGGCGCCCGTCGAAAAAGCATCCATCGTGGAAGAATAGCTGAAATCCGGTTCCTTCATCCGCTCGGTCGCGGGCGTCGTTTCCGGGATCAGGCAGAGCGCCACGGCCACCGCTGCCGGGGCCGCCATGATGGAGGCCGTCAGCAGTTGCGCCAGCGGATTGTCCATCTTGCCTTCAAGGAACGCCCCGTACACCACAAGCACACTGCCTGCGATGGTCGCAAAGCCCGCCGTCATCATGATCAGCAGCTCTGAGCGTGTCATGCCCTTGATATAAGGCCGGATCAGTACGGGCGCTTCCGTCATGCCCATGAACACATTAGCGGACACGGCGAGAGACGTTGCCCCGCCAAGCCCCATCGCGCGCTGGAAGATATAGGCGAACCCGTTTGTGACCCATTGAAGTATGCGCCAGTGCCAGAGAATGGCGGACAGCGCGGCCACAACAATCACGATCGGCAGGATCTGGAAGAAGAACAGCGGCGGTGGAGACCCGCCCATCAGCTGGTCGGCCGCAACATTATCCCCGACATAGCCAAACACGAAGCTCGTGCCGGCACGCGTCGCATTCTGCAGGCCATCAACCACGTCATTGGCCTTGAACAGGATCGCTCGCACGAAGGGGATGCCAAACAGGATCAGCGCGAACACAAATTGCATGATCGTCGCGCCGATGATCAGCCGGAACGGAAACAGCTTTCGTTTCTCCGAAAGCACCCAGCACACGCCATAGATCAGCAAGATGCCGAGCAGCGCCCGCGCATTGTCCCAGCCCCATTCATACCCTGCGATGGAAAGCATTCGCCGCTCCCTTTCCCCAAACTGTCACATTCAGGCTTAGCGGCGCCTTGGCCGAAGGGGAAGTATTCATGTGCGCAACTGCGTGCAACTCCCCCAGCCTGCCCATCCTTCGACTTCGCTCAGGATGAGTCCGCACTCTGCTGCCAGGTTGCAGCGCTCATCCTGAGCGAAGTCGAAGGATGGGCGAAGTCAAAGCACCGGCGCGGGAGACCAGGGCCTGGCCCTCTCCCGACGTCCGGCTTGCACAGTGCCCACCCGGCTGCTCAAGTGACGCGCATGGAAACCCTCATCCCCATCGCGCAACAGATCGCGGACACGCTCAAGGCCCGCGGCGAGACCGTGGCCATCTCGGAATCCTCGGCTGGCGGCCTTATCTCGGCGGCGCTGCTCGCCGTGCCCGGCGCCTCATCCTATTATCGGGGGGGCGGGGTCATCTACACGCCCAAGGCGTTCAAACATCTGCTAGGCCTGACGCGCGAGGATATTGGCGACATGCGCTCCTCGACCGAGCCCTATGCCCGCCTGCTCGCCAATACCATTCGCGGCAAGCTCGCCGCCGATTGGGGCCTCTGCGAAACTGGCGCCTCCGGCCCGACCGGCAATGGCTATGGCGACGCCGCAGGCCACACCTGCATCGCCGTGGTCGGCCCGAACCGGTTCGAGATCTCCACCACGTTGGAGACCGGCCTCAGCGACCGCCCGGAAAACATGCGCCTCTTCGCGAAAGAGACGCTCGAAGTCTTTCTGGCGGCGCTTGGCTGAGACCTAGCCCAGCTTGCAGACGCAGATCTTGTTGCCGTCCGGGTCGCGGAAATAGGCGCCGTAGAAGGTCGGCATGCGGTTGCCCGGCTCGCCTTCACAGGTGCCGCCCATCTCAAGCGCTTTCTTGTAGGCGCGGTCGACCGTCTCGGTGTCCTTGCAGCCCAGCGCCGGCATAACGCCGTTTCCGACAGAGGCCGCTTCGCCATCATAAGGACCGCCAATCGCGATCATCGGCTGGCCCGGCCCGGTGCCATAAAATTGAAGCCGGTCATTGGCGAAGACGCGCTGTCCGCCCAGTTCTCCGATCACGGCGTCATAGAATTCGAGCGCCTTGTCCTTGTTGTTCGATCCCAATGTCACGTAAGCCAGCATGATGATCCTCCCTGGATACTTTTCTTCGGCTGGCCGAAACGCAATCACGGCGCGGCAATCCGCGCAAGAGGTGACGCTAGGAGCATGCTTGACGTTTACGTGAGCGTCTGTTGAGACACGGGCAGAACAGTCAAGGAATGAGGAGTCCTCCCATGTCAGATATCCGTTTCGACGATCGCGTCGCCATTGTTACAGGTGCCGGCGGCGGTCTCGGCCGTTGCCACGCGCTGGAACTTGCCCGCCGCGGCGCCAAGGTCGTCATCAATGATCTCGGCGGCACGCTGGACGGCACGGGCGGCAATTCCGAAGCTGCCGAAGCGGTCGTCAAGGAAATCGAGGCCATGGGCGGCGAAGCCATCGCGAATGGCTCGTCCGTTTCCGACGAGGCCGGCGTCAAGAAGATGATCGACGACACGATGGCCAAATGGGGCCGCATCGACATCATCATCGCCAATGCCGGCATCCTGCGCGACAAATCCTTCTCCAAGATGACCCAGGCCGACATCGACCTGGTGATCGACGTTCACCTTCGCGGCACGTTCATGCCGGTGCACGCCGCCTGGAACATCATGAAGGAACAGAATTTCGGCCGCGTGGTCGTCACCACCTCCTCGACCGGCCTCTACGGCAATTTCGGTCAGGCAAACTATGGCGCCGCCAAGCTCGGCGTGGTCGGCATGATGAACACGCTGAAGATCGAAGGCGCGAAGAACAACATCAAGATCAACGCCGTCTGCCCGATTGCCGCGACTCGCATGACCGAAGGCCTGATGCCGGACGAAGTCCTTGCCCAGCTGAAGCCTGAATATGTCACGCCCGGCGTGATGAACCTCGTCAAGGATGACGCCCCGACCGGCATGATCCTGTCCGCGGGCGCCGGCGCCTTCTCGATGGCCCGCATTGTCGAAACCGAAGGTGTCTTCGTTGGCCAGGGCGAAGGCCTGTCGGCTGAAGCGGTTGCTGCCAAATGGGACCAGATCACAGACGTCTCCACCACCAAGCCGGCCTTCCAGTCTGGCGGCGAGCACGGCCAGAACATCTTCGCGGCTGTCGCCGCCGGCATGAAAGGCTAGGCTCCGGCTTGCCAAATACGCGATTGGGGCGCAGGTATCTCCTGTAAAAAAGGGAGATCACCATGCGCCTCATCGCTCTTGTTCTGTCTGTCACTTTTCTGGCCAGCTGCGCCTGGCTCCAGTCCCCCCCGGCAGACCTTCCCCCCGTTGAAGCCGACACACCGCCGCCCCCTCAGGCGCAGCAGCCGACCGGTCCGATCATGGCTGGCGTGGGCGAGACCTGTGGCGGCATCGCCGCCATCCAGTGCGAGGACGGCCTGTTCTGCAAGATGGAAGATGGCGCCTGCCGCAATATTGCGGACGCGGCCGGCACCTGTGAAGAGGTCCGCCCGATGTGCACCAAGCAATATGAGCCGGTTTGCGGCTGCGACGGCAAGACCTATGGCAATAAATGCGAAGCTCACGCCGCGATGACGAGCGTCGCCAGCGAAGGCCCCTGCATGTTGGAAACGTCGGCGGAGTAACGCCTCCGCTTATTCCTGCATTGCCTTGAGATACATGGAATTTACCGGCTTCGAGAAGACATTCTCGACCATTGGAATGAAGAATTCCAGCGGCTCGCTCTGATAGTCCGGGTCGAAGGCGGCCTGATCGTAGAGATGGCAGAACTGCGCGCAATACTCATAGTGCGGGCTGTCCTTGAAATGCTCGCGCATGTTCCGGTCGAGGCCGAGATGATGGAAGAAATAATAGCCCTGGAACGCGCCATGATTGGCCACCATCCAGAGATTGGCCTCTGAGACGAACGGTTTCAGGATCGCCGCGGCGACGTCCGGATGGTTGTAGCTGCCGAGCGTGTCACCGATATCATGGAGCAGCGCGCAGACGACATA
Organism: Hyphomonas sp.; assembly: GCF_036964145.1. Lineage (GTDB taxonomy): Bacteria > Pseudomonadota > Alphaproteobacteria > Caulobacterales > Hyphomonadaceae > Hyphomonas. Next base: position 964,072 of record NZ_JBALUC010000002.1, read on the forward strand.
TTCCTCGTCGCGGCCATCGCGATGGGCGCGGGTCGCGGTCTGCAGCGAGTGCTCCAGCCGGTCGATCGGGAAGCCGCCAAAGTCGCCATCGAGCAGGCGCAGATGATTGAGCACCCGTTTCGCAAGGCCTTTGTTGAAGCTCTTGGAATGATCGACAATGATGTCCCAGTCTTCCTTGGTGCCTTCCAGCATTTCGCGAAACTTCGCGCGCTCGCCCATGTCGTGTCCGTCGGCCATGTTGTTCTCTCCCGTTATTTTGCCAGCAGACTACACCGATGACGTCCGCGTCACAAATGGAAACGCCGCCGAAACGGGGAGCTTTGAGGCCGCCTCCCAAAAGGCTTGCGGCACCGAATCCCAGAGGAAGCCGAACGCGCTGCGCAATCGCCCGGCCGCCGGTTCGCATCTGCCGCGAAGTTTGGCGGTTTTCTTCCGGGAGGCTGCGGAGCTCCAGCAGATTTTGCCTATTTCGTGTTAGTCTTAGAGGTATAAGTAATGAATTGGAAAAACTGCTGCGGTACATTTGTATTCAACAGATTTTTTCTTGGCGAACTCTCTACTGGCTCGCCTCGGCCTCCAGAACGGGACTAAAATGGGATGCATTCGACCTCGGTAGTCATTCCGACCTACAACAGAGCGTCCCTGCTGGCTGATACCCTCAATTCCGTGCTCGCCCAGACCCGGCAGCCGGACGAGATCCTCCTGATTGATGACGGCTCGACCGACGACACGCCCGCGATAGCGGCGCGCTACCCGCAGGTGCGCTATGTGCGCACCGAGAACCAGGGCAAGTCTGCCGCGATCAACCATGCCATGACGCTGATGACCGGCACCCGGCTCTGGGTCGTTGATGATGACGACATTGTCTGCCCGGACGCGCTGGCAAAACTGAGCGCCGCGCTGGAGGCCAACCCTTCGGCCGGGTTCAGTTATGGTCGCCACGACCGTTTCACCGATCCCGCAGATGGCGGCGCGCGTATCTGGCAGGATACCGGCTATTGGCGTGACTGCCATCCCCGCGACTTCCTGATCGCCACGATGGAAGACATGTTCACCCATCAGTCGGGCATGCTGTTCGACAAGACGCTGCTGGATGCAATCGGCCCGTTCAATACTGCCCTGAGACGCTCGGTAGACTATGACTACATTCTCCGCGCTGCGCGGATCAGTACCGGCGCGGCCTGCCCATCAGTCGTCTTCCATCAGCGCCAACATGATGGCGACCGCGGCGCTGGCGCCAACAAGTTTCCCGTCTCGGAACTGGTGCGGCGCTGGATCCAGCACGACCAGATCATCTTTGGCAGAATCCATGACTCTTGGCCGCTCGATGAATTCCTGCCCCGTGGCGAAACCATCGACGGCCCGTCCAGCCGCCGTCAGGCGCTGATACAGCGCGGTGTGGTGATGGCCCGGAAAAAATTGTGGGATCTGGCCATGCAGGATTTCGCCATGGCGGCGACACTTATGGAACGCGAATTGTCCGACACCGAGCGCAGGCTTGCCCGGCGCGGCACTCAGTCAAAATATGGCATTCAGGAATTGCTGGACAATCATGTCATCGGCCAGGGATTGCGCGACGTGGCAAGCTTGTCGAGCGTAGGCGCCGAGTTGATTGGCGAGCTCGCCACCGGCTTCCGCTGGCGGATTCGCGACGAACTGACCCGGTGCCATCCGCGCACGGCCTCTCGTCTGCTTCAGCTCTATATCACGCTGACCTCATCAGCCTTCCACAATCCCCACGCCTCGGACTCACCTTGGTATTCCGACGATTTTCTGGCCACGACGCACAAATCGCCCGGCAAATAGGTCCGGCAAGCGACCTGCGCTTTCTGGCCAACGGCAGGAAAACCCATTCTGGAATGCAAGAAACCCCGGACCAGCGGTCCGGGGCTCCTGAAACAATTGCATGAAGCGGGGAAAGCCTAGCCTTCCATCGACTCCATTTCGGCTTCGTGACGGGCACGATCCGCGGCGCCCTTGGCGCTCTCGTCACGGTCAACCAGTTCCAGTACGGCGATCGGTGCGTTGTCGCCATGGCGGAAGCCGGCTTTCAGCACGCGGGTGTAGCCGCCATTGCGGTCCTTGTAACGGTCGCCCATCACGTCGAACAGTTTGCGGACAGCCGCTTCGTCGCGGACCTTCGAAAGAGCCTGACGGCGCGCATTCAGGTCGCCCTTCTTGGCGAGGGTCACCAGCTTGTCCATGAGCGGGGCCATTTCCTTCGCCTTTGGAAGGGTGGTCACGATCTGCTCATGCTCAATGAGGCTGGCAGCCATGTTCGCGAACATCGCCTTGCGGTGCGATGTCGTCTTGTTCAGTTTACGGTATCCAAGGCGATGGCGCATTGTCGTGTTCCTTAAGGAGGTGGTCAGGCCCCCGATTACTCAGTGGGCTAGAGGTGGTCGTCGTATTTCTTGGCGAGGCCTTCGATGTCTTCCGGCGGCCAGTCCGGCACTTCCATGCCGAGGTGCAGGCCAAGACCGGCGAGGACTTCCTTGATCTCGTTCAGGGATTTGCGGCCGAAATTCGGCGTGCGCAGCATCTCTGCTTCGGACTTCTGGATGAGGTCACCAATGTAAACAATGTTGTCGTTCTTCAGGCAGTTCGCCGACCGAACGGACAGTTCGAGCTCATCGACCTTCTTGAGCAGGACAGGGTTGAAGCCGAGATCGGTTTCTTCCGTCTGCGCGCCCGTTTCAACGGTCGGCTCTTCGAAGTTGATGAACAGTTGCAGCTGGTCCTGTAGGATACGTGCGGCATAGGCCACAGCGTCTTCCGGCGTCACGGAACCGTCTGTCTCGATGTCCAGGGTCAGTTTGTCATAGTCGAGAACCGTCCCCTCACGGGTGTCTTCGACCTGGTAGCCAACGCGGCGAACCGGGCTGTAGATCGCATCAATCGGAATATAGCCAATTGGCGCGTCTTCCGGACGGTGCGCCTCGGCCGGGACATAGCCCTTGCCGGTCGCAATCGTGAATTCCATGCGAACTTCCGCACCATCATCCAGCGTACAGATGACGAGGTCAGGGTTCAGGATCTTCGTGTCGCCCGAGGTCTCGATCTGGCCGGCCTTGACTTCGCCCGGGCCTTTCGCCTTCAGCACCATGCGCTTCGGCGTGTCGCTTTCCATGAAGATGGCGACCTGCTTCAGGTTCAGCACGATCGTCGTGACGTCTTCGCGAACACCCTGGATCGCAGAGAACTCGTGAACGACATTGTCGATCTGGACGCCGATGATCGCAGCACCCTGCAGGGACGACAGCAGCACGCGGCGCAGCGCGTTACCGAGGGTCGTACCATAACCACGCTCGAGCGGCTCGATCACGAGCTTGGCTTTGCGCTTGGCATCGTATCCGGCCTGAACGACAGGACGGTTCGGGCGGATCAGCACTTTCCAGTTACGGTCGTTGACGTTGGTGGGTTCGATGTCTGCCATGGGCGACGAATCCTTAGAATGGGTCTGGCGGCGCGAAATTGCGCCGCCGGGAAATTACGAACTAGACGCGGCGGCGCTTCGGTGGGCGGCATCCATTGTGTGGAATTGGCGTCGTGTCTGTGATGGCCGTAACCGTCAGGCCAGCCGCCTGGAGGGCGCGCAGGGCGCTCTCACGGCCGGAGCCCGGTCCACGCACGCTGACTTCGACAGTCTGCATGCCGTGATCCATGGCTTTCTTCGCAGCATCTTCTGCGGCCATCTGGGCTGCGTAAGGCGTCGATTTGCGCGACCCCTTGAAGCCCATCATGCCGGAGGACGACCAAGAGATCGTGTTGCCCTGGGCATCCGTGATGGTGACCATGGTGTTGTTGAAGCTGGAGTTCACGTGAACAACACCGGAGGTGATGTTCTTGCGCTCTCTCTTGCGGACGCGGGTCGTTTCACGAGCCATTGAAGACTATCCTATTTCTTCTTGCCGGCGATCGGCTTAGCCGGGCCCTTGCGGGTACGGGCGTTGGTGTGAGTACGCTGACCGCGAACCGGCAGTTTACGGCGGTGACGCAGGCCACGGTAAGAACCGAGATCCATCAGGCGCTTGATGTTCATCGACGTGTCACGGCGAAGGTCACCTTCGACGAGATAGTCGGCATCGATCGTTTCACGGATCTTGATGACTTCGGCGTCGGTCAGCTCGTTCACGCGACGGGTCGGCTCAACGCCAACCTTTTCGATGATTTCACGAGCCATGGACGGGCCGATGCCATGAATGTACCGCAGCGCGATTTCCACGCGCTTGTTGGTCGGGATGTTAACGCCTGCAATACGGGCCAAGGCCGATCTCCTAAGCGGACTGTTCATACATAAAGAGCGCGCCAAGGCGGAAACATCCGTCCTGCGCGCCGGCGATTAAGCCTAAAGCTAAGAAACGAGGCTTATAACGATGGAAATTAACGCGTCAACCGCGGAATCCCACCTTTACGCCGTCTCTTTCAGGGCCGCGTCGATGGCGGCAGCAACCGCCTCGATAGAGCCCATTCCGTCGACTTCCACGAGGATACCACGCTCGGCATAAATAGGCACCAGGGGCGCGGTATCTTCGTAGTATTTTTCGAGCCGTTTCGAGAACGTCTCGGGGTTGTCATCCTTGCGACCCTGTTCTTCGAACCGCTTGGTGACCCGTGACAGCAGCTTGTCATCATCGACAAGAATGCGGATCACGCGATTGACGGCTTCGCCGCGGGATTCGAGCAAACGATCCAGCGCTTCAGCCTGGCCAACGGTGCGCGGGAAGCCATCAAAGATGAATCCCGGCGCGCCGGCCTGAACTTCCAATTGTTCATCGATCAGGGCGATGACGATCTCATCGGAAACGAGACTGCCCTCATCCATGATCTTGGCGACCTTTTCTCCGAGCTCGGAGCCAGACGCGCGCGCCGCGCGCAGCATGTCACCGGTAGAGAGTTGGACGAACCCCCGCTCCTCGACCAGGCGTTTCGCCTGCGTGCCTTTTCCGGCCGCTGGCGGCCCGAACAGAATTAGGTTCATCTCTTACGACCCCCGAGTTTCGACTTCTTGATCATGCCCTCATACTGGTGCGCGATCAAATGCGACTGAATCTGTGTAACTGTATCCATCGTAACAGACACAACGATCAGAAGAGAAGTACCGCCAATATAGAAAGGTATCTCTGGGAAATATCGCCGCAGGAGTTCGGGGAGGATACAGACGAACATCAGGTACAGGGCGCCGATGGTCGTCAGTCGGGTCAAAACATAGTCAATATAGGCCGCCGTGTTCGAGCCGGGACGGATGCCGGGGATGAATCCGCCATACTTGCGCAGATTGTCCGCCGTCTCTTCCGGATTGAACATGATGGAGGTGTAAAAGAAGGCAAAGAAGATCACCATCGCCCCGTAAGACGTGATGTAGGTCCACGAGCCCGGCGCGAAATGCGTCGCCAGCCAGCCTAGAACGCCACTCACAGCGCCGGAGGCTTCGGCATCAGCCGGATTGCCACCCAGGAAGCCCACCGCCGTCAGCGGCAGCATCAGCAGCGCAGAGGCGAAGATTGGCGGGATAACACCAGATGTGTTGATCTTGAGCGGCAGGAAGCTCTTCTGGCCCTGCGCGACGCCATGCGCCTGCTGTCGCTTCGGATACTGGATCAGAAGCCGCCTCTGCGAGCGCTCCATGAAGACGATGAAGACAACCAGCGCGATCACCATGGCGGCAATGGCCACGACGAACGCCACGTTCACAGACGTGGTGCGGGCCTGCGAGATCAAATTGAAGATCGCCTTCGGCATTTCGGCGATGATGCCGGCGAAGATGATCAGCGAGATGCCGTTGCCGATGCCGCGCGCCGTGATCTGCTCCCCCATCCACATCAGCAGCATCGTGCCGCCGGTCAGCGTCACAACGCCGGTCAGGATGAAGAACCAGGACGAGATGCCCTCGATTCGCACAGCGGCCAGGCCGCCGGCAATCGCAAAGGACTGCACCAGGGCAAAGCCCAGCGTCAGGTAACGTGTGTACTGGTTGATCTGCTTGCGGCCTGCCTCGCCTTCCTTCTTCAGCTTTTCCAGCGTCGGAGAGGTGGCGGTCAGCATCTGGATGATGATCGAGGCCGTGATGTAGGGCATCACGTTCAGGGCGAAGACCCCCATCCGCTCCACGGCGCCGCCGGCAAACATGTTCATGTTGCCGAGCAGGCCACCGGACTGGCTCTCGAAGAATTGCGCGTATTGCTGCGGGTCGAGGCCGGGCAGCGGGATGAACGTCCCGAGACGGTAGAGGATCAGGATCCCGAGGGTAAACAGGATCCGGCTCTGCAGGTCCTTGGCTTTTGCAAAGCTCCGGAAATTCATGTTCCGAGCCATTTGTTCGGCAGCATTCGCCATGGGCCGCTTGACCTCCCTGAAAAAGCGTTCGCCGCCTAAATCGGCGGCGAAACAGTATTTGTGAAGGGGTTCCCGGTAAAAACCGCCAACTATTCGTCAGCAGCGTCTTTCGCCGGGCCCGTGACGGTGACTTTACCGCCAGCCTTCTCGACAGCTTCAATAGCTCCCTTGGAGGCACCTGTCACAGTGATATTCAGATTCTTGGGTGCGTCACCTTTGGCCAGCAGACGCACACCGTCGCGCACATTACGTACCAGGCCAGCAGCCACCAGCGACTCTTCGGTCACATTCTTGGCGTCAAGCTTGCCAGCAGCAATCGCCTTGCCCAGACGGCCAAGGTTCACCCAGGCATGAGTCTTGGAGTTGCGGGCCGTGAAGCCACGCTTCGGCAGACGCATGTAGATCGGCATCTGGCCGCCCTCGAAGCCATTCACGGCAACGCCGGAACGGGCCTTTTGGCCTTTGACACCGCGACCAGCCGTCTTGCCCTTGCCAGAGCCGACGCCGCGGCCAACGCGCAGGCGGTTCTTTGTTGAGCCCTCAGCGGGAGACAATTCGTTCAGTTTCATCGGTCTATCTTTCGATATCGTGCGGCTGCAGATGGTGGCGACTACTCGCCAACCACCTCAACCAGGTGAGCCACCTTGCGGATCATGCCCCGCACAGAAGGCGTATCTTCGAGTTCCTTGGTGCGGCCGACCTTGTTCAGGCCCAGCCCCATCAGGGTCTGGCGCTGCTCAGGTTTGCGGCCGATCGGGCTGCCAACCTGGCGGACAGTGACTTTGCTTTTAGCCATTCTTTCGCCCTTCCCTAGTTCGTCGCGTCAGCCATGCCGGCTTCGGACGCGCCATCATTGCGGCGACCGACGACATCCTGAACCTTCAGGCCACGCTTGGACGCAACGGTCCGCGGGCTGTTCTGCTCTTTGAGCGCGTCAAAGGTTGCACGTACCATGTTGTACGGGTTCGAGGAACCGATCGACTTGCCGACCACGTCCTGGACACCCAGCACTTCCATGACAGCCCGCATCGGACCACCCGCGATCACGCCGGTACCCGGAGGCGCTGCACGCAGCACCACCTTGCCTGCGCCGTGACGGCCGCGGCCATCATGATGCAGGGTGCGGCCTTCACGAAGCGGCACGCGAACCATGTTGCGCTTGGCTTCTTCCGTGGCCTTGCGGATCGCTTCAGGCACTTCGCGGGCCTTGCCCTTGCCGAAGCCTGCGCGGCCCTTCTGGTCACCAACGACGACCAGGGCAGCAAAACCGAAATTCTTACCGCCTTTGACCGTCTTCGCGACGCGGTTGATACCAACCAGCTTGTCGACGATGTCGGACTGCTCCTCGTCGCGATCGCGATTCCGGCGGCCTCTTCCTCTTTCTTCAGCCATAGGGCCTCTCCTTAGAATTTGAGACCGCCCTCACGGGCGGCGTCTGCCAGGGCTTTCACCCGGCCGTGGAACATGTAACCGCCACGATCAAAGACGACGTCTTCGACGCCGGCTTCTTTCGCGCGCTCTGCGAGCGTCTTGCCGACGAGGGCAGCCGCAGCGGCGTCACCACCGGTCTTGGCCGAACCGAGTACGTCCTTCTCCAGCGTCGAAGCCGAAGCGAGCGTGATGCCCTTTTCGTCATCGATGATCTGGGCGGAAATATTCTTGTGGCTGCGCGCAACCGACAGGCGTGGACGACCCTCAGCAACCTTGCGGAGCTTGGTACGAACCCGCTGGGCGCGGCGCAGCATCTTATCGCGTGAGCTTTTCATGGGCTTACTTCTTCTTGCCTTCCTTGCGGCGGACATATTCGCCCTGATAACGGATACCCTTGCCTTTGTATGGCTCAGGCGGACGGAATTCGCGGAGCTCGGCAGCAACCTGGCCAACAGACTGCTTGTCTGCACCAGAGATGATGATCTCGGTTGGCTTCGGCGCTTCCAGCTTGATGCCGTCCGGAGCCTTGAAGATCACATCGTGCGAGAAGCCGAGTGCGAGCTTGAGATCGTTACCCTGCATCTGGGCACGATAACCGACCCCGACCAGTTCCAGCGTCTTCGAATATCCGTTCGATACACCTTCGACCATGTTCGCGGCGCGGGCACGGGCGGTGCCCCACTGCGTACGGGCCTTGGAATCAAGGGCTTCGGCGAAAGTCGGCAGACGACGACCACGAGCTTTTTCAGCCTCGATGCGGTCATTTGCAGCCTTCACGAGATCTTCGCGTGGCGTGACGGTCAGCTCGTTGTTTTCAAGCTTTGGCGTGATCAGCTCGGACAGGACGAGAGACAACTCACCCTTGGAGCCTTTGGCCTTGATCGTCTGGCCTTCGACGGACACGGTCGTGCCATTCGGGACTTCGATCGGGAGTTTACCAATACGTGACATGATAGCTCTCCTAGAATACGCGGCAGAGCACTTCGCCGCCCACATTCTCGCTGCGGGCTGCATTGTCAGACATTACGCCTTTCGAAGTCGAAAGGATCGAAATGCCCAGACCATTGCGCACCAGCGGAATGTCGGAGACAGAAGAGTACACCCGGCGGCCTGGCTTGGAGACACGTTTGATCTCCGAGATCACCGGCTGGCCTTCATAGTACTTCAGCTCGATTTCAATATTCTTGTGTCCGTCTTTCTCGACTTCGGTGTAGCCGCGGATGAAGCCCTCATTGATGAGAACCTCCAGAACGCGGACCCGAATTTTCGAAGACGGGGTGACGACTTTAGACATGCCGCGCATCTGAGCGTTGCGGATGCGTGTCAGCATATCTCCGAGGGGATCAGAAATGTTCATCTTTGATATCCTCCTCTCTTACCAGCTGGACTTCACGAGACCGGGGATCTGACCGTTTGAGCCAAGCTCACGCAGCGCGATCCGCGACATCTTAAGTTTGCGATAGTAGCCGCGCGGACGCCCGGTTACTTCACAGCGATTGCGCACACGGTTTGGGGCCGAGTTACGCGGAAGTTCAGCAAGCTTGAGACGTGCCTTGAAGCGCTCTTCCAGGGAAAGGTCTTCATTCATGGCGACAGCCTTCAGCTCAGCACGCTTTGCAGCGTACTTTTCAACAAGCTTCTGACGCTTCTTGTTCTTCTCGATTGCGCTCTTCTTTGCCATATCAGCAGATCTCCTGGCGCTAGTTCCGGAACGGGAAGCCACACTCGGCGAGGAGTGCCTTGGCTTCTTCGTTGGTTTCAGCCGTGGTGCAGACGATGATGTCCATACCGCGAATATCTTCCACCTGATCGTAATTGATCTCCGGGAAAACGATGTGTTCTTTGAGGCCCATGGCGTAATTGCCCATGCCGTCGAAGCTCTTTCCGTTCAGTCCACGGAAATCCTTCACGCGCGGCAGCGCAATATTGGTGAGCCGGTCAAGGAACTCGTACATGCGCTCACGGCGCAGGGTCACTTTCGCACCGATCAGCATGCCTTCGCGCAGCTTGAAGCCAGCGATCGACTTGCGCGCCTTGGTGGCGACAGGCTTCTGGCCTGCGATCAGTTCGAGTTCGGCCAGGGCAGCCTTGATCTTCTTGGAGTCGGAGACAGCTTCGCCGACACCCATGTTGATCACGACCTTGTCCAGCTTCGGAACCTTCATCGGGTTCGAATACTTGAACTGCTCCTGCAGCTTGGCCCGGATCTCATCACGGTACTTCGTCTTGAGACGGGGTTCGTATGCCTTAGACATCGATGGACTCCCCTGAGCGTTTGGCAAAGCGCGTCTTGCGGCCATGCTCATCAGTTTTGAAACCAACACGCACTGCTTTTCCGTCACGCGGATCGGCATGAGCCACGTTGGACACGTGGATCGGTGCTTCGAACGTTTTCAGACCACCGGGATCCATCTGGCTCGGCTTCTGGTGCTTCTTGACGACGTTGACGCCGCGTACAACCACGCGGTCCTCGTCGACCAGCACCTTCAGCACTTCGCCTTTGGTACCCTTGTCGCGGCCTGCGATCACGACAACCGAGTCGCCTTTTTTGATCTTAGCAGCCATCTTACAAGACCTCCGGGGCCATGTTCGCGATCTTGACCTGGTTCTTGCCGCGCAGTTCACGCGGGACCGGGCCAAACACACGAGTGCCGATTGGCTCACCATTGGTATTGATGAGGACGGCAGCGTTTGAGTCGAAACGGATGGTCGTGCCATCCGGGCGGTTGATGTCCTTTGCCACGCGAACGACGACAGCCTTGCGGACGTCACCCTTCTTCACGCGGCCCGTCGGAATTGCTTCCTTGATGGACACCACGATCACGTCACCAACCGATGCATACCGGCGGCCTGCGCCACCCAGCACCTTGATGCACTGAACGCGGCGCGCGCCGGAATTGTCGGCGACGCGAAGGTTTGATTGCATCTGGATCATGCGTCACCTTCCCCGCCGGTCACAAGTTCCCAGCGTTTCAGTTTGGAATGCGGAACGCACTCCTGGATCGTTACGATTTGACCCTCGACAGCCGCATTGGCTTCATCGTGGGCGTGATACTTCTTAGAGCGGCGAACAATCTTCTTCATCACCGAGTGGGTGAAGGTCCGCTCTACGCGGACGATTGCGGTCTTGTTCTGCTTGGCAGAGACCACGACGCCTTCCATAATACGCTTTGGCATGATCTCTCTCCTACGCCTGACCTGCTTCGGCTTTCTCGCGGAGGATCGTCTTGACGCGTGCAATATCGCGGCGGACTTCCTTCACTCGGGCCGTTTTCTCCAGCTGGCCGGTGGCCGTCTGGAAACGCAGGTTGAACTGCTCTTTCTTCAGCTTGACGAGCTCATCCTTGAGCTGGTCGAGGCTTTTGGTTCTTACATCCTGGGCTTTCATGATCAGATACCCTCGATCCGCTTGACGACTTTCGTCTTGATCGGAAGTTTCGCAGCGCCGAGGCGCAGAGCCTCGCGAGCGATTTCCTCAGACACGCCGTCGATTTCGAACAGGATGCGGCCAGGGGCGACGCGGGCGACCCAACGGTCGACAGAGCCTTTACCCTTACCCATCCGGACTTCAATCGGCTTCGCAGACACAGGCAGGTCCGGGAATACACGGATCCACACTTTGCCCTGACGCTTCATGTGACGCGTGACAGCCCGGCGGGTTGCCTCGATCTGGCGCGCGGTGACCCGCTCCGGCTCGAGAGCCTTCAGGCCGAACTCGCCGAATGCCAGCGATGAACCGCCCTTGGCATTGCCCCGGATCTGGCCCTTGAAGGCCTTACGGAATTTGGTTCGCTTCGGTTGACGCATCTCTTACGCTCCGGCGGCTTGCGCACCGGTGGCCGGTCCGCGCTGGTTGGCATTGGCACGTGCACGGGACTGGCCGGAAGATTCCAGACGCTTGTCCTGAGCCATCGGGTCGTGCTCCATGATCTCGCCTTTGTAGACCCAGACCTTGATCCCGATGATGCCGTAAGTGGTGGCAGCTTCTGCAGTGCCGTAATCGATGTCGGCGCGCAGCGTGTGCAGCGGCACGGAGCCCTCTGCATACTTCTCGGTCCGCGCAATCTCTGCGCCGCCAAGACGACCGGACACCATGATCTTCACACCGTCAGCGCCGAGGCGCATGGCGGACTGGATGGCCCGCTTCATGGTGCGACGGAACGAGGCGCGGCGCTCAAGCTGGCGTGCGATGTCGTCGGCGATCAGCGTGGCATCGATTTCCGGCTTGCGGATCTCGACCAGGTTCACGCGGACTTCGTCGGTCGTCATCTTCGACAGAACCTTGCGAAGGGCTTCGATGTCGCCGCCCTTCTTGCCGATCACGAGACCCGGACGTGCCGTGTGGATCGTGATGAGGCATTTCTTGTGCGGACGCTCGATGATAATCTTCGAGATGCCGGCTTGCTTCAGACGCTTGCGGATTTCCTTGCGGATCGCGATGTCTTCGTGCAGCAGGCGACCGAAATCGGCCGTGTCGGCATACCAGCGGCTGTCAGACGTCCGGTTGATGCCCAGACGCAGGCCGATCGGATTTACTTTCTGACCCATTATGCGGCCTCCGCTTCAACTGAGGTGTCACGCAGGATGATGGTCATCTGCGAGAATGGCTTCTGGATGCGCGCAGCGCGGCCACGAGCCCGGGCGCGAATACGCTTCATCACGAGGTTCTTGCCGACATGGGCTTCCGCAACGACGAGGCTGTCGATGTCGAGGCCGTGATTGTTCTCGGCGTTCGCAATGGCGCTTTGCAGCAGCTTGCGGACATCCTGGGCAGGACGCTTCGGCGAGAACTGCAGCTGGGCCAGCGCACGCTCGACCGGCATACCGCGGATCTGCTGAGCCAGAAGGTTCAGCTTCTGCGGGCTGGAACGGTACATGCGCAGCACGGCGCGCGATTCATTCGAAGCCTGCTTCGGAGGATTCTTGGCTTTAGCCATGACTACTTCCTCTTCGCTTTCTTGTCCGCACCGTGGCCATAGTAGGACCGCGTTGGCGCGAACTCGCCGAACTTGTGACCGACCATTTCCTCAGAGACGGAAACCGGGATGAATTTGTTGCCATTGTGGACCTGGAAATTCAGGCCGACAAAGTTAGGCAGGATCGTTGAACGGCGCGACCAGGTCTTGATCACAACGCGCTTCTCAGAGGCGCGCGCTTCTTCTGCTTTCTTGAGCAGATAGCCGTCTACGAACGGGCCTTTCCAGACAGAACGTGGCATGTCTTGCGGCTCCTCTTAGCGTTTCGCGTTACGGCGACGGATGATCAGACGATCCGTTGCCTTGTTTTTACGGGTCTTCGGACCGCGTGTTTTCTTACCCCATGGCGTCACTGGGTGACGTCCACCGGACGACTTGCCTTCACCACCACCGTGTGGGTGGTCAACCGGGTTCATGACAACACCGCGGACAGACGGGCGCTTGCCCATGTGACGCTTGCGGCCTGCCTTGGACAGAACCTGGTTCATGTTGTCCGGATTGGACACGGCGCCGACGGTTGCCAGGCAGCTATCCATCACCATGCGAAGTTCGCCGGAAGTCAGCTTGATCTGGGCGTACCCACCATCACGACCGACCAGCTGGGCATAGGTGCCAGCGGAGCGAACCATCTGCGCGCCCTTCTGGGGCTTCAGCTCGATGTTGTGAATGATCGTACCGACCGGAATGCTTTTCAGCGGAAGCGTGTTGCCCGGCTTGATGTCTGCCGTCTTGGACGTGACCACCGTGTCGCCGACTTCAAGGCGCTGTGGCGCGATGATGTAGGACAGCTGGCCGTCTTCGTACTTGATCAGCGCGATGAAGGCCGTGCGGTTCGGATCATATTCCAGGCGCTCGACAGTGGCCGGCATGTCCCAGCGGTTACGCTTGAAGTCGACCTTGCGGTACAGCTTCTTCGCGCCGCCACCGATGCGGCGAGCCGTGATACGACCCGTATTGTTGCGTCCACCCTTCTTGGTCAGGCCTTCGGTCAGCGCCTTGACGGGCTTGCCCTTGTGAAGGTCAGACCGGTCCACCAGCACCAGCTGGCGGCGTCCTGGGGAGGTTGGGTTGAAAGTCTTCAGTGCCATGTTTCTCGTCCTTCTCCCCTAGAGGCCCGTCGTGATGTCGACGGACTGGCCCTCGGCGAGCGTCACGATGGCTTTTTTCATGTCGTTGCGACGACCTTCATAGCCACGAAAACGCTTCGTCTTGCCCTTTTGGACCAGAGTGTTGACCTTGGTTACTTCGACCTTGAAGAGCGCTTCGACAGCGTCCTTGATCGCTTTCTTGTCAGCGTCGATCGCCACTTCGAAGACAATCTTGTTGTCTTCAGCCACCAGAGTGGATTTCTCGGTGATCAGCGGGCGACGGATGACGTCGTAGTGATGTTCTTTGATGTCGGCCATGATTACTTAGCCTCCTTCGCGCCGTCGAAACGGGCCTTGATGCCTTCGGCCGCTTCCTTGGTGATGACGAGCTTCTTGCGGCGCAGGATGTCATAGACATTCAGGCCAGCGACAGGGAGCACGTCGACGTTAGGAATGTTGCGGGCCGCCTTGGCGAAATTCTCGTCCACGGACGTGCCTGAGATGATCAGGGCGTTCTCGATGCCGAGACCGGCGAACTGACCAACCAGCTCTTTCGTTTTCGGAGCCGACAGGATTGCCTCGTCCAGCACGATGACCGCATCGGCCTTCACCTTGGAAGACAGGGCGTGCGCCAGAGCCATCTTGCGGACCTTTTTAGGAAGGTCGTGAGCGTGGCTGCGGACTTTCGGGCCGTGCGCGACAGAACCACCGACGAAGATCGGCGCATTACGGGAACCGTGACGCGCGCCGCCGGAACCTTTCTGGCGGATGTACTTCTTCGTGGTGCGGCTGACTTCGCCGCGGGTCTGGGTCTTGTGCGTACCAGCCTGGCGCTTGGCCAGCTGCCAGCGAACCGTCCGCTGCAGGATGTCACCACGGATCTCTTCGATGCCGAAGATGGCATCGTCGAGCGTGATGTTTCCAGCCTCTTTGCCGGCAAGGGTTTTGACTGCGAGTTCCATTATTCAGCACCCTCTTGAGTTGCTTCAGCCGCTGGCGCATCAGCCGCGCCTGCCGCCTTGAAGGAGCCAGCCGCTGGTGCGTCGGCCGGAAGGGCCTTCTTCACCGCGTCGCGGACTTCGACATAGCTGCCGTCATGGCCGGGCACAGCGCCCTTGACCAGGATAAGGCCGCGCTCAACGTCGGTGCGGACCACTTCCAAATTCTGGGTGGTGACACGCTCAACGCCGTAATGACCGGCCATTTTCTTGTTCTTGAACACGCGGCCCGGATCCTGGTTCATACCCGTCGAACCGTGCGAACGGTGAGAGATGGACACACCGTGCGTCGCGCGCAGGCCGCCGAAATTCCAGCGCTTCATCGCACCGGCAAAACCCTTACCGATCGTGATGCCGGCGATGTCAACTTTCTGACCCGGAACGAAATGGTCAGCCTGAACTTCAGCGCCAACTTCCGGCAGGTCGCCAGAGACGCGGAATTCGCGCAGCTTGCGCTTTGGCGCAACGCCGGCTTTCGCAAACTGGCCGCGCAGCGCCTTGGACGTGCGCTTGGCTTTCTTTTCACCGATGCCGAGAATGACAGCCTGGTAGCCGTCCGTGCGGGTGACGTCGCCACCCTTCTTGGTCTTCACGGCGCGCTCTTCTTCGGTGCGCACGCCAACAACTTGGCAGCCATCAAGCGACAGGACGGTGACGGGCACGTGGCGGCCGGTCTCGTCGAATACGCGTGTCATGCCAACCTTGCGGGCAAGCACGCCGGAACGGGGTGCTGGCAGAGCCATTAGCGGCCTCCCTCAAGTTTGATTTCGATGCCAACGCCGGACGACAGGTCGAGCTTCATCAGCGCGTCCACGGTCTGCGGGGTCGGGTCTACAATGTCGAGGATCCGCTTATGGGTCCGGATTTCAAACTGCTCGCGCGACTTCTTGTCGATGTGCGGCGAGCGGTTCACGGTGAAGCGCTCGATACGGGTCGGCAGCGGGATCGGGCCTTTGACCTCAGCGCCGGTGCGCTTGGCCGTGCTCACAATCTCTTTCGCCGACATGTCGAGGGCGCGGTGATCGAAGGCCTTGAGCCTGATCCGGATATTTTGTCGTTCCATCGTTCGGTCCGTCCGCACAAAACACGTTAGCCCCAACGTGGCGCAAAAGTGCGCCAGGGCGTTACGTGGGATTAAATTGTCTGTTTCGAGGGAGCGTTCGCTCTATAAAGCGCTGCCATCCCGGCGAAGTCGGGGGTTTATGGGATCGATAGGCCCGCGTCAACTGAGTCGTGAAGCTTTTATGCAGAAAGACTCACAGGGGTAAAACTCTCAGCCTCTATCGCTCAGGCGGCATTTCCGAGACAGGTGGCAAACCGAACAGGGCCCGCAATTCGAATTGGGCGGATTTCAGCGTTCCAGCGGGCCAATTCTCGTTCCTCATGTCATCTCGCATGGCCGCCACAGCGGGTCCTGCGATACTGGCTCCCAGCTGTTCGCCTATCTTCAGCTTTCCAGATGCAGTGAGGCCGCAAGTCTTACTGGGAGCCCTGGAAAGGGAAAGCTACTTCCTTCGTTCTTGCATGGGACCGCCCCCCTCGCCCATGAGGCATGAGGGCGTGGCGCCAGCCGTGTCCTCACACGCTCCATGCGCCCTGATCCCAGCCCAGGAGGGCGCGGGTTTCAGCCGCGTCATGCGCGAAGACACGTCGCAGATAGTCCCGATCGTCTGAGCTCATCCGGTCTTCATCGGGGGCAGCATTGTAACGCTCCGCTATGTCGAATTGATGGGCCGCCACGCCCAGGAACCGGCACACCTTGGCCAGTTCCTTCTGGGAATCCCCGGCCAGGTCCTCACTGCGCAGGAACAATAGCTGGTCGTCGGAGAACAGCCGCCGCAATTCCCGGATCTGGGGCGCGTAATAGCTCCGCGCCAGATAGGAGCGCTCCCTGTCCTGCTCCGGCAGGGCCCGCCGGGCGCGCTCGCGCTCCTGCCGGATCGCCACCGGATAGGGCAGCGTCTCGCGGCCGAGCCGGCAGTCCATACGGTAATGCGACCAGGCCCGCTCGACCGGGTCGCGCAGTATGACGACGATCTGAATCCGGGGATTGTATGTCCAGACCCGCTCCAGCGCTCCGCTCCACCAACTGATGATCGGCGTCGCCTCGCCCAGCACAGAGCCATCGCGCCAGGCGTTCCAGTCGAACTGGCGATGATACAGCCAGTAGTCGAGCAGGCGGATACCGGTCGGCGGGCGCGTGTCGAAGAAATGGGGCTCCTTCTTCCTCGCCATGCAGATGTCGGGATGCTGGCGCAGGAAGGCGTCCAGCGATGTGGTGCCGGCCTTCTGGACGCCGGCTATGATGAAATCGATCCGTCTTGCCATACGCCCCGAATAGCGCGGACGTCTTGCGGGACTTTGCCGGAATGAGCGGCATTTGTCGCAAGATGTGGCAGGCTCCCCCACCCCCCTTCAACTTGCCTTAACCAAGGCCTCACGCTTTTCGCCGACACTCGACAGGATCTGTCATCTCGCTCCCAGGGACCTGTTTCAAATGATGAAATCGCCGCTCTCCGCCCTGCTCAGCCGGCCGGCTGCCCGCTATGGGCTGGCCAGCATCGCGGCGTTTGGCCTGGATCTGGTCCTCACCATGGCGCTGCGCCTCGGCGCGCATTTCAGCCTCACCCTGTCAGCGGCCATCGCCTTTGTCGTGACCGGACTCATTTTCTATTTCATCCATGAATTCTGGACGTTCCGGCATGACAGCTCGACAGTGTCGTCCGGGCGGCTGGTGCGCAATTTCACCTCCCTCGGGGCAGCCTTTTGCGTACGGGTCGGCATCATCGGCGCGCTCGAACTGATCCGCGCCCCAGGCCCCCTGCTCGCGCTGGTCTATTTCGGCCTTGCGGCGGCGGCCTCGCTGACGGTCAATTTCCTGATCAACAAATACTGGGTCTTCACCCGGACCTGACTGCCAGACA
>NZ_JBALUC010000003.1:0-250085 GCF_036964145.1 Hyphomonas sp.
GCCGACCCGGTGGTTATGGCAGGGGGTCCCCACCCGATCCCATCTCGAACTCGGTCGTTAAGCCCCCTTGCGCCAATGGTACTACGTCTTAAGGCGTGGGAGAGTAGGTCGCTGCCGGGTCCGCAGAACCCAGTCATACAAACTTGCAGACATATCTTTCCATTTACGACGATTTTGGTCGCTTTGCGGCCTGCCGCCCGGATCTTCCTGGCGGATATGTCCGGCCCTCGCGGCCGGATTTGCATTTCAGGGGTTAGCCTCTTAAATGTATCTACATGCTGACGCGGGATGGAGCAGTCCGGTAGCTCGTCAGGCTCATAACCTGAAGGTCGTAGGTTCAAATCCTACTCCCGCACCCATCATAAGAGTAGTTTGGCCGTCCTGAGAAATCAGGGCGGCCAAATCACCTTTTATAACAAGGTTATAGCCGCTCTCATTTTTGCGCGGCTCAAGGCAAATCCGTTGGATGGTCTTCCTCAAGACGGATCGGACCTCGTCAGCATCCGGAGACGGGTCCGAAACCACTTCCACAAGTGAGCCGATAAGCTCGGCATAGAGCTCGCCCGCGTTCGGATGAACGCTCACAACGGGCTCGCTGCCCATTGCCGCAAGTTTGCCCTCGTTTTCGACTTTTTCTGCTTCCAGGGCGACCAGCTTTTGCTTGAGGGCAGTGGTCGCGACTCCTTCAGCAATCGCATCGACAATCCGGTCGATACGCCTGCCGGCTTCAGCGATAGCCTTCTCAAGCTGAAACCGCTCGCTCCCAGTCGCCTTTTGTTGACGAACGAGTTCTGCGTGAAACTCGCGTGCGGCCGCCTTCTGCGCGTCCGGATGAAGCAGAGCGTTGTTCAGTCCTGCAAGGACGCGTTCTTCCAGTTCTTTGGCCGCAATGGTTCGATTGTTCGAGCAGGTACCCTTCTCGCGCCTTGTCGAGCAACCGTACCTGTTCTGAGAGACAATCGACATTGGACCGCCGCACACAGTACATTCCAGAAGCCCCGACAGGAGCCGTGTTGGCCGCTTCGCTCCACCACGTTTGCGGGAGTGCCTTTGTTGGCGAAGCTTCACAGCCTGCCAGAGTTCATTATCAACAATCCGAAGGTCCGGCACCTCATTGATGACCCATTCGCTTTCGGGGTTTGCCCGCATACGCTTCTTGCCGGAGAAGGGATCCGTGACCTTATGCCTGCGGTTCCAGATGCGGCGACCGATATAGAGTTCGTTGTTCAGGATGCCGTTGCCGGCATGCACCTGTCCATTGATCGTTGAGGCGCGCCAATCTGAACCGCGCGGTGCTGCGACACCTTCCTGATTCAACATGGCCGCGATGCTTCGCGGAGATTTTCCTTCAACGAACAGACGCATGATCCGTCTGATGGTCTCAGCTTCTTCGTCGTTGATGGTCAGGATGCCATTCTGTTCACCCGGTAGGATGTCGTAACCGTAGCAATGTCCTCCGGCCGATCTACCTGAATTCACAACACCAGTCTGACCGCGGCGCGTCTTCTTCGCCAGATCGCGCAGGAACATCTCATTCATCACGCCCTTGAAGCCGACATGCATCGAGTCGACTTCTCCTTCGGAAAGCGTGACGATCGACACGCCGTGAAAGGCGAGGATCTTGTAGATTGTGGCTGTGTCGGCTTGGTCGCGGGAAATGCGGTCGAGCGCCTCTGATACAACGACATTGAAGTGACCGTTCGCGGCGCCCCTAATCAGATCCTGTATACCGGGGCGCGTAACCATTGCGCCGCCCGAGATCGCGCGGTCTGAATAGACGACGGTTTCGGTCCAGGATTTCTGTTCTAGGTGTTGTCGGCAAAGAGCAATCTGGTCTTCGATTGAACGAATAGACTGAAGGTCCGACGAGTAGCGGGCGTAGATGGCGGCTTTTAGGGTCATGACCCTTTCCGATATGCCAACCTCGCATGATATCGCGCAAGCGCTTCGGCGAGATCAATCGCCCAAGATGGGGCTATTTCCCCAGAAAATTCGTCCTCGGGAGGTTCAGTTGGCTTCGCGATCGCCTTTGGAAGGCGACCGCGAGACACGAGTTTGGGGTATTTGCGGTTCACGGTCCGATAGGCAGAAGCTGATCTAGTTCAGCTTCTGACGGTTCCAGACCAGCACGCCGCTGCCATCTTCTTCCTTCTCGAAAAAGGCAGCTCTCAGTGGCTTCTCGAACCCCGGATCATCCAGCTTGACGGCAAGGTATGGAGTTTCGCCATCCTTGCTTTCCTCGCGCCAGGCGGCGCCGAGTTCTGCGCCTCCGGCGAAGATCCGGTAGTCCGGGCCGCCTTCGGCTTTCTCGGTCACCGGGACCATCTGGGCTTTCACATTGATTGTCATGGTCCGGATCGTCCCGGTCCATTTGCCATCCTTCTGGCTGAAGGTGCCAATTGTCGCCATTGCTATTCTCCTTTGCTGGCTCTGGCATGAAGGGCCTTGCGGGCCCGCTTGAACCCGGCATCCGATGCGAGGAAGGTTTCCAGCATGACAGGAACCAGGGTTTCGGGTTTCTCTTCGGCGCCATAGGTCTCGGCATAGATCGCCGCATAGTCGGCAAGCGCGGACGCGAGATCGGGTTCAACAGAGAGGGTCAGTTTGACCGGCGTGCGATCCGGCAGTTGGGCAATGCGAAGGCTCATCAGCGGCCTCCCTGAGAATAAGGCCGCAGCACGAGATCACGCGTCACGATGACCCGCACCGGCCAGCCGGGCCGGATACGAAGGGTCGGCTGGATGCCGAGGTTGCGATCAACGACGCGCTCCCCGGCCTCAGACACGCTGTCGCCGAACCCGCGCCGTATGGCACGTTCGATATCATCCTCGTCTGATCCTAGTTCCGCGCCGATGCCGAGAACGGTCGCAAGACCAGCGGCGACAAATACCCGGTCCCAGTGATGGTCTGTGCGGTCAGAAAGGCCCGCAAAACCCTGCTTGTCTGCGGCAGGTTCAGATATCTGCACAGAACTGCCATCCGGGAAGATCATTCGGTCCCAGATCAATAGTGCGCGCTGCTGGCCGAATGAGATTTCGGACTGGTAGCGCCCGATCAGCCGGGTACCCTGCGGAATGAGAAGATAAGCTCCGGTGACGGTGTCATAGACCGGCTGGGTGACCTGCCCGATGACCGAACCTGGCAGATCCGAGTTGAGGCCTGTCACAAGCGAAGCCGGGATAAGCGTGCCCGCCATGACCTGGTAGGGCGAGACCGGTGTCTCGAGATCATGCGGGTTGTAAATCGCCCCATCGCGTGCCTCGTCCGCGAAGGCGATCTTGCGGGCTTGCAAGTTGTCATCCTTACCTGGACCTGTCGGCAAGGCACCGGCGCTTTGGCTAGCGAGCGCCAGCAGCTCAGAGCCGAACGAGGCCGGAACTCCGGCAGACGGCAGGGATGCCGGCCCGATGCTCGGCCCAGCGCCAATGTCAAAGAATACGGAGGATTTGCCCGCTGCGTCGGCAAGCTTAGCCGCGACAAGACGTTCGGCCCGAAGGGCTTCATCTTCAGGCGAGGGCCTGAAATCATCCGAGGCTGCGACATCCCACTCCGGATCGAGCCCCCATTCGCGTTCCTCCGAAACCACTGTCCCGCCGAGGTCGCCGGCCATGGGTGCGCCAAGCTTTGGCGTTCCGGGCGACGGCGTCCAGGTCGCATACGACGAGGGAAGTTCTGCCAGTCCATCCGGCGCGCGCTTCGTGGCCGTGTTGTAAAGTTCCTGGCGATCCGCGGGATCGGCGGCCTTGGGCGGATCGAGCGCAATGGAGGCGGCAGCAAAGAGCCCCAGCACACCGAGCCCGGCGCCGACCATCAGGACTTTCCGGTTGATCCGTGTGACGGGTCGCGGCCGCGCGCGCAGTTTCAGGGCATCGGCCTGCTGCGGGAAAGGGGCTGGCTCGCTCATCCCTTGCTCCCGAACAGGCTCGCGAGACCAGACCTCGGTTCGCGTTTGCGGATCCGCACCACGGTCTGGGATTTCTCACCAAGGCGAAGCTCAGCGGCCCGGAAGAGATGATCGACAATGTAGTAATTGCCCTTGAGGCGATAATTGACGAGTTCGGCCTCGCCAGAAACGCCAAGGACAAAGAGGGGCGGGGCCTCCATAGTCGACAACCCTTCCGGCATCTGGATGAAAACCTGCCGCTCATCATCGAACACGCGGACGGGTCGCCAGTCTGGACGGTCACCATCGATCAGGTAATCAAAGTCCAGCCGGTCGAGTGCAACACCCGGCATGATTGATGTCTCTTCCCGCGCGAGCGCTACGCTGTTGCGAGAGATGAGTTGCGAGAGCTCGTCGGCCGGATAGCGCCAAGACAACGCCGCCATATAGGTGCCGTCACCGCTCTCCAGTTCCAGATGATAGGTCCGCCGGTCTGTCGCAATCATGAGATTGGTCGAGAGGCCGGCGCCGATCGGTTTGACCAGAACATGTGCGCGTGCTGTTCCGCCTGAACCGGAGGATGTATCTCCCACAATCCAGCGCACCGTATCGCCAGCCGAGACAGAGACCAGCGTCTCGCCGGGCTGCAGCGCAATGTCGGAGACCTGTCCCGGCGCGGCATACAATCTGTACAGCGCCCCTTCTGTATAGGGATAGACCTGAATGGCATTTACATAGCCGTCCACGGACGGTTCGATCCGGGCTTCTGATGTGCCCTTGCGGATCGTCTCGGAGGGCGAGGTATAGACACGGGTTACCGTGCGCTTGACCCCGTCGACCGGTTTCATCTGGCCGGGAAGCGGCAAAGGTGTTGGTGTTTCGACGATCTCGACAGGACGGGGCTCTGCGTCCTCGACCTGCGCGGCGGCGACAAACAGTTCCGGCTCGATCGGCGCGGCCTCCGGAACGCTGGCGCAGGCGGTGGCAAGGGCCAGTGTGGATACCAGTGTGGGAGTGCGGATCATGGGTTGTCTCCTGTGACAAGGTCTTCGCCCCAATTGAGGCTGTGGATGTAGAGGCCGAGCGGGTTGGCGCGGAGCGTCGGCGCATCGCGCGGCGGGGAGTGGATCAGGGTGAAGAGGCCGGTGAACCGTTTGACGCCGGTCAGCGCGCCATTCTCGTAGGTCTTCTCAAGCCAGCGCGCCTGGAAGGACTCGTCCGAGACGCGGACGACACTTACGACATCGACACTGCGCGAGCGACGTCCGATCTCGGCGAAGGGGTCATTGTCGCGGGCATAATCGCTGAGCGTGATGGCGGCCTTGTCGGTCACATAGTCATAGGCCGCCAACCAGTTCTGCCGGACAATGACCGGATCGATGGAAAGACTGCGGACATCGGAGATGAAGTTGGCGAGGTGATGGGCGACTTGCGCATCGGTCGGGTCGTAATTGGCGAGGGCAGGGCCGACGGCTTTCACAGAGCCTGTGTCGTCCACTTCGACCACATATGGCGTCACTGTGGATTGCAGGCTGCGCCAAACAAGGGCGGCTGAAGAGGCCGTCAGAAGGACCAGCAACCCGAGTGCCATCAGCCGCCAGTTCCTGGCCTGTACGCGGGCAGATCCGATCCGGTCATCCCAGATCTGGCCGGCTTTCTGGTAAGGCGTTTCGGGATGCGGGCTTTGCCCGTAATGGGTGGAAGTTCGCCTGAACATGGGATCAGTCCTCGTCTCTTTGAAGTTTCGGGTTCTCACCAGCCATGCCGCGGTCGCCATCTTTCAGAGCGTGCACAGTGATCGCGCCGGCATGCTGCAGGCGTTGTTCTGTGCGCAGGCGCCGGGCCCAGGCCGGGCTTGAACCGCTGGTTCCGGCATCGCTGACGCCCGTAGATGCTGTGCTCCCGCCGGTTGCCGCAAAGGCGGCTTCACTGCCGCGCCTGTAAGCATTTCGGGCGCCTTGCAAGGGCCGTCCGGCCATGCGCCGCATGGCGTCCGAGCCAGCCTGCGCCATACCTGTGGCTCCAGCGAGATGCCCGCGCCAGCCGGTGGCGCCGGAACCAAGCCGTCCAAGGTCATACGAGGTGCGAGCCGCGCCCGACATTGAGGCCCCGGCCTTGACCGCTGCCGACGCCCCGCCAATTGCGGCGCGTCCAGCAGCGACTGTGCCTGTGCCTGCGAGGATCGCGCCCGCACCCACAGCGGCTGTTGTGCCGACGACCGAGCCGGCGCCAAGCTGCGGCGCCCCGGTGACAAGGCCTGACGCAATTCCCGGCGCGAACACACCCATCCAGAGAAAGACGATGGCGGCAAGCACGGTGCCCATCACTTGCGCCAGAGTCGTATCGCCCGGCCCGGTGAAAGCATCGGTGATCGAAGCAAAGAGCGTTGAGCCGATCCCGACGACGATAGCGAGCACCATCAGCTTGATGCCCGAGGTGACGACATTGCCGAGCACGCGTTCAGCGAGGAAGCTGGTCTTGTTCCAGAGCGCGAACGGGATCAGTACGAACCCGGCCAGCGTCGTCAGCTTGAATTCCAGGATCGCCACGAAGAGCTGAACCGCGAGCACGAAGAAGGCGACGAGGATGATCGCCCAGGCCAGGAACATGACAGCGATCAGGATAAAATTGTGAAAGAAGCTGATTGGACCAAGCATGTCGCCGATTTCGGCCAGCAAGGGTTCTGCCGCCTCGAACCCGACCCCGGCAATATAGCCCGGTCGCATAAGGTCGCCTGCCGTCAGCGTGCTGGAGCCCGCCTTCACACCGAGGCTCGCGAAGCTCTCGAACACGATGTTGGCGAGCAGGGTGAAGTTGCCGATGATGAAGGCGAAGAAGCCGACATAGAGCACCTTCTTGAGGAGGCCCGACATGACGTCGGCATTCTGCGACAGCGCCCAGAAGAGACCGGCGAGCGTGATGTCTATGACTATCAGTGTGGTTGTCAGGTAAGCGACATCGCCGGCAAGCAGGCCGAAGCCTGAATCGATATAGGCAATGAAGGTTTCGAGGAACCGGTCGATGACGCCCATCTCTTCCATGACGGGTCAGTCTCCGAGGAAGGATTTAAGACGGGCCCGGCCGCGTTCGGCCTCTTCAAGCTCACGTGCCCGGTCGAAGGCTATGGCCCGGTAATGGGCGGCCATCAGCGCTTCCATCTGGATCAGCTGTTCGGCCGAGAGTGCACCGATCTGGTTGCCAGCCTGCAGGGCCTGGAGATTGCCGATGGCTGTCTGGCTCTCATCCACCAAGCCGGTCAGTGCCTCGGAATCCTCGGCATTGTTGCGCACGGTCTCAGCGACCATGAGGAGCGTGTGCTTGTGGGCATTGCGCGACTGGCGCCAGCGGGCGCGCGCATCCTCTACAAGTACATCGGACTGAGGCGGTGTGTCGCCATAGGTTTCAGGATAGAGGTTCTCATACTCCTCCTCGACCTCCTCGACGCCGTAGCCAATCCCTTCGGCGTCGCGCATGAGTTCTCCGATGCGGCGGATGCGGTCGGCAATGATGGCGCGGGCAACTTCGACAGGCAGGGTTTCCAAATCCCGCGCCATTTTCTCGATCATGTCGATCTCATGGGTGAGCTGGCGAACCTGGTTATCGATTTCCTGAAGCGCTCGCACGGCCTGCAGGATGTTCTGGGCGTGGTTGGCCGGGTCGTAGACAGCAAGCTGCGCCGAGGCGGGCGGGGCCATCAGGCCAGACAGCGGAATGGCAACAAGCGCGACGGAAGACAGAAGGGCTTTCATTTGGGGGCTCCTATTCAGCGGCGATTTGTGGGAGGGTTGCATCGGGCTGCCCGGCCAGCAGGTCTGCTGCCCAGCCGAGCTGTTTCAGCTGCAGCCAGCCGCGGGCGAAGCCCGTTTCTGCGTCGGCTTCGAGTAGCCCATCCATGAGCTTCTGGTCGGCAGGTGATGCCGCCCCGCAGAAGGCGAGGGCGACTTCACCAAGGCCAAGCTCGAAGAGCCGGCAGCCAAGCGGCGAGGTATAGTAATAGTCCCGCTTCGGGATGGCCTTGGCGAGAATGTCGATCTGGCGGTCATTGAGTCCGAACCGCCGATAGATCGCCTGGGCAGTCGGCTCGAGCGCCCGCTCATTCGGCAGGAAGATCCGTGTCGGGCAGGATTCGATCAGGGCCGGTGCAATCGACGCCCCCTCAATGTCGGCAAGCGACTGGGTCGCAAACACGACCGCCACATTCTTCTTGCGCAGCGTCTTCAGCCAATCGCGGAGGCGTGCGGCAAAGACCGGATGATCCAGGAAGAGCCAGGCCTCATCGAGAATGAGCAGGGTCGGGCGGCCATCGAACCGGTCCTCTAGCCGATGAAAGAGATAGGTGATGACCGGCGCGACCGCAGACGGGGTCTGCATCAGCTCGTCCATCTCGAAACAGGCAACCGACGAGAGGTCGCAGGCTTCTGAATCGCTATCGAGCAGATGCCCGTAGGCGCCTTCCAGCGTGTAGGGGTGCAGCGCCGCCTTCAGCGTATCGGATTGCAGGATCAGGCTGAGCCCCGTTAGCGTGCGTTCGGCAACAGGCGCCGAAGCCAGCGACCGCACCGCGTCCCACAAGACAGACTTCAGGTCTGGCGTAACGGTCACGCCCTCAGCTTCGATCAGGCCGAGCAACCAGTCGGCCGCAAAGCTCGCGCCGCGGTCTGTATTGATGTCCCGAAGCGGCTGCAAGGCCGGACGCTCATCGCCGGCCAGCGGCAGCCAGGTGCCACCCAAAGCCAATGTCACCGCCCGCGCCGACCGTCCCTTGTCGAAGAAGAAGACCTGCGCGCCCTCATAGCGTTTCCATTGCGCCGCGAGCAGCGACAGGAGCACCGACTTGCCGGATCCCGTCGGCCCGATGATCAGCGCATGGCCGACATCGCCGACATGCAGGTTCAGCCGGAACGGCGTCGTGCCCTCCGTTTGCGCTTCTATGAGCGCGCGGTCCGACAGATGGTCATTCCACGCCTCGCCTGCCCAGACTGAAGAGATCGGCACGAGGTGAGCGAGGTTCAGTGTGTGCAGGATCGGCTGGCGGACATTGGCATAGACATGCCCCGGCAGGGAGCCAAGCCAGGCTTCGACGGCGTTCAGCGTCTCGCGGATGGTTGTGAACCCGCGCCCGTTGATTACCCGCTCGACCGCGCGGGTGCGTTCCTCGACCTCTTCGCGCGAAGTGCCCATGAGCGTCAGCGTCGTGGTGACATAGCCATAAGAGACAAGGTCCGAGCCGAGCTCCTGCAGCGCCGCATCGGCATCGGCGGCCTTGTTGTCGGCATCATTGTCGAGCAGGGCGGCCTGCTCGTTGAACAGCGTCTCCCGCAGGACTGCGCCGACGGATTTGCGCTTCGCAAACCAGTGCCGCCGCTTCTTCGCGAGGAGCTTTTCGGCCTCGGCCTTGTCCATCGCGATATAGCGCGTTGCCCAGCGATAGGAAAAGCCGAGCCGGTTAAGCTCATCCAGCATGCCGGGCAGGGTCGAGGCCGGAAAGCCAAGCAAAGTCAGCGTTGCAAGGTGTGCCTCGCCGATGCACGGCTCCAGACCGCCTGCAAAGCATTCATCCGCGAGCACCGCGTCCAGAAAAACCGGCAGTTCTGGCACCGACACCGCATGCCGTTTCGACGAGATGCAGGCATGTAGATAGGTGAGCGTCTCTGCATCCGAGAGCGGATGGATCTCATCCAGGGCGGTTGAAAGGAGATCGAGCGTCTGCGCCGCGCGCGTCTGGAAATGTTCCAGCCGCTTGCGCCAGTCCTCGCCATCCCGCTTCCCAGGCCTCTCGATCAGCGCCTTCTCGGCCCGTCCCGTCGCATCGGCCGGCGGGAGCCAGAGCAGCGTCAGATAATAGGCGCTCTCGAACCGGGCGCCGGTCTCCTCGGCGGCGGCGCGCAGCTCCTGCTCAATCAGCCAGGCGGCAGCGCAGTCAAAAGAGCTCTCTTCCAGAGCAATAGCTTCCGCACGTACCGCCTCGAAGAACAAAGCCCAGCCGGACCCGAACCGGCGGAGCACATTATTGACCCGTGCGGTGACTGCAACGAGTTCGGCTTCCGTGGAGCTTTCAAGGTCGGGACCCCGATAGCGGAAGCTTGTCTGGAAGGCGCCGTCCTTGTTGAGGACGACGCCCGGCGCGACGAGGCACGCCCAGGGGAGGTAGTCTGAGAGTTGTGCCGGTTTTGCCGCGTATTCGGAGAGGTTCAGCATGAAAGATGTTCCTTGTGACGGGCAGACCGGATCGCGACCGCGAGAAAGTCGGGGTCAGACCGGGCCATGAGGACGGCTAGCGAGTGTCCCGCCACCCAGACCACAAGCCCCGGTATCCAGAGCCTGAGACCGAGCGCCAAAGCCGCCGCGATCGTCCCGATGGCAATGGCGGCCGAGCGCGGCGCGCCTGCCATCAGGATGGGTTCGGCGAGCGAGCGGTGGAGGGGGATCTCGTAGCCGTCGAGCATCAGAGCACCGCGCCGCCGCCGAAGCTGAAGAAGGTCAGGAAGAAAGACGTGGCCGCAAAGGCGATGGACAGGCCGAACACGATCTGGATCAGCTTGCGGAACCCGCCGGATGTCTCCCCGAAGGCGAGCGTCAGGCCAGTTAGCGTGATGATGATGACCGCCACAATCCGGGCGACCGGTCCTTCGATCGATTGCAGAATCTGGTCGAGCGGGCCTTCCCACGGCATCCCGGTGCCGGCGGCATGGGCTGGAAGTGACAACACACTCACCGACGCCAGCAGCACGCCGGTCTGAAGCGATCGGTTGAGGGCCTTGATCTGATCGTAGAACATCTGTCGGTCTCCTTAGTTGACGATGTTGAGAAAGGGGGCGGCGAGCGGCTCAGTCCGGTATTCGGTGCCGTCAAAGCCGGTAATGCGGAGCGCCTGCTCGACGCGGCGCGAGCCGCTCGCGCGGGACATGAACACGATCACGTCGACCGCTTCGCCGATCAGGGCATGGGGAAGGGCGGTCGTCGCTTCCTCGACCAGCTGTTCGAGCCGGGTGAGCGCGCCTGAGGCGGAGTTTGCATGCAGCGTCGTGATGCCGCCCGGATGGCCGGTATTCCAGGCCTTGAGGAGGTCGAGCGCCTCGCCGCCGCGGACCTCGCCGACAATGATCCGGTCCGGCCGGAGCCGCATGGTCGAGCGGACAAGATCGCGGAGCGTGATGCCTGACCGGTGCGTCCTGAGCTGCGTCACATCCTCGGCCGAACAGCGAAGCTCGCGCGTGTCTTCCAGGATGACGATCCGGTCCTCTGAAAGAGCAGGTTCGGACAACAAGGCATTGGCAAAGGTCGTCTTGCCCGACGATGTCCCGCCGGCAACAACGATATTGAGTCGGTCTTCCAGCGCCTGCCGTAGCCCCACACAGAGCGCCGGCGTAAGCGCACCCGTTTCGACATAGGTATCGAGCGCGATGGGCTGACCGGCCGGTTTGCGGATCGCAAAGCAGGGCGCTTCAGACACCGGCGGCAGGATGCCTTCGAACCGTTCGCCGGAGCCTGGCAGTTCGGCCGACACAATGGGTGAGGCCCGGTCGCAGGCCTCCCCGACAGAGGAGGCGACCAGCCGGATGATCCGCTCGCGTTCGGCGCGGCCAAGCGTCTCCGCCGCCCGCCGCAAACCAAAGCCTGCCTTCTCGACCCAGACCGACCCGTCGGGA
This sequence comes from Hyphomonas sp., assembly GCF_036964145.1. Lineage (GTDB taxonomy): Bacteria > Pseudomonadota > Alphaproteobacteria > Caulobacterales > Hyphomonadaceae > Hyphomonas. Next base: position 11,533 of record NZ_JBALUC010000003.1, read on the forward strand.
TTGGCGAGTATCTCGATCGTGTCGGGCGCCGCCAGCGCCGCCCCCACCGGACCGTCAAAAGCCGTGCGGAGCATCGCCATGCGGCGGGTCTCGGTTTCGCTGGACTGGGGCAGGGCAGACATGGCAGGGCGTGGTCCTCATCGGTGATGGGACAAGCATCAAGGCATCAAACGGCGCCGCCCAGTTGGGGCTGGAGGACACGAAAGGCGCCTACGGGACCTACGAGGACGCAGAGGGGCAACTCACCGAAAATCGCGCTGCAGAGATTGAGAGCAAACCGGAAAGCGAAAAAGAACAAAACGCAAACAATAAGCAGAAGCCTATGGGTCGTTACAAATCCGTTCTCATGGCCGAAAAGGATGCGCGGGACTTCCCGCACCATGTCGAACTGCCAATCCCGCCCTTCGGTCTGGGCAAGCGCCTCGACATCATCGCCGCCTGGCTCAACACGCATATCGGCCCCGAATGGCGCTCACACAGCCATTTGGAGAAGGGCGAGCATACCGCCCGTTATATGTTTAGGTCAGAAGAAGATGCTGCAGAGTTCGAAACGGCGATAAAGAGCGAGAGGTTCTGATCATTTTAGATTGAAATCGGGTGGTTGAATAATTGCGCTCCTGATGTGCTAATGCACTTTTTGCATTGCCGCTATCAGAGGATTCGAAATGGAGGCGAGCCAGGCCCGCAGAACCCAATCAGATTCCAACGCGGACCAGCTCGCCACGATTGCGTCGACGATCGAAAAGTTGCGATTGAAGCTCCTCGATTTGTCGCTTCGCAATCCGCTGTTGAACTTCAAATTCACCAAACGAACGCTTCGACTGATCGACGAACTCCCTGATCAGGTGTTTTCGTCCCTGATTGACGGAAGAAACTTTTCCTTCCTCCCGCTTCCCGAGCCAACTCAGGCAGAACTCGATAATTGGGAAGCGGCTACGAAGCCTCCCGAAGAGTTCATGCTGACGAGTGAAGAGCTGACCGAAGATGCATCAGATGTCAGCGCAGCGAAGCGGCGTGATATTCCGAAAAGGGATTGGGCGAAGCACAAAGGCATTATTCCAGAATTCGACCTTCCTTCTGATCCGGGGGAAGGGAGTAGAAGGTCAGTCCATCGAGACCAGAAACTTCAGACACTGGAATGGTACGACTCCCTGGAGTCAGCCGTCAGGAAGCTCGCGCAGGACGCAAGATCCGCGATCAATGAAACCGGCTCGAACATGCTATTCTTGGGATTTGGCTTCCTTGAGTGGCGAGAGACCGCGGAAAGTAAGACGCAGCTTGCGCCGCTGATATTGTTGCCAGTGGAACTTGTTCGCCCTGAAGTCCGGCGAGGGCCAAGAGCATACAAGCTGCAAGCAAATGGCGACGATGTTCAGATCAATCTCGCACTCCGTCAGAAACTTGAAGCCGACTTCGGAATCTCTCTTCCCGAGTATGAGGATGGAACCGCACTCGAGGAATATTTTGATGCCGTCAAGGAAGCGATCGGGGAAAACCGTGATTGGGTGGTTCGGCGCCAGATATTCTTGAGCCTCATTTCGCAATTGGGGCGACTGCTACTTTATAATGACCTCGATCCTTCAAATTGGCCCGGTCGAGGGATTTTCGCGAAGAACGAACTCGTTAGATCCTTGCTTGGTGCAATGTTGGAAGATGCAATTCCGACAGGAGCGATAAGTTACGAAGTCTCCGAACAAACCATTTCACAGGAGATGGAAGTCCCGCTCATTGACCGCGCCGATAGCTCACAGCTCGAAGCGATCCGTCTGGTTCTTGAAGGAAAGAACCTGGTGGTTCAGGGTCCTCCAGGGACCGGAAAGTCACAAACGATTACAAACTTGATTGCCGCGCTCGTCAGCGAGGGCAAGTCCGTTTTGTTTGTTGCCGAGAAACTGGCAGCCTTGCAGGTCGTGGAGCGACGACTATCGGGACTTGGTTTTGACCCGTACTGTCTCGAACTCCACAGTCACAAGACGCAAAAGAAAGCGCTTCTGGAAGCGCTCCGGACGCGTTTTGAATCGCACCAACCGCGAGTGAGGAGTGATCTGTCGAAGCTCAAGGAGAAGGCGGCGAACGTCCGACAAAGCTTGAACGACTATGTTACAGCAGTAAGCGCAAACACATCGGCTGGAAGCTCTGTTGCTGATCTGCTGCTTGGTGCCGGGCGACACACTTTGACAATCGGTGAAACCGCCAGAACTGTGGACCGATTGCGTTTGCCCGAACTCGTGTCGAAGGGACTCAGCACGCTGAGGGACACCCCGATTGATATCGAAGCGCGAGAGGATTTGCTGACGGATCTGGCCAAGACGGCGAAAGAAGTCTCCTCCGACGAGCCGATCAGCGCCAGCCCTTGGTATGGAGCGGGCAACCTCAGCCTTCTAGAAAGCGACAGGCCCCTCATTGAAGGCCAATTGAACGCATTTGCCACGGCACTCAAAAAATTTGACGGGCTCTTGGCTCAATTAGACTCAGACTACGGATTGAGCCTGCAAGGGGTCAGTCCGGAACGCGTTCTGAATATGTGGGAGTCGACCAAGATCGTTACCACGTCGAGAGCGCGAATAGTGGGTGCCACGAAAGACTTCGACGCACTCGCTGATCACCTCTCGCTCCGTGTCAGTCCTTCATGGAAGATGCTGCGCCGCATTGTGGATCTCTGCGAAGTCGGGAAGACGGCGCCAATGGCCTGGCTAAACTACAGCAAGCCTGAAATGGATGAGCCGGATGCAGATGTCCAGCTGGCAAGACTTCGATCGGAAGCGGAGGAGTTAAGCGCAGGCTTCGATGCCATCGAGGAGCATCTCCTTCGTGCGCGAACATCCCATATCGGTGACGCCGACCTTCTTTTGCACAGTTCAAACCTTGCTACAATTTCCCCGATTGCGCGCTTCTTTTCGAAGTCCTGGAAGGAAGCCAAATCCGCCATCGTGTCTCTTGGAGGAAACTTTTCGTCAGAGAAGCCGGATGTCTGGGCACTTCGCTTAGCCGAATTGGCTGGCCTGCTGCAACGGAGGGAGGCCTTGGCAACGGACAAGGCGGGAAAGCGTCTATTCGACCAGCTCTTCGATGGCATAGATACTGAGTTTGCCGTTCTCGACGAAATCGTCAGCTGGAGACGACGTGCAAGAAAGGCGCTTTCGGGAGATGCAGAAGCAGACAGGCTCGCAGACTGGCTTCTTTCGCAAGACTTCCGTTCGATAGAGCGTGTTGCCAGCATAGAGCTGAATTCGCCTAAGGCGGAGCTTCAATGGGCAACGGATCTCGGCGGTAGCTCCGTTATGGAAAGCTATCAATCTGACTTCTGGACTGGATTGGTTTACGCCTTCGCTCCTGATGAATTTCGACCGCTATTGACGGCTGAAGAAGGCGGTACGCCTGAAGCTGCGATTGAGATAATTCAAAAGACCGGCGAGGCTGCAAACGGATTAGTTCGTGCGCGGCACTCTGTTGACACAACACTCGGGCGGAACACCGACGCAGACTGGCTTTCAATAGAAGATGAGATGGCGAGGGTGCACCGCCAGCTAAATCGTCTCGATAATCTGCCAACCTGGATTCGCTATGCTCGGTATCGGAAGGCAGCTCTGGATGCCGCAACAGCACCGCTCATACGAGCTGCTGAAGAAGGCTATCCGCTCTTTGAAGATCTCGCAGGTGTTTGGCGATACTGCGCCTATCGCAGCTCGGCTCAAGCGGTATTCAAGGCCTCTCCGCCGCTGCATGAAAAGAACGGAAGCGAGAGGGACCAGGAGCGGAAGATCTTTCGTGCGCTTGACGAGAGCATTATGGAGGCGAGGCGGTCAGAAATCGCAGCCAAGGCACATAGCAGGCGACCACCTCCGGGTAGATCGTCGGCGCGGGTTGGCGATCTCACCGAAATGGCTCTGTTGTCGCATCAGTGGGGTCTACAGCGGCCTCGGATGTCCATTCGCAATTTGATGGACAGGTCCGGAAATGCAATTCAGGCACTGAAGCCGTGTTTCATGATGGGCCCGCTTTCAGTTGCTCAATACCTGAAACCCGGCGGCCTTCAGTTTGACGTTGTCATAATGGATGAAGCCTCGCAGATGCGCCCCGAGGATGCCTTGTCTGCGGTGGCGAGAGGAAAGCAGTTGGTTGTCGTTGGGGATGACAAGCAATTGCCGCCCACGAATTTCTTCAACAAGATCGGTCTGGAGGGCGACGGAACCGAAGACTACGACGAGGAAGTTGTAGGCGAGAAGGAAGAGAGTATCCTCTCTCTTGCTGCGTCAAAGTTCGATAGCCGCATGCTTCGATGGCATTATCGGTCGCGGCACGAGAGCCTCATCGCGTTCTCAAACTCGTGGTTCTACGACAACAAACTGATCGTCTATCCCACGCCAAACAATACAGGTGATCGTTTGGGAATAGACTTCAATTACGTACCCACGGGCAGGTTCGACCGCGGCGTAAATGATGAAGAAGCGCGCACAGTGGCGAAGGCCGCGATACAACACATGCGAGCCCGCCCCGAGCAGTCATTGATCGTCGTTGCGATGAATTCAGCCCAGCGAGACCGGATCAGACAGTACATCGACGAGCAGACCCGAAACGACGTTTCCATTGTCAGAGCTGAAGAGGATTCCAGCAGGGGAGAGCCGTTCGACGTAAAGAACTTGGAGAATGTGCAGGGGGATGAGCGCGATGTGGTGTTGTTGTCCATGACCTACGGGCCGAGTCCTGAGACCGGGAAGGTCTATCAGCGCTTCGGCCCGATCAATCTCGAACACGGCCATCGCAGACTAAACGTCCTTTTCAGCAGGGCACGAGAACGCATGATTGTCTTCTCTTCGATGAAGGCATCCGAGGTGCTTGTGGGTGAAAGCTCAAAGCTTGGCGTCAAGGCATTGAGCGGCTTCCTCGAATATTCGGAAACCGGCATCCTGCCTGGCAGGGTCGTGCCCGTGGGAAGTGGCCGGGAACCTGACAGTGATTTTGAGATAGCGGTTGCTGAGGCGCTGCGTCTAAAGGGTTATGAGGTCGTCGCACAGCTAGGAGTGGATGGATTTTTCCTGGATCTGGCTGTGAAAGACCCTGAGGCACCACAGACTTATTTGATCGGCATTGAATGTGACGGAGCGAGCTATCATTCGAGTAAATCGGCCCGTGACCGGGATAGGCTCCGCCAGGATATATTAGAGGGCCTAGGCTGGAGAATTGAGCGCATCTGGTCGACCGATTGGTTCCAGGAGCCGGGCCGGGAGCTCTCCCGGATAATTGATGCGATCGAGGACGAAAAAGCCCGCAGGATTGCTCAAAGACAAAGACCGATGTCGCCCGAGCGCCGGTCACCTCCATCTGTGGAAGAAGACATCTCCTATCAGGATGGTGCGGAGCAAGAAGAAGATTCGGAGTATCTCGACCCAGACGATACGGTGCTCGAAGAGGCGCCGGCTCAGGATCGGCGAATGTCACGAAGTGAAGCCCGAGACGTTTTGATCCGGCTGCGCGAGGACACGATTAAGCCAAGCATGCCCGAAGTTCCGCCTGAACGCGGTTTGCTTCGAAAAGTCATGCTTGAGACGCTTCTGGCGCACTTGCCGCAAGACGAAACTGAATTCCGCGACATGATCCCGCTGAAGCTAAGAGAAGGTACCGACTCGGAACAGTTTTCGACGTTCGGAAAGATTGTCTTTCGTATTCTGAGGCAAGTGAGCGCCTAGACCATGCAGTTCAGTGCTTCGAGGAGGCATGCATCCTAATTCCAGATGTGCGGGTTGGAGCGCTCGACGACGCGCTTCGTCAGCGCTTCCAACTCAATTCTTGCGCGCGCCGCATCCGCCGGCGTCTCGAACGGGCTCTTGCCAGGCCGCTGCCGCAACCATTCGAATATGAACTCGATTAGAAGGTCCGTTTGAAAGGCGGTGCCTGTCTCTAACTTCTCGATCTGGTCTTCGATCCGTTCCAGCCGCTGGATGATCGCCGCATCGGGCCGGTCTTCAGGCGGCGTGAACAGTAGCGTCAGTGCCTCGTCGATCAGGCTGCCGACATGGACACCATGTTCGGCAGAGAACTGCTTCACCTTGCGATGGTTCGTCTCGGAAACGCGGATATGAAGCCTTGGATTGCGCGCCATCTCCTAAAGCTCCCGTCCGCCATTTTCCTGAACTTGAAGGTAGTAGCGCGCGATCTGGTCCTGTATGCCGCCCCGCTGTTGCGGCGCGCGCTCTTCCTCACTCGCAATATCCTGCGAGATCTCATCCTCATTGCCGATGTCCGGTCCCACCGCTCGCGCCAGCCCGCCGGAATTACCGTCCGAGGGCGATGGTCCAGATTGGTGATAACCGCCAGATCGCGATGTATCCCCGCCGGCAGCGGCAATCGGCAATGCGCCCACCCGCTCTGTGAAGTTGCGATCTTCATAGTAGCGGAGCTTCTTCGCCCGGATCGGCGGATGGCTGGCCAGAAAGATCAGTGCGTCATCCGCCGGCATCTGCATCACCTCGCCGGGTGTGAGCAGCGGCCGTTGGGTTTCCTGCTGGGAGACCATGACATGGCTGAGCCAGGGCGCGAGCCGGTGCCCGGTATAATTCTTCTGGTTTCGCTGCTCCGTTGTAGTGCCGAGCATGTCGGAAATACGCTTGGCCGTGCGCTCGTCATTCGTCGCGAATGCAATCCGGACATGGCAATTGTCGAGAATTGAATTGTTCTGCCCATAGGCCTTCTCGACCTGGTTCAGAGACTGAGCGATCAGAAAAGCTCGAATGCCGTAGCCTGCCATGAAGGCGAGCGAACTCTCGAAGAAGTCGAGCCGCCCGAGCGCAGGAAATTCATCGAGCATCAGCAGCGTCTGCCGGCAGTTTTGTCCATCTGGAAGCTCTTCGCAAAGCCGCCGTGCAATCTGATTGAGGATCAACCGCATCAACGGCTTCGTCCGTGACAGGTCAGACGGCGGAACCACCAGATACAAGGACGCAGGACTTTCGCCGCGAAACAGGTCCTCGATCTTCCAGTCCGAGCCGGAAGTTGCGCGCTGGACGACCGGATCGCGGTAGAGCCCCAAGAATGAAATCGCCGTCGACACGACCGACGACTTTTCATTCTCCGACTTGTTCAGGAGCTCACGCGCCGCTTCCGCCACAACTGGATGCGTCAATGGCCGGTCACGGCTCCCCAGATGGTTCGCTTCAAGCATGCGCTCCAGCGTGTCATCGATCGGCCGGGCCGGATCAGAGAGCAGCGTCGCGACGCCCGCGAGTGATTTGTCATCTTCGGCGTAAAGAACATGCAGGATGGCACCGACCAGCAGAGAGTGAGCTGTCTTGTCCCAATGGCTTCGCCGCTCGAGGGAGCCATCCGGATCGACGAGTATGTCCGCCACATTCTGCGCGTCGCGGACCTCATGCACACCAAGCCGCACTTCAAGCAATGGGTTGAACCGCGAACTCGACAAATCCGTCGGATCGAAGCGAACGCATTGAGAGAAGTCCGATCGCCACTTCGACGTCAGTGCCCAGTTCTCTCCCTTGATGTCATGAATGATCGCATTGCCTGTCCAGGAAAGAAGGGTAGGGATAACCAACCCGACACCCTTGCCGGACCGGGTCGGCGCAAAGGCCATGACATGCTCGGCGCCTGCATGTCGAACATACCGGCCTTTGAACCGTCCGAGCACCACACCTGACGAACCAAGCAGACCAGATCGCCGAACATCCCGAACCGATGACCAGCGCGCCGAGCCATAAGTCGTCGCATTCTTCTCACGTCTTGCCCGCCACAGCGACGCGATGATCGCCATCACGATGCCGGCTATCCCACCGAGCGAGGCAATCAAACCTGCACGCGCAAACACGTCCGGAGCATAAGCATCATAGGCATACCACCACTGGAATAGCCGCCACGGCTTGTAGACAGGCTGACCCGCAAGCTCGAACCATGGACCACCCAAACGTGGCTGATGATCCAAAACGCCTGCCACCCATTGCGTCGCCACCCACACCGAACAGGTGATCAGCAAAAGCGTCAGAATAAACTGACCGAGAAGAAATTTTGTGGGGGTAATGGTTTGTTTCCTCCGCCACTGCGAGGCGCAATAATGCCATTCCGGCTTGGAATTGCGAGGGGACTTCTGGGGAGTTCTAAGTGGTCAGTTGTGACACTCTCATCGCAGAAGTTGTCGTCAGCGGGGATGGCCGATTCGTCAGAAGCAGACACAATGAGATTACAAATTGCCCCTAAAATTGCACGATAAATGGGTCTTTGACCGTTCAAACAATCTGCACTCTAATGTTCGAAAGCGGTGAGATCGCCTCTCGGCATCCGCATAGCCGAGGTTCAAAAACACCTCGTTGAGCATTTCTGAGCGAGATTAATCTGTCAAAGCGAAGCGTGAAGTGAATTCTCTTACAAAGAAATACTGCGAGTATAAAAAGCCAAATGAAATTACTTCGTTTGACCTCATTCCAATACAATCTGAATCTGGCGAGAAGAGCGTAATGCGGTCAAAGATGTTGGCGAAGGACTCGGCCAGATGAGAATTGAAAGCGTCGGCATTAAAAACTTTCGCGCGTTCAAAGACTGCACGATCCATTTTGACGACTATACCTGCTTGGTCGGGGCCAATGGCGTTGGTAAGTCCACAGTTTTGGCCGCGCTGAACGTCTTTTTCGGCTATCAGGATGGAAACGCGACCGACGTCAGGAATCTGGCAGATGAAGACTTCTTTCAAAAGGACACGTCCGAACCGATCGAAATCAAGGTCACGTTTGGCGATCTTTCCGACGAAGCCCGGGAAGATTTTAAGCACTATGTGCGCGGCAATAAGCTGATCGTTACAGCGCGTGCTGAATTCTCGGAAAGTGGCGCCGGCATTCGGCAGTACGGATCGCGTATGGGGATCGGAAAGTTCAGGCCGTTCTTCGAAGCCCAAAGCGCGAAAGACAAGAAAGCGGTTTATGAAGACCTCTAAGGCTCATTCACCGAACTGCCGAAATGGTCGAGCGCGGCGGCCGGGCAGGAAGCGCTTAACAGTTTTGAACAAAGCCATCCCGACCTCTGCGAAGAACTGGAGAGCGAATCGCAATTCTACGGATTTTCGAAAGGCGCTAATCTTCTGGAGAAACACATTCAATGGGTCTACGTGCCCGCCGTGAAGGACGCGGCGACCGAGGAATTGGAGAGCAAGAATACCGCCTTCTCCAAGCTGCTTGATCGAGCGGTTCGGTCCAAAGTCGAATTCGGCGATCAGATTGAGGATTTACGAAATTCGACTTTGGCCCAGTACCAAAAACTGATCGAAGCGGAGAATGGCGCTCTGAGCGAGCTGTCCTCGTCCCTGCAAGAACGCCTGCAAGACTGGGGCAATCCGCGCGCCACGGTCTCAATCGCCTGGTATCAGGATCCTGCAAAGTTCAAAATCGAAGAGCCGGCCGCGCGCCTGAAAACGGGCGAGCAAGGCTTCGAAGGCAGCTTGGCGCGCATCGGTCATGGCCTGCAGCGCTCTTATCTTATCAGCCTCTTGCAGGAGCTGGCGACGCTCGGAGACAAGAACATTTCAACGCTCGTCCTGGGGATTGAAGAGCCTGAACTTTATCAGCATCCGCCTCAGGCGAAACACCTCGCCCATGTCCTACAGCAGCTCTCGGATGGCAACGCACAGGTCTTGGCGGCGACGCATAGCCCATACTTCGTCTCTGGTCGTGGTTTCGAAAACGTCCGGGCGATCCGACGAAACGCGGCTGACCAAGCCTACAGCTGCGCCGCCGTCTACCAGCAACTGGCGGATCGCGAAGCGGAGATAGTAGGAAAGGCCCCGCAGCCTCCCAAGGGTCTGCGGGCGCGTCTCGACACAACGTTACAACCAGCGCTGAGTGAGATGCTTTTCACAGACAAGCTTGTCCTCGTTGAAGGCATCGAAGATCAGGTCGTCCTCACAGCGTGGATTTATGCAACCGGGCTCGAAAAGGAGTTTCGCCGACGCGGCGTTTCGATCGTGCCGGTCAATGGGAAGTCGGACCTACTGCGGTGCTGCCTGTTAGCAGAGGCAATGGAAATCCCTACTTTCCTGATATTCGATGGGGACAGCAACTGCAAGGAAGGCGCTCGCGAAGACCATAAGGCCTTAAACAACGCCCTGTTCAAATGGGCGGGCGAAGACGGACTATCTGATTTCCCGGATACTGATTTTGTTGGGTCGAAAATGGCCGTTTGGCACAACGATATCCAGGGATCGATTTTCTCCGACGTTGCTGATGGGGAATTGGAGTCTGCAAAGACAGAGGCGCGCGCACTCTGCGGCGGTGTCGCCAAGCTGAACAAGAACACGCTGTTCCTGTACGAGCTCATGTGCGTCGCGGCAGACCGAGGCTGGACACTCGGCAAGCTGGACGCAGTCACGTCGAGACTATGCGACGACTCCTGGTAAGGCCGCGATAGAGTGCTGGGCGTTACTCGGCCGCCAACGCTTCACCGGTGGCCTTCGAGTTCAATCTGTGGATCTTGCAGCGATCAGACGCGACAGTGCGGGCCATATCGACCAGATGCTCATGATGCGTGAGGTATATGACCTGACCGGACTCCGCCATGCTGGACAAGAGCGTCAGCGTTTCCTTCGCACGGTGATTATCGAACGCTTCGAGGATGTCGTCTGCAATGAACGGCAGCGGCGTCTGAGACTTCGCATATTCGGCGTGGCCAGCGATTCGAAGGGCCAGGTACAGCTGCGCCCGCGTGCCCGTGGATAGCTTGTCTGCTGAAAGCGTTGTCTTGTCATCGCGTTCAGCGACCAGTGTCTCCCGGTCGTCCGCGGTCACTGTGACCAGTCTCGGATACCGCCCACGGGTTATCTTTGAAAACGCCTCACTGGCGGCCTTCAACATGGCGCCCCTGTGCTGATCCCTGAAAAGCCGAACCGCTTCGTCCACGATCAAAGCGCCTGCTTTCAAGCTGATATAGTGACGCGCGCCTTGTTCGATCTCAGCAAGAAGCGTCGCCCTGTCCTGCTGAAGTCGCGCAGCCGACTCATTATCGTTGACACCGTCCTGCGCCCGCTCGGCGGCTTTCCACTCCGAATAAAGCTCCCGCACGCGGGTCTCTTCAATCTCAATTTGTGTCTGATCGCCTCTTAGCTCCGCTTCTGCCGTGGCCAGCGCGTCCATCGAGTCCAGCAGCGGCGCTAGCATCTGCGACCATTCGGTTTCGGAATCGGTGGCGAGGAGATTGGACAATCGCCGGCGGCGCTCGCCAATCTCGTCAGCAAGCGTTCTCGCTGCGGTCGCCGAATTAAGTGTCTCGATACAGTGCGGGATGTCTGCCGCTTTCGACCGCTCGCAAAGCGCAACTGCCTCTTTGTCAAGCGCGGCGAGTTTGCGAACCGTCTCCTCCAATTCTTCCTTGTTCTCATCGACCTGCTTGGAAAGCTTCAGCCTCTGTGCAGTCCTTACGTCCAGGGCTTTTGCTTCAGATTTCAGTGTATCGAGCAAATCAAACGCAGGCGCGTTCCTATCTCCAATCCCGGTATCTGAGGAAAGCTGGACGAGGGCGTCCGCGAAATTTGTTTTACTCGTTTCCATCAGCGCAACACGGCGCGCTAATTTATTTCTTTCATCCAGAATGGTGGAAAGACTGGCGAGATCGTCCAGCCTCGCCTTGATCGCGGCCGGAAGACCTTGCGCAAACGAGAATGCGTTGAGTGTGCGGTCCCACTCCTTTTCCCATTCATCAGAAGATGTCTTTGCCTTTTCAACCGTTTCGGCGCGTCGAACTTGCTGTTTCGCCAATGTGTCATGTTCGGCCTTCGCAATCCTGTACGCTTCGGCGCTCTTGCGCAGATTATCCAGTGTTCTAAGGGCTGCAGCCAGAACCGTTTCGTCGGCGCCTGAATGCTCCACACCAACGGAGTTCAGTTCTTTTCTGAGTGCGGAAGCGGCGGTCTTGAAGCGTTTTTGCTTTTTCTCGAACGCGGCGCAACGGTCCTGATAAGTCGTCAATGCCTGTTGTGCGTCTTCCCACGCTGCGCGCCACGCCATAAAAGCCGAGGCGCTGATCGACTCTGGCAGACCCGTAGTTTCGGCGAGTCGCGCAAGCTCGTCGTCCAAGGCCGTCAGTTGATCAGTCACTTCTTCAATCGCTTTATCGACGGCCTCGCGTTCAGCGATCGCGCCCTTTTGCTTGAGCCGGCGTTCTTTGATTTGTCCGATCTGCGAAGCGTGCGCCATGCGCTTTGCTACGGCGACATCGTTTTTGCCCATGGCGGCTTCAAAAGCGATCGCGCTGACTTGAATCTCATTGACGACACCCTGCTCAATGGCGCGGCGATGATCGGACCAAAGACCGTCCCGCACCTTCAACAGCTTGGCAGCCGCATCGTCTGAAACGATTTCCGGATCGGTCTCTATTTCATCAAGTTGCGCAGTGTCGCTTTCGATACTCCGGTTGAGATTGCGGCGCTCAGACTCAAATCGTTCAAGATCAGCCGTCAGTTTATCATGCCGGCCTTGGACATCATCGAGATCGGAAGCGGACGGAGGCGTCAGTCCGTCTAAGTCTTCAGGCGTACCGCTCCAGGGCGCCAGACCCACCAGCGCGCGATCGAGATTTCTCTTAGAGGCCTCAATGTCTGTTTCCAATTCCTCAAGTCTGGCTGCGTCGAGGTCGGACCGATAAGAAGTGATCGCGTCATCCAAAGAGGCGGTATCCACGGGTTCGGTCAGCGCAGAGAGTTCATCGTTGGCAACGGTGAGATCAGATGCCGCCTTCTCATGCTCGGCGAGGGCCCGTTCATGCTCTTCAGAGAGTTTTTCACCCCTCTCAGCAAGCGCCCTGATGTTGGCGGCGTCGGCTTTCGAAACGACCAGTGCTTCGGGCTTCGCATCTTTTTGCTCACCAAGCCGTGTAAGATAGCCGGCGACGTCCCGATCAAGCGATTTCAAGTCATCACGCCGGCTCGGCAAATCGAGCGCCGCTGCGCGAGCGCGTGTCTCAAGATCGTCGGCGATCAAAGCTTCAAGCCCGCTTGTCAGTTTCTCCTGATGAGGCGGCGGCTTCAAATCATCAAGCTCATCCTTTGAACGTTTTAGGCGCGCCTCCAGTGACTCTTTGGCATCGGTCAACGCCTTCAGCTCGGCTTCTAACTGGCGTGCGCGCTCAAGCGCTGCATCATCGGCTGGCGGAAGAGGACCCAACGCCTCCAAGCGGTCTTTACGCTCCTGAAGATCGCGCCATGGTTCAATCGCTTGTAGAACCGCATTGTCTCTCTCATATGCAGCGCGGCGTTGTTTTTGTTCGTCGGCGGCCGCTTCGTAGGCGCTTTTCGCTTCTCCGACGTTCTGCTTCATGCGCCGATATTCCGGCGCATGGACGTCGAGGGTTTTCAGTTCCCCATCAATGTCCTTGAGCCGCTTCAGCGATTGGGCCAGCTCAGTAGACGTCGCTCTCGGCTTGAAGAACCCTTTTGCCTGCTCGCGGGCGCGCTCCAATGTCGAAGTGACGGAGGAAAGTCCCGAGGCGCCTGCGAACAGCAGAGCCCCAAGATCGCCTTTCGCCTGCAGAATATCCGCCCCGCCGTTCAAGAGGGACTGCAAGTCGAGCGAGAACAGGTTGATGAAGTCCGTCTCGACGAGGCCCAGCATCTCCCGCTTTAGACTATCTTCTGACAAAACGGCGCTTTCGGGCGAGCGTAGCGAGTCTCTGTTCGCCTTGACCCGAACGGCTGAAAGCGGACCGGCGCTCGTGTCGAGCTCGGCTCCAATTTGAAGCGCTTTGTAGTCATGGATAAAGTCGTACTCTGTGCGGGCGGGAATGCCGTATAGAAAACTTGTGATGGCGTCGCGAAGAGTAGACTTCCCGGCTTCATTGTCGCCATAGACGATGTGAAAATCAGGCGCGTCACTGACGCCGCCGAAGTCGATCGACTCGTTTGTAAAGCAGCCAAACCGCGTCAGATGGAGAGCCCTAAAGCGCATGTCTCAGCTTTCTCCCTCTATTTGCGCCAGCAGATCTGAAACACCCTCTTCGGAAAGGTTTTGGATCAGACCGTCATTTTCTGCAGGATCGAACCGCGCGCGAAGTTCGCCTGGCAGTTTCTGAATCAATTGCTGTACATCGTCTCCAATCCGCAACGCGATCTGAGCGAGGTCGATTTGACCGCCTCGAACAATGGCTGAGAGTTCAGAAACCCGGTTGTCCTTCACCACTTGCGAAACGGCGGAGTCAAAAACGACCTGTTCTAAATGAACGCGCCCGACCCGAGACGCGGCGGACCGTAGCTCTTCTTCCAGCCTTTCACGGTCGTGACGCATTTTGCGCGCGAACTCTCCGGCCCCGATACAGGTCAACCGCACAATGACGTCTTGGTCGGCAATCGGACCGTCGCGCAATGAGTTGAAGGCGTCCTTTGTAAGCCCAATAAGCTCCGGCCAATCTCCAATTTGAGACACATCAAGCGACTGCCGCTCGAAACGAACAGGCGCGACGTATTTTTCTTCGACTGTACAGTCTCCGGTTTCCGTAATCGTCGTCAGGCTTATCGATTTTACGCCGTCCTCGTTCATGTGCCTGCCTTGAGGAATACCGGGCATAACGATGGTGCAGTCGTCATGCGTGGTCACGCTGCGCTTGTGGATGTGACCAAGCGCCCAGTAAGCATACCCGTGGGCCGCGAGATCCGTGGTGGAGCACGGCGCATACACGTCATGGTTCGGCGATCCATCCAGGCTGGTGTGCATCGCCCCGATATCAATGACGCCGGGTGTCCCCGGCTGATACCGGGAAAGCAGCGAATTCGGCGCGTGCGGCTCCTCAAAGCTCACGCCGTGAACCGCGACCGCGCCGTCTTTCAGAGCGACCGGCTCATCTGTTTTCTTGAAAACATGCACGCCCTCTGGGAGGGTCAATTCGCGTGTGATGATGGATTCCGCGTCGTGATTGCCCCGAATTATAAACGCAGGAATTCCGGCCTCCGTGAGCCGGCGCATTTCCTCACCGAAGTAGCGCGCCGTCTTCATGCTTCGCAGTGAGCCGTCATACAGATCTCCCGCGACGATAAATGCATCGACCTGCTCGGTAAGGCACAAGTCGACGACCCGGCGGAAAGCTGTCCGAGTCGCCACGCCAACCATCTCCGCCAGGTCGGGGTCGCGCAGAGCCAACGACTTCAGAGGCGAGTCGAGATGAACGTCAGCTGTGTGTACGAAGCGAAACATCTAGTCTGGTCCAGAATCGAAAGCCAATGGTCTTATTTTTTGCTGCCAGATGACTGACTGCCTCCGCCACCTCCTGATGGCGGCTTGGTTTCATTGGTGGTCTGACCTGGGCCTTGATAGCCGCCATTGACCTTATGGGGTTGTGGCGGCGGTGCTGTGTAACCCTTCTTTTCAAGGTGTGGTGCCGGACGTGGTTTCTTCGTCATTGCTTTCTCCTGCATTGAAAAACTCGATGGTCTTAATGTCCTTTCCGCAGAGCAAGATGGCGCGTTTTGGTTCAAACCGCTCCCACGGGCCTTGTTCCTTTGCGTCCCATACCTCTGGGATGTACAAGTCGCGTTCCCCGCTTGTCGAAGACGCAAAAGCGGCCGGAGACCATGGCCCTGCAAAGCGGTCCCCATTCTCCAGAGTCGCTATAATAAACACTCCGCTACGTTGCAGGGGAAACGCCCAGTCCCAGGCAGTCGGAATATGATGAATCGGCGGCAATTTCAGCAAACGCGAAATTCTGTCCAGCCACCGTCTCGACCGACACACCGCCAGGATGACGCCTAGGATAGCTGGTAGTACAGCGTATTCAGAAACCTGCGCCCAAAGAACAGGCACGCTTAGGACCTCGCCCGCGTGGCGAACAATTGGGGCGATGGCTGCGAAGTATGCAGTAGAGGCGACGGCGTAGCTAAAGAGCCTTTGCTGCAGACTGTCTCTTGGCCCGACTTTGTGAGCCTCCTGAACCATAAGGATAATGAAGCCCGGTGCAAGCAGAGCGAGCATATCCTTGAAGGCGTTCACGTCTGAGAAATTCAATGCACCTCCTTTACAGAAGACTCAAGGCGGGTGCTGGGCAAATCGCCCGCTTATACTCACGGCGCATAGTGCGAGCTTAAATTCAAGCGCCTAGCGCTGCAAACGCCTATGGAGTTTATCAATTTAGGGTCGTTAGCTTTATACCAAGAGGGAGAGTCTTCACTCAAGTCTAGGTTTTCTTTTTGCGCCATCATGATTCACGTATCCTAGACCTGCCTAAGGACCATTGAATTGAAGCACGCGAACGGTTGAGCTCGACCCATCTGCCGACCCAATTCAATTTCTGGCCGGATGCCGGAACAAGCACAAAGCCGTCTTTTCCTTCAATCACAGCAAATCGGCCTTGAGCCAGATCGACATGCCGCGAATAAGTCCCTGAAAATTGATCCCAGTTGTCCGGATACGCAAAGGGTAGCTCAACGCGGGCGCGTTCTGCTATCGCCGCTTTTGTAAGTTCGTGTCTCCTGAGACGCTCTGCGTCTTCCCGTGTCAGCTGTCCGTTATAATCAAGTGAGTATCCATTGCTCCGCAACCAATCCTTTCGAATACTGAGCGACGTTCGAAGTTCGTCCGCGAATGGACCTGCTGCGCCTTCCAACACCTCGGTATCCATCCGATCCAGCCACGTCTCTGCATGTCGTTCAACAAGCGCTTCAATCGGCAACCAGGACGGAACATCGACAGCTAGACCTTGCTTTCTCGCATCGGCCTGCAACGCACGCTCTTCGAAGTTTCTCGGGACGGTCCAGCTTTCATCCGCATTCCGTTCGACAACACCGAGCCTTCTCAACGCCTCCAACCGCCGCTTGTGAGCGAGCCGGAACGCTGACGAACTTGATGGATCGGTAGCTGCGTGCAGCTCCTCCGAGTACGCGCAGCCGTTTCGCTCAGCGATCGCCGCAATCGTCCTGTCCGCAGGCTTCGGCTCAATTGCTTTCCGCCCCACCGAAACAATCCCGCCCGGCTTCGGCAACTGAACCGCTTCCTGTTCGGTCATCTCGACTGACCAGACCCGACCATCGAGGCCTTCGATCAGTGCCGTCGTACCATTCCGTAGTTCATCACCCGGTAGAGTAGCGGCAAGCCGTCCGAGGATTTCGCCAGCGGTATCCAGATCACGGGGCAGGGCATGCAGACGCGCCGTATCGATCTTCCGGCCCTGAATGTTGGAAAGTGACCGAATGATGTCCCCACGCCTGCCAAGAGCCCGAAGCGTCTCCTGCCAACCTTCCTGCATCGCCCAGTGACCGTCCTCCTGCCGTGCCGCAAGTTCGAGTGTCCGAAGAAACCGAAGACGGCGATTAACGACCGCGCCATCGAACCTCGACAATCCGCCAAGTTCACTCTGCGGCGCGTAACGTCCATCACTCAACGAACGCGCAATGTCATGATCGATCGCCGTGAGCGCCTCACGTTCGGCTTCGTTCGACCTCGCAGCTGCCATTTCCCGCAGCCGCCGCTGTCCTAGCTCGAGCGTCACCAGCTCCTGCGCCCGCGCCCGAAATCCCTGCGTGATGTACTTGCGATCAATCAGCAGCTCTCCACCCCGCGCATTGCCGCCGCGGATCACGATATGAACGTGCGGCTGGCCCGTGTCGTGATGATTGGCGGCCACCCAATCGAGCCGGCGGCCGAGATCCTTCTCGACCTGGCTCATGAACTCCCGCGTGAACTGCGTCAGATCCTTCATCTGCTCGGCATCTTCCGGAGAGACGATCAGCCTGAACTGCCGCTTGTCCTCGTCGGCCCGATCATTGAACGCCATTACATCGGCTTCATCGACACTCCGGTCATAGAGTTTTCCACGTTCTCCCTCGCGCCCGGCACCTTTGCGGCGGATGTAGGCGACATGCTTTGCAAAACTCGCCGCGCCCGTTGGACCCGCCCGCGCAATATGGACCTTGACGACAACGCGCCGGGCCCGCTGGTTGGACCAGTGCCGGGCAAGGGCGGCCTGTACTTTTCCACGCCCAGCATGACGCACAGCGCCAGGCGGCAGAGAACTGCGGCCGCGCGTCGAGAGCCGCCCTTTCGCGACGACGCGTTTCAGCCGCTTCAGCTGGGTCTTTGCCTTACCCTTCGACCTGATCTTCCCAAGGCGGGGAACGAAGTCGAAATCGTCGCTCACGGCTCCAAGCGTGCAGCGGATTGCAAATCCGTGCACCCGGCTTCCGGCGCCGGGTCACATGAAAAAGGATGTGCAGACAATGGGTTATGTGTCGCTGGGTGACACTCCCTTAATCTTGCCCTCCGGGACACAGAAGCCATTCCCGTCCCGCTATCTATCGCTTTGACGGTCGCCTGATCCTCAGCCGACCGGTTGCCATAAGTCCATATGGACCTGGCGACGCCAATGATGCGCGCGCCGTCCTGAACGCCGAAGTATCGTCCATCGACTGACAGGGGATGAGAGTTGAGCAGGAAAACGTCGCCGGCTTTGAGGGTCTGACAGCCCTGCCAGACGGGAAGGGCGCTGCCGGACTCGGTTACTTTGAGCGCATCAACAGATGTGATCCCGTTGATGGAGACCTGCGTATCGCATCTGCAAATCTCGTCACCGGATCGGCCCGCAACATGCTTCAACAAGGGCCAGTCGGAGCCAACAATTCCCTCATCGTTCAGCCAATGTCGAACCTCATCCGAGGGCGCAAACGCTACCAGATCGCCTGTCGAAATTCGCGCCGACCGGTCAACAAAGTAAAGGCCCTTGGGCATGCTTTCCGTCCGGTTCCAGATGAAGTCGGACCGGTTGATAATGCTGGCGGAGACCATGAGGCCTAGCCCGCATCCCATGCCTAACAACGCGATTCTACGACTCATCGCGAAGGCCTGTCCCCATGAACCTACGTCCATTGGTGTAAGCGATGATGTCCTTGCCGCGATACCAGACCTTGGCGCCGATCTTGTGATAAACCGGGCCTGTTCCCAGCGAACGCATATTGACCAGGGTCTTCGGTTTGAGGCCGAGATGGTCAGCGGTTTCATCCGTGTTCATCCATTCGGTCGGGGTTGGGAGGTTTGATTTGGGTCGAAGCTCCTCTCCACTTCTATTTGTCTCTGTCATAGCGTTGCTTCTCCTTTCCTCTACGCAACTCGAAGCCCTGACAGACTGCCAACTCATCCTCAGATTAAGAGTGTCTAACTTGCACCACACGCTCGCGACACCCTTGAATCCCCAAAGAACCCTCACGTTAGAATGCAGCGCTGATAGGCGTATCAGCACCTTCGTTGCAGACCCTTTCGGCATGAAAGAAGACCGCTCCGGAGGTGTCTCCGGAGCGGCTTGGCAAGGCTGTGATCTACCCTAGTCGCGCGCGTTCCAGAGAATGACGTGCCGGCCTTTCTTGCCCTTGACCGGGGCGAGGTTTGCGAAAATCCGGCGCGGTCCGATCTGCGGGTCTGCCAGCGTCAGCGAGACATAGTCGCGTCCCGATGCCTTCGACTTGCGCATCCAGCCGCCGCCGATTTCGGTCGAGGTTTCACCGGCATAGATGCGGTAGTCCGGATGTCCTTCTTCGGTCTTTTCTGCATTCTTCTCGATGCGGATTGCGGCAGAGAGGTTCATCATTGCGAGGGTGCCTTCAAAGCCGGACTTGGTCTCGCTGACATATCCGAGTGCGTTTGCCATAGGGGTCTCCTTTTCTTTCCTTGGCGTGTCTCCCGGGGACCCCTTGTCCCCGTCGACGCCGGACCGCCCGGACGGGGGCTGAGCGGCTAGAACCCGATAGGGGCGAAGCGCATGCGGAGCACCGCCTGGGGCGATGAAATTTGCTGCGCGAGGAGCCGCAAAGCGGCGGGGAAATTTCTTCGCCGCAGGCGGTTTCATGGCCGCTCAGTCCGCGTCCAGGTCTTCAAGGCAAAGACGGAAACAAGGGGTCAGTGACACGCTTTTCGGGAAGAAATCAGACCCCTCATCACACGCGTCTCGATTGTCCATCGAGACCTCAAGACGCGCGATTTTTTTTGAAGGCATTTTCATGGGTCGCCCAGGTATCGGAGCCACAATCCCCAGCCTCAGAAAGCGGAAAGCCGCCCGGTGACAGGCACCGGGCGGCTCCTCAAGCTGGCTGAACAGGAGACGATTATTCAGGCAGCGTCCTGATGCTCAGGCGTCTCATCGGACGCGTTTTCCGCCCCCGCTTCGAACAGGCTCGCAATCCGTGTCCACGCATCGGCGGGCGGTGATCCGGCCCCGTCGACAAGGCGGGTCGGTGGCACCTGCATCCAGCCCGGTCGCCAGTCAGGATTGGCCTCGCAACCCTCCCCGCTGATCCGGTTCGCAAGCTCCTGTTTCTGCGCCTTGCCCGTCTCGGCGCGGCACGATTCCGCGAGCGACAGGGTCGCAATATCTCCGATCATCGCATTGATGGCGCGCTTGTCCTTCGTGAGATCGAAGAACACATCGTCGGGCTTCCACGCCGCCGAAAGGTCGGTGCCGCAGACATGCAGGACGGCTTCGACAATGCCATTCCCGGCCTCGAGCGCCCGGGCCATGACACTTGCCAGAACCGTCAGGACTTCTTCATCCGACATGGCGAGCAGCGCAGTGAAAAGCTCGCACACGCGGTAGTCGTCGCCGTTCCGGCGAAGGGCCGGATTGACGTTCAGCGCCTTGAACAGGGCGTCAGTCTGAACCTTCTTTTCGGCGAGTGCAGCCACAGATGCCGAGCCTTCGACGCTCGCTTGCGTCTCATCTTTCCGGACGCGAAGCTCGTGAGGACGCACGTCCCAGAGCGCGCTCCCCGCCATCGCATGCGCGACCATCAAGCGGAGAGCAATCGCGGGTGATGTGGCCAAACTCGCCTGAGCAGCAGCGTGGCGATGAAGCAGGATGTATTCCGCAAGCGGGCCGGACATTTCTGGCCGAACGGCTGCCGGAACGGCGTCGCTGTCACCTTTCGAACCCTGTTGCCGCTTACGGGCCTCGGCGGAGGTCAGCTGTCCCTCGTGGAGCTGGACCGTCCCGTCATGGCGGATTTCGATGAAGACCTTCCCGCCATCTTCCTTGGCGCACTGGACATATTCCCAGCGGTGGAAATACGCCCCGCGCTCAAGGCAGATGACATCGCTCCAGCCGTCTTCCTTGTAGGCCTCGACCCGCTCGGCAATCGTGGCGGATTGTGCCTGCCAGAACTGATCCGCATCCGCAAAGACGCCATGCTCGCCAAAGAGGTCGGCAGTGACCTGTCCTTCATAGGCATCAAGATCGAACAAGGCCTTGTCGGTGGTGATCGTGGTCCCGCCCGTTATCCATGCCTTGCACGACCGGCCCATCGGGGCGCGTTCGGTTTCGCTCTCGAAGAGGCGAAGCCATTCGGCCTGCTGGTCGGGCGTGGCGAGCGTCAGCGCGCGGATCGTTTCACGGTCCAGCTCGTCCTCGGCGTAGAGCTTGCGGATCGGCTCGGCGAGCGAAGCAAGCGCGAGCACACGCCGCACCATAAGCTCGGTCACGCCGAAGAAGGCGGCGATATCCTCCACTGCCTTGCCTTCCTCATGCAGCCGTTTGAACGCTTCATATTGCTCCATTTCTGTCGCTGGCAGGCGTCCGACATTCTCGATGACGGAGGCGGCAATCGCGGACGCCGCATCCTTCTCGGTCATGATCGCGCAGGGGACCAGCGGCGTCTCGCCTGTCTCCTTGGCGATTTCTTTCAACGCGAAGAAGCGGCGGCGTCCGGCGATGACGCCATAATACTTGCCCTCGCGGCGGACCAGCAAAGTCTGCCGCAAACCGCTCTCGCGGATTGATGGCAGGATGTCGGACACGTCCGGTTTCTTTCGTCCATGACGCATATTGAGTTTTGAAATCCGAAGCTCGTCGAGCGGGATGTGTCTAAGGTCGGGCTGTGCCATGGGGGTCTCCTTTTCTGGCGGGTGAAGCGAGAGACCCAGCGCCCATGCAGGGCCTCTCCAGTTGATCTTGGTGAAGGGAAAGCCCTCGCTGTCGCGGCAGGCTTCTGGGTCGGTCTCGCCCCAGTCATAGTCGCGGATCGTGATCAGGGGCGCGCGGCCCTCGACCCAGATTTCGGCGACCTGGGCCTCGGCAATGACGAGCGTCATGCGCGGCCTTGGGCCAAGCAATTCAGTGACGGTGCGGGCAACGCTCATGTCGAAGCCCAGCCCGTCACGGTCGCAGCAAGCCGGGCCGCAGCGGCGCGGCCTGCGTCCAGCGCCTCGGATAACAGCTCGTTCGCAACAGTGGTGAGGTAGCAATTGTCCGTGCCGGGATAATTACACTCGACGCCCCAGAGGCTGGCGGCGTGGTGATCCAGTTCGATTCCGTCGCGCTCGACCGAAAGCACGATCCCGCAATAGAACCACTCGCCCTTGCGCCATGCTTCCATCACGGCTTCGGCCTTGGCCTGCGCCTCGGCGAAGCGCTGGCGGAATCCGTTTCCCGGCCCAATAAAACCGGGCGCGTCCTTGTAGAGCGAGGGCCAGAATCCGTCCTGCCGCTGGTCCGGCGCGTCGGGGCAATCGTCGGCAACAATCCGGGCCGTGACCGTGAAGCCCTCGGCTTCGCAGCTGATCGTATCGCCTTCGCAGGCGTAGGTGTTGAAGTGCTGGGTGAAGGTCATGGCGTTCAACGCGTCCAGAAAACGTGAACGTCTTCGAACCCTGTCTCGAACACCATGATGTCGCCATTCAGCTCCATGTCGCGGGCGAGCGCTGACCAGTCGATATAGTATTCGAGGGCTGCGGGGATTTCCGTCCCGGTGTCGCGGTGGAGTTCTTCGGCGAAGTCTGCCCGGCTCGAAAAGCAGCCTGCGTAATCGTCGAAAGCCGCCACGGCCTGCTCAAGGTCGTCGCCAAAATGGCGATGGACCAGCGCGCCGAGCCTGCCATGTTCGGCAATAAAATCGGCCAGATTACAGACTGTCCCGAAGCTCGCATATTCGGAAAGCTGCGCGCCTTCGAAGCCTTCATAGTCATGGATCGCCCACTCTTCGGCGTCCGGCAGCGGCGACGTCACCAACATGGCGCGAACCTCGGCCATCACCTCATCAGGTGTCGTCGCGTCGATCCAGCGCCCGTGCAGGCAGCCATTATTGTAGGCGGCAAGGCAGGCCACATAGATACGGGGCCGGTCTGGAGATGTGGGTGCAGCGTCTGCCGCAAGGGGGGCTGAAGGTTGCGGTGTGGTCATGGCGTCAGTCTCGTCTCCCCGCCCAAATGTCCCTCCCGCATCAGGCGGGGGTGGGCGGCGAGAAGGCCGGCAGGCCGGACCCATTAGCCGGTTGCGCAAGGCGGAAAGGTAGGACGCTGAGACCACTTCCAGACGCCTTCATCCCCGTCGCCTTGCGCAAGCGGCGGGTCCGGGCAGACCGGTCGTCCGCCCACCTTCGTCTGATTGGGGGACTGTCCTGGACGCCGGGCGGACGGTTGCAGGCCGCGGGACGCGCCAACCGAGCCGAATCCCGCAAGACAGACTATATGAGCCTACACATCCGCACCTATCGCGAGCAGGACCGCGACGCTGTGATTGCGCTATGGGAACGCTGCGCCCTGACGCGGCCGTGGAACGATCCGTCGGCCGATATCGATCTGTGTGTGCGTAGCCGCGAAGCGACGCTGATGGTGGGTTACAGGGAGGATGATCTGATCGCGTCAGTTATGGTCGGGCATGACGGGCACCGGGGATGGATCTACTATCTCGCCGTCGAACCGGAGCGACAGGGTCATGGTCATGGCCGCGAAATGATGGCCGAAGCCGAGCTGTGGCTCGCAAGCCGGAATGTCGGAAAAGTCCAGTTGATGGTCCGCATCGGCAATGCCGATGCCGAAGCCTTCTACGGGGCGCTCGGTTATGAAGCCCAGGATGTGACCGTATTCGGGAAATGGCTGAACGACCCGAACGCCCCCTGAGCCAGCGGCCTCATAATGCTCATGCAGGCCGACCAGCCTCCGACCCCTCTGCTTGTCAGTGGGAAGCGCAGGCTGGCGCGATCACCGGCGAGACACCCGCATGCCGCTGGGCTGCCCGGAAGGGCAGACCAGAGGTCCGGAGACGAGCCGGGCCGCTGGCGGCGTGCCGCCCGCGAAACAGCCCCCTCGCGTCAGCGAGGGGTGATCGCCGGATCAAGGTCTGATGCCAAATTGGATCTGCTCAGGTCTGTGCAGTCAGGAGGTCCCTGTATCCGCCATCCCGGAGTTCACGTCCTCGCACGAGGGCGCGGCGCATTTCGTCTTTCATGGCCCGGCTGGGGCTCTGCCAGGCTTCGGTGGCGCGATCCTCGCCATAGATGATGGCAGCGGTTTCAAAATAAGTTAGACCGGTCTCATGCGCATCGAGCGCAATGAGCGCATTGCGAAACGCAAGCGATGAGCGTGTCCAGGTGTCGTTGAAACTCGGATCGTCCTTGCCAAGAATACGCTGAGCCTTGCCGATGACTTTAAGTGTTTCGTCCATGCTCGACACATTATCGATGATCAGTTTCATGCGGACGGGTTCGACGCTGAGTAGTGACAGACCAGAACAAGCGACTTGGATGCTGTGGCCGTGCCCACGGATCATCAGGTATTCCCGGCCGACGCGATCTGTGAGGTGGGTGACTTCACACACATTGATCGTCTGATCGAAAATATCGTCGCGCTCGCTCGGATGACGCGGTACGACCTGCATGGTCAGGGCGCGAGCATAGAGGGCAGGGATCCAGAAGACGTCGGCCTCGTAGCCATTCGCGTCTATGTCGGGAAAAAAAACCAAGCCGAATTTCTCAGCGTCGATCTGGTCGCATAGCGGCCGGAGCAGCCGGATGCCGTGACAGGCTGGCTTTTCAGATATCTGTGAGTCGCCAGCCCGCAGGGCGGCTTGCCTGAATTCGCTATTTCGCCGAAGAAATTCCCAAGCCCAGCGACTTCTGGAGAGTCGGCAAGTATAGGCGTAGTCATCCAGATCAATACGGACCGAGGGTGTGTCGGCGGGACTCATCAGGTGCCTCCTTCACAAGCGGGTGCTGCAAAAGAGGTGCCAAAATTCTACTTCAGGCTAAAAGAAGCGCGTTTTCGACGGGTCCGAGAAGCGTTGCATAACCGCCGTCCCGCAGGTCACGGCCGCGGGCAAGGGCACGTCTCATCTCGTCTTTCATCGCTCGGCTTGGGCTGTGCCAAGCTTCGCGGGCCCGTTCTTCGCCATATATAAACCGCGCCGTCTCAAAATATGAGAGTTGGGCATCATGACAATCGAGTGCGACCAGTGCATTGCGAAGGGCCAAGGAATGGCGAGTCCATTCCGGGATATCCGCCTCTGCTTGCGGGTCATAGACACGCTGGGCGCGCTGGAGCGTTTTCAGCTTGGCCTGGAATTCGTCGAGACTGTCGATGATGAAGCTAAGCTTGACAGGTTCGCGGGCGAGAAGTGACATGCCCGTGCAGAACACCTGAATGACGCAGCCATTTCCCTTGAGAAGAAATTGTTCGCGGCCGGCGAGGTCGGTGAAGTGCGTTATCCTGCAGATGCCAACAGTGCGATCATAGAATTCACAGGATTCATTAGGACCACTCGGAGAAACTTGCATGTGAACCCGCCTCGGATAGAGACCTCCCGACCAGAACGCGTCGGCTTCAAGGCCGCTATCCTCTGGATCCGGGAAGAAGGCGAGCCCCCATCGCTCAGCAAGCGCCTGAGGGGCTCTAGGGCGCACGAGGGTGATCTGATGGCAGGCGGGAGCGAAACTAAGCTCACTCGCGGAAGGAAGCGACGAGTCCTCAAGAAACCGGCGGTTTCGGCGCAGGAACTCCCAGGCCCATCTGCTGTCTGACAACAACCATGTGTAGTCATAAGCACTTATATGATCTGCCAGCCGGGACATTTGTCCTCGTTTCCCAAGAGAGATTCAACTCAACAGGGAAAGCAAATTCAATGCCGGAATAGAAAGTTGATCGAGTAAATATTTGTTACGGTAACGCTTGGGAACCCATCATGCGAGGCCCAGTGACGCTGCGCGCGCACCATTTTGAGAATTTTACGCACTTGTTTCATTCCGGGTTTGGGGCATCATCCTGACTGATGCTTATCAGCATGCGCATCGCGCAGAATATCGATTCCACCATATACCGCAATCGCCGCGACTCCCAATCCGACAAGCAGATCTGGCCAGTTGGACCCAGTCCACAGTACGATTACGCCCGCGAGAATGATCCCCCCATTCGAGATGAAGTCATTGAAACTAAATGTTGTAGCGGCTCGCAGGTTTACATCCTTCTTTTCTATTTTTTTCAAAAGCCAGAGACAGATCAGATTTACAACACCTGCAATCGCGGCCATTGCCAGCATGATGAGACCGAGGGGTTCAGATCCTTCAAAGTATCGACGGATTGCGTCGCCGGCGACGCCGACGGCAAATACAAGAAGCATTCCACCTGACAGTCGAGCGGCGTTGCGTTTCCAGATCTGCGAACGTGTAAGTGCAAGCAGGCTCAAGCCATACACAATCGCGTCCGAGGAATTATCCAGCCCGTTCGCCAGGAGGGCATTGGAGTCGCCGAACCAGCCTGTGACAAAAAAGCCAATGGCTATGAGTATGTTTAGCCATAGTACGATTTGAAGAGTTCGGCGCTCGTCTGACGTCTCGATTTTCAAGTCTTCGCTACCCATCCTATGATTTTACCATGCGTTGTCGGTGAGGGGAGATGCACCGTAAGAATTTTATCGAAGCGTCTCCGTTAGAAAGCTTTGTATTGCGAGCGTATTGAGGATAGCTGGAGTAGCGGTAGGGCCCTGTGGTGGCAAGTGTGCCCTTGGCTCCTGGTGTCTCGTCGAAACCGAACCGGAAATCTGCGCGCCAAACCACCATATTCGCGATGATGAGAGGGGCAAACCCGAGGCCGAATATCGCCCAGCAGGGTACGGGAGCGGTTGCCCTACCTGAAGCCCCAATCGACAGCGCCGCTCCGAAATTCGTGATCGTACCCTTCCAGATGATTGGTGCCACGAAACGCGAATAACGCTGCGGGAGCCAAATTCTCTGCGCGGGGAAGGCTGCAGACCAAATAGGAATCACAGCAACTGCGCCACCTGTGGCAATGCCGAGTATCTGGATTGTCGTATCACCACTCATGTTGCCTCCTGCGCTTGTGTTTTCAGCCGTCAGGGTTATTTCCTGCAGTCTACAGTAACTAGAGGGGCAAGGGGCGCTATCATGGCCTTGATGACGATCGGAAAACTGTCAGGGGCGACGGCCGTAAAAGTCACGACAATCCGCTATTATGAATCCATTGGCCTGCTCGACGAGCCGCAACGCAGCGCAAGCGGACAGCGGTTGTACGCAGGGGCCTCTGTAGAGCGTCTCCGTTTTATACGTCATGCAAGGGATCTGGGGTTTCCCGTCTCAGCGGTAAGGGAACTGATTTCGCTGCAGGTAGAGCCAGGCAGGGAGTGCGTCCTGGTTGACCAGATTGCACGTCGCCAGCTTGACGAGGTTCGCCGCAGGCTGACCCAATTGGAGGCGCTCGAGGCCGAGCTCAAGCGCATGATCCGCGCCTGCGAAGGCGGCAAGATCGGGACCTGCTCTGTACTCGCTGCCCTTGGCCAGCACGAGAATTGCTTGCACGAACAGCATGATGGCGCCGAGGTGCTTGCAGGGCTTCCGTCAAAAGGCGCTTGACCCTCCAGTGACTGGAGGTGCTAAAAAGAGAGTGAGCCTGTTTACCCGATCATAAAAGAAAGTAGCTAGCCCAGCAATCATGTTTCCGTTCCAAGTCATAACGTGTTTACGAAGGTTGCTCGTCATGGTGATGGCGATAGCTTTTGTTATTGCGCCGATGACGGCTGCGGCGGATATCATGCATCCGGGCGATCAGGCCGCAGAGGAATGTTCTACGAGTGAGCTGGCCCAAGATGCCCCTGATAAGGAGCCATCGCATGAAGGTCATGACCATACCGCGCATCAGTGCGGAAGCTGTCATTTCCATCTGATAGGCGGCGGCGATCTAAGCGGCGCTCCGAAGTCTGTCGTGCAGACAAAACATTTGTTGCCTGGCGGTTCTTTTCTCGAGAACCTCCGCCCAGACGGTCTTTACCGTCCTCCTCGCGCCTAGACCAACGACACAGGAATATTTTGCGTGGCTACGGCCTCGCTGTCGTTGAATCTGGACGAGGAAACCAGCAAAAATGAAAATTCTTATATGCAGCGCGATCACCGCGCTCGCCCTGCCGGTCATGGCCGGTACGGCCTATGCGCAAGGGTGTAGTTCTGTCTATGTCGGCGCGACTGACTATGATCAATCCCGACCACTGACGCTCGACGCGGCTATTGCTCGCGCCGCCAATGCTTCGCCTGAAGTTCTGACGGCGGCTCTCGAGGCGAAAGCTTCATCGGCCGACGCCGATCAGGCGAGCCGTTGGCTTAATCCATCTCTGTCTGTCGAAACCGAGAACTTTGCCGGCAGCGGATCGCTTGAAGGCTTCAATGCCTACGAGACGACCCTGGTAGTGGCGCAGACCTTACAGCTTGGCGATAAACGAAGACTTTCCGAGCGGGCCGCCAGAGCTGAAGCCGCATTGGCGAGTGCCGAATGTTCTGTACGAAGCCTGGAAGCTCAGAAACTCGCAGGGGAACTCTATCTGGAACTTCGTGCCGCTTACGACATGGCCGAGGTCGCTCAGGCCTCAGCCGATCTCGCATCCGAGTTCTCTGGCGTCGTCCAGCGTCGCGTGGACGCTGGAGCGTCGGCTCCGCCTGAGTTGCTGCGCGCGCGGGCTGAAGCAGCAGCGCTTCAGGCGGTTGCGGATGGTGCGCGGGGCCAGGTCGAAGCCAAAGGGCTAGCGCTTGCGTCCGTTTGGGGTAGTCCAGAGATCGACTTTGTCTTGTCTGGCACTGCGGAAATCGTAACAGATCCGGCGGGTGGGTCGGCTCAACCAGATTCTGGCGTTCATCCGTCACTTGCGGCGGCTAAGGCCGGAGCGACGGCTCGTAGCGCGGCGACGGACCGGGCCCGCGCCGGCGCATGGCCTGATATAACCGTATCGGCTGGTGTCCGAAGATTTGAGGACACGGGCGATAGCGCGTTTCTGGCGGGTGTCAGTGTTCCTTTGCCGGTCTTTGACCGCAATCAGGACGCAACGCGGGCGGCGGGATTACGTACCCAGAGTGCCGAGCTATCAGCACAGACTGTTGAGGCAAGGTTGCGGGCCGAGCAAGCGAGCCTCGCCGCGCAGGTGCGGGCTGCGAAGTCTCGCTTGCAGCGTCTCGAGGGCGAAGCGCTGCCGCTCGCAGAAGAAGCCTATACAGCTGCGGCAGAGGGCTACCGGGTTGGCAAGTTCGACCTGACCGCCACGCTCGACGCGCGGCGCAGTCTGATTGAAACCCGCGCCGCCGTAATCGATGCCCGGCTGGCGCTCCAGACATACACGCTGCGGTTGCGTGCGCTGATTGGCGCCGCGCCGTTCGAAGGAGAGATCCAATGAAACTGAATTTATTCTATGCGGCGCTGCTTTCGCCAGCGCTTTTGTATCTTAGTGCTTGCGGCAATGACGCCTCCGATTCGTCTGGTGCAAACCGGACGCCCCCACAAGCCGAAGATGGCCATGACGACCACGAAGACGGTAGTGATGAGGAGCATGAAAGCCATGATGATGCCGATGGCGGCGATCATGTCGAGCTGACCGCCGAAGAGGCGGAAGCTGCCGGTATCCGGACCGGGCGAGCCCAGACCGGAGCGGTTTCGGGCCAGCTGGAACTGCCGGCCGAGATCCGTTTCGATGCGGACCGTGTCGCAAGGGTCTCGCCACAGGTCGAGGGCACCGTTGCCCAACTTTATGCAGGCGAAGGCGATATCGTGAAAGCCGGCGCCACGCTTGCCCGGCT
Source organism: Hyphomonas sp. (assembly GCF_036964145.1). Classification (GTDB taxonomy): domain Bacteria; phylum Pseudomonadota; class Alphaproteobacteria; order Caulobacterales; family Hyphomonadaceae; genus Hyphomonas. The sequence goes on from NZ_JBALUC010000003.1 coordinate 41,312, forward strand.
GACCAGTCGTGAACTCGCCGGCCTAAAGGCCGATTATCTGAATGCCCTGAGCGCCGAGCGCCTCGCGCAAGCCGAGCTTGAGCGTGAGGAAAACCTCTGGGAGCAGAAAATCACCGCCGAGGCCGATCTGCAGTCGGCGCGTGCGGCATTCGCCGCAGCCAATGCCGGCCGGGAAGCTGCTGAAAACAGGCTTCATGCGATCGGCATTGGTCATGGCACACTGGACAAGCTTAATGAGGCTGCGGACGGGTCGCTTGCACAAGCCTATGTGACGGCTCCCCTTGCCGGAGAGGTGATTCAGCGGAGCGTTTCTCTTGGAGAAACCGTATCGGCTGGCGGCGCGCCCATCTTTGTCATCATCGATGATAGCGTCGTCTGGGCCGACATCGCCGTCTACAAGGAAGATCTCGGCAAGGTCAGCGAAGGCCAGACCGTGACCTTCCAGCAGGAAGATGGCCGCGTCCTGGCCGAAGGGACAATTTCAAATGTCCTGCCTGTCATCAATGAGGCATCCCGCACCGCGACCGCGCGGGTCATTGTCGACAATGCCGAACACAGGCTGAAGCCCGGTCAGTTCGTAACGGCGCGGATCGACACGGGAGAGGGGCGCCCCGTCGTGCGCGTTCCCTCCGATGCGATTGTCAGTGTTGAAGACAGGATGTCGGTCTTCGTCCCGACGGATGACGGGTTCGAACCGCGCGAGGTCCGGACAGGAGAGAGTGCAGGCAGCTATACCGAGATCATTTCCGGGCTCGAGGCCGACGAAGCATTCGTTGCCGAGGGCGCCTTCACCCTGAAAGCGCAGCTTGAAAAAGACGCTTTCGGCGACGGCCACGCACACTAGGAGACCCGCAAAATGATCAATTTGATGCACCGCCTTGCGGGTGGCCGGCTGCTTGCCGCCATTGCCGCACTCGCCCTGTCGATCGGGGGGCTGTTTGCCTTTCGCAGCCTGCCTGTCGACGCTTTTCCCGATCCCTCACCTTCTCTGGTCCAAGTCTTCACCGAAACTGAAGGCCTGTCGCCCGAAGAGGTCGAACGCTATGTCACCTATCCGATCGAGACGGCCATGTCCGGCCTCCCCAAGGTCGACGAGATCCGCTCGACATCCAATTTTGGCCTGTCTGTCATCAATATCTATTTCGAGGACGGCACGGACGTCTATTTTGCCCGCCAGGTCGTCGGTGAGCGCCTCGGCGAGGCCGCCGACGCCATTCCCGACGGTTTCGGCACACCCAAGATGGGGCCGATTTCGACCGGCCTTGGTATCATCATGTACTATCGGCTCGTCGATGAGACCGGCGAGCGGTCGCTGGTTGAGCTGCGCGAGATTGCCGACTGGATGATCAAGTATCCGCTCCAGTCGGTTGAAGGGGTGACGGAGGTTCTGTCACTAGGGGGTTTCGAGAAGCAGTACCAGGTCCGCCTCGATCCCGATCAGCTGACATCCTATGACCTCAGCGTCGGCGAGGTGATTGCCGCCCTGGAGAGCGCCAATCGGACGGCCGGCGCGCAATTCATCGAAATTGGCGCCGAACAGTACACGGTGCGCGGGGTCGGGCTCGCTCGATCTCTCGATGATCTGCGTGAAACGCCGGTCAAGACCGTGGATGGACGAACCGTCCGCGTCAACGACCTCGGTGAAGTCGCCATCGGCGGCGGCGTCCGGCAGGGGCTCGCAACTGCCAATGGCGAAGGGGAGACCGTCGCCGGTCTCGTCCTGAAACTTTATGGCACAAACACGTCTGAGGTGATCGAGAACGCGCAAGCGCGCTTCGACGAGATCAACCAGTCGCTTCCGGATGGCGTCAAAGCCGTTCCGTATTATGATCAGGGCACGCTGGTGAAAAAGGCGGCTGCGACCGTGACGACCGCGCTCTGGCAGGGCGCGCTCCTGGTCGCCGTCATCGTCTTCCTGTTCCTCGGCGGCTGGCGTCCAAGCCTCGTGGTTGTCATGGCCATACCCTTCTCGGTCGGCTTTGCCTTCATCGCGATGAAATTCCTCGGCATCGGGGCCAATCTGATGACGCTGGGCGGGGTGGCGATCGCCATCGGGATGATGGTCGACGGCGCCATCGTCATCGCCGAGAACGTGGATCGCGGCTTGCGCGAACGACGCGAGGGTGAAGATAGCCGCACGACGGTCGCGCGAGCGAGCGCCGAAGTGATCGCGCCGCTGATTGCTGCCGTCCTCGTGGTGATCATTGTCTTCCTGCCGCTCTTTTCGCTACAGGGCACTGAAGGCAAGACGTTTCGGCCGCTCGCCGCTTCTGCCGCGCTCGCCATGACAGGGTCGCTGATCTATGCCGCGCTCATCGCTCCGGCGATGGCGCTCGGCCTCATGCGTCCGCCCAAGAGCAATAGCCAGGAGAGCGACAGCCGGCTTGTTTCGCTGATCAAGCCGCTTGCGGCCTTCTTCGTCCGGCGACGTCTCGCGGCGGTCGGGCTAGCAGGCGTCCTGCTTCTGGTTGGGGGCCTCTCAGCGACACGCCTTGGCTCGGAGTTCACGCCTGCGCTGGAGGAAGGCGATGTCCTGTTGCGTGTGACGATGGCGCCGTCCATCTCGCTAACCGAAGCAAAGGAAACGTCGACCCGCATCGAGACAAGACTGCTTGAAGCCTTCCCCGAGATCAGTTCCATTGTCAGCCGGATCGGCCGTGGGGAAGTCGGCGCGCATGCCGACCCGGTGAACAGTATCGAGGCCTTCGTGGCGCTCAAACCCCGAAGCGAATGGCGCAATGGCATCAGCCCGGATGAACTCCGGGCGTCGATCTCCGAGAATCTCGGCGGCTTTCCAGGCGTCAGGGTTAATGTCGGCCAGCCAATCGCCATGTCGGTTGATGAGCTCCTGACCGGCACAAAGGCGCAGCTGGCGGTCAAGATCTTCGGTCCGGATACGGAGGTCCTGCTCGAAGGCTCGCAGGACTTGCAGTCCATTCTTCAGGAAATTCCTGGGGCGACCGACGTCCAGGCCGATCAGATCACCGGCGCGCCGCAGCTTGTGGTCTCGCTCAACCGTCCTGCGCTCGGCCGGTATGGACTGAGCGTGGAGGAGGCGCTCGATGCCTTGCGTTCCGGCGTCGGCGGGGCAGAGGCTGGTGCCGTTTTTGAGGGAGTGCGCCAGTTTCCCGTCATCGTGCGCTATGCCGAAGAGGACCGCAACACGCCCGCGGCCATCGGACGGATTATTCTGGAATCGTCCAGCGGCGCACGGGTTCCACTCGAAAGCGTGGCAAACATCAGGGAGATTGTCGGTCCACGTCAGATCACGCGCGAGAATGGTGAGCGATTCATCACCGTTCAGCTCAATGTGAGAGGACGCGATATTGGCAGCTATGTCGCTGATGCGCAGCAATCGGTCGCCAGCCAGCTCGACCTGCCGGCTGGTTATCGCGTCGAATGGGGCGGACAGTTCGAACTCCAGCAGGAAGCGAATGCGCGGTTCGCGGTCGTGATCCCGATCACGCTCGGTATCGTATTCCTGATCCTGCTATTGACGTTCGGGCGCATGAAATCGGCCATCCTGATCCTGCTCAACATTCCGCTGGCGCTGACCGGCGGGGCGATGGCGCTCTGGATTGCAGGCCTGCCGATCTCGGTGCCTGCGACGGTCGGCTTTATTGCCCTGTTCGGTATCGCGCTCGGCAATGGCATGGTGCTGGTCAGTTTCATGGATGATTTTGCCAGGGAGGGCCGTGGTCGCGATGAACTTGCCGTCGAGGCGGCAGGCTTGCGGGCACGTCCTGTGCTGATGACCGCCCTTACGACGGCGCTCGGCCTTGCGCCGCTGCTCTTCGCAAGTGGTGTCGGTGCTGAAGTGCAGCGGCCACTGGCCACGGTGGTCATGGGCGGGCTGGTCTCCTCGACCGTGCTAACTTTGCTGGTGCTACCCGCCCTTCACCGCTGGTTCGCACCAAAGCCCGACGCGCACCATTCCTTGTTGGAGGCCGAGCATGTTCATCCATCGTGAACTTCGCTTCGCGGTCATGTCCGTTTCTCTCGCAGCCCTGGCCGGCTGCGAGAGTCTCGACAACGTGATGGGGGCCCTTTCAAGTGAGCAGGCGGCCAAGGTGCAGGAGGAATGCGGCCTGATACCACCAAAGAGCCGCGTAAAAAACGCGGTACACGCGCGGCGACGCGCGTATCTCGAGTGCAAGCGCAAGGTGCTGGAAGAGGAGGCCGATCCTGAGCCACGCACATGATCATGACGATCTTGATCCCGCGAGCGATGATCGTCGGGTCTCCATTGCCATCTGGTCAATAAGACTGTCATACGGATCACTGATCCGCCCGCCGTTGGTGGCTGGACGATCGTTATTCTTGGCGGTGTTGCGCTGGTCATTGCAGAGCTTACAGCCCTCCTGATCTATTCGGTGCAGAATGGGAGCGTGAATATCCGGGCGCTCCTCCTTCACAATCTGTCCGACGCACTCGCATCTGTAGCCGTGGTTGCGGGCGACGCGCTCATCCTCATCTATGACTGAATACTGTTCGATCCGTTCGTGACGATCGGTATCGCGGTAACATTCTCTGCCTGTCGTTCCGCGAAATCGGCGGGCCGATCCACATGTTGTGGCTAGGCAGTCCGCCGGACATTGACATCGGTACCGTCATTGAGGCGATGCGGAGCGGTGATGGTGTCGTGGATGTCCATCATTTGCATCTCCGGCAGATGCAGGAGCCCCTTTTGTCAGCTATCTTCGAACAGTTTGTCGGTGAGTGCGCAATCGGGTGTTTCAGCGCCGGTGCAACCAGCCATGATCTCGCCGAGCCGTCGATCCATCTGCTTCAGATCGGCGATGCGTTTACGGATATCGCCCCGATGTGCTTCTGCCAGCGCCCTGACCTCCGCGCAGCTCGGCCTGCCATCATTGATGCCAAGTAGCGAGCGTACATCTTCCACGGAGAAGCCGAGGCTGCGGGCTCGCAATATGAAACGCAGTCGTACCTGATCTTCATTCGAATACAGCCGGTGGCCACTTGCCGTGCGGGCTGGTTCGGGCAGCAATTCGATCTTTTCATAATAGCGGATCGTTTCAAGATTGCAGCCGAGCCGCCCGGCCAGTTCAGCCCGTTTGAGTGCTGCTCGCGGCGATGTGATGGCCATGATGAAATACCCACTTGTGTCTGTACCAACTACAGAGCGTAACGTGATCATGATCAATAAAGCAATGGGAACAGCTGGTCATGGCAGGTACGGAAAACAGCCCAGCAAATGAGCGTCGCTCAAGGTGGCTTGTTGCCGGTGGCATGCTGGGGGCATTCCTTGCATCATCCTGCTGCATCGTGCCGCTTGTGCTGATCAGTCTCGGTGTTTCCGGAGCGTGGATTGGCCAGTTGACGGCGCTGGAACCCTACAAGCCCCTTTTTCTTCTGGTCGCGATCGGATTTCTCGCGGCTGGGTTCTGGGATGTCTATTTTCGAAAAACCAGTGTCTGCGAGGATGGTAGCTATTGCGCCCGTTTGCAGTCGTCAGTCGTCAAGCAGGTCGCCCTGTGGAGCGGCGCGCTTGTCGTGCTGGCGGCCTTGACCATCGATGTATGGGCACCGTTATTTTACTAGCCAGGGAGACAAGTATGAAACGCACATGGATGATCGCCGGACTGGCAGGTCTGGCACTCGCGGGGGGGCTCGCAGTCGCCGGCGCGCAGAATGCTCCGGATGCCTCGGTGGAGGTCGAACAGGCGACAGCCCGTTTTACGATCGGAAACATGACCTGCGCGACATGTCCGATTGCTGTCAGGAAAGCGATGATGCGTGTCGAGGGCGTTAAATCTGTCGATATCGATTATGCGGCCAGGACCGCAGAAGTGGTTTACGATACGGCGGCGACAACGCCTGAGCTGATCGCTGCGGCTTCAACCGATGTAGGATACCCGGCTAGCGTTACGGACGGTTGAACACGCAGCATCTGGAATATCCTGATGAGGCACCTGCCAGTCGATGTTCGCATACATCGTCAGATTTTCACACAAGGCTTTCACTTTGATGTCAAAATGGACTGACCGAAAACTGCTGATAACGGGTCTGGCCGGTACCGTCATTGCGACACCTTCTTGTTTTGCATCAATGAGCATGTGCCTCAGCCCCGGCCGGGTACCACAAATGGACAGGCTGAACCTTGAAGCTGCCTGCGCCGAGTGCACTCGGCGGGGCATCCAGGTGAACACATCGATGCGTACGAGCGATCCCGCGGTCTTCGCCGCAGGCGAATGCGGCGACAGCGGCCTCAACCTGATCCCGGCCACGCCTCCGACATCGGGTCGATGGTGTGATTTTGAATACTTGATCGAGGCCGCGTCGCCATGCCTGGTCACAAGCCAAGGAAGAAATAATGAATCAAACCGTAAAGACAGGCGATTGCTGCTCCGTCAATAAAAACGGCGACGACAGCTATGACCTCATCGTCATAGGTGCTGGCTCGGCCGGGTTTTCGGCTTCGATTAGCGCGGCCGAGGCCGGCAGGCGCGTGGCCATGGTTGGGCATGGCACCATCGGCGGCACCTGCGTCAATGTCGGCTGCGTGCCGTCCAAGGCGATGATACGGGCCGGTGAAGCGGTGCATGCTGGTACAGCGGCGGCACGGTTTCCGGGCATTGAGCCCTGTGCGCAGAGCGTGGACTGGTCGGCGGTCGTCAAGGGCACGGCCGATCTGGTCGACGAGATGCGCCAGAAAAAATACATCGACCTGCTGCCTTCCTATGAGAATGTCACCTATATCGAGGAAGGTGCCGCACGCCTGATCGAAGGCGGGATTGAGGTCGGCGGGCGGATCATCGCTGCACCGAAGGTTCTGATCGCCACCGGCTCGCGCCCTTTCTTGCCGGAAATTGACGGGATCGAGACCGTGGAGGCGCTCGATTCCTGGGACCTTCTCAGCCTGCCCGATCAGCCCGAAAGCATCCTGGTCCTGGGCGGCGGCTATATTGGCTGTGAACTGGCGCAGATGGCGTCGCGGCTGGGCGTCAAGGTTACACTGGTCACGCGTTCGCGCCTTCTGCCCGGCGTGGAACCGGAAGTGGCCAAGGCGTTGACCGACGCGTTGAAGGCTGAGGGTGTCGCGGTCGAGACCGGCCTGTCCTACCGATCGGTGAGACGGAGTGACGGCGGCGTCACGCTGACAATCGAACGGAGTGGAAAGCCTGTGACCCTCTCCGCGCAGCGGCTTGTGGCCACCACAGGCCGGGTGGCCAATTCCGAAGACCTCGGCTTGCGCGAGTTCGGCATCGAGACCGATGCGCGTGGATCGATCAAGGTCGGAGCCGACATGGCCACAACGCGGCCTGGCGTCTGGGCAGCGGGTGATGTCACCGATCGCGACCAGTTCGTCTACATGGCCGCTTATGGGGCCAAGGTGGCGGCCAACAATGCGCTCGGGCTTCTGGATTTGCGCTATGACAATGCGGCCATGCCCTGGGTCGTGTTCACCGATCCGCAGGTCGCCGGCGTCGGCCTTTCCGAGGTGCAGGCGAAGGCAGCCGGTCATGACGTCAAGACCAGCGTGCTGACGCTGGACCACGTGGCACGCGCCGCCGCCGCCCGCGATACCCGCGGCGTCATCAAGCTGGTCGCGGATGCGAAGACCGACCGCCTCCTGGGCGGACAGATCGCGGCGCCCGAAGGGTCTGATGCGATTCAGACGCTGGCTATGGCGTTGAAGTTCGGCATGACGAGCAAGGCGCTTGGCGAGACAATTTTTCCATACCTGACAACTGTTGAAGGGTTAAAATTGGCGGCACAGACGTTCGACAAGGACGTGGCGAAGCTTTCATGCTGCGCAGGCTGAAACCAATTTTAACCGCAACGGGGCCTCGCCAGTCCAGCCAGATCAGGTAACGTCCCAGCCATGGATATTCGCGCGACGTTGTTGATCTATGCTGGCGCGGCAGCCGCCGAAATCGCCGGTTGTTTTGCATTCTGGGCCTGGCTGCGGCTTGGAAAGTCCGCTTTCTGGCTGGTTCCGGGGATGATATCCCTTGTTGTATTCGCTTGGCTGCTGACACTGGTGGAAGCGTCTGCAGCCGGGCGCGCCTATGCCGCCTATGGTGGGGTTTACATAACTTCCTCGCTCATCTGGCTATGGACCATTGAGGGGGTTCGTCCCGACCGCTGGGATCTGATAGGGGTTGTAACCTGTCTGATCGGGGCTGCGGTTATTCTTTTTGGTCCGCGCATGCCAGTTTGACGCTATGGCGAAACGGGTCTTTATCGTCTTCCCTTTAGCTCGATCGGGGACAGTGCCGGAGTATGCCGCCTTACTGATCTGGAGGGTTGTGCGGATAGACTGTTTCTTGGTCCGGGCAGTCGCGGCCATTCGCGGGAATGCTGCAAATTTCCATGATGCGATGAGAACCGTCCCGGCCCCGTTTGACCTGGAAGATCACGTCATCGCCTTCAGAGAGGTCAGTCAGCTCAAGATCGCCCATTAAAGCGAAACTCATGGTCATCGCGCCCATGGCGATGCCTTCGAAAGGGCCATGGTCGATGGTGACCCGGCCGTCGTCGCGATCAAGGGATGTGATCCTGCCCGTGGCCCGTCCAGTATCGCCGGGCATAGCTTCATCTGCCTGTTCGAACGGTTCAGGCCTGGTCTGGTCCGCAGGGCCGGATGCTGGCGGCGTTCGGCTTTCGGGGTCACTGCAGGCTGTCAGGGAAACGGAACCTAACAAGAAGGCAGCAATCAGAATTCTTTGAGTCATTGGGATTTCCTGGTGAACTTATCGGGAGACGCAGGCATTCCGGCCGCGGAACGCGGCCGGAACCTGATTTACGATCTTTTTGGCTTGAAACAGAGGACCGGCTAGTGATCGGTGTCGTCATGATCCTTGCCTGACATGCCGGACATGGATCCGTGTCCGCCCATGTTGCAGTCCATCATGCCGTCGCCTTTCATCATCGACATCATGGATTGCTTGAAAGCATCCGGATCGCCGCCGATCGGCATCATCATGGCGATATCATAATTGTCGCTGTCGTCCTGCTTGAGCATGAAATGGACGTTGTCGCCATTCTCGAATTTGTCGAGCGCAACCATTCCGCCGACCTCGAAGTCCATTGTCATTTCACCCCAGCCGATCTTCTTGATCGGATCGTGTGAAATATTGACGGTTCGGGCATCCAGATCGACGCCGTTAATGACGCCAAAGCCGGGCGCCATGTCGCCGCAGCAGCTCATGCCGGACATGTCCATGTCTTTCATGCTGTCCATTTTCATGCCGGCCTCCTGGGCGAGCGCCGGACCAATCAGGGCCAGTCCGAGGATTGCGCCTGTGACTGCTGTCTTTCTGACGAGGGTTTTCATCGTTTTCTTCCTTTTTGATTGTCAGGCGCGGCTTTCAACAGAGGCCCCCGATGCGCGCCGGGACGGGGGAATAGGGTGGATGGACACGGGACTATTATTTCGACCTCAGATATTTGATGAGGGCAGCGATCCCGAGCAGGAGGAGGAGCACAGCAAGCAGCATGAACACCGTGCCGAACAGGCCGCCACCCATCATGCCGCCGTCGATCATCATTCTGCCTGATGAGCGATCCTGCGCGGCCGCCGGCAGCATGGCGCTACTCAGAAGCAGTGGAAACAAAAGCGGAATTTTCAACAGGTGTCTCGTCATGGTTTTTCTCCTTCGGGGGTGAATGAGCCAGCCCGGTTATCCGGTTCGGCCCGGGGGAAATCTGATGGAATCTGCAGCCCGACCCGGATGTAGTAGATGGCCGGGATCACGATCAGGGAGAGGATGAGGGTTGAGGCCATGCCGCCAAGCATGGGCAGGGCAATCCGGCGCATGACGTCCGATCCGAGGCCGTCGGTCAGGAAGATCGGGGCAAGACCTGCAAAAATGGTCGTGACCGTCATCAACTTCGGCCTGACGCGCATGGCCGCGCCCTTGCTGACAGCTGCGAAAAGCTGGCTCCTGTCAGACGGGTTCGCCTTGCGGACTTCCGCGTCGATATAGAGCAGCATCACGACGGCTGTCTCGACCGCGATGCCGCCCAGGGCGATGAAACCGACCGCGACGGCTACTGACAGATTGTAGCCTGCCAACCAGACGGCCCACATTCCGCCGACCAGGCCGAATGGCAGGCTGGCCATGATGATCAGGGTCCGGTCGAGCCGACCGAAATGTAGCATCAGCAGCAGGAAGATCAGTGCAATCGCAGCTGGAATGGCGATCTTCAGCCGCGCATTCGCTTCCTGCATCTGTTCATACTGTCCGGAGAACTCCACCGCATATCCCGCAGGCAGGTCGACGGCGTTGGCAATCACCTGTCCGGCGTCTGCAACATAGCTGCCCATGTCCCGGTCCGCGATATCGACGAAAACCCAGCCAGTCAGCCTGGCATTTTCCGATCGGATCATTGGCGGGCCTTCCGCATAGGAAATGTCCGCCAGTTCGCTGAGAGGGATATGGGCGCCGGACGGGGCGGGCACGAGTATCTCTTCCAGGTCTGTGGCACTCTCACGAAATGGCCGATCATAGCGCAGGATGATGTCATAGCGTTCCCGGCCCTCGACAGACTGGGAGAGTGTCATGCCGCCCAGGGCGGTTTGGATCACGGACTGGAAGGCTGCCATGTCGATATTCCGCCGGGCGAGTTCGCCCCTATCCGGCGTGATCTCGAGATATTTTCCGCCCATGACCCTGTCGGCGAAGGCCGAGCGCGTTCCGGGTACGTCCGAAATGGCCGCTTCTATGTCCCGGGCAATGGTCTCAATCTCTGTCAGATCATCGCCCGTAACCTTGATGCCAATGGGCGTGCGCACACCTGTTGAAACCATGTCCATGCGAATCTTGATCGGATAGCCCCATGAATTCACGAGGCCGGGCATTTGCAGCTTGGCATCGAGCTCATCGGTGATGTCCTCGACCGTCACACCTGGCCGCCAATCCTCCTTCGGTTTCAGCTTGATCCAGGTCTCGATCATGGTGAGTGGCGCTGGATCGGTTGCGGTATCGGCGCGCCCGGCCTTGCCGAAGACACGATCGACTTCTGGCACGGTCTTGATGACGCGGTTTGTCTGGCCAAGAATCTCCCGCATCTTGGTGGATGACACGCCGGGCAGGGTGGTCGGCATGTAGAGGAGCTCGCCTTCATAAAGGGCCGGCATGAATTCCGAGCCGATCCTCTGGACCGGCACGATGACGGTGGCCGTCAGCGCGAGCGCAAGGGCGACCGTGATCCATTTGAACCTCAGGGCTAGATGGAGCAGCGGTTTGTAGGCCCAGACGAAGAAGGCGTTCAGGGGATTGGCTTCCTCGCGCCGGAACCGACCCCGCATCAGGTACAGCATCAGAACCGGGACAAGTGTCACCGACAGAATGGCCGCGAAGGCCATCGCATAGGTCTTGGTATAGGCAAGAGGACTGAAGAGCCTGAAGCTCTGACCGGTCAGGGCAAAGACGGGCAGGAAGGAGACCGTGATGATGAGGAGTGAAAAGAATATGCCGGGGCCGACTTCCTGAGCCGACTCGACCAGCGCCTGGCGGCGCACGCTCGGATCGGGTTTCGGTCCCAGATCCGCCAGTTTCCGGCTGGCATTCTCGACAAGCACAATCGAGGCGTCGACCATGGCGCCGATCGCGATGGCGATCCCGCCAAGTGACATGATGTTCGCTGTGACACCTTGCCAGGACATGATCAGGAACGCGCCGAGCACTCCGAGCGGCAAGGTGATGATGGCAACCAGAGACGACCTTACATGGAGGAGGAAGATCAGGATGACGAGCGCAACCGCGATGCCTTCCTCGATCAGCTTGTCTTTCAGATAATCGACCGAACCCTCGATGAGTGGCGCGCGGTCATACACAGTGACAATCTCGACGCCTTCCGGCAGGCCGCGCTGGAGACTATCAAGTTTCTCCTTCACACGTTCGATCACCGACAGCGCATTCTCGCCATCGCGCATCACCACGATGCCGGACACCGTTTCGCCTTCGCCATTGAGTTCGACAATGCTGCGCCGGAGGGCCGGGCCTTCGACAATCCGGGCGACATGGCTCAGCTGGACGGGGGTGCCATCCTCTGCCTTGACCACGACCTGTTCGAGATCAAGCTTCTCATCGACATAGCCTGATGAGCGGATGACATATTCCGTTTCGCCCTGTTCGAGCACGCGGCCACCGACTTCGCTTGAGGCTGCGCGGACCGCGTCACGGATACGGGTGATCGACAGGTCGTAACTTCTCAGGCGATTGGGATCGAGTAGCACCTGGTATTCCCGGACAAAACCGCCGACCGAAGCGACTTCAGAGACCCCTTCCACTCCGGCGAGTTCAAGTTTCAGGAACCAGTCCTGGAGTGAACGCAGCTCGGCGAGATCGGTCTTGCCGGTCTTGTCGACCAAGGCATACTGATAGACCCAGCCAACGCCGGTCGCATCCGGTCCGATCTGGGGTACGGCGCCTTCCGGGAGTTCGGACCCCAGCCGGGACAAGGCTTCGAGAACGCGCGAGCGGGCCCAGTAGAGGTCAACATCATCGTCAAATATGACATACACAAAACTGGTGCCGAACATTGAGGAGCCGCGCACGTCCTTGGTCTTCGGCAGACCGAGAAGGTTCGTCGATAGTGGATAGGTGACGAGGTCCTCGACAATCTGCGGGCTCTGGCCAGGAAAATCGGTGCGAATGATGACCTGGGTATCTGTCAGGTCCGGCACTGCATCGAGCGGCGTGCGCTGGATCGCCATCCACCCGGTCACAGCCAGTGCAGCGGCGAGCATGAGGACGATGAGCTGGTTGGAAACCGACCAGGAGATCAGCATTGCCACCCATGATTTGGAGGGGTCTTGCCCCGCGAGGTCTCTGTCGTTTCGTTTAGTCATGACTGTCCCCCGAATGCCCAGGGGCCTGGTCAGCGCCAGTCTCGCTGTCATTGGTCGTCATCGACATGCCGGCCATCGGGTTGGGCCAGTCAATCCGTTCGGCTCCATCTGCGCTGTACGGATTGGCTGGTTTCGCTTCTTCCTGCAGCCAGTACCGGCCCGTTGCGGTGTCCCGGTAGAGCACCAGACCAGCCTCGCTGTAATGCTGAGGTGCGCCTTCCAGCAGCCAGGGTTTCAAGGCCTCGACCAGGTCTGAGAGTTGTGTGGCAAGGTCTTCGCGGTCCGTGGCGTCCTGCGCGACGGCGAGAGCGGTTTGCGTAGCATCCATGACCGGTGCCAGTTTCGTGTTCGCGTAACGGTCCCGCAGCACTGGCACCAGGGCGAGCGCCGGGTCCACGAATAGCGGATCGATGTCATACCCGTCTGTCAGGGCCTCGTGGAAGTAGAGCGCCATGTCAGTGAAGTGATCGATTTCGGCGAGGGCTTTACTATCCACCGGAATATCGGAGAGCGGTGTTTCCGGACTGGCCGCGCTCGCATCCGGAGCTTCCAGCTTGGCAAGGCCTTCTTTCAGGTTGGCTTCGCTATCGAGCAGGAACTGCCCGCTGGCGACGACCATGTCGCCGCTTTCCAGACCCGACAGGATTTCGGTCCGGCCATTGGCCGAAATCCCGGTTTGCACGGCGCGTCCGGAGAAGCGGCCATTGCCTTCGGCGATGACGACACGGGCGCCCTCGCTACCGAGCAAAATGGCTTCACTTGGAACCGAAAGACGCGGTCGGCCGCCGATATTCAGCCTTATGTCCGCATAGGCGCCCGGGCGAAGATAGCCCGACGCATTGTCCACTTCGATCCGGACGTCGGCTGTACGGGTTTTCGGGTCGATTGTCGGATAGATATAGTCGACCTCGCCTTTGCCGGGGGCATCGGGCGCGCTCGGAAAATCGAGTTCGGCCTGCATGCCTGTTTCCACCAGAGGCAAATCGCTCTCCGGCACCGAGGCAATGACCCAGACATCGGCATAGGATTGCAGGCGTAATATAGGCGTGCCGGGTTTGACATAGTCGCCATTGCGGACCTGGAGCTCGGCAACCGTGCCGCCGGCTTCTGCGTAAACCGGAACACGTTCAATGACCTGGCGGGTTTCGGTCAGCCGGTCGATGGCCGCATTCTGCATGCCAAGGGAGCGCAGGCGCTGGCGAACCGACGCGATGCGCGCTTCGTTACCGATCCTGAACGAGTTCAGATAATCTTTCTGCGCGGCGATCAGGTCCGGACTGTAGATCCGGTAGAGGAGACTGCCGGGGCGGACGGTGTCGCCCTCGGCATTGACCGCCAGATTCTCAATCCAGCCTTCTAGCCGCGAGACGGTAACATTTTCGAGCCGTTCATTGGTCTCGACCGTGCCGAAGGCTCTCAGTACACGGCTGAAATCCCTGGTCTCGGCAGGTGATGTCCGGATCCCCATGGTCTGGATCATTTCCGGCGAGACGGCCACGCCCGATCCGGTGTCATCGGCATAAACCGGGATGTAATCCATGCCCATGGAATCCTTTTTCGGAACAGGCGAGGTGTCCGGCTTACCCATGGGATGCTTGTAGTACAGGATTTCCCCTGTTGAGCTCGTCGGTTCCTGGGTCTTGTCGGCAGGCACCAGGTCCATGCCACAGATCGGGCAGGTGCCGTCCGGATCGGTCGAAATATAGTGCGGGTGCATGGGGCAGGTGTATCGTTGCGTCTCGCTCGAGGCGTTCGGTTTTTCACCCTGGCCGCCCGGTGATCCGCCCGGTGCGCCGCATGCGGCGAGCAAGAGGGCGGCAGATGCGGTGCCCATTATCAGGAATGTCTTTTTCATTGTGTCACCAGGAGGGCATTCAGGCGTGCGATCGCAGCGGCCTTGCGGGCCGTTTCAGCTTCGATTTCCGCCCGGAGTTTGAGAATGGCGATCTCGCCGTCGATGATCGGCGCATAACCGCCAACACCGGATTCATAAGCAATCAGCTGGGCCTCGACTTCGTCTTCGACGGCAGCAATCTTGACCTGCAGCACGTCGATACTGGCATCGGCCGCGCGTATAATGGCGTCCCGGGACGCATACTGGGCCGCCGCATTCCGCGCGGCAGCCTGGTAGCGTTGCTCGGCGCCGGCCCGCTCAGCCTTTGCGGCGCGCAAGTTCGGTACCTGCTTCCTTTCGGCCCAGAGCGGAACCGTAAAAGTCACCATACCGGAGACCCAGTCATCCCCCGCGAACATCGCGCCTTCATCGCGCTGTTGATAGGTGAGCTGGGCCCCCCATTCTGGCTTCCAGGCCGCGCGGGCCTCGTCGATACCGTAATCGGTAACGCGGACGGCCGCGTCGGCAATGCGTACGGTGTGGAACTCAAGCGCTGCGCCGGACCAGTCTCTTTCAGTCAGGGGAGGGAGGCCGGTCGAAGGGACCAGTCCGACGAGTTCGATCAGGCGCGCATCGGTCTCGGCTTCCTGCCGGTCAAGATCAACAAGCGTCCGGGAAACTTCTGCCCGTTCGCTTTCAATTTCGGCAAGGCGATAGACGGCCGGGCGGCCCGCATCGATCTCGGCCTCGACAATGTCGACAAGCTCGTCGTATTTGGCGTTTCGCGCTTCGGCGAGGGATCTCTGCCTGGTCAGTCTAGTCTTGTCAGCGAGAAGAGCGATGAGTTCGGCGCGCAAGGCCGCATAACGGGCATCGCGAACCGCCTCGGTCTGTGCTGACATCGCCCGGGCTTCACCGGCGCGGGCTTCACGGCCCGCGAAGCTCGGAAATTGTTGCCGGATACCAACGGCTTTATTGGTCGGCAAGTAACTGTCGAACGAGGGATCGAAAATCGGAAAGTTGTTGATCCCGAGGGATACGACGGGGTCCGGGAGTGCGGTTGAGGCGACAGCACGCTCCCGGTCGGCCTCGGCATCGTAACCGAGAGCGGAGAGGCTTGGATGGGCCTCGAGACGGGCTTCAAGCTCGGCAAAGCTCTGAGCGTTGGCAACCGCCGCCAGGGGCACAGCGGCAAACGCTGCGACCAGCAGCATTCTTGAAATGTGGGGCATGATAAAACGGGCTCTTCTGAATTGTGAGAAGCGATGACGACGGGCTGCTGTGGCGGCCGCAGGTCATCGCTCTCAATTCAGGAAGCGCTGCTTTAGCGATATTGGCGTGTGCTGGACGATATCCAGCCGAGGTGGAGGCCCGGTCTTTAGCGTTTCGCGCTCTGGCAGGAATGCCTTTGGTGGGTTAGCGAGAACCGCAGCAAATTCTGCGTCTACATTCGCAACAGGTGCAACTGGATTGGCGTCACTGTGCGCCTGGATAAGCATGGGTGCACAGTCGTATCCCGCGGGGCAATCAGACGATGATGCCTGATCTGTATGCCCGGTGTCGGCCATGGCTTCCATCGCCATGTCATTACAGGGGTGATTGCTGCTCATTTCAGTCGGCGCGGTTTCGGAGGTCCCGACCATCAATGGACACGCCATGACCGGATGAGCCGCCATGAAGGCAGCGGCAAACAGTGTCAGGAGGCGGGTCACAAACTGCATCATTGTTCAAATACGTGAAAAGATTAAAACTTTCATTTCAACAAACTGTGAGGCCGCTACTTCTTGCGGCCACCAAGCACAGCAACAAGTTCCTCGACCTTTTCACGCCGGTCATCGACATTGCTTCCGGTCAGGGCATGATCCACACACGTTGCGATATGGTCATCCAGGATAACGGCCTCGAGGCCGACAAGCGCGGCCTTCACAGCCTGCACCTGACGAATGACATCAATACAATACCGATCGTCGGACACCATCTTCGTGATGCCGCGCACTTGTCCCTCGATGCGGGCAAGCCTTCGGGTCGCGGCCTCTTTGGTTTCAGTCTTCATGGCAAATACCCCATACAGGGTATCCATATGGGGACCTCGTGAAGCAATTTCCAGTCTCTTTATGCGTCAGAAACGAAAGGTTCAGCCCAAGATGGACTGACAGTCATCACTCAATGGCATTTCCAGCTGCGGTCCACGCCTTCATCGAGCCGATATAGACATCGACCTCGGAGAACCCCTTCCGCATGAGCTGCGAGGCGGCAATGGTGGCCCGGGCGCCGCTTCCGCACATGACGGTGACGGGCTTGTCCGGGTCGAGGTCACTGGCCGCATCAGGCAGCTTGCCGACATAAGCGTGCTTGCTGTCCTTGATATGGCCGCTCTCATATTCGTCGATGGCCCGGACATCGAGCAGGGTCCAGCCAGCCGGCGGGTTGTCTACGCGCGCGGCGACGGTTTCGGTATCGACGAAGTCGAGTGTGTCGAGCGGGCCGTTCTGGACCGCCACGGGCATGGCGCCGCTGACAAATCCGCTCACATTGTCGAAGCCGATCCGCTGAAGCGTGGTGGCCGCATCGACCGCCTGGTCGTCATCGCGCGCTACCAGCAGCACCGGTTTGTCGCCTGGCAGCAACCAGCCCGCGAAGGCGGCAAGCATGTCATCCGGGATGCAGAGCGAGCCCGTGCGGTGTCCGCCGGCAAAGTCGAATATGCCACGGACATCGAGGCAGACCGCATCGCCCGGATCGAGCAACCTGGCCGGGGAGGCGGGCAGGGGCGCCGGCGGCGCATCTTCGGTGCCTTCCATATTGCCCTCTTCCATGCGCCGGAAGTATGGCGGGATGTAGTGGTTCTCGGCTACCTTGGCGTCGATGAAAGCCTCCCGGTCATCGATCTGCAGGCTCGGATTGTTGAGCTTTTCATGGCCGATGGAGGAAAACTCCCGGTCGGCCATGCCCGAGCCACAAACCGAACCGGCGCCATGCGCGGGATAGACGAGGCACTGGTCGCCGAGCCTCATCAGTTTCTCCAGGCTGTCATAGAGCAGGCCGGCGACTTCGCGTTTGCGGTCGGGATAGAAGTCCGTGCGCCCGACATCGCCAATGAACAGGGCATCGCCCGTGAACACGCCAACCGGGCCTTCCTCAAAGCTCTTGTCATAAAGCACGTAGGACAGGCTGTCGTCGGTGTGCCCGGGCGTTTCAAGCACCTTCAGGAGCGCGCCGCCAATCTCGAACGTGTCGCCTTCCCGCGTCTCGGCTGCATACTGGATCGGCTTTTCAGGGTTCGGCCCGTGCCAGACCTTTGCGCCAGTCTCTTCCTTCAGGACAGGGGCGCCTGAGAGCAGGTCCTCGTTCCGGTGGGTTTCGAAGACGTGCTTGATGACAGAGCCTTCCTCACGGGCGAGGTCCAGATAGATGTCGATGTCACGCCGCGGATCGATGACCGCAGCTTCGCCATCGGCGCTCAGGAAGTAGGAAAGGTGGGCAAGGCCCTGTGTCTTGATCTTTTCAAGTCTCATTCTGTTTCGCTCCTTTTCGGGATCGAATGGGTCTGACTGGACGTGGAAGGCGCGTTAGTCCTCCGCGATGGCTGCCCCGGCAGCGTCGTCTGGATTGAGCGTGCCTTCAAAGGGGGGAACGGGGCGGCTCGCCGCCTCCCTTTCCGTCGATGCCGGGCCATTCTCCGCGATGTCGGAAATCAGCCATTCCATTTCCTTGATCTCGCGGCGCTGCGCCGTGATGATCTCGTCGGCAAGCTCGCGCACACGGACATCCTCGATGCCGGCGCGTTCACTTGTCATGATGGCAATGGAGTGGTGGGGGATCATCGCTTTCATGTAGGACCGGTCGTCGACAGTGCTCTGGCTGCGCACCAGCCAGAGGGCCAGGACGAACACGACCGCAGCGCCAATGAAAATGCCGAAATTGATCCGGCTGTCCTTGTACATGTTGAGCATGAAGCTCAGCATCACGACGGCCATCGCGGCGCCCATGATGAAGGCCATGTAGAAGCGCGTTTCGCTCCAGCGAACATGCTCCCACGCATAGGTGTTGAGGTACATCAGCCCAAACATCACGATCATCGATGTGATGATCATTGCGCCAAACCGCCAATAACTGTTCTTCATATCCACTTTCAACATCCTCCTTATACAGTGGTGGGGTATTTCCACGACTAACGGAGAAGTGTGTGAACAGGTTCCGAGTTAATCCGATGCTCGAATTCCGCCTGAAGTTGGACCATCCATTTGGTTTCGCATCAGGAGGAAAATGAAGGATGCCGAGCACGAAATCAGCAGGAAACCATTGAGTGATTCCAGTCCCGCCAGGAACCGCGAATGTCCGGTTGGATAGATATCGCCCAGCCCAAGCGATGTGTAGTTGACGAGGGAGAAATAGAATATGTCCATGAACCCGTCCGCTTGCCCGCCCTTGAAACCACCCAAGTCAAAGGCATCCAGTAGCGTAAAGCTGGTTGCATAGAGCGCTGCCTCAGCGAGGTGCGCCAGGCCTGCACCTACGATACCCGAAACAACGATCGGGAGACCTGAACGCGCTTCATGGTTCAGGCGTCGGTGCAGATGCGCCAGTGCGAGATAATGCACCGTGCTTGCCAGCACAAAAGTGAGCAGTCCGATCAAGGTTGCAATGATCATGAATGGGCTTTGTGCTGGTCGTTTCCGGACTCCTCTCCGGGAGGATTGTCGCGGAGACGTTTCAGAAAGAAATGCTCGAATGAAAAGACTACAACCATGCCGAAAGCCGCGATCAGGATGATGACTGGATCGGCTTGCCACTTCAGGAGGAGGAAGGCGATCAGGACGACGGCATCGAGCGCTATCGCACAGATAAGGATTGCAGGTGCGGCGCCGACATCCTTTCTCAAATGCCGGAAGACGCCCCAATGGATGATGATATCCATGACCAGATAGAAGATTGCGCCAAGCGAAGCGATGCGACTGAGATCGAAGAAAGCCGCGAGCAATCCGGCAGCCACAACCGTATAGACGAGCGTATGACGCTGTACCGTTCCGGGCATGCCGAAATGTCTATGCGGAATCAGGTTCATGTCGGTCAGCATGGCGAGCATGCGGGAGACGGCAAACAAGCTGGCAAGCAGGCCTGAAGCTGTCGCGATGATCGCAATCGTTACTGTGAACCACAATCCATAGTTTCCAAGTGCTGGCCGGGCCGCTTCGGCGAGAGCATAGTCCTTCGCCGCAACAATCTCCGAGACAGTGAGGGTTGATCCGACAGCGAAACAGACAAGGAGATAGATGAAAGTGCAGATCGCAAGTGAGATCATGATGGCCCGCCCGACATTGCGGGTCGGTTGCTTCACCTCGTCGCCACTGTTCGTGATGGTGGTGAATCCCTTATAGGCCAGGATGGCGAGCGCGACGCCGGCCAGGAACCCACCGGCAGATGTGCTGTCAGCGAAACCGTCTGCTGCTGGCTGGAAGCTGAATCCGGCAGCCCAGATCGCAATAAGCGCGAAAATCAGTATGCCACCAATCTTGAGAATAGCCGTGACCTTCGATACGCCGCCGATCACCTGATTACCGGCAATATTGATCACGAAAGCCAGGATAATCAGTCCGATTGCCAGCAAGGGGACGAATATGCCGCCCTCGACGCCAAACAGCTGCAGCGTGTACGTACCGAACGTGCGGGCGACCAGGCTTTCATTGATGATCATCGAGAACGCCATCAGCAGGGCGGCGCTTCCGGTCACGGTAGACGGGCCGTAAGCGCGTTGGAGTATCATCGCGATGCCGCCGGCGCTAGGATACTTGTTGGAGACCTTGATATAGGAATAGGCGCTGAAGCCGCTGATGATGGCTGCCGTGAGGAAGGCGAGCGGAAACAGGTCGCCTGCAAATTCAGCGACCTGACCGGTCAGGGCAAAGATGCCGGCACCGATCATCACGCCCGTCCCCATGGCGACGGTGCCCGCCAGCGTCAGTGACCCTTGCTTGTAGTCATCCTCACTCATGGTCTTGCCTGTTCGGAGACCAATTGCGTTCCCCGATAGGAGGCATATGTCCTGGCATCCTCTCCAGAGAAGATGATGACATCATACCGATCTGGCGCGTTCGGTGTTTCCATGCCGGGAGAGCCTTGCGGCATGCCGGGCACCGAGACGCCGTTGACGTCAGGCTTTTCTTCGAGCAAGCGTCGTATTTCCCGAGCGGGAACGTGACCTTCAACGACATATCCGTCGACTTCTGCGGTATGGCAACTCATCAGTTCATCCCGAACACCAAGCCGTGACCGAATGGGTGTCAGGTCCTCTTCCTCTTTCACGATGACGTAGAAACCCTCGTCATGCAGGTGGTCCACCCAGGCGGCGCAGCAACCGCACCATGGCGTCTTGTGTACAGTGACTGTTTGCGCGTTGGCTGCGGGTGACGCGGAGAAGAGCATCACGCCCGCTATCAGGGCTGCAATCATCAGCGCACCGAGCGCGCTCATAGCAAGTGGTCTGGACATGTCTGTGCTCCGGAAAATTAGAGTTTAAGGGTTCTCAGCCGCAAGGCGTTGCCGATAACAGATACGGAGCTGAAACTCATGGCGGCCGCCGCGATCATCGGGCTCAGTAACAAGCCGAAGAAGGGATACAGAATGCCAGCGGCAACCGGCACGCCAAGCGTATTGTAGAAGAACGCGAAGAACAGGTTCTGGCGGATGTTGCGCATCGTGGCGTGGCTGAGCTCCCGGGCCTTTGCGACCCCGATCAGATCGCCTTTCACAAGCGTTACACCGGCACTCTCCATGGCCACATCGGTTCCGGTTCCCATGGCGATTCCGACATCCGCCTGAGCGAGCGCGGGCGCATCATTTATGCCGTCACCGCACATGGCCACGCGGGCACCGTTCTTCTGGAGTTCGGACACGATCCGATGCTTGTCTTCAGGCGAGACGTCGGCGTGAACCTCATCGATGCCGACCTTGTCGGCGACCGCGCGTGCTGTCGTCTCATTGTCACCTGTCAACATCACAATCTTCAACCCTTCGGCATGAAGACGTCTGATGGCTTCCGGTGTCGTCTCCTTGATCGGGTCCGCCACAGAGACAAGGCCTGCCGGTTTTCCGTCGACGGCGGCGAACATAACCGTCTGGCCTTCGGTGCGGTACTGGTCAGCGCGTGTCCCGAGGTCGTCAGACCAGCCCCCGATCCGCTGCATCATCTTTCTGTTGCCGATGGCGACGGTTTGGCCGTCGACGCTTGCCTGCGCACCTTCGCCAGTGACGGATTCAAATCCGTGCGCATCCTTGTGAGGCGCGCCCTTGCCTTTTGCGCCACGCACGATCGCGTCGGCAAGTGGGTGCTCGCTCAAACGTTCCACCGCGGCTACGAGACTAAGCAACGAGGCTTCGTCGAAGCCTTCGCCTGGCTGGACGCGTACCAGTTCGGGGCGTCCGAGCGTCAACGTCCCGGTCTTGTCGACCACGATCGTATCGACCTTCTCAAGCGTCTCCAACGCTTCAGCATTCTTGATCAGGATGCCGTTGGACGCGCCCTTGCCCGTGCCGACCATGATCGACATCGGGGTTGCCAGACCTAGCGCACAGGGACATGCGATGATCAGGACGGCAACGGCATTCACGATCGCAAAAGCCATCGCCGGGTCGGGTCCGAACACGGCCCACACGACAAAGGTCAGGATTGCAATTCCAATAACAGCCGGAACGAACCAGGCAGCGACGAGATCAGCGAGCCGCTGGATTGGAGCTCGGGACCGCTGAGCGGCGGCAACCATTCGGACAATCTGGGACAAGAGCGTGTCTTCGCCCACATGTGTCGCCTTCATAACGAGCGACCCGGTTCCGTTGACCGTGCCGCCGGTCACACGGGCGCCAGCGGCTTTTTCGACGGGCAGGGGTTCGCCGGTGACCATGGACTCGTCAACCGACCCATGGCCGTCGACGACCTCGCCATCGACCGGGATCTTCTCACCTGGCCGGACCCGCAGCTTGTCGCCAGACTTTACATCCGCGAGATCGACATCCTGTTCGCTGCCATCGTCAGCAATCCTGCGCGCAGTAGCAGGGGCAAGCTCCAGCAGTGCACGAATGGCTCCTGAGGTGGCGTTGCGCGCGCGCAGTTCGAGCACCTGGCCAAGTAAAACCAGCGTAACGATGACGGCGGCCGCCTCGTAGTAGACTGCTACCGCGCCGCCATGCCCACGGAATGAATCGGGAAATATGCCGGGCGCGAATGTTGCGACCAGGGAATAAATATAGGCCACGCCGACGCCCATCGCGATCAGGGTGAACATGTTGAGGTTGCGTCGCTTCACGGATTGCCAGCCGCGCACGAAGAAAGGCCAGCCGGCCCAAACGACAACGGGAGTCGCGATCAGGGCCTGAAGCCAGACACTCCATGTCGGATCAATCCAGTGCCTGAGCGGGCTGCCGGGAATCATTTCGCCCATGACAAAGGCGAGCAGTGGCGCCGAGAAGACAAGGGCGACCCAGAAGCGCCGCGTCATGTCATCCAGTTCGCTGGTATCCTGCTCGGCCGTCACCGTTTCCGGTTCGAGCGCCATGCCGCAGATCGGGCAGCCTGTATTGGCAGTTTCGCGTACCTGCGGATGCATGGGACAGGTCCAGACGGTGCCGGCATAGCCGATCGGAACCTTGTCATAGGCATCATCGGGCTTCTCTGGAGCGGCCTGATCGTTGTGATGGCACGCATGTCCGGAATGGGCGTGAGAAGTGTCGTTGGTCATGGCTCTGACTCTTTCAGCAGGAGTGCTTCACAGGATGAGGGTATGCATCACTTTTATGCGCTGCTGTTTCGGTTGAAGAAGTTGAACAAGGGAACGAACAGAAGGGCGATGTACCAGCCATAGAGATAGCTCTCGACAAGGCCGATCAGGAAACCAGTCAGCGTTCCAAACTCAAATCCGGGCAGTAGATCCTGCCATGCTGGATGCATGTGAAGGCTGGACGGCGTCACACTCCCCCAGCCGACGCACAGCAAATAACTGACGAGCAGGAACAGAGACAGCGAGTGTCCGACGGGGATAATTTTCATTCTGACCTCCAGCGGTCCAGGCAAGAGCAAGTAGGACAGTCATAGTATAATACCCCTAGGGGGTATATTCAATATCATCGCCGCTTGCCGGTTGCTTTTCAACTTGGCCGGCAAGTGGCAGTTTGGATTTCCTCCTTATCGCGGCGCACGGGAGGACGAGTGCGTGTGAATGACCTGCCAGGTGCCGGCGACCTTGCGGAACAGCACCGTTTGTTTCCCGATACGCTCCAGGCGTTCGCCATCGGAGCTGAACGTTCCACTGATCGCTGTGTCCGCGACAGCCCATGCAAAGTCACTTCCCTCGAATTGCACGTCTATATTCGAGAAGTCGAGTTCGAGATCCGGAATGGTATCTTTTTCGGGCTCGACATGATTTTCGACAAGGTCGAGCAGGCCAGTATTCTCGCCGCCTGACTCAAAGTACCGGGCGCCTGACCAGTCGAGAAAGTTCTGTCGGAACAGTTCGCCATCGCCGGTCTCCCAACCGGTTTCGATCGCGGCCATGATATCCAGGATCGCCTGTTCATCAGTCGAGACCGGTTTGGTGTCGTGATGGCCGTCGGAGTTGTCGTGTCCGGCGGGGACCGTGCCTGACATTTCTCGATCAGCTGCACCGTCGGTATGGTCGTGATCATGTCCATCGCCGCTCGCCGATGATCCATCCATCGTGTCGGATGGAGGCGCTCCGTGAGCGTCTTGATGATCGTCTGTTGAATTTACGGTGCCTTGGTCGCCATGACCGGCTCCGCCGCCATGATCATGATCGTGGCCTGGCCCGCTGGCTTCAGGAAGGGTCTGCACGCCAAGTCCGTACTTGTAGACAATTGTGCCTCCCCACCACGCTGTAACCGTCAAAAGACCTGCCACCGCCAGGGCACTGATCGCAAATACCGGGCCGGGCGACGAGGCCCTTCTCAGCCAGCGCCAACCGGCGAGGGCCAGTAATGCGAGGCCCGTGGGAACAGCCCAGTTGCGATGGGTTGTCATCGCTTCATGGGACGGCGCATCGTGAGCAACGCTGTAATAGGCCTGAAACCCGGCCGCGATGGTGGCCAGAACCGCCAAGGCAGCCAATGCCAGCATCCAGTCGGCGGCCGGTCGAAGGCTGTCGCGCCAGCGGCCTGCAGGTACGAGGAGGCCAGCCACATATGCCAAGGCTGCAGATGTGCCGAGGGCATAGGTAAAATGCACCAGCACGGGGTGAATATTGGGTTCTATGAAACCGCCCATTTTGTTCTCCTAATACCAGGTCCGCAGGCCCACGAGAAAGACGATATCGTCGCCTTCACCGCCTGCGGCTTTGATCATGTCGCGTGTCTCACCGAAGGCGCTTTGCCATTCGACGCCGACATAAGGCGCAAACTCCCTCCTGATTTCATAACGAAGCCGCAAGCCGGCATCGAGTGTGCTAAGTCCCGCGCCCGTTTCCCTTTCCGGTATGTCCTGCGCGGAAAGATTTGCTTCGATCCGAGGCTGCAAGATCAACCGCTGGGTCAGGAGCAACTCATATTCAGCCTCGATGCGGGCCGTTACATCGCCTTTTTCACTGAGAAAGGCGGAAGCGTCGACTTCGAACCAGTAGGGCGCCAGACCATTCAGTGCGACGACCCCATGCGCGAGACTATCCGGTTCGATGTCGTAGCGAACGCCCGCCTGAACATTCCAGAAAGGCGCAACCGCGCGGGAATAGAGCGCCTGGATCTCGGCATCATCCACGCCCTCTCCATTCAGAGAGGCGCGGCCCTCGCTCTTGAACCAGAGCTTGTTGATATCGCCCCCATACCAAGCCTGTCCGTTCCAGTACAAACTGTCGCCCTCGTCAGACATCTGAGCCTCGAGCTGGTTGAAGAGGATGTAGAAGCTCTTCTGGTCTCCGCCTTCCGCAAGAACGTCCCGGCGAGCGTCCGCCATTGCATCCTCGCCGTAGATGGCGTCGGCCTGATCCCAGGGCGGGGTTTGATTTGTGTCTTCCGCGAACGCGCTGCCGGTCGCGTAGAGCGCGAAGCCGAGGAGGAGAGGGGCTGCCAAATTCGGTTTCATCATGATTTTCCCTCCCCATGGTTCATGCCGTGATGGTCCATGGGCATATTCATCTGACCTGCCGGCATTTTTTCAGCTGGTGTCGTATCGTCTGCTGGCGGAATGACGCTGACGACCTGCATCATGCCAGCGTGCATGTGGTAAAGCAGATGGCAGTGGAACGCCCAGTCACCGACATGTTCTGCGGTGATGTCGACGCTGACCCTGTCTGCAGGCTTGACCGTTACTGTGTGCTTGCGCGGCATGTGATGACCACCGCCATTCACGAGATCGAAAAACATGCCGTGCAAATGGATCGGGTGTGGCATCATTGTATCGTTTACGAGCGTCAGGCGAACACGTTCACCCTCGTAGAACTTGATTGACTCGGTTACCTCGGAGAATTTTACACCGTCGAACGACCACATGTAGCGTTCCATGTTCGACGTCAGATGAATGACAATTTCGCGGCCAGGCGGGCGATGGTCCTCATTCATGTCGAGCGCGCGAAGCTGGTTGTAGGTGAGCGTGCGGTGGGGGACATCATCAAGCCCGAGACCGGGTTCGCCCAAGCGGCTCATCGTCATGCCTGATACTTTTGCGACACCGGGGCCGCGCTCTATATCTGCTTCAATCTTGACGGGCTGGACCGCCGGACCATGAGGATCGGGCATCATCGACATGGCACCCATGTCGTGGCCTTTCATGTCGTCCCCGGCCGTCGCGGTGTCCGGACCATGATCCATTCTCCCCATGCCTGACATGCCCGCCATGTCTCCATGGGCCATTCCCATGTCCCGCATGGTCAGCATCGGCACAGCTCGAAGCGCAGGCGCATCGACCCGCATACCGGCACGCGGGCCGAGCGTGGCGACGGCCTGGCCGGAGCGGTCGATCGATTCGGCAACAAAGGCGTAGGCGCGCGCTTCGGTCGGCGCGATGATGACATCATACGTCTCGGCCACGCCCATCTGGAACTCGTCGGTCTCAACCGGCTGGACATTCAGACCGTCGGCCTGGACCACCGTCATCGGCAAGCCCGGGAGGCGGACATTGAAGAGGGTCATGGCGGAGGCGTTGATAATGCGCAGGCGAACCCGCTCGCCCGGCTGGAAGACCATATTGAAATTATCGGCCGTCGAATGGCCATTGATCAGGTAGGTGTAGGTTTCGCCGGTCACGTCTGCGAGATCGCGCGGGCTCATTCGCATCTGCCCCCACATGCCGCCAAGTCCGGTTGGGTTCGACAGGGTCGGGCGGTTGAAATTCAGGCTCTCGGCATTCTTCTTGAGCTTGTCGAAGATCCGGTGCGGATGCGTGAAACTCCAGTCGCTGAGGACGAGCACATATTCCCGGTCATAAGCCACTGGGTCTGTACCTGCCGGATCTATGACGATCGGACCGTAATGGCCGAGTTGTTCCTGCAGACCAGAATGGGAGTGATACCAGTAAGTGCCATTTTGCGGCACCTTGAACTGATATTTGAACGTTTCGCCCGGTTTGATGCCCGGGAAGCTGACGCCCGGCACGCCGTCCATATGGAAGGGGACAAGCAGTCCGTGCCAATGGATCGAAGTGTCTTCGGCAAGCCGGTTGGTGACGTTCATTGTAACGTCATCGCCCTCGCGCAACCGCAAGAGCGGACCGGGAAGTGTGCCATTGATTCCGGTTGCCATACCGACTTTGCCGTTGAGCCTGACCGGGAACTGCCCGATTTCGAGGTCGAAGCGCGTGCCCGAAAGTGAGGGCACACCAAGGTTTCCGTTGCTGGAAGATTTTGCCCAAGCGGGCAGGAGGCTGCTTGCCCCCAAGGTTGCGCCGGTGCCGAGCACCGTCTGCAACATACGTCGTCTGTTCAACATAATCGTCTCCATGAGGTGAATTTATGCAATCGGGCTGCTAATGCAGCGACGCACGAAATCAGCTCAGGGAACGCACCTTCAATGTGACTGGCGTTTGTTGCAGCAGGTAACTTCGGACCTCAGGCCAGGGCGTGCGGACATTGACGACGCGCTTCCATGCGTGTTGCCATGAGGGTGTAGCAAGCCCGATGGGCGTCGTATCGCCTAATACGTGCTGGACCGGGTTCGCCGTCTTGTCGGCTTGGGCGACCGTTGCTGTCTGAAGCTTGCAGTGATCAGTCTCATCATCGCAGGGCGCCTCAGGCCCATCGGCGGGCGCCTGGTGAGAATGAGCGGTGAACTCGGTTGCCATGCTATTCGTCGCCGACATATCGACGGGACACGCGCAGAGCACCTGCGACAGGCTGAAAAATACCGTCACGAGAGTTGCGACAACAAAGTTCATGACTACCACTTATACCCCATAGGGGTTTAAATCAAGAAAGAACCTCTGAGCACTCAAGGTTTGTCGTAACGGAGCAGGATCAACCCAGACCCGCGGGTCAGTCCCGAGCGAAAAGTTGCATGGCTACGCTCCAGCGCGAATTTGAACGGCCAGCAAATCATGTTAGCGATGTGAATGTCGTTGATAGGCAGCGTCGAACTTTGACAACACGAAAGGGCTGCACCACAGTTTGCACTACAAATTGCAAACAATCTGCACAACAAGCGAAGTTTTGAGTGCCATAGTGCGTTGAATTAATTTAATTTCAAGCACGATTACTGGGCGCGTCACTCGCGGTTCGGAATCCATTGTCGGCTCTTGGCGAAAGGGCAACCTGGTTTCGCTGCGTACGAGCTTCAATTCATAAATAAATTGGACCCCAGACCCTTTTGTTTAGTACGGATTGTGCCATTCTGGTGATTAAGAGACCTGCTTCCTCATTCTATAAAACATCGTAAAATCAATATCTTGCACCTGTGTCGAGAGTATTTATTGTCTTTGTTGTGCATGACTTTTTAATAAGAAATGTTGCATAATATGGAGCATGACCCCTATATTGTGGGTGATGGAGACAGAACATGACCGCGCTTGCAAAACTAAAAAGGAAATTGCGCCCCGGACAGGTGTACCGGCGCAAGGAGCTTGCGACCTGGTCAAACGCTGTCGATCGACATGTTGGACAGCTGCTTGACGAAGGACGCCTCGAAAAGGTTGGGGCAGGGCTCTATATGGCTCCGAAGAAAACTCGGTTCGGGCAGGCACCCGCCAAGCCGGAGAAGCTGGTTGAGTCATTCCTGGGGGATGACCGGTTTCTTATGGTTTCGCCAAACGCCTATAACAGCCTCGAATTGGGAACGACGCAGCTCTACAATGAGCCGGTAGTTTATAATCGCAAACGGCACGGCCATTTCGAGCTGGATGGCCGACGCTATGACTTCCGCATGCGGACCTCTGTTCCTTCAAACCTCAGCGAAGAATTCCTCCTGGTGGATCTGTTGCACAACCTCGATCGGCTTCCCGAGGAAAAGGCAGCAGTGCTTCCCAAGGCACTTAGGCGTGCGCGACGTATGGACCGCGCGCGACTGTCACGTGCGGTGAAGGATTTCGGATCGGCGCGGGCTGCAAGGCTCCTCAAGCCTGTATTGAACCCTGATCAGGCAACCGCCGCGTGACCCTCCTGCACGCACTGCCTGATTTTGCCGACCTCATCGCTGTTGCTGCGCGAAACAACACTATCGATCCGGGCCTCATCGAAAAAGACTACTGGTTGATGCACTGCCTCTGGGGACTGCAGCAGCTTGACTATAAGTTTGAGCTGAAAGGCGGAACTTCGCTGTCAAAGGGATACGGCCTCATCGACCGTTTTTCGGAAGACATCGACATCCTGATCCACCCAGAGACCGACCTCCAGTATGGCCCAAACCACAACAAGCCTGCGCAGGTAAATGCGCGTCTCGAATTCTTCAACGGTCTGGCCGAAGCCATCAAAATTCCTGGCATTATCGAAGTGGTCCGCGACGAAGAGTTCGACGACACACGCCACTATCGCGGCGCAGGCATTCGATTGAAGTATGAGTCGGTGAATCCACTGCCAGAAGGGCTGAAGGCAGGCATCCTGCTCGAAGTCGGGTTCGACCAGGTGGCGCCGAACCGGCCATGTACGATTTCGTCCTGGGCTTACGAACTTGCAGTCGAGAGTGGGATTGCAGACCTGACCGACACCCGCGCGGTCGATGTGCCTTGCTATGAGCCGGGCTATACTTTTGTCGAAAAGCTCCAGACCATCTCAACGAAATTCCGAAAGCAGCAGGCGGACGGCGACATGCCTGTCAATTTCATGCGCCACTATTATGACGTGTACTGCCTGCTCGCTGACGCCTCAGTGAAAGAGTTCATCGGAACAGACGCGTACAAGGACCACAAGGCCAAAAGGTTCCGCAAGGCAGATGAACCGGACCTCACCAGGAACGAAGCCTTTCTGTTGAGCGACGCAGAAACGCGAAAGGCGTACGCGGACGCTTATGCGAAGTCACGAGCGCTTTACTACAGGGAGCCTGCACTCTTTGACGATATTCTGGCACGCATCAGCCGGCGCCTGCCGGAACTTTGAATGATCGTTGCTCGCAGGGAAACCTCTAACCCTCTGAAATAAAAGGAATTACTAGCTTACTCTTTTGTTGGGTGCGCCCTCCCGCACCCAACAAGCCCCTGAAATCCTCACGGATTTCGGGGGCTTTTCCTATTGGGCGAAAGAAAATTGCGTGTGGGGCGCAGACTGAAACGCGCGTGCCGTGTCAGGCCCTGTTCGTAGGAATAATTGCAACTGTGAACCGCGAAATGCAGACGAGGCGATCGGTCTCGTCGGTGATGCGGATTGACCAGATCTGGGTGGTCCGGCCAAGCGCTTCCGGGGTGGCTGTTCCGAACACGAATCCGTCTTTGACGGGGCGGACATGGTTGGCGTTGATCTCAAGACCAACGCCAATTTGTTCTTTGGAATCAAGGGTGAGGTTCGCCGCTATAGAGCCCACCGTCTCGGCGAGGGCGACCGACGCGCCGCCATGCAGGCGACCATGTGGCTGAAGAGTCCGATGGTCCACCGGCATACGGGCCGTAAGGGAGTTGTCGGTCACACCCACGACGGTGATGCCCAGATGGTCCACCATTGTGCCTGTCTGAGGGAGGCTGAGAGATTCAAGTTCAGGGGTGCCGTTTTTCCAGATCGCCATGTCGTCTCCGTGAGTTCGCGTAAAGCCAACCACAGCATGGGGATGCCCCGGCTCACAAGTCCTCACGCGAGGACAAAGATTCCCAGATTGTCAGACCTGTTTGGCCAGTCGGATCTTTCGACCGGCAGACAAATGGTTTGCGGCGGCGACGATGGCGTCGGCGTCAATCATGAAGTGACGGTAGAGATCCTTGATCGTGCCCGTCTGGCCGAAATGTTCGACGCCAAGCGGCGCGGTCCGGTGCCCCATGACCGATCCGATCCATGCGAGCGTGGCTGGATGGCCGTCGGTCACCGTGATCAGGGTCGCATCGCGGGAGACCGAGCCCATCAGGCGTTCGATCTGGCTGACGGCGTTCTCCTGGCCCCGCGCTCTCGCGCGGCGCGCAGCCGTCCACCCCGAATTAAGCCTGTCGGCAGATGTGATCGCCAGGACGCCGATATCGCGCCGGTCATTGCCGATGCGTCCGGCTGCTTCGATGACTTCCGGCGCAACACAGCCCTGATAGGCAATCACGACTTCGCAATTCGGACCCGGTTCCCGTAACCAATAGCCGCCATCGACCACGCCGCGCCGGAAATCCGCATCATCGCGCGCCTTCAGGCCGAGCTGGTCAATGGAGCGCGTGGTCAGGCGCAGGTAAACGGAGCCGCCGGTCTCATCGCGCAGCCAGGTCCGCTCATCCGGGTCGCCCTCGCCGCTGCGTTGGAGATAGTCGAACGACCAGTCCATGATGATAGAGAGCTCATCCAGGAAGGCCGGCTCGAAGGAGACCAGCCCATCCTGGCTCATGCCGATCAATTGCGCGCCAATGGATTGGTGCGCGCCGCCTTCCGGCGCCAGTGTCACGCCTGAGGGCGTACCGACAATAATGAAGCGGGAATCCTGATAGCAGGCATAGTTCATGGCATCGAGGCCGCGCGCCACGAACGGATCATAGACTGTGCCAATGGGAATGATGCGCTCGCCAAACAGGCTGTGCGACAAGCCAGCCGCGCCGAGCATGAGGAAGAGGTTCATCTCGGCAATGCCGAGTTCGATATGCTGGCCTTCCGGAGAGAATTGCCATTTTTGCGTCGAGGGAATGCGTTGTTCCCGAAATGTGTCGCCCTTGGCTTCGCGCGCGAACAGGCTGCGCCGGTTGACCCACGGGCCGAGATTGGTTGAGGCCGTCACATCTGGAGATGTGGTGAGGATGCGGTCGGCAAGTTCGCTGTCGGTCTTGGCGATTGCGTCGAGGATCTTCCCGAAGCCCGCCTGTGTGGACTGGTTGCGATCATCGAGGAAGATCGGACCGGAACTTTTCACACTGGGCGCTTCAAACCGACGACGGCCCCTGGAGAAGAAGGCCGCCGCATCCATCAGTCTCTGGAAGGCGTCCGGATTGTCGATGCCGGCAAGTGTCTCCCATTCCTTGCCCTTGGACACGGCCATGCGCTTTTGGAAATCGGCCATCTGGGACGGGTTCATCAGGCCGGCATGATTGTCCTTGTGCCCCGCCAGCGGCGTGCCCCAGCCCTTGATCGTATAGGCGAGGAAAACCGTCGGCTGGTCGTCTGTGACCTTGTCGAATGCTTCGGTGAGCGTCTGGACGCACTGACCGCCGAGATTGTTCATCAGGGCGGAAAGCTCGTCATCGCTGCGCGCGTCCAGTAGTGTGGTCACGTCGCCCTGATCGCCGATATCGTCCATCAGGCGTTTGCGCCAGGCGGCGCCGCCCTGATAGGTGAGCGCGGAATAGTCAGTGTTCGGACAGGATTGGATCCATTGTTTCAGGGCATCGCCGCCGGGCTCTTCAAAGGCGGCGCGCTGCAACACACCGTGGCGCAGCACGATGGTGCGCCAGCCAAACGCCTTGAAGATCGCATCGATCTTCTCCCACAGGCCCTCATGAACGACGCCGTCGAGGCTCTGGCGGTTATAGTCGATCACCCACCATGTGTTGCGCAGATCGTGCTTCCAGCCTTCCTGAAGGCATTCATAAACATTGCCTTCGTCCAGTTCGGCATCCCCCACGAGAGCGATCATGCGGCCAAGCTGGCGATCACTAGCCCAGGGTTTGGCTTCGAGATAGTCCTGCATCAGGGAGGCAAAGGCCGTGATCGCGACGCCAAGGCCAACAGAGCCTGTGGAGAAGTCGACATCGTCCACATCCTTGGTCCGGCTCGGATAGGATTGCGCGCCGCCATACCCGCGAAAATTCTCGAGCTTTTCGCGCGTCTGGTTGCCCATCATGTATTGCATCGCGTGGAAGACGGGGGAGGCATGCGGCTTCACCGCGACCCGGTCTTCCGGACGCAGTGTATGGAAATACAGGGCCGTCATGATCGACACCATCGAGGCGCAAGAGGCCTGATGGCCGCCCACTTTTACGTAGCCTTCCTCTTTTTCGCGGAGATGGTTGGCATTGTGCACGATCCAGGAGGACAGCCAGAGCAGGCGTTGCTCCATGGATTTCAGTGCCTCAAAGTCGGTCATTGCGAAAAGCCCTGTTCTGGCAGTCTGCCCCGGGCGGACTGCAATTCGAATACAGGTTCGTACCATCAGCCGGACGGCAGATCATCCCTCCTGATGACAATTACGAGGCATGTCAGTGCGGCTGTCGGCAGGATATTGAAACAAACCTGCTTCGATGGCGGTCAGGCGAAGAGATCACCTGTTTGCGTGTCGCGCTCTGGGGCCATGTCGTCGCCGCGATAGAAACAGGGATGCTTGATACGGCTGAAATTCCTGTGCCTCTCATAATGGACCCAGCCGCCATTGGGCATGCGCTGACTGAGGATCGGCGCATCGCAGACCGGGCAGGCGGAATGACAGGATTTCTCCGGCCCGCCGCTGTCGCTTCGCTCGATTGGCATCCAGGAAGAGGCGACCTCCACCATCTGTCCGGAAGGCAGACGGCGCATATGTGCCCGGCGGCGAATCCATTTGATCGACATCTCAAGCTCCCTGCTTCGGCCGATCCCATAAGGCGTGTGATTCGGTTAAGCGAAGGTGGGCAGACAGGTGGCCCGGCTGCCGCTGTCACAGAACTTTATCACTGCCGACATTAAACCGTACAGAAATCCGCATATCGCTGCGGCAACTGCAAAGGGGCAATGCTGTGACCAGTGATTTTGAATTGGTTTACTCCTTGGAAATCAAGGTATTGGATCTGGAGAAAAAGGTTCTGGAACTCGAAGAATCAATCGCAGGCCTCACGCAACAGCTGCATTCGGTTGAAAATGAAGCCACCCACAATGTTCCCGACGAAATCACCGAGAAAATTCGGGAAGGTGAGAACCCGGTACGGGTTGTCCGCCAGTACCGCCTGATGACCCAAAAGGATCTGAGTGATGTGTGCGGCATTCGCCCCAACCATATTTCGGCCATAGAGCGCGGCATGTCCTATGGCCTCAAAACAGCCAAGCGATTGGCTGATGCGCTTGACGTTCCTGTAGATTTGCTGACCTGAGATCCCATGAAACTGATGACCTCCCTCGCAGCTTCGGCGGCTGCTTTCGTTCTGACTGGATGCTCCAACGGCGCCGATGACGCGCCCCGGCCCGTCTTTCCTGATGCCGAGCCAGCCACGCAATTCACCCGCGCCTACTCCATGACCGAAAGCCCGGATGGGCAGGTCCGCGTCTTTGCCAAGGAGAATGGCGACGAAACCTGGTTGTATGAGGTGCGCCGTGAAGGGAAGGCCTGGGGCACGCCCCAGCGCCTCGAATTTCCTTCGAAAAAGCTAATGGCCGGCCCCAGTTTCAATCCCGTAGACGGCACGCTGCTGTTCGCGTCCGATGCCGACACGCCTGAATGGCCGGGTCGCAAGGATCTGAATATCTGGCAAGTGGCGCTTGAGGATGGCGAATGGGGGGAGCCTGCCCCCCTGTCAGGCGACGTGAACACGGGTGCGAATGAAACCATGGCGGTTGTCTCGGCAGACGGCCTGATGGTGTATACGTCTAACAAGAGCGGCAGCTTCAATCTGGCCGAAGCGCGTCAGGATGATGAGGGGAACTGGATCAAGCAGCGCGGTCTGGAAGAGGTCAATGATTTCCGCACGAATGATCATCTGGCGCTGACGTCGGATGGGCAGACGCTGTTCTTCTACTCGCATCGTGCGCCCAAACTCGGAATTGTCGATATCTGGATTGCCAGCCGACAGGAAGATGGCACTTGGAGCGAGCCGAGGAATCCGGGAGAGCCCCTGAATTCTGCAGGTATCGATTATGGGCCCGGCCTTTCTGCGGATGGGCAAACGCTGTTTTTCTCGCGGGAAGGCGATCTGTTCCAAATTCCCGTATCGGTTGTCCTCGCCGACGACCCAGACGCCTGATCCCTTAATGTTCCTGACTTTGCAGCGTTAATGCAGCCGGGTGGCTCTCTTTCTCAGGAGTTCCGCCATCACAGTTGATTATCGAGCCTTTTCCGCGTGCCCGAAGTTTCTGGAGACGTGCTCACAGGCCGTGGGCCACGCGCTCATGAAGGTAATTGCCGCCGTCATAAAAACTTTGCGGAACTGTGCGGAAACCGTCGCTGGCCACTGCGATAAGCCGCTTCGGATGCAGGTGGCCATGGAATCACCATTGGCCCGATCCAACGAATTATTGCTGAGACCGGCGTCCTTGATTGGGGCCACAAAGGGGTAAAGAATGAAACTCGGGAAGACCTTGAAGCTCGCGACCATGGCGAGCGTTGCCGTGCTGACACTCGCTGCGTGTTCGGACACGACCATTTCCTCACCAGGAGCCTCCGAAACGCCGGTGAGCCCGCCGCCACCGCCGCCACCGCCGCCGGCCGCCTCTACCATCGATCTGGTCCCGACGGCTGGCTGTCCCACGGGCACGGCTGAGGCCACACTTGCTGCTGTGGCTGCCGATGGCTTCTCTGACGTCTCCGTATGTGTGCTCGGTTCCGATGCCTCAGGTGGTACGGCGATTACTGCCGATATCGAAATTCCGGCCAACACCACGATCGCCATTCAGGGGCCAGTCTTCATTGGCGAAGACAACAAGGATGACGCTGGCACACCGGTCACGCTGACGATCAATGAAGGTGTTCGCTTCTTTGGCGCTTCGACTTCCGGTACAGCGACTGCAACCGATGACTATCTGGTGGTTACCCGCGGATCCCAGATCAACGCCGTTGGGACTGAGACCAGCCCGATCCGCTTCACGGCCCGTGCGGCGCTCAACGATGAAGAGACGGGCTCCAGCCTGATCGAAGCCGGCACCAACGCTCAGTGGGGCGGCCTGGTTATCAACGGTTTTGCGCCGATCAACGCATGTGAAGATGGCACAGCAAGCGGCGGTACAGCTGGATGTGAAAAGTCCGGGGAGGGCTCCTCGGGCCTCTTCGGCGGCGCAATCGCTGACGACAATTCCGGTACGCTTCAGTATGTCATCGTTGAATATGCAGGTTCCCGTCTGACCAATAATGACGAGTTGAACGGCATCGCCTTCCAAGGTGTGGGTTCGGCCACGACGGTCGATCACATCCAGGTTCACAACAACCTCGACGACGGCATCGAATGGTTCGGTGGCACCGTGAGCGCAAAATATGTCGCGATCACGGGCGCTGGCGACGATTCCCTTGACTGGACCGATGGCTGGACGGGCAAGCTGCAGTTTGCTGCGGTTCGCTCCACCATCCCGACCTCTGATGACCCGCGCGGAATCGAGGCAGACAATTTGTCCTCCCCGAACGACAAGACGCCATTCTCGAGCCCAAGCGTTTCCAACTTCACGCTCGTCGGCACCGACGGCAACCAGCAGGGCATCCTTCTGCGTCGCGGGACGCAGGGTAACATCGTCAATGGTGTCGTGACCGGCTACGCAACCGGCATTGATGTCGACGACACCCAGACCTTCACAGGCTACACAAACGGCGACCTGGTGATTGAATCTCTCTTCCTCGATACGGATGAGAACTTCGCAACCGATTCCGACGGCGTTCCGACCTTCCCGGCGTCCGCCAATGTTCGCACCGGTGGTAACAGCCTGACGGATGGTTTCTTCCCAGGTACGGCTGAACTGGCAGTGCCTGCCTCTACGGCCTTGTCCGGCGATGCTTTCTTTGAGGCGACGACCTTTATCGGTGCGTTTGCTCCGACCGAAACCCTGGCCAGCAACTGGGCCAACTTCACCTTGACGGGCTCTCTGTTCGACGAAGTCGATGCGACCTGCCCAACAGGCACCACGACTGACGGTGAACTGGACGGCAAGACACTCTGTGTTATCTCCGGCAGCAGCGCCATCACGTCAGACCTGCGCCTCACCAATGGCGACCAGCTGATCTATGAACTCGACGGTTCTGTCTTCGTCGGGGCCGACCTGGGTCCGGACCCGGCTGCACCGCTCGGCAGCGGCGTGTCGGCAACTCTGACCATCGATCCCGGTGTGACGGTTGTGGGCGCAGGCAATGACGACTACCTGGTTGTCACCCGCGGTTCGAAGATCCTCTCCAATGGTACAGCTGAAAACCCGGTTGTCTTCACGGCCAAGACGGTTGTGGACGGCACGGCGACGCTCGATCAGGACACGAAAGGTCTCTGGGGCGGCATCGTGATCAATGGCCGCGCGCCGATCAATGCCTGTGACGACGGTTCAGCGACCGGTGGTACGGTCGGTTGCCAGAAGACCGGTGAAGGCTCTTCCGGCCTGTTCGGTGGGGCAAGTGCTGACGACGACTCCGGTCAGCTCTTCTACACCCGCGTTCAATATGCCGGTGTGGCTCTGACGAATACGGACGAACTGAACGGTATTGCCTTCCAAGGCGTCGGCTCCCAGACAGAAGTCGATTATGTTCAGGTCTACAACAACCTTGATGACTGCTTCGAATGGTTTGGTGGCACTGTAAGCGCCACGCACCTGGTTGGTCTTGGTTGCGGTGATGACACCTTTGACTGGACCGATGGCTGGACCGGCTCCCTGCAATACGCAATCGCGTATACGGGTGTCGCCAGCGCGACGGGCGGCATCACCGGTAGCCATAATGGTATCGAAGCTGACAGCTCTTCCAATGCTCTGGCAACGCCGATCTCCAGCCCGAACGTGTCGAACTTCACCGTCATTTCCGGTGGCGATGGCGACGCACTGACGGGCGCTCTGCTCCGCCGCAACATGCAGGGTGTGATTGCGAATGGTATCATTCTGGGATGGCCGGATGCAGGTATTGATGTCGACGGTACCGACACCCAGGCCAATTTCAACAATGGTGACCTGATCATTCAGTCCCTGTTCCTTGCTGACAATGGCGAGCCTGTGGAAACGGGAGATGCTGACGACATCACCTTCACGGCAGTGAATGATGTGGAAACAGGTCTGGCAAATTCCATGACCGACTTCACATTCCGTACCGGGCGCCCGGGTGTGGTTCCAGGCGCAAACGAGAACAGTGTGGATGTGTACGACGTCACTGGCGTCGGCAAGCTTGAAGCCACCACCTTTATCGGTGCGGTCGAAGATGCTGATGACGATTGGTATCTCGGTTGGACCATCGATCAGGAAGGTGACTTGACGTCGGCCAACTAAGTCCGCCTCGAGCCTGATGGGTGGGGCGGCCATATGTGCTGCCCCACTCCGCTGTTCAGAGACACAGATTTCGGCGGGTTGGACTCAGCTCGCCTTTTACAGGAACACACAAAATGAAACGCATCCTGTCTGCCCGTTCCTTGCTGTTGTCCGGTGCCTGCCTCGTCTGGCTGTCCCCGGCACTGGCACAGGACGACACCCAGCCCGCAGATCCTGCCACTCCGGTAGAGACTGAAGCCCGCCAGGAAACCATCGTGGTGCGCGGCGCGTTTATTCCGGACGAAAAACGCTCTACGTCGGAGGTTTCCAGCCTCATCGATGAAGGGGACTTTTCCCTTCAGGGGGATGGCGACGCAGCCGCAGCCCTCGCACGCGTTGCCGGCATTGCGACCGCCGAGGACGAGTTCATCTATGTCCGGGGCCTCAATGAGCGGTATTCGACAGCGCTTCTGAACGGCTCTCCCTTGCCGAGCCCGGCGCCGCTTCGCCGCGTCGTGCCGCTGAACCTTTTCCCGACCTCCGCGCTGAAAAGCGTACTGGTGCAGAAGACCTATTCCCCAAACCTGCCGGGTGAATTTGGCGGCGGTGTCGTAGATCTGCGGACCAAGACCGTGCCGGATGAAGGCTTCTTCACCGTTGGCGTAAAGGCCGCTGCTGACTCGGAAATCACTTTGAAAAATGGCCTCATGTATGATGGCTCCGATACAGACTGGACGGGGTTTGATGATGGCACGCGCGACCGTCCATCGCTTGCCGATGGCCTGACGCCGGATTTTGGCCGTCAGTTGACAGATAACTCCTCGCTGCTGGTAATGCAGGAAGGGGAGGTCGCACCAAACTTTTCCGTCGATCTCTCAGGTGGTGACCGCTACGATTTGAGCGATGACGTGTCGATGGGGGTGATCGCGGCGGCGGGCTACTCCAATTCCTGGAAGAGAAAACAGGGACGTCGCGGATATGCTTTTTCGAGCGGCGAAGGCCTGGGACAGTTCTATGATCAGGAGCGCCTGAGCACGGAGAACACGATTGACCTGAACGGCCTTATGACCGTTGGATTTGAGCTGTTTTCTGACCATGAAATCAAGTTCACCGGACTTGTGACACGCTCCACCGAAAAAGAGGCCCGTATCATCAGTGGTGAGAACGAGGAATCAGTCGAGGAACGTGTGGACGCTCTGGAGTGGTTTGAACAGCAGCTCTGGACCACACAGGTTCAGGGTGAGCATTTCTTCCCGCAGCTGCACGATCTGAAGGTCAACTGGCGGGGGTCTTACTCCGAAGCCCTGCGTGATGCGCCATACCAGCTCTCCAATATCTATATTGTTCGCAACGGTGTTACCCGGCTTTCCTCAAGCTCGGCGGCCAACCGCTTCCAGTTTAGCCGTGTGGATGACGACACGACCGATTTCGGCATTGATGCGGAATTGCCTTTCGCCATTGATGGCGATTGCACCTATTTCTGTGAGACGGATCTGAAATTCGGCTATGGTTATGTTGAGAACGACCGGGCCGCACGCTCCTTCATCTATGACATCGGTGGCGTTGGCGGGACGGACGGTCTCAGCCGTCTCGATTATATCTATGACTCTCTGTTCCGGAGCGGTCAGGGCAGCGTTACGGCCATCGCGGGTGAGCAATTCCCGGAATTCTACCTCGCGACTCTTGAGATTGACGCAGCCTATGTGGGGATCGACACGCAATTGACGCCGTACATGCGTGCTGCCATCGGCGTACGCTATGAAGACGCCATTCAGGCTGTCGATACACAGGTGATCGGCGGAGATCTTGCCGATAACACGGTCGAGGGTGTGATTGATGAGACGGATTGGTTCCCGGCGGTCACCCTTACCTGGAACCCGATAGAGGACCTTCAGGTGCGCGGCGGGTATTCGGAAACCTTGACGCGTCCCCAATTCCGCGAACTCGCTCCGGCCGTTTTCGTCAACACGGAAACCGATGCCAACTTCTTCGGTAACCCGTATCTCGTGAATGCCAGTATCAAGAACTATGATCTCCGTGCGGAATACTATTTCGCCCGTGATCAGTTCATGACGCTCGGCCTTTTCTACAAGGACCTGACGAACCCGATCGAGGAAATCCTTGTTCCGGCGGAAACGCTTCAGACGACTTTCATCAATGCGCCAGCCGCGGAGATGTATGGTTTTGAAGTCGAATATGAGCAGATGTTGCCGATGGAGCGCTGGACGGGGCTTGGTTTCTTCGATGCTCGTGACCTGCAAATCAAGGCCAATTACACTTGGTCGGATTCTAAAATCAGCGCCGACGGCGAAGTGGCCTTCAATGTCGGTACGAACCTCAACCCTGTACGTGGGACCACGGCTGCGGCTGGGCGGATCGAGGATGGCCGACGCATGCAGGGCCAATCGGAACACATCGTCAACCTCCAGGTGGGGCTTCTCAATGAAGATGCCCAGTCGGAACTGAACGTGTTGGTCAACTATGTCAGTGAGCGTATCCGGTCAGGCGAAGTTCTGGCGCGTAACCTGCCAGCCATTATGGAAGAGCCGCCGATGACGGTGGATCTCGTCTGGAACAAGCGTTTCCAGGCAGGTACCGGCCAGTACGAATTCTCCCTCAATATCGAAAACATCCTTCAGGAAGACTATGAAGCCTATCAGGAGCGGGGCGGTGACCGCGTCGATGTCGATACCTACGACCAGGGAACAATTATCAGCGTTGGCCTGAAACGCATGTTCTAGCTTCGGCTCTGATATTGCATAACATCAATTGCAGGTCCGCGGCCATTGTCGTCGCGGACCTGTTGGCTTAGGGGAAACCCTCTTTCGAGGGGCATGCTATTGACTGAACGGCTTGAATCTCTTGCGGTTTTTGCTCGGCGTAGCGTCGGGCCTGCCTTGCGCGTGATTGAGGTCGTCTTGGTCGTGGGCATAGGCTTGGCGGTGGCAAAGCTCATTTGGCTGGCGGCTGAGCCGGGCGGGGCGGTCTCTCCGGACATCCCGGTCCGCGCTGTCGCGCAAAAACCGCAAGGTATTACTGCCAGCATTTCCGTGGATACGTCGCGGCTCCTCCATGAAAATCCGTTCGGCGCGGCCTCCGCCCTCGTAACAGATATCCCGGATGCGCCTGAAACCAGCCTGAATCTCAAGCTGCGGGGCGTGCGGGCCTCCTCCGAAGAGGATGGCGGCATCGCTTTGATCACTACGCCTGACAACCGGACCGCCGCCTATTCACCCGGCGAGCCAATCCTCGAAGGTGTCACGCTGCAGCGTATTTATGGGGACCGGGTCACGCTCCGGAAGGGCGGCCAGACGGAGGCGTTGATGATGGAAGGCGGCGCTGGTCTGCTATCGGTCCTGACCACGCCCGGCCAGCCTGACCCCGAGAGCAACAATTCTTCCTCGGGCTCTACCAGCGCCCGGATCGCCCGTGCCGACCTGATGTCGAGCATCACGATTGATCCTGTTCATCGGGGCCAGGAATTCGTCGGGTACCGTATCGGCTCCCGGGGGGATGCTGACATGATGACCCGCGCGGGTCTGCAGACCGGCGATATTATCGTGGGTCTGGACGGCGCAGACATCAATGACGTTCCTCCGGCAGAGCTTGCCCGGAAATTCTCCGATCCAAATCCCGTTCGCCTGAAGATCGACCGGGACGGAAAGACAATTGACCATACCCTCGCGCCCGAGGAGGCCCGATAGACATGAATTTGAAAACCCTCTTGTCCGCTACGGCGATCCTCGCAGCGTCTCCGTCGGCCTTTGCCCTGGCCAATGAGACACCGGCGGATACGGCGCGGCACATCCTGAATTTCGAGGATGTCGAACTGTCCGCCCTGATCGCGGACGTGTCGACGGTGACGGGCTACACGTTTGTCGTGCATCCGGAAGCGCGCACCAAGCGGATCACGGTCTCCTCCACCACGCCCCTGACACGCCAGCAGGTGTTCGATGTGTTCCTGTCCTCCTTGCGCGTACACGGATTTACAGCGGTCCCGGCCGGCAAGGCGACGTATCGCATTGTCCCGGAGCAAAGCGCTGTGGGCGAGGCGGGCATGGGGGCATACGGATCGAACGCCTTCACGACCGAAATCTTCAGC
The DNA here is from genome assembly GCF_036964145.1 of Hyphomonas sp. GTDB lineage: Bacteria > Pseudomonadota > Alphaproteobacteria > Caulobacterales > Hyphomonadaceae > Hyphomonas. Next base: position 83,701 of record NZ_JBALUC010000003.1, read on the forward strand.
CTCCAGCACCTGAACGCCCTCGAGGCTGCGAAGATGCTCAAGCCGGTGATCGACGAGCAGGGTCAGGTGATAGCCAATGCCCAGTCGAACACGTTGGTCGTTGTGGATTATGCCTCCAACATTCCGCGCTTGCGCAGCATGGTCGACAAGATTGATGCCGACCCTTCGGTGACGGAAACCATCCAGCTGGCCAACACCTCCGCCACGGAAGTCGCGAATATCCTGACCTCGCTGAACACCAATGCCGGCGAAGACGCCTACAAATCCAATTTCAGGGCCATAGCGTCCGAGGCGGGCAACGCGCTGATCCTACGCGGCGATCCGGCAGCCGTTGAGCGCGCCAAACTCGTGACGGCGGATCTGGATGGCCGTGACCGTCTTCAGGACACGATCCGGGTCGTCCCGCTGAATAATGCGGATGCGGCCGATGTGGTGCCGATCCTGCAGCAGGTGGCCTTTGCCATCGACAAGCGCCGCGGACTCGCGGATGCGAATGAGGCGACCACGATTGCCCATCATGATTCCACCAACTCGCTGGTCATCAGCGCAGCGCCGGAAACCCTGCTCAGTCTGGAGCGGGTCATTGGTGACCTTGACCGCCGGCGCGCTCAGGTACTGGTGGAGGCCATTATCGTCGAAATGACGGACGACACGGCGCGCCAGCTTGGCCTGCAATTCCTGCTCTCGGGCACGGGCAGCAATTCGGTTCCCTTCGCCACGACAAACTTCTCGGCCTCGGCCCCGAACCTGCTGACGCTGGCAGGTGCGATCAGCACGGATACGCCGTTTGCGGATGGGGAGGACAGTTCGGTAAATGATGCGCTGACAACGGCCGCATTGAATTCCCTGCTGGGCTTGACAGGGCTGACCGTCGGGGTGGGCGGCCAGGACGGAGATACCCTGTTCGGTGCAGTCCTGACGGCGGTCGAAGCGGATACAAATTCCCGCATCTTGTCCAAGCCGTTCAACATGACGCTGGACAATGGAACTTCATCGCTTCTGGTTGGCCAGAACGTGCCAGTGACAACTGGACAGGTTCTCGGGGATGACAATACAAACGCGTTCACGACGGTTGACCGGCAAGACGTGGGCGTGGGCCTGACCGTGACCCCTCGGATATCCAATGATGGTACAATCCGAATGCAGATCGAACAGGAAGTATCCAATATCGCCGGGGCCATTACCGCAGGTGTAACGGACGTTGTGTTCAACACACGTAAGATCAACACCAGCGTCATTGCAGATGATGGCGAGATCATCGTGTTAGGTGGTCTGATTGAACAGACCGAAGCCTTCTCCAATGAAAAAGTGCCGCTGCTCGGGGATATTCCCGTTGCAGGGCGCCTGTTCCGCACCGAGGGCAAATCGCTAGGCCGGACGAACCTGATGGTCTTCATTCGCCCGACCATCATTCGGGATCGGGCAGGGGCTGCTGCAGCGACGTCTCGCTCATATAATTACATTCGCGCCGAAGAGCTCTGGGACGGGGAGGGGAATGACACGTCCTCCATCGACAATTTCATCACAGAAGTGCTAGGAAGCCCGCCGCCGCAATGACGCCGACCGATTTCGCCCCGACGCAATTCACATATGCCTTCGCCAAGGAGAAGGGACTGGTCGTCCTGCCCGGACGGGACCAGCTGACCGTGGCCGTCCGTCAGGGCGCCGATCCGCTGGCACTTGTGGAGGCACGTCGCGCGCTCGGCAGCGTGTTTGCCTTGGAGTCGCTGGACAAGGACTCCTATGATCGGTTGCTGGCCGAGGCCTTTGCGTCTGGCCCGATGGCGGATGATGACGTCGATGCCGCCGTGGAGAGCCGGGGCGGTCTGGAGAGCCTGATCGACGATATCCCGAAAGCTGCCGACTTACTCGACGGGCAGGATGACGCGCCGGTGATCCGCTTGATCAACGGCCTGATCCACGAAGCCATCAAGCGGCGCGCGTCCGACATCCATATCGACCCGTTCGAAAACCATCTCTCGATCCGCTACCGGATCGATGGCGACCTCGTGGAAGTGCTAACCCCGCCACGGAAGCTCGCCGCGCCCATCTTGTCTCGGATCAAGGTCATGGCGCGGCTCGACATTGCCGAAAAACGCCTCCCGCAGGATGGCCGCATTTCGCTCTCTGTGGGCGGACGGTCCATTGATGTGCGTGTGGCAACGCTGCCCACCCGGTATGGGGAGCGGGTTGTGTTGCGTCTGCTCGACACAAAGAACGCGCTGGTCGGCCTGCCGGAACTCGGCATGGATGCTGACACGCTGGAACGTTTCTCCGACGCGCTGGCCCAGCCGAATGGCGTGATCCTTGTCACCGGACCGGTCGGCTCGGGCAAGACGACGACGCTCTATGCGTCGCTCTCGCGCCTCAACAATGGCCGCGACAATATTATGACCCTGGAAGACCCGGTCGAATACGGCCTGCCGGGCATCAGCCAGACCCAGATGGATCACAAGGTCGGCCTGACCTTCGCGGCGACGCTCCGTTCCATTCTTCGCCAGGATCCGAATGTTGTCATGGTCGGCGAGATCCGCGATTCCGAAACGGCGGAAGTCGCGTTTGAATTCGCCTCCACGGGCCGTCTCGCTTTGTCCACACTCCACACGAACAGCGCTGCCGGGGCAATCACACGTCTGCGCGACATGGGCGTCGAGGCCTACCTGCTCGCGTCCACGCTGCGCGCGGTGATGGCACAGCGCCTCGTCCGGCGCCTCTGCCCGAATTGCAAGACGGAGCGTCCGGCCACCGCGGTGGAACTCGACGCCCTCGGCTTTGGCGCAGGCGAGACCGTCATGGTGGGCGAGCCGAATGGCTGTTTCTCGTGTGGCAATACCGGCTTTGATGGCCGGATCGGTATCTATGAACTTCTGGTCGTGGACAGCAATATCCGCGACCTGCTCGGGTCCGAGGCCAGCGAGCACCGGATCGACGAAGCCGCCTTTGCCGGCCATGACCGGCTGATCGACAATGCGCGGCGCTATGTCGTCTCGCAAGAAACCAGTCCCGCTGAAGTGCTCCGCGTCAGCCGCAAGGGAGGTGGGTGATGCCGGCATTTGAGTATGTCGCCGTCGATGATCATGGCAGGCGCCAGAAAGGGATCATTTCTGCCGAAAGCCCGCGTTCTGCGCGCCGCGAATTGCGCCTGCGAGATCTCATGGCACTCGACGTCATTCCCGTCAGCGAGCAATCCGCCCGAGCAAGCCGGATCGGCGGCCGGATCGGCGAAAAGCAGTGCGTCCTTCTGGTGCGGCAATTATCCGTGCTCCTGCAATCGGGCCTTCCGGTAGAGCAGGCCCTTGCCGCCGCCGCCGAGGATGCGGCGACGCCCCAGACCCAACGTGTGCTTCACGCGATCAAGACCGAAGTGACCGAAGGCGCCCGCCTCGCGGATGCCATGGCGGTGGCGCCGAAGGCCTTTCCGCCCCTGGTGCGGTCGGTCGTTTCCGCTGGTGAATTGTCCGGCCGGCTGGGCGATGTGATGGAACGCCTCGCGACATATCTGGAGCGCAGTCACCAATTGCGCCAGAAGGTTCAGGCGGCGCTGATCTATCCCGCGGTTCTGGGCATCATGGCCGTCGGCATGATCATCGCCATGATGTTGTTTGTCGTGCCGCGCCTGGTCGAGCAATTCGACCTGTTTGATGCAGACTTGCCGCTGATCACCCGCATCGTGATCAGCCTGTCCGAGACCCTGCAGTCGCATGGCATCCTGATCGCTCTGGCGCTCGCGACCCTGGTCTTTGCCATGGTCCGCGCCTTCAGGGTTCCCGCGGTGCGCCGCGCAATTGATCGCTACAGCCTGAACCTGCCTATTGTCGGCCCGCTGAACCGGACCGTCTGCGCGGGTCGTTTTGCGCGCGTTTTCGCGACGCTCTCTGGTTCTGGCGCGACCATTCTTGAGGCATTGAGCGGGGCCAAGGGCGCTTCGGGCAATCTCGTCTTCAGCGAAGCCGCAGAGCAGATTGCCGAACGTGTGCGCGAAGGGGGCTCCTTTGCCGGCGCCCTGAAGGCCACAGGTGTCTTCCCGCCGATGATGGTTCACATGGTCTCCAGCGGCGAGGCCGGTCGGGACATTCCGGGCATGATGACCCGCGCGGCGGATTTCCTCGACAATGAATTCGAAACGGGATCGTCAACGCTCCTGTCCCTGCTGGAGCCACTGATCATTGTTGTGCTCGGCGGGCTGGTTGGCCTGATCGTCCTGTCGGTTATGTTGCCGATCCTGCAACTCAATACTCTCGCTATCGGATAGGAGGCAGTCATGCACTTAGTCACGCCCCGCACCGCTGAGGAAAAGCGCTGCAAGACGGCGGGTTTCTCGCTCGTGGAACTCATGGTGGTGGTTTTCATCATGGGCTTGCTGGCCACGCTGATCGTCATCAATGTCGCCCCGGCGACCGACCAGTCCCGCATCGGCAAGGCCCATTCCGACATTGCGGCACTCGAAAGCGCGCTCGATATGTATAATCTCGACATGTACGGCTATCCGTCCGGCGAACAGGGCCTGGCCGCGCTGAGTACGGCGCCCACCGGCGCACAGGCCGCGCAATACCGCCCCGGAGGCTATATCAAACGCATGCGGACTGATCCCTGGGGCAATGAATACGAATACGCTTATCCCGGCACCCGGTCGGGCAGCGCCTATGACGTCTTCTCAACCGGTCCGGATGGACAGGCCGGGACGGACGACGATATCGGGAACTGGGATCCCGCCATCTGATGACGCCAATCCTGTCCTCTCAATCCGGCATGTCTTTGGTTGAGGTTCTGGTTGCGCTCTTCATCCTGGCGCTGGCCAGCGCCGCGATCGTCATGACACTGCCCCGCCAGCCGTCCCGGCTTGATCGGGAAGTGGCACGGCTGGAACTGGCCATTGACCGTCTGGCAGACGAGGCCATTGCCTCCGGCGAAGTGCGCGCCATCCGCCTGGGGGAGGATGAATATGGAGCCGAGGCCTGGCGCGGCAGTCGGTGGGTCGCGCTGCCCCGATCGGCGCACACATTGCCACCCCCTCTGACGATCTCTGTCTCAACGACACGCCGGGGGCTTCAGGAAAGTAATCTGAAGGATTGGCCGGACATCGTGGCCGATGCGACCGGCATCGTGTCAGCTCGGCCGCTGACCCTTACCGAGGGTACGGACCGGCGTGTGCTGACAGTGTCTTCGTCCGGCATGGTCGAGGTGGAGCGCTGACATGACATCTCCGCGTTCACAGCAAGGCTTCACGCTGGTCGAAGTGCTGGTCGCGCTGGGCGTCTTCAGCATCGCTGCCATGTCGCTGGCGCATCTCGGGAACGAAACCCTTGTTGGCGCGCGCCATGTGGATCAGCGTTTCCTTGCCACCGTCGAAGCTGACAATCTGATGGCCGAGGCGCTCGTCCGCCCCGGTGCCATTCCGCCGGGTGTGAACACCGGTGAAAGCACGCAGCGCGGCCGCAGGCTGACCTGGATGCGCACGATCAGTGCCACCGGAAGGGAAGGCCTGTTTTCCGTGTCCGTCACAATAGGCGATGCCGAAACGGGCCAGCAACTCGTGAACCGCCAGACCCTGATGCGGGTGCCTACATCATGAGCAAATCGGCCGGGTTCACCTTGATCGAAATGCTGGTCGCGCTCGCCGTGACCTCACTGCTCATGGTGGCAGGGTCGACCCTGTTGATCCAGACCTTGCGGTCCGGCCAGATGGTGGAGGCCCGCACAGAGATGGTTCGCGATCAGGACGCGGCCCATAGCCTGCTGCGGGATGACCTCGCCAATGCCACCTTGCGCCTGACCCAGCCGCCCAATGGGCTCGACGCCCCCAAGGCCTTCAGCGGCGGATTCTCCACGCTGGAGCCCTTGCTGGCGTTCATCCGGGCCGGCTGGATCAATCCCGGTCATGTCGAGCCGCGGGGCGACCTGCAACGGGTGGAATACTTTTTGATTGACGGAAACCTTGTTCGCCGGGCATGGCTGCGCCCCGATCCGGTCTACAACACTCCCTATGCAGATCGCGTGATTGCCGAGGAACTCGACAGTGTCGGCCTGCGCTTCCTGACCGGCACCAGCTGGCAACTGGACTGGCCGGGCCAGTCAGACACGCTGCCGGATCTGGTCGAGCTGACCTTCGTGTTCGGAGAAGGCGACGAGCTGCGCCAGCTCTTTCTTGTGGGGGGTGCAGGATGAAACGCCGGCACCCTTCCGATCACGAACGCGGCGCAACGCTGCTCAGCGTGTTGCTCATCATCGTCCTGATGTCGACGGCGGCGCTCGCGGCCACCGATGCGCTGGCGCGGTCCGTCAGCGTCTCGCGGGTCTCGGCCAGCCGGGCCGACAGCTTCTGGGCGACGCGCGGGGCCTTGTCTGTGGGTGAGACAATCGTGAATGAAGTCCTGGCGAAGACGGACGGGGCCTTGACGACCGACTCCCTGTTGTTCCGTGAGCCAATTGTGTTTACGTATTCGCGCGGGACGATTTCAGTCCGGTTTTACGAGGCCACGAATTGCCTGAATCTGAATGCCCTTTCGCTGGGGGACGATGAAGCCTCTGCCGGGAGCGTGTCCCCGGACCAACTCCACCGCATGCTTGAGGGCGCGGGCCTGTTCAACAGTGAGGCGCAGCATCTGGTGGATGCGCTGTCAGACTGGATGGACGCGGATACCAGTCCCCGCGCCTCCGGCGCCGAGGATGGCGCGTATCGAGGCCGGGCAATCCCCCATCGGACACCGGGACAGAGGCTCATCTCTATCAGCGACCTGCGCGCAATCGACGGCTTCACCCCGGATGTAATGAACGAGATTTCGAGCCTGGTTTGCGTCCGTTCAAGATCGGATGATGCCCCGCTGAACATCAACACGCTGACAGCGGATCAGGCGCCGCTGCTGGCAGCGCGCTTTTCCGATGAATTGTCCACAAGCGAAGCCGAACAGCTGATCCTGTCGCGCCCGGAAGGCGGTTGGCTGAATGTGGGTGAATTCCTCCTGTCGCGGGATGTGGCCAGTATCGCGCCGGCACTGCGCCAGGATAGTGCTCTGTCGATACGCTCCGCCCAGATTGGGGCTGCCATTTCGATTGCCTCCGACACGGGCACTATTCGCATCGATGCGACCTACGGGCGTGGCACCGATGGCATTTATGTCCTACAGGGCTCAAACAGGAGATCTGGCTGATGCGCCCGAGACTTTACACGGAAATCCCGAAGGACGGCGGCAACTGGCGGTTTGTGCGAAGCGGTCCGTCCGGGCTTGAGCCTGTACCGGAGGGCGCTGGCATTCCGTCTGGCGCGGATGTTGTCGTCTTCGTTCCCGGAACCGATGTGACGGCGCACCGGGTGCGTGCGGCGGCCCGGCGGCCGGTAGAGCTGACGCGCCTTGCGACGTTTGCGATCGAGGATGATCTCGCCGTGCCGGTCGAGTCCGTTCATGTCGCCGTATCTGCGGATCAGGACGATGCGGGGTTCCGGATGGTCTATGCCGTGTCGCACACAATCATGCAGCATTGGCTGGACCAGCTTGAGGCGGCCGGCCTCGGATCGGCCCGGATTGTGCCGGATCTGTCCCTGTTGCCGCCAACCGAACAGGTCGATTTCGGTCGCTACCAATTGTTGACCGTCGAGGGACGTCCCGTTGCGTTCGACAATGGCTGGCCGAGTGATGTCATGTCGGCGCTCCTGAAGGGCACGGAGGCGAACGCCGCGCCCCGCCGCGCAGAGTCCCTGACCGAACTCGCGCTCTGGGCTGAGGCGGCGCCGCGCCTGACCGATCTCCGGCAAGGCACATATGCCCGCGCGTCGGAAACCGGCCTTTCCCTGAAACAGTTTCGCTTGCCCGCGGCGCTTGCCGCCACCCTGTTTGTGGCATGGGGCGCGCAGACGGCACTTTCGGTGCACACGATGAAGAATCTGACGGCGACGCTGGATGCGGAAGCCCGCGCTCAGTATACCGCCGCTTTCCCGGGCCAGCCGGTGCCGCCCAATCCTGCCGCCGCCTTGCGCTCGCGCACCGGGGCAGCGACCAGCGTCGCCGCGCCCAGCTTCCAGCAGACCAGTGCGGCGCTATACGGGGCGGTGGAGAGTGTCAGCGGAGCGAATTTGGTCAGCTTGCGCTATGACCGCGCCATCGGTGAGCTTCGCGCCACGCTGACATATCCGGCCTTTGGAGCAGATCTGGATCTGAAGACGGCGGTTGAGGCCACCGGCCTGCAGGTCAGTTTGGGCGATACGCGCCTTGAGGATGGACGGGTCGTGGGCGATCTGTCGATTGGAGGCCGCCCATGATGGGATACTGGAACAGCCGCACCGGACGAGAGCAGGCATTGATCGGCGTGGCGCTCTTGCTCGTGATTGTCGCGCTGCTGCAATTTGCGATCGTGCGGCCCCTGATGGCTGCAAAGGCGGACTCGAAATTGGCTCTCGAAGCCGCCAGCCGGCAGCTCGACGTGGTCTCGGCGGAGATCACATCGCAATCGGCGCGCGTGGTCGGTGCCAATGGCCCCCGCGCCTCCAGTCAGAATTTGCGGTCGGACCTGTTGCAGCTGGCCAATGCGAGAGGCCTGTCCGTCTCGCGGTTGCAGACCGCGGATGACGGCCGACTGATCCTGCAGTTTGAGCGGACGGTGCCAACGCTGGTCTATGCCTGGCTGGCCGATGCGGATTTGCGCTATGGCGCCGTGCCCGAGCGCGTGACCATGTTCGCCGAGGAGGCCGGCTATGTACGGGCAAGTTTTGAGTTCGCGGGAGGCGGGTCATGATGCGGACAGGATTTTTCTTTGTTGCTCTCTTCGTCATCACGTTGATTGGCGGCCTGATCGCTTTCGCGCCCTTGTCCTTTGCCTTGCGCCAGTCCGGTATCGCGGATCGCGGCGTCAGCTGGCAGCAGGCGCGTGGGTCGGTTTGGCATGGTCAGGTCACCGGCCTGTCATGGCGCGGCGCGCCGCTCGGCGCGGTCAATCTCGATTCCGATCTTCTGCGTCTCGTGACAGGCGGCCCGTCGCATGACGTGTCGTGGAGCGGACCGTTCGGCCAGGGCCGGGGCAGGATCAAGGCATCCGGATCGTCTGTTCTGGCGAAAGAGGTGTCCCTGAATATTCCGCTGACGGAGCAGGTCGGCGCCGATCCTGTTATTGCGCAGCTCGGCAGCAGCCTCCGACTCTCGAATGGCTCTGTGAAACTGTCTGGCGATCAGTGCGAGGCGGCGGCGGGCATTGTGACGAGCGATGTGGCCCGTCTTGCCGCGGCGTCGTTTGGCCGGGACTGGCCTGTCCTGAGCGGTCCGCTGACCTGCACGGACACCCAGCTGACCGCACACCTCACGGGGGATGCGGGGGACGGCACACGCCTTGTCCTCAAGGCCGTGGCCCAAGACGGGTTTGAACTGGAGCTGACCAATTTTGATGATGAATTGCGCGCTGCCTTGCTGGCGGCGGGGTTTACAGACCGGAATGGCGCCCTGATCTACACGCGGTCCGTGAACAGAATGGAGACAAGACCATGAGGCAGGTATTAGCGATTGTCGCGGGGGCGCTGCTGTTGGCGGCATGTGCGAGTGGCGACAAGAAGCGGCCGGTTCCGCCAGCGCCGGAAGTTCCGGAGGCAGGCAATCTGCCGGCGCAGGATCTTGCGGATGGCGAGTGCGCGCTGTTCCTGTGGACCCAGGGCGCGCCGCGACGCTTCATCTACTTCTCCAAGGCAGGTAGTCAGACGGCCGAAACCATGCTGTCTGAAACCCAGCAGACCATGGCACTGGTCCGTCAGGGCGGCACCTTGTTCGGACAATTCATGACCGAAATGGACTACACGACCATCGAGGGCGAGACGATGTCCCTGCGAATCACGCCGGGTGAGATGGTGGAGGGTGGGCAAAAAATCTCAGCTGGCCGTATCAAGCTACTGAATGATGGAGGTTGGGAGACCGTTATCCCCGTGGCGGGTTTGCGGGCGTGCCAGCCGGATGCTGAGTGATTGCAAGGCCTTCGGGCAGGACGATCCTGAGTGGGATACATATAAGATACGCAAACGTGTCATTACTTGACGTAAATCTGTCACACATCGTATTGTGACACTTATGTTACAGAAGCAATACAGATATATGTCAATCTCCGCTCTGGCGCTTGCGGCGCTGGGACTGACTGCGAATGCCCAACAGGCATGTGACCTGTCGGATGGTCTCGGCCTGCAGCCTGCTGCATTCCAGACTGAAACCGAAGCCTGTTTTGAAGGCCTCAATGGCGTCACGCCGGATACGTTCATGCAAACGGAGCTGAGGCGCTTCACCGAAGCCGCGCGTACCAGCGCAGGCAAGGACAGACTGGAAAACCTGCCTACCCTCAAAAAAGCGGCCATGATCCATGCCTATGACATGGCGGTCCGTGGGTATGTTGCGCATGACGACCTTGAGGGACGCAGCCATCTGGACCGCGTTCGCCTGTTGGATCGTAGCCACCTGATGGGGGCATTTGGTGCCAACATGGCGATCGTCGATGACTCTGCCACGGCGGCAGAAGCGTATGATGCGCTGATGGCTGACTCGGCGAACAGAGCTAACCTGACGCGAGAGGAATTCGACCATACTGGTGTGGCGGCTGTGCGCGCCAATGGCCGGATCTATTTGGTCCAGCTGTTCTCCCGTGTTGAGGGGAAGCTGCAGGCCCCGGTGCCGACCCAGATGAATGGCAAGACTGATCTCAAGGCCGTCTTTGCGGAATCCCGCGCAGAGCCGCTTGGCTGGTCGGTTGTCTCTACGTCCGGCAATGTGCTCGCTCAGGGCATCGGCAATAGCGTGCCGGCCAGCGAGTTGAAGGGCCAGTCCGGTTATTTGACCATCGACATGGCACTCGGCAAGGACCGCTATACCCTCAAGGGCCCCGCGGTCTCACTGTTCTAGGCTGCGCACTCTCTCCAGATACGAAGAAAGCCGGTCCCCTCGGGGGCCGGCTTTTCCTTTGGAGCGGGTGAAGGGAATCGAACCCTCGTCGTCAGCTTGGGAAGCTGCTGCTCTACCATTGAGCTACACCCGCGACCGCACATGTATCTGAGCCGGAAACGGCCGCCGCGCAAGAGGGGCCAGCGGCGATTTCAACCGGGCCCTAGTCAAGCGTCACCACCACGACGGAGCGCGCCGGAATGGAGAGGACAAGATCATCCGCAGTGCCGTCCACGATATAGGGAGCCGGCTGAACCCGGTCCGGCGCGTCGAACGTGTTGTGGGAATCCATCTCCTCCCCCTGCAGGATACGGCCGGTGGCCTTGCTGGCGCCGAAAGCGCTCGCATCGACCAGATGGTCGTCATGGGCAGATGCATTCACCAGGGCCAGCACGATGCGGCCGTCCTCCGTCCGCGCGGCGCTGGCGCTGATGGCCGGCACCGTAACATTCTCAAACACATAGTCCGGTGACTGAAGATTCATTTCAAGCGCTTCGGCGCCCATGAAGGGCTGGTACATGTCGAACACATGATAAGTGGGCGTCAGCACCATGTCCGGCCCGTCGGTCAGGATCATCGCCTGCAGGACGTTCACCATCTGGGCGATGTTTGTCATCTTCACGACATCGGCATGCGTATGGAACAGGTTGAGGTTCAGACCGGCGACGATGGCGTCACGAATGCTGCCCTGCTGGTAAAGCGCGGGCGGATCGGTCGCCTCATCCTGGTCAACCCACATGCCCCACTCATCCACGTACAGGCCGAACGCGTCAACGGGCAGATCGTGTTTCTTGAGGATGGCCTTCTGCTCCTCGATCACCTCTGCCATGCGCAGGGTGCGCTTCATCGTCGAAGCCCATTCCGCCTCCGGGAAGCCGGTCGCGGCGCCCTTCTTGCCCCAGTCGCCTGTGGGCAGGGTGTAGACATGCAGAGAGATGCCTTCGGCCAGATCGGCGATATAGGGGTGCTCCAGGATTGTGTCGGCATATTCCGGGTTCGCGTCATGTGCGCCGGAAATGATGCGCACCGGCTGGTCGCCGGCCGTCTTCGCAAAGCTCGCAAATTGCGCATAGAGATCGGCATAAGCGCCCGCCGTGATGGCCCCGCCGCAGCCCCAGGTCTCGTTTCCGATGGACAGGTAGTCGACCGTCCAGGGCGTATTGCGGCCGTTTGCGCGGCGCTCTTCGGCGCGGTCGCCCATTTCGGCCGTGATATATTCCAGCCAGTCAGCGCCTTCCTTGGCTGTTCCCGTGCCGAGGTTCAGATTGAGATAGGTCTTCGCGCCCAGACGTTCGGCGAAATCGAAGAATTCATGCGTTCCGAATTCATTGCTTTCCGGCGTGCCGCCCCAGACCATGTTGACCCGTGCCGGCCGGTCAGCCTGAGGGCCGATGCCATCGCGCCAATGATAGAGATCGGCGAAACACCCGCCCGGCCAGCGCACGACCGGCACGTTCAGCGCCTTCAGGGCGTCGAAGACATCATCGCGAATGCCATCGGTGTTGGGGATGTCGCTGCCGGGGCCCACCCAGATCCCGCCATAGGGCTGGGTGCCGACATGTTCGAGGAACTGGCCATAGATTTCCGGCGCGATTGTGTGGGTCGGGGCGTCGATATCCACATCAAGTGTGGCCTGGGCGGCGGCTGATCCCATGCAGAACAAAAGGCCGGCAAGGCTCGCGGCGATACGGTTTTTCATGATTGGCTTCCTACGATATTCTTTATTTTAGCGCTAACATTCGGCGGGTCCGGGGCCCTTAGTCAAGCTGCAATCGTTTCCGCGCCAGAGTCATGCGGCACTGGCTAAGCGGGCCGGTTGAAGATAGAAGGCCGCCATGAACGGATTTCTCGCAGTTGCAGCAGGCGGCGCCATTGGCGCGTCGCTCCGGCATGGGGTCGGCCTGATGGCCGTGCGCCACCTGCCGTCTGGCTGGCCGCATGGCACATTTGCGGTCAATTTGCTGGGCAGCCTGTTGATGGGCTTGCTGGTCGGTTGGCTGGCGCTCAAGGCCGAAGGGCTGCACCAGACGACCCGGTTGTTCCTGGCAACGGGTGTACTCGGCGGCTTCACCACCTTCTCGGCCTTCTCGCTGGAAGTGGCGGAATTCCTGCGCAAGGGCGAAACCCTGAAAGCAGGCACCTATGCGGGGCTCTCATTGGTACTGGGCGTGATCGCGCTGTTCATAGGACTTTGGATTGCCCGGAAGGTATTCGCATGAGCGGCCAGATTGTCACTGAAACGGTTTCCGACAAGGAATCCGGCACCCGGCTTGATCGCTGGGTCAAGCGCCGCGTGCCGGTCACGCAGGGCCAGATCGAGAAGATGCTCCGCACGGGGCAGATCCGCGTTGATGGCTCGCGGGCCAAGGCCAATACGCGCCTTGAGACCGGCCAGCAGGTGCGCCTGCCGATCATGGACGCCGACGCAACCCGTCCGGCCCAGAAAAAGGCCGAGCGCGTCTCCGAGGAAGATCGCCAATTCATCCGCGCCCTCATCCTGTATGAAGATGACGAGATGATCGCCATCAACAAGCCGGCCGGCATCGCCGTGCAGGGCGGATCAGGGCAGGGCCGCCATATTGACGGCATGCTGGCCGCGCTCGGCGACGGAGAGCATCGCCCGGTCCTCGTCCACCGGCTCGACAAGGATACGAGCGGCGTACTGCTGCTGGCCAAATATCCGAAGGCCGCCGCGCAGCTGTCGGAGAAGTTCCGCAGCCGCGACATGAGCAAGGTCTATTGGGCCATCACCGTCGGCGTGCCGAACCCGCCCTTTGGCCAGATCCGTTGCTGGATGGTGAAGGGGATCGAAGACGAGAACGAGGAAGACGGCTACCGCGTCATCCATCCGAAGGCCCGTGGCCGCCGCGACGCGGACCGCGAACGCATGTTCCGCTCCGCGCAGGGCGTCGAGGGCGCACGTCATTCGATCACGGATTATGCGGTGATCTCGACGGCCGGTCAGAAGGCCGCCTGGGTGGCGCTGAAGCCGGAAACCGGCCGCATGCACCAGCTGCGCTTCCACATGCTGGAAATGAACACATCCATCCTCGGCGACTTCAAATACCAGAGCCGCCGGGAAGTGCCGCAGGGCCTCGCGCCCGGAATGCATCTTCATGCGCGCGCGCTTATCATTCCGCGTCAGAACGGCAAGCCGATCAAGATCGTCGCGCCGCTGCCGCCCCACATGAAACAGACATTTGAATCCCTCGGCTTTCTAGAGCAGGAGGCGGGCAAGGACCCGCTGGCACCGTTTATCTGATGTCGGGATTGAAGCTTGCCATATGGGACGTGGACGGAACACTCGTCGACAGTCGTGAGTCGATCCATGAAATCATGGTGGAGACCTTCCGGATGTCTGCCCTGACGCCGCCGGAATATGATGCGACACGCCGGATTGTCGGGCTCAGCCTGCATGAGGCTTGCGGCCAGCTTGCGCCGGAGGCGAATGCCGCCGAGATCGACCGGCTGGTCAACGATTACCGGGACTGCTGGGTTCGTGCCCGCGCCCGTCCGGACTTCACTCAGCCGCTCTATGATGGGGCACTGGAAACGCTGGAAATGCTCCGCTCCGAAGGCTGGCTGATCGCCATGGCGACCGGCAAGACCCATAAGGGCATCCGCAGCCTGTTCGACGCGCACGCTCTCGAGTCTTTCTTCGACACGGTCTGGTGCGCCGATGACGGCCCCGGCAAGCCGCATCCGCACATGGTGGAACAGGCGATGGGCGCACTCGGCTGCGCGCCGCATGAAAGCCTGATGATCGGCGATGCCATCCACGACATTTCCATGGGCCGCGCGGCGGGCGTCTACACTCACGGCGTCAGTTGGGGCTTCGGCGCAGCGCACGAACTTGAAGAAGTCGGCGCCCACGAAATCCACCACGAGTTCGAGACGCTCCGGAAAAGCCTGCTGGCGTTTGAGCCGGCCCTGTAGCACTTCCCCTCTTGGAAACCCGCCTTCATGGGCGTACATGCCCGCCATGACTGACGAGACCGAGACCGAAGAAACCCCGAAGCCGAAACGCTTCTACGAAACCGCCAAGCCGGAGCAGATCCCCGGCGGCTGGACCGTGGAACTGGATGGCCGCTCCATCAAGACGCCAGCGCGCGTCGCCCTGAAGCTGCCGACGGAAAAGCTGGCCAAGGCCATCGCGGCCGAGTGGAACGCGCAGGACGCAGAGATCGACCTGATGTCGATGCATTTGACGCGCCTCGCCAATGTCGCGATCGATCGCACCCCGGAAATCCGCTACGAGATGGCTGACGAACTGGCCCGCTATTGCGAGACCGATCTTGTCTGTCATATCGCCGAGGAGCCTGAGGAACTGGCCGAGCTGGAAGAGGCCCATTGGGCGCCGCTCAGGGCCTGGGCCGGGCAGGCGCTGGACGTCATCCTCGTCCCGGTCGAAGGCATCATCGCCTCGCCCCAGCCGGATGCCTCGCTGGAAGCCGCGCGCAATTATGCCCTCGGACTGGAAGATTTCGCCCTGACGGGCTTGCTCTATGGTTGCGGCCTGTTTGGTTCGGCGATCCTCGCCATGGCCGTGGTCGAGGGAGAACTGACAGCGACCGACGCCTTCGAGGTCGCCCGCATTGATGAGGCCTGGCAGGCCGAGAACTGGGGCGAGGATGAGGAGGCGAAAGCCGCCACGGCCCTGCGCCGCATCGAGGCGAAAGCCCTCGAAACCTGGCTGATCGGTCTCGGCTGATAGCCGCGCCGCCTGCCGCACTACCCCCGGCTCAGTCCTCTGGTATTTCCAGCGCTACGACACGGTATCCATTTTCCTTCAGCGCTTCCAGGACAGCGTGGGTCCTTGCTGCGGAATTCCCTTGCGGGTCATGCAGCAGGATAATACCGCGCCGCTCATGCGCTTCGAGTGCCTCGATTACCAGCTCCGCTGATGCGTTCGGGGTCGTCCCGCTCCAGTCCTTGCTATCGGCAGTTACATCCACATCGATCAGCCCTTCCGCATGGACCGCGTCCAGGAGGTCCGGTGTCGAGGCGACATAGGGAAACCGGAACAGCGGCGTGGACTGCCTGATGGCGGCTTCTGTGGCGGCATGGCCGGCGCGGACATTCGCCATCGCCGCCTCAACTTCCATCTCGGGCAGAAGGGCGTGGTCCATACTGTGGCTTCCCACGGCATGACCTGCGTCGTGTAGAGCCCTCGCCCGCTCCGGATGTGCGCTGGCTTTCTCGCCCAGCAGGAAAAAGGTGGCGCGCGTGCATTCCTTGCCAAGCGCCGTCATCACCTCTTTCGTCCGCCACGGGTGCGGACCGTCATCATAGGTCAGGATGACTTCGTCTGCTTCGAGCAGTTCATGGACCGGCGGTGATTCGCGCGTCAGCTCGATCGTGCGGGACACGCCCAGCATGTCCGGGCTGCACTCGTTCGGCGACGAGGCGACGCATCCGGACATGAGCAGCACGGCCGCCAGCGAAACTGCGCCCTGCAGGGAGCCGAGGGCAGGGTGGATTGTCGGGTTCATTCGGGGGCAAGCTCTTTCCAAGGCGGGCGGGGACCCAGCTGACGGGGCCAGCAAAATGCGCGTCAGACTCCCCGTAACGCAGGGGAAGCTGACGCGATGCGCGGCAAGATACCACCGGATTAGCCCTTGCCAACCAATTCGGTGTGTCTATCAAACAAGCCAGTGAAATTTATGACAGTCTTTTGGCAAGGAGTCCGTGCGCATGCAGGATGTAATCGAAGCGCTTGAGCAGAAACGTGAAGAGGCCCGTCAGGGCGGTGGCGCCGCAAGAATCGAACGCCAGCACGCCAAAGGCAAGCTCAGCGCCCGTGAGCGCATCGAAGTGCTGCTCGATGAAGGCAGCTTCGAGGAATACGACATGTTCGTCGAGCATCAATGCTCCGATTTCGGCATGGATGAACAGAAGATCCCCGGCGACGGCGTCGTCACCGGCCAGGGCACCATCAATGGCCGTCTCGTCTATGTCTTCTCCAAGGATTTCACCGTCTTCGGCGGTTCGCTGTCGAAAACCCATGCCGCCAAGATCGTGAAGGTCCAGAAGGCCGCCGTGATGAATGGCGCGCCAGTTGTAGGCATCTTTGATGCGGGCGGCGCGCGTATCCAGGAAGGCGTCGACAGCCTTGCCGGCTATGCCGACATCTTCATGGAGAATGTCCTCTCCTCCGGCGTGATCCCGCAAATCTCCGTCATCATGGGCCCCTGCGCGGGCGGCGACGTCTATTCGCCGGCCCTGACCGACTTCATCTTCATGGTGAAGGACACGTCCTACATGTATGTGACCGGCCCGGACGTGGTGAAGACCGTCACCAATGAGGAAGTCACCCACGAGACCCTCGGCGGGGCCTCCGTCCATGCGGCGAAGTCCGGCGTGGTCGATGGCGCGTTCGAGAACGACATCGAGGCGCTGGTCCAGATGCGCCGCCTGATTGACTTCCTGCCCGGATCGAACCGCGAGGACCCGCCGGTCCGCACGGTCTATGATTCCGCAGAGCGCGTGGATGACAGCCTCGACACGCTGATCCCGCCAAACCCGAACTCGCCCTACGACATGCGCGAGCTGATCGAGAAAGTGGCCGATGAGGGCGACTTCTTCGAGATCAGCCCGAAATTCGGCGCCAACATCCTCTGCGGGTTCGGCCGTATCGAAGGCGCGACCGTGGGCTTTGTCGCCAACCAGCCGATGACGCTGGCCGGCGTGCTCGACATTGACGCCTCCCGCAAGGCGTCGCGCTTTGTCCGCTTCTGCGACTGTTTCAACATTCCGGTCGTCACCTTCGTGGACGTGCCGGGCTTCATGCCGGGCACCAAGCAGGAATATGGCGGCCTCATCAAGCATGGCGCGAAACTCCTGTTCGCCTATGCCGAGGCCACCGTGCCCAAGGTCACCGTCATCACCCGCAAGGCCTATGGCGGCGCCTATGACGTGATGAGCTCCAAGCATCTGCGCGGCGATGTGAACTATGCCTGGCCGACGGCCGAGATCGCCGTGATGGGCGCCAAGGGCGCGGTCGAGATCATCTTCCGCAAAGACCTTGGTGATGACGAGAAGATTGCCGCGCACACCAAGATGTATGAGGACAATTTCGCGAACCCCTATGTCGCCGCGCGCAAGGGCTATATCGACGACATCATCATGCCGCACTCAACCCGCCGCCGCGTCGCCAAATCCCTCCGGGCTCTGGCCAACAAGCAGCTGGAAAACCCCTGGAAGAAGCACGACAATATTCCGCTTTAGAATGGGGCAATAGCAGGGTCAGTTAAAGCTAGAGCTTAGTAGTGCGCAGATTCGCATAATTTGTGCTATTTGACCTAATTCACAGAGATTGAATGGTCATTGAGATGACGCAGCAAGACGACTGGATTAGGCCAGCCGAGGCAGTCGCTCTACTTGAGCCGATCTTGTCGCAGTATTCTGCGCGCATGAGAATTTGTGAGCGCGCTCATGCCGGACTAATCCGTGCACGCGCGCAGCAATTGCATGAGGCCGATAGGGTGTTTCGTGATGTTCCTGTTCCGAAGAAATTCTGGTGGGCAGAAGGTTACGAGGCGCTTGAGCAGGACTGGGCTGCTGGCGATTTTTCAACTTGGATTGATCGCAGGATCAGAGTTAGGGCGTTCGGGGTCGAATTTGCACGTGGCGATGTTGAGAAACTTTTGCCGCCACGGCATAGCCTCGGTACCAAGGAATTGGGTTTCTCTGAGGAAGACGGAAACATTGTCGCAAAACTGGCTGAACTCGTTCCGTCGGCATCTCTATCGTACAAACAAGCTCTGCAGGACTTGGAAGATACATCAAGGATTTCATTTCGTGGACCGGCGCTCGAATTCCGGGAGGCCCTAAGAGAAATTCTTGATCATCTCGCTCCGGACGACGAGGTAACTGCGGAGGTTGGTTACCAAGTGGATAAGGGAAGAAATGGTCCAACCATGAAACAGAAGGTACGTTTCATTATGAAGCGCAAAGGGATGCGTTCTTCTAGTCCTGCCCCTGAGCAGGCGTTGACTGCATTTGAAGAAGCAGTGGCGAGCCTGACTAGGGCGGTCTACGAGTTATCTTCGAAGGCAACTCATGTCGCAGGCAATCGAGAGAAAGTCATCCAAATACGTCGTTATGTGGTAACCGTTTTTCACGACATTCTGGATATATAAGAGCTCAATCAATCGCCAACGCTATCGGCAGCGTCACAGTCCAGTTAATATCCGCCCTTGATCTCGACTAAACTTGAGCAATTACAAGACAGGCCTCTCACGAATTCCGTGCATGAAAGGCCCGTCCATGATTCTCAATCAGATTACCATTCCCTGCCTCGATTACTCCGCCAGCGTTACTTTTTATGAAGCGCTGGGCATGGTGCGGATCGTAGATGCGCCGCCGCGCTATGCCCGGTTCGAAAGCGCAGATGGCAGCGGCGCGACTCTGTCGCTCCATACGGTCAGTGCGTCTGTGGGCTCAGGCACGGTGATCTATTTCGATCATCCGTCTGCCGACGCGCTGGATGCGCATGTCGAAGCGTTGAAAGCGAAGGGCCTTGTCTTTGACAGCGAGCCCACCAACGAATCCTGGGGCTGGCGCGAAGCGCGGCTGCGCGACCCGGCGGGCAATGAAGTCTGTCTGATGTTCGCGGGCAGCGCCCGCCGCTTCCCGGACTGGCGGGTGGATGGCCGCACCGGCTGAGCCATGCAAGAGCACGAGGGCAGGCGCGAGTATGCGCCCGCCCCTCGCTCATTCAAGCCTGTGGCGGTGGCCTCAGCGCCTCTTCTTCTCGACGCCGAGCATGGAGTCGGCTTTCAGCGTCGGGTTCGACGCATTGGTCTTGGGCTTTTCCGCTTTCGGCTTGCGGATTTCCTTGTTCGATTTCTTCTGACCTTTGGCCATGAGGGTCTCCTTTGGCATTCGTAATTGGGTGCGGCGCAGGAAACCGGGCGCCGGCGATCCGGGCAGGGCAGCGCGCGTGTGCGACGCGGGCTGAACAGTCAGTGGCAGCAGGGGCTCGCCGGACAGGTGCGCCCGGAATGGCGCAGCGGCGTAGGACTCAGATAGGCGCGCATTGGAGCGAATGTAAGGCACCCTGATGTTTGGTGGCACCGGCTGAGCCGGACTCTCTCTTCTTGTCATCCCGGAATTTGCGCAGCAAATATCCGGGACCCAGTGTGGCGCGCTCAAGCCCGCGCGGATGCTTCGACTTCGCTCAGCATGAGCGCTACAGGGGTGCGATGCCTGACGGACTCATCCTGAGCGAAGTCGAAGGATGACGGGTTGTGGCTAAACCCTCACCCGGGTCCCGGATAAATCCTGCGGATTTTCCGGGATGACAAGTTGGTGGCTGACGGAGCGCAATCCTATCCCCCCTCAAACCCGCCTCATCCTGGCGTATCCACTACCGCAAAAATAAACTTGTCCTCCCCCTCTGTGGACGGAGGTATAATGACCGGCGATGGACTGCTCGCTTTTCTCCCCGATTCAGAACCTGCCCTGGTATCTCTACCCGGTCTGGCCGCTGATCTTCTGGCGCATCCAGCGCCTGAAGGCATGGTTCCGGCGCGCGGGCGGGCCGGGCTCACAAATGCTGTGGGGTGTCGACCATCGGGGCCGGGTAAACATCCTGTCCCTGTCGGATGACTTGTCCGGTCGCGCGACGCAGACGAGCCCGTTCACGCCCACGCCCTCCCGCGCCTTGCGCACTGCTCTGGCAGGGGAGTTTCCACACGCCCTTCATATGCCGTCCAACCGGCCCGGGCCGGGGCGTCTCGCCCTGTATGCGAAGGGGCGCGCCGGTTTCATCACTCCCTGCAGGCCAGACGCGGCCCAAGGCCTGCCGCTGCCGGACCCCTGAGCGAAGCAGCTATTTCCGAAATTCACCTCCCCACCAAGCGCCTTCACGGGCGTCGCCTCTGTTGGCGTCACGGCCCCCCTCGTTCCCGGTTCCGGTCATGGAATGGCATTGCGGGTTCTTTTTTTTGTTAAGGTTTGTTTATAGTGGGGGGCATCCATGAACCCTCCAGAGTGGAATATCGCCTGTATGAAAGCCGCCCCGCACCCAGACCAAGCGCTCCGGCTCGAGACCCTTCGTAAATATGATATTCTCGATACGCCCCGGGAAACCGATTTCGACGAGATTGTCGAACTCGCTTCCGCGCTCTGCAATGTGCCGATTTCGGTGGTCAATCTGATCGATGAGGACCGGCAATGGTTCAAGGCCGAGGTCGGCATCGGCGCGCGCGAAACGCCGCTGGCCACGTCGATCTGTTCGCATGTCATTCTCAGCGCCGATTTTGTCGAGATCAACGATACCCACAAGGATCCCCGCACGGCGGACAATGAACTCTGCATGCCGGCCGATGGCCTGCGCTTCTATGCCGGCGCGCTGCTCACGGCGCCCAACGGCCTGCCTATCGGGACGCTGTGTGTGCTGGACACCAAGCCGAACGCGCTGAACGATTTCCAGAAGAAAGCCCTGCGCACCATGGCGCGCCAGGTGATGCGGGAACTCGATTTGCGACTGGCCCTGAAGACCCAGAATATCCTGCGCGACGAGATGGATCACAGGGTGAAGAATTCGCTGCAGTCCGTTGCTTCCCTCGTGCGCGTTTATCAGGGCCGCGTCCGGCGCGGAGCGGATATGACCGACGCCTTCGATGCGATTGGTCGGCGGATCGAGGCAACCGCTGCGCTCCACGAAATGCTGCATGACTCGCCCCTGGACGATGCGGTGATGATGGATGAGTTCCTCAGCCGTATTGCCAGCCTGCTGCAGGATTCCGCGCCGGAGCATGTCAGCATCACCTGTGAGGCGGTCCCGGTGGCCATTTCGACCCTGGTCGCCAGCTCCCTTGCGGTGATCGTGAGCGAGTTTGCGGCCAATTCGATCAAGCACGCCTTTGTAGATGGTGAGGCCGGACAGGTCCTGATTACCGGCGCCGTGCAGGAAGACGGCGCCCTGAAAGTCGTCTGCGAGGATAATGGCGGCGCGCCTGTCCAGTCCGTCCCTGACGAGACCTCCGTGGCCGGTCTGGGCAAGCGCATCATGAAGGCGTCAGCCAGCCAGATCGGGGCGACCCTGGAAAATGGGCCCGGCCCGAATGGCTACCGGATGGAATTGATCCGGCCGGCCTGAGCCGATGGGCGCAGGAATAGCAGTTCCAGCTGCAAAAACCTGCCCCAGCGGCAGTCCGGGCCGGATATCAGGAGGCGCTTTCTGTTGTATCTGCAGCAGGTTGGCGCGGAAATAGTGGCGCCATTTGCGCACCAACACGCGATTATCATGGAAATGTCATGCACCAATGCAGACGATTGTACGGCCCTGTATTCTGCTGTGATTACTACACAAGCGGAGAAAAACTGCGGATAATTCCCCTGAGGGGGGAAGTTTTTCGCGTGGCTGCCGGATATTGTCCTTAAGGTTTGGTTATGCATTTGTGCCGAACACGAAGGGGCCGGTGAGTTGGCCATCGCGTGGCCGAAACAAATGAATTTTTATAAGGGGGCAAGAGCGAAATGCTCTCGGACTTGATATCTTCTGAGCTACCTTATCTGCGTCGCTATGCGCGGGGATTGATGGGTGAGCAGCAAAACGGCGATGAAGCCGTGGAAGACATGATCGAGTCGCTCATCTTCAGAATTTCTGTTGCCCCGGACCTGAAATTCCAGAAAGCGGATTTGTTTGCCGAACTCGACAAATCGATCCGCAAGCGCGTGTCGACGCTGACGGACGAGACCGGGATCGCAAAAATCCTGAATGCCATGACCACACTCCAGCGACGGTCGCTGTTATTGACGGTCGTCGAAGGCTTCTCTGTTCAGGAGTCTGCCCGGATATTGTCGGTGGGCGTCCCGGACGTTGAAGAAATGCTGCGCACCGCGGAATCAGCCATCGCCAATGAGGTCAGCACGTCGGTCCTGATCATCGAGGATGAATCGATGATTTCCTACCAGCTCTCCCAGATCGTGACGGAAGCCGGACACAAGGTGGTCGGCGTCGCGACAACCCAGACCGAAGCGGTCCAGTTGGCTGCAGAAAGCGAATTCGGCCTGATCCTCTCAGATTTGCGTCTGGCGGACGGGTCGGTCGGAATTGATGCGGTGAAGGAAATCTTCAGCAAGATGAGCCGGGAAGTGCCGGTCATTTACATCACCGCCTATCCGGAAATGCTGCTCCAGGGTCAGGATGACGAGCCCTCCTATTTGATCCCCAAACCCTTCGAGCCGCTGCATGTGCGCACGGTTGTCGACCAAGCCATCCTGTCGGCCTTTTTGGGGCAGGAAGCGGCCTGATCTGCGGATCCGCAAACCAGGCCGCCTGTTGGAGCTGGCCTGACTAGAACGCCACCCTGATCCCCACGCGGATGTTCCGGCCGGGCGCCGGCACCGCATCCTTCAGGACAGACGTGGCATAGCGCACTTCCTCATCGGTCAGATTGCGTCCTTCCACGAAGAGCTGCGTGCCGTCCTGGCCATAGCCAGCCTCGGCGAGGTCAATGGCGGCGCGAAGTCCTGTGGTGACATAGCCATCCGTCGGCAGATTACCGGCGCCAGGGTCGTCCTGGTCTGCTGCGGCGGTCAGCGTCCACCCGGCCGACCAGAGGCCCCAATCGGCATCCAGCGAGGCGTGGAGGGTCATGGGCGGCAGGTAAGGCACATTGCTGCCATCCTCCAATTCCCCGTCCACGAAATCGAGACTGGCCGTCGTGGTCCAGTCTGCGCCCATCAGGCCTTCCGGGAAACGGGCCTCCCCCTGGATTTCCGCGCCGGTGAACTGGGCGCCCTGTTGCAGGAACAGATAGACCGGGAAGCCGTCCAGCTCCTCCACCGGCGTGCCACCATCGGGCGCAGTGCCGGGCGTTAGATAGATGAAGCCGTCAAAGTCCGTGTAGTAGACATTGCCGCCCAGGCTGAACCGGTCATTCTCCCAGCGCAGGGTCGCTTCGAGATTGGCGCCGCTCTCCTTGTCGAGCCCGATATTGCCGACCTCGTACTGGCTCGTGGCAAGGTGCGCTCCGTTGGCGAACAGTTCGCTCTCGTTCGGCGCGCGTTCGGTATATCCCAGTTGCAGGCCTGCGAACCAGCCGGAACTCCAATGCTTGTGCGCCCCGAGCGATGCGCTGAAGAGGTCAAAGCTTTGCTCGCCCTGAAACGCATTGTCCAGCTCCGTTCGATCAAACCGGAGGCCGCCTTCAAGACCGGACTCGTCTTCCAGCTCCAGCGTTTCGTAGTGGAAAACGCCAACATTTTTCGTGGAAGTCGGCGTCAGGAAGGATTCCTCGCCTTCCGAGCCAAGGTCCTTGTCGAGGAATTGGAAGCCGGTCGCGCCCGCGAAATTCCCGAACGCATGGCCGAGTTCGAAGCGGCCCTCGGTGCCTTCGGTCGAATAGATCGTCCCCGGCTCGCCAGGCGCTTCGAATTCGGTGTGCTCATAATCAGCCACCGACAGATTCCCGGCGATCTTCGTGAAGGGGCCGGTATCCAAATTCATCCCGCCGCGAATATCATAGCGGGTTTGTTCCAGATCGATGAACGGGAATTCCTCTTCATGGGCTTCTTCTTCGGCCCCTGTTCCTTCCTCTTCCTCATGATGCTCGTGGCCGGGAAGGCCATAGCTGGAATTCTGCTGCCGAATGCCAATGCCGAAGAAGCCATGCTCACCGACCCAGGACAGGCCCGCCGCATACGTATCGGTCTGAAGGAAGGAGTTCTCCATCGTGTCGCGAACTTCTTCATGTTCTTCGTGCGCTTCGTGTTCCTCTTCACTTTCCCCTTCATGTTCGGCCTTTTCAGCCGCGCGTGCAGCAGAGGATTCGGCAAAGCCCGGAATGTCGTAATCGTCAAAGTCGCGCGTCGAAGCTGACAGGGTCAGGACGAAGGGGCCGGTCGAAACGCGCGCCTTGCCGGCCGCTTCGGTGCCTTCATTCACACTATTGCTGGCGGCGAGGCCGTCGAACGAGATGGCGCGGTCGGGCAGGTCTTCCACGATCAGGCCGTCGATCACATTCACGACGCCGCCAATGGCTTGTCCGCCATAAGCCAGCGCGGCCGGGCCTCTCAGGATTTCGATCTTTTCCGCATCGATTCCGTCGGTGGCAACCTGATGGTCGGGCGAGGCGGCGGAGGCATCGATCGCGCCGATGCCATTGGTCAGCACCAGCACGCGTTCGGCGCCAAGCCCGCGCAGGACCGGCCGGCTCGCGCCTTGTCCAAAGAATGTGGTCGAGACGCCCGGTTCACCGGCAAGCGTATCGCCGAGCGTTCCAGAGAGTTTCTGCACCAGTTCATCACGATTGATGGCGGAAGCGTTGCCGATCATTTCATCGGTTTCACGCTGGGGACCAACGCCGGTGACGATAACGGTTTCAAGGGTGGCAGGGGCTTCCTGGGCGAGGGCAAGCGGACTTGCGCCCAGCAGGAGCGAGGCCGCGACAGCGCGGCGAGAGATATGGGATTTCATGTTCTGGGAGTCCTTCAGACAATAGGGAACGCCGCCCGCAGACGGCAGGATCAGTCGCTATTGCTGAGGGGAGGGCGGACTTCGCGGCGGCGGCGCGCGGCCGGGCGGACGAATCCAGAGGGGTTGCGAGAAGTACGGTTCGGTGACCGCAGTCTCAACCGGAAACACAAACGGGCTGGCCACAACATCCGGCAGCACGATTTGCACATGCGCCACAGCCGTCAGATCACAGGTGACACCGTAATGGTCATGTGGCTGATCGGCATGCGCTGCGGCATGGCCCAGCGCCAGCGCCTGAACGAAAACGAACAGGGCTGCGAGGAAGGCCAGTCGGTACGTGCGATGATGCCGGGCGCTCATAGTTATTCTGTTACATTTTCGTGAGCCGAGCGGCAAGCACCAACGCATGTAAAAACATTACGATCCACACTTCCTGCTTCAGCTTTCACGCTTCAGTAACCAAGCCACCGCATCCTCGCGAAAGTTAATGAAAAGCCTTGAGCTGTTAAGAGGATGTAGCATGTCGAAGAATGCTGTGCGCTGGGGCGCGGATGTTGGATGCCAGAGCAAAATCAAGCCGCTGGAGATCCGCAACGATCTTTCCGATCACGGGCTGAAAGGCAAGCGCGCCCAAGGGTATCTGGGGCTGAACCGCCAGTTCACCAAGGTCACCGCAAAGAAGGATGGCCGTGACGGCCTGCCGGCCTCTGATGCGGCCACCCCTGACCAGTGGAGCGAATGCGAGCAGCAGATCGCGGAACGCGCAGAAGACGTGCGCCGCGGTCTCGGCACCTGGCTGACCACGACGGCGGCAACGGTCCGCAACTATATCAGCGACTACACGCCAATCGACATCTATCCGGACCAGCTGCGCGAAGCGATCAAGTCCGAAGAGAACGAATACCGGCACTACGAGCTGGACGATGTGCATGATGCCAAGGAAACCCATTCCGCGGCGATCATCGAGCTTCAGCAGTTCAAGCTGCGTCACGGCGACAGGATCGGCGACCGCACCCCTGACATCAAGAAGAATGTCGAACAGGCCGTCGCCATCCTGATCTTCATCATGATCCTCGAAGGGGGCTTTAACGCGCTCCTGTTCAAGGATGCACAGGCCAATGGCCTGATGGGTGGCCTGATGATCGCCTTTGGCGTGTCGTCGGTAAATGTCGTGTTCGGCGTGATCGCGGGCTTCTTTGGCCTGCGCTACCTGAACCATCCCGCCCTGCCAGCCAAGATCATGGGCGGCGCGGTCGCGATGGTCTTTGTCCTTGCCGGCATCTTCCTGAATTTCTTCGTCGCGCACTTCCGGGACGCCGTTGAGACGGGCCTGCAAGCCGCCACGGCCGCCGGCACGCTCGGAACATTCTCCATGTTCTCGATTGCGCCCGGCGACGTCATCCTGTCGATGTTCCCGAACATTTTCGGCTTGGAAAGCTTTCTCGCCCTGGGCCTGCTCTTCATGGGACTCGCGGTCTTTGGCCTTGCCATCTATGAGGGTTATGACCGTATTTCCGACCGCTATCCCGGCTATGGCCGCGTCTGGCGGAAGGAGCGCAAGGCCTATGAGCGCCGGCAGGAAGTCCGCAACGGCGTGCGCGATGACCTGTCAGAGTATTTCTCCAGCTGCCGCCTCTGGTTCGAGACCCAGCAATCGCGCCATGTCACGGCCAAGCGGGAGATCGAAAAGGCGATGAACCTGCTCGAGACGCGCCGGGATTATGCCTCTGCCATCGCGGCCCGCGCAGCGGATCAGGAGCGCAGCCTGAAAGTGGCTTACCGCCAGGCCCACCGCCGGGCGCGCAATGCCAATCGTGACCGCCTCGGCGATCAGGCGCCATGCCCTGAATACTTCAGCGAAATCATCACACCACAATTGCCGCCATTCGACTATTCCAAGGAACGGGATCAGGCGAACAAGGCAATTGCCACAATCGACAACAACATCAAGGCTCTGAACCAGACCCGTGAATGGCTGGAACAGCACATCCAGCAGGTCCAGAAAGGCCTGTCCTCGATCGAGAAGAAAGTTGCCGACGAAATTGGCAAAGTCCGCGATGCCAAGGGCGCTACCCACGTTCCCGTGGACCAGGCTCGGCGGGCCTAGAAGGAGACATAAGGGATGCCACGTCGCAGAAGTGACCGAGGCCCATGGTTCTGGCGCGGAATGATCGCGCTGATGCTGGGGGTAGTTTTTGCCTTGTTCGCCGTCGTGGCGTTCAACCAGCCGCCCAGCCTGATGGCTGACACCAGCTGCCGTACAGACCGCAAGGATCCGGCCCACACGATCATCCTGATCGACCAGTCGGATCCGTTCAATCCGAACGATCTCGACTGGGTCTATGAATTCGTGGATGCCGAAGCCCGCGCCTTGCCGAAATACGGCCGGCTGACCGTCATGACGCCGAATGCGGCAAGCCCTTATGACCCGAAGCTTGTTTACTATGCCTGTTCTTCGGGAAGCGCCGCGGAGGCAAATCCGATCTTCCAGAACCCGAAAATGATCGAACAGACCTGGCAGACCCAATTCTATGCGCCCTTGCTGGAAAACGTCGAGGCCGCCTTGACGGACACGCGCCAGCCAAGCTCGCCTCTGGTAGAGGCGGTCTATTCGATCGCAGACCGCGCCGATTTCCAGCCGGGAGAATCCAATCGCCGGATCGTGCTGGTGTCGGACCTGATGCAGCATTCTGACGGGTTCAGTTTCTACCGCCTCGGTGCCGATTATGACGCGTATCTGGAGTCCGATCTGGCCGACATGCGCCCGAGCCTGGAGGAGGTCGACGTTGTTGCGCGTATCGTGCCCCGGCAGATTTATGATCTGCCGATGGCCGATGTGAAGGCATTCTGGCGTGCCTATTTCAGCGAGGCCGGTGCGGACTACGGGTCCGTCAACTAGTCTGCCGGCACCGGAGCAGGCCTCGCGGCCGAATGGATTTGGCCCTAATATTGCAAGTTGCTGCCGCACAGACAGCGCAATATGGGGAAAAATCCATGCTCACGCTTCGCAAAACAGGTCTGGCAGCGATTGTATCGTCTGTCTTGTTGTCCGGGTGTTCTTCGGTGACCACTCCCGGAGATGATGGAATGGCTAACGGGGCCCATGTTGTCACACCTAAGCAGCAGGAATACCTGAACGCCTTCAATGCACCGCGAGGCCCGGTCCGGGCAACGCAGACGGGTATCCGGCCGGGCTACAATTTCATCGGTGTCGCGGAAAGCGACCTGACGGAGTCCCTGCAATGGCAAATCACCGCCCCCAACGGGGTCGTGGTCGTGCAGGGCCGGACCATTCCCTATGGCTTTGATGAAGGCTCCGGCGCAAATCTCCACCTCGTGGTGACGGACGCCCTGAAGACGCCCGCCACGAATTTGATTCTGGAGGTCGAAGGGGTCGGCAAGAGCCACCCATTCAATGTGGCAGAAGACGTCTTCCGGGACCTGAAATACGACACGCTGAACTATTTCTATCACAACCGCGCGGGCGTCCCGATCGAGGCTGAATATGCCGGTGGTGAACAATGGGCTCGTCCGGCGGCACACGAAAATGAAATGCTGACCTGCTTCCAAGGCAAGGATCTCTACAAGGCCGAGTGGCCGCGCTGTGACTACAAGCTGGATGTTAGCGGTGGCTGGTATGATGCCGGCGACCAGAGCAAATATGTCGTCAACAGCGGCATCAGCGTCTGGACGCTGCTCAACGCCTATGAGCGCGGCACATCGGGATTTGACGACGGCGCAGCGAATATTCCGGAATCCGGCAACGGTCTGAACGATCTCCTGGATGAGGCTCGCTACAATCTCGACTATATGCTGAGCATGCAGGCGCCAGAGGGCGCGCAGGCCGCGATTGTCCGCGGCAACATGGATGGCCAGTGGCAACCGGACTCGCCGAAGATGGCAGATGTCTCCGGCATGGTTCATCACAAATCCGGCAACATTGAATGGCCTGCCATGCCGATCATGCCTCACAACAATACCGGACCGCGTGCGCTGTTCGCGCCGTCCACAGCGGCGACCTTGCATGTTGCGGCTGTTGGCGCCCAGTGTGCTCGCGTGTTCCGTGGGGTGGATGATGCGTATGCAGACAAGTGCCTGACTGCGGCAAAGCGGGCGTATGCGGCGGCCCAGCGCGTACCTGACGCTTATGCCTACAATAATTTCCCCGGCACTGGGCCTTACGGATCGACAGACATTCGCGACGAGTTCTACTGGGCGGCCGCTGAAATGTACGTATCCACCGGCGAGGCGGCCTATGCCGAAGATCTGCAGACCTATCAGGACCAGCTGGATCAATGGCCGGTCAACGGGCTCAAGGAACCAAATTGGGGCGCCACGAAGGGCCTCGGAATCCTGACGCTCGCCCGGTTCGCACCGGATGAGACCCTGAGGCAGGAAGCCGCCGCAGGCGTGCAGCAGACAGCGGACGCCTATCTCGCCCAGACCCGGTTCGAAGGCTACCAGATCCCGATCAATCGCGGCGTCTGGCCCTGGGGGTCCATCGGTACACTGGCCAATCGCGGTCTGATCCTCGGCACAGCGTATGACATGTCCGGCGATGTGAAATATCGCGATGGTGCGCTGGATCTGCTCGACTACATTCTGGGCCGCAATCCGCGGGACATCTCCTATGTTTCCGGCCATGGCGAGAATGCCTTCAAGGCGCCGCACCACCGTCACTGGGCTGGCGCCCAGTACAGGGGCTTCCCTCTGCCGCCTCCGGGCGCCGTGGCGGGCGGGCCGAACAACACCGATCCGGCCGGTCCGGCCTCAAGAGCCATCATCGATCTGTGCGATGGCCATGCTCAGATATGCTATATTGACCACGTCGATGCGTATGAGCTGAACGAGGTTGCGATCAACTGGCAGGCGGCGACATTCTGGCTGGCCGCATGGGCCGATGACATCGACCGGGCCAATTAGGCTCTAGTCTTCGAAGACGCCGATGACCGGCACATGGTCTGACGGTTTGTCCAGCTCGCGGGCCTTGCGATAGATCTCCACAGATTGGAGCCTGTCGCAAGCTTGCGGCGAGCAGAGCAGATGATCGATCCGGATGCCGCGATCCTTCTTGAAGGCGCCGCCCTGATAATCCCAGAATGTGTACTGATGTGCTCGTCCATCGGTCAGTTCAAAAGAATCTGCCAGGCCGAGATATTTCAGTTTCCGGAATTCCGAGCGGGTCTGGGGCAGGGCGAGGGCGTCATTCTGCCAGACAGTTTCGTCCCAGCAATCTTCCGGCGTGGGGATGCAATTATAGTCGCCGCACAGCACGAACGCCTCGTCCTGCTTGAGCAGATTGCGCGCATGCTGTTCCAGCGCGTCCATCCATTCCATCTTGTAGTCGTATTTCGGACCGGGGGCCGGATTGCCATTCGGCAGGTACAGACCGCCCACGCGTATTGGGTGTTCGCTGAGCACCAGTGCCTCGATATAGCGCGCCTGGTCGTCCGCGATCGTGGGCAGGCCCTTGGTGACATCCTCGATTTCGTGCTTGGAAAGGAGGGCGACGCCGTTGTAGCTTTTCTGGCCCAGCACGGCACAGTTCCAGCCGCGTTCCTCCAGTTCCAGATAGGGAAACGCGTCGGTTTCGCACTTGATTTCCTGGAGGCAGACGACGTCGCAATTGATGGCGTCGAGGACTTCCAACACTGTGGGAAGCCGTGCCTTGATCGAGTTGACATTCCATGTGGCGATACGCATGGCTGTTCTTTAGCAGCTTCGTTCCATTGTTCCAGCGTGAGCTGCTGTATATATTCAGGGAATTCTTCGAGGAGAGAGGCATGTCGCCAAGCTGGATTCAATTGCTGATCGTTGTGGTCGTTGCGCTCCTCCTGTTCGGTGGCCGTGGCCGTATTTCTTCCATCATGGGCGACATGGCCAAGGGCATCGGGGCCTTTCGCAAGGGCCTGAAGGACGAGGAAGAGACCAAATCCGTCGACAATGACGAGATGGTCAACGTCACCCCCCAAAAAGACGAGACGAAGGCCTCGTCATAAGCTGCCGAGTGGAGGGCGCTTAGCATGCTGCCCGGAATCGGGTTTTCCGAGCTCTTGCTGTTGGGTCTTGCGGCGCTGATTATTGTCGGCCCGAAGGACCTACCCATGATGATGCGCCGGGTCGGCCAGTTCGTCGGCAAGGGCCGCGCCATGGCGCGTGAGTTCCAGGCCGCGTTCGAGGATATTGCCCGCCAGAGCGAACTCGATGAACTCCGCAAGGAAATCGAGGACCTCAAGAAAGACAACACGATGAAGAAGGCGCAGGACGATCTGGCGGCCTTTGAAGCAGACGTGAACTCTGCGGTCATGGAGAAGCATCCCACGCCCAAACCTGCCGCGCGGAAGCCGGACACCGCCCCTGAGCCTCAGGCCGAACCAGACACCCAGCCGGCCTCGCCGAAACCCGGGGATGATGCCGCGTGAATACCGTACCGCCAAAGGATGAACAGCCGAACTTCACTGATGATGAGGTCGAGTCGAGCCGGGCCCCATTGCTGGAGCATCTGGTGGAGCTGCGTGCGCGCCTGATCAAGGCTCTGCTGGCGCTTTCGGTGGCCTCAATCGTCTGTTTCTTCTTTGCCGAGCCGATCTATGACTTCCTGCTTGCGCCGTTTGCCCGTGTGGCCGAAGGCATTCGCGGCGCGCCGCTGGAACTGATCTTTACCGGCCCGATGGAATTCTTCTTCGCCAAGCTGAAACTGGCCGTGTTTGCAGGCATCTTCCTGTCCTTCCCGGTTGTCGCCTGGCAGGTCTACCAGTTCGTGGCGCCGGGTCTCTACAAGAGTGAACGGGGGGCGTTCTGGCCGTATCTGGTCTTTGCGCCGCTGTTGTTCACGCTGGGCGCGGCCTTTGTCTATTTCCTGATGCTGCCCATGCTGGCACGCTTCTCAATCTCTCAGGAGAACATCGAGAGTACGGTCGCGACGATCAAATTGTTGCCGCGCGTGTCGGAATATCTCTCGCTGGTGATGGCGCTGATGCTGGCCTTTGGTCTGTCGTTCCAGTTGCCGGTGATCCTCAGCCTGCTGGGGCGGATCGGGATCGTCTCGTCCGAGGCGCTGGCGAAGGGCCGGAAATACGCCATCGTGGCCATTCTCTGCTTTGCGGCCTTCTTCACCCCGCCGGATGTGATCTCGCAGATCCTGCTGACTGTGCCGGTACTGATGCTCTACGAAATCTCCATCTGGTGCGTGAAACTGATCGAGAAGAAGCAGGCCGAAGAGGATGCTGCGAGGGAGTAAGAAATCGCCCTGCGATTTCCCCGAGCAGGGCCAAGCGCACGCGCAGGGCGCGGCCCCAAGGTCTGATTCCCAAAATGACTAAGCATATCCCCCGGTTGCAGGCAGGCCCGGCGCGGATTAGAGCAAGGACCGACTGACCACACAGGACCATCAGACATGTTCGACATCCGCGCCATCCGCGAAAACCCCGAGGCTTTCCGCGCCGCCTGGAACCGGAAGAAGCCGGGCCTTGGCGATTCCGTCGATGATATTCACGCGCATGACGCGGCCCTGCGCACGGCTGTGACCGACAAGCAGGAAGCGGAAAAGCTGCGCAATGAGACCTCCAAGCTGATTGGCCGGGCCAAAGCCTCGGGTGATGAGGCGGAGTTCGAGCGCCTGCGCCAGATCGTTGCCGACGCCAAGGATACGATTGAGGCTGCCGGCGAGCAGGAAGAAGCGGCCCGCAAGCTACTCGACGAAATCCTCTATGGCTTGCCGAACATCCCGCTGGCCGAAGTGCCGGAAGGCCAGGATGAAGATGGCAATGTCGAGCAGGGCCGCTGGGGCGAGCCGAAAGCCTATGATTTCGAGGTCAAGGACCACGCCGATCTCGGCGAAGCCCTCGGCATGATGGATTTCGAGACTGCCGCCAAGATGAGCGGTGCGCGCTTTGTGCTGCTCAAGGGCAAACTCGCCCGGTTCGAGCGCGCACTCGCGGCCTTCATGCTGGATGTGCAGACCGAAGAGCATGGGTACACGGAATGCTCCCCGCCCTTGCTGGTGAAAGACCAGGCGTTGGTAGGTACGGGACAGTTGCCGAAGTTCGACGAAGATTTATTCGAAGTCTTCGGGGACTACCAACAAACCAGAGCAAAAGCTCTGGTTGCACACGAATCCGTTCTGCAGAGACAGCGCCGTCAGGATTTGATCGAAGCAATTGTGAGCGGGCTTGAGGAAAGTTCCTCGGAAAGCACCTCTAAGGCGTTGGAGCTAAGAGTTTGGGATATCATCAATGCTTTTCAAGCCAAGCTCGGCGAGGAGTATAAAGCGTTTGCTGACCAAATAGACAAGGACCGGCAAAAGGCGCTGGAATCCTACAATATGGACAAGTTGAAGCGCGCTTTCCTCATCCCAACCGCCGAAGTTCCGCTGACGAACATTGTCCGCGACAGCATCATCGAGCCCGGCGAGCTGCCGAAGCGCTTCACCGCACACACGCCCTGCTTCAGGTCGGAAGCGGGCAGTGCGGGCCGTGACACCAAGGGCATGATCCGGTTGCACCAGTTCAACAAGGTCGAGATGGTCTCGGTCGTTGCGAATGAGGAAGAGGGGCTGGCCGAACTGGAGCGCATGACCGAATGCGCCGAAGCGATCCTGAAAAAACTCGACCTGCCATTCCGCCGGATGCTGCTCTGCGCGGGCGATATGGGGGCAGGGGCGCGCAAGACCTATGACCTCGAAGTCTGGTTGCCGAGCCAGGACACGTATCGCGAGATCAGCTCGTGTTCTTATTGCGGTGACTATCAGGCCCGCCGCATGAGCGCGCGCTATCGCCCGGAAGCGGGCGCGAAGCCCGAATTCGTCCACACGCTGAACGGCTCTGGCCTTGCGGTCGGCCGCACGCTAGTGGCCATCCTCGAGAACTACCAGAATGAAGACGGCTCCATCACCGTGCCAGAAGCCCTGCGCGGATACATGGGCGGGCTGAAGGTAATTTCTGCATGAGAATCCTGCTGACCAATGATGATGGCATCAACGCGCCGGGCCTTGCGGTGCTGGAAGACATTGCGCGGGAAATTTCCGACGATGTCTGGATCGCCGCGCCGGAAGAGGAACAGTCCGGCAAGGGCCGCGCGATTTCGCTGACCCATCCGATCCGCACGCGCGAAGTGGGCGACAAGGCCTGGGCTGTTGCCGGTACGCCGTCCGACTGCGTGCTGCTGGCGACACATAATCTGATGCCGGAAAAGCCGGACCTTGTGCTGTCCGGCGTCAATCGCGGCCAGAACATTGCCGAGGACACCAGCTTCTCCGGAACCATCGCGGCGGCGCTGTTCGGTATGCAGCTCGGTATCCCGTCCATCGCCCTCAGCCAGTCTCAGAGCTTCCGCGAGCGCGGCTCCCTGCCTTGGGACACCGCCCGCGCCTGGGGCAGCAAGGCCATCAAGCCACTTATCGAGCATGGCTGGCCCGGCGACGCGGTGATGAACGTGAACTTTCCGGACGTCGACCCGGAAGACGTGAAGGGAATCCAGATCACCCGTCAGGGCTTCCGCGACGAATCGATCATCCATACCGACCGCCGCGAAGACTTGCGCGGCAACGATTATTACTGGGTCGGGTACAAGAGCAAACTCTCCAAACCGGATGAGGGCACCGATTTGCGCGCCATCTATGACGGCTATGTCTCCATCTCCCCGCTTCATGTGGACTTGACGCATGAAGTATTCCTCCGGACGCTGCGGGAGTTATGGAAGACCTGATCGCCGACCCGTTCCGTGCTGCCCGACTTGTCCTGCGCCTGCGCCAGGAAGGGGTCACGGATGATGGGGTGCTCCGGGCGATGGAAACCGTCGATCGCGGCGCCTTTGTGGACGATCCGGCACTGAAGGAACTTGCCTTCGCCGATTGCGTGCTGCCGATCCCGTGCGGTCAGATCATTCCGCGCCCTGTGGCGACCGGGCAATTGCTCCAGGCCCTTGACCTCGGCCGCCAGCGTGAGGCGCGTATCCTGATCATCGGCATGGGGGCCGGATATACGGCCGCACTGGCCGCCAGGCTCGCCGCCGATGTGTTTGGCGTGGAGCGCTACGACCGGCTGACCGATCATGCGCGCCAGCGAATCGTGAAGCTCGGGCTGGGCAATGTCGCCGTCCGGCATGGCGACGGCCTGCTCGGCTGGCCAGAGCGTGGCCCCTATGACCGCATCCTCCTCACGGGTCTGGTGGACGAAGTGCCGCAAGTCCTGTTCGACCAGCTACGGGCCGGCGGATCGGTCATCGCCCCGTTGATGCGTGAGGGCCGGCAACAGATCGCCCGTATCACGGCGGATGGCGCGACTGAATGGCTCGGCCTGACCCATGACCTGCCGCCCCTGATCGCCGGACGCTCGGCGGCGCTTTAGGCTGACTTGTTTCATCTGCAGGGCTTGTTTGCCAATGTCCCTGCCCACAGCTATAGGAGCATCACATTTTCAGGGGTCTACGGGAGATAACCAAATGCTGACCAGACTAGCCACGCTGACGACAGCCGCTGCTGTTGTAACACTGCCAGCTCTGGCGCAGGCCGCGCCGAGCGCCTCGGGCCCCAGCATCATGAGCCAGGTGCTCCTGTTCCTGCCGCTGATCCTGATATTCTACTTCCTGCTGATCCGTCCGCAGCAACAGCGCTCGAAGAAGCACAAGGCCCTGATCGAGAATATCAAGAAGGGCGACACGATTGTCACCTCCGGCGGTATCGTCGGCAAGGTCACCAAGCCCGGTGACGAGGAACTCACGGTCGAACTGGCCGAAGGCGTGCGCGTGCAGATCATCAAGCAGATGGTGATTGACGTCCGTGGCAAGAACCAGCCGGTTGCCGCCAACGATTAAGGGCCTGCAGGGCCCGCTTGCGGCCCTTCGGATGACAAGGATTCCCGCATGCTTCAATTTCCACCCTGGAAGGTTGCGCTCGTTCTGCTGACATTGGCGTGGGGCGTCGTGATGGCGCTGCCGAATGTCGTGAACATGGACGATGCGCCGGGCTTCATGCCCAAGAAAGGCGTCAATCTGGGGCTCGACCTTCAGGGCGGCGTCTACCTGATGATGGAAATCAATCCGGACGAGGTGATTGCCAACCGTCTGGAAGTGTTTGCCGGCGATGTGCGCAGCGCGCTCACCAATGTGGCCCCCTCCGAACGCATCGGCCATTTGCCGGACGTCAAGGGTCGCCAACTGGAAATCACGCTGACGCGCCCTGACGCCGATGGCAATTTCCCGATGGATGAAGCCCTGCGCCGCATGCGCAAGCTGAACAGCAATGTGGAAGGCGCCATTGGCGGCGCGAAGACCTATGACATCGAACAGCGCGGCAATGACCGCATCATCGTGACGGTTCCGGCGGCGTCGGAAGAAGCGCTGATGAAGGACGCGCTCGGCAAGACGATGACCATTGTCCGCCGCCGGGTCGACCCGGATGGCGTTTCCGAAATCGCGATCACGCCGCAGGGCAATGACCGCATCATCCTGGAGGCGCCCGGCGAGCCTGACCCGCAGCGCCTGAAGGATCTGCTCAGCCGTGACGGCAAGATGACGTTCAACCTCGTGGATGACAGCCCGTCTGCCATTACCTCGGCGCAGGCCGGTGTGCCGCGCGCAGGGTATCGCCTGCTGGAAGGCCCTGAGACCGGGCCGCTTCTCGTGCGCAACATTCCAGAAGTGACGGGCGCCGATATCGCGAATGCCGCGCAAGGCTTCGACGAAGGCAACCGGCCTCAGATCAATTTCCGCCTGAACAGCAATGGTGCGCGGAAATTCTATGAGACCACCCGCAACAATTCCGGCAAGCCCTTCGCCATCGTTCTGGACGATGTGATCATGTCCGCGCCCCGTATCAATGAGCCGATCCCGGGCGGCAACGTCCGCATCACCGGCTCATTCACGCAGGAAGAGGCCCAGGATCTCGCCGCCATCATCGAGGCCGGTGAGATGCCAGCCAAGGTTCAGTTCCTCGACCAGCGCACCGTCAGCGCGACGCTGGGGCATGACTCCATTCGCGCCGGCACGCGCGCCTCCATGATCGGCCTCGCCCTGGTTGCGATCTTCATGATCATTGCCTACGGGCTGATGGGTGGCTTCGCCGTCGGGTCGCTCGCGGCCAATATCGTGCTGATCCTGGGCGCATTGTCAGGCCTTGGCGCCACGCTGACCCTGCCGGGGATTGCGGGCATCATCCTGACCATCGGTATGGCGGTGGATGCCAACGTGCTTGTCTTCGAGCGTATCCGCGAGGAGCAACGCAACGGGCGCTCCCCGATGACGGCGGTACAAGCCGGTTACGAGCGCGCCTTCTCGACCATTCTCGATGCCAACGTCACCACACTGATCGCGGCCATCATCCTTTACCTTCTGGGCTCCGGTCCGGTGAAGGGCTTCGCTGTGACCCTTGCCATCGGTATTGTCACATCGGTGTTCACCGCCTTCGTCGTGACCCGCTGGTTCACGGTCATGTGGCTGAAAACCTTCCGTCCCAAGAAGCTCGCGGTCTAGGCCCGGGAGGAGATACGATATGCTACTCAAATTCTGGCCCCAGAAGACTAATCTGAGCTTCATGAATCTTCGCCTGATCGGCGCGGTCGTGTCGTCGCTGTTGATTGCGGCGTCGGTGTTCTTCCTGTCGACCCGTGGCCTCAATTTCGGCGTCGACTTTGCCGGCGGCACCGTGATGGAGCTGGAGCAGACGGACACGGTCACCGTCGAGGCTGTGCGTCAGGCCATGCCGCTCAATGCGGATGTGAACAGCGCGGTCGGGACCGATGCGCGCAGCATCGTCGTGGTGAAATATGGCGAAGCGGATGCGTCCGTGCTGGGCGAAGCCTTTCAGGCCTTGCCGGTCAGCGAGCAGGCGGAACGCGCCACCGGGGCTACCAATGAATTGGTGACGGACACGCTGAAAGAGACCCTGGGCATCACAGATGACCAGATCCTCCGCAATGATTCCGTCGGACCGAAAGTCTCGCAGGAGCTATTCCGCGACGGGATCACGGCGCTGGTCGCCGCACTGGTCCTCATGCTGGTCTATATCTGGTTCCGGTTCGAGTGGCAGTTCTCGATTGGCGCCGTGGCAGCGCTCGCACATGACGTGATCATCACGCTGGGCGTGTTTGCGTTCCTGCAGATGGAATTCAACCTGACCACCATCGCGGCCCTGCTGACCATCATCGGTTACTCGATGAACGACACGGTGGTCGTGTTCGACCGCGTGCGGGAAGAGAAGCGCAAATACAAGAAGATGCCCGACAAGGAGGTCATCGACCTCGCCCTGAACGGCACGCTGTCGCGTACCTTGCTGACGTCCGGCACGACCCTGCTGGCCCTGTTGGCCATCTTCTTCCTCGGCGGGCCTGTCCTGCGCGGGATGAGCTTTGCGCTGATCTGGGGTGTGCTGATCGGGACGTATTCGTCCATCTTCATCGCCTCGACCATCGTTCTGGCGCTGGGCATGGACCTCAACAAGAAGCCACTGGAAGACGTCCAGGGCTTTCAGGGCTGAGGGGCCGCCTCGCGACCTAGCTGTCGAGGACTATGATCTTGTCCCTCAAGGCATCGATGGCCTTTTTCGGCGTGTCGCTATGAACCAGGGAGGCTCGGAAGGATTCCGGCGTGAACTTGCCGTCAATGATGTGTTCCATCAGCTCGAAGAAGGGTGACCAGAAGCCATCTTCGTCAAGGAATGCCATCGGCTTGGCATGAAGGCCGAGCCGAGCCCAGGACAGGATCTCGACGGCTTCTTCCAGCGTACCAATACCGCCCGGCAGCACGATGAAAGCGTCAGCCTCCTCGTACATCATCTGCTTGCGTGTGTGCATGTCATCAACGATGCGATGCTCGACTTCCTCGTAGATGCGCTCTTTGCTGAGCAGGAAGCGTGGCATGACCCCAAGCACATCCCCAGCTGCTTCATGCGCGGCGCGGGCGCAGGCGCCCATCAGGCCAACGCCGCCGCCGCCATA
The DNA here is from genome assembly GCF_036964145.1 of Hyphomonas sp. Lineage (GTDB taxonomy): Bacteria > Pseudomonadota > Alphaproteobacteria > Caulobacterales > Hyphomonadaceae > Hyphomonas. The sequence goes on from NZ_JBALUC010000003.1 coordinate 122,961, forward strand.
CACAAGGCGGATGTCACGTTTCGCGAGTTCGCGGCCGAGTTCCTCTGCCAGCTTGATATAGCCCGGCAGGACATTATCGGACGCGCCGCAATAAACGCAGATGGACTTGATTTTCGTCATGCGGGTTTCGCCTTTCCAGCTTGCATCCCTCGGGAGCGTCGTGTGCCCTATATGAGGGCTTCCAATACTCCACCAGTGACAATTTCAGGACGTTTCGCGGTCCAGCGCAACACGCAGGGTTTGCTGATCTGTCATTTTGTTACCATATGCGGGCGATGACGAATCCCCACACCGCCGCCGCAGACCATGACAAGATCGAGAGCGCCGATGGCGGGATCGGTGTTTCCATCGTGCGTATCCTGAAGCTTCTGGCACGGCCGGAACTGTCGAAATGGCGGCCGATCATGGTCATTGCCATTCTGGTGACGCTGGCTGCGTCTGTTCTGGAAGTTGTGTCGCCTTTGTTGCTGGGCCATGCGATCAACCGCGCTGTCCCCGAAGGCGGGGAAGCTGCGGCTTTTGGCGCGGCGGCTTACTGGCTGGCCATCGGGATCGGGGTGCGTTTTCTTGCAGCGGCGCTGCCTCAGGCGCGGGACTGGCTGTTCTCGCCCGTCAGCCAGGACGCGCAACGCATTGCCAGCGTCGACGCCTTCGGCCATGCGCAATCGCTGTCCCTGAATTTTCACCAGACGCGGCGCACCGGCGCGCTGAACCGCGTGATCGAACGCGGCGCGAGTGCCATCGACTATCTGATCCGGTTCCTCGCCTTCAATATCGGCCCGACCTTCGTGCGGCTGGTGCTCGCCTCCATTGCGCTCGGCGTGGCGTATGATTATCGCCTGTCCCTGATCGCGGTGTTCACGATCATCATCTATGTCATTGCAACGGTCATCATCACCGAATGGCGCGTGCGCCAGCGCCGGCGCATGAATGAAGCCGACACGCATTTCCGGGCAACATCGGTCGACATCCTGACCAATTTCGAGACGGTGAAGTCCTTCGCTGCGGAACGCCGTGAGACGGGCCGCTTCAATGATGCCATGCGCAATTACAATCATCGCTACGTCGATGCCGTGCGGTCCATGTATGTGCTGAACGCGACCCAGGCCGTGGTCATGAATGCCGGCTTGCTGGCGGTGCTCGTCCTGTCCGCGTGGAATGTCATTCAGGGCACAATGCGTGTCGGCGACCTGACGGCCGTGATGCTGATGCTTCTGTCGCTCTATGCGCCGCTGAACATCCTCGGCTGGGCCTGGCGGGAGATCAAGCAGGGCGCGGTGGACCTTGAAAAGCTCTACGGGCTGCTCGCCATGAAAACCGAAGTGGCCGATGCGCCAGATGCCATGCCGCTCTCGAAGCCTGCCGGTCATGTCGAGTTTCGCAATGTCGGCTTCAACCATGAAGGCCGCGCCGTCGGCGTGCAGGATGTCAGCTTTGACTTGTCCCCCGGCCGCAAGATCGCCTTCGTTGGCACATCCGGTGCCGGCAAGTCGACGCTGCTCAAGCTCCTGTTCCGCTTCTATGATGTCGATCAGGGCAGTGTGCTGGTCGATGGGCAGGATGTCAGATCGCTGACACAGGAATCCCTGCGCAAGGCGCTGGGACTGGTGCCTCAGGATGTCGTCCTGTTCAATGACACGATCCGGTCCAACATCGCTTACGCTCGTCCTGATGCGAGTGATGAAGAGCTGCGGGATGCTGCGCGCCGGGCGCAATTGCTCGATTTCATCGAATCGCTTCCCGAAGGCTGGTCGACCCGCGTGGGAGAGCGCGGGCTGAAACTGTCCGGCGGGGAAAAGCAGCGGGTAGGAATTGCGCGGGTGATCCTGGCTGATCCCGCCATTCTCGTGCTTGATGAGGCGACATCGGCGCTCGACAGTGCAACGGAAGAGGCCGTGCAGGACGCACTTGAAGATGCCTCTGAGGGCCGAACCACCCTCATGGTGGCGCACCGCTTGTCGACGGTGAAATCCGCCGACGAGATCATCGTCCTTGAGGCCGGCCGGATCATCGAACGTGGCACGCATGCAGACTTGCTGGCAAAAGGCGGCAAATATGCTGATATGTGGGAAAGGCAGGCCAAGAGCGCGGAGATCGCGCTCGCGGCGGAATAGAGAAAGCTGGCGGGCATGACAGAAGACCTTGAGCGAAAAACGACCCCCTGGTTGACGGGCGGACTGGATTGGGAAGGCGTCGCAGCAGCGCTGGCCTGTCTTCTGGTTGGCCTGTTGTTGAGCTGGGTCTGGGATCCGCTGTTCTGGGTCGGCTTTGCGGCCATGATCGCCGCGCTGATGGCCGCGCGCTGGTCCAACCGGGTCGCGCCGGATCTCGCCAATGGCATTGTGGCGCCCTGCGATGGCGTGGTCGTCTCGGTGACCCGCACGGATGCGCCGGGTGAGATGCGGATGACGGATTCGGCGACGACCCGTATCCGGATTTCTTCGTCTCCTGCCGCCACCAACAGGCTCTACGCGCCGATTGCCGGCAGTCTCGAAAGCCTGATAACGGAAGACGGCGAACATTCTGTCCCATTTGCCATGCGGCCCGATGCAGACGGGCTCGCGGTCTCATATTTGTTGTTTGAAAGCCGCGCCCAGCAGGTCGGGGTCAGGATTGCCACCGGCGGTCTGGGGCCGCGTCAGGAACTGGAGGCCGAAACAGGCGATATCATGCGCCTTGGACGTGTGTTCGGAAAGCGGCGGCTCGGCGGCTGGTGCGATGTCTATGTCCCCGCGAATGCAGGCCAGCTGATCTGGCCGGGTCAGACCCTTGTGGGCGGCGAAACAGTTCTGGGCCGCCTCAAATCCGGGATGGATGAAGACGAATTTGAAAGTATGTCAGGCGAGGCGGGTGAGCTCCCGCTCGGCGTCACTGATGACGAAGAGATTGAAGAGGATGATTATCCGGAGCCCGATGAGGCGGACACGCCGGATGATCCGGCCGTCATGCTTGCGCGCCTCAAGGAAGCCACCAAGAACAAGCCGGAAGACTAGTCTTCCTGTGGCGGCGCGCCGCGATTCATCCAGGCGAAGATCGGTTTGAACGGGATGATCCAGCCGATTCCCGCGAACACGTAGAACAGCATCATCGCCCATTTGGGCCAGGTCGAGACCATTGGCGCGACAGAGCCGACCATGATTATCCAGCAGACCATGAAGCCCAGCAGGATCAGGCTGGCGATGATTTTCTTGGTCGGATAGCTCATGGCTCGATCTCTCAGCTGCACATGCGACTTTGCCGCCTCTTGCACGGGCGTCTGCTTGGATCATGTATCGCGCATGAGTGAAACGTCAAAAATCAGTCCGTCCGCAATCTGGATCCGTCGCTGGCTGATCCTTGTAGGCCTGATGGTCTACGCCATGATCCTGATTGGCGGAGCCACACGCCTGACCGATTCCGGTCTGTCCATTACCGAATGGAATCCCGTCAGTGGCGCTCTGCCGCCGCTTTCCGAAAGCGCATGGCAGGTAGAGTTTGCGAAATACCAGCAGACCGCCGAATACCAGTTCGTGAATCAGGGCATGTCGCTGGCCGAGTTCCAGAAGATCTTCTGGTGGGAGTGGGGACATCGATTCTTTGGCCGCATGATCGGGCTGGTCGCTGTCGCAGGTTTTGCCTTCTTTGCCATTCGTCGCTGGCTGACAAAGCGCCTCACCTGGCATCTGGTCGCGCTGATCGGACTGGGCGGCCTGCAAGGAGCCATCGGCTGGTGGATGGTTGCGAGCGGCATTGGCGAAACGACCCGCGTTGATGTGGCGCCATACCGGCTGATGACGCATTTCATGTTAGCCCTGCTGATCATCGCCTATGTCGCCTGGCTCTGGCACGATCTGGGCGCAAAAGCGCGTCCGATGGTGCCGGACCTGGCCCGAACCGTGGCCGTGGTGCTTCTGGTCGCGATTTTCCTCCAGATGGCTGCCGGGGCTCTGGTCGCCGGTCTTGATGCGGGCCGGTCCTACAATGACTGGCCGCTGATGGCGGGGGAAATTGTCCCTTCACACTATCTGGAAGACGGGCTGGGCGGGCGCAGCCTGTTTGAAGGACGCGCCGCAACGCAATTCAACCACCGTCTCCTCGCATACCTGATCTGGGCGGGATCGCTCGCGTCAGCATGGGCGTTCCGGAGCACGCCGCTTCGCCAGGATTTCCGCTGGCTCGCCATACTCGTCACCCTGCAGGCCGTGTGGGGAATCCTCACACTGGTGCATGCCGCCCCGATGAACCTTGCTCTGGTTCATCAGGGTCTTGGCGTGATTGTGACTTTGGCAGCGGTGCGGCTGGTCTGGCGGTCGCGCGGCGCGCCTAGCGTGAGCCTGCCAGCGTAAGCGCGCTCGGATCGACAAAGACGGCCTGGTGCTGGTCGGGGCCTGTCTCGCCCGCGATCACGATCACGCCGCCGGGATAGCCGCCATTCATCATCGTGCCCATGGCTGCCATGGCATCGGGCGTGTCCGGTGCGATAACGGTAATTCCATCACGCACGCTGACATCCTTGTTTGTCATGCCGAGATCGGTTGAAATCTGAAGGCCGCTGCCATCCTCTATAGAGAGCAGGGCATCGAAGTCTCCACGCGACAGCGAGGCGGCACTGGTCGCACGCGGGGAGGCGACCAGCGTGTCGCTCGTATAGGCGCACGATTTGATGCCAAAATCGGTGAAGGTCGATTCGCCAGCATCCCATGAGAACTCACCATTCTCTTCCCGCACAACGCCAGTCTGGAGCACGCGGTCATTTGTGGAGGTCCAGTAGGCGAGCCGCATGATGCCACTGGCACGCAGCGGGCCTGAGCACACGCCGACAACCGAACTTGTATCCGGGACGGGCAGGTCGACCTGTGCCGGGGCGAGCAGGCCCTCTCCATAGAGATAGGCCTTCAACTGTCCCTCACGGGTGATTCCGGGGAAAATCGTGACCGTGCTGCCCGCAAGGGTGGTGCTTTGGCCGCTGGCAAGGTCGGTCAGCCGGAAATTGGCCGGTTCGCCGAGAATCTCGCCATTCATGTTGAATAATTGCAGGCCGCCGCGCTCATAAGCGATCGCCAGCAGGCCTCCGAGGCCGCCAGACAGCGCCACAGCGTTGACTTTGCCCTGAAGTGGGCGGGTTGACCACACGGCCGGAAGCTCCACGCCTACAGCAATTTCAGGGGCTGCCGCCGGCTCTTCGGGGGCTTCGGCTTTCTTCGAGCATCCAACTGCTGTAAAAAGCAGGGTGAGGCCAAGCCCTGCGTTGACAACCGGGGAAGTGGCGCTTAAACGCCAGCGCTTGAATTGCATTCCATGAACTCCGAAAGCGAGAGGCTCTTAGTAGAGCGATGAAAACCTATAACGCACCAGCCAACGTAGAGCACAACTGGGTCGTGATCGACGCGACCGATGTCGTCGTCGGACGCCTTGCTTCATATGTCGCCAAGCGCCTGCGCGGCAAGCACCGTGCTGACTTTACACCCCATATCGATACGGGCGATCACGTCGTCATTATCAATGCCGACAAGGTGAAATTCACCGGTCGCAAGATGACGGACAAAGTGTACTACCGCCACACCGGTTATCCGGGCGGCATCAAGTCCACGACGCCGGAAAAAATCCTCAACGGTCGTTTCCCTGAGCGCGCGCTTGAACTCGCCGTGAAGCGGATGATGCCGAAAGAAAGCCCGCTGGCCCGCAAGCAGTTCTCGAAACTGCACGTCTATGGCGGCGCGGATCACCCACACGAGGCCCAGAAGCCCGACGCTGTCGACTTCAAAGCCATGAACCGCAAGAACATCAAGGCGGCCTGATCAACATGACTGACACTGCAAACTCCCTCCAGGATCTTGGCGCCATGTCCGGCGCAACGGAAGCTGAAGCTCCGGCCGCACCTATTGAGCCGAAGATCGACGCTCAGGGCCGCGCCTATGGCACGGGCCGCCGGAAAGAGGCTGTCGCCCGCGTCTGGATCAAGCCGGGCACCGGCAAGATCACGATTAACGGCCGTGACCAGGAACAGTATTTTGCGCGCCCTGTGCTGCGCATGGTGATTGCCCAGCCGCTGGTTGAAGCCGGTCGCGAAGGCGAGTTTGACATCATCGCAACCGTGAAGGGCTCCGGCCTCTCCGGTCAGGCAGGCGCTGTGCGTCACGGCCTGTCGCGCGCCCTCGTCAATTACGAGCCAGGCCTGCGCGCGGTCCTCAAGCCGTTCGGCTTCATGACCCGTGACCCACGCGTCGTCGAGCGCAAGAAGTATGGCCGTGCAAAAGCACGCCGCAGCTTCCAGTTCTCGAAGCGCTAGGCCGCACACCGAATACGATTATTCAGGCGGGCGCTTCGGAGACGGAGCGCCCGTTTTATTTTGTCCAGAATTTGGAACACACTCGCTATGCTGCCCAAGGTATTCATCGATGGCGAAGCCGGGACGACTGGTCTTCAGATTGCCGAGCGCCTGCGGGCTCGTACCGACCTCGAACTGGTGTCGATCGATCCAGACAAGCGCAAGGACAATACCGAGCGTGCACGCCTGATGAATGCTTCTGATGCGGTCATCCTGTGCCTGCCGGATGATGCGGCGCGGCTCGGTGTGTCGCTCGTCACCAATCCGAACACGGTCATCATTGATGCCTCCACCGCGCACCGCGTGGCCAATGGCTGGACCTATGGCTTCCCGGAGATGGACAAGGGTCAGCGCGCGGCGATCCAGGCCTCCCGGCGCATTTCAAATCCGGGCTGTTATCCGACCGGCGTGATCGCGCTCCTGCGTCCACTCGTGTCGAAATGGCTCGTGCCGACGTCCTGGCCCATCGTGGTCTCAGCTGTCTCCGGATACACAGGTGGCGGCAAGGCCATGATCGCGGAGTTCGAGGACGCCGCATCAAACACCTATTCGGAAGACAATCACAGGATCTATGCGCTTGGGCAGAAGCACAAGCATCCGCCCGAGATGAAGAAATTCTCCCGGCTGGAACATATGCCGGTCTTCATGCCGTCCGTGGGACGGTACGCCCAGGGTATGATCGTTGAGATCGGCCTGCCGCTCTGGGCAATTACTGGCAAGCCGCGCCGCGCGCAGATCCATGCGGCGCTGGCAGACGCCTATCTAGGTGAGCGCTTCGTGAATGTCCCGTCCCTAGCTGAGTGCGATGCATTGAAAGGCGTCGAGCCGGAGGCCTGCAACGGGACAAACCGGATCGATCTGTTCGTGTTCGGCTCGGACGAAGAGGCACGCCTGGTGGCGCGGTTCGACAATCTCGGCAAGGGTGCATCCGGCGCGGCCGTCCAGAACCTCAACATCGCTCTCGGTCTTGATGAGGATGCCGGGCTGATTGCCTGAGTCTAACCGAGTTTGATGTCTTCCAGACGTACTCTGGCATAAGTGCCCGGCGCGGCTCCGAGGCCCATGTCCTTCGGCTGCTTGGCAACAACCTTGCGGCCAGATTTCGGACGCAACCATTCCCACCAGGTTGGCCACCAGGAGCCTGCGTGCTCCTCGGCCCCTTCGAGCCATTCTTCGCCGGAGTCTGGTAGGGCGCCATTATTGGTCCAATGGCAATATTTTCCCGAATCCGGATGGTTCACGACGCCGGCAATATGGCCTGAGGCGGCGAGGATGAAGTTCGTCTTGCCGCCAAACACTTTGGCCGTGCGATAGACGCTTTCCATCGGACAGATGTGATCGTCGCGGCTGGCCTGTACCATGATCGGGATGTCGACTTGTTTCAGGTCCACGGTTTCGCCGAGCACCTTGAACTTGCCACGTGCGAGCTTGTTCTCTGCGTAGCAGTCTTTCAGATATTTCCGGTGTACCTTGCCGGGAATATTGGTCTGGTCCGCATTCCAGTAGAGCAGGTCGAACGGGCGCGGTTCCTTGCCCAACATGTACTGGTCAATGACATAGCGCCAGACGAGGTCGATCGGGCGCAGCCAGTTGAACGTCTCATACATCATCGAGCCGGGCATGATGCCATCATTTTCCTCGATGATGGAGTCGATATAGGCGCGGCCATTGTCGTCGGTGAAGACTTTCAGGTCTCCGGCCAGGCTGAAATCGGACTGGGACGCAAAGAAGGTCACGGATTTGATGCGGTCATCGCCGGTCGCCGCCATATGGCCGAGCGCGGAGGAGAGCAGGGTGCCACCAATGCAATACCCGACCGCGTTGAGACCTTTCTGGCCGGTGGCCTGAAGCGTGGCCTCGACGGCGGCATAGACGCCCTTCTTCACATAGTCGTTCCAGGTGTAGTCACACGTGACTTCATCTGCTGAACGCCATGACACGACAAAGACCGAAAGGCCCTTGTCGAGTAACCAGCGGATCATCGAATTCTCCTCGCGCAGATCGAGGATGTAGAATTTGTTGATCCAGGGCGGGAAGATCAGCAACGGACGGGAATAAGTCTGCTCGCCGGGTGGCTTGTACTGGATCAGCTCGATGAGGTCGTTCCGGAACACGACTTCACCGGGCGCGGTCGCGATATTCTTACCGAGCTTGAACGGGGTCTCATCGGTCTGGGTGATGTAGAGTTTGCCATTGCCCTTTTTGACGTCATCTCGGGCCATGCGAATACCGGCCAGCACACTCTCGCCGCCGCTTTCGAAGAAGTTGCGCAGAGCTTGCGGATTACTGCCGAGATGGTTGGTCGGCGCGAGACTGTCGGCCAGTTGTTGGCTGAAGAATTTTGCGCGCAGATGAATGTTGTCCGGCAGGTCGTCCTTCACATGGTCGGCCAGGCCCATCAGCCACTTGGCGTTGAGATCATAGGCCTTGCGGATGAATTTGAAGCCGGGATTGCGATCCCATTCCGGATCGGAAAAGCGTTTGTCCCTGACCGCATTGGCAGCGCCGGTCATGCCTTCCAGTGCCATTTCCTGCCAGAGCTCCATCCAGCCCTGCATGAGCTGCATGTTGGCGTTCATCAACGCAGCGGGGTTCTTCGCAAAGCTCTGGCCCACGGCGCGGAAAGCTTCGCCTACACCCATTGGGTCGCCATTCGTCACAGTGCCGAGAGGCCCTGATCCTGACAGGACGTCTAGCAACAGGGCGTGAGATTCTGTATTGGCCAGCGCCAGCGTGGTCAGCAGGGACTGCATTTGCACGGGGTTTTGCTGGGCGAGGATCTCGGCGAGCAATGGCTGGCTGTCTTTATTGTTCTTGCGGTCGACCATTCGTCCCAATATCGCCTTGTTTAGCCGCCTCTAACTATTCTACTGAATAATTGTGATTTAATGAGTTTAACCATGAAAAACACGGCGATTCCCCTCATAAGTGTGTGCTGTCTGCTATTGGCAGCATGTACGGGGTCGTTTTCAAAGGTCAGGACTGCCATCGACCAAGCGCCGGACTGGTATGATGCGCGCCGTGTGGAGATACGTGGCGAAGGCTATCCTGAAATCATCGACGTTCCGGTCATCGCCGAAGGGGCGACGCCCGGACAGACCCTGCCGGCATCGAAATCACGCGGAGCAGAGCTACGCGCGATATTTGCGGACAGCGCGCGAGCGGTTCCGCCCGCAAATATCGCTGCCGAGATAGAGGATCTCCAAGAGACCGTCCGGCGCGAATTTGCGGGCTTTGAGGCCAGCTCCGACTTCCTGACGGATGAGGAGATCGCGGCCATTCGATCCGCTTTCGATGTTCCACGAGTTACGAGGGGCCTTCGGGCCGCCAGCAGATGAATACAGATTTCCACAAGATCCGCCGACTACCCCCTTACGTCTTTGAACAGGTGAACCGCACCAAAGCTGCCCTGCGCGCGCAAGGTGCGGACATTATCGATCTCGGCATGGGCAATCCCGACATGCCGACGCCAGAACACATCGTCGACAAGCTGTGCGAAACAGCGCGCCGGCCAGATGTGAACGGCTATTCCGCCTCACGCGGCATCAAGGGCCTGCGCCGCGCCGTGACCAATTACTACCAGCGCCGCTTCGACGTCTCGCTCGACATGGACCGGGAAGTCATCGTGACGCTCGGCTCGAAGGAAGGGTTTGCGAATCTCGCCCAGGCCATCTCTGCGCCAGGCGATGTCATACTGTCGCCGGACCCGTCCTACCCGCTTCATTCCTTCGGCTTCATCATTGCCGGGGCGTCCATCCGCAGTGTGCCCGCGCACACGCCGGAAGAATATTTGTCCAATCTCGGCAAGGCCGTAAAGTATTGCGTGCCACCGCCGACAGCGATGGTGCTGTGCTTCCCGTCGAACCCAACGGCCGAAGTGTGCGATCTCGACTTCTACAAGGAAGCCGTGAAGTTTGCACGCAAGCATGATTTGATCGTCCTGTCGGATCTTGCCTACAACGAAATCTATTTTGATGAGCCCACCCCTTCGATCCTTCAGGTGGAGGGCGCGAAGGACATTGCGGTCGAATTCACCACCATGTCGAAGACCTATTCCATGGCAGGCTGGCGGATCGGATTTGTGGCCGGCAATGAGAAACTGGTTGGCGCGCTGGGCCGTGTGAAATCCTATCTCGACTATGGCGCCTACACGCCAATCCAGGTCGCGGCTGCCGCAGCGCTGGACGGCCCACAGGATTGCGTTGATGAATTCCGTCAGATCTACCGCTCGCGGCGCGACGTGCTGGTCGAGAGCTTCACCCGCGCGGGCTGGCCCATCCCATCTCCCAAAGCTTCGATGTTTGCCTGGGCCCCCATTCCGGAACCGCTCAAGGACATGGGCAGCCTCGAATTCTCGCTGCAGCTGATCAATGAGGCGCATGTGGCCGTCGCGCCGGGCGCGGGCTTTGGTGAGCAGGGCGATGGGCATGTCCGCATCGCGCTGGTCGAGAATGAGCAACGTATTCGACAGGCTGCACGTAATATCCGCAAATTCCTGCAGACTCGCGGGATCAAGGATATACAGTCCGCCGCGGCAGAGTAGCGCGCGCTCTCGACGCATACGTCCAAACCCGCTATGCGCTGCCCCTGAACGTCAGACACTCAAGCTGAGAGGGTAACCAATTGGGGCCGTTGAGAATAGGTATTGCAGGTTTGGGCCACGTCGGATGTGGTCTCATCGAACTGGTTGAGCGGCAGGAGCGCCTGCGCATTCCAGGGCAGATTGAGATTACCGGCGTGAGCGCTCGCAGCCAGTCTCGCAACCGGCCCGTCGACACCAGCAAATATCGCTGGTTCGACGACGCGGCGACTCTGGCTGAAGACCCGGATGTCGACGTCTTCGTGGAATTGATCGGCGGCTCCGACGGCCCGGCGAAATTTGCCGTCGAGGAAGCCCTGAAAGCCGGCAAGCCGGTCGTCACGGCCAACAAGGCGCTGATGGCGAAGCACGGTATGGCGCTGGCCAAGCTGGCGGAAGAGAAACAGGTCGACCTGCTGTTCGAAGCGGCCGTCGCGGGTGGCATCCCGGTTGTGCGCGTGTTGCGCGACAGTCTTGCCGGCGTCGAGATCAAGCGCGTTGCCGGCATCCTGAACGGAACCTGCAACTTCCTGACGACCGAAATGCTCGCCACAGGCCGGGCTTATGAAGAGGTGCTCGCCGAGGCCCAGAAGCTCGGTTATGCCGAGGCGGACCCGACGCTGGACGTGTCCGGCATGGACGCGGCGCACAAGGCCGCCATTCTTTCTGCCATTGCGTTCTCCGCGGATCTCGACTTCTCGAAGGTTGAAGTCTCGGGCGTGGACGGGATCGAGTTGCTCGATCTGCGCCTGGCCGACCGGCTCGGCCTGCGCATCAAGCTGATCGCAGAAGGCGTCCTGACCGATGACGGGGTTGTGTGCCGGGTTGAGCCGATGGCGTTGCCCATCGCGCACCCGCTGGCCCGCATTGACGGGTCCCTGAATACGGTCCGCATCGAAGGTGACCCAGTGGGCGCCGTGACGCTGACAGGCCCCGGTGCAGGCGCGGGACCCACTGCGAGCGCCGTTATGGGAGATGTCGCAAAGCTTTTCCGGCCGGCGATCCGCCCGGCCTTCGGGCGCGCAGAACACCATATGGCACGGCCGTTCACGACCGGGCGCAAGGATGAGGTGGCCCACTTCTTCCTGCGGGTACGACTGGCCGACAAGCCTGGCGCGCTGGCCGCACTTTCAGAGTCTCTCGCAGCCGAGGGTGTATCTGTCGATAAGCTGCTTCAGGATTCAGCAGATGAGACTGGCGCCAGCCCGATTGCCATTGTCACACACCGGTGCGAACGGTCAAATATGGACGCGGCCTTGGCGCGATTGGAAAAATTTGCAATTGCTGTCGATCCGCCGCGCCTGATCAGGATCGAGTCGGCAAGCTAATTGCTTTAGTCTGGCGCAGAGCCCTTAAGTTTTGCGCGTTCGGAGAATTGAGAATTCATGAAAAATAGCGTTCTGACGCCCAGCCTCGCCGATTCCATGGTCCGTGTTACGGAGTCTGCTGCCATCGCGGCTGCCAAACTGGTTGGTCGCGGAGATGAAAAGAAGGCCGATGCTGCCGCAGTTGATGCGATGCGCACGGCGTTCAACGAAGTTGATTTCAAGGGCCGTGTCGTGATCGGCGAAGGTGAGCGCGATGAAGCGCCCATGCTATATATTGGCGAGGAAGTCGGGACCGGCAAAGGCGCGGAAATCGACATTGCACTCGATCCTCTTGAAGGCACAACCCTCACCGCAAAAGCCATGTCGAATGCGCTCGCGGTTCTGGCCATCGCGCCGCGCGGGGGCCTGCTGTATGCGCCCGACACCTATATGGACAAGATTGCCGTTGGGCCGGGGTATCCGGAAGGCATCATCAGTCTCGATGCAACGCCCGCTGAGAACATTCAGGCGCTGGCCAGGCACAAGGGCGTGGATGTCACCGACATGACCGCTTGCGTACTGGACCGCCCGCGCCATGAGGGGATCATCGAGAGCCTGCGTTCCGTTGGCGCCCGGGTTGCCCTGATCACGGATGGTGACGTGGCTGGCGTGATCGCCACCACGAACCCGCACACCGGCATCGATCTCTATGTTGGCCAAGGCGGCGCCCCTGAAGGCGTGCTCGCAGCGGCAGCCTTGAAGTGCGTCGGTGGCCAGATGCTTGGACGCCTCGTGTTCCGCAATGATGACGAACGCAAGCGCGCCGAGAAAACAGGCATTACCGATTTCGGCCGCACCTACGCACTGAATGAACTGGCCTCCGGGGACACGGTGTTCTGTGCCACCGGTGTGACGGATGGATCCATGTTGAGCGGTGTGAAGTCTTCCGATGGCCGTGTGCACACGCATACGCTCGTGATGACGTCGATCGACGGCATGGTCCGCTATGTGCGGTCCGACCGGAAAGTCTGAGCCGGGCGTTTCCCGTGACAGCGCAGATGCGTTAGAATCTCCGGGAAGCGATTCCCGGAGACCTCATGGCTGATCCTGCCCTCAAGCAAGACAATACGCTGTTCGACGTGCAGAGATCGGCCACGGGCCGGTTCTGGACGCTTGCGTCTGTGGATGAGGCCCTGGTGCGCCGCCTTCAGCCCAGTGTGGGTGGATCGGACTTGCTGGCCCGCTTGCTGGCCACGCGCGATGTCGCCCCGGAAGAGGCCCCTGCCTATCTGTCTCCCACCCTGCGGGAGACATTCCCGGACCCTTCCAGCTTTTCCGACATGGACAAGGCGGCGAAAATTGTCCTCGACGCCATCCTTGAGAAGAAGCGCGTCACGGTCTTTGCAGATTACGATGTCGATGGCGGCACGAGCTCCGCCATCCTTGCGCGATACTTCCGCGCATGGGGCGAAGATCTCGGCCTCTACGTGCCTGACCGGCTGGAGGAGGGCTATGGCCCGTCGCCCGCAGCGTTCCGGCACTTGAAGGATAAGGGCGCCGAACTCGTCATCACGGTGGATTGTGGCGCGGCGGCAGTCAGCGCGCTGGAAGAGGCCGAAACGATTGGTCTGCCCATTGTCGTGATCGATCACCATTTGATGGCCGGGCACCATCCGCCCGCAGCGGCGCTCGTCAACCCAAACCGGCCGGACTGTAATTCCGGGTGCGGACATCTTGCTGCGGCAGGCGTCGTGTTTGTGTTTGCGGCGGCGCTGAACCGTCTGGCACGGGAGCGCGGCATCGCGCCTCCAGATGGCCTGCCGGACATCATGTCCTTTCTGGACCTCGCCGCGCTCGGAACCTTGTGCGACATGTCTCCCTTGCGCGGCGTGAACCGCGCCTTTGTCAGGCAGGGACTCAGCATTCTGTCGCGCGGCCAGAATGAAGGCCTGCGCGCACTGGCGGAAGTCTCCGGTATCAGCAAGGTGGATAGCGTCTATCATGCGACGTTCATGCTTGGCCCCCGCCTAAATGCGGGCGGGCGGGTCGGCGATCCATGGATTGCGGCGAAACTTCTGGCTACGGATGATCGCGCCGAAGCGATTGCCCTCGCAGAGCGCCTGCATGCCCTCAATGATGAGCGCAAGGCCGTCGAGGCGGCGATCCTTGATCAGGCCACCGCACAGGCCGAACAGGCCCTGCAGCGTAACCCGGATCGCGGTATCCTGGTCGCGGGTGGCGAAGGCTGGCATCCCGGCGTAATCGGCATTGTGGCCGGACGCCTGAAGGAACGGTTCCACCTGCCCTGCATAGTCATTGGCTGGGGGCAGGGGCTGGGCCCCGTCGCCAAGGGGTCCGGCCGGTCGGTGACCGGGGTGAATATTGGCGACGCGATTTCCGCGGCCGCGCGCGAAGGAATCATTCTCTCCGGCGGGGGCCATGCAATGGCGGGCGGACTGAGTCTCGAACCCGAACAGATCCCGGCGTTCGACGAGTGGATGGTCAGCCATATGGCGCAGTTTACAGCGGAGCGTGCTGCGGCGCTGGAGCTGCCGGTGGATGCGGTTCTGTCGCCGGGTGCGGCGTCTCCGGCGCTGGTGGACCAGATCGCCGGTATCGGGCCGTTTGGGGTTGGCTCTCCCGAACCTGTCTTCGCGCTGCAATCCGTGCACGTCACCGGCGTTCGGCAGGTGGGCGCAAACCATTTGAAGTTCACTGCCGAGGATTCCAGCGGCCGTCTGGATTGCATCGCCTGGCGCAGCGCCGACCAGCCTCTGGGCGAGGTGATCCGTCCCAATGCGCGGCTGCATGTGATTGGAAAATTGAAAGCGGATGAGTGGAATGGCCGGCGCCGGGTGCAACTGGATGTAAGTGATGCAGCTGAAGCATGATTTATCTGCAGAAACCCCGTTTAAACCGCTTTACGAGTCCAAGATGAGCAGCTATATCGCCTGTCTTCGAGCCGGTGCGGTCCCTTCGTCTATCGGTTAGGACGCCAGGTTTTCAACCTGGAAAGAGGGGTTCGATTCCCCTAGGGACTGCCATCGCTATTCTCCTTCTGTAGTATCTGTTGCAGGACCGGGAGCGCCCATTGTCCCAGTTCTGGAATGGGACTGCACGGATGGGACGCTTTGTTCCCCGAATGCCCTCTCGGCAAGCCGCTCCTGGTTGGCGGCTTCGGTGTAGCGTTCGATCTCTTCCAGCGTCTTGTGACCTGTCACCGCGCGAATCTCGTGCACAGACCTGCCTGCCTCTGCCATGTGCGTTGCGCGGGCCTTCCTGAGCCCGTGAGCGCGGCATTCCTTCGGGAGCCCGGCCTTGTCACACCAGAGAGCAAACTGGTTGCCGAAACTGTCGCCATTCTTGAAGCCAAGGAAGGTCAGGCCGTTGGTCGGTGTTGCCCGCATCGCCGCGGCAAGCTCCTGAATGATCGGAAGAACAAGGCGAGTGCCGGTCTTTTCCTGCTGAATATGCATCTTTGGGCCGCGGACGTGCTGAGGGCCCATACGGGCGACGTCTCCGCGGCGCTGGGCTGTGCAGTACAAAAGCTCCATTGCAAGCCTTTGACGCGTCCCCAGCGGCCAGTGGTCGCGGTATTGCTTGATCTCTTCATGCGTCCAGCACTGGAAGCCGTCGCCCTCTCTGAGCCGCCCTATGCCTTTGGCCGGGTTGCTATCCGCCAGCTTGCGGCCCATTGCCCAGCCATAGAGCGCTGAAATCACCTTGACCCGGTTGTTTGCCGCCGCGGGTGTGGCGCTGCGCTTGTCGCGTCCGGCCCGGACCGCCTCTGCGGACATGAGGGCGGGCTTTGACCCATGCTCGGCCTGCAGGTCCAGGAGGACGCCGCGGCGCGCTGCCTGCGTCCGGATCGCCAGTGTATTGAACTCAGGCGACGCAAGGTACTGCTCGATCAGGTGGCCAAGCGTGCCCTCCTGAAGGCCCGTGCGTTTCGGCTTGGCCTTCAGTGCGCCGGACAGCGCCCGGTTGTATCTATCGAAAAACTCGGCCGATCCGATCTCTACGCCGCGGGGATTAAGACGAATCTTCTGTCCTCCGCGGCGGAAGTACCAGCGCGTATTGCCGCGGGCATCGGTGTCCGAGCAGGTGTACTCCAAGTGGATGTCAGCCATGTCGTCCCTCATGCCGCGGCTCCATCCCACGCATCATTGGCGCGCTCGCCGCGATAGGGCAACCCATCGGCATAGTCGTCCAGGTCCCTCACATCCCAAAGGACAAGCCCGTCCTCTTCCCGCGGCGGGGCAATACGCCCCTCGCCGACAAGCTGGCGAAACTTGGTTTCACCCATGCCGACATAGTAGGCGGCATCAGAGGCTTTCAGGAGCCGTGGGATGAGTGGGCGGGACTTCATCAGTGCCTCGTCTCGTCCATATACTGGATGAATTGACCGGGCGTCTGGCGGCACCGATCGATCAGGTGCAGCACATCTTCACTATCGGAAAACCATTCGCCAGTCTGCCGCCAAGGGTGCAGGATGCGATGGATGGCCGCCTCTGTGGATTGATCGCCGTCGATGATGAGCAGCAGCTGGAGGCGTTCGGCGCATGAAGTTCTGATGCTGACCATCCGGTTGCGGAGGTCGTGCGAATATCCAATCTTGATATTGCCCGTGGTCAATCCTTTCAGGAAATAGACGCATTGGCGCTTCTGGCCGACAGGAGGAACGCCGAAAGCATCCATCTGGTCGTGCAGGTCGTCCGGCATATAGCCGTCCTTCACCTTCACGCTGACAGCGCCGTTCGGCAGGATTTGCACGTCCTCGATGCGCAGGCCGAACTCGTCACAAACTCGAATAATCTCTTGCGGCCTGCTCACTTCCCGTCCTCCGAAATCCTGAAGCATAGAGAATGCAACTCGGTGAGAAGATCTAGCGCGGGTAAGCCCTTCTCATACGCTTGCCTGCGTGCCCGGAAGAACTCCTCTTCGTTCATGTGCGATAGGTCTGGATTTCTCGCCAGCCATGTAGCCTGCCACGCACTGAGGGCTTCAGCGATCAAGGCAAGCTGATCCGCAGTAATGGTTGTCTGTCTGCTCACTTCCCGTCCTCCCCGGTCTCCTGTAGAGCGCGGATGGGGCGGTTCTCGAAAGCGGCATCGATGGACTGTACGATCTCCACATCCAAAAGTTGTCGACCATCCAGCAACTCGGTATAGTAGTCGCTTGAGCCCATATTCAGGTGGCTGATCTTCAGGTAGTCATACGGAACGCAGCCGAGCTGTACGATTTCCACAACCTGCTTATACATGTAGTAGCGTTTGCGGCGTGGACCGAAGAAATGGAAAACCTTGAGGATATCACCGACACAGATTGGCCTACCGTTTTTGTCCACCAACTCCCTTGACCCGCCTTCTTTCTCTAATCTCTCTATGAGGGCACTATAGGTCATGAGACTGGGCCTCCGGGGTGGTTTCCAGATCACGAAGCATCCGGTCCATTTCTGCCTGCTCGCTCTCATTGAATGCCTCGGAAGCTAAGCGCTTGGCCTCGCTCATGTGCCAGTCGTTGGTCTCTGGTGAGGGAGACATATCGTCGTTGCGAATATCCGATCCTGCCAGACCAAGGTGAGCGCCCGCAGCCACGAGTTTTGCTTGACCCGCCAAGCGTTCCCTCAGCTCCCCCACCTCTGCCTGTAGGGCGCGGATGGTGGCGTCCTTTGCACCGCGCTCTGGAAAGAAGCGCTCCAGGGCTACAACAACAAACCAATACTCAACAGAGTTTGATGGCTCCAGAATCTGCCCTATTGCGCCTGAGTTGGCTTTGCGATGCCTCTCGTAGGCTTCGGTTTCGATGGCGCCCCACTGCGCCCGTAACGTGTCTTCCACCCTATCCGTCATGGCTTTGCTCCTTGAGGGCTGGGCCGAACTTGTAAGCTCTTCTGGCGCGGTGGATGGCTTCCTTGATCTCAATACGCAGATCAGCCATATCCTTTGGGGCCAGCCCCTCTGCGCGGTACAGACAGGCGCAAATCGCGTTGATGCCGTCCAGAAGCCGCTCATTCTCCGCCACCAAAGCCTCCCGCTCTGCCTTTATGGCGGGGAAGGCGAGACGAAGGGCTTGGCTGAACCGTTGACGGTTACCAACAAACGCCACGCCTTCGGGTGTTGATAGGAATGTGCTTAGCTTAAACCCCGCTCCACAGTAGTCACGACGGGCGGCGAAGCTTTCCCTCCAATCCGCATCCAGCTTACTCAGCAACTCCCAGTCTACTTTATCAACGCTCATTGGTCGGGTCCTTTGTTGGCGAGTTCGGCCATGTCCTGCTTCCAGTTGGCGATACCCCTCATCATTCTGGCCTCTGATCGGATAATTGTGGCCTCAAAGGTCGGCATGTACTCTGCGCATGAATCAAGTTGCTTGGCAGCGTGGCGGAGATTGAACTCCAACTTCCTGATGCGCTTTTCCATGTCGTCGAAAAGTTCTTGTTCGCTGTCACTCATCCCACTTCATCCTTCGTGTTAAGGGTTACGCCGCGCTCTGCGGCAAATGCGTCGATCAGATCCATCAGCGCCGTCATCTGTTCCTTGCTGAGCGCTGACGAGGACCGGCCGAGATTCACCAGCCCGTTTCCGTTGATGTTCGGCACCATCCGCATTTCGTGGCCAAGCGCCTCCAGGAACATCAGTTTCCAGTCCTCCGGTGAGAGCGTCAGCCCGTGCCATTTCACCTCCCGCGCCACGATGGTCAGCATGGCCCACATCCTTGCGTTCTGGGGTATGCTGCGCTTGTTGCGCTTGGCCGTCAGGGTGAAGCCCAGCGGAGCCCGGCGAATATCGTGCAGGGCGGTCTGGCGTTGGGCTTCGGAGGTGACGCGGTAGGTGCTCATCAGGCAGCCTCATTCTCCGCCTCACGCTCAAGTTCCTCTGTGCGCGCATCCATCATCTCGCTAATGGAGAGTCCGGCATCCTTGTCGTCGCCCCACAAGCGGCGTAGCGCCTCCTTATTGCGCGCCCGGAAGTCCCTCACCTCCATCGTGGTATCCAGACCTCGCACATATTCTGCAATCCGGTCATAAATCTGTCCGGGGGCGATCATCTGGATCGGCTCACCCATCGCAAACTGGATGGCATACTCACCCGCACGTTTTCCGATCATCTGCTGACGGACTTCGGTTGCATGGGCCTCAATGGCTTCGGTCGGCAGCATGTTCTCATCCCACACCCCGCCGCTTTCGGCTTGCTCGTAAAGGCCACCAATATCCTCCGGCCAACCCTTGCGCAAAGCTTGTGCCTCGGCGCACTTGGCGATCATCAGGCGGGGCATCTTTCCCCAGGTATTGGACAGAGTCTTCTTTCCCGTAGGTTGCCGCTTGCCGGCCTGATCGTTCCACGCCCATTCATCCGTAACGTCTGCGTGCTCATCCCACCATGCCTCCCCAACAACAGGGTGCCATTGCCCACGATCATCCTGCTTGAAGACGGTGACGACCGCGCGGCTGATGCCAAGCGGATTGGTGGCTGTTTTCTCCGCGTCCATCTCGAACGCAGTTGGATCGCCCGCCGGGCGGTATCGACCGGACCGGGAAGCAATGGCTCGCAGGCCGCCAATCTCAACGATCAGTGACATGCGGCGCTTTTTCGGGTCCTTCGGGCTGAAGACCATCGCCATGATCTGGCGCTTCATTGGGTTCAGGCCATAGCCCTTGGCGGATTCGATAAACAGGTTGAACTCGTCATTGTTGGTCTCAGGCGCGCAGGTCTTGCGGATGATATCCAACTGCGCTGGGGTGAAGCCTTGGTGGTGTTGAACAAGGGCAGTCATGTCACTTTCTCCGAATGGTGATTGTGTCTGGGGACGGTTCCAGCATCACGCCGGGAACATCGCCATCGTCTGGGCCGAGCGCCTTAAGGTGCGCCTTCAGGCCCGCCTTATCGAGGACAGGATCGCCGCGCTTCCAGAATTGTGAGGGGATCTGGGACTCGTCCGTGATCACCATCTTGTCGGCGCGGGCGGACAAGGAAAGGGTGGCTTCTGCCAACTCCATTTTCCGCTGACCAAAGACCATGAGCGCCTGCTCCAGTTTTGCCTTGCGGCCGTTCTGGCGGTGGCGTATTCTTTCCTTGCGCTCTTTCAGTTGGCCCTCCCGGCTGACGATGCCGTCGATGAGTTCCTGGTCCCTGGCGATGCTGTCCACGACAACGCTCGCCATCTCGAAGAGGGAGGTTTCCCCCTCGACCATCCCAGCCAGCAATTCCTCATCATCCGCATCGGCACCAAGTGCCAGCTTCAGTGCGCGGGCGGCCTCGATCTCACGGTTGATCTTTGTGTCAACGCCATCAGCCATCGTTCAGTCCTTTCACTTTCTCCCGGACACGGGCAGACAGGTCAGGAAAATGAATCCTGGAGGCCGCCTTGCACATGTCGTTGCTTGCGATTGCTTCTTCCCGAGAGCCTGTCTCGGAAGCCCTGAACCGTTCCCGTGCGGCGCAATAGTCAGGGTCGCTGTGGCACAGGGCTTTCAGGTGTTCGTATTCGGAGAAGGAGGCGACCATCATCCTTCTCCTTTCAGGGTAGCGAGGGCGGCGGTGGCGGTGCGGTCACACTCGTGCAACGTGCGCTCCAAGATGTTCATCCAATCAAGTGTGCGGGTGTTCATGTCTGAGCGGTCGGTAGCGGTCATCCTGCAGGCCCCCTCTTTGTCAGACAGCGCCTTGATCTTCGCCAGCGCCTCCACTGCCTCCAGTAGGGCGGGGAGGGCGTTGATGGCTTCAACGATCAGGGCGGCGTTTGACTTATCGCTGACGTCATCACCAAGCACATTGAAGCCAGCATCATCATCGCATCGCGCAACTGCCCAGTTGTTGGCATCGTCGGGAGCAATGATACACTCAGGGTAATCCCTGTGCGTCTTCCACTTCCCCTGCGTCGCCTTTGCGCGCAATTCCCTCAGTCTTTCCACGAGGTCTGTCTTCTCTGGGTTAGTCATTGGGGGCGTCCTTCAGAAGCGCCTCAAGTTGCTCACGGGTCGGCCGCTCATCCTGCACACGCTCGCGCATATAGTTCAGGACACGTTGCTTCCCTCCGGCGTCCAGCGCGTCCAGCGCTTCAGCCACAATCGTAATGGCGTTGGCTTCAGCAGAGACGGGCTGCCTATCAATGACCGCGCCCTTGAGCTGCTCGACGCTGCGCAGGAAAACTCGCGTCGGCGCCTTGTCAGCCTTGGTCTCGTCAGTGTTTTTCTTCTCACTCATGCTGCGTTCCTTTCCAGATCTATGCTGATGTGTTCTGCGGTGACCGGCCCCTCATAGGCCCTGAACAGCCCCTCCATGATCGTCCGTGCGAGTTGCATTTCCGGTTCAAGAGCGGATCGGTAATTGTCGCCTGCCTCGGCATATTCGCGTTCCAGGTCCTGCCAGTAAGGCCGGTAGCTCTCGAAGGCTTGCTTGACGCCCTCAAGGCGCTCAGCGGCAAAGGCGCCCTCTATGGCCCGTGTCTGGACAGGGCAGCGCATGGGGTGGCGGGCTATGTGGCGGGAGAGCTCAAGCATCGTCAGCCTCCCGAACACTGTGATGAATTGACGGCTCGTGGCAGCCAAGGAATTTTGACTCTTCGCCCTCAGGACTGATGATGACGATTTCAAACTCGTCTTCGCCACGCTCCCAGCCGTCCCGTTCATGGTAGTCGTACTGACAGACGAAGTCGGCGGCGGTCTCGGCGTCAAAAATTCGCTCCCACTTGTGCAGATAGATTGGGCGCGCATCGTCCTTGGTCTCGCCGTCCTCTGGAAAGTATGCGAGCCAGTCAGACGGCTTTTTCTTCAGGTCGGCCTTGACGTCGTAGCTCATGCCGCTTCCCCTTTCCGATAGTGTTGGTCGTGGTATGCTTCTGTCAGCCGGAGGATTTCGCGCACCTTCCGGGCGTCCTCTGTCAGCATGTCGGTTGCGTCGGGAATGACCGCGCCGAGATCGTCGCCCAGCATGACCTGAAGGTTCGGGTACAGCAGATGCAGGACCCCGCGCTTCGAGTAGCTTCTGAACAGCCCATCAAGGACCATCCGAAGCTCACCGTCTGCAATCTCGTTGAACCGCTCTTGCTCGCTGGGCTCTCTCCGAGCGTGAGCCATAAGGGTGTCGTGGGCGTGGGAGGGCATCAGGCGGCCCTCCGGTGCATTAAATGGCGGAAGTTGCACCCGCAGCGCTGGCAGGTATCCGGATCGTTGCCGCGCGCATCATGGACGTGCGAAACGCTGCGCCAGAGTGCCTGCCGTATGGCGTCTTCCGGGTCGTACGGGTCAATGACCTTGCAGGCGGCCTCCACCAGAAACGACTCTTGCGAAGTCGGCACACCAGCTAGAAGCAAAAGCTCCGCGAATGCGTCGGCAAATGCCTCTTGCGCGCTTTGCAGGGCGTCGGTTGTCGCAGTCTTCGTGCGCATTGCTGCCCCCCCTATGCCCAAAACAGACGCTCAAGCGTCCGGTCATTGTTGACGCGGTAAAGTTTGGCGGGACCTGCACTCATGTAGCTTTTGGAGATGCGAATGACCCGGCCCGTGATGTCCTTCAGGACGTAGTCTCCGGGCTGGGCGGTGGCTGGGGCGATGGAGTTGATCATGTGCGTCTTCCTCTGTTCGATGAGGAGACCATAGCGAATTGCTATTATGCTGTCCATAGCGAATTGCTATTTTTTTGCGTAAGAGTGCGCTTTCATAGCAAATTGTACAGATTGCGGGTGTTACTTGCGCTCGGCTACGAACCTGGCGAAGTCGGCAACCTCGCGCCGCTTCTCTGGGGTGAGGCGCTTCAAGGTGACGTCATCGACAATGCCTTCGATGGAAGTCATCGGGCCTTCGCCGGTCAGGAGCCACTGAACGCTTACTGCGTACTTTTTAGAGTATAGCAGCAACTGCTCTGGGTTGACGCCCCTTCTTCCGGCTTCCTGATCCCGCACGCTCTGGACGTGCACCTTGGGCCGTGCGTCTGCTGCGCTTTGCGCGGACTCATACCCGGCGGCAATACGCGCCTCTCTCAAGCGCGCGCCAATGATGCGGTCGAACTCTTTCTCTGCCATGCCGCCCCATTACCACCAAAAAACATAGCGGTGCGCTATTGCCTCAAAGATAGCTATTTGCTATGCAATGATTATGACACACCGGACACATGCAGAGATACTCGCCGATTTAGGCAAGACCTATGCCGAACAGGCTACCGCTATTGGCTTTGGGTGCAAAGACCATCAGGTCCGCGATTGGGTGCGCCGCAAAGGCATTCCCCGCGAGTGGCTGCAGCCGGTTGCTGATGCTCATCCAGACGCAACCCTGAAGGACTTGCTGGCGACAGTTACCGTCAGGCCAGAAGAAGAGAAGGGGGTCGCATAATGTCAGGCCCTCAAGCGTGTCACATTGGGACAGGGGTCCGCATTGCTCACATCTTGGGCGGCCTCTTCGATATCAGCAACTGCCTGAAGGATTCGCAGCGCAACAACCTTCGCCGCAGCGGGTGTGAGAGCGTAGCTTTTCCCCGTCTCCACGATGGTCATGCCATCCGATCCGTAAGCCGTAGTGCTGACGCGCACCATACCACGCTCAGCCCTAACGTTCCCAGCCGTTTCGATGTACTCCATTGCGTCCCTCACTTCTTGTTCCGTATTTGTTCTTTAGGAGTAGTTTCCTATTTTGTAAATCGGAAGTTTCCCATCGCCCCCGTGGCGAGCCGTCACGAAACCGTAATAATTAACCAAGTTCAAGGCTTGACATACCATTGGTACGCGAAATTCGCCGTACTGACACGCACTCTCAATCCCGCCCGTCAATACGGGAAACTACGTATGCGGGGGAGGGGGTGATGGGACCGTATACGGCAGCTGTCATCGTTGGCCTTGGGGTCTGTGCGGTTCTCGCGCTGCTCTGCATCTGTGTGACCGCCACGCTCTGGCACAAGCGCAAGATCATCGAACGCTGCGATCATGAGTGGGGAAGGTGGAAGGGTGAATACTCAAACGGCTCAGTGATCGAGAAAGAGATATGCCGGAAATGCGGGGTGTCGAACCGATGACCCTCCTCCATTTCCTCCGCTTCACCTTCCCCTCTGAACAGCTGCGCAAGTCTCTCTTGATCCTGGTCCTGTCAGCGGCGCTCTGGATCGGGATTTCCGCCCTGTGCTGGGCCGTCCTGCGGTTCATGGGAGGGGCGTGATGCCGATCAATCCCGAACGCATGAAGCTCTATCCCGGTGGCTCCATTCACTCGAAGGAATGGAAGGCTATCAGGGAGGACATTCTCGACCGCGCTGATCACGCCTGTGAGGGAACACCGCAGCATCCGGATTGCGAAGCCGTGAACTACGAGCCGCATCCTGAGACCGGCTCCAAGGTCATTCTCACCATAGCGCACATGGACTGGGACGAAACCAATAACGATCACGACAATCTGAAGGCCCTCTGCCAGCGCTGCCACAATAAGTGGGATGCGCCTCAGCGTCAGAAGAATGCCGCCAAAACCCGCCGCCGGAAGTCCGATCAGATCGATCTGGAAGACTGGCTCGAAACGGCAGGCCACTGACATGAACCGGGGGACAGAGACACCGCTGAGAGTCCTGGTTGCCTGCGAGTATTCCGGGCGCGTGCGGGATGCCTTCATTCGCGCCGGCCATGACGCCCTGTCCTGTGACCTTCTGCCAACCGAAGTTGCCGGACCCCACCACCAGGGCGACGTGACGGAGCTGCTTGGCGATGGCTGGGATCTGATGGTTGCGCTCTGGATCGGGATTTCCGCCCTGTGCTGGGCCGTCCTGCGGTTCATGGGAGGGGCGTGATGCGGCTTTATTCGATCTGGCACACAGAACTTCAGAAGTTCTACAAGGGCGATGACTGGAATGGTCGGCACTATTGGTCCGGCACTCCCCGCTATTGGCAAACCATCGACGGCATCAAGAAAAACCTCCTTCGCCTTGGCAGCGAATACAGGGGCGAAACGTCGTACAGTGATGGCCCGTGGGCTGATGATGAAGACGTGTATGGCTTCAAGCGGTACGCGAATTTCGACATCAGCAAGCTCGCTGCAATCGAGATTATTGTAACCGATGTCGCCGTGCTTGGGGAGACCCGCGTTTCCCCGGCGTCCCTGTTCGATGAGTCCGTCCCGCCCCTCGAAACGGCAGGCCACTGACATGAACCGGGGGACAGAGACAGACCGGATACCTTCTGCTGACGAGCGCCGTTGCCCGGCCTGTCCTGCGATCTATCCGATAGGATCTGACCAGTGGGGCATTCTCCGCCAGCGGTTCAATGGAAAGCAGTGCGCGTGCAAGGCGTGCTGTGCGCGGTTGAATGCCCCGACCCGATATCCAGACGTTCCCGGATCAAAGACCGGCGGCGCGTCTGCTGAGGCGGCCCGCAAGATGGAGCGGTTTGCCCAAACGCTGGACTATCAACTGCTCCTGTACCTTAGCGCAAATGGCCCTGTCGCGCCAGATGATTACGCCAAGATCAAGGGTCTCGACGTCCTGAATGCCCGCCCGATTTTCAGCCGGTGCAAGGCGCGTGGCCATGTCGAGAAACTGGCCGCTGACGCGAAATCCAAGCTCAAGAACTCAGCCCATTATTACGGCCTGACCCCAGCCGGGCGGGCCGTCACTCAGACGATAGAAGGAGAAGTAGCGTGATAGATACGAATTGCCCAATTTGTCGAGGTGAGGGCTGGGTTTGTGAAAACCACCCCCGCAAACCGTGGCGTGATGAGGATGGCTGCACATGTGGTGCTGGCGCCCCTTGCAAGCTTTGCAATAGTGGAAACCCGAAAGTCGCGCCCGATATGCCGCCCGGAACCACTTCGCTCGACCTGTCGGAGTAACCCATGACCCGCTGCACCCGCCCTAACTGCGAGCACACAGCATCACCGGCCGTCACTCAGCAACAAGGAGAAGCGGCATGAGTACGTTCAAAGAAACGTTCAATGTTGAGGACTGGACGCCACCAAAGGGCAGAGGCTGGCGCGGGCCCAGCATTTTCAGAGACGAGCGCGGGCGGCGGCTTAGCCTGTTTTCACACCATGAGCCGTGGTCGATCACCTGGAGGCGCTTCACTCAGATTGAGCCGCAAAAATACAGGTATTTCCGGCGGCGATGGTTTGCCTTTTATCGAGACGAACATCTCAATGGCAGCGGGAAAATCCAGTTTGCGTTCCTGCGCCTATGGGTGCTGAGCTACCATTGGCAGCAGCATATGCGGTATCCGCCCGCCCCGGTCTGCACGATCTGCAACAACCGCATTGACCCTGACGGTGGTGGCAATTGGTGCGGGAATATCATGGTCAAGCGCGGTTGCGCCATGCCTGAGCCCGACGACAAGCGCGCTGTCTATGCGAAATGGGAATCTGAGCGAGGCCTCTCATGACCCGCTGCACCCGCCCCAACCATCGCCACCCAACTCTCAAAAACAAACAGGGGGTATATTGCTGATGGCCTATCACAGCATCGAAGAAAAGCGCGCCCGCGTCCGCCGAGCTTGGGCGTCTGCGGAGGCCGGCAACACGATCCGCGCCTTTGCCCGCTCTGAGGGTATCTCACAGGCTCGCGCATCTGTCTGGCTGAAAGAATACCCAGATCTGCACGCGGCATTCCTCTCTGTTCCGCACAAGCGCTCCTTGCCGGAAGAAAAGGCCATGCGGCGCGCATATCGCATCGCTGAGGCGAAGATATTCAAGCGCACAATGGCCTCAGTAGCGCGGCTGGAGGGCGTGTCGGGTGTCGCGATCCATAACTGGGCCAAAAACCACGAAGACGAAGTCTGGGAAGCCCGACTGGACATTATGCGCGGGATTACCTGGCACGAGAAAACATACGCCCCTCTGGTCGATGCTGTGAAGTTCGGTGAAGGCAATCTCCGCCTCCCATCCAACCCAAAGCGCGCCCTCGCTGACATGCAGGCAGAGCTGGAAAGGGGGCAGGGATGAGCCGTTTTGCAGCAGTACCAACAGCGGCTCTCGATGATCCGCGCATCGAGGCCATGCATATTCGCGTCCTGACCTCGCTTTGCAGCTTTGCAGACAAGGATGGCTGGTGTCGGGTCGGGCAAGACAAGATCGCACTCAGGGCCCGGACAAACAAGGCGCGCGTGTCCAGCTCGATCTCTGATCTGGCCAAATGGGGATGGGTGAACAAGAAGCGCATCGGGAAGATGAAGGCGAACGTCTACCAGGTCATCATGGACCGGAAAATTGATGTAGCAATTCCGATGCCGGATGAAGAGTGTTTTGCTGAGACGGCAAATCACATTGATTGCCAAGAGAGCAAATCACAGTTGCCAGATGAGCAAATCACAGTTGCTGAGACGGCAAATCCAATAGGAACACCGTTCTCTAACACCGTTTCTAACACCGTTGTTGGCGCGCAAGGTGCGCTCCCCATCGACACACCCGAACAGCCAAAACGCAAAGCTGCCCCTAGGGGCGCGGCTCGTGGACAACGCATTTCTGAAAACTGGGCACCATCCCCCGCAGACTACGCCTTTGCCTCCGGGCAGGGCCTTGATCGTCAGGAGATCAATCATGAGCATGGACAATTCCGGGACCACTGGGTTTCGGCCACTGGCAAAAATTCTGCCAAGCGAGACTGGTCAGCCGCGTGGCGCACCTGGATCCGAAACACCGTCAAATGGCGGGCTGAGCGTGCAGCCAAAGGAAATCATCGCCCGCACACCGCAGGACAATCTCGCGGCGGCGGTCTCGCGGCTGCAGGCCTGCGGCGTGTCGGTGAGTCACGAGGTTACGGGGAGCCGCTTTCCGAAGAACGGGGGATGGGAGCCGGTTATGTCATTGACCGTGAAGCTAGCTGACCAGATCGACAGCGACCGCGCCAAGTCCATCCTTGCTGGCCTGTCTGGTCCGGCGCCGGCTGGAAAGATCACTGAATGGCTGACCGTGTGCGCTGTCCTGACAGCCAGCCCGCGTGATGACGACATGACCAGCGACCTGAAGCTGAAAGCCTTTGAGGCCCAACTTGCCAAGTATCCCGGCGACATTGTGCGCCATGTGCTGGCGATGTGGCCGGACAAGAACAAGTGGTTTCCGACGTGGGCGGAGCTGAAATCTGAAATTGAGCGTCTGGAGGGCATCCGCCCGCAGATCATCGACCGGGTGCAGGAGCGCCTGAACCAACAGGGGGACTAAACCATGACGATCCTATCAACACCGATCACAAGGGCCTGCGAGTTCGCTGGCGTACCGCTGGAGACCATCATGACGCCGTGCAAGCGTAAGCCTTGGGTCCGGGCGCGCTGGGCGTTCTGGTATCACCTGGTGATTGTTGAGGGCTGGAGCCTTCCGCGTGCTGCCCGGCGGGTGAAGTACGATCACACGACGGTTCTGTACGGCCTTCGCCGGTATGCCGCTGAAGCGCTAGGGACGGACATGAAGTTCACCCTCGCAGAAATCCGCTCTGCCGCACAGGCCCCCCTGCTTAAGCTGATGGAGACTGCAGCATGACAGTTGATGAACTTGCCAAAATTGAAGCGCTGTTGAGCCGAGCAAGAAGCGGGGTTCTAGACGGAGAGAACTTCTCCGTTTCGATGGCTCGCCAGCAGGCGTCGGACGCATTCGCGCCGCTCATCTACGACGGACATCAGCCGGAGATTCCAGAGCAAATGATCGCCCATATCCGTGAACTGCGCGCAAAACTTGGAATGGAGAATCCCCAATGAAACATTGGTATGCATTTTCTTGCCGCGCCGACCGCACAGAAGCGGCTGCCAATCGTCTCGGGGAACTCATGGACTGTGACGCCTTCGCTGTGTGCCAGACGCTTCGCAAGCGCCCCCCTCGCAAGCCAGCCCGCACGGTGACAGAGTGCGTGTTGAAGTCCTACATCTTCGCAGGCTTTGACGAAGCGCCGAACTTCCTGGCGATCGAGCACATGCCCGGCCCCCGAATTTACCCGATCAGCTTTGCCGGCGCAATCAAGCCGCTGAATGGCATGGCGGATCTGAAATGGATCACGGGCCAGCTTCCGAAGCCCTTGCATCGCCACTACGACATTCCCCGCCTGAGAGGCCAGCACACATGGACCGCGGGCGATCATGTCGAGGTGGAGAACATCGGTCAGGTCGAGGTTGAATCCGTTGACGGCAATCATCTGCGTCTTGCCTTGCGGTTGCTGGGCCGTCCGGTGATAATGCGGGCAGAGGATGCGCAGTTGGCTTTGCGGAGGGTGGCGTGAATTTTCCGGACGAATACTCGATGGAACTGCTACGGCTCGTGCAGGAGCAAAACAGCGTCATCTACCGCATGACTTTGCGAGACCGCCCTTACCTCGGCAAGCGGTTCTTTGAGTGGCCTGACGATGGGATGGGGCGCCGGTCGAGGATGCGGAAACGTCGCCGGGCCAAGCGTTGACAGCCACACCAAATCACCTGATAAGGGAACCAGTTCACCGAGGACGTGCTAGATGCTTCGCCCGGTGCGAGGGGCTGGAACACCGCGAGCGCGATCACCAGACCCCAAGTGCGAAGCCATTCCTGAAATCAGAGCAAGCAGCGGCGCCTCCGGTTCGTCCCCCCGATTCCATGCCCGTTGCAAGCGAGCCCCCGGCGCTGATCTCCTTGATTGTGTCGGGGGCGTCTCTGACCTGAATCTGCATGGTGCAGATAGGCCGCTGCGGCGGTCGCTTTTGACCAAGGAGACTATCATGAAGGTCGAATACAGAGTGCGCGAGATCAAGCGCTTCATCATTACCCGCTATCACGAGATAGAGGATGTGGGTAGCGTTGAATCCAAGGGCACCTACGACAACGAGCAGACAGCATATGACGTGGCTTATGCCCTCTGCAAGGAAGAACACGGACGAGCTGGTACGCCGCCGGATGATCCGAACTTCCAGTACCCGATGCACCCAGAAACATCCCGCGTCGTCGATCACTCTGCCGATTTGGCGGGCCTTGCTCGTGGAAGTCGCGTAGAGTAGAATCCAGTTGCTTCGGCGGTTGCGCCTGACGGTACTTGAGTTCGAATGTGAGACCATCAGGTGTTTGGAGCACGGCCCGTCACTTTCACGAGTGGCGGGCTTTCTCATAGGGTGAGGCGTTACTCTCGTGGCGTCTTACCATAAACTGCCTGCGGCACTTCCAGACCATACCCTGTGTCGCAGGCTCTTTTTCCCCATTGGTATCCAGCCGGACAGCCGACACACTGCTTAGCAATGTACGTTCAAATGAGGCGGCATACTGGCTGGATTCCCATGCGGAAATGAAAGGAAGTCGACATGACAGATGATATGGAACTGGATGGCCAAAGCGTCCCCGCTGATGCGGAGATTCTGGAGGCGGTCACTAAGGCCCGCGCCCTTTACGATGCGCTGAAGGCCGCAACGGAAAAATACGATCAAGCGAACCGTGACTACATGGCCGCCCAGGCCGTAGTGATCGGCCTGCTTCGTGGATCGAGTGAAAGCGGTCTCGAACGCTATGCGGGTCTCGGTGGCGGATATGCTGGCCCAAGGGCCGGTCGTGTGCTGGGTGGCCCCTCATGAAATACGAAGTCAAAGGCCTGACCAGCTACGGCGTCTACGATGGCGACCGTCTGCTCACGACCTATGAAAACGAAAAGACGGCCACGCTTGTCGCTGAGGCGCTGAATGAAGAGGCGGGGCGCGTGGATGAGGCGGTATTGTCCGCATATCGCAGCGTGGAGCCCGAGCGCGTTCCCGGTGTGGATCACACGCCACGTCCCCCTTTGGGGGCCAAAGCTTCCGACCCGGCATGGTGTCTGGGCAACGCCGCCTCGAACCCGGATCGCGTACAAGCCCAGGCTGATCTGAATGCCTCCTACACGACGCTTGAGGAAATCACCCTCACCAACGGACACGCCCCACAGGAGACTGACTAATGGCTGAAATCAAAACCCCCGACATTTCGCTCACTGGCGTGGGCAATGTCCTGTTCGGCCTCGCGGCCGCTTTCCTGGTAGACAACATCGCTCTTGATGGCGTTGTCACCAGTGCGCTCCCTGATGTGGTGGTCGGCTTTGTCGGCTTCGTCATCTTTGCCGGCGTCGCGCTCTATGGCTACAAGCAGGCCAAGAAGCTGAACTGATGCTCTGGCTAATTGTAGGCATCCTCATCTGCGGGGCTCATGTGGTCATGAACGCCGTTGGCTGTAGATCCATGATCCGCTCGGCTAAGGCTGCTGCGCGAATGCAGCGCCTCGCTGAAGGCTGGGACTGATGCTCTGGGGCGTTGTCGGTCTGGCCTTCACGGCCTTCCTCTGCCTCGCCATGTGGCTTGTCCTCTCAAGGGGCAATATCGGTGACTAGCATCGCCCAACACACCGCTCTAACCCTCATTGCCGCTGAAGCGCTTTGTATTGCCCTGTCTGCCATCAGGTGGGCGTGGGAGGATTTCAGGTAGATGCATAGCGCAGCGGGTTCGTCCAAAGCCTGAAACACAACTCACACTAGAAACGAATAGCGATATTCACGGGCGGAGACTTTCGCGCCCTGCAAAACACAACCCCAAGTAATGATTATCATCCAACACCGCTCAAACCGGGGAGGATTCTCAATGAATAATAATCAAACCATTCAAAATGCATGGCGGCCTCATGCCTAGAGGCGGAAAACGTGAAGGCGCAGGCCGCAAGAAGGGATCTGTTGCACCTGCCACCAAGCTTTTGAAGGACGCCATTCTCGAGGCGGCCGCAGCTGTCGGGAGCGATGACAAAGGCAAGGGCAAGCTCGTGGGCTATCTGACTGAGCGTGCCAAGGACCAGCCGGTGGCTTTCATGAGCATGCTCGGCAGGGTGATGCCAATGCAGGTGACTGGCCCGGAAGACGACGAAGGCAATTACCAGGAGATCAGGGTCAGCTTTGTCGGTTCTGGAAGTAACCCTAGCTGAGGCTTTCCGCCCGCTTTACCAGCCCGCTCGTTACAAGGCCGCGCATGGTGGACGCGGTGGCGGCAAGAGCCATGACAGGGCCGAGGCACTTATCCTCGTCTGCCGTGCCAAGCGGACGCGCGCCGTGTGTATTCGTGAGGTTCAGAACTCGATCCGGGATTCGGTCCGCCAGCTCCTGATCGACAAGATACGGAAATTCCACCTCGGCAATTTCTTTGAGGTCACCAACACGGAGATCCGCGGCGCCAATGGATCGCTGATCGTGTTCCGGGGCATGCAGGCCTACAATGCGGAGAACATCAAATCCCTTGAAGACTTCGATGTGGCATGGGTGGAAGAGGCGCAGACACTCAGTGAGAAATCGCTCAGGCTGTTGCGCCCGACGCTTCGCAAGGAAGGCTCTGAACTCTGGTTCACATGGAACCCGCGCTACGAGACAGATCCTGTGGATGCGCTGTTCCGGGGCGCCATGCCTCCGAAGGACAGCATTCTCGTCAGCGTCGGACTGGATGACAATCCCTGGGCCACAAAGGTGCTGCGAGATGAGCGGGATGAGGACTTTGCTCGTGATCCCGAAATGGCGCGGCATGTCTGGGGCGGTGATTACGAGATCGTCAGTGAGGGCGCCTATTATGCGCGCCTGCTGGCCAAGGCAGACGATGAAGGGCGGATTGGCGACTTCCCGCATGATCCGAAGCTTCCCGTCCGGACGGCGTGGGACATTGGCGTCGATGACTACACGGCGATCTGGTTCATTCAGGATGACGGACTCTGGCACACGGTCGTGGACTATTACGAGGTGAGCGGATTGGGGGCTGAGGACATAGTGCGCAATTCGATGCCGGAGCTTGTGCCTGACCTTCAGGAGCGGGTCGAGACACGCATGGCGCTGGGCCGGGCTGATCCTTACAAGTACGCGGTGCATTACCTGCCGCATGATGTGAAGAACCGGGAATGGGGCGCTGGTGCAAGGTCGCGGGTGGAAATCCTTGCCGGCCTTGGCGTGAAGCCGATCCAGAAGGGCGCGGCGGTCGGGCCGGAAGAGCGGATCAATGCGACGCGGGCCTTGTTGCCGTTCCTGCGCTTCAACCGGACGAGCCGCGTGATGCTGGGGGTGCAAAGACTGCGCCGTTACGCGCGCAAACTGAACGAAACCGGCGTGACCCCGATCTATATGGGGCCGCTGCATGATGACAATTCGCACGGTGCGGACGCTTTTGGGGAATACGCGGTCAATCGCGGTGCCCACATCGTCGCCAAGCCGGAAGAGAAGCCGAAACAGCCACGGGGAACGGTTGTGCTTGAGGGTGCACCGAAGCCGCCGAGCCGCAAGCGCATAAGGGTGTAATGCAACAAGACCACGGCGATATGAACAAGGCGGAAGAACCGACCGGCGAACTTGAAGCGAGTGCCAAGGATTGGTGCGACATGCTCAAGGATGCCGAGAAGTCGTTTTCGACCTGGCATGACAAGTGCGACAACATCGCCAAGCTGTATGCGGACCTGAAGCGGCTTGCCGGAGAGACGACCGAGCGGGAAATGAAGCTGTTCTGGGCGAATGTCGAGGTGCTGAAGCCCACGATCTACGCCCGTCCGCCGCAGCCTGTGGTGAAGGTGCGCCATTCGATCCGCAAGCCTGTGCCCCGTGCTGCTGCGATCATGGTCGAGCGCTGCCTGGCAACCAATTTCGACCTGCGGGACATTCACTCGACCCTGCTGGAGGCGCGGGATGATCTGGCCCTGTTCGGACGGGGCGCAACATGGGTGCGCTACAAGACCGAAGGACAGGTCGTTGAGCCTGATCCGAACACATTGCAGGACGGGGAAGGGCAGGACGAGCCGGAAGTCGAGGGCTTCGAGGAATACACCTGCTACGATCATGTGAACCGCAAGGAGTTCCTGCACGAGCCTGTCAGGACATGGCGGGAAGTCGGCTGGGTGGCACGGGCAAGCTGGCTGACGGCAAAGGAAGGCAAGCGCCGGTTCGGCAAGCAGTGGACGGGCATCACCTACACCAAGGACAACAAGGACACGGCCGAAGAGTACAAGGTCGACAAGAAGGCGAAGGTCTGGGAGATCTGGCACAAGGGCCGCAATACGGTGGTCTGGGTGCATGAGGGCTGCGATCATGTGCTGGACGAGCGCGAGCCGTGGCTGAACCTTGAGGGCTTCTTCCCGTGCCCGAAGCCTGCCTATGCGACGCGAGAGCCTGAAAGCCTGATCCCGGTTCCGGACTTCCTGTTCTACAAGGACCAGATCGAGGAAGTAAACGAGTATACCGAGCGGATTTCTGCCCTGGCAGAGGGGCTGCGGCTCAAGGGCTTCTACTCGGCAGGCGGCGAAGACATAGGCAACGCGGTCGAGACGGCGCTACAGCAGACGGACAATAATGCGGTCATGATCCCGGTGCCGAGCGTTGCGGCGATGGGTCAGGGCATGAAGGACTCGATTGTCTGGATGCCGATCCGTGAGGTGGCCGAGACAATCACCTCCCTGATCCAGTTGCGCAAGCAGGTGATCGAGGACATTTACCAAATCAGCGGCATTTCCGACATCATGCGCGGAGAAACGCAGGCCAGCGAGACGGCCACGGCGCAGAACATCAAGGCGCAATATGGCTCGGTCCGGGTCAAGGAACGCCAGAACGAGATGATCCGGCTGGCGGACCAGATGATGCGCATCGACGGCGAGATCATGTCGGAGAACTTCCAGCCCGAGACGCTGATGTCCATGTCGCAGATGGAGAACGTCTTGCCGATGCAGGTGCTTGAGCAGCACAAGCAGATGACCATGCAGCACCAGCAGGCCGCACAGATGGCGCAGCAAGGCCAGCAGCAGCCCCCACAGCCGGGCCAGCCGCCTCAGCCAGCCCCGCAGGTGCCGCCGCCCCCTCCGCCGCTTCCACGCGACGCTGTGAGCCAGGAGGAAGTGTTTGCGCTGCTGCGTAACGAGAAGATGCGTCCGTTCATCCTCCAGACGGCTTCGGATTCCACGGTGCAGCCGAATGAGGACGCCGAGAAGCAACGCCGCAACGAGTACGCGCAAGCGGTTGGCGGCCTGTTCGCGCAGGCCGGGCCTGTGGTTCAGTCCTTCCCGCCAGCCGGCGCCCTGTTTGGCGAAATGCTGAAATTCGTATCCGGTGCCTATCGGGCCGGTCGGGAGATGGAGAGCGTCATCGACGACTTCACCGACCAGATGATGGAGATGGCGAAAGCACCGAAGGATGAAGGGCCGAGCCCGGAGCAGATCAAGGCGCAGGCCGAGACGAAGCGCATGGAAATGCAGCAGCAGATCGACGGCCAGAAGGCGCAGGTTGAGGGCCAGAAGATGATGATGGAGGCCAAGACCGCGCAGATGGAAGCCGCCAACAAGCAGCGTGAAATGCAGATGCAGGGCGCAATGGACCAGATGCGGATGGCGCATGAGCAGCAGATGGCCGGGATGACCGAGCGCCTGAAGGAAATGGACATTACCATCAAGGAACTGGCCGTAGAGGCCGCCAGGGCCAAACCGAAACCGAATGGGAGTGCGAGCCATGAGCGACGAACCTGAGACTGATGATTTCAACCCGGACGAAGTTGTGCCCATCGAGGACGTGAATGCGGAGGGTGTGTTGCCGGTGGAGGATGTGCCGGTCACAGAGCCTGCCTTGCTTCGTTTCCGGTGCGGCCTGACCGTTGCGGGCATCAATCTCGTGATTGACGAGGAAGAGCGCAAACGCATGGGCCTGCTCGATTATCCGTGGGGTGAGGCCATGAAGCAGGAAATGCGTCTGGCTGCGGCCACGCCGTCTGATCTCAAGGGCGCACGGGAGGCGATTGTGGAAGTCGCCCGCAAGGCGCGTGGAGGGGATGGGCGTGCGTGAACGCTTCTGCAAGTGCTGCAAGGGCTGGCATGAACTCGACGCCTGGCCGCACAACTGCATGCCGGAGCGGCTTGGCCAGCGGTCTGATCTCGCGGCCCCGATGCTGATCCGTGACAATATCGAGCCTGTGCGGTCGATGCTCGACGGCCAGCTCTACGATTCCAAATCCACCCTTCGCGCCACCTACAAGCAGGCAGGCGTGGTCGAGGTGGGCAATGACAGCTCCTACACCCAGCCCGACGCGATCAAACCGCGCACGGCTGCCAGTGAGAAGGCCTTGAAACAGGCCATCAAGAAAGACCGCGAAGCCGCTGTTGGCAAAGCGCTCAGCCGGGCCGGTCTCGGCGCCTAGAATCCACATTCCCTCAGACGGAGACACGCATGACTGATGAAACCGCCACGGCGGATGCCGAGCCCATTGCCGAAACGATTGAAGTCGCGGAGCCATCCACGGCACGCGGATCGATCGACAGCGCCTTTGATAGTGTTTTTGGCAGCGAAGGCGATGAAGACACGCCTGCCCCGGAGGGAGAGGCGGCTGAATTAACAGAAGCCGCTGCGCCCCGTGAGGATGGCCGGGACGCGCAAGGCAGGTTCAAGGCGAAGGAGACCGCAGATAACGCGCCGGAAGTCGCGGAGGACGCCGACAAGCCGGAAGCGGAGCCAGCCGCCGTGCAGGGCCATGAAGCCCCGCCAGAGCGCTTTTCCCCGGCCGCGAAGGAGGCATGGGCGCAGGCCCCGGAAACGGTCCGCGCCGAAGTTCACCGCGCCGTCACCGAGCTTCAGCAGGGCCTCGACAAGTACAAGGCCGATTCCGACAACTGGAACGAGATTTCCGAGTTCAAGACGCTTGCCGACCAGCATGGCGTGAACATGAAGGACATGATGACCAATTATGTCACGGCCGATCAGCGGCTGGGGAAGGATCTGGTTGGCGGTCTCGATCACATCGCCCAGCAATACGGCTATTCCCTGCGGCAGATTGCCGAACATGTTCTGGGCCAGCCCGTTGACCAGCAGCAAGGCCAGCAGGATCAGGTGATCCGGGAGCTTCGCGCCGAGATAGGGCAGCTGAAGCAGCAGGTCTCCGGCGTCAACGAGAATTTTGCCACCCATCAGCGGACCAGCATTGACAGCATGGTCACAGGATTTGCCTCGGAAAACCCGAGGTTCACAGAATTGCAGCCGGTCATCGCGGAGATGATCCAGACCGGGTTTGCAAAGGGCGACACACCGGAAGCGCGTCTGAAAGACGCCTATGAGAAGGCGGACCGGCTCAACCCCGCGCCGAAAGCTCCGGACGTTCCCACCCCCGCCAAGAGTGCTCAGACCACCATTGGCAACCTTTCCGTAACCGGCGCGCCCGGTGCAGGCTCAAACCCTGCCACCCGCAAGCCGGCCGCTTCGACCCGTGATGCATTGGACCGTGCGTTCGATGTGGCGGGTCTCTGACATCCACACAAATCAGGGAGTCCACTAGATGGCACTCGTATCAGACGAAAGGCTCCAGGAAGCCTTTTCCCTGGCGCTTGAGGATCGGTCAAAGGGGTATGCAGACCTCGTATCGAACTCGAACGCCATCCTGTACACCATGCGTCAGCGCAACCAGTTCAAGCCCTTTTCCGGGCCGAGCATTCGTGAGCGCCTGCTGTACAATGAAGGAGGGACTTACACCCGCTATAGCGGATATCAGTACCTCAACCCTGCGCCGGCCGAGCTGTTCAACGACGCCGAGTTCACCGCAAAGCTGGCCGCCGTTTCGGTCACGCTCTCGGGTGAGGACATCCTCAAGAACTCCGGCAAGAACCAGCTCAAGGACATCATGGAGGAGCATATCTCCGCAGCCGAGACCGAACTGGTCGACCGGTTTGTCGAAGATCTGCACTCCGATGGTACGGCGTCCAACCAGATTGGCGGGCTCCAGCTGGCCATTCCGACGACGGTAAACTCCGGCATTTATGGCGGCATTGACCGTTCTGCAAATGCCGTGTGGCAGACGTCGAGCTATGATGCCCATTCTGCGTTCAGCGGCATCACGCAGGTCACGTCCTCGACCGTGAAGACCATCTTCGACAACATCATGATCGAACGGTCTCGCGGCAACAAGGGGCCGAACCTGATCTGTGCGTCCCAGCAGCACTACATTGCCTATACCGGCGCCCTCGACTCGATCCAGCGGATCAATGACGAGAACGGCATGGGCAAGCTGGGCTTCACGTCGCTCAAATACTATGGCGGCGGCAAGTCTGTGGACGTTGTGCTTGAGGGCGGGATCGGATCGGCCATGCCGGACAATGTGTCCTACTTCATCGACACGTCCGCGCTCCGGTTCCGGTATCACCCGGATCGCAATTTCGTGAAGTTTGGCGGGAAGCAACGCCCGATCAACCAGGATGCAATGGTCCAGCACATCGGTTTCTACGGAAACCTGACGCTGAACAATCCGCTGCACATGGCCAAACTCTATGACTCCAACACTGGCTCATAAGGAGATTTGATCATGGCTGATTGGACCCCTGCCGATAACATCCTTATCGGACAGAACATCGATGAGACGTCGACCACGCAAAAGCACGTGCTGGGCGACATCGTGAAAATGAAGCACGCGACCTATGGGGTGGGTGAGTTCATCTATCTCAAGGGGCTCGACACAACGGCGGTCGGCTCGGTTGTCACCTACAATTCCGACGACTATTCGACCACGCTGGCGGTTGCCAATGCGGTCGGGCCGGTGGCGACTTCCATGTCCGCCAATGTGACCGACTCCTACGGGTGGTATCAGATTGGCGGCAAGGGCGTGGCCAAGGTGCTCGCCAGCTTCGCTGACAATGCGGACTGCTACCTGACGGCCACGGCTGGCTCCATTGATGATGCAGACGTCGCCGGGGATTACATCCGCGGCATGAAAGGCGCCTCTGCCATCGACACGCCGTCCACAGGGCTCGCGGAAGTCGAATTGTGGCGGCCCCAGGTCGCTGACGGCAAGGATAACTAGCCGCACTGACCGGGGCGGGACTGATCTCGCCCCGGTTCCCCTTTCACATTCCCTCAGACGGAGACCTCAATGTCAGACGACCATCGCCCTCATTTGCACGTCACCTTCTTCTCGAAAGAGCAGGAAGACCCCGCCGCCATGACCGCCGCTCAGGAAGCCGGAGCATGGGACGGCATCCCGATCTTCAAGGACGTCGAGTTCGTCCGGATCAAGATCGTGGGAGACCCGAAGACCGAACTGGTCGCCCCGGCCAATGACCCGACGACCGATCCGGAAACCCGCCAGCGCATGACCTACAAGGATCGGTTCCCGCGCCATTACGAGGCGTTCAAGGCCGGTCAGGAGACGATTGACGGTACGCCGCTGGCTGAATTGCCGGGCATCACGGCCTCCCGCATCGCCAATTTCAAGGCCCGCAATGTCCACTCCATCGAATCTCTCGCCATGCTGGATGGTGAAGCCCTGAAAGGGCTCGGCATGGGCGCCCGTGAAATGAAGAACCAGGCTCAGGCATGGCTCGACAATGCCCGCTCCGGCGCACCCGGACAGGCGGCAAAGGAGAACGCCGACCTGAAGGCCCGGCTTGAAGAGATGAAGGCAAAGCTGGACGCCCTGTCGACCGGCAAGCCGGATGCTCCTGCCAAGGAGGAAGACACCGTTCAGGGCGGCGAGTTCGACGGCTTCGACCGGGCCATGCTGCGACAATACCTGAAGGAGAATGACCAGCCCCCGAAAGGCAATCCGTCCCTCCAGACCCTTCTGGGTATGGCTCAGGAAGTCTCGGACGCCAAGGGCCGGGTTGACGCATGACCGTCCTGTCCGTCACGCGCGAGGCCTGCACTCAGGGCATCGCCCTTGAGCAGCCCACCTTGCTGATCGGCTCCACCACGCGCGAAGTGGTGGAGCTGGCCGGGCTCGTGCAGGATGTGGCGGACATGATCGCCCGGAGTTTCGAGTGGCAGGAGCTGAATGCGATTGCGACGATCACGGGAGATGGCGCGACCGAGGATTTTGACCTGCCGGCAGACTATGACCGGATGCTGAAGAAGTCACAGCTCTGGTCCTCGTCTCTGGAGACCCCGCTGAGCCCGATCAGTGGCCGGGACAAATGGCTGGGTCTGGACGTTCAGAGCTTCGATTTCGTCATCAATGCGTGGATCATCTATGGCGGCCAGATCCATGTAAAGCCTGCGCTTGCCACCGGAGTGACCGCGAAATACTGGTATCAGTCGAACAAGAAGGTGGTTGCGACCGACGGCACGACCACCAAGGCAAGTTTCACGGCGGATTCGGACGTGTTCCGCCTCGATGAGCAATTGCTGAAATACGGCCTGATCTGGCGCTGGCGGTCCATGAAGGGCCTGCCTTATGCCGAAGACCTTGCGACCTATGGACGGCGGCTTGAGCAACTGGCCTCCGACGACAAGGGCAGCCGCATGATCCGGATCGGGAGAAGCCGCTTCTCGCAGGACCTGACAGTCGCCTATCCGCAGAGCATCACCGGATGAGGGTTGCCCTGCAGCCGAAATCGAGAGGCGCAATGGACCCCCGGCCCCGGCGGGCACGGGCCAAGACGTTTGCAGCGCCTGTCCGGGGCCTTGTCACCAATCAGAATTTGTCTGTCGGGCTCGATCAGGCGGCGCTGGTTCTCGACAACTGGTTCCCGACACAGACAGGCATTCGCCTGCGGGGCGGCACCTTGAGGCATGCCACGATTGGCACGGACCCGGTCCTGTCGATGTGGAATTATGTCTCCGGCAATGTCGACAAGCTGTTTGCGGCGGATGCGGGCAACATCTTCGATGTGACGGCCCCGGCGGACCCCGAAGTGGCGCCCACGGCGGATGTGACCGGCCTGAGCGGCGGAGACTGGACCTTCGTGCAGTTCGAGACGGCAGGCGGGGATTATCTTGTCGGCGTCAACGGAATGGACACGCCCCGGCAATATGACGGATCAAGCTGGGCTTCATCCACCATGTCAGCCTCCGGGCTCACGACCTCCAATCTCAGCCATGTCTGGACGTTCAAGGAGCGCCTCTACTTTGTCGAGGACGGCACCATGTCGTTCTGGTATCTGAGCACCGGCGCGATCACCGGAACGCCGGTAGAGTTTTCCCTGGCGGGCGTCTTCAACAAGGGCGGCTCGCTGATGTTTGGCGGCACATGGTCGCTCGATGCCGGGGACGGCGTGGATGATCTCTGCGTCCTTGTCAGCACGCTCGGCGAAGTTGCCGTCTATCAGGGCACCGATCCCTCGAATGCCAGCACATGGTCGCTTGTGGGCCGCTATGACATTGCCCCGCCACTGGGCAAGCGCGCTGTGGAAAAGGCGGGCGGGGACCTGCTGATTGCCACGGAAGAGGGGATCATCCCGATTTCGATGGCGGTCTCGAAGGACCCGGCGGCGCTGTCCCTGTCGGCTGTGACACGTACCATCGAACCGGACTGGCTGGACGAGGTGCGCGACCGGCGCACCCTGCCGTGGACCCTCAAGAAATGGCCCCGGCAGAACATGCTTGTCGTGGGCATGCCGTCTCCCGGCCCCGGCATCGAGTCGCGGACCTTCGTTGCCAATCTGGAGACCGGGGGATGGTGCCGGTTCACCGGCGCGACATGGGATGTGCGCAGCCAGACCGTTCTGGAAGGGGTGCATTATGTCGGCGGGGCCGATGGCGTGATCTACCAGACCGAAAGCACAGGCTCCGACAATGGCTCAAACTATACGAGCGTCTGCGTTCCGCATTTCTCTCATCTCGGCGTGCGCGGCCCCATCAAATCGGTCAATCTCGTGCGCCCGACCTATCGCGGCGCAAAGGCGTTCATCGACAAGGTGTCCATGTCGGTGAACTACACAATCAGCCTTCCCCCTGCGCCGTCCTCCGTTGCGGATTCCAGCGATGATGAATGGGATAGCGGGCTTTGGGATGAAGCGGTTTGGGACGCAACAGGCTCAACAGTCATCCGCAGTCAGTGGCGCGCGGTTGCAACGGCCGGGTTCGTGGTCGCCCCACAGGTCCAGATCACCAGCGGTGTGACGCCCAAGCCGGATGCGGAACTGATGAGCATCGATGTGATGTATGAGATTGGCGAGGTGGTGGTGTGAAACTGCTGTATGGCCATTCGGCGGAGGTCGAGCGGTTCGTGGCCCGGCAGGTGCCGCGCTGCGCTGAAGGGTTCGGCCCCTGTCAGGCGATCGGGGTCATCACCGGCGATGGCCAGCTGGTAGCGGGCTGGGTCTGGCACAATTGGGACCGGCCTGCCGGAATTATCGAGTTCAGCGGGGCCGCGATTACCCCCCGCTGGATGACCCGTCATATCCTGCACGAGCTGTTCGCATATGCGTTCGAGGTCGCTGGCTGCCAGATGATCGTCACCCGCAACAGCATCCACAACACCCGCCTTCACAGGCAACTCAAAGTGTTCGGGTTCGACCGTTTCGACATTCCCCGCCTGTTTGGCCGGGATGAAGACGCGGTGGTCTGGACCCTGACCGAAGAGCAATGGCGGTCGGGGAAATTCTACACGAAAGAGGCAAAGCATGTCGAAACCAAAAGCGCCGAAGCCGCCTGATCCCCAAGCCACAGCGGCGGCGCAGACCGGGACCAATGTGTCCACGGCCATTGCAAACTCGCAAATGGGCATGGTCAACCAGCAAGGCCCTGACGGCTCCCTGACCTACAGCCAGAGCGGAAGCCATAGCTGGCGCGATCCCTCGACCGGGCAATATTACACGGTGCCGCAATACACCGCGACGACGACGCTGTCCCCGGAAGCGCAGGCAATCCGCGACCAGACCAACCAGGCCGACCTCAACCTTGCCACGCTGGCTTCGAACCAGTCCGGCCGGGCAGATGACTTGCTGTCCTCCCCGATGAGCCTGAACGGCCTGCCCGCAGCGGCGGATCGCAGCGGCATGGCCCCGGTCAATTACAGCGCCGGCCCGAATGCCCCGCAATACTCCACGCAAGGCACGGCCATGCCGCAGGTCACGGACCTAGCGACCGGCTATGAAAATGATTTCGGCGCCCAGAAGGATGAAGTCCAGAAGGCCCTGATGGGCCAGATCAACGAGCAGCGCGACCGGGACATGGAGGGCCTGCGCACGCAATTGGCCAACCAGGGCGTCGGGATCGGCACGGAAGCCTATTCCCGCGCCGTGGACGATTTCAACCGCTCGAATGACAATGCCCGGACACAGGCGCTTCTCGCTGCCGGTCAGGAACAGTCCCGGCTGGTCAATCTGGCACGGGATGAGGCGACGTTCGGCAACACCGCCACGAACCAGAACAACCAGAACCAGATGGCGCTCTACAGCCTTGGCGAAGACCAGCGCCGTTATGGCGATGCCATGAAGGGTCAGAGCTTTTCGGACCAGATGGCACTCACGGGCCGGGAGGACGCCAACCAGAACGCCAATTTCAACCAGCAGCAGGTCATCGCGGAGGGGCAGGACAATTCGCGTTCACGGGCAATG
This sequence comes from Hyphomonas sp., assembly GCF_036964145.1. Lineage (GTDB taxonomy): Bacteria > Pseudomonadota > Alphaproteobacteria > Caulobacterales > Hyphomonadaceae > Hyphomonas. The sequence goes on from NZ_JBALUC010000003.1 coordinate 166,319, forward strand.
CAGGAGCAATTTGCGCTGCGCAACCAGCCCATCAACGAGATCACGGCGCTGCTGTCGGGTTCGCAGGTCTCCACGCCGCAATTCTCCATGACCCAGCCCTCGCAGATCCCGACCACGGATTATGCCGGGCTGATGCAGCAGGGATATGCGAACGACATTGCGAACTACCAGAACAAGATGGCGCCGTGGAATCAGGCCGTCGGAGGCCTGTTCAATCTCGGCTCGGCCGCACTGATCGGAGGCTGATATGGCAACATCTCCTTACACCGGGTATCAGGGCTATGGCGGGATTACGGATGCCCTGCTCGGCAAGAAAAAGAAGGGCCCGGCAGAAGCCTATGCGCAAGGCATGGGCCTGTCCCCGGACCTTGCCGCGCTGCAAGGCAATGTGGCCAGCACCCGCGAAATTGCAGACCTGCTGACCGACCGGGCGATGAACCGGGAGAGCACGAATCTCGTCTCCGGGGCTGCGCAGCTTGGCGAAGCCCTGCTGGCCCGGCGCGCGCGCAAGAAGGCAGACACGGCAGAGGCCGACTATGCGGGGCAGGCCGACGCCGGACGTCAGGCCATGATCGACGCCCTGCTTGGCGCGGGTCAATATACGCCCCAGCAGGAAGCGCTCGTCCGCATGGGTGCACCGGGCGCGCAGGAAGCGATCACAGATCAGGCGTTTGCGGTTCCGGAGACGCCTGAATATTACGCGCCTGTGCCGACCGACAGTGGCTTCGCCCAGTTCAGCAAGGACGGCAGCGACCCGCGCCAGTTCGAGGGGATGGCGCCTGCGCAGGATCCAACCAAGTATTCGTTTGAGCAGATCGGGGAAGAAATCTACGCTATCGATCCAACCAATCCAGAAAACAGGATGCTGGTCGGGGCGGCTCCCAAGAAGACCCCGCTGGCCACGACAACGATCAACATGCCGGACGACAAGCGGGAGAGCTCCTTTGCGGTTGAGGTGGGTAAGAACGCCGCGAACAATCTGAACACCATTCTGGAAGAGGGGAAGGTCGCCAACAATTCCATCGCCAAGGCTGACATGATGGAATCCCTGCTGGACGAAATCGACTACACAGGCTTTGGCGGCAATACGCTTCTGGCGTCCCAGCGCGTCCTGAAGGCGCTCGGCATCGAGACAGGTGATGACATTGGCGCGAAAGAGGCCGTGTCAGCCCTGACGAAGGAGATGGGCCTTGCGCTCAAGCAGGACCTGCCCGGCCCAATGTCCAACGCCGACCGTGAGTTCCTCATGAGCATTCCGCCGGGCATCAATGTCACGGACGCAGGCAATGATGCCTTGCTGTTCATGTACCGGGCTCGCAACCAGTATGCCTCCGAACTCTCCAACTACATGTATGAGGTGAACCCGCGCAGCGAGCAGGAATACAATGACGCTGTTCGGAAGTTCAACATGGAATATGGCGCGATCTTCTCGGACGAGGACAAGCGCGACCTTATGGCTGCTCTGACGGGAACGTCTCCGTAAGGAAGCCCTCGATTGTCTCAATCCGGTAGTCTTGGCGCTCAATCGTTCGCCACATCACAATGCAAGCGATAATCGCTGCTATTGAAAACAACCCCGCGAAGGCTGGAAACAGCAGGCGCTGATCTACGCGCCGTTCGATCTCTTCTGCCCATTCGTGCGGATTATCGATGCGCTCCCGCATCCGCTTCAAACGCTGCTTTTCGACCAATCCCATGAGGCCCCCTATGGCTGAACCGCAATCCAACTTTGCCCAGTATCGTGAAGAACGCCGGTCTCGTCGTCAAGGTTCTGATCAGGAATCTGAAACGGTGCAAGAGGGCGGCTTTGCTCAATACAAGGCTGAGCGGGAAGCCAAACGCAACGCCAAGCGCACAAAGACGATGACGCGCGGCGAGGTCATCCCCCTGATGGCCCGTGAGGGTCTGGAATGGGGAACCTCCGACGAAAGCGAAGGCGCACGGCGCACAATGGGCCTGCCGAAATGGGCCGACAAGGCGATCAATGCGACCCCGATGGGCACATTCGCCAATATCGGCATGGGTCTTGGCGCGATAGGCGCTGAAGCTGCCGGCGCGAACATGCCGGACACCTACACCGAGACCCGCGATGCCAAGCGGGCGGACATCAACCAGGCGCGTGAAGAATACCCCGTCACATCAATGGCATCGGAGATCGCAGGCGGCGTAGCCTATCCCGGCGGGGCCATGAAAGGCGGCGCGCCTCTGGTCAAGCAGGTTCCGCGCATGGCGGCACTCGGCGGCGCACAGGGTGGCATTTACGGCTTCAATGCCGCTGAAGGCGATCTGGGCGACCGGACGGATGCCGCGAAGACCGGGGCGGCATTTGGTGCAGCACTCGGCGGGGCGCTTCCCATCGGTGTTGCTGGCGCGCGTGTTCCGGCCCGATCCATCAAGAATACCGGCGCAAGCATCTATGACGGCCTTCTCGGCCTGTTCGGCAAGGAGGGCGGGGCAAGAGCTTCCGCTGCCGAGCAAACCGCCCTTGCGGCCGTCAAGCGGTCAATGGAACGCTCGCAGATGACGCCGCAGCAGATTCTGGATGCCGTGCGGGAATATGAAGGCAAGCCTGCTGTGCTGGCGGAAGTGATCGGGCAGGATGCGGTGAACGCCCTGACCTCCCTGACCCGGCGCCCCGGCTCCACCCCGCAAAAGGCACAGGCCATCATCGAAGAGCGCTATGGCGGCTTTGTGGACCGAGCTCAGGATGATCTTGAGCGCGCCACCGGCGTAAGGCGTGGGCAGGCATCTGAACAGTTCAGCCAGCTTGTGGAAGATCAGCAGAAGGTTGCGCGGCCTCTTTATAATCAATTGAGCCGGGACTTTGCAGACATAAACAGCGACCGTCTGGATGACCTGAGCAAGACTTCTGCCATCAAGCCCCTTGTGTCCGCGAAAAAACCGAAAGACCTGCCGCCGGGCGCCTCTACGGACCTGCCCGATGATATGAGTCCGCAACTTGAGGCGTGGGCGCAATCCTTGCTTGCCCCGCCCCCTGACAGTGGTTTGAAGCCCCTGTCCGGCGCAGCAGTACAGGAGGCGCGTGACCTTGCGATTGCACAGGGGCGCGATCCCAAGAGCGTCTCGCGTATGGATGTCTATGACCTCGTCAAGCGTAAGCTGGATGACAAGATTCGGGCGGCGCAGAAGAATGAAAATCACACAGACCTGAATCGGTATTCGCAAATACGGGAGGCGCTGGTTGATGAGCTGGACGCGCTTACTGGCAGTCAATACAAGGCAGCTAGAGATGCCGGAATGGGGCCGAGGCTGCGGACGGCCCAGTCTCAGGGTGGTCGCGTCCTGAACTCGAATATTCGCGGGGCAGATGTGGCGCAAACGGCGGCGTCTTCCCCTCAGGAAGCGAGGGCCTTGAAATTAGGGGCCGTGGACGCGCTTTCTGCAAAAATCGACAACAACACCACGCCAAACAGGCTTGCCCGCGTCCCGGCCAACCAGGAGAAACTGACGGCGGCCCTTGGAGAGGATGGCGGCGGCCAGTTCCTGCAAAAGATGGAAGCCGAGGCCAAACTGCGAGATACGGGATCGCGCTGGGCACCCCGCATGAACTCCGTCACGGGCACGGTTGCCGAGAGCGGCCCGTCTGCCGTGATGGATGATGCGATCATGATGGGCGCAGCGGCGGCTCGTGGTGACAAGGTGAGCCTGATTACGAATGCGGTCCGGTTCATGCGGCGCCGGGGTTTCAACCAGCGCGAAATCGACGCGATGGGCGACTTGCTCCTGTCCAATCCCGCAGAGGGCCTGAAGCGGCTTGGTGTGCAATTGCCAAATGGCGGAGGAGGGGGCGCCCCTGCCAATGTCTTTGCCCAGCAAGGGCAGATGCAGCAAGCCCCCGCACAGGCAGATAATGCCTTCGCTCCGGTGAAAGCCTCCGGCCTTGCTGGCTTGCGCTCGGATGCTGGCAGCGCCGCTGTGGGTGGAGCGATCGGTGGAGCCATGCCTGCCGACAGCACCGAGGAGCGCTTGCGTAATATCGGGATTGGCGCAGGCGGCGTATTGGCTGCCAAGAAGGGGGGGCGCGCATACAGACGCGAATTGAATAAGTCGGTTTCACGTTCCGTCCGGACAGCGGCACCCCGGCCCGCCAGGGGGAATCGAGGGCCGATCACCAATAGTGCCTATGAGCGCGCATATGAGCAGGCCGTGGCGCAAACGGGAATCAGAAAGGCCGATGATCCACAGAACCATGCCGTTGCAATTGATTTGCTGACAAACGCTGGCTTTTCGCGGGAATACGCGGACGACATCGTGGCTGAGAGTATGCGCGCGCTAGATCGGGCCGCTCTGAAGCAGGGCGGTGGGCTTCGTGTCGTCGGTGGCGATGAAACGACAACCTCAGGAATGGGCCTTCCCAGCTTTGGAGGGGCAGCAGGCTTGCGCGCGGATGCCGGAAACGCGGCAATGGGCGGCGCAGTGGGCGGCATGGCCCCGGCAGACAATATGGAAGACCGCGTCCGGAACATCGCCATCGGGGCGGGCGTCGGCGCTACGGGCGGCCGTCTCGACCGGATGCTGCCGAAGATGGGTCAAGCCGCCCCGAAAACGGTCAAGGAAGCTGTTGAGCTGGAGATTCCCGGCTCTGCAGGCTGGGAGGCTGCACGGGCCAAGGGTCTCGACATGTCCCAATCCGGCAGGATGCAGCGCGCACAGGAGATGGGGTTCGATACAAGGAAGCCGCTCTATCATGGCACAGGTGAGGATTTTCAGGCCTTTGATCTGGGGGCCGAAGCGCGCTGGGGCATCCCGACTGAAGGGAAGGGCATATTCATGACTGACCGGCCCTCTGTCGCCACTGAGTATGCGCAGGACGGCGCGAACCAGAATGTTATGAAGCTGTTCGCCAGTATCGAACGCCCAATGATTGTCAACAAAGCCGGAATGCAGGTCGATGATGTCGATACGGCAGCGCTGATCGAGCGCGCAAAAGCCGAAGGATATGACAGCCTCATTCTCAGGAACGCCCGCGACGGGGTAGACGCTGTGACTGAGGCCTCAGATGTGACGGTCGTCTTCGATCCCGCCAAAATCCGCTCTGTCAACGCAGCCTTTGATCCGGATATGGCGGCCAGTCCGGTTATGACCGCCGGCATTGGGGGCGGCAAGCTTCCCAAAATCCGCAAGGACGTCCCCAAGGGCACCCCCAATCAGGCAGGCCCGTCCCGCATGGGCAACACCATCCAGCAGGGCCTTGACCAGTCTTCCGGCATGGGGGCAGCCCGCGCGGTCGGTGATCCGCAACTGGTTCGCCAACAAGCCTTCCAGCAGGCCCAGAAGATGTACACCGAAGGCAATGCCAAGCCTGCCCAGATTCACCAGCAGACCGGCTATGTCCCGCTTGAGTACCAGGGCCAGCAAATCCTCGTCTACGCACCGGACAAGACACCGGACGAAGTGATGATCGGGTTCTACTCCGCGATTGCCAATCCGGCGCAGGCAAGCCCGGCACAGCTCCGCTTGCTGGAGACGGCGGGCGTGTTGCCGAAGACCTTGCAGCTCGGTGGTGCGGATGCACCGGTTGTGGGCCGCCGATCTGCCCCGGCTGGAAAGGCCGACCCCTTGCTCGAAGCCATCAAGAAGAGGAGCAAATAGTGTCCAGAAACGGTTCAGGCGTTTACAGCCTTCCCGCCGGCACGGCTGCCGTTAGCGGCGAAACGATCAGCTCGACCAAGTTCAACACGCTGACGGGGGATCTGGAGGCAGATGCCAACGAAGCCCGGCCCATTGTTGCAGGCGGAACAGGCTCGGCAACCGCTTCCGGCGCCCGCAGCAATCTTGGCTTCGGCCCGTTTGAGCCCCTGCTGACGGACCCGGACGCCGATGGAATTGCGTTCTGGGATGACAGCGCGGATGCGTTCGATTACCTCACGCTCGGCACCGGCCTCAGCATTACCGACACAACGCTCAGCCTTGATGGAGACCTTGCCACACTGGCGGGCCTGACGGTCGCAACGGATAATTTCATTGCAGGCAATGCCGCAGGCGATGCGTGGGAGGTGAAAACCCCGGCGCAGGCCCGCACCTCGCTTGGGCTTGGCGCACTGGCCCTGCTGGGCAGCGTGAACAACAGCAACTGGTCGGGCACCGATCTGGCGATTGCCAATGGCGGCACGGGCGCATCGACGGCAGGGGATGCCCTGACCAATCTCGGCGCGCTTCCAGCGTCCAGCTACACGGCAGCAGATGTGCGCAGCAAGCTGCAATCGGTGGACGGGGCAGGCTCCAACATCGATGCGGACCAGTTGGACGGTGTGGAGGGCAGCGGATATGCGCGCGTGACCGGCGCAACGTTCACCGTCACCAACAACGCCGCGCCGACCGCCTCCGGCACGTCTCGTGCGGGCTCTCCGTTCCGGGTCGCGGCGGGCGATACAACGCTCGTTCTGGATGCCGGGATCGAGAACTCCGGCGGACTGGTCGGCGCATGGGTTCAGGTCAGCCTGAGCAGCGACCTGTCGGACAATTACGCCCTGTCGCTCAACCCGAATGGCGGCGGGGTCAGGATCAATGGCGCCACGGCGGTGCGGGTCAATTCCGGCCTGACCGCCAATTCCGGCCTGATCACCTGGGGCACATCCGCGCCCGCCACCCTGCAAGAGGGTGAACTCTATCTGAGGTATGCGTGATGGCGGCACCTGAAATCATCATCGGCACGTCTGGCGGCAACAAGACGCTGACGGAAGTCTATGTCGGCACGTCTGGCGGCAACAAGCTTGTGACCGAAGTATGGGTAGGCACCGCCAGCGGAAACAAGCAGGTGTACGCCAGTGGCACTCCGGCAGACCTGACGCCCAATGCAGTAGACTGGGCGAATATAAGCTCAGGCAGTTCCCCGGCCGCGAATGCGAACCAGACCATCAATGGGTGCAACCAGCCGATTACGATTAGCGCCGTCAATAGTGGAACGAGCCTGTTGTCCTATAGTCTGGATAGCGGCTCCTACACCTCATATACCGGGCCGTTTTCGGTGGACGCGGTAACGGGGCAGACGCTCAATTGGCAGATCGCGGCAGCCGGCGTGGGCGAAGAAACGGGCGGGATCACGGTCATCAATGATTCTGACAGCGGAGTGACGCTGGACACATTCACATACAGCGTTGTCGGAGAACTCTAGCGGTGCCCAAGGACAATGAAAAAGACAAGAAAGAGCCCAGCCTTGGCGCGCTTGCATTGGGCGCATTCAACCGGTTCGGGCTTGAGGGAAACTACCCGGAATTACGTGTAGTCCCGCCATCGCACAGCATGATCGGCAACAGCAAGCGGATTGCCCGCGCCGTCATGTTCGAGAGTGGGCCAGAGGCGGTCTATGTGAACAAGCGCTTTCTCAAAACCGACCCTGAAAGAATGAGCGAATACCTTCAGCATGAAGCCAGCCACGTCGCGGCATGGCGCAAGCACGGTCCGGGGATCAGGGAGCATGGCCGAGAGTGGAAAGACTTGTGTCAGGCCCTCGCCTCCAATCGCCGTGTTTGCAAACCGGAGCGGAACGAATGACCATCCCAAACCATGTCCTTGCCACCCGCAAACGCCTTGCCGGGATGGAAATCGAGTGCGGCGAAACCGCTGACAGGCTTCTGAAGGCCGCTGAAGCCGTCAAAGGCTCGGAAGCCATCGGATATGAGACTATGGGCAGGGCCTTCCAGCAAATGTCCAAGGTGATCCGCAACTACATGGCCGCCGTCGACCGGGAAATCGAAGACCGCGATCCGGGCGCTGTGCAGGCATTCTACGCCGCGCTCGTGAAGATGGAAAAGACCCACGCCGAGATGCAGGCGCGGCCTGCGGAGCCAGAGGCAAAGCCAGAGCCAGAGCCTGTCCCGGACGGCATTACCGAGACGCTGCTCGAAGCGAGCCTGTACCAGAGCGACACGCCGGAGAAGATCTCCGCTGTGCTTCTGGACCGGTTCCGTGTGGCCAAGGGCGCTGCGGAATATGCCCGCGTCAACGGCGTCTATGAGGGCCGGAATGCGGTCTACTGGGAGCGCAAGGCCGAGCGCTACGAGAGCGCGTTGAAGTGGAACCGTCCACGCATGGCGGAAACACTATCCTGAACCTGGGGAGGGGCTAATGGCTGAACAGGACGATCTGAACACCAGATTGGTGCTGCTGGAGAAAACGGCTGTGTCTCGCGAAGTTCTTGTTGAGCGTGAAGAAAAGCTACTCGACCGGTTCGAGGCTCTGCTTGTGCGCCATCAAAAGCAGGCTTCAGACGATCAGGCGCATGCCCTGAAGGTCTTCGGTCACGACATCGCGGAAAAGATCACGGAGTCGGAAAAGCGCATTCACTTGCGCCGGGACGAAGCAGCGGCCGCGCGGGAAGAAGCTCGCCGGGCCGAAGAGGCTGCCAAGGCCCCCCCTCCGCCTGAATCTCCCATCAAGGGCTGGATCGCTGCCAACTGGATGTGGGTTGGCGGCGTCGGAATACTGGTGGTCCTGCTACGGCCGGACCTTGCGACCGCTGTCGTGCGGTTGGTGCTGTAAGGGGCTGAACATTGACAGATAATGTGGAATACCGCCCGCTTGGGTGGCGCGATCCCGAATGGTATGCCTACGGGGTCAAGGATGGCGTCACATGGATGACGCAGAAATTCGCGTCATGGTTCGCCACGGCATGGCTGTACCTGATCCTGTGGGCGGTTGTCCTGATCGCCTTCTTTGTGCTGCTGTACATTGATGGCATCTTCAGCCGGTCGCTGGCGCCGGATTCGGTCGAGCCGCTTTCGTTTCAGGCAATGGGCTGGGCTTACCGGCTGTTTGCGGCGTCCTTCCTGATGGCCTCTGCCCGGTGCGCCCACAAGGGCATCAAGGGCGGCTGGACGTTCGGAATGCTTGGCGCGTTCGCGTCGGTGATTGTGTGCCTGCATGCCTTCGGGTTCGGGTTTGAGGCCCTGTCAGAGCGCCGTGACCAAGCGACTGCCATGCGCGACGTGTCAGGGGTTGCAGAGCAGTCCATTGCGGACCAGCGGACCTTCCTCGAAGACCGCAAGGAACAGATCGATAGCGACCTCGAAACCGCGCTCATTCCCCTGAATGCCGAAATCTACAATCTCGACAATGACGGCAAGCTGAATGAGGAACTGACGGCCCAGATGCGGGATCGTCGCACAGAGCTTCAGGATCAGGCAGCAGCGGACAAGCGCGCGATTGATGACCGGATCATGCAACTGGTCGTAAACGGCTCTCAGGCGCGCACAGAAACGATTGAGACGGAAGCCGCTGCCCAGCCTTGGCACCCGCTGTTTGTCGGCCTTGCCCAGCTCTCGAACCGCACCTGGAACCCGACTGACAACCAGATCTACATCGCGGCCATCGTGTTCATCATCATGTGGGTGCTGCTCGCTGAAAGCCTTGTGATCTTCCTGCCCGAGCGGATTTACTCGATGCATCTGCGTGACGCGGAACTGGCCCGGCGCTCGGCCGCCGCAATCAAGGGTCACGAGACCCGCAAGAAAGCGGTCGATCCCGATCACTCTGTTGTCCCGATGGTCAAAGACGAAGGCTATTGGGAAGAGCGCATCCGCAAGGCGCTGAACACCCGCCTGAAGGCCCCGACCGCAGAAGGCATGTGGAACTCGTATTTCCCCGGCCTTGCCAGCGTCCACGAGCTGAGAGGCCACCTGCACCTGCGCAAGAAACGCGGCCTGCTCTCACAGGAAGATTTCGACTTCATCATGCGGGAAGGGGCCTACGCCCCCGAGCAGATGACCAATGGCCACGATAAATCGAAAGGGGACTCCGATGACGATGAAGACGACACCGGGACTGATCAGCTTCCTGCAATTAGTTGAGACGGGCGGCAAGTTCCGCCCCGTTGCTTACGACGACCGGCACCCGGACAGGGTACTTCAGCCCGGCGATCCGGTAGAGGGCCGCCTGACCTACGGAACGGGCCACACAACCCGCCCGGACGGCAGCGCCTTGCAGATCGGGGACGAGATCACCCCGCAGGAAGACCTCGACCGCCTGCACCGCTACGTGCGTGAGGAAGTCGAGCCCGTCATCGAGAACCTGGTGCATGTTCCGCTCTGGCCAGAAGCCTATGATGCCATTGGCTCGATCATCTTCAATTTCGGTGCCGGGGAAGTCTCTGGCTGGCGTCTCTGGCGCCGGATCAATGCAGGCGAACCTTGGAGCAATATCGCCATCGAGTGGGTCACTGGCACGTTCTACGATGACGACATTCCCTTGCTTGGTCTGTGGCGCCGCCGGATCATGGAAGTGCTGATGTTCTTCAAGCTGGAATGGCGCGTGGGCGCAAATGTCGGCTGGAACAGTGACGTCATCAAGGTGATGAATACAATGGGCTGGGAAGGCGATCAGCCGAAGCCCGTCACCACCGAAGACCTCAATACGGCCCAGCTGGAAGATCTGGAAGACAAGGCACGGGAGACCGGCGCAGTTGTCGTGCGCGAAGCCAAGGCGAAGGTTGCCGTCAAGACCGCCAAGAGCCCGATCCCGGTGGATCACATCGAGTACCTGGATGATGAGGCCAAGGCCGAAGTGAAGGTGAAGAAGGTCAAGGACTCCCAGCGCGGTAAGGGGTTTGCCAAGCAGGAGGTGGCCAAGACCGTCAGCACCGTTGCTGTCAGCGGCATGATTGCTGAGCAGGTAGGAGCCGTGGAGCCAGTCATGAAGTTCGTCAACGCATACTCCTACAGCACGATCGGTATCGTGTTTGGCGGCCTGACCGTGTTTGCCGTGATCTACTACTTCTATGGCAAATGGCAGGAGCAGAAAGGCCGCGATGATGCTGACACGCTTCTGGGATAGTTTGAAGGACCCCTATTTCTGGGGAGCAATGGCGGTGTTTCTATTCTGCGTCGCCCCGCTGATGACGCTCTTGATTGCCATGACGGATGACCTTCTGTGATCCAGGGCGCGTTCTTTTCCCTCTTCAACTTCGTCTCGAACAACAAGGTGGCCCAGATCATCCTGTTGTGCGGGGTGGGGTATTTCATCATGCGCTGGAAGGAAGAGGCGGACGAAGCGCGCGGGGCTCGCCGGGCCAAGGAGCGCGCAGAGAAGGCCACCCGCAAGGCCGCAGACAAGACCCTCAAGAAAATGGAGCAAGACAATGAAGACACGATTGAAAGCGCCCGTGAGGCTCGCAGCAATGTCCCTGATGGCGTTGACAGTACCAGCCTGCGCGACGACCACGCCTCCATCCTCTTCGGTGACGACTGAGGCAATGGAGCAGGCGGTTCGGCTGAAAGCCAAGGCCCTGTGTGAAGCGACCCGTCCCGGAGAAATCAGCCGGGTTGCATTCGATGGATCGCCACTGGAAGCCCGGATGAAGATGGCAGGGGATGTGGCTGCATGGGCGGAGGTGTGTGGTTAGGCGGTCTTGATCACTATCATGGGGCTCGGATGCTCCATTGCGAATGCGTCACCCAAAGTCGCAGCTAACTGATCGAGAGTCTTCTGCGGCGCAAGGAGAGATTCCGATAGTCTGTTGTATATCTCCCGCTGATCGCGCTGCGCCGCTTCGACCATCTTTTCTCGAATGCCCGCGATCCGAACCTGCTGTTCGCGCATCATTTCGTAGACCTGCTTATAGGTCGGCTGCTCAATGAAGTCGCGCCATTCCTGATCGCGAAGCTTCTGAGTTGCATCCATGTCGATGTCCATTTCCGTCCCTCCAAATCCTTGCTAAATCTACCAAAATCGAGGAATCGTGACAACCCTGATCCCCTACGAGCAGCCTAATTTCCGCTACGCAAAGCGCGTCAAGCGGATCAAGGCAAAACGGCCCAAGGCGCGCTATCCGAGAGAGACGCTGTTCGACCGGGTACTGGATCGGCCGGCAAGCTTGCTGTACCTGTTCCTCGGATGCTATGCTGGGGTCATCCTGTCACGGGTGCCTGTGGAGATAGACTACCTGCTCAGGCGACAGGCCATCAGCGCGGATTACTGCCTTGATCCGACGCTCCCAACCCTCGCAGAAGAGATCTGTGGCGACGGCTCCTGCTCCCTCCGCAAGCGCATGATCTTGAACCGCATAAGCGCCAACCAGGTATTCCGGTGTGAGACGCTATCGGCTGAACCTGTCAGTCTGCTTTAGGGGATGTCGGCCTGCCCGATTGTGGCCCGCAGGTGGTCGGGTGTGAGAGGTGGGGGCTTAGGGAAAGAAAATTTTATTTTGGAGAATGTCCAAAATCCAACAATACGTGACCACAGTGCCGACAATTACAACAGACGAACCGGCCCGATCAATCGGGTCCTTAATGGGGAGCCTCGAAAACAAAAAGTAAAGTATCGGAAGTATCACACACATCGACACAGCGCAGAACAACCAAAGATGCCAGTCTGGCCTGTCTGGGGGCCGAGAAGCTGACCACTCAGCCATGAATGCGCGCAATTCCGCAAGCTCCTGATCCGCCATTCACCCCTCCTGTACAGCATTGAGCATTGCGGCGCCGAGGCCAAAGCGGTCAGATAAGTACACATCCCACCCGAAGTTTGGAGCAAACCAAGAGTGCGGCTCCGTCCAGCAGATTGTCTCACGTCCGCGATTGGTGAGCAGACCGGGCTTGATGGAGTAGAGGCGAGCATCACTGCCAATCCAGAAGGTCTCATGAACCGCCACTCTCTCTTCCAGTCCTGTCATTGGGTGGGCTCCGAGAGCTTCATTTCATCTGCTGGAATGCCGCCATTGAACAGCCAGTCATGCTCCGCCCAGTGTTTGCAAGTTGCGCACGTAGGTTCAACCTCGGAACAGCGAGGTCCCCACACGCACGAAACGGCGAGCCAGTGAAGCCATCTGTCAAACAGGTCTTTCATTTGGCTGGTTCCTTGGAGGCTTCGAGTAATTCGGATATCATGCGGCTTTGACGGATTCTCTCCTCAGTCAAGTAAATCACCGAGGCGAGCAAGGCCATGCCTAACGGGCCTATCTCTACCTGTTTTGAGCGTTTTTCCAGCTTGGCTACATCACCTCGGATTTCTTCAGTCCGCCTATCACTCAGAACGGCATCTTCCATTTCGGCGCGTCTCTGTGGGCTGATTCTCATCATTTTCTCCTCTCTCTATTCTATCATATTCCGTGATAGGCGCGGCTCAGCTGGTGGGCTCCTTGGTGAGGGCAGACTGTAGCCACGACAGCAGCTTTTCTGCCTCCTCTCGATTAAGGCGGGCTGTGCAGTTGAGTAAGTCGTTATAGCTATCAACGGCCTGCTCCTCAGCTATTGAGAACACGAAACCATTAGAGTCGAGGCACACGACAACCATCTCATCATCATGGGACCACGAATCTGTGCCCTCAAACTGAATTTGAGTGGTGGTTTGGGTCGCGAGGGCTAAGCTTTTTTTCATCTCTCTATCCTATCATATTCCGTCTACTGTTGCGAGATAATTCCTTGAATCTGCGGGGGATTGTGGTAGGTTGGGCGGGCTGCGGCGGCGTGGAAAGTAGACACGCACGACTTAGCGATCTGGCCTCGTTGGGTTTCTAGAGCCCACAGGTGTACGAGTCCGCAAGAGCGAGCCGCCAGATAGCCGGAGTAACGCCCGGCCCGCAGCACCTTTCCCCCGCAGCCTCACTCTTTCTTCCCTTTCTTCTCCCTCGGCGCAAAATGCCGGTTGTAATATTCCTGTCGGGAGATTTCCCTTTCAGGGCGCTTGGCCTTCTTGCGACGGAAAAACCGGAATAGACGGATCATCTTATTCTCCCCGTATAGTGCGGGAGAGGGCGGCAAGACACATGATCCCGGTCACCGCCAACTTTTGCTTGGCTAGGCGACGCTTTTCGTTCTTGACGTAAAGACTCATGATTTCCAAGTCATCCTCATGAGTGAACGGCTCGCCCTTGGTGACGATCCAAAACGCCGCCCCACCAGCTTGCGATGACAGCCGCACCTTTGCGCCCTCGTATGTTAGTTCGTGAATCAGGGCGTGCTCGGATGGCGGTGTGTATCCGCGACCCCATGATTCGTAATCGACAGGGGACGGGAACGGCTTCTCCGGAAACTTAATCGTGTTACTCATTTCTCTCTCCTCATAGGTCTTGATTGAATCTTCCGGCTTCCCTTCGGGGGCCAGTTAGAGCGGGACTGGAGTTTGGATCCGTTCCGCTTGCGCCGAGCCTGCTGGCCGGTCTTGCCCTGACGGCGGTTGGCTTTCTTCGCCATTGCGTTGTCCACCAGGGATTTCAGCAGGTGACACGGCTTACAAAGATGCGCAGCGTTTTCGAGGCTATTATCTCCCCCTGCCGCGCAGGGTGTGATATGATCGAAATCGGCCCCGGCATTGGCGCACTGCTCTGGTAGGCCGTACATGTGACGCGGGATAAGGTGGCTCTCGCACACCCCGCCTGAACGTTCCCGAACAGCCCTCTTAACTGCTGCCCTGAACTCAACTCTCGTCTCTACGGGGAGGGGAGCGCGGTCAGTCATTGGGCTTGCGCCTAGTCGCCACAAGCCACACGCAAAGAACCGCCATCCCAATCAGGGTGAAGACAAGAGCCTGCACCTCCGCGCCTGCAACCGGGTCCACAGTTCCCAGAAAGACCACCAGTCTACAGCAGTAGATCATCAGCATCACCGCGCCGGGCACGAAGAACACCCCCACCGCCAATACAAGCGCAAAGTGTTTCGGCTCACCCATGCTCCCCTCCCGTGTAGAGGGTGGCCGACAGAACTGGGACAGTTTCCCGAAACGTTCCGCGGTCTGCTATGAGGTTATTCACAGTCCCAGTTTTTTGGGTTCTGTAATGGTTGCGAGAGAGTGCTAGACCCCTAGGGACTGCCAACTTCTCTCCACATTGCCGCGCTATGCCTGTGCAGGGCAACAGAAAGACATTCTTAGATGTGATGATCGCGTGACAAGCGCGTTAACACATTTTAGGTTGCCTGATTGGGGAATATGGGTTGATGACGAGAATAGCCGCCAAACCAGAATCAGAGCCTGCGCAGATGGCAGATGCCGTGCGGGTCATCGGTCATGTGAAATGGTTCGATAGTGCCAAGGGCTATGGATTCATTGTGGCTGAGTCGACATCTGACGCCAGCCTAACCGGCGATGTAATGCTGCATGTGACGTGTTTGCGCGGGTATGGCGAATCCTATGCCGACGAAGGCGCCCGCATTGTTTGTGATGCGGTGAAGGGTGATCGCGGCTGGCAAACTGCCAACATCATCGAGATGGAACGGCCCCGCGCGACCCTCGCCAAGGAAAAGGGCCTTGAGCGCGACTATGAGCCGGTGACGCTGAAATGGTTCAATCGCACGCGCGGGTACGGCTTTGTCCAGCGCGATGGCGATGACACAGATATCTTCGTGCATGCGGTCGTGCTGCGCAAAGCTGGCTATGAAGATATCGAGCCTGGTACGGATCTGGATGTCTGCATTGAGACCGGTTCAAAAGGCGAGCATGTCAGCCACATTAAACGCGGGTAAGCAGCAGCCAAGACAGCTTGCCGCCTTGCGGGCACCCGTCTAAACAAGCCGCATGATACGTTTCATCGCTTCTGCTTTCGCATCGCTCGCCCTGTTTCTGCCTGCGGCTTTCGCCCAGCTGGAAACCGGCCCTCTCACGATCCTGTCGGGAGACACCGAGCACAGCTTCACCGTTGAATTGGCAAATGATCCGGAAGAAGTCCAGACGGGCCTCATGAACCGGGAAGAGCTGGCAGCGGATGCAGGCATGCTGTTCGATTTCGGCCAGCCGCGTGAAGCTAATATGTGGATGAAGAACACGCTGATCTCGCTGGATATGCTGTTCATTGATCCCGATGGCAAAGTGCTCGCGATTGCTCGCGAAGCCGTTCCGGGATCGCTGCGCCGGATCAATCCGGGCGTGCCGGTCAAGGCCGTGCTGGAACTGGCAGGAGGGCGCGCCGCCGAACTCGGCATTGAACCCGGCGACACGGTGCATCACGACATCTTCGGAAATCTGGGTGAGTGAGGCGGCCAAGCCGCTGAAACCACCTCCGCCGGGATTTGCGCCAACGCCATCCCGCGGGAAATTCACTCTGCATAATGGTCCGACTTTCCGGGCCTCCACGTCTGGTGACGTGCGCACCGGCATGTGGGTGCTGGACCGTCACTGCAATGGCATGGGCTTCCTGCATGGCGGGATGACTTGTGCGTTCTCCGACAGCGCGCTCGCCTGGGCGGTCTGGAGCGCCACTGGCAAGATGTCGGTGACGTTGAAGCTCACCATGGAGTTCATGGACATCGTCCGGGAAGGCAGCTGGCTGGAGGCGCATCCGCATGTTACGCTGATTGACGGTGACCATGTTCACGTAACAGCGAGGCTGGTGAAGGAAGATGGGGGCATTGCAGCACGTGCCGACGCGATATTCAGGACCTTGCGTCGCAAGTCCTGAGTTGCTGACCCTGCGTCAGACAAGCGCGCGTCAGCGCGTCCGCTTTGTCGATGATGCGAATTATATTAGGGGAATCGCATATACAATCCGGAGCGGGTCTCATGGAATTTGATGCACTTATCCTGTCGCGACTACAATTTGCCTTTGTTGTCGCGTTCCACATTCTGTTTCCAGCCTTCACCATCGGTCTCGCGGCCTTCCTGGCTGTTTGCGAGGGGCTCTGGCTGAAGACCGGCAAGGAAGTCTTCAAGCGGCTTTACCTGCACTGGGTGAAGATCTTCGCGCTCGCATTTGCGATGGGCGTCGTGTCCGGCGTTGTGATGAGTTACCAGTTCGGGACCAATTGGAGCCTATTCTCCGAGATTACCGGCAGCGTCATGGGGCCCATGCTGGCCTATGAAGTGCTGACGGCCTTCTTCCTCGAAGCGACTTTCCTCGGTGTGATGCTATTTGGTTGGCAGAAAGTTGGCCGCAAGCTCCACTTTGTTGCGACCTGCGCCGTGGCGATCGGGACCACGATTTCAGCTTTCTGGATCCTGGCTGCGAACAGCTGGATGCAGACGCCGGCCGGATTCGCGATTGATGCCGAGACCGGAAATTTCTACGCGACCAGCTGGATCGAGGCGATCTTCAATCCGAGCCTTCCAAGCCGCCTCTCCCATATGCTGCTGGCGGCCTATACGACCACGGCGGCCGTCATCCTGGCCGCAGGCGCGTGGCAGGTTCTCAAGGGCCGGATCACCGAACCGACAAAATGGCAGATCCGTATGGCCTCCGGGACTCTCGCCATCTTGCTGCCCATCCAGATCATGGTCGGCCACTGGTCTGGCGAGGTGGCTCACAAATACCAGCCGGCCAAGATCGCTGTTGTGGAAGGCTGGTGCGAGACCAAGGATTTGCAAGGCACCGTTCTGATTGCCTGGCCAGATGATTCCGAATGTGGGCATGCCGGCATCACGGTTCCGGGAACCAGCAAGTATCTGTTTGCCAACCTTGAAGAGGGTGAAATGCTCCACGGCATGGATCACTATCCCGAGTCAGAGCGGCCACCGATGTGGCTGGTCTTTTACGCCTTCCGGATCATGGTGGCCTCAGGCCTCGGCATGCTGGCCATGGGCCTGTGGGGCAGCTTCCTGTGGTGGCGCAAGAGGCTGGATGAGCCGGGCCTTTTCCATATGGCCGCTGTGCCTGCGGGCGCTTTCGGGTTCCTCGCCGTCGTAACCGGCTGGATCACCGCTGAGGTGGGGCGACAGCCTTACACCGTCTATGGACACCTTCGAACAGTCGACAGCCTGTCGCCCGTATCGGCCGGGCAGGTGGCCACGTCACTGCTCGTCTTCATGGTCGTCTATGCCATCATCTTCACTGCCGGCGTCGTCTACATGGCACGCATTGCGACGCGCGGCTTCGACGACACACCGCCCGATCCGGCGAGTCGCGAGCGTCGTCCTCCGGGCACACCCATGGGGGCTGTGGACGAGAAGGCCGAGACGTCAGACGATATTGTTGCGGCGGAATAGGAGGCATTCATGGCTATCGACCTTCCCTTTATCTGGGCCCTGATCCTCGCCATTGGCGTGATGATGTATGTCCTGCTCGACGGATTTGATCTTGGCGTGGGCATGTTCACGGCGTTCGCCGAGTCCGAAGAAGAACGCAACATGATGACCGCCACGGTGGAGCCTGTCTGGGACGGGAACGAGACCTGGCTGATCATTGGCGGGGGCGGCCTCTTTGCAGCGTTCCCGACGGCCTACGCGATCATCATGCCGGCCTTCTATCTGCCCGTCCTCATAATGCTGGCAGCCCTCATCTTCCGCGGTGTGGCGTTCGAATTCCGGCACAAGGCGGTGCGGCGGCCCACAAGATTATTCTGGAATGGTGCCTTCTATGGGGGCTCTTTCACGGCCGCCTTTTCGCAGGGCATCATGCTGGGCGGCATGGTGCAGGGCATCCGGGTCGAGGGCGGCGCTTTCGCCGGTGGGGCCTTCGACTGGCTGACACCGTTCACCCTGCTCACCGGCATTTCCATCGTGATCGGCTACCTCCTGCTGGGGGCGTGCTGGCTGGTTCTCAAGACCGAGAATGATCTGCATAACAAGGCTCGCAAATGGGGGCGCATGGCACTGGCGGGCGTAGCGATCTGCTTCCTCGCGGTCAGCTTCGCGACGCTGTCCGTCGACGCATCCATCGGCGACCGCTGGGGCTTTTCCATGACCCAGATCAATCCTGCGCGGTTCCTGCCCCTCGCGCCCGTTCCGCTCGCGGGCATGGCGCTTGTCGTCTGGCTCTGGCGGGACCTGTCCATGAAACCGGACGCGGTGGGCACTGCGCCGGATTGGCGTCCCTACCTGCTCGCAGCGGGGATTTTTCTTAGCGGCTATATCGGTCTCGGGGTGAGCCTCTATCCGTTCATCGTGCCCTATGAAATCTCCATTACAGAGGCTGCCGCCCGGGACAATGCGCTCGTCCTGATGCTGGTGGGGGCGGTCATCATGCTGCCGATCATCCTGGCGTACACCGCCTATGTCTACAGCCTGTTCTGGGGCAAGGTGAAACCGGGCGACGGATACCATGCGCATTGATCCGGTTCAGCCGGGAGACGACAATGAGGAGGCGCCGCTGGGAAAGCGCCTCCTGTGGTTCTTCGGTATCGCCCTTGTGTCCATGCTGGTCGTGGCAGTGGTCGCCTACACGTTGAGAGGCCTGCTGCTTATTGGCTGATGCCCAGCTTGTCGAGCGCGAAGGCCTTGATCGATTTATAGTCGGCCTTGCCATTCGGTGCGCGACCAAGATCATCCTTGAACAGAATGGATTTGGGTGCCTTGTAGCGTGCGATCCGGCTCTGCACGAAGCTCCGTAATTCGTCTTCGCTCACGTCTGAATCCGTCGAGACGACAGCTGTGACCGCGTTGCCCCATTTTTCGTCGGGTATGCCGACAACGAGCGCATCCTTGACCGAGGCGTGCTCCTTGAGCGCTTCCTCAACTTCTTCCGGATAGACTTTTTCACCGGCCGTGTTGATGCAGTTTGATCCGCGACCGAGCAGGGTAATCGTGCCGTCCTCTTCCACGGTGCACCAATCGCCCGGTATGGCGTAGCGGACGCCATTGATCGTCTTGAACGTCTTTGCTGTCTTCTCTTCATCCTTGTAATAGCCGAGCGGGACGGCGCCGCCGCGTGCGATGATGCCGGCTTCACCACTGCCCGGCACGATCTCGCGATCATCTTCGGAAAACACCTTGCAGTTGGGGCCGATCTCGAATTTGGACGTCTGGGTGCCGCCTTCAGCGGTAGTTGTGGACGATCCGAAGCCGACGGCTTCAGAGGAGCCGAAACTGTCCATCATTGCGGCCTGAGGCATGTGGCGCAGCAGGCCTTGCTTCACTTCCGCGCTCCACATGACACCAGATGAGACAATTGTCTGAACCGAGCTGACATCCCATCGGCCGGGGTTTTCTTCGAGCGCCTTGAGTATGGGCTTCCCGAAAGCGTCTCCGACAATGGCCATGCTGGTTACTCCATGCTCAGACACCGTGTCCCACAAATTTTCCGGATCGAAACTGCTGTTCTGTTCCAGCGTGACGATCGCCCCGCCACCGAGCAGGGCGCCCATCGCCGTGAACAGGCCCGTGCCATGCATCAGAGGGCAGGCGGGTAACTGGCGTGCGGTGCGGCCCATCAATTGGACGGCCATCTTGTATTCTTCCATTGTGGAGGGATAAGGCAGACCCGCTTTTTCCGCGCCTTCCCTGGAAGCTTGCCGCCAGACAGCCTGTGACCACATCACCCCCTTCGGCATGCCCGTCGTGCCACCTGTATATAGGAAAAACAGATCGTCCTGAGAGCGCTCGATGCCGAGCGGAGACGGGTCACCGTCGGTTGCGAGCCGGTCATAGTCGACCGCCCAAGCGGGTACGTCTCCGTCGCCAATCTGCACCCAGGCTTTCACCTTCGGCAGGCGGCCACGCACAAGCTCGACCTGGTCAAGGAATTGCACGTCATAGAAGACAACCGCCGCATCTGAATTATCGAAAATGTAGAAGAGTTCGTCTGCGAGGTAGCGGTAATTGACGTTCACATGCGTGAAGCGGCCTTTGAAGCAGGCGGCCAGGGCTTCAGTGTATTCCGGCTGGTTGCGCAGGTAGAAGCCTGCCTTGTCGCCGGTCTCGATCCCCATTTCGCGCAGGTTCCGTGCCAGCCTGTTCGAGCGGGCCGTGAAGTCTGGCCAATAGGTGCGTCGCTCCCCGTGCGCGAGGGCCAGGTCGTCCGGACCGAGCATCTCGCCCACAGCATCGAGCATGTCGCCGAAATTCATTTCCGAAGCAGATGCCACTTTGTTTCTCTCCCATGTATGTTTTCGGCAATCCTAAGCGGTTGCCGCTGCGGTAGAGAAGCTGGAATCGAACGTGTTGGAGGGGTCATTTCGCGCAAAAAAAGAGGCAGCACCGAAGTGCTGCCTCTCGCATTCTGGCTTTGAGGGCCGGGCTTAGAAGCCCATGCCGCCCATTCCGCCCATGCCGCCGCCCATGTCAGGCATGCCGCCGCCGGCACCTTCCTTCTTTGGGGCTTCAGCGATGGACGCTTCCGTCGTGATCAGCAGGCCAGCGACCGATGCAGCGTTCTGCAGAGCAGAGCGCACAACTTTCACCGGGTCGATCACGCCCATGGCGACGAGGTCACCATATTCTTCGGTCTGGGCATTGAAGCCGAAGCCTTTGCCCTTGCCGCGACGGATCTGGTCGACAACGACCGAGCCTTCGACGCCGGCGTTTTCAGCGATCTGGCGAACCGGAGCTTCCAGAGCCTTGCGCACGATGTCGATACCGGCCTGCTCGTCTGCATTGAGGCCTTTGACGTCGATATTGCCTGCAG
The DNA here is from genome assembly GCF_036964145.1 of Hyphomonas sp. Classification (GTDB taxonomy): domain Bacteria; phylum Pseudomonadota; class Alphaproteobacteria; order Caulobacterales; family Hyphomonadaceae; genus Hyphomonas. Next base: position 187,539 of record NZ_JBALUC010000003.1, read on the forward strand.
CAGCGAGAAGCGCCGTACCACCACCAGGAACGATGCCTTCTTCAACAGCGGCACGCGTGGCGTTCAGGGCGTCATCGACGCGATCCTTGCGCTCTTTCACTTCCACTTCGGTGGCGCCACCAACCTTGATGACAGCTACGCCGCCAGCCAGTTTGGCGAGACGCTCCTGGAGCTTCTCCTTGTCATAGTCGGAAGACGTGTCTTCGATCTGCTTGCGGATCTGGGACACGCGTGCTTCGAGGTCTTTCTTGGCGCCAGCGCCATCCACGATGGTCGTGTCATCTTTCGTGATGGCGACTTTCTTCGCGGTGCCGAGCATGTCCATGGAGACGTTTTCGAGCTTGATGCCGAGGTCTTCGGAGATGACCTGGCCGCCGGTGAGGACAGCAATGTCCTGCAGCATGGCCTTGCGGCGATCGCCGAAGCCAGGAGCTTTCACAGCAGCGATCTTCAGGCCGCCGCGCAGCTTGTTGACCACGAGCGTTGCGAGGGCTTCACCGTCGACATCTTCAGCGATGATCAGGAGCGGCTTCTGGCTCTGAACAACGTTTTCGAGGATCGGCAGCATTGGCTGCAGGGAAGACAGCTTGCTTTCGTGCAGCAGGATGAACGGATCTTCGAGTTCCGCGATCATCTTGTCCGGGTTGGTGATGAAGTATGGCGACAGGTAGCCACGATCGAACTGCATGCCTTCGACAACATCGAGTTCGGTTTCGAGCGACTTGGCTTCTTCAACCGTGATGACGCCTTCATTGCCGACTTTCGCCATGGCTTCAGCGATCATCGCGCCAACTTCAGTGTCGCCGTTTGCGGAGATCGTGCCGACCTGGGCAATCTCTTCGTTCGACTTCACTTTCTTGGAGTGATGAGCGAGGTCTTTTACGACTTCGGCGGATGCCTTGTCGATGCCGCGCTTCAGGTCCATTGGGTTCATACCGGCGGCAACGCGCTTCAGGCCTTCGCGAACGATGGCTTGGGCGAGAACCGTTGCGGTCGTGGTGCCGTCACCGGCAACGTCATTGGCCTTGGAAGCCACTTCGCGCAGCATCTGTGCGCCCATGTTTTCCAGCTTGTCTTCAAGCTCGATCTCTTTAGCGACGGTGACACCGTCCTTCGTGGTGCGCGGAGCGCCGAAGGATTTTTCGATGACGACGTTACGGCCTTTTGGGCCGAGCGTGACTTTAACGGCGTTGGCAAGCGTATCGACGCCTTTCAGCATCCGCTCGCGGGCCTCTGCGCCGAAAACTACGTGTTTGGCTGACATTTTGGATTACCTCTGTTGAGAATTCTGTCTGATGGAAAGCGAAAGGGTGGGGGCTTAGCCCTCCAGGACACCCATGATGTCGCTCTCTTTCATGATAAGCAGTTCTTCGCCGTCGACGGTCACTTCCGTGCCGGACCATTTGCCGAAGAGCACGCGATCGCCGACTTTGACGTCGAGCGCGACGCGCTCATTGTCGTCACCAATGGCACCGGCGCCGACAGCGACGATTTCGCCTTCCTGCGGCTTTTCCTTTGCGGTGTCGGGAATAATGATCCCGCCCTTGGTTTTCTCTTCTTCCTTGACGCGGCGCACGACGACACGGTCGTGCAGGGGACGAAGTTTCATTGGATATAGCCCTCTTGTCTCATTGACGAGTTCAATTGAAAAAAATGCTCGCTAGCGGGTCGAATGACAGGGCGCTTTAGCACTCACCCATCCTGACTGCTAACGATGGTGGGGAGTTAAGAGCAGTGACTGACAGCGTCAACCACGCCGTTGCGAAATATTTGTAACTTCAGAAGCGACAGATTGAGCGCGCTGCGCCGGAAATACACTCTCGAAGAGGCTGACTGTCCTTCGGGCGTCGGTAGCATGACTGGTGCGCCATCACCAAGGCGTCAGGTCCTCCGCGCGGTGTGCTCGTTTCCAAAAGATGAACGCCCAGACGTCAATGTACCTCAATCGATTGACGGTAAAATATACTTCCTGTGGAACAACATACGCAGAAACCGGGAGATGCACGTGCAGGGTAAATTCGAAGATGTGGTCGAATCCATGACCTTCTTCGCCTTTGTGGCGATCACGGCGCTTTGCCTGTGCTTTACCTTTTCTGTCATTGTCTACTCCATGGGCTTTCCTACGAACCCGCACAATTTCATTGTTGCAAACCTGTTCATTGCAGCCTGTGTGGCCATTCCGACAGCTGCCATTGCCGCCCAGCATGAATACAAGATGCGCATTTACCAGCGCACGCTGGAGGACATGGCCTCTACCGATGCGCTGACCGGCCTGCTCAATCGCAAATTCTTCAAGCAGTTCGCCTGCGAGGAACTTGCCCGCATGAGCCGGACTGAAATGACGTCCGCTGTAGCCCTGTTCGATATTGATTACTTCAAGGCGGTGAACGATCAGCATGGTCATGCCGCCGGTGACCGCGTGTTACGTGAAATCGCAGCCGTGGCTTATTCCGAACTTCGGGGGCCGTTTGATCGTCTCGGTCGCTGGGGCGGCGAGGAATTCGTCATCCTGCTCAGCAATGTCGACCTCGAAAAAGCGCAGAGCGTCTGTGATCGTCTGCGCTCGTCTATCGAGAACCATGTGGTCATCGTGGATGGCAAGCCGGTGAGCGTTACAGCCAGCTTTGGTCTTGCCATGTTGCCGCCGAATTCAGACTTCGACGGCATGCTCGAATTGGCAGACACGGCGCTTTACGAGTCCAAGGCCAAGGGACGCAATTGCGTGACTGCGGTTCGGGAACTCAATCTCGCTGCCGCTTGATACGAATCTGTCGGGTCCGTAGGCTTATGCCTGAGGGGGACACGACATGCCGGACTTTAATCCGCAAAAACTGACAGACACATTGGCGGGGGCACCCTCCCTCGACACTCTCGCCACGCGCCGGGTAGAATTTGCGCAGGCGCCCCGCGTCTGGTCGGATGTGCTGAGGCCGGAACTGGCCCGGCGCGAGATCGAGCGCAAAGCTGCTATTCGACAGGCCATTACCCGAACCATCATCGGCGCGAGTCTCCCGATCTTCATCACGACACTGCTGGCCATCTCGACCCTGGTGCGGGTCGATTTCATGTTTCCGACCATTATCTTCATCGTCCTTGTCTGCGCGGCGATTGTGTCGGCAACGGCCTGGGTCAAGGTTTTCACGATGAAATCCCAGACCAAACAGCTGGTCCTCACCGCGGCGTGTGAGCCCTTCGGGTTCACTTATGACACGCTGCACCCGGACTTCTCCGGTGTTGAGGACCTGAAGTCACTGGCCGCTCGCGCCGGAGAAATCAGTACTTCCTATGCAGGCAAGCCCAACTCCACGCACAAGACGCCGTTCGGAGTAATCAGCGTCGGGTCCATGGAAGGCGCGCCTGCACCAACGCCAGCCTATGACATTCTGAAAACTGCCAAACTGCTTCCGGGGCATTCTCGCCGGAAATTCGAGGACCTGATTACCGGGGAGCGCGCCGGAACACAATTTGCGCTGGTCGAGGCGAAGCTGGACACGGGGGGCAAGAACAGCACGACTGTGTTTCAGGGCATACTGGTGCATGTCGAGTATCCCGAGCGTTTCTTCGGGCGCACCGTGATGGCGCGCTCGCGCTGGTGGAAACGGGGCAAGCATTCTTCTGACCTCAAGAAAGTGGACCTGATCTCCCGTGAACTTGAGGAGGCGTTTACCGTATACTCGACAGATCAGGTCGAGGCCCGGGCCTTGTTGTCTCCAGACCGGATGGAGCGTCTGATCGCGCTGGAGCGGCACTTCTCCGGTGGCAAGCTGCGCGGCATCTTTGAAGACGGCCACATGACGCTGGCGCTCGAAGCAGAGAACCAGTTCGAAGCCGGCTCGATTTTCAAGCCTCTGGTGGATCCCCGTCGCTATGCGTCAGCCCTGGTTGAACTCGGTCTGGTTTGCGACCTGATCGACGGTTTCCTGACGCGTGACTGGGTCAAGGGGCGACTCTAGCGGACGTCGAACTTGTCGGTTTTCCGGTCGCCGAGCATCATGCGTTGCTCAAGTCGTCGTCTCAGCGTCGCATAATAAGCTTCAAGGAATGCCGTATCTATTTCACCGGGTTGCATGTGCCAGCCAATCTTTTGCCGGATGCGAAGAGCGACCTGGGCTTTGACCTCCTGAGTGGATTGGCGAAGCACATCTTCGAGCACGTGCAATTCGTGAATCCCATAGGCCTCGGCCTGCTTGGGGGTGAAGGCATAGCGCCCATGAGCCACCGACGCGGTCGAGGACGAGATATCGCCCATAAGCTTGGTCTTCGGGTTCTTGATCACCCATGTGCCGGCAATCAGGTCGCCGACGCGCATCTTGTCCCGGTTGAAGATGGGGAAGAGCAGGAAGATGCCTGACCAGACGAGGCCGAGCAGCGCCATCCAGCCGGTTACCTGATCACCCCCCATCATCAGGAACTGAAAGGGCAGGCCGACTTCGATCTCCCGGATGAAATTGCGGGCGAGAACGGAATTTGCGGTAAGGCGTCCGCCATTGCGCGAAGTGACCCGAATGCCCAGCGCGCGCTTGCCGGGTGTGGCGGCCTTGGTACCCAGTTCGAAGAATATGTAATAGAAATTCCGGACGAAGAAAAAGAAAACGAGCCACAGCGCCCACGCGATGTTGGCACTGCCAGGGTCCATCGCCCCCATGACAAATCTGAGGCCCAGGCCTGTGGCGATAACAATGGCCCATTGAATGGCGACATCGATCAGGAAGGCGCCCGCGCGTTCTGCGGCGGTTGCGAGTTTCAACCGGATTGCGGCGCCTTCGGGCGTCACCAGTTGGCGGGCCAGTTTCGAGCGGCGTTCCTCTTCCTGCATGCGCGCGCGGCGGCGGCGTGCGGCCTCGACAGTCGCAGCATTCACCGCGCTTGGCGCTGGGGGGACGGTCGAGCTCATACCGGGCCTGCCCGTCTGGGCAGGTAGAAATAGGCGCACCAGAGACCGAGAATGCTGAGGGCCACGGTGTAACGAATGGCGTCGCTGTTGATCAGCTGGCGGCCGAAGCCTTCGAGCAGGGCGGCAATAATGAGCATGATGACGCATCCCATGGCGATGCTGGCCGCTTTCTGCCCGGCATGACGCGCCGAGTTCAGTCTTGTCATCTGGCCGGGAAACGCCACTGCGCCCCCGATGATGAATCCGGCCGCGCCTGCCAGCACAATGGCGAACAGCTCCGTCGTCCCGTGGATCATCAGCCAGCCAGTGAATTCGTAGCCAAGACCCTTGTTCCAGAAGACGGCATGGAGCGAGCCCATCATGACGCCATTATAGAGCAGCAACCAGGCAGTCGGGATGCCGAATGCGAATCCCAGCGCGAAGGCAAACAGGGATATCTGGGCATTGTTGTTGAAAAGATAGCTGGCAAACGAAGTCAGCTGGCCGTCGCCAATGCCGCCTTCGTCTGTATAGATCGTGGAGCGCAGATAATCGACGCTGGCATCCGGATTGCGCCCATCCCAGAAATTCTGGCCATGAAAGGTCCAGAACCATTCCATGTCCTGCAGGCAGAGAAAGAAAGCGAGCGCCCAGCCGCCAAAAAGGAACAGAGCTGCCAGCAGGGTCGGGCCAGTTGCTGACGAGACACAGGCCGGCCAGTCGCGGCGCAGAAAATCCATCATGCGCTCGCCAATCGATGTGCGGGCGCCATAGACGAAGAAATATGCGCGCGTGCACAGGCTTTCGAGATAGGCGATGACGTTCTGGTCGAGCGAGATGGAGCGCGCCACAGAGAGGGACGACACTGCCTGACGGTACAGCCGAGGCAACGCCGTCATGTCTTCATCGCTTAGAGCCTTCACGCCGGAATTCTCCGCTCGCGTCAGGATCAGGTCCAGCTTGCGCCAGTCGCTCTCGCGTTCCTCGCGGAACCGATAGGATTTGAGAAGGTCGCTCACAGCATGTCCCTCTGCTTGATCTGGAGATAGCGGGAGATCAGTTCCGCGCCGAACTGTTCTGGCCGCGTCTCTACCACCTGAACCCCCATGCGCTGGAGTCGCAGGAGCACGGTGTCGCGTTCCGCCATCAGGGTGTCCGCGATCACTGCGCGAGTCACATCCTCCGTGGTTTCCGGTGGCGCGTCCACCATCTCGGCGAGAGACTGGTCCTCGAAGGTCGCGAAGATGACGAGATGTCGGTCGGTCAGGCGTTTGACGTTCTCCAGCATCAATTCGGCCGAGATGGTATCTACAAAGTCGGAGAAAATAATGATCAGGCTGCGGCGTTCGAGTTTGCTGGCGAGCGAGGAGAGCGCCAGCGTGAAATTGGCTTCTTCGGACGAATAATCGAGCTGGGCAGCCAGATCCTGCGCTTTGGTGAAGCTGCGCTGGCCAGCCATGAAGCCGCTCATCAGGCCGGGCTTGGCATCAAAGCCATAGATCATGGCCCGGTCGCCGCTCCGCAGAGAGACGAAGGACAGGAGGAGGCCGGCATTGATCGCGCGGTCGATCTTGGGCACGCCGCCCAGTGGCTCGCTCATCAGCCGGCCGGTATCGAAGGCAAAGACAATATTGTGGTTGCGCTCAGTCCGGAATTCCTTGGCGAGAAGATTGCGATGGCGCGCGGAATGTTTCCAATCGATGGCGCGGCGGTCCATTCCGGTAGTGAATTCGCGCAGGGCATCAAATTCGCTGCCATCGCCACGGTCGATCTGTGTCTTTATCCCGAAGTCCGCATCGCGGGAGTAGAGACGAATGGCTTCGTCCTTCACCCAGCGGATATTGGGCGTGATCGGAATATCGCGATCCAGGGAGTGGACATGCCTCTTCTGGATGAGGCCGAGTGGGCCACGCCACCGGCTCCATAATTTGACCAGCCGGCCAAGCCCGCGGCGCTTTGGAGTCAGACTTAGGGAGTAAGGACGTGTCCGGTCCTGCCAGCCTCTCAAGCCGATGGCGGGAATAGCTTCGAGGAATGAGTTCACTTCGAGCAGGATTTCGATGCGCCGGGGCAGCGGGCCGTTGTCAAAACGCAATGTCAGGTCGGCTGGGTCAGACCCACCCACATAAAGCAGGGCCGGCGCGTCGACAGCCACGTGATACGCACGCAGGGAGGCAGCGAGCACAGCGTCCACGAGGATCAGCCCGGCGATTCCCCCGATCCAGCCAGCGGATATGATCCACAGCTCCGGGCGCAGCAAGGCTATCGCCACCATGAGGGGCACGCCGAGCAGCATCAGGAAGATGGCGCGGGGGGTAGGGGATATCACCGGGGCGCAGCCGTCTGCTCAATAATAGCGGCGAGGGTCTCGTCCGTGGTCTTGCCCTCGATCTCGGCCGCAGGCGATAGCAGGACACGGTGACGGAGTGCCGGCAGGGCCAACAGCTTCACATCGTCCGGAATGACAAAGTCGCGTCCGTCGAGGGCGGCACGGGCACGGGCGGCGGTGGCCAGTGCGGCGGCCGCGCGCGGCGAGGCGCCGGTTTCCAGCGCAGGGGACGTGCGGGTCGCGCGAATGATATCGACGATGTAGGCGATGATATCATCCTGAAGCCGGGCCTCAGCGACGGAATCGACCGCCTCGCTGAGTTCCTCGGCCGAGACCACCGCTTCGATCCCGAACGCCTCCGCGGTCTTCATACCGGTGCGTGTGCCGTGCTGGGAGACGATTGCGAGTTCTTCCTCCCGGCTCGGATAGTCAAGCGTATGCTTGAAGAGGAAGCGATCGAGCTGGGCCTCTGGCAGGGGATACGTCCCTTGCTGTTCGATCGGGTTTTGGGTGGCGATCACGGTGAACCGGTCATTCAACCTGTAAGTCTCGCCATCGATGGTGACCTTTCGCTCCTGCATGGCTTCGAGCAGGGCGGCCTGGGTCTTGGGCGGGGTCCGGTTGATCTCATCCGCGAGCAGCAGGTCTGTAAAGATGGGGCCTTTGGTCAATGCGAACTGATTAGTCTGGAAGTTGAACAAATTCGTGCCCAGAACATCTCCCGGCATCAGGTCCGGTGTGAACTGGATGCGGCCGAAGTCCAGTGAGATGGAGCGTGCAAAACATTGCGCCAACAGGGTCTTCGCTGTTCCGGGTGGGCCTTCCAAGAGGACATGGCCAGAGGAGAAGATTGCAGTCAGCAGGATATCCACCGTTGTGTCCTGTCCGACGACCGCCTTGCGCACTTCATTGCGAATCCGGTCCGCCAGCGCCTTGATGTCATTTACGTTCATTCATGGATCTCCCGATAATTCCCTTGCGCCAGCGAAACAGTTCGCGCGCCTTGTTCATGAGGTCTTCGCGGTTTGCCGCAGGACCGCGCAGACCAGATGCCATATCCGTGAAGCGCTTGCCGGACTCTTCGTCTGGTCCCAGCCTGTCGAATAGCGCGACCAGTTGTGCTTCGCTCAATGTCTTTGGGGCGCCAATCTCGCGGGAAACGCGGCGGCGGATCATATGGAGGTAACCGGGCGCCATGCGGGTCTCGCGGCGCGCCATGGTGATGAGACCTGCAGAATTGTCGGCAAGGGCCTGTTTTCCGAATGCAATGGCTCGGCCTTCCTTCAGGGACGGGCCAAACCGGATCAAGGCTGCCCAGCCCAGCAAGAAGGCGGCGGCAAGCGCCGTCAGCGTAGCGCCGAGGAAGGGGATGTCGAATACCATCTGCAAGAGGTTTTCCGAGCGGACAAAGCCGTGCAGCGTGGCATCAAAGATGATGGGTTCATCTTCATTGTGTCTCAGGTAATCCATCATCAGGACTGCAAATCGAGCATTCTCTATGCGGGACAGGCCGAACGTATTGATCATGTCGGGGTCTGAGAGGATGTACATGCCGGCGTCGGGTGCCCAGGCCAGCAAGGCGTCGTCTCCGACACTGACAATCGGCTCCAGGCCGCTCCCGCGCAAAACCTGCATCTTGACGTCTGGCCGGAGGGCCATCGACCCGAACGGCGTATCCATGGCTTCCGGCACATCAATGCGGCCGATCTCCGCGTTGAGCGCCAACACTTCGAGCAGGTCATTGAGGGAGCGCGCATTCGTGAAGCGCGTGTCCTTCTGGCGTGTCTTGTTGAGCGGGTCGGGCATGCCGGTCCATTTGGGCAGGACGAGCAGGGTTGTGCGACCGGATTCAAAGTCTTCCAGCGCCTTGGCAGCCCCCCAAGGGGGCAGCGTGACGACAAGCACGCCCCAATCGGCCTCTTCAAGCGTGCGTTCCAGCCGCGAGATCTCAACGGGATAGCCCTGGTCTTCAAGGAACTGGACGAAACCATTGTAGCCCAGAGCCGAAGTCGAGAAGGGATGCGCGCCGGCCACATTCCGGTCCCGCAATTCCGGCGCCCAGCCTGCAAGTACCATGATTGCGCCAAACGAGAACAGGGCGACCGCCAGTAGGATGCCGACTATCTTTCCGCTGAAGGGAGAGTCGGTGTGCGACCGTTCGCTCATGACCATTCCCCACCGAAGGCGAAATCCTCATAAGACGCCCGGGCAGTCTGCCACCCGGTCTGGTCCACATCCCGTCCGCCAAAGAAGCTGCGTTCGACAATGGCGATGATCGGGCCGAGAGCGGTTCGCGCGCGTTCAGGCAGGAAGCCCAGCCTACCGATTTCTCGCGCGGTAAGGGAGTGCGGGACGCCGGTCTCGATACGGGTCTGAATGTCCTCAATGGACCGGAACAGCAGCAGATGAACTGCCTCGGCGAACTTGCCGGCGCGGGCGAGCGCGTCGGCTTCTTCCAGCAGCGTGCGGGCGACGGATGCCTCGGGTCGAAAATCCGGGATGAGGTCGTCACCCGTCTTGTCAGATTTGCTATCTTTGTCGCCAAACCGGATACGAAGAGCTTCACCGAACAGGAAATACAGAAAGCCCACGATAACAGCGACTATCGCAGCGTAGAAAATGAGTTTGAGCAGCGGGCCCAAATGCGCCAGGAGTTCCAGCAGGCTCCGCAACCAGTTCGGGGGTGGTGATGGCGGGTCGAATTCGATGGGATCGGCTTCCGGCCGCTCAAGTTGGAGGTTTGATTTCCTCAAATAGTCCCGGTGGGCCTGCTCGAGGGCACCCAGATCCGTTTCGATGGAGGCCTCGCGGTCCCAGTCATTCGTGTCGGGGATAGCGATCGGCGGATCAATCGAGATTTCGCCATATTCGCCATCGGACTGTGCCCCTGCCGACATTGTGAGACAGGCTGCGATCAGCAAGGCGGCGCTCAGGCGTCCCGTCAGGCTCAATGAGTGTCTCCTTCATGGCAGCGGCCCCGTCCACCGCCTTGACACCTGTGACTATTTCAGAGGTTGCAACCAGCTTCAACGGCCTATTGCGAAGTGCCTGCATCCAGCCGATATAGCCCGCTCAAGGCGCAGATGAGGCAGAATATGGACAAGGCGGCACGCTACAAGGAACTCAAAGCGGAGATAGAAAGCGTGGTTGCAGGAGAGACGTCCGTCACAGCGCGTTATGCGACGGCCTCCTGCATCCTGTCACAGGCCTTTGCGCCACGGTTTTTCTGGACGGGATTCTATGTTGTCGATCCGCTGAAGGATCAGGAATTGGTGGTCGGGCCGTACCAGGGCACGCTCGGTTGCCTGCGCATACCGTTCGGCAAGGGTGTCTGTGGGCATGTCGCGGCGACGCGTGAGCCAATTATCGTCCCTGACGTGCATGAATTTCCCGGCCATATTGCCTGTGACTCGGCCAGCAATTCGGAAGTGGTCGTCCCGGTGTTCGACGGTGACGGGAATCTGGCCGCTGTGCTGGATGTTGATTCAACCGAGGTGGACGCGTTTGACGCCGTCGATCAGGCGGGCCTACTCGCTATTTGCGAAACGCTCCTCACCGCCTAAGCCTGCAGCCGTCGACAGAAGGGCGGTGTTTTCGATCAGTTCAAACGGCGTCTTCGAGTGCTTGATCGCGTCGATTCGCAGATTGAGATTGTCTTCAAGGATGTCGAGCTTTCGAGCCCGTAGCCCGCTGATGCGTTTGATCTCATGGTCAAGCTCGAGCCAGATATCGGCCTCCGGGTCGTAGGCCGGCCAATCTGGCAAGCCTTTGCCATTCGGATCACCCGTTTTGGCGAAATTGGTCCAGTAAGACACCATGCGCTCAGTCAGGGTATCGTCATCACTCGTGGTCGGCAGGAAGCCATTATGGCTAGCAAAGACGAACGGGATTTCGGCCCCGTGGTGCGCGCCGAGCGTTTGGGACTTGCCGGGGGGCGTGCGGCTGAACTGGTAGAGCCAGGTCGGTTCGCCGGCGGCAACATTGGCCTTGGCAAGAAAGCGCGTATGCACGCCAAACCAGTCGTCCCCCAGCATTTTCTCTGCGCCGCGGTCCCAGGTTTCGAGTGAGGTCATCCCATAGAGTGCCTGCAGGGCTTTTGAGGAATTTACGCCAAATACGCCTTCCAGCATGGCTTCGCGTTGGTCGAGTGAGCCGGAAATGTTCGGTAACAGGGCTGTAGGTGACTTTCTGTCAGGATAAAAAAGCGTGCCCTCGTCTGCATTGTATCCGGCGAGGACCGGCACGCGATTGGCGCCGCCATCGCGGATGGCCTCGCCGATGGGCAAGGGCAGTACATCGCCGTCCACGGTCGGCAGGAAGTATTTTACCAGATCCTGACGAACGAGAACCCGGTCGATGATGGCGCCGGAAGGGATAGCGCGCAGCCGGTCGGCCGTGGCGGTCCCACCAGCAAGTGTCGACAGAAATTCAACGCCGACTTCCTCGGAACTCTGGACGTTCGGAAGGGCGGAGTGCGAGAGGTGTAGCGCGTTGTAGCTGCTAACGCCGCTCTGCAAGATGGCTTTGTCGTAAAGGTCGTCTGCCTGGGGTGTCGCCATCAGCTCACTGACGGATTGCGCGCCGGCGCTTTCGCCGAAGATCGTGACATTATTCGGATCACCGCCAAAGCGGGCGATATTCATCTGTACCCAACGCAGTGCAGCGACCTGGTCCTGCAGGCCGTAATTGCCGGATGTCCCGGCTTCTTCGGTCAGGGCGGGATGCGCGAGGTAGCCGAACGGTCCAAGCCGGTAATTGATCGTAACCAGCACGACGCCGTTCTCGACAAGCCCATTCGCCTGGTAGAAGGCCTGCGAGCCCGCGCCGGTCTGGTGCGAGCCGCCATGGATCCAGACCATTACGGGCTTGAGGCGCGGCTTGCCGCGATTGGCTGTGCGGACGTTCAGGAACAGGCAGTCCTCAGCTTCCAGCGGGGCGGGCTGGGCGGCGAGATATTGTTTGGCGGCGAACCGTTTCCACCATGGCAGACCATTGCCGTCGATGATGCGATCAACCACCTGGTCCATGTGCCCGCGCGGTTGCAGGCATTGCGCGCCGAACTCTCGCGCATCGCGCGTGATCGCGCCCCACTGTGGCGGCGCGGTCGGCGCGGCCCAGCGACGCGCACTGGCATAGGGAATGCCGTTGAAAACCTGGATATCAGGATTGTCCGGATCGATGCCCCCCTGGATCTCGCCCTGATCGATCCGCAGGGGTTCGGTCAATATCATAGGCGGCTCGGGCTGGTTCAGACGGAACCATCCCCAAGCGCCAAGGCCCAGCAGGGCAAAGAAAAGAACGATGCTCAATCGCTTCATGAAACGAGACCCCTGCTCGTTGAGAGCAAACGCTATACCACTTGTCCGCGAAAGTCACTTTCGCAAGGTCAAACCGGACCTATCTCCCGTAGTGCATTTTCCGCAGACATTACAAGGTCTTCACTGGGCTCGATTCCACATGCCAATCGAATGAATCCATCTGTGACCTGATCGCCCCACCTTACTCGGCATTCCGCAGACGTATGCACCCCACCAAAGCTGGTCGCCGGGACAATTAGGGCATTGTTACTTATGAACTTTTCCGCGGTTTCCTGGTCTTTTAGTGTAAAGCTTACGATAGGGCCGAAATCCCGCATCTGGCGAGCGGCCACGGCATGGCTCGCGTCGCGCGGGAGGCCAGGGTACCGAACCGATTGAACGGAGTGGTGGGATGACAGGAGATTTGCCAGAGTCAGCGCATTCTGGTTTGCCCGCGAAACGCGCAATTCCAGCGTTTCAAGCCCGCGATGGAGCAGGTAGGCGTCGAATGGACTAACAATCGCTCCCCCCAGCCGACGGTAGCCGCGCACCTGGTTCATCAGCGAAGTGTCCCGACTTGCGACATGTCCGCATAGGACGTCCGAATGGCCCGCCATTGCCTTGGTGTCGGCCATAAGGACAATATCGGCTCCCAGGTCCAGGGGCTGCTGGCAGAGCGGGGTAGCCGTCGTGTTGTCGGCGACCAGCAAGGCGCCCGCAGATTTGGCCCGGTCGGCTACGGCGGCAATGTCACACACATCCAGACCTGGATTGGACGGCGTCTCGATCATCACGAGCCGGCAACCCGACATGTCAGCCTCAGCCATGTCGGCGGTAGGGCATGTTTCGACTGCGACTCCCCGGGGCACGAAATGTTCGTTCAGCAGAGCCCGCACATTGTAGTACCCGTCAGCATGGACGAGCACCTTGTCGCCCGGACGCAGGACGGTGTGGAAGACAGCCGCGATTGCTGCCATGCCGGAGGGGAAAAGAACGGTCTCGGCGTTTTCCAGCAGCCCGATTTCGGCTTCGACAGTCTCCACGGTGGGGTTGCCATTCCGGCCATAGAAATGGCTGCCATCGGGATCACCCGGCAGCAGGAAGGTCGTGCTCGCCATGATGGGAAGCGAGATCGGGTCGCCTTTGGACAGGCTCCTGGCGCGATGGTGCAGCAGTTCTGAAACGGCAGACGGTTTCTTCGTCACTCTGGGATTCCTCATAATGGGATTCGCGCAGACTTTGCGTCGAACCGGTCTTCAAGGAAACCGCAAACCTGTCCCGGTCCGGGATATGTAGCAGCTCAGACTTTTTCGCCGTTCAACCAGAGGGGCCGGGTCACGATCAATTCCTGACATAGCAGGCCAGCCTCGCGGTGGCGGGACATGGATTTGTAGTCCGGATGGTTCAGCGTGGCGATGAACGCCTGGCGGCTGGGAAAGTGATTGACGAGTACGCCGTCCCAATCGCCCTGGCCAATGAAGTAGCGCTCTGTGGTCGCGAGCAAGGTCGTGGTTCCGCCGACTTCGGCGGCCGCCTTGGTGAAGGCTTCCGAATAGCGAATGTAGGCATCTGTCCCGCTGATCTTCTCGCCATGTTCGGGATCATCCGGCTGATACTCTGCCTTTACGCGGAATTTCAGCAAATTCACCTGCGCGATGGGCCCATCATAAGGATCGTCGCGAAATGCTCTGAACTGGTCGGCTGTAGGCTGGAAGGCTGGCATGGGCGGCTCCTCACGGTCGTTTCTCAGGATGTTTCCCGAAATACCGCTCCGTGTAAAACAATGCCGCCGCGTGAAGCCCATGTTGCGCGTCGAGAGACTCATAAGCGAGGAACTCTTCGTAGCGCATTTCCACCACTTCGATTTCTTCATTCGGGTCGAGCGACTGGACATGGGTCTTCTGGCAACCTGTCGCGAGAAAATAGTGGATCTGGTTGTCCTGGATCGCCGGGTTGGGATAGCAGCTGCCCACCGGGATCATTTCCTCGGCCGAATAGCCGGTCTCTTCCCGCAATTCGCGGCGGGCCGCCATCTCCGCATCGGTTTCGCCGGGGTCAAGCACGCCGCCGGGGATACCCAGCAACACGATTTCGCCGGCATGCCGGTACTCCCGAATCAGAACGATGTTCCCCTCATCCGTGATAGGGATGATCGTGGCCCAATCGGTGAATTCCAGCACATGATAGGCCGGGACCACATGGCCATCCTCTCGCTGGCATCGGTCGGTTCTGAGCGAGAGGAGCTTGTCCTTGAAGGTCTGGCGGCTCTCGAGAATTTTCCAGGGTTTGATCATGGCGTCTGTCTTTTCAAAATCCGGTTCAGAAAAGACATACGCGTCAGCATCAGGTGGCGTTGCAACGCTTCTCCGCGAATGCCATGGCGCTGGCCGGGATAAGTCATCAGCTCGAACGGCTTGCCCATCTCCTGCAGTTTCGCCATCAGCCGTGTCGCATTGTCGAAAGTGACATTATCATCGGCCATGCCGTGGAGGAGGAGGAGTGGGGTCGAGAGGTTTTCCAGATAGGGGAACACGCTGGCAGCCTCATAGCCGCCTGCATTTGCCTGCGGTGTGCCCATGTAACGTTCCGTATAGAATGTATCGTAGAGACTCCAGTCCGCAACGGCCGCACCTGCCACGGCAGCCGCAAATGTGGCGGCGGGCGCCTGCAGAATAGTCATGAGAGTCATGTACCCGCCATAGGACCAGCCCTGAATGGCGATCTTTTCCGCGTCTACGAAGGATTGGGCCTTAAGCCAGTCCACGCCTTTCATCTGATCGCTCACTTCATGCAGGCCGGTCCGGTGATGGATCACATCCTCGAATTGCTTGCCGCGATTCCATGTGCCGCGATTATCTAGCCGGAATACGAGATAGCCCTGACGCGCAAGATACTGGTCCGACAGGCTTCCCCAGCTATTCGTCACGGTCTGGACGTGTGGACCGCCATAGACTTCGATAATGGCAGGGTAGCGGGTCGCGGGATCGAAGCCGGGAGGTTTCAAGAGCGAGTAGTGAAGCGCCTGCCCGTCATCCGCTGCCAGGGTGCCGAACTCTGGTGTGACATGGTTGGCCAAGAACGGGTGATAGGGATGGTCTTCATTGAGGGCGTTCTCCTCAATCCATGCGATCAGCTTCCCGTCTATTGAATAGAGGCCTGTTTGTGGCGGTTGGCCCGGAGAGGAGGATGTCCCAACAAAGGATTGCCCATCCGGCGCCATGCTGATGGACCAGGTCTGGCCGAGGGTCGTAATGCGGTCGATCCTGACATCCTCCGGAGCCGTCAGGGAGGCCATTTGGGCGCGATAGAGATGGCGTTCCAACGGAGTGTCGCGAAAGCCGGTAAAAAGGATCGCGGGCGCATCTGCATCCACATGCTGGATGGCATCGACGACCCAGTCGCCACCAATCAGGGGCTTGGGATGACTGGTCGAGGGTGGTAGGTGGCTGACCCTCCGATACCCTTTCGACTCCTCCGTGACGATGACGCCCAGGGGACCTATGCTTTCGAAGTCCGAAGACAGGTTTATCCAGTGGGGCTGTTCATCCAGTTTGGAGACTGTTGCCTCATACAGACGCAAGCCCTTGTCGGCGGGATTGAACACCATGAACTGGACCATCTCCAGCTGGGTCTGGGCGCGGTTGACCCGTTGCACGAACAGACTGTCTTCGGTCCAATTCACGCGCGCCAGATATTGGTCGGTCGCGTGACCCCAATCATTACGCCGCCAGTGGATCTCGGTCACGATGCCGGTGCCGACCTCCAGGACGAAGAGATCGATTATGGCGTTGGGCCTGCCCGCGCGCGGATAGCGTTGCTCTATGACCGCCACGTCGTCGGCAGAAATATCAAAGCGCGGTACGATATCGACAGGACTCTCATCCACGCACGTATAGGCGATATATCTGTCGTCCGGGCTCCACCAATAGCCCGTATATCGGCTCATCTCTTCCTGGGCGACGAATTCGGCCACCCCATATGAGAGGGCACTGGCGGGATCGGCTTGGGGCGACAGGCGTTTTTCCGCACCGTTCGCCAGATCAATCATCCAGAGCGCACCATCCCTGATGAAGCTTGCATAGGCGCCTTTGGGAGAGATGCGGGCATCATAGTCAAAAGCATCACTGTCGGTGAGTTGGCGCGTCTGGGGACCGTCAGCCGTCAGGGTAACCAGATGCAGGTTCCCACCGAGCGGCACCAGAATCGTGTCCGCCGTTCCCCAGGAATAATCGAGAATGCCGGTCTTGCCGGCGGTGCGCTTGCGTTCGCGCAGCGCTTTTTCCTCTTCTGACAGGGCGATGTCGTCCGGCTCGAGCAACTGGGAGTCCAACAGCAAGGAAGGGAGGCCGGTCTCAACCTCGAATTGCCAGAGATCATGGCGTTGCTGATCTTCCGGTTTGGCCTTCAAAAACGTCACGCGCCTGCCATCGGGCGCATATTTGATGCCCAGTGGCGCGGCTCCTGTCAGGGAGGGCGACGTAAACAGGCGTTCCAGAGTCAATTCTGTCATGGAGCGAAGGGAGTCCTCGGGAAATAAGTGCAATCGTTTGAAGTTTTTCGCTTCGGTGTGTATTTGCCTGTCAGGAATGCAGATTCAGCGCACACTGCAAGGTCGAGCTGTCACCCCAAGTAAACAGTCGTTTCAACTTTTGTGCGGCAAAAACTGCCAAAAGACGCTATGCAGACAGCGGTTTATGCATATCGTGCGGTCATGGCGGAAGGGGATGTTCTGTTCGAACAAGCGGTCGCCTTGCTACTGGATAGCGAGGGTGGAGAGAGCTTGATGAAATCTGCGGCGCTGATGCGTCGGGCTGCGGATTCCGGACATGCTGCAGCTGCCAACAATTTCGGTGCGATGCTTCATCATGGTCGGGGGGTCCATCAGGATTTCACTGCCGCAAGAGCTTATTATGCCCAAGCAGCCGAGGCCGGTCTTGCGCCCGCCATGTTCAATCTGGGGTTCATGAAATTGCGCGCACTGGGCGGTGAAAAGAACGAAATCGATGCCCGGCGGCTCTTTGAACAGGCTGCACATCTCGGCGAGGTCAACGCAATGACCTATCTTGGGGTCATGATGATGACCGGGGCAGGGGGACCGAGGGAATTCGAGACCGCGCAATCCTGGTGGGACAAGGGTGCCGAACTGGGCGACAATCGTTGCGCGTTCAATCTCGGGATCGCCCATGCCGGGGGGCACGGTCAGGACCAGCCTGATTTCGTGGAAGCCTGGCGCTGGTTCAGCCGTGCTCAGGACATGGGCAATCGCAGTGCCGAGACGGAACTCGAGCGTCTTGCCAGCGTCCTGACGGAAGATGAGCGCAAGCGGATCGAAGGCTGACCACCGGTCGCCTGACCGATCTTCAGTCGGTTGATTGCGCTTGCCCGCTTGATTTTCCCCGGCGCGCGCGCAAGTACAACGCGTCTCATACCCGTTTATACAGGAATACCCGCCATGGCCGGTCCCCAAATCGTTTTCCAAATGCAAGGCCTGACCAAGGCCTATCCCGGTGGGAAGAAGGTGTTCGAGAATATCCACCTGAATTTCCTGCCAGATGCCAAAATTGGTGTCGTCGGCGTCAACGGTTCAGGTAAGTCGACCCTGCTTCGGATCATGGCTGGCGAAGACAAGGATTTTCAAGGCGAGGCCTGGGCCGCCGACGGTGTGAAAGTCGGCTATCTTCCTCAGGAGCCGAAGCTCGACCCCGCGCTGACCGTTTTTGAAAATGTGGCCACCAAATGCCCTGAGAAGCAGATGCTGGACCAGTTCAACGCGATCTCGGAAAAGCTGGGCGAAGACTATTCCGACGAACTCATGGAGCAGATGACTGCGCTGCAGGAGCAGATTGATGCGGCAGACGCTTGGGACATTGATTCCAAGATCGATATGGCCCTGACCGCGCTCGGCTGTCCGGACAATGATGCCGATGTCTCCGCGTTGTCAGGCGGTGAAGTTCGCCGTGTCGCAATTTGCCAGCTGCTTCTGTCAAAGCCAGACATGATCCTGATGGATGAACCGACCAACCATCTCGACGCCGAGACCGTCGCCTGGCTGCAAAATTATCTGATCAATTTTCCCGGGTGCGTCATTCTCGTCACTCACGACCGTTACTTTCTGGATGACATCACCAGTTGGATTCTCGAACTCGACCGTGGCCGCGGCGTGCCTTTCCAGGGCAACTACTCCGGCTGGGTCGAACAGAAGGCCAAACGGATGGAGCAGGAGGCGCGCGAAGAAACCGGGCGCAAACGCACGCTTGCGAAGGAATTGGAATGGGTCCGTTCCGGCCAGAAGGCACGTCAGGCGAAATCCAAGGCACGTATCAATGCCTATGAGGAAATGGCCTCGCAGGCAGAGCGGGAAAAGGTCATGACCGCGCAGATACGCATCCCCCCTGGGCCCCGCCTCGGCGGCGTCGTCCTGGAGGCAGAGCACTTACGCAAAGCTTTCGGCGACAACCTTCTGATCGAAGACCTCGACTTCAAACTGCCGCCCGGCGGCATTGTCGGCGTCATCGGTCCGAACGGTGCGGGTAAATCGACCCTGTTCAAGATGATCCTGGAGCAGGAAAAACCGGATGAAGGTACCCTGCGCGTCGGCGATACGGTCAAGATCGGCTATGTCGACCAGAGCCGCGACAAGCTGGATTCCGACAAGAATGTCTGGGAGGAAATTTCGGGCGGGACGGATGTCATCGATCTTGGTGGCGTGGAGGTCATGTCGCGCGCCTATGTTGGTGCCTTCAACTTCAAAGGCACCGATCAGCAGAAAAAGGTTGGCCTATTGTCAGGCGGTGAGCGCAATCGCGTCCATCTCGCCAAGATGTTGAAGGGCAGCCATAACCTGTTGCTGCTCGATGAACCGACCAACGACCTCGACGTCGAAACCCTTCAGGCGCTGGAAGAAGGCCTCGACAATTTTCCGGGGTGCGCGGTGATCATCTCGCACGATCGCTGGTTCCTTGACCGCATGGCCACCCATATTCTCGCCTTCGAAGGGAATTCGCACGTCGAATGGTTCGAGGGGGATTTCTCGTCCTACCTCGAAGACAAGAAGCGCCGTCTCGGCGAAGATGCCGTCAATCCGAAACGACTGAAATTCAAGAAGTTCGCGCGCTAGCGAATTTTGAGAGGCGGCCCGTTATTCGACGGGCCGTTTTTCGTCGAGAAGGTCTTCTTCTCCGGTCGCAGCGCGTTCCTCGGCGACGATCTGGTTGAGATGGCTGTCCGGTTTCACATCTGCTGCATCCCGCGGTTCTGCCGTTTCCTTCGGACGCGATGGGACCATTTCTGCCTTGCCTGTACCGGTCGCAGCTGGCTGTGCGGTTCCTGTATCGAACCGCAGGCGGTAGATCGGTTCCGGCAAGGTAAAGCCTTCCTGCTCCAGCACGTCCTTGGTGGCGCTGATTGCAAGTCCGCGAGCCTTGCCGAAATTAGAGTCTCGCTGGTCCACCCATCCCATGAAGCGCAGGACGATATTCGAATCTCCCACGGTCTGAATGTAGGATTCCGGATCGGGCTGTTCGAGTACGTAGGGTAAGGATTTCAACGTATCCAGGCCGAGCTGCATGGCGGCGACGGGATCGTCATTTGCGTCGACGCCCAGGTCAAATTCAAAACGGCGTTCCGGATTGCGTGTATAATTCAGGATGACGGCCTTGAAGACCGTCGAATTCGGAATGCGCAAATGATTGCCATTGAGCGTCATCAGGACAGTGGACCGTGACGTCAGTCGCACCACGATGCCTTCATGCTCATCGATCACGACATGTTCGTTTGCCCGAAAAGGCTGACGAATGCTCAGCATGATCGAGGAAATGTAGTTTTCCAGCGTGTCCCGAACGGCAAAACCAAGGGCCAGACCGATCACGCCCGCGCCTCCCAGCACGGTGCCCAGCAGCGTGGTTGCTCCCATCACATTCATCGCCACGATCAGCCCGATCACCACCGCGATGATACGACTGGCCCCGGCGACAAGGTCTGACAGAAAGGAGTTAGGCATGATCCGCCGCCAGAAACCCTTCCATGTAGCCAGCAGGTGCCCAAGGAATGAAATGATCAGAAAGACCGTCAAGGCAACAGCCAGCAAGGGTATTGAACGAACGATTTGATTTACCCGCGTGGAAGTGGTCTCCAGTATGGGGCTGACATTGTCTCCTACGCCGACTGCCTGCTCGATCCGGTTCTGGATGGTGACCACTCCCTCAATACGCAGCGCGATCTGCTCGGCACGATCAGCTGTTGCGGCATTTGTGGTTGATCCCTCCAGCGTGACCACGCCGTTCCGGACACTTGCGCTGATGTTCTTCAGCTCATCCACTTCTGCAAAAATATTCTGGATACGGTCCTCGATCCTTTCGTCACCTGACATCGTAGGAGGAGTGACTGCGATCAGGTCTGAGGGCGCCGAGGGTGACGCTTCACGACTTTGGGGCATGGCGGAGGCCACATATGTGCTCGCAACAAACGTCAGAATCGCCGCCCGGAATGTCACGGCGGCGAAATTAAACAGGGAATGCGGAGAGACGGGCATCTGGATATTTAACCCATGACCCGGAAGGGAGTTCCCAAAGCGCGCTATTCGCAGCGGCGATGGCCATTTCGTCTCGATGGTCGCTCGATTATCGAGCACATTTCTGAACAAAATATGGGACAAACGTGAATATTGTTAATGTTCGTAAACAACTTACTTGAATTTGCTTTTGGCAGGATCGATAAACTTTTTAACCTTTTAAGGAGGGCTAAGACGCCTGCTTGGCTTTTATAAAAGACGAGTACGTATCGTTTTTGGGGACGATCGATTATGACGTGTTCGCAGATATCTCAGGAGAAGTCCTCGCCTGATGCAATTGTCATCGGTGCGATGCGGGCAGGGACGACAGCGCTATATCGTGCTTTCCTGAAAAGCGTGCTGGTAGCTGTTCCCGAATGCAAGGAAACCGATTTCTATCTGAGCCAATCAAACTATTCGCGCGGGACGAACTGGTATCGCAGACAGTTTCGCAATTCAACGTTGCCTTGGATCGATTTCTGCCCGAATTACACCAAGCGGGACGTGTTTCCGTGTGCAGCGGCGCGAACCTTCGAAAATGCCCCCCATGCCAAGCTGATATTCATCGCCAGGGACCCCGTCGCGCGCGCGGAATCTCAGTACAAGCACACTTATATGCATTCCGGGTCATTACCGGCGCCATCGGAAGTATTCGACACGAGTGAGGGCGAGCACATCCTTATGGTCAGCAAGTATGCCTACCAACTCGAGCCGTATTATGAATATTGGTCCAAGGACGATATTCTGATTGTCGATTTCGATATTCTGCTCAATCAGCCATATGCGGTAATGGAAAGGATTGGTCAGCATATTGGGCTTTCCCCTTCGGCCATCGACAGCCTTGGCAGTTTACCGATCGCGAATACCGGGGAAGATCTGCGCAAAATGCCCAGATGGTGGGGGCAGATGCGGGATACTTCTATCGGCCGGTATGTCCGTGCCCGTAGCCCTCGGGTTCTGATCGATTCCATGCGGTCTGCCGTTAAGGCCGACAAGGCAGTCCCCGTTCCGGAGTTCGATGACAGGCTTCGCTCGGTCCTTGCGAAGAAACTGAAATCGGATGCCGTCCGGTTCCGCGAACTTACCGGAAAAACGTTTTGCGGCTGGAGTGTGTGAGGCTCGTTTAAAAAAAAGCCCTCGACCATTCCATGGACGAGGGCTTGGTTTCATATGGGGCGGCCTAGGAGCGCTTTTCCGCTTCCAGATTCCGCTTCATGCTTTCGATCTTGTCGATCAGCGCTTCGGCTGACCCGTTAGAGCGATCAAGCAGGGCCAGAAATTGTGCGCGTTGCTCAATTGCGAGCCAGATCAGATTTCCATCCAAATTGAGCGCGACGTCCACAACCTGGTATTTGCCGTCGCGGGTCAGGACACGCCAGCGGACATCCATGTCCTTGCCATCCTGGCGCTTGATGACCGTATTCACGATGGAATCGGTGGCCGACCGGTCGACCGAATCCTTCACTATAACCGCTTCGCCGCGATATGCGTCGAGTTCGTTTTCATAAACGGCAAGGGCATATTCCCGGAACACCTTTCGGTACCGGGCAAGCTCGTCTTCCGTAAACCGGCGGGCATATTTGCCGATGGCAAAGTTCGACACCGCCGTCATGTCGGTGAACTCGTCCATATAAGTATTGAATTTTTCGGTACGCTCTTCTGCGTCCAAGGAAGGATCATTCAGGGATGCCAGCACTTCGCTGGCGTTTTCCTGAACATAGGCTTCTGTCTTCACGTCTGCGAAGGTGCTTGGGGCAATCATCAGCATTGCGGCACCGGCAATTGCTAAATGTCGGTATTGGCGTTTCACATTTTCGCTCCTGTTGGTGGTCACGCCCCCGGACCTATTCTTCAAATTCGTCAAAATCAGGGAGATCGTCGTACGCCTCTTCCTCATTTATGCGACCATTACGGATTTCGGCCTGACGCTGGGATGAATAAATCCGGCGCAAGGCAATATATGGTTCGGGCTGTGCGTTCAGCTGTTTGATTTCATCATCAAGCGCGACCCGGGCATTCAGTCCTCCCAGAACGCTGCGGCTGATCGCAATATGATCGTCGAGGTCCGGATTGTTGTCGAATTCGGTCCAGGTTAGCGGATCCAGCGCGCGGTCGATGCCGGCTCCGAACAGGTCACGCGGCGTGGTAGGTCCCACAAGGGGCAGAACGAGAAATGGGCCGCTGTCCACACCCCAAACGGCGAGGGTCTGGCCGAAATCTTCAGCGTGTTTCTCCATGCCATTGTATCCGGCCACATCCCACAGGCCAGCGACGCCGACTGTCGTGTTGACGAGGAAGCGAGCGAATGTGTCGCCAGCGCGGTCGCCCTCACCTTGCAACACGTCGTTCACGAAAATGACAGGAGACTTGAGATTATGAAGAAAATCTCCCACGCGATCACGTCCGAATTCAGGGGTGACTGTCTCATAGACGTTTGCAGCAGGTCCTAAGGCATATTTGTCCACGCCCGTATTGAACGCGAACATCTGTCGATTGAAGCCTTCATAGGGGTCATGAATCGTGCCCGGTTCGGCGTTCTGTGTGGATGCACAGGCTCCTAGCCCCATGGCGAGAACCGCAGCAAAGATTCGCTGTGTCATGTGTTGATAACCCCGTTGTGGAGACCGGTAGATGGTGGTTAAGCGAAAGTGCTTCAACTCTCAATCTTACCCCAAACATACATAGGTGATATTTCTGTAAAGCTGTGTTGCAAAAACATATAAATTGATGTTTATATCATTAAATGACCTTGCAGCTTTCATCCATGATCGAAGGCCTCCGCGCGGCGGGAGAGCCTACGCGCCTGAGAGTGCTGGCCCTGTTGCGTCAGCGGGATTTGTCAGTCGGAGAACTGGTTCAGGTTTTGGAACAATCTCAGCCACGCCTGTCACACCATCTCAAGGCGCTGACCTCGGCGGGCTTGGTCGAGCGCTTGCCTGAGGGCTCTTTTGTCTTTTATCGCGCGTCGACAGCTAAGCCCTATAAAGCGTTCCTCGACTCGCTGTTCGCCCAAATAGACAACACTGAGCCGGATTTTGCTCGTGATGCTGAGCGCCTGGATGAAGTAAGTGCGGCGCGGGCCGAATCCGCTGAGGCCTATTTTTCTAATATTGCCGACACTTGGGACCGGCTGCGGTCCCTGCATTATCCCAATGATCTGATCGAAAGCGCGCTTTTGGAATTGGCCGGAACGGGCCCATTTGACCGTGTGCTCGATTTCGGTACCGGGACGGGACGCATGTTGAGTCTGTTTGCGCCGATGGCGGCTGAGGCCGAGGGAATCGACCTGAGTCACCACATGCTGACGGTTGCCCGGTCGAATCTTGAGCAGCAAGGCGTGCAAGGCGCGCGCGTCCGGCAGGGCAATGTCACGGCGGTGCCGTTCGACAATGATTGCGCTGATGTCGTGATTATCCATCAGGTCCTTCATTACATGGATGCTCCGAACCGGGCGATCGCCGAGGCGAGCCGTGTTCTGAAGCCAGGCGGCCAGCTCCTCATCGTGGATTTCGCGCCGCACAATTTGGAATTTCTGCGCGCCGAGCACGGTCATCACCGGTTGGGCATGTCGCACGACGCCATGAAAGCCTGGGCGTCCGACGTTGGACTGGACCTTTTGGCGCCAAGATCCTTCGCCCCGCCCGAAGGCGCTCAGGATGGCCTCACCGTAAATATCTGGAAGGCGGTCAAGCCCGCCAAACCCCTGGAGAATGTCGCATGAGCCCGCTCTCATCCCCCCGTCAGGCCGGTGCACCGTCTGTCTCTTTTGAATTTTTCCCACCAAAATCCGAGGTGATGGCCGCCCGGCTATGGGAGACGGTCGAACGTCTCGAACCGATGACGCCAAACTTCGTATCTGTTACCTACGGCGCCGGGGGCTCGACCCGGGAAAGAACCCATGACACGGTCAGGCGTATCGCCCAGCAAACGCACCTGCGACCGGCCGGGCATTTGACCTGTGTTGGCGCGACCAAGGACGAGGTGTTGTCGGTTGCCGAGGATTACTGGCAGGCGGGCGTGAAGCATATCGTGGCGCTGCGAGGCGATCCTCCGACCGGCATGGGGGAAGTGTTTGAACAGCACCCAGGCGGTTTCCGCGATTCCATTGATCTGATCGAAGGCATTCGCGAGCATCGTCCGGACCTTGGCAGATGTTTCGAGATTTCCGTGTCCTGCTATCCGGAGCTTCATCCGGAAAGCCGGGGCTGGGACGCCGAGATCGCATTTCTTAAAGCCAAGCAGGATGCAGGCGCCGACCGGGCGATCACGCAATTCTTCTTCGAGCCGGAAATCTATTTGAACTTTCTCGATAAGGCGCGGGCAGGAGGCGTGACCATGCCAATCGTGCCGGGCATCATGCTGCAACCGAACTTCAAGGGATTGAAGCGTATTTCAAGCCTGTGTGGTGCGTCTCTGCCAGACTGGTTGCATGAGCTTTACAATGGCCTTGATGACGATCAGGAAACGCGCGAATTGGTGACTGCCAATGTCGCAGCCGACCTCTGTCGAAAATTGTCCGAACAAGGCGTTTCCAATTTTCACTTCTACACTCTCAATCGCGCAGGACTGGCATTGTCCACATGTCGCCTACTCGGCCTGAAACCCAATCCGGCAGAGGCAGCCTGAGCGATGAGTTCCCGTCCTATCCATGTGACATTGGTGACCCTCGGCGTGGCAGACGTACAGGAGTCTGCCGCGTTCTATGAGCGTATGGGTCTCAAGCGTGCGAAGGCCTCCCAGGAATCCGTGGTGTTCTTTGATATGGGGGGACTGGCCCTCGGACTTTTTGGGCGTGCATCATTGGCGCAGGATGTCGGCGTGCCGGAAGACGGTGACGGATTTCGGGCCGTTACGCTCGCGTGGAATCAACCAAGCGCAGAGGAAGTCGATGATGCGTTAGACAGGGCGGTTGCTGCGGGAGCGAAACTCGTGAAGCCGGCTGAAAAAGTGTTTTGGGGCGGGTATTCTGGATATTTTTCTGACCCTGACGATCACCTCTGGGAGGTGGCGCATAACCCGTTCTCGCCCTTGCGGGACGATGGATCAATGGAGCTATAGATGACCAGACAACAACGCATCGCAGCCCTGAAGGCGGCCGCGAAAGATCGGATTCTCATCTTGGACGGCTCTTGGGGTGTAATGATCCAGCGTAGGGGGCTGGAGGAAGCCGACTATCGCGGAGACCGATTCAGAGAGGCTGAATATCCAGGGCAGATGAAAGGCAATAATGACATTCTCTGCCTGACACGCCCGGATATCGTGACCGCCCTCCACGATGCCTATTATGGCGCGGGTGCCGATATTTCCGAGACGAATACGTTCAGTGCGACAGTCATCGCGCAGGATGATTATAAGCTGGACCCGCAATCGGTCTGGGACATCAACCTTGAAGGTGCAAAGCTTGGCCGGGCCGCAGCAGACGCGTGGACGGCAAAGACACCGGACAAGCCGCGGTTTCTGGCTGGCTCCATCGGACCCCTCAACAAGATGTTGTCCATGTCATCGGACGTGAACGATCCGGGCGCGCGCTCTGTGACCTTCGATGAGGTCTATGAAGCCTATCGCCAGCAAATCCGTGCGCTGAATGAGGGCGGGGTCGATCTCTACCTGATCGAGACAATCACGGACACGCTGAATTGCAAGGCCGCGATCAAGGCGATCATGGATCTCGAAGAAGAGGGCATGGACAAGCTGCCAATCTGGATTTCCGGTACAATTACCGACCGGTCTGGGCGGACATTGTCTGGCCAGACGGTCGAGGCGTTCTGGAATTCTGTCCGGCACGCGAAGCCATTTGCGATCGGGTTCAATTGCGCGCTCGGCGCAGACCTGATGCGGCCCCATATTGCGGCTCTGTCGCGTGTGGCTGACACGCTGGTAGCAGCCTATCCGAATGCGGGCCTGCCGAATGAGATGGGTCAGTATGACGAGCAACCGGATGAGACCTCCAACTTTGTCGGTAGCTGGGCAAGAGATGGCCTCGTCAATATTCTCGGTGGATGCTGTGGCACGACGCCGGAGCATATCGCGGCCATCGCAAAAGCGGTTGAGGGCGTGAAGCCCCGCAATCCTGCGCCAAACAAGCATACGATGCGTCTGTCCGGGCTCGAGCCGTTCGAGGTGACTTCGTGACAGGCAAGTCCGTCGAGGTCGGTGATCTCTTCATCTTTTACGGCTTGTTGAAACAGGGCGCGGCCGGGCAACCGGCAGATCTGCCGCTGGACAGCGCGGGTACTTTTGGCGCCCCTTGCCGGTTCCGTGCGCGCATGGTCGACCTTGGGGGCTTCCCCGGGGTCGTCGAGGGTAACCAACTTTGCCATGGTGTCCGCTGGAAACTCACCGACACGACTATCATGCCGGCAATGGACGCCTTCGAGGACGTAACGGAGGACCCGGCAACCAGCCTATACCTCCGCAAGCAAATTCCCCTGATGGATGACACCGGGGCCGAGTCGGGCGAAACCGCCTGGATATATTGGTACAACCGGCCTGCAGACGGATATCCGCCTGTGGCCGATGGCAACTGGCCGCTTGAGGCCGGGAAAACGAGAAAATGACAGTTTCAGCTTCCCAATCCTTTGTGAACGTTGGTGAGCGGACCAATGTGACCGGATCCGCACGTTTCCGGAAAATGATCACCGAAGGCCGCTATGCAGATGCCGTTGAGGTCGCGCGCCAGCAGGTCGAAAATGGTGCGCAGGTCATCGACGTCAACATGGACGAAGGCATGCTGGATGGCGCGGAAGCCATGCGGACCTTTCTGAACCTGATTGCAGCCGAGCCGGACATTGCCCGTGTCCCGGTCATGATCGATTCCTCCAAATGGGAGGTGATCGTGGCTGGCCTGAAATGCGTTCAGGGCAAGGCCATCGTCAATTCCATTTCCATGAAGGAAGGCGAAGAGACATTTCGCAAGCAAGCGCGGGCCTGCCTTGCTTATGGCGCGGCCGTTGTGGTGATGGCGTTTGATGAGGTTGGCCAGGCCGACACCAAGGAGCGCAAGGTCGAGATCTGTCAGCGCGCCTTCCGCATCCTGACGGAAGACGTCGGGTTCCCGGCAGAAGACATCATCTTCGACCCGAACGTGTTCGCCGTCGCCACCGGCATTGAGGAACACAATAATTACGCCGTGGACTTTATTGAGGCGACGCGTGTAATCCGCGAGACGTGCCCGGGCTGCCACATATCCGGCGGTCTTTCGAATGTCTCTTTCAGCTTCCGGGGCAATGAGCCCGTCCGCCGGGCCATGCATTCGGTCTTCCTCTATCATGCCATTCCAGCCGGAATGGATATGGGGATCGTGAATGCCGGACAGCTCGACATCTATGACGATATCAAGCCAGATCTGCGTGAGCGGGTCGAAGACGTCATCCTGAACCGTCGCGAAGATGGCACCGAACGATTGATCGAGATTGCCGAAGGCTTCAAGGGTCAGAAGGTTAAAACGACCGAGAAGGATCTGTCCTGGCGCGAAGCACCCGTCGCGAAGCGCCTTGAATACGCGCTCGTGCACGGCATCACCGAATACATTGATGCAGACACCGAGGAAGCGCGCCAGTCGCTCGAGCGCCCGCTACACGTCATCGAAGGTCCGTTGATGGACGGCATGAATGTCGTCGGCGACCTGTTCGGATCTGGCAAGATGTTCTTGCCGCAAGTGGTGAAATCTGCGCGTGTCATGAAGCAGGCCGTGGCATGGCTCGAACCTTACATGGAAGAGGAAAAACAGCGCCTCGGCACGGTGGACGTCTCGAACGGTAAGGTTTTGATGGCGACTGTGAAGGGCGATGTTCATGACATTGGCAAGAATATTGTGGGCGTGGTGCTCGCCTGCAACGGTTATGAGATCCTCGATCTTGGTGTCATGGTGGCTGCAGAAACCATTCTTGATACGGCCGAAAAGGAAGGCGTTGATATTATCGGGCTCTCAGGCCTGATCACGCCTAGTCTGGACGAGATGGTCTATGTGGCATCGGAAATGGAACGGCGCGGCATGAAACAGCCGCTGCTGATTGGCGGCGCCACGACCAGCCCGGCCCACACGGCAGTAAAGATCGATCCGGTAATCCGGACTGCGCCAGTCGTGCACGTGTCGGATGCCAGCCGCGCGGTCGGCGTGGTCAGCACATTGCTCAGTGAAGATGACAAGCCTAGCTTCGTCACGCAAACCAAGGCGCGCTATGAGCGGATGCGCGAAGCCCGTGCCGGCGGTCCTCCCAAGCCGCGTCTGCCCATCGCCCAGGCGCGGGACGCGCGGCTTAAACTGGATTGGACAAATTACACGCCGCCACAACCAACATTTGAGGGTGTCCGGACATTCGAGGATTTCGACCTTGCTACGCTCGCACGCTACATAGACTGGACTCCCTATTTTTCGGCTTGGGACCTCGCAGGACAGTATCCCAAAATCCTTGAGGACAAGATTGTGGGCGAGGCGGCCACCGGCCTGTGGAATGATACGCAAGGCATGCTGCAACAACTGATCGGCGAAGCGTGGCTGAAGCCGAAAGCGGTGGTGGGCTTCTGGCGGGCTAATTCTGATGGCGATGATATTCGTCTCGACAATGGTGACGTGTTCCACACGCTGCGCCAGCAAATGGTCAAGGACAATTCCCGCGCCAACTTCGCCATGTCTGATTTTGTCGCTCCGGAAGGCGACGACTGGGTCGGCGGCTTCTGTGTGACGTCTGGTCCGCAGGCTGAGGAGATCGCCCAAACGTTCGCCAAGAAGGGTGACGATTATTCCTCGATCATGGTTAAGGCGCTGGCCGACCGGTTTGCTGAGGCCATGGCCGAATACATGCATGAGCGTGTCCGCAAGGAGCTCTGGGCCTATGCGCCAGACGAGGATCTCTCCAATGCTGAACTGATCAAGGAAAAGTATCAGGGGATCCGCCCCGCACCGGGCTATCCAAGCCAGCCGGAGCATACGGAAAAGGAAACCCTGTTTCGTCTTCTTGAGCCGGAGGAGCGGATCGGTGTGTCACTCACCAGCAGCTTTGCGATGACCCCGGCGGCCAGTGTCTCCGGTCTCTACTTCGCCCATCCTGACAGCGTTTATTTCGCGGTCGGACGGATCGAGAAGGATCAGGTCGAGGACTATGCCCGGCGCAAGGGATGGGATACCCGCAAGGCCGAACGCTGGCTCGCGCCAATCCTCAACTATGACCCGTTTGCGGTCAGCTAGTCCGTTAGATACGGAACGGGTTCGACAAGTTGAAAGCCGGGTGTTTCCGACGCGAAGTGGCGTAGCCAGTAATTGTGGCCTGAGCCATAGACAATGATGATCCGGTCGCCTGGCTCCGCAACCTCAATGACGTTGGCGAAGATTTCGGCATTGCGCGCGAACCAGCCATAGTTGAGCGCTGCGCCCGCATGGTCGTCCGCATCCGACAGGCTTAGCAGGCCATAATAGAAATCTGAATGCATCTGCTGGATAGTGCCGGGATCATTCTGACGCGCGAGCAGATCCGGAATGGACGTCGTGGCCTGGTCGCGCATCATGTCTGCCGCCTCAGCCTGTATGTCCTCAATCATGCTGGTAAGTATGTCTTCTTGTCCGGTCCGCGCGGCAAAGGCCTGGACGCGCTCGAAGGGAAAGTACTCAATCTCGCCCTTATGCTCGTCCACCGCATAGACTCGGTCGGTTCCCGCAAGGTCCGCGACGCGGTAGCCGATCTGGACAATCTCGTTGCGATCTTTGGACAAGTCGTCAGGCGTGAAGTCGGCAAACGCGGAATCGCGCCCGCTCTCGGTATAGCGTAGCTTCTCGATTGCGATCGCGGTCGGG
Organism: Hyphomonas sp.; assembly: GCF_036964145.1. Taxonomy (GTDB): domain Bacteria; phylum Pseudomonadota; class Alphaproteobacteria; order Caulobacterales; family Hyphomonadaceae; genus Hyphomonas. The sequence goes on from NZ_JBALUC010000003.1 coordinate 218,376, forward strand.
TGAAATTCCAGGAGCCGCCTGGCCAAATCCTCCAATTCGCGCTGACGCGTCGTCGCCAACACGTCATCTGCCTCCATGTTCACCACGTCGAGGCCGGGGTTGTCGAAATGATGGGTGCCGAGCACCATGATTTGAATCGGGTCTTCCGACTTTTCAGATTGAGCCGTTTGAGCACTTGCACAGGCCACCACCAGAAGCAGGGCCAGGAAGGGAAATTTCATCTCGTAACACTCCTCTTTCATGAAAGGATGCGCCGACTCGGCCGATTGGATGCAAGCGCGTGAAATTTCCGTGTATCGGGTAGGTGCGGGCATTGCTCGGCTGGAATAGTCCGCGGGACTCGTATAGGGGTATGTCAACCTTGTCATAGGGAGGGCGGAATGACTGGAAATCGACTAATTGGTGAGAACGCGAAAATTGTCGCAACACTCGGCCCGGGCAGCCGCTCGCCGAAAGAAGTGCTCGCGCTGGCCTATGCAGGAGTCGACGTTTTCCGCCTGAACTTCAGCCACGGCGAGCACAGCGCGCACAAGGATGCGTTGGACGCCGTGCGCGCAGCCGAAAAAGAAACAGGCCGCCCGCTGGCCACGTTGGGAGACTTGCAAGGGCCCAAGGTTCGCGTGGGCTCACTGTTCGGCGGCGAGTTGCGGCTGCGCTACCAAAAGGAATATGCCGTCGTTGCGGCGGAGACGACTGAAGCGGAAGACACGATTCCCGTCCCCCACGCAGAGATTGTCGAAATTCTGGAAGTAGGGGATGTCATCCTCGTTGATGACGGCAAGCTGATGTTCACGGTGACCCAGGCGGGTGATAGTCCGAGGGTGCGCGCCGACGTGCCGGGCAAGCTGACAGACAAGAAGGGCTTCACGGTTCGCGGCAAGGCGCTGCCAGTGCGGGCCCTTACTGAAAAGGATCGCGCCGATCTGGACTATGCGCTTGAGATCGGAGTCGATCTGGTCGCGCTCTCTTTCGTGCAGACGGTCGAGGATATCGAAGAAGTGAAGGGGATCATTGCCGGGCGCGCACCGCTGATTGCCAAACTCGAAAAGCCTGCGGCGATTGCGAATCTGGAACCTATCGTTGCCGCAGCCGACGCTGTGATGGTGGCGCGGGGGGATCTCGGCGTCGAATACGCGCCTGAAGATGTTCCCGTGATCCAGCGCCGGATTGTCCGGTGCGCGCGCGCACTTGGACGGCCGGTTATCGTGGCTACTCAGATGCTGGAATCAATGATCGAAAACGCGGCGCCGACGCGCGCCGAAGCCTCTGACGTGGCCACAGCTATCTATCAGGGAGCGGATGCGGTCATGTTGTCAGGCGAAACCGCTGTCGGCCGCCACCCGGCCACGACCGTATCGATCATGTCTCGTATCATCCGGGCGACCGAAGGCGCTGAAGACTATCGCCGGTCGCTGGAGCAATTTTCCGGAGATACGCCCGCGCAAACGGCGATTGATGTCGTGGCCGAGACCGCCCAAGGCATGGCCGAAGCCGAAGGCGCCACAGCGCTGGCCTTGCGCACGGGTGCGTTTGACCGGCTTGCGCGGTTCGCCCGTGTGCGCGGCACAGCCCCGATCCTGTACGGATCACTCGATGACCAGCGCCTTCGCACGGCCTGCCTGCTCTGGGGCGTTCACCCGCAGAGACTGAATGCCGGGGCAGATTACTGGTACCGTGACCTGATGGATGCGGCCGGGCTCGATGGGCGTGTAGCCTATGCCCGCTGGGCCGGCGACACTGAGCGGTTCGCGTGGGAAGTGGGCGTCGGCAAGGGGCTGAACGGCGAGAAGATTACCGGCGTATGATCAGCTGGCTCTGCTTGAACTCATAGGAGTAGAGTTCGCCCAGATAGGTCATGCCTAGTAGGGATTGCTCCAACCCGTCCTTCAGGATCATGGCGCTGACTTGCTCGACTTCGACCTGACCGATCCGGATATTGTCCAGTGTCACGGCGGCGCCATAGGTGATGCCGCCTGCGGTGCGGATTTCCCAGCGATAGTCCAGCGACTCTGGCTTGAGTCCAATCCGCTGTGCGTCGCGATAGGTCAGGGCAACCGTACTGGCGCCGGTATCGACCATGAACTTCACGGCCGTGCCCTGGACTTCGGCGCGCGTCCAGTAATGGCCGTCGGCCTCACGGTCGATGACGGCGGCATCGGCATAATTTACGGAGGTACGCTTTTTGACCGGCGCGGGTGCGGGATCGGGCTGCATTGCGGCCAGTTCCGCTTGGTGCTGTTCCAGCCGAGGCACAAGAAAAAAGATAACGGTCGCAGAAATCAGGATGGCTGCACCAAGTCCAGATACAAGGGTTCGTTCTACGGACATGGCATTTTCCTAGCGCTTGCCGAGCAATTCAAGCCGGGCGATACGTTCCGGAAGTTCGGCTATGACCTTGTCCCGACCTTCCGGCCCCAGCTTCATCCACCCGCCGATTTCCTTAAGCGAACGTCCGCATCCAAGACACAGGCCTGTAGAGGCGTCTACAGCGCACACTTTGATGCAAGGGGATTTTATGGCTTGAGTGGTCATCAATATAGGTTAGTCAGCACTACAGTGTTCGCAAACATGTCTCATGAACAGGGTAACAAAACCTTGTCGCAGAGAACACGCATTCTCTGCTATAAGATGAAATCGATTTCAAATGGATAGGAGCAATCTGCCTTGAGTGAGCCGGCCCACGAAATGTCTCCACTGGAAGACGCACGTTCCCTGATCCGGGGTTCCGTCGATCTCGACCCGGCGCCCGGCCAGAAAGTGCGGGCCGCATTGCTCGAAATGGGCCGTGAGGGCGATTTTGGGCGTCTGGGTGAGGCGGCAGAATGGCTGGCCAATTGGCAACATCGCTTTCCGCCGCGCATCGAGAACCCCGTCCTGGCGGTATTTGCGAGTTCCCACGGGCTCCAGTCGGAAGGGGTGTCGCTCTCCAGTCCGCAGGATACGCGTGCACATGTGGATGCCTTGCGCGAAGGCAAGGCCCCGTTATCGGCCATCGCCACACAGGCTGGCGCGGCAATTCGGGTGTTTGATCTTGCCATCGACCAGCCTACGCCCAGCATAGCGGAAGGTCCCGCAATGACTGAGCGCGAATGTGCGGCGACAATCGCCTATGGGTTCGAGGCGACGGAGGAAAAGCCGGACTTGCTCGCGCTGGCGGTGTCCGGGGCAGGGGTCGGTACGGCCGCCGCCGCGATTGCCTGCGCCTTGTATGGCGGCGCGCCGGATTATTGGGTCCGGCCCGACAATCAGTCCACGGCTGACCTCGTTGAGCGGCGGGTAGATGTCGTCTCACGTGCCTTGACGCTGCATCGCGGACATTTGTCCGATCCGTTGCAAGTCCTCAGGTTTCTCGGCGGGCGCGAACTGGCCGCATGCGTCGGTGCGATCATCGCAGCGCGCCATCAGGGCATTCCGGTTGTTCTGGACGGATTTGCTACGACAATTGCCGCCGCGGTCGTGCATTCGGTCGACCCGAAAGCTATCAGCCATTGCATCGCCTCGCATGTAACGCGGCGGCCAGCGCATGAAGCTGCCGTCGAACGCTTGGGTCTTCAGCCGCTCCTCCAATTGGAGTTCCAGACGGGTGGAGGTCTGGGTTCCGCTACGGCAATTGGCTTACTCAAGACCGCGTGTGCCCCTTTCATTGCTGAGCCTGCAGAGGGAAAGGCGACCTGACGCGACGAGAACCTGACGTTTACGCGCACGTCACCTTGCCTTTAGCCAAAAATGGCGGAATTAGAGGGGATAAGTACGATGCGCATCAAGCGCACAGTGAGGAGCCGTCATGAATCTCGATTTTTCGCCGGAAGAAATTGCCTTCCGCAATGAGGTTCGCGAATTCATTCGCGAAAACTATCCCAAGGAACTGGAAGGTATCGGAACGCGTGAGGATCTCACGCGCGAACAATTCCTCGCCTGGCACAAAGTGCTTGGTAAAAAGGGATGGTCCACACCGGCATGGCCCGAGAAATATGGCGGCACTGGCTGGACTTCCACCCAGCGCTACATCTGGTCCGAAGAGAATGCTCGCGTTGATGCGCTGATGCCGCTGCCGTTCGGCGTGGCAATGGTTGCTCCGGTTATCTACACCTTCGGCAGTGAAGAGCAGAAACAACGGCATCTGCCCGGTATTCAGTCCGGCGAAGTCTGGTGGTGTCAGGGCTATTCCGAGCCTGGCGCCGGTTCCGACCTGGCCAGCGTGAAGACGACGGCTGTACGCGACGGCGATCATTATGTGATCAATGGCCAGAAAACCTGGACCACGCTGGCGCAGCATGCCGATTGGGGCTTCTTCCTCTGCCGCACGGATCCGAACGCGAAGAAACCACAAGAAGGTATCAGCTTCATCCTGGTCGACATGAAGACACCAGGTATCGAAGTTAAGCCGATCAAGCTGATCGATGGCACGCATGAAGTGAACGAGACATGGCTGACGGACGTGCGCGTTCCGGTCGAAAACCTCGTCGGCAAGGAAAACGAGGGCTGGACCTACGCGAAGTTCCTGCTTGCGCACGAACGCTCCGGCATTGCTGGCGTGGCCCGCTCCAAGCGGGGCGTTGAGCGCCTGCGCACGATCGCGTCGGAAGAACTTGTGGACGGCAAGCCGCTCATCGAGAGCCAGGACTTTGCGCGCAAGATCAGCCAGTTGGAAATCGACCTGACCGCGCTCGAGTTCACGGAACTCCGCACATTGGCGTCCGAAGCCGCTGGCAAGGGGCCGGGGCCTGAAAGCTCGATCCTCAAGGTGAAGGGCACGGAAATCCAGCAGCGCCTGACCGAGCTCACACTTGAAGCCGTCGGAAACTATGGCGCGCCTTATGGCTACGGCATGGAGAATGCCGGCAATGAAGGCTTTGGCGTTGGTCCTGACCATGCGAACTTCGCGGCTGAAACGTATTTCAACATGCGCAAGACATCGATTTACGGTGGGTCCAACGAGATCCAGCGCAACATTATTTCAAAGATGATCCTCGGCCTTTAAGGCACACGAGGCAGGGAGGATAGAAGATGGACTTCAATTTTACTGAAGAGCAGGGCATGATCCGCGACAGCCTCTCCAGGCTGATCCGGGAACAGTATGATTTCGACACGCGCCGCAAGGTGATTGAGTCCGAATCCGGCTGGCGCCCTGAAATGTGGGCCCAATTCGCAGAACTGGGCCTGCTGATGGCGCCGTTCAGCGAAGAGGATGGCGGGCTCGGCGGTGGTCCGATTGACGCAATGGTCGTGATGGAAGAGTTCGGAAAAGGGCTCGTCGTTGAGCCTTACGTGCCAAGCGTGGTGTGCGGTGGCGGGTTCCTGAAGCGCGGCAATGACGCGCAGAAGGAAGAGTATCTCAGCGGCGTCATGTCGGGTGAGACGATCTTCGCCTTTGCGTATGCAGAGCCGCGCGGCCGGTACAATCTGGCTGACCTCGAGACCACAGCCAAGAAAGACGGCGCCGGCTTTGTCCTGAACGGACACAAGGCTGTTGTCATTGGCGCGCCATGGGCGACCCATTTTATCGTGACGGCTCGCACATCGGGTGACCGCCGTGACAGCAAGGGCGTCTCGGTCTTCGTTGTCGCCAAGGATACACAGGGTGTCAGCACCCGCGATTATCCGACGGTCGACGGCCGTCGCGCATCGGAGGTGTATTTCGAGAACGTGTCGGTTGGTGCGGAATCCGTAATTGGCGAAGTCGACAATGGTTTGCCGCTGATCGAAACGGTAACCGACGAAGCCATTGCCGCCATCTGCGCAGAAGCCTGCGGTGCCATGAAGGTGGCGCATGCAATGACCGTGGAATATTCGCGCCAGCGCAAGCAGTTCGGTGTGCCGATCGGCAAGTTCCAAGTGCTGCAGCACCGTATGGTCGACATGTTCATGGAGCATGAGCAGTCGATCTCCATGACCTACATGGCAACGCTGAAGATCGACGAGGACGAGGTTACGCGCAAGAAGGCCGCTTCGGCTGCCAAGGTGCGTATCGGCCAGGCGGGCCGCTTTGTCGGCCAGGAAGCTATCCAGATCCATGGCGGCATGGGCATGACGGACGAACTGGCTGTCGGACATTATTTCAAGCGCCTGACCATGATCGATTCCGAGTTCGGCAATGTTGATCATCACCTGAAGCGGTACACCGCCTTGACGGAGATGGATCTTCCGGCAGCAGCGGAATAGGCTCCGGAGTCCAGTAACTGGGCAGTCTGAATACTGACGCCCAGGGCTATTTAATAATTAATATTCGCCGGATTTAGCCCGGCTTCGAGGCCCGAGACGCACTTGCAGCGTTTCGGGCCTCTTCTTGTGTCTTGATATATTGGGAGAATATTTTGGGTATGCGCACGTCAATACGGAGCTGCGGGCAAAATTGCCCGTCAATTCGCTCCAATTTGCCCGACTTTGATTACTTGACTGACATCGTATTCCCCTATGAAGCCCTCACTCTTTGTTAGAAAAGTGGTATGGGTCTTGCTTTGGGACCTTTGGTAAACATGCCGGTTCGAGCAGCCGGATTACATAATCCAGGGAAGAGGTGGAAATGTTGTATACTAAGCGGGTGAGCCTTGCTGGAGTCGCGACGGGCGCTCTGATCACGGCGATGTCTGGAGCTGCCTACGCTCAGTCGAGTGATTACTACAGCCGGGACAAGTACGAAGCGGTCACGGACCGCCAGCAGCCTGAATATGATCCGGAGCCCATTCGGCTTGGGGCATTCACGGTAAATTCCAGCCTGTTTGCTGGTCTTGGCTATACCAGCAACGCACTGGGTACGAGTGAGGATGAGGAATCCGATGTCATCGCCCGGATCGGCGCAGACGTTGCCGCGCGTACGAATTGGAGCGTTCACGAAGTTGCTGCCTCCGTCTCGGTCAGCCGTGATGAATATCAGGATTTCAGCGACCAGTCGGCCAATGAGGTCAGCACACAACTGCGGGGCCGTCTGGACGTCACACGCGAAGTCGCCCTTGGCGGATCGGTGTTCTACCAGCAGTCCACCGATCAGCGGTCCGACCCATCCAACACATCCGGATTGGGCGAACCGATTGAGTTCACACGTGCCGGCGTCGAACTGAGCGCGAATTATACCAATGACCGTATTCGCTGGACGAACTCTGCAACTTTCGCGGAAGTCGATTATGATGACGCAGTGTCCCTTGCAGGCGCACCAATCGATCAGGATTTCCGTGATCGGTCCGATACATTGTTCAATTCGCGCCTCAGCTATGCCATCTCGCCGAACGTGGCCGTCTTCGGCCAAGGCGTGATCCAACAGCGCGAATACGACAACACGCTCCTCGTCGACGGAGTGGAGCGGTCCCGGGATTCGGATTCCTACACTGTCTACGGTGGTGTCGACTTCGAGTTGAACTCGCTGATCCGCGGCGATGTGGCTGTTGGTATTCTTTCCGAAGAGAAGGATGACGATTTCTATGAGGACACCGATGGTCTGGCGCTGGACGCCAATGTCGAATGGTTCCCGACCCGCCTGACCACAGTCAGTTTCAAGGGCGCTCGCCGGACGGTAGATAGCGGTATCCGGACCAGTGCAAGTTCTATCGAGACAACTCTGGGCGCCCGCGTGGATCATGAACTCTACCGGAATATCATCCTGTCAGGGTACGGCGAACTCACCAGCTATGAGTATGACGAAACCGACCGGGATGATGACATCACCGAATTCGGTGTGATCGGTACCTACAAGATGAACAAGCGGGTTCACCTGAATGCATTTGCCCGTCGCGTGGATCGTGACCGGAGTGGTGAGGCATTCGTCGGTGATGAGAGCTTCTCAGCCAATCTTCTGGGCGTCTCCATCCGTATCTATCCGTAACCTGATCGTAGGCGACCGGTCTTCATGCCGGTCGTCTTCAAGCTGCCAACCCCAACCAGCGGTATATTATCTTGACCAAGACATTCAGTTTTGAACTCCCGTCCCAGGTTCCCGCCGAAGCGGAGACCGAAGATAACAACATGCCGACAGATCTGAAATCTCTGCTGGGGGCAGTATATCGCCGTTTCTGGCTGATTGCGCTGAGCTTTCTGGCAGTCTTCACGTTGGTGGCCTATTCGACATTCAACCAGACGCCTCTCTACCAATCGAGTTCGGTTGTCCAATTGGACACCGAGCAGCAAAACGTGATTGATCTGGGCAGCGTTCTCAGCGGTCTCGCGGTCAGCACGGCGGTGATCGACACCGAAGTGATGATCATGAAGTCGAAATCGCTCCTGACGAAGGTTGCGGTCAAGCAGAAGCTCACGGAGGATCCGGAATTCAACTGGACCCTTCGGGAACGCAAACCCAGCGCTCTCGGCAAGATGAAGAACCAAGTGAAGTCGCTGCTCGGCATGGATACACGCCAAGTCGATCCGTTTGAGGGTATGAGTGTCGATGAGCGCGATAGCGCGATCCTGGATAGCGTCGTCGGGACGCTGATGGGACGCGTGGGCGTCTCGCGGGTTGGCACGACCTATTTGATTAATGTCGAGGTTACGAGCACGTCTCCTGAGACGGCAGCCCGTCTTGCCAATGCGATCGCAGACCAATACCGCGTGCAACAGCTGGAAACCAAGCTGGATGCAACGCGGCGGGCCACGGAATGGCTGTCGGATCGGGTCTTTGCCTTGCGCGAGGAAGTCGAAGAGAAAGAAAACCGCGTTGCCAAGTTCATTGCTGACAATGACATGGAAACCGCCATGGGCAACACGCTCACCGAGCAGAATATTGCCTATCTGACCACGCAGAAAACGCAGGCTGAAGTCGAATTGAACCGGGTGCGCTCGCGCTATGACAGCATGCGTCGCCAGATCAACAGCGGCTCCGGGGTCGAGGGGATTTCGGAAGTTCTTGAATCCCCGCTTATCACCAACCTGAAGCAGCAGCTCTCCACCATTCGTGGTCGCGTTGGTGATCTCGAGACCCGCCTGGGCCCTCAGCACCCCGAACTGATCGGCGCGCGGGCAGAGCAGGCAGACATCGAGCGCCAGATCGAAAACGAGATGAATCGCATTGCCACCAATCTGGAGAACGAGGTACGTGTTCGTCAGGATCAAGTGGGCCGGCTCCAGTCCCAGATCAGCAATTCGAATTCTAAGCTGCGTGGCAACAGTCTTGCCATGGTTCGCTTGCGCGAGCTTGAGCGTGACGCTGAAACCAGTCGCGTCTTGTATGAGGAGTTCATCTCCCGGTCGAAGGAAACCCGCGAACAGGATGGCCTTGTCCAGCCCGACGCCGTTATTCTCTCGAAAGCCTCCGTTCCAAAATACCCCAGTTCACCTCGGACAATGCTGAACCTGCTTATTGGGGCAGTGCTTGGCGGCCTGTTGGGTGGTGCGCTCGCCATCATGGCTGAAATGTTCGATATGAAGATTTCATCTTCGGAAGATATCGAGAAGAAGCTTGCCCAGAACGCGATCGGAACGGTTCCGTTGATCCGAACCACGAATGCGCTTGGCTTCTCGCAGACCAATCCCGCAGATTACCTTATCGAAAATCCTTTGTCGGCATTTGCCGAGAGTATCCGCTACCTTCGCGCTGCGATTGCCTTCTCCGATCTCGACAGCGAAACCAAGACGGTGGCGATCACCTCGTCCTTGCCAGATGAAGGCAAGACCAGTCTGACCCTGGCCCTCGGCCGCATGTCGGCCATGTCCGGCGCACGCACGCTGGTCATTGATGGTGACTTCCGTCGACGCCAGCTGACAGATGCGGCCGGGCTGAAACCGGAAATCGGCTTCATCGAATATCTGTTTGGCGCGGGTCAGCTCTCCGACGCGATCTCCAAGGATCCGAAGAGCATGCTGGATATCCTGCCATTGTCGCTGACGGGCCATACGCCGCACGACGTATTCGGCACGCGCGCGTTCGACGATCTCCTTGTCCGCCTGCGATCCATGTATGACCTGATCCTGATCGATACTGGCCCGCTGCTGCTGATGGCAGAGGCGCGCGTGGTGGCGGGCAAAACCGACAAGGCAATCCTTGTGGTACGCTGGCGTCATACAACTCGTTCGGCCGCCCGGCAGTCGTTGGCCCTTTTGCGCTCGTTCAAGGCAGATCTGCTGGGGGTGACGCTCAATATGGTGAACTTGAATCGCCGGCGTCATTACAGCGACCCAGGCGCCGGGTATGATGCCTACCGCAAATATTACCAGATGGAGACGAAGCCTTCTCTGTTCGGCTTCATGCGCCGGGATTCGAACAAGCCGAAGAAGGGTGAAATCCGCCCGACGGCGATCCAGACGCCCCCGAGCCTGGCTGAGCACAGCACCGAGTCTCCTGAAAAGATTGACGCTAACTGAGGCGTGAGCCGGAATGGTCAGGGATGACCCTTCTGCCCACCGCGGATTGGACCCAGCGATGACGACGATTGCTTTCTTCGGACACGATGCGGCAGATGCCGCCGTGCGCCGGCGGGTGAAATCGTTCACCGGCGATGGCATGAATGTGGTGGGCTTCATGATGCATCGTCGCGATGTTTCGCCGGAATGGAAAAATGTGGATCTCGGCATGACCCGGGACGGTGCCTTCATCCAGCGGATCAAGCAGATTTTCGCAGGCGCGCGGAAGGCAGCCGCGCAAAGAGACTTACTGCAGCAAGCTGATGTCATCTATGCGCGGAATCTCGATATGCTGGCGTGTGCCTTTCTGGCAAAGCGTTATACCAGCCTGAAGACGCCGGTTATCTATGAGAGCCTCGATGTGCATCGCCTGCTGACGCGCGGCGATGTTGTGGGCCGGATTTTCCGCGGCCTTGAGCGCTCTCTGCTCAAACGCACCAGGGCCCTCGTCGTCAGCTCGCCGGGTTTCCTTAAGAACCATTTCGAGCGACACTACCAAGGCGATTTTACGGCCTATGTGGTGGAGAACCGTTTGAGTGCGGACAGTGGTTTTGGGCCGCGGCCTAACGCTGCCGATTCGGCAGATGCACCTGCGGATCGCAAGCTCGTCTTGGGCTGGGTCGGTATGCTGCGGTGCCAACGCTCCCTGAACCTGTTATGTGCGCTCGCTGACGCATTCCCGGGCTCGTTGGAAATTCGCCTGCACGGCATTCCCGCCCGCACAGAGATTCCCATTTTCGAACCGGAAATCGACCGGCGTCCCAATATGACCTTCTTCGGAAAATTCCGGTCACCTGAGGACCTGGCAGACATTTATGCGTCATTGGATCTGGTCTGGGCAGGCGACTTCATGGAAGCAGGCTATAATTCGGTATGGCTGTTGCCGAACCGCATTTATGAGGGCGGCTATTACGTGACCCCCTCAATTGCGCCTGCTGGTACCGAAACCGCCGCGTGGATTGAGCGAAACAACTGCGGTTTCGTGATTGCTGAACCTCTGGAGCAATCGCTTCCAGACCTGATAGGGCGCATTTTGAAGGATCGGCGCGACGTGGCCGCATTTTCCGCGCGCCTTGCCAGCTTGCCGGAAGACCTCTTCGTGCAGCCAGCAGGATTCATGCGAAACGTGATCTCCAGCAGCCTTCGCCAAGAGGTTGCGGCATGAACATAGTAAGCCGCATTCCAACGGATCGCGATTCCTCTCTCGTCATGGCAAAGGTCTATGAAGAGCCGAGGAAGATTCCCTATTGGGAGCAGGCGCTAATTTCCCTCTGGTTCCTGAATTCCTTCGTACCGTTGCCGCTTGAGACGCCGCTGCGTTACTTGCTGGTTCTGTGGTTCCTCTGGCTCTTCGCTCTTCATAAGGAGCAGGTCATTCCAATCGTATTAAAGGCGTGGCCACTTTTCCTGCTTCCGGTTTTTGGTCTGATATCCGTCCTCTGGTCGCCTTATATGGGGGCCGCGGTGAGGAGCGGCGCGCTCTATTTGCTGACTCCTCTGGTCGCAGTCATCATCATTACAAGATATGATATTTCGACAATCCTCAGATGCATGTTCTTCGCGGGCGTAATGGCCATCATTGTCTGTGTGCCGTTCTACGATACGATGCCGTATGGTGGGCCATATCCGCAGAAGAACTATTTCGCACAGCAGATGTTGTTTGTGGCGTTGCTCAGCTTGATGATCCTGCTGAACGAGAAGTCCTGGCCGTGGACCCGCGTGTTGGCCGCCTTGATCTTCCCCATCGCCTTGATTTTCATGTTGCGGGCGCCCTCGGCGACGGCCCTGGTCTTTGCGGCGGTCGGTATTGCCGGCCTGTTCGCAGTCAAATTCGTTTGGGTATCCGTCAGCAAGGTGCGCCACCTGAGGTCCATCATCTTCATTCTGGGCGCAAGTGTGATCCTGCTTGTTGCCATGATCGTGCTTAATCAGACCAACCAGACATATCTGACAGACTTTCTGGGGGCGCTCGGCAAGGACACCACCTTTACCGGCCGGACGCATATCTGGTCAGCCGGCCGACTTGCTGCCGAGGAAAACCCTATCATCGGGTTGGGGCTGGAGGGGTTCTGGAACCCCGCTAACGGTGCTGCACAGTCCATCAATGAAATGGACTTCAAACCCTACGGAACGAAATTGACCTTCCATAACGCCTATCTCGAAGTGCGCGTACACCTCGGCTATATCGGGCTTGGCCTCTATTTTCTGCTATGGGCCTGGTGCGGTTATCGCTTGTTCCGCCAGTTCTTTCAGGAGTCTTCCCTAGAAATGTCGGCCCTGCTGATATTTGGCGCGATCGTGTTCATTTCAACGTTCACGGAGTCAATGGCCTGGGCAAGCTTCAACACGCCGCTCAACCTGCTCTATCTCGGCGCACTGGCAACCCTATCGCCCATTCGGAGAACTTATATTGGCAAGGCGCCGGTATATGTGAATTCGAATGCAGGATATGCCTAAGCCTGATCAGCGTGGCTACCCGAAAGAGACAGTGTTGATCAGAGCAGGGCTGTGATGAACAGGATAATACCGGTCCACAGGGATGCGCTCAGTCCGACAATCAGCACAATGCGCAGCCAGACAGGCCATTTGCCGAAATTCTCGATGTCGGCATTGCCGTCACTTTCGTAAGTCCGGACTGTAGTAGGCTCTGTAGCCAGATGCATCATCGATGGATTCCTTGCCAGAGACGAATTTGCTTCGCGCATATTCTGTTTGTGGCGTCCAACTGTTAAAGCCTGCTTAAACGGACAGGTGATTTCTCCCGTAATTATTCACCCAGTTTCGAGGGCGAATCCGGCATCAATGTGGTTGATTTGGGACAGTGTTCCGGCGTTTCCGCAGAGTCCGACCGCCCCGACTGCGAGCATATTCCGGAGCAGAGACAGCGAGCGCCAGAGAACATGTGTCCAGGGAGATGAATCTGTTAAGGTAGTTCTGGATCTGCCACGAGAAAATCCCGACTTTTCCACAGCGGGTGCTTCACAGCGCAATTGGCAGAATTTGCAGCGTGAGGGCACCATCCTTGCAAGGGAGAAAGCCGGACCCTAGCCTATGAGTGCGTTAAGCTTGGATGGGAACATCTGCCATTACTTCTGATCAAACTCCTTCGGGCCGATCGCCGGGCCTCATGAAATCTGCCGGTAAGGCTGCGATTTGGGTGGCGTTTAGCAAATGGCTGGGGCTACTGAGTGGCCTGATTTCACTTATCGTAGTTGCGCGCTTGCTCACACCCGAGGATTTTGGCGTCTATGGTTTCCTATTGGTTGTTCTGGTCATTCCTGAAGTTTTTTCAAGCGACAGCTTGAACGAAGTGCTGATTCAACGAACGGACCTGAAAGCAGAGCACTCCAACTCGGTCTTCCTGTCCTCCCTCGTCTTCGCCACCCTGTTTTTTGGTCTCATCCAACTGGGCGCGCCCTACATTGCGACGCTTTTCGATGTTCCGTCACTGAGTGACTATCTCCGCGCCATGTCGGTGGTGCTGTTCATGGGCGCACTGAGCGCAGTGCCAGCCGCGCTGCTGCAACGGCATATGCGGTTTCGTGAGATCACCATTGTTGACGTGATTGGTTACGTGGTTGGCGCTATTGTCGGAGTTAGCAGTGCGGTTATCTTCCAGAATGCGTGGGCGCTGGTCGCGATGGAAATGTCCCGTCGTTTTGTGAGGATGCTGGCTTTCCTGTATTTTGCCAATTGGTGGCCCTCCTTCCGTACGAATATATACGAGTTCCGATCTCTTCTTCGCTTCAAGCTGGCATCGATCGGACTCAGACTGGTTGCTGCCGGGGATATCAGTATACCGCGTCTTTTCGTGGGGCTGTACCTTGGGCCGGCTGCGCTCGGCATGTTCAACCTTGCGATCAGGATCCAGAACCAGGCCATGCAGGCCTTGGTATCTCCATTCGGTGCAGTGGCATTCCCTGTCGCCTCGAAGACCCAGAATGATCTTCCCACCCTGTATAAAACAATGTCTACCGCGATCTGGCTCGCGGGTTTCATAGCCTATCCGGCATTCATCGGGGCAGCAGCGGCAGCGCCTGTGATTGTTCCAGTCGTGTTGGGGACACAATGGAATGATGCGATTATCGCTATTCAGATATCCATGCTGATGGGCATTCGCTTGCCATCCTCCGCTTTCAATGGCGGAGTGCTCCGGGGGGTCGGAAAGCCCGGACTCCTGCTGAAAGTAAGCGTATTTGCCTTGCTCGTGCTTGTTCTGATGTTGCCCTTTGCCTCCCGGATCAGTCTGGAAGCGGTCATGATTGCCTTGGCCTTCCAGAAATTCCTGGGTTGGCTACTCAGCAGCTGGGCGGTTTATCAGGCCGTGAGATTTCCGATCACACGCCAGATCCTCGCGGGCTCTTCGGTTCTGGTTGCCTCGCTCGCCATGGGCGCCGGTATTTGGTGGGCTTCTGACCATCTTCCCTTAAACTGGTCCGACCCTGCCAAGGTCGTGGCGATCATTGGTCTGGGAGTTGTGTTGTATGTTGGGGGTCTTGTGATGGCGTCTCCTTCAATGGCAAAACGAGGCACTCGATCTTTGATCCTGCTGTTCAGAGGAGATCGGAAGCTGGCGATTGCCAATCTCCGGAATATGCCATGACGACTGATCCGATCTCTGATTATTATTCAGTCTTGAGTTTTGGAGACAAGAAACATGTTCGATGAAAACAAGGTCGCAATTCTCATTCCTCTTTATAATGACGCCCCAAATATCGCGCGCGCCATTCGCAGTGCTGTCGAACAGAAGGTGCCGGACTCCACATCTGTGGAAGTGATCGTTGTGGATGATTGCTCGACTGACAATGGACCGGATATCGCAGAAAATATGGCGGCCACCCTTCCAAATCTGAAGGTGATCCGGCAGGCACAGAACGCTGGCCCATCGGCAGCCCGCAATTGCGCCGTCCAGCAGACGAACGCGGCCTGGTTTACACCGCTCGATAGCGACGACTTCATGACGTCGTCCCGGATCTCCGATCTTCTGACGGAAGCTCGCACGAAGGATCTCGACTGGGTGGCTGACAATCTTCTGATGAGTTCAGAGGATACGCCAGAAGAGGTCGAACGCGTCCTATGGCCCGACAAGCCGGAAGGCGATGTCAGGCTGACAACGGAACTGTTCGTCAACCAGTCATATGCCACGAAAATCGAGCGCTCCGAACTTGGATTCATCAAGCCATTGATCCATCGGCGTTGCTTGGGAGATACTTCGCGGCCTTACCGGGATGAATTGAGGTTCGGTGAAGACTTCGAGCTTTATACACGCTTGCTGATGTCCGGCGCGAAAGCCGATCTGGTTGATGCGAAAGGTTACTACCTCGTGCGCCGAAAAGGGTCGGCTTCTCACTCACAATCGGGTAGAGACCATCAACGCCTTGTCCGGATCAACCGTGAGATGCTGAAATATCCGGGACTGACCCATATGGATAGGCGTGCCATCCTCGGTCATCTGAAATATTCGGAACGCGAATTGGCATGGTGGAAAATGATCGAAGCCGTGCGGGAGAAAAACCCGGTAAAGGCCTTTGGCGCAATGATGGTTTCACCTACCGCCACACTCCATGTCATTGGAAATCTGGCCAGACAACTGGGCGAGCGCGCCAATCGCCGGCGATCCAAGGCCTGAAAATTCCGCACTATCTGCGAGAAGCCATTGTTTTCAAAGGCTTGGTAAATAGAGATTCAACCAAATATCATGTATGGTAAAGGACGTTCCCGAGAGCCTACGTATACGAGAGGTCCAAAGGGCACAGGAATATCTGTGAGAGCGGCGAGCGTCCGCCTGCGACAGGTAGGCCGCGTGATACGGCGTGTGGAAGAGGTGAACAGGTGCCCCATCAAAGGCCAAACCAGACGGGTCGCGAAGAGACGCTGATCGAGACGGCGCGAAAATCCCGTAAGGCCATTTTCATGGTCGGTGGGTTCAGCGTTGCCCTCAACCTGCTAATGTTGGCCGGACCGCTTTACATGCTTCAGGTTTACGACCGCGTTCTGGTTAGCGGGTCCTTGCAGACATTGATCGCCCTGACCGTGCTGATCGCAGTACTATTTTTCGGATATGCCCTGATCGATGCCATCCGGTCATCCATGTTGGTGCATGTGGCTGCGCGGATCGAGCGCGAAATGGCGCCTCTTGTGTTCGATGCCATCCACCGCCGGTCCCTTCGGGATTCTGCCGCAAAGGATGGTCGGGCAATGAAGGACCTGGCAGAATTACGGCAGTTCATCGCCGGTCCCACCGTCAAGGCAGCATTCGATCTGCCGTTGGCACCACTCTATTTCTTAATCCTGTTCCTGATGCACTGGACGCTCGGCGTGTTGGCTTTGCTTGGATCAGCAGTAATTTTCGTCTTGGCCATCTATACTCAGAAGGCGAGCGAGGCAGCGCTACTTACGTCCGGCGAAGTGAGCAATTCAGGCGCTGTTTTTGCTCAGAATGCTTGGCGGAGTTCTGAGTCCGTCCATGCGCTCGGTATGCAAAAAGTTGTGCGGGACCGCTGGGTCACGGCAACCACCGAAGCTGACGCATCGGCCATTCAGGCATCCGACACAATTAACACGGCGGCAGCTACCACGCGGGCCTTCCGCATGTTCTTACAGTCAGCCCTTCTTGGCGCTGGCGCCGTACTCGCCATTGGCGGCGTTGCGACGCCTGGCGTTATCATCGCCGGTTCCATTATCGGGGCACGCGCGATCACGCCGGTGGAACAAATAGTCTCCCAGTGGCGCTCGATTATCCGGGCAAGAGCGGCGCGCAAACGTCTCGTTTCCCTGACGGACGATATTGAATACAAAGCGGCGCCGATGACGCTGCCTGCAATCACTGGCAAGCTATCTGTCGAAAATGTTTTCGCAGCCTTGCCTGGTCAGCAAAAGCCTTTCCTGCAGGCCATTTCGTTCTCGGTCGATCCAGGGGAAATTGTCGGCGTAATTGGTGCCAGCGGATCGGGGAAAACGACATTGGCGCGTGTGCTTACCGGGGTCTGGCCCTACGCTTTGGGCGCAGTTCGACTCGATGGGGCGGAAATCAAGGAATACCAGCCGGATCAGCTGGGACGACAACTCGGCTATCTGCCGCAAGCGGTCGATCTGTTGCCCGGCACTATCAGTGACAACATTGCGCGCCTTCAACCAAATGCAAATTCCGAGAAGATTGTCGCTGCCGCCAGGCGGGCGAATGCGCACGACATGATTCAGTCTTTCGCCGATGGCTACAATACTGAACTGGGCATAGGCGGCGAACGCCTGTCGGCCGGTCAACGCCAACGTATCGGGCTTGCCCGCGCGCTGTTTTCTGATCCAAAGCTGGTGATCTTGGACGAGCCCAATGCAAATCTCGACCATGAAGGCGATGAGGCGTTGAATGACACACTTAAACTGCTCAAGGAGGAACAGGTTGCTGTCGTGATCGTCGGTCATCGCCCAACCACGCTTCGGCATGTCGACAAGATTGTCCTGATGCATGAAGGCAAGGTGCAGGCACTCGGGCCCCGAGATGAAATCCTGTCTAAGGTCCTCCGGACGCAAAAGCGGTCAGCGGCGAGTATCCAGCTGATCGAGAAGGGCAAGACGTCATGACCAGCGGCCCGATTGTCTTTGAAGATCGTGATCGCCTGGCGCTGATCGATCTCGGCTTGCGACGCCTGATGCTGCAAGGGCTTGTGGTCGTTGGCGTTCTGTTTGGTGGCCTGTTCATCTGGTCAGCTGTGGTTCCACTCGAAAGCGCTGTACTGGCGCCCGGTTCGGTGCAGGTGTCCGGCGCCAACAAGACGGTCCAGCATCTCGAAGGCGGCATCGTGAAGGAAATCCTTGTCGAGGACGGTGATGTGGTCGAAGTCGGTCAGCCCTTGATACGGCTGGATACGTCCGGCGTTGCGGCGACTCTTGCCAGTCTTGAAGCACAATTATTCACGCTCGCCGGAGAAGAGGCCAGACTGCTGGCTGAACGGGACGGACGTGCAATTGTTGACCTGACGCCTTCGCTGAAATTCCTCCAAACTCTCAAGGACGGGGAGCGTCGTATCCTGCGTGCGATGACAACTCAGCAAGCAATTCTCGATACGCGGACCCAAGCCCGCGAGACAGACGTCCAGTTGCTCTCTTACAAGATTGACCAGCAAGGGGAGCGTGTTGAAGGCCTCAAGGATCTGATGGAGTCGAATGCCCAGCAAATACTGATCCTGGAAGACGAACTTTCCGGACTGGAGGCGCTGTTCGAGAAAGGACATGCACCCAAGAGCCGAATGCTTGCTCTCAAACGAGAGAAGGAGCGCCTCACCGGTCAGCAGGCTTCCCACAAGGCCGAGATTGCGCAGATTCGTACTGCCATGGCCGAAGGTCGCCTGCAGATATCCCGGCTGGAAACTGACAATCGCGAGTCGGTTCTGACTCAGCTGAAAGAGACTCAATTGGGCATTGAGGACATCATGGAACGTCGCCAGTACGCTGCTGACCAATTGTCCCGGACAGAGATTGTCGCACCCTATGCCGGACAGGTATTCGGCGTAAATGTCCATGCGATCAACGGCGTGATAGGGGCCGGCGCACCCTTGTTGTCTATTGTACCTGGTGACGAGGAATTGGTAATGATCGTCCGGATTTCGCCTAGCGAGATTGACCGTGTGCATACGGGGGATTCCGTCCGTATCCGCTTCCCGTCACTCAATGCGTCCCGTACGCCCGAAGTCAAAGGAACGCTCAAAACAGTGTCAGCCGACGTCCTCGTCGAACAGGATGGAATCGCACCTTATTACCGCGCCGTGGTCGAATTGAGCGAACCAGAAATGGCGCGTGTGGGCACAGAACTGACACCGGGCATGCAGGCCAATGCCATGATCCAGACCGGCCAGCGCACCGCGCTGTCCTATCTGACCAAGCCGCTGGCAGACTTCATGGCCGTCTCCTTCAAGGAAGAATAGGCGCGTTTCATAACGTTTTGGCAACCGTCTGCGTTGACGAAACTGGCCGGTCGGCAGGCTTTCCAGCAGATTGTATCTGCTTGGAGTACTTTCGGCCGAGATCCTGTAGCGGACGCTCAAGATAGTGATAACTCAGCGTTGCCAGCGGAATGGTCACCGCAAGGGTCAGCGCAGCGATAAGCGTCATCATGGCCAAGGCGGAGATGGGGGATGCATTGGCCCCCAGAAACGGCCCGATCAGATCGGCGAATGCGAACAGGATTATGAAGTGCAGAAGGTACAGTCCGTAGGAAATGTCCCCGAGAAAGACAAGCCACTTAGAGGCGAGCCAGCCTTCATTACGACCGTAATATGTGATGGTCACGAGGAAGCTTGCTGCGAGGGACACGACGAGCACCGATGACGGGTCAACATGAATCCAGGGACGGAATATTCTCTGGACAAACATACCAGCGAACAGGGCACATGCAATGAGAAGGTATCGAAACCATTTCGGGAACCGGAAATACAGATTGGCGACAGAGCGGCCATAAGCCGGGATCAGGGCGCCGAGAAAGAATGCGATCAGGTAGACGTTCACATGGCCGATGTGCAGCGGCGCATACATCAGTGCAAGCAGTACTGCGAGCGTAGCGACGATGAGTGCAGGCCGACGCGTCAGCACCACGAACAGGGGCATCAGGAAGGAGGCTATGATCTCTGTTCGGATGGTCCAGGCCGGTGAGTTGAGGCTATTCGAATAGCCTACTGCGTTGAGAACGGTTTCCGGCAGGCCAGGATCGTGGTTGAAATAGCCGTTCATCCAACTCGTAGCTGCCGCCGTTGGGGTGTCAGTAAAAAAGAACCAGTGCATGGCCGCGGCGAAAAGAGTGACCGCGATCAGCAGGGGGTAGAGCCGAAACAGGCGCCGGACATAGTATCCAGCCAGATGCAGTATTCCTTTGCCCTTGGAGCGACGCAGCGACAGTGTGAGCACCGTTCCACTCAGAACGAAGAACAGAACTACCGCGGCGGGACCATTGAAAAATCCGATCAGGCCGTGAACCAACATATGAAAAGGATCTGAAAAATTCAGCTCATGTCGTTGAGGTGTATCCAGGCCGGCCACTTTGAAAAGCAAAAAGGCGTGGTAAATCACAACGAAGGACGCTGCTGTGCCTCTCAGGCTGGCTAGACTGTCCGAAAACGTCACTTGTTCGGGCGTGGAAGGATTTGGAACGATCGGTTGGGATGTCATAACGCAAATCTTTTCAATGTGTTGTCGAGGCCCTGCTTTCGCCGTCCCGCGCAGTTGCGAGGCCTAGATAAACTCGGCATACGGATTGAAACAAGCCGTCATCGAGCCCAAATATGTGGTCGACTCCGATGCCGGATTATCGAGCAATGTGTAGTCCGTCCGCACGATAAAGGCTGTGAGTAGGGCGCGTTCAAATTCAATCTGATGGCTGGAGAGTTTTGGGATGCCGCTGTCAGCAAGGTTCGCGCCGAGACCAATCAGTTCAAATCCCCGCAGTGTTGCGCCCTTGAGGAAGGACGGCGCCGCTTCGGCTTCCCGGAAGTCGCGCACGAAGTTCGCAAATTCGGCCTTGTCCATCGTGAACGAGCCCACAAGGCGCCTCAGCGTGCGCCGAATATGACCTTGATCAGTGGTCAGCAAGATCGTGCCGACACCTGCCGCCGCCGCGATACCAAGTCCACCTAGCATCATGGTGCGGCGTGAGAGTGTAAGTCCGTGCCGGTTCATAGCGTCACCTTCGCATTCAGTCGGTCTGCTGCCCGCAGGCTGAGGGCGGCAACGGTCAGGCTGGGATTACCGGTTCCGCAGGTCGGAAACACCGAGGAACCGACTACCAGGAGATTGCGATATTTGTGGTGGATCAGATCTCCATCCACGACCGAACTCGCTGGATCCGTGCCCATGCGCATCGTGCTCTGCAGGTGGGATTCGGTCCGCCGGATGCGATGGAATACGATCTCTTCGACGGGAAGCGGTGTCAGAATGTCGTCGAGACCGTCAATGGCGGCCTGCAAGCCTTTCTTCGCATATTCCGTTGCGCCCATGAAGTGGACAAGGGGTTCGCCATCTTCACCCAGTTCGACGCGATTGCCGTCTTCCAGCAATTCTTCCACGACGATGGAAATGGGCAATGTCTGCCGCCATTTCGAGCGTTCGGTTCTGAGGCCAAATTTCCAACGGTTCTCGAAATAGATTAGCGCGGCGCCGCGATCGGAGCGGAAGTCACCATCTGCGAAACTGTAATCCAGACCGGTCGTGATTGTAGATCCGTTGAAATTCTCCATGCCATTCAGCAGGATTTCCAGGTCTGCGCCATATGTCTCGTTCAAGCCGACGCCCGTCAGGCCATCGGCCATGCCGGACGCCTGCATGATAGCAGGGCTATGGATCGCATTCGCTCCGAGCACGAACACATCACCGGTTACCGAGTAGGTCTTTCCAGCCGTGTCGAAACTGGCGCTTTTTACCGTATTGCTGGTTGAGTCAAACGCCGTAACCCGGCTGTTCAGGACAACCGTTACGCGCGCATCATCATAGACGTTCATCAGACCGTTCTGAGCGGTGAACTTCGCATCGGCCGGGCAGATCATGCAGCGCAGGGAGGCGCAGCAGGGACCGCGGCCTTCTGTGGCTATTCGTGCCCGAGCGGTTGGTATGATGAAATGTGTGTCGGGCCGCGCCGTCTTCATTGTCTGATCTGGTGTCGAGGGGTGATGAGGTGGCTGTGGGAAAGGTTTTGAACGGGGAGCGACAGTGTTCATGTCCGGATCGCCGGAAACCGACATTATAGTTTCTGCGTCGCAATAATAGGGTTCGAGTTCTTCGTAGCTGAGGGGCCAGTCCTGACCAACACCATATTTCGATTTCAGTTGGAAATCATTCGGAAGAAATCGGGGCGATTGCGCGAACCAGCAATTGGTTCCGCCGCCAAACCCGATGGTGAAGTTCCAGGGCTTGTCACTGTCGGAATGATAGGTGGTGGACCGGTCGATCGGGCTGTTGCGATTTTCGCTGACCTGCCAAGCGTGAGCATTGTAGTCGCCACGCTCGATGACAAGAATTCGGCCGCTCGTCGTCTCCAACAATTTCGACAGGAAGAAACCCGAACCAAAACCGGAGCCGACCACGACATAGTCGAAATGCTGCAAATTGACCGTTTCCGGCTGTGCCAGATTTTTCAGCATGACCCCACCTTGGATCCCCCTTCATGCGACGATGTAGAGCAGGTCTGCAGAGAGACCTGATTGCGCCCGTATTCCATATTCATCTGGCGCTATATTTGCAATTCGCATGCTAGAAGGGATCGTCCCAAAATAGTCAGGTTCAATATCTAGCATTTTTACACGCGCGCGTCTTCCGGAACACGGATGACCCGTGGCAGGGACACCGTGTTGTGAGCGAAAGCAATGAATTGGCGCACTGGAGACACTATTGATGCACAACAAGCTGGCATACGTCGTGGCGCTATCTAACCAAAATCAACCGGTGGAATTATCGATTTCTAGATAGAGATCGGGCAGGGACCTCCCCGTACCGTTTACCCTTCATCTGTCCCGCACTGTGTCACACTGCAACAGCTCCAGAACTCTCCAGGAAAGCGTTCATTTCGAAACATGTCCACAAACGACACGCCCCCCGAGGATGATGACCTCAACAATATCAATACGACTGCGGCTGGTCTGGCTGGGGGAGCTGCCATTACGGGTGTGGCGCAGGGATTCCGGGTCGTGCTCGGTTTTGCGCAGGGGATTATTCTTGCGCGCCTGCTGCTGCCAGCTGACTTTGGCCTCGTCGCCATGGTGGCGCCGGCCGTGGCCTTTGCGGCGATGGTCAAGGAACTTGGTCTGAACCAGGCTACTGTACAGCGTGAGCAGATTTCGCAACAGGTTGTCAGCAATCTGTTCTGGCTCAGTGTGTTGATGAGCACACTGCTGGCCGCGATTATGGCCGCTTGTGCACCCCTTCTGGCAGACTTCTATGGAGAGCCAGAGGTCCAAGCCCTTGCGGTCGCATATGCTGCGACAATTGTCGTATGGGGGCTGCAATCCCAACCGGCCGCGCTGTTGGCTCGAAAGCTCGCCTTCAAAACTATTGCAATGATTGAAGTCGTGTCACTTCTTGCAGGCTTCATCGTTGCGGTAGGGATGGCCTATATAACTCGTAGCTACTGGTCTCTCTTTTATGGGACGATCATCACCGCAGCCGTGTCCACGATTGCCAGTTGGATGGCGAGCAAATTCAAGCCTACAAGACTGGGCCGTGCGGATGGCATGAAGGAAATGATCGGGTTTGGTACGAGTATTGCCGGGTTCGACCTGCTGAACTTTGCGTCAAGGAATGCCGACAACATCCTGATCGCGCGGTTTCATGATGCTGTTGAGCTCGGTCTATATGATCGTGCCTATAAATTGCTGCTCTTCCCGCTTCAGAAAATCACTTATCCGCTGTCCCGGGTCATGGTGCCGTTCCTGTCTCGTAACGTGAACCAGCCGGAGCGTTACAGGCGCGCCTATTTCGTCGCCGTGACCATTATCCTTGTCGCCGCCCAGCCGGGTGTTCTGGTCGGTATCCTCTTCGCAGACGAAATCTTCCTCGTTCTGCTCGGGAAGGAATGGGTGCCAGCAGCACCGGTCTTTATGTGGCTTGGCATCGCGGGCCTTGTGCAGGTCATGACTTCGACAATGGGATGGCTCTTCGTCAGCCAAGGTCGGGGCAAGCACTATTTGATGGTCGGCGCCGTGACCGCAGCGATCTCGATCACATCCTTTGTCGTGGGCCTGCCCAAGGGCGCCGTCGGCGTTGCGGCAGCGTATGCAATTGGGGATCTCGTCTTTAAGACACCCTATGTCTGGTTCATGGCGTCCCGAAACGGGATGGTCCGGTTTGGCGACCTTGTGCGCCTTTTGACGCCGCACCTCGTGGCGCTCGGCATCGCAGGCGCCGCACTCTATTATGCGGGACAGTCATTTCAGCAGATCGGATTTTTGGAAATCTGCCTGCTTCTGGTGCTCTCTTATGGCATATACCTTGCTGTCCTTACCATGTTTAAAGAGAAGGTTTCGGTGGCGCGCGACCTGCTTGAAATGGTCTGGACTGGAATCGTGTCCAAACGGCAGGCTCGGGCGGTGCGAAAGGGAATGCAGGAATGAATTATCGATCTCTCGCAGATATGTATGATGCCATTACGCTCGGTCTGGGCCGGCTGCCGGATGATATCGACCTGATCGTCGGTGTGCCGCGAAGCGGCTTGATCCCCGCCAATTTCCTCGGCCTGCTGCTGAACCTTCCTATCACCGACGTCGAAGGATTACTCGAAGGCCGGGTCATGGCTTCAGGACGTACCCGCCGGGGTGCCGCTATCAACAAGACCTTCGCCGACATGAAGAATGTTCTCGTCATCGATGACAGCGTATTTCATGGCAATTCCATACGCGCCGTAAAGGCACGGCTTGATGCGGAACTTGAGGGGTATAACCTGACATATTGCGCCGTTTTTGGCCCCAAGGCCTCACATCCTGATGTCGACATCGTGCTGGACGCCGTGCCGCAGCCGCGCATCTTCCAGTGGAATTTGTTTCATCATGGTCTGCTCCAGGAATGCTGTATCGACATTGATGGTGTCCTGTGTCTCGACCCGACCGCGGAGCAGAATGATGACGGCGCGCTATACCGGGAATTTGTTCTCAATGCTACGCCGCTGAACCGGCCTACCAAACCGCTCGGTCATCTCGTGACCAGCCGGTTGGAGAAGTATCGTTCGGAAACTGAAGCGTGGCTGGAAAAATGGGGTGTCCAATACGAGTCGCTCAATATGCTCGACCTGCCCGACAAGGAAGCACGACAGAAGGCAAAGGCTCACGGCTCGTTCAAGGCAGAAGTATATCGAAGCAAGAATAGCCTGATGTTCATCGAGAGCGAGCATGATCAGGCGGTGGAAATCGCGCGCCTCTCCGGCAAGCCGGCCTTGTGCATCGAGACACAGCAGATGCATCTGCCTGCAACCGGCGACCTGCGTACGATCCAGCAATCTATCAAGGGTCTGCCGCGACGCATCGTCCTTCAGAAGACTCCCTTGTCGAACAAGCAGTCAATGAAGAATTTTGTTCGATCGATAGTGGGTGACCGGGGATACGCGTTCATGAAGAAGGCATCAGGTAGATTCTGATAGGCGTACTTGGGCCCGTACCGTGATTTCGAAGATATTTGAAGTGAATACGGACTATTACTTATTTCCCCGAAGGTGTGGGTCGTCGTTTAGAATAAAAAAGAGTTTGAGAGGGTCGCTTTTCCATTCCGATAAACTTCCCGGCATGTTAAGCAGACACAATGTATATTTTTGTTTCCAGGTGGAGGAACACACACCGGAAATCTAGTGGGGTGATAATAAAATGGCAGGGCTACGGTGGGCAACACTTGGGCATAGATCCAACCTATCCGACAATGACAATCTATCCCCGATCTTCAAATTCGGGACGATCGGTCTAATCATATTTGCCAGCTTGTTGCTGGTGCCAATCTTCAATTTCATTGCTGACTATTCGTCTGCCTGGCACCCCGAGCGAGCACTCCTCATATATCTTTCAATAGCGGTGGCCTGCACTCTGGCGGGCATCATCAAATATGATGATGTTCCGCAATACCTTCGCATCATCATCAAGGGACTCGCCGTCTTCCTGGGCTTTTACAGCCTGTGGTTGGGCGGAGAATTTTCCAGCGTGAACGACAATGTCCAGAATGGCATTGGGCATTTCATAACAATTGTTCCGTTCATCGTGTTAGCCGCCACGGTCGCTGCAATCTTCCGTCCCTCTTTCGCTTTGCTGCCGCCACTATACTTGTTGATTCACAAGGACCTCACCCGGGTCATGTCAGGAGCACGCGAACTGGGCCGCAATGATTATGCCCCCCTGGTGGAAGTGCTCGTCTTCACGGCGGGCGCCGTCGTGGCGCTCGGTCTGTTTGCCAAGGCAATAGAAATCCTGAAGCGGGAACAGAAGATTCCGGAGCGCTTTCACGCTGGGGTCCAGCAGGGCATTGAAGCTTTGCCGCTGATCATTCTCTGCATGGCGGTCGGAGCTCATCTCGGTAATTATTTCATGTCCGGCATGGCGAAAATTCATCTTGATGGCGGGGCGTTTGCGTGGGTGACCGATAATCCCACGAGTTCACTGATGCTGGCTGGTTATAATGTGGGTGCGGCGCCGGGTGCGTATGCGCCAGGATTGTTCGGTTTTGCCTATGGCATACTTCGCGCCGTTGAGCCCTATCTCAATGTTATCACACTGGCGGCCCAGTGCCTGTGCTTTCTGGCATTCTTGCGCGTTCGAGCGATGCTGGCGTTTACTCTCTTCTTCGACATGATGCACATCGCGATTTTCTTCCTGACCGGCGCATTGTTTGTTCCGTGGATCCTGTTGAACAGTCTCCTTGCCTCGGCTTTCGTCGCCATGAAGATGGACCGCCTGCCTAAGGAAGCCATGATCGCTGGCGTCCTGGTCACGATCATGGGACACACCGTTTTCTATAATGCGCGTCTGGGCTGGTATGACAGCCGTGAGTTGAGGGATTCCTATTTCACGGCCATCACCGAGACGGGCGAAGAGTATCGCGTGCCGAACAGCTTCTTCCGGCAATCCTCTTACCTTATGTATACTCGCAATTTTGGATATCGTGAGCACCGCGCCCCGTCACGCCATGTGCCAACGTCACAATGGGGGCAGATCGGGATTGGGGTCCAGTCGGATGAGATCGCCAATTATGAGATCATGTCTGCCACGAAGACATGTTCTTATCACTCGCCTTATGAAAACGACGTTTCGGTTGTTGATTATGATGGCGAGGCAGCTTCGAACTTCGTCAGTTCTTACCACCAGATGATGCTGGAAAAGAAAAATAAATCGGGCAAGACGCCGTCCTACCACCTATATCCTCACCATCATTATTCCATGCCGGTAAGATACAAGGGTTTTGAGGCGCTGAATATGGAAGACATCGCTGGATATCGCTACAATGTTGAAACAGTCTGTCTCAATTGGCAGGATGGCGCGTTCAAGCGGGATGTCTTGGTCAGCACCAAAACCGACATCATTCCGGTGAAGTAACGGCTGTCAAGATGACTGAAAACGTAATCGTCTATGATGGGGAATGCCCGTTCTGCAGCCAGTATGTTAAGATGCTGCGGATTCGTGAATCCGTGGGGGCGATCCGGCTGATTGACGCTCGGTCTTCTGATGAAATCGCCGGTTTCGCGCGCGGTAAGTTTGATATGGATCAGGGCATGGCAGCCAGGATCAGCGACGAATGGTATTATGGGGATGACTGCGTCCACATTCTGTCGATGATCAGCAGTCCGGTAACCACGTTCAACAAGCTGAACGGTTGGGTCTTCCGCAGTCCGAGGCGCGCCCGCGTAATCTATCCGTTCATGAAAGCTGGGCGCAATCTTGTCTTGCGGGTACTTGGGCGACGCAAGATCGCGCAGTCACTTTCTGAAACATGAGGCCATGGCCTGCAGATAACTAGGCTTGAAGGCGGCTGATCAGCTGGCGAGTTCGGTCGATGCAGTTCTGGCGGAAAATGCGGCTTGGGCGCGGTCGCATGCATCCAGCAGCGTGTCGATCTGATGGTCCTTATTCAGAATATCCCGTTTCGAATAGGCGCGCGTCCGATTTTGCATGGCGGCATAGAAATCCTGATCGTCCCAGAGCTTCCGGACCGCCGCGACCCATTCCTCGATAGGGGCGTCAGGACTGATCAGGATGCCGCCCTCGCCGACCGATTCCGACAATCCCCCAATCTTTGTGGCGACGCACGGGATGCCGGAGAAGTGGGCTTCTGAGGCGATGCGACCCCAAGCTTCCTGCCATTGGCTCGGAATGAGCAATGCCTTGGTGCGTGAATACACCTTGCGCATATCGTTTGTGCGAGGCTTGAGTGTCACGTTCCCACACTTTCTTGCCCAGTCAATATTCTGTTGTCTGACATCATCAGGCAGGGGCCATCCCTCGATGAATTCAAAGGGGATGTCCGGGCAACGCTCTGCAATCTGGAATGCGATGTCGCGCCCCTTTTTAGGGTGGGGATTGATAAAGGACACGACTTCCGGGGCATGATCGCATGTATAGCGTTCAGCCATGAACATGGGCGGGATCGGTACCGCATCGATCCCGTACTTTTCCTTGTAGGCATTGGCCGTAAACTGAGAATTTGCAACATAGATGGTCGATGCCGGAAGATCGGCGGGGCTGGCTTCATATTTGTGAAACTCTACATCGCGGACATAGACCACGAGCGGAATTCCAAATTGGGCGAAGTGCTTGGCTGTCTTGAAGGGCTGTCCAGCCGTCACAATGACGACATCCGGATTTGCTTGTTTCAGCACCGCATTGCCATCTTCCCAGACAAACCATTTCCGGTACACCGGATAGCCGGGCAGCTTGTCGCGGGTGTATTTCATGGGAGTGAGCTTGAGCACGGTCCGCACGAGATAGCCGAGCCGGTCCTTGTGATAAAGACCGGAGAGGACTGACACATTGTGCCCGCGCTGGATGATCTCCAGTGACAGTTCATGTGTGCTGGACTGCGACCCGCCGGCGATTTGTGGGGTATGCGGATGAGCTGTAACAAATAGTAGATTCATGAGAAATCCTGTGCGGAAGTGCCTCTTATTGGCAGATTGGTGCCGTCGCGCGTTCGAGCACGGTTTCCAGCGTATCGAGTTGATGAGCGCGTTGCAGGGCAGGGCGCGCCGCATAATCTCGGGCCGCCTGTACCAATTCCTCGTAATGGGCCTTGTCGGTCCACAACTTCTTGAGCGCGTCAGACCACGTTTCCTCAGGTTCCGACAAATCGATCAGGATGCCGCCAGGACCAACGGATTCAGGCAATCCACCCTGTGCCGACGCAACGACCGGAATACCATTGATGTGGGCTTCGGCTGATATGCGTCCGAAAGCTTCTTCCCATCGGCTCGGTGCAAGAACGATTTTGGCTTCGGCATAGACCTGTTTCATGTCCTGCGTCCGCGCCTGAACCCGGACATTGGGAAGCGTCGACAGCGCGGTGTTCAACTCTTCGAGTTCTTCATTGGACAGGGTCCATGTCATCTGAAAGGTGAAAGGTATTTCGGGGCAGGCGCGCGCGCAATTCAGGGCGATATCCAGGCCTTTGTGCTTGTGGGGGTTCACGAACAGGACCGATTCCCGCCGGGTGTCCGTCTGGTACATTTCGGGCCGGATAAGCGGATAGATGATTTCGGATTGCACGCCGAACGCATCCGCGAATTTCCGGGCGGTGAATTCGGAATTGGCGATAAACTGGCAATCTGAAAATTCCGCCAGATCGCCGCCGAGATCTTCGAATTCTACATTCCGGAGATAGAAGACGAGCGGTACGGTCCGAGCCTTGAATCCCTTGGCCAGTCTCGCCGGAAAACCGGATTGAAGAATGACCACGTCGGGGTTGAAGGCATCCACGACTTCCGACGTCGAGTTGACCGGATGCCAGGCTCGATAGGTCGTGTATCCGCAAACATCGTCGCTGACGACGGTGCCGGGCTTCAGCTTCAGCATGGTGCGATGTCGCAGGCCGAGCCACCCATCGCCGGTCAGGCCAGAGAAGACACGAGCATCGTGCCCGCGGGCTCTTAGCTCAAGGACGAGTTCATGCGTACTCGACTGGGCCCCACCCGCGATCTGCGGGATATACGGGTGTGCACTCGCAATGAGTATTCTCATATCGTGCTCTCGACTGTGGCAGACGAATATATGTGTGCACGATTTACGCCAGAACTTCTGCCGTCAATACGTTTGTAACGGTCTCAGCGAGTTCTTCGGCGATGAGCCCAAATCCTTCCACATTGAAGTGGATTCCGTCATCCATATGTTCGGATACGTCTGTGGTGGTCGCTCCCACATACACATTGTCATACAATGAGGCGATATAGGCTTGCGCATCGCGGATGGCCGACAAGGCGCCTTCTGGGCCGTCCAACCAAGGGCCAAGCTCGGGGAAGTCTCCCAACTCCTGGATAAAGACGGGGATGTCGGCGCCGTAACGGTCCCACAGATATTCGAATACGCTGGTGGTTGCCTCAATCAGAGCATCAACAATGGAAGCATTGTTGGTGCCATCGATCACGCGAGCATCATCTTCGCCTTGGGCCCAGACAATCGCATCCAGATCTTCGCCAACATCCATGGCTGCATCGATTTTGGAAATAGCGTTCCGCAAGGCCGGACCCGGAGAATCTGTGTCCAGATTCCACCAATAGCTGTTGGCGTCGGAGAGTGGATTGGATCCACTGCCGCCCCTGGCGGCATTGATAAGTGTTGTGTCTCCGCTGAGATAGGCTTCAATCGCGTCCTCAAACACGACCGAACCGATATCGCCCGGACTTTCATCATCCGCGTGACGGTAGAAATAACGTTCCGCGTTCGACTGCCCAGTGAAGGCGATATAGTCGAAATCTTCTGGGTTTAAGGTATGGGATATCGGATTGATCTGGTCGTCTTCGATGATCTCGATCCAGTCGATCCGGGCCTTTTCGGCAGAATCGTAAACTGCTTCCACCGAAATCTGATCACCCGTTACGAGCGAGACAGACGCTTCATGAATGTTGAATACGTCATTGTCTGCGTCCGCCGACCAACTCGTCACGACTAGGCCATTCACTTTGATCTGATAGGCGGAGACGCCGTCGCTCTCATCAAGATGGGACAGGCGGACCAGATAGTCGCCATCAGCGCCGGTAAATTGGCCTTCTGCGACACTGGAGGTCGAGCCTTCTTCGGCCCGGATGACCATATCATTGGACGCTGTGGACCGCACTTCGATGATAAACCCTTCAGTCAGAAGCTCTTCCGCTTCCGTGCGGCCAATGCCGATATCTGAAGGCGGAGGCGGCGGAGGCGGCGGCGGCAGGTCGGTCACGGTAATCGTATCGATCCGGGCATACTCCCCGGCATTCTTCGAGCCTTCGATGGTGATGACATCCCCGGTGCTCAGATCGAGTTCGAAGGCATGTGTATCGATGACCCATCCGCTGGAGCCGCCAGTGCCGGTCCATGTCTCGACTTCGATGCCGTTTACATAGACGGTGTATGCGGAAGCCCCGTCATTCTCGTTGAAGTAATTGACCGCCAGTTCGTAGGAGCCATCTGGCCCTGTGAAGGCACCGGCCGCGGTGCCGGTACCGGTCGACTTGATGGTCTGCCCGCCAGAAGCGTTGACATTGTCCTCGATCTGATAGTCGCCGCCCAGGGTCAGGGCTTCCGCTTCAGTGTCGCCAACCGCGATCTCACCCGCAGGGGGAGGTGGCGGCGGTGGCGGAGGCGGTGGTGGAGGTGGTGGAGGAGGTGGCGGGAGCGACGCATCGGTCACGGTAATCGTATCGATCCGGGCATACTCCCCGGCATTCTTCGAGCCTTCGATGGTGATGACATCCCCGGT
>NZ_JBALUC010000003.1:250184-479538 GCF_036964145.1 Hyphomonas sp.
GATGGTCTGCCCGCCAGAAGCGTTGACATTGTCCTCGATCTGATAGTCGCCGCCCAGGGTCAGGGCTTCCGCTTCAGTTGTTCCGATTACGATATCGGCCATTGTCTACGCTCTCAATTAAACTGTCTGGTATGCTGACTTCACGAAGGCTTAACCAGAATAATTCGGAACGGACCTGTTGGCCACACCCTTCTGGTCTCAGGGAACCGGCCTATGGGTACAGGGAGTTCTCTTATGGGATAAAGATGGATTTCCGACGTCGAAGCCCCGCATGTCACACTCAGCGTGCGCCTTTGGAATTGACCACGGCAGGCAAAGTGAGCAGCAGAATTTTTACATCTGTCAGGAAGGTTCTGGTGCGGGCGTACTCAACATCCATGGCAACACGGGTCTCGTAGGATGTGTCACTGCGCCCGCGCACTTGCCAAAGACCTGTCAGGCCCGGACGCACGGCGCAGTAATGTTTGTAGTGCTCGCCATACTTCGAGATTTCGCTTTCCACAATTGGACGCGGTCCAACCAGGGACATGTCACCTCGAATGACGTTCAGAAGTTGCGGCAGTTCGTCGATAGAGCTCTTGCGAATGAACTGGCCGAGCGATGTGATCCGGGGATCGCGGCTCAGTTTCTGGGTCTCGGCCCATTCCCGGCGCGCTTCGGGATCGGTTGCCAGAAGCTGTTGCAGGCGCTCTCCGGCATCGGGAACCATGGAGCGAAGCTTGTAGCAGGGGAAAGGCGTGCCGTTCTTGCCCTGACGCATCTGCTTGAAAATGGCTGGACCACCATCCTGGAGGCGGATAAAAATAGCGATGGTCAGGATCAGTGGAGCAGTGAAGACCAGAATGCATGATGCCACAAGCACGTCGAAGGCGCGCTTGGCCATCTGCTCCGCACTCGAATTATCTGAACTGTGTCGCAGCGAGGCGTACGTAGCCATCTCCACTTCGCGTGACTCTTTTGAAAGTCTCAAACCCATATTCGTCCCCTAGAATCTACACTCTTGCGTCGGGTTTACTGCCTCACCCAGCGCAATTCCTAACGAGCCATTAACTCGGAGGTGCCGTTGGATGTTTATTTCTTTCAGGGAGGTTTGCAATCTCTGTACCGCGAAATATTAAAATAATTAACCGTCAGAGACTAATTTCGCGTGCGAGGGGAAAGTAAAGCGCAAATAATCGAGCATTCTGTACACAAAACTGGCATGTTCGAGGCAATTTTTGCCTCACGTGTCAGAGGTGACCGATTTTTGGACAGTCGCGTGCCAAGCCGGCACAAGCGAAAATGAAAAAGGGCGGCCTTTGTGGGCCGCCCTTTCATCGATTCGAATGGGAGTTCGGGTTAGAAGATGCGCTCGCCGATGCGGATCGTATCACCAGGTTTCACGGCCGTGTTGGTATCTAGCGTATAGGTTTCTTCAGAACCGGCATCGACGCTCTTGACGAAAACGACCTTCTTGTTTGCGCGATAGGTGAAGCCGCCCGCAGCCGCAACTGCATTCAGGACGGTCAGGCCCGAATTGTAAGGGTACTCGCCCGGCGAGCCGACTTCGCCAAGAATGTAGTAGGGCCGGTAGTTGATCACTTCCGCACTGACGCGGGGATTCAGGATGTAATCGCCGTCCAGCGTCTCGACGATCTTGGTCTCAAGTTCGGGCGTGGTCAGGCCCAAGGCCTCAACCTGTCCGACGAGGGGCAGGGAAATGGCGCCGGAGCCGTCGACGTCGAATTCGCCGGATAGGTCCGGATGACCAAAGACGGTCACACGCAGCCGATCCCCATTACCAAGGACGTAGGCCGGGGCCGTACGTTGCTCGTAACTGGTGTCTGGCGCATCCGACCGCTGGATAGCCGTGCCGGCCTGACAGGCTGACACAATCAGGAAGGCGCCAGCCATCAAGGCTGTGCAGATTGAGCGAAGAGTCATCATGTCCCCATATTCTCCGTTGTTGGGCGGAACTGGCCGCCGTGTAAAATGATCCCTTATACAGGACTCGTTTCCAGAAAGCTGACATCAGTCTTGAAAAGCTTGGCAGCCGACAGACGGCCGCTGATGAAGGCGCCGGTGTCCAGACCAATGCGGCGATTGTCGCGGAACACGCCTTCAGCCGGCGTATGCCCATGAACCACCATGTGATCGAACTCCTTTGTGTCGTCGAGAAACTCATCCCGAATCCAGAGCAGATCGCGTGCCGATTGTTGCTCCAGCGGGACGTCAGGCCGCATGCCGGCATGAACGAATAAATAGTCCCCGGCCACGTGATAGGACTGGAGGGAGTTGTAGAATTCGAAATGCTCCTTCGGCAGCCTTTCGCGAAAGCCGCTCCAGACTTTTTCCCAAGCCTTCTTGGCCGCTGTCATGGCCTCGTGTGACGTCAGGCTGGTGCGCGTGTTCGGCGGCTGGAATCCATAGGAATAGAGTGTCTCGCCGCCACCATACCGAACCCATTGCTTGCCAAAATTGGCATCGCTCAGGAACCGAAGCAGCGCTTCTTCATGGTTTCCCATCAGGAACACGGTTTCGAAGTCCTTCAGGCGATCACTGATCAGCAAATCGATCACGTCGCGCGATTGCAGGCCGCGATCAATATAGTCGCCCAGAAAGACCAGGGTCCGCTTCGTGCCTGCGGGAAGGGTTTCGCTATCCTGTTCAATCTGTTCCAGGAGCCGTTCCAGCAAGTCACGGCGTCCATGAATATCACCGATCGCATACAGGCACTCACCTTCCGGGGCTTCAGTGACGCGCGTTGCGACCTGGACCGGCGCCGGCCGAACGGGGGTGTCCACTTGTGGACCAGTGGAAACAAAGCCCTTCCGCATCCGCGCACGCAGAGATGTCGTCGAGCGGGTCAATTGGCCCAGTCTCGCGATGAAAGACTTCTGGATTTGCTGCGTCAACTTGGACATGGAGGCTCTGTAATTAATGACTCATTTATAGTGTTTTTTGACGGAAAACCAAAGGTAAGGCGCGTTTGTCGCTTTTTGGGAAAAGCGTCTCGCGCAGAAAACCGGCCGCCCAGCTCATGTGCATCGTGCCGGATGCCAGCCCCGCAAACAGGCCGCAGGCCGAACGTTTCCAGATCGCGACACCAATTGAGGCCGCAGCCAGAACGCCCAGATAGCCTGACGGCAGGAGAAGGGCTGGCAAGAAAAGGGGCGAAACAAGGAGGCCAAACAGGCTGGCGAGCAGGGCCAGGACCGGAATTGCCTGACGCAATTTCAGCGTATGACGGTGCTTGCGAGCCGTACGGGCGCGGCCTTTTCCATAACTGAAATACTGTTTTGCCAGCGAGCGGACGCTGCCGCGTGGCACGTACTGGATACGAATATCGGCGTCGAGGAAAATCCGGCCTCCCGCTTGAACCACACGCTTGTCGTATTCGGCATCCTCATTGTGAGAGAAGGTTTCGTCATATCCCCCGATCATCTTGAACACGGCCAAGTCAAATCCGGCATGATGGCCGTGGTCGACATAGGCAGACTTTCGCCCGCCCCTATGGGCGGATCCGCCTGATCCAAGGGGCGTATCCACGACCCAGGCATTGGCGCGTTCGAAACAGGTTTCGCCCACGGCGTCCATCGGCACGACCACCGAGGCGGCATGCGTTGTTTCCAGTGCGTCTGCGACATCAATAATGAAATTGCGAGGATAAATGGAGTGGGCATCACAGCGGATAAGGAATTGGGTTTCCTCGCTGGAATGCTTGGTTGCGGCGAGATTCAAGGCGGCTGATTGCAAGCGCTTCGGATTGTGCAACACGCGCAAATTCGGGAACTCACCCTTGAGGCCTTCGACGATCTCAACGGTCCGGTCCGTACTGCCGCCGTCTGCGATGGTCAGCGGAACCTGCCGCAGGCGTTCATCGCCGTCCATCAGGGACCGAATGCACGCCTCGATGTGGCGTTCTTCATTCAGCGTCGGAATGACCGCTAACACTGTCTGTGCCGGCGCTTCCCTGACCAGTCGTCCTGCGTTTCTTTCCATTACATCGCCAAGCATTTGGGCCTCTGAAGTATTTGTCTTCCCTCAGGGAGCAAAAAGCATTCCATTTTTACGACGGAATGACGTCACACAGCTGAAAGCATGATGAATGCGCAAATATTCCCCTCCCTTACGTTAATCTTGCCGTCCGCTGCGAACCTCCTATGGATAGGTATAAACACATAGGAGGAAGCTGCCATGATCGGTGTTATCGCGAAGCTGACCATACAGGACGGCAAGGAAGATCAGTTCGAGCAAGTCGCCAAGGACTTGATGGCGAAAGTGAAGGCCAATGAGCCGGGGTGCCTGACCTACCAGCTCTACAAGTCCAAGAAAGAGGCGAACACTTATATCTTCATGGAGCAGTATGCGAGCCAGGCAGACCTCGAAGCGCATGGTCAAACCGAGTACTTCAAGGCGGCTGGACCGAGCCTCGGAGCATGTCTCGCCGGCGCGCCGGAAATCTCCTACTTTGACAGCATAGACTGACCCGAGGCGGCCATGGATCTCTCGTTTACCAAGGAAGACCTTGAATTCCAGCAGGAAGTCAGGGACTGGATCGCCGAAGCTTACACGCCCGAATTGCGCGCGAAGATGGCCATGTCGAAGAATGGCTATCTCGACAAGGAGGGGCAGGTCGAGTGGCAGAAGCGACTTTACGAAAAAGGTTGGGTCGCGCCGAATTGGCCTGAAAAATATGGCGGTCCCGGCCTGTCTCCTTCGGAGCGCTATATTCTCAATATGGAGCTGTCTGCGGCGGGGACGCCCACCGTCAGCCCGATGGGCATATCCATGGTGGCGCCGGTTCTCATGGCCTTCGGGTCGGAAGAGCAGAAGGCGAAGTACCTGCCGCCCATCCTCCGGTCTGATGTCTGGTGGTGCCAGGGCTATTCAGAGCCGGGTGCAGGATCGGACCTGGCTTCGCTCCAGATGAGCGCAGTCCGCGATGGCGACGATTATGTGCTGAATGGTTCCAAGATCTGGACCACGCATGCCCAATGGGCGGACATGATCTTCTGTCTGGTGCGGACCTCCAAGGAGGGCAAGACACAAGAAGGGATCAGCTTCATCGTATTCCCGATGACGACGCCCGGAATCACAATCTCCGCGCTTCCTACACTCGACGGCCCGCTGGAAGGCCAGCAGGAAATCAATCAGGTCTTCTTCGAGAATGTCCGTGTTCCGATTGCCGAGGCCTTGGTAGGCGAGGAGAACAAGGGCTGGACCTATGCGAAATATCTGCTCCAGTTTGAGCGGGGCAATGCCTATGCGCCCGGGCTCCGGAATATGTTGCGCAAGGCGCGCAAGATCGCGAGCCTCGAGCAGTCTGAGGGTGAGGCGCTCATCCGCGACCATGATTTCTCCCGTAAGCTCGCCAATATGGAAATCAAGATCGACAGCCTGGACGCGACCGAGCAGCGGATCTTTTCGGCCTTGTCGGCCGGGCAGGCGGTTGGACCTGAGAGTTCCATGCTGAAATGCGAAGGCTCTGATACGCAACAGGCCATCACCGAACTGATCCTTGAAGCCACGGGGTCGTATGCGGCGCCGTTCATCAAGGACAGTTTCGCGGTTGCGCGGGCGGGGGCGAATGCCGACCTGCCCATGCCGCAATATGCGGTTCCGGTGGCGCCGAGCTATTTCAACTACCGGAAAACATCGATCTATGCCGGGTCCAATGAGATCCAGCGCAATATCATGGCGAAGATGGTGCTTGGTCTTTGACGGACATGGCGGCAGTTTCCAGAAGCGCCGCCCAAAGGCCGGGCCTGTTCACGCGGCTGGCTTATGGTGTGGGCGGCGCTGCTGGCGGCATCAAGAACAATGGCTTCGATTACGTCCTCCTGCTGTTCTACAGTCAGGTGCTCGGCCTGTCGGCGGTTCTGGTCGCCGCGGCAATGTGGATCGCGCTATTGTTCGACGCTGTATCAGACCCCGTCGTAGGCTACTGGTCTGACAATCTGCGGACGAAATGGGGGCGCAGGCATCCCTTGATGTATGTCGCGATGGCGCCCGTCGCCATCGCCTATTTCTTCGTCTGGAACCCGCCATCGGACCTGACCGAAATGGGACTGTTCAGCTGGCTGCTTACGCTCACAGTATCCGTGCGTCTCATGTACACCCTGTTCGAGGTTCCGAGCACCGCGCTCGCGGCTGAGTTGTCTCAGGATTATGATGCGCGCACATCGCTCATGTCTTTTCGGTACTTTTTTGCCTGGGTGGGAGGGCTGACGGTTCAGGTCGTCCTGTTCATGTTCCTGCTGAAGCCGAGCGAAGGGGATCCCTCCGGCTTCTTCCATTTGCCAGGCTGGCACAGCTATGGACTGATCGGGGCCTCGTGCATTTTCGTGGCCGTGTTGATCACGTCACTGGGAACGCACAGGCACATTCCCCATCTAAAAGCCCCGCCAAGCCCGCGCAAGCTAACTCCCGTGAAAGTCATTGGGGAAATCTGGGAAACTGTCTCAAATCCGTCCTTCCGAGCCTTGTTTCTGGCGACCCTGTTCGGCCTGTTAGCGTCTGGCGTCTCGGCTACATTGAACCAGTACATAAACGGCTTCTTCTGGGAGTTCACCAGCAAGCAGATCTCGGGATTGACTGCAGCCGTCTACGTGTCTTCCATTCTGGCGCTCGTCCTGGCGCCCTTGGCGGGACGGATGTTCGGAAAGAAGAAAGCCGCCATCGCTATTGGGTTGCTGGCCTTCACCATTGCGCCCGCTCCCGTGATCGCCCGCCAGTTCGGATTGCTACCGCCAAACGGCACAGAAGCGCTCTACATGATCGTTCTGAGTGTTACGGTCGTCGATCTCGCTTTGATCATTGCCTACCAGATGCTGGCTGCCTCCATGGTTGCCGACATCGTGGAAGAAAATGAACTCGCCACGGGGCGCCGTTCGGAAGGCATATACTTCGCCGGTATCAGTTTCATGCGGAAGCTTGCCCAAGGTGTGGGCGTATTGAGCGCATCCTTCATCCTCGCTGCAGCAGCGATCACCCCCGGGATGCGGTCTGCCGAAGCCAGCGAGCAAGCGGTTCGAACTCTTGGGTGGGGCTATGCCCTGACTCTCCTGTTTTTGTGGATGGTCATGATCCTTTGCATCAGTTTCTACCGGATCAGTCGCGAGGACCATGAAAGGAACCTCCGAGAGCTCGCCTCTCGGGGGACGACAGAGCCAACCTCCTGAAAAAACTCACAGATTTGTCATGATTGAAGGAATTGCGTCCCGCTTCACGCCGCAATAGAGCCATACTCATGATCCATACACTCCGCATGACAAAACACGTTTCGAAGTTCCTGGTGATTGCCGGGCTTTCGGTTCTGGCCCTGCTTGTCGTGGCGTTCATGCCACTCTTCGCTCACGCCCAACGCTTGCCTCAGTCCCAGGCGGAAATCGATCTTAGCTTCGCCCCGCTTGTAAGAGAAGCCTCGCCCGCGGTGGTCAACGTTTTCACCGAGCGCATGGTCGCCAACCGCGTATCTCCGATGGAGCAATTGTTCTTCGGCGATGCGATCCCGAAACAACGTCGGCAAAACTCGCTCGGGTCCGGTGTGATCGTCGGATCGGATGGCGTAATCGTGACCAACAATCACGTCATTGACGGTGCCGACACGTTCCGGGTGGTTCTCAGCGACCGCCGGGAATATCCGGCCGAACTCGTGCTTGCGGATGAACGGACGGACCTCGCCGTCCTGAAGATCGACACGGAGGGCGCTGTCCTGCCGGTTCTGCCCTATGCAGACACCCGCGCCGCGGAAGTGGGTGATCTTGTTCTTGCCATCGGCAACCCTTTCGGCGTCGGCCAGACAGTGACCAGCGGTATCATCTCCGCAACGGCTCGAACCGATGTCGGCATTTCAGACTATGCCTTCTTCCTCCAGACGGACGCGGCGGTGAACCCGGGCAATTCCGGCGGTGCGCTTGTGAATACGAAAGGCGAGTTGGTTGGCGTCAACACCGCGATCTTCTCCCGGTCCGGCGGGTCCAACGGAATCGGATTTGCCATTCCGGCCGAGATGGTGAAACGCGTCGTCGATGCCGCGATGAATGAAGGCACGTTCGTGCGTCCCTGGCTCGGGCTGGCTGCGCAATCGGTCAGCTATGACATTGCCAAGGCGCAGGGGCTGGACCGTCCCGTCGGTGTCATGGTGACGGAAGTCTATGATGATGGCCCGGCCGACCGGTCCGGCCTGCGCCGGGGCGACCTTGTTACCGCAATCGATGGCCGCGAAGTGTTCGATGAAAAAGGCCTGAAATTCCTCGCCGCTGTTCGCAGCCCGGGAGATGAAGCCTTCCTGACTGTCCTGCGAGGCGGCAAGACCCAGAACATTGGAGTCACGGTTGAACCGCCTCCGGGTGCGCGGGAAGCCGATATTGTCCTGCTTGACGGGCGTACCGCTTTTTCAGGCGCCCGGGTCGTGGAGCTATCGCCGCGCCTCGCAGAAGAGAATGGCCTCGACCCGTTCCAGAAAGGCTCGGGTATCTACGTTCATTCCGTGATGCGTCGGTCGATCGCCCGCAATTTCTTCCGGCCTGGCGATATTGTCCGATCCGTGAATGGCATTCAGACCAAGACGGTGGACGAATTGAAATCCGCCCTCTCGGCTGGAAAAGAGAGCAGCTGGGATATCGAGATAGAGCGTAATGGCCGGATCGTTCGCGGAACGGTCCGGCTCTAGCGAGGTCAGTTGGTCCGTTTCGGATGCAGGATGACCGGCAATTGCTCGTAACCCAGCACGAAATTGGACAGGACGCGTGTCGGCTCGCCGGTCACTTCGATCCGGTCGAACCGGTTCAGGATTTCTTCCCATAAGATGCGGAGCTGCATTTCAGCGACGCGATTGCCCATGCAACGGTGAATGCCGAAGCCAAAGGACAGGTGACGGCGGGCATTTTCCCGGTCGATGCGGAAGGCGTCCGCATCCGGGATCACTTCTTCATCGCGATTGCCGGAGGCGTACCACATCACCACCTTGTCACCCTTGCGGATCATCTGGCCGCCAAGGTCGGTGTCTTCGGTCGCAATCCGTCGCATATGCGCCAAGGGTGTCTGGTAGCGGATGATTTCCGAGACCATGTTCGGCACGAGGGAAGGGTCCGCGCGCAGCTTGTCATATTCTTCCGGGAACTGGTTCAGGAAGTAGACGCCGCCCGAGATCGAGTTGCGGGTCGTGTCATTGCCACCGACGATCAGCAACATCAAATTGCCGAGCAGTTCGATCGGATTATCCGCCATGTCCTTGGTGTCTTCGCCATGGGCCAGGAGGGAAATGAAATCGAACTTGCGGGGCTGGGCGGCCCGTTCGCGCCAGAGTTGGGTGAAATAAGCAACGCATTCGTTCAGATGCTTCATCCGCCATTCCATATCTGTACCGACAATGCCGACAGCGTCGCTTGTTGTTGCAACGTCTGACCAGAAGGGCAGGAGATGACGGTCTTCGAAGGGGAAGTCGAACAGTGTTGCCAGCATCTGGGTGGTCAGTTCGATCGAGACCTTGTCGACCCAGTTGAATTCCTCCCCGACTGGCAAACTGTCCAGAATGGCGCAAACGCGCTGACGGATCAGGTCTTCCAGTTCTGACAACTGGGTAGGGGCGACGGCCGGTTGCGCAACCTTGCGCTGGATGTCATGCAGCGGCGGGTCCATGGCAATGAACATGGGCGGCTGGAAATTGTCGCTTGGATCGCCGATCACGATGCTCGGTTCGGACGAGAAGGCCTTGTGATTGGAGTCGACCGCGACGA
This sequence comes from Hyphomonas sp., assembly GCF_036964145.1. Taxonomy (GTDB): domain Bacteria; phylum Pseudomonadota; class Alphaproteobacteria; order Caulobacterales; family Hyphomonadaceae; genus Hyphomonas. The sequence goes on from NZ_JBALUC010000003.1 coordinate 259,907, forward strand.
TGTCATGATACTTCGTGACTGACCAATACGCGCCCACCGAGCTTTCCGGGCAATAGTGGACAGGCGCTTCCTTGCGCAATCGTCGGAAATACTCGCCTTGCATGTTGTTCTGGAAAATCTCAGCTTTCGAAACATCGAAAGTCTCCAGCGGCAGGCTCCAGGGATCTGGAACCGTGCCTTCCGCCTCATACTCTGTATCGGCCATGCTTTCCTCCCGTTTTTTCTTTTCACAATACGTGTGAAAAGGGCGGGCGGCTAGCGGTCAGGCGGCGCCAATTGTTGTGCGGTGCAACAGACGATCATGGCCAGGATACCCGCCGGTCGCCATGTGGAGCAGGCAACGATTGTCCCACATGACCAGCATGTTTTCCTGCCATGACTGTCGGTACTGGAATTCAGGACGAGTCTGCCAGCGGTAGAGCTCGGTGAGCAATTCCCAGCCGTCTTCCGGCGTCATGCCGTCAAATCCCGTTATATAGCCTGCGGTGCCGAATATGCTTTCGCGACCGGTCTCAGGATGGACGCGAATGATGTCGTGCAGGTGTACGGCTTCAGCTTCGGGCGAGGCGATAATCGTCATGCTGCGGCCGTTTGCCTCGTCACTATCCCCATACATGCCGCCTGGGGCATAGGCGTTTTTGGCCGAATGGATGGCCTTTTGACCTACCAGCTTCCCGCGTAAGTCCGCCGGCATCTGTTCGAGCGCCAAATATTGATTTGCAAACAACGTGTCGCCCCCCTGCGGCGGAATGGTGATGCCGAACAGGCAGGTGCCGCTTGGAGGCTCGGGCTGGAAACTCCAATCGGTGTGCCAGCTTTCAGCGAAGATCGGTGCGGTCTCGTCGGCCGCCCGCTGAACCGCGATGATGTGTTCATGGCCGGGAATGGGGGCGATGAACGGGTCGTCGCCAAAAGGGCCGAAATACAGAGTGAACCGCTCCAGGTCTGCGTCGCTCATCTCCTGATCCGGAAAGGACAGGACCTGATGGTCCAGCCAGGCTGCCCGAATGTCCGCTATAGTCTCGGCATCAAGCGGCGCGGTCAGGTCAACGCCGCAAATTTCAGCGCCGCACGCCTGTCCCGATGGTATGATCTCCAGTGTCATTTTGTGTCTCCTCCACTTGGCACCTTATCACGCCCTGCAATCACGCCTAGAACGGGCGCATGAACGATCTTTTCTCTGCCTCCGGCCTCTCTGAAGGCGCCCCCCAGCCACTGGCTGACCGGTTGCGCCCACAAACCCTGTCCGATGTGGTCGGGCAGGATCACCTACTCGGACCCGACGGTCCGTTGCGGCGCATGCTGGAGGCGGGGCGGCTCTCCTCCATTATCTTCTGGGGACCGCCCGGTGTGGGGAAGACAACGATTGCGCGGCTGCTCGCGAGTGAAACAGACCTCGAATTCGAAGCCATCAGCGCCATCTTTTCAGGCGTGAAGGATTTGCGCGCCGCCTTTGAGCGGGCCGAGGCGCGTCGGTCGACGGGGAAGGGCACCTTGCTGTTCGTTGACGAGATCCACCGGTTCAACAAAGCGCAACAGGACGGTTTCCTGCCTTTCGTGGAAGGTGGGATCGTAACACTGGTTGGGGCCACCACCGAAAATCCCAGCTTCGAGATCAATGGCGCTCTCCTGTCGCGCTGCCAGGTCATGGTGCTGAGGCGGCTCGATGAGGACGGGCTTGGCCTTCTGATCGACCGGGCCGAGGCCATGGAGGGGCAGAAACTGCCCGTGGTGCCTGCGGCGCGCGCGGCCCTGATCGACATGGCTGACGGGGACGGACGCTATCTGCTGAACCTTGTTGAGCAGGTCTACACTTTTGCAGGTAAGGGGGAGCCCCTGTCGGTAGAGGCCATGTCGGCTGCCCTTCAGAAACGAGCCCCAGCCTACGACAAGTCGGGCGAGGGTCACTATAATCTCATTTCGGCACTCCATAAGTCTGTGCGCGGATCAGATCCGGATGCGGCGATGTACTGGTTCGCCCGGATGCTGGAGGGCGGGGAAGACCCGCGGTTTCTCGCGCGCCGACTGGTCGTGATGGCCAGCGAGGATATTGGGCTTGCTGACCCCACGGCCATGATGGTCGCAGGCGAAGCGGCGCGGGCGTTCGAGCGCCTTGGCGAACCGGAGGGGTTGATCCCGCTGGCACATTGCGTCGTCCATCTCGCAACGGCGCCAAAATCGAACGCATCCTATATGGCGCTGAAGAAGGCGCGCGCCGCCGCGCGGGAAACGGGCAGTCTGATGCCGCCCAAATCAATTCTCAATGCGCCCACCGGCATGATGAAGGACCAAGGCTATGGCGAGGGATACGTCTACGATCACGATACGGAAGAAGGTGTATCCGGGCAGAACTATTTTCCGGACGGCATGGAGCGCCCCGTCTTCTACGAACCGAAAGGGCATGGCCGGGAGCGCGCTATCATGGAGCGCATGAAATATATCGCGGAAATTCGAAACCGGAACCGACGCTGATTCATGAGAAACCGTCCGCTTCCCGACATCAGTGCCGAAGACCGCGCCTATGCGCATAGTCTCATTATATATGAGGACAGCGAGGTTATCGTGTTCGACAAGCCGTCCGGGCTTGCCGTTCAGGGGGGAGGTGGCGTGTCCCAATCTCTGGATAACTTGCTCGTCGCCTTTGCAAAATCGAACGGCAAGAAGCCGCGTCTGGTCCATCGGCTCGACCGGGGCACGTCCGGTGTCATTATTGTCGCGCGGACCAAGCCGGCGGCGGCTTCCCTGTCAGATGAGTTCGCATCCCGCCATGCCAGAAAAACCTATCTCGCCATCGCCAGCGGTCGCTTGCCCGAGCGCGATGCGGGCGTCTTCGACCAGCCGCTAGTGAAAGTTGAGGAGGGCGGACGGCCGCGCATGCTAATCGCCAAGCCGGGACGCAAGGGCAGTCAGGAAGCTGTTACGCACTGGCGTATCCTGTCGCGCCAGGGTGAGCATGCTGTCTTCGAACTGAAACCAGAGACGGGACGGATGCACCAGATCCGCGCCCATCTGATGGGAGCCGGCTGCCCGATCCTGGGAGATCATCTGTACGGATCAGGCGCGCGCTCGGCTGATCGGTTGATGCTGCATGCGCGGTCGCTCGAGATTGCACTCCCGGATCAGGGGCGGCAGATATTCAGCGCACCCGTGCCGACCGCCTTTACTGAACTGGCGGGGCGGCTCGGACTTCAGTTGCCGGAGTAAACTGGCAAAGAAAAAGGCCCTCTGTCTCCAGAGGGCCTCGATCAATCCAAAGGGCAACCGAGACTATCTCTCGCGGAAGCGTGGGATGACAGCTTGGGTCTGGCCGGAATTCACGGCCTCCACGGCTGCCAGCTGTTCCATAAGCGACTGGACGTGCTGGTCTCCGGCAAGGCGGTTCAGCATGATGGCCGCTTCAGCGCCCTCGGCGGACACGCCGAACAGGTTTTCGAGGGCTTCAAGGCCTGTTGGGCGATGCGGGTAGTAGACCAGCCGCGGCGTCACATCGGCGTCGATGTCGGCCAGTTCCTTGGCTTTCTCGATGGCGTCAATGAATGTGCCGAGCTCGTCGACCAGCCCCACGTCGAGCGCGTCTTCACCGCTCCAGATGCGGCCACGCGCGATTTCGTGCACTTCGTCATATGTCATGCCACGGCCGTCTGCGACGATGCCGAGGAAGCGGTCATAGCCGCGCTTCAGCGTGTCCTTGACCGCCGCTTCCTGCGTTTCCGTGAACGTGTCGGCTCCATAGGCGTCGGCGAACTCACCACCCACGCTTACCCGGTCAAAGGTGATGCCGAGCTTGTTCAGGCCGCCTTCCACCGCGAACTTGCCGCCATAGATGCCGATCGAGCCGGTGATGGTGGCGCGGTTGGCCATGATATAGTCGGCACCGGCCGAGACATAATACCCGCCGGACGCGGCGAGCGATCCCATGGATACGATGACCGGCTTGCCGTCAGCCTGCACACGTTCGATGGCGTTCCAGATCTGGTCGGCCGCAACGGGTGAGCCGCCGGGGCTGTCGACACGGAAGATGATGGCCTTGACCTTATCATTCTTGCCGGCGTCGAGAATGGCGCGGGCAATATTGTCCGACGCAAAGCCAGGCGGGGATGAGAAGGGCGAGTCGCCTTCGCCCCCACCCGTCACAACAGCGCCTTCACCGCCGACGACCGCAATTTGCGGTGCGCGCAGGCTTGGGGATGGCGCGCTATAGAAAGCGAGGTCGACAAGTTCCGCGTCATCGCCGGCGCGTTCAAGAGCCGCCGCCGAGGCTTCTTCCGGATACCCGGTCTTGTCGAGGAGCTTCAACGAGATGGCCTTCTCAGCCGGGATAGGGCCGCTTTCAAGGGCGGTGCGAACAGCCTCGGCGTTGAGCCCGCGGTCTGCCGCCATGTCACCCAGGGCGGTGGTCCAGACAGAGTCCGCCAGCGTTGCGAGGGCTTCCTTGTGAGGCTCGGTATAACCGGTCTTGTTGTAGGAGTTCGGGGCGTTCTTGTATTCATAGAACGGGTAGATTTCCGGGGTCACATCGATCTTGTCGAACAGGCCCTTGAAGAACTCTGTCTCGAACGTCAGTCCCGGGACAACCAGGTCCGAGCCTGGCTGCATCCAGATTTCATCGGCGGCGGAAATCGACCAATAGGCTGATGGGCCACGAACGCCGAGGGTTCCCTGTGAATGCGCAATGACAAACTTGCCCTGGTCACGGAAGCTCTGGATTGCCTGGCGCAATTCCTCTGCGCGGGCGCTGCCGGTTCCGATAAAGGCGCCCCGGATGAACAGGCCTTTCACATGGTCATCGGATTCGGCTGCCTTGAGCTTGGTCAGCAAGTCGATGAAGCCGGGCGTGCCGGACAGCGCGGCAAATCCGCCTGTAGGGGCCTGATCCGAGAACTCCGTATTCAGGTCCAGAGAAAGGACAACAGAGTCCGGACGCTCAGGTTTTGAGCTTGATGCCCCAACAATGAGCAGCATGAGAAAAGAAAACATCAGGAAGATGAAAATGAACATGGCGGCGAGGGCGCCGGCCATGGAGAGGAAAAAGGTCTTCATTTATGAACGGTCTCCATGCACACGGTCTGGGAGTCGTGTCTTTCTGTATTTCGATATTGCCGATTATCGATAAAATGTAAAGGTGAGCATATCAGCGTGTGTGAAAATCTGGCGGATCGTCCCATTCCCTGCACAAATCCACCGCAAAGGATGAGATCGGGTGTTGCCAGCAACCGCAAGAGTGGCTATCTCGGCGCCTTCATTGGGGTGTCGCCAAGTGGTAAGGCACCGGTTTTTGGTATCGGCATTCCCAGGTTCGAATCCTGGCACCCCAGCCATCGTCTTCCAGATCGCCGACCATGCGGGAAGACAACGCGAGACAAAAATCGATCGTTACTGTATCACGCCGGTTGCCAATGGACGTGCGACCGATATTTTCCTTACTGAATCGTAAAGCATCTTATTGATCCCGGAATTCAGGGTTGTTAGCGTTAGGGATCAAAAGTAAGGGCGTTGCGTACCCGGCGTCTGAGTGGCAAAGGGTATAACCAGAGAGCGGCCCACGCTCCAAAGCTCAGGGGAGAGGTCGGGCGTCTCTACGCCTTTCGGCTTCCGTTTATACTACCAGGCCAATTGTGTGTGTGGTCATGGCATTGAAACCGGGACGTCCTCATGAGCAGGGCGCCTGACTGTCGATTTTTACGCGCAATTCCTGCGCGACCGTTTGGAGAGTGAGAGGCAAACCTCATGAAGAAACTTCTGTCACCAGCTCGCGGCGTTCTCGCCGCTGCGCTGATTGCGGGCTTGGCCATGCCGGCCCAGGCCCAGCTGCGCGAAGCACTGAATACCGGCGAGCAGGCCACCCGGCGCGCTGAACAGGTTCAGGAGCAGATCAACCAGTTGGACGACCAACGCACCGATATGGTGCGGGAATACCGTACCCTGCTTCAGCGCCGTGACGCCGCTGATCTGTACGCCAAGCAGCAAGAGCTTGTTGTCCAGAGCCAGGAAGAAGAGATCGAGTCCCTGACCAGCCAGCTCGGCTCGATTGATGACATCACCGCTCAGACGGTTCCGATGCTTCTCGGCATGATCGAAGATCTCAAGGGCTTCGTTGCCGCGGATCTTCCTTTCAAGCAGGAAGAGCGTCAGGCTCGCCTCGATGGCCTCGACGCTGTCATGGAAACCGCGAACGTCACGCCAGCTGAACAGTATCGCCTGATCATGGACGCCTATCAGGCTGAAATGGAATATGGCCGCACGATCAGCACCTGGCAGGAAGAGATCACCATCGGCGGTAACCCGACGACGGTCGACATGTTCCTGTATGGCCGCGTCGCACTCGTCTATGCTGCACCAAACGGCTCTGCCGCTCGCTACAACCGCAACACCGGTGAGTGGGAATCGATCAAGGGCGGCTACGTCGCTGATATCGACAAGGCAATCCGCGTTGCTCAGGCAAAAGCCCAGCAAGACGTTCTGTTCGCTCCGGTTCAGAAGTTCTCCGTCGAGTAATCGGCAGGCACCAGAGAATTAAGAGGTAATATAGATGTTGAAGTTCAATTCCTCGCTGAAGGCTCTCGGTGCAGCTACGCTGCTCGGCCTCGGCTCAATCGCGGTGTCCGCTCCGGCCACTGCTCAATCGCTCCAGGATGTTCTCGCCAAAGTGCGTCAGGACTCCAATCAGATGTCTGCGGAAGACCAGCAGCGTCTGCGTGAATTCCAGGCAGACACCGCTGCCCAGTCCCAGAAGATGTCTGATGCCCGCGGCGCCCTTGCTGCAGCAGAAGCTCGCGGCCGGGCACTGAGCGCACAGTTCGACGCCAACGAGGCCACCCTAGCCGATCTGGAAGCTCAGGTTTCCGAACAGGCTGGTGACTTCCAGGAGCTGCTTGGTCAGTTCCGTTCGGCAGCCGGCGAGACCATGCCGGAAATCGCGAACTCCTTCGCAAACTTTGATTATCAGGGCCGCGTTGAAGGCATTGCCGAAATCGCTGAAGCCCGTACGCTTCCGAACCGCGCTCAGCTTGAGCGTCTTCCGAAAGCGATGATCCAGGAAATGATCGCCCAGTCGGAAGTGAAAAGCTTCACGGCAACGGTCGACGGCATTGGTGCAGACGCATCGAACGCTGAAGCCGAACTGATGCGTGTTGGCGTGTTCACCGCCGCCACCGTCGACGGCACGGACTTCGTCGAAGTCCGCAAGAAGGACAATGGCGAGACCTTCCTTCAGGTCTTCGAAAAGCAGCCTTCCGGCGCCTTTGCGTCTTCGATGAACAGCCTGATCAAGGCCGGTCCGGACCAGATCGTCCGCGCCCCGGTCGACCCATCCAAGGGTAACCTGTTCGGCATTCTCGGCGACCTGCCGGAATTCGGCGATCGCCTGAAGCAGGGCGGTCCTGTTGGTGCTGTCATCATGGCGCTGCTGGCTGTTGGCCTGCTGCTCGGTCTCTACAAGATGTTCACGCTCTTCACGATGGGCGGAGCCATGCGCAAGACGGCGAAAACCCGTCAGGCTGGCGACGGCAACCCGCTGGCTCGCGTGTTCGAAGCCTATGAGCAGAACAAGCAGAACGACATCGAGACGCTGGAACTCAAGCTGGACGAACAGATCCTTCGCGAGAGCCCACGCATCGAGCGTTTCAACGACATCATCAAAGTGCTTGCTGCTGTTGCACCACTGCTCGGCCTGCTCGGTACCGTTATTGGTATGATCATCACCTTTACGTCGATCACCATCTACGGTGCGGGCGATCCGAAGCTGATGGCCGGTGGTATCTCCGTTGCCCTTATGACGACCGTGTTCGGTCTCGTGGCGGCTATCCCGCTTCTCCTGGTCCATGCAGTCGTGTCCGCAATGGCACGCGGCAACCAGCAGATGCTTGACGAGCAGGCTGCTGGCCTGGTCGCCGAGAAAGCGGAATCCACGCGCGGGGCGATGGCGTAAGCCATCCCCCTCGTACACCCGAGGAGTAACCCGATATGGGTTTTGCAGACTTACAGGCTTTCCTCGATCGTGGCGGTCCAGTGTTGCTGGTCATTATGCTTGCAACATTCTTCATGTGGGGCCTGATTTTGGAACGCGTGTTCTATTTCAGGTTCGCACATAAGCAGGTCGCTGCCGATGCGATTGCGGAGTGGCGTTCGCGCTCCGACCGGAAATCCACACTCGCGCACTGGGTAAAAGACAAGCTGGTATCCGAAGTCCGTATGAAAGCGGAACAGAATGTCCAGCTGACCAAGGCAATGGTGGCGCTTGCGCCACTGCTCGGCCTGCTGGGCACCGTGACCGGTATGGTCGCTGTGTTCGACATCATGGCGATCACCAGCGGTGCGGATGCAAAGGCCATGTCGGCCGGTGTGTCCCGCGCCACGATCCCCACGATGGCAGGCATGGTCGCCTCGCTCTCAGGCATTCTTTTCACGTCCGGCATGGACCGCCGGGTCAACCGCTCGGTCCAGCAGGTTGAAGATGCGATGGAGATTAGCTGATGCGAGGACGTACACACAGAGCACCTGAAGAGGCGAATGTTGACCTCACGCCCATGTTGGACGTGGTCTTCATTCTGCTCATCTTCTTTATCGTGACTTCGACCTTCGCTCAGGAAGAGACGATCGGCATCGAGCCGCCGCCTCCACCGGCACCGGACCAGGAACAGCAACAACAGGTTCCCGCGATCCTGATCTATGTTGATGAATCCAATCTGATCACGGTGAATGGTCGCGTGACCGACATCGGATCTGTCCGCGCCAACATTGAGCGTGTTCGGGCTGAGAATCCGGAAAGCCAGGTGGTTATCCAGGCTCATCCGAAGTCGAGAAATGGCGTAATCGTCCTTATTCGGGACGCCGCCTATAACGCTGGCTACACGACAGGGGTTAACCTTGTCCTGTCGCAGGCAGAGTAGAGGAGCACCGCATGGCACGCAGAAAACGCCAATCGATGGCCGGCGGTGGAGGGGCTGAGGACGATGTGAACCTCACCCCGATGCTGGATGTGGTTTTCATCCTGCTCATCTTCTTCATTGTCACGGCACAGTTCATCAAGGAGCCGGGCGTCGATATCGTCCGTCCTGAAGTGGACAACAAGGCAATCGCAAAGCCGCTTGCCATTCTCGTGGCGATCAACGCTGACAGCCAGATCTATATCGACAAGAAGGAAGTCGCTCCAGAGGAAGTGTCCTTTACGCTGAAACAGATGCGTGAAGACAATCCTCGTGGTAAGATTGTCATTCAGGCCGATGTAGCATCGGAAGCCGAGGTCCTCGTGGACCTGATGGAGACCATCAACAAGATCGATGGTGCCACGGTGATCGATGTGTCGGCGAAGAGAGATTAGGAGATAAGTCATATGCTAAATAATCCTTTTCTTCGTCTTCTGATTGCGCTCGGTATCGCTATTCCGATCGTGTACGCACTGTTCATGCTGATGAGTTACCTGATCAGCGTGAAGGAAGTGAAGCTTGATCAGAGCGAGCAACGGGTGTTGTCGGCAATCACGCCGCAGCAGCAGGATACGGATGTGCGGGTTCGCCAGCGTTCCAAGCCCAAGCGGATCGACTCTGCTCAGAAGCCGCCACCTCCGCCAAAAGTCTCGGCCACCAAGTCCCAGATCAATTTGCCAACCCCTCGTATTGAGGGCGCTGCGCCGACAGACCTGAACCTTGGCCGCATGAACTCCCTGGCGATCGACCCCGTTGCGATCTCTGATCGTGACGCCCAGCCGATCCGTCCGCCCACCCCGTCCTACCCGCAACGCGCGGCAGAGCGTGGTACGGAAGGGAGCTGTGATGTTCGCTTCGACGTGGATACGCGTGGTCGTCCGTACAATATCACCGCGACCTGCACGGACAGCGTCTTCAAGCGTGAAGCCGAGCGGGCTGTCAGCAAGGTGGAGTTCGCACCGAAGATCATTCGCGGCAAAGCGGCTGAGCGTCGGAACGTGGTCTATCCGTTGGAATTCAAACTGGCTGACTAAGGTCGGGTTTGATCTCAAGATTTGAAAAGGGCGCTTCTCGGAGCGCCCTTTCTTTGTTGGGAGGTTATTCGAGAGGAAGCTTGTCATGACATGCGCGTAATGATATAAAGTAACAAAACGGGAGGTCGAGAAATGCCATTGCGTGTAAACTCAGTGCTTGGAAGCATCCCACTCGTTGACGGCGGTAGAGCGCCAACGATCTCCCTCAAATCAGACCCCGGCCGCTTAGCCATGGCAGCGCTGCCTGCGGCGGCAATCACGGCGGGGCTTTTTGCACTCATGAATGTTCTGATCCATGTCGAGGAAATTCGTCTCGACACCGTTCCGCAGCGTATATTGGGGGCCATCGTTTTTGACGCAGATTTGATATCCGAGCCAGTCCTGCCTGATCGCTTGCCTCCTAAGCAGATCGAAGTCATAACTCCGCCGCCTATACCCAAAGTACAAATGACGAAGGGCGAGGTTGGGTTGCCTCCCATCATGAATATAGGCCAGGTGCCTAGCCGGACCCCGATTGGAAGCCTTGGCTCCATCATGACGAGCGCGAGTCCCATGATTGACCGCACAGCCGTTCCGGTTCGCCCGCCCATGCCTACATATCCGCGTCAGATGGCGGCGGGAAATATGGAAGGGGAGTGCCTTGTCAAATTTAACCTTACAGCGCGTGGAAATCCATTCGACGTTTCGGCCGAGTGCACGCCGCCGGGTTTCGAATCGGAGGCCCGCAGGGCGGTAGAAAAAGCGGAATTCCTCCCTCGGATTCTCAAGGGGCGTGCCATCGAAACGCGCGGCTTGAGCTACCCGCTTGAATTCCGCCTCAATGAGGAGTGATAATCATTAAAACTCTGTAGTACATCGTTGACGCACCGTGCCCATTGCACCCATATTCGGCACGAAACGTAACAGATTTACACTTGGGCGAGGCGCACGCAGAAAAAGCCTTATAAAGCGCGCGGAAGTCCTTGATCCAGCCGGTCAATTCCGGTTGAAAGAGCTGAACCCCGCGGTCCCTGCGGACAGGAGAGGAATTATGGGATTTAAAGCTACCCTGAAAGGTGCCGTTCTCGCCGGCATGATGGCAGCATTCGGTGCCGGTGCCGCTATGGCGCAGGCCGCATGTGAAGAGACGCAGTTCTCCTCCAAGACCGGTGAAGTCTATCTCAAGGCTGAACAGGCTGCGATGCAGAACAAGGATTTCAACACGGCAGCCCAGGCTCTCGGCCAGCTGAAGTCGATGGAACTGAACTGCTACGAAGAAGGCGCAGTCCTGAAACTGTCAGCCTATATCAACATTGAGCGCGGAGATCGCCAGGGCGCTGTCCGTGACCTGATGTCGGCGCTTGAGAAGGGCTATATCCCTGAAAAGGATGCTGCCCAGACCTATTACAACATTGCCCAGATCCACTTGCAGGATGAGAATGTCGAGAAGGCGCTCGAGTTCATGAAAAGGTGGCAGCAGGCTGGCGGAAAGCCTGACCGGCAGCAGAAGTGGCAGCTGGCTGTGCTTTATCAGCGCGTTGACGACTTCAAGACGTCCATCAAATGGGCCGAAGAAGTCAAGCGCGACGATGGCAGCAATTACAAGCAGGAAGTCTATGACCTGCTGATCTATCTTTACAATTCGGTCGACGACAAAGCGAAGCTCGCCTCCATTCTGGAAGAGGTTCTGGTCCGCAACCCGACTGAGCGCAAATACTGGGACGCCATTGCGGGGAACTATTTTGCTGCGAACGAAGAGCGCAAGGCCTTCGAAGTTCAGAAGGCCATGTATCTGGCCGGACTTCTGACGAAGGAAGAGGAGCTGATGCGTGTCGTCAACTTCTACAACCGGTTCAACGCGCCCTATCACGCCGCCCAAATTCTCGAAAAAGAGATGAATGCCGGCCGGGTCAGCAAGTCCCTGAAGAACCTCGAATTGCTGGCGAACCTCTATCAGGTTGCGCGCGAGCATGAGAAAGCCATTCCGGTGATCAAGCAAGCTGCCAGCGCTGGTGGTGGCGGGCCGATGCTCGAGCGTCTTGGTCGTTCCTATGCTGACCTCCAGCAGTGGGAAGAAACCGAGGATGCCCTTCAGCAGGCTTTGAAAGCTGGCGGCCTGAAAGATCGTGCGACCGCTTATGTCATGATCGGCCAGTCTCGCTATGAGCGTGATGATCGCTCCGGGGCACGTGACGCTTTCCGTCAGGCAGGCAACCGTGCCGGTCGCAGCTGGCTGCAATTCATGGACTCCGAGGAGGCCACCGCCGACGCGCTGGTCTGTTTCGAAGTTCAGTCCGCCTATCTCAACGTCGAGAACGAAGCCAAGATCTGTAAGCGTCTTGAAGTGCTCGGTGAAGACAATGTGCCAGAAAGCTGCAAAACGGTGCCTGAGCGCCTGCAGGCTGCACAGGAGAAGTTCAACAGCACGCCGGAATGTCGCGCACAGCGGTCCTAGCGTCTGATAAAGACCCAATGAAAAACCCCGGCCAGTGTGCCGGGGTTTTTTGATTCACGAATAGGCGCTCAGCACATCATCCACGGCGCGTTCAAGATCCTTGAGCGTCGCGACATGGCTCATGCTTGAGCAATAGGGGCGATAGCGCGGGATTTCGCTGTCACCCGTGCCCCATGCGGCCAAGGGCTCGGGGTTCAACCAGATGGTCCGTTTTGCACGGGCGGCAAAATCGCGGAACAAATCTGTTCTCGGATCGTCATAGTTGGAGCGGCCATCGCCAAGCACGATGATCGTGGTGCGCCGATCAATCAGGGATTCATGATTGGTCTTGAGATCGGACCAGGCTTGGCCGTAATCCGTCGATCCCATGCCGGCCACCCGCAGGATGATATCCATGGCGTGCTCGAAAGGATTGTCCTCCAGGATGCCGTCAACGTCGACAAGCTTGTTGGAGAAGGCGAAGGCGTGCATGTCCGGCACGACGTCCTTCATCGACCAGAGCAGGAGAAGCAGGAAGCGAACATAGCGCGCCACCGATCCGGAGACATCGCAGATCACAACGATCTTGGGACGCTCGCGCCTTTTCTGGCGCCATACCACATTGAACGGCACGCCATCTACACCCGCATTTGCGCGCATGGTGCGCCGGACGTCCAACTGGCCGCGGTTTTTCTTTCGTCGGCGTCGTGAGTGCTTCACCGCCAGCCGCTTCGCGATCCGGGCGACCAGCACCTTCATGCGCGCCATGTCGCTCAATTCAATCGCCGACAGTTTCTTGTTCTCGGCAAAGTCATTGCGAAACTGTTCAGTCTCGCCCTTGCCGAAGATGTCGTAGCTGCGCTGCACGCGGTCACGGGCGCGAAGGGTCAGGTCGCGGCGCATTTCGATCAGACGTTCGGCTTCCGCTTCGCCCTCCTCGCTGCGCTCCTGGAAAGCCTGCATCAGGCGTTCCTGCAGCTTTTCGCCGCCCATCTGCTTGACCATTTGCTGGGCAAAATAGGCGACTTGGGTCGAAAAGCGGATATCGTCAGCATCGACGGCGTCGGCCGCGCGCTCCAAGGCAGCTGAGATGGCGGCTTCGTCGCCGGATTCCATCAATTCGATGGGGTCAATGTCTGTATACGGGGCATCGGATCCGGGATCACTATGTGTGTCAGAGCTCTTTCCACCGGGAATGTCCCGCCTGGCAAAGTAGGTCTCGAACAATTCGTCGAATGTCACCACTTCGTCGGGCGACTTCGCCAGTGTGCAGCGCAGGGCATCTTTCAGGAAATTGCGGTCAGCATAGCCAGTCACCGAGACCGCGCGGGCCGCATCCAGCGCTTCACCGGTTGACACCCGCACGTCTGAGGCGCGCAGGGCTCGGATAAAGCTGGTGATCTGACGGTCCATGCCTGCCTCGGATCAGCGTGCCATCTGCCCCGGATAGGCAGGCTTGCCGCTGGTCGCTTCACGCACGAGTTTCGGCACATCTCCTGACACGGCCGCAATATCACTCTCATGCTTCAGCAGGACGTTCAGCGTCTCGCGCACAAAGGCCTCGTCGAGCGCATTCGCGTGAAGCAGCAGGAGCGTTTTGGCCCAATCAACGGTCTCGGCAATCGAGGGCCGTTTCTTGATGTCCATGTCGCGCACGGACTGAACAAAGCCAACCATTTGGTTCAGGAGGTCTTCTGAAATGCCTTCTACGCGTGCCTGCACGATGCGCTGTTCGCGCTTATGGTCCGGGAAGCCGATATGAAGATGGAGACAGCGTCGCTTCAGCGCATCGCCCAGCTCTCGCACATTGTTCGAGGTCAGAATGACAATAGGGGGCACGTTCGCCTTGATCGTGCCGATCTCCGGCACCGTCACCTGATAGTCTGACAGGACTTCCAGCAGAAAGGCTTCAAACTCCTCATCCGACTTGTCGATCTCGTCGACCAGAAGCACGCTGCCGGCAGACTGGCGCATGGCGGTCAGCAGAGGGCGAGCTTCTAGGAACTGCTCGGAGAAGAACAAATCCTCGAAAGAACCGAGCTTGGCGAGTGAGGATTCGAGTGATTTCTCGTCACCGACTACCTCGTTCAGCTTTTCCTTCAACAGCTGGGTATAGAGCAACTGCTTGCCGTACTTCCATTCGTAGAGGGTCTTGCCCTCATCGAGGCCTTCATAGCACTGCAAGCGTAACAGCGGCACGTCGAGCCAGCGGGACAGGGAGGCGGCGAGATCGGTCTTGCCGACGCCCGCAGGCCCTTCGATCAGGATCGGTTTACGCAGGCCAAGCGCCAGGAAAACAGCGGTCGAAATCTGCTGGGTCGAGATATAGCCGACGGATTCAAGGCCTGACGTAATCGCTTCGATCGACGTCATGGGCTCATAGCCGGTAGGGATTGTCTTGGTCATCCCTAAAAGGGGTAGGGCGGCGAGTCGGGACTGGCAAGACGTCTCGCTGGGGTAGGACCTGAGAGTCTACGTAGTGTCACGGGTTATTCCTGCTCGCTTATCCGGCTTAGACTGCGCCAAATACATGGGAGATTGAGATGAGCGATACGACCCCTTCATTGGTCCGGGAGGCCGTTGGCGTATTCGAGACGGAAGAGGCGTTGCAAGTCGCCATCGACGACCTCCTGAGCCACGGATTTGATCGTGCCGAGATTTCCCTGTTGGCCGCATCTGAAAGCGTTGAGCAAAAGCTTGGCCATACCTACCGGAAAGTCGCTGAAGTCGAGGATGATACTTCTGCGCCCCGGATTGCCTATGTCGCAGAAGAGGATGTCGGGGCTGCCGAAGGGGCCGTGATCGGCGGATTGATCTATGTCGGCGCGCTCGCTGGCATGATCCCGGTTGTGGCCTCCGGCGGCGCATTGGCGGCGGCCTTGGCGGGGCTGGTCATAGGGGGGGGAGGCGGCGCGGCGCTCGGGACCGTTCTGGCGCGTCTGATCGGCAAGGAACATGGCGAATATGTTGCCGATCAGATCGAGCATGGCGGCCTTGCTCTCTGGGTGCGGACCTGGAATACAGGGGATGAACGCCGTGCTGTGCAGATACTGAAGGCGCATTCCGGGAAGGATGTTCACCTGCTTGGCTTGCCCGACCATGGCTATGTTCCTGATACATCTGTCCTGACCGTCGGAGTGGATGTCGAACAATCGGCGCAGATCGTGGATGATGGCAGCGGTGTGTTCTACGTCTCCGGCAAGATGTTTTCGGACCGGGACTCCGCGCAAGCCTATCTCGAGCGTCAGACCTATCTTGATACGCTCTATCACTCGACCCAGTCGCTCGACTTTGATCTTGATGAAGCGCTGCTGGATCCAGCCACCACATTCCATTCGGTCAAGGAGCTCATGGATTTGTCCTGTCCGGATCGGGTGAAACGCGAATTGCTGCGCCGGTGGGCCTATGATGTGAAGACACTGGAGGTGGCGGATGATGAGGGCATGACGGGCCCGTCGTCTGCAGATTTGCTTCAGGAGATCGAAAGCGCCTTCGCACAGCTGCAACCCGCAGACTGAATAGTGCGAGCGCCCGGTGCCCTGAGGGGTTCGACACTTTAGGGGCGACGCGCTAGGGATTTGCCTATGCCCGTCGCCCGGATTCTCTTTCCCCTGCCGCTGCCCGAACCGTTCGATTATGCGGTGGCGGAAGGGCTTGATGTGCGCAAAGGCTCCTATGTTGCGGCGCCGCTTGGAAAGTATGAACGGCTGGGTGTCGTGCTTGAGTTGCTGCCGGACAGCGCTGCTGAAGGCCGGAAGCTCAAGGAGGTTTCTGACGTCTATCCGACGCCGCCGATGACCGCTGCCATGCGGGACTTCATCCACTGGGCTGCGCGCTACACGGTCTCGCATCCGGGGCATGTCCTCGGCATGGCGCTACGATCACGCGGCGGACTGACGCCCTCACCGACGGAAACGGTTTACCATTTGACCGGGGTGGCCCCGCCGCGGATCACGGAAGCCCGCACGAAACTTATCGAGGCGGTGAAAGAGCTGGGCCCTCAGACAGCCTCAACGCTCGCCGAGGCGGCGGGTGTGTCATCCGGTGTCGTGAAGGGGCTCGCGGACGCTGGCGTGTTGCGAGCCGAATCGCTGCCGACGGATCTGCCGTTTGAGACCCCATCCCCCGACCTGCCGGGTGCGACCCTTACAGAAGAGCAGGCGGAGGCGGCCGAGGCGCTCACGCAGGCCGTGTCCACTCGCACTTTCTCTACCTTCCTGATCGATGGCGTGACCGGCTCGGGCAAGACCGAGGTCTATTTTGAGGCCATTGCGGAATCCCTGCGTACCGATCCGGAGGCACAAATTCTTGTCCTCCTGCCGGAAATCGCGTTGACCCAGGCCATTCTCTCGCGCTTCGAGGCGCGCTTCGGAGCCAAGCCTGCGCCCTGGCATTCCGGCCTGTCTGACAAGGAGCGCCGGCGGACATGGCGCGAAGTCGCTCATGGCCGCGCGCGGATCGTGATCGGAGCCCGGTCTGCGCTTTTCCTGCCATTCCACAGCCTCAAGCTCATCATCATCGATGAAGAACATGATGGCAGCTATAAGCAGGAAGACGGCGTGACTTATCACGCACGCGACATGGCGGTGATGCGAGCGAAGCTTGAAGGCGCCATTGTCGTCCTGGCCTCCGCGACGCCTGCGCTTGAAACGATTGTGAACGCAGAGACCGGTCGCTACCAGCGCCTGCAACTCTCGGCGCGTCCGGGCGCATCGCGCTTGCCGGATGTGGACCTTGTCGATCTGCGCCGCGCACCGCCCGAGCGCAATCACTGGCTGTCGCCGCATTTGATCCACGCCATGCAGGAGACGCTGGCGGCCGGGGAGCAGACACTCCTGTTCCTGAACCGGCGGGGCTATGCGCCTCTGGTCATCTGCAAGAGTTGCGGCGAAAGACTGAAAACGCCCGGCACCGAGAACTGGCTGACCGAGCACCGCTATACAGGGCGGCTCGTCTGCCATGTGACCGGCTATTCCATTCCCAAGCCCAAGACCTGCCCGCATTGCGGCGCGGCTGATTCCCTGATGGGGGTCGGGCCGGGGGTCGAGCGCGTGGCAGAAGAGGTGAGGACCCTGATGCCGGACGCGCGAATCGAAATCTTCTCCTCGGATACCGCCCAGGGTGGTGAGGCGACTCGCGGCATCGTTGACCGTATGGAGCAGGGCGAGATCGATGTCCTGATCGGCACTCAGATTGTCGCCAAGGGCCACAATTTCCCGAATCTCACCCTTGTGGGGGTGGTCGATGCCGATAGCGGCATGAAGGGCGGTGACCTGCGTGCAGGGGAACGGACTTATCAATTGCTGAGCCAGGTGGCTGGCCGGGCAGGGCGAGCCGAGCGTCCCGGCAGGGCGCTGGTGCAGACCTATGCCCCGAACAATCCCGCCATGATGGCGCTCGCGGACAATAATCGTGATGGCTTCCTGCAAATCGAGCGGGATGTACGCGCAGAGCTGGGCCTGCCGCCTTTCGGGCGTCTTGCAGCGATGATTCTGTCGGCGCCGTCGGCCCAGCTCGTGGACGAGATCGCGCTGCAAATCATACAGCAGGCACCGAATGGCGAGGGGATCGAAGTGTTCGGGCCTGCGCCGGCCCCGATTGCCGTATTGAGAGGACGTCACAGGCGGCGATTCCTGGTGAAATCACCCAAGAACATTGATCTTTCCGCTTATATGACGACATGGATAGCGCGACTGAAGCTGCCAAACGCGGTAAGGATGTCGGTCGACATCGATCCTTACTCATTCCTGTAAGCCTGTGGTTTTGCAGTGAATGCCATTTCGCCGCATAGATAGCTTCTTTGGCTGTGTTGTCAGGCTGAAAGACTGATGCTAAGCGGCGCACAGTTTGTATGGGCGCGTGCCGCAGGGCGCGCCGCCTTGCTTTGTATTTTCGGTCGATTTGGCCGCCTCAACCATGGATGACGGAACCTTGGCTGCATCTAAAGTGACACAAGCGAGCGAAGCTGCTCGGCGCTATGCCAGCGCCCTCTTTGATCTTGCTCAGGACAAGGGCGAGCTCGCCGAGGTCCACAAGGATTTTCAGGCTTTTGCAAAGCTGCCGCAGCAGTCCAAGGATTTGACGACGCTGCTCAGCTCCCCAGCCTTTTCGGCGGATGAGAAAGTCGCTGGTCTGTCTGAAGTGATGAAGAAGGCGGGCTTTTCCGGCTTGCTCGCGAATTTCGTGGGCGTGATGGCCCGCAATGGCCGCTCCCAGGATATTCTGGGCGCCCAGGTCGCCTTTGACGAATTGTATGCGAAACAGCGCGGCGTAAAGCGCGCAGTTGTCCGCACCGCAAAGGAAATGTCTGGCGCCGAGCGCCAGCGCATCGAATCAATCCTCGCCAAGGCCGTTGGCGGCGAGGTCGAATTGTCCAGCGAGGTTGACCCCTCGCTGATCGGCGGCATTCAGCTGCGCATCGGCTCTCAGCTCGTTGACGCAAGTCTTGCCGCCAAACTGGATCGCATGAACACCGCCATGAAGGGAGCATGAGTAGCTCGATGGACATCTCACCAGCAGAAATTTCGGGCATCCTGAAATCGCAGATCGAAAACTTCGGCGTAGAAGCTGAAGTTTCCGATGTCGGTCAGGTTCTGTCAGTTGGCGACGGTATCGCCCGCATCTACGGTCTCGACAGCGTACAGGCTGGCGAGATGGTTGAATTCGACGGCGGCATCAAAGGCATGGCGCTCAACCTTGAAAGCGACAATGTCGGCGTCGTGATCTTTGGCGACGACCGCTCGATCAAGGAAGGCGGCACCGTCAAGCGCCTCGACGAGATCGTTGCTGCTCCCGTCGGCAAGGGCCTGCTTGGCCGTGTTGTGAACCCGCTGGGCGAGCCGATCGACGGCAAAGGCCCGCTGACGGACGTAGCTGGACGCTCCCGCGTGGACGTGAAGGCTCCGGGCATCATCCCGCGCAAATCCGTTCACGAGCCCATGATGACAGGCATCAAGGCCATCGACGCCATGATCCCGGTTGGCCGCGGCCAGCGCGAGCTCGTCATTGGTGACCGCCAGACCGGCAAGACCGCCGTGTGCATCGACACCATCCTGAACCAGAAGCCGACCAATGACGCCGCCCAGAGCGACAGCGAAAAGCTGTTCTGTGTCTACGTCGCCATCGGTCAGAAGCGCTCTACGGTGGCCCAGGTCGTCAAGACGCTCGAAGAGCGCGGCGCCCTCGACTACACGATCGTCGTGTCCGCAACGGCTTCCGAGCCAGCTCCGCTTCAGTACCTCGCGCCGTTCACCGGCTGCGCCATGGGCGAGTGGTTCCGCGACAACGGCATGCACGCCCTGATCATCTATGATGACCTGTCCAAGCAAGCTGTGGCCTATCGCCAGATGTCCCTGCTGCTGCGTCGTCCACCGGGCCGCGAAGCCTATCCGGGTGACGTGTTCTACCTCCACAGCCGCCTGCTTGAGCGCGCCGCCAAGATGGGCGATGCGGCTGGCAACGGCTCCCTGACGGCTCTGCCGATCATTGAAACCCAGGCTAACGACGTGTCGGCCTACATTCCGACCAACGTGATCTCCATCACAGATGGCCAGATCTTCCTTGAGACGGACCTGTTCTACCAAGGGATCCGCCCGGCTGTGAACGTCGGCCTGTCGGTGTCTCGTGTGGGTTCCGCCGCTCAGACCAAGGCCATGAAAAAAGTCGCTGGCTCGATGAAGGGTGAACTCGCCCAGTATCGCGAGATGGCCGCCTTTGCGAAATTCGGCTCCGACCTCGACGCCGCAACCCAGCGCCTGCTGAACCGTGGTGCCCGCCTGACCGAACTCCTGAAGCAGCCGCAATACTCGCCGCTGTTGATGGAAGAGCAGGTTGTCGTGATCTATGCCGGTACGCGCGGCTATCTCGACAAGGTCGATCTGAAAGAAGTCACCCGCTACGAGAAAGAGCTGCTCGCTCATATTCGCGGGGCCAAGGCTGATCTCCTGAAGAAAATCCGCGAGGAGAAAGCCCTCACGGACGATATCGAAGCTGAGATCAAGAAGACCCTCGACGATTTCACGGCGAAATTCGCCTGATATCGCCTGCAGATTGAGAACGAAGAACCAGAAGGCCTGACATGCCCAGCTTGAAGGACCTCAAGAACCGGATCAGCAGCGTGAAATCCACGCGGAAGATCACGAAGGCCATGCAGATGGTCGCGGCAGCGAAGCTGAAGCGCGCGCAAGACGCCGCGACAGCTGCGCGGCCCTATGCCGAACGCATGGCCTCGGTTCTGGCCAACCTCTCAGCTTCGGCTGGCGCGGGCGGACCGAAACTCCTCACCGGAACCGGCGAAGACAAGACCCATCTGATCGTCGTCCTGACGGCAGAACGTGGCCTTGCTGGCGGTTTCAACACCTACGTCGTGAAGCTTGCCAAACAAAAGATTGGTGAGCTGCGCGCCGAAGGCAAAACCGTGAAAATTCTTACGGTTGGCAAGAAGGGCCGTGAACAGCTGTCCCGCGACTATGGT
Source organism: Hyphomonas sp. (assembly GCF_036964145.1). Classification (GTDB taxonomy): domain Bacteria; phylum Pseudomonadota; class Alphaproteobacteria; order Caulobacterales; family Hyphomonadaceae; genus Hyphomonas. Next base: position 280,751 of record NZ_JBALUC010000003.1, read on the forward strand.
GACATGTTCATTGATCATATCGACCTGTCCGGCGTGAAGGGCGGCGACTTTTCCGAGTCTGCCATCAGCATCGGCAAGATGCTGACCCGCCAGTTCGAAGACGGCGAGTTCGATGTGGCCACATTGGTCTATTCCCAGTTCGTCAACGTCCTCAGCCAGTTGCCAACGGCCCAGCAATTGATCCCGGCGTCTGCGCCCGCAGATGCGCAAACGGTCGATCTCGGCAATGCACTCTACATCTACGAGCCATCGGAAGAGGCGATCCTCGAGACGCTCTTGCCGCGCTACATCAACACGCAGATCCTGTCTGCGATCCTTGAAAGCGCCGCCGGCGAGCAAGCCAGCCGCATGACCGCGATGGACAACGCCACCAACAATGCCGGCGAGATGATCGACTCGCTGTCGCTGCAATACAACCGTGCCCGCCAGGCCCAGATCACCAAGGAGCTGATCGAGATCATCTCCGGTGCTGAGGCACTCTAAATGGCCAAGACTGTATCCATATACCCGCTCCAAAGGAGACGACCCGCATGAGCACTCCCGCAAACGCTAAAGGCCGCGTGTCCCAGGTTATCGGTGCTGTTGTCGACGTCGAATTCGACGGCGAACTGCCCGCCATCCTCAACGCGCTTGAAACCGACAATAATGGCAACCGCCTCCTGCTCGAGGTTGCTCAGCACCTCGGCCAGAACACGGTCCGCACCATCGCAATGGACTCCTCCGAGGGGCTCGTGCGCGGTCAGGCCGTCGCCGATACCGGCGCGCCGATCATGGTTCCGGTTGGACCGGCCACGCTCGGCCGCATCATGAATGTCATCGGCGAGCCGATCGACGAACGCGGTGCCGTTGATACCGAAATGCGCCGTCCGATCCACGCGGATGCCCCTGACTTCGTCGACCAGTCGACCGAATCCGAAGTGCTCGTCACGGGCATCAAGGTTGTCGACCTGCTTTGCCCGTATGTGAAGGGCGGCAAGATTGGCCTGTTCGGCGGTGCCGGCGTTGGCAAGACCGTTCTGATCATGGAACTCATCAACAATATCGCGAAACTCTTCGGCGGCTATTCCGTGTTCGCCGGTGTCGGTGAGCGGACCCGTGAGGGTAACGATCTCTACCACGAGATGATCGAATCCAAGGTTATCAACCTTGAAGGCGAGAGCCGCATCGCGCTCGTCTACGGTCAGATGAACGAGCCTCCAGGCGCCCGTGCCCGTGTCGCCCTCACCGGTCTGGCCCAGGCAGAATACTTCCGTGATGAGGAAGGCAAGGATGTTCTGTTCTTTGTCGACAACATCTTCCGCTTCACGCAGGCAGGCGCCGAGGTCTCTGCACTTCTCGGTCGTATCCCGTCCGCTGTGGGCTATCAGCCTACGCTGGCAACCGACATGGGCGGCCTTCAGGAGCGCATTACCTCCACGAACAAGGGGTCGATCACCTCGGTTCAGGCTGTCTACGTGCCAGCTGATGACCTTACTGACCCGGCGCCAGCAACCTCGTTTGCCCACCTTGATGCGACGACGGTTCTGAACCGTTCGATCGCTGAAAAGGGCATCTACCCCGCTGTGGACCCGCTGGACTCCACCAGCCGTATCCTTGATCCGATGATTGTCGGCGAAGAGCACTACAACGTCGCGCGCGGCGTGCAGGAAATCCTGCAGCGCTACAAGGAACTGCAGGACATCATCGCCATCCTAGGCATGGACGAACTGTCCGAAGAAGACAAACTGGCCGTGGCACGCGCTCGTAAGGTCGAGCGCTATCTGTCCCAGCCCTTCGACGTGGCTGAAGTCTTCACCGGCTCCCCAGGCGTTCAGGTGAAACTGGAAGATACGATCAAGGCGTTCAAAGGCCTGATCGCGGGTGAGTATGACCACCTTCCAGAGCAGTCCTTCTACATGGTCGGCAACATCGAAGAGGCGAAAGCCAAAGCTGAAAAGATGCTGGCTGACGCCTAAGCGATAACGGACAGGGACGAATGGCCAACAAACTCCACTTCTCACTCGTGTCACCTGCCAGGGAACTCTTCTCCGGCGAGGTCGACCACGTGATTGCCCCCGGCTCGGAAGGTGAGTTCGGTGTGCTCGCAAACCATGCCCCGTTCATGACAACGCTCAAGAATGGCGTCGTACGCGTGCTCGAAGGCAATGACGTCAAGATGCGTATCTTCGTGCGCGGCGGCTTTGCCGACGTGACGCCGGATGGCCTGACCATCCTGGCTGAAGACGCCCGGATGCTGGACAAGCTGAAGGTCGAAGACGTTCAGAAGGAGCTCGACGAGACGCTCCGGAAAATCCAGTCCCTCGACAAGGGCGACAGCGCGAAGATCACGCTGCAGGAGCATTTCGACTATCTCGAAAGCCTCAAGGCCGCGATGGTCCACTAGGACCCACACATGCGCCGCACTAACAAAAACGCCGCCCCAAAAGGGCGGCGTTTTTTTCGTTTCGTTTCGTTTCGTTTCGTTTCGTTTCGTTTCGTTTCGTTTCGTTTCGTTTCGTACTAGCCTTGTGCCGGTCGCTCTGCCGGGAGGCGCGCTGCGGCATCGCGCAGGAATTTGGCAAGCTTCTCGGCCGTTTCAGCGCCCTGGACCGCCACCTGGCGGTTGGCGATATAGGTGGGTACGCCGCTGATGCCCATTTGCTGGAACAGCGCTTCTTCATTGCGAACATTCTCTACGTCGGCATCGGTCGGCATCAATTCCGCCACGATGGCCGGGTCGAGATCGATCTCGCGGGCGATGTCGACCAGGACGTCGGTTTCGCCAATGTCACGTCCATCTTGGAAATAGGCCTTGAACAGCGCTTCCTTGGCTTCGCTGCCTTTTTGCTGGCCCTGGGCCCAGCGCACGAGGCGATGCGCGTTGAAGCTGTTCGGGCGGCGGGTGATCCTGTCGAACTGATAGGGAATGCCTTCAGCCTGACCATAATCGATCAGGGCCTGGCGCATTGTGTTTGCGCGATCCTTGCCAGCGTTCGAGCCGAACTTCTCCTTCATGTGCGCCTTGTAGTCGACGCCTTCCACCGGAATTGTCGGGTCCAGTTCAAAGGGGCGGAAGATGAGTTCCACGTCCAGATCCGGGACCAGTTTGATTGCGTCGTCCATCCTGCGCTTGCCAAGCCAACACCAGGGGCAAACCAGGTCCGATACCATTTCGATTACGAGTGTCATGCCGTCAATCTAGGTATCCAAACGTCCTGAAGCAAATGACGCGTCAGTCAGAACTAGGAACTTCCCTCGCAATCCGGAGAATTTCGCGGACGAGAAGGTCCAGGTCTGATCGGCGGGTGCGATGATTGGTGATGTTCACGCGTATGGCCGTATGGCCGTCGATGAGGGTCGTGGAAGGCGCTGCGATGCCTTGCAACTGTAGCTGGATGACGATCTCCTCATTCAGCGTGTTCAGCGCTTTGGCGCTGAGACCTTCGCGGACATGGCGGAAGCAGCAAATCTGCATCGACACGGGCAGCAGCAATTCCAGCTCCGGCGCAGCCTGTACCAACTCGCCCAGATAGGCGGCCTGTTCGCAATTCCGGGTAATCAGCCGGCCCAGCTTGTCTTCCCCATGCTCCGCAATCTGCGCCCAGACTTTCAGTGCGCGAAAGCCGCGGGACAATTCCGGCCCGAGTTCGACAGGCCAGGTCCCGCCCGCGGCCAGCCCCCGGTCGGCCGATTTGAGATAGTCGGGGCGATCAGAAAAGGCCCGAAGATGGGCCTCGCCCGAGCGGATCAGGATGCAGCCGGCATCATAATTCACGTGCAGCCATTTGTGGAAATCGAACGCGATCGAGTCGGCGCGCTCCAGGCCTGTCAGACGCGGGCGAAGCCGCTCACTCAGAATACCCAGCGCGCCGAATGCACCATCCACATGGAACCAGAGGTTTTCCGCCTCCGACACATCCGCAAGTGCGCTGAGATCGTCGATGGTGCCTGCGTTCACAGAGCCACACGTGCCGGCAATCAGGAAAGGTTCCAGGCCTGCCGCGCGGTCCGCCGCGATGGCATCTTGCAGAAGGGACATATCGAGCTGGTGGTCGGCGTTGACCGGGATCTTCCGCAAGGCCGCAGTGCCAAGCCCCAGAAGATCGAAGGCGCGGGCAATACAGGCATGCGCCTCACTGGATGTGTACCCGACCAGCCTGTGCGCAGTCATGCCATCGGTGCGGCTCTGGAAGTCGAGATGGGAATCCCGGGCCGCCTTCAGCGCGATGATCGTGGCCATGGACGTGCCGGATACGATCAGGCCGCTGGCGTCATCCGGGAACGAGAACAGCCGCTTGCACCACTCAACCAATTGGCGTTCAACGTCGATGGCGGCATGATTGCGCCCGCCGGTATTGGCATTGATCGCAGCGGCGGCAATCTCGGCAACCAGATTGGACGGCGTGCCAGACCCATGCACCCAGCCGAAAAAGCGGGGATGTGTATTGCCCACTCCATAGGGTAGGAGGGCGCGCAATGCCGCGTCGACCTCCGCCGGAGGAAGACCTGTCTGCGTCAGGCTGAAAGCTTCCTTCATCTCCTCAGGAAAGGGAGTCCACACCCGGCCTTCGGCGGCGTGTTCCATCTTGTCGATGGCCGCATCGAGCATGGTGTGTAGACGGGCTCGGAAGGCCTCCCAGTCAGATGGGTCGAGCGTCTCTTCTGAAATGGGCGTCGGGGTTTGATCGGGCGTGGTCATACCCATCGATCCCGCCTTTTTCGTTTGGAGACAACGGATTTGCGCGCAAGCGAGCGCATGGGTCGCACTTTGCCCGTCCGCTATTCTGGAGGCATCTCGTCTGCGTCGGGGCCAATCACCCCTTCGCGCTTCAAGGCTCTCAGAGCTGCGCTGGCAAACCAGGTCTCGCCGGGATCAGCGGGCGAGGGGCGGCTGTGTTTCATCTCGAACCCGAAGGGCAGGCTCATCGTGGAGGGCGGGCCTTCCGGCACAAGCTCATGATCTGCGAACAGGGAGCTCTGTCTCGGTTCCGGTGCCATAGCGGACAGGGCGAACCCAAATGCCACAAGAGCCCCCGCCCAGACATTCGATTTGAACACGGCGAGCGCCGCCTGCTCACGGCTGGATTTCAGCCGGACTGACTGCCAGATGCCATGTACCAGGAACAGCAGCGCCGTCAGGGCTCCGATGCGGCCGGCATCATTCATCGCGGCGGCGAGCGCAATCAGGGCTGCAGCACCAAGATGGAAACAGAAGCTGATCAGGACCGCACGTTTGCCAAACAGGCGCGCAGTTGACCGAACCCCGATCAGCGCGTCGTCCTCGCGGTCCTGAAGCGCATAGATCGTGTCATAGGCAATCGTCCAGAGGGTCAGCCCGGCATAGAGAATGATGACCGGAATGCTGATTGTGGACGCGACCGCCGCGCCAACCAGCACGCCCCAATTGAAGGTGAGTCCCAGCCAGGCCTGCGGCCACCACGTCACGCGCTTCATGTAGGGATAGGCGCCGACCAGGGGCACTGACAACAGCGCCACCAGCTTTGCGTCCAGCGGAAGAACGAGCCAGACGACAAGGCCCACAAGCAATTGCGCGCCAAGGAAGATGTAGGCTTGTTTCAGTGACACGGCGCCGGAGGGCAGGGGCCGGAGCGCCGTGCGGCTCACGCTGGCATCAAAGTCCCGGTCGGTGATGTCGTTCCACGTGCACCCCGCGCCGCGCATGGCGACGGCGCCAAGCAGGAACAGGACTGCCCATATGAGGTCGAAGACATAGACGCCCATGACCAGCCGCTGGAAAGCGAGCCCGATCAGGCAGGGCAGATAGAGCAGCCAGATGCCCACAGGCCGGTCCCACCGCGCCAGCATGGCATAGGGCTGCCAGCCTTCTGGCAGGCTTGCCAGCCAGCCGGGCAGGGCGCTGTCCACCGGAATCGTGCGTGTATCGTCCATCGCAGCGGCTTATACCGAAATTCTGTGTTTCCAACAGCCGCAGACAAGCATGGGGCGAATTGTACCGGAGAAACTCTCCGGCGCAATTTGGACTAGGCGATCACCACAGTCTTGCGGTTCACGAAGGCCTTGATGCCGTCTGCGGCGAGTTCGCGGCCATATCCGGATTGCTTGATTCCCCCGAAAGGCAGGCGTGGATCGGAAGCCACCATGGCGTTCACGAATGTTGCGCCCGCTTCCAATTCGTTCACAGCTTGGGTCATTTCAGCTTCATCCTGCGTGAAGATGACGGAGCCGAGACCGAAAATACTGTTGTTCGCCCGGCGGATCGCCTCATCAAAGTTATCGACCTTCCACAGATTGGCGACCGGACCGAACATTTCCTCATCAGCTGACGGGCTGCCTTCAGGAGCATTGCCCAGAATACATGGGTCGAACCAGCTGCCGCTGTCCGGCAGAGTATTGCCGGCTTTGAAAATGCTGGCGCCGGCCTGAACGGATTTCTCGACCTGCTCGACCAGTTCATCCCGGATAGAGGCCGTGGCAAGCGGGCCAATATCGGTGCCCTCGTCCGTGGGATCTCCCACTTTCAACCGTTTGAACCGATCTTCGAAGCCCTGTTTGAAGGCCTCATAGACATCGGCATGGACGAAGAAGCGCTTCGCGGCGATGCAGGACTGGCCATTGTTCTGGGTGCGGGCCTTGAGTGCGGTGTCGAGCGCCTTTTCGAGGTCGGCGGAGGGCATGACAATGAAGGCGTCGGATCCGCCAAGCTCCAGCAGGGAGGGTTTGATGCCCTTGCCGGCCGTGGCCGCAACCGCGCCGCCTGCCGGACCGGACCCCGTCAGCGATACGCCTTTGACGCGATCATCCTCAATCACGGCTTCAACATGTTTCGAGCCGATCAGCAGAGTCTGGAAGGCGCCCTCTGGAAAACCGGCTTCGGCAAAGACTTCCTCAATGTTGAGGGCGGAGCGGAAAACATTCGATGCATGCTTCAGCAGGCCGGTATTACCCGCCATCAGGGTCGGTGCGGCAAAACGGAAAACCTGCCAGAAGGGGAAATTCCACGGCATCACGGCGAGGATGACGCCGAGCGGCAGGTGGCGGACATAGGCTTTCTGGCCACTGCTCTCCATCGGCTCGTCGGCGAGATAGGTGGCGACGTGCTCGGCATAGTGTCGGCACACCCAGGCGCACTTGTTCACTTCCGCCTTGGCTTGACCGAGCGGCTTGCCCATTTCGGCGGTCATGTCGGCGGCGTAGCGGTCGGCATTTGCCTCCAGGACATCCGCAGCCTTCATCATCAGCGCCGCGCGATGTTCAAAACTTGTCTTGCGCCATTCGGCAAAACACGAATCCGCCGTCTCGATGGCTGCGGCCACCTGCGCTGGCGTGTGGGGTGTAAATTCCTCGATGACTGTGCCATTCGCCGGATTTACGGATTTGATAGTCTGGTCCGCCATGATCACCTCGTGCTGGGAGTTCTGCTGATGAAAGGTATGTTGGTCGAATGAGTGCAATACCAAGGCTATTCGTGTCAGCCATTCTCAAGTCGTCTGTTCCAGTCCGGCTGGAAGACGATGCCTCAAAATATCTGATGCGCGTGATGCGCCTGTCGCAAGGCGACCAATTACGCGTGTTCAATGGCCGTGACGGGGAATGGCTGTGCGAACTGGCCGCACCGGAAGGCAAGGTCGCTATTATCGTGCCGGTTGAGCAGATGCGCGAGCAGGCCGCCGCAGACGGTCCGTACCTCACATTATTGTTCGCGCCTGTGAAAAAGGCCGAGACAGACTTCATTGTGCAGAAGGCGACCGAGTTGGGGGTGCAGGCCATCCAGCCCGTAGCAACACAATTCACGCAGACGCGAACGGTCCGGCTGGACCGCTTCAACAAGATCGCGCTTGAAGCTGCCGAACAGACGGAGCGGCTGGACCTGCCGGAGATTTCCGATCTGGTCGCCCTGGATGACGCGCTCGCCGGTCTGCGCGAGGGCGCGGCTCTGATCTTCTGTGACGAAGCCGGTGAAGACGAATCCAAGCCCTGGGGCGGGTCAGTGGGGCGGGCCAGCGCGGCCCTTTCCGTGATGGAGGCCCTGAAAGGCCGCGATGCGGCGATCCTGATCGGGCCGGAAGGTGGGTTCAGCCCGGACGAGCGCCACTTCCTGCGGTCACGCGCGGAGACATTTCCGATCAGCCTGGGGCCGAGAATCCTGCGGGCGGAAACCGCAGCCGTGTCGGCGTTGACGCTCTGGCAGGCGGTCTGCGGCGACTGGGCCTAGAAGGGCCAGCGCTTCATCGGCGTCGGCACTGCGCTTTCCCAGCGGCGCTGCCATTCCAACGTTACGCCAATACGGTGCTCCAGCTTCCCGTCCCATTGCACTTTCAGGCCGACCGATTTCAGCGTGTCGAAGATCTCCTGTCCGATCTGAAGGAAGACCGCATCGGCGGTATTATTCGACGCGCCATAGCTGAGATAGAGATTGCCGGATTCGATCGCGCTTTCGGTATCCTGCTGGTGGAAGAAGACATAGCCGCGGGCCTTGCGTCCGAAGAATTCGAAATCCTCGATCTCGACGCTGATCTCGGCGGCGCCACAGGTTCCGCAACAGGTGAAATTCTGCCGGGCAACGATATCGCGGTCTTCCAGCATGTCGAAAGCGAGTTCCAGCCGGTCGAAATCCGTAAGGACCGGCCATGCTGTCTGTTCATCGCGCAGGGTCTCGATCTCCTGAATCAGCGCAGACCGGATTTCCGACTGACGATCCCGTTCGGAGATCGGGGATTCGAATTCCTCTGTCAGGTCCAGAAGGATTTCCTCGATTTCCTCGACCGGCTCATAGCCACCGCGCACGTGAAGGCGCGCCCAGACTTTGAGGTCATCGCGTTCTTGTGTGGTAAATCGCGTCATCAGTCTCACCTGCGGCATTAAACGAACTTGTGAGAATAACCCGGTTGGCGCTCGAGCGAAACATCCCTATGTGCACACACAGCAAGAGATTGAGGGGAGGCCCCGATTGTGACCACGCCGACGTCGGATATCGACGAAAACTCCCATCGTATCTCGGATAAATCCGAGTTGGTTGAGTATTTTGAAGCTGGCAACAAGCCGAGATCGGATTGGCGCATCGGCACCGAGCATGAAAAGTTCGGTTTCATCCGTGATGGATTGCGTCCGCTGCCTTATGAAGGAGAGGCCTCTGTCCTGGCGATCCTGGAAGGCTTGCGGGACCGGTTCGGTTGGCAGCCGATCATCGAAGCCGAGAAGCTGATCGGCCTCAAGAAGGATGGCGCGAGTATTTCGCTGGAGCCCGGCGGTCAGTTCGAACTGTCCGGCGCCCCGCTCCAGACCATGCACGAGACCTGCAATGAAGTGGGCTCGCATTTGCGGGAGGTGCGGGAGATCGCCGACCCGTTGGGCGTGGCCTTCATGGGCCTCGGCGCCAGCCCGGTCTGGAGCCTTGCGGAAACGCCGGTCATGCCGAAGGGCCGGTATCGCATCATGATGGAGTATATGGACAAGGTCGGCCGCCTTGGGCGGCAGATGATGTTCCGCACATGTACAGTTCAGGCCAATCTCGACTTTGCCTCCGAGGCCGACATGGTGAAGAAGTTCCGTGTCTCGCTGGCCCTGCAGCCGCTCGGCACGGCGCTGTTTGCGAACTCGCCCTTCATGGAAGGTCGCCCGAATGGCTTCCTGTCCTACCGGTCGCAGATCTGGACAGACACCGACCCGGACCGCACGGGCATGCTGCCCTTCGTGTTCGAGGATGGGTTCGGGTTCGAGCGATATGTCGACTATGCACTGGATGTGCCGATGTATTTCGTGCGGCGCGGCGGCAAATATCTCGATGCCAGTGGCCTTTCCTTCCGGGACTTCATGGATGGCAAGTTGCCGATCCTGCCGGGCGAGAAACCGGCCATGGACGATTTTGCCGACCATCTCTCCACGATCTTTCCTGAGGTTCGCCTCAAGCAATTCCTCGAAATGCGTGGCTCGGATGGCGGTCCGTGGAGTCATCTGTGTGCTTTCTCGGCATTCTGGACAGGTCTGCTTTATTGCTCAGACAGTCTCGATGCGTGTTGGGACCTCGTGAAATCCTGGTCAGACGCAGAGCGCGAATCCATGCGCCAGGGCGTGCGGACTCTCGGTCTGCGCACGCCTGTTCCGGGTGGGCAGACCATGCAGGACCTTGCCCTGCAGGTTCTGGAGATTTCCCGCGCCGGGCTGAAGCGCCGCGCCAATCTCTCCGTCGCCGGGGATGATGAGACGGGCTACCTCACGGAATTGGACGAAATCGCACGGACAGGTGTGACCCCGGCCGAGCGCTTGCTGGAGAAATATCACGGCGAGTGGCAGCGCGATTTGAGCCGCATTTTCGTCGATCAAGCCTATTGAGGGTACAAATACCCCCATCGCCGCTTCTGATTTGGCACAAGCTGCCTTGAGACCCTGACGTTTGCGTGATCAAAGTACCGGTTCGTATAAGTTTCCGGGGAGTTGAACGCGTGACCGACATCACTGCGACGAGTGAAGCGGGCAAACCCCGCGATACCTCATTTTTTGGCCATCCAAAGGGATTGGCAATCCTGTTTCTGACTGAGATGTGGGAACGCTTTTCCTATTACGGGATGCGCGGCCTGCTGGTCCTGTACCTCACTCAGCATTTCCTGTTTTCTGATGAGAAGTCGTCGATCATGTATGGGGCCTATACGGCGCTCGTCTATGTCATGACGATTATCGGCGGGACACTGGCCGACCGGTATCTCGGCCAGCGCAAAGCGGTGACGTTTGGGGCGATCCTGCTCTGCCTCGGTCATTTCGGCATGGCGTTCGAGGGCAGTGGCTCAAAGGAATATGTGGTCACCGGCGGCTCTGAGATCGAGATCCAGCATGAAGGGCGCGGTGACAATCGCCAACTCTTCGTCGATGTGGATGGGGAAACCCGCCGGATCGTCTTCGAGCAGGGCAGTGGGGATCTCCAGATACTGGAAAGCGCGGACGATGCCAAAGAGCCGACTGCGGCCGTCTATCAGCAGATCGCAAAAGACGCCTACACGACGCGGATCGAGCAGCAGGAACTCTATACAAACATCCTGTTTCTCTCGCTGGCTTTCATCATCGCAGGCGTTGGCTATTTGAAGGCCAACATCTCCACGATTGTGGGCGCGATCTATGAGTTTGACGATCCGCGGCGTGATTCCGGGTTCAGCCTCTTCTATATGGGCATCAATCTCGGCTCGCTGCTCTCCTCTCTGAGCTGCGGCATCATCGGCATCCTCTGGGGCTGGAAATACGGCTTCGGACTTGCCGGTATCGGTATGCTGGCCGGTCTGCTCGTCTTCCTCTGGGGCCAGAAATACCTGGATGGGAAAGCCGAGCCACCGAACCCGGAAGCGTTGAAGAAATCCTTCCTCGGTCCGATCAATGTCGAGATGGCCTGCTATCTCGCCGGCGCCCTCGTGATCGGTGTGGCCATGCTGCTCGTCATGAATGCGGAAATCATTCCGGACTGGTTTGTCGGCTCGCTTGGCATTGCCATCTTCATTGGTCTCGTGGGGTATTCCTTCGTGCAGCTTCAGGGGACCGAGCGGAAACGCATGTTTGCGGCGATCTACTTCGTGCTGGCGCAGATTCCATTCTGGGCCCTGTTCGAGCAGGCCGGTTCATCCCTGACCCTGTTCACGGACCGGCTGGTCGACAAGGAAATCTTCGGGATGAACGTGCCGACGCCAGTGTTCCAGTTCCTGAACGCGGGCTATATCGTCATCTTCGCCCCGATCTTTGCCTGGATGTGGATTGCATTGGCGAAGCGGAAAATGGAGCCCTCGACGCCGGTGAAATTTGCGATCGGCGTGTTCCTTGCTGGCCTTGGCTTTCTCTCTCTCGTGGGCGGCATCGGCATGTCCGGCGCGGGGATGACCGCCGTCGGCTTCATCTTCCTGATCTATTGGGTTCACACGATGGGTGAGCTGATGGTGTCACCGGTTGGCCTGTCCGCCGTGACCAAGCTCGCTCCGGCGCGTGTGGTCGGCATGACGATGGGGGCATGGTTCCTCTATTCCGGACTGTCGAACTATCTCGCGGGCGTGATTGCCCGCACGACCGGCGCCGAGACCATCGGGGGCCAGATCACGGACGTTGCGGCGGCGAAGGCCACCTATGTCAGCGTCTATGCGAATGTCGGCTATGTCGCGATGGGGATTGGCGTCTTCATGCTGATCATCTCGCCGATCATCAAAAGCTGGATGAAGGGTAGCGAACTGCCAGCAGAATCTTCCATGGTTTCGGACGAGATGTTCTAAATATTCCTCCGTAAGCAAACAAAAAAAGGGCGGCTTCCATGGGGAGCCGCCCTTTTCTTAGTGATCCTGTTTTAGTGTCAGCGGTCCGGCGGCAGGAACTGGTCTGTCGGCAGACCGCGCTTGATCCAGCCGTCGCCAATCCCTTCCAACCCGGCCATGCCTTCGACAATCTCGTAGATATCTGCAAAGCCGGCCGCTTCGAGTTGCGCCGCCGCCAGGGTGGAGCGGTTGCCCGCCCGGCAGATGACGGCGACAGGGTAGTCGAGATCTCCCAGAACTGCGCCGCGCGCCTGAGCCAGGAAATCCACGTCTTTCACATTGGCGCCCACGCTGTCGCGCGGCATGCCGGTCATCGCCCATTCGGACGGTGTGCGCACGTCGAGAAGGATAAGTTCTCCGCGCTGGACCAGTGTGTGGGCAGCATCTGCGGACAGGGTTTGCACATCGGCGGAGGCGGGCAGGGCAAGCGCGAAAACTGCCGACGCTGCGGACAGGATAAATGAAACCGGACGGGCCATAGGAAACTCAATTCTAACTTCACCGCATTGAGCCGAGACTCAATTATGGCGGCAAAGTGTCAAAGGGCGCGGTTGGCCGCAAGTCCGATTAACCAAGATGACGGCAAATTTAGCCAGCGCCGCCCACAGTCAGGGCACCCACTTTGAGCGTTGGCTGGCCGACACCCACAGGTACGGACTGCCCGGCCTTGCCGCAGACCCCCACGCCATCATCCATGGCGAAGTCGTTGCCGATCATGGTGACGTCCTGCAGCACGGTTGGCCCGTGTCCGATCAGCGTCGCATTCTTGACCGGCGCAACGATTTTGCCGTTCTCGACGAGATAGGCCTCGGTGCACTGGAACACGAAATTGCCTGACGTGATGTCGACCTGGCCCCCGCCGAAATCCACGGCCCACAGGCCGCGCTTGATGGAGCCGACAATTTCGTCCGGGTCCTTGTCGCCGCCCAGCATGACCGTGTTGGTCATGCGCGGCATGGTGGCGGATTCATAGCTTTCCCGGCGTCCATTGCCCGTTGGGGCCTGTCCCATCAGGCGGGCATTCATCCGGTCCTGCATGTAGCCCTTCAGGATGCCATCCTCGATCAGAACAGTCTTCTGGGTCGGCGTGCCTTCATCATCGAAAGAAAGGGAGCCCCGGCGGCGTTCAATGCTGCCATCATCAATGATGGTCACGCCCTTGGCGGCGACCTGTTCACCGATGCGGCCGGAATAGACGCTGGTGCCCTTGCGATTGAAATCACCTTCGAGGCCATGCCCGACCGCTTCGTGAAGCAGCACGGCAGGCCAGCCAGGCCCAAGCACGACTTCCATCTGTCCGGCAGGAGTCGGGATGGAGTGCAGATTGACGGAGGCTTTCTTCACCGCGCGCTGGACCATGGCCTTCCAGCGGTCTGGCTGGATCCAGTCCTCATAGGCGGCGCGTCCACCCGCGCCGGCACCTGCCGATTCGCGGCGGCCATGCTCTTCCAGCGTCACGGAGACGTTCAGCCGGACGAGGGGGCGGATTTCTGAAAAGACTGCGCCGTCGGGACGGACAATGTCGATTTCCTTGTGGCTGCCCGCCAGCGACACCGAGACCTGAACCACGCGGGGGTCATAGGCGCGCGCCCAAGCATCGATCTCGGCCAGCAATCCCGTCTTCATTGTGAAGTCTGGCGCAGAGGTCGGATCAATCGGGTCGTAGAGGCGGCGATTCGTCGGGGTGGGCCCCGTCGCCAGATGGCCAGCATACCCGCGCTTGGCTTGTGAGGCGGTCTCGCCGGCACGGCGGATGGCGTCGAGCGACAGTTCGGAGGCATAGCCGGACCCGGTCGTTTCGCCCGCCACGACTCGCAAGCCAAATCCCTGATCGGTATCGAATGCGGCGGATTTCAGCCTTCCGTCGTCGAACACGAAGCTCTCGGATCGGGAGCGCTCGACAAACAGATCGCCATCATCCGCGCCTTTCGCAGCGTCGGACAGGATTTCAGAAGCCTTGGTCAGGTCGAAGGGCAGGGATGTCTGTGTCATCTGGAATAGATGCGTGACACCCCGGCGCGTCGCAAGGGCAAAGGCGCAGAAACCCGGATCAGATCAGTTCGTGCTGACTTCGAAGCGCGACAGCTGCCACTCGGCCAGGTCCCAGTCAGGCTTCAATTCCAGCGCGCGGCGGAAATCGTAATAAGCGCCTTCCACATCATCCAGTTTTTCCCTGGCCAGCGCCCGGTTGTAGTAGGCAGCGTGCAGGTCCTTGGAACCGAGTGCGATGGCCTGGTCGAGGGATTGGAGGGCCTCGTCGTATCGCCCGAGGAAAATCAGGGCCGCTCCCTCATTCAGGTAGGTTTCGCCGGTATCCGGGCGGATCCGCTTGGCTGTGGCGTAGTCCGACAGGGCCTTTTCATAGAGGCCCGCGCGCATCTGCAGGACGCCGCGATTCGTGAAGGTGGCGGCACGATTGCTGGGTTTCATGGCTTCCAGTTCGATGGCGCGCGTGCAGATTTCGGCGCCTTTCCTGGGAGAAACGGTCTCGAACTTCGCGGCTTCATAGCAGTCTTCGGCGATCCCGCCGCCGAGGACGAGAACTTGCGCATTTGCCGTCCCGGAGGCCAGGCCGAGAAGGAGGGTTGCGGCACATATCGCGTTTTTCATGGGTTTTGACCTCTCAATGTCTTGTCCGGTCGTGCCGGGATCATACCACGGAACCGCGCCGGCGCCGACAACCTGCGACAATATTGAGCGCGTAAAGTGGTAGGTTGCGGCTAGTACGTATTGTAGATAGAGGGACAGAGATTCCAATGAGACGAGGATAACTTCGTGCGACACCTTATTGCCGCCATGTGCGCTGCCGTCATGGCTGGTCCAGCGCTGGCATTTGAACCGACCGACGGCGCGCTGGGTTTCCAGCCTGCTGCGACGCGCATTGCAGAGCGCATTCACGTGTTCCATCACTTCGTGCTGGTCATTATTGTCCTGATCACCTTGCTGGTGCTCGGCCTGCTGCTGTGGATCATCGTGCGTCACAATCGCAAGGCGAATCCGGTGCCGAAGAAATTCAGCCACAACACGCTGATCGAAGTGATCTGGACCGTGGTGCCGGCGCTGATCCTCGTGGCGATCGCCAGCCAGTCCTTCCCGAACCTGTACTATCAGGACGTTGTTCCGAATCTGCAGCAAATCACCGACAAGTCGGACAAGATGATCGCCGACGGCAAGACGGCCCAGCAGGAACGCTTCGCCAAGGACTACTACCCGGAAGCCGCTGAAAAAGGCTTCGTGAACGTGAAGGCCCAAGGCAACCAGTGGAACTGGACCTATACCTATCCTGACCTGGTGGATGATTCCGGCTATCCGCTGGAATTCGTCTCCAACCCGGTTCATGTCGGTATTTCCGCAGACGCTGACAATTATGCCGGCGCAACGGGCCGGACGGACTTCGCGTCCAAACCGCGGAATCTGGGTGTCGATTATCCGATGGTGATCCCCGAAGACCGCTTCGTGCGTTATTACACGGCTGCGGCTGACGTGATCCATTCCTGGGCCGTGCCAGCATTCGGTGTGAAGACGGACGCTGTTCCGGGGCGCCTGAATGAGGGCTGGTTCCTCGTGGAAGAGCCGGGCGTGTATTATGGCCAGTGCTCCGAGCTTTGCGGCGTGAACCATGCCTTCATGCCAATCGAGGTTCGCGTGGTCAGCCAGGCGCAATTCGACAGCTGGGCCGAGCTCATGCTCGCCGGTGACTATGAAGCCGCCTACGCGACTGTCGACGTTTTTGCATCCAATGAGCAGGCGACCCAGTTCGCCGCCAAACAGTAATCAGGGAAGAGTGACACGCCATGCCTATGGATGAAGTGGCCATCGACCATCACGACTCACACGATCACAAGCCCGGTTTCTTTACGCGCTGGCTGTTTTCGACCAACCACAAGGACATCGGGACGCTGTACCTGATCTTCGCGCTCATCGCGGGGGTCGTGGGCTACACGCTGTCTGGCCTGATCCGCTGGGAACTTGCGGAGCCGGGCATCGGTGTCATGACACAATTCGTTGCCGGTGAAGGCGACGTGGCGATTCAGAACGCCAAGCACTTCTACAACACCGTGATCACCTATCACGGCCTGATCATGATCTTCTTCATGGTCATGCCGGCCTTGATCGGTGGGTTCGGCAACTGGTTCGTGCCGCTGATGATCGGCGCGCCGGACATGGCCTTCCCGCGGATGAACAACATCTCCTTCTGGCTGACAGTCTCAGCATTCGTGCTTGCCTGTATCTCGATGACGGTTCCGGGTGGACCGGGCAATGGCTTCGGCGGAGGCTGGGTGCTTTATCCGCCGCTGTCATCCACGACCGGGCACCCTGGCCCGGCCATGGATGTGCTCATCCTGTCGCTTCATACAGCCGGTATCGCGTCGATCCTCGGTGCCATCAATTTCATCGTGACCATCCTGAACATGCGCGCACCTGGCATGACCATGCACAAGATGCCGCTGTTCGCCTGGGGCGTCCTGATCACGGCTGTCCTGCTGCTGCTGTCCCTGCCTGTGCTGGCTGCCGCGCTGACCATGCTGCTGACAGACCGTAACTTCGGCTCGCAATTCTTCGCGCCAGCCGGCGGTGGTGACCCGGTCATGTTCCAGCATCTGTTCTGGTTCTTCGGTCACCCGGAAGTCTACATCATGATCCTGCCGGCCTTCGGCATCATCAGCCACATCGTTTCGACCTTCTCCAAGAAGCCGATCTTCGGCTATCTCGGCATGGCCTACGCCATGGTGTCGATTGGTGTGATCGGCTTCGTCGTGTGGGCGCACCACATGTATACGGTCGGTATGGATGTGGATCTGAAAGCCTACTTCGTTGCCGCGACCATGGTGATCGCCGTTCCGACGGGCATCAAGATCTTCTCGTGGATCGCGACCATGTGGGGCGGTTCCATCGACTTCAAAGTCCCTATGCTCTGGGCGATCGGCTTCATCTTCCTGTTCACCGTCGGCGGTGTGACGGGTGTGGTGCTCGCCAACGCCGGTATCGACCATGCCCTGCACGACACCTATTACGTCGTCGCGCACTTCCACTACGTGCTGTCCCTCGGCGCTGTGTTCGGCCTGTTCGCGGGCTGGTACTACTGGTTCGAGAAGATGTTCGGCATCAAGTACAATGGCATGATCGGCGGCCTCCATTTCTGGCTGATGTTCATCGGCTCGAACGTCCTGTTCTTCCCGCAGCACTTCCTGGGTCTGCAGGGCATGCCGCGCCGTTACATCGACTATGCTGACGGCTTTGCAACCTGGCACATGTGGTCGTCGATCGGTTACGCGATCACGCTGGTTGCCACGCTGATCTTCTTCGTCGGCCTCGTCGAAGCCATGATCCGCCGCCGCAAGGGTGAAGCCAACCCATGGGGTGAAGGCGCCACGACGCTGGAATGGACACTGCCTTCGCCGCCGCCATTCCACCAGTTCAACGAGCTGCCGCACGTTACCAACAAGGGCGGCCACTAACAGCCAAAAGGAAGGGCTCGGCCTTCCAGACAGTCTGAAAACCGAGGCGGCCCGGCGCGAGATGCGCTTGGGCCGTTTCGCTTGAAAGGACCCGAAAGAGACCATGACTGACATGAGCGCATCGCCAACCAAACGCTATGCAACCGCTGGTGACTATGTGCAGCTGCTGAAGCCGCGCATCATGATGCTGGTCGTGTTCACGGCCGTTGCCGGCCTGATCGCGGCCGTCGGCGTGACCGGCGTGTCGGTCAATCCGGTCATGGCGGCCATTGCGACGCTGGCCATTGCGCTCGGTTCCGGCGCGGCAGGCGCGATCAACATGTGGTATGACGCCGACATCGACCAGATCATGACGCGCACTTCCACCCGTCCGGTCCCGTCGGGCGCTGTGCCCAAGGAAGAGGCCCTTGCCATGGGCCTGATCATGAGCGGCGTGTCTGTCCTGCTCATGTGGCTCGCCTCGAACTGGCTGGCGGCTGGGCTGCTGGCCTTCTCGATCTTCTATTATGGCGTGATCTACACGATGTGGCTGAAGCGCTCGACGCCGCAGAACATCGTTATCGGTGGCGGAGCCGGGGCGTTCCCGCCGGTCATCGGCTGGGCCGCTGTCACCGGAAATACGCCCGTCGATGCGTGGATCCTGTTCGCCATCATCTTCTTCTGGACGCCGCCGCATTTCTGGGCGCTCAGCCTGCTCGCTCATGGCGAGTATGAGAAGGCCGGTGTGCCGATGCTGCCGGTCACGCATGGGGCAAAGGCAACCCGTAACCAGATTCTGCTCTACACGATCCTGCTCGTGCCGCTCGCGCTGTTGCCGGTCGCAACCGGGTTGGGGGGCTGGATTTATGGCGGCGTAACCCTCGCACTTGGCCTCGTCTTCCTGTCCTATGCGGTGCGGGTCTGGCGGTCGCATGCAGGCGATGCTGGGGCGAGCGCGGCCGACATGAAGCTTGCACGTGGCATGTTCCTCTTTTCCATCCTGTACCTGTTTCTCGTCTTTGCAGCGCTGATTGTGGAACACGCTGCGGGGCTTCACTTCCCGATTGGAGCGGCCTGATTTGTCCGACGATAACGAAAAATACCCTGGTCAGTTCACCGAGGCCTACATCCCGGATGAGGCCGAAGTGCGCGCCCGTAACAGTCGCAATCGCTGGCTGGGCATCGTGCTGGCCGTCTTTGTCATTCTGGTCGGCGTGATCACCTTCATTCGCCTGTCTTCGTCCGACCTGAGCCAGAGCGGCTTCTACTATTCGGTGGATGACAAGGGTGAGCGGATCGAGGAGCTGCCGGAAGGCATGACGCCGGATCAGGCTGCGCCCCCGCCAAACCTGACCCCGGCCGACGAATCGCAACCGGAAGAGGGTCAGCCATGAAGATTTCGAATACGAAAGTCGCGCTGATCTCGCTGGGAGTTTTCACAGCCATGCTGGGCCTCGGTTTCGCGGCGGACCCACTCTACGACACCTTCTGTAAGGTGACCGGCTTTGGCGGCACCACGCGCATTGCAACGGCGGCGCCCGAAAAGATGGTCGCGCAGGAAGTTACGATACGCTTTGATGCAAATGTTGCCGACACGCCGCTGATCTTCCACCCGCTCCAGACGACTCAGACGCTGAAACTCGGTCAGCATGGGCTGGCCTTCTATGAGGTTTCAAACCCGTCCGATCAGGAAATCCGGGTCATTGCGAGCTATAATGTGACGCCGCACTATGCCGGCCCGTATTTCAACAAGCTCGAATGTTTCTGCTTTGAAGAGCGCGTCATTGCACCGGGTGAGACCAAGAAACTTCCGATTGTGTATTTCGTATCTGCAGACATGCAGGATGACCGGGTCGCGAAATCACTCGAAACGATCACGCTGAGCTACACCTTCTTTGACAGTTCCAGCTATTCCGGTGAGAAAAAAGCCGCCCAGAAGGGTGCGGCGAATTCAGCCAATGCAGGCTGATACAGTTGCAAATACAGGTCGGAGCGGTCTAAAGAGCGATCTGATTCATGTGATTTTTTAGAGGGGTCAAAAGGGCCATGGCTCACGACGAAGTCAAACACGATTTCCATCTCGTAAATCCGTCTCCCTGGCCGCTGCTGGGGTCGATTTCAGTGATGGTAACCGCCCTGGGCGGTGTTACTTTCATGAAAGGCCTGTTCGGCCTTGAAGCCGGCACCTGGTGGCTGCTTGCCATTGGTCTGGCAATGGTCATCTGGGTCATGTTCGGCTGGTGGCGTGAAGTCATCAAGGAAGGCCGGGTTGGCGATCATACGCCCGTCGTACAGATCGGCCTGCGCTACGGCATGATCCTGTTCATTGCGTCCGAAGTCATGTTCTTCGTGGGCTGGTTCTGGAGCTTCTTCGAATTTGCCATCTTTGAAAGTGCGCGGGTCGGTGAGACATGGGATTCGGCAAATGCGCTTTATGCCGAGGGGCTCTCCCGCTTCGCGGGCTGGCCGCCGGTGGGAGTCGAGACCTTCGATCCGTTCCACCTGCCGCTGATCAACACGCTGATCCTGCTTCTGTCCGGTACCACCGTGACCTGGGCGCATCATGCGTTGCAGCACAATGACCGCTCTGGCGCCAAGCTTGGCCTCGTCTTTACAGTCCTCCTCGGCATGGTGTTCACCCTGCTGCAGGCCTACGAATACAGCCACGCTGCCTTCACCTATGACGGCACACTTTACGGTTCGGCCTTCTTCATGGCGACCGGCTTCCACGGCGCGCACGTCGTGATCGGCACCATCTTCCTGGCGATCTGCCTGATCCGCCTGTTGATGGGCGGCATGAGTGCGGACAAGCATCTCGGCTTTGAATTCGCGGCCTGGTACTGGCACTTCGTGGACGTTGTCTGGCTGTTCCTGTTCGCCTTTGTCTATGTCGTGCCGTTCCTGGTATATGGCGGTTAGACTGGCATCTGCCCTCGACACGTAAGATAACAGGCCCGCCGGCGTACTTGCCTGGCGGGCCTTTTTTCAGGACCTTTCGGACACTCTATGCGCTTTCGCCCTTATCCCATCCTGACCCTGTTCACACTGGTATCCCTCGTGATTCTGGTAATGTTGGGAAACTGGCAATATGGGCGGTTCAGCGCGAAGATGGCGCTGGATGAAACAGAGCCGAACTGGGTGACGCTGGAGGGGCGTGTCGTGCCCGGCAGCGAGGCCATGGTCTACGCCTATGCCGATGGCGCATCTTCCTGGCGCCGCGTGGTCGCGATTGACGATGGCGCCCGGGTCATCTTCACGACCATCGAACTCTTCTACCAGGTCGAGCCGCCAGTGCCGTGTCAGGGCCCCGAGTGCGGCGCGAACCTGAATTTCTCGGCGCAGGGCATCTACAAGACGCCCGGTAATCGGAGTGCCTTTGCCAGCCCGGATGAGCCGACCGCCGGCGTCTTCTATTCGTATAGTATTGCAGACCTCGCAGACCTGTTGCCCGCCGATGTGTCGGCGCGCGTGGTACCGGAAGCATTCGAGCCCCAGACATTGCGGCTGGTTGAGAACGGTCGCGCGATGGCGGGGCCAAATCCGTTTGCCCGGCTCCGCATGGATGATGATTTGCCGCCTCAGAGGCATTTCGGATATGCGATTACGTGGTGGGGGCTCGCCATGGCGTTGCTGGGTGTGTATCTCGCCTTTCACTATCAAAAGGGCCGGTTACGGCTTCGCAGAAGGGACGGGGAATGAAGTATATTTCCACTCGGGGGCAGTCAGAGCCCGTAGATTTTCTGGGCGCATGCCTCGCCGGTCTTGCGCCGGATGGCGGCCTCTATGTTCCCGAAACCTATCCGTCGATTGAGCCAGCAAAGCCGGGTGAACCCTATGCGCAGGTCGCGGCGCGCGTGATTTCCGCGTTTGCAGGCGACACGCTGACTCATGAGGAAGTGCTGGGCCTGTGTGAGCGGGCGTATGCGACCTTTGCTCATCAGTCTGTCACGCCGCTGACCCAGTCAGGCCCGGCCAGCTGGTTGCTGGAGCTGCATCATGGGCCGACGCTGGCCTTCAAGGATGTGGCGATGCAGCTGATTGGCCAGCTCTATGATCATGTGCTGGGCAAGACCGGGCGCCGCATGACGATCATGTGCGCGACGTCTGGTGATACCGGCGGCGCGGCGGCTGCGGCCTTTGCGGGGGCGAAGCATGCCGACCTCGTGATCCTGCATCCATTCGAACGTGTCTCACCGATCCAGCGCCTGTTCATGACGACGACGGGCGCAGACAATGTCTTGAACCTCGCGCTCGAGACCGATTTCGACGAATGCCAGACCATCGTGAAGTCGCTGTTCGCGGATCGCGATTTCGCGGACCGGGTCAGCCTGTCTGGCGTGAACTCCATCAACTGGGCGCGGATCGCGGCGCAGATGGTCTATTATGCGACTTCTCAGGCCGCGCTCGCCGGGCAGCAGATCCGCTTCATCGTGCCGAGCGGCAATATGGGGGATGCGCTGGCGGGATATGTTGCAGCCCGTTGCGGCCTGTTACCGGGCGGGCTGGATATCGTCTGCGCGGTGAACGAAAACGATTCCCTTCTGCGCCTGTTCAATTCGGGTGTGATGTCAAAGCGCCAGACCGTGGCCACGCCGAGCCCGGCCATGGACATTTCCATCCCGTCCAATTTTGAACGCATCCTGTTCGAGCTGTCTGATCGTGACAGTGATGCGGTGCGCAGTGTCTATGAGCGATTCAAACAGGCCGGCGAGGCTGATCTGCCGGAGACGGCGAATGGCCGCATGGGCTGTTCCGGGATTCGTGTGCAGAGCGTCAGCAATGCGGACACCATGGAAGAGATGCGCCAGTTCGAGGCCGAGACCGGCTGGCTGATCTGCCCGCACACTGCGGTCGGCACGCGGGTGGCTCGCCTGTCGCCTGCGCCGGATGTGGCGACGGTCGTTCTGGCCACCGCGTCGCCTGCCAAGTTCCCGGAGACCGTCCTCGAAGCGACCGGCCGTGAGGCGCGGCTGCCGGACTTTGCCACCGGCGTGATGACGAATGCGGAAGTGTTTGAACGTGCCGAGCCAACCCTTGGCGCAGTTCGCGCGCGTGTTGAGCAATTGGCCGGATAGGTCATGCCGGTTCACCGCAAGGATACGGCGATCGTCACCCAGCGCCTGGTCATCGAGCCGGCGCGGAAGAAGGATTTTGAGGACTGGTCTGCCCTGCGCAAGCGTAGCCGCAAGCATCTTCAGCCCTGGGAGCCCACTTGGCCCAGGGATGCAAACTCCCGCGCCGATTGGGGACGGCGGTTGCTGGCCTGGAAGGCCGGCTGGAAATCCGGCCGGGCCTACGTCTTTCTCATTCGCCGGCTGAAGGATGGAAAACTTGTGGGCGGCGTGTCGCTCACCAATGTGCGCTCATGGCCTGCCAATAGCGCAAGTCTGGGTTACTGGCTCGGCCAAGACCAGCAAGGCCACGGCTTCATGCAAGAGGGTGTCGGGGCAGTTTGCGATTGGGCGTTTCGAGAATTACAGCTTCATCGCATTGAAGCTGGCATACTGGCATCAAACCTGCGTTCCCGCAAAGTCTTGGAAACAAACGGCTTTCGGGAAGAGGGACATGCTGAAAAATATCTTGAGATCGCGGGCGTCCGCCGCGACCATGTCCTTTTCGCCCTCGTCAGGTCTGATACTTGACGATAGGCTCCTCAAGATGATGTCCGATCAGTCGACCCAGCCCCAAGGTAGTTGGCACTGGAATGCCGTCAGTCGGCATCTCCTGATCGAGGCTCCGAAAGGAGGCGATCTTTCCGATCTGGCGGGCCAGTGGTCGATTGATGCCATTGAGCAGATGTTCGAAGGGTTGAGCCGGGGCCGACTCGCTCAGGCGTTCAGTAAAGCCGAAGGGCCTGTTCGGTGCGATCTGAGACTGTCGAGCGGCGCGGATATCCATCTTGTCGGTGCGTTCGTTGGCGAGGAAGACGCGCACGGCATGTTGCTGGCCGGAAACGAATTTGCCGACATTGATCCGTCAGACCTGCAGCCGGGTCCGGATCTCTATCCGGTGTTCCAGCCGATCATTTCTCTCGGCAGCGGACGTATCGCCGGTTTCGAGGCCCTTGCGCGTTGGGATGACGGTGAACTGCGCAATCCTCCCAGCCGCTACGAGGATGAAGCGCTCGCCTCCAACATGTTGATCCGCTCGGCTGAGACGCTGTCCAAGATGCGCGAATTGTCCGGTCGGTCTGATTTATTCATGCATGTGAATTTGACGGCACGGGACCTGTCACGCAGCACGTTACCCGCGCTCGTGGAAGCGTTGATGCAAGGGTATGACTTGCCCGAGAAAGCGCTGCGGATCGAACTCACCGAGCAGGCCGCCCTGCGGGACGAGAGCCATGCTCTTGCGGCAGTCATGGCCCTCAAGGCAGTGGGTGCCGGACTGGTGCTTGATGATTTCGGAACAGGCCATTCCTCATTCGCGTGGCTTGCAGACTTTCCGGCCGACAGTCTGAAAGTGGATCACGGCCTGACCCGCCGTCTCGGGCAGCATCGGACGGACACAATTCTTGGAACGCTGACCTTGCTGGCTGCACGGCTCGACATGACGACGACGGCAGAAGGCGTGGAGCACAAGGATGACGCCACAAAACTGCGGAGTCTCGGCTTCGATTATGCGCAAGGCTTTGCGTTTGCACGCCCGATGGAAGAAGCAGCCGCGCTGGCCTTCCTGACCGCCTGATCAGGCCGTTCCGGGGCGAATCTGGAGTCGGCCACTGTCGATGCCCATGTGACCGAGCGCAGCTTCCCATTTTGCCTCATGGCTCTCTCCGAAGACGAGATCTGCCTCAGGTTCGCCGATCAGCCAGGCGTTTTCGGCCAGTTCGTATTCCAGTTGGCCGGCGCCCCAGCCTGAATATCCGAGTGCGAGAACCGACCGGCGCGGCGCGTGCGTCGACCCCATGGAGTGCAGCATGTCGCGCGTTGCGGTCATGCAATATGTGCCGTCGATTTCCAGGGTGGCGCCCTCGCTCACAACATCATCTGTGTGGAGAACGAATCCCCGGTCGCTGCTGACCGGGCCGCCATCCAATACCAGGTCTTCCGGCACGTCGATCTCAACCGGCACGTCAAGTTGGTGTAGCAATTGGGTCAGGGTGAGGCCGTCCATCGGTTTGTTCAGAACGATGCCCATCGCGAATTCCGGAGAGTGGGCACACACCAGGATAATGGAACGCGCAAAACGCGGGTCACCAATGCCGGGAAGGGCGATAAGAAGTTTCCCTGTCAGGTCGGCGTCCATCCGAATACCCTTTCGCCGGTGATGCTGGGCGAATTGTTGATCTTTGGCAAGGGAGGGTGCGCTTGTGGTCAGCGCCTTGCCGTCCTATCTGGGCAGTACAGCATCAAGGAGACCAGCTGATGAGCATCAAAGTCGGAGACAAGCTTCCGGACGCCACTTTCATGGAAATGACGGCAGACGGCCCGCAGCCCCGCACAACCGAGCAGGTTTTCGGCGGCAAGACCATCGCGCTGTTTGCCGTGCCGGGCGCCTATACGCCGACCTGTTCCGCGCGCCATCTGCCAGGCTTCGTCGACAAGTCCGGAGATCTGAAATCCAAGGGCGTGGATGAAATCGTCTGCACGTCGGTGAATGATGTCTTCGTCATGGGCGCCTGGGCCAAGGATGCCGGCGCGGACGAGACCGTACGCATGCTGGCTGACGGCAATGGGGCATTTGCAAAAGCCCTTGGCCTGGAAATGGATGCCAGCGGTTTCGGTATGGGCCAGCGTTCGCAGCGCTATTCCATGATCGTCAAGGATGGCGCGGTTGCCGAGCTCAACGTCGAAGACGGCGGCGAGTTCAAGGTTTCCAGCGCCGACTACATGCTGAACCAGCTTTAGGGCTCGCTGCGTAGTAACTGTTAAACAAATCAAATGATTATCGGCGTGTTCGGGGTTCGGGCACGCCGATTTTTGTTCGATTTTTATTGAATATCGGCAAACTCTCCCCCAAATTGATATGGGTTACAAAGGAGAGGGATTCCATGGACCTTTTAATGTCGGTGCCGGTGCTGATTGCCATCGTTGGTCTCATTCTGATCGTGTCTACGGTCAAACAGGTGCCTCAGGGCTACAATTGGACAGTCGAGAATTTCGGTCGCTACACCAAGACCCTGACGCCCGGCCTGCATTTCATCATGCCGATCTGGCAAAAGGTCGGTCGCAAGATGAACATGATGGAAACCGTCCTGGACGTGCCGCAGCAGGAAGTCATCACCAAGGACAATGCCATGGTGTCGTGTGATGCCATCGTGTTCATTCAGGTGATCGATGCGGTGTCGGCAGCCTATGAAGTCAACAACCTCCACAACGCCATTCAGAATCTGGCTTTGACCAATATCCGTACCGTGGTCGGTTCCATGGATCTCGACGAGGTCCTGTCCAACCGCGATGATATCAATGCGCGCCTGCTGCATGTCATTGATTCCGCGACAAATCCGTGGGGTGTTAAAGTCACGCGGATAGAAATTGCCGATCTGAGCCCGCCAGCAGACATTACCGAAGCAATGAACCGCCAAATGAAGGCCGAGCGCCTGAAACGGGCGGAAATCCTGACCGCCGAGGGCGACAAGCAGTCGGCCATCCTCAAGGCCGAGGGCCAGAAGCAGGCCAAGATCCTAGAAGCGGAAGGTCGACGGGAAGCTGCCTTCCGGGACGCTGAAGCCCGCGAACGCGAGGCCGAAGCTGAAGCCAAGGCGACTGCGATGGTCAGCGAGGCAATTGCCAAGGGTGACGTCAACGCGATCAACTATTTCCTTGGCCAAGCCTATGTCCAGGCGTTTGAAAAGCTGGCGACAAGCCCGCAGCAGAGGACAGTCATCATCCCCGCTGAGTTCTCCAGTATCCTGGGGGCCATTGAAGGTATCAAGGGCCTGACCGGCGCGGCGAAAGAGGCGCAATTGAACCCGCAGCAAGGCGGCGCCGTACCACCGACCCGCACCGAGTATTAATTCCTGCCTGTACCCGTCCGTGTGCCCGGGAACCGGCATCGCGTTCAACGTCATTTGGGAGACCTGAACCATGGAACAGATTTTCACCGAACTCACTGTCTGGCATTGGCTGGCGCTTGGGCTGGTCCTATTCGGCATCGAGATGCTGACCGGGACATTCGATCTGATGATGCTCGCGGTCGCCGCGTGGCTCACCGCAGCCTTCGCTTTCCTGGGACCGGACTTCTACACGACCTGGCAAGGGCAGCTTATTGTATTTGGCATTGCGGCATTTGCTTTGGTCCTGATGGGCCGGACGTTCTTTTCCGGTCTGCGCGGGCGGGACGAAGAACATCCAACGCTCAACAAGCGCATGGTCAGCCTGGTCGGCCAGCGTGGCCTTGCAATGGGTGATTTCATTTCGGGTACTGGTCAGGTCCGAATTGGCGACACGGTCTGGCGGGCTGAGGTGGTCGAGGGCGAAATCGTGCGCACCGGTGACACGGTCATTGTTGAAGGCGCGAAGATGACAACGGCCATTGTGAGGCGTGCTGTCTCTTGAGCGGCCGCCCCCCTGAAACGCCAAAGAAAAAGGCCGGCTCCTAAGGAGCCGGCCTTTTTGATTCAGATGGCGCCCTGATTGATCAGGAAGCGGAGGTCGAGATACCGTAGGCGGACGGACCCGAGGAGGCGAGCGGCTTCGACTCATTGGCTGTGGCAGCCGCTTTCGGAGCTGTGTCCTTCAGTGGATCGTCTGCATGCTTGACCTGGCCCTCGAAGACGGCGTTCGACTGGATCTGCAGCGACGAGTGAACGATGTCGCCTTTGACGTGCGCGCCGGTTTCGAGTTCAACCTTGCGAGCGCGGATCGAGCCCTTGATGCGGCCTTTGACACGAACGACTTCGGCCTTCACTTCGCCCGTGATGTGGCCGCTGGCGCCGATCGTGATGTCCGTCGCGGCGACGTCGCCGTCAACGGTGCCATCAATCTGCAGCGCGCCCTCGGAGGTCACGGAGCCGTTGATCTTCATGTCTGCACAGATGATGGAGGCTGCGCGAGCGGCAGGCTTGGAAGATGCGCCGCGGATGGCGTCCTGCGCTGGTGCCGTTTTCACGGGTTCTGCTGGGGTAGGGGTGTCACTGGATTTGCTATTCTTCGTGAACATGACGGCCTGCTTTCAAAAACTTTACTGGATCATATGCTTTACCGTTGAAAAACACCTCAAAGTGAAGGTGATATCCGGTACTTCTTCCGGTCGTGCCCATCTTCCCCACGAGATCGCCAACGTTTACCGTATCGCCCTTTGATACAGTAATAGAGCGCAGGTGACCATAGCGCGACTTGAAGCCGTATCCATGATCCACTTCGACAACTCGTCCATACCCTGACCGTGCGCCGGCGAAACTGACAGTGCCCGGACCAGACGCCACGATCGGCGCCCCTCCGTAAGCGGCTACGTCAATGCCATTGTGCCAACGCGGTCTCTTGATGAAAGGGTCTACCCGGATGCCATAAGGGCTGGTGTACCGGAAGGGCACGCCGACCGGGGCACCAAGGGGCAGGCTTTCAACAATCTGTTCGTAATATTGCATCTCGGCGACGCGAGCCTGGGTCTCGGTCAGCCGGTTATAGAAGCTGGCATCTTGGGCTGAGAGCGTATCGCCGCCGGCCGTCAGATTGGCCATGGAAACGAGCGGTCCGCCCATCTCGGCGCTTTCCATGATGCGATCACTGCCAATTGTGGTCAGCTGGATGACGCTGCGCGCGCGTTCGGCGCGTTCGATGGCGAGATCTTCAGCCTCGTCCAGCATGCGTTCCTGATTGTACTTCAAATTCCTCACACTGACGCGATTGCCACTCGTGTCGAGGGTAGCCGTCATGCGGAAACTGTCCCGAGACTGACGGTCGTCAGCTTCCTCGATCGAGGCCTGGACCAGCAGGTCAGCGCCGTCACCCTTGAGGGCGGAAACGTCGAGGTTTTCGTCGCCTTTCAGCTGCTCGAACAATTCCTCAAGCGCCTTCTGGCGATCTTCCCATTCTGCGGTCTCGCGCTGGAAAGCGTCGGTGCGCTCTTCGAGCAGGGAACGCGACAAGGCATCCTTGGCGCGCAGTTCCTGGACCCAGCGCTCATACTTGGCCAGTTCGCGATCATCGGAGCTGCCGGTCAGTGAACCGGTGGAACCGCCAAGGGCAAATGTGCCTGTAAGAAAAATGGTCCATCCGGCAAGGGCCGCCGCGCCTAGTGCGCAGATGGCCTGCTGCCAGGGAGAAATGGATATGTAACGGACTGTGCCGCCGCTACGATGATATATTTGTCGCTCAGGAAATGCGCGATCGAACGTCGCTTTGAGGTTCGCACTCCATTTCGCCATTCACGCCACCCGTCGCTGGAATCACACCGCCTACTGCAACAACACCTACAGTAAGTTCCCAAACCCTAGAGATATAAATACCGGAATCACTAAGGGACGGAACCCCTCGCGAGCATAATTCCTGAAAATATTCGCGTATCAGGGTAAATTGCTCGTTAATATTCGTTTCCTACCCCTTAAACCTTGTCCTAATTCGCTTTTGTAGGGTCAGGAAGATGGCCTAAAACGTCCTCTGCATGACCTTTCACCCGGACTTTTTTCCAAGATTTAATGATTGAACCGTCGGGTCCGATCAGAAACGTCTGACGAGCGATGCCCATATAGGTCCTGCCATACATGTTTTTCTCGACCCAGGTGCCGTAGGATTCGGTGACTTTGCCCGATTCATCGCTGCCAAGAATGACTTTCAGGTCATGTTTCGCAGCAAATTTCTCGTGCTTTGAGAGCGGATCCCGAGAGACTCCGACGATCTTTGCATTGCGCGCCGCGAATGCCTCAATCATCTCCGAGAAATCCTTGGCCTCGTTCGTGCAGCCGGGCGTGTCATCCTTCGGGTAGAAGTAGAGAACAAGATACCCCCCCGCAAAGTCCTTCAACTGGACCGGTCCGGAGGTGGAAGGCATTGAGAAATCAGGAGCCTTTTCACCGTCTTGCAGTACTTTTGCCATGTATTCCTCCTATGGTGCCGTCAGCTTCGTGTGCATATATCGCCATGGAACGCA
The DNA here is from genome assembly GCF_036964145.1 of Hyphomonas sp. GTDB lineage: Bacteria > Pseudomonadota > Alphaproteobacteria > Caulobacterales > Hyphomonadaceae > Hyphomonas. The sequence continues at coordinate 310,458 of NZ_JBALUC010000003.1, forward strand.
ATTTTTAGACGTAGAATTCCGGAGTCCCCGATTTGGTCCGCCAGAGAGCTTCACTTGTCATTCTCGAAATACTCGGGGGGCTGATACTTGTCGTTCTCGTGCTGGCGGGGCTGTTGGTCTTCCGCTTGTCCAGCGGACCCATCGAACTCGAAATGTTCCGGGACGATATTGAGCAGGCGCTGACCAACTCCCGCAATGGCCGCCCGGTGACGGTCGAGGACGTTTTTCTCGAATGGTCCTCGGAAGACAAGCGCGTCCTGATTACCGGTCATGACATCAAGCTGCTGGATGAGGAGGGCAATGTTGCCGCCGAGTCCGATCGCGCACGGATAGTGCTGTCGAGTTCGGCGCTGGTCATGGGCGATGTCGAGGTGCTCGGGCTGGACCTGGTCGATGGCTGGATCAACGTCACGCAAGCCGGTGAGAACCTCTGGTATATTGCGGGTGACCCTTTGCCCGAAATCCCGGTTGGCGAGATGCCGCAGAATCCGAGTGAATGGCTGGAGCGTATCAATGCCGTGCTGCCGCAGGTTCTGGTCGCCCTTCGCGAAAAGCAGGGTGAAATCAGCCTTGAGCGCTTCTCTTATGAAGAATTTGAAATGCGGGTCTTCGGGGCTGACAGCGCGCCTCTTTTCACGCTGACGGATTCCAAGGGCCTGTTACTGGTGAATGAGGACGGGCTGGATCTGTCGATGTCCGGCAGCGGGGTCGGCGCCGGTCTGCCAGCCGGTCTGGCAATCGACATCCATACCAGCGAACTTGGCAGTCGCATGCAGGCGTCCCTGGCCGTCGCCCAATGGTCTCTGGCAGATCTGGCTGCGAGGCTTGGGACCGATAGTGAATTTCTGTCCGGCGTCCCTGCCGACATTACGGTCGAGTTCAATACGTCCAGCGCAGCGGGGGTCGAGGAAATCGGCGTGAAGGCCAAGCTTGCCGAGGGCGAACTGCCCTTCGGGGAAGATGGGATGAAGGTGTCCGATCTTGACCTCGAGATGACCTATGCGGCGACCAATGACGAACTCCTCATTTCCGGCACGTCGACGCGGTTCGGCCCTGTCGCGGGTGCGATGAACCTGACGCTTGCCAATGCCCTGAAGGACACAGGCCCCCGGCCGTTCAAGCTGCGCAGCAATGCATTGACCCTGGATTTCACACCTGCCTTCGCCGCGCCTGTCACCTTGCGCGATGTCCGGGCAGAGGGGGACGCGGATTTCCCGGACCGCAGGTTTAAAGACACAAAGCTGGAATTCGTTTCGAATGACACGCTGTTCAAATTTGCCACCGATATTTCGTTGACGTCCGACCGGCAGGAAAACGAGCCGCCGATCCTTGGTACGATCGAGCTCGAAACAGAAGGGACCGTGACCAAGGAAACGGTTCTCGCCTTCTGGCCTGTGTCGCTCGGGACCGGAGCGCGGTCTTTCACCGACAAGCGGATCAGCAATACGGACGTGTCGAATTTGCGCGCACAAATGACACTCCAGCGCGACAGCTTTGCTGAAGGCTATTTGCGCGATGAAGATCTCAACCTGACCTTCGATATCAATTCGGCCGATGTGAAATTTCTAGACGACTTGCCGGCGGCGCAAAATGCGGTGGGCAAGGGACGCCTGACCGGGAACAGTTTCCGCGTGACGGTCAACCGCGGCGACTATGGCGGCTGGGATGTCGATGAGGCGCTGGTCGATTTTCCAGCCTTCAACCCGAAAGGCGAGGATTTCCGGGTGTTCGCCAAGGGACATGGCCCTGCCGCCAATGTCATCAAGACACTGAACGAGTCCCGGCTCCAACTCGGGTTCGCCGAAGATCGACTCACAGGCGACGTGGAGGCGACGTTCGAGCTGTTTCGCCCCGCACTCGACAATGTGCCGGACGAGGCGGTGCGCCATACGACCATCGCCACGCTCGCCAATGGTGGCCTGAAGCGGGCTGCGCTCGGTATCGACCTCACCAATGCAACGGCCGAGATCAAGGTCAATCAGGATGGCATGACGATCACCGGGTTTGGCGACCTCGGGCCATCTCCCGTTCAGTTCAGCTGGCGCGATGGATTCAAGGATGATGAGGCGCCCTCGGCCTTGTCGGCGACTGCGGTCATCACGCCCGACGTGCTCAACCGGTTCGGCCTTCCGGGCCGAGCCTATCTCACCGGAGAGGTGCCAACAGAAGTGCAGGCTTCTGTCGAGGGGGAAGAGGTTTCGGTGGCAAATGTCGCTATGGACTTGACCGCCGCCCGGCTCGACCTGTCCGAGATCGGCTGGGTGAAGACGGCCGGCGAGGAAGGCAAGGTCACTGTCCACTATGAACGCGCGGAAGAAGGGTTTTCCTCTGATGTCCTGTTCACCAGTGAGGAGGCCTATCTTGATGGCAAGTTCACGCTGGGAGGAGATTCCCGGCTGGTGTCTGCGGATCTGCGGCGCGCCTTCCTGGCTGACACTGCAGATGTGAATGGCGAGATTTCGCGGGGGCCGAATGGCAATCTGGAAGTCGCCTTGACCGGCTCCTATCTCGACCTGTCTGGCGCGTTGCCCGGCATTGGCGCCCTTGGCGACGCAAATGACAGCAATGGCACCCCGTTGAGTGTGACGGCGGATGTCGACACGCTGACCCTCGGGGCGGGTATGTATGTCCGGAATGCAGATGTGACGTGGCGATCAACCGTGAACGGCATGCAGAAGCTTTCCGCGACTGGCACGACGGATGACGGCTCTGCCTTCAACATTGATCTCGACGGCTCATCTCCAGAGGGAACGAAGATCAAGGTGGTCAGCAGTGATGCCGGCTTCATTACGAGCGCCTTCCTCGATCTCGACTTCCTCGAGGGTGGCCGGCTGAATCTGGAAGGGACGCTTGCGCGGGATGGCAACCCGTCGAAATTCAATATCGTGGTCAGCGACGGACGATTGCGGAATGCGCCCTTCCTGACACAGATTCTCTCCCTGGCCTCCTTGCGCGGCCTTGCAGACACGCTTGGCGGGGATGGCGTTCTGTTCTCGCGAATCGAGGTCCCGCTGACGGTGGCCGGGGACCGGTATGTCGTGACCGGAGGCAAGGCGCAGGGCCCCGCGCTCGGCCTGACGGTGAATGGCTATCTGGGAACAGATAGCGAGATCAATGTCGATGGGGTCCTGGTGCCAAGCTTTGGCATGAACTCCGCACTCGGAGGAATTCCGATCATCGGCGACCTTGTGGTTGGTCGGGACGGAGAAGGTGTATTCTCCCTCACCTACAGCGTGCGCGGCAGCCTGGAAAAGGCGAACGTGTCCGTGAACCCGTTGTCGGCGCTGGCGCCGGGTGTCATTCGCAGAATCTTCGAGAATCCATCGGATACGGATATTCCGGAGGCGCAGGCCCGATCCGAGGATGAGCCTATTCCATCAGAACTGCCGCCTATTCCGGAAGAGGAATTCTAGAGAATCTTGACCAGAGCGTGACGCTTCTTGCCGGCGGACAGCTTGATCGTTCCGTCAACAAGATCATCCGCTGACAGGGCCGCATTCTGGTCAGATACGGACACGTCGTTCACCTTCGCAGCGCCCTGCTTGATCAGGCGGCGAGCGGCACCGTTGGACTCCGTCAGGCCTGTAGCCGTAAATGCGGCAGCGACCAGCATGCCTGCCTCAAGGTCAGAAGCTGAGACCTCTACGGTCGGCAAGGCATCCGCAGACCCGCCTGCGGCGAACACAGCCGCTGCAGCAGCTTCGGATTCCCTGGCAGCGGCGTCTCCATGCAGCATCTTCGTCGCCTCATTGGCGAGGACAATCTTCGCGGTGTTGATCTCGGCGCCCTCAAGGGCTTCGAGACGAACGATTTCGTCCAGAGGAAGCTCCGTGAATAGACGCAGGAAACGGCCGACATCCGCGTCCTCGGTGTTGCGCCAGAACTGCCAGTATTCGTAGGGGCTCTTGCGATCAGCATTGAGCCAGACGGCGCCATCGGCGGTCTTGCCCATCTTGCCGCCGGATGCGGTCGTGATGAGGTGGGCAGTGATGCCGAAGGCGTCGCCGCTGGCGGCCTTGTGGACGAGGTCTACGCCGCCAACGATATTGCCCCACTGGTCAGATCCGCCGATCTGCATGCGGCAGTCATGACGCCGGAACAGTTCGAGGAAGTCGTAGGACTGCATCAGCAAATAATTGAATTCGAGGAAGGTGTAGGGCTGCTCGGCGGCGAGACGACGTGCAACCGTATCCTGTTTCACCATTGTGTTGATGGTGAAATGCACGCCCACTTCGCGCAGCATTTCGAGGTAGCCGAGCTTGCCGAGCCAGTCGTCATTATTGACCATGATGGCATCAGTCGGACCGTCGCCGAAGGTCAGGAAGGGCTGGAATGCCCTCTTGATGCCTTCCATGTTGGCCGCGATCTGCTCGTCGGTCAGCAAGGGGCGCGACTTTTCCTTGTCGGTCGGGTCGCCCACCTTGGTTGTGCCGCCGCCCATCAGGACGATGGGCTTGCCGCCGCTCTTCTGGAGGTGGCGCAGCATCATGATCTGTAAGAGCGAGCCGACATGCAGGCTGTCTGCCGTCGCATCAAATCCGATATAGCCTGTGGGAATTCCCTTTGCGCAATAGGCGTCCACCTCTGCCGGATGGGTGACCTGTTTCAGGTAACCGCGCTCTGACAGGGTTTTCAGGAATTCTGACTTGTATTCGCTCATCTTCTCGTGTCTCCGTGAAGCTGCCGCGCGTAACATGGAAAACTGATATCTTGAACTCCGTGAGTGAAAAATCTGAACCGTATTGGGTGGTTGGCTTCATGTCGGGCACGTCGCTGGACGCCGTCGACGCAGCGCTGATCCTGACCGATGGCGAGCAAGTGCTGGAGTTCGGACCCACGGCAGAGCGCAAATATTTGCCTGAAGAGCGCGCTGTGCTCCAGCGTGCGACCGACGCCGCGCGGGCCTGGAACTGGACCGGGCCTCAGCCGGACACGGTCTTCACCGAGGCGCGCGAGGCGGTCACCCACACGCATCTGGCGACATGGAAGAGATTGCTGGAAGGCTGGGCTGGGCCCATGCCGCGCCTTGCCGGGGTGCATGGACAGACTGTGTTGCATCGCGCGCCAAAGGGCGACCAGCCCGGCGCAACGCTGCAGCTGATTGACGGTCCCGTCCTGCAGGCCGCGCTGGGGGTGACGCTCGCCTATGATTTCCGGACTGATGATGTAGCCGCGGGCGGACAGGGCGCACCGCTGGCGCCGGTCTATCATGCCGCCCTGTTGAAGCGGCTGGGCGATGAGGCGGCCTGTGTCCTCAATCTTGGCGGGGTGGCCAACATCACGGTGCGGATGAGCAATGGGGCGCTGGTTGCCTTCGACACGGGGCCAGCCAATGGCCCGATCGACGAGTGGGTTGAAGGCCACGGCCTTGGCACGCATGATGTTGGCGGTCGCCTCGCGGCGGCGGGCCGTGTTCATGAGGGGCTTCTGGACCAATTGATGGATCATGACTGGTTCGACCAGCCCCCTCCAAAATCTCTGGACCGCTATGATTTCAATGCCAGCATGGTGCGCGGCTTGTCTGTCGAGGATGGCGCCGCAACCCTGACCGCGTTCACGGCACGTGCGGTTGCGGCAGGGCTATCCCAGCTGCCGGAATACCCGGCTCGGATGATCGCGTGCGGGGGCGGCCGTCACAATCCGGTTCTGATGGAGGCTTTGAGACGCGCGGCCGGGTGCGATGTGCACGCAGCAGAAGCGGTGGGCTGGCGCGGAGATTCGATCGAGGCGGAAGCGTTTGCCTTCCTGGCAGCACGAACTGCGAGAGGCTTGCCGATCAGCTGGCCGTCGACAACAGGCGTTCCCGCCCCGATGCGGGGCGGGAAGCTGATTTTCTAGTCTTCCTCGGCTTCGAGGCGTAGTTTTTCTTCTGCGTCGGCGAGGCGCTGCAGGAGATAGTCTTCACAGAGGCCGATCAGTTCGTCGCGCTTGTCCTGATAGAAATGGTTGGCGCCTTTGATCGTCGTACGGTCGATCTGTTCGCCCTTTTGCACGCGCACTTTGGTCAGCGCCCGCTCGACATCTTCAGGTGAAGAGATCGAGTCGGAATCGCCGGACACGATCAGGCCAGACGCCGGGCAGGGCGCGAGGAAGGAGAGATCATAATGGTTAGCCGGGGGCGAGATGGCGAGGAAGCCATCGATCTCGGGGCGCCGCATCAGCAGCTGCAACGTGATCCATGCACCAAAGCTGTACCCGGCACACCAGACAAAGCGCGGGCTTTCGGCGAGGTTTTCGACGTAATCCAGCACGAAAGCCGCGTCTTCCAGTTCGCCAATGCCTTGATCGTATTGACCCTGGCTGCGGCCAACGCCGCGTGAATTGTAGCGCAGCACACCGAAACCATGACGCTCGAACATCTGGTAGAGGAGAATGGAGATCGGATCCTGCATCGTTCCGCCCGCTTTGGGGTGAGGATGAAGGATGAGCGCAATCGGCGCGCCGGGAAGCGGCGGCTCGGTGTAACGCGCTTCGATACGGCCCTGAGGGCCCGGAATGATGAGTTCTGCCATGTCATACTCGCTGGTCACGGGGGAAGGGCGCGGTCATAAGCCATTTGAGCTGTGAAAAGCAAATTTTTCTACACCTGCAAAAACGCCCGGAAGTTAGTATATCCCCCACATGATATATGCAGATCACAATGCAACCTCTCCTTTGAGGCCGGAAGCCCGCCAGGCCATGCTGGATGTATGGGGCATGGGCGCGACCAATCCGTCATCCGTTCATACGTCCGGACGGGCGGCGCGCGGCGTACTGGAGCGGGCCCGCCTGGCGATTGGGGGCGCGATCGGAAGCCGGGCAGAAGACATCATTCTGACAGGCGGCGGGACTGAAGCCGACAATCTGGCAATCCATGGCGTTGCCGTGGCGCTGGAGGGAAATTGCACCTTCCTTGTCTCAGCTATTGAGCACGAGGCTGTCACCAAGGCTGCTGCGCATTCCGGCGCGCGGGTGCAAACGGCTTATGTGACGCCAGCCGGAACCTTGGACCTGGACCAGCTACAGGCTCAACTGGCGGACTGGGATCACGACAAATTCAGCACGCCGGTGCTTTGCCTGATGCTCGCCAATAATGAGACCGGCGTGATTCAGCCCGTGGCAGACGCCGCCCGCATTGTGCGCGAGGCCGGGGGGCTAACTATTTGCGATGCGGTGCAGGGGCTCGGCAAGATGCCGGTCAATGTCGGCCTGCTGGGGATCGATTATCTCAGCCTGTCTGCCCACAAGATTGGCGGGCCACAAGGGGCCGGGGCGCTGTGGCACCGCGCTGGCGCACCTCTGAAAGCCGTCACGCATGGTGGCGGGCAGGAGCGTGGCCTGCGGTCTGGTACCGAGAATGTGGCAGCGCAAGCCGGATTTGGCGTAGCGGTAGAAGCTGCCGTGAGAGATTTGCCGAAATATGCTATGCTAGCTAAATATCGCGATGATATGGAAGCGCGTCTCGAACAGGAGGCAGGCGTCACGATCATGGGCAAGAGCGCAGAGCGGTTGGCGGGCACGTCAAACTTTGCCAAGCCGGGCTTTGCGGCAGAAACACAGGTCATGGCGATGGATCTGGCGGGCGTGTGCATTTCCGCCGGGTCTGCGTGTTCGTCTGGCAAGGTGAAACGTTCGCTTGTATTGCTGGCGATGGGCGCATCTGACGCCCTTGCGGAATCCGCAATCCGCACCAGCTTTGGATGGAACAGCACGCCGGAAGATTTTACCGGCGTGGCAGACGCCTGGCTCGACGCAGCCCGGCGCACGGTATTGAAGGAAACCGCATAATGGATTGCTGCGGCGGTATGGAAGATCATGACGAGGACTGCACCGAAGTGAAGGTGAAGGACAGCATTGACCAGGGCACGGTCGACGCCGCAAAGGCGCTCGAATCCGAGCACTATTCCGCAGGCTTCATCACCGACATTGAAATGGACATGGCGCCGAAGGGCCTGTCCGAAGATACTGTCCGCTTCATTTCAGCGAAGAAGAACGAGCCCGAATGGCTGCTCGAATGGCGTCTGGCCGCTTACAAGCGCTGGCTGACCATGGAAGAGCCGACCTGGGCGATGGTCAATTATCCGACCATCAATTACCAGGATTACTACTACTACGCTGCCCCCAAGACCGGTGCGAAGTACGAGTCGATCGACGACGTCCCGAAGGAAATCCTCGAAACATACGAAAAGCTCGGCATTCCGCTTCGCGAGGCGGAAGTCTTGCTCGGCGTGGAAGGTGCGGCTGAAACGGCTGCGACCGCCCGCGAGACGCCGCGTGTGGCCGTCGATGCGGTCTTCGATTCGGTCTCTGTCGCCACGACCTTCCGCAAGGAGCTCGAAAAGGCTGGCGTGATCTTCATGTCGATTTCCGAAGCGGTTCACGAATATCCGGACCTCGTGAAGAAATATCTCGGCACGGTGGTGCCCCAGTCGGACAATTTCTTTGCGACTCTGAATAGCGCGGTCTTTTCGGACGGGACATTCGTTTATGTGCCCAAGGGTGTCCGATGCCCGATGGAGCTGTCGACCTATTTCCGCATGAATGCCGAGAATACGGGCCAGTTCGAGCGGACGCTCATCATTGCGGATGAGGGCGCCTATGTCTCCTATCTGGAAGGCTGTACCGCGCCTATGCGCGACGAGAACCAGCTTCATGCCGCCGTGGTCGAACTGGTTGCGCTAGAAGACGCCGAGATCAAATATTCAACCGTCCAGAACTGGTGGCCGGGTGACGAGAACGGCAAGGGCGGGATCTACAATTTCGTGACCAAGCGTGGCGATTGCCGGGGCGACCGATCCAAGATCAGCTGGACCCAGGTCGAGACGGGGTCGGCTGTAACGTGGAAATATCCGAGCTGCATACTGCGCGGCGATGACAGCGTCGGCGAATTCTACTCCATCGCCGTCACCAATGGCCGCCAGCAAGCCGATACCGGCACCAAGATGATCCATCTCGGCAAGCGCACACGCAGCCGGATCATCTCCAAGGGCATCTCGGCCGGCAAGTCCAACAACACCTATCGCGGTCTCGTCTCCATCAACCGCAAGGCCGAGAAGGCGCGTAACTTCACCCAGTGCGATAGCCTGCTGATTGGCGATCGCTGCGGGGCGCATACCGTGCCCTATGTCGAAAACCGCCGGGCGGATGCCCAACTGGAGCACGAAGCGACAACGACCAAACTGTCGGATGATCAGATGTTCTATGTCCGCCAGCGCGGGATCGGCGAGGAAGAGGCCGTCGCCCTGCTCGTGAACGGCTTTGTCCGCGAAGTGCTGCAGGAATTGCCGATGGAATTCGCGGTCGAGGCCCAGAGTTTGCTCAAGGTAAGCCTGGAGGGCAGCGTTGGCTGATCAGGACGAATTCGCAGACTGGCTAAATGCCTATGCCCGCGCGCAAGATGGCGACGTGGCCTTGCTGAAATCCCTGTTCAGCGCGGATGCCAAATTCTTCCAGACGCCTTTCAACAAACCGATTGAGGGGGCAGGCCAGATCAGCGAGACCTTTGCTGAAATCTGGGCCCGGATCGTGGATTCTTCATTCAAGATTGAGCGCATAGCCGATGGCTGGGCGCACTGGACGAGCGGCGGCAAGATTGAGGCGCTTGAGGAACCCCACCGGACAAGCGGCATTCTCAAAGCGGAGCTGAACGCCAATGGTCAGTGTGAAAAGTTGACATTTTGGACGGAAACCCTGTCTGTCCGCGAATCCGACATGCTCTCCCAACGGGACGCCTGACACTCTCGGAGGCTCGGCAAAAAGCCGGGAATCGCGCCTCCAGACCTGTTTCCGGAAGTTAAGCGCGTCATTTCCTGCATCCGGGGCTTTTCGCACCGCGTTAGGGGGCTTACATGCGCACCATGTTGAAGATTGAAAACCTGACCGCCACAGTCGGCGAAGAAGATGCCGCCAAGACCATCATCAATGGCCTGTCGCTGGAAGTGCCGAAAGGTGAGGTCCACGCGATCATGGGGCCAAACGGTGCCGGCAAGTCGACCCTGTCCTATGTGCTGACGGGCCGCGACGGCTATGAAGTCACCGGCGGTTCCGCCAAGCTGAAGGGCGAAGATATTCTCGACATGGATCCGGAAGAGCGGGCGGCCAAGGGCCTGTTCCTGTCCTTCCAGTATCCGGTGGAGATTCCAGGCGTTCCCGTCATGACATTCGTGCGGGCCGCGATGAACTCGCAACGCAAGGCACGCGGCGAGGACGAGATTTCCGCGCCGGACTTCATCAAGAAATCCCGCGAGATCGGCAAGGCGCTGAAGCTCGACACCGAAATGCTGAAGCGGTCTCTCAATGTCGGCTTCTCCGGCGGCGAGAAGAAGCGGCTCGAAATCTACCAGATGATGATGCTGGAGCCGAGTTTCCTGATCCTCGACGAGACCGATTCCGGGCTCGACATTGATGCGCTTAAGACCGTGGCTGACGGCGTGAATGCGATGCGCTCGCCAGATCGCGGCATGTTGGTCATCACGCACTACCAGCGCCTGCTGGACCATATCCAGCCGGACAAGGTGCATGTCCTCTCCAAGGGCCGTATCGTGGCGACGGGCGGTCCGGAACTGGCGCACAGGCTGGAAAAAGAAGGATATGAAGGCATCCTCGGGGAGGTGGCGTGACCACAGCCCTGCGGGACATGATTGCCAATCCGACGACGGCGGAACTGGAGCTGGTCGCGCGCTATGGCATGCAGCCGGAAGATTCCCGCCGCGAACGGCTGTTTGAGGCGTTCTCCAGGACGGGCCTGCCGCACCGCCGGCTGGAAGCGTGGAAATGGACCGACTTCAAGGCGGCCCTGCAGGGGCTCGACCGTCCCTCCACACCGCCTGCCCAGGATCCGATCCCGCATGCCGGCGCACTGGTCTTCCAGTTCACGCCAAACGGCTATTTACCGCCAGACCATATTCCGGACGGGCTGAACGTTTTCGAAAAAGACGAGGCTCAAGCCCTGGGAGCGGCCGAAGACGTGCCGCTCGGTGCGCTGGCGGCATCCCTGTCAGGCGGCAAGGCCAGACCCGCAACCCTGTTGCTGGAAGTGACCTCGAAAGAACTTCCGCGTCTCCATTTCCAGTTCAGCGGCGAAGGCGAAGCGAATTTCGCGCGTGTTGTTGTCGTGGTTCGCCCCGATATGGCACTCACCGTATCGGAGAGCCATCTGGGCGGGGCGGGGCTGACATCCTCCGTGATCGAGTTTGGTCTCCAGAAAGGCAGCACGGTCAACCGGACGGTCTATCAGCGCGGTACGTCAGAAGAGACGATTGCTTCAACGGCGCTCGTCCATCTCGATGCGGATTCGCACTATACGCAGACCTCACTCGCCTTTGGCGCCAAGGTTGCGCGGCTCGAAACGCGTGTCACGCATCAGGAGCCGAGTGCGAAGGCGACGCTGAATGCCGCCTATCTTGTCGGCAGGGATCTGCATGCGGACTTTACCACACATGTGCGTCACGGGGCCACTTCCTGTGTGACCCGGCAGCTGACCAAGGGCGCTGTCCTGAATGGCGGCACCGGCGTGTTCCAGGGAAAATTCTTTGTCCCCCGCACGGCTGGCCAGTACACGGATGCCGACATGCAGCACAAAGCGCTGCTGCTGGAAGACGGCGCGGTTGTCTTCGCGAAGCCTGAACTTGAGATCTATGCGGACGATGTCGAGTGCGCGCACGGCAATACGAGCGGTGCGCTTGATGATGACCAATTGTTCTACATGCGCCAGCGCGGCCTGCCGGAGAAGACGGCCCGCGCCCTGCTGACACAAGCCTTCGTCGCCGAAGCGTTCGCCGAGGCTGGCGCGCTAGAAGAAGTGCTGCGTGCGGAAGCCGAAGCCTGGCTGGCCGCCGCATGAGCCGTTTCTTCGACATCAATGCGATCCGCGCGGAATTTCCGATCCTGTCACGTGAAGTGAATGGCAAGCCGCTGGTGTATCTGGACAATGCCGCCAGCGCGCAAAAGCCGAATGCGGTGATCGACAAGATCGCAAACCAGTCGCGCACGGCCTATGCCAATGTGCATCGTGGCATTCATACTCTGTCGAACGAGACGACCGAGGCCTATGAGGCTGCGCGTGAGAAAGTCCGTGCATTTCTCAACGCGCCGTCCACGGAAAATATTGTCTACACCAAGGGCTCGACGGAAGGCATCAACCTTGTCGCTTCTGCGCTCGCCGACCGGATTCAGCCTGGCGACGAGATTGTCCTCTCCATCATGGAGCACCACTCCAACATCGTTCCGTGGCACTTCCTGCGTGAGCGTCATGGCGCTGTCCTGAAATGGGTGGGCCTGAACGAAGATGGTTCGCTCGACATGGACGATCTTGCCGACGCGATTGGACCAAGAACACGCATGGTCGCGATCACCCATATGAGCAATGTGCTCGGCAGCGTGACGGACATGGCCGAAATCTGCCGTCTCGCGCATGAAGCTGGCGCGGACGTGCTGGCCGATGGCAGCCAGGCAGCTGTCCACATGAAAGTCGATGTCCAGGCGCTCGGCTGCGATTGGTACGTCATGACCGGGCACAAGCTCTATGGTCCGACTGGTATCGGCGCGCTTTACGGGACAGCCGAAGCACTGGATCGCGCGCGGCCCTATCAGGGCGGTGGCGAGATGATCGAAATCGTCACCCGCGACCGGGTGACCTACAATACGGCGCCTCACAAATTCGAAGCCGGCACACCACCAATCCTGGAAGCGATCGGCCTTGGCGCTGCGCTGGACTGGATGACGGCGTTCGATCATGCAGATGTGAAGGCGCATGAAGATGCGCTCTACGCGCGGGCGTATGAGGGGTTGAGGGGCGTCAATGGCCTGACCATTCATGGCGAGACACCGCACAAGGGGGCCGTGCTGGCGTTCAGCCTAGAGGGCGCACATCCCCATGATATTGCTCAGATTCTTGACCGGTACGGCATCGCCGTCCGTGCAGGACATCATTGCGCCCAGCCCCTGATGGAGCATCTGGGCGTCAGCGCCACGGCGCGGGCGAGTTTCGCAATCTACAACACCCAGGCCGAGGTGGACGCCTTCATTGAGGCGCTCGCCAAGGCGCGGGAAATGCTGGTATAGGTGACCTCATGGCAGACGATATGACATCTCGCGACATGGTCGACGTTTCCGGCGAGGAAACGGGCTCCAAGATTCCGCAGGATGAGCTGAATCGGATCACCGACGATCTGATCACCGCGTTCAAGACGGTATTCGACCCGGAAATCCCGGTCGACATCTATGAGCTCGGCCTGATCTACAAGGTTGATATTGATGACGACTACAAGGTCGATATCGACATGACCCTGACCGCGCCGGGGTGCCCTGTGGCGGGCGATATGCCGGGCTGGGTGGAAACGGCCGCGCGCACAGTGGACGGCGTGCAGGATGTGGAAGTGCGCCTGACCTTCGATCCACCCTGGGATCCATCGCGCATGTCGGACGAAGCTCGCCTCGCGCTGAACATGCTTTAATTGAACGCGAACGCTTTCGTACCTATGTAATTGCCATGGCCAGACGACCCAGACCCAAGCCCGTGAAGCTCACCGACGCCGCCGCAACGCGCGTGAAGGAGATCATGCAGGAAAAAGGCGCCGGATATCTCCGTGTGGGCGTGAAGAATGGCGGCTGCGCGGGCATGGAATATGTCATGGACTATGCCGAAGCGCCGGAGACGTTGGACGAAGTGGTCGAGGACAATGGTGTCACCATCGTGATCGATGCCAAGGCTGTCCTGTTCCTGCTGGGCAGCGAAGTGGACTATGAAGTCACACCTCTGCACGAGAAATTCGTCTTCCGTAATCCGAACCAGACCGATGCGTGCGGTTGCGGAGAGAGTGTGACGATCATCCCGGCGACGGCATAACCTGCAAGACAGGTAAGGCCGATGATTATTCAGGGCTTTGAGCCGATATCCGACCCAGATGCGCGAATTCTGATCCTCGGCAGCATGCCGGGCATCGCTTCACTCGAAGCCAATCAATATTACGGACACCCCAGGAACGCCTTCTGGCGCATTATGGGGGATGTCTTCGGAGCTGGGCTAGAGCGGCCCTATGCCGAACGGACGGCGATCCTGAAAGACCAGGGCGTGGCGGTCTGGGATGTCCTGAAACTTTGTCATCGCGAAGGTAGTCTGGATTCGAACATCAAGGATGAGGTGCCCAACGATTTTGCGGGCTTCTTCGTTCAGCACCCCCGAATTGAACGTGTGGTCTTGAACGGCGGAAAGGCAGCCAAGAGCTTTGAGAAATATGTGCGACCGCTAGTGCCCTCCCTGACTGTCACAACAGCGCCATCTACCAGTCCGGCCTTTGCGGCTATGCGTTACGAAGCGAAGCTCGACCTGTGGCGGACCGCGATAATTTCGGCTGATCAGGGCCAGGGCCGGTGAGTCGGCACCATTTGTGTTTCCTCCGTCAGGAGGAGCCAGAGAACGAATTATCGATAGCGGCGTCAGGCTACTTCGATTGTTGGCTGAAGGAGATAGAGCTACTGGGTTGAACGCTCACGCAACTTCTTGCACGTATTCGCAAAGGCTTTGAAAGTATCATTGGGGGCCGGCAAGGCTGATACGATCTCACTTTTGCGTTCAAGTGAAATGCTTATGGGTTCACCCAAAACGGCCGCATTGAATACCTTGGCAGCGATTGCGGGTGTCCGCGCCTCAATCGTGTTGATGGCAGGAATGTACTGAACGGTCGTTGTGACTTCTTCCCCGTTTCCTACCGATATGGTGGCTTTGGCGCTGCGGTTGTAGGGAGCATTTTTCGAAAGTAGATCGGGCATGTCGCCCGGTGAAAGTGACACCATTGCTGCGACCTTGCCATTGGAACCGCACGTCAGCAGTACGCCATGATTATTGGTATCTGTCGCGTGTACTGCTAGCGGAGCGGTTGCATTGTGTCCTTCCCAAGCTGTCCAGTCGGCGGCTGCGGCTGGAAGCGCCGTTCCCACTATTACCAGAAGGAAACAGCTAATTGCCGCCATTGGTCGTGTGAATTTCATTGTCTCAATCCCGATTTGGCCCCCGGGATCACCTGAGCTATTATTGTTTATCAATAATAATTGGATTCGTAAAGACTTTTGTGGGACCGCTCACGGCTTGCTGAATGCCGCAAGATCGTCGGGGGTCGGTGACGCTTCTGTACCTTTCGGCGGATCCGGTATCAGGATCGCCGGTTTCACCGGTTCACCGGTCACTTCCGCCACCAGGTCTGCGGTACGGGTTTCGACCACCTCCGTCAGCAATTCGAGGAATTCGGCTTTTGGCAAGGCTGGGTCCAGGGCGGGAAGGAATTCGATGACCGCGGTGCCGGGCGTCTTTGTGCGTTCCTGCTGTTTCCAGAAAAGGCCCACATTTGTCGCGACCGGAATGACGGGGACATTCATGGCGCGCGCCATATGCCAGACACCCGCCTTGTAGCGGAAATGATGACCGACCGGAGCCAGATGGCCTTCCGGATAGATAAGCACCCGGCGACCTTCCTCACGGGCGCGTTCCATGCCTTCGGCCAGCGAAGCGGCCTTGCGGTCCCCCCCGCCACAGGTGTCGATCACGATTGCGCCCAGCTTGCGCAGGATACCACCGACAAGCGGAAATTTCTCCAGATGGTCGCCGGTTACGAAGGCAAGGTTTTTCACTTCCGGATAGACGAGAAACCCGTCGCCCCAACTTTGGTGCTTTGCTGCGAGGATGAAGGGGCCATCTGGCAGATTACTCTGTCCACGCACTTCCTTGCGAATGCCTGCTACAAATCGCAGATTGAGGTTCATGGCCCGCGTATAACTGCGGATGATCGTGCGGA
This sequence comes from Hyphomonas sp., assembly GCF_036964145.1. Taxonomy (GTDB): domain Bacteria; phylum Pseudomonadota; class Alphaproteobacteria; order Caulobacterales; family Hyphomonadaceae; genus Hyphomonas. The sequence goes on from NZ_JBALUC010000003.1 coordinate 326,225, forward strand.
CAGGTGTGTGGCCCGGCAGGATCAGGAAAGGCAGCGAGGCCAGAACATAGACCACCGAAAGAAGGTAGTAGACGAGTGTGAAGACGAGACCGCGCATGGGCCGGACTCCTTTTGTGACGGATCCCTAGGACTTCAGGACACACATGACCGCGCGGGCCATAGCGGGCGCGTGTTGGGAAAACGGACCGGGCAGGCGGTTGTAGATCTTGTTCTGGCCAGCCTGCATGACCACGCCGAGCGCCATGGCGGCTTTCAGGGCAGGGTCACCCTTCGGGATGTGTCCCTCCTGGATCAGGCCGGCAATGATCTTCTCGGTGATCGAGACCGGATCGTCCTCGCGACGTTTGTCATAGGGCAGGAAGCGATGGAGTGAAACAAGATGAAACGAGAAGAGCAGGAAGTCCTCGTCGGCGAGCGCGCAATAGGCTTCGACGGCGGCATTGACCTTGTCTTCGAGTGACCCGTCGCCCGACAGCGCTTCTGCCATCATCGCGCCGAGGCGATTGTGCGTCTCCATGAACAGCGACAGGGCCAGTTCATCCTTGCCCTTGTAATGACGGTAGAGGGCGCCCTCCGACACACCGGCTTTCTCGGCAATCTCGCGCGTGGTGGCGGCGTCTATGCCTTCATGGATGAACAGCTTCAGCGCAGCACGTTCGATCTTGGGGCGGGCATTCCGGGCGCGCGGCTTGGGTTTGGATTGATCTGTGCTTGACGGTCTCGCCATCTGGCCCTCCATGTCTGTGAAGACAATTTATGCACAGATCCACACATTAGCAAGTGAATACTTGCTCACTTAATTGTTTTGGCTGCATTCCTCCCCATTCCGGTAGGGGCAAATGTCTGAAGTTTAAAGAAAAAAAAGCCTAGTTTATCAGCTCGAAGCGATAGCTTTCGATGACCGTATTCGCCAGAAGCTTCTCGCACATTTCCTTGACCCGCGCTTCAGCGGCGTCGGAGGAAAGGCCGTCCTCAAGGTCCAGCTCGATGACCTTGCCGATGCGGGCCGCTTCGACTTCCTTGTAACCCATGCGGGCCAGCGTATCCGCAACGGCCTTGCCCTGAGGGTCCAGGACACCATTCTTCAGCGCGACGTGGACGATGGCTTTCATGAGGGGTCTCCTGGGAAGTCTGAGTCGGGCCCCCATAGCCCGATTTCGCGCCTATTGAAACAAGCTGACCGCGTATCCTATGCCAACCAGCAAAAGGGTGGTGGCGAGGATGGGCGTGAGGCCGGAAGGCTGGGAGGCCTTGGTGCGCGTCTTGGCTTTCGTGGCAGGGGTCATGGACTGAAATCTCTCGTTCGGGATCATGTTCTCTGCCGGCTTATTTGCCGCCGTTGAAGCTCACCACATTGTCGGTTTCGCCGGATTCCTTGAGGATACCGAGACGGCGTGCAACTTCCGCATAGGCTTCGGTCACGCCGCCAAGGTCGCGGCGGAACCGATCCTTGTCCAGCTTGTCACCAGTTTCGAAATCCCAGAGCCGGCAGCTGTCCGGGCTGATCTCGTCAGCGAGCAGAATGCGCGGCACATCACTATCGCCTTCATAATGGCGGCCAAACTCAAGCTTGAAGTCGACGAGCCGGATTCCGACGGCAGCGAACAGGCCCGACATGAAATCGTTCACGCGCAACGACATGGCGATCAGATCGTCATATTCCTGCGCCGCAGCCCAACCGAAGGCCGCAATATGCTCTTCGGTCACCAGCGGATCGCCGAGGGCGTCATCCTTCAGGTAGAATTCAACCATCGGGCGGGGCAGGACCTGACCTTCCTCGATGCCGAGGCGTTTGGACAGTGTGCCCGCAGCAACATTCCGGACGACAACTTCCAGCGGAATGATGTCGACCTTTTTGATCAACTGCTCGCGCATGTTGAGACGGCGGATGAAATGGGTGGGAATTCCGACAGCCGACAGGCGCGTCATCATGAACTCGCTGATGCGGTTGTTCAGGACGCCCTTGCCGTCCAGCACGGCGCGCTTCTGTGCGTTGAAGGCAGTTGCATCATCCTTGAAATACTGGATGAGCGTGCCCGGCTCCGGGCCCTCATAGAGGATCTTTGCCTTGCCCTCATAGATAACGCGCTTCTTGCTCATGCGGACGGGCCTCCTGCTGGGTTCCGGATCGCTGCAACAGGAATCGTTTTCAGCCACCCCAGAAAGCGCGACTGTTACGCCAATCTGGGCAAAGAAACAATTATTGCGCACACCTTAAGTCAGCGACTATATGCACAGGTCATTTACCACCGTTCAGAAAGGCCATTCCCAATGAGCACATTCGACGATCGCGAGCGCGCAGAAGAAGCCCGCTACGCGCTGAATCAGGAAACCCAGTTCAAGGTCATGGCGCGCCGGAACAAGCTTCTCGGCCTCTGGGCGGCGGATCTCATGGGCCTGACGGGCTCCGATGCGGAGGCCTATGCCAAGACGGTTGTCCTGTCCGATCTGGAAGAGCCTGGCGATGAAGACGTCTTCCGCAAGGTTCGCAATGATTTCGATACCGCCGGGATCGACCGGACCGATGCCCGCATTCGTGAGCAAATGGCAGAATTGCTGCCTGTCGCCCGCGAACAGGTCCTCAAGGACTCAAAGTAGCGTAAACGGGGTTTCCAGCTGACCCTGCGAGGGTCGGCTGGAAACTGTCGCCACAGGTGGGCGTGTCTTGTTGACTGGAGTGAACGAGGCGCAGCTGACGATCATGGCTTCGCCAGACTCAAAGTCGGGCTTGCCATGCCATCCCCGCATCTGGGGCGTGCCGGTCCAGTGGCTGAAGAACATCCTTCCGGCGTGCTGTGGGATAAAGGCATCATTCGGTTCGGTCGCATAATAGGCCACCCCGTCCACATACCAGGTGATGCGATCTGGCGCCCATTCGAACGCATAGAGGTGCGGCGCGGCCGAAGCGTCAAACGGGAGGTCGAATATGGCGTGCTTGCCCCGCTTTCCGTTCCGCCAGTAATTGAACTCGATCTTGGACGTATCCTTGCCGAGGAACTCGATATCAATTTCGTCGTGCGGGTCGCCATCATAGGGGCCGGTATAGGTGAAGAAGGCCGAGACAAGTCCTGAGCCTTTGCCGATCTGCATGACGGCCTCGTAGCGCCCATAGCCCAAGCGTTGCTGGGACTTGGCCTCCGCCATTGAGAAGGGGATGTGTGTGTCCGGCTCGCGTTCGACCCTGAATTCAGCGCCCTGAACTGTGTTCACGACATTCTCCGGCGCCCAGCGTCCACCATAAAATGAGTCGCTGGCGTTCCAGTTCGATAACCGGAAAGTCTCCTCCACTGGTTCAACGCCGAAAACGGAGCGGAAGTTCTTGCCTGATTTTGAGAGTTGCTTGATCGGCAAAGGGGCCGCCACCGCATGGGCAGGAATGATGGGGACGTGTGCTGCCAAGGTTAATGATTCCTCCGCGCGTGGCGTCGGATAAAAGGTCGGCACATCAGACTGGATATGGGTGGCGGTGGGAGATCCGGACATGCTGTAAGATGCCAGACCTGTAACAAAAGCTACAGTCAGGCAGGATGCCAGAATAACGTCCAGAACTGATACGCCAGACAGTCTCATTTGCTTAACACTATACTCAAAACGGCACACTTGCTCATATTGCGTTTACCTTTACCGGCAAACCCGCAAGTGCCAAGCCAGAATCAGGTCGTCTGGTCTGTGTCCGTCAAACTTTTCATGTTTCGCATCATGAAGAGGGGGATCGAGCCGATTGGCGTAACCGCCCAATCCAGCGGCTGGTCATGCGGTTCAGCCGGAACGGAATCGATCTGCTGTGCTGGGTAGGCAAGCGCGCAGGCAAAGGCGCGGCCGTCGGAGCGCAGCTTTGTGAAGGCCTGATCATAGTGGCCCTTGCCGTAGCCAAGCCGGTTGCCCATGCCGTCAAAGGCAAGCAGCGGTGTCAGGATCAGGGTTGGGTGGGCCATCGGCGCATCGGCCGAGGGTTCCGACAGGCCAAAGGGGCGGCGCTCAAGCGGCTCGCCGAAATGCCAGGTGCGCCAGGTCAGTTCGCCCGTATCTTCAATGCGAGGCAGGCAAAGCTCGGCGCCGGCTTTAGCCAGGCGCATCATCAGAGGGGCCGGGTCGAGTTCTTCATTGATCGCGACATAGCCGGCGACAACCGGGCCGTACCGCTCAAGAAGCTTCATCGGAAATTTCTCAGCCACCGACTCGGCGGCATCCGGATCGCGCGCGGCGGCTTCGGCGCGCAAGGTTCGCATCCGGTGTCGCAGATCGGTCTTGTCCATCACAGAATCCGTTGGGTTGGCTGTTTGGCGCCGGGCTGTGGCACACGGGAAAAGGCGCATGAGAACCGCGAACGCCGCGGGGCATATTCACTCCCGTCAACCTAGATACTAGGTGGGCGCCGGATGAGCCCGGACCACGGCCCGGACCAGAATGCCAGCTCCCTGACGGAAATTAAGGTCGCCGGAGATCAGTCCGTCGCAAACGACGCAGCCCTCATGCTGGATCATGATGTAATCCGGCGGCCCGGCGATTGTAAGAGGCCAGCGTGCGGCCACGTGTTGAATTGTCTCAGTGGGCTTCCCCCACCAGATCGAAGGCGAAGAGCAGGGTGCGCTGCCGGTCCGAGAAATTGTCGTCGGAAACGATCCAGATTCGGTGCGTGCCGTCGGCGAGGGTTTCCACCGTGATGCCCTCGAAATTGTCGACATTCATAGGCGGCGCGAGCGTGAAAAGTCCGCGGCGGCTGGACCCGCCCGCATCCATGTATTCTGCCTCCACGGCAAGACGGTTTCCAAACACTGGATTGTAATTGCGGCGCAGGCTGTAGATGACCGACCCGGCGGTTTCCCGATCGCCCAGCGCGATACGATTCGTCATGCCCACAAGTGGGCTGTCGAAATCGGTGCCCAGGGGATCGCGCAGTGTGATCGTGGCGCCTGTCGCCGTCACATCCACAAGCGGCGACTTGCCCCCGATGAGTTGTTCATATCCCGCGCGAAGGGTCTTGCCGGACGAAAGGGCTTCGGCGCCGGAATTTTCGCGAATGTCCGTGCCGTCGATTTCGCCGGGCAGACTCGCGACCAGCGCAGCGCGCGCAGAGGCGCCACAAGTTTCCAGCGCAAACGCCTCGATCCGGTGACGGCGCTCAAAGCTGACATAGGCAAGCCCATCCTTCAGGGCTAGCCCCTCGGAATCGCCTTCGGTCTTGCCCCTGAGTAACTGGTCGTCCTGCCCTTTCATGTAGGCGATCCGGCCTTGGCCCGTCAGTTCGCCAGCCTCGTGGCCAATCCAGACGAACGCACCCGTATCCGATACGGTGAGGAAGTCGCCATCCGGCAGCAATTCGATACCTGAAAGCCCGCCAAAGCTCTCATTGGGAGAGGTTAGCGCCCAGCCTCCGGCAAAGCGCACACCGGGTGGGAGGGACGCGCCATTTGCGCGATCCGAGAGCGGAATGGCTTTGGCTTCTATGGTCAGCTCTGTCGGCGCCACGAAAGACGTTTCGGATGGGCAGGATAGTGCCTTGAGGGCCGTCGGAGAGGGGAGCGCAGTGGCCTGTCCCATACTCATGGCTGACGAGTCAGTAGGCTCCGGCCCGGCTGGTGCGCTACAGGCCGCAAGGCCGGCTGCCATCAGGCCAAGGAGAAATGAAGAGGTCAATGTTCGCATGATTTGTCTCGCCGAGTGATGGGTCTCTGGGCATTTGCCCCATATTTTGAGGCAGGAATAGGGAAACAGGCTGGATTTAAAAACCGAACTTATCCAGAGATGAGGGATGTCCCAGATTCCGCTCGTCCGCCGCTCACCCGTCCCGCCCGATACCTGTAATCTGGCGAAGGCCATAGATTTGATCGGAGACAGATGGACTCTGCTGATCCTGCGCGCCGCCCTTTATGGGGTCCGGCGCTTTGATGATTTCCAGTCGGAGCTTGGATGCCCAAGGACAGTTCTGTCGGGACGTCTGAAAAAGCTGGTCGATGCGGGCCTGCTGACCAAGAAATCCTACAAGGCGCCCGGCAAGCGTGCCCGGCCCGAATATGTGCTGTCTGCCATCGGGCTGTCGCTCAGGCCAATTCTGATCGGTCTGACGCAATGGGGCGACGCCTGGTTGGGGCAGGGGGAAGCGCCGCCGATCAGCTTCACCAAGGCCGGTTCGAAGAGTGCCATCCGGGCGGCTTTCGTGGATGTCGAGGGCCGGGAAGTGAGGCCCGATCAGATCCGTCCGGTGCTGCGCGGATAGGTATTCACAGGTCAGAGTCCCGGAAGTTGGAAATTGTGCAGTTTCGCAGAATTTCCGTCTTGCAAAGCCGGGGCTGATGCGCTTTATCACGCCTCTCGGCGGCAACGTCGTGAATACCCTAATAAGGATGCGGGCGTAGCTCAGGGGTAGAGCACAACCTTGCCAAGGTTGGGGTCGAGAGTTCGAATCTCTTCGCCCGCTCCAATTTTTTCTGCATGTTTGGGTGACCCTTACAGGGGATCGCTCCGGGTTTCCGGGAAACGGATACTGTGCGCGCAGAGACAAGAACCCTTGTCGCGCGATCTGCATACCATACAACTTCTTCCTTCAGGCCGGTTTGCTGTGGCAGACCATGCCGCGACTTAGGCACGGACGAAAGTATTGATCATGAGTGACGACCCCCGGTCCTCCAGAGACGCCGCGCCGCTCCGCCAGCGTTTTCTCGAAGGTATGAGTCTCGTTGCGGCGACGGTGACCGTCATCACGACAGACGGGCCCTCCGGGCGGGCAGGCACAACGGCCACCGCCATGTCCTCGGTCAGCGCCGATACGCCGAATCCAACGCTTCTGATCTGCATCAACGAGCTGTCTTCTCTGACTCCGGTCCTGCTCGGGAACGGAACCTTCTGCGTCAACGTCCTGAAGGACGATCAGTCCCTGGTGGCCGATGTCTTTGCAAGCCGCCTGAAGGATAAATATGCGGACAAGTTTGATTGTACCGAATGGAAGTCCGGACTGTTCGGCCAGCCGGTCATTTCAGGCGTGCTGGTTGCGTTCGAGTGCAAGCTCGTCTCGCACAACCAGGTCGGCACGCATCATGTCTGTATCGGGGAAGTCATGGATGCTGTGCTGGGCGACGACGGCAATTCGCTGATCTATGCGGGTCGGGAGTATCGCACGACGGTCAAGCCGGACTAGGGGCCGTCAGTTCGCCGGGACGCCATAGAAATCCCGGTACCAGTCCACGAACCGGCCAACACCTTCGCGCACCGATGTCGTGGGATTGTAGTTCACTGTCGATTTCAGCAAGGACACGTCGGCATGGGTGCGTTTCACGTCGCCCGGTTGCATGGGCAGCAAGTCCCGCACGGCCTTGCGGCCAAGAGCTTCCTCCAGCGCATCAATGAAGTCGAGCAGGGCCACCGGCTGGTTGTTGCCGATGTTGAGAATACGGAACGGGGCATTCGAGGTGGCCGGATCAGGCGACCGGGCATCCCAGTCCGGATCAGGCGTGGCAATATCCGCGGTCACCCGCAGGACACCTTCGACAATGTCATCGACATAGGTGAAGTCGCGCTCGAGGTGGCCTTCATTATAGATCGGGATCGGTTCGCCCTTCAGCATCTTTTCCGTGAACAGGAAGAGCGCCATGTCTGGCCGGCCCCAAGGGCCATAAACCGTGAAGAAGCGGAGCGCCGTGGTCGGTAAATCATAAAGATGGCTGTAAGCATGCGCCATCAGTTCATTGGCACGTTTGGTTGCGGCATAGAGCTGAAGCGGATGATCTGCGCCGCTATGCTCGGAATAGGGGGTCGTGTCGTTCGCGCCATAGACGCTGGACGTGGAGGCATAGACGAGATGGGCCGTCCCTGCATTCCGGCACGCTTCCAGAATGTTGGCGAAGCCGACCAGGTTTGACGAAACATATTCGCCTGGCGCCTCGATGGAATGGCGCACCCCTGCCTGAGCAGCGAGGTGAATGACGCGGTCAAAACCATGCGCTGCGAAACAGGCATCGACCGCCGCTTTGTCGGCAACATCGGCCTTCACGAAATGGAAGGCGGTGCCGGTGCGGCTGGCAACCCGGTCGATTTCCGCAAGACGCGCCTGTTTCAGGGCGGGGTCGTAATAGGCGTTGAGATTGTCGAGCCCGACGACTTCAATGCCCTGTTCCAGCAGCCGGCAAGCCGTGTGGAATCCGATGAAACCAGCGGCGCCGGTCACCAGATAGGTCTGCAGGGGCGAAGCTGTCGGTGCCTTTGATCCACTATGATCCGTCATAAGCCTGTCGCTCGTCTCCCTGGCGCCCGCCACTCCCCGGCAGGCTTGCGGGTCGAATAGATTTACCCTGTGCCCGCAGAGCAAGGAATCCAACCGCCAGAGGTCATTAGACCAGCTTTTACCTGACGGGTAGGGAGGCCGCTGTGTAAGTCCGCCAAGCTGTCGGAAAAGTTACGTGTTCGCGCTGACGGAAATGGCGTTACCGCGCCGTCATCGCGCCATCCACGACATGCTCCTGCCCACTGATATAGCTTGAGGCATCCGAGGCGAGGAACAGGACCAGCTCGGCCACTTCTTCAGGCCGACCGGCCCGTCCCATCGGGCTGGACTGTGTCGCGATCGCTTCGACGTCCATCTGGTTGGCCCCCGAATGCGCCGTGAGCGCGGCGATCCGGTCTTCATCCATCGCTTCGGTCATGCGGGTAATCGATTTCTGCCAGATCGGCGTATCGATGATGCCCGGATGGACCGAGTTGACCCGGATGCCGGAGCCCATCTGGGCGCACTCCACGGCCGCGGCCTTGGAGAAAAGCCGGACCGCGCCCTTTGACGTGCAATAGGCGCTGGCCCCGGCGGCGCCGCGCAGGCCGGCCACGGATGAGATGTTCACAATAGACCCGCCTTTGGTTCCCATGGACCGTATCGCTGCGCGGGTGCCTAGGAAGACGCTGTCGACATTGACGGTCATCTGCTTGCGCCAGTCATCCAAGGTGAAGTCAGCGATTGCGCCCGCTATGGCGATCCCGGCATTGTTGATGAGGATTGAGGGCGTCCCGAAAGCATTCTCTGTTTGACCAAAGATAGCGTCCCACATGCTTTCGTCGGTCACATCCTGGTGAGCGGTTACAATGCGCCCTCCAGCGTCTGTCACCAGCTTCTCGGTGACCCGCAATCCTTCATCGTCGATGTCCGTCGCCATGATGGCGGCACCTTCGCGCGCCAGCACTTCTGCGCACGCCCTGCCGATGCCGCTCCCGGCCCCTGTTATGATGGCGACTTTGCCGTCTACCTGGCCCATGTTTTCCTCCCGCTTTTTGCATTGCATGTAGCAGTGGAATGGCTTGACCTGCCAGTGGTTTTAAGGTTTACCCCGCGTCTCTAAACGGGATGGTGCAGGGCCGCCGTTGAAATCGTGGGTGCGAATGAGCGCCGCCCACCGACCTGCGTCGACAATGAGGTACTACCATGTCACGTCGCCACAGCGCGAAGTACAAGATCGACCGTCGCGTCGGTGAAAACATCTGGGGCCGTCCGAAGTCCCCCGTCAACAAGCGTAACTACAAGCCCGGTCAGCACGGCCAGAACCGCCGCAACAAGGTCTCCGACTTTGGTCTGCAGCTGATGGCGAAGCAGAAGCTGAAAGGCTACTACGGCGACATCACGGAAAAGCAGTTCCTTCGCATCTACGAAGAAGCGAACCGCATGAAGGGCAACACGTCCGAGAACCTGATCGGCCTGCTGGAATCGCGTCTCGATTCCATCGTCTACCGCGCGAAATTCGTGCCGACGATCTTCGCAGCCCGCCAGTTCGTCAATCACGGCCACGTCATGATCAATGGCCGCCGCTGTAACATCGGCTCCGCGCGCGTGAAGCCGGGCGACGTTGTCCAGATCCGTGAGAAGTCCCGCAACATGGCCCTCGTTCTGGAAGCCCTCGGCAGCGCCGAGCGCGACATCCCGGAATATGTGGACGTCGACCCGAAAGCCATGAGCGCGACCTATGTGCGCGTTCCTGAATTGTCTGACGTGCCATACCCGGTCCAGATGGAACCGGCCCAGGTGGTCGAATTCTACTCCTCGTAAGAGGACTGAATTCCTTGAACATTCTAGAAGGCCGCGCCAGACTGGTGCGGCCTTTCTTATTGGAGATACCGACCGAATGAACATCCCTGATATTGCGCATGTCCGCCAGCACCTGATTGCCAAGCCCGGCGAGCCTTTCTCCCTGGCGGCGCGGCCGACACGGGATGAAGCGATCTTTGATGATAAGGAAGACGCCAAGACGAGCCTGAAAAAGGACGCGGCCGTCATCAACGAATTGAAGGATATGCTTTACGCCCACAAGAAGCAGTCCGTGCTGGTCGTGCTGCAGGGCATGGACACGTCCGGCAAGTCGGGCACCATTCGCAATGTCTTCGCTGACACCACGCCGCTCGGCATGGAAGTGAAGGCCTTCAAGGCGCCGAGCAAGAATGAACTGGCCCGCGACTATCTCTGGCGCGTCCACAATGCCGTGCCGAAGAAGGGCCATGTCGGCATCTTTGACCGGTCCCATTATGAAGATGTGCTGGTGGTGAAGGTACGCGGCTTTGCCAGCCCCGAAGACATCGAGCAGCGCTATGACCAGATCAACGCCTTCGAAAAGCACATGACCCAGAATGGCGTCGTTATCGTCAAATGCATGCTGAATGTCGGGTATGAGGAGCAGGGTGTCCGGCTCGCTGAGCGTCTCGTCGAACCGCACAAGCTGTGGAAGTTCAACCCGGCGGACCTCGACGACCGCAGGGACTGGGACAAGTTCATGGGGGCGTATGAGACGGCCGTGGAGCGATGCTCAACGGAACATGCGCCTTGGTACGTCATTCCGGCCGACAGCCGTACACGGCGGAATGCAATGATTGCCCGACTGGTGCGCGGGGCGCTCGAAGATCTCAATCTGGAATGGCCGAAGCCCGGCTACAAGCCGGAAGATTTTGACATAGGCTGAGACCGGGGAGAGCGTGCTCTCCCCGATGCTTCGGCAGGTCAGCCGCCGTGGAAATCGGTGGAGCCGCCACTAATCGGCTTGTTCGCCGAGCGCGAGGCCGGATTGCCATAGATATCGACGCTACCGCCGCTGGACGTCTTGCTCGTGGCGGAGTCGCTGGCATAAGCCCGCACCGACCCACCGCTGCTGGCTTTTGCCTCGACCGACTGACAGGTCAGGCCCTTGGCATTTGCACTTCCGCCGGAGGACGCCTTTATCTCCAGGGTCGTGCATTCGCCATGCACAGACACCGCTGCGCCGCTGGAGACCTCAATCTCCATTGGACCCGATTGCAGGCCTTCTGCCAGCAGGGACGAGCCGGAGCTGGCTTCGATCTCGTTGAGGTCCGGGCCGGTCACGGTGAATTTCACCCGGACCTTGTTGCCCCAGCCGCTGGTCGATTTGCGGGACAGGTAGAGGCGGTCCCCATCAAGGCGAACCTTGACGTCGTCCGGGCCGCCCCGGTCAAATTCCGCCGTGATGGAATATTCCGGAGAGCGGGTGAATTTCACTTCGACCCCGGCGGCGATATCGAGTTCGTCAAAACCGGACAGATTGTAGACTTGGGTCGTGTCAGCTGAGGCGCTGTAGAGCGTTGCGGACAGGGCAAGCGCGGCAAGGCCGGATGCGATGATGACTGATTTTTTCATGGTCTGGTTCCCTTGGTGCTCGGTGTCAGGATTTGATGGAAATGTCGCCGCCACTCGACTCGTTGAGATCGACTTGGGTCGGTGCGCCGTAGACATTGATGTCGGCGCCACTGGACGCTTTGGCTTCCAAGGCCTCGGTGACGCTGACGGACACGTCCGCGCTACTGGATGCTTCGATCTCGGCGGAATTGCACAACAGATCCTTGGCTTCAACGTCGGCTGATGACGACGCATCCACCGTAATCTCGTCGCATGTCCCCGAGAGCACCACATCGGTGCTGGACGAGGCATCAACATCGACATCTGCAGTGCTTTCCAACACAAGTTTGATGTCGGAGCTGGAGGAGGCATCAATTCTGGTCCGGCTATCGGTGACTGCATGGGCGATCACATCCGCGCTCGAGGTTGCCTCGATTGATATTGCCCCGGCAATGAAGTCGGAGGCGTCGATGCTGGAGGAGGAAGACGCGTCCATGTCTGCTGAGGCGGCGCGACCGGAAACAATCAGTTTACCGCTCGAAGAAGAGTCCAGTTCGATTTCCCCCGCATCGATCCCGGAGGCTTCGAGAATTGAGGATTGCGCCACGTCCAGTTCGGAAATGCTCGGCGATGTGACGATCACCGTATAGGAAGGCTTGCGCTTTCCGTTCACTTTCACGCGCAAGTCGCCGTCAACGAGATCCACATGAAGGTTTGCGCGTAGCGATTTCAGAAACCCCAGACTTTCCCGGCTAATCTGAAGCTCACCATCATCAGATTTGATGCTGATATCTGAAAAGTCACCTTCTGCCTGTTCAACGATGACCGAAGTCTCAGATCCCGTTTGGTACAGGACCTTGATGCCGCCATTCACATCAATGCCGGAGAAGGAGTCGACTTGGAAGTCCTGCGTCTCGGCCAGAGCCGGCAAGGCTGCGATGGACAGGGCGGACAGGGAAATGAGCGCGCGTTTCATGGGGGTGCCTCCGATTTGATGAGGCAAGTATGATGTATCGAATAACGATAAGTCAATATATTGTTTTTCAATAATATGTAAAAATCCGTGCGTGTGCTCTGTCATCCGGTGTCGGCATTGCAGAAAACAACCTGCCGATAAATACGGGGTCAGGCGTTCTGGCTGGCAAGCTGTCCGAACAGGTCGTAATCATCCGCGCCAGTGATCGCCGCCGAGACAATGTCGCCCGCTTTCAGGTGACCTGCATTTTCCAGATAGACCACGGCATCGACTTCCGGCGCATCGGCTTTGGTCCGGGCGACCATCTCGCCTGCTTCACCCGCCGGGCCGTCAATGATCACGTCCTGAATCGTGCCGACTTGCGCGGCGGCGCGTTCGGCTGACACCTTGGCCTGCACTTCCATGAAGCGGTGCCAGCGCTCTTCCTTGACCTCGTCTGGCACATGGCCCGGCAGGTCGCGGCTGTCGGCATGGGCGACGTTTTCGTACTGGAAACAGCCGGCACGGTCGATCTTTGCCTCGCGGATGAAATCCAGCAGGACCTCGAAATCCTCTTCGGTTTCGCCCGGAAATCCGACGATGAAGGTCGAGCGGATGGCAAGATCCGGCACGTCCCGGCGCCATTGCAGGATGCGTTCGAGCACACGGTCCTGCTTGGCAGGCCGTTTCATGGCCTTCAGCACCGGCGCAGAGGCGTGCTGGAACGGAATGTCGAGATAGGGCGTGATCAGGCCCTCGGCCATCAGCGGAATGACTTGGTCCACATGCGGATAGGGGTAGACGTAATGCATCCGCGTCCACACGCCGAGACTGCCCAGCCCCTTGGCCAGATCGAGGAAGCGTGTCTGGTATTCCGTGCCGCGCCAGGTTTCCGGCTTGTAGCGCACGTCCAGCCCATAGGCAGACGTGTCCTGGCTGATCACGAGCAGTTCCTTCACGCCGGCGCGGACCAGTTGTTCGGCCTCGGTCAGCACATGATGGATGGGGCGTGAGGCAAGGTCGCCGCGCAGTTTCGGAATGATGCAGAAGCTGCAGCGATTGTTGCAGCCCTCTGAAATCTTCAGATAGGCATAGTGGCGCGGGGTCAGGCGCAGGCCGCTTTCCGGCACCAGATCCATGTGAGGGTTATGGGGCGGCGTCAGATGCGTGTGCACCGCATCCATAACCGCCTCGTATTGGTGTGGGCCGGTGATCGCCAGCACTTTGGGGTGCGCCTTCTCGATCACGTCCGGTTCGGCGCCGAGACAGCCAGTTACGATGACCTTGCCATTGGCTTCTATCGCTTCGCCAATGGCTTCCAGGCTTTCGTCCCGGGCGGAATCGAGAAAACCGCACGTGTTCACCAGCACAAGGTCTGCGCCGGAATAGTCCGGGGCGATCTGGTAGCCTTCCGCGCGCAGGCGGGTGATGATCCGCTCGGAATCGACCAGGGCTTTCGGGCAGCCGAGAGAAACGATGCCGACCTTGGGGGCCTTGGCAGGCCGGATCGGAGCAGGGGCAAGGGATGTCGTGGTCATGGCCGCCCTGCTATAACGAAAGCCCCCCACTGGAAAGAGAGGGCGCACATTGCGCTGTCTGAACAGTTAGCAGTTTCTTTCCATCTTTCCCTCAATTTCCAGAAAGATGTTTGACGGTGCGAAATGCTGATCACCTATGGTAGAGATTGGCAGATTGGGAGGGAGACCCATGACAGACCTGTTCAAGGACATCGCCGTATGGGGTGCAGCCCTGCTGGGCGTTTATCTTGTCGTCTACACTTTGGTGAAATGGCGCCGCGCGGCTCGCGCCTGCCATCCAATGCCATTCCGACGCCGAAAGAGCTATCTCACAGGGCTGGCGTTCAGCGTGATGTTTGTTGCGTCACCGGCTCTGGTACATGCCGACGGACATATGATCGAGGCGGGTATCTCACACTTCTTTGCGGTCTGATCCTCAGGCCTCCTCGAGTTCGACGCCCTTGTCTTTCATGAAGTCGCGCAGTTCGCCGCTTTCGAACATCTCTTTGACGATGTCACAGCCGCCAACGAATTCGCCCTTCACATAGAGTTGCGGAATGGTCGGCCATTCCGAATAGGCCTTGATGCCTTCGCGCACAGCCTGGTCTTCCAGGACGTTGGTCGAGACGTAGTCGACGCCCAGATAATCCAGAACCTGCACCACGACGGACGAGAACCCGCATTGCGGGAAAGTCGGTGTGCCTTTCATGAAAAGCACGACGTCATTGGATTTGACGGCCTTTTCGATGGCATCGAGCGTGGCTTGATCGGTCATTCTGGTATCTCCGCTGTTGCCTCAGCATGTGTGGTGGATACCCGGCAGCGTCAAGCTTTGATGCTGCCGGGCAGGTGTTCCCTTACCAGCCACAGCTTTCGGTGGCGTTCTGATCCTTCAGGTAAAGCATGAGCGGATCGAAATATTCGATGATCGCGCTGCCATCCATCTGGCGGGTGCCAGTGAACTCTTCCAGTGTGTCCGGCCAGGGCTGCGAAGCGCCGGCTTCGAGCATCGCGTTGAAGCGCTCGCCAACTTCCTTGTTGTCATAGATCGAACAGCGGTGCAGCGGGCCTTCCCATCCGGCCTGCTCACAGGCGGCTTTGTGAAACTGGAACTGCAGGATGTAGCTGAGGAAGTAACGCAAGTACGGTGTGTTACCCGGAATGTGGTATTTCGCGCCGGGATCGAACGCATCGGCCGGGCGCGGGGCCGGCGGCACGAGGCCCTGATTCTTCAGGCGAAGATCCCACCAGGATGTGTTGTAGGCGTCTGGTGCGGTCTCACCCGACAGGACATCCCAGCGCCAGCCATCCACCGTCAGGGCGAAGGGCAGGAAGGCGATCTTGTCGAGCGCAGTTTGCATCAGCAGGGCGGTGTCGGCATCAGCGCCTGGCTTTTCCTCCTCGGTGATCAGATTGATCTGCTCCAGATATTCCGGTGTGATCGACAGGCCGACAAAGTCACCAATGGCTTCGTGGAAGCCGTCATGTGCGCCGGTTTTGTACAAGTAGTCCTGATCCTTGTAGGCGCGCTGGTAGAAATTGTGACCCAGCTCGTGATGCACCGTGTAGAAGTCTTCCGAGTTCACTTCGGTACACATCTTGATGCGTACATCTTCCTCATCGTCCAGATCCCAGGCCGAGGCGTGGCAAACGACTTCGCGGCCCTCTGGGCGCACGATCATGGAGCGTTCCCAGAACGTCTCAGGCAGAGGATCAAGGCCAAGCGATGTGAAGAAGGCTTCGCCCGTCTCGACCATCTTGATGGCGTCATAGCCCTTTTCCTGCAGGCGCTCGGTGAGGTCGTAGCTCGGTCCCGGCACGTCCGGTTTCACGACGTCATAGATGGAGGACCATTGCTGGGCCCACATATTGCCGAGCAGGTCAGCGCGGATCGGGCCGGTGCGCGGCTGGACGTCGTCGCCATACTCATCATTGAGCTTGGCGCGCGTGAAACAGTGCAGCTCCTCATAAAGCGGTTCCACCTGCGTCCACAGGCGTTGCACTTCGGCTTCCATCTCTTCCGGCGCCATGTCGTAGCCGGACAGCCACATCTGGTCGAGGCTCTCGAAGCCGAGCTCGTTGGCGCCTTCATTGGCGATCTCGACCATGCGGGCATAATCATCCTTCATCGGGACGGAGATCGTGCGCCAGCCTTCCCAGACGGCTTTCAGCTCTTCCGGGTCACGGCTGGTTTCGATGATGGTCGAGAGCTGGTCGAGGTTCAGCGCCTCGCCCTTATAGGTGAATTTGCCGGTGCCATAGGTGGCGTCGAGATTGGTTGTAATCTGGGACAGCTCTTCGGCGGCGCCGGGCGTCGACGGGGCGGGGATTGTGATCCCGGTCCGCAGCATGGTCATCTTGCGGGCAAGATCGGCCGGCAGGACGCTGACGTCGAATTGCTTGGATTCATTGGCAAGAGAGACAGCCAGCTTGGTCGAGACGGCGCCAGCCTCAGCGGCGGCAGCATTGGTTTCCGGTGTGATATTGGTGGCCTGGTTCCAATAGGCCTGTGCGGCGATGTGGCTCTGCGCGGCCAACTCGGCTTCCGCGCGCTCCATAAAGGCGCGGGCCTCTGCAATCTCTGCGGCATGGTCAGGCTGAGCGACCGCTTCCGTCGCGGCTTCAGCGGTGTCCAGCGTTGCCTCGTCAGCCTTTTCAGGCGCCGTGCAGGCCGCAATCATGAAACTCAGCGCGATGGCGCTGGTCGTTAAGGTCAGGCGTTTCATAGGGTCGTTTCCTCATCCTTGGTTGCGGATGAAACAATATCGAACCGATCCCGTCGTCAATGTGTAAGATTCAGGAATCCGGCGCCCGTGTTTTCAACGCCAGCGCATGAAGCTCCCCGCCCATCGTCCCTTTCAGGGCAGAATAAACCAGCTGGTGCTGTTTCACGCGCGGCATGCCGTCAAACTGGCTGCTTACAATTTCCGCCTGCCAGTGATTGTCATCTCCGGCGAGGTCGGTCAGCGTGATCTCCGCTTCCGGGAAAGCGTCGGTGAGATAACCGAGCAGCGTCTCGCGTGACATGGCCATGGGCAATTCCTTCCAGTTTCAGGGCAGAACTGGCGTCTTCCACCTGCGACGTCAAGCATCTGGCTGACCCGATTGTGACATGAAGGAGGCGACCCTAAAGTACTGATCTCAAAAGCAGCTGCCGGATTCCTGCCATGACCAAGATGCGCGCCTTCATTCTCGCGGAGTTCCTGTTCGCTCTGACCGTTATAGCGGGTGTGTTGCTCTATCTGAACCGGGGCGACGACGCACCGGAATCGCTGGCGCAGTATCACACCCTCTATATTGATGGCCCGGCCATGCTGAACCTGACAGAGACGCTGTCTTCAGATGCGCTGCAGGGCCGCGAAACGGGCACTGAGGGCAATGCCGCCGCCCGCGGGTTCATCCTGAAACGGTTTGAAACAATCGGGCTGCGCCGCGTGGGCGACACCTATGAGCACGCCTTTCCGATCCTGCCGAAGCAGGTCGACGGGGAGACGGCCCCATCGGAAGGCGTGAACCTTCTGGGCTGGATCGCCGGCAAGACGCCGGGCAAGGGACCGATGCTCGTTGTGACCGCGCATTACGATCATCTCGGAATCCGGGACGGCGAGATCTACAATGGCGCGGACGACAATGCGTCGGGCGTGGCGGCGCTGATCGGTTTGGCGGAATATTTCGAGCACCATCCCCCGGAGCATGACATCTTGTTCGCTGCGCTGGACGCAGAGGAGAAGGGCTTTCTTGGCGCGAAGGCGCTCGTTGGGTCCGGCCTGATCGATCTTGGCCGCGTGGCGCTCGATATCAATTTCGACATGGTCAGCCGCTCCGAAGCAGGCGAGCTGTATGTGGCCGGGACGACGCCGTATCCCCAGCTGAAGCCCCTGATGGACGACCTGGCTGCGCAGGCTCCGGTCTCCCTGCTGACGGGGCATGACTCACCGGAACTCGGCCATGACGACTGGACGGCGCAGTCGGATCATGTGGCCTTTCACGAAGTGGGCATCCCTTTTCTCTATTTCGGAGTCGAGGACCATGCAGGCTATCACGATCCTACGGATGACTATGTAAATCTCACACATGATTTCTTCGTGCGGGCCGGGGACACACTGGTCATGGCAGTCGAGGCCGCTGACCAGTGGATCGGTCAAGCGGGCCCATAACTAAAATTGATCCTTTCAATGACGATCATGCCAATGGGGGCGCGCAAACGCGGACGTGCCGAATGCGTTCCATCATGTCTGCGCAACGCCTAATTCGTGGTATGAAAACCACACTCTGAGGCGCATAATCCCTTTCTAAAACAACGGTAAGGGTCATTAATCCGCATTAAGAATATGTGGCTTTCCGGCAACTGCTGTGTGTTGCGGTTTTTTCATCGGAACGGACACAGTTCAGACACGGTTTCCTTGTGGTCTCGTCGAACTGGCGGGAGCTGAATACGTCTTTAAAGGAGACCACATGTTTAAATATATTCTGATCGCATCCGCGGCTACGGGTCTGGCTGTTTCTGCACAGGCTCAGTCCTATGAGAGCGACACGGGTTTCTATCTGGATGGTGGCTACCAGTATCTGGAAATTGAACCCGATGGTGCAGAGCAGGGCGTCGACACGAACGGTATTGCCGCACGTCTCGGCTACAAGTTCAACAATGTTTTCAGCCTTGAGGGTGAACTGGCATCAGGCATTGATGATGGCGAGTTCGACTACAATACCGATGAAGACGAATTCAACTTTGATGACAACAATGATGGTGACTTCAACGACCTGATCGCTGCTTCCGGTGATATCGGCCTGAACTATCTGGTCGGTGTGTTCGGTCGCGCTGATCTGCCGATCACCGAGCGTCTGGATGTATTTGCTCGAGCTGGATACAGCTATATCGATCTTGATGCATCCCTCGCGACGCCAGGTGGGGCTGCGATCGACGTGGCTGATTCCGAGAACGGCCCTGCTGTGGGTGCAGGCCTCACCTACGCGCTCAATGAAAATTGGGAGTTGCGCGGTGACTACACCTACTATTCGTTCGAAGACGCGGACACGAATGGTGCAATGGTTGGTGTGGGCTACAAATTCTAGGCCGACTACACACTAACTGACAAGAAATGCTCCTCCTGCAGAATGCGGGAGGAGCATTTTTTTTATCAGTCTACAGAATCCATGTAGGTTGGCAGCCAGCCTTCATGGGCTTTGCGGAGAGTGGCAAGAGGGAGGCGCTGTTCAGATTCGCCGACCACTTTGAACGTCACGACGTTTTCGGTGAAACGCCCGACCTGTGTAACTTCCATGCCTGCCTCGGTCAGCTCGGCGCGGAAGATCTCTTCCTGGTCTGGTGAGACCGCCACCAGGTAGCGGTCATGGTCTTCGCCAAACAGGTAGGCAGGCGTGTTGTCTGCAGGCGCGAAGATTTCTGCCCCCAGACCGGCCGCAAGACTCATCTCCGTCATTGCACATGCCAAACCGCCGTCGCTCACATCATGCACAGCGCCGACACGCCCAGTTGCGACGAGGCGACGAATTTCTGTTGCGGTACGCACGGTGCGCTGAAGATCCACCATGGGAGGGGCGCAAAGGTCGGAGCCCTTCAAGGACAGTATTTCTCGGGCATATAGGCTTGCGCCCAACTGACTTCCTAGCGGACCTATCATGAAGGCGAGGTCGCCATCCTGCGTGCCTTTCAGTGTTGCCACTTTTGAGACATCCTCGATCAGGCCGACACCGCCCACCACCGGGGTGGGCGGAATGGCGACGCCGTCGGTCTCGTTGTAGAGGCTGACATTGCCGGAGACGACCGGGAAGTCGAGTGCGCGGCAGGCATCGGCCATGCCTTCGATGGCCTTGACGATATAGCCCATCGTGGCCGGTTTTTCGGGATTGCCGAAATTGAGGTTGTCGGTGATCGCAATCGGCATCGCGCCGACGGCAGAGAGATTGCGATAGGCTTCGGCGACCACAGCCTTGCCGCCTTCATACGGGTCTGCGGCCACATAGTGCGGGTTGCAGTCCGAACAGATGGCGAGCGCCTTGTTCGTGCCGTGGATACGGACAATGGCCGCATCGCCTTGCGACTGCGAACTGTCCACTGTGTCGCCCATGACGTGGCGATCATACTGTTCCCAGATCCAGCGCTTGGAGGCCATGTCCGGGCAGGACATCAGCTTCAGCAAGACGTCGCCATAGTTTTCGGGCTCAGGATATTTAGACACGTCAAACGGCGCGCGCTTTGGCGGCTCGGTCCAGGGGCGGTCATAATTCGGGGCATCATCGGCAAGCGGTGCGACCGGGATGTCGCAGACCGTCTCGCCAAATTGCTTCAGCACGAGATGGCCCGTGTCGGTGGTCTCGCCAATCACTTCGGCGTCGAGGTCATATTTGTCGAAGATCGCTTTCGCGATTTCGATCTTGTCCGGATAGAGCACCATGAGCATCCGCTCCTGGCTTTCCGACAGCATGATTTCGTAGGCCGTCATGCCTTCCTCGCGCTGGGGCACCTTGTCGAGGTCCATGACCACGCCGATGCCTTCGCCATTCTCGCCGCCGCTGGCGGCCATCTCGACGGATGAAGAGGTCAGGCCTGCGGCGCCCATGTCCTGGATCGCCTGGATGGCGTCGGTCGCCATCAGCTCAAGACAGGCCTCGATCAGAAGTTTCTCGGTGAAGGGGTCGCCAACCTGAACCGTCGGGCGCTTTTCTTCATCGCCCTCGGAGAATTCTGCCGACGCCATGGTCGCGCCGTGGATGCCATCGCGGCCGGTCTTGGAGCCGACATAGAAGATCGGATTGCCGGGCGTTGCACCGCGCGCATAGAAAATCTTGTCCTGGTCCGCGAGGCCGACGGCCATCGCATTGACGAGGATGTTGCCATTATAGCCTTCGTCGAACTGGGTCTCGCCCGCGACGGTTGGCACCCCGACGCAATTTCCGTATCCGCCAATACCGGCGACGACTCCTGCCACAAGACTGCGGGTCTTGGGATGGTCCGGCGAGCCGAAGCGCAGCGCATTGACCAGTGCAATCGGGCGCGCGCCCATGGTGAATACGTCCCGCAGGATACCGCCGACGCCCGTCGCCGCGCCCTGATAGGGTTCGATATAGGACGGGTGGTTGTGGCTCTCCATCTTGAAGATCGCGGCCTGTCCGTCGCCAATATCGATCACGCCCGCATTCTCGCCGGGCCCCTGAATGACGCGGTCATTCTTGGTCGGGAATTTCGATAGATGGCGGCGGGAGGATTTGTAAGAGCAATGCTCGGACCACATCACCGAATAGATGCCGAGTTCGACGAGGTTGGGATTGCGCCCAAGCCGTGTGACGAGGCGCTCCCATTCATCGGCCTTGATGCCATGTTCCAGGCCGGCAGTGTCATCCTGCTCGGCGGTGAGGTGGGCGAGGATCGCAGATGTGTCAGTCATGACCGGCGCTTTAGCGGCAATTGCCACGAGTCGCCAGACTCTATTGCCGTTCCGGACAGGAAGTGGGCGAATTTGGCATCGTGAACAGGATTTAACGGAAACCGGACGGGAGGGATGGGCGTTTTAACGGCGGACGGGGAAGCTTTTTGAAAGGAGCTCAACCATGAGACATCTGTTATTGTTCGCCGCGCCTCTGGCGCTCGGGGCCTGTGGGGCAGACGTCAGCCAGTCAAGCGGCGACCCGATGCCGGCGCCAAAGCCGATCGCGTCGTCGGAAAAGCCTGACCAGACTCAACAACGCCCGGAAAAACAGGTCACGGAACTGGCCGGCAGCTGGACGGAGGCGGACAGCGCCAATAATGGTCAGCGCCTTGAATACGCTTCGGAAGATGGCGTGGTCGCCGTGTCGCTGACCTGCCAGCAGCCGGATGCCTTTTTGGGCGAGGACGGCGCCAATGCGCTGGTCCTGCGCCGCACATATGAGGATGATGAAGCGCCGAACCAGATTGGTGTGCTCACCTCGGCCGGGAATGGCGCCATCACAGCCCAGCTCGACGAGGAAACCGGCGAGGTGACTGGCATTTTCGATACGCGCTCCCAGGCCGCTCGTGCGCTGGCCAATGGCGAGGGCAATCTCCGCCTCGTGGCTGGCCAGAGCGAATATGTCGTGCCGACAGATGACCGCGTCGAACAATTGGTGGAATCTTGCCGTCCCCCGATTGAGGCGACTCTTGAAGGCGAAGCCGAGGCGGACGCCGATGCCGAAGAAGCGGATGAGCCCGACGGTGAAACGCCTTCCGGCTCCTGATGCCCCAAACGAAAACTGGCCCACATCACGTGATGTGGGCCAGTCTCTATTGGGCTTAAGCTGACCCCTGACAGTTCAGGGGAGAGCCCTGTCGTCATTGTCTACCAGTTGTAACTGGCGCGCATGTACAGGAAGCGCCCTGCAAAGCCATACGGGCTGCGGCTCGAATACGGGAAGATGCCGTTGAAATCGAGGCCGGCCGGCGTCATCGTCGGGTATTCGTCGAGCAGATTGTCTGCACCGACGCCGACGCTGAACTGGTCGGTGACATTGAAGTTCACCGACGCATCGATGATCCAGTCAGCGTCCAGCGTGAAGTCGTTCGCCGGATCGTTGGACGGGGCCAGGACCTCGCCGAAACGGGTTGCACGAAGGACGAAGTCAGCCTGCTGGTAAGTGTAGTTGCCTGCGAGGATGAATTTCGTTTCAGGCGCGCTTTCTTCCAGCGTCAGACGGTTGGAGCGGCTGAACAGTTCCAGGTCCGGAATAACCAGATTGTCCGGAACCTGCGTGACTTCGGTCTTGGAATAGTTAAACGCTGCAGACGCGTCCAGCGTACCCAGCTCGCCGAAATCGAAGGCGTATTTCGTGACGATGTCGACGCCCTTGGTTTCGGTCTCGATCCCATTCTGGAAGAACCGGACCCGCTGGACCCCGGTCACACCGGCATCCGCCAGCACGGCGTCCACTTCCTCTCCGCCCAGGTTTTCCGTCAGGAAGATCTGGTCGTCGATGTTGATCTGGTAGGCGTCGATGGTGACGAACCAGTCATTGGTCGGCGTCAGGACCGTACCCAGCGAGAAGCTGGTCGATTCTTCTGCGTCCAGCTGGCCGCCGCCAAGGGCGACCGAAGCGGGCGACGTGGCCGGGAAGGTCCCGACTTCGAACGGCACACCATCAATGAAGTTGGTGGAGATGGCCGTAAAGTATTGCTGCTGAAGGCTCGGAGCGCGGAAGCCGGTCGCAACGGCGCCGCGAACAGCCACCTGATCGGTGAAGTCATACCGGCCAGCGAGCTTGCCGGTGACGGCATCCCCGAAATCGGAATAGTCTTCATACCGCACAGCAGCGGAGATAAGCGTCTTCTCGTTCGGCACCCACTCGACTTCACCATAGATGCTTGCCGCGTTCCGGCCTTCATCGATTTCGGATTCCGGGGTGAAGCCTGGGAAGACCTGGCTACCGGCTGCGGCTGGGAAAGGCCCCTGAATGTAGGAGGCCTCTTCGCCGGCGCCGATTTCGAAGGTCTCGTCACGATATTCCGCACCGAAGGCGAGTGAGGTTTCCCCCGGCAGCAGATTGTCGAACGTCTTCACGATGTCGGCGTTGAGCGTGATCTGGTCGAAGGCCAGCGAACCGGCATCGAAAGAGGTCTGGCTGTCTGGCCCGAGCGAGGCGTTCAGGGAATTTGTCACCGAATAGTCGAGTTCGTTCGACCCATAGACCGCGCTGACATCATAGTCCCAGCCGCCTGCTTCGCCGCGCACACCGCCGCCGACGCTGTAGTCGGACACGTCACCGCCAATGACCGGAAGGAAGCCGCCTGGATAGATTTCGGGTACGTTGCGGGAATCCGAGGCGCGCCGATAGAAGCCAGGGCTTTCTGCTTCCCGTTCCTGAACACCCCCGAAGGCGTAGAGTTCGACACCATTATTCAGCGTGTAACCGGAGTTGAGGAAGAAGTTGATGTTCTCCATACGGCCATTGCCATAGACATGGTTCAGGCGGTCGAAGCTACGCTCAGCTTCCGCATAGGCCGGATCATCCGGGAATTGCTGGCGCGGATCGATACCGGCCCGGTTGCTCCGCTGGCGCAGCGAGTATTCGCCGGACACGGTCAGGAAGCCGTTTTCACCGAGACCGAAGCCAGCCCAGCCACCGACATTTGTCGTCTGCCCATCGACTTCGCTGCGGTTCAGGCCCTCGGGATCGGTGACATGTGCGCCGTAACGGATGTTCACGCCGCCGCCATGATCGGCTTCGCGCAGGATTACGTTGATCACGCCCGCGATTGCATCGGAGCCATACTGGGCCGACGCGCCATCACGCAGGACCTGAACGTTGCCGATGGCACTCGTGGGGATCGAGTTGAGGTCGACGGCGGCAGAGCCACGGCCGACAGAGCCATTGATATTCACCAGTGCCGTAATGTGGCGGCGCTTGCCGTTGACGAGAACCAGCGTCTGGTCCGGTGACAGGCCGCGAAGTGTGGCCGGGCGGATGATGTCCGTCCCGTCATTGATGGCCGTCTGGTTGAAGTTGAAGCTCGGAACGGTCGTGCTGAGAATCTGGTTCAGTTCGACCCGGCCGGTTTCGGTCAGCTCTTCGACTGGGAAAACGTCTACCGGAACAGCCGTTTCGAGTGATGTCCGGTTGGCGGTCCGGGTCCCGGTGACAACGACTTCGCTCTGTCGAAGTTCGCTGCCGTTGGCATCCGGCGTTTCCTGCGCGAATGCTGATGTAGATGCTGCAGTCACGGCGAGTGAGGACGCCGTGATGAGCAAGGCCCGCAATGTAGTCATGTGCGATTTACTCCTGATTGTAATTTTCGCCCCTCACGGCAAAAATAGTCCCCAATTCGGCTTATTACAGGCTTGTAACGAAAACTTTTGCCTCGAATCACAAAACTGACATGTTGTGTGACAGTGCGGTCACACTGACCTTGGGGAAGGGTGTGGAGGTCAGGCCGATCTCGGCGAACCCCCACTTCGCAAGCCGGTTCGCAAGACCTTTGTTTCGCATAAGAGCGATGCAGATCGTGAGGGTAATCGAGGTTCGACCAGAGGTCTTACAGGCGGTCTTCCACAACAGAATCGATTCTTGCGAGGTGTTTCGCTTTCTGATTTTCCGGCAGGAATGATCCGGTAAAGCTGTTGCGGGCGAGCTGGACAATCTGTTGCGCAGACAGATCCAGCGCTTCCGTGATCGCTTCATAATTCTTGCCGATATAGCCGCCGAAATAGGCCGGGTCGTCGGAATTCACGCAGACATGCAGCCCTTCTTCCAGCTGGCGCTTCACCGGGCTCTTGCGCAAATCGTCGAGGACGCAGAGCGACAAGTTGGAGAGCGGACAATTGGTCAGCGGTGTCTGGGTATCCCGCAGCACTTCGATCAGCGCCTGGTCTTCCATCGCGCGGTTGCCGTGGTCGATCCGGTCGGCGCCGATATCCAGCAGGGCCTCGCGCACATATTCCGGCGGACCTTCTTCGCCGGCATGCAGGCAGAGCTTGAAGCCAAGCTCCCGGCATCGCGCGAATAGCTTCTCGAATTTCGATGGCGGATGTCCAATTTCTGAACTGTCGAGGCCCACGCCAACAAAATGCTCGTGCCAGGGGGCAGATTCCTCAAGCAGGGCGAACCCGTCTTCTTCACTCAGATGGCGCAGGAAGCTCATGATGAGTTCGGAGGTAATGCCGAGTTCTTCCTCGCCGCGCTTCAGCGCCGAAATGATCCCGTCAGCGACCGTCCCGAATGGCACGCCGCGCTCTGTATGGGCCTGCGGGTCGATGAACATCTCGACATGAACGACATTGTCTTCCTTGGCGCGCTTCAGATACGCGAAAGTCATGTCGTGGAAGTCCTGCTCGGTGCGCAGCACATTCATGCCCTGATAGTAGAGATCGAGGAATTCCTGGAGGTTGCTGAAATCATAGGCCGCCTTGGCCTCGTCCAGCGTCTTGAAGGGAATCTCGATCTTGTTGCGGTCGGCCAGCGCCATCATCATTTCCGGCTCAAAACTGCCTTCAATGTGAAGGTGAAGCTCGGCCTTGGGAAGACGCGCGATGAGGTCTTTGTGGGCTGTCATTTAAAGCCTCCTGTCAGGATGGCTCCATTGAGCCGGATCAGGCCGCCGAGAGCAAGCTCTCGAACACGCCCAGACCATCTGTGCCGCCTTCATGGCCGCCAATGGCGCGCTCCGGGTGGGGCATCATGCCCAGGATGCGGCCATTCTCGCTGAGAATGCCGGCAATGTCGCGCGCCGAGCCGTTCGGGTTCTGACCGCTGGCATAGCGGAACGCCACGCGGCCTTCACCTTCCAGCGTATTGAGCGTAGTGTCGTCGGCGAAATAGTTGCCGTCATGATGGGCGACCGGGATCACCACATCCGATGCGCCGGAATAGGCGCTCGTATAGGCCGTGTTCGTCGACTCGATCTTCAGCGCCTGCGGACGGCAGACAAAGTGGAGCGAGGCGTTACGCATCAGCGCGCCGGGCAGCAGGCCCGTTTCGCAGAGGATCTGGAAGCCATTGCAGACGCCAAGAACATAGCCGCCGCGTTCCGCATGGGCGTGCAGTTGCGAGATCACAGGTGAATTGCCGGCCATCGCGCCACAGCGCAGGTAGTCGCCATAGGAGAAGCCGCCGGGAACCATGACGAGGTCTGTGCCCTCGGGGATCGTGCCATCCTTGTGCCAGACCATGGCCGGCGCCTGACCGGTTACCTTGGCGAGGGCGTCATGCGCGTCGCGGTCGCAGTTCGATCCAGGGAAGACAATCACAGCGGTTTTCATGCGCAGGCCTTTAGCAGGGAGTCGGGGGAAAAGGGAACACTCATTTGCGGTTGGGGCAGGTCATTCGCGCCAAAATGCACATGCTGGCGTCTTCCGTCTTGCCGAATGCACGCTTCAGACACATTGTCCGCGCCACCTACATTCATGGGAGTGACCAGATGAAGAAACTCATGGCTGCCGCGCTCGCGCTCTCGATGCTGCCACTCGTTTCCGCATGCAACACGGTCGAAGGCGTGGGCCGGGACGTTCAGGCAGGCGGCGAGATCGTCTCTGAAACCGCACGGGACGTGAAAGACAAAATGTCCAAATAGGCAGGCAGGAAATCCTGTTTCCCAAAAGAAGAGGCCCCGGCAGCTTGCCGGGGCCTCCTATGGTTTTGCAGTCCGATCAGGCGGCTAGCGCTGGTCCATCGGGACGTAGTCGCGCTGGGCAGCGCCGGTATAGATCTGGCGCGGACGGCCGATGCGCTGGGTCGGGTCGACCAGCATCTCGTTGAGCTGGGCAATCCAGCCAACCGTACGGGCCAGCGAGAACAGGACGGTGAACATCTGCTTCGGGAAGCCGATCGCATCAAGGATGATGCCGGAATAGAAGTCGACATTCGGATAGAGCTTCTTCTCGGCGAAGTATTCATCTTCCAGCGCGATGCGCTCCAGCTCCATGGCGACTTTCAGGATTGGCTGATCCTTCAGGCCGAGCAGGTCGAGCACTTCGTGTGCCGACTCGCGCATCACGGTCGCGCGCGGATCGTAGTTCTTGTAGACGCGGTGCCCGAAGCCCATCAGGCGGAAGCTGTCATTCTTGTCCTTGGCCTTCTCGATATATTCCGGGATGCGGTCCACGCTGCCGATTTCATGCAGCATGTTGAGGCAGGCTTCGTTTGCGCCGCCATGGCTCGGGCCCCAGAGACATGCCACGCCAGCAGCCACGGCTGCGAACGGATGCGCGCCCGACGAGCCGGCAAGGCGGACGGTCGAGGTGGACGCGTTCTGCTCGTGATCGGCGTGCAGGATAAAGAAGCGGTCCATTGCTTTCGCAATCTTCGGATCGACCTTGTAGTCTTCAGCAGAGACCGAGAAGCACATGCTGAGGAAGTTCTCGGCATAGGACAGTTCGTTGCGCGGATCGACGAATTTCTGGCCCATATTATACTTCAGGATGCGGGCGCAGAGCGTCGGCATCTTGGCGATCAGGCGGATCGAGGCGAGGCGACGCTCTTCCGGGTCTTCGCTGTCCATGGCGCCGGGATAGAAGGACGCCATTGCGCCGACCGTGCCGGTCAGCATGGCCATCGGATGGCTGTCACGGCGGAAGCCTTCGAAGAAGCGGTCCATCTGGGTGTGCAGCAGGGTGTGCTGCTTGATTTCGTCATTGAAGCTGTCGAGTTCTGCCTTGGAGGGCAGTTCGCCGTTCAGGATCAGGTGGCAGACTTCCGGGAAGGTTGCTTGCGCAGCCAGCTGGCCAATCGGATAGCCGCGGTGCAGCAGGATGCCTTCTTCCCCGTCAATGAACGTGATCTGGCTTTCACAGCTCGCCGTGGAGGTGAAGCCCGGATCAAAGGTGAACTGGCCGGATTGCGCGTAGAATTTGCGCACATCCATGACGTTCGGCCCATGCGTGCCCGACAGGACGGGCATGTCATACGATTTGCCGTCAATCTCAATCTTCGCTGTACCAGCGTTTTTGGTCTTATTTTCCATCAGCTCTAGCCCTTCCAAAGTCTTGTTTCGTCCAGCGCGGCCTGGGATCAGTCCTGGTCCAGCGCAGTTTGATCTTCAATTCGTCCCAGCGCTTCGTCCTTGCCCAGCCATTCGAGGACCGGAGCAATGTCTGGCGCAGGCAATCCGCCCGTCAGCGCAGCTCTGAGCGGTTGACCTACCTGTCCCATGGAGAGGTCTCGGTCAGCGCAATAGGAACTTATGACGTGCGATATAGTTTCTGCGGTCCATTGGCGCAATTGCTGCAGTTCGTCGCGCAGACCGGCGAGCCGGTCAAGTCCTTCTTCGGACAGGGATTTGCGCGCTTTCTTGTTCATCTGGATCGGCCGGATGTCCCTGAGGAAGGCAAAAGCCGCCGCAAGCTCCGGAAGCGTCGTGCCGCGATCCTTCATTCCGGGCAGTGCAGCGCGAATGCGAGCGGTCTCAGCCTCGCTCAGAGGGGCCTCGGCTTCCAGCAAGGGCTTGAGCAAGCCGAACAGCCGTTCGTCTTCCGCCAAGCGGATGAAATGGGCATTGATCTGGCCCAGTTTCTCGAGGTCCAGCCGGGCCGGGGCCTTGTTGATGCCGCTGATATCGAACAGCGCAATGGCTTCGTCTTCTGTGAAGATTTCCTGGTCGCCGTGGCTCCAGCCGAGGCGTAGGAGATAGGCTTTCATGGCTTCCGGCAGATAGCCCATGTCGCGATAGGCCAGCGTCGAGAGCGCGCCGTGGCGCTTGGACAGTTTTGCGCCGTCGGGCCCGTGGATCAGGGAGACATGGGCGAAGTGCGGAATGTCCCAGCCCATCGCCTCATAGATCGGGATCTGGCGGAAGGCATTGCGGAGATGGTCATCGCCGCGGATCACATGCGTCACGCCCATATCATGGTCATCGACGACGACGGCCAGCATATAGGTCGGCGTGCCGTCGGCGCGCAGCAGGATCATGTCGTCCAGTTCGCTGGCCTGGATGGTCACGCGGCCCTGTACGCCATCTTCCAGCACACGGTCGCCGCCATCCGGCGCGCGCAGGCGGACCGTATAGGGCGCATCCTCTGACGGCGCCGCCGCCCCGTCGCGCCAGGGCGAACGATAGGGGGCGAGCAGCTCATTGGCTTCGGCCAGCAGGGCGGTTTTCTCATCCTCGGAAATGCCTTCAGCCTTGGCGGCCTGGCGCTTTTCCTCGCCAAGGTCGCGGCGTGCCTGCAGCTCTTCCGGCGTGGCATAGCAGCGGAAAGCGGTGCCACGGGCGATCATGTCGAGGGCGATTTCGGTATGGCGGGCGGCCTGGTCAAACTGCATGACCGGCGGGGCATCCGGCGTCAGGCCGAGCCACTCCATCCCTTCCAGAATGGCGGCGGTGGCCTCATCGGTGGAGCGGGCGCGATCAGTATCCTCGATCCGCAGAAGAAACCTCCCGTTGTGCCGTTTCGCGAAGAGGTAGTTGAAAAGTGCCGTCCTTGCCCCTCCAATGTGCAGCATGCCGGTGGGAGAGGGGGCAAATCGCGTGGTGACGCTCATAGGACAGGCAGGCTCCGGTTGATGGTCGCGGGTGAGGCTCTTGCGCCGCAGAAACACAACTCCCCAGCCAATGGCAAGGGGCGGGCCTCGCATGATGCAGTGCAGTCCCGCCCAATCTGGTCGATTGCGGCCGTGGATGCCCAGCCTCTACTGCTGGCCTTTGCCATGGCGGGCGGGGCCGCAGCCTATTTCGTGGCGCCTTCTGAGCCCCCATTCTGGCTGGCCCTGCTGGCGCCGTTTGCCGGCGCCGGAGGGATCACGCTGGGGCGCCGGATGCGCCTGCCCTCCGCCTTGCAGATCGCGGCATGGTTCGCATTCGGGGTGGCACTTGGCATGTGCGCGGCGTCCGTGCGGGCGCGGCTGGTCGCGGCGCCCGTGATCGCCGACGAAACCGGCCCCGTCATGGTCGAAGGCTGGCTGTCGGAAGTTGAGACGGGCTCCAAAGGGCCGCGCTTGCGGATCGAGATCCATGCGATTGCGGGACTCACGCCCGAGGCCACGCCGAAACTTGTGCGGCTGACGCATCGTTCACGGCTGGAGGTGTCGTCTGGCCGGTTCGTGCGCTGCTGGGCCGTGCTGAGGCCGCCGCCTTCGCCGAGCATGGCGGGCGAATATGATTTCCGGCGGCAGGCCT
The DNA here is from genome assembly GCF_036964145.1 of Hyphomonas sp. GTDB lineage: Bacteria > Pseudomonadota > Alphaproteobacteria > Caulobacterales > Hyphomonadaceae > Hyphomonas. Next base: position 356,866 of record NZ_JBALUC010000003.1, read on the forward strand.
GGTTCGAGCAATTGGGCGGCGTAGGCTATGTGCAGGGTCGCTGCCGGGGCGGAGCGCTTGGCGCGCCGGAGGGGGTGGTGGCCGATGTCAGGATGAAAGTGGCTGCCTTCCGGCGCAGACTTGCGGCGCATGTGAATGTCGCGGCGGGCGAGCGCGCCGGCGGCTTCGCGGCAGCGCTGGTGTCAGGGGACCGCAGCTATATGCGCGTCGAGGATCAAGTGGCGCTGCGCAATTCGGGCCTCGCGCATTTGCTGGCAATCTCCGGACTCCACATGGCGATTGTCGGCGGGCTGGTCTTCTACCTGATGCGGCGTCTGCTGGCCTGTATCGAGCCGCTGGCCCTGCGGGTGCCGGTGCAGAAGCCGGCGGCGGTGATCGCGCTGGGGGCAAGCCTTGCCTATCTCGTGATTTCCGGGGCGGGCGTCTCGACCCAGCGGGCCTTCATCATGCTGGCCGTGGTCTTCGGCGCGGTCCTGTTTGACCGGGCGGCGCTCAGCCTGCGCTCCTTTGCGATCGCGATGATCCTCGTGATCCTGCTGCAGCCGGAAAGCGTCATGACGCCCGGTTTCCAGATGTCGTTCGCAGCCTCCGGCGCGCTGATCGCGACCTATGAGGCCTGGACCGCGCGCCGGTCCGCCTCGGACCGGGTGATGGGCGGGGTGAGCTATAGCTGGGCCTCGCTGGCGGTGACGTCGCTGGTCGCGGGCACGGCGACGGCGCCCTATGCGCTCTATCATTTTGATCGGTTGGCCGGGCTGGGCCTGCTGGCCAATCTCGCCGCCATGCCGGTCATCACCTTTGTCACCGCACCGGCGGCCGCGGCTGCGCTGATCCTCACGCCGTTTGGGTATGGGGATCTCGGCCTGCGCGTCTTCGGCTATTCGCTGGAGGCCATTCTCTGGATCGCGGAGACCTGCACCGAACAGGCGCCGAGCGCGCTGTCGCCGGGCAAGCAAATGCCGGGCGGCTCGCTGGTCCTGTTCAGTGCGGCGCTGGCGCTGGCCGTGATTGCGCGGGGGCTGTGGCGGTGGGCGATGGCTCTGGCGCTCAGCGGACCTGCCATTTGGCTATGGGTGGTGGCCCCAGCTGTTGCGCTGCATTGGTCGGCCTCGGGCGATCTGTTCGTGCGGCTGGCAGGCGGCGAGGTGCACAAGATCAGCTATGTCGAGGGGGATGGCCTGTCGCCCATGCGGTTCAGCACGCTGGACCCGTCGGGGCTGTGTTCTGACTGGCCGTGTGTTCTGGAGAGCGAGATCGGGCGGATTGCGCTGCGCCATCCTGATCTGGAGCGTGGGGCCTGCAGTCTGGCGTCCGATGTGGCGTATGAGCTGATCCCGCTTGGGACACCCCGCCCAGACAGACGGTCCGCCAGCTGCGCCCAGCCGATTTACTGGTCAGACGTGCTCCGGCAGGGCGGGGCCACGCTTCACACGGATGGCGCGACATCAAAAAAGGCCGCGCCCTGTGAGGCGCGGCCCTGGAAACCTTGCGAAGTGGAACCGATCAGTCGTAACGGCGGATGAGCGCGACGAGGCGGCCCTGTACCTGAACGCGGTCGGGTCCGAAGATGCGGGTCTCGAAGGCGGGGTTTGCCGCTTCGAGCGCGACCGAGGCGCCCTTGCGGCGCAGACGTTTCAGCGTAGCCTCTTCGCCATCGATCAGCGCGACGACAATGTCGCCCGTATTGGCCGTGTCGGTGCGGCGGCAGACGACGATGTCGCCTTCAAGGATGCCCGCATCGATCATGGAATCGCCCTGGACTTCGAGGGCGAAATGCTCGTCGCCCTCGGCCAGGCCGTCGGGCGCATTGACGTGGCCATTGTCCTGCTGGATCGCGGAGATCGGCAGGCCGGCTGCGATACGGCCGATCAGGGGCACCGTGTGCGAGGTCGGCGTGGACGCAGGCTTGCCGCTCGAAACGAGGGCCGGCTTGAACTCCTTGCGGCCGCGCGGCGCGCCGGGCGTGACCGATTCCGGCAGTTTCAGCACTTCAAGGGCGCGGGCCCGATGCGCAAGGCGCCGGATGAACCCGCGCTCTTCAAGCGCTGTGATAAGACGGTGGATGCCGGATTTGGACGCCAGATTCAGCGCATCCTTCATTTCGTCAAAGGATGGCGAAACGCCGGTTTCCTGAATGCGCTCATTGATGAAGAGCAGCAATTCCTTTTGTTTACTAGTCAGCACGGGTGACTCCCTTCAGGCGAATCTCTGTTCACTTATGTTCTACATGTGTTCATGCTTCGGGTCAATTCGTGCCGGCTACCCTCATTTGTGTAACGCTTTTGTGGCGGTTTATGCCCATTTTCATAAGACTTTCGCCGATCAGGAACCGTCTCGCGCCTGTTTTGCGCAATCTTTCAATGTTTTCCGGGGATGAGACACCACTTTCGGAAATCAGGACCTTGTCGTCCGGCACCAGCGGCGCGAGTCGTTCCGTGGTGGCGAGATCGGTCACCATCCGCTTCAGATCGCGATTGTTGATGCCAATCAGGGGCGAAGGCAGGCGCAGGGCGCGCGACAGCTCTTCCTCATTGTGGGTTTCGAGCAGGACGTCCATGCCGAGGTCGAGTGCCGTGTCCGTCAGTTCGCTGGCCTGAGCGTCGCTGAGGCAGGCCATGATGACCAGCACGCAATCGGCGCCATGCACGCGGGATTCGATCACCTGATAGGGGTCGATCATGAAATCCTTGCGCAGCATGGGCAGGCCCACGGCGGAGCGGATCCGGGCGAAATCCTCCAGGCTGCCGCCAAAGCTTGGCCCATCCGTAAGAACGGAGAGACAGGCCGCGCCGCCGGATTCATATTCGCGGGCGATCTGAACCGGGTCTGCGCCGGGCAGGATATCCCCGGCGGACGGGCTCTTGCGCTTCAACTCGCAGATCAGCGCGTTCTCATCGAGGCCGGCAATCATGGACATGGATTGCGCGAAGCCGCGCGGCGGGCTGGCCTCGGGCAGGTGTGCCTCCAGCGCGGCCAGCGAGGTCTCGCGCTTGGCGGCGGCGACTTCATCGACCTTGTAGGCAATGATGCGATCAAGAGCGGTGCTCATTCCGGTTCCTGTCCGTTCGAGAGGGCAGCGAGCGCGCGCAGGGTCTGGGCGGCCTTGCCGCTGTCGATGGCCTCGGCGGCCATCGCGGCGCCCTGTTTGAGCGTGTCGGCCTTGCCAAAGACATGCAGGCCCGCCGCCGCATTCAGCAGCACGACATCGCGGAACGGGCCTTCCTGGCCGTCGAGCAGGTCCGTGATGGCCAGCGCATTGTCGTCCACGCCGGCGCCTTCCAAGGTAGAGAGGGGGCTCGTCTCCAGACCGGCATCGGCGGGGGTCAGTTCGAACTCATGCAAATCGTCGCCCGCCACTTCGCAGACCTTGGTCGTGCCGGCGATGGAAAGCTCGTCTATGCCGTCCAGGCCATGCACGACCCAGGCACGCTTGGTGCCGAGGCGCGACAGGGTTTCGGCCATCGGGCGCACCCATTCCGGCGCGAACACGCCCAGCACCTGGTATTCCGCGCCCGCCGGATTGCTGAGCGGGCCGAGCAGATTGAAAATGGTGCGGATGCCCAATTTGGCGCGGACCGGCGCGACATGGCGCATGGCGCTGTGATGGCTGCGCGCGAACATGAAGGCGACGCCGCACCCGTTCAGACACTCAAGGAAGGTCTCTTCGTCCATGTCGAGATTGACGCCGAGGGCTTCGAGCACGTCGGCCGAGCCGGTCTTGGGCGGCACCGAGCGATTGCCATGCTTGGCGACCCGTCCGCCCGCTGCCGCGATGACGATGGCGCTGGCGGTGGAGGTGTTCAGGCTCTTCCAGGGCAGGCCGCCCGTGCCGCACGTATCGAGGACCGGGCCCTCGACATGCACCTTGCGGGCGTGCTGGCGCATGATGCGGGCTCCGGCCGCGAGTTCGTCGGCCGTTTCGCCGCGCACGGTCAGGCCCATTAGGAACGCGCCGATCTCTTCGGGCGCCGCTTCGCCGGACAGGAGCTTGTCGAACGCGCCCTCAAGGGTCGCGGCATCAAGCGGCTGGCGGCGCGCAATCGCCTGCAGGGCTGTGGTGAGACTGTCTGACTGCATGCTGGATCATCCGCATCTGGTTCGCGCCTGCATAGGGGGTTGGGGGCCTTGAGATCAAGTCTGACGACGCCGCAAGGCGGCATCCGCCATGAAAGCTTCCGAAAGGATACACGCACACGTGATCGCGTTTACCGGGGGTTTGCGCTAGGTTCGCCAGGCACGGGACATTCCAAGAGAAAACAGACTTACCGAGGAGGAAACCATGAAATCCAATCAATTGCTCGCAGGCGTCGCCGGGCTTGCCTTGCTGGCTGCCTGCCAGACGGCTCCCGCAGACGACATGTCGGACAGTCTCACCGCTGAAGAGACGATCGAGATGGAAGAGGTGATGGACGCCGAGGAATCGATGGAAGTCGACCTGTCATCGGACGCCGAGATGGCGGAAATGGCGGAGACCGCCGATGAAGCCATGGATGTGTCGGCCTCGGTTGCGCTGGCCGCCGCGCTGGCGTCCCAGCCTGAGGATGTTCAGGCCCGCTATGATGCGCGCAATCCGGGCGCGACGCTGGAATTCTTCGGCATCGAGCCGGGCATGACCGTGGTCGAGGCCCTGCCGGGCGGGGGCTGGTACTCGAAAATCCTGCTGTCGTATCTCGGCCCTGACGGCAAGCTGATCGGGGCGCACTATCCGGACGAGATGTGGATCCGCATCCTTCCCGGAGCTGACGAGGAACGCGTCGCGGGCATTCTGGAACAGCTTGAGGGATGGACCAAGACCGCTGAGGGCTGGGCCGGAGAGCGCGGCGCGAAAGTCTATGACTACAAGCTGACGGCCCTCCCGGAAGACAAGGCTGAAAAGGCCGACGCGGCGCTATTCATTCGCGCGCTGCACAATCTCAACCGGACCGAGGACGAACTTGGCACCTTCACGGACGCCATCGCCGAGACCTATCGCCTCCTGAAGCCGGGCGGGGTGGTCGGTGTTGTCCAGCATCGCGCCTCTGAAGACACGCCGGACGAGTGGGCCGACGGCAATGCCGGGTACCTCAAGACGAGTTTCGTGGTCGACGCGTTCGAGGCGGCCGGGTTTGAGTTCGAGGAGTCGAGCGAGATCAATGCCAACCCGGTCGACGATGCCGGTCCGGGCGACATTGTCTGGCGCCTGGCGCCGAGCCTTGCCACGACCGAGGAAGGCACGCCCGAGCGCGCAGCCCTGGCGGAGATCGGCGAGTCCGACCGGATGACGCTGCGTTTCCGCAAGCCGGAATAGGCGCGGCGATCCTCCGTATCGGGAGAGGGCCCTTCGGGGCCCTTTTTCTTTGGCAGGCGCAGGACGAAGCAGGAACCGGAGGCGGGCACAGGCGTTGAAGTGGAAAGCAAACAGGAGCCTCCCCTCAATGACCCAACTTGCCGACAAGGATCTAACCGAAACCTTCTGGGACCGTATCGAAGACACGCGGACCGGAATGCTCGTGATCGATGGCCGCGCCGTGCCGATGTCCCACTATGTTGACGAGAACAAGCGCGATCTGTGGTTCATCACGGCGAAGGGCACCTATATGGCCGAGCATGCCAAGGGCGCGAACGCGCATTTTGTTCTGTGTAACGACAACAAAGGCCTGTATGCCAGCCTGTCCGGCCGCCTGACGGCGGAGATGAACAAGGAAAAACTGGACGAGTACTGGAGCTTCATCGCGGCAAGCTGGTATGAGGATGGCAAGCAGGACCCGGACGTGCTGCTCCTCAAGCTGTCGCTCGACACAGGCGAGGTCTGGACATCCAAAGGTGGCCCGAAATTCTTCTATGAAATCGCCAAGGCCAATCTCACCGATGAGAAACCGGACATTGGCGAGCATTTCGAAATCAGCTTCTAGAGCTTGTCGAGCCAATTCTTGAGCAGCGCGTGGCCGTGCTCGGTCAGGATGCTTTCCGGGTGGAATTGCACGCCATAGATCGGCCGCGTCCTGTGGTGGAGGGCCATGACTTCGCCATCCTCGGTGAAGGCGTCGGCAATCAGTACATCCGGCAGGTCTTCCGGCTTCACGGCGAGGGAGTGATAGCGCACAACCTGATAGGTTTCCGGCAGGCCAGCGAACAGGTCGCCGCCGGTTTGGCGGATCTCTGACAATTTGCCATGCCGGATTTCCCTGGCGGTGATGACCTCGCCGCCAAAGGCCTGTCCGATGGACTGATGGCCGAGGCAGACGCCGAGGATCGGCAGGTCTTCGGGTGCCTTCTGGATCAGCCCCACGCAGATGCCCGCCTCATTCGGAGAGCAGGGGCCGGGAGACAGGAGAATGCCGTCCGCGCCGCTGGCGAGGGCTTCCTCGACCGTCATCTCGTCATTGCGAACGACACGCGTCTCCGCGCCCAGCTCTTCCAGGTAATGGACGAGATTCCAGGTGAAGCTGTCATAATTGTCGATGACGAGAATTTGCTTCTTCGGCGCGCTCATTGGTCAGGCTCATAGGAGGCGGCCAGTTCGGCAGCGCGGCGGAGCGCGCCTGCCTTGTGGACGGTTTCATCAAATTCGTATTGCGGCACGGAATCCAGCACGACCCCGCCGCCGGCCTGGATGTGCAACTGGCCGTCCTTCAGTACGGCGGTGCGCAGCGCGATGCAGGTGTCGAGATCGCCATTCCAGCCGAAATAGCCGACCGCGCCGCCATAGATGCCGCGGCGGTGGCTCTCCATCTCATTGATGATCTGCATGGCACGGATCTTCGGCGCGCCGGAAACGGTGCCTGCCGGGAAGCCTGCGAACAGCGCATCGACACTGTCGAGGCCCTCGCGCAGGTCCCCTTCGACATGGCTGACAATATGCATCACATGGGAATAGCGCTCGACGATGAATTGCTCCGTGACCGTCACGCTGCCATAGGCGGCGACGCGGCCGACATCATTGCGGCCAAGGTCCAGCAGCATGAGGTGTTCGGCGATCTCCTTGGGATCATTCAGCAGGCTCTGGGCGCGGCGGGCATCCTCTTCCTCGTCGCCGCTGCGCGGGCGCGTGCCGGCGATCGGGCGGATGGCGACGCGGCCATCGCGGACGCGGACGAGGATTTCCGGGCTGGAGCCGACCAGGCTGACCGCGCCGAGATTCATGTGGAACATGAAGGCGGACGGGTTCAGACGGCGCAGGGCCCGGTAATAGCTGATCGACTGGCGCGGGAAGGGCGCGGAGAAACGCTGGCTCGGCACGACCTGGAAGATGTCGCCGGCGCGGATATAGTCCTTGCACGCTTCGACGATCTCGAAATAGCGCGCCTTGGAGGTGTTCGACTGCAGGTCCACCGGCGCGGGCGGCTGGTCCTTGGGTGGCATCTGGGGCAGGCGCTCCAGTCGCGCCTCGACATCATCCAGCAGGGAGTTGATCTCGGTTTCGTTGCCAGCCTCGACGCGGCCGATCAGCAGGATTTCCTGATAGATGTGATCGAACACGATGACCACGCGCGGGATGACCAGCAGGGCTTCCGGCACGTTCAGCATGTCGGGCTTGGTGATCTCGACCGGCTCTACATACTGGATCATGTCATAGCCGACATAGCCGAAGGCGCCCGACGCCATCGGCGGCAGGTCTTCGTCGGCGCTGGCGCGGGCATCGCGGGCAAAGGCTTTCAGGGCTGCGACCGGCTCGGCATCGAGCATCGTCGCGTCCGAGAAGTCAGCATCGCTGGCCGTCTCGGCCTTGCCATCGAGGATGCGGAACCAGCGGTCCGGCTCCAGCCCGATGAAGGAATAGCGCCCGAGGCGTTCGCCGCCGGCAATCGACTCGAAGAGGAAGCTGCCGGGCGTTTCCGCGCCGAGCTTCAGCATTGCGGCAACCGGGGTCTCGATATCCCCGATGCGCCGCCGGACGATCAGTTTCGCGTTGCTCATTGGTCCGACGTGATGGTGGCCTTGTAAGCTCTCAGCGCGCCCTGATTGGTGCGCAGCTTCGTGGCGCTGGCGACCTCTGTTTCCATCGCCTGGTTGAGATCATCCTGAAGCGAGCTGATCAGGCTGGAATTGGCCAGCGGTCCCAGTTCGGCCATGTCGGCTTCATCCGGCGGGGTGATGGAGGTGATTTGCAACACCATGACAGCGTTCCCGTCACGGCTCGGGAAGGTGAAGACATCGCCTTCCTTGCCGCTGAAGACCGAGGTGAGGGCCGCGTTTGGCAGGCCGGACTCGGCAGCGGTGCGGCGCGTGATCGGGCCGAGCGGGGTTTCCACGATCTCGCCGGCGGCGCGGGCTTCGGCCTCCAGCGTGCTTTCGCCGGACTCGATGCGATCCGTCAGGTCATCAAGGGCGGCCTGTACGCCGCTGGCTTCGCGCTGGCGGACGAGGCCGGCGCGCACGTCGTCGCGCAACTCCTCGAATTCCGGCGTGTAGCTCTCGATGATCTGGCGCGGCGAGGTCAGATAGGTGGCCTCGCCAATGTCGGCGCGGTTGCTGGTTTCGCCGACAGGGATTTCGAATGCCTGCTGGAAGGCTTCGCCCGCATTGATCAGGCCGCCAAGCGCTGTGTCGCCACGGGTGCGGCCGGACTGGTCGACCGGGGCATAGGTCATCAGCGGCACGCCGACTTCCTCGGCGATCTGGCTGAGCGGATAACCGGCGCCAATTGCGCGGTCGAGGGCTTCCATCTTGTCGAACAGGAGGACACCGGCACGTTCGCGGGCGAGCTGTTCGCGGATCTCGTTCTCGACCTGCTCAAGCGGGAAGACCGCGCCGGGCTGGACGGAGACGAGCCGGGCCACCAGCCATTGGTCGCCGCGCTCGCTGGGGCCGAACAGGGCGCCGCTCTGCTTGCCGGCGCCGAACATGGCTTCGGCCAGGGTCGGGTCGGTGACGCTTGGGCGGCGACCGGTCTTGGTCTCGCGGGAGGTCACGCCTTCAAGGCTGGCCGGGTCTGCGCCCGCCGCCAGCAGGCCAAAGGCGGTGCGGGCCGCTTCGCGGGTCGGGAACAGCAGTTCGATATAGGTGCGGGTGTCCGGCTCGGAATAGCGGTCGGACTTGCTGGCTTCATAGACGGTCGCGACTTCCTGTTCGGTCACGGTGACCTGGGACAGGAAATCCTCGGCCGACATGCGCAGCACGTCGATCATGCGGCGCTCAGGCTGTTTGAGGGCGTCGAGATTATCGTCGTAATAGGCGCGGATGTCTTCCTCGGTCGGGGCGTCCGGTTCCGGCAGCGTGCTGGTGTCGAGGATGAACCAGCCGACATTGCGGGCCTCGCCGATATAGCGCGCCTGCAGCGAAGACAGCGTCTTGGGCGGATAGATGGCGGCGCTGGCGCCGTCGCGCAGGGCTTTCATGGTCAGATCATCGGCCAGCTGCTGCTCGTAGTCGGCCTGGCTGATGCGGCTGCGGTAGAGGGTATCGCGATAGGTGTCGAGGTCCAGCGCGCCGGTCAGCGGGTTCTTGAAGGCGTCGATGTTCTTCAGCTCCTCCACCACGGCGTCCGTTGAGGGGCGCACGCCAATCGAGTCGGCATAGCCGAGCAGGGTGAGCTTGGCGGCTTCGAGCTGGAACACCTGGTCGATCACGCCCTGTTCGAGCAATTCCGGCTTGGTGACCGGCTCCTCGGCATCGGCATTGATGTTCCGGATCACGCTTTCGACGCGGCGGTCGAAGGTGGAAGGATCGAAGCTGCGGCTGCCGGCGGCGGCCATGTTGGAGCCCAATCCGCCGCGAATCTGGGCGAACATCTGGTCCACACCCCAGAATGCCATCCCCGCGATGATGATCATGACAATAATCTTCCCGACGAAGGAGTTCATCAGGCTTTTCATCAAGGCTAGCATATCGGCAGCGTCTTTCTGGCAGGTTGAGCGGTGGTCCAGTGCTTGCTAGGCGACCCCGTTAGGTCTTTCAAGATAGGGATAGCTTATGACCAGAACACTTATCGCCGGGAATTGGAAGATGAATGGCCTCAAGGCCAGCCTGGGGGAAATCCGCGATGCCGCTGCAGGTGTGGGGCAGGGCAAGGCCGGGGTCGAGGCCCTGCTATGTGTGCCAGCGACCCTGGTATCCCTGGCTGCAGAGGCTGCACATGGCTCTGCGCTGAAGGTTGGGGGCGAGACCTGTCATGGCGCCGAGAGCGGCGCGCATACAGGCGATATCTCTGCGGAAATGCTGGCGGATGCCGGTGCGAGCCATGTGATTGTCGGCCATTCCGAGCGCCGGACCGATCATGCCGAGACCAATGAAATCGTCGCCGGACAGGCCGCAGCTGCCCTGCGCGCGGGCCTGACGCCGATCATCTGCATTGGCGAGAGTCTTGACCAGCGCAAGGCCGGGGAGACGCTGGAGTTCGTATCCAGCCAGATTGCCAGCTCGATCCCCGAAGGCGCGAAGGCCGAGGATATTGTCATCGCCTATGAGCCAATCTGGGCCATCGGAACGGGCGAAGTGGCCAGCCCCGAGCAGATCGACGAGGTCCATACCGCCATACGCAGCCGCCTTGCGGAGCGATTCGGCGCGGACGGCGCAGGCCTGATCCCCCTGCTCTATGGGGGCAGCATGAAGCCCGGAAATGCGGCCGAAATCCTCGAGGTCACGGACGTCAATGGCGGCCTAATTGGCGGCGCGAGCTTGAAGGCAGCGGATTTCCTCGCCATTTACGGCCAAGCAAAGTAACCAAAGACTGAACCCCAAGGCTTGGCTCCCGTGCGCAATGGCGATATGCGGGCCGCTTGAATTTTACTGGAAACGCACCAGCCATGCAGAACGTCATTCTTGTTGTCCACATCATCGCCTGTCTCGTCATGACGGGACTGGTCCTTATCCAGAAATCCGAAGGCGGCGGCCTCGGCATCGGTGGGGGCGGCGGTGGCGGCGCAGGATCGCTGCTGTCGGGACGCGGCGCAGCCGGCGCCCTGGTGCGTTCCACCATCATGTTTGGCGGCATCTTCTTCATAACCAGCCTGGGCCTGACCACGCTGGCCAATCGCAACAATGACACGCGCACCGAAGTCGAACGCGCGCTGGGCGCGGATGAAGACGGCGCGACCGGCCCGGTTGACCTTCTGGATCCGACGGCGCCGCTGCTGGAAGGCCAGGACGGCCTGTCCACGCCTGCGACCCCGGCGCCAGAAACGGCCGAGCCGGGCGAGCTGATTGATCCCACGGCGGACATGCCGCCAGCCGAAACCGCGCCCGAGACGGAGCCGGAAACCGGCAATCCCCAGTAATTGCGCCGCGCAGGTGTATTCCCTGCGCCAATCCAAGCCGAATCACGGCATCAGGGTGATCCCATGATCCGCTATATTTTCATTACAGGCGGCGTGGTGTCCTCCCTTGGCAAGGGTATCGCTTCCGCCGCACTCGGTGCGTTGCTTCAGGCGCGTGGCTACAAGGTCCGCCTGCGCAAGCTCGATCCGTATCTCAATGTCGATCCCGGCACGATGAGCCCCCGCCAGCATGGCGAGGTCTATGTGACTGATGACGGCGCCGAGACCGATCTCGACCTCGGCCATTATGAGCGCTTCACCGGCGTCTCGGCCCGCCAGTCGGACAATATCACGACGGGGCGGATTTATAGCCGCATCATCGAGAAGGAACGGCGCGGGGATTATCTCGGCGCGACAATCCAGGTGATTCCGCACGTCACAAACGAGATCAAGGATTTCGTCCTGTCCGATCCGGGCGAGGATGTGGAATTCGTACTGTGCGAAATCGGCGGCACGGTCGGCGACATCGAGGGCCTGCCATTCTTCGAGGCGATCCGCCAGCTCGGTCAGGAACTGGGGCCTGAGCGCGCCTGTTTCATCCATCTCACGCTGCTGCCCTACATTCCGGCAGCCGGCGAGATGAAGACCAAGCCGACCCAGCACTCTGTGAAGGAGCTGCGTTCGATCGGTATCCAGCCCGACGTGTTGCTCTGCCGGTGTGACCGGCCGATCCCGGAGACCGAAAAGGGCAAGATTGCCAGCTTCTGTAATGTCCGCCTCTCCAGCGTGATCGAAGCGCGCGATGTGGGCCACATCTATGACGTGCCCGGCGCCTATCATGCCGAGGGGCTCGACAAGGAAGTCCTGTCGCATTTCCGCATTGATGACGCCCCGGACCCGGACCTGTCCGGCTGGAGCGAGATTGCGCACACGACCCATCATCCGGATGGCAATGTCTGTATCGGTCTCGTCGGCAAATATACCGATGTGCCGGACGCCTATAAATCCGTCGCCGAGGCGCTGGCGCATGGCGGGCTTGCCAACAAGGTGAAGGTCGATATCCGGCTGATCAATTCCGAGGAATTCGATGACGAGGCGCGGCCGCTGGACATTCTGGAAGGCGTGCATGGCATCATCCTGCCGGGCGGCTTCGGGGAGCGCGGCGCACATGGCAAGATGCGCGCGGCCCGGTTTGCCCGCGAACGCAAGGTGCCGTGCTTCGGCATCTGTTACGGGATGCAGATGTCGGTGATCGAGGCGGCCCGCAACATGGCCGGCATCGAGGACGCCAACACGACCGAGAATGACCCGAAGACCCCGGCGCCGCTGGTCGGCCTGATGGAAGAGTGGACCAGGGGCAACGAAAAGGTCCTGCGCGATGCCAATACCGACAAGGGCGGCACGATGCGCCTTGGCGCGTATCCGGCCCGTCTCGTGCCGGGCAGCAAGGTCGCCGAGATCTATGGCACGCTGGACATTTCCGAACGCCACCGTCACCGCTATGAGGTCAATGCTGCCTATAAAGGCGCGCTGGAAAAGGCTGGCGGGCTGTTCTCAGGCCTGTCCCCGGACGGCAAGCTGCCGGAAATCTTCGAGCTTCCGGAACATCCCTGGTTCATCGGCGTGCAGTATCACCCGGAGCTGAAATCGCGCCCGTTCGAGCCGCACCCGCTGTTTGCGAGCTTCATCGGCGCCGCGGTCAAGCAGAGCCGGCTGGTTTAGGAAACTGAGCTAATCCTGTCATCCCGGAAAGCGCGAAGCGCTTATCCGGGACCCAGCCGCCGCTTCTGCTGCTCTTTCGAAAAACAGGAAGACTAACGGTCCCTGGGTCCCGGATATTTGCTGCGCAAATTCCGGGATGACAAGTATGGGGTTCTTGCGGAGCTACGCTCATCGGGTGTGACGCGGACGGGGTGACCAGCACACCTATCCGGCGCGAAGGGTTTTGGCCGGGTGCAAGATTTCAAAAACAATCCGTCTCAGGATGAATTGAAGTGCGGCTGGACGGCGTGGGTTTCGTCCTCGATCAATCGCGCCGTTTCGCATTGCAGGCGCGTCAGGGGCCCGTGGCGGAAGAGGCGCTTTCCGGCTTTGGCGATCAGCTGTCTGGCTTCACCAAGGCTGCGGCGGATCTTTTCGATATAGCGATCGCGGTGATCCATCGCATGGTCGAGGGCCATCAGCCGACGGACGAGGCGTTTGGCGGGCAGGATGTCCTCCGGATATTTCGCGTATTCATGGATGTCGGGGACGTCATCCGCGTCGAGGAAGCGGATGCGCGGACCAGTCCTGAAGACGGGCCTGGGCGGTGCGGCATCGGAGCGCTGCGTGCCCGTCTCGAACAGACGGAAGATTGACGGGGTTGCGCAGGCGACACGTTGCGCCGTGTCTCGCGGGCGTGTCGGACCGGAACTGGCTGTCTCGCGAGGGAATGCGGGCAGGGCGCCCAGTTCGGCGGCGCAGAGATAGAGGCAGCGGCGCAGGGCCGGTTCGGCCTGGGCCAGGAAGCGCGACAGGCGGGAAATCGCGTGGCGCGGCAGGAGCGGGGTGTGCGGCGTCAGGCCGAGCCGCTGGCGCAACTGGATCACGCCGAGACTTATGACGTTCAGCATCAGCCAGACGGCAGAGCGGATTTCCTGTGGGGGTGCATAGCGCATCTCGGACATGGGCTGAGGATGCGGGGCGAGGGTCCCGGTCGGAATGGGGTTTGGATGGGCTTTGATTTTATTGGGATATTTTCGGGGGAGGCGCGGGATAATATAGTCCGTATCCCCGGCGAAGGCCGGGGTCTCAAGCGGGCGCGGCGCAGAGCCAGCCGAGGGAGACTCCGGCCTGAGCCGGAGAGACGGGTGTGGTTCTAAGCCTTCGAGACCTGGAACTGGCCGACATTGATGCGGCCATCGGTGAAGCCGGCTTCGCAATAGGACAGGTAGAAATTCCACATGCGGCGGAAGGGTTCGTCGAAATCGAGCTTGGCGATCGTGTCCCAATGGGCGTTGAAATCGCGGGCCCATTCGCGGCAGGTGCGGGCATAATCCTGGCCGAAATAGGTGACGCCGTCATGGCGGAGGCCGGCGGTGTGGAACTCGTCCTTCAGCGCTTTCTCGCTGGGCAACATGCCGCCCGGAAAGATATGACGCTGGATGAAGTCGACGCGCTTGCGGTATCGCGGGAACAGCTCGTCATCAATCGTGATGATCTGGAGCGCGGCTTTGCCGCCCTGTTTCAAACTGTCGAAAATCTTGGCGAAATAGCTCGGCCAGTAGGATTCGCCGACCGCCTCGAACATTTCGATGGAGGCGACGCCATCATAGCTGCCCTGATGGTCGCGATAGTCTTCGAGGCGGATTTCGACGCGTTCCCCCAAGCCCTGTTTCTGCATCCGCTGCATGGCGAAATCGCGCTGGGACGGCGAGATGGTCAGGCAGGTGACCTTTGAGCCGCGCTGCTTGGCGGCATATTCGGCAAAGCCGCCCCAGCCGCAGCCGATTTCGAGGATTCCCGAAGAGGGTCCGGCATTGATCCGGTCACAGATGTTCCGGTACTTGTTGTGCTGGCCCTGTTCGAGGCTCATGTTCGGGCTGTCGAAGATGGCCGAGGAATAGGTCATCGTCGGGTCGAGCCAGAGGCTGTAGAAATCATTGCCCAGATCATAATGGGCCATGATGTTCTTCTTCGCGCCTTCGCGGGAATTGCGATTGAACATGTGGCGGACCATGTTGACCCAGCGCACCAGCGCGCCGCCGACGGCCAGCTTGCCGATATTGTCGAAATTGGCGGAGAAGAAGCGCAGCACTTCGGTCAGGTCCGGCGTTGACCAGTCGCCATCCATATAGGCCTCGGCAAAGCCGACATCGCCGCCGGCCATGGCGCGTTTCACGAAGTCGTAATTGTGGACGATAATGGTGGCGTGCGGACCGGTTTCGTCGTGGCAGTATTCGAGCACGCGCTCACCGGGCAAGACAAAGGATACGCTGCCCTTCTGGGTGTTGAGCAGCGCGAAGGCGGCCAGACGAAAGCTTGTCGGAACGTCTTTCAGGTTCCGAATGGTCTGGGTGCTGGCTTTGATGACCTCGGTCATGCGGCATCCTTCCGCGTATCAGAATTACTTATTTGCAAGGGTAAGGCAATCGTCGTGCCGGATTTTGGCGGGGCAGGCTTGCGGCGATAGGCGGCGCCGCGCAGCCAGATCTTCAGCGCCTGCCAGTGGATTCCGAGCGTAACGCCAAGGGTCGAGAGCGGATTGGTGGCAGCGAGTTTCAGCAAATTCGCGCCGGTCGCGGGCCTGCGCCGGGCGGTGATGTTGGCCATGTGCAGGCAGGTTTCATCTTTCAGGCTTTCCACGACCACTCCCAGCTTCTCCTCCGGCGAACGCAGGGTGAAACGGTAGGTTCCGGTCACGTCGAAGAAAGGCGAGACATGGAAAGATTTGGGCGCGGTATGGGCGTTGCGGCCGCCGCTGACGGCGGCGACATAGCAATGGGTCTCGCCGAACGTGTTGTTGACCTCGTAGAGGATGCCGCGCAAATCGCCGTCCGGTCCGTAGCCATACCAGAGCGAGAGCGGCGCGAATTTGTAGAAGAGGTGACGCGGAAAGGTGACGAGGCGGATGGCGCCGCCGTCCAGCGTGACGCCCGCCTTGGCGAGTTCGGCTTCGGCCCAGGGGCGCAGCGGCGCGTCCTTTTGTTTGGGGCCGTGGTCTTCACTGCGGAAGGAAAACAGGCCCGGCGCGTTGACGCTGAACAGGGCTGAGCTGGCGGCGGCCTCGTCCAGCCGGTCGATGTCGAGATCGATCAGGACGAGGTCATAGGCAAAGCGCCGCTCGAAAGGGTGGTAGCGCACATGCACGGTCTGGCCTGTCCAGAGGCTCAGGGCCGGTTGGGGGTGGGGGGCGGTCAAACGGACACCTCGGCGGCAATTTCCATCCGGCGGGCCTTGCGGGCGGGGCGGGCAATCTCGACGCCTTCAGCCGTCCACGGTACGGCGCCGCCAAGGGAGAGCGCGGCAGACAGGCCGGATTTCAGGCCATCCTCATGAAATCCGCGGCCCATCCATGCGCCGGCGATCCAGAGCCCGTCCTGGCCCTGAATGCGGTTCAGGCCGCGCACGGCCGCTTCGGCGGCGGCGTCGAATTGGGGGTGGTCGAAATCATATTCAAGGAAGGTGAGGTCCTCGCGCGGCGGCGTGTCGGGGTTCAGCGTGATGAAGAGCGGGCGGTCATCGGAGAGACCCTGCAGCCGGTTCATCCAGTAGGTCAGGCAGATGTCGCCGCTTTCCTGTTTCAGCACGTTCCAGCTGGCCCACGCGGCCTTGCGGGATGGCATCAGCGCCGGGTCGCGGTGGAGGTAGATGCGGTTCGGCCGGTAGCGAACCGAGCGGAGCAGGAAGGCCTGTTCGTCGAAATGCTCTTCGGTCAGGCGCAGGGCCTGGTCGGAATGGGTGGCGAGGATGACATCGTCAAAGAGTTCGCGGCGGCCATCCGTGGTGACGAGGGCGACGCGGTCGCCGAACGGGAAGAGGCGCTCCACGCCGGTCTCAAGGCGAAGCCGGTCGCCCAGCTCGGCGGCGACGCGGCGGACATAGTTCTGGCTGCCGCCGGTGACGGTCCGCCATTTCGGGCGCTCCTTGTGCATCAGGCGGTGATTGTCGAAGAAGTGGAAAAAGCTGCTCGCCGGATAGTGCAGCATCTTCGCTTCGCAGGTCGACCAGATGGCCGCGCCCATCGGCAGGATGTAGTTCGTGCGGAAGTCCGTATCGAAACCATGCCGGTCAAGCCAGGCGCCGAGCGTGGTATCCCGGATGGCGCCGTTTGCGAGCTCCTGCCGGGCAATGTCGTTGAAGCGCAGGATGGTGCGCCAGAAGCGG
The DNA here is from genome assembly GCF_036964145.1 of Hyphomonas sp. Lineage (GTDB taxonomy): Bacteria > Pseudomonadota > Alphaproteobacteria > Caulobacterales > Hyphomonadaceae > Hyphomonas. The sequence goes on from NZ_JBALUC010000003.1 coordinate 373,905, forward strand.
TGGAAGGCGGGGTTGAGGAGGTTGCGGCGCTGGGCGAAGATGCCTTTGACCGTCGAGGCCCATTCCCAGCCCTTCGGATCGGAGACGGCAAAGCTCATGTCGGACGCCTGCGTCTCGACGCCCAGCGCGTCGAAGAAGCCGATCAGGTTGGGATAGTTGAGCGCGTTATAGACGATGAAGCCAAGGTCCACCGCCGTTTCATGACCGTCATAATCGAACACATGCGTGCATGCGTGCCCCCCGGCCCGGCCTGATTGTTCATAGAGTGTTACGTGTGCGGACTTGCGCAGCGCCCATGCGGCGCCAAGCCCTGAAATTCCCGATCCAATGACAGCGATACGTTTCATGCGGCGTCTCTTTTTTCTTTCAGCGTGTCATAGGCCTCCAGCGCGCGCTGGCGGGCGCCGGAATGGTCGACAATAGGTTTCGGATAGGTCTCGCCGAGCGTGATGCCGGCTTTCCTGAGGGTGGAATCATCGGCCTCCCACGGGGCGTGGAGATATTTGTCGGGCAATGCCTTCAGCTCCGGACAGAAGCGGCGGACATAGGCGCCGGTCGCGTCGAACTTGCTACCCTGGCTGATCGGATTGAAGACGCGGAAATAGGGCGCGGCGTCGGCGCCGGAGCCGGCGGTCCATTGCCAGCTGGCGGCATTGTTGGCGGGGTCGGCGTCGACCAGCGTATCCCAGAACCATGCCTCGCCCTGTTGCCAGGGCAGGAGGAGGTGCTTGGTCAGGAAGGAGGCGACAATCATCCGTACCCGGTTGTGCATCCAGCCGGTCTGCCAGAGCTGGCGCATCCCGGCATCGACCATCGGATAGCCGGTCTGGCCCCTGGTCCATGCCTCGAAGGCAGGATGGTCCGTGCGCCAGGGCATGAAGTCGAAGGCGGCATTGTAATTCTCGGAGGCGAGGGCCGGATTGTAGAAGAGGAGTGTATGGGAGAATTCCCGCCAGCCGATTTCGGAGAGGAAATTGTGGCCGTCCGTTTCGGGAATTGTGCCGGCTTCCATACCTGCATGGACGGCGCGCCATATCTGCAGCGGGCCGATCTCGCCGAAACGGAGATGTGGGGAAAGGCCGGAGGTCGAGGTGTCGAGGTCCGGGCGGTTGCGGTCCGTCTTGTAGCCCTTGATGGGGCCGTCGAGGAAATCTTCGAGCCGGGCGATGGCGCCATCTTCGCCGGGGGTCCAGTCGTCAAAACCGGTGGACCAGTCCGGACTGGACGGGTGCAGGCCCCAATCGTCGAGAGCTTCACTGTCGAGCCTGGGGCCGCTCAGTTTTGTCTGGCGGCCATAGGTGTGGCGGGCGTGGAAATTGCTGCGAGCGGCACGCCAATAGGGGGTGAAGACCTTGTAGTATCCGCCGGCATTGGTCTCGACCTGCCAGGGCTCGTTGAGGAGGCGGGCATTGTAGCTGGAGACGCCAATGCCGCGCGTGGTGAGCGCGTCTTTGAGGTGGGCGTCGAGGTTGCGTTCGGCCTTGTCATAGCGCCGGTTCCAGAACACGGCGTCCGCGCCGGTTTCTTCGATGACGGCATTCAGGACATCCTCTGAGCTGCCGGAGCGGAGGGTCAGCTGGGCGCCAGCCTGCCGAATACTGGCCGCCAGCGCGCGCAGGGATTTGTCGAGCCACCATTTCGAGGCGCCACCCATCGGGCGCAGGGCTGGCGTCTCTTCGTCGTGGACATAGAGCAGCACCAGCGGGCGATGGGAGGCGACCGCCGCCTGCAGGGCCGGATTGTCCGTAAGGCGCAGGTCTTCGCGGAACCAGACGATGGCAGGCGCAGATTGTGACACGAGACCTCCGGGCAGTGGTGAACGGTTTCTCTCTATCTACGCATGGAGGGTGGAAATGGATCATCGGGGGGTGAGCCTTGGTCTTCCGCCATCCCCTTTCGGGCGGTATACCCCTTCGATGTTCTCAAGAATCATACGCCCCAGCGGAGTGTAACCGATATGTCAGGCGCACATCTTCCGGGTCTCATCCATGCCGCTGCCGGCAAGCGCGTCGTCTGTGTCGGCGACGTCATGCTCGACCGGTTCATCTATGGCGGCGTGACGCGCATTTCGCCGGAAGCGCCGGTGCCGATCATGCGGCGGACCCGCGAGGCAGCCATGCCGGGCGGCGCAGGCAATGTGGCGCGCAACCTCGCCTCGCTGGGCCTGTCGGTTTCGCTGATCGGGGTCGTCGGTGATGATGGCGAGGGCCGGGAACTGGCTGCCTTGCTGGGCGATATTGACGGGGTCGATGCCGATCTGATCGCGATGCGCGACCGCTCGACGACGCTGAAGACGCGGTTCGTGGCAGGTGGCCAGCAGCTGCTGCGCGTCGATGCCGAGGATACGAGCCCTATCGGGCCGAGCCCCGAAGCCGAACTGATTGCCTCCATCGCCGATGAAGCCAGCCATGCCAGCGTGATCATCCTGTCGGATTATGCCAAGGGCGCGGTGACGGATGGCGTGATCGCGGCGGCGCTGGCGGCGGGCGACCAATATGGCATCCCGGTGATTGCCGACCCGAAGGGGCGGGATTTCACGCGCTATGGCGCGGTGGATCTCATCAAGCCGAATGCGAACGAACTGGCGGCGGCCATGGGCCTGAAGGTCGAGACCGACAAGGACGTGGATGATGCGCTGATGGCCGCGCAGACCCTGTTGATGGCGAAATCCATTGTGGTGACGCGCGCCGCCAAGGGCATGTCCTATGCCATTGAGGGCGAGCCTGCGGTGCACCTCAGCGGTCAGGCGCGGGAGGTCTATGACGTGTCCGGCGCAGGCGATACGAGCATCGCGGCGCTGGCGCTGGGGCTCGCGGGCGGCGGATCGGTTGCGGATGCGGTCAGCCTGGCAATCACGGCCTCGGGCATTGCGGTCGGCAAGGCAGGCACGGCGACCGTTTCGGCCGATGAGATGATCACGGCCCTGCAAATGGGCCTGCGCAATGGCGGGGTCAGCTACCTGACCCTCGATGCCGCCAAGGCGCAGGTTGCGTCCTGGCGCGATGCGGGACTGACAGTGGGCTTCACCAATGGCTGTTTCGACATCCTGCATCCGGGGCATCTGCGGGTGCTGGAAGAGGCCAAGTCCCGGTGCGGGCGGCTGGTGGTCGGGCTGAACTCCGATGCGTCGGTCAAGCGCCTGAAAGGGCCGACACGCCCGGTCAATGATGCGGATTCCCGTGCGCGGGTCCTGTCGGGCCTGATGGCGGTGGATGCGGTCGTCGTGTTCGAGGAAGACACGCCCGGCGCGCTGATCGAGGCCCTGCAGCCGGATCTGCTGGTCAAGGGCGGGGATTATTCCATCGAGACGATTGTCGGCGCAGATACGGTGCAGGCGCGGGGCGGGACGGTGCATATCGTGCCGCTGGTGGATGGCCAGTCGACCACGGCGGCGATTGCGCGGGCCCAGTCAAAAACGGAGTGAGCGTGGCGGCCCTTGGGCCAGCGTGTCAGTTGGCAACGCCCTTTTTCAGCTCGTAACGGCCCCGGCCGGTCTCGTTGAACCATTCCTGAATGTCCGGATGGCTCAGCGGCGTGTCGGAATCATCGATGATGAGGTTCTGTTCCGAGACGTAGGCCACGTAATGGGTCCGCTCATTCTCGGCAAAGAGGTGGTAGAAGGGCTGGTCCTTGCGGGGACGCACTTCTTCGGGAATGGAATCATACCATTCGTCGGTATTGGCGAAGACCGGATCGACGTCGAAAATGATGCCGCGAAACGGGAAGTGCCGGTGGCGGACAACCTGTCCGATCTGGAACTTCGCCAGCAGGGGCGTGATGTCATTATAGCGCTGGTCCCGGTCGAGGGGACGGTCGAGCAATAGCGGGTCCTCGGCAACCTTACGGCGACCGAGCCCAATGCTGCGTTGCAGCCAACCCAAGAGCGATACGCGTCTGGCCATTTCCCACTCCTGTGTTACACCATGCACCAACTGAAAAACTTGGGCCACACTATGGCTGAAAAAAAATCAGCGGTCCGGCGCGGAAAACGCGGCCGACCGCGCCCTGCCAGGGCCTCGGACCTTTACGCGGCCGTGGACCTAGGAACCAATAATTGTCGCCTCCTGGTGGCCACTCCACACGGAAAAACTTTCCGGGTGGTTGATTCGCACTCCCAAATTGCCCGTCTGGGCGAGGGCTTGCACGAAACCGGACGGCTGTCCGATGCCTCCATAGAGCGCGCCATGGATGCGCTGCAGGCGATCCGCGGCAAGCTGAAATCGCATGGCGTCGGCAAGGTCCGCTGTATTGCGACGGAGGCCTGCCGCAAGGCCGAAAATGGTCCTGATTTCATCCAGAGGGTGCACGAAGAGACCGGCCTGACCTTCAAGATCATCGGCGCCAAGGAAGAGGCGCGGCTGGCCAGTATTGGCTGTCACGACCTGATCGGGGACGATGCGCCCTCGGTGCTGGTGGTGGATATTGGCGGCGGCTCGACCGAATTGTCCTGGCTGAACGCTGAACTTGCGCGCGCCAATGGCCTGAACGGCCTGATCCAGCGGGCACCAATCCAGAACTGGACCAGCCTGCCGCTGGGCGTGGTGACGCTGACCGAGGCCTTTGCACACCTGCCGGACGCAGAAGCCTATCAGGCGATGCTGGACCATTCGGGAGAAGTCATCGAGGCGTGGAAGGGCACGCAGGCGATCCGCTCCGCGATGGGCCTGAGAGGCGCGCACCTGATCGGCACGTCCGGCACGGTGACCTGCCTGGCAGGCGTCCACCTGAAGCTGGACCGCTATCGCCGGGACAAGGTGGATGGGACGTGGATGAGCCGGACGGCGGGCGAAAAGGTGCTGAACATGCTGCGCGAAGCCGGGCCGGACGGGCGCGCAGCGCTGCCGACAATCGGTGAAGAGCGCGCGGGACTGATGCTGGCAGGCTGTGCTATCCTGGACGCGCTGTGGCGGGCCTATCCGGCCGGGCGCCTGCGCGTGGGGGATCGCGGCCTGCGCGAAGGCCTGCTGCTGAGCATGATGTATGGCCAGAAACCTGCGCGCCGGCGTCGCCGGGGCGGGCGTAAACGGCGTGACGGGGGCGAGGGCCCTCAGACCACTTCGGCACCGGAGACCGGCAATGACGGATGATGAAAAGCGCCGCTGGAAAGGCCCCGGCAAGGAGAGCAAGAACACGTCCGGCCGGCAGATGACCGAACGCAAGGTGATTGCGCACCGGGCCAAGAATGAAAGCTCCAAGCGGTGGATCGAGCGCCAGCTGCAGGATCCGTATGTCCGCAAGGCCAAGGATGAGGGCTATCGCGCGCGGGCGGCCTACAAGCTGCTGGAAATTGACGAGAAGATGGACTTGCTGCGCAAGGGCCAGCGGGTCGTGGACCTTGGCTGTGCGCCGGGCGGCTGGATGCAGGTGGCCCTGAAGAAAGGCGCGCTGGAAGTGGTCGGGATCGACCTGCTGCCGGTGGAGCCGATCGAGGGCGCGCACATCATCGAAGGTGACGTCAACATTCCCGAAGATGTCGAGAAGCTGCTGAAAGGTCTGACCGGCAAGCCCGATCTCGTCCTGTCAGACATGGCCGCGAACACGACGGGGCACAAACAGACAGATCATTTGCGGACTGTGGCGCTGGTGGAAATGGCGGTGGCGTTCGCGCTGGAGCATCTGGCGCCGGGCGGCAGCTTCTGTTCCAAAGTGTTCCAGGGGGGCGCAACCAAGGAAGTGCTCGACACGCTGAAGGCCCATTTCAAGACCGTGAAGCACATCAAGCCGCCGTCCAGCCGCGCGGGCAGTCCGGAAATCTTCGTGGTGGCAAAAGGGTTCAAGGGCTGACGCGACCGGCGTGTGTCAGAAACGCCAGTCAATCGTGTTCTGTACCCGGCGGTTCGGCCGGCGGGAAATCACCGAATTCAGGTAGGGATCTTTATCCGCGTTTGCGGGCTTTGGTTCATACCCCAGTTTGAGGGAAACTTCGTAATGGGTTACCTGGCCTTCCTTGATGAATCCCCGGGCATTCGAGACCTCGAACCAGTCCGGTTCGCCATGAAGATCGCGCGCCTGAACCAAGGCGCGGTCGATGGCATCGTCAACGGAAACCGCTGACAGGCCAACAATATTGCGCATAGGGGTTCGGGCAGTAACCATAAAGTGAGTTCAGCATCCTGATAGCTGTATGTTGCGGGTAATATGCAAGAAGTATGCAAAACTCGGCATTTGGTTCCCAAACAACCTCGTATTGCATTCGATTCCAGTCCGATCCAGTATCGGTTCAAACGGAAAAGAGAGCCGATCATGGCTGTTGCAGGTGGCTGTTATTGTGGGGCAATCCGGTATGAGGCAGGCGGTGAGCCGATCATGAAGGCGAGTTGCTACTGCCGGGAATGCCAGTATTTCACCGGCGGGCAGGCCAATACGTTCATGGCGATGCCAGCCTCGGATTTCCGCTATACGCTGGCGCAGTCGAAGGGATTTCGCCGAGCAGATTTGGAACGCGGCAATCTTCGCGAATTCTGCCCGACCTGCGGGACACATATCGCCACGCGGTCAGCCTCGCTTCTGAATGCCGTGATCCTGAAAGTGGGGACGCTGGATGATCCATCGGTGTTCGGACACCCTCAAATGGCCATGCAGACCGCAGATGCCCAATGCTTCCAGCATGTCCCGGATGATATTGCGAACTTTGAAAGGTTTCCCGGTCAATGATCAGAATGATTGCACTTGTGCTGGCGGGCGCGGCTCTGGCCGGCTGCGCCTATCTTCAGGATGTGTATGCGGACAATTCCGGATACGAGTCCGGCTCAGTCCCGTATGAGAAGATCCAGTTTTCCGGTGAGAGGGCGACCGCAGCCGAGCGCGCGGAATGCGAAGCGGCCGGCGGCAGTGTCGCGCGCGACGGGATGCGCGGCTGGGAGCAATGCATCCAGAGCTTTTCCGATGCCGGACAGGCGTGCGCGGATAATGCCGATTGCCTTGGCCAGTGCCGCCTGAGCCTGGGCGATGACATGCCTGAAGCGGGCAAGCCGGTTACGGGAAAGTGTCAGGCCACGGACAGCCCGTTCGGCTGCTATGCCACGGTCGAGGACGGGCGGGCAACGCCTGCGCTCTGCATCGACTAGCCTAAACCGGCAGGAGGTGCGCCTGCGCTTCGTCGCGGTGTTTCTTCAGGTATTTCATGAAGGGCGTGCCGCCGGTGCCGACATCCGGATCATTGCCGGCGCCGCCCTTTGACTGCTTATTGATATAGCTGGCCGCATATTCGAGGTGGCGCGTGCGGAAGCGGGCGAGCTTCATGACGCTCTCATTATAAAGCTCGGTCAGCGCCTTGTTACCGGCGCCTTCCACGAACTGGCGCAGTGAACTCTTTGCGCGCAAATCTTCGATGAAGCGGCGATGGGTGGGCGGACGATAGGCGTGCAATTCGTCGAGGAAGGTGCGCAGCGGGTCGGCGGCGTGACCGACACCGAGCAGCGCGTCCATGGCCGGCACAATGGAAGATTGCGAGCCGGTCTGGCCCCGGAAAGCCTGCGGCGCGCCGCCGGTTTCCAGGACGCCTTCATAGACGAGCCCGTCTCCGAGGGCCGGATTGTTCTTCCAGCCATGAATCCACGGGCGGACGCGGTGGAAATAGACATAGGGATCGCACTGGTCCGGCATACGGTCGAAGATGGCGTTCACATCATCCCAGGTTGCGGACATGACCTTCAGGCTCGCTTCGATGCGGGCTGCGTCGCCTTCCTGCAAATGGTCGATCAGCTGCGTGGCTTCGTCGAGCAATTCGCCGGCGCGCGCCTCGATGGCGACATGGACGAGAATGAACCAGGCTTCGTCGAGTCCGCCATCGAAATGCTGGAGCGTGTAGATGTTGGAGAGGTCGACCGGGCCGTCCGGATCGAACCGGCCCCAGTTTTCGAGTGTGTAGCTGGAATAGGGCAGCAGCGGCGGCTGGCTGATGGCTTCGCCGAGCTGCCAGATCGGCACGGCGAGGCAGGCCGGCAGGGCTTTCGGCGCCTCAGGCTCGCCCCAGACATAGGCCTGGACCATGAAGCTGTAGTGCAGCATGGCAATGCGCCGCTCTGCGTCATTGGACGTCTTGATGAAATCGGAGAGGTCCAGCTTTGGCAGCGATTCGAGATGAGCCCGGACGCGCCCCGTGGGCAGAATGCGCGGTAGGGCCAACGCCATGTCGCGCACGGGCTGCAGGAAATGAGGCAGCGTCACTTCAGGCGGGTCGAAGGATGACAGGAAACCCCGGTCGCGGCTCAGGCCATAGTCTGCAAGCTTCATGGATCACGTTCTCCCAAAAGCAATTGATTACAATTGAAACTAACGACACTTCCTGCCGATTGACCAGAGGGCTATCTGAAGAAACCCGGTCCGGCGCAGGGATTTTCAGACGGGGACTTCACAAAGGCCCGCGACTCCCTTATTGGGCCAAAAAGGGAGCTCCCCACATGAAAATCCGACAAGCCATTACCTTCGACGACGTGCTGCTCCAGCCCGGGGCCAGCGAGGTCATGCCCGCTGACGTGAACGTCTCAACCTTCCTGACCAAAGCCATTCCGCTGAACATTCCGCTGATCTCGGCGGCGATGGACACCGTGACCGAGGCGCGCCTGGCGATTGCGATGGCGCAGTCCGGCGGGATTGGCGTGATCCACCGCAATCTCTCGATCGAACAGCAGGCCGGTGAAGTGGCCATGGTGAAGAAATACGAGAGCGGCGTGGTGATGAACCCCGTGACGATCTCGCCGAGCGCGAGCCTTGGGGATCTGGTCGAACTGAAGCAGCGCACCGGCTTTTCCGGCGTGCCGGTCGTGGACAAGAGCGGCAAGGTTGTCGGCATCATCACCAATCGCGACACGCGCTTTGCCGATGACGTCTCGGAATCTGTGGCGAACCTGATGACGAAAGACGTCGTGACGGTGAAGATGGACACGCCGAACGAGGAAGCCCGGCGCCTGTTGCACAAGCACCGGATCGAGCGCCTGGTCATCGTGGATGACGACAATCGCTGCGTCGGTCTGCTGACCGTCAAGGATATGGACAAGGCGGCCGTGAACCCGAACGCCGCCAAGGATTCGGCCGGGCGTCTGCGCGTTGCTGCGGCCTCGACCGTGGGTGATGCCGGGTTCGAGCGGACCGAAGCGCTGATCGCGGCGGGCGTGGATTGTGTCATCATCGACACCGCGCATGGCCATTCGATCTCTGTCGCGCAGGCCGTGGAGCGCGCGAAGAAGATTTCCAATTCGGTCCAGATCATTGCCGGCAATGTCGCCACGGGCGAGGCCACGAAGGCGCTGATTGATGCGGGCGCGGATGCGGTGAAGGTCGGCATCGGGCCGGGCTCGATCTGCACGACGCGGATCGTGGCCGGGGTTGGCGTGCCGCAGCTGACGGCGATTGAGGCGTGCGCGAATGCGGCGCAGGCTAGCGGCGTGCCGATCATTGCCGATGGCGGAATCAAATTCTCGGGCGACTTTGCCAAGGCGCTGGCCGCCGGGGCCTCGACCGCGATGATGGGCTCGATGTTTGCGGGCACCGAAGAAGCGCCCGGCGAAGTGTTCCTCTATCAGGGTCGTTCGTACAAGGCATATCGCGGAATGGGCAGCCTCGGCGCGATGGCGCGCGGTTCGGCCGACCGCTATTTCCAGAAGGACGCGGCGCAGGAGAAGCTGGTGCCGGAAGGCATTGAAGGCCAGGTGCCGTTCAAGGGCCCGCTGGCGCCAATCATCCACCAGATGGTGGGCGGGCTTCGCGCGGCGATGGGGTATGTCGGGGCCAAGACAATCGACGAGCTGCACGAGAAAGCCGAATTCGTCCAGATCACCGGCGCGGGCCTGCAGGAAAGCCATGTGCATGACGTGCAGATGACGCGGGAAAGCCCGAATTATTCGCTAAGTAGGGGATAGCTCGGGTGGCGGGTTACGCCTTTGGCTAACCCGCCCTACGAGGGCTGTCTGATAGCTCATCCTGAGCGAAGTCGAAGGATGGGCGGGCTGGATGCGTGTCCGGGCCTCGTCCTTCGACTTCGCTCAGGATGAGGCCCTCATTGAGCTAAGGGTTTCCGTCACATAGTTTTCGATAGCATGGCAGGCTGGATCAGTCGGATTGGTATGCCTTGAACTGTGCGAAACTGATCACCTCATCCTTGTCCTTCTTGCTGGGTATACTGTTCCAGATGCGGACGATTTCAGCTTCGGGCTCTTTACCTTCGACAAGCCAACCAACATTGGTCTCCAATTGCTCGGCAAGGGCCTGTAAATGACGTAGGCGAGGATTCGGTTCACTGGTCCTAAGAAGATCGCGCACATAGGTGGGGTTAAGCCCAGCCGCCTTTGAGAGGGGTGCGGACTTCCATCCGAGTTCTTTCATCCGCTGCTGGATTCTCTGCTTGAGGTCGTCGCCGTGCATAATGGGATTTAACCCAGTTTGGCCAGCGCAACAATATGAAATAAGATTGAACTACTTTGCCTCCCGCCACATCGCTTCCATCTGGGGTGAGCCTTCTCCGACCTCGAACAGTTTCATGCGCTCGAAGCCGTGGCTCATATAGAAGCCGGAATTGGCGGGGTTCGAGTTTTCGAGATAGCAGGGCAGGCCCGCGCGGTCGGCGGCGTCCAGCATGGGGCGCAGGATGGTCTTGCCGAGGCCTTTGCCGCGCGCAGCCTTCCGTGTGCCGATGGTGAAGAGGTAGAGATGCGGATCGGTCGGGTGGTGTTCCTGCATGATCTCGCCTGCTGTCAGGGCTCGCTTCACGGTCCCCTTCGAGCCCTTGGTCAGCAAGGACAGGGCGAGCCGGAAGGTCTGGAATGGGCCCAGCCCATGACGCGCATCCGATAGCGCCCACATGGTGGCGGCGTCATTGCCGATACGGTGGCAGATGCCTTCGGGCAGGTACATGTCGCGTGCGAGCTGGCGGAATGTCGCCCGGATCGCCGCGTCGGTCCCGAAGATCCAGCGATTGATCGGGTCTTCCGAAAAGGCTTCCGCCGTGATGTCGCCGACTTGTCGCCAGTCTGCCGGGGCTGCGGGCGTTACGTCAGCAGGCAATTTGAGTTCCAGCATCAAATTCTCCCAAGCCTTTGTGTATTCATCCACTTTTTGTCTGGCTTGGCCAGACCATGTTTGCAAATTGCTGCCGGGCTTGCTGGACGGGGACTGTAGTGATCAGGAACAGCTTGACCTGGATATTCCGCTGGCGACCGATCTCGTCTATCCTCGACTGCCGAGTTCATCCTGAGTGGCCCCGGCTTTCCGTGGAGCTGGGAATACGCTGCGCTAGACGAGGCGGGCTGACACGTTCTGTTCCCAATCGGCCTTTTGCGCTGTAACAGGGCGGTTTGCAGAGACTTAAGAGGCAATTCCCATGCGCAATGGCGGACGCATCGCAGCGGCAATCGACGTGCTGAACGACGTGCTGACCCGGCACCAGCCGGTGAAATCGGCTGCGCGGGACTGGGGCAAGCGTGCGCGCTATGCTGGCTCGAAGGACCGGGCCTGGGTCAGCGGCCTCGTGCTGGACGCGCTGCGCAAGCGCAATTCGATTGCCCATGCGATGGGCGATGACAGCCCGCGCGGCCTGATCCTCGGCGCGCTGGCACATGCCTGGGGCTGGAACATAAAGGAAATCGACTCGGCCATGGATGAAGACCATGCGCCGTCAAAGCTGACCCTGCAGGAGCGCGAACGCCTCGTCATGGCGCCGGACCCCGTCGCCCCGCCGCATGTGCAGGGCGACTATCCCGAATGGATGGCGCCGATGATGGCGCGCGTGTTCGGCGAGGAAGCGGCGGTCGAAGCGCAGGCGATGGCTGTGCGCGCTGATGTGGACCTTCGCGTCAACACGCTGAAAGTGGATGCCGAGAAAGCTGCCCAGCCATTGCGCAGCGCGAAAGCCGAAGCCTCGCCGCTGCTGCTCAACGCCTTCAACATTCCCGCCCGCGACCCGAGCGAGCGGGAAGCCTCTCTGGAAAGTATCCCGGCCTATTCCAAGGGCTGGGTCGAAGTTCAAGATGCCGGCAGCCAGATTGCCTCGGCCGCGGCGAATGCCCAGCCGGGCGAGCAGGTCATGGATTATTGCGCGGGCGGTGGTGGCAAGACGCTAGCCATGGCCGCGCAAATGCAGGGCAAGGGACAGATCTTCGCTTATGACATTGACGGCCGGCGCCTGTCGGCGCTGATCCCGCGCCTCAAACGCTCCGGCGCGCACAATGTGCAGCTGGTACATCCGAGCGAGCCGACGCAACTGGAAGACCTGTCAGACCAGATGGACCTTGTCTTCGTGGACGCGCCGTGCACCGGGACCGGCACATGGCGCCGGCGCCCGGACGCCAAATGGCGGCTGAAAGAGCGCCAGCTGGAAAAGCGCATGGGCGAGCAGGACGAGATCCTTGCCGCCGCCAGCGCCTATGTGAAACCGGGCGGACGTCTGCTCTATGCGACCTGTTCCTTCCTGATGGAAGAAGACGAGGACCGGGTGGCGAAGTTCCTGTCGGCGCATCCTGAGTTCACCGAGGAAGACGCGGCCGAGTCTGCCACAGCCTCTGGCCTGCTGACCGAAGAGGGCGCAGCGCTCGTGCGCAAATATCGCGGACCCACCGGCAGTGTGCGCCTGACGCCGCGCCGGGCCGGCACGGATGGCTTCTTCTTCGCGGTGATGCGGCGGGCCTAGGTCAGCTTTCGCTGAACGCGTCGATGGCCCCGAGCAGGGTGGCGATTTCGGTGCGTTCCTGCTCGCTCAGTTCCGGACGCCAGATATCGAACAGGAGGACGATCCGGGTCTCATCGGCTTCGTTCTTTGCTTCATGCTCGATCGTGTCGTCGAAGATCACGATCTTGCCTTCCTGCCAGTGATGCGTCTCGCTGCCGACGCGCAGCCAGGCCGGTCCGGGCACGATCAGCGGCAGATGGCAGATCAGGCGCGTGTTCACCATGCCATTGTGTGGCGGGATGTGCGCGCCGGGCTTCAGAACCGAGAACAGGACGGACGGGCATTTGCCGTCGGCGAAATCGAGCGGGACGCGGTCGAGCGCAGCCGTGGTGACCGGGCAGCGGGCGCAATTCTCCTCGACCTTCCTACCGTCCTTCCAGAGATAGAAGGCGCTCCAGTCATGATTGTCGAGCAGGTGATGGTCCTGCGCGGCGAGGTGGCCGGTGCCGCGTTCGATATAGGGACGGAAGCTCGCCTGGTCCTCGGCAAGAACCGCGCGGAGTTCGGCCTGGATCTCCGGGGTTCTGGCTTCCATCTCCGGCACCCAGTCGAACCGGGCGGTATCATAGACCTGGATCTGGGGCAGGCCGGGGAAATAGTAGCGGCGCGGCTCCTGAAGGTAGACTGGCTGGCGGCCGAGCAGAATGTCGAGGGACTGATTGAACCGGGCCGAGCGCTCAGACGGCGGGATCAGACCGTCGAGCCGGGCGGCATAGTCCGAGGCATAGTCGACGAGGCGCGTCTGGGCGCGCTGCAGGCCCGCCTGAACGGGCGCGGGCAGGCTCGGCGTCCGTGCGGCCAGAGCCAAAGCGGCGCGGTATCCGTCGCTGGCAGCTTGGATATTGCCGTCGGAATGGCTGACATCGCCGAGCAGAAGCAGGCTGCCGAGATCATTCGGGGATTGGGCCAGCACGGCGTGCAGAGTGTCCGCGGCCCCGTTCCAGTCCCCGGCGCGGGCCCGGTCGAGGGCGGCCTGTTTCAACTGGCTGAGTGAAGTCGTGTCAGTCATGACCTGATCGTCGTCCAGTTTCGGGCTCAGCGTCAATAGTGACGCGGGAACCGCCCGTAGCCTGTGGACGAATCCCTCAAGCTCGGCTATCGGGCGCCATGACTGAGCAGAGACACGAACGCGCCCTCATCGTCGATTTCGGCAGCCAGGTGACGCAACTGATCGCACGACGCCTGCGCGAGAGCGGCGTCTATTGTGAAATCCACCCTTTCAACAAGGTCGATGCGGCGTTTCTCGGCGAGTATGATCCGCAGGCCGTGATCCTGTCGGGCGGCCCCTCCAGCGTGACATGGGACGACAGCCCGCGCGCCGATGATGCGATTTTTGAACTCGGCGTGCCGGTGCTCGGCATCTGCTATGGCCAGCAGGTGATGATGCAGCAATTGGGCGGCCAGGTGGAAAGCGGCACGAGCCGCGAATTCGGCCGGGCCTTCATCGTGAAAGTCGTGGACGATCCGATCCTGTCGGACCTTTTCCATGCGGGCGACAGCGAGCAGGTCTGGATGAGCCACGGCGACCATGTTGCCGAGATGGCGCCGGGCTTTGGCGTAATCGCGAAATCGCCGGGCGCGCCCTATGCGATCATTTCAGACCCGGAACGCAAATTCTACGGCACGCAATTCCATCCGGAAGTCGTGCACACGGTGCATGGCCGGGAATTGCTGCGCAATTTCACGCATGGCGTTGCGGGCCTGAAGGGCGACTGGACGATGGCGGCCTACCGGGCCGAAGCCATCGAGAAAATCCGCGAGCAGGTCGGCAAGGGCCGTGTGATCTGTGGCCTGTCGGGCGGGGTGGATTCCTCGGTTGCGGCCGTGCTGATCCATGAAGCCATCGGTGACCAGTTGACTTGCGTATATGTCGATCACGGATTGATGCGGCAGGGCGAGAGCGAGCAGGTGGTGACCTTGTTCCGCGAGCATTACAATATCCCGCTGGTCCATGTGGACGCATCGGACCTGTTCCTTGGCAAGCTGGAAGGCGTGTCCGACCCCGAACGCAAGCGCAAGATCATTGGCGGCCTTTTCATTGATGTGTTCGATGAGGAAGCCAAGAAGATCGGCGGCGCGGACTTCCTGGCGCAAGGCACGCTCTATCCGGACGTGATCGAAAGCGTCTCGGCCATTGGCGGTCCAAGCGTGACAATCAAGAGCCACCACAATGTTGGCGGCCTGCCGGAACGCATGAACATGAAACTGGTCGAGCCGCTGCGCGAGCTGTTCAAGGATGAAGTGCGCGCGCTGGGCCGGGAGCTTGGCCTGCCGGAGAGCTTTATCGGGCGGCACCCATTCCCCGGACCGGGCCTTGCGATCCGCATTCCCGGCAAGATTACGCGAGAGAAAGCCGATACGCTGCGCAAGGCGGATGCGATCTATATCGACGAGATCCGCAAGGCAGGGCTCTACGACGAGATCTGGCAGGCTTTCAGCGTCTTGCTGCCGGTCAATACGGTCGGCGTAATGGGCGACGAACGCACCTATGAGGCCGTGCTGGCCCTGCGGGCGGTGACCTCAACCGATGGCATGACGGCGGACTATTATCCGTATGAGCATGATTTCCTCGGCCGCGTCGCGACCCGCATCATCAATGAGGTGAAGGGCGTCAACCGTGTCGTCTATGACGTGACGAGCAAGCCGCCCGGCACGATCGAGTGGGAATAGGGTAGGCGTATCGGACGTAGCCTGTCTTAGTGCGCAAAAGACAGGAAGGCGCCCGCAGACAGGCCCTGTTGCCCCATCGCGGTAATTTCGCCAGATCGAATGTCGGCTGACAATGTGTCCTGATCGGATATGTCAAAAGCGGCAATCAAACCGAATTCTATCCTGTCCGACAAGATACGCCGGGCGCTGGCTTCGAGACCGGCATAGGTGCGGGTCGGGGACCCATCCCCCATCCCCACCAGGCCCGTGCGTGCGCGAGCCTGGATGCTCCAGTCTCCGATTTTCCGGGAGGGGCCGGCTGAGACCTCCAGCCCCTTATCATCGGTGTGCATATCGCCAAAGGCGATGATGTGAGGCATTCCCCACAAATCGAGTTCAATGGCAGCCACCAGCTCAAGGGTCGAGTCCTCAGACGTGCCGGGATAGGTCAGCCAGTTGGCAGACAGGTCTGCCGTGTATCTCTTGCCCTCAAGGACAAAGCCCAGAGAATAGTCTGTTTCCGGACTGAAGACGGACCGCGAGGTTCCGAGCGGTTCGATGCGGTACACGGCAGCGTAGGCAGTCCCGAACGAGGTCGGCCGCTCAATACCTGCCAGCAATTCCAGTGTTTCGCGACTGAGCTGAGCCCCGCGATCCTGTAGCGATGTCGAGACAGTCGCGTCAGCAAACACGGAGCCGCCCTGTGCTTCCGCGAAGGACGAAAAGCCGGTGGCGATGGCAACTGCCGTGACTGCTGAACGCATTTCAACTCTCCGCGCGAAACTCTGGTTCTTTTCAGAGACTGTTTTTCATCGCGGCAATGATTTCCGGATGGACAATCTTGCCGCCGGCAACATTCACGCCGCCTGCCAGATGCGGATCGGAGGTGATCGCTGCGTCGATACCCTTGTTGGCCAGAGCCATGGCGAAGGGCAATGTGGCGTTTGACAGAGCGATGGTGGAGGTGCGCGCGACGGCGGCGGGCATGTTGGTCACGCAATAGTGGATGACACCGCCGACGTCATAAACGGGGTCGTCATGCGTCGTGGGCCGGTTGGTCTCGAAACACCCGCCCTGATCAATGGCAATGTCGACCACGACCGAGCCCGGTTTCATCAGGGCAATCTGGTCGGCGGAGATGACCTTCGGTGCCGCCGAGCCTGGCAGCAGTACCGCGCCGACTACGAGGTCAGCCGTGCGCAACAAGGTCTCAATGGCCGAAGAGGTGGAATAGAGGCATTGGGCGCGACCTGCGAAGATGATGTCGAGTTCGCGAAGCCGGTCCAGCGAGCGGTCCAGGATCGTGACATTGGCACCGAGCCCGACCGCCATTTCGGCCGCATTGCGGCCTGCGACGCCGCCCCCGATGACAAGCACGTTTCCAGGTGCCACCCCTGTGACTCCGCCCAGCAATGTGCCGGATCCGCCATTGGAGATTTCAAGATATTTGGCGCCCGCCTGAACCGACAAACGCCCGGCGACTTCACTCATGGGCGTGAGCAGGGGCAGGCGACCAAACCGGTCGGTGACCGTTTCATACGCAATACAGGTCGCCCCGGAATTGACGAGCCCGCGTGTCTGTTCCGGGTCGGGTGCCAGATGGAGATAGGTAAAGAGCGTATGCCGTGGTTGCAGGCAGGCAATTTCTACGGGCTGGGGCTCTTTTACCTTGATGATCATGTCTGACGCATCGAACAGGTCATCGGCGTTCGCGGAGATTGTGCAGCCGGCAGATTCGTAGAGAGCGTCGGAGAAGCCGACCATGTCGCCAGCGCCAGTCTCTACAAACACATTATGTCCCGACCGGACGAGTTCCTGCGCGCCCTGAGGCGTCAGCCCCACACGATATTCGCGGTTCTTGAGTTCTTTTGGGGTGCCAATACGCAATTCAACAATCCTTTGAGGTGTCAGTCAGGTTTTAAGGGAGGAGGTCTAGAAATGTGCGACCAGGTTTATTCGCAGGCGCTGCTGCCAGTCGTCCGTGGCGAGCGGGATCAGGGCTGTATCCTTGATCCGGTAGGCATAGAGGGTCGTATCCAGTTCGAGGTGGTCGCTGATTGCGTAGGAAGCTGACAAGGCGTGCTGGAGATAATTGCTACCGTACGCAATGTTGTCCTGCGCGAAGGCGGCAAACACCGCATCCGCCTCAGCTTGATGATAGCCATAGCCAAAGCTGTAATCTCCTGCCGATGCAGTCTGTCCTACTGAGGCAGAAAGAGAATAGCCTGTGTCGTAGGCATCGGCCCCGAGATTCTGAACCACATCCGCCTGAAAGCGCAGCGGCCAGCGATTTCCGAAACCACTGTAAGATGCCGTGGCGATCAGATCCAACAGGTCAAAATCCGACACATAGGCGCCGGTGCTATCCAGCCGATTGGTTCGGGTGTCGCCGGAATTTGCCGTGCCGGTCGCTTCGATTTCGTAATCATAATAGCCCGCAGCCAAACCGAGTTTCCATGCTGACCCGATCTGCTGGTCGACAGTTACCTGGACTCCGGACGCGGTGCTGTCAGCGGCTGCAACAGAACGTTCGATGGGGAAAAGCAATGCACTGGCGCCAATTCGGGTGGCGCCAGTATCGACGGCGACATATTGCGCTGCCAGCCCTTGTGGGTTCACATCCCCGTCCCAGACCAGGTCGGTGCGCCGGAATGGATTGGCGAACTTGCCCCCGACAAGAGTGAGGGGGCCAAAGACCTTCTTGCCGTAGATCTGATCCAGACTGACCTGGAGATCATCATTGAAATTCGACAGCGAAACATCTGCCGAGTTCGGATCATCGGGATCACCCGTGACAAGCCGTGCGCCCAGTTCGAGGTCCGGAGAGGCCGCATAGGTTGCCGCAACACGGCCACGGACGACGCCGCGAGAGTCTGAGCGACCCTCACCGTCGGACGAATTGTGCTCATATCTGAGCCGCATGTCACCCGTGATTTTGAATCTTGAAGGGGGTGATGCAGGGGTCTCTGAGACCCTGTCGCCAGAGACAAAGCCGATTGGCGCAGCCGGTTGAATGACCGGTGACGTGCCAGGCCGTGACTGCGGCGTCTGGGCGAGCAAGTTTTCCAGTTTCTCCAGCCGTGCTTCCTGTTCGCGAATCTGTTGCTGAAGTTGTGCAATCAAGGCTGGCGAATCGTCAGCGGTCGACACTTCCGCAAAAGCGGGGGCGCCGGACATCAGTGCCGCAACCATCAAAGCCGTCGCCCGTGGTAAATGTGTGTGTGATCGGGATGCTTTCTTGAATTGCATCAGATTCCTCCCATGGCGATGTATTTGATGTCGAGATAATCTTCGAGGCCATAATGCGAGCCTTCCCGGCCCATGCCGGATTCCTTAACCCCGCCGAAGGGCGTTGAATCGCCCGAGATGGCCACGTCGTTAAGGCCGACCATGCCGGCTTCGAGCTGCTCAGCCACGTGCCAGGCGCGGGAATAGTCCCGTGTCCAGAAATATGCGGCCAGGCCATACCGGGTGTCATTGGCAAGCGAGATAGCCTGTTCATCTGTTTCAAAAATATAGATGGGCGCGACCGGGCCAAAAATTTCCGTATGGGAAATATCCATGTCGCCAGTGACACCTGTCAGAATTGTCGGCGGAAAATAGTTTCCGTCATCCGTTGGCGCGCGGGATGTGACACAAGCGGCCCCTCTGGAAAGTGCGTTATCGACCAGTGAGCGCACCTTTGTCTTCGCCGCCGCATTGATCATCGGCCCCATGTCGCTGGCTGGATCAAAGCCATCTGCGACGTTCATGGCCTCCGCGGCAGCGATGAATTTTTCGAGGAATTGATCCCGGATAGATGCGTGCAGAAGGATGCGGTTTGCGCAAATGCAGGTCTGACCGGCATTGCGAAACTTTGCGACCATGGCTCCGGCCACAGCGGCGTCGATGTCGGCGTCTTCGAACACGATGAAGGGTGCATTACCCCCCAGTTCCAGCGAGAGGCGCTTCATCGTATCGGAACTCTGGCGCATGAGCAGCTTGCCGATCCGGGTCGACCCCGTGAACGAAATCTTCCGCACACGTGGATCGCTGGTCAGCACATCGGCCACGGGGGCGGGCTGCTTGGAGGTGATGACCTGGAATACGCCTGCAGGAAATCCGGCATCTTCCGCGAGGCATTCCAGGGCCAGTGCAGACAGCGGGGTTTCGTCAGATGGCTTCAGGAGGATGACGCAACCCGCAGCAAGCGCTGGAGCGGCCTTCCGGGTGATCATGCCACTTGGGAAGTTCCAAGGTGTAATGGCACCGACAATACCAACGGGTTGGCGTACCACGATCTGCCTGCGTGACGAGGCCCCGGTCGGAATGACGTCGCCATAGGCACGCTTGGCCTCCTCCGCAAACCATTCGATGTAGGAGGCGTTAAAAGTGACTTCGCGGCGAGCTTCTGCCAAGGGCTTGCCCTGTTCCAGGGTCAGGATTTCTCCGAGTTCCTGTTCGAAGGACATGATGAGATCATGCCAGCGGCGAAGTAGAGTGCTGCGTTCCCTCGCAGTGAGGGCGGCCCAAGCAGGTTGAGCCGTGTTTGCAAGGGTAATGGCGCGCTCGGTTTCAGCCGCGCCAAAGTCTGGCACTTTCGCGATGACTGCGCCATTAGCGGGATTGTTGACCGCAAATGTGCTGGTAGCACCGGAACTTGCCATCCGCTCCAGTAGGCGTCGAAGCAGGGCGTTCGACCCGGCAGCGGCGCCGACCGATGAGGCGAGTGTGAGGGACATGTTACGCGACTCCGAACTGGGCAGCCGTTTCGGTCAAACCGTCTGATGCCAGGCCGATGAGCTCGTCGATTTCTTCCCGCGTGATGGTGAGAGGCGGACAGATGACCATGGCCTGTCCGACGGCACGCATGATCAAGCCTTTGTCGAGGCATATGTCGCGACAGATGTTGGCGGCATTGTCCTCGGTCGTGAAGGGTTCGCGAGCGTCGCGAGACTTCATCAGCTGGAGGCCTGCGATCAGGCCAGTGCCGCGCACTTCGCCGATGATCTTGTGACCGTCGGCCAGCTCCTGAAGACGGGCGTGCAGATAGGGACCAACATCATTCTTGACGCGCTCCACAAGACCTTCGCGTTCTATGATGTTGATGTTTGCATGCGCGACGGCGCAGGCGACGGGATGCCCCGAATAGGTGTAACCGTGGGAGATGGGGCCACCTTCATTGATCGTCTCGAAGACTTCATCGCTGAACGCGACCGCAGAGATTGGCAGATAGCCGGACGACATGCCCTTGGCCATCGGCATGATGTCAGGCTGAACGCCATAGTGTTGACACCCGAACCATTCGCCGAGCCGACCGAAGCCGCAGATGACTTCATCTGACACGAGCAGGATGTCATGTTTGCGGCAGATCTTCTGAATTTCCGGCCAATAGGTGGAAGGCGGGTCGATGACGCCGCCAGCGCCCTGAATCGGTTCTCCTATGAAGGCTGCGATATTGTCAGCCCCGACTTCGAGGATCTTGTCTTCCAAGGCCTGAGCCGCACGGAGGCCGAACTCCTCAGGGCTCATGTTTCCTCCGTGGGCATACCAGTGAGGTTCCATGATATGCTCGAATCCCGGAAGCATGGATGAGCCCATATCGTGCATGTGCTTCATGCCGCCGAGACTGGTCGCCGCCAGCGTGCTGCCATGATAGCCGAGATGGCGGCCGATGAATTTGTACTTTTTGGGCTTTCCACGCACGTGCCAGTAATGGCGTGCCATGCGGATGACCGTATCATTGGCCTCCGATCCCGAGTTTGCGAAGAAGAAATGGTTCAGGTTTCCGGGGGCAATCTCCGACAATTTCTGAGCCAGCTCGATCTGGCTTGGGGTCGAGCTCTGGAAGAAGGAATTGTAGAAAGGCAGCTGCTCCATCTGGGCGGCAGCCACGTCCACCAGTTCCTGGCGACCATATCCGACATTAACGCACCACAGCCCTGCCATCCCGTCCAGAATGCGGTTGTTGTCGCTATCGTGAACATAGCAGCCATCCGCGCTGGTTATGACGCGCACCCCGCGTTCTGCGAGCGTCTTGGGATCGCAGAAGGGGTGGATGTGGTGAGAGGCGTCCATGGCCTGCCACTGAGCTGTGTTCCGATGTGCGATCGCCATTTGCGCGTCCCTTTCAATTGTTTGAACCCATGTTGGGCTGCCACAGGGAGGGGGAGAAGATGACTAAACCGATTGGGGCGGTGCGGTTTCGGCACCGATGGTGCGCGCTCCGTCAGAGCATCATTCTAGCCAGAGGCTACGCATGTGCTGCGCAATCTCCCGGTCCTGTACGCTCCCGCGGAGTTCAAGGGCTTCCACGACCCGTTCCTGGTCCGCGACCGGATGAGTCTGGCTGAGTTTGGTAACAGCATCCATATGGGTGATCCTGATGCGGAACGATCGGATGTGGGGTACAAGGCTATCCACCTTGCCATCGGGGGCCTGTTCGAGCAGCCATGTGCTGCCGGAATCGGCTTCGCTTTCCGAAATCGTAGTGTGCATGATCTCGAGCTGTTCGTCTGCATCGTCGACCGGTTGCAAAATGCCCCGCACCTGCGCCGCGATATAATTCCATGTCGGTACGGTGGGCTGGTCCTTATACCAGCTGGCAGAGATGTAGGCATTGGGACCATGAAAGGTGGCCAGCGTTTTTTGCCCAGCGGCCAGCGTGGATGCGTGGGGATTGTTCCGAGCCATGTGACCGAGAAGCTGCATGCTCCCATCCGGCATCACCTCAAGATACATCGGCACGGATGTGGCATAGGGCATCTCGTCAAACGTGGTGACAATCTGGCCAAACGGATAAGAGGCTATAATGGAAACAGGGTCCGGAGCCCGGTAGGGTTTCGGAACATACATGTTCCACGGCGTGGTCGCACCAGTCATGAAGAGACTCCCATTTGTTATGTCCTCTTCAGTCTCCCTGTGAGAAGAGAGCAATGTCAGGCGCGAAATATACGGAAGCCGGTGCGATTCAGGCACCGGACTAAAACTGCTTGGCACCTGAGCCCGCCGCCGCTGACCTGTAAGGTTCCCCAAAATGGCCATCGCATCCGCTCAGATGCGCTGCGACGCATCAAGGAGACTATCCGTGACGACATCCCTTCCGTTTTCCCGACCATCCACCTCCGATATCGGTGACATCGTCACGGCATATGCCGGCAAGCTTATGCCGGATGTGCAGATGCAGACATTCAGCCATACGCACGAGATTTTTCCCACCAGAACGATCAAGGCGGGTGCTGCTGTGTCAGCGCTTCCGTATTCGGCTACACGCTTGGAGGACATGCCCATTCCGGCGAATGGCAAGACCTATGACCTGTTCGATTACGTATCCCAGAACCGTCTTGTTGGGCTGCTGGCGATCAAGGATGGCCAGATCGTTCACGAATATCATGACCAGGGCGTCGGCCCCGAGACCCGCTGGATGTCGATGTCGATGGCGAAATCTGTTTCGACCACACTGGTGGGGGCGGCACTGCTGGACGGCCATATCGACAGTGTCGACGATCAACTGGTGAAATACATGCCCGAGCTTGGCGGGAGCGGTTATGACGGGGTGTCCATCAAGCATTTGCTGCAGATGACATCCGGAGTGAGTTGGGACGATACCCACACGACCGCGGGCTCGGAGCGCCGGATCATGCTGGATCTGCAGGTGGCGCAGAAGCCGGGCGAAATCATGAAATTCATGGCGTCGCTGCCGCGCATCGCAGAGCCCGGCCAGGTCTGGAATTACAGCACTGGGGAAACGCATGTCGTGGGGGCGCTGGTCAAGGCAGCAACCGGCAAGTGGCTTTCCGATTATTGTTCCGAAACCATGTGGTCGCGCCTCGGCATGCAAGCGGATGCTGCCTGGTGGCTGGAGGCGCCGGATGGTCTGGAAGTGGCGGGAAGTGGAATCTGCGCCACCTTGCACGACTATGCCCGGCTTGGGCTGTTTGCGCTCAGTGGCGGAGTGATTGACGGCGAGCCGGTTGTACCGGCAGGCTGGTTCAAGGAAGCGACCGAGCCACGTATGGCCGGAGGTAATCCCCTCAATTATGGCTATATGTGGTGGCCGGTTCCTGACCGCGATGGCGACTTCTCGGAAGGCGCCTTCAGCGCGCGAGGCATATTCGGCCAGTACATCTATATCAATCCGACTCGAAACATCGTGCTGACGGTTCTGAGTTGCCGGTCCAAACCGAAATTCTCCGAAGCGATTCTGGACAATGATTTCTTCAATGCAGTCGTGGATGCGCTGGGCTAGCGGACAGGTTTGAACTCCGGGGTGTCCTTGGCGATCGTATTCGTGAGCCACTGCCGGAATTTCCGCAGGCTTGGCTCGTTCCAGCGATCATGGCGTGCGATCAGCACATAGTCGCCGCGCCGTGGCGGGAAGGCGGGATTGTCCTTGCCGATCCAGACCAGATCACCGCGGGTGAGGTGTTTCTCGGCCAGCAGGGGATTGGTCAATGCGATGCCGCGACCGTGGCGCGACGCATCGCTGGTCAGGTTTCCCTGCCAGAGCCGTGGGCCTTTCAGTCCGGCGCCGCAGTCCACGCCCACGGATTCAAGCCAGATTTTCCATGTCTCCGTGGTATTCTCGTGCAGGAGCTGATGATTAAGCAGGTCTTGCGGAGAATGAATCTCCGGAGCGTTTTCAAGATATTCAGGGCTTGCCACGGGAATGATAGGAGATTGGGCAATCACCTGGCTGCGCAGGTGAGGAGGCAACTCGTCCAGGTCTTCGTAGGACGCCCAGTAGCGAATGTCTGCTGTTGCCTCATGGGAGAGAAAGTCCGGGGCGCTTACCGACGGTTTCAGCTCGATTTCGACACCCTGGTTCGCCCGTTCGAGGGAGGCGATGCGCCGTGACAGCCATTGCTGGGCAAAACCGGGCGTGCTCCAGATCAGGAGCTGGTGATGAATGCCCTGATTGAGCACGTCTAGCGTCGCGTGCGCCACCATATCCAGGGCCATTGAGATGGACCTGTGATAATCCTTGCCGGCATCGGTCAGAACCAGTCCTGTCGGCGCGCGCTCCACCAGGGTAATTCCGACCCATTCCTCAAGTGCGCGCAAGTGGCGGCTGAGGACGGCATGGTCCCGGTCGAGCCATTTGGCGGCCTTTCGCACGCCTCCCAAACGCGCAATCGCATCAAAGGCCCGCAAACCTTCGAACGGGGGGAGCGCCTTGCGAAGGGGTGGTTGCTGTCCGGGTTTGGATAGGTCGTCCTTGCGGTCGGCCATGCTGGGTTCCCTGTGATCGCGTTTATGTCGCCCAATTGACGTTGCGACCTGTTCTGAAGTCAAGTCATGTGCTGATTCCAACGGGATCATGTGCACAGTGCGCTCATGTTCGGGGCTGATCATCATTTACCACGGGGGAGGTTGCGGGGCGGCGCTGCTGTCGCCGTGCGAGCCATAGTTTCAGCCCCAGGGCGATCATTACCAGCAGCCAGATACCCGTCGCCGTATTCACCATTCGGCCAATGCTCCCACCGATCTGCCCGGTATGTAGCGGATACAGGGCTTCGACTATTCGCTCATTGGGGGCGCTTTTGCGGGCGTCATGATCCAGCAGAATGGCGCCGTCCAATCCAACGAATACGCGGGTGGCACCGTACAGGCGTGGCATCTCGCCGGGTGCGTTAAGCCGGAACTTGTACCAGGGACGATGTTCAGTGGGCAGATTTATCGCAACAAGAGAGGCACCCGGAAACTGGACGAGCGCGGCTTCGATAGCCGTCTCCAGACTGGCTGAAGGTGCGGACGCGGGGGCATAAAGTTCAGGAGTTTGCTCTTCAACGCCCAGCCACTCTGCCAGGATGTCGGATTGTGTTAGCGCGGACCCCGTCAGAATGATGCACACTGCAGGGATGGCTCCCCAGAAACCGATTCGCCAGTGCCAGCCTGAAAGCCTTGCTGCCTTTGGAGCGCCGGAAGTTCGAGCGAATGCTGTCAGGCGTTCTCGCTTTGGCCACCCCATCACCACTCCCAAGATGATATTGGATGCCAATAGCAGGCCTGAGACCATGAGAAACACATAACCGACCGACCCGAGCATTAGAGATTTGTGGAACCGGGTGAGTGTTTCAAAGACGGCGCCATCAGAAAACCGGTTGGTATCGGATCGATCCCGAAGCTGCGTCCCGGCACCGTCAATCCGGACGGTGCGGTCTTCGCCGCCCCGTTCCAGATAAATATCATATTGTCCTTTCCGTCCCCCTGAAATCCAGACAGACGATATCTCGTCTCCGGCAGCTTGCAGTTTTTCGATGCTGGCGGCCATGGCGGCGGCGTCTGTTTCTCTTGCGCTCTGGCCCAGAAAGAAGTCATCGATGTCTGCCCGATATCCTATGGCCAGGCCGGATGCTGCCTGCAGTATCCAGAGACAGAGAAAGCTCAAGCTGATCCATTTGTGAATTGCCCGGATCCCTGGGATGCGCATGAAACCTCCAATACCAAACAAGCACTTGCCTGCGCCATGTATTGCAAAGACTTGATAGGGCCTGACAGATGCGAAGCGCGCGGCCAGTGGTGCGTATTGCGCACCTGTGCGTGCATCCTAGGCCCCTTCGCCGATGCGGGCGGGACATGGTCAAGTTGGAGCTGCGGAAAAGGCTACACGCTTGTCCGACGTTTGCGCATCCTGACAGCGCATCGATACAAACGAACTGGGGAACGAGCGTTCATGAAATTCACATCCATGGTTTTGGGCGTACTGGGGTTTGCGCTGGCAGCGGGTTGCGTCTCCAGCGCCCAGGAATGGGATATCACCAATACGGGCCAGCCTCACCGCGATGTGGAATTCACCCTGACGGAGGGAACGTGGATCAGTGTGGCCGTGAGTCCATCAGGTGACACGATCGTCTTCGACGTATTGGGCGACATATTTTCCATGCCTGCCACGGGCGGCGAAGCACATCTCCTTCATGGTGGTCCAGCGATCCAGCACTCTCCCGTGTTCAGCCCGGACGGGTCGCGCATTGCCTATATCAGCGACCAGGACGGAGCCGACAATATATGGACGTCCGACCCGGATGGCGGCAACCCGATACAAGTTTCCTTCGAAAGCTCTCTTGCGCTGGTGGACCCTGCCTGGAGCGCGGACGGTCTCACACTTGCTGCGGCTCGCATGTTCGACACGGCAGACCGGCTTCACGCCTCCGAGCTTGTGACCTATCCAGCGGGCGGAGGACATGCCGAAGTAATCGTCTCCATGCCAACAAATGGGGAGAATGTGCATGATGCGATCTACTCGCCCGATGGAGCCAGCCTCTACTTTGTTGAGAAAGTGACACCGCCCCATGCGTCGACCGTGTATGTGGACGCCAATCACAAGAATTTCGCGATCCGTAGAAAATTTCTGGAAACTGGAGGTATTGAGACGGTTGTAGGGGGATTCGGGGGGGCGCTGGCGCCATCGATTTCTCCCGATGGCAGCAAGATGGCGTTCGTCCGGCGCGTCAAAGACCAGACGATGCTGTTTATCTATGATTTCGCGACGCGGGATCAGGTTCCAATATTCGACGGGCTCGACCGGGACGGGCAGGCGGATTTCCTGGGACAGGGGACCTACTATCCGAGATTCTCCTGGTTTCCTGATGGCAAGTCGATCGCCATCTGGGCTAGCGGAAAGATCCAACGTGTCGATGTTGAAAGTGGGCAAGCGGATGAGATTCCATTTTCGCTGACGGCGCGGCACCAGCTGACGGATCCGGCGCGATTCACTCAGGACCTCGCCCCTGACACGGTGCAGGTGAAGGCGATTTCTCGGCTTGCCCTGTCACCGGATGAGCAGACACTGGTATTCAGTGCGCTCGGTCAGATATGGCAGCTGGACCGTTCGGATAATGGATTGGACAAATTGTCTGCCACGGAGTCCTCTCAGTCTGATGCGGCTTTCTCGCCGGATGGTTCGAAGGTGGCATTCATCGAATGGGATGATGCGCTGGGCGGCGCATTGAAAGTCAGATCTGCCAGCGGAACCACAGCCACCCTGTTCACGTCGTCCGGCATAGTCCGTGAGCCAGTGTTCTCGCAGGATGGATCGATAATCATGTTCCAGATCGCGGCGGGGGACGACTGCCTCGGCGGATACAAGGCGGATCCGGGCGTATACTGGATTCCGGCAGACGGCGGACAAGCCACCTCCCTCGGCGTAGCCGGTGGCAATCCGAGATTCTCTCCTGACGGCGAGCGCGTCTACTTCACAACAGAGGGCTATTTCGACGAAACACTCATCACCACGCTGGAAAGCATAGCGCTGGATGGTACCGATCACCGGGTTCACCTGCGGACGCAGGATTCCGACACAAGCGAATTGAAGCTTAGCCCTGATCTCAACTGGATCGCTTACCGGCATTTCCAATCCTATCATATTGCTCCGTTCGACGCCGATGCTGACATGTCCATTCTTGATGCGGAGAGCGGCGAGCAGGTGGATGCAGCAGGCGGCTATGAGCTTGTCTGGGCTCAGGATTCCGGAAGTGTCTTCTGGACACTCGGGCCGGATGTGTTTCGCGCCGATGTGAGTGAACTGGCACGCGGCCGCCGTCTTTTCTCCAGCGTGGACCTGCGTGTTCCCGCGGACCGGCCTGAGGGAAAGACGGCCTTCGTGGGCGGTCGTATCATAACCATGGATGAGGGTGGAATCATCGAGCATGGAACGCTTGTCGTGGATGGAAACCGGATCGTGGCCGTCGGGCCGGTTGGTGATGTGAGTGTGCCGGGTGATGCGCATGTTATTGACGCCTCCGGCAAAACGCTCATGCCTGGCCTGGTCGACATGCATGGCCATCTGGATACGTGTTACTATGCGTCGGCTGGTCTGCCGCCCCAACAACAGGCGTCCCGCTATGCGGCACTGTCCTTTGGTGTGACCACCAATTACGATCCCTACACGTCAGAGCTTCCGACATATGGGGCCGCCGAGATGACCTTGGCAGGTGAGATGGTGGGGCCGCGCAGTATTGCCGTGGGAAGCGTGATTTTCGGGCGCAAGCGCAAGTACGACCCGGTCTATGTTCCGATCAATTCCTATGAAGACGCCGAAACCGTGATGAATCGCAAAACCGCCCTGGGAGGGACGGTCATCAAGAGCTATCGCCAGATCCAGCGCAAGCAGAGACAGATGTTGATCAAAGCCGGGCGCGAGAAGGGGATCATGGTGGACGTCGAGGGCGAAAGCCACTTCTTCAATGGCATCACCGCAATCCTCGATGGCAACATGAACCTTCAACACAATGTGCCGGTTGAGGCGCTTTATGATGATTTCATTCAGCTGATGGCAAAGTCGGACGTAGCTCATACGCCGACGCTCATTGTGCTGTTCGGAGAATTGATGGGAGAGAACTATCTCTACAATTCGTCCCGGCTCTGGGAAGATCCGCGGGTGGACGCCTATGTTCAGACCACGACGAGCTCCTATAGCCCGCTGGCGGTTCCCACTGGAGCGCCCCCCTATGTGCGCGGCATGACCGGCCTGCAGGCCGCCGATGAAATCTGGGATATCGGCTTTCGGGCCGCTGCACGTTCTATGAAGGCGCTGAACGATGCCGGCGGACGGGTTAATGCCGGCTCACATGGGCAAGTGTATGGTCTTGCGATGCATTGGGAGCTTCAATTGCTGGCCGAAGGCGGCATGAGCAATCTGGACGTGCTGAAGGCGGGCACGATTAACGGCGCGACCACCTTGGAGCTCCAGGACCAGATTGGGTCTCTCAAGGTTGGCAAGCTTGCAGATGTTCTGGTGCTGGACCGCAATCCCCTGACAGATATCCGCAATACGGAGACGGTCTCGCAAACCATGGTGAATGGCCGTCTCTATGACTCCGTGAAGATGGATGAAGTTGGCAATCATGATCATCCCCGCCGTCCATTCTACTGGGAAGTCAATGACGTGCCAAAGCACATCAACTGGAAGCCCGCATGGGGCAAGTAATGGTTCACAATTCTACTGATTTCAAAAATGAGGCTTGCCGTATGAGTGACGTGTCAGGAACACAGGCGCAGGACACCCCCGCGATTGCTGGCAAACGCGCGGCTGACGACAAGGTGTTCTTCGGACACCCGCGCGGTTTGGCCTATATCGTGTTCACAGAAGCATGGGAGCGGTTCTCCTTTTACGGAATGCAGGCCCTGCTCATCCTGTATATGGCGACGTATCTGTTCCTTCCGGAACACTCGGGCAATGTTGCTGCGTTTGAACCGTTTCGAGGTGTTTTCGAGTCCGTCTTCGGCCCACTTAGTGTGCAGGCCCTGGCTTCGCAGGTGTTTGGTGCCTATGTCGGGCTGGTCTATTTTGCGCCTGTGCTCGGGGGGCTGATCGGAGATCGCCTTCTTGGACGGACCAAGGCCGTCTTGCTGGGCGCTCTGTTCATGGCTGCGGGCCACTTCCTGATGGCATTTGAGGCGAGCTTCCTGTTGGCTTTGGCGACGTTGATTGTCGGATCTGGATTGCTGAAGGGGAATCTCGCGGCGCAAGTCGGCGGCCTCTACGAAAAATCCGACAAAAGACGGGATTCCGGATATTCGATCTATGTCTTCAGCATCAATGTCGGTGCCTTCATTGCCCCCCTCATATGCGGAACACTGGGTGAAGTGTATGGATGGCATTACGGGTTCGGCGCGGCCGGCATCGGCATGCTGGTAGGGTTGGCTGTCTATTTGTCAGGACGCGTCTATCTTCCGGTAGACGCTGTTTCCAAGAGCGAAGACCGCCCAAAATTGCAAAAAGGGGATGGTGTGGTCATTTCGGCGATTCTGGTCATGCTGGCCCTGACCTCGCTCTACTGGACGGCCCAGAGCCAGGTCTGGAATGCCTATCCGCTCTGGCTGAGATCGGATGTGGCGCGGTCTGTCTTCGGACTGGATGTCCCGGTAACCTGGTTCCAGTCACTGGATTCCCTCGCGGTCCTGCTGCTGGCGCCTCTGGTGCTCTGGTATTGGCGCCACCAATCACGCCGAAATGCAGAACCGGGAGACCTGATCAAGCTGGCACTGGGGTGTGCTGTATTTTCCATCGCATTTTTGCTGCTTGGGGTCGGCGATATCCTGTCTGCGGACAAGCCTGTAGCGCTCATCTGGCCGGTAATCTTTCATTTTGTCTGCGCGATCGGTTTTCTCTATGTCGGACCAATTGCACTGGCGCTGACTTCCAGGGCTGCGCCGGAATCAGTGAATTCCATGATGGTGGGATCCTACTATCTCGCCATCTTCGTTGGGGGATTGTTCAGCGGCTGGCTAGCGCGCTTTTACGAGGAAATGTCGGCGTCCGGCTTTTGGCTCATGCATGCGGCGATTGTTGGGGCGGCCGCCATACTCCTTATCGTCTTGCGGCCAGTCCTCAGCCGGCTGATGCGTCTCGATACGGATCGCTCAGCCGACCCTGAGGAAGCCTTCCAACAGGAGATCCAGTAATGTTCACGCGATTACTCACAACGGTTTCAATTCCCGTTCTTTTAGGGGCGGCTGCGTGCACCGCCGAACCCAGTGGCCTTGAAGAGAAGAGTGCCGCTGTCGAAGTCTGTTCAGAGGATGATCCCGCTGACGCGTGCGAATATGTGGGTCTGACTGGCCTGCAGACAGCAATTGATGCGTCCAGTCCGGGCGACCAAATTATGATGCAGGCGGGGACCTACCGGCCGGTATCCTATCGCGATGTACCATTTCAGGAACTTCAGGTACGCGGCGCGATCGTGATTGGAGGCAAGACGCTGGAAATTGTGGCCGAGCCGGGAGCAAGGATTTCCGGAAGTGCGGATTTCCCATCGAGCGCCCTCGTGATTGAAGATTCCACCGTACAAATTACGGGTCTGACCATTTCGGGATTTCATTACGCAGAAGCCGAGGACGACATTTATGACGGACATGGCATTTTCACGATCAACAGCGATGTGACGCTGAACTCCGTCACGATTGAACGTGTTGCGAAGATGGCGCTGACAGGCCGGGAAGACGGTCGTATAACAGCGAAAAATCTGGTAATCGATCACTCCCATCTCGGCGTGTGGCTGGAGGAAACTGCGACTATCGACATGACGGATAGCCAGATCATCTCCAGTGAATCGGCTGCGGTGGCCGCCTATGGTAACGCTTCAGCGGTCGTTTCCGACAGTGTCGTAGAGAGCAATCAGGATGATGGTCTCTACACAGAAGACAACGCCAGGATTATAAGCCGTAATTCCGCATTGCTCGATAATTCGCCCTTTGGTGCGCGTGCGGCTGGCAACAGCCTCATCACGGTATGTGGTGGCAGTATTTCCGGCAATGCAGAAGCCTTCGGGGAAGAGGAAGCAGGGCGCGTCATTCATGATGATGGTGAGGCCTGCAAACCAGTTTAGCTCCCCATAGCCCTCGTCACAATAAAATCATCACAAGCGCCCGCTCGCACTTCGGCCTGCGGGCGCTTGTGATATTGTGTGCTGAAATATGCGTCGTCCCAACGCAAAAGGCCCGACCTCCTGGAGAGGTCGGGCCAGTCACGAGGGGCGTGATGACCGGGGTTTCGCAGGAAACGCCCGGTCATCAACTATCCATTACCCTAGAAATTGTACGCTGCGCTGATGCCGACAACACGGGGACGTGTGCGGTTGGCATTGGCCCAGGCCTGATAGGGGTCAATGGACTTGTTTTCGTCGGTGAGGTTGGTGGCAAAGACTTCCAGGTCAAAGTTCCCGAAGACGACGCCTGCGCGTGCATTGAGCAGGTTCAGGGCATCCGAGCTTTGGGGAAGCGCGGAAGGAAGGAAGCTGGACCGGTCGATATAAGTGACCTTGTCCCGATGGTTGAAATCAACGCGGACAAAGGCCGGATGGTCTGGTGTCAGATCGAAATCGTAATTGACACCCAGTGTATAGCTCAACTCAGGTGTATAATCGGTCGGATCGCCAACTTCGTTGACCTCATCGGTGTCTGCGGTTTCGACAATCTCGCTGTCGAGATAGGCTGCATTTGCTGACAGGGTGAGGCCTGAAGTTGGCTGATAGGCCAAGCCTGCCTCGATGCCTTTCACTTCGACCTTGCCGATATTGCTGGATTCTCCAAGGAATGCTCCATTCACTTCGGTCAGGCGACGACGCACCATATCCTTGTACTCGGTGAAGAAGGCCGCAATATCATACTGGAAGTTACGGGTACTGCCCTTGGTTCCGATTTCATATGTCAGGATGTTTTCAGGGTCATACGGATCAAAGGGCGCGGAATTGAATCCGCCACTTCTGAAGCCTGATCCAGCACTGGCATAGATCGTGGCATCTTCATCATACTGGTAGGTCATATAGGCGCGCGGATCGACCGACTGGAAAGTATCCGACAATTCGGTGCCTGCTCCCGGTGCATATTCGATCAGGCTGGTTTGCTCATCATGAAAGTATCGCATGCCTGCGCCAAGGGTCAGCCTTTCGGTTACGTCGAATGATCCATCTGCGAACAGTGAATACGATTCTGATGTGGAGGCAGAATAGTAGTACAGATAGTCATAGAGGACGCCGCCGTTTTCATAGAGATCGCCAGCTAGAGCATATGCGTATTCGTAGTCAGCGGTCAGGGAACGCTCCCCATCGCTATAGAATGCCCCCACTGTCCAAGCGTAGTTATCATGTGAGTCCGAAAGGCGGATTTCCTGAGAAAACTGTTCAGCCTCGACGAAGCGATCATCATTGCCTTCGACGATTCCGTACGAATAGTTGCCCTCTCGCGGAATATAGGTGAACGGGTATTGATGATCATGGTCGATCTGGGTGGTCGAGGAGGTCAGTTCAGCGAAGCCAAAATCATAGGCCAGCTCAAGATTGTAGATGTTGAAGTCGAATTTCTTCGGGATCATCGCCTTGCTGCGGTCCGGGCCGACATCAACCGTGCGATCCGCTTCCTCATATCCCATGCCCAGTTCGGTTTCGGCCCGCTGGACCTGAACCATTGCCTTGGCTGAGAAGTTTTCTGTCGGCACCCAGAGGACCTTGGCGCGAGCATTCAGAAGTTCTGTGCCATTGCCGTCTTCAATGCCAGCTTCAGGCTGGTCAATCCAGCCGCCCCCATCTTCCAGTCCCACCGCGAGGCGCACAGCGAGTTTGTCTTTCACGATCGGAGCATTGACGATAAATTCGCCCTTTTGGCCGATTTCGCCGTCAGAGACTGTGTAGAGTTCGCCCTTGATCTTGCCTTCGACCTTGTCGAGCACAGGATCTGTTGTGATATAACGGATGACGCCGCCGGCTGCGCCTTGGCCATAGAGTGTACCTTGAGGACCTTTGAGGACCTCAACGCGTTCAAGATCCAACGCCGTGGGGCTGAGTTGATCATATCCGCTCAAGGAGAGTGGGGCCTCGTCCATATACATTCCGACCAGGGCACCCGAACCTGACTGGTTTGCCAGTCCACGGATGAAGATCGTGTAGCTGCCTGGCCCGTCTTCACGCATGGTGAGGCCTGGTACGCTGAAGGACAAATCCTGCACGCTTGCAACGCCCAGCTTGGCCAGTTCGTCGCCGGAAATGGACTCGATTGCCATCGGAACGTCGATCAGTCGCTGTTCCCGCTTCTGGGCTGTCACCATGATGGCGGACTGCACCAATTCTGTGTCGTCAACAGGAGCGTCAGCTGTTTGAGCATGCGCGCTCGCGGCATGCATCAGCGCAATAATCGCGCTCCCCGTTGTCCAAAGATATTTACGTTTCATGTGTTCTCCCGCTCGCTTTTGCTACATTACGGTCGAGTAAGACGGACAAACAAAAACTTTGGCAGATGCCAAAAATGAATAGCATGGTGCGGAATTCGCACCTCTGGTGCAGTTGTCACAAAGGAGCAGGAAGAGATTGCGCTGATGCGTTGCAAGATAGCTGGAATCAAAGACCGGCCCGCGGCGGGATCAACTTGTGGCGTTGTCTGCCTTACCGGAGGCGACAATTCCATTGGCCTGTAGGCTCTTTATCGTTTCCGGGGAATAGCCAAGCACAGTGGTCAACACATTCGATGTGTTTGCCCCATGTGCGGGGGCCGCTGTCCTGTAAGTCACGGGCGTGTGGCTCAGGCGTATGGGGCATGCGACTCCGGGAACAGGACCCAGCGTGGCATGGGGCATTGAAATGTGTATGCCTCGTGCCTGAACCTGAGGGTTTTCAAAGACATCCGCCATTTTGTTGACAGGTCCTGCCGGTACTTTGCTCACCTGAAGCAGATTTATCCAATGGGACGTGGATTGCTTTTGAAGCGTTTCGTTCAGCAATTCGGTCAGTGAGGCACGGTTGGCCACACGCGCGCCATTGGTCGCGAAACGAGGGTCAGAAGGCAATTTCGGCAATTCGATGAGATCACAAAGTTCCTTGAACTGAAGGTCGTTACCAACGGCCAGAACGATGTGTCCGTCGCGTGTGGCAAACACGTCATAGGGGACAATACTGGGATGAGCATTCCCCATCCGTGTCGGATTTTCCCCGGTTGAGAGAAATCCGTGGGACTGGTTGGCCATTGCTGCGATGAGGCAATCGAGCAATGCGATGTCGATTGTCTGGCCTTCTCCTGTCCGCTCCCGATGCAGCAATGCTGCCTGAATGGCATTCGCTGCATAAAGACCAGTCACTATGTCTACCAGGGCGACGCCAACCTTCAGGGGCCCGCCTCCCGGCTCGCCATCGGGGACGCCGGTTATACTCATCAACCCGCCCATTGCCTGGATCAGCAGATCATAGCCCGGCAAGGTGGCGTATGGGCCGGTTTGACCAAACCCGGTGATCGAACAATAGATCAGTCGAGGGTTGATCAGTCGCAAAGTTGCCGCGTCGAGACCGTATCTGGCGAGGCTGCCGGTCTTGAAGTTCTCCACCAGGACATCGCTGGAGGCGGCAAGTTCCCTGATGATATCCTGTCCAGTGGGCGTGGAAATATCAATGCATACAGACTTCTTGTTACGGTTCGCACTGAGGAAATACGACGCTTCCCTGAGATTCGGATCTTCACCTTCCTGAAAAGGAGGGCTCCAGCTGCGGGTATCGTCTCCGCCCTCTGGGCGTTCTACCTTTATGATATATGCCCCGAGATCTCCCAGAAGCTGAGTTGCCCACGGGCCTGCCAATACCCGGCTCAAATCCAGAACGCGAATTTTTTCCAGTGCCTGGGCCATATCAGTTGAAGGCAGCCAGTCCGGTTTGGGCACGGCCGAGGATCAATGCGTGTATGTCGTGCGTGCCCTCATACGTATTGACCGCTTCGAGATTGCACATGTGACGCATGACGTGAAATTCGTCTGACACACCATTGCCACCATGAATGTCCCGTGCTGCGCGGGCGATCTCAAGTGCTTTGCCTGTACTGTTTCGTTTGATGAGCGAAATCATTTCCGGCGATGCCTGGTTTGCGTCCAGCAATCGCCCCACTTTGAGACATGCTTGCAGCCCAATGGCGATGTCGGTCTGCATGTCGGCGAACTTCCGCTGGATCAACTGATTGGCGGCAAGTGGGCGGCCGAACTGGGTGCGATCCATTGCGTAGTCTCTGGCTGCTGTCCAGCAAGCGCGACCTGCCCCAAGCGCGCCCCAAGCGATCCCAAAACGGGCCTTGTTGAGACAGCCGAAGGGGCCTGACAAGCCGCGGGCGTTAGGCAACAGGTTTTCTTCCGGAACAAACACGTCGTCCACGACAATCTCGCCCGTCGCGGATGCCCGCAGGGCCAGCTTGCCTTTGATTTCCGGCGTCGACAGTCCCTCCATACCCCGTTCCAGCACGAAGCCGCGGATGATGCCGTCCAGTTTTGCCCAGACGACGAAAACATCTGCTATGGGGCTGTTTGTGATCCACATTTTAGCTCCATTGAGCCGAAAGCCTCCATCGACCGCTTTGGCACGTGTGGACATATTACCCGGATCCGACCCGTGATCGGGTTCGGTCAGCCCGAAGCAGCCGACCAGATCCCCCGACACAAGTCCGGGCAACCAGCGTTCCCGCTGGTAAGTGGACCCATAGGCATGAATCGGGTGGATAACGAGGGAAGACTGGACGCTCATGGCTGAGCGGTAGCCGGAATCCACGGCCTCGATCTCATGGGATACCAGTCCATAGGCGACATGGCTTACGCCAGCTCCGCCGAACTCTTCAGGAAGAGTGGGACCGAGCAAGCCGAGTGCGCCCATCTCCTTCAGGATATTACGGTCGAA
The DNA here is from genome assembly GCF_036964145.1 of Hyphomonas sp. Taxonomy (GTDB): domain Bacteria; phylum Pseudomonadota; class Alphaproteobacteria; order Caulobacterales; family Hyphomonadaceae; genus Hyphomonas. Next base: position 410,328 of record NZ_JBALUC010000003.1, read on the forward strand.
ATCGCCATTTCGGTTCGCCTCGACAATACCGGGCAATAGTCGATTCTCAGCAAAATCGCGTGCGGTCTTTTGAACCGACCGTTCATCTTCTGTCAGTTCGGAGTCGAGCGAAAGGGGATCAGCCCAATTGAAGGCAGAGTATTGCGTCATGATTGTTTCCTGGGTGTGAGGCGTAGCCAGAACTGACTAATTGCCCGAAACACGGTGTCCTGTTTGTTGCCAGCGGCCGGGATTCACAATGACTGTATCATCTGTGAACTGAACGCTGAACGGATAGCGGCCACGTTCGACTGTAAAGGTGTCAGGCGTGGCGGCCAGCAAGGTACGGGGGGAACCCTTCCTGACCTGGAACACATCGCGCTCACCTGTGGCCGAAGCCACGAGCGCGCCATCTTCCACGCGTACCGTCAACTCGGCCAGATGGCTGAAACGATAGGTGCCCGCATAGTTTTCAAGCGCGGAGGCAGAGACAACCAATTCCGGATCCGGCTCTGGTTGAGTGACTTGTTCCTCCGGCATCGCAGCGAGGATTGCGTCCCACATGAGTTCGGAAGCGGTAACACCGATTTCCATGCTGGGCAGCGTCGCACCAGGACCGGAGTCTACTTCATTCGTCGACACCGCATAGAGCACATCGCCGTCAAACTCACTCGCAAAGGGCTGGATGCCACGTGCCATGGACGTGTGAACCTGAACGGCAAGCCGTTGGAGTTCTGCGGGGCTCAATGCCCGGTTGGTCACGACTACGCTGATGGTTGTATTTTTCCGTTCGACTTCCTTCGTGTCTTCCTGGCCGTTCCACCCAGGCTGGAGGCTGTCAGGCGCTGCGCGCATGAGGTCCGTTGCCTTGAGGGCTTCAGGCCAGTTGTCGCCCTTGTGGCAGGCCACCACGTTTCCTTCACGATCCGTAACGGTGCCAAGCGCATTGACCACGGTGAAGACTGCGATTTTGACATCACCCACCTGACGATACGCGCTGCCCTGTCCGGAGCGGGCATGGCAACCGAAAATGCCACCATTCATGGCCGACCGGCCAGCTCCGTAAGCGCCGTTCGGGAAAATTCCGGGCTCGGCTGCCCGCAGGGCCAATTGGGCAAGGCGCTTGTCCGGGTAGATCTCATTGAGACGGCGTCCACCGAAATCATAGATGATAGACCCGACGACAAGACCGACATTGTCCCAGTACCCGCCACGATACCGGTCATCAAGCAGGGCCGTATTCGCGGCCGTTACCGCTTCAAGGCCATACCAGGACCCGCCCGCAAGCACGATCGCATCCAGCTCCGGCTGGGTGTAGCCGAGTTTGAGGTATTCCGCGTTTACCGTGCCAGGCCCCCCGCCGCGTGCATCGACGGCCGCATTTACCTTCTTGCCGAATTTCAAAACTGTCAGGCCGGTTGGGCCATCCTCGTATTGGCCAGTACCGATTTCCAGCATCGGCCAATCGAATGACAGCGCCGACTCGCTTTCGAATCCATCGTTGATGAGGGCGGGCAATTCAGTTTGAGGCTTGGGCTCAGCCAAGGCCTCCTGTGGCATTGCTGCGCATGCCGTAAGTGTCAGGGCCGTCAACGCCAGACCCAGAGCGGGGGCGCAGTCGAGTTTGAGCCATTTGCGAGCCGTCATCATTTTGATCCTTGATTTTCCGATACGAGTATATTGGCAAGCGGGCAGTCAGTGACAGATGCAATTTGGGCGCTCTGTGGTGCGCGTGGCGCACCTGTGCGGGATCATTCGATGTCGTGGGCCACACGAAAACCGACCGTGAAGTATCCTTGTGATTGAGGCCCAGGCAGACGGTAACGCGGGGAAAGATAGTCGCCCGCATCGCCATAAGACCCGCCCCGTATGGAGCGTCTGTCCGGTGTGTCGCATTCTGTTCGCGCAGTGCCGTCAATGGGGGCGTCGTCATAGGTTTCCTGATGGCAATCTGCCTGCCACTCCCAGACATTGCCGCGCATGTCGTGAATGCCAAATCGGTCAGCTGGGAAACTTGCGACGGGGGCTGTCTCGATCCACTGGTCTTGCCCTTCGGTCTTGCCCCCGCAGCAATCGACCAGACCTATATTGGCTTCGCCATGGCCCACGATATCGTCATCGCCCTCAATGCCGCCCAAGGAGGCAACATACTCCCATTCTGCTTCTGAAGGCAGGCGGTAGGGTTTTCCGGTCTTCTCACTGAGCCACGAGGTGAAGGCTTGCGTATCTTCCCAGCTGACGCAGACGACGGGGTGATCTTCGTCTTGCGCAAAACCCGGATGCTCCCAATTGCGACTGGTATCTAGATGCCAGGACTGATCATCCGTGTAGATGTTGCAAAGTCTTTCCGAAACATATCCGGTTTGGTGAACAAACGTGCGGAACTGACCGACCGTAACTTCCGTCTTCGCGAGCGCGAAGGGGTGCGCAATCTCGACCGTGTGACGCGGGCCATCAATGTCACCATAACCATAGTCCACCGTTTCGCCCATTTCAAAGCTCGCGGCAGGAATGATCGCCATGTCTGGCGCATCCGAACAAGCGCTCAGGGCTAGAAAGGCGCCCAGCATTGCTGGGCGGGTGAGGGCTATTCGCCAGACCATGTTGATTTCCAATCTATTCCGTTGGTGGGAAGCATTTCCCAATAGAATTTGTGGCGTGGACGGTCATAATTACCGATTTCGTTCATGGTGTAGGCATCGTACAGCCTGCCATTCACCATGGTGTAACGAACACTGTTCGTGTTGCGGATGTCTTCCGTCGGGTCTTCGTCCAGAACGATCAAGTCAGCCAGCTTGCCGGGTTCAATGGAACCCATTTGATGGTCCAGCCCATAGGTTTTTGCACCGTTCAAGGTCGCGGCCCGAAGGATGTCCATAGGGGCCATGCCGCCTTCCGCCATCAACAGCATCTCCCAGTGCATGGCCAATCCGGATGCTTGCCCGTGGGATCCGACATTCACAGTCACACCCGCCTTGTCGAGCTTCGTGACAGAGCGACCAACTGACCGGAAGCCAATGTCGTAGATTTCGTCCGCCACATGGATTGAGTGCATGCCACGCGTCTGCAAGGATGCGCCGCCCGGTCCGGCAATCGGGTTGTAGGCATTGTTGACGTCCGGAATGAAGGTCTGCGCCTTCTCGTCCGTCCAGGGCCGTTCGTTTTCGTAGATAAAGTTTTCGCCAAACAGTTCGCCAAATACGACAATCAGCGTCGGCGTCAGTGACGTGTCAGCAGCCGCAATCAACTGCTGGAGATCATCGTAATATGTCGCAACCGGCAGATTGTGTTCGAGGTTGGTGTGTCCATCCAGGATCATGCCGATATTGGTGTAGAACTGGCCGGCGCCCTCTCCGTCCACCATGTATCCATACTCGCGGGCAGCCTGTAGCAGGCGTTGGCGCTGGGCTCGCGTCGACAGTTTGTAGCTCTTCAGGATTGAAGGGCCCAGCGCTTCGCGCCGTTTCAAGACATTGCGAGCATCTTCAAGTGAGGAGAGGGGGTGGTAGACCCCGTCGGTACGCGCTTCGAGCCCATGCACTACCTGTCCGGATTTGAGCCACCGCGGGCCGACCAACAGGCCGGCCTGAGTCATCTCGCTACTCTCATAGGACATAAGATCATTTGAGTAGGGATCGAAATTGGTTGTAACGCCATAGGCAAGGGCGGCATATCTTGTGGGTTGTTGCTGTGGCATGGTTCCAGCCCGGAAACAGCAATCGATATGCCCGTGGGCATCGAAAAGGCCCGGCATCAGCGTCTTGCCGCGCGTATCTATGCGGGTGGCGTGCTTGGGGACCTTGATCTTTCCGCGAGATCCAACAGCTGCAATACGGTTGCCCTCGACAATGACCGTTCCGTCCTCGATCACCTCACCAACAATTGGCACGATCTTACCGCCGACAAAGGCGACCACACCTTCCGGTTTGTCCGCAGGAGTCTGGAGGGAGACCGGGAAAACGTCGTCTCTGGCATCGCTCGCCTCGGGAGAGACGGAATGGATATCGGTTCCCAAGGTCCAGTACAAACGGGAGGAGTCGGTTGCCCAGCTCATCTCGTATCCACCTATTTCGCTGAGCAATCGAACGTCTGGATTGTCTTTAGGTGACAGCACAATGGGAGCATCATTCATTTCGAACGGCATGACATAGGGGCGGTTGTAGTACTTGAAGCCGAGCCATTTTCCGTCTGGGCTGAGAACGAGATTTCGTATGTCTGCGGTCTCCGCGATCGCGTGTGCCTGCAGGTCGCTTCCGTCTACCTGGATACTCATTAGGACGGATGCACGGCGCTTGCGAAACTGGGGTTCTGCAAAGTGGAAGATGCGGCGGTCGTCTGCGGAGAACCCTGCGATACCCGATGCGGGCGAAAGATGCTGGGCTGTCCCTCCGGCAGTATCCACGATGTAGAGACCCGTTTCCGGCCCGGCTGCATTCAGAGACGGGTCAGGATCCATGATGCGGTAGACAATCTGGTCGCCGGAATTGGAAAAGCGAGGCTCCCTTATCACGGAAAGGCTCTCAACCAGGATTTTTTCTGCACCGGTTGCTGCGTCACGAACAATCAGTCGACTGCCGGTTTCGTCTTGCCAGCTGACATAAGCAATCTTTTGTCCGTCGGAAGACCAAGCGGGTTCTGACTCTGAAGAGTCGGCCTTGGTCAGGCGTACAGGCGGACTATGCGAATCCATATTGACTTGCCACAGTTTCCCCAAAGCCCGGAACAGCATCACATCGCCAGATGGCGCCGGCGCCAATTGCCGGATTGTGCGAACATCAACTTGCTCTGGCGCCAGGTCCTGACGTATGCGGATGGCGGGTCGAATTTCGTGGCGTGCTGTCAGCCGAAAGGGAATGTTGGTTGCATCCGCAGTCTGCGTGTCAATCCGGACAAGCTTGCCTTTTGCCCAGATGGCAATGTTGCGATTGTCGGGGAACCAGTCGAACGCAGGGTAGTAGTGCTCTTGTGGCAGGTAGTCTCCATGCAGGTCGCGTCCGAGATTTTGATATATGGGGCGTTCCTCGCCCGTGCCCAGATTCTTGACGAACAGGACCGTTTTTGCGCCAAGCCGACGAATGAAGGCGATGGATTTTCCGTCCGGTGAAATCTGAGGTGTTGTCGCGCCGCCAAACCCTGAGATAACCCGCCGCTTCTGGTTGCGCCGGTCTGAATGGCGAGCAGGGTGCCGGTCTTGGCTGGATTTATTTCCGGCGCGCCTTTTATTACCAGCGCTGTAGGCTCTCTCAAGATCGATCCGGTTGATGGCGAAATTCTTTGCGCCTGTATTCATGTACACGTAGTGATCGCCGCTGATCCGCTCTGTGTAATAGAGATCGATACCATTCGGGGCAAAGCGCGGTTCCTGGACATCTTTACCACTCTCGGGTGGGGGCACGATTACTGTGTCCGATGTTTCATCTAGCGAATAGAGATGAATCTCTGAATTGCGAACACGGAAGATATCTGAATAGGTCAGGACTGCAGCAATGGATTCTCCATCCGGGGACCAGGCGGGTCCAGCGACCATCGCGTGGGTTTCATGGGTAATCTGACGGGCGTCGCTGCCATCCGCTCGGGAAATCCAAACATTATCGGCGCCACTTTCATCGCTGAGATAAACGATAAACTGCCCGTCTGGGCTGAATTGGGGACTGCGCTGTGTTGCGGAACCTTGGTGGACTGCGACCGCAGGCCCGCCTGAGGCTGGCATTTTGTAGATATCGTTCAGAAGGTCGAACATGAGGGTCTTGCCATCGGGGCTGATATCCAAGCTCATCCATGAGCCTTCGGAAAGCTCGAACGTAACAATCTTCGCGTCGGATTTGCCGGGGATAGAGGCTTGAGCCACCGCGTGGCCCGTTGTCGTCGCCGCCGATGCAAGCACGTATAAGATCAGTGAGCGGATGTGCATGATGGTTTCCTCCTACTGTGTGCAGGATAGCACCCTATAGAATTGCCGGGTGATGCAAACTGTCGACCGGCTGGTGATGTGGGCGCACCAACCTTGCCTTAAAACGCAGTGCCCCTCACGCTCGGCCGCCGCTACATTGTGTCTGAAAGAGGAGAGTCCCATGAATCCCATTGTCACTATGATGCGCGCCACGGCAGTTCTGAGCTTTACAATTGGCCTGACTGCCTGCGCCAGTCTTCCCATACCTGCCGAACAGGTTGAAGCGGAACTCCTGGCGGCAGACAGGGCATACGAAGCCTATAATCTCGCTCATGGATACAAGGCAGCCTCACTGGAGTATGTGGATTTTGAACAGGGTTTCATGATTGAAGCGGGTGATGGATTCCTCACGGGCGAGAAAGCGATCATGGCAGAGCGCCAGCTGGACAAGGTTCCCTCGCCCGTTCACTGGCAGCCCGTTGGCGCGATGGGCGCAAGCAGTGCTGACCTGGGAATCACCTGGGGCAGCTTTGTTGTGGACGGGGATCCGGATACAACTGGAGATTATGTAACCGTGTGGCGCAAGGTAGATGGTGCCTGGAAGATTGTGACCGACACGGCCGTAGATGATCCGGCTCCCGCAGAGTAATGTGGGATGATATCCCGGTGCGAAATCCACTGCGCGACTTCGCACCGGGAAAATTTATCTTCCATTCTGGCGTTCTGTCCCGGCGCGTAAAATAGGGGTCTATATAAAGCCGTTTGCCTGTTCGCGTTGGAACCAGTTTGCGAACATGGCATCAATGATATCGTCGTTATCGGCACGGCCATAAACACCGGAATAGATGCACGCGACCCAATCGCGGAGCAGTTCTTTTGAGATATTTATCTGATTTCCATTAGGATGGCACATCAGAATGAGTGGAGGTGGCGGCGCCGCTTGGAGTTGAGGCATTCTATACGCCAGACCGGCGATAGGCCTGCACCCTAGGCGCCCATAATAGTCCTGCCTTCGTCTTTGCAGTTTGCGAGACGCAGGTGAACCGAAGGCTGCTTCAACCTCTACCAAAAGCACACGTTCCGCGCAGAGACTTAGGGCGTGCTCAAACATGATCTCGCCCATGCCCATATTTCGGTATGCCTGATCGGTTGCCATGTACTCCAGTAGGCCAATCGGGTGCGGATGAGGCAGGAAAACAATTGAAAACCCGATCACGCGATCATTCATTTCCAAGACTGTTACCGCATAGTCTTCCCGAGCAAGCAGGTTGAAAATATCCTCCCGATTTTTCCGTTCAGATGCCGGCAATGAAACCTCGTAAATCCTGAAGGCTTCCTCGAATTTATTCGGGCAGGTGGAAAGGCTGGTTAGTCGATAGGATGAAGTCATGCTTATCACAGACTAGGATTCGGGATTATTGAGTGGAATGATTCCATCATTTCAAATGCTTTTCGATGAATATCATAAATTCTATTAAGTTCAATGACTTAATGGAGTCTTCTGCTGAAGAAATACTCATTTTTACTGAGTTTTATTCACAAAAAATCCAGAGGCAGGGAAGACACGAATCCGCCTTGTCATTCATTTAGTGCTAAGTTAGTGAAGTCGTCGTTTCCAATAATTGCTCCGATCCGCGGCGTCATACAGGTGCGCGGAAGATAGGGTTTTACAGAGAGGCGCTTCCCTTATGTCGAACACTGATGTTGCCCTGGGTTCGATGCTCACACATCATGCCCGAAACGCGCCGTCCCGGGCGGCCGTGATCGTCGAGAATGTTCCCGTCACATATGGTGAACTTGATGCGCGCTCGAACCAGCGGGCCCGGATGCTGATGACGCATGATGTCGAATACGGGGATTTCGTCACGGTGGCGCTTCCAAATGGCTTGGAATTCTATGAGACCGTTTTCGCGATCTGGAAACTGGGCGCCATCCCGAACATCGTGTCGGCCAAGTTGGCGCGTCCGGAGATGGAAGCGATTCTGGAAATCGTTCGCCCCAAACTCTTCGTGGGAACTCCGCCGGGGGCCGACATTCCAGCTATCCGGGAAGGCGAGGGCGCGGCCCGATCATATTCGGTCGAAGGTTTGCCAGAGATTGTGTCCCCCCATTGGAAAGCGATGACAAGTGGGGGATCCACCGGACGACCTAAAGTGATCGTTGACGCCATGCCTGCGCGTTGGAACCCGAAGGAGGGCTTCCTGGGCCAAAGCCCAGGAGATGTGATCCTCAACCCTGGCCCGCTCTATCACAATGCACCGTTTCACTGCATCCACATGGGTCTTTGCATAGGGGCAACGATCGTCGAAATGCGCAAGTTCGATGCGCTGCGTGCGCTGCAGCTCATGGAGGCGCATGACGTGAATTGGGTGACCATGGTGCCGACGATGATGCATCGCATCTGGCATCTCGGTCCTGATGTATTGTCCAATTTCAGCCTGCCAAGCTTGCGCATGATGGTTCATATGGCGGCACCGTGTGCGCCCTGGCTGAAGCAGGCCTGGATTGACTGGCTCGGGAGCGAACGCGTCTGGGAATATTACGGAACGACCGAGGCGACAGGCTCGACCATGATTTCGGGAACCGACTGGTTATCGCACCGCGGTTCGGTGGGACGTGTCCGGGAAGGCTATGAAGTAAAGATCCTGGATGCGGAAGGACAGGAATGCCCCGCCGGCGAAGTTGGGGAAATATATTTCCGTCCCCAGGGGGGCGTGGGATCGACCTATCACTACCTCGGAAGCACGCCGCGGCGTCGCGGCGAGTGGGAAGCGCCTGGCGATCTCGGCTCTCTGGATGAAGCGGGATATCTCTACCTGTCAGACCGTCGTAATGATTTGATCATCTCAGGCGGCGCCAACATCTATCCGGCGGAAGTTGAAGCCGCGATAGAGGCGCATCCCTCTGTTCGTACCAGCGCCGTGATTGGCCTGCCGGACGAAGATTGGGGCGCCCGGGTCCACGCGATCGTCCAACCGCTTGAGGGGGAGGCCCTGAGTGAAGCCGAGTTGATGGAATTCGTGTCGGGGCAATTGGCGCGCTTCAAGCTGCCCAAGAGCCTCGAATTCACAAGCGAGTCCTTGCGGGACGAGGCAGGCAAAGTGCGCCGCGCGGCCCTCCGGGATGCACGGCTGGCCGTACCGATTGAAGAGTAGGGATGCTGGGTCTCGCGCGGTGGGCCGGGCTGGACTTTATCCGGCCTTTGGTCGCACGCGCTTGGAGCCGCGACCGGATTTTCCCTTGCGGCTTTTATAGAGGGCGTCAAATCCGCCAGCCATGAAGGTGACGAACCGGTCCCGGGCTGCTTCGAAATCGTCTGAGGCACACAAATTGTCCGACAGGCGATCAATTCGGCCTGTCTGGGACAGTATGAGCGTATACGCGCCTGAGGTGAACTGGAAGCTCCAGAAGAGGTCCTCGGGCTCTGCATCTGGCAATGCCTTGCTCAGAAGGCTGATGAGCCGCAACACGAGTGGATCAAAATAGGTATCCATCTTTTCGGCGCCATAGCCGGGCGCATTGTTCACTTGGGCGAAGATGCGGCCGAAATTCCGCCAGCCTTCATCGTCATTGATGTAAACGTCAAAGGCTTCGTCATAATAGGCCCGCAGGGCACCTTCTATGGTCGGGCGCTCGCCGACTTCTGCTTCATAGGCGTCCAGGCCAGCTGTCCGCGTCGAGATCGCAAACTCCATGCGCCGGTCGAAGACGGCATCGAACAGCTCTTTCTTGCCATTGAAGTAGTAGTGAATCAAAGCGGGATGGATGCCCATTTTGTCCGCGACATCCTTGATCGTCACGCCGAAATATCCAAGCTGAGCGAAGAGTCCTTCGCTCGTATCGAGAATAAGTTTGATCGTCGCAGCCCGTTGCTCTGCGCGAGTGCGGCGAGCCTTGGGTTTCGGCGTTGCTGCCATAAATACCGGCCTTTCCTGATTCGGCGCCTCCGTGAGACATGTCGTTCGCCTCACAGTTGCAGCGTTAGGATGGGGCGTGGCCAACGTCCAGTCAAGCAAGCCAGCGTTGCAGGCGAAATTAATTCATTTAGCACTAAATAAATGAACTTGACGGGCCGAATTCACCGGGGTAGCGCTTTTGCAACAAATGAAATCCGCAAAGACAGGCCGGTCAAGCTTGTTGGAAGACGGACATTATTGGGAGGAAAACATGATTACCAATTCAAAGCTCATTGGCTCTGTGTCAGCCATCACCATCGCAATGGCATGGTCCTGTGCCGCGCCGGCAGAAGCACAGTCCTCATCTGACCAGGAACCGGCGGAAACCACGCTGACGACAAGTACCGCTGAGTCTGAGACCGAAGACCAACTCGTTGCCGAAAAAATCATTGTGACCGGATCGAGCATCCGAGGCGTACCGCCGACCGGGTCTAATCTGATCGGCGTCACCCGTGACGACATTGAACTCATCGGCGCGGCAACAACTCCGGACCTGCTTGCGACGGTGCCACAACTGAACAGTTTCAATACTGCACCCAAGGCCAGTCTCGATGGTTTCGGTTCCTTTGCGCCGGGCCTGCGAGGTTTGCCGGCGAGTGCGACATTGCCGCTGATGAATGGGCATCGGCTGGTCGCGGCGGCAGCCAATGAGACCAATCCCGATTATCCGCTAATTCCAAGCCTCGCGATTGAGCGGGTCGAAATCGTCGCAGATGGTGCGTCTTCGATCTATGGCTCGGATGCGGTTGCGGGCGTTGTGAACTTCATCACGCGTAAGCGGTTCTCGGGCGTTGATGTGTCCGTCGATTACGGGATTGCCGATGACTATGAGTCGTTTACGGCGAATGGACTGGTAGGGCAGGACTGGGGAACGGGGTCCGTATTGGCCGCCTACCAGTACAGGGAAAATGACAACATCACCGGCGGTGACCGTGACTACCGGGCTCTGGATTTCACCTCGTCAGACGGCGTCGATACGCGCTCCATTAACTGTCCATCTCCCAACGTTCTGGTTGGGGGCACCCTGTATGCCGCCCCGGATCTTGCTCCGAATACCATCAATTATTGCGATAATGGCGCCGCAGCAGACCTTTATCCAAGTTCGCGCCTCCACAGCGCATTTGTAAGTGCGCAACAAGATTTGACCGATCGGGTCACGCTCTGGGGCGAAGTCCTATACTCAGACCTGGAAGACAAGACACGCGTTGCGCCTGCGGTGCAGACTATGACGATTGCCAATACGAATCCCTTCTTCCAAGCTCCTCCGGGTACGGGAGCAACCTTCGAGACTGTCCTGTTCCGCGCAGACAACCTCGTTGGCGCCGATTACCGTACGAATACTGACAGCCGTAAGGTTGGAAATTCCTCTGCTGGAATGGATGTCGAGTTGCCCGGCGATCTGAATCTGAGCATCTACGGGACCTATGACTGGGCAGAGAATGACGCCTTCATTCCTACGATCAATGCCGTCGCCCTTGCGGTAGCTGCTGCGGGGACAAGTGCTGACACGGCGCTGGATCCGTTCGGGCAGGGGACGTCGCCAGCTGTTGTCGATGCGATCCTCGACTCGGCAACTGATGTCACCATCCAGCAGCGCACAAAGTTAGGAGCCATCAAGCTGGATGGTCCGCTAGCCGATCTGCCGGGCGGTGAGTTGAAATTCGCCGTAGGGGCCGAATTCCGCCGCGAAACTTTTGAACAGCGAGGCTTTGTCGGGGCTGTCCCGGTTCCGGAAGACCTGTCACGAGACGTGAAGTCTGTTTATGCCGAACTGTTCGTTCCGATTGTTGGTGACGACAATTCAGCCCCATTCGTCCAGCGTCTCGACCTGTCTCTGTCTGGCCGCTTCGACGACTATAGTGATTTCGGATCGACCACGAATCCCAAGATCGGGGTGAATTGGGGACCTGCTGAGGGCGTGAATGTACGCGGCACCTATGGTCAGTCCTTCCGGGCGCCGGGAATGCGCCAGATAGGTGCTACGGTTGGTGCGTATTATCTGGATGCGGCGACTGCCGCTGTTGCAGCCCGCGACCCGGCCCGTGGCAATGATCAGGTGAACACGGTCTACCTGCTGGGGGGCAATCTCGATCTGCAGCCTGAGGAAGCCGAGACCTACTCCTTTGGCGTGGACTGGCAGCCGACTTTCCTGCCGGACTTTCGGGGGAGCGTGACATATTACGACATCGAATATACTGATGTGATTGGAACGCCGCCGATTGCCCTTGTTTTTGCGGATCCGACCTTTCAGTCCATTGTCTATCGTGATCCCACTACGGATCAATTGAGCCGCTTAGTAGGATTAGGCGTTCCGGTCAATTTGCCAAATCCGCTGCCGCAGATTGGAAACGCCCTGGATCTCCGCCTCAACAATTTTGGCGTTCGGGAGACCGACGGCGTGGATTTCGATTTCCGCTATCACCGCACTACCGGACTGGGCGAGATTTATACGGGGCTGGCGGGCAATTATATCCTGAATTTCGATACTCAATTGTCACCGGCCGCGCCTGTTTCCGACAATCTGAAACTCGGCTTGCCCAAGGCGACCTTGAGAGCCTCGGCAGGGCTTACCAGTGGGCCGGTCAGTGTGGCGGGCTTTGTCAATTACCGGGATGGTATCACGAATACCTATAACACGCCAACCGGCACCGATGTCTATGATGCGGATCCATATACGACAGTCGACTTGCGCGTCAGCTGGACACTTCCGGATAGCGGCGTGACGGAAAACACGGTGCTTGGTCTGCAGGTGAATGATCTGTTTGATCAGGAGCCGCCCTTTTTTCCGGGATCGGATGGAATTGGCGGAGACTACAATCCGATCGGTCGTTACATTGCGGTGAATTTGCGGAAGTCATTTTAATCGTGCCGCACACATTTCCGGAAGTATCTTGCTCATGACTGGTGATGCCAGCATCCGCACACATGGGTTTGAGCCCGCGAAGCTTGCCATGGTCAGGCCCTGCCTCCAGGCCTTCATTGATCGTGGTGAGCTCGCGGGCATTGTGACCCTCACGTCGAGAGGGGGCGATATTATCCAATCCGAGACCCTTGGCATGAGCGATATCCAGACGGGCACGCGCATGCGATCCGACACCTTGTTCCGTATCGCCTCGATGACAAAGCCAATCACTTCGGTTTCTGCCATGATGCTGGTGGAGGAAGGCAGGCTTTCGCTTTCGGATCCGATCTCGCGATGGGTTCCCGAACTCGCCAGTCCACGCGTGTTGCGTCATGCCGCCGGCACGATCACTGATACGGTGGCCGCCAACCGCGAAATCACGGTGGAGGACCTTCTGACCCATCGCGCGGGCATTGCCTATGCGTTCTTTTCGGAAGGGCCCCTCCAGGAAGCCTATGATGCCACGCTCGGCAATCCTGCCATGAATCGCTTCACTCCCGATGAATGGCTGGCAGCGCTCGGCCAGTTGCCTCTGGCATACCAGCCGGGGGAGCGGTTTCATTATGGACATTCGACGGATGTGCTCGGTTTCCTGATTGGCCGGGTCGAAGGCAAACCGTTGCGACAAGTATTGCAGGAGCGAATATTCGCGCCTCTTGGCATGAAGGATACGGACTTCTGGCTTCCCCAAGACAAACGACATCGTCTCGCTAACCTTTATGGGTATGACGCGCAGGCGGGCAAACTCGCGCAGGTCGAGGTGGAAATGTATGACGAGCCGCCGGCTTACACACCCGGCGGTGGCGGGCTGATCTCCTCTGCGCCGGACTATCATCGATTCGCCCGGATGTTGCTGGGGGGCGGAGCGTTGGAGGGAAGACGTTTGCTGCAACCTGCGACTGTGCAGCTTATGCAGAGAAACCGCCTGACCAAAGTGCAACGTGATGTGTCGTTCGCAGGCATGCCGCTTTGGCAGAAGAACGGCTTTGGGCTTGGCGTCTCGATCGCCGAAGATCCGGTCGACAATCCCTATGCCTGCGGGGCGCCAGGGTCGATGACGTGGCCAGGTATTTTCGGCACCTGGTGGCAGGCAGATCCGGTCAATGACCTTGTGATGATCTTCATGATCCAGCACCAGGTTCCAGTTTCCGCTAGCTCTGGAGCCACGATCGCCACGGGACACGGCGCCGCCGGTCGGCGCGCTTTGCCCGAATACCAAAGGCGGACTTATGAGGCTCTTCAAAGCGATGTCTCAGCGATGACTCAGGAGGCCGGCGCATGAGGGCGTCCGTCTCTCCAATAGGGAGTGAGGCTGCGGCCAGGCTCGCCCGTGCAGTGCCTCTGACGCGTCGCTACAAGGCGGCCTATGGCGCGGGCGCCATGGCGGATGGCATAGTCAGTGCCGGCTTCGGGTTTTTTCTGCTTTTCTACCTGACCGCTGTGTGCGGCATGTCAGGAACAATGGCCGGAACCGCCAAGCTCATCGCCTTGTTGGTGGATGCTGTGGCGGATCCCGCGATCGGATTGGCCAGTGACCGTATACGGTCGCGCTTCGGACGGCGGCTTCCCTTCATGGTGGGCGGACTTGTTCCGTTTGCCTGTGCCTTTGGACTCCTGTTTTCGATTCCGCCGTCGCTGACCGGTGCCCCGCTGTTTCTCTATGTCACCGCCTGTCTCATCGTGTTGCGTGTCTCGACATCCTGCTTCGTACTTCCATTCACGGCCGTCGGAGCGGAAGTCACAGATGACTATCGTGAGCGTGCGAGCATTGTGTCCTATCGGCTTACCTTTCAAAATGCGGGCATTCTGTGCGGCGTAGTGCTGGGGCTTGGCGTCTTCATGTCCGGCCCTGCGGGACTATTGGGACGTGAGAATTACATACCCTTCGCCTGGACATGCGCGGCAGCCATCGTATTGACGGGCTGCATAGCAATTGGCGCGGTATATCGCGCTGGGCCGCGACTGCATGCCCCGTCAGTTGACCAGACTCATTTTCTCGCAGGCTTCGTACGGGAAATGGTCGAGCTGTCACGCAACCGGTCCTTCCTTGTCCTGTTCGGGACGGTGTTGACCTATTTTCTCGCCTACTCCGCATCTGTGTCTCTGGCATTGCATGCGAGCCGGTATTTCTGGAAACTGGATTCCTTTGCGATCCAGATGGTTCTGCTGAGCACGACCCTTGGACCGCTGCTCGGGGCGCCCATCAGTGCATTTGCCTTGCGCTATATAGAGAAGCGCACGCTTTCCATTTGTGCTTTCCTGGCCATTTCGCTTTTCCTCATGTGGCCGCCACTTTTTCAATTGTACGGACCGCATGCCCTGATGCCGTCCACAGCCGCCGTAGTCCTGTTCGTGAACGGACTTCTGGTCGGGACGGCGATCATGGTCGGGGGAATTGGCTTCCAGTCAATGCTGGCTGATACGGCAGACGAACATGAATACTTGTTTGGTGTCCGGCGAGAAGGTCTCTTCTTTTCCGGCCTGACCCTGGCGTTCAAGGCAGCCTCGGGTCTCGGAGGATTGATCGCCGGACTGGCGCTGGATGCGATTCAGTTTCCAACCGATATTGCCGCCAAGGGGCCGGATCTGGCGATTCCTCAGGAGGTGCTGGAGAAACTGGCCTTGATCTCCGGACCTCTACCAGCTGCTTTTGCTGCCATTTCCCCTTTGTTTCTGCTTGGATATCATCTGACGCGGAAGAGGCATGCGCGTATTATCCTGGCGCTGGAACAGCGCAAGCAAGAAAATGTCGACGCGGTGGGAGACCGCGGATAAATACGGGCCAGAGCGGCAGCGGATGGCGGTGCCCAAATTCACTATAGATAGATGTGAGGATGACAGGATGATCAGACTGGACGGACGAGTGGCCATTGTGACGGGCGCAGGCGGGGGGCTTGGACGCGCTCATGCCCATCTGCTTGCAGCGCGCGGGGCACGGGTCGTCGTGAATGATGTCGGCGCAGCTGCAGAGCAGGTGGTGCAGGAGATTGTCTCGGAGGGGGGTGAGGCCATTGCTGCAGTCGGCTCCGTAACGGACGAAGATTTTGTCCTGCAAATGGCAGCCGACGCGAAGCAGCGTTGGGGACAGCTCGACATTTTGGTCAACAATGCTGGCATCCTCCGTGACAAGACGTTCGCCAAGATGGACTTGGCTGATTTCCGGACCGTGCTGGACGTGCATGTCATGGGTGCCGTCAATTGCACGAAGGCCGTATGGGAAACCATGCGCGAACAACGCTATGGCCGTATCGTAATGACGACATCTTCCTCTGGTCTGTTCGGCAATTTCGGGCAGTCCAATTATGGCGCCGCGAAAATGGCGCTCGTGGGATTGATGCAGACCTTGGGGCTCGAAGGCGAGAAGTACGATATCAAGGTCAATTGCCTGGCGCCAACGGCTGCGACCCAGATGATGGAGGGGGTCTTGCCCGAACAGCAATTGCGCCTGTTGAGACCGGAATATGTCAGCCCGGCCATGCTGGCGCTTGTGCGTGAGGATGCTCCAACGCGCACCATTCTCTGTGCGGGTGCAAAAGGGGTCGAGGCCGCCCATATCTCAATGACACAAGGCATCCATATCGCTGATGAAGATCAGATGCCGGAGGCGGTGGTCTCCAATTGGGACCAGATTCTTGATGCCGGGAACGCGTTCATTCCCAACAATGCGCTTGAGCAGAGTCGCCTGGAACTGGCCAAGGCTGGCTACGCGCCCGGCGATGCGCAGTGACGGAATTTGTCCTTCTGCTCCTGAGTGGTTGGAAACGCATCTGGCGAGTGGTGGCAGTCATATTAACCGTCTGGGGGACGGCGCCAGCCTGTGCCCAGGAAGCGCCAGTGGTCGAGGCCCCCGCAGGCAATGTACGCGGGGTGCAATCTGGAGAGACGCGCGTTTTCCGGGGCATCCCTTATGCGCAGCCCCCTGTTGGGGAGCTGCGCTGGCGCGCGCCTCAGCCACTGCCTCGCTGGAGCGGTATCAGGGACGCGACGCAGTTCGGTGCGGCGTGTGTACAGCCGGCCCTTCCGGCGGGATTCGAGATTCAAGGGCCGATCAGCGAAGACTGTCTTTTCCTCAACATCTGGGTTCCGCCGAATGCGCAAGATGCGCCTGTGATGGTATGGATTCACGGGGGATCATTAGTGAATGGAACGGGCAGGAACGCCCTGTATGACGGGACGCATTTTGCGGACGAAGGGGTCATTGTCGTTTCCATCAATTACCGCCTCGGCGCACTTGGCTATCTGTCGCATCCTGATCTCAGTGCCGAGGCGGAGGATAACATATCCGGCAATTACGGCCTGCTGGATCAGATCCAGGCCTTGCGGTGGGTCCAGGACAATATTGCCGCCTTCGGAGGTGATCCCGGCAATGTGACCATCGCTGGGGAATCGGCGGGCGGCCTCAGTGTCATCTGCCTCATGGCCGCGCCCTCGGCGCGTGGTCTGTTTGATCGGGCAATTGCACAGAGCGCCTACATGATCACTTTGCCGGAATTGCGAAACAGCACATTCTCTGACCTGCCCTCTGCCGAGGCAATCGGCAAATGGCTCTCAGGCCAATTTGGCGCAGCCGATATCCAGGACCTCAGAGGCCGGAGTGCAGAAGCGATTTCCGAAGGGGCGATACAAGCAGGATATTTCCCGCTCCCCACCATCGACGCACGCACTTTGCCAGGCCAACTGGTGGACGTGTTTGACCGGGGCGAGCAGGCACCTGTCCCTGTGCTCGCAGGATTCAATGAAGGCGAAATCCGCTCTCTTCCGATCCTGTTACCCCCGGCACCTGCGAACGCAGCGAAATACAGGGAAGAGATCGAGGCCCGATATGGGGATCGCGCAGATGAATTTCTCGTGCACTATCCGGAAGATTCGATTTCCGAGAGCATGCTGGCTACTACGCGTGACGCCATGTATGGCTGGGCAGCGGAGCGCTTGGCTGTCAAACAGACAGAAATCGGCGCAGAGGCTTTTCTATACTTTTTCGATCATGGTTACCCGTCTGCTGATGAAGGCGGATACCACGCCTTTCATGCGTCCGAGATTCCGTTTGTGTTCGGAACTATGAATCTTACTCCGCCGCTTTGGCCAGCCATTCCAGAAACTCAGCAGGAGCAGCGCCTGTCGGATGCCATGCTCAGTTACTGGGCGTCGTTCGTGCGGGACGGTGTCCCGCGCGCGGTGGGGGAAACTGACTGGCCTCCCTATGGGGAGGGTCGAACCTATCTGGCATTCGAAGACCGCCCGCAAGCCCTCTCCAAGCCGCCAAATCGCTACGAGCTTCACGAGGCGGTCATATGCCGTCGACGTGCGCAAGGGGGAGTTTCCTGGAACTGGAATGTTGGCGTGATATCGCCGCCCTTGCCACCTCTGGCGCCCGTTTGCCGGTAATGAAAATGTTAGCAGAGGCAGGAGCAGGCGACCTAGCCGGTTGGTAACCTGTCTCACAAGCAATACACGCGACTTCGGAATTGCCGAGCCGGCATGTCTGTTCCGGGGCGGTGGCTAGGTGGAGGTAGATGAAGAGCGTGTACAGGGCTGCAGCCGGGCAATTTCCACGGGCTGGGTTTTTGACTTTGATGATCATATCCGAAGCATGGACACTAAAGTTTTGGTGCGTTCACTATCGAGTGGGAATGATGACCTTCTCCTGGAATGACGGTTGTTCCCAACCTGTCACTCCGAAAGTCCGTTCCTGGCGGCTCTATACACGCGGCCCAAACGCGGTAGAGTCGGACGCATGACCGATCTAACCGATACGCTGAAACAGCTCTCCGCGCTTGGACAGGAGACCCGGCTGCTGACGTTTCGGGCGCTCATGGAGGCGGGGCCGGACGGTTTGCAGGCAGGCGCCATTGCCGAACATCTGGACATCGCGCCAAACAAGCTGTCGGGGCATCTCAACATATTGGTGAATTCCGGGCTGGTCAGCGTCGCGCGTGATGGGCGCCGGATGATCTATACGGCCCGTATTGACGGCGTGAACCAGTTGCTCTCGGTGCTTGTGGACAATTGCTGCCACGGTCATCCGGAAGTGTGTGATCCGCTCGCCAGGAAATCGAAGGCAATTTGTTAAATCAATATTCGATAGAATGTTGAAATAATGTCTATGTCGCGCTAAGGTCTTCCCAGAGTCGCACGGGAGGATGACATGCGAACTGGACTGAGGACATACGCTACAATCGCTTTGGCAGGTATGGGACTGGCAGCATGCGCGGGCGCGCCGGACTCGGTCCGGGCCCCGGCCGACACTTCTGCCACAACCGGTGATCTGGAGCTGCGCGCCAGCGGCTCTGGAAACTGGGATATCGACTGTGTTGCCGTCACCGGACGGGGTGAGGCGAATGCCAGTGTGAAGGGGCGGGGCTCAACCAGCACGGACATGTTGTTTGTACGCGACGTCTCAAACGCCGCCTGCACCTACCAGACGGGGGCCTCGCCGGTCACCTTGAAGCTGATGGAGGAAGGCTTGGCATGCCCGTTCGGCGCGTTTGAAAGCGGGATTTGCCAGACAATTCTTCCGGCTGAGATGAGTGGGACACTTCAATTCTCGGTCAAATAATGTTTAAGAACCGCAACGCGACTCGGGCGCGATGCGGGAGAGTGTATGCGACGAATTTTGTGGGTCTTCGCGCTGATGGCGCACATCTGCTCTGTTGCCGAGGCGGAGGAGGCCTTCCGGCTCAAGGATGCCGTAGAGGCTCCGGCCTGGCTGACGCTCAAGGGAGAGACCCGCGTCCGCTATGAGACGCTGCAGGGGCAGTTTCGGGCCGGCGGCGAGGGCGGCGACCAATTGCTCCTGTTCCGCAGCCTTTTGCTGGCCGAAGCAGACACAGGGCCGGTCTCTTTCGGGGTCGAGGTGCAGGACAGCCGGACCTATCTGGCCGATGCCGGCACCCCGCTTTCCAGCAGCATCGCCAATCCGCTGGACTTCCTCCAGCTCTATGCCCGCATCGACGAGTTGCCGGGCGTTTTCGGGGAGAGCTCGTCCAGCAAGCTGACCCTTGGGCGGCAGACGGTCTCCATCGGCTCGAAACGCCAGATCGAGCGCGTCGATTTTGCCAATGTCATCAAGAGCTATACCGGCGCGCATTTTGTCTCCACGGCAGAACGCGGTGACGAACTCCATCTCGTCTATGTCGTGCCGACTGCGCGCTATCCGGATGCGCGGCCTGCGCTGGATGACAATGAACTGTCAGGGGATGAGGAACAATGGGAGCGGCGTATCTGGGGCGTGCATTATCGCCGCGCGGATATCCTGCCGGCGATGGCGCCAGGCCTCTGGGGCGAAGTGTTTGCTTACGGACTGGAAGAGCGGGACTCGGGCGACTTCCAGACGCCGGACCGGTCCTATTTCGCGCCGGGCTTTCGTCTCTACCGGAAGCCTGTTTCCGGACAGTGGGACATTGACCTTGAGGGCGCCCTGAGACGCGGCAGCCGCTACGCCTCCAGCGCTCCATCGGACACGAAAAGCCTTGAGGTGGAGGCGTCCATGCTGTTTGCGGCGTTCGGGTATACGTTTGATACGCCGTGGCAGCCGCGCTTTGCGTTGGAATATTATTATGCCAGCGGCGACGAGGATCCGTTTGACCTCAATTATGACCAGCATGAGCGCCTGTTCGGGTCGCGGCGGACCGACCTCAACAATACCAGTATTCACGGGCCGCTGACTCCGGCCAATCTGAATGCGCCAGGCTTCCGGGTGGAAGTGAAACCGAATGCCCGATGGGACGCCCGGTTCTACTATCATGCGGCGCATCTGGCGTCGAAGACCGACAGCTGGGTCATTGCCAAGCTGCGGGATCCGTCCGGCCAATCCGGCGATTTCATCGGACACACGCTGGATGGGCGGGCCCGCTACTGGGTGCTGCCGGACAGTCTCCGCCTGGAACTCGGCGCCTCCGCCCTGATCTATGGCGAGTTTGCCAAAGACGTACCGGGTGGTCCAGATGGGGACGGGACACTGTTCGGATACGCACAACTCACTTTTACCTTCTGAGGAGCCATCATGGGCAATTTTGAACGCTATCTCTCCGTCTGGGTGGCTTTGGCCATTGCGGCAGGCATTGGTCTGGGCCAGGTCGTGCCGGGCGTGTTCGGCGTCCTTTCCTCAATGGAATATGCCAATGTCAATTTTCCGGTAGCGCTGCTGATCTGGGCCATGGTCTGGCCGATGATGATTGGCGTGGACTTTGCCACACTGAAGGATGTGGGCGACAAGCCGAAAGGCCTGATCATCACCCTGGTCGTGAACTGGCTTATCAAGCCTTTCACCATGGCGGCGCTGGGCGTCCTGTTCTTCCGCTATGTGTTTGCAGGCTTCATCCCGACTTCTGATGCGGATGGATACATTGCGGGTCTTATCCTGCTTGGCGCGGCGCCGTGCACGGCCATGGTCTTCGTCTGGTCGCAGCTGACGCGCGGGGACCCGAACTATACGCTGGTCCAGGTCAGCGTGAATGATGCGGTCATGGTGTTCGCCTTTGCGCCCATCGTGGCAGTGCTTCTGGGCGTCACGGATATCAGCGTGCCGTGGGAAACCCTGCTTCTGTCGGTCGCGCTCTATGTCGTCATTCCGCTCGTCGCCGGCGTGATCGCCCGCAGCCTGTTGCTTCGGCATGGCGGCGAAGTGGCGCTGGAACGCTTCCTTGCGCGCGTGAAACCCTTCTCCGTCATCGGCCTGCTGGCGACGGTCGTCCTGCTATTCGGCTTTCAGGGCAGGGTGATCCTCGCCGATCCCCTTGTGATCGGGCTTATTGCCGTGCCGATCCTGATCCAGTCCTATGGCATTTTTGCGCTCGCCTATGGCGCCGCCTGGGTATGGAAAGTGCCCCACAGGATTGCGGCGCCGTGTGCCATGATCGGCACGTCGAACTTTTTCGAACTGGCAGTTGCGGTCGCGATCAGCCTGTTCGGCCTGAATTCCGGCGCGGCGCTTGCGACCGTGGTGGGCGTGCTGGTCGAGGTGCCGGTCATGCTCTCGCTCGTCGCCTTTGCCAACCGTACACGGCGGGCATTTCCAGAAAGCTGAGAGGACGGCATGTATGCAACCTATTCCCGGAAACCGGGTTGATCCTCTTTGAGGAGGCATAACCATGACCCGCAAGACACTCGACCATCTCGCCTATCCCCGTACGACCGCGAAAGAAGCTGAGGAGATCCAACAGTCTGCCGACCGGCGCCGCGCGCAGATGGTGCCCGGCAAGGGGCCGGCCGAGCCCCCGAAGGAAGACCCGGTGAGCCATTTCAAGGGGGATGACGAGCCGGTGGTGCTGGGCGCCCCGACGGACCGGCTACCGGAAATGACCGAAGATCCGACGGAAGATGATGAAGCGGAGGACAACTGACCTATCAGGTCAGCGACGGAGCGCGGTTTCCAGATCTGCCAGTGACCGATCGCGGCTCAGGCGCGAGGCCGCGTTCCGGTTAAGTCTGTCTAGGAAGGTTTCCGTCCACCAATAGACATTCCGCTTCAATATCTCGGTCCACATCGCCTGATGGCGCTCGATACGCTCTTCCAGGGACATGCTGACCGCCGTGCGAATGGCTTCGGCGATGGAGGTCGGGTCATATGGATTGATAATGAGCGCGCCGCATTTCAGCTGTTCGGCCGCGCCGGCTGATTCTGAAAGTATCAGCACGCCGGGGTCTTCAGGGTCCTGGGCGGCAACATATTCCTTTGCGACCAGGTTCATCCCGTCGATCAGGGGCGTCACCAGCCCGATGGCTGCCTGACGATAGAGACCGGCGAGATAGTCGCGGGGCACAGCCCGGTGAATGTACTGGATGGGGATGTAGCCGAGTTCGGCAAATTCGCCATTCACTTCGCCTGTGATCTGTTCGAGTTCGTGCCGGATTTCCTGATATGCCTCGACATCTTCCCGCGTAGGCGAGGCGATCTGGAGCAGGGTCAGCCGGTCGCTGTCATCGGCCTGGTCTTCGAGGAAGCGCTGGAAGCCCCGGAATTTGTGGGGAAGCCCTTTCGAATAATCGAGCCGGTCCACACCGATCAGCAGCTTCTGGCGCGGATCAATCTGGGGAGAGGTGACCTCCTGAGACTCCGCCGTCTGCCGGAATTTCTCCACATCGATACCGATCGGGAAGCTGGCCGCCCAGATATCCTGACCTTGGCTGCGAATACGGCCATCCGACAGGACCTGACCGCCAAAGATGGTCCGGCAGACTTCCAGCATGGCCGAGACGTCCCGCTGGGTCTGCAGTCCGACCAGATCATAGGCTGCAAGCCAGTCGAGCAGCATTTCCTTGTGGGAGAGGGCGTGGAGATTGCTGGAAGACGGGAAGGGCGTGTGCAGGAAGAAGCCGATCGGATTGGTCACGCCGAGTTTGCGCAATTCGGCGGCCAGCGGAATAAAATGGTAATCGTGGATCCAGATGACATCGTCATCTTCCAGCAAATCGACCGACGCTTCCGCCATCTTCCGGTTGACGCTGGTATAAGCTGCGAGCTGTCCATCGGCCACGTCCAGTAGGTCCGCGCGGCCATGAAAGAGCGGCCACAGGACGGAATTGGCATAGCCCAGATAGTAATTGTTGTACTCTTCGGCGGGTAGGTGCAGCGCGTACCGGTCGAAGCTGGCACCTTCATAGGATTTAAGCGTTTGTCCTGTCGTCTCGTCTTCGTCCAGCTTCGCCCCGATCCAGACCCCACCGCGCCGATCCATTGCTTTGCCGAGGGCGACGACGAGACCGCCGGAGGGGGATGTTCCAAGGGGCAAACGGTTCGAATAAACAACTAATCTCGACACTGTATCCTCATCTCATTTGGTAGGCCCGACGGCATTAACCAAGCAACTCGTCAGAACCGGAAAAGTTGCGCGAAGGTGGAAGGTGTGAGCAGCAAATCTGTGTCTCTTTGCAATGCTTTTCAAGACGCGAGATAGGGTGTGTAGGGATGGGTTTGACGAAAAGAGGGATTAAGCCCGGAGTTTGTTGGAGAATTTCGCCGAGTGCGACCCTGTCTGCTTCCGAAAACGAATATTGGGGTCTTGCCGAAATTCTGCGGTAGCACTCAAGACAGTCATGATGCGTGCTACCAGCGGTAAACAGGCTCAGGGGATATAACATGAATTAGCCACGAATAGGTGCGCGCGCCCTTAGCAAAATATTCGAGTGGCCATCGATTGTAGTAGTGGCTATCACAAAGAGGGAGGAGTCGACAGAATGACGTCATCACCTGTCGTGCCGACTGAAATGCGCGTGTCTTACAGACTGGTGTCTGCGCTGACCTACGCCATGTTCTTCATGTTCGCGATGACCACCGATGCCGTGGGCGAGATCATCAAGATCGCCCGCGTCGACATGAGTTTGAGCAATACCCAGGCCAGCGCGTTCCACTGGGCCACCATGATTGCCATTGCTGCCAGTGGCATCGGTCTCGGATTCCTGGCGGACCGGTTCGGTCGCAAGAGAACGATCATTGGCGGGCTCGCCCTGTACGGACTGGCCAGCGCCCTGTTCATGACTGGACACGCCTTCCAGCTCTATCTGACGCTCTTGTTTGTTACGGGCCTGGCCATCGGTGTCTTCAAGACGTCCGCGCTGGCATTGGTGGGCGACCTTGCCAGTTCCACCGGCGATCACACCTCCCGCATGAATGCGGTGGAGGGGTTCTTCGGGGTCGGCGCCATTGCCGGACCTTTGCTGGTCGTCTGGCTGACCGGACAGGGCCTGTCCTGGACGTGGCTCTATATGATCGCCGCCGGCCTGTGTGCAGTCATGATCCTTGTCGCCCTGTTGACAGATTACCCGCCCATGTCGGGTGAGACGCAAACGCCCGCCTCTGTCCGCCATACGTTGTCCTTGCTCGGCAACCCTCACGCGCTCGGTTTCTCACTGGCCATTGCGCTTTATGTGGCGTGTGAAGTCGCAATCTTCGTCTGGCTCCCGACCTTTCTGGATGGGTTTGCTGGGACAGAACTCGCCATGTTGTTCGCGGCCTATGCCGTGATGATTTTCTTTGTCCTGCGCACGGTGGGCCGTTTCCTCGGGGCTTTTGCGCTGCGCTATATCGACTGGAAGCCCGTCATGATGGTATTCACCGCCATCATCTTCGCCTGTTTCCTTGCCAGCGCCTTGCTCGGCAAGACGGCTGCAGTCTTCCTGCTGCCCCTGTCGGGCCTGTTCATGTCGATGATCTACCCAACCCTCAATTCCAAGGGGATCAGCTGTTTTCCCAAGAGCGACCACGGCGCAATTGCGGGCCTGATCCTGTTCTTCACAGCCGTCTCTGCTGCCTTTGCGCCTCTCATGATGGCCGTGGTCAGTGACACATTTGGGCAGGGAGACATGCGTATAGGCTTCCTGCTCGCGACAGGCTTTGCGGGCCTGCTGTGCCTGATGGGAATCGTGAACTGGATGGCCAATCCTGCCGGATCAGCGCTCGCGGCCGCCGATCAGTCCGAATACGCAAAAAGGACAGGATGAGCCGGCGTACCGCACCCATTCCCGCGCAGCCCTTCCAGGCGGGCATACAGCATCCGGACCTGTGGCTCTGGGATTCCTGGACGCTGCAGGGGGTGGAGGGAGGCTTGCACCTCTATTGTCTGCTGACGGGGCTTGAGCATATGTTTGGTTCAAGCCTGGTTGACCATCACATGTCGAGGGGTATGTTGTCATTGCTCGGACCGTACACAGAACAGGCCTCTCCGGGAAAGCAGCTCAGCTTTCCAATGATACGCAATCTCGATGTGACGCCAGCCTTCAGGCCTGCATAAAGCCGCCGCTTGACCCACGTACGATGAGCTGGGTCGATGTCAATTCAGAGTCCACGGTTTCGCCAGCCAATTGGGCGAGCAGTTTCTCTACCATCAACTGGCCACCCTGTGCGATGTTCTGGTCGATTGTGGTCAGGGACGGGGTCGCCATGCCGGCTTGCGCAATATTGTCATATCCGACGACCGCAATGTCTTCCGGGACCCGAACCCCCCGCGCATTCAGTGCCAGCAAGGCTGACATGGCCAAGACATCAGAGGCTGCAAAGATCGCGTCAAATTTTCTCCCCGATTCGAGCAATTGAATCACGCCTTCAAAGGCATTCTTGGCGCCGAACTCGACATCCAGGATCAGATTTTCGTTCCAGTCCTGGCCGTGCTCTGCGTGCGCCTTGAGAAAGCCCTGATGGCGCAGCTTCACTTCCGGAAGGTTGACCGGGCCAAGGAACAGGATTTGCTGGCGTCCGAGCGAGAGGAGGTGGTCCGCGGCGAGGCGACCGCCCTCCACATTGTCGCTGCCGACGAGTGTGTAGTTCATGTCGCCTGCACGGCCGCCCCAGACGACCACTTTTCGGGCGAGCGGGCCGATTTCATCAAGCCTGCCCGCCATGCCTGCCTGGCCAATCACAATCAATCCGTCGGCCTTGCCCGTCTGTAGCAAGCGGCGTTCGGCAATAGTTTCATCGTCACGCGGTATACTGACGATCAGATCATACCCCTTCTCGGCGGCGGCCTGGCTGACCGCTCCGACCATTTCCAGATAGAAGGGATCCGCAATGGTCTGGCCCGATTCCGGCCGCAGCGGGATCACCATGCCGATGGCTTCGGAGGATTGGCGGCGGAGGTTGCGCGCCGAGGCATTGACGGCATAGCCGGTCTCTGCCGCGATGTTCAGGATCAGGCGTTTGGTTTCTTCCTTGACGAGTGGGCTGTCATTCAGGGCGCGCGATACGGTGGACACATCCACGTCCGCAAGCTTGGCAAGCTCTGCCATCGTCATCTTGCGAGGCGGAAATGCAACAGCATCGTTCATGTGGCTCATATCTCTCCCTTTGCAGGGTCCCAATCGCTAAAGCGCAGCGATTACGGGTTGAATTGGCTTATCCAAGAATTTTGTCCGACATACAGCGTTGCGTAGCTAACATCAATCAAGAGGCGAATGCAGAAAAATACCGTTCATTCCTACATGGATATTTGGTCTATCGTCCCTTCAAATGGTGAAAACATCCCCTGCGTCTTTTATAGGTGGGAGGCCCTCAGAAGCGATATCTGAGCGTTGCTGTCGCCGACATTCCATTGAACGAGCGGACGACGATAACATCTGCTCCGCCATCGTCCGTGTCAAAAACGCGGCCACTCTTGGCTTCCGTGAACAGGACTTCGACGAAGACATTGTTCACCCCAATCGACAGGGTGAGCGGTCGGGTGTCACTATTGCTGCGCTTTCATTTGGATCGCCGTTTCCCCCAAACCTGAGCTGATGACGCTTGTCTGTCGTAACGACACCCCGTCTAATTGGCCTGCAAGCACCTGCGGCCCGCCAGCCAGCAGGAAGACCAAATTCGGAGGATGCGCATAATGCCAGGCACCAACCTTCTCTCGGACATCAAGATTGCAGACATGACCACGGTCATTTTTGGCCCATATTGCACGCAGACCCTGGCCGACATGGGCGCCGACGTTGTGAAGGTTGAACCGAAAGGCGGGGATGATTTCCGTAATGTCGGAAAGCCAGCCAACAATCGCAGCATGGGCCCGTGCCATTTGACCATCAATCGCGGTAAGCGCTCTGTGGTCTGGGATCTCAAATCCGATGCGGGCAGGGCGGCCATTCGCGAACTGATCGGCCAGAGCGACGTCTTCATTCACAATATCCGCCCCGACGCCGTGGCGCGCCTCGGGCTCACTTTTGAAGAGGTGAAGGCGATCAAACCGGACATCGTCTATGTCCATTGCCTCGGCTTCGGCTCCGACGGGCCCTATGCGGGCCGGCCAGCCTATGATGATCTGATCCAGGGGCTGTCGGGTGCCACGATGTTGCTTCCCAAGGTCGACGGCAATGAGCGTCCGCGATTCATCCCCACGGCCTTTGCCGACAAGGTTTCCGGCATGCACGCCATGTACGCCACGCTGGCGGCCCTGCATCATCGCGACCGGACGGGCGAGGCGGTACATGTCGAAGTCCCGATGTTCGAATGCGTCACGCACTTCCTGCTGGAAGAACATTTCTACGAGGCCGAGTTTGATCCGCCGGTCGGACCCTTCCTGTACCAGCGCCAGGTCGACCCGTCCCGCCAGCCCTTGAAAACATCCAATGGATGGATCGTAATTGCGCCCTATGTCGATGCGCGCTGGATCAAGCTGTTCGATGTCATGGGCGCGCCGGAAGAATTGCAGGATGAACGGATAGCGGACCGGAAAGGGCGTTTCTTCAATCAGGATTACATGATGGGGCGGGTGCAGGAATATTTTGACAAGCAGACGACCGAATACTGGCTCGATGCGCTCGGCATGGCCGACATTCCCGCCGCCCGCGTCAATGATTTCCCGGACCTGCAATCAGATCCCCACCTCGTCGCAACGGGCTTCTTCCAGCGCCGTGAACATCCGACAGAAGGTTTCTATTGGGAAACCCAGCCGCCGGTCACTTTCCGCGGCGCGCCTCAGCGCGAGATCACGCCGGCACCGCGAATTGGTGAGCATACAGAGCTTGTGCTGTCTGAGCTCGGTCTGGGCGTCGACTAGCTTCCGCCATCCACGGTAATCACGGAGCCGGTCGAGAAGCTGGCCGCGTCGCTGAGCAGGTAAAGCGCTGCCGACACGATTTCCTCCGGCCGTCCGGGCCGGTGAAGCGCATTGTCTGCGGTCTGGCGGGCTTCCTCGGTCCAGGCCTCTGCAATGTCGGTCAGGAAAGGTCCGGCGCAGATACAGTTTACGCGCACCTCCGGCGCATATTCCTTCGCCATGCCGATGGTCATCGCGTTCAGGCCCGCTTTTGCTGCGCTGTAGGGAACCACTTGGGCGAGCGGCTGGAGCGCGGCGACCGAGGAGATGTTGAGGATGCTGCCAGAGCCTTGCGCTTTCATCCTTTGCCCGATCACGCTGGCCAGACGATAGGGGCCTTTGAGATTGAGATTGAGCACACTGTCATACAGGCTTTCCGGGACTTCGTGGCTCGCCATGCGCGGCCCCATTCCGGCATTGTTGATCAGGATATCCACGCGCCCGAATTCGGCATAGGCCGTCTCGATCAGCCGGTCGATCTCGTCCCATTTCCCGCAATGCGCACCGATCGCCAAGGCGCGCCTCCCAAGTCCGCGAACTTCCTCGGCCACTTTCTCGCACGCTTCGACCTTTCGGCTGGCCACGATGATATCCGCGCCGCGCTCAGCGAGCGCTTTCGCCATCTGGTATCCCAGCCCCCGGCTGCCGCCGGTGACCAGCGCGACCTTGCCGTCGAAATTCAGCAATGGATCATTCATGACATTCCCTCCGTATCTTTTGCGAGAAGCTTAAGGCCAGCCGGTTGCGACGCCAGCACTGTCCTCGCGGCAGGCGGTCAGAGAAAATCGTTCAGATCTCCGATGAACTGGTCGAACTTGTCATGATGGAGCCAGTGGCCGGCATCCTGATAGAGTTTGACGCTCGCAGTGTTGAACTTGTCGATGCGGCCATCCTCTGCCGGGTTCGAGGCCCAGCTTTTCTCGCCATAAAGCAGCAGGGTGGGGCAGGTGATTTCGCCCCACAAATGCTCCAGGTCTTCCTGCGCCATGTCATAGGGCGGGAAGGTCCGGAAATAATTGTCGAACTTCCAGGACCAGGTGCCGTCCTCATTCTGGCTGATGCCATGAACAGTCAAATGGCGTGCCTGTTCATCGCTGAGATAGCTGTTTTCTTCCTTCATGCGCGTATACGCATCTTCGAGAGTCTCATACCGTTTGGGCACCCGACCAGCCATGCTGCGCTTGGAATCGATCCATTCGCGCATCCGATCGCCAATCGGACGGCCAAACCGTTCCTTCAGCATGGTAGGCGACGGGCCGAGGCCCTCGATCGCCACCAGCTTACGGACATTGTCCGGATAGATGCCGGCATAGCGGAGAGCGATATTCCCGCCATAGGAATGGGCGACGATCGTTACCGGGGCGAGTTTCTTCTGGTGGATCAATTGCGCAAAATCATAGACGCAGGCGCGCGCGGAATACTCGCCATCGGTTGACCAGGCACTGTCGCCATGCCCCCGGAGGTCCGGGGCAATGACATGCCAATCCTTCCGGAGTTCCTGCGCCACCCAATCCCAGCTGCGGCAATGGTCCCGGCCGCCATGCAGCAGGATCAGGGGCGGAGCTGTCTCATTGCCCCAGTCGACATAGTGTAGCCGGAGGCGTTGCGAAATGTAGGTTTGGGAAGTCGGTCCGTATATCATGCCGCCATAGTCACGAGCCTCGCCGGGCTTGTCCAGACACTCCGTTGGGGCAGGGATCGCGCCTTGGTCAACGGGGCGTTAAGAGCGCGCCAAAGGTATACGCCCTGCATGGCGCCCTTAACCAAATGATGCTAATAATAGAAATTCCATGGGACAGATTCGCTCAAAAGGCGAATGGTAAGAGGGTGTTAAAGCTTCTCACATAATCTGGTCCTCGCGTGAACATAGCCAGGACGGGTGACTATGTTCTAAGAAAGCGCATTGGGAGGGGCAGCATGAAAGCGGTCGCCAGACATCTGAAAGAGTCCGACCTTGCTCGCATGAGACGGGGAGTAAAACTGGGGGAAGCGCTGCGTGAAGCCTACGCGTCAATTCTCGCCGAGCCTTGCCCGGACTCCATGTTGAAACTCCTGGAACAGCTTCGTGCCGAGGAAGCTCAACGGCAAAACACCGAAGACTAGCCGCTATTCTGTCAGCTGAAGTGCTGGGGAATGTCGGCGTCGAGCGAGAACATCTCTGCCTGATCCAGCCGTTTTCTCGCCAGATCTTTCACCATTTCATAGCGCTTCTGGGCGTCTTGGGCCGACAAGATATGCGTCCGCGTTCGTTCGCTGGATAATTCCAGAGATTTCAGTGTCTTTCCTAAGAGAGGGAGTCTCCAGACCATCACCATCCTCCTGCTTCAAGGTTGTACGCAAGGAACCGGAATTCCACGCAACTGCACACCTTTTCCGCCCGATGGACTGGAACGTCTGACGCGTCACCTTTCACCGCTTCGGTCGGAATAAGTTAACACTACCCCGAAATCAGCCGTCAGGCGAGTTACTTTTCGATAATTCATCCCATGCGGGATCAGATGGCCTGTGATGTGGCCATCGTCCCTGTTCATTGACGATATTTGAAGCGGCCTAACGGCGGCCCGTCGGATTGTCCGGCGTGGCTTCATCTGTGCGTGGCAGCTGAACGGCGCCAATGGTGCCGAAGATCTGCTCCCAGAAGCCAAGTTCGCGTCCGCGGGTCGGAGTTTCGCGTGAGGCGTAATTGACGATCTGGCCGGCTGTTTCGTCATATTCGACGACTTCCTCGACCTTGTCGTCCTCGCCGAACCGGATCGCGACGACGCTGCGCGACTTCACCTTCGGGTTCAGATAAGCAACCCGCTCCTGAAGCTCGGACATGTAAATCCAGGTATTCTCGTCGAAGATGCTTGTGGTCGAAGGCGAGCCGAGCTGGGCCAGCACGCTGGAGCGAGTGTCCTCGCCGGGCTTCATTTCGCGCGGCTGGGCTTCGTCTGCCACATAGCCGTGATAGTCGCGCGACGGCGTCAGGCAAGCTGTAAGAGGCAGAGCCAGTAGTGACAGTGCCAGTATCGCGCATCGCGACATAGGACTACTCCTGTTATTTCGTCCTGAAAGACCTAGCTGTTGGTGGCCGGTCTTGGCAAGCGGAGGAGTGCAGGTGTGGTCGGGTTTCGCAAACTCTGGGACAGGCAGGGCGCCCAGGCCCGGACCTCGGCGCGCGCGCTGTATGCCGATCTGGCGACGGCTGCCCTGAACGCGCCCCTGTACGAACAGGGCGCTGCGCGGGACACTTTCGAAGGCCGTGCAGCCATGATTACCGCGAATGCAACCCTGGTCATGTGGCGATTGAAGCGGATTGATACGCCGTTGGCGCGCAAGATCGCCGAACGGCTGAACGGGCTGGTGCTGGATGGATTCGATGCGGCCTATCGGGAACTGGGCGTCGGTGATTCGTCGATAGCCCGTAAAGTCCGCAAGCTGGCGGAAATCCATTATGGGCTGGGAAAGGCCCTGACAGAGGCGCTGAATACGCCCCAATCTGACCGGATTGGGGCTGTCACAGACTGCGTGAAGCGGAATGCCGTAAGCCAGGATGACAAGGACTCCCTGCTGGCCGCCTATTTACTACACAATGCAGGGCGTTTCGAAGCGGTGGAGGATGACGACGTGCTTGTCGGCAAACTGGCCTGGACGCTTCCCGGCGCAGATTAGCCATCCTTCACATCCACGGCGTTGCCAAGGTTCGAGGCGCACCGTAAACACCGGAAAGTATTCCGAAGGAACTCGTGGAGCACGAAAGCCTGATGGCCCAAGGCCTAATTCTCGCAATTGACGCAATGGGGGGCGACGCAGCCCCGGAAGTAACGGTCGCGGGAGCGGAGCTGTTCCTTGCTGCGCGTCCTGATGCGTCCGTGCGGCTGCATGGCGACGAAGCCCAGCTGAAACCTCTGCTGTCTAAATCGTCCGACCGGATCGAGATTGTCCACACCGATCTCTATGTGACCAGCGACATGAAGCCCAGCCAGGCCCTCCGGCGCGGCAAGGGGTCTTCGATGTGGAACGCGATTCATGATGTGAAAGACGGCGCCGCGCATGCCTCTGTTTCTGCGGGCAATACCGGCGCGCTGATGGCGATTTCGATGCTGGTCCTGCGCAAGATGGACGGGGTCCACCGCCCGGCGATGACGGCGGCCTGGCCGACGCTCCGCGGTCGCAGTGTTGTGCTGGATGTCGGGGCCAATCTCGAAGCCGACGCCGCGCAATTGGTGACCTTTGCCATCATGGGCGAAGCCTATGCGCGCGCGATTCTGGGCATTGAGAAGCCGACTATCGGCATTCTCAATATCGGCTCGGAAGAGATGAAGGGCCATGACGAAATTCGCGAGGCGCATGAGTGGCTGCGCAATTCCGGGCTCGATCTCGCCTATCACGGCTTCATCGAAGGCGACGATATTTCGTCCGGGACGGTCGATGTCATCGTGACGGACGGGTTCACCGGAAACGTGGCGCTCAAGACAGGCGAAGGCGTGGCCCGAATGCTTGGCATGCGCGTACGCGAAGCCCTGACCGGCGGCATCCTGTCCAAGATCGGTGCCTTGCTCGCCATGGGCGGGCTCAAGCAATTGCGGGAACAGATGAATCCGAGCAACGTAAACGGCGGCGTGCTGTTGGGGCTTGGCGGCATTTCGGTGAAGAGCCATGGCGGCACTGACAGTCGGGGCTTTGCCCAGGCCTGCAAACTGGCCGCCGACCTCGCCGCAAGTCACTTCAGGGATGAGGTTGCAGCCAATCTCGAGAAAATCAGACAGAAGGGTATGGCGGCCGAATAGGCCGTCCTATTGATAGGCAAGACATGGCGCGGCGCAGTTTTATCCGTGGAACCGGCAGCTATCTTCCTGAGAAGGTTCTGACCAATGATGATCTGTCCAAAATGGTCGATACGACCGATGACTGGATCGTGGAGCGCACGGGCATTCGCCGGCGGCATATTGCAGCCGATGGCGAACTGACGTCGGACATTGCGACGGCAGCGGCCAAGCAGGCGCTTGAGGCGGCTGGCCTGCAGGCCAGCGATGTCGACCTGATCGTTCTCGCTACAACCACACCTGACCAGACGTTTCCGGCGACGGCGACCGCCGTTCAGGCAAAGCTCGGAATCGACAAGGGCGCCGCCTTTGACGTCCAGGCGGTGTGTTCGGGATTTCTGTTTGCCCTGGCCACAGCCGACTCGATGTTGAAGCAGGGCCTGTTCAACACGGCGCTGGTGATCGGCGCGGAAACCTTCACCCGTATCCTCGACTGGTCGGACCGCGGCACCTGTGTCCTGTTCGGGGATGGTGGCGGCGCCGTCGTCATTCAGGCCGAGGAATGGACCGGTGCGGACGATGCCGGAATCATCACGCATCACATCCGGACGGACGGCACGAAATCCGACCTGCTCTATGTCGATGGCGGGGTCAGCTCCACCGGCACGATTGGCCATGTCCGCATGGAAGGCAATCGGGTGTTCCGTCATGCGGTTGCGAACATTTCATCAGCCATCCAGGCCGTGCTCGATGAAACCGGGCTGACCTCTGAGCAGATCGACTGGTTTGTTCCCCATCAGGCAAACAAGCGCATCCTCGATGCGGTCGCGAAGCGGATGAAGATCGACGATGATAAAGTGATCATCACGGTGGATCAGCATGCCAACACATCTGCAGCGTCCATTCCGCTTGCGTTGAACCATGCCGTGCGGACGGGCCGGGCCAAACCGGGCGACCTGATTCTCTCAGAGGCGATGGGCGGCGGATTTTCCTGGGGCGCAAGCCTTTTCCGCCTCTAGCCTGTTTGGCAAAAATCAGCATTATCAAAGAACTCACGCAACGGCTTCGCTAGGGATCCGTTAACGAAACGCGTCTAATCATTAACCAGAGCGGGAGAATCCCATGAGCAACCAGACCGTCACCAGGGCAGAAGTCACGGACGCCATCGTCCGCGAAGTGGGTGTGACACGCCAGGAATCGTCAGACTTGCTGGACAGAACACTGGAACTGATCGGCTCGGCCCTGGAGACAGAGGACGAGGTGAAGCTCTCCCGCTTTGGCAATTTCGTGGTGCGATCAAAAGCACCCCGGGAAGGCCGCAATCCGAAAACCGGGCAGGAAGCCGTGATCGCCGCACGCCGCGTTGTCACCTTCCGCCCTTCACCAATGTTGAAATCATTGGTGGATCACAAATAATCAGGAAGGATTCCCCATGTCGGCAAGCCGGGCCCGTATCACCAAATCAGCTCAAGCATTCCGCTCCATTGGAGAGGCGGCTGGAGAGCTTGGGCTCGAAACGCATGTGATCCGATATTGGGAAACCAAATTCACCAAGGATGTCCGCCCGATCAAGCGCGCCGATGGCCGCCGAATGTTTCGGCCACAAGATCTCGACGCGCTCCGCGCCATCCAGATCCTGGTGCATGAAAAGGGTCTCACGCTGAAGGGTGCCAAGGCGCTGCTGGCGGAGCAGGGCGTTCCGGCCGTGTTGTCCGGGGCGGCTACGCTGGGCACCAGCCCGGCGCGTGAGCTTCAGAAGACGGTGGCTGACGCCTTCAAGGCCGATGTTTCCAGCGAGACCTCCGGGGACTCCCGGGAGCGCCTTGAGGACACGCTGGTCGGGTTGAAAGACCTGAAGGCGCGGCTGGATGCGGTTCGCCAAACTCGCGCAGCCTGAACCCACATAAGACATTGCGGAAACAGGGTGGCTTGGGTACAAGCCGCCGGAGTCGGAGCGTGGCGCAGCCCGGTAGCGCACTCGCCTGGGGGGCGAGGGGTCGTAGGTTCGAATCCTATCGCTCCGACCATTTCCAAACAGTGCCGTATCGCCTCGTGCCTGCGGTCCGGGACAGCTTACCCCACGGTCTTGAATTGTTCGGTGTACCGCGTGGCGACGTGGACAATGACAACTGTCGCGGCATGTGAGACCAGACCCACCGTCCACCAGATCAATGGCCACTTCATCACGAACGTATCGCCGCCGATGCCTATGCTGATGCCGAGGAAGACAAAGACCCCGATCACATAGCCTGAGAGGTGGATCCAGAAGGAGAGGCGGATTCCTGCCCGGACCTTTTCATTCTGGAGTTCAACCATCCTTGTGGCTTCAGCCTCCTGATCAAGCGACAGGGCGATGACATCGACATTATATGCCGCCGCCAGCGCCTTGAGGGACTCTTGGGAGGCTGGTTCGCCGTTTTCGATACGCTGGATGGTGCGAAGGCCGATCCCGGCGAGGTCGGCGACGTGTTCCTGCGACCAGTGGCGCTCTTCGCGCCAGCGCTTGATCTTGGCGGCATCTGCTTTGAAGGACATGTTTTCTCCTGGGTGCGTTCGTTATCAGATGAACCCAAAAGACTGCAACTGGCGGCGTTCCTCCACGCCAGACAGGCGTCACGACCCCGCCACGGGGCCGTCAGCTTGCCGCCAGTGCATTAAATTCAAGGATGTATCAGCGGATCAGGCTCTACTCGTCCTTCAGATCGACGCCTTCGACCTTGCCCATTGCAGCCAGCGCGAAGGCGAAATCTAGCGCGACATCCTTCAGGCCCTCAAACCGGCCTGACGCGCCGCCATGGCCACCTTCCATCTCGATGCGCAGGAAGTAGGGACCGCCATTCGGGGCGTCGTGGCGCAGGCGCGCAGCCCATTTGGTCGGCTCCCAATAGGTCACACGCGGATCGGACAGGCCGCCGGTGATGAGCATCGGCGGATACGGCCGGTCGGCGACATTGTCATACGGGCTGTAGGCCATGATCGTGTCGTAATCCTCGGCCGAGACGAGCGGATTGCCCCATTCCGGCCATTCCGGTGGGGTCAGCGGCAGGCTTTCATCCGACATGGTGTTGACGACATCCACGAACGGGACAGCGGCGATGATGCCCCCAAACAATTCAGGGTCCATATTGGCGACTGCGCCCATCAGGAGACCGCCAGCAGATCCGCCATAGGCCACGATGTTGCCTTCAGACGTATAGTTCTGGTCGACGAGGTAATGCCCCGCAGCGATGAAATCCTTGAATGTGTTCGGCTTCTTCTCAAGCTTGCCATCGAGATACCATTGGTAGCCCTTGGACATGCTGCCGCGGGGATGCACGATAGCGTAGATCACGCCGCGGTCCACTAGGCTGAGCCGGCTGGTCCGGAAGTCAGCCGGATAGGTGATGCCGTAAGAGCCATAGCCGTAGAGCAGCATCGGCGCTGATCCGTCGACCGGGGTCGATTTGTGACGCAGCAAGGTGATTGGCACGTCTACCCCATCCCAGGATGGGGCCATCAATCGTTCGGCGACATAGTCCTCAGGATTATGTCCGGACGGGACTTCCTGCGTCTTGCGGAGAATACGGTCATGCGTGTTCAGATCATAATCGAACACCTGATCAGGTGTGGTCGGAGACGAGTATTCGAAGCGCAGGATCGGCGTGTCGAAATCATAGCCGCTATCGAGGCCGAGCGAGTAGGCGGCTTCCTCGAAATTGATCTTGTGGCTGGAGCCATCCTTGCGGGCGCGGACGACGATTTGCGGCAGGCTGTTTTCCCGCTCCATGATGGCGAGATAATCCTTCTGGGCCTGCACCCCCAGAATGAGCGTACCGGGCCGGTGCGGGATGACTTCTTCCCAGGCACCCCGGCTGGTCGACTCCATCGGCGCGCGCATCAGCTTGAAATCAACGGCGCCGTCGAGATTGGTGTAGATGTAGAATTGGCCGTCCCAGTGGACGACATTGTATTCATTGTCGGTCTGGCGCGGCGCGATGATGCGCGGCGTCGGGTCGGCCTCAGCTGCCGGGAACCAGTAGACTTCGGATGTTGTGTGGCTGGAAGCGCTGATGAAGATGATGTCTTCGCTGGCGCTCTTGCTGATGCTCAGGAATACGCCGGGATCGTTTTCCTTGTAGAGCAGCGTATCTTCACCGGTCTTCAGGTCACGCTGCCAGACCGAGTCCGGACGCGCATTCTCGTCGCGGTGAATCCAGTAGATGCGCGTGCCGTCGGTGCTCCATTCGAACGGGCCATAGGCGCTGTCGATCTGGACGCCCTGGTCTTCGCCTGTCTCGGTGTTCTTGAGGCGGATCGTGTAGAACTCGCTGCCTTGCGTATCAGTCGCATAGGCAATCAGGCTGTGGTCCGGTGAGGTGTCGATGCCCCCAAAGGAGAAATAGTCCTCACCCTTGCCGAGAGCGTCCCCATCCAGAAGAATGGTCTCTTCTGCGTCCGGGTCGAAGGCCTTGTCAGCCGGTTTGCGGGCAATGATCGGATACTCGCCGCCTTCCCGGTAGCGCGTATAATAGGCATAGGGACCGTCGATCTCCGGAACAGTGCTGTCGTCTTCCTTGATACGGCCGCGCATCTCCTTGAAGAGTTCATCCCGCAGCTCTGTCGTGGGCGTTTCCAGCGCGGCCTTGGTGAAAGCGTTCTCCGCTTCGAGATAGTCGCGAATATCCTGACGCAGGACGCTGGGGTCCCGCATCACTTCCTGCCACTTCTCGTCCTTCATCCAGTGATACGGATCATTGCGGGTGCGGCCGACCTGCGTGATTTCATGATCGATACGCGGCGCGACCGGCGGTGTAAGCGTTTTGAGGGCGGGGGATTCCTGGGGCGCGGGTTCAGCCTGTGCCACATCTGGGGAGGGTGTTTCAGTCATTGTGCATCCGGGGGTGAGCGCCAGTGTGGCGGCGCTGATCAGGAGGAGGGGAAGGCGCATATCTGGGACTCCGACGCTATGAGTTTGGCCGGATAGGATCAGGTACGCCTGATTGTGTCTAGGTTTAGTGGGTGGGTTTGAAGTTCAAAACGATGCCATTGATGCACCAACGCTCCCCGGTGGGCGGGGGGCCGTCCTTGAAGACATGTCCCTGGTGCATGCCGCAAATGGCACAATGGCATTCGGTGCGCGGCAGGAGCATCTTGAAATCGGTCTTGGTGGCGACAACGCCCTCGCTGGCGGGCTGCCAGAAGCTTGGCCAGCCTGTCCCTGACTCGAATTTGTGCTCCGACGACCAGAGCGGGGTGTCACAGCCCTTGCAATGGAAGAGTCCGTCGCGCTTCTCGTCATTATGATTGCCGGGCGTGAAGGCACGCTCGGTGCCGTCCTTGATGCCAACGCGATACTCGTCTTCGGTCAGCATTTCGCGCCATTCGCGGTCCGACCGCTCGATCTTGGTCTTCGTCATGAGGAGCTCCACGATAGTGTTCTCCCATCATATAGGCGGTTCGGCGGATCGCGCCATGATCGGCGGTGCAATCGACGTTGGTGCCCCAAAAGAAAAAGGGACCGCCCTGAGACGGTCCCTTCGTAATTTGGGTAGATTTCAGGTGGCCTAGCCGTACAGAACCGTGATGGATTCTGCGACGAGCGCCGGGCGCTCCTGGCCTTCAATCTCCACCGTGGCTTCCATCTTCATCTGCTTGCCGCCAGCCTTCGGCTCAACCGACAGGCATTTCTGGCGCAGGCGAACCTTGGAGCCGACCGGAACCATGTTCGTGAAGCGGACCTTGTCGGAGCCGTAATTGATGCCACGGGTCGTGCCCGAGACGCGCAGGACTTCAGAGCCCAGCATAGGCAGCAGCGACAGGGTCAGGAAACCGTGCGCGATCGGGCTGCCGAGTTCTTTCGTGGCGCGCTCGACGTCCACGTGGATCCACTGATGATCGCCCGTGGCTTCGGCAAACATGTTGACGCGATCCTGATCGATTGTGTGCCAGTCGGACACGCCGACTTCCTGGCCGGCCAGGGATTCGAGCTCGTCATATGAAATTGTGCGCGGGTCCGCCATGTATTCCTCCTGTTTGAATGCTGCCCTGTTTTGGCTTGGGATAGCGGTCTCGGCAAGCTTGACCGAACGGCAAGTGCGGATTGTGCCAAGGCAGGCAGCGGGTGAGGCGCTTAGACTTGGAGGAAATGTGCGAGTCGCTCGACAAGCCGGTCAGTGTCCTTGTCATCCGTGAAGAGGTGCGGGGTGATCCGCAATCGGTCACCTCGGCGAGATATGAAAATGCCCTCTGCCTTCAACCGCGCCGTAAGGTCGTCTGGCGCCGACTCCGGCAGTCTGGGGCAGAGATAATGGGGGCCGCGCTCGGACTCCGGAGGGCAGAACAGGCCAACCGAATTGAGCCTTTCAGACAGGTCCGCATTGCGGATCCGGAGCGTGCGCTCCACATTGTCGACTCCCCAGCCAAGAAGGGTGCGTACGGCGCTTTCGAAGGCGGGAAGGAGCGCGAAATTCGAGCGTTCCCCCATGTCAAATCGTTCTGCGCCGGGCTCGTATTCGTCGGTGTAGTCAATCAGTCTTGCGAAATTAGAGGCGCCTTTCCGGGTGATCCAGTTCCGCTCCAAGGGGACGCCCGCCCGGTGTTCGGGGCCGACATAGAGGAAGCCGGTCGCATAGGGGCCGAGCAGCCATTTGTATCCGGCGACTGCCACGAAATCGGGTTGAACCTCTTCCGCATTGAAATCGAGAGCGCCGCAGCTCTGGGTCAGGTCCAATACGAGCGCAGCCCCAACTTCCCGGCATTTTTTACCGACCGGCAACATCGATCAGTGCGCCATCGGTCCAGCGAATATGCGCGCAAGCCACAAGTCCGGTATTGGGCCCAATCGCGTTGAGGAGACACTCGGACAGAGTCGAATTGCCTGTGCTGGTGATGGTTTTCAACTCAGCGCCGATCGACTCCGCCAAGGCACGCCAGACGTAAACATTCGAGGGAAACTGATCTCCCAGGACAAGAATTTCCTGACCTTTCGTCAATCTGATGTTCGCGGCTGCGGTGGCCAGCGCGTAACTTACAGACGGCACAAAGGCGATGCCCTCGGTGTCCCCATGGATCAGTTGGGCCAGTAGGGGGCGGAGGCGCGCGGTATCCGCAAAAAAGTCTGTGTCCTGAATGAACCAGGGCTGCAGCTTCCGGGCGAGTCCGATCTTTCCGGCCTCGACCGAGGCTTTCGTCATCGGCCCCATCGTTGCGGTGTTGAAATAGGCGACATCGTCCGGGATATCGAACAAATGGCGCTGGTTTGGGATGACGCTCATGATCTTCCTTAACCCGGAAGAAAAATGAGGGACAGTGG
This sequence comes from Hyphomonas sp., assembly GCF_036964145.1. Taxonomy (GTDB): domain Bacteria; phylum Pseudomonadota; class Alphaproteobacteria; order Caulobacterales; family Hyphomonadaceae; genus Hyphomonas. The sequence continues at coordinate 450,603 of NZ_JBALUC010000003.1, forward strand.
GACCTGCGCTTTTTGGCCCCTCTAGACGATGCGGCTATCCTTCTTGCCCCAATACCGATCACGTATCAGCCTCTTGTACAGCTTTCCGGTCGGATGGCGTGGCAGCTCCAGATCGAAATCAAGGCTTTTCGGGCATTTGATCTTCGAGAGTTCACCCCGACAGAATTCCAGAAGCTCGGCGGCCAGCTCGTCAGAGGGCGCGATGCCCGGCATGGGCTGGATAATGGCTTTGACCGACTCGCCGAATTCCTCGTCGGGCACACCGATCACGGCAACATCCGCGACTTTCGGGTGCGTAATCAGCACGTTTTCGGCTTCCTGCGGATAGATATTCACCCCGCCTGAAATGATCATGAAGGCCTTGCGGTCTGTTAGATAGAGGAAGCCGTCCTCGTCCACTTTCCCGACATCCCCGAGCGAGGACCAGTCAGGATGTTTTGGATTGAGCGCAGAGGCATTCTTCTCGGGGTCATTATGGTAGTTCGGCGGGGTCGTGCCGCCGAAATAGACTTGGCCTTCCTGGCCGACAGGCACTTCGTCGCCGTCCTCGTTGCAGATATGGAGTTCGCCCCAGATCGCCTTGCCGACCGTGCCCTTGTGGGTAAGCCAGTCAGCGCTTCTGGCCCATGTCATGCCATTGCCCTCGGATCCCGCATAATATTCGTCAATGATGGCGCCCCACCAGTCGATCATCTGTTCCTTGACGGGGACCGGGCATGGCGCAGCGGCGTGGATAACGAATTCCAGGCTGGAGACATCATAGGATTTGCGGACCTCTTCCGGAAGCTTCAGGAGCTTCACGAACATGGTCGGCACCATCTGGGTATGGGTTGCCTTGTGAGTCTGCACACAGTCGAGGAAGGCCTCTGGATCGAATTTCTCCATGATGACCAGGGTTGCGCCCAGCCGGGTGAACGTCATGCACCAGCGCAGAGGGGCGGCATGATAGAGCGGCGCCGGCGACAAATAGATATTGCCCGCTCCCGCGCCCGCCATTGCCTGAGTGATCTGGATCAGGACATTGTCCCCATCAATTGGGGTGTTCGGTTCCAGGGCAGGGCGGATGCCTTTTGGCCGGCCCGTCGTGCCGGAGGAATAGAGCATGTCCGTTCCGGCCATTTCATCCGGAATGGGGGTGACCGGGAAGCCGGACTGATGCGTTTCCAGTCGCTGGAAACCGTCGATATCGCCATCAATGGACCAATAATGATCAAGCGAGGTGACCTGTTTGACCTGCTTTGCGATATCACTCTTGCCGGCGCTGGCGATCAGGAGCGAGCTGCCGGAATCTTCCAGAATGTATTTCACCTCGGGCGCGGTGAGGCGCGAAGAGACGCAAACGAAGTAAAGCCCCGATCGCTGGGCAGCCCAGCAGACTTCGAAATACCGCGGCGAGTTTTCGGCGAAAAGCGCGATTGTGTCGCCCGGTTTCAGCCCGGCATCGCGAAATGCGTGGGCGATCTGGTTGGACCGCTCATCCAACTGCTTGAAGGTGACGGTCTCGCCGGACGCGGCCATGATATAGGCGGCCTTGTCGGGGTGGGTCTTCGCGTGATGGCAGGGATGCATGTCTTCCTCCTGGGGATCGGCGCGGCTTCTGGTGAGCGCGTTCGATGTTCAGGGAAAGTTTTTAGCTGGGCATTCGCATTCGTCCACGGGCAACGTCGCGTCAGCCGAGTTTATTCCGGAAATCCCGGCGTGCCGCGTTTCTCCGGATTTTCCTGCAGATAGGCGTATTTGAGTTCGGTCGAGCGGTTGTGTTTGCCTTCTGGGCACCAGCCGGGTTCGCTGATTAGGCGACCTATCCAGCGATGGGGACGCAGCCCGTCCGAGGCACAATCCTTCATCAGCGCGTAGAATTCGTGGAACGCAATGACCACCGGGTTATGGGTTCCGAGCGGCTTCACGATGCCATAGATCGGTTTTTCGTCCTCCAGTTCCGGAACGAATGTCCCGAACATCTTGTCCCAGGTGATGAATACGCCCGCGAAATTCGTATCGAGATACCGGGCATTGGTGGCGTGATGGACCCGGTGATGGCTCGGCGTATTGAAGACCGCTTCGAACCAGCGGGGCATCCGGTCAATGGCTTCGGTATGGATCCAGAACTGATAGAGCAGGTTCAGTCCGCCCACGAAGAATATGACATAGGGATGGAAGCCGATGACAACCATGGGAAGGCCAATCCAGATCAGCCCGGTGAACGGTCCGAACCAGGGTTGGCGCAAAGCGGTCGTGAGATTGTAATTGGTCGATGAGTGATGGGTGACGTGCTCCATCCACCACCAGCGGGCGCGGTGCGCGAAACGGTGCTTCCAGTAATAGATGAAATCATACAGGACGAAGCCGATCACCGCCGACCAGAGAGTGAAAGGCAGGGTGAACACGCGAAATGGCCAGGCCACCAGCATCATCCAGATGGCGATCGCCCCGGTCAGCGTATTGATGACGACATTGCCGAGTCCCATTGCCAGCGAGGCAAAGGCGTCCTTTGTGTCATATTTGCCCCGCGCCCGGCCTGATTTGACCGCCCACCATTCCAGCGCAACCGATAGAATAAAGATCGGGGCGGCGAATATCGTGACGGCGGGCAGCGGATTGAATTCCATGAGTGGCAGGTGTTGTCCTTGAAGGTTTCTGTCTCTCCCGACCGTGCAGCCGAGCGGCATTCAGGGAATCGTGATCTGGATCATGTTTAGACGAATCAGGCCGCAGCGGGAAAGGGGGCTGCGTCAGTACGTACCTGCCGCCGGCTTGCCGTCACGCTTGTAGACCGTGCCATCCTTCATCACGAAGTCGACGGCCTCGAAGGCGGATATGTCAGCGAGAGGATTGGTGTCCACGGCGACGAAATCAGCGCGGCACCCGACATCCCCGCATCCGAGGGCGCCCGTCTTGTCCAGCGCCTCCGCGGCCAGACTGGTTGCAGCCTGAAGGGCCTGCATCGGTGTCATGCCGAGCGTGACCATGCGGGAGAATTGGTGGCCATTGTCTCCATGCGGGTAAACGCCCGAATCGGACCCGAAAACGACTTTCACGCCTGCCTTCACGGCCGCAGTGAAACTGTCACGCTGGATCTTTGAAATGGCACGTTCTTTCGCCAGGGATTCCTCCAGCACGCCATTCTTCTCGCCCTCGGCCAGAGTGTATTCGGTGTTGTAAATGTCCATCGACAGATAGGTGCCGTGCTCCTTGGCGAGATTGATCGTGTCCTCGTCGAGGATGCTGGCATGTTCGATTGTGTCGATGCCCGCGAGGATCGCGTTCTTGATGCCAATCGTGCCATGCGCATGGGAGGCGACCTTGATCCCCCGCGCGTGGGCTTCTTCGGCAATGGCCGTCAGCTCTTCCAGCGTGCCCTGTGCTGCGCCGAGGCTGGTGCCCTTCGAAAACACGCCGCCCGTGGAGCAGGTCTTGATCAGGTCGACGCCGTATTTGATGTTCCGGCGAACCTTTTCCCGCATTTCCCAGGGGCCGGTGGCAACATTTTCGCCGGTCAATTCATATTCCGACGGAAGCAGATTGGTGTCGGAGCAGTGCCCGCCCAGAATGCCGACCGGCGGCCCGGACACAAACATGCGCGGCCCCGAAATATCCCCCTCATTGATTGCATCACGCAATGCGACGTCGCCATAGCTGGACGCCCCGACATTCCGGACCGTGGTGAAGCCGGCCAGCAATGTCTTGCGGGCATTCTTGACCCCGGTGAGGACCTGCCGCTCATCCGAGAAACTCAACGAATAATATGCGGGGTCTTCCGGGTCGGAGGTGAGATGGGTGTGCATGTCGATGAAACCGGGCACAAGCGTCGCGTCGCCAAGATCAATGAAGGTCGCCTCCGCCGGCTTGCGCAGCCTGTTCGCGGTTCCGCGCGCCGTGATGACACCATCTTCAATCACGAAGGCTGGCCGGTTCACCGTTTCCGCCGTTACGGGATCCACGAACTTGCCTGCGGTGAGATAGAGGGTCTCGGCTGCGGCAGGCAGGGAAAGCAGCGCCATGGACGCGCCGGCTAGCAGGGCTGTCAGTTTCATCGTGGAGATCCTTTGGCTGTGAGGGCTGAGTTTATCGAGCGCAGCCCGCGGCAAGGTCAAGCGATGGGGTGAATGCCGCTGGGTAAGTCTTGACGAATGCTGAGGCACAGGCAGCTTGGGCTCGAAAAATCAGCACAAGGGAGGCAAGCCGTGGCGCAGCCGAAAGAATTTGAACAGATCATCCTCGATATCGAAGAGGGCGTTGCGACGCTGACGCTGAATCGCCCGGCCAAGATGAATGCCTTCACCGGCAAGATGATGTACGAAATGATCGAGGCGTTCGACATTACCGATGCCGACGACAGTGTGCGTGTGGTCATCGTGACCGGCTCGGGCGACCGGGCGTTCTGCGCCGGAGCTGACCTGTCCGAAGGCGCCAAGACCTTCGACTATGACAAGCGCGCCGAGGACGGCGAGGCGGGCCGGACGGATGACGTGGATATCCAACGCGATGGCGGTGGCCGCGTAACACTGCGGATTTTTGACAGCCTCAAACCGGTGATCGGCGCGATCAATGGCGCAGCCGTCGGTATCGGCGTGACTATGCAGCTGCCTATGGATATCCGCATCGCATCGGACAATGCCCGGTTCGGCTTCGTGTTCAATCGCCGGGGTATCAATCCGGAAGCGGCTTCCAGCTGGTTCCTGCCGCGGCTCGTGGGCATCTCACAGGCGCTTGAGTGGTGCTATTCCGGCCGGGTCTTCCCGGCGCAGGAGGCAATGGAGGGCGGCCTTGTTCGCTCGGTTCATCCGCAGGCGGAGCTGATGGATGTGGCCCGCGCCATGGCCCGGGAAATCGCCGACAATACCGCAGCCGTCTCCACAACCCTGACACGGCAGATGATGTGGCGCATGCTCGGTGCCAGCCATCCGATGGAGGCCCACATTGTGGACTCGGCCGCAATCTATTCCCGCGGCAAGACCCAGGACGCCAAGGAAGGCGTCATGAGCTTCCTCGAAAAGCGCAAGCCGGTCTATCCGGTGAAAGTCTCCGACGGAATGCCGAACTTTTACCCGTGGTGGGATGAGCCGAAATTCAAATGGATCGGCGACAAGGACTAGGCAAAGCAATGTCTCCCGAACTGAGAATGATCGAGACCAATGGCGTCCGCCTGCGCGTGGCTCTGGCGGGGGACGGTCCGCTTGTCATTCTCGTTCACGGATTTCCGGAGAGCTGGTATTCTTGGCGTCACCAGATCGAGGCGCTCTCCAGGGCAGGCTATCGGGTCGCGGCACCTGATGTGCGCGGCTATGGAGGCTCCGACCGGCCCCATGACGTTGAAGCCTACGATATGGAAAGCCTGACCGGAGACATTGCTGGTCTCGCGGCGGCCTTGTCCCCTGATGAACAGGCGGTTGTTGTCGGCCATGATTGGGGCGCCCCGATTGCCTGGAACACGGCGCGGCTCCACGCGGATCGCTTCCGCGCGGTGGCCGGCCTGTCTGTGCCTTATCTGCCGCCCGGTGATGTGGTCTTCATCGACGCGGCGCGCGCCTTGTTCACGGATCGCGGCCTGTTCTTCTATCAAATCTATTTTCAGGATCAGGGACCGCCCGAGGCCGAGCTCGAAGCCGATCCGGCTGAGACGATCCGGAAATTCTACTATGCCATTTCAGGCGATGCGCCAGATGGTACATGGCCGTTCGACAAGAAGCATGGCGATACATTGCTCCACCGCTTGCCGGAGCCGGACATGCCTCTGCCGTGGCTGAATGAGGAAGACGTCGCTTATTACGCCGCCCAATTCCGCCAGTCCGGGTTTCGGGGGCCGCTGAACCGCTATCGCAACTGGCATCGCGATCATGCCTATCTGAAAGCGCATTCGTCTCCAGCCGTCATTGGCCAGCCATCGCTTTTCATTGGGGGAACCCGAGACCTCGTCCTGAAGATGTTTCCGGGTGACATGGTTGCCGCCATGAAACAGAGCCTCGGCGATCTTCGCGGGGCCGAGTTGCTTGAAGGCTGTGGACACTGGACGCAACAGGAGCGTCCTGAAGAGGTGAACCGCCTGCTGCTGGACTGGCTGGGACAGCTTTAGTCGCTATTCGTCGAAATCGCTGCCATAGCCTTGCTGGTCGCGGGACAAATCCCCGAAGCGGGTTATGTTCGAATCGAACGCCAGTTCCACGCGCCCGATCGGGCCGTGCCGCTGCTTGCCGATGATAACTTCGGCCTTGCCATAGACCTGATCCATACGCTCGCGCCACTGGCTCCATTTCTCGTTCGAGGACGGATCGCTCGGGTCTGCGCCGGGCTCTGTCCGCGACAGGTAATATTCTTCGCGATAGACGAACATGACGACATCGGCGTCCTGCTCGATTGAGCCGGATTCCCGAAGGTCAGACAGCTGGGGACGTTTGTCGTCGCGCTGTTCAACAGCTCGCGATAGCTGGGACAGGGCAATGATCGGAACGTTCAGGTCTTTTGCAAGCGCCTTGAGGGACGTCGTGATCTGCGTGATTTCCTGAACGCGGTTCGCATTGGCATTGCCACTGGTCACGGTGATGAGCTGCAGATAGTCGATCACGATCATGTCGAGGCCAACAGACCGCTGGAGGCGACGCGCGCGGGCAGCAAGCTGGCTGATCGAGATGCCGCCCGTATCATCGATATAGAGTGGCAGGTTCTGAAGTTCTTCGGTGGCTTCGCGCAGCCGTTCGAAGTCGCTCTTGTCGAGGTCGCCCTGACGGATGCGGTGTGTGGTGATGCCCGTCCGCTCGGCGATGATTCGCGTGGCGAGCTGTTCGTTCGACATTTCGAGCGAGAAGAAACCGACGATTGCGCCGTCGATGGTTTTTTTCGACCCGTCATCCTGTACTTCGGCGCGATAGGCGGCGGCTGCATTGTACGCGATATTGGTCGCGAGCGAGGTTTTCCCCATTGAGGGACGACCCGCGAGGATGATCAGGTCGGATCTGTGCAGACCGCCGAGCTTTTCATCGAGATCGCGTAGCACGGTCGGGATGCCGGCGATCTTGCCTTCGCGTTTGAAGGCCGCTTCGGCATTTTTCAAAGATTCTGTCAGGGCCTCGGAGAAGGTCGTGAAGCCGCGTCCGGACGAGCCGCGCTCTGCCAGGTCGAACAATTGCCGTTCGGCCAGTTCGATCTGACGTTCGCCGTTTTCTTCCGGGGTCGGGTTCAGGGCGCGCCCCGTGAGTTCACTGCCGATACCAACCAGCGAGCGCCGCATGGCGAGGTCGCGGATCATCCGGGCATAATCGCCCACTTCCGGGCCGAACGCGGCCGAATCAAGCAATTGCTCCAGATAGCGCGCGCCACCGATCTCGGCGAGTTTCTCTGCCTTCTCGAAATGCTCGCGAAGGGTCACCCCGTCGGCGATTCGGCCTTGCTGGATCATGGTTGCCGAAACGTCGAACAATTCCTGATGCGCAGGCGCGTAGAAGTCAGACGGCCGCAGGATGTCGGCTACACGCTGGTAGGCATTGTTATCGAAGAGGATGGCGCCGAGCACAGCCGCCTCGGCCGACAGATTGTGCGGCGGCGCGATGGTTGAAGCAGGGGCGTCATCAAGAGGCATCCGATTCTTTTACCTCACCTGCGAGGCGAATTCATCGTCTTGATGCCGAACGAACTGCGCAATTCACCGTTGCTCCACAAAAAAGGGCCGCAGCTGTGGATAGCTGCGGCCCTCAATCTGGATGTGCGAAAGACTATTCTTCGTCTTCGCCGCCGGCTTCGGCGCGCTCAGCAGCGGCTTCGGCGAGTTCACCGGCCTGTTCCTGAGCGAGTTCCTGGTTCGAAGCCTGGAGCGAAGCAACAATGTCTTCGCCTTTGGCCTGACGCTCTGCCTCTTCCGTGGAGCGGGCGATGTTCGCCTGAACCGTGATGGTGACTTCTGCGTGCAGGCGGATCGCCACGTCGTACAGGCCGATGGCCTTGATCGGACGATTGAGGCGGACGCCGGACCGAGGCACCGGGTGACCAGCGGCTTCAGCAGCATCAGCCACATCGCGTGCGGTAACCGAACCATAGAGCTGTCCGGTGTCGCCAGCCTGACGGATCAGGGTGAAGACGGTGCCGTCCAGCGTACCGGCTTCAGCTTCGGCGTTCGCGCGAGCTTCAGCATTGCGGGCTTCGATGGCTTCGCGCTCGGACTCGAAGCGAGCCCGGTTGCGATCATTGGCAAGCAGGGCTTTGCCCTGAGGGATCAGGAAGTTGCGGGCGAACCCGTTCTTCACGTTCACTTCTTCGCCGATTTTGCCGAGGCGTTCGATGCGTTCAAGAAGGATGACTTGCATGTTCGTGTCTCCTTACTTCACTTCGAACGGAAGCAGGGCCAGCATGCGGGCGCGTTTGATCGCCTGAGCAAGCTTGCGCTGGTTCTTGAGGTTTACGGCCGTGATGCGGCTGGGCACGATTTTCCCTTTTTCAGAGATATAGCGCTGCAGCAGTTTCACGTCCTTGTAATCGATTTCCTGCGCGTTCTGACCGGTGAACGGGTCGACCTTGCGGCGACGTCCGAACGGACGGCGGGCAGGAATATTCGTGATGTTCAGTTTCTGAGCCATTTCGAGTGTCCTTCCCTAGTCGCGACGACGGTCTTTGCGAGAGAGAACCGGCGACGGCTCATCACTCAAGGCTTCAACGCGGATCGTCATGTAGCGCATGACGTCGTCGGAAATGCGAAGGCGGCGTTCGAGTTCCTGAACCGCATCGGCTGGGCCGTCGATGTTCAGAAGGGAATAATGCCCCTTGCGCTGTTTTTTGATCGGATAGGCCAGGTTGCGAAGACCCCAGTATTCGGTCTTGCCAACGGATGCGCCTTTTTCCTTGAGAAATCCGCTCAGTTCTTCGACAAACGTCTCGACTTGAGCAGGCGAAATGTCAGGTCGTGTGATCACGACATGCTCATATAGTGCCATGTTTTCAGTCCCATAGTAGAGCCATGCGGCGCCAGACAGCGGGAAACTGCCGGGCGATGGCCCCTCTTCGTCTGGCTCATTCCAAACTACCAAGGGCCGCATGCCTGCGAGTGAAGGCGGGTGTAAAGCGCATTTTGGCCTGTTTTTCAAGCGCTTGCTTACATTCGCGGTCACCTTTAACCACGGGCGCAATTTGGAGAAACCAGACATGAAAAAATTCGCGCTGATCTTTCCTGGGCAAGGGAGCCAGGAAATCGGAATGGGCAAGGCGCTGGCGGAGGCTTTTCAGTCGGCCCGCGATGTCTTTGCCGAGACTGATGAAGCCCTTGGGCAGGATCTGTCCGGCCTCATGTGGGCCGGCGATATTGCAGAGCTGACTCTGACGGCAAATACGCAGCCCGCCCTCATGGCGCACAGCTTGGCTGCAGCCCGTGCTCTGGAGGCTGAATTCGGCTTGTCAGCCAAGGACGCGGCCTATGTCGCGGGCCATTCCCTGGGTGAATATTCCGCGCTGGCTGCCGTAGGTGCGCTAGGCGTGGCAGATACGGCGCGCCTCCTGCGCATTCGCGGGAATGCCATGCAGGCGGCCGTGCAGCCGGGAGAGGGGGCAATGGCGGCCCTGTTGGGCGCCGATATCGATCAGGCTGAAGCTGCCTGTGCAGCTGGACGCGAAACCCGCGGGGCCTGCGATATCGCAAACGACAATGCGCCGGGCCAACTCGTCATATCGGGCCGCAAGGACGCGGTTGAGGCCGCCTGCGCGCATGCGAAGGACAGTGGCGTCAAGAAAGCCATGCTCCTCAACGTTTCCGCGCCGTTCCACTGCTCCCTCATGCAGCCGGCCGCAGATGCGATGGCAGAGGCGCTCGCTGATGTGTCGATTGCGCAGCCGGTTACTGAACTGGTCGCAAACGTGTCGGCAAGCGCCGTCACCGACCCGGAGACCATCCGGAAGAACCTTGTCGCACAGGTTACCGGCCGTGTGCGCTGGACAGAGAGTGTGCAATTCATGGTCGCTCAGGGAGTTGAAGCGACGGGCGAAGCAGGCAATGGCAAGGTGCTGACGGTGATGCAACGCCGAATCGACAAGTCGCTCAACGGTTTTACGCTCGGGACTCCCGAGGATCTCGAAGCCTTTGCAGAAGCAATGAAGGGATAGACACGATGTTTGATCTTACTGGCCGTACGGCCCTCGTGACGGGCGCCTCCGGCGGAATTGGCCGCGCCATCGCACAAGCCCTGTCCGAAGCAGGCGCCAAGGTCGCCCTGTCGGGCACGCGTGAGAACGTTTTGGAAGAAGTTGCCGGCACGCTGAAGGGCGAGAGCGCCATCGTGCCCTGCAACCTGTCTGACGCGGAATCGGTCGATGGCCTTGTGGGCCGGGCTGAGGAAGCCATCGGGCCGCTCGATATCCTCGTGGCCAATGCCGGTATTACGCGCGACAAGCTGCTGATGCAGATGAAGGATGATGACTGGAACGATGTTCTGTCGGTCAATCTGGGTAGCTATTTCCGCCTCACGAAAAGCTGTGTGCGAGGCATGATGAAGCGTCGCCACGGCCGGATTATCGGAATTACATCCATTGTCGGCGTGACCGGAAATCCCGGTCAGGCGAATTATTGCGCCTCCAAGGCCGGCATGATCGGATTTACCAAATCATTGGCCCAGGAAGTGGCCAGCCGCGGGATTACGGCCAACACGATTGCGCCGGGATTCATCGAATCACCCATGACGGATGTGTTGCCGGAAAAGCAGAAAGAGGCACTTTTGGGCCAGATTCCGGCCGGTCGACTCGGCCAGGGTGCAGACATTGCCGCCGCAGCCGTTTATCTTGCGTCCGACCAAGCCGCTTATGTCACAGGACAGACGCTCCATGTGAATGGCGGTATGGCAATGATCTGATTTCACTACAGCAAGCCCCACTCATAGGACTTGGCGCTCGTCCCCAGTGTATGCTAGGCGCAACACAATGGTTCGAATCTGGGCCAGTCCTCAGGCATTTTCAGAGAGGTACTCATGTCTGACGTTCTAGAACGCGTTAAAAAAATTGTTGTCGATAATCTCGACGTGGATGGTGACAAAGTCGTCGAGAGCGCAAGCTTCATCGATGATCTCGGCGCCGACTCGCTGGACCTGGTTGAACTGGTCATGGCCTTCGAGGAAGAATTCAACATTGAGATCCCGGATGACGTGCAGGAATCTATCCGCACGGTTGGTGATGCGGTAACGCACATCAAAGCTCACATCTAAGATTTCGGGATTTCTATGTCAGACCGCCGCGTTGTTATTACCGGAATCGGGATTGTCTCGCCACTGGCCGCTGGCCGTGAGGCAACCTGGGAGCGCCTGATTGAAGGCAAGTCTGGAGCCGGACGTATTGATACGTTCGATCCCGAGGACATGCCGTGCAAGATTGCGTTTCAGGTTCCGTGGGTAACAGGCCGCGGTGGCGGCGAAGGTGATCCCCATGCGTTTGATCCGGCTAAATTCGTATCTCCGAAAGAGATGCGCCGGATCGATGAATTCATTCTTTATGCGATCGCTGCGGCTGATGAGGCTGTTGAGGATTCTGGTTGGCAGCCCGAGGACGATGAAGGTCAGGAGCGCACTGGCGTTCTGATCGGGTCCGGTATTGGTGGCCTTGAATCCATCTACAAGACGGCGATCACGCTTCATGAGAGCGGGCCGCGCAAGGTGAGCCCGTTCTTCATCCCTGCTGCCTTGATCAATCTGGCCTCTGGCCAGGTATCGATCCGGCACAAATTCAAAGGGCCCAACCATTCGGTGGTGACGGCCTGTGCTACCGGCGCTCACGCGATCGGCGACTCTGCCCGCCTCATCAAATATGGCGATGCGGATGTCATGGTTGCAGGCGGCGCCGAGGCTGTCATTGGCCGCATCGGTATCGCAGGGTTCTGCGCTGCCAAGGCCATGTCCACGAATTTCAATGACACGCCTGAAAAGGCTTCCCGTCCCTATGACAAGGACCGGGATGGCTTCGTCATGGGTGAAGGCGCCGCCATCGTCGTGCTCGAAGAGTACGAACATGCAAAGGCGCGCGGTGCGAAGATCTACGCGGAAGTCGCAGGCTACGGCCTGACGGGTGACGCCTATCACATCACGGCCCCTGCTGAAGGCGCCGAGGGTGGATACCGTGCCATGAAGATGGCGCTCAAACATTCCGGTATGGACCTGTCAGAGATTGACTACGTCAACGCCCACGGCACCTCGACCCCGAAGGGGGATGAAGGTGAAGCCGGCGCCGTTGAGCGAGCCTTCGGTGAGCATGCCAAGAACATGTCCATGTCGTCGACCAAGTCGGCTGTAGGACACTTACTCGGCGCTGCCGGAGCCATCGAGAGTGCGTTCTGCGCACTCGCGATCCGCGACCAGGTGATGCCGCCGACCTTGAACCTCGACAATCCGAGCTTCGAGACCGTACTGGACCTGATCCCACACAAGGCCAAGAAGGGCCGGGTGCGTGCGGCCATGTCAAACAGCTTCGGCTTTGGCGGCACGAACGCATCGCTGGTTCTCAAGGAAGTTCAGTAAGCCTGTTTCTCCGGGCTGGGGTTGGCATGTAGGCTAGCACAGTCAGGATTCGCGAGGCGTTCATGAAATTCATCAAAGGCCTGCTTTCAGTGCTGGTGCTCCTGCTGTTTGTGGGTGGCGCAGCACTTGGCGGCGGCTGGCTCTGGTTCCAGAACGAAGTCTCGAAACCGGGCCCCTCCACAGAGCAGCACGTCTTCACGGTTGAGCCGGGCGAAACGCTGACCCGCGTAGCCTTGCGGCTGGAGCAGAACGGTATCGTGCAGGACGACCGCCTGGTACGTCTGAAGGCGCGGCTCGACGGTACTGAACTTGCCATCAAGACCGGCGAATTCATTCTCGAGCCGCGCGCGAGTGTGACGGACGTGATGGATGTCCTCATTGAGGGTAAATCGGTCCTCCACAAGATAACGCTGCCGGAAGGCCGGACCACGTCACAATTACTGGAAATCATTGAAGCCGACCCGATCCTTACCGGCGAGATGCCGGAGACGGAAATCGGTGAAGGCATGCTGCTTCCGGACACATACCTCTTTCAGCGCGGCACCACCCGCGCAGAACTGGTCGAGCGAATGCGTAAGGCCCAGGCTGATGTGTTGGCAGATCTATGGCCCAAGCGCGCTGAAGGTCTGCCCATTTCAACCCCGGAAGAGGCTGTGATCCTTGCCTCCGTTGTCGAGAAGGAAACCGGCATTGCCGGAGAACGTCCGCAGATTGCCGGCCTGTTCGCTACGCGCCTCAAGCGCGGCATGCGCCTGGAGAGCGACCCGACGATCATCTACGGGATCTCCAAGGGTGAGCCCCTGTATAACCGCCGGGGAGAGCGCCGTACGCTATATCGCTCCGAGATCGACCGGAAGACGGACTGGAATACGTATCAGATTGATGGTCTGCCAAAGACGCCAATCTGCAATCCGGGCCGGGAGGCGATTGCAGCCGTCCTGAACCCTGACGAGACGGGGCACATCTTTTTCGTGGCAGACGGCAAGGGCGGCCATCTGTTCGCGAAGACGCTGGCCGAGCACAACCGGAATGTCGCGGCTTACCGCCAATATGAACGAGAAGAAATACAGAGGGAGCGGGCAGGGGAATGAACAACCTATCCGGCATGACCGGCTTTGCCCGTGTCACGGGGGAAGCAGAGTGGGGCGCCTGGGCTTGGGAAGCCAAGAGCGTGAACGGTCGGGGGCTGGATGTACGAGTGAATACCCCTCCCGGGTTCGATGCGCTGGAACGTGTCGTCAAAGCTGCGGCTTCAAAAAGGTTCAATCGTGGATCCCTTCAGGTCTCGCTCAGGATCGAGCTGAGCGATCAGGCAGGGGGCGCCACGATCGATCACGCCTTGCTGGATACATTGCTGGCGGCGGCAGAGAAGGCGCATGGCGTCGGCATTTCCAGCGAAGCCATCGCCACCCTGATGACTGTAAAGGGTGTTGTGGAAACCGGATCGGCAAACATCCGGGACGTTGCGGCGAATCCGGACGTCATGGCTGAACTTGAATCGGCTGCGGGTGCGGCGCTTGCGGAGCTGGACCAGGCCCGCCAAGCCGAGGGCCGCGCGCTGCAAACGATGCTCTCCGGTCTCGTCGACGAACTGGTGTCAGCGACGGATGCCGCTATTTCACTCGCGGGGGACCAGCCTGCACTGCTCAAGGCGCGGCTGTCGAAGCAATTGGAAGAACTGGGGGCAGACCAGCAGGTGGACCCCGAACGGCTGGCGGCTGAGCTCGCACTGACTGCTGCAAAGGCCGATGTCCGCGAGGAGCTGGACCGTTTGCTCGCACACTTCGACTCTGCGCGGAAATTGCTTTCAGGCGACTCACCGGTGGGCCGGAAGCTCGATTTCCTCGCCCAGGAACTCAATCGCGAGGCCAATACGCTCTGCTCCAAATCCGTCAGTCTGGATTTGACGAATGCAGGTCTCAGCCTCAAAGGAACAATAGACCAGTTCAAGGAGCAGTCAGCCAATGTCGAATAGCGGACATCCAAAGGACCACGGCCATCGCCGGGGACTCATGCTGGTCCTGTCGAGCCCGTCCGGCGCTGGCAAGACGACGCTTGCCAAGAAGTTGATCGAGGAATTCGATGATGTGAACTTGTCAGTCTCGGCGACCACGCGTCCGCCAAGGCCTGGGGAGAAAGACGGAAAAGACTATCATTTCAGGTCCGTTGATGAGTTTCATCACATGATTGAGCGGCGCGAATTCCTCGAATGGGCGCACGTCTTTGACAAGTATTACGGCACGCCAAAGGCCGACACGGTGGCCAAGCTTGAAAGCGGGGAAGACGTCCTCTTCGACGTGGATTGGCAAGGCGCGGATGCGCTGCACGACCAGATGCCTAATGATGTGGTCTCGGTGTTCATCCTGCCCCCCAGCATCAGCGCGCTCGAACAGCGCCTGGCGGCACGGCCGGGATCCACGCCGGAGATCGTGGCGCGCCGCATGGAAGATGCCAAGCGCGAGATCATGCATTGGCGACGCTATGACTATGTGATCGTTAATGACGATCTCGAAATTGCCTATCAGCGCCTCCGCCGCATTCTGTTGACGGAACGACTCAAACGCCTCCGCCAGCTCGATCTGGAGGACCATGTGCGCATATTGTTGGGAGAGGCATGATGGACCCGGAAGAAAAGCTTGGAAACATCAAGGCGCGGCCCATCTGGCTGATTGCGCTGATCCCTTTGCTGGGGATCGTGCTGGGGGCATGGTTTGTCGCCAAATTCATTGCCTGAACAAGAAAGCCCCGCAACCGAGTTGCGGGGCTTTGTTCTGTAAGTCCTGAGCCTATCAGGATTTCGACATGGCTTCCTGGAAGTTCTTGTCGACGGCTTCGATGAAGCCTTCGGTCGTGAGCCATTCCTGATCCGGACCGACGAGCAGGGCGAGGTCCTTTGTCATCTGGCCGCTCTCGACGGTCTTGATGATGGTCTCTTCCAGTTTTTGGGCGAAGGCGCGCACGTCAGGCGTGTCATCCATTCGGCCGCGATGGTCGAGACCACGGGTCCAGGCGAAGATCGACGCAATGGAGTTCGTCGAGGTCGCTTCGCCCTTCTGGTGGTTGCGGTAATGACGCGTGACCGTGCCGTGGGCAGCTTCGGCTTCAACCGTGTTGCCATCCGGCGTCATCAGAACGGAAGTCATGAGACCCAGCGAGCCGTAGCCCTGGGCGACCGTGTCGGACTGAACGTCGCCGTCATAGTTCTTACAGGCCCAGACATAGCCACCGGACCATTTCATGGCCGCTGCGACCATGTCGTCGATCAGGCGGTGCTCGTAAGTGCCGCCGAACTCAGCGAACTTGTCTGCGAATTCAGCGTCGAACACTTCCTGGAAAATGTCCTTGAAGCGGCCATCATAGGCTTTCAGGATCGTGTTCTTGGTCGACAGGTAGACCGGCCATTTGCGCTGCAGGCCATAGTTCAGGCTGGCGCGGGCGAAGTCACGGATGGACTCGTCGAGGTTGTACATGCCCATGGCGATGCCGGAGGACGGGAAGTCGAAGACTTCGAATTCCTTGGAATCGGACCCGTCGGACGCTTCCCATTTCATGGTCAGCTTGCCCTTGCCTGGAACGAGGAAGTCCGTGGCCTTGTACTGGTCGCCAAAGGCGTGACGGCCGACCACAACCGGCTTCGTCCAGCCTGGCACCAGACGTGGGACATTGGAGATCACGATTGGCTCGCGGAAGACAACGCCGCCGAGAATGTTGCGGATCGTGCCATTTGGCGAACGCCACATCTTCTTCAGGCCAAACTCTTCAACGCGGGCTTCGTCCGGCGTGATCGTGGCGCATTTGACAGCAACACCGTATTGTTTGGTTGCATTGGCTGCGTCGATGGTGATCTGGTCGTCCGTCTCATCACGCTTCTGGACCGACAGGTCGTAATATTTGAGGTCGATGTCGAGATAAGGATGGATCAGCCGGTCCTTGATCATCTGCCAGATGATGCGGGTCATTTCGTCCCCGTCCATCTCGACGATCGGATTTTTGACCTTGATTTTCGCCATGTTTGTATTCCCTGCGGTTGCACTATTCTCGCAGGGCTATAGCAGAGCCAACAGCCGCGTCAAAACAGGGAAAACCATGTCAGATCAGCGCAACCCCGCAATTATCCTTCACAGCCCCCAATTGGGTGAGAATATCGGCGCTGCGGCGCGGGTGATGCGCAATTTCGGACTGACGGACCTTCGTCTGGTTGCGCCGCGGGATGGCTGGCCGAATCCTGCCGCAGATGCAATGTCTGCGGGAGCGTTCGAGTCGGGCGTGGTGGTGCGCGTCTTCGAGACTTTGCCAGAGGCGCTGGAGGGCATCACCTGGCTTGTAGCTGCCACAGCCCGCCTTCGCGGCATTGAAAAGCGTGTAGGGGACGCGAGCGAAGCGGCTGATCTGGCATATGAGCGGCTGAAGACGGGCCAGTCCGCCATCATGTTCGGCGCCGAGAAATCCGGCCTGCCGAATGATGCCGTGGCTGTGTCAGACTTCCTGATGACCTATCCGGTGGATGCGGAGTTCAAGAGCCTGAACCTTGCCCAAGCCGTCTGCGTGTTCTGCGCCGAGTGGGGCAAGCGCCGCGAGCAGTCGGATCTGGTAATCTCACAGGACAAGGCGAAATTGGGCGAGCCTGCCCCGCGCGATGAGCTCTTCCGCATGTTCGAGCATTTTGAGGAGGAGTTGGAACGCGCAGGCTATTTCTTCCCGCCGGAAAAGACACCGCTGATGAAAGACAATCTGCGCGCTGCCCTGATCCGGGCTGACTGGACGCGGCAAGAAGTGCAGACCTTCCGGGGCGCCATCAAGGCCTTGGCCCTCGGCCGGGGCAAGGCGCGCGTCAATCGTGATGACTGAGCACTCGCCGAGGGTTGCCATCATCGGCGCGGGGCCGGCTGGCCTGATGGCAGCGGAAATCCTGTCAGACGCCGGGTATTCGGTTTCTCTCTATGAAGCGATGCCTAGCCCCGCGCGGAAATTCCTGATGGCCGGCAAGAGCGGCCTGAACATTACCAATATGCGTGAGGGGGAAGATTTTATCTCGCGCTATCCAGATGTGGTGCCCTTGCTGAAAAGTGCCCTTGGCGAATTTGGCCCAGCATCCATCGCGGCATGGATGCTGGGCCTTGATATTGAGGCGACAATTGGGCCGACGGGGCGCGTGTTCCCGGTGCAAATGAAAGCATCGCCGCTCCTGAGGGCGTGGCTCGCACGGCTGCGGTCCCAAGGTGTCCAGTTGTACACGCGGCATCGCTGGACGGGGTGGAGCGACAATGCCGACCTCATCTTTGACACGCCTGAGGGCCCCATCTCTGTGCAATCAGACGCTCAGATATTCGCTCTGGGCGGGGGAAGCTGGAAGCGGCTTGGCTCGGATGGGAGTTGGTCATCTGTGTTCGCCGAGAGGGGTATACAAACAGAGCCTTTCCGGCCGTCCAATTGCGGCTTCACCGTAGATTGGTCAGATCACATGAAGACGGAATTTGTCGGCACGCCGGTGAAGAATGTGGCCGTGCGTTTTAGGGACCAGACCAGCCGGGAAGAATTCGTCGTGACCAACCGGGGCATGGAAAGCGGCGCGATCTTCACCCTGTCCCTTGCTATTCGCGACCGGCTGGAGACCGACGGTCAGGTAACGTTGGAGATTGATCTCGCGCCCGACCTCACGGAGGAAACGCTTGCCAGCCGCCTGAAACAAGACCGGGGAAAGCAGTCACTTTCAAATCATCTCCGCAAAGTGGCAAACCTGAAAGGTGTGAAGCGCGCCTTGTTGTTTGAGTTTGGTGGGTTGGATGTTTCCAATGAGCCGGAACGTCTTGCCCGACTGATCAAATGTCTGCCGATCCCGCTCGAAAAGCCTTTCCCGCCGGACGAAGCGATCTCCACGGCGGGCGGCGTGTCTTTCGATGCGCTGGACGATCATTGCATGGTGAAGCAACAGCCCGGCATGTTCTGCGCCGGCGAGATGCTGGACTGGGACGCACCCACAGGCGGTTATCTGCTGACGGCCTGCATGGCCACCGGACGCGCGGCCGGGTTGGGCGCGGTCCGGTGGCTCAGATCACAGGTATAGTCGTTAGCGGCCCTTCCAGACAGGGGCGCGCTTTTCGATGAAGGCTTTCGGGCCTTCCTTGAAGTCTTCAGTGCCAACAATGCCTGCAAACGCCTTGCCGCTGTCTTTCCAGAGCTCGTCGTCGGTCTTGCTGGTGGCATCCATCGCCACCGCCCGGCTGGCGGCCACTGCGAGCGGGGCATTGGCGGTGATCCTGGCAGCAAGCGCTTCGGCTTCACCCATAACCTCTGCTTCAGCCACCACCTTATTGACCATGCCAAGTTCATAGGCGCGCTGGGACGGGAGCGGATCGCCTGTCAGGATAGCTTCCAGTGCCACGGCACGGCCGACAGCGCGGGGAAGGCGGAACAAGCCACCAGCCCCTGCGACGAGAGAGCGTTTCACTTCAGGCAGACCGAAATTGGTATTGTCGGCGCAGATGATCATGTCGCATGAGAGCGCGATCTCGGTGCCGCCCGCAAGCGCCGAGCCGGTGATGGCAGCGATCAGGGGCTTGGTCCGTTCGCGACGTGCAATGCCGGCAAATCCGCCCTTCTTGGTGGAGAGGCCGGCGCCATTGCCGGCCGAGATTTCCTTCAAATCCGCGCCAGCGCAGAACGCTTTGCCAACAGCGGTCAGAATGCCAACCCAGATTTCAGGATCGGATTCCATCTGGTCGATGGCGGCTTCCATTGTGCTGGCCATTTCAGCATTGATAGCGTTACGCGCGTCCGGCCGATTCATGGTGATGATCGCGACATTGCCTTGTTTCTTGTATTCGACGGGCATGAGTGTCCTCCTTTGACTGGAGCCATCGCTAGCAGGCCTTACGCAAGGTTCTGCAAGGCAGAGTTCGATTTAGATATTGCCAGACCTTGGGGAAGCCATTCGAGACTTGTCTCATGGACCTGACACTTAGCCCCGAATACGCCGCGTTCCGCGACCAGATTGCGGACACGTTGAAAGCCAATGCCCACCTTGCGCCCGGCCCTGAGGACAAGGGGCTGAAGCATCCAAAACGCCTTGCCTGGCAGGAGTTCCTGATCCGGGAAGGCCTGACGGCGCGCACCATTCCGACCGAATATGGCGGTTATGGCGCCGAGCCCGATATTCTGAAATCCCGAATTATCGCGGAAGAGTTCGCGCGGTCCGGCCTGCCAAGGCCACTGGCCGGGCAAGGCATCTCAATGCTGGTGCCGACCCTGCTGGAGATCGGTACACCGGAACAGAAAGAGGCGTATATTGAGCGGACGCTGAAAGGCGAGCTGATCTGGTGCCAAGGCTATTCAGAGCCGGGCGCGGGGTCTGATCTTGCCGCATTACGCACTCGGGCGGTCGAGGACGGCGACGATTTTGTCATCAACGGTCAGAAGATCTGGACCTCCACAGCGCGCCAGGCTGACATGATGTTCTGCCTGGTCCGTACCGATCCCGAGGCGAAAAAACACCACGGCATCACCTATATCCTGTTCCCGATGGACAGCCCCGGCATCGAGGTTCGGCCTCTGGTCGACATGACCGGCGCGGCAAACTTCAACGAAGTGTTTTTCACAGACGTACGTGTCCCGAAGAGCGGCGTGGTGTTCGAGGTCAACAAGGGCTGGCAGGTTGCCAATGCCACGCTGACCCATGAACGCGGCATGCTGGGGGACCCGAACGCGACAAAGGCGCGCTTCGTCGAGCTGGTTGAGTTGATGAAGACAGAAACTGTCAACGGCCAGCGCCTGATCGATAATCCCGTGCTGCGAGACCGGCTCATGGCACTGCAAGGGGAAGTCTATGCGATGCAGGCGAATGGCCTGCGAATTACCACCAACCGGCTGAAAGGCGAGTCACCTGGCCTGTCAGGCCTGGTTGTGAAGCTGCAAGGCTGCGAGATGAACCATCAGATTGCGGGGCTCGCCATTGATGCCCTGGGGGAACTGGGCATCCTTTACGAGGAGGGAGAGCATCTGAGATCGGGCGGCAGCTGGCAGTGGCGCTATATGTATGATCTCGGATTGATTATTGGCGGCGGGACGGCGCAGATCCAGAAGAACATCATTGCGGAACGCGGGCTCGGCATGCCGCGCGAACCCCGGCCGGCGAGGAGCTAGACACATGGAATTCGGACTCTCAGAAGACCAGATCATGTTGCAGGAAACCGTCCGTCGGTTTGTGGCAGAGGAAGTGCCGCTCGACCTGATTCGGAAAGTAGCTGACGGCGACGAGGCGGCAACCGTCAAGCTTGAGACCGACCTCGGCGTACTCGGACTGGACGGGTTGCTGGTCACCGAAGCGGATGGCGGCTCGGGCTTGGGTGTGCTGGACGCCATACTGGTGCAGGAGTGTTTCGGCTACGGCATCGTGCCCGCTTGGTTTCTCTCCAATTCGGTGGCCGCATACGCCCTGCGGGATACCGGCTCAGCCCTTGTTAACGGTATTGCCACCGGCGAGACCCGTTTCGGGATCGCCCTCAATGATTTCACGTCGAGGCGTGATGGTTCCGGCCTCCTGATTCATGACGATACCGTGGCCGGAAGCACGCTAATGGCCATGGATGTGCGCGGGGCAACACATATGCTTTGCCTTGCCAATGATGCGATCCATACTGGCGAGTCCGGAGCCGCAGAGCCCGTCAAGACCATTGACCGTACACGGGTGTTTTCAAAGCTTGGCCTGGCAAGTATCGACAAGGGTATTCAGGTCAGGGATGTGGACCGGGTCTTCGCGGTCGCTTGCGTCCTGATGGCAGCCGACACACTCGGCGCGGCGCAATGCATGCTGGACAAGGCGGTCGCCTATGCCGCCGAAAGACAACAATTCGGCCGGGTGATCGGATCCTTTCAGGCTGTCAAACATCTCTGCGCAGAAATGGCGGCGAAGCTTGAGCCCGCGCGGGCGCTGCTCTGGCATGCCGCTCATGCGATTGATGTCGAGGATGAAGAGGCGCTGGCCATGGCATTCCTGGCGAAAGCGCACATCTCGGAGGTGGGAACCTTCATTGCGAGAACCTCGACCGAAGTACACGGGGGCATGGGGTTCACGGACCTTGTGGGCTTGCACTATTGGTACAAGCGGATTGGCGTGAACCGGCAGGTCATGGGGTCGCCCATGGCACTGAGAGAACTCGCAGCACGGCAGCAAGGGCTGGTGGCCTAGGGCGGCCTTAGCGCGTCACGTCGACTTGGCGGAACCAGTCGCTTTCTTCCGGCGCAAATATGCCGTGCAGCCAGTCAAGCAAGCGGCCCCCATTCTTCAATTTGCGTGCGCGCGGGGTATGGTACAGCCAGATATCCAGCGCCGGCATGCGGGGTGCCGGGCAGGCGACCAGTTGCGCAAATCTGTCCGTCAAATGTGTCGGTAGCAAGGCCGGAGCCACGCGGCACTGACAGAACGAGACCATGGCTTCCATGGCATTCATCCGGCGCATCATGCTGAGTTCGGGAAGAGCGTTTCCGGATCGATTAAGGTGTTCCGTATAAGGTGCATGTATCAGGGCTCCGGCTTGCGCGAGGTCGGCTAGGGAACTTGGCAGGGGATAGGTCGCCTGCCAGTCGCTGGACACGAATCCGGCATAATGTGACCGGCCGATGCGGCGGGCCACCAGATCGGACTCAGTCGGCCGCGACATTTGCAAGGCGATATCCCCGGCCAGTCGGTGAAAATCGGACGGCGTGTCGGTGATTGTGAGATCAATCACCAGATCAGGATTGCTGAGCTGGAATTCTGAGAGCCGGGGCGCAATCCAATAAAGGGCGAGCGCTTCGCTGCAGATGAGTTGGAGGTAGTTCCCCTCGTCATTTGCGGCGCCCCCGACTTCGTCCTGAGCAGCCTGGATCGTATCGGCCATCAAGTCAGCATGACGCAGAAGGGTGCGGCCCGCTTCGGTGAGGTCAACGCCTGTGTGATGCCGGTGGAAGAGTTCTGTGTGCAGGGCACTTTCGAGATCGGTCACCCGGCGGCTGATCGTGGGAAGTGACCCTCCCAACACACTTGCCGCCGCGCTCATGCTGCCCGTCCGCGCGACGGCGCGAAAGACCCTCAGCCGATCCCAGTCGAACCTGTCAAAAGGCGCGTGATCGTCTTCCGCGTGTGAAAGCCCCCGTTTCATTTCTTGCCGAAGTCACCCGCTCAGAACTGTGTCATGAAAATTAACCATGTAATGGAGAAATCTCATGAATGCAACGCAGACTAGAAAAATGGTCTTGGCCAATGTGGACCCTGTAGCGCTTGTTGCACGTGCGAAAGATTTCGGGTTCCGGCTTGCGACTCGCGAGGAGCTGGAGGCGGCGGTTTCCATGGCGGAAACCCTGATTCATGGGAAACTTGCGTCTGTCGATTCGATTTCAAGGATGAACGCGCAAACCGGCATGACGGCCTGGGTAACGGGCGATCCTGTGGATGGGATCTTCCTCACCCTCCCGCTGACGGAGGCTGGCGAGAATGCCGTGCGAGACGGGTCATATGACCCCGCAGCGCCCCGTCGCGAACATCTTGCTGCACAGGGGGAGGGCGTGTCGGCATTCTATGTCGGCGTCTATGCGGGCAAGACGCGTGAGGCCCGGAAGAAAATCATGACCGCGTCGGCGGTGCTGCGGGTGGAAATGTTCGGCGTATTCCCCGCCTATGCGCGCGGGGCTACCGAGGATGGTCGGCGTTCCATGCTGAGTCTGGGGTTTCAGAAATTTGAGGGGGGGCTTTCAGATTTGTATGTCCAACCTCCCTTCCAGCAAATTATGGATCACGCTTCGTGAGTCGCCCTCGGAACAAGGTCGGGGAATCGGTGCTTCTCCGGCCGGTGCCACCGGAAGCTCATCAGACCTACTCAGCGGATGTGGTTCGCACTCTGGATGGTTATCACCAGGTCAGCGCGATCCGGTCAGCTGTTTTCCTCACGGAACAGAATTGTCCATATGAGGAGGAATTTGACGGCAATGATCTCTGCGCCACTCATCTCATCCTGAGGACAAATGGCCGTCCGGTCGGGACTTTGCGCATCCGCTGGTTTGCCGAGTTTGCGAAGCTGGAGCGGATCGCCCTGTTGACGAGCGAACGGGGCCGTCCCGGATTGCGGGTATTGCTCGCTGCCGGTTTCGAAATCGTCTCCCGGAAGGGCTATGCGCGGATGGTCGGTCAGATACAGGCACGGCTTTGGCCGGTCTGGTCGCGGACGTTCAAATGCCGCCTGATCGAGGGCCGCGCGCCTTTCTGGTTCTCTGGCTATGAATACCGTGAAATCGAGATTCCCATTCCGCAGCATCCGCAAAAACTGGCCTTCGATGAAGACCCTTATCGGATCATTCGTCCAGAAGGGGCTTGGGATGAGCCCGGAATATTGGAGTCCTCTGTTCTGCCGCCGACCAAGGGCAGCAAGGCAGCCTGAAGGACGCTCCCTGCGGATAGTCGCGCTTATACTTGCGTCGATGCCAGCGGGGGAGGTCGATCCGAAACTGAATCTGCTTTGGCTTCATGGGATGGCGGAAGCGCACCTGCCTTTGGGGAAAGGATACGGCACAGGACGAGATCGCCGGTAACATTCACCAGGGTTCGTGCCATGTCGAGAATACGGTCGACGCCAATGACCAGCGCCAGCCCTGTGAGAGGGGCGCCGAAGCTGGCAGCGGTGGCCGACAGGATGGCGATACTGGCGCCGGGGGCTGCGGGCGCGCCAATGGATGCGCCGGTCAGCGTCACCATGACAAGGGCGAGGTCACTATATGACAGGGGCGCGCCGGCAATATCCGCCAGAAACACGATTGCGACAGACTGGTAGAGTGCTGTGCCGGCCATGTTGACGGTGGAGGCCAGCGGCACAATCGCGCCAGCGAGGGCAGGCGGTGTCATTAGTTTTTCGACCGCAGTTTTCATGGTGAGCGGCATGACCGCTGCAGAGCTGGACGTCGAAAACGCCAGGAGCTGCACAGGTCCCACGGCACTTAGAAAGGCTCGTGGGCCCATCCTGCCCAGCACGGCCGCAATCAGGATGTAGAGCACCAGAAGAATGGCCAGACCGCTCAGCACGATGCCGCAATAGATCGCAAGGTCAGCAAGCGTCCGGATACCGCTGGCCGACATTGTCTCGGCCATCAGGCCGAACACGGCCAGGGGTGCGAACCGCATGGCTGTCCGGATGACCGTCATGCTGATCTCAAGCACCGCTTCAGCCAGGGCCACGAGTGGCCGGGTCAGTTCGCGCTTGTCGGTCGTGATTGCTGCCATGCCGACGAACAAGGAAAATACGACAATGGCGAGCATATCCTGTTCAAGCAGGGATGCGGTAACGTTCTGCGGGATCAAATTCGTGATGAGGTCCGGCAGGCTGTGGGTAATTTCCTCCAGCGTAGAAGGGGCCGGTTCGGCAAGTTCCAGATGTTCGGGTTTGAGGCTCGGCGGCAGGGGGAGGCTTTCGTCAAGCGAGCGGCCCGGTCGGATCATGCGCGCGAGCGATACACCAATGACCGTCGCCGCAATTGTCGTCAGGAGTACGAAGCTGATGAGTTTCCGGGCGACGGTTTTCAGCGCTTCGCCACCGCCTGTCCCAGCTATGCCAAGGACAATGGAGCTGGAAGCCAACGGAATGATCACCATGCGGATCAAGGCCAGAAACAGCTTTCCAGGCAGGGCCAGCCAGTCTCCGATGAGGTCTGCCTGGGAGCGCGGGATGAGCGCCAGGTCTGGACCGAGGACCAAGCCGAGCGAGATGCCTGCGACCAGGGCGATGATGACCTGAAGCCAGAGCCGTCCTTTGACCAGGACATCGAGGCGCCGGTTCAGTCGTCGATAGGTAAACCTCGGTGCTGCCATCCGATCCTCTCTAGAATATATGTCAGGGACTCATATCGAGACAGCGCCTTATGGGAGGCAGCACTCTATATTGTTGATACAGGTCAAGGGGGCCTGTTTCCCCCTGAACTCAGGGTCTTTCGCGGTGGCGCGCGGAATGTAGGAAACACAATATGCTGGGAGGGTATCTTGAAAAGATGGTGCCCGGGGGCGGAATCGAACCACCGACACGCGGATTTTCAATCCGCTGCTCTACCCCTGAGCTACCCGGGCGGGCCACTGGGGAAGCGCGGTATCTAACGAAGGCTTGTAATCTTGTCCATGCTGTTTTCAGTCATCTTCTGACATCTCTTGGCCGGGCACGTCGTCGGCAAGGTCGGCGGGTGCGCCCGGAATGGCGTATCCCTCCGACAGCCACTTGTTCAGATCGACATCTGCGCAACGTTTCGAACAGAAAGGCCGGTACTGCGCAGAGACGGGATTCTTCCGGCACTGGGCGCATTTCGGTTGGGTGGATTTCGGGGAAACAGGTTTGCTCATGGGGCCTGATATACGATTGGCGCGGGCTTAGTCGAGGCCAGGTATGAGACGCGATGACCATATTTTTCAGAGAGCATCGCCATCAAGGACGCGCCCCGGCTTTCGAGCCATGTCATGGCCCGTTCAGGCAGCTCCAGGGTGAGCTTTTCCATCGGACTCTTCGTGGCCGTGCGTTCGAGTAGTCTCAATCCGGCAAGGCAGAGCGATTCGTCGGAGAACTCCCCGCATTCATCTAGTACGCGCTCGTCGAGTGGGGTTTCGCGCCAGGGCAGGGACATTTCCATGAGCCCCAACTGGGAGGGCGCAAGGACCGTAGCCGTCGGAAATCCGGTTCTTTCAAGGTGGGATTTCATGGCGTTTTGTAATTTTTGGCGCGACCCGGCATTCAGGGGCGCGACGCAGTCCAGGATGATGAGGCCGCCTAACTTCCTAAGCCCGATCTGGCGCGAGAGCGCGTTACAGGCGTCGAGGTTCAGCTGGAGCGCTTTACTTGCCGCGCTGCCTTTGCCGCGGCGCCCGGCGGAGTCGATGTCGACGGCAACCAGCGCATGGGTCCGGTCTATGCGCAATCGTCCCCCATTCGGAATGACCACGGCAGGGGACAACGCGTCTTCAAAAGCCGATTCGACCTGTTCGTCCCCGATTTTGACCTCTTCGACGGGGATGTTGTCCCAGGGCTCAATTCCGAGAGATCCTGCGTCAGCGTTTTTCATCGAGACACGTGGCAGCTTGTCCTGCCGGGCTTCAGACAAGACGGTGACTTCAATCAGCTGGCCTTCGGTCAGGCCGTGTCCGGCAGGCAGGCGCAGGAATGCTTCTGCCTGTTCAGACGTCTCAACGAATGCGCCGCCCTGGTCAGGTTTGAGAGAGCGGATGCGTGCGCTGACCCGGTGGCCTAGTTTCAAACGACCAGCTTCATCCGACCAGCGCTCAAGCCGGAGGGCAATCGGCGACCCGTCATCGCCTATCAGGACCTCACGGGTCTCTCCGACACAGACTTCTCGCAGGACGCGGATCGGCCTATTCCCCCATGATCATCGAGATGAGGGCGGAAGTGACAGGGTCGTCCGCCTTGGCGCTACCCTCGACGGCAGGCTTCAGGCGAGACGCCATCGTCTTGCCGCGCTCGACCCCCCATTGGTCAAACGGGTTCAGATGCCAGAGCTGGCCGGCGAAATAGGTCCTGTGCTCGTATAGGGCGACCAGCGCGCCAAAAGCCTTCGGGCCGAATTTGGCGTGCGACAGGAAAGTTGATGCGCGTCCACCGGCATGGACTTTCTGACGTGCGACTTCGTCGGACAGGTCGGGCTCTTCCCGCTTCACGTCTTCGAAGCTCCGCCCATTGGCGAGGACTTCCGCCTGTGCGAGTGCGTGGGCGGTAAGCGCTTTGATGCCTTCTGGCTCACGGTCTCTATCTGGAGCGAGGATGAACTCGCAAGGCACGTCCTGCGAGCCTTGATGGAGCCATTGGTGATAGGAATGCTGGCCGACAGAGCCTTCGCCGCCCCAAAGGGCCGGGGCCGTGGCGCCGGACACCGGCGCGCCGGTCGGGCCTACGGTCTTGCCATTCGATTCCATTTCAAGCTGTTGCAGATAGGTTGGAAGCATTCTCAACCGGTTCGCATAGGCGAGCAGAACCCGCATTTTTTCATTACGTACCGTTGCATTCCAATAGTCGATCAGGGCCAGACGCATGGCCGCATTCTCTTCCAGGGCCGTTGAGCGGACGTGGGCGTCCATCTCTGCCGCACCCTGCAGGATTTCTTCGAAGACGTCTGCGCCGAGATAGATCATGCAGGCGAGCGATGCGGCTGACCAGAGCGAGAAGCGCCCGCCTACCGATAGCGGCATATCGAAGACATGCGCTTCGCGGCCGTCCAGCCAGGCTTTGGCGCGATCCGCATTTGCGGTCACGAGCGCCAGATGCTGCTGAGATTCGTCCCCCACTGTTTCTTCCAGCCATTTCCGGGCGCGGGCGAGATTGTAGAGAGTTTCTTCCGTCCCGAAGGATTTTGAAACGCCGATGACGAGAGTGCGTTTCGGGTCGAGGCCGTGCATGGCGCGGTCGAGATCGAACGGGTCAACATTTGCGCAGAAGCGCAGGTCGATCTTTCCTGTGGCCTGGTCCTCGAACGCGTCCGCGATCAGGCGCGGGCCGAAATCCGATCCGCCGATGCCGATGTGAAGGACCGCGTTAAATGGATCGCCGGTCGAACTCGTAACCGCGCCGGACACGACGTCGCGTGCAAACGCCAGCGCTGGTTGTATGCTTTGCCGAACAGTCTCAGCTTCGCCGGACAATTCTGCCTGTGCCCGCAATGCCCAATGCAGGGCCGGGCGGTTCTCAGACGGGTTCACAATGTCGCCAGTGAAAAGGTGATCGGCTGCCGACTGAAGGCCCGAATCGCGTCCGAACTGGAGCAGGGCGGCCTCTGCACCGTCGTCGAGATACTGTCGGGACAGGTCGATAGACCAACCCGCAGCGCGCAATGGCGCCGTCGCGGCGCGTGTCTCTGCGAGCGCCTTGAGGGAGGATTGGTTCACGCGTTCGGCATGCGGCGTAAGGTCAGCGGTCATGTCATTGTCCTTGCGTAAGTTCTGGCCGCTTCCGCTTATCCGGGCTTTCCAACCGGAGCAAGGCGGGAAACCTGACCGCAGTGAACTGGCATTTGCGTGCTTGAAACCGGCGCCACACATGGTTATGAGGCGCGTTTAATGGGCTGCTAGGCCTGATGTTTATCCGTCCGGCGGGCCGGACACCTAATTTGAACCAAGGAGAGGCCCGATGGGCAAGGCAAAGTTTGAACGTAACAAGCCGCACGTTAACATCGGCACGATTGGCCACGTTGACCACGGCAAGACGACGCTGACGGCAGCGATTTCGATGGTGCTGGCGGAAGCTTCGGGTGGCGAGTCCAAGTCCTATGCGGACATTGACTCTGCGCCGGAAGAGAAAGCCCGTGGCATCACGATCAACACGGCGCACGTGGAATATGAGACGGAAAACCGTCACTACGCCCACGTCGACTGCCCGGGTCACGCTGACTACGTCAAGAACATGATCACCGGTGCAGCGCAGATGGACGGCGCAATCCTGGTTGTGAACGCAGCTGACGGC
>NZ_JBALUC010000004.1:0-436118 GCF_036964145.1 Hyphomonas sp.
CCTCGAAAGCGCCATCGCCTGGCTCTTCATCGCCCATATCCGTATCGCAACGCGAAGGCTTGCAAGAGCCTGATTTTATGAATGAGCATTTTGATTCAGACTCTAAGGCCAGTGAGTGAGAACGAGCTTACTATGCTGGAAATCGGCCGTAGAGTGGCTTCCGTATAAGTAGTTACTGGAAAAAAGAAGCTGACATGAACCCCCTGACCGAAGCCCGTATCGCGAATGTCCGCAATCATATGGCGTTGGAGGTGACGCATGACTGGGATGCGGTCATCGCGACGTTCGAGCATCCCCGCTACGAGATGCATGGGGGCGGGCAGGTGTTTGACGGGGAGGCGGCTGTGCGGCGCTATTTCGACCTGTCGCGCACGCCCTTTCCGGACCAGGACAATGAGATCATCTCGATTGCGGTGGATGAGGCGACGGACAAATTGCTGGTCGAATTCTGGCTGACCGGAACGCATACCGGGCCCTTGCAGGTCGGCAAGACCACGATCGAGCCGACAGGGCGGCGTTTCAAGGTGCGCATGGCCGCGACGTTCGAATTCGCGCCCGGCAGTGACCGGATTATCTGCGAGCGGCCCTATTTCGACCAGGGCGCCGTGCTGCGGGCTCTCGACCTCGTCTGACGCGGGGGCTTCCGGGGTCTGATAAACGGGCTTTGATCGCCTGCTGAAAGACTGCACGCGAATGGAACCAATACGTCGTTCACGCATACTAATTGCGATGACCGATATTATGCCAACTCAGTCCAGGACGGATGCCGGCCCCACAGAGATGCGACGCAGCGTACGTGTGCGCCTCCAGACGGCCGGGCGGATTGTCCTGAAGGATTACAGCGACGCCCGCAGCATTCTGGTGCAGGATTTGTCGGTCGACGGCGCTTGCCTGATGATTGGCGACTGGTCCGATTTGCCGGAAACGTTTCACCTGTTGCTGCGCCGGACGCCGGCTGAGCCTCATTTCCAGGTCGACTGCACGGTGCGCTGGCGCGCCGGAGCGGCCGTGGGCGTCGAGTTTGAGCGCTCGCTTGGCGGATACCTGCTCGCCGAACTGATCCGTCAGCCCCTTTACGCGCACTAGGCGGCGCGGCCCTCGGCCAGACCTGATCTGATCTAATCCAGATTTTCACGGCCCGTTGCGCGTTCCCTGATGCGCAGCTGCGCCATCAAGTCTTCCAGACGCGGGGACGGCGGCGCTTTCAAACTGTCCTCGAAGGATTTCCGAAGCGCGTCCCGCAGCGGATCCCGGGGCGAGTCCTTTTCATTTTCATTGTCGTCCGAACGAAAAATAAGCTGTCTCTTTTCCTGCATGCCTGCGTCCCACACACCCGCGCAGCCTTAGGTATTCAGCTGGTCTATTCCGGCCGAAAAAGGCCTAAATCAGCGACGGTCTCTAGGAAGTTTTGCGAACCTTGTCGATGGTCCCTTCGGGCCCCTAACGGCCTGTGCACATGCACAATTGGCTTTCTGGCCCGCATTGTGATCACGGGGCGGAGGGCGGGGCGAATGTCCCGTGAAGGGGGGGCATCCCGGAACGGGTGTGGAAAATTAGTATGACCAGTCGGAACGTGTTGCAAATATTGCAGAGGCAGAGATCGGGCCGGGGCGGTAATAAGGGTTTTCGCACGTGCGAAGACCGTCAATACGGAGGTGTCCCTGATTCCCGGCGTTGAAATAGATTGAAATAAACCGTGAAGCCCATGCGCCCGGCTTTAAGCCGTTTCGTCCCTCAGGGGTGAGCAGTTTCAACGTTTGCAAGTGCGCGTTGCCACGCTGCCCTCGCAAGGCGAAGCCGTAGGGCGATTCAGATTTGAGTGAAATTTCACCCTTCCATTCAACCAGACTTCCACCTCGCTGTGTCAGAACGGGGCGTAACGATACGGGACGAGACTGTTCCGCTTTGTGTCAGAAAAACAGGGTTCAGGGGCGGCTTCAAATCCGCTCCGTGTATGGAAGGGTAGTATTCGAGATGGCCAAGACGGTACTCGTAATTGATGACGATCCGACACAGCGCCGCCTGCTTCAGGCGGCTGTTGAAAAGGCCGGGTTTGCCTGCCGCACGGCACCTGACGGCGAAGCGGGCCTCGCGCTTGCCGCCGACCCTAAGGATGGCATCGACGTGGTCCTGCTGGACCTGACCATGCCGGGCCTGTCGGGCATGGATACGCTGGAGCGCCTGTCGGCGAAACGCGCCGACCTGCCCGTCATCATGCTGACCGCCACAAGCGGGATTGACACGATTGTTCAGTCCATGCGCCGCGGCGCGGTCGACTTCATCGTGAAGCCGGCCAATCCGGAACGCGTCGTCGTCTCGATCCGCAATGCATTGAAGCTGCAATCGCTGTCGGGGGAGGTGAAGCGCCTGTCCCGCAAGGCCGAAGGCGGCATGAGCTTTGACGACATGATCGCCACGGCGCCGCCCATGCGCCAGGTTATCCGCCTCGCCGAACGCGCGGCCAGCTCGGATATTCCGGTGCTGATCCTCGGCGAAAGCGGTGTGGGTAAGGAAGTTGTTGCCCGTTGTATCCAGGGCGCATCCGGCCGGGCGGGCAAGCCGTTTGTGACCGTGAACTGCGGTGCCATCCCGGAAAATCTGGTCGAGTCGATCCTGTTCGGTCATGAGAAGGGCGCCTTTACCGGTGCGGTCTCAAAAGCGCTCGGCAAGTTTGTCGAGGCCGATGGCGGCACGCTGTTCCTCGATGAGGTCGGTGAACTGCCGCTGGACGCACAGGTCAAACTGCTCCGCGCGCTGCAGGAAGGGGAGGTGGATGCCGTCGGCTCACGCCGCCCGACCAAGGTGGATGTGCGCATCATTTCCGCAACCAACCGCGATCTGTCGCAGCAAGTTGCCGAGGGCACGTTCCGCGAAGACCTGTTCTATCGCCTCAATGTCTATCCGGTCGACATGCCGTCCCTGCGCGAGCGCCGCGACGATATTCCGGCCCTGGTTGATCATTTCGTGAACCGCTTCAATGCCAGCGAAGGCGCGAAAGTGTCCGGCGTGGCCGATGACACGATGAAGATCCTGTATGCCTTTGACTGGCCGGGCAATGTCCGTCAGCTGGAAAATGCCGTCTTCCGCGCGGTGGTTCTGTGTGATGGTGACCAGTTGCGCCCGCAGGATTTCCCGCAGATTTCCGGCCAGATGCCGGATGCGGCGACGCTGCCGCAATCACCGGTTAGCATGGTTCAGGACTCTGCCGAGCCAGCCCCGTCGGGCGATGCAGGTCCGGTCTCCATCCAGGATGAAGCAGGCGAACTGCGCACGCTGAGCGATATCGAGCGCGACATTCTTCAGTATGCCATCGACTTCTATGAAGGCCATATGAGCGAAGTGTCCCGTCGTTTGGGGATTGGCCGCTCGACGCTTTACCGCAAGGTCCGCGAATACGATCTCGACGTGCGCCAGGAGCGCCAGGAACGCGAGGCGAGCTAGGCCAAGGCCAAAGGGAAATGCCGGCTCAGACCGGCCATAAAGCCCCGCCACACCGGCGGGGCTTTTTCATTGGGCGGCAGGCATCGCGTAGGACATGGTGACGTTGCAGCGCTCATAGCGGTGGCCGTAGCGGCGCATGATCTCGTCATCATGCCGGAAGCCGTATTTTTCATAGAGCCGGATGGCGGAGGCGCATTTCGAGTTGGTCAGCAGGAAGAGGTTCTGGATTTCCATCTGGCGGGCCCGTTTCAGGATTTGCCGCATCAGGAAATCTCCGGCCCGGCGCCCACGCGCGGAGGCCAGTACGCCCATCTTGGTCAGCTCCACTCCGCCATCCTCCATCGGCATCAGCGCGCAGGTGCCAATGATGCCAAGTTCCGGATCTTCGACGAACAGGATGGTGCCGCCCTTGTCGATCACCTTGGCGCGCGGGTTTTCGATCATGGCGATGTCTTCCGCTTCCAGCCGGAACATCTCCTCGACCCATTCGCGGGAGATGCGGTCGAAATGTGGGGCGAGCTCGTCTGAGAATTCCACGATTTTCAGACCCGCCGGATTGGCCAGCGCCTCGATCCGCCCCGACAGGGGTTGGTCGGCGAGACGTGATTCCACGAGGCTGATTTCCGCCAGCAAGTCGTGATCAGGGTAGAGGCAGAGTTGCTGGGCGGCCTCGCGCACAGCGGGCCAGAAGCTGGCCCGCATTTCCGCGACAAGGGCTTCGCCGGACGGGGTCAGGAAGATTTCCTTCTGGCGATTGTCGCCTTCGATCGGGCGCGTGTCGGTCAGGCCCATCTTCTGGAGCGCATTATGAATGCGTGTGATGGCGGGCTGGCTGACGCCGGTGGTCTCGACGGCGGCGCTCACGCTGAGCGGGCCGTTTGCTTCCAGAGCGGCA
The DNA here is from genome assembly GCF_036964145.1 of Hyphomonas sp. GTDB lineage: Bacteria > Pseudomonadota > Alphaproteobacteria > Caulobacterales > Hyphomonadaceae > Hyphomonas. The sequence continues at coordinate 4,337 of NZ_JBALUC010000004.1, forward strand.
ATCAAAGGGAAGTGCGTCGTCTGGATCGGGTAGGCGCGCGCGTCGAACACGCTGACAGCCTCAGCCTGCAGCCGGTCGGCAAGGCGCTTCAGCCGGCTGGCAAGGCCGAGATAGCCGATGTGTGTGAGAATATCCTGGCTCATCATGGATTTCCATAATCAGTTATATAACGTGTTATGCGGTTAGGCTCAGGCAAAGGCTTCGTCAAGATGAAATCCTGATCTTCCGGGCGGGGAAGGGGCCTAATGCCGGGTGTAAGCCTTGACGATTTCGCCAATCTTGCGGGCATCGGCTTCGCGCGGACTGCCGGTGCGCCAGGCAATGCCGATCTGGCGGCCGACGACAGGATTGACGAATTCGCGCACGGCCACGTCCGGGCCGATGTTCAGGCCATTGTCGGTCGCGAGTTTTGGCAGGAGCGAGACGCCGAGCCCGCCGGCAATCATGTTGACCAGCGTGCCGAGCGAGGTGGCGGCCACCTGATCGGTTCCGCTGCCGGTCTTCATCCGGCAGATTGAGAGCGCATGGTCCCGCAGGCAATGGCCATCCTCGAGCAGGAGGAGATTTTCGCCCGACAAATCCTCTGGCGACAGGCCGTTCTTTCTGGCCAGCGGGTGCGCGGCAGGGGCGGCAAACAGGAATTCGTCATCGAACAGGGGCAGCATCTCGATGCCCGGCACATCCCAGGGCAGGGCGATCAGGGCCGCATCCAGCGTGCGGGTGCGCAGCTGGTCGATCAGGCGGGGGGTCTTTTCTTCATGCAAATAGAGCTTGAGATCAGGGTATTGCTCGCTGAGCGCGCGCACCGTGGCGGGCAGCACGAAGGGGGCGATGGTCGGGATGGCGCCCAGATGGAACGGGCCGGTCAGCAGGGCGCCGGCGCTCTGGACCGACTGGACCAGGGAGTGGGCGTCATTGATCAGCGCATTGGCGCGCGCCACCGCCAGTTCGCCGGCATGGGTCAGCTTGGCGCCGCGGGGCTCGCGTTCGGCCAGTTTCACCCCCAGCAGATCCTCCAACTCCTTGATTCCGGCGGACAGGGTGGGCTGCGTCACATGGCACGCCTCGGCCGCCCGCGAGAACGAGCCGGTCTCTCCAAGAGCCACTAGATACTGCAGTTGGCGAAGAGTGGGTATAATCATAGAGACAATCTATACCGCGAATGGGAATTATCAATTTTCCTTTTTGCCGCAACTGCGAGAAAGCACGCGCACCGGGCCCACCGTTCCGGCAGCCTAAAATCTTATCCCAGGAGATCCACTATGCTTGGCATTGGCGAAAAGCTTCCCGAGTTCACCGTTACGGGCGTAAAGCCGAAATTCATGCAGCATGAGCAGAATGGCGAGAGCGCGTTCGAGCCCATCACGCAGGATTCCTTCGAGGGTAAATGGAAGGTCATCTTCTTCTACCCGAAAGACTTCACCTTCGTTTGCCCAACCGAAATCGCTGAATTCGCCCGCCTGGCTGGCGACTTCGAAGACCGCGACGCGGTTGTGCTCGGCGGATCCACCGACAACGAGTTCGTGAAGCTGGCATGGCGCCGCGACCATGCCGATCTGGCTGAACTGCCGATCTGGCAGTTTGCCGACACCCGCGGCGAGCTGGTTGATGGTCTCGGCGTGCGTGAACCATCCGAAGGCGTTGCCTATCGCGCCACCTTCGTGGTCGATCCGCACAACGTCATTCAGCACGTCTACGTGACCAATCTGAACGTTGGCCGCAGCCCGGCAGACACGCTCCGCGTGCTCGACGCGCTGCAGACCGACGAGCTGTGCCCATGTAATCGTCCGGTTGGCGGAGATATTTTGGAACCAGCTGCCTAGGTCGCGCATATATAGAGCGCACGCTGGAACTCCTGGGAAGACGTCCTACTCCCTCCCCCACCCATGGGGCGTCTTCCCTTCAGCGTCGCGAAAGGTCCGGCAGGTCTTCCGTCCACCCAGTTCCAGGACGTTGGCACTCCCACCCCAAAGCCAGAAGGCTTGTCGGGCCCATTCGCTCCCCCACATCGTACTACTGACTCCGGAAGGATGAGGATTCATGTCTATCGAGTCCCTGAAATCTTCGCTGCCTGACTATGCGAAGGACCTGAAACTCAATCTCGGCTCGCTGATGAATGAGACGCTGCTGAGCGACCAACAGAAATATGGCTGTTTCCTTGCCTGTGCCCATGCTGTGGGCGAGCCCCAGACCCTGGCCGCACTGGAAGCCGAAGCCGCGGCCAAGCTGAGCCCCGACGCCCTGAAGGCTGCGAAAGCGGCCAGTGCCATCATGGGCATGAACAATGTCTACTACCGCTCGATCCACCTGATCAGCAATGCCACCTACAGGACGCTGCCGGCCAAGCTGCGCATGAACGTGATTGGCGCGCCGGGTATCGAGAAGGCTGATTTCGAGCTGTATTCGCTCGGCGTGTCGGCCGTGAATGGCTGTGGCATGTGCCTGGACGCGCATGAGGCTGAACTGCGCAAGCACGGCCTGTCGACGGAGCAGATTCAAGCTGGCATCCGGATCGGCGCAGTCGTCAATGCCGTCGCCCGCGTTCTGGCCGCAGAAGCCGTGACGGTCGCAGAGCCGGCCTGATAGTCTCGCACCCGCGCGACCCAAGACCCATAGAGAGGCCCTGAAGCATTGCTTCGGGGCCTTTTTTGCGATTCGAAGCATTCGCGAAGTGATGCGGAGCCGAAATGACCAATTGCAGGTCATCGCCCTGACCAGCTGTGGAAAACGGCAAAAAAAGACATGTCCTTTTCTTCATGCGTTGCCTGCCACGGCAGGGGAGGGCAGCGGCCTGATTCAGAACGGAAAATTTCGCCCCGCCCATTCTGGCCCATATGGGAGTTCCGGTATGTTCCCTATATATTTCATCTTTGTTCCAATGGTTTCCGGATGTGGATATTTCAATTCCTCCACCCCGCCCATTGAGGCCCATAGTGTCCCATGATACTCCACGTTAAGACATGGTTTACCCATGCGGGGTTTAGGCAGAATAAGTCAGGGTTGGCGGGTGTTTGTTTCCACCTATGAAAGCGCTATTGATGCAAAAGGACGGGTTTCGATCCCCGCTTCCTTTCGCGCTGCGCTGGGCGGTGGAAACCGGATTTTCCTCTGGTTGGCGCTGGATGGATCGGGCTGCCTGGAAGGCGGCGGCGAAGCCCTGATGGCAATGTATCGCGCGACACTGACCCGGCTTGCCCCGCACTCCCCCGCCCGCAAGGCGCTCGTCACCCGCATTATTGCCGGGTCCGCCGACCTGAAAATGGATGATACGGGCCGCATCAAGCTGTCTGACGAGCTGATGAAGGCCGCAAACCTGACAGATCGCGTGAAATTCGCGGGCAATATGGACAGTTTCCAGATCTGGAACCCGGACCGGCATGCCGAGCATTTCGATGCCATGGCCGCCGAAGCCGCCAAGGAAGACACGCTGGAAGCGCTCGGGCACGCGTATTCCGAAGTGCTGCACCAGCAGGCCTCCGGGAACGCCGCCCTGAAACTCGTGGATGGGGGCGATAGCTGATGACACAGGACGCGCCCCTCGCTCCGGACCCCGGCCACAAGCCCGTCATGCTGGATGAAGTGCTGGAATGGCTCGCCCCCAGGGATGGGGAGATCATTGTTGATGGCACGTTTGGCGGCGGCGGCTACAGCCGCGCCATTCTTGGGTCTTCTAAATGTACCCTGATTGGCATTGACCGCGATGTGGATGCCATTGAGCGCGCCCGGAAGATGGCGGAAGAGACGGAACGCCTCGTACCCTTGCCCGGGCGCTTCGGCGAAATGGACGAAATCGTCCGCGCGGCGGGATATGAGCAGGTCGATGGCGTGGTGCTCGACATCGGGGTCTCCAGTTTCCAGATTGACCAGGCCGCGCGCGGTTTTTCCTTCATGAAGCATGGCCCGCTGGACATGCGCATGGGCGATACCGGCCCAACGGCGGCGGATGTGGTCAACAGGATGAGCGAGCAGGATCTCGCCAATATCATCTTCCGGCTCGGCGAAGAGCGCCAGGCGCGCCGGATTGCCCGGGCAATTGTCCTGCATCGTGATGAGACACCTTTCGAGACAACGACCGAACTGGCCGATGCGGTCGAGAAGGCCGTGGGCGGGCGCAAGGGCGCGCGTATCCATCCCGCCACGCTGACCTTCCAGGCCATCCGCATGTATGTGAATGACGAGCTGGGAGAGCTGGCCCGCGCGCTGCACGCGGCGGAACGCCTGCTGCGCCCCGGTGGCCGTCTCGTGATCGTCGCTTTCCATTCGCTGGAAGACCGTATGGTAAAGCAATGGTTGAAGAAGCGGGCCGGGAAAATGGGCGGCGGATCACGCCATCTGCCGGTTGCGCAAAAGGGGCCGGACTCCACGTTCGAACTCGCTGTTTCCAAAGCGGTTCTGCCGTCTGATAACGAAGTTGAAGGCAATCCGCGCGCACGCTCCGCCAAGTTGCGGGCCGCGATCCGGACCAGCGCGCCCGCCATTGAGGAAGAGGCCAGCGACGGCATGAACCTGCCGCCCCTCTCAGACCTGGAGGATGCCCTATGAGCCGTCGTGCGTTCCTGTTTGGATTGGTCGTTGTCGGCCTGCTGATCGTCAGTCTCTACCGCGCCAAATATGGTGCGAAGGATACCGCCGCTGAACTGATGGCCGTCGAGGCACAGATTGAGGAAGCGCGTGAGGAAAAGGCGCTGCTGGAAACCGAACTGTCGCATATGAGCCGCCGCGAATGGATCGAGGAATATGCCCGCACCGAGCTGGGCATGGCCCCGCCGAAGCCGGAGCAAATGGCATCCGAGGGGGACCTTGATGCGCTGGTGGGCGAACCCAACAGCCTCGCTGTGAAAGCTCCCGCACCCACCGAAGACGGGGAGGGGCCCGAGTGAGCGAAGCCTCCCGGAACCGGACACGGCTTGCTGGCCTCGCGGTCAGCGCGCTGTTTGTCGTTCTGGCTGGCAAGGCCGGCTATCTGTCGCTTGCGGGGGGCAAGGCGCCTGCGCATGTGTCTGGCCAGAAGGCCGAGCGTGTCGTGCGGGCCGATATTGTCGATCGCAATGGGGAGCTGCTCGCTACCTCTGTCTCCGCATACTCTCTCGTCGCCAATCCGAAACTGATTTGGGACGGCGCGGACGTCGCCAACGCGCTGGCCACCGTGCTGCCGGACCTGGATGTCGCCGAGATGACCCGGCGCTTGTCCGACCAGAGCCGGGAATTTGTCTGGGTGGAGCGCGGCCTGACCCCGCGCCAGCGCAAGGCCGTGTTCGACCTTGGCCTTGAAGGATTGCGTTTCGAGGAAGAGAGCCGCCGGGCCTATCCGCGCGGCACGTTGGCCGGACATGTTCTGGGCTATACGAATATTGACGGCATCGGCGCGGGCGGCATCGAATACAGCCAGAATGAGCGTCTTGCCGCGGGCGGCGAGCCCATTCGCCTGACCATCGACAATGGCGTGCAAGCGGCGGTCGAGGCGGAACTTTCGATAGCGGCCGCAGAACATGAAGCTGAAGGCGGCGCGGCGATCCTGCTGGATGCGCAGACCGGCGAAGTCCGCGCCATGGCCAGTTGGCCGCCTTTTGATCCCAACCGCTCGGTCGACATTCCGATGTCGGATTCTTCGCGCCTCAACCGCGCGACCGGCGCGGTCTATGAATTGGGGTCCGTCTTCAAGCCGTTCACGGTCGCCGCCGCGCTCGAAGCAGGCGTGGTACACCCGAAGGAATTGTTCGATGTGCGCCGCCCGCTGGAAATTCTCGGCTTCACGATCGAGGATGACCATCCCTTCCACGGCGATGCTGACATCACGCACATCATTTCCGAAAGCTCCAATATCGGCACGGTCCGGATCAATGAGAAACTCGGCCCGCGCCGCCAGCAGGATTTCCTGAGACGGTCCGGCCTGATGGAGCGGGTGAAGATCGAACTGGCGGGCAGTTCTGCGCCGATCCTGCCGGAACGGTTTGACGATCTCTATTCCGCGACGGTCTCCTACGGACACGGCATTGCCGTGTCGCCCATGGCCTATCTCGCCGCCTTTTCCGCCTTTGCGAATGGGGGCGAGCGGGTGCAGCCGACCCTGATCATGAACAATCGCGACCGGCCTGCGCCTGTGCGGGTGATGTCCGCCCTGACCGCCGAGATGGTCAATGTCATGATGCGGGAAGCCGTGCTGACCGGCACGGGCAAGAATGCCGAAGTGGCCGGCTACCGCGTCGCCGGAAAAACCGGCACGGCGGAGAAGCCGATCCTTGGCGGCTATGATGATGACCACAATGTCACGAGCTTTGCGGCTGTCTTTCCCTATGATCGCCCCCAATATGCCCTGATCGTGACCCTCGATGATCCGAAGGCCGGATCAGGGGCCGGCGTCACGGCGGCGTATAATGCGGCTCCGGCGGCGGGACGAATAATCGAACGTGTTGCCCCGCTCCTGGGCCTCGCTCCGCGTTTCGAGGATATTCGCCCCGCAGGCGCCGTCCTCCGCTCCGGCCAGGAGAAGAGGAGTTCCTTGTGACCAGACTGAAAGACCTGTTCCCGCTCATCGAGCAGGGAGACATCGAAATCAAAGGCATGACCGCTGACAGCCGCCGGGTGGCGCCGGGCTATCTGTTTGCGGCGCTGAAAGGCACCGTATCGGATGGCCGGGACTATATTCCGCAGGCGGTCGAGAAGGGCGCGGTTGCCGTTCTGTCCGAAGGCGGCATCGCCGTCGATGGCGCGGCGCATGTGATTGCAGACGAGCCGCGCCGCGCGCTGGCCCTTGCCGCAAAGCGCTTCCATGTCGCGCAGCCGAAAACCATTGCCGCCGTGACCGGCACGAATGGCAAATCCTCGACCGTGGATTTCTGCCGCCAGATCTGGGCGAATGCCGGCCTGTCGGCGGCCTCGATGGGCACGCTTGGTGCCATCGGCCCGAAGGGCAAGATCGATGTCGGCCATACGACACCCGATCCGGTCACCATTCATGAGACCCTGCACGAGCTGGCCGGGCAGGGGGTGACTCATTGCGCAATGGAGGCCTCCAGCCACGGCCTTGAGCAACATCGCCTTGATGGCGTGGATCTCGCAGCGGTCGCCTTCCTGAACTTCACGCAGGACCATCTCGATTATCACGCGACGATGGAAGAATATCTCGACGCCAAGCTGCGCCTGTTCCGCGACTTTGGCGGGCAGGGCCTGCCGGCCATCGTGAATGCCGACAGCGATCATCGCGAAGTCTTCGAGAAAGCCGCAGCCGATCATGGCTTGCAAATCGTCTCATTTGGTTGGCGCGGCGAGGATCTCTGGATTGACGAGATCATGCCGCGTGCGACGGGTCAGGTGCTCAGCCTGTTCTGGCGCGATGTGGAATTGAAGCCGTTCGAACTGCCGCTGATTGGCGAGTTCCAGGCGCTGAATGCGCTGGCGGCTGCCGCGATCTGCCTGTCGCTCGGCATGGACGTCGATCAGGTGATGGAGGGCCTCTCCAGGCTGAAACCCGTGAAGGGGCGGCTCGAACTGGTCGGCAAGACCGAGGCGGGCGCAGGCGTGTTTGTCGATTATGCCCACACACCGGACGGGCTGGATGTGCTGCTTCGCGCCGTTCGTCCGCACACAGCCGGACGACTGAAAGTCATCTTCGGGTGCGGCGGTGATCGCGATGCCAAGAAACGGCCCCTGATGGGCGAGATCGCGGCGCGCCAGGCTGATGATGTGATCGTCACCGACGACAACCCGCGCTCTGAAGACCCGGACATGATCCGTCATGCCATCCTTGCTGCGGCGCCGGATGCCCGCGAAATGGGGGATCGCGGCGAGGCGATCCGGACAGTCATTGCGGAACTCAAAAAAGGCGACACGCTGGTGATCGCTGGCAAGGGGCATGAGACCGGCCAGATCATCGGCAATGAAGTGATCCCGTTCTCCGATCAGGACACAGCGCTGGATGCGCTGAAAGGCGGTGCCGGATGAGCGCGCCGCTCTGGACCTCTTCCGACATGGCCCTCGTCACGGGCGGCAAGGCGACGGACCCGTTCGCGGTGACCGGCTCTGTGTCGATCGACACGCGCAGCCTGAAGCCGGGCGATTTGTTCGTGGCGCTGACAGACCAGCGCGACGGGCATGATTTTGTCGAGGCGGCCTTCGCGGCCGGGGCTGCTGGCGCGCTTGTCTCACGGCAGGTCGGGCAGGGGCCGCAGCTTGTCGTGGAGGATGTGCAGGCGGCGCTTGAATTGCTGGGCGTGGCCGCGCGGGTTCGCTGCGGCGCGCATCGCACGGCGGTGACCGGCTCGGCCGGCAAGACCAGCGTCAAGGAAATGCTGGCCCAGATTTATCGCGCCTTCGGCCCGGCGCACTGGAATGTGAAGAGTTTCAACAATCACTGGGGCGTGCCGCTGACTCTGGCCCGGATGCCGGAAGAGACCCTGCGCGCCGTGTTCGAAATCGGCATGTCGACGCCGGGCGAGATTGCGCCGCGCAGCCAGATGGTCCGTCCGCATACGGGTGTCGTCACCTGCATCGCTGGCGCACACCTTGAGGGGCTTGGCTCGCTGAGCGCGGTGGCGCACGAAAAGGCCGACATCTTCAGCGGCATGGAAGCCGGAGGCGCGTTCATCCTGCCGGCCGATGACGAATTCTTCGACTATCTCGCTGGCCGCGCGCGGCGCTTCTGCCCGACCGGGAACCTTGAAAGTTTTGGCCGCAGCGCAGAGGCGACGGCTCGGATCGTCGGCTATGAGACCGATGGCAATGAAAGCCGCATCCAGCTGGATATTGTCGGCAAGCCGGTGCTGGTCACGATCAATGCGGTTGGCGAGCATTGGGCGATGAACGCCGCCGCAGCTGTGCTGGCCGCCAGCCAGTCCGGCCTGGCGATTGAGGATTGCGCGGCGGCCCTGTCCGGCTACACACCGCCACCGGGACGCGGCACGGCCGAGCAGCTGCAGCTGCCGCAGGGCGGACACATCACGCTGATCGATGACGCCTACAATGCGAACCCTGCCAGTATGAAGGCTTCGCTCGCCGCCTTGTCGCGGCGTGGCAGCGGACGGCGACTGATCGCGCTCGGCGAAATGCTTGAGATTGGCGAAACGTCGGATGCAGAACATGCGGCCCTGGCAGGTCCGGTGGCCGATACCGGACCGGCTGAAATCTTCCTGGTGGGTGACAAGATGACTCACCTTTCGGACGCACTTCCGCCGCAGTTGGAGCAGATCTGGACCCGCAAATGGGAAGAGCTGTGGAATCCTCTGCAAAACGCACTCCGGGATGGAGATGTGCTCTTGATCAAGGGCTCGAATGCGTCCGGGATGGCGAAACTAGCTGACCGAATTCGCCAATGGAGCGAGCCGGCAATGGGTAAGATGGAACGCGGGGCAGAAGGCACCGCAGAGGTTGGGTGATGCTATACGAGTGGCTGGCCGCTGACAGCGGAATATTCAATGTTCTGAACTATATCACCTTCCGGTCCGGTGCGGCCGTGGTGACGGCGTTCCTTGTGACCGTCCTGTTCGGAGACGCAATCATCAATTTCCTCCGTGCCCGGCAGGGCAAGGGACAGCCGATCCGCGACCTGTCGCTGGAAGCGCAGCTGTCGAAGCAGGGAACGCCTACGATGGGCGGCTTCCTGATCTGGCTCGGCCTGGTGGTCGGCGTACTGCTCTGGGGCAATCTGACAAACCCGTATATCTGGGTCACCCTGTTCGTGACCTTGTCCTATGCCGGGCTTGGCTTCCTGGATGACCTTGCCAAAGTCTCGAAGCAGAGCGCCGAGGGGGTTCCGGCAAGTGTCCGTCTGCTGGCGGGCTTCGGCATTGCGGCGCTCGCCTGTGCGTTCATCATGGGCCTGCATGGCGCGCATACGCCTGTGGGTCATGCCGAATGGGGCCCGCTGAACGGTCTTGCGGAGACGATTGCCGGCCTCGCGCCCAAGACCAGTGTTGAGCCTGCCGACCCGGCCTTTTCCGGCGGCGTCGCGGTTCCCTTCGTGAATGACTATTTCTTCCCGCTCGGCGGTTTCTTCATCCTGTTCGGCATGATCGTGGTCGTGGGCAGCGCCAATGCCGTGAACTTCACCGATGGCCTCGATGGTCTCGCCATTGTGCCGATGACCTTTGCCGCCGCCGCCTATGCCCTGATCGCCTATCTGACCGGCAACTTCGTGTTCGCCGACTATCTCGGCATCCAGTTCACGCCGGGCACCGGGGAACTGACCGTGCTGCTTGCCTCGATGATTGGCGCAGGCATGGGCTTTCTCTGGTACAATGCCTATCCGGCCAAGGTGTTCATGGGCGACACCGGCTCGCTCGGCTTGGGGGGTATGCTCGGTGTCGTGGCCGTCGCGGCCAAGCACGAGTTTGCGCTCGTCATCATTGGAGGCCTGTTCGTGCTGGAAGCCGTCTCGGTGATGATGCAGGTTGGCTGGTTCAAGATCACCCGCAAGCTTACGGGGGAGGGCAAGCGCATCTTCCTCATGGCGCCGCTGCACCACCATTTCCAGAAGAAGAACTGGCCTGAGACCCGTGTCGTCGCGCGTTTCTGGATCCTGTCCGTCCTGTTCGCCCTCGCGGGCCTCGCAACCCTGAAGCTGAGGTAAACCGAGACCTATGATTCCGATTACTGAATATGCGGGAAGAGATGTTGCAGTGTTCGGCCTTGGCCGGACAGGCCTCTCGGCTGCCAAGGCCTTGAAGGCTGGCGGCGCGCGTGTTCATGCGTGGGATGACAATGAAGAGACCCGCGCCAAGGCAGAGGCCGCCGGCCTGACCCTGTCAGACATCAACAAGCGCGACTGGCAGACCTTTGCCGCGCTCGTCCTGTCGCCCGGCGTGCCCTACAAATTCCCGCAGCCACACCGCATCGTACGGATGGCGGAAATGACCAATGTGCCGGTCGTCGGCGACATGGAATTGTTCGCGCGCGCCGTGCAGGCCCTGCCGGAGCGTGGCCGCCCGAAGATTGTCGGGATCACCGGCACGAACGGCAAATCGACAACGACGGCCCTGATCGGCCATATCCTGAAACATGCAGGCAGGGATGCGCGCATCGGCGGCAATATCGGCACGGGTGTGCTGGACCTCGCCCCGCTGCATGCCAATGCGATTTACGTGCTGGAGCTGTCCTCCTACCAGCTGGACCTGGTGAAGAGCCTGCATTGCGATGTTGCCGTCCTGATGAACATCACGCCGGACCATCTGGACCGGCATGGCGGCATGGATGGCTATCAGGCCGCGAAGATGCGCATCTTCCAGAACCAGACCGAAAAGGATGTCGCGGTCATCGGCTTTGATGACGTGATTACCCAGTCCATCGCCATCGGCCTGTCGGCAAACGGCCCGGCCCGCGTGGTGCAGGCCTCGTCGACCTATGCGCTCGGACGGGGCGTGAGCGCCGTAGACGGACGGCTTTATGACAGCAACAGCGGTCAGGCACAGTTTGTCGGAAGCCTGTCCGACTGCATGGCCCTGCCGGGCCGTCACAACCATCAGAACGCCGCCGCCGCCTATGCGGCCTGCCGGTCGCTGGGCCTCGACCCGCAGACCATCATGGAAGGCATCCGCACATTTCCAGGCCTCGCCCACCGGCTTGAAATGGTCGGCGAGATCGACGGCGTGAAATTCGTCAACGACTCCAAGGCCACCAATGCCGAAGCCGCCGAGCAGGCGCTCAAAGCCTACAAGAAGGCCTACTGGATTGCAGGCGGTGTCTCCAAGGCGGAAGGCATCCGGTCCCTGGCGCCCTTGTTCCCGAACATCACGAAAGCCTACCTGATTGGGGAGGCGGAAGACTCCTTCGCCGCCACGCTGAAGGGCAAGGTCGCCCTGCAAACCTGCGGCACGCTGGAAAATGCAGTCCAGGCTGCATTTAGGGATGCGAAAGCCGTCGGAGATGAAAATCCGGTCATTCTTCTTTCACCTGCCTGTGCGAGTTTCGACCAGTTCCGCGATTTTGAACATCGCGGGGATGTGTTCCGGAGCATCGTCCAGTCCATGATGCCGCAGGAGTTGAAGGAGTTGGCTTGACCTACGTATCGTCTGCCCCATTGCTCGCACGCTCGGATATGTCCTGGCTGACCGAGTGGCGGCGGACGCTCGATTGGGGCCTGCTCGGCGGCGCATTCTTCCTGATTGCAATCGGCCTGCTCATGTCGCTCGCGGCAGGGCCGACGGCGGCTGCGCGCATCGGCTATGCTGACGAGTATTTCTTCGTGTTCCGGCAAGTCGGCTTCGCAAGTCTCGGCTGCCTCATCATGGTGGCGGTCAGCATGCTGGACCGGGCCTGGGCGCGGCGCTTCGCGACGCTGGTCTTCATTGTCAGCCTGACTCTGATGTTCTTCATCCTGGTCTGGGGCCATGAAGCGAAAGGCGCGCAACGCTGGTTGCGGATCGCCGGCTTCTCCTTGCAGCCAAGCGAGATGGTGAAGCCTGCCCTTATCGTGTTCGGCGGCTGGCTGCTGGCCCAGCGCGAGCTTTACCCGACCGGCCCGTGGGCGGTGATCGCCTTCCTGTTCTATGCGGTCACGCTCGGTCTCTTGTTGTTGCAGCCGGATGTGGGTCAGTCGGTCCTGCTGACGGCGGCGTTTGTCGTGACCTTCTTTGTCAGTGGCCTGCCGTGGAGATGGGCAGCGGGCTTTGCGGTTGGCGGCGTCAGCCTGTCGGCCTCGCTCTATGCCTTGCTGCCGCATGTCCGCTACCGCGTGAACAGCTTCATCCATCCGGATTCCGCCGACACGTATCAGATCGACCGCGCGGCCGAGGCGATCGGCCGGGGCGGCCTGTTCGGTGTTGGTCCGGGCGAGGGGCAGGTGAAGATCCATCTGCCGGACGCGCACACCGATTTCATCTATGCCGTCATGGTCGAGGAGTTCGGCCTGATCGCAGCACTCGTGCTGATGGCGATCTTCGTTCTCATGATCCTGCGCGGCTTCCGCGCCAGTTCCCGGGTGGATGATGGCTATGCGCGCGCGGCGAGTGCCGGACTCTTCACGCTATTTGGCCTTCAGGCTGCCATAAACATTGCCGTAAATCTGGCCCTTATCCCGCCAAAGGGCATGACACTGCCATTTGTGTCCTATGGCGGCTCGTCCATGATCGGGACGGGATTGACACTGGGCCTTGCGCTGGCACTTGTGCGCGGACAAGGTACGCGCACAAGGGGCCGCTATGGCTAACGACAGAGACAAGCTCGTCATCATCGCAGCAGGCGGAACCGGGGGGCACATGTTCCCCGCCAGGGCCTTTGCCGACGAGATGCGCGCGCGGGGCTGGAAGATTGGCCTGATCTCTGACAAGCGCGGCGCGAAATATGCCAAGGATTTTCCGGCCGACTGGCTGGAACAGGTTCAGGCCGCCTCTCCGAATTTCCGCAAGCCGTGGACGCTGCCAGGCGCGGCGATGAAGATCAATGCCGGCATTTCCCGCGCCAAGACGCTGATCCGGGAAACCCGGCCCAGCCTGATGGCGGGCTTCGGCGGCTATCCGGCCTTTCCGGCGCTCGCTGCGGCGCGCCGCATGAAAGTGCCGATCATCATTCATGAGCAGAACGCCGTGCTCGGGCGGGTGAACCGCCGCTTTGCCCGGCAGGCCAAGCTGGTCGCCAGCGGGTTCGAGCGGCTCGACAAGCTGCCCTCCTGGAGCGCGCATCTGGCCGTGGGCAATCCGGTGCGCGAGGCGATCCTGGCGCGGCGGGACGATCCCTATCCCTCTACGGACGATACGCTGACAATCCTGATTACGGGAGGTAGCCAAGGCTCGAAGATCATCGGCGAGACCATCCCGACGGCGATTGTCGATTTCGTGCCCCCGCCGCTGCAGGCGCGGCTGCGCGTTATCCAGCAGGTACGGGAAGAACAATACGCCTTTGTCGACAACATGTACCGCCGGGTAAAGATCGACGCCGAGCTGGCTCCGTTCTTTTCCGACATGCCGGAAAAGCTGTCGCAGGCGCATCTCGTGATCGCCCGGTCCGGTGCTGGCACGGTGTCGGAAATTGCTGCGGTTGGTCGCCCCTCCATCCTGATCCCGCTGGCGATTGCCATGGATGACCATCAGGCCGCAAATGCCGAGGCCCTGACGGAAATCGGCGCCGCCGACATGGTGCTGGAAAGCAATCTCTACCCGCAATTGCTGGGCGCGCTGATCACGGCCCGCCTGCAGGATACGGATGATTTGCGCGCGCGCGCTGCGGCGGCGAAGGCCTCGGCCAAGGTCAATGCCACGAAAGACCTGGCTGACATGGCAGAACGGGTCGCAGAGCTTTAGGCGACGCGCGGCGCGCAGGCATGAGTCTTGTGCATCTCGGCATCCCGCAGCCATTCCCAGCCGAACGCATCTTCCGTGTCGCCTTTCTGTTGGCGCAGGGCGAGCCGTTCGAGCGCCTCTTCGAGCGTAGGCGTATGGTCTTCCGGGATTTTCCACATGACGAAATGCATCTCCCGCATCAGCTCGAACCATTCGGCCCGACGCTCATAGAATTTTCGGTGGATGGTGCCCCAGACAAACCGTTCGAGGCTTTGCACATCTTCCCAGACGGTCAGATTGGCGACGAATTGCGGATCCCCGTCAATCTTGGCTTCCGTGTTGCCCTGGCCGGGCTCACCCGACCCTTCCATCATCCAGACAAAGCCGGGCATGGATTTGCCGAGTCCGTTGATGAGATCGAGATTGTCCATGAAATCCTTCACGCGCGGATCATCCGTCGGCGCGACGAGATGGCCGACATTGAGCTGGGCCAGATGCATTTTCATGATTATTCCCCCTCACCATAAAGCACCCGGATTGTGCCTCATTCCAGTCATTTTGGGATCGCACGGTGCCTGTTCAAGAAAATCGCCTTCGGTTTCATGAATGTGTCATGCGCAAGCAATCCTTGCTTCGCGCTCCCGCGTCACGGTATCGCTAGGCGTTCCCGTTTCCTCATTTGGACGATCCTGCATGACTTCTCCCACTCCCTTTGATCTTGGTCCCGCGCACATTGTCGGCATTGGCGGCATCGGCATGTCTGGCATCGCCGACGTCATGATCACGATGGGCTATCAGGTGCAGGGCTCTGACATACGTGAGTCCGACAATATCCAGCGCCTGCGCGACCGCGGCGCGAAGATCTTCATCGGTCACGCCGCCGAGAATGTGGAGGGGGCCGGCACGGTCATCATCTCGACCGCGATCAAGTCCGGCAATCCAGAGGTCGATGCGGCCCGCGCTACAGGCATTCCGGTCGTGCGCCGCGCCAACATGCTGGCAGAGATCACGCGCCTGAAATACACGGTCTGCATCGCGGGCACGCATGGCAAGACGACGACGACGTCGATGGTCGCGGCGCTGCTAGATGGCGCGAATATCGACCCCACCGTCATCAATGGCGGAATCATTCATGCCTATGGGTCGAACTACAAGGCAGGCGAGAGCGACTGGATGGTCGTGGAGAGTGACGAAAGCGACGGTACTTTTGCCAAGCTCCACCCGACGTGCGCCGTGGTGACCAATATCGACGCGGAACACATGGACCATTACGGCTCCATGGAGAAACTCCGCGAGGCGTTTGATACCTTTGTCGAGAATTTGCCATTCTATGGCTTTGCCGTCCTGTGCACGGACCATCCTGAAGTGCAGGGGCTTGCCGCGCGGGTCACGGACCGGCGCCGCATCACCTATGGCTTCAACCGTCAGGCCGATGTCCGCGCGATAAATCTGAAGACCGATCTGTCCGGCGCGCATTTCGATGTGGCGCTGCGCCGTCCCGGCTCGGCCCAGCCACGGATGATCGAAGGGCTGACCCTGCCGATGGCAGGCGAGCACAATGTCCAGAATGCGCTGGCCGCTGTCGCGGTCGCGCTGGAGCTTGGCGCGAGCGACGATCAGATCCGAACCTCGATGGGGCAATTTGGCGGGGTGAAGCGCCGCTTTACACAAGTCGGCGAATGGGTGCCGGTCGAAGGCAAGCCGCCCGTCCGCATCATTGATGATTATGGTCATCACCCGGTGGAAATCTCCGCCGTGCTGAAGGCTGCGCGCGCCATGCAGGGACAGGGACAGCTGATCGCTGTCTGCCAGCCGCACCGCTATACGCGCCTGCGCGACCTGTTTGAGGATTTCTCCCGCTGTTTCGATCAGGCTGACCATGTGCTGGTCGCGCCCGTCTACGAGGCCGGCGAGAGCCCGATCGAGGGGTTTAACCACGAATCGCTCGTCGCCAGCATTCTGCGCAATGGTCATCGGGGCGCCGCGACGCTCGCCTCCATCGAGGCCTTGCCGGAGACGCTGAAGGAGCTCGCTGAGCCTGGCGCAATGGTGGTTTGTCTCGGGGCAGGGGACATCACCAAGTATGCGGCGGAGCTGGCTGAAAAACTCTCGGCCTGACGTAGAGACAGCGGGAAAACCGCTTTCCCTTTCCTTGCGAATGTGCAGGCTAGGCAACAGATGCCGGCAAGCGGCACTTGGGAGGAAACTGCATGACCGAGACATCCATTTCGCCCGGCCAGGACGAAGAAGCTGCCATTGTGGCTTCCCAGGGAACGCGCACGGCCGGCGAAGGGGGTGCCCTTGGCAAGACGGGTCTGGCCTGGGCCTGGTTCGAATGGGCCCGCAACCCTTATTATATCCTGATCATCATCTATGTGTTCGCGCCGTATTTCGCGCGTGACATCATTGGCGCGGACATTCTGGCCAGCGGCGAGCTGGACGGCCTGGACCCGGAGACCGCACGCCAGATAGCCGGCGCGAAAGGGCAGGCGGTGGTGGCCTCATTGTCGAAATGGGCGGGCGCGATCGCGGCGCTGACGGCGCCCTTCCTGGGGGCGGCGTTTGACCGGGGCCTGCGTCGCAAACCGTTGCTGATCCTGTTCCTCGGCGTTCTGTCGGTGCTCAGCTTCCTGCTCTGGTGGGCCGTGCCGGGCGAGTCCGGTTTCTCTACCGGCACCATTATCGGCATCCTGATCGCCGCTTATGTCACTTACACCTATAGCGAGGTGACACATAATTCCATGCTGCCGGATGCGGCGCGACCGACCGCGCTGCCGGCCGTCTCGGGGCTTGGGCTGGCGCTCGGCAATGCCGCCGCGACGCTCCTGTTTGTGGCCGTTATCCTCATGTTCGCCCTGCCGGATATGCTGGGCTGGCCGTTCGAGGAGCCCCTGTTCGGGATTGATACGGCGAAATACGAGCATTTCCGGATCGCGGGCCCTCTCTGTGCGGTCTGGCTGGTCGCGATGATTGTGCCATTCTTCCTGTATGCGAAGGATTCCGGGGTGAAAGGCACGCCCTTCCTGCCCTCTGTCCGGCAAGGGGCCGAAGGGGTCATTCGCACCGTGCGCCGGGCAGCGGAGTATCGCGAGGCGTTCAAATTCCTGATTGCGCGGACGATCTATGCCGACGGGATGTTCGCCCTGCTGGCGCTGGCGGCAGTGTATGTCAGCCTGTTCCTGGGCTGGGGCATTGTGGAGCTGACCATCTATGCCATCTGGGCCTCGGTCTGGGCGGCGATTGGCGGCGTGGCCGGCGGCTGGTTCGACTCCAAGCTCGGACCCAAGAATGCGCTCCTGATGGAGCTGTTGGCGATTGTCGCCATCCTGTTCTTCGGGCTTTCCGTAACGCGGGATTCCATCCTGTTCGGCCTGATCGAGAACCGGGAGCTGTGGCAGGCTCCATTCTTCTCCAGCCTGTCAGATGTGACCTATCTGCTGAACGGGGCGCTGATCGGCGTCTTCGCGACCGCCAACATATCGTCCAGCCGGTCGATGCTTGTACACATCGCGCCGACCCATATGCGGGGGGAATTCTTTGGGCTTTACGCGATTGCCGGAACAGTCACGGTCTGGATTGGGCCGCTCCTGATCGAATTGTTCACCACCTGGTCAAACAGCCAGCGGGTTGGCATGTCGGCCATTGCCCTGCTGTTCTTCTGCGGATTTGCCATGCTGACGACGGTCAAGGTCTCGCGAACGCCTGCCGAGTAGGGGCGGGATTAGGCGAGACCTAGCTGGTTGGGCCGAAGGCGTTGCCGGTACCCTTCGTAACCCGGGCAATTTCATCAACCCGGCGGGGACGGAGATAGAACTCGTCCTTGATTGTCTTGGTCGTGTTGATGAAGCCGCCGATCTGGCTGTCATATTCGTAGACGACTTCGGACAGAATGATCGAGCCGGGCGATGAGATGATGCCATCCGGCACAGTCACTTTTGCGCCTTTCGAATAAGCCGCCATCTTGTACGCGTCGGACCATTCCACCACGGGCTTCCCATCGCCATGATCCACAATGCTGGTGATCCGCATGGTGGAGCTCTGAGCCTGATAGGGTTGCATCATGACTTCGGCTGCGGCGAACATTTCTTTCATGTCATCGTCTGTCACGGTTGCCAGACGGGCCGTCAGGTCTCCCAGGCTGGCTGTGGTCGACGTGACCCGGCGATCAACCCGCATGAGCAGGCTGAGCTCGACCGCGCCCAGATAGATGAAGATCAGGAGCGGGGCGATCAAGGCGAATTCAACGGCGGAAACGCCTTCCTGATTGTAGCGAATGCCGCGCACACCGCGCCATTTGAGGCGGGGATTGAGTCGGGAGAGAAGAGATTTCTTGGTCATGACCATCAGTCTCCGAAAGGTTCGTTGCGGAACACCGCATTGGTCTGGATCAGGTGACGGTTGTTCGGGAGATTTGATAAAGGCGCGGAGACCCAAGGCGTCATCAGACGCCATTCATAAAAGACCCGGACTGCCACGATATCGTTGGCCGTTCCTGGATCATATTTGAAGTCGATGTCGTCAATTTCGCCGTCACCATCCAGGGGCGTTGTAAGGTCGGCCGCACTGAACTTGTCGAGCGAGCGTACGTCAATATAGAGACGGTCGTCGCAATCGAGCAAATCGTAGAGTTTTGAACAGACTTCCCTGCGAAATTCCACCTTGGTAAAACCGCTATCCTGCGCCTGGCCCGTACGGATCTTGCGCGAGGCTTCCCCCAAGGCGTGTTCCAGCACCGTAGACATGATGAACAGGAGACAGATTTCCAGAAGTCCAAAGATCAGGAAAAAGAAAGGGACGGAAACAAGTGCGAACTCGACAGCGGTTGCCCCGCGGCGGTTCTCACACCATTCCATGAATTTGCGGCGCAGGCGCGGCGCAAGGATTCCGGTTTGTGCTGTCATTGTCATCACCCAAACAGACCCACATGATTAGATGGTGGAATATCAGATGTGGGTGATCAGCAGGTTTCGTCGATCGGTTGAATTTCATGCTTTTGGGGCAGGCGTGACGCTAATTGCCACCCGAAAGGCTTTGTGCCCCTGTCTGCTGTTCGATGTACTGCTCGAAATGGCTGGGGTCATCGCCCACGCTCAGTGTCGACTGGCAATTGGGCGCACAATCATAGGTGAAGTTGGTACCGGATCGGTTGATCGTCACCAAATTCGCCTCATTTGCGACCACGACGATGTCAGTAGAATAAATTTGGCGGCCTGCATCGTCAAAGATCAGCAGATTGGTCGTGCCGAACATTTTACCCGTAATGAAGATAAGCTGTTCATCATGCACGGCCACATCGGCAATCTTCTGGTTGCCCAAAACGACACTGGCGGCTGCGTTGCGCAAGTGAACGGGTATCGTCTTGTTGATCTCCACCGAAAGAGGGGCGGCCAGTGCGGCTTGTGACAAGAGCGCAGCGGTGACCGGCAGGGCGCAGATCTTCGCGAACAGGTTCATCTTGCTGTCTCCAGAATTATTCAGCAGGGGCACACTCGTTCAATAAGGTTGCGCGTTTCCTAATAAGAGAATGCGCGTGGGACGAATTTCCCTGAGATTGTCTTTATATGGAATAACCGGAAACAGATCGAATCACTAAAAGCCCAATGTTTTCGGGCCTTCAAAAGGTAAATGAAACCCTGTTTTGCCTTCATGGATTTTCTCTTTTCTTTCATGTGATGTTGAGAATGATCCGGTAATTTCCGTCATGTTCCGGGTAGAGGATTTTGCCGGGGCAAAAAACAATTGCATGATGGGAGTTTCCAATGTTTGCACGTTTTCTGAAAGACGAGTCCGGTGCCACGGCTATTGAATATGGTCTGATCGCTGCACTTATCGCTGTTGCTATCATCGGCGGTGCTACCGCCCTCGGTAAGTCTGTGAACAATAAGTTCCAAGGCGTTGCCACGACTATGGACGGTGCTGGCTCGTAATCGGCCAGGACGTAACAGTCCAATACATACCAACGAAGCCGCCGGGGAAACCTGGCGGCTTCTTTGTTTTGGCGGGACGGATATAAAAACTTCCTTCAGCCTTTTCCGTCAGGATGACCTGGAACTGATGTGAAGGAAGCCTTCGATGATCCTGGCCATTCTTGCCGGCCTGTTCCTGGCCTTGTGCGTTTTTGCAGCGCTTCATGATGTGAACCGCCTGACCATCCCGAACTGGTTGAACCTGACGCTCGCCCTGCTTTTCGTGCCGGCGGCCGCCGTTTCCGGAATCCCCATAGAAATCATAGGCGGGCATCTGGTGGCGGCGCTGTGTGCTTTTATGGTCGCGTTTGGTTTGTTCGCCTTCAATATTGTCGGGGGAGGGGACGCCAAGATGATCCCGGCTGTAATGCTTTGGGTCGGCCCAAATGCCAGTGTGAGCTTTTTGTTCACGATGGCCCTGGTCGGAGGTGCCTGCGCCATCCTCATCATTCTCGTGCGGAAAACGATGCCGGAAGAAGTGGTCCCAGGGGCGATCCGTGCACCTTTTAAGGAAGATGCTGGTGTGCCCTATGGTGTCGCCATTGCCGCAGGCGTGTTTGCGGCGGGCGCCGGCTCTCCATTCCTTTCCGAAATCTTAAGCCGGATCAGTCTATTCAGTTAACGATGCTTTAGTGGCCTTGTGAAAAGGTCGCCCATGACCGGACCACACTGAATCGTTCAGAGCTGTCCGAGGTGTCTTGTTTCCGGAGGAGTGGGGCCTCATGTCGCCAATTCGTCTAATCATCCTGATCGGTGCCGCTGTCGCAGCAATTGCTGCCGCGTTCCTGGTGCGCAACCTCGCACAGGCGCCCGCGCCGGTGATCCAGACCGAGCAGCAAACCGTTATTGAAACCCAGGAAATCTCAGAGACCAAGGTCCTGATTGCCCGCCGCGATCTGGAGATTGGCGATTTCGTCACGGTCGATGATCTGGAATGGGCTGACTGGCCGGAGAAGAGTATTGTACTCGGCTATCGGACGGAAGCCGACTCACCCAACGCGATCGAGGAACTGGCCGGCAGCGTTGTGCGTGTCCCAATCTTTGAAAATGAGCCTGTTCTTCCACGCAAGCTGGTGAAGAAGGGCGATACAGGGACCATGGCAGCCCTGATCGAGCCGGGCATGCGCGCGATGTCTGTCGAGATTTCAACGGAATCGGCGTCCGGGGGATTCATTCTTCCGAATGACCGCGTGGACGTGATCCTGACTCATCAGGTCATGTTGCAGTCCGGCGGCGACATGGTCGAGCGGACTGCCACGGATACCATTCTTCAGAATGTGCGTGTGCTGGCGATTGACCAGATCTACCTGACCGAAGATGAAGGCGGCGCTTCCCAGGTTGGCAATACGGCCACGCTGGAAGTGAACAGCAAGGAAGCGGAACTGATTGCGCTGTCCCAGCGCAAAGGCGCGATCTCGTTGTCTCTCCGGCCGTGGTCGGATGTCGGCGAATCCTATGACCGCGCAGCGCGGACCGACATGCTGGAGAATGGTGGGAACAGCAATGGCGGTATTATGATCTATCGCAGCGGACAGGCATCGAATGCCGGTCTTGGGGGAAGCTGAGAATGAGAATGTCCAAGTCTTTGTCGGGTATAGCAGCGCTGGCGGTGGCCATTGCGTGCATGCCGGCGGCACAGGCCGAGTCGGCACGGATGGGTACACGCATCACCCATCCTGGCGAGTCGGATTACAGTCAGCAGGTCACGCTTGGCCTGAACAAGTCGATGATTGTCGAACTCGACACGCCTGCATCTGATGTGGTCATCACCAATCCGGCGATTGCGGACGCGGTTGTGCAGACCGCCAAGCGAATCATTTTCCGCGGGGTCAGTTTCGGCCAGACTAATGCATTCGTCTTCGATCGCGCCGGAAACCAGATTCTCAATCTCGAAATCGGCGTTGAAATGGACATGGCCTCGCTGGAGCAGCTGGTGGCGCGTCATGTTCCGGGTGCGCGCGTGCGCATTGAAGGCATGAATGGCAGTGTGGTCCTGACGGGGACTGCTGACAGTCTCACGGCATTCAATGCGGTTGAGCGGCTCGTATCAGCCTATGTGCAGGCCGATGAAGCGACGCAGGTCATCAACATGGTCAGCATTGCGGCGAAAGACCAGGTCCTCCTGGAGGTCCGTATTGTCGAAATGCAACGCAATGCCGTGAAGCAGCTGGGAATCAATCTGACGGGCTCGCCGGGCTTTGGCGATCTGGCTGCGCTGGTCGAGCGCCAGCTTTTCGCTGATAACGGATCCGGGGTTCCTATCGATACCGGCACCACGACGCTGGCTCCCGGCCTGCCATATTCCTTCAATGGCGATATTGGCAGTTCTCTGAGCTTCCCGGTTCAGGGGCAGAGCCTTGGCGGTTTCGGCGGGACGATCGGTTACCAGAATTATGTCGGCACCGATCTGCAATCCAGCATTGGCGCCGAGATCAATGCGCTTGAGCGCATCGGCATCGTGCGCACGCTGGCGGAACCGAACATTGTCGCCATGTCAGGGGAAGCCGCGAAATTCCTTGCAGGCGGTGAATTCCCGGTCCCTGTAGGTCAGGACAACAATGGCCGCATCACGGTCGAGTTCAAGCCGTATGGTGTCGGCCTCGGATTCACGCCGGTCGTCCTGTCGGAAGGCCGTATCTCGCTGAAAGTTTCCACGGAAGTCTCCGAATTGTCGTCCGAGGGCGCCTTTCAGGGCACCAGCACGACCACGATTGATGACAGCGGCAACGTCGTCACGGTCGAGGGCGTGACGTTGCCCGCCCTGTCGGTTCGGCGGGCTGAATCCACGATCGAACTGCCATCGGGCGGATCAATGATGATGGCCGGCCTGATCCAGACGCGGTCACGTCAGACACTCGACCAGATTCCGGGCCTGAAGAAGCTGCCGATTCTGGGCGCGCTGTTCCAGTCCCGCGACTTTATCCAGGAAGAGACCGAACTGGTCGTGATCGTGACGCCATATCTGGTGGATCCGGCGTCCAAGGATCAGTTGCGCACGCCGGCAGACGGCTTTGCCAATGCGTCGGATGCCAAGACCATCTTCTTCGGAAAGATCAACGAACAGTATGGCAAGAACGGCGCCAAGGTTGACGCCGCCGACTATCGTGCACCCGTCGGATTCATTGAGGAGTAGGGGATCCAGGATGACCAGGCTTATGACTTCACCTCTTGCTCTGGCCGCGGCGTTTGGCGCCTTGGCCGTCACGGCATGTTCCAGTGCCGCGCCGACCGCGGTGCCTGCTTCGTACCTGCAGGGCACGCCGCTGGATCGCAATGCGATCACGGTCGCGAAACGGACGGAATTTCTCGAAATCGATATTCATCCCGCCGCCAGCCAGCTGAGCCTCAGCGACAAGGCCCGCATTCAGAATTTTGTGGCGAGCTATCGATCGGTCGGACATGGTCCGCTGATCATGTCTCTGCCGGAATCCTCGGCTAATCCGCAACTCGCAGTGTCGGCTGTGGTCGAAGCGCGGGAGATCGCCTGGGAAAACGGCGTGGAGTATGAAGAGATTTCTGGCAGCAGTCACGGCGCGGACTCGACCGTCTCCGAACCGCTGATCCTTGCCTATCAGGCCTATGATGCGATTGCTCCGGACTGCCCGTCATTGGCCGAGATCAACATGGCCGACATCTCATCGAACAATGAAATGCCGACACTTGGTTGTGCGGTCAGAACAAATCTTGCGGCAATGATCGCCGATCCGGCCGACCTTCTGGGCCAACGGTCCCTGGATGAGGGCGACTCTCTGCGCCGCAGCACAATTCTCGGCAAGTTCCGCGATGGTGAAGCAACTGGCGCCGAACGGAGCCAGGACGAATCCGGCGCCGTGTCGACTGCGGTCGGCAATTAGTGGGCACGAAAAGGGTTTAGTAGATCATGTCTAACGAAAACGCACTGTTCGACGACGACTTCGAAGACGTCTTTTCTGATGATCCGCTGTCTGATCTTGATCAGCCGGATATGGAAGAGGCCCAGATTGTTACGGAAGAGGCCGCTCCGGAGCCTGCTCATTCAGGCCTGACGGCTGACAATGACGCACACGGCCTGGGGCATGCAGAGCCGACAGGTGGTGACGTCATGTTGCCGGCCATTTCCATCAAGCTGTTCTACGAACGCGCAGAAACGCGCGGCCTTCTGGAGGTTTGTGCCCAGGATCGCCGTATGGGGCGCGCGACGATCGAGTGCATCCCGGGCGGAATCCCGGCGGCCATCGCGTATATGAGCGAAAATCCGACCCCAAACCTTCTGATGATCGAATCTTCTGATTCGGCCGGGCAGGTCCTCCGCGAAATCGACGCTTTGGCAGAGCATTGCGATGATTCCGTCAAGGTGATGGTGATCGGGGCTGTCAACGACATCACGCTCTACCGCCAGCTGATTTCGCGTGGGGTGAGCGAGTATCTGGTGCCGCCCTTCCAGCCGCTTCAGATCATCCGGTCGGTCGCTGACCTGTTCGTGAATCCGGACGCGCCCTTTGTGGGTAAGCAGATATCCGTGGTCGGCGCCAAGGGCGGAGTAGGGGCCTCGACGATTGCACACAATCTCTCCTGGGCCCTCTCCGAGAACATCAAGGTCAATACCACGCTGGTCGATCTTGACCTGTCCTTCGGGACCACCGCGCTCGACTTCAACCAGGAAACGCCGCAAACCGTTGCCGATGCCCTGCTGGCACCAGAGCGGGCGGATGAGAGCGTGATCGAACGTCTGCTGGCCAAGCCGACAGACCGATTGTCCCTGTTTACCGCGCCCGCCACGATCAACCAGATCATGGACATTCCCGACGAAGCCTATTCGACCGTGATCGAAGGCGTGCGCCGCAATGTGCCTTACCTGGTGCTCGACCTGCCGCATATGTGGTCGACCTGGATGCTCAACACGCTGGTCGCCTCCGACGAGGTGATCGTGGTGTGTCAGCCGGACCTGGCTTCGCTCCGCAATGGCAAGAACATGATTGACCAGTTGAGAGCGAAGCGTCCGAACGATCATCCGCCGCGCCTTGTGCTGAATATGAGCGGTGTGCCCAAGCGTCCGGAAATTCCTGTGAAGGATTTCGCGGCGGCGATTGGGGTCGAGCCGGATGTCATCCTGCCCTTCGATCCGGAATTGTTCGGGACGGCTGCCAATAATGGCCAGATGATCTCCGAGACCGATCCGGCATCCAAATCCGCACAGGCGATAGACCACCTGGCCTCCACACTGACTGGACGGGTCGTGGAGCCCCAGGAGAAGTCGTTCTTTAAGAAATTGCTGGGAAAGTGACCCTTAGGGGGAATTTCATATGGCCTTTGGAAAACGACCTGCCACAAGCGCGCAACTGACGACGCCCGCTGCGCCGGCTCCAAAGCCGGCCCCGGCGGCGGAAGCAAAGCCGAAACCCACACCCAAGAAACCACCGGTGCCCGAACCGGTGCCCGTGAAAGGCGCGCCGAAGCCCCCTTCGGCGGGCTCCAAGCCGGTGCGCGTCCAGGCACCAGAAGCCAAGCCGGAACCTGTCCGCAAGGTCAATCAGCAATCGGACCAGTATTACGCGACGAAGATGACCATCTTCAACGCGCTGATCGACACGATCGACCTGTCGCAGCTGGCTCAGCTGGACGCCGAGAGTGCGCGCGAGGAAATTCGCGACATCGTCGTCGAAATTATCAGCATCAAGAATGTCGTGATGTCGATCTCGGAGCAGGAACAGCTGCTCGACGATATCTGTAATGATGTGCTGGGCTATGGCCCTCTGGAGCCGCTGCTGGCCCGCGATGACATCGCTGATATCATGGTCAATGGCGCCGACACAACCTATATCGAAGTCAACGGCAAGATTGAGCGCACCAATATCCGCTTCCGCGACAATGCACAGCTGATGAACATCTGTCAGCGCATTGTGAGCCAGGTCGGCCGCCGCGTCGACGATTCCTCGCCGATCTGTGACGCCCGCCTGCTGGACGGGTCTCGTGTGAACGTGATTGCGCCACCGCTGGCGATTGATGGCCCGACCCTGACCATTCGTAAGTTCAAAAAGGACAAGCTGCGCCTTCAGGATCTCGTGAATTTCGGATCCATTTCCGAACCGGGCGCGGAAATCCTGCGCATCATCGGCCATTCGCGCTGCAATGTCCTGATCTCCGGCGGTACCGGTTCAGGAAAGACGACCCTGCTCAACTGTCTGACCGGCTTTATCGATCCGACCGAGCGCGTCATCACCTGCGAAGACTCCGCGGAACTCCAGCTGCAGCAACCACATGTCGTGCGGCTCGAAACGCGGCCCCCGAACATTGAGGGCTCAGGCGAGATCACCATGCGCGACCTCGTCAAGAACTGTCTGCGTATGCGTCCTGAGCGGATCATCGTGGGCGAGGTGCGTGGACCAGAAGCCTTCGACCTTTTGCAGGCCATGAACACGGGCCATGACGGGTCAATGGGCACGCTGCACGCCAATAGCCCCCGCGAAGCCCTTTCTCGTGTGGAATCCATGATCACCATGGGCGGCTTCTCGCTGCCTGCGAAGACCATCCGTGAAATGATTGTCGGGTCCATTGATGTGGTGGTCCAGGCGTCCCGCTTGCGGGATGGTTCGCGCCGCATCATGAACATTACCGAGGTCATGGGCCTCGAGGGCGAAACGATCGTGCTGCAGGATGTCCTGAAATACGAGATCGAGGGCGAAGATGAAGACGGCAAGGTAGCCGGCACCCACAGGGGCACCGGCGTCGGCCGGCCGCGTTTCTGGGAGCGTGCTTCCTACTATAACATGGAACGCGATCTTGCCGCGGCGCTCGACGAGTTGGGAGCCTGACGCATGGACGGTAACATGTTGATATATGTCATCGGCGGACTGGCCTTCCTGACGATTGCCGGGGTCGGTCTCGCGTTGACGGGGGACAATTCCGGCGCAGCCCGCAAGCGGGCAAAGGCAATCGGTACTGGCGGTACGGGGTCGGGCCGGCGCGGCAAGGTGATGGATGAGAATGCCAAGCGCCGCCAGAAGACCCAGGACATGCTGGACACGATGCGCAAGCAGGACAAGGAGCGGCGCAAATCCATTCGGCCGCAAAACCTGCAATCCCGCCTGACGCAGGCCGGGCTGGATGTGCCCGTTTCGGCCTTCTGGATTTTCTCGCTCGTCCTCGGCCTGGCCCTGGGCGGCACCGTCTATATCCTTGGATTCGATGGACTCGTGATCAGCGGAATTTCCTTCAAGAGCCGTCCAGCCCTGGTGGGTGGCGCTTTCTTCTTCGGCGCCGTCGGCCTCCCGCGTATCCTGCTCGGCATGCTCACCAATGGCCGCAACAAGAAAATGATCAACCAGTTTGCAGATGCCCTGGATATCATTGTGCGTGGTGTGAAGTCTGGCTTGCCGCTGAATGAATGTGTCCGGATCATTTCAAAGGAATCGCCAGAGCCGCTGCGAACGGAATTCGCCATGCTGACCGACAACCTCTCAATGGGGGCAGGGCTCGAACGTTCGCTGAACACTTTCTACAAGCGCGTGCCGCTGCAGGAAGTGAACTTCTTCATGATCGTGCTGATGATCCAGTCGAAGGCGGGGGGTAACCTGTCAGAGGCGCTCGGCAATTTGTCCAGCGTGATCCGTGCGCGCAAGATGATGCGCGAAAAGGTGAAAGCCATGTCGTCGGAGGCCAAGGCCTCGGCCATGATCATCGGGGCGTTGCCCTTTGTCGTGGGCATTCTCGTCTACATGACGACGCCGGCCTATATCATGCAGCTGTTCACGACCGACACAGGTCACCTGTTTCTCACCATCGGTGTGGTGATGATGTCCATGGGCATCTTCGTCATGCGCAAGATGATCAATTTCGATTTGTAGGGCGCAGCGATGACAGACATCCTTTCATCCTTGGCCAAGCCCGACGCCGTTGCCGCGCTGCTGATTGCCCTTGCTGTCTTCGGCACGATCATCTCGGTGCTCCTGCCATATCTGCAAACGGACAAGCTTGAGACGCGTCTCAAGGCCGTGACGGAGCAACGCGAAAAACTGCGCAAGCAGAGCCGCGCCGCTCTGGACAATCCCAAGGGCCTGCGCCGCACGGATGATTCCGCGATCGGCAATATTTCGTCCAAGCTCAATCTCGCAAAAGCGCTCGAAGACCCGAACATCGTCAACAATCTTGCCAAGGCGGGCCTGCGCGGCCCTGCGCCGCTGGCAGCATTCTATTTCGCCCGGATGACGCTGCCCTTCGCCGGGGCGGTACTGGTGTTCCTGTACATCTTCTTCGTCAATGATCACGGGTTTGCGCCGGGATTGAAATATGGCTCGCCTCTGTTCGGGGCAGCGGCCGGCTTCTACGCCCCCAATATCTACGTGTCCAATATCGCGCAGAAGCGCCAGCAATCGATCATGCGCGCCTTCCCGGATGCGCTCGACATGCTGCTGATCTGCGTCGAAGCGGGCATGTCCATTGAGCTGGGTTTTTCAAAAGTCAGTCAGGAAGTGGGCTCGGCCTCCGCAGAACTGGCTGAAGAGTTCGGCCTGACCGTCGCGGAGCTTTCCTATCTGCCGGAACGTCGCCAGGCATATGAAAACCTTGCCAAACGGACTGGCAATGATGGCATCAAGGCCGTCTGTATGGCGCTCGGCCAGGCAGAACGTTACGGGACGCCGCTGGGCGACGCGCTCCGGGTCATGGCCAAGGAAAACCGCGATATGCGTATGGCGCATGCCGAGAAGAAAGCGGCTGCCCTGCCGGCGCAGCTGACCGTGCCGATGATCCTGTTCTTCCTGCCGGTCCTGTTCCTGGTTGTGCTGGGCCCTGCCTATATCGGCTTCAAGGCATCGCAGGCAGGCGAACAGGCCTCGACGCCAGCGATTGAACAGACGGATACGAACTGGGGCTGAGGTCCGGGTGACTTCAGTAGAGCGCGCTCGCTGGCTCGTCTGGCGGGCGCGTTTGCTTTTTCAGGGACAGGTATCAGCCGGGTGTGCGGCGCAGACGCAGCCCGGTGGCGGCCGGGGCAGGGGCGTCAGCTTGCGTCTCGTCATCCGAGGCAGGCCCGGCAAGCGACAGGCTTTCGGAAGCCACTGGCTTGGAGGCGCTCGCCTTGGGCCGTTCAGCGGTTGCCGGACGTGACGGCGCGCTGGCCCTCGGGGCCTCTTCCAGCGCGTCCCAGGAGCGGACCGGCTGGACCATCTCCTGCAGCAGGGCGGTATTCTTCTTGACGACACTTTCTGGTGCGTACCGGCTGCTCACCGCGGCCATTTCGTCATACCGGCCCTGAAGCCCGAGGATCAGGGCCAGATTTTCCGTGACGCGCAAATCGGCGTCAGGCTGCTCGGCAGCGAGGCGCAGTTTTGTCTCGGCGCCCGTCAGGTCTCCGCTCAGGGCGAGGGACAGGCCATAATTCGCCAAGGTTGTGGTGCGGGTTGGTTCCAGGGCCAGCGCCTTGTCATAGGCGGCCTGCGCCATGTCATGGCGTTCCAGTTTGTCCAGGGTGATGCCAAAGGCCGACCATGCGTCTGCCCGTTCCGGCATCACGACGGCCGCTTTTTCAAAAGCGCGCGCGGCGCCCATCAGATTGTCTTCCGCCGAGAATACCTTGCCGAGCGCCATCAGCAGATCCGGATTGTCCGGATACTCCACCAATGTCTGCGACAGCACCTCGATGGCGCGCTCATTCGAGCCAATCCCCCGCAAGGCGGACACGAATGTCATCGCCACGTCGAGATTCTTCGGGTCCTTGTTGTATTCATTGGACCAGAAATTGGCCTTGGTCAGCGGGTCTGAATTGTTGGCGGCCTCGATTTCTTCCGGCGTGGCCGGTTTTGTCGCGTCCTCGATGGCGCGCGCCAATTCTGCCTGGGCCTCAGCTTCCGGATCCGGGGCCGATGCACAGGCACCGAGCGCCAGGATCAGCGCAGTCAGTGACGTTTTGGCTCTGGACATGAGCGGACTCCGGGTTTGTATCTGGGGCACTGCAGTGAGTCTGGACCGAAGGGCGTCAAGGATCAGTTAACGCCTCAGCAGATTCCATTAACTCTTCCCCCTGAAAGGGCTGAATTCCATGCACAAGAGCTTCACCGCCGACCCGACGGGCGCCGTTGACGTCTTCCTCTACACCACCGAGGCCTTCAAATCGCTCGAGAATGATCCGTTCCCGAACGCCCGCGCCTTTGCAGACGGGCAAGCATTCACGGGGGCATCCGGGCAAGTCGTGCTGGTGCCGGGAGAGTCTGGAGGGCTCGCCCATGTGCTGTACGGATTGGGGAAGGGCAAGGATGCGCTCGCGGTTGCGGGCCTGTCGGCAAAGCTGCCGAAAGGATCGTACCGTATTGTCGAGACCGGGAGCCTGGCGTTTCAGCAAATTGCGGCTGGTTGGGCCGACGGGGCGTATCGGTTTGATCGCTACCTGAAGGAAAAGGCGGCGCCCCCTCAGCTTGTCATCCCGGAAGACGCGGATGTCGACGCGCTGAGCCGTGAGGCCGATGCCTGCGCCCTGCTGCGCGACCTCGTGAACACGCCGGCCGCCGATATGGGCCCGCAGGACATTCAGGCGGCGATTTCCGATCTTGCGGAACAGTTCGGCGCGAAGCTGACGACGATCATCGGCGAGGAATTGCTCACGCAGAATTATCCGATGGTGCACGCCGTCGGCCGGGCCGCCGTCTATGAGCCGCGCTTCATGGAGCTGGAATGGGGTGACCCGTCCCATCCGAGCCTCGCGCTGGTCGGCAAGGGGGTGACCTTTGATTCCGGGGGGCTCGATATCAAGCCCGGCTCGGGCATGCGGATCATGAAGAAGGACATGGGCGGATCGGCGCACGTGATTGCGCTGTCGCAGCTGATCATGAGCGCGAATTTGCCGGTCCATCTGAAACTCTATGTGCCGTCTGTCGAGAACGCCGTGGCGGGCAATTCCTTCCGGCCGGGCGATATCCTGACCAGCCGCAAGGGGCTGACGGTCGAGATCGACAATACCGATGCCGAAGGCCGCCTGATCCTAGCGGATGCCTTGGCGCGGGCCTGCGAGGAGACGCCCGACCTGCTGATCGATTTCGCGACACTGACCGGCGCGGCGCGTGTGGCGCTGGGGCCAGAGCTGGCGCCATTCTACACCGATGATGAGGACATCGCCGACGCCATCGAAGCAGGGGCATCCGAGTCCGGCGACCCGGTCTGGCGTATGCCGCTCTGGGACCCGTATCTCGCCGATTTGAAAAGCCCGATTGCCGACCTCGTCAATTCAGGGGGCCGGTTTGCCGGCTCGATCACGGCAGGCCTGTTCCTGAAACAATTCGTCGAGGCAAAGAGCTGGACACATTTCGACGTCTGGGCATGGCGGCTCGGCAAGTATGGCCGTCCGGAAGGGGGCGCGCCTTGCGGCCTGCGGGCGGTGTGGCATATGCTCCAGACACGGTACAAATGACACGCAAGAGGTGAGATGATGCCCCGGAAATTCTTGCTGGCCCTGATGGCTCCCCTGTTTGCAGCGTTTGCCGTTGCCCAGACGTCTGACATGACCCGTGTGCCCGCTCAAATGGATGTGGGGGCGATCCCGCTTTATGACGGGCAGGCGCCCGGCTCGGAAGGCAGTGAGGTCGAGGAAATCTGGACGGATGTCGGGACAGAGCGCTGGGTGCGGAATGTAACGCAGCCCACGTTGCTGCCCGTCCTGCCAGATGACGAGACGGCCACCGGGGCGGCGGTCATCGTTATTCCGGGCGGCGGTTTCCAGTTCGTGTCCATCGACAATGAGGGGTATCCGATTGCGGAATGGCTGGCCGATCAGGGCGTTGCGGCCTTTGTGCTGAAGTACCGCGTGATGGAAACGCCGGCGCCGGAAGACGAGTTCGCTGTTCACATGCAACGTATGTTTTCGCCGACCCCGGAAACCGAGCCAATCGATGTGAGCACGGGGATTCCCCTTGCTGTGGCAGATGCACAGGCCGCGTTGAAACTCGTTGAGGCACGCAGCGCCGAGTGGGGGATCGACACAGGCCGGATCGGCCTGCTGGGGTTCTCCGCTGGCGCGATCACAAGCCTTGGCGTGGTGCTGGAGGACAGCGATGCACCGCATCCGGATTTCATCGGCTACATCTATGGCCCGATGACAGCGGTGGAAGTTCCAGGCGATGCCCCGCCCCTGTTTGCGGCCCTCGCAGCCAATGACTCGCTTTTCGGAGATCAGGGGTTCGGGCTGGTCGAATCCTGGATGGGGGCAGGCGGCTCTGCCGAATTGCATGTCTATGAAAGTGGGGGTCACGGCTTTGGATCATACAAGCGCGGCGTGACGGCAGACGGCTGGTTCGATCAGTTCATGCGCTGGATGACCGCGCGGGGCCTGCTGGAGACTGCCGAGCCGGAATGATGGGCTGGGCGCATGGGCGCCCTGACGGGATCAGTCGACGATTTCGGGGCTGAGCACGCGCACTTTCGACAGGCGAAGAGCTTCGCGCACACGGCCGCGCAGGACCAGCGTGTCGATATTTTCCGGATCGACGGCCATCGCGGCGTCGATGTCGGCCATCGCAAGGTTCAGCTGGTCGAGATTGAGGTGCGCCTCGGCGCGCAGCTGGCGGGCAATCGCCATGCTTGGCGCGAGGGTGAGGGCGCGGTCGAGATCTTCCTTGGCCTCGGTCCAATTGCCCAGCATCAGGTTGGCGCTGGCCCGGTCGACCAGAAGATCCGGCACGCCCGGTTTCAGTTTCAGGGCATTGGTAAAGGTTACGATCGCGGCTTCCGGCGCGCCAGCCTGGAGCCAGGCATTGCCGGACTGGATGAGATATTCCGCGCGTTGCTCCATCGAGCCGCCATCGACCGAATTGGCCAGCTGTTCCAGCCGGGCGGCGCCTTCATCGGGGCGCCCGAGGGCAATCAGGGCGAGGGCTGTACACTGGCGGGCATTGGGGCGGTTGCCCTGATAAATCCAGGCGAGGCCATCCTCATAGGCTTCCTCGGCATCCACTTCGATCTTGGCGACGCAGGCTTCCAGCCGGTCGGCTTCCCGGGCTTCAATCGTCGCGCCAGCAGACTGCGACAGGGCCAGGGAGGCGATAGCCAGGGCAAGGATGGACATGGATCAAGCGCTCCGGAAACTGTAGTACGGGTCTTAGACCCGACAGGAGCGGCCAGCGCAAATGACAGATACGACATCTCTGCTTTTTGTTTTCGGGCTTGGTTACAGCGCCTTGCGCCTGGCCAGACGCTTGAAAGCTATCGGATTCCAGGTTTCTGGAACCGTCAGAAGCGAGGAGAAGGCAGCGCGCTTGCGCGCGGAAGGCATCGCGGCGCAGGCCTGGTCCGGGGAGGGGCTGCCCGACATTCCGGAGGGTGCGCACTGGCTGGTGACATTGCCGCCGGATGAGGGGGGATGCCCTGCGGCGCGCGTCGCGACATATTCCGAGCCCGGCGCAGCGAGCGTGACTTACCTCTCGACCACGGGCGTCTACGGAGACCTTCGCGGCGGGTGGGCCATGGAATGGAGCCCGGTCCATCCGGGGTCAGACCGGGCGAGGGCGCGCGTGCTGGCAGAGCGGCAATGGATGGACGCCACAGATGGCGCAGCGCGCATCGTGCGGCTGCCGGGCATCTATGGGCCGGGCCGCTCGCCCTTCCAGAAACTGAGAGAGGGAAGGGCCCACCGCGCGGTCAAGCCGGGTCAGGTCTTCTCCCGTGTGCATGTGGACGACATTGCCAGCGGATTGGAGGCGCTGGTCCAGCGGCCGCATCTGCATGGGATTTTCCATCTGTGTGATGACGAGCCCGCACCGCCGCAGGATGTGACGGCATTCGCGGCGACCCTCCTCGGCATTGCGCCGCCGCCGGAAGTTCCGTTCGACGAGGCCGGGCTCAGCCCGATGGCCCGCAGTTTCTATGCCGAATGCAAGCGTGTCTCCAATGCGCGCGCGAAAGCAGCCCTTGGATGGCGGCCGGTGTATCCGACCTATCGTGAGGGGTTACCTGCAGTATTGACTGCAGAGGGCGGATCAGATTGAAAATTTTTTTGGTCTTTCCCTCCACTTTCGCGGGATTGTGGTAAACTCCCTCTCAGGGTGCGGCCGTGACGAATGTTCGTCAGCTTCTGGCCACAAGAGGGACGAAAAATGACTTCACGACATTTGCTGCTCGCGGCAAGCCTGATCGCGTTATCCGGCTGCGCGTATACTGACAAGTTTGGAAGCTCGGAGGGGCCGGTCGCGGCTGAAACCGCATCTGCGGCTGACGCCGAGATGAGTCTGGCCGAGATCACCGAGAAAGCCGGGGCGCCATTGTTCGACGGCATGGGGGATTTTCATCGCCCCATCACCACGTCGAATCCATATGCGCAGAAATATTTCGACCAGGGCATGGTGCTGGCCTTTGGCTTCAACCATGCCGAAAGCATCCGCTCTTTCCGGGCGGCCCAGACGCTCGATCCGTCCTGTGCCATGTGTTTCTGGGGCGAGGCGATGGCCACCGGCCCCAACATCAATGTGACCAGCAAGGGCAGGGCCGTGATGTCGGACGCAGACCGGCAGGCGGCCTTTGCTGCGATTACAAAGGCCCAAGAGCTGGCAGAAACGGCCACGCCGGAAGAACAGGCGCTGATTGCGGCGATGGCGGCGCGTTACAATGGCGATCCGTCCACCTCGCGTGAGCCGCTGGACATCGCCTATGCCGAAGCGATGGGCGACTATGTGGCCGCACATCCGGCGGATGATGATGCTGCGGCAATGTATGCCGAAGCCTGGATGAACACGATGCCGTGGGATTACTGGTCGCCTGATGGGGCGCCGAAGCCGGAAACGGTGAAAGTGATCGAGTCCCTGGAAGGGATTATTGACCGGTCGCCCGAGCATCCGCTCGCCCTGCATCTCTACATCCATGCGGTGGAGGCGTCGCAAAATCCGGGGCGGGCCGAGGATGAAGCCGACCGCCTCGCCAATCTGGTCCCCGGATCGGGCCACCTCGTGCATATGCCGGCGCACATTTATTGGCGCGTTGGGCGCTATGATGATGCGGCCAAGGCCAACATCACGGCGGCCTCTGTGGATGAAGATTATATCGCTCAGTGCAATGCGCAGGGTTTCTATCCGGCGCTCTATTATCCGCACAATATCCACTTCCTCTGGGCGGCCGCCAGCATGTCCGGTCAGCAGGACATGGCCATCGAGGCCGGGCAGAAAGTGGCCGACAATGTGCACATGGAGCAGATCGAGCAATTTCCGACCGTGGAATTCTTCAAGACGATCCCGCTCCTGTCACTGGTACAGTTCGGACAGTGGGAGGACATTCTCGCCGCGGAGCAGCCGCCGGAGTCGCTCGACTATTCGAACGCCATCTGGCGCTATGCGCGCGGCGTGGCGGCAGCGCGCACGGGCGACATGGAGAGCGCGCGTGCGGATCGCAAAGTGCTGGCCGGCTTGAAGGACAGTGTCCAGATCAGTTTCCTTGATACGTCGGACTATCCGGCCAGTGTGTTGCTCGGCATCGCCGATGCGCTGCTGCAGGGGGAAATCGCGATGGCGGAGGGGAGCCCCGATCAGGCGATCCCGTATTTTGCGGCGGCCGTCGCCGCGCAGGATTCGCTGCCCTATATGGAGCCGCCCTTCTGGTACTATCCGACGCGGCAATCCCTGGGGGAGGCATACATCGCTGCCGGTGAGTTCGCAGCGGCCGAAGCTGTCTACAAGAAAGACCTCGAAGACTATCCCCGCAATGGCTGGTCGATGTTCGGCCTGGTCAAGGCGCTGGAAAGTCAGGACAAGTCTGATGAGGCGGCTACGGTCCAGGAAAAATTCGACATTGTCTGGCGCCATTCGGACGTCGAACTGGACGGGTCGCGGCTTTAAAGCGCGGCGCATAAAAAAGCCCCCTCCAAGCGGAGGGGGCAGGTCTAACGGATCGTTTCTCGCGATTATGCGGTGACGGAATCGCTCTGGCGTTCGTGTTTGCCTTCGCAGATTTCCTCAACGATCTTGGCATTGAAGTCGCCAAGGTCATCCGGGGAGCGGGAGGTCACGAGGCCGCCATCGACGACGACGGACTGGTCCTTCACGATGCCGCCGGCATTTTTGAGGTCCTGCTGGATTGCCTTGAACCCGGTCACTTCGCGGCCGTTCACAAGGTTCGCCGAAATCAGGATTTGTGGGCCGTGGCAGATCGAGAAAACGGGTTTCTTCTGTGCGAAGAAGTCCGAGACGAAGGATTTCGCCTTCTCATTGGTGCGCAGGGTATCCGGGCTGAACAGGCCGCCGGGAATGAGCAGCGCGTCGAAATCTTCGGCCTTTGCCTCGTCGAGAGACAGGTCGACCTGGTATTTGTCGCCATGTTCACGGTGCTGGTTGGCCTGAATGAAGCCCTTTTCGGCGGAAACGATTTTCGTCTCGCCGCCGGCTGCTTCGATGGCTTCCTTCGGGCTGGTGAGTTCGATTTCCTCAAACCCGTCAGCGGCGAGGATTGCCATTTTCCGGCCTTGTGCGCGTTGGTTTGACATAGGGCATGTCTCCTTGATCTGGTGTGGTCACCGCGCTGCGACCTTTGGTGGGGGAGCGCGGGCGGACGGAACAGCCCGTCCTGCACAAGATCAATGACTGGCCGGGGCCATCGTTCCGATTAACTCGCGGAAAGGTCAGGCCCTGGCGGCAATGGAAATGTCGGCGCAGGTCGCTTTCAGCCGGGCAATGTCCTGATCGCGGGAGAGGCGGTGGTCGCCATCCTTGATCAGGGTAAAGACGAGATCCTCGCTCGTGATCGCTTCGACTAGCCGTTCGGCATGCTTCCACGGCACATCCGCATCCTGCATACCCTGAAGGATGCGGACGGGGATATCGAGCGTGATCGGTGCGTCGAGAATTTGCCAGGTGCGTCCATCCTCGATCAGCGCGCGGGTGATCGTGTAGGGTTCGTCATAGTCGGACGGGCGCAGGGTGGAACCCTTCTCCATGATCTCGGCCTGCGCCT
Source organism: Hyphomonas sp. (assembly GCF_036964145.1). Taxonomy (GTDB): domain Bacteria; phylum Pseudomonadota; class Alphaproteobacteria; order Caulobacterales; family Hyphomonadaceae; genus Hyphomonas. The sequence goes on from NZ_JBALUC010000004.1 coordinate 41,403, forward strand.
CGGCGGAGAATTCCGGCCACATCAGCCTTTCCGTGAAGTCCGGCGCGGGGGCGATCAGGACAAGACCTGCCACGCGGGCAGGGCGGGCGAGGGCGGCGAGCAGGGCCATCCAGCCGCCCATGCTGGAGCCGACGAGCACGACCGGCCCGGTGCTGTGTGCGTCGATGGCGGCGAGAGCATCCGCGCGCCAGGCCGAGATCGTGCCGTCCTCGAAGGCGCCTTCCGACAGGCCATGCCCGGAATAGTCAAAGGCGAGGAAGCCATGCCCGGCCCCGGTGGCCCAGGCTTCGAGTTCGGTCACCTTGGTGCCGCTCATGTCGGATTTGAACCCCGACAGCCAGACATAGGTGAGGGGCGAACGGGTCGGGGCCGAGGCGCGATAAGCGAGGCGGCGACCCTCGGGAGAGGTGAAATAGGTCGTTGTCATTCCTCTCCCGTTCCGTCATCTGTCTCGCCTGTCAAGCGAGTGGAGGGATCACGCCTTGCCCGATTTTCCGGATCTGACTGGCAAGACCATTCTCCAGGTGGCCCCTGAACTGTCGGCCGGCGGGGTCGAGCGAACCGTGCTGGAAGTCACCGAAGCCATCGTGAAGGCCGGCGGCCGCGCCTTGCTGGCCAGCCGCGGCGGACGTCAGGAAGCGGCCTTCGAGGCCCTGGGCGGGGAGTTGTTCCGGATGGATGCCAAATCCAAGAATCCGATCACGCTGAAACTGAATGAAGGCAAACTGAAACGTCTGATCGCGCGCGAAGGGGTGGATCTTGTCCATGCCCGGTCGCGCGCGCCTGCCTGGAGCGCCTATTGGGCCGCCAAGGCGATGGGTGTGCCGTTTGTGACCACCTATCACGGCGCCTATTCGGGCAAGACCAAGCTGAAGAAACGCTACAATTCGGTCATGGCGAAGGGCGATCTCGTGATCGCAAATTCGCAATGGATCGCCGCGCATGTGCAGACCGAACATGGCGTGCCATTCGAGCGGGTAGTGACCATTCCCCGCGGCGTGGATCTTGAGGCATTCGATCCGGCGGCTGTGCCGCTGGCGCGCGTGAAAGCGGTCCGGGAAGCGCTGGGCCTCGCCGATGATCCGCGCCAGATATTGCTCCTGCCGGGGCGCCTGACCGAGTGGAAGGGGCAATTGATCGCCATTGAGGCGCTGGCCATGCTGGCGGCGGATGAGCGCGACAAGCTGGTGCTCGTGCTGGCGGGCGACGCGCAGGGCCGCAATACCTATGTCACGCGGCTGGAGCAGGCGGTGGTTTCCCACGGGCTCGACCGGGGCGTGATCATGTCCGAGCACATCACCGACATGCCGGCGGCCTATCTGGCGAGCGACATCGTGCTGGCGCCGTCTGTGCGGCCGGAAGCCTTTGGACGCGTGGCGGCCGAAGCCTCGGCGATGGCCCGTCCGGTGATTGTCACCGATCATGGCGGCGGGCGGGAAACCGTGATCGAGGGCGAGACCGGCGCGCGGGTCGAGCCGGGCAATGCCCAAGCGCTGGCCGGGGCAATCCGGGCCCTGCTGTCCGTCGGTCCCCTGGCGCGGGACGGCATGGGCCGGGCGGGCCAGGCACATGTTCGACAGCATTTCTCCAAGCAGGGGCTTCAGGCGGCGACACTCGGAGTCTATAAGACCTTGCTGGAGTAGGGGAAATCGAGGGTCGTATGGCAAAACCGGTGAAACCGGCAAGTCCCGTCAATCCGGGCGCAAAAGCCCTGAATGTGCTGGTCATCAAGCTCAGCGCGCTGGGCGATTTTGTGCTGGCATTGGGCGCGATGAAGGCCGTGCGGGAAATGCACCCGAAAGCGCGCATCACGCTGCTGACGACGCCCTTCTTCAAGGAATTTGCCGAATTGTGCCCCTATGTGGACGCGGTCGAGACCGATGGCCGGCCGGACGGCATGAAGGCCACGGCGGCGCTGATTACCCGTATCCGCAAGGCGAAATACGACATCATCTATGATTTCCAGACCAGCGGGCGCACGAAAAATTATTTCACCGCGCTCAGCAAGACCGGCAAGGCACCCCTCTGGTCAGGCCATCATGAGAAGGCGGCCTTCTTCCATGACAATGGCGAGCGGGGGACGATGCATTCCATCGACCGTCTGGCCGAGCAGCTGGAAGTGGCAGGCGTGGCACCGGGCGGGCGGTGGCTCGGCAATACGGCGCCGAAGCCGGACCTGTCATGGGTGCGGCCGAAATTACGCGATGCCCCGCGCCTGCAGCCGGCCTATTTCAGCATTGAAGAGCCTTACATGCTGCTGATTCCGGGGGCCTCGGCTCACCGCGAAGCCAAGCGCTGGCCGGTTGAAAACTATGCCGAACTCGCAAAGCGCGTGGCCGATGCGGGCGTGACGCCCGTCATCATTGGCGGAAAGGCGGAAGGCCCGCTTGCGCACGAGATCGTGCGCAAGGAGCCGCGCACCAAAAGCCTGACCACCCGCACGGACCTGTTCCAGATCGTGGGCCTGGCCGAGAAAGCCCTGTTCGTGGTCGGAAACGATACCGGCCCGATGCATATGGCGGCGATTGCCGGCGCGCCGGGGGTGGCCCTTTTTGCCCTGACAGAGAGCAATCCGGACCATGCCGCCCCGCGCGGCGCCAAGACGATCATCATCAATTCCGCGCCCACGCTCGCCGAACTCAGCGTCGATGATGTCTGGCAATCGGTCAGAGCGCTGGGTGTGCTGCCATCTTGACGGGCCGCCGGAAGTATAGAATGCCCGTCCGCCTTGAAGATGCCTGCATTAACGGGCATATTCAGGCATTCTTGAAATAGCGAAAAAGGAGATTCGCCATAGCTCGCAGACCAGACACCGGTGGACCACAGAAATCCACTGGCCCACGTATCAATGATGACATCCGCGCCGCCAAGGTTCTCTTGATTGATGAGAACGGCGAAAAGCAGGGCATTATGCCCCTGATGGCCGCAATGGATGCAGCCCGTGAAGCGGGCATGGACCTGGTTGAAGTTTCACCGAACCAGGAAGTGCCGGTCGTCAAGATTCTCGACTATGGCAAGCTCCGGTTCGAAGAACGCAAGAAGAAGGCGGCTGCGAAGAAGAAGCAGAAGTCTTCCGAACTCAAAGAAATCAAGATGCGCCCGAACATCGACACGCATGATTATGGCGTGAAGGCAAAGGCGATGGCGCGCTTCTTCGAGGCGGGCGACAAGGTGAAGGTCACCCTGCGCTTCCGGGGCCGCGAAATGGCGCACCAGCATCTCGGCATGGAATTGCTGAAGCGGGTACGCGATGATTTCGACGAGACGGCCAAGGTCGAACTCGAGCCGAAACTCGAAGGTCGCCAGATGACGATGGTGCTCGCACCGCGCTGATTTCGGCGCCAGCTGATCCAGCACGATAAGCCGGACGGGCCACAAGCCCTCCGGTTTTTTCGTATGTGGCATGCGGAGAGACAAGGCCGCAGGTAAAGCTCATCGAGGAGGAGAGGAGGTTGCGACCCTGCCTCTACCGCCTGCCGGGACGTGTCAGGTCCCCATCCCGGCAAGGCTGCTCACCGGGATGACCTGAACAGAATGGCCCCTGCGTGGCTCTGTCGGATTCAGACGGTCATATCTGTAACAGGAAGATGAAACTGGCCGGGGAGAGCGGTGTCGGCTCCCCCGGCCATTCAGGCCCTATTGACCCGCCTTGATGAAGTCTCGCACGTCGTCGGACAGTTTCTTCCCGTCGCTTTCGGCGAGGTACATCATGTGGCCCGCATCGTAATAGTCGAACTGGACACGGTCGAGCACGACGCCATTCTTGCGGAGTGCCATCTCGGCCCCAAAGAAGGGCGTGGCGAGGTCATACCAGCCGGACGCCAGCAACACACGCAACTCGGTATTCTCGCGCATGCCTTTGCCGAGCCAGGGCGTGACATTGACATAGGCCGGCCAGCCCTGCTGGCTCGTGCTCCAGTTCCATTGTGATCCCGGTTCGCCAGTCAGAACCTTGTAGGGGCGGGTGAAGTCCACTTCGAGTTCGCGGGTGAGATAGTCATTGATGGCGGCGACATAGGCGACGTCCATGCCGTAACCGGACGGATCATTCTCTGGCGTTTCGCCCGTGCCTTCGCTGTCGACGCCTTTATAGCGGCTGTCGAACCGGCCAACCGTATAGCCTTCGCGGCGCAGGAGTTCCTTGCGGAAGCGGTGCGGATCAACACGCAGATTGGCGAGGCGAATCCATTCCGGCGACAGGCCGATGAAATCACTCATTTCCTGCGCGATACGGATCTCGTCAGCTTCGCTCAGCGTTGAGCCACGGATCAGGGCAGGGGCCAGCGTATCGGTGGCATAGGTGCGCGCGTCTTCGATGAAGGCGTCGAAATCATTGTTCCATTTCGCCTTGTTGGCCTTGCCGTGATGCCAGGCGGTTGCGGCTTCGGTGGGGAAGAAGGCGAGGTGGGCCGTGTCATTGCCCGGTGCGAAACGGGCGGTCTGGAAATCCAGGATGGCGGAAATCAGGATCACGCCGTTCAGGCCGATGCCGTTCCAGCCGCCTTGCAGTTTTTCGGTCAGGGCTGCGGCGCGGGTCGTGCCATAGCTTTCTCCGGCGAGGTATTTCGGGCTATTCCAGCGGCCATTCTCGGTCAGCCAGATACGAATGAATTCGGCAATGCTCTCGGCATCCTCGTTCACGCCATAGAATTCCTTGCCTTCAGTCTCACCCAGCGGGCGGGAATAGCCGGTGCCGACCGGATCAATGAAGACGAGGTCCGTGACGTCCAGCAGGGAGTTTGGATTGTCCCGCATCGTATAGGGCGGCGCGCCAACGTCCGAGGCATCAGACGGGGTGATCACCTGTTTCGGACCAAACGCGCCCATATGCAGCCAGAGCGAAGCGGAGCCCGGTCCGCCATTGAACACGAACGTCACCGGGCGCTGGGCGGCGCTGCTCGTGCTGGTATCGATATAGGAGACCGAGAAGACCGAGGCGGTCGGCTCGTCCTTGTTGTCACGCAGATAGGTCTCACCCGCGACGGTCTTGTACTTCACCGTCTTGCTGCCGAGGCGCAGCGTATGATCGGAGGTGAAGCTTTGCGCCTCCGGAATGTCGGGCGTCTCTTTCGCGCCGTTTCCATTGTCTTCGGCAAGACCGGGCAAGACGAGAATCGCCATGCAGGCGACGAGAATTAGTGTGCGCATGAAAACAGCCCCTGAAACTTTATAACACTTCGCGACTTTATCAGGGGAAGAGGCGAGGGCAAGCCATCGGCGAAATCGCCTGCAGTATCAGCATATCCGCCTCTTGATTCTCTCTCCCTGATCCGTCATAAGCCGCCACTTCCGAGCGGTTTGGGCGAACGGCATGCCCTCCAGCTCATGAACCCTGGGCCGCCTATATGGTGTGAGCTCGACTACAGGAGAGATGAAATGCCGAAGATGAAGACCAAAAAGGCCGCTGCAAAGCGGTTCAAGATCACGGCAACCGGAAAGCTCAAGCACGGCGTCGCTGGTAAGCGTCACCGCCTGATGAGCCACAATTCGAAGTACATTCGTCAGAACCGCGGCACGAAAGTCGCCTCTCACGCTGATGTCGCACGCGTTGTGAAGAAATTCCTGCCTTACGGCCTTTAGGCCCGTATCCTTCAAGATCTTGATTTAGGAGGCCTAAGATGCCCCGTTCACGTAACAAAGTTCCCGCCCACGCCCGCCACAAGAAGATTCTGAAGCAGGCAAAGGGTTTCCGTAACCGCCGCAAGAATACGTTCCGCATCGCGCACCAGTCCGTCTGGGAAGCCGGTCAGTACGCCTATGTCGGCCGTAAGGTCAAAAAGCGGAAGTTCCGCTCGCTCTGGATCCAGCGCATCAACGCGGCTGTCCGCATCCATGACGACGAGATGAACTATTCCCAGTTCATCAACGGCCTGACCAAGGCCGGGATCGAAGTCGACCGTAAGGTCATGTCCGACATCGCCATCCGCGAGCCGGAAGCATTTGGCGCCCTGGTCAAACAGGCCAAGGCTGCCCTCGCTTAATCTGCCCGCAAGGCACAAGTGACAAAGCCCGGCCCTCAAAGCCGGGCTTTTTCTTTAAGGGCGTTTGCATGCGGGCGCGAAGCGCCTAAAAAGCCCGCTGGAACAGCAAAGGGAAGCGACCCCCGTGTCCGATATCAGTACGATTGAAAAAGAGGCCCTTGCGGCGATTGAGGCGGCGGGGGACCTGACCACGCTGGACGATGTGCGCGTGGCCGAACTGGGCAAGAAGGGCCGCGTGTCCGGCCTGATGAGCTCTCTGGGCAAGATGAGCCCGGAAGAGCGCAAGGAAAACGGCCCGAAGCTGAATGCGTTGAAGAATCGCGTCGATGCCGCCGTCCGCGCCCGCAAGGAGACGCTGGAAGCCGAAGCATTGGAGGCCCAGCTGGCCAGCGAGACGGTTGACCTGTCCCTGCCGGCGGCGCCGGGCCCGAAAGCGGGCGCGCTACACCCGGTCATGCAGGTGTTCGAGGAAATCGCCGCCGTGTTCGGCGACATGGGCTTCACTGTGGCCGAAGGCCCGGACATTGAAGACGACTGGCACAATTTTACCGCGCTGAACTTCCCCGAAGGTCATCCGGCGCGCGAGACGCACGACACCTTCTTCATGCAGGCGCAGGAAGGCGACGCACCGAAAGTGCTGCGCACGCACACCTCGCCGGTGCAAATCCGCACCATGATGAGCCAGAAGCCGCCGATCCGCATTCTTGTGCCGGGCCGGGTCTACCGGAATGACTGGGATGCGACGCACACGCCGATGTTCCATCAGGTCGAAGGCCTCGTCATCGAGAAGAACATTCATATGGGCCACCTCAAAGGCTGCCTGATCGATTTCGTGAAGGCGTTCTTCGAAGTTGATGATGTCGAGGCGCGGTTCCGCCCGCACTTCTTCCCGTTCACCGAGCCGTCGGCCGAGATGGACGTGAAATATACCCGCAAGGGCGAGACGATCGAGATTGGCGCTGGCGACAGCTGGATGGAAATCCTCGGAAGCGGGATGGTGCATCCGAATGTGCTGCGCAATTGCGGCATCGACCCGAACGAATATCAGGGCTTCGCCTTCGGCATGGGCGTCGACCGGCTGGCGATGTTGAAATACGGCATGCCGGATTTGCGCCCCTATTTCGAGGCCGACCCGCAATGGACCCGCCATTACGGCTTCTCGCCCTGGAGCACGCCATCCGTCAGCGGCGGATTGAGCTAGGGAGCAGGGGGACATGGGCACCGGCAACAAAGTGGAAATGCTGATTGCGATCTGCGCGGTGCTGACCAGCGCGATTGCCGTCTTCATTGCCTGGGATCAGGGCCGGGTCATGCGCGCGCAACAGCATGGTGCGGTCTATCCGGTCGTTCAGATCGAAGGCTTTGTGTCGTCGACTGCCGAAACCGCGTCCATGGGGCTTCGCGTCTCAAACAGCGGAGTCGGGCCAGCCTTGATCGAGCGGGTTGAGATGTTGAAAAATGGCGAGCCCGTCGAAAGCCTCAAGCCATATGTGGACCAGTTTCCACCCGGCTATCAGCAATCCTGGGCAAGCTTGATTGGCCGGGCCATTGCACCGGGCGATGAGATTATTCCGCTGAGGGTCGACTGGCCTCTCGATGCCGTTTCAATCGTACAACGCGACGCGGCCGCTTTGGCCTGGAGCGAGATGGATGTGGAGATCTGCTATTGCTCGGTCTTTAACAAATGCTGGACCGCGATAGGTCGAGAGATGGGACTGAGCATCGCGCGCGCCGAACGTGTGAAGCGCTGCGAACGTAGCGAAACAGATGTATTCGAGGCCCTGGCGAACTATGCGCATACGCCCGAAACCAATACGACCGCTGAACTGGAATAGACGATGAAATTCACCCTGTCCTGGCTGAACGACCACCTCGCCACCAAGGCGACGCTGGATGATATTCTGGCCCTCATGCTGCAGGCTGGCCTCGAAGTGGAGGAGGTCATCGACCCGCGCGAGAAGCTGGCGGCCTTCACGGTCTGCAAGGTCAAGGCGGCCGAGCCTCATCCGGATGCGGACAAGCTGCGTGTCTGCACGGTTGATACGGTTGATGGCGAAAAGCAGATCGTGTGTGGCGCGCCAAATGCCCGCGCGGGCATGACGGCCATCTATGCGCCGCTGGGGACGTTCATTCCGGGGCTCGACTTCGCGCTCGACAAGAAGCCGCGCAAGATCCGCGGTATCGAGAGCTATGGCATGATGTGCTCCACCAAGGAGATCGAGGCGGGCGAGGATCATGACGGCATCGCCGATCTTGACGACTCCCTCCCGCTCGGGATGCCGGCCGCCGAGGCGCTCGGCCTGAGCGATCCGGTCATTGATTTCGAAGTGACGCCGAACCGTCCGGACTGGCTGGGCGTGCAGGGCATCGCGCGGGACCTCGCGGCGGCCGGGGCAGGGCGCTTCCTGCATGTCGAAGTGAAAAAGGTGACCGGTACCAAGGCCTGTCCTGTCGAGATCAAGCTCGACGCGCCTGAAGCCTGCCCGGTCTTCGCGGGCGCCGTCATTGTCGGCGTGAAGAATGGTCCGTCGCCAGACTGGATACAGCAACGCCTGAAGGCCGTTGGCATCCAGCCGAAATCCCTCTTGGTCGATGTGACGAATTATATCTCGCTCGACCGCGCCCGCCCGCTGCATGCCTATGACGCAGCAAAATTGTCTGGCCCGGTTATGGCGCGCCTTGGCCGGAAGGGCGAGAAGCTGGAAGCGCTCGACGGAAAGACCTATCCTGTCGGCGAAGAGATGTGCGTCATTGCGGACGATAGCGGCGTGATTGGCCTCGGCGGGGTGATGGGCGGGCAGTCCACGGCTGTCTCCGACGAGACGGTCGATGTCTTCCTCGAAAGCGCCTGGTTCGATCCGCTGCGCACGGCGCGCACCGGCCGCGCGACCGGCATTCATTCGGATGCGCGCTATCGCTTTGAGCGCGGCGTGGACCCGCATAGCTGTATGGACGGGCTGAACCTCGCCATTGCGCTGATCGTGGAATATGGCGGCGGGGTCGTTTCCAAACCGACACTTGCCGGCGAGGCACCGGTCAATCCGAACAAGGTGACCTTCTATCCGGCCGATGTGGAGCGCCTGACGGGGCTTACCGTCAAGCCCGCTGACATGCGCCGCATGCTGAAAGACCTTGAGTTCAATATCGAGGACGCTGGCGACGCCTGGTATCTGCGTCCGCCGACCTTCCGGTTTGACATGGAACAGTCTGCCGACATCGTGGAAGAAATTGCGCGTCTTGTCGGGTTCGACCAGTTGCCGACCGCGTCCCTGCCTGCGCCCAAGGGCGGCGTGAAGGCGATCACCACGCCGATGCAGGGGCGTGTGCGCGCGGCGCGCCGGGTGATGGCCTCGCGCGGTTTCCTGGAAACTGTCAGCTGGAGCTTCATGGCGAAAGCCGACGCGGCGCTGTTCGGCAAGATCAATGAGGCCCTGACGGTCGCCAATCCAGTGGCCAGCGAGCTGGACTATATGCGCCCCTCCGTGCTTGGCAATCTGGCCAAGGCCGCCCAGCGCGCTGCCAATCATGGCGAGCGCGGCGTGCGCCTGTTCGAGGCCGGGCCGATCTATCTGGGGGACGGGCCGAAAGACCAGCGCAGCGTCGTGGCCGCGCTTGTGCGTCCGTTCAATGAGCGTCACTGGCAGGGGGCGCCTGAGCCATATGATTCCTTCGATGCCAAGGCCGATCTGTTCGCCGTGCTGGAGGCCCTCGGGCAACCGGGCGAACGCTTCCAGGTCGCCGCACCCGCGCAGCCGCACTGGCATCCGGGGCAGGCGGCCAGCCTGAAGCTCGGCCCGAAAGTAACCGTTGCGCATTTCGGCCAATTGCATCCGGGCGTGCTGAAACAGCTGGACGTTGACGGGCCGGTGTTCGGGTTCGAACTGAACCTCAATGCGCTGCCGCAGATGAAGGCGAAGGCCACCAAGACCAAGCCGGTCTTCGAGCGTGCCGAGCTGACGCCGATCCGCCGCGACCTTGCCTTTGTGGTGGATCAGTCCGTCCCGTCCGCAGATCTCGTGCGCCATGCCCAGGGCGCCGACAAGAAGCTGATCTCGAAAGTGGACGTGTTCGATGTCTATGAGGGCACGGGTGTGCCGGAAGGGCAGAAATCGGTCGCCTTTGAAATGACGGTCCAGCCGCAGGAAAAGATGAAGGATGAAGACATCCAGGCCCTGATGGACAAGGTGGTCGCGTCGGTCGCCAAGGGTACGGGCGGCGTGCTAAGAGGCTAGCTATCAGGAAACCGGCTGCGAAGGTGATGAATGGGGCTGTATCGGTGGTTGCATAATGAACTGGTGCCCGAGGCCCGCAAGTCCGGCATCTCGGTTACCAACTGGATCATCATCAGCCTTGTCCTGGCCAGCTTCCTGTTCCTGGCGCTTGAGACCGAGCCAACCCTGTTGGCCATTCCCGAATGGCGTATGGTGTTTGACTGGTTCAATGTCGGGGTCGTCATTGTCTTCGCCGTCGAATACGTCCTGCGGGTCGCGATTGCCGGGCTGAGGCCGGAATATGCAGGCTTCACCGGACGGCTGCGCTATGTCACGCGCTTCTATTCCATTGCCGACCTGCTGGCCTTCCTGCCGGAGCTGATCGTCATGGTGGTCGGCGGCGGCATTCCGCTGATCGCATTGCGGGTCTTCCGCCTGTTCCGCCTGATCAAGATTGCGCGGTTCGTGCCGGCGTTTGACGTTCTGGGCGCGGCCATGAAACGGGCCGGCACGCAGCTCCTCACCACGCTCGCCATGGCGCTGGCGCTGGTCTATGTCGCGGCCGTGCTGCTCTACTTCATCGAGGGCGTGGGGCAGGGGCGTGAGGAGTTCGGCTCCATTCCACGGGCCATCTGGTGGTCCATCGCAACGCTGACCACGGTCGGCTATGGTGATATCTATCCGGTCACCGTGCTGGGGCGGATCGCGGCGTCCGTGATTGCGATTGCGGGGATCGGGGTGGTCGCATTGCCGGCGGGTGTGTTCGCCAGCGCCTTTTCGGACGAGCTGCGCGAGCGGCAGCTGCAGAAGCTTCAGGACCGCGTGGAGGCGGCCGAAGCGCAAGCCGGCGCTGCCCCGGAAGAGAGCAGCGCCTGATAGGGTCTAGTCTTGGGCTTTTGAGCCGTTGGCCTCGGACTGGAGCATTGTGTACCGCTCGATACCGATGCGTTCGATCAGGTCGAATTGCGTTTCAAGATAATCCACATGCTCTTCTTCATTGTTCAGAATCTTTCCGAACAGGTCGCGGCTGCCATAGTCGCGGATGCTTTCGGAATATTCCATTGCGTCCTTGAGCAGGGGGATGGCGTCGTTTTCGAGCTTCAGGTCGCATTCGAGGATTTCGTGGACCGATTCGCCGATGCGCAGCTTGCCGAGGTCCTGCAGGTTTGGCAGGCCGCCGAGGAACAGGATGCGTTCGATCAGCCAGTCGGCATGTTCCATCTCTTCGATGGATTCCTTGTATTCATAATCGCCGAGCTTGCTGACACCCCAATCGTGCAGCATGCGCGAGTGCAGGAAATACTGGTTGATCGCCGTCAGCTCGTTCTTGAGACATTTGTTCAGAAATTCGATGACCTTCGGGTCGCCTTTCATGGGGAGCTCCTGCGCTTTGGATTTCGTATGGGCCAGCACCTAGGGTGATTGTGTCATGGGAGCAACAAAAAATCCAATGAAAACAATTGCATATGAAAGTGCGACACAGTTGCAGCCGCGTGTCTAAACGGGGCAAATCCGCTTCATTCGGTTTCACACCGTCCAAAGGGCCAGCAATTTCAGGGGGTGAGCGCCTATTCGGCGGCGATCAGGGCCGGGCTGACCGGGCGCTGGTCCATCTCTTCGGAGATGATCTCGCCGATGGAGCAGCTGCATTTTCCGCACTGGAACTTGCACCCGTGATGCGCCTGCACGGCTTTGGGGCTGCGCGCCCCGGCGTCGACGGCGGTGCGGACGCTCTTGCAGTTGATGCGGTTGCAGACACAGATGATCATGAGAACCATTTGCACGACACTGCGAATGATTGTCAATCCAGTTTTTGCGGTTTGTTGCAGACGCGGAATGGCCGCCGGGCCTGATCTCAGGCCTCGGCGGTGTCATCCCATTGGAACACGTCTTCAAGGCCGACCTGGAAGACCCGCGCAATGCGGAAGGCGCTCTCGAGGGAGGGGGAATAGCGGCCCTGTTCGATGGCGATCACCGTCTGCCGGGTCACGCCGATCTCTTTTGCCAGGGCCGCCTGGCTCATGCCGTCATGGGCCTCGCGCAATTGCTTCACGCGGTTGAGGATAGGGGGGCGTTTGGCCATGACTCAGGTGCCCCGGCGGTAGAACAGGATGGTCAGGACATATTCCGCGATTTGCGAGGCAATCAGGCTGCCGACCGCGATGTGGAAGAGCAGGTTTCCATCTGAATTGATGTAATAGTGCCAGAGGCCCGCAAAGATGCCGAAGCCGAGCACGTAGCCGGAGATGTTCCCGGCGCGGCGGAGCACCTGCTTGTCGCGCTCATCCTCGGTATCGTCGGCGTCTTCCGGCGAAATGCTGGCAATGATTATGTGGCTGATAATGGCGCCGACGACCAGCATGAGTGTGGCCCCGCCGATCAGGCCGAGGGTGGGCGGCGCGGTCTCGCCCAGCGCCTGAGACATCTTCCAGACCCTGGACACATACCAGACCCCGGTCAGGCTGATGAGGAGGCCCATGATCCAGGCCGATTTTTCGTGAAAAGACATTGTTGGAGTTCCTTTGTAGGTCAAAAATTTCTTACACACCCTATATGGTCAAAGATTTTTGACATGTCAAACATTTTTTACAAGAAAGTTCGCGCCGCTTGACCAGAGCCCGTGCGGCCTCTAGGTCCGGCGGACCCTTTATTTCTCAACAATGACTGACATTTCCGATGACCGATCTCTCCACGCTCGCCCATTCCGCAAAGGCCTGGCCGTTCGAGCTTGCCCGCAAGCTGGAACAGCGCGTGGAGCAGCAGATCAAGGCCGGCCAGCGTGAGGCTGGCGACCCTGTGACCTTCGAGACCGGCTATGGCCCGTCGGGCCTGCCGCATATCGGCACGTTCGGCGAAGTCGTTCGCACGACCATGGTGCGCCACGCCTTTGAAGTGCTCACGGGCAGCAAATACACAACGCGCCTGATCTGTGTGTCGGATGACATGGACGGGATGCGGAAAGTGCCGCCAACCGTGCCGAACCCGGAAAAGCTGGAGCCGTACCTGCAACAGCCGCTGACGGCGGTGCCGGACCCGTTCGGCACGCATGATTCCTATGGCGCGCACATGAATGCGCGGCTCTGCGCCTTCCTCGACCAGTTCGGGTTCGAGTATGAATTCCTGTCGGCCACGGAATGTTACAAATCCGGTCGGTTCGACGCCATGCTGCTGGAGGCCGCGCGGAAGTATCAGGACATCATGGATGTGATGCTGCCAACGCTGGGCGAAGAGCGCCAGGCAACCTATAGCCCGTTCCTGCCGATCCATCCGGACACGGGAGAAGTGCTCTATGTGCCGATGAAGGCCGTGGACGGAGAGAAGGGGACCGTGACGTTCGAAGATGCGTCCGGCAAGGAATTCACGCTGCCGGTGACCGGCGGCCATGTGAAGATGCAGTGGAAGCCCGATTTCGGCATGCGCTGGGCCGCGCTCGGCGTGGACTTTGAAATGTTCGGCAAGGATCATCAGGCCAATGCACCGATCTATTCCAAGATTACCCGCATCCTGGGGGTCCGGCCGCCCGAGCAATATGTCTATGAGATGTTCCTCGACGAAAAAGGCGAGAAGATCTCCAAGACCAAGGGCAATGGCATCTCGGTCGAGGACTGGCTGAAATATGCGCCGGACGAAAGCCTCAGCCTGTTCCAGTTCCAGAAGCCGCGCGTGGCGAAGAAGCTGTATTTCGACGTCATCCCGAAGGCCGTGGACGAGTACCTGACCTTCCTTGAGAAGTATCCGAGTGAGGAGCCTGCGCGCCAATTGGAAAATCCGGTCTGGCACATCCATTCCGGCAACCCGCCCGCCGAGACCACGCCGGTCAGCTTTGCGCTGCTGCTGAACCTCGTCGCCGTGGCGAACCCGGAAGACAAGAGCCAGCTCTGGGGCTTCATCTCGCAATATGCGCCGGAGGCCTCACCCGAGAAGAACCGTCTGCTCGACGAACTCGCCGGCTATGCGATGAGCTATTACCAGGACTTTGTCCTGCCGCAGAAGACTTATCGCGCGCCGACGGACAAGGAACGCGCGGCGATGGAAGACCTCTCTGCCCACCTCAAGGCGTTCGATGGCGAGCCGACCTCGGAGAATCTCCAGACGCTGACCTTCTCGGTCGGCAAGGAGCATGAATTCGAGAATCTGCGCGAATGGTTCCAGGCGCTGTATGAAGTCTTGCTCGGCCAGAGCCAAGGGCCGCGCTTCGGCAGCTTCGCGGCGCTGTATGGTGTGGCCAATACGGCCCGCCTGATCGATGAGGCGCTGGCGCGGGACTAGCCTGCTGATTTCGTAACATGGCTTAAACATTCCTCTGCTCTAGTCTGGCCAGAGCCAGAGGAGCCTTTGCCATGCCTGCCATTCGCCTAGTTCTGATCGCCGGCATGCTTGCCACGCTGCCCGCCTGTCTTGCCACCAAGATCGTGACCGTACCCGTCAGTGTGGCGGGCGATGTGGTCGAAGCGACGGCGAAGGGCGCCTATGCGGTGGGCTCTGGGGTCGTGCACGTCACCGGGGACGCGCTGGACGGCCCCGAGGAGGACGTCAAGCTCAAGGTGAAGGTCAAGAAATTCGGCGGCGGCACCAAGACCTATACGCGCACCGTCGAGTCCGACGATATCGAGAAGACCCTCGAAAAGCTCGGCAAGAAGGGCACCATCATCGACGTGCAGGTCGAAGAGGCGGGGTAGGGGTCTACTCCGCCGCCGCGATCAGCGTGGTCTTCGCCTTAGGCAGCTTGCCCTCAGGCCAACCGGCCCAGAGTTCGGCCTCTTTCGCCTTGGCAACTTCGGCAGCAGCTTCCTTCACATGGCCATAGCCGCGAATGTCGTCCGGAATTTCGGCGAGGGCGACGGCGAGGTCGTGGTTCTTCGCAGACAGTTCCTGCGCGATGCGGGCGAGGCCGGCGAGATAGTCGTCGCGTAGCTTGCGCTCCATGCGGCGCTCTTCGGTATAGCCGAACAGATCGAACCGCGTGCCCCGCAGGCCCTTGAACTTCGCCATCAGTTTGAAGACCTGGAACATCCACGGGCCGAAATGCTTCTTCTTCAGATGGCCCTGTGCATCCTTCTTGGCGAGGATTGGCGGGGCCAGCATCAGGCGCAGCTTGCCGCCCTTGAACTGGCTGGCGATATAGTCGGCGAACTTACCGTCCGTGTAGAGACGGGCGACTTCATACTCATCCTTGTAGGCCATGACCTTGTAGGCATAGGTGGCCGCTGCGCGGGTCAGTTTCTCGCCAAGGCCGGCGGCATGTTCGGCGGCGCGCACCTGGGCGACGATGCTGCGATAGGTCTCTGCATAGGCGGCGTCCTGATAGGCGGTGAGGCGCGCTGCCCGGTCGTCGATCAGTTCGTCCAGCGTCTTCTCTTCGATATGACCGCGCGGGTCATGCTGGGGCAGGAGGCGTTCCGGGTTCGCCGCTGCGATCCGGCCGATATTGAAGGCGGACATGTTGTCTTCGACCTTGGTGCCGTTCAGGCGAATGGCGCGGTAAAGCGCGCGGAGGCTTATGGGCACCTGACCCTTCTGCCAGGCAAAGCCGACCATGATCATGTTCGTATAGATCGCGTCATGCAGATAGCCGACCGCGAGGGCCTCGGCATCGAAGGCATCGAAGTCGCGCGCCTGGCGCTTGACGCGGGCGGCGAGGAGGTCGCTCTCGAAACGTTTTGACCGATCCCGGATGAATTCGCTGGTCGGGGTGACGTCGGAGTTTGCATAGGCCGCGGTGCGGTTGCCATCCATCAGATTGAGGGCGTCGCCCCCGGCCGCGACGACGAGGTCACAGGCGATGATGAGGTCGGCGCTCGCAGGTGGGACTTTCCCGGTCGAGATCATTTCCGGCTCGCGGGCGAACCGGATGTGGCTGAGCACGGGGCCGCCCTTCTGGGCAAGACCGGTCATGTCGAGGCTGGAGGCCGCATGACCGTCCACATGGGCGGCCATGGCCAGCACGGCCGCGACCGTGGTGACGCCTGTGCCGCCGACGCCGGTGAACAGTACATTCCACGGTTCCGACAGGCTGGGCGTTTCCGGCAGGGGCAGGCCCGCATCGTCGAATTCCGGACGGGGCTGGTCCTGCCAGGCCGGTTCACCATCCTGGATCGTCACGAAGCTCGGGCAGAAACCGCGCAGGCAGGAGAGATCAGTATTGCAGGTCGACTGGTTGATGCGGCGCTTGCGGCCAAGTTCGGTCTCGACCGGCTCCACCGACAGGCAGTTCGATTTGATCGAGCAATCGCCGCAGCCTTCGCAGACTTCGGTATTGATGACGACGCGTGTGCGGTCCGGCGCGCGCAGGCCCCGCTTGGAGCGGCGGCGCTTTTCGGTCGCGCAGATCTGGTCATAGATCATGACAGAGACGCCGGGCGTCTCGCGCAGCATGACCTGAACCTCTTCGAGTTCCTCGCGGTCATAGATCTTCACGCGGCGGGGGAGGTGTTTCACGTTGGCGTAACGGGTCGGGTCCTCGGTCACGATGACAATCGTCTCGACGCCTTCGGCCTCGACCTGCTGGGCGATCTGGGCCGGGGTCTGGCCGGATTCCACCGTCTGGCCGCCGGTCATGGCAACGGCGTCATTGTAGAGGATCTTGTAGGTCATGCTGGCGCCGGAGGTGACCGCGGCGCGGATGGCAAGGCTGCCGGAATGGGAATAGGTGCCGTCGCCGAGATTGACGAAGACATGGTCTTCTTCCGTTGCCCAGTACTGGCCGATCCACGGCACGCCTTCGCCGCCCATCTGGCTGGTCATGTCGGTTTTGCGGTCCGGCATGAAGTTCGCCATGTAGTGGCAGCCGATGCCGGCCAGCGCGCGCGAGCCTTCCGGCACGACGGTGGAGGAATTGTGGGGGCAGCCGGAGCAATAGTGCGGGGTCCGCACAGTCTCGGACGCATTCGTGCGGGCGGCTTCGCCGGCGCGGCCAATGCGGTCGAAATAGGCTTCGGCGCGGCTGGTGTCCCAGCCTTCGGGAATGATCTTCATCAGCGCAGCGGCCATTTCCGGGATGGAGATGGAGGCGATGTCCGAAAGCAGGGGGCGGCCGTCACGGTCGCGCTTGCCTTCCACCGTCGGACGCTGACCATCCGGCAAATCATACAGGACCGATCGCAGCTGGTCTTCGATCAGCGGGCGCTTGTGCTCGATCACGACCACACGCTCCAGGCCCTTGCAGAACGCCCGGATCCCTTCGGGCTCAAGGGGCCACGGCATGGCCACCTTGTACACGGAGAGACCCAGACGCCCTGCATCCTGCGGTGACAGGCCAAGCGCCGCGAGCGCCTCGAACACGTCGCGGGCAGCCTGGCCCGTCACAACAACACCGACACGGGTTTCCGGCGCAGGCAGGATGACATGATCCAGCTTGTTGGCGCGCACATAGGCCTGCGCGGCCGGGAGCTTCACCTGGCGCAGGCGCCGCTCCTTTTCGAGCGGGCTGTCGCCGCGGCGCATATGCACGCCATCTTCGGGCAGCTGGAAATCTGGGGAGATGAAATTGAACCGGTCGAGATCGACGCTGACTACCGCGCCGGAATCCATCGTGTCGGCAAGCGCGACCAGGCCGGTCCACGCGCCGGAGAACCGGCTCATCGCCCAGCCATGAATGCCATAATCCAGCACGTCCTGGATGGAGGCCGGGTTCAGGACCGGGATTTCGGCATCCGCCATCGCAAATTCGGATTGCGAGGGCAGGGTGGAGGATTTGCAATTATGGTCGTCGCCGATGATCGCGAGCACGCCGCCATGTTTCGACGCGCCGGCAGCATTGGCATGTTTGAAGGCATCGCCGGTCCGGTCCACGCCGGGGGCCTTACCGTACCAGACGCCGAACAGGCCATCATACTTGGCGCCAGGGAACAGACCGAGCTGCTGGCTGCCCCAGACGGCCGTTGCGCCCAAATCTTCGTTCAGGCCCTCCCAGAACTGGATATCATGAGTATCCAGCCATTTCTGGGCGGCGCGCAGCTGTTGGTCATACCCGCCCAGCGGGGAGCCGCGATAGCCGGAGATAAAGCCAGCCGTGTTCAGGCCAAGACCCAGATCGAGGCGTTTTCGGTCAAGCGGCAGGCGTACCAGTGCCTGAATGCCCGTCATGAACGCTTTTCCCTCGACAAGCTCGTATTTGTCGTCCAGCGTGACTTCGCGGTGTTGCATAGCATGCCTATTAAGTGGGTTTAGGCATATTATTGGCGAAATCGAATGAAATTGCTTGCCTATCTTGCGTAGTTTTTGCTATTCCGGGGCATATTTTACCGGAAAATGCGAGAAAGTGAGCAAAATTGGCCCAAGAAATAGATGCTGTCGACGCGAGGATACTGGACATCATTCAGCATGATGCCGGCCTGTCCGTCGCCGAAATTGCCGACCGGGTCGGCCTGTCATCGTCGCCCTGCTGGCGGCGGATCAAGCGGATGGAAGAGGCTGGTTTCATTACGGGCCGCGTCACCCTGCTGGACAACAAGTCGCTCGGACTGAATTTTGAAGTCATGGCCAGTGTCAAACTGGCCCTTCCCAGCCGCGAAAACCTCGATGCGTTCGAGCAGATGGTGCAGGCCTGGCCAGAAGTCATCGAGTGCATGACGGTGACGGGCGCGGTCGATTACATGATCCACATCATCACGACCGACATGCACGCCTATGACAATTTCCTGCGGGACAAGCTGCTCGGCTCCGCGCTGGTGTCGGATGTGCAGTCGCGGATTGTGATCCGGGTCGCCAAGCGCACGACGGCGCTGCCGCTGGATCTTGTGGAAGACCTCAAGAAGCCCGCTTCTGCTTGACCAGTCAGGCTGGCGCTACGAGGATAGGCGTCATGTTTCGTGCCGTGATCCTGTGCGTGATGCTGGCGTCGATGGTCCTGCCATCGGGGGCTGCACCTCTTGAGGCAGGCCAACTCCAGCAGAAACTGGAAACCGTCCGTGAAGAGACCGGCCTGGTCGCGCTTGGCGCGGTGGTGGCTGATGCAGACGGCAACATCCTCGGCCTGGCCGTCGCGGGGGAGCGGGTGAAGGGCAGCCGCGATGCCGTTCAGCCGGGCGATGCCTGGCATATTGGTTCCAATACGAAGATGCTGACGGCATTGCTGTATGGCCGTCTCGTCGAACAGGGGAAAGCCAGCTGGGGCGCGACGCTGCCGGAATTGCTGCCCGATCTCGCTGACGAGATGGACCCAGCCTGGAATGATGTGACGATCGAGCATCTCCTGTCCCACCGCAGTGGGCTGGCCGCCAATCCAGGCATGATGTGGTTCCTGACGAGCCGGGCATCAAGCGACCCTGTCGAGACGCAGCGCACAAAATTGGCAAAGGGGTTCCTGGCAAAGCCGCCCGACGGCGAAATCGGCACATTCACCTATTCGAACCTCGGTTACATAATCGCCGGGGCAGCGATTGACCGGATCGCGGCGCGGCAGGGATACGAGAATTATGAAGCCTTGTTCCTTTCAACCCTGGTTCCTAACGGGGAGGGCTGGGGCTTCGGACCGCCGAAAGAGGGCCTTGAAGGGCACACCAAAAACCTGTTCGGTCGGTTGAAGGGGCAGGGAAAGGGGCTGAACGCGGACAATCCAGCCGCGCTCGCGCCCGCTGGCACGTTGCATGTGCCCTTGGCCGCGCACGCCCGTTTTCTCAGCCAGTTCCTGCGCCCGGAAGCGATATATGGGAAGCTGATGACGCCTTATCCCGACAGCACTTCAGACTATGCGCTGGGCTGGGCGGTTGGTCAGCATGATACGCTCGGGCGTTACTATCGCCATGCCGGTTCCAACACGATCTGGCTGTCCCACGTCACGCTTCTCCCGGAGCAGGGGCTTGTGATTATTGTGAACACAAACCAGCATAGCGAACAGGCCGGAGAGGCCATGCATGAGCTGGCCGTCGAACTGGCAGAAGACGTGCGCGCGGCGGACTAGGCCTGCGGCACGTCCACATGCGTTACATGACCGTCGGATTCGTTCAGTATACGGGGCTCGCCACTTGGCCAGACCTGCAGCCGGGTTTGCAGGCGGGGGGAAGTCCGGTCACCCCCAAACAGGGATTCCGGTTCAAAGCAGAGCCAGGCGAGGGGTGCCGTATCTGTCGCAGCTGCACCAGCTTCCGCAATCAGCCGCGTGATACGTTCAATATCATCCTTTGGCGGATAGATCAGGAAAACCGAATGATAGATCACTGTCAGGCCCTCGGACGGGCGGTTGGCCAGGCGCTTGGCCAGCCAGTCGACCGCATTGGCCTGTTCGACGTGAACGCCCATCTGGCGCGCAAGCTCTGCGGCGGCATCCAGCCGGGCAAGGCGGCCCGCCTGGTCTGGCCAGGTATAGGATTTGAGCCGCAGGAAGGCGGCCTCGTCTGACACGTCAATCGGATTGAGATCACACGCCGCGCGCGAAGCAATCACCGGCGCGGCGTCCAGGTGAAGCGGTTCCGGCCCGTTCCAGATGGTCGAGATGGTGACCTCGCTCGGCCCTGGGCGTTGCCAGGTGCCGCCATCATAGGTGAACCGATCCCAATTCTGGTTGAGGCCTGCGCTGGCGCCCAACTCAAGCAGGTGCATGGGCATGCGGTAGGTTGCGGCGAGTTCGAGAAAGCCGGGCAGGAGCGCAATCGACCGGCGGGTCTCATTGGTCTGCGGGGGACTCTTGAGGAAGGTGCGGACATCAGGGATGTGAGCTGCAAGCCAGGGCCGCGCCTCGGCCCAGACATCCTCCATCTTCCACTCCGCCACATGGGCAGGATAGGTCGCGGCAAGGGCAGGGGCTGTCCCGGTCAGGACGGCATGATGCAGGACGCCGGCCAGTCTGAGGCCAAGGGCATCCTTGCGGGGATTGCCGGTCCAGTCATGACAGATGTTTGCGACCGGGCCATCGGTCGCGAAATCATCCGCAAACTGCCGAAGCAGGGCGGCTGTGAAGGGAGAGCCCAGATCCTCGCACCATCCCGCCTGTTCGGCGAAATGGTCGAGGATCCGGGTTTCATCCAGCATGCAGGACCCCTAGTAGCGTTCCAGCGCCATGGCGATGCCTTCGCCGCCGCCGATGCAGAGGCTGGCCATGCCCTTCTTGAGGCCGCGGTCTTCCATGGCCGCGAGCAGGGTGACGATCAGACGGGCGCCGGAGGCGCCGATCGGGTGACCCATCGCGCAGGCGCCGCCATTCACGTTCAGTTTTTCGTGGGGAATGCCCATTTCCTTCATGGCGATCATTGGCACGACCGCAAAGGCTTCGTTGACTTCCCAGAGCTCGACCTCGTCGATGCTCCAGCCGGCTTTTTCGAGCGCCTTCTTCATGGCGGGCACAGGGGCCGTCGTGAAGTATTCCGGCTCGTGGGCGTGGCTGGAAGACGAGACAATCTTGGCCAGCGGGGTCAGGCCGCGCTTCTTGGCTTCAGACTCGCGCATCAGGACGATGGCGGCGGCGCCGTCGGAAATGGCGGATGCGTTGGCCGCCGTGACTGTACCGTCCTTGGAAAAGGCCGGGCGCAGGGTCGGAATCTTTTCAGGCATCGCCGTGCGCGGCAGTTCGTCCGTGTCGACCACCGTCTCACCCTTGCGGGTCTTGATGGTGACCGGCGCAATCTCGCGCTTGAACTTGCCTGACTTTGTTGCGTTCTGGGCGCGGCTCAGCGTTTCCAGCGCATAGGCGTCCTGTTGCTCGCGGGTGAACTGGTACTCCCCGGCGATCATGTCAGCGAACTGGCCCATGGGGCCGCCCTTGTAGGCGTCAGACAGGCCGTCGAGCGCCATATGGTCTTCGGCGTTCATGGTGCCGTATTTGTGACCCTTGCGGACATTCAGCAGGTGAGGGGCGTTGGTCATGGATTCCATGCCGCCGGCGATCACGATATTGGCGTCGCCTGCGAGGATGGCGTTACGGCCCATGACGGCGGCCTGCATGCCGGATCCGCACATCTTGTTGATCGTCGTGGCTTCGAGGCCCTTGTCCTGGCCCGATTTGAAACCGGCCTGACGGGCAGGGGCCTGGCCCTGGCCCGCGGGAAGGCAATTGCCCATGATGATTTCATTCGCTTCGCCTGGCGACAGTTTCGCTTCGCTGACGGCCTTTTCGATGGCGATGGCGCCCAGTTCGCTGGCTGTCAGGCTGGCAAGGTCGCCGAGCAGGCCACCCATGGGCGTGCGGCCCATACCGACGATGACGACGGGATCTTGTTCAGACATGGAGTTTCCTTCCGCTAGAGTTTTTTTGCAGGTGCGAACACAAAGCGCGTCCGGGCCGGACTCGTCAAGGCCGCTGAATGGCGCAATCAGGGCAAATATTACCGTCACGCCGCATGTCGCACGTTGACAGGGGTTCGTATCCGTCGTCCGGGCCGCGCTGCGGGGAGATCATGCCACGTTCGGGCTGGTCGAACTCAGCTGCCGAGTGCAGCTTCGATGTCGGCCATCAGCGCTGCGTCGGACGGGGTTGTGGCCGAGGGATAGGCCTTGAGCGGTGTGCCATCGCCTGAAACCAGGATCTTGTGGAAGTTCCATTTCGGTTGCGCGGCGTCGCCAAGGGCGTCCACGGCGTTCAAGTAGAACGGATGTTCGTCAGCGCCTGTGACGGCGTATTTCTTCGTTAGTGGAAACGTGACGCCGAAATTGAGTTTGCAGAACGTCTGGACGTCTTCTTCAGTGCCCGGCTCCTGACCCCCGAAATCGTTCGAGGGGACGCCGACAATGACAAGGCCCTTGTCCTTTTTCGCCTCATAGAGCGCTTGCAGGCCTTCATATTGCGGGGTGTAGCCGCATTTGGAGGCTGTGTTGACGACGAGGACCGCCTTGGCGTCCAGCGCTGTCAGGTCGAGGGGCTTGCCGTCAATGCGGGTGAATTGCGTGGCCGTCATGGAAGAGGTCTCCGGGGCAGGGGCTGACTGGGCCTCGGCTCCCGGCAAACAGGCGGCAGCAGTGAGCGCGAGGCAGGACGCGGCCAGGGCCGCAACGAGGGATTGGCGCATCGGGCACGCTCCTGTTGCATCTGGTTCCAGATGATAGGGCGTTACGCGCGGCTGTCACGCATTCTTATCGAACGCGTCGCGGATGGGCGGTGTCCAGCCGGATCGCGTCTTCGATAATGCGGTCGAGGCCCTCATCGACTTCGTCGAGCGACCGGATTTTCACATGCCGCAGGGCCTTGCCGGTGCCTTCAATCCGGGCCGGATGAGACGGGGCGAGTTCGGCGCCATAGAAAAGCTGCAGATTGCAGCGGTCCTTGTGCGCGGCGATCGAGAAAATTCTCTCCCGCCCGCTCCAGCACGGAAAGCCCCAGGCGAGCTTGCAGGTCAAATCGGGACCTGCAAGCTGAATACGCGCGCGCAGGCTTTCCGCTATTTCGCGCTGGGCAGGGTCAAGGTTCGAAAACCAGGTTTCGACATCCTTGGCCACACGCGGCCTCTATTTCTTCTTGGCGCGGGAAGCCTTGTCAGCTGCCTTGGGCGGCATCACTTCGAAGGTCATCTGGAGGTTCACCCGATACTTTTCGATCTTGCCGTTCTTGATCGTGGTGTACATCTCGTTGACATAGGCCGAAGCGAGGCCTTTGACCGTGGCGTCAAAGCGCGTGACGGCAGTCTGAATCGCATCCTCGAAGGATTTGGTCGATTCCGACATGATCTGTTCTGATTTCATGATAGCCATTATGCGTCCCTTTCCTAATGGAAGTGCATTGAAGACCTTTCAGGGCCTCATGCCAAGGGAGCGAATGGAATCGGTGGGGGCGGGCCTATATGCCCACAAGTTCGAAGCCGGCTTCGGATCCGTTTTGCCAGACAACCCGGGCAAGGCCCTGCAGGCCAACGCCCTTGGCGTGAAGCGTCACGATTTCCGGCATGCCCTCATTCGTTGGAAAACGAAGGCGGACACCGGAATCGGAATGGTCAAGAACGATACCGCGGCGGGTATAGCCGGACTCGTACACGATATTGGCTTCACGATAGACGGAGGCACGAACAGGGCGCGGACGCTCCTTGGTGGGGATAACCATCTGCTCAACACGCGCGGCAGCAGGAGCCTCGGGCTCGGGCTTAAGTGGCTTGAACAGGCGGTTGAGGAGTTTCATTTTGGGCGGCATTCCTTGTTCACAGAAATCATTGCAACTGCCGTGCCAGACCCGGCTGTACAGTGACGATATACGCACACTTCTTCAGAACAAGTAAAGAAGCAGCGCCCTCAAGCGCTGCTTCTGTAATATACATTACGGTTTACGTCTGTTTACCAAATTCGGATGCGTTGTTCCGGCGGCAGATACATGGCGTCGTCTTCCGTAACGTCAAAGGCATCGTACCATTCCGACAGGTTCCGGACGACGCCATTCACCCGGTAAACCGGCGGAGAATGGGGGTCGGTCAGCAGCTGGCGGCGGGTTGCTTCCTCACGATACTTCGACCGCCAGACCTGAGCCCAGGCAAGGAAGAAACGCTGGTCACCGGTCAGGCCGTCGAGAACGGGGGCTTCCTCATCTGCGCTGATGGTCCCATCGCCATTGTCATCCAGGCTCAGCTTGTAGGCCTTGTAGGCCATGGAAAGCCCGCCCAGATCGCCGATATTCTCGCCGAGGGTCAGGGCGCCATTTACACAGGTCTCGCCTTCATCCAGCGGACAGAGGGCGTTGTACTGATCCACGAGGGCGCCGGTCTTGCCTTTGAAATTCGCGTCATCCTCGGCGGTCCACCAATTGCGGAGCGTGCCGTCTCCGTCGGATTTCGCGCCCTGGTCATCAAAGCCGTGTCCCATTTCGTGGCCGATGACCCCGCCAATGGCGCCATAATTGACGGCCGGGTCTGCGGTCAGGTTGAAGAAGGGAGGTTGCAGGATGGCAGCGGGGAAGACGATCTCGTTCCGGTTCGGCGAGTAATAGGCATTCACCGTCTGGGGCAGCATGAACCATTCCGTCTTGTCGATGGGCTGGCCAAGCTGTGAGATCATGTCTTTCCATGCCCAGTCATTCACTGCCATCGAATTGGCGAAGGCATCCGGGCCGACATTCAGGTCTTCATAGGTCTCGAAATTCTCGGGATACCCGATCTTCGGCGTAAACTTGGCGAGCTTGTCATGGGCTTCGGTCTTGGTTTCCTCGCCCATCCAGTCGATTTCATCGAGATTGCTGGCCATGGCCGCGCGGAGGTTCTCGACAAGGTCGTCCATTGCGGCCTTGTTCTCGGTCGGGAAGAAACGCTCGGCATAGACCTTGCCGACGGCTTCGCCGACAGAGCCCTCAACCGTGGAGACGGCCCGCTTCCAGCGCTCGCGCTGTTCCTCGGCGCCGCCCAGCGTCTTGCCATAGAAGTCAAAGGACGCCTCATCGAGGCGGCGCGGCAGGACATCCGCATGGTCGATCAGGAAATGCGCCGTCAGGTAAGCCTTCCAATCCTCCAGGGAGGCGGTCTGCATGATCTCGAACAGGCCGCCGATGCCGCCGCCCGAGACTTTCTCGACCTGTTCAGGGGTCATGCCGTTCTCTTCGATTTCCTCGGCGGTCGGGGTCACCTGACGCACAACGAATGTATCTTCGCCGTTCAGGCCAAGGTCCATCAGCATGGTGGCCACCGGGAAGTCACCGGCGAGTTGTTCCAACTCTTCGCGGCTCATCTTGTTGTAGGTGAGGTTGCGATTGCGGCCTGCAGCGCGATCCCAATGGGCTTCGGCGATGCGGGTTTCGAGCGCGATCACGCGGTCTGCCGCCGCTTCGGCATCCTCATGACCGGCTTCGGTCAGCAGGCTGACCAGCATGGCCTTGTAGGCGGCGCGGATTTCGAGGTTCTTCTCGCTGTCATCGAGATAATAGTCGCGATCCCCGATGCCGAGACCAGCCTGGGTCACATAGAAGATGTACTGGTCCGTCTGCTTGGAATCGACATCCACCCAGCCCGCAATAGGGGAGGCATAGCCGGTGGCGGCGAACACTTTGGCGAGATCTTCCCGGCTGGAGATGCCATTGATCTTGCTGAGATAGGGCGTTGCCGGTGTCAGGCCGGCGGTCTCGATCCCGCTTGTATCCATATAGGCGTTGTAGACGGACGCGACCTTGCCTTCGAGCGTGGCCGGGTCGGGCTCGGCCTCGGCGAGTTCCTGAATGATGTTGAGCACGCGCTGTTCGGATTTCTCCGCGAGCAGGGTGAAGGCCCCGTAGCGGGTGCGATCACTCGGGATCACAAAACTGTCCAGCCATTTGCCATTGGCATAGGCATAGAAATCCTTGCCGGGCTCAACCGACTCGTCGCGCAAGGTCAGGTCCACGCCCCAATCGCCCCAATAGTCGGCTGCGGACAGTTCCAGACCTTCCGGGGTGACATATTTGCCGTCTTCATTGGGCGTCGTGGCAGAGGTCGAGGTTGCTTCTGCAGGCTCTGCGGGCTGGCCGGCCTCTTCAGTGGCCGATGGGCCGCAGGCAGCGAGAAGGGCAATGGTCGCTGCCCCGAGCATGAGTTTTTTCATTTTCAGTCTCTCCAGTGGTATGAATGGAGCCCGGCACCGTTTCCGGGCGGGCTTCCATCAAGTTGGGGTCATCTTATTCGGCAGGCGCCATTGGGCCAAGCCCGCTATCCTGGCTGGTGCCGATCAATTCATCCTCATCAATCGTCACTTCGCCGCTATAGGTCTCACCGATCTGGCGGAAGGGCTTGCCGCCCCAGGTCCAGCGGAACACCCGGCCAATCTCCACGCCCACCGCATAGAGGGCAGGGACCATCAGCAGCGAGACGAACAGGGCGAAGGCCACGGCAGCGCCGAGCGAGACGACCATCGG
Source organism: Hyphomonas sp. (assembly GCF_036964145.1). GTDB lineage: Bacteria > Pseudomonadota > Alphaproteobacteria > Caulobacterales > Hyphomonadaceae > Hyphomonas. The sequence goes on from NZ_JBALUC010000004.1 coordinate 68,318, forward strand.
TTTCAGGAATTGCGCCTGCACGGATTTTTCCGCGATCAGTGGCAGGATGCCGACAAAGGTGGTGACGGAGGTCAGCAGGATCGGACGGAAGCGCGAGACGCCGCCATCGACCAGGGCCTGAACCGCGCCAGCGCCTTCATCTCGCCGTCGGTTCACATAATCAATCAGGACGAGGTTGTCGTTGATCACAACGCCCGCGGCTGCGGCAATCCCGAAGAACGAGAACATGGCCATCGGCGTATCGAAGAACCAGAGGCCGAACACGGCGCCGCAATAGGCGAAGGGCAGGGCCATCATCAGCAGGATGGGCTGGGCGTAAGAGCGGAAAGCGACCGCCAGCAGGATATACATCGCCCCAATGGCGATCAGGACAAGGCGTCCCACTTCTTCCATGAATTTCTGTTCTTCTTCATAGCCACCGGCCATGCCGCGTTCGACATCCGGGAACGTCTTTTCAAACTCGGGCCAGAAATTCTGGTCCATGGACGCCATGATCTGACCCCGGCCGCCATCGCCCAGCACTTCTGCATAGACAGAGACAGACCGTGTGCGGTTGCGTCGGATGATGCGGTTGATGCCCGGAGCGTAGTCGAAATTCGCCACCTGGGTCACGGGGATTTCGCGGCCATCAGCTGTACGTACGCGGAGGGAGTTGAGGCTGTCGAGATCTTCCCGTGCCGCTTCCGGCAGGCGCACCATGACGCGGACGTCTTCCCCGTCTCGGGGCAGGCGCTGGGCCTCTTCGCCATAATAGGCCTGACGGACCTGCTGGGTAACGCTGGCCAGCGTGATACCGAGCGTTTCCGCGCCCGGCTTGAGCGAGATACGGATCTCCTCGGCGGCGGAGGAAAGGTTGTCGCCAATGTCATAAGCGTTGGCATAGGTTGCGAGGTGTTCCTTCACAGCCGCTGCAGCTTCGCGCAGGCGGTCGAGATCCTGATGATTCAGGGCAAAGCGAACGCCGCTCTGTTCATCATTGAAGGTGAAGTCGAAATTGATTTCCTCGGCATCCTGGATCTCGCCGACATTGTTGCGCAGCTGTTCGGCGATGTCCTTCGACCGGAGGCCGACAGGCCGCTCTTCCGGGGGCAGGACACCGATCCAGGCATTGACCCGGGTGCCGGACGCGACCACGGCGGCGTCCTTGATGAGACCGCCATCGATTTTTGGATATTGCTGGATCGATTCCGCCATTGTCACGTCGATACCGGCTTGCAACTGGTCACGGATCTGTTCCAGCCGGGAGTAGGGGGTACCGTCGGGCATTGCGATCTCGACACTGACAAGGTCAGCTTCGATTTCCGGCATGAATTTGAAGGGCACGATGCCCATGCCCGTCACGCGGGTGGCCAGGAAGAACAGGCAGAAGAAGAAGACAACCGTCGCATAGCGATAGCGGATCGCCATTTCCAAGGTCGGCTTGTAGAGATTGTTGGCGAACCAGAGCAGGCTGTCAGCGATCGTGTGCTGTAGTTTGAGCAGCTTGCCGGATGGGCCTTCGAAGGACTGGCGCTTCATGTGCGACAGGTGGCTCGGCAGGATCAGCATGCATTCAATGATCGAGAAGATCAGGGCCGCGACCACGACGAAGGTGATCTGCTGGGTGAACATCCGGGTCGGCCCGGAAATGAAGGCCCAGGGCAGGAAAGCGATGATCGTGGTGAGAACCCCGAAAACCACCGGCTTGAGAACCAGTTGTGTCCCGACGATCGCAGCGTCCAGGCCTTCGCGTCGCCCACTCTCGATTTCCCGGTGGATATTCTCCCCGACTACGATGGCGTCATCGACGATCACGCCAATCACGAGCAGCACGGCGAAGGTCGAGAGAATGTTCCAGGACACGCCAAAATAGGGGAGGAGCAGGATGCCGCCCGCGAAGGCGGTGATGATGCCCACCGTCACCCACAGGGCAACCGTCGGACGCAGGAACAGGATCAGGACGAGCATGACCAGGATGGCCCCGGTCAGGGCCGATTGCTGGATCAGGTCCATACGTGCGTTGAACGCTTCGGAATCGTCATACAAGATGTCGATCCGCACGGCCTCCGGGAGGATGCCGTTGGATGGATCGTTGGCGCGCTCGATATATTCCTTGATGCTGTCCGTATATTCGACAATGTGCATCGTGTTCGGCTGGGGCACCTGCACGAACACAGTGGGCTCATTATTGTAGGTGGCCTTGAACTTGTCGGTGGCGAAGCCGTCATCAATGGTCGCCACATCGGACACGCGGACCGTGCCCTGTTCCGTTGACTGGCGGATAATGATGTTGCCGAATTGCTCGGCCGTGTCCGCCAGCTGGCGCGACGTGATGGAAACATCCCCGGTGGAGGATTCGATCCGGCCGCCGGACGAGTTCAGGGATGACTGGCGGATGGCTGTTGCCACATCACTGAAGCTGAGGCCGTAGCGGCGCAGCTGTTCCTCGGAAACCTCGATATTGACCTGTTCGTCGATAACCCCGCCGAGTTGGGCCAGTTCGCCGCCGGCCAGATTGGCAATGTCATCCCGGACGTCATCTCCGACACGTCGCAGGGTGCGCGCATCCACATTTCCGTGGACCGACAGGCCCATATAGTTGTTGCGTTGTTCCCAACGGGTGACTTGCGGCTGGAAAGCGGCTTGCGGAAGATTGTTGATCTGGTCGACGCGGATTTTCACATCGTCCAGGAACTTGTCCATGTCGATGTCGTCGCGGCCCTTGATGTTGACCACGCCCAGACCTTCATTGGCGATGGAGGTGATACGGTCGAGGCCGTCAATGTCGGCGACCGCTTCCTCGATGCGCGTGACGATCTGGTCTTCGACATCCTGAGGGGAGGCACCGTTCCATGTGACGGCAACAGAAGCGCCGGTAATATTCACCACCGGAAACATTTCCTGTTCCATCTTGGTGTAGCCGAAGACGCCGCCCGTGAAGGCCACAATCATCAGCAGATTGGCGGCGACGGCATTACGCGCGAACCAGGCGACGATCCCGCTCATTGGGCCGCTCCTTCACCCTCAGTCGACGCAATTGCGGCGGGTTCGCCACTGGTGCTGGAGGATTCCTCGGAGCGTTTGGGCTCATAGACCTTGATGGTGCCGTCTTCCATGCGCTGCATGACCGTGATGCTCATGCCTTCGAACGGGGCCTGGATCGGGCTGGTGATGGCCAGTTCGCCGGGTTCAACCCCGGAGGAAAGATACGCCCCGTCAGTGTCGGAATAGATCAGCTTCACCTGGCGAATGGCCAGCTTGCCTTCATCCGGCAGACCAACAAACAGGCGGTCATCGCCGCGAAGCGCGCCGCGCGGAGCGATCAGCACGTTTTCCAGCGTCTCGCCCTGAATGATGGCGTTCACGAACAGGCCGGGGGCCATGGGCGCATCGCCATCGGCACCGGCCCCATACGGATCTTTCAGCTCGGCGATCACGTTGATCTGGCGAGTTTGGGAGTTCACTGCGGCCGCCGTGCGCACGACCTGGCCATGCCATTCGCGCTCAATGCCGCCAACAGTGGCCCGGAAGGTCACGTCCGGACCGGGGCGTTCGGTGCTGGAGCTGAAGGCCAGGGGCAGGCCAAGGCGTCCCATTTCGGCGTCCTTGAGGGGCAGGGCGACTTCAACCACATCGTTGGCGAAGATCTGGCCAAGGGACTGGCCGACCGAGACGACCTGGCCGATATCGACATTGCGCTCGCGCACACGGCCGGCAAACGGCGCGTAGACGGCGGTGCGGTCGAGCGCGAGCTGGGTATCTTTCAACTGGGCCTTGGCGGATTCAAGCGCGGCGCGGGCACCGGCCAGCTGTGGCTCCCGCCGGGCGAGGGGAGAGGCGTCGGAGATGCCGAGATCCTCAATATCCTGGCGGGCAAGTTCGGCTTCGGCTTCCTCAAGCGCAAGGGCTTGCTCTGCGCTGGCCACGGTGGACTGGGCGCGCACAACGGCCAATTCATAGTCAGCCGCTTCGACGCGGACGAGCAATTGGCCCTTATTGATGAAGCCGCCATCAATGAAGTCTGGCGAAACATACGAAATGCGTCCGGAAATCTGGGGCGCGACGATGATTTCGCGCCGGGGCTTCACTTCCCCCTGGGATTCAACCACCAGCGTCAGGTCGCCCTGACGAACCGGTTCGGCAAACACGTTGAGACCCGCCCGGGCTTCTTCGGCCTTTTCGGGCTGAGGCTTGATCGCGGACAGGGCGAAGACGCCGCCGACGCCGACCACGGCGAGGATCCCAATCGGAACCAATACTGAAATGACGCGTCCCATGACTTATTCTCCTGCCACTATTCTGCGGCGTATTCTTGCGGATCTTGTGGTGTGGTCGAGGCAGTCTGAACAGGCAGGCCGCCTCCAAGGGCGAGATGATATGAAATCCGGTTTGAGGCGCGCGTGGCACGCGCGGAAACCAGTTGGCTCTCGGATGTGAGACGCCGGGTCTGGGCATCGATCAGATTGAACACGGTGATCGTACCACTTGTGTACTGGCGCTCGGCCAGCTCTTCGGCAAGGCGGGCCTCTTCCAAGGCGCGCATTTGCGCATCTTCCTGTTGAGCAAGATAGGTATCCGCCGCGATGGCGTCTTCCACTTCGCCCCAGGCGGTCAGGGCCGTGCCGGCATAGCTAGCAATCGCTGCTTCGGCCTGGGCCACAGCCGCATCGCGCTGGGCATCAAGGCGTCCGCCCGTGAACAGGGGCTGGACGAGACTGGCCACAAGGCGGGCGGCGATGCGTTCCGGGTCGACCATGTCGGCAAATTCGGACTCGCTGGTCGAGATTGAGCCGGTGAGACGCAGGGCCGGCAGCATGGCGAGACGGGCCTGTTCGGCCCGCAGGCCAGCGGCCACGATGCTGGCTTCGGCGCTGGCAACATCCGGCCGGCGCGACAGCAGAAGCATCGGATTGCCTTCTGCGACAAGGGTTTCGAGGATCGGCAGGTCGGCCGTGGCCTCGATTTCGGTGGCCGGATACCGGCCCAGCAGGATTTCGAGCCGGCGGGCGGCTTCCCCGGACAGCTGGCGCCGCCGAGCAATTTCTGCTTCGGCGCCGGCAAGGGCGCTGCGGGCGGTGCGGACGTCCAGGGCTTGGGCAAGACCGCGCTGGAAGCGGCGCTCAGTCAGCATCCGGACCCGGTCACGTGCTTCATAGGTCAAGATCGCCACGCGTTCCTGCGCCAGGGCGGCGTTGAGATTGATCCAGGCGATCGCGGTCTGGGCGGCGACGGAGAGTTCCGCGGCAGCGAGATCAGCTTCACTTGCGGCCAGATCAGCTTCAGCAGCGGCCACGTCGCGTCCGAGCCGGTTCCAGAGATCGGCTTCCCAGCTGGCATCGAGGCCAAGGCCGTAGATACCGTCTGTGGTGCGGTCCAGATCACTGCCGACTTCGAATGCATTGGAGGTGACGCCCGTGCTGACCGAGGCATCAAGGCTCGGCAGGCGTTGTGAACGCGCCGTACGAATCGAGGCTTGTGCGGCGCGCACGAGGGCGGCGCGGGATTCCAGGGTCGGGCTGTTGGCCAGGGCTTCGCGCACGAGATTTTCCATGATCGGGTCGTCAAACTGACTCAGCCAGTCCCCGGTGGGGGCCTGTCCCGCAACGCCGACGGAGGCCCAATCGGTCGGAGCCTCTGGCGCAACAGCAAAAATCTCCTCGCGGTTACCGCTCACGCCGGGAAGATTTGCCTGCGAGGATGCGCAGGCTGCAATAATTACCGGGGCTAATAGTAAAATTGATCGTGTCATGCCGTCGGCAACGCTCCCTTTTCCAGACGTCGGATACGCCCGCTCTATTCGACTGTCAATGATAAATTATCGTTTTTCAATAATTTTCTAAAGTTGCACAAAAACCGCGTTTGCAAGTGATAAGCTCTGAGGGGCTTGGCATAAGTCTGGTTGCGTATTAGCGGCTTCAGAACCTGATGTCTTCGGGCAGTTTGTTAATGGGAGCGTGAATGAGCGAAGGCATGTCAGCCGACGCAAAACAGTCCACTCGCAGCGCCCTGTCCCGGCGCGCGAGAGACTTCATCACGCTTGTCTGCTGCTTCGGGTTCATCCTGTTGCTGATGTGGATTACCGGCGCGATCGGACTGATCGAAGCGATCACGGCCTTGCTGGTGGCCATGTCCATTGCGACCGCCATCTTTGTCGGGACAGCCACGATCCTGCCGCTCAGCCCGCGGCTTGCTGTTGAGCCGACGCAGGTTCAGTCAAATATCCAGGAATCTGCCATTCTTCTGGATGCCTTGCCGCTTCCGGCTTTCGAGATCGACGACGAACAGCGGATCGTCACGATGAATGAGGAAGCCGAGTTCATCCTGAGGCTCGATGGCCGCGTGAATCCGCGCGCCAGTACGGTCATCCGGTCACCAGGCCTGTTGTCGGCCATCGAAAACGCCATCAAGACCGGCACGGTCGAACCGATGGTCGTGGAGGTCGAAAGCGGCCCAGACGAGACCTGGCGGGCGCATGTCTCCCGTCCTGGCCGGGCCCGGCGCACACTGGTCGTGCTGGAAGACCTGACTCCGGTGCGCCGCGCCGCGCGGGCACGGTCGGACTTCCTCGCCAATGCGAGCCACGAACTGCGCACGCCGTTGACGGCGCTGTCCGGCTTCATCGAGACGATGCGGGGACCTGCCAAGGATGACAAGGACTCCTGGGATCGCTTCCTCGCCATCATGGCGGGCGAGACCGAACGCATGTCCCGGTTGATCGCGGACTTGCTGTCCCTGTCACGGATTGAATCTTCCGAACATGTCTCGCCGCGCGAACGCGAGGAATTCCGGGATATCGTCTCGGACGCCACACATGCCTTCAGCGCCATTGCGGCGGAGAAGGGGGTGCGGCTGGTGGTGCAATCGGATGAAGGGCCCATGCCGGTCATCGCGCACCGGGACGAGATGATCCAGGTGGTGGAAAACCTCGTTTCAAATGCCCTGAAATATTCAAAAGAGGGCGGGCAGATCACCCTCAGTTTCGGCATGGCCTCCGGTATGGCAGACGCACGCCTGAAAGCCGGGCAGACCTGGGCCAGCAGCGAGCGCATGACCCTGTTGCCCGCCGCAAGCCGACCGGGCACGCAGGAGCGCGCCATATGGATGCGGGTCGAGGATCAGGGGCCGGGCATTGAGCGCGAGCATCTGCCGCGCCTTGGTGAGCGTTTCTATCGCGCCGATCAGAGCCGGGGGGGCAAGATCACCGGCACGGGGCTCGGGCTGGCCATTGTGAAACACATCATGGCCCACCATCGCGGGGGATTTTCGGTCGAGACGCGGATCGGTGAAGGCACGGCCTTTGGGGTCTGGTTGCCTGCCGTCCGCGAAGACGGCCAGTCGGACTAGCCAGCGGTACGCCCGCGGCGGGCCATATCAAACCAGTCAGTCGCCATATTGCCGGGCATGGCATGCATGTCATGGAACCAGTTGGGCAGATTCTGAAGGGCGCCGGCGGTGTCTTCCCAGCGGCGAAGATTGACGTCTGCTGCAATCTGGAAAGCGTCGCGCAGCTTGTCCTCGGTCATGGGGGCAGCGACGCCCATGGGGGCCATCATTGACATGCTTTTTTGAGCGGCAATCAGGGTTTCCAGCGTGGCGGCTGTCAGGGACAGGCTCGCGCGCCAGGGAGTTAGCCAGAGATCAAGCATCGCTTTTTTCCTCACATTTCACAAACATAGATAGTGCGTCTTGTTGCGCTGCACAACAAATCCCGTGCCAAGGCGCGTTTCATGCCCTGTTTCCGACACAGGGGAATGCGACTAGGATTTCCACAATGCCTGCTGACTCCCTCCCACCGAATTTTGTGCCCTCACCTGCGCGGGGCAGGGTGCTGGTGTTTGATTCCGGCATGGGGGGGCTGACGGTTGCGGAGGAAATCCGCGCGCTGGGTCCGGCGCTGGGCATCCATTATTCGGCGGATTCCGCCTTTTTTCCCTATGGCGACAAGTCCGATGAAGCCCTCACGGCGCGGCTGCCCGCTGTGGCCAAGGCGCTGTGCGACCGGGTCAGGCCGGATGTCTTCGTGATCGCCTGCAACACGGCATCGACGCTGGCCCTGCAGGAAGTGCGCGCGGTTCTGGACATTCCCGTCGTCGGCACGGTGCCTGCGATCAAGCCGGCTGCCCAGCTGACCCAGACCGGAACGGTTGGCTTGCTGGCAACGCCGGGCACAGTCCGGCGGGCCTATACGGCAGACCTCATTTCAAATTTCGCCCGCGACATAGAGGTCGTGATGCATGGCAGCATCGAACTGGTGAAGCTGGCCGAAGCGCATGCGCGCGGCGAGGATCTTCCGATCAAGGCATTTGAGGCGGCGCAGGCCCCCTTGTTCGAGGCGCCGGGGGGTGACCGGATCGATACGGTCGTGCTGGCCTGCACGCATTTTCCGCTGGTGCGGGCACAATTGGTCGCCAGTGCGCCACGGCCTGTCAGCTATGTGGATTCAGGGGCGGCGATTGCGCGCCAGACCATCCGTGTCTTGCCGCCCGAGAGTGAGGCGCGCGGGATTGGCGGACATGCCTGGCTGACGTCTTCGCCTGAAGACGTGCCGGATCTGGCGCTCGTCCTCAGGCGTTACGGGTTTCCAAATGTTCAGCGGGTACCGGAGGCACCAATCGAGATCACTTCCGCGCCGACCGCATTGTAGAGGCTCGGCCAGGGGGCGTCGTGAACGCGGGCCACCAGGGTTTCGCCAAAGCCGTTGAAGCGGCTCGACATGGCCCGGCCATAGGCGCCGAGATTTCCAAACTCCAGATAGTCGCCTTCCGACAGGCCGGCCGGCAGCCAGACCTTGGCCGGAAACTTGTCCGTGGAATCGCAGGTCGGGCCGTAGACGGTGTATTCGACGAGGCGTCCGAGCGTGCGTCCGTCGCTTGGCAGGGCCCGCATCGGGAACGACCAGCGCTCGTGAACCGCATCATAGAGGGCGCCATAAGAGCCGTCATTGATGTAGATCGCGTCGTCCTTGACCAGTTCGACCCGGGCAAGGAGGCTTTCGGATTCTGCAACCAGCGCACGACCGGGCTCACACCACAACTCTGCGTTTTCAAGAACATACATGTTCTCGAAGGCCTGCTCGACCATGGCGGCATAGTCCTCCAGCGAGGGCGGTGGATTGTCCGCATAGATCGACGGGAAGCCGCCGCCGACATCCACGATGTCGACCGTGACGGAGGCCGCGATGATGATGCGTGACACGTCTGCCATGGCCGTCCACCATGCGGTCGGCTTCATGGCCTGGCTGCCGACATGGAAGGATACACCGAGTTCGTCCGCATAGCGGCGCGCTTCACGCAGGATTTCGGTGGCGTCTTCGGCGCTTGCGCCGAACTTGCCAGCCAGGGGCAGGGCGGCCCCGTCACAGGACACGGCAATCCGCACAATGATCGTGAGGTCCTTGGCGTAGCCGGTTTCCTCGAGGATCTTGTGCAGTTCCTGCATCGTGTCGGTCACGAAGATGCGCACGCCGAATTCGTGATAGGCGCGCTGGATCGCCCGGCGGTTCTTCACCGGGTGCAGGAACGCCATGCGGGCGCCTGGGAATTTGCGATGGATCAGTTCGATCTCCGGCAGGGAGGCCGTGTCAAAGCTGCGCACACCAGCATCCCACAGGGCTTCGAGCACATGCTCGCCCGGGTTCGCCTTCACGGCATAGAACGGCTCGGCCGGGAAAGTATCCCGGAACCATTTTGCCGCTGCAGTGACCCGCTCAGGACGGAAGCACCACACAGGCAGATCGGGTTGCTCGTCGGCAACAATATTATAGGGAGTAGCATAGGAGTGCATGACACCTAACCTCCAAAGGGCTTTTAACCAGCTTTGGGCGTTAGTACAGGGGGCCCCCAGTTTAAGGGTTGGCCCAGATGTCCGCCACATCGATTTCGAGACGGGCATGTAGGAGACTCTTTTCAGGCATGCAAGCAAAAATTTCGGGCAGCCTGAGATTTTTGTCACCGACACATCACATTGAACGGATAGGGACCATGTTCTATGGGCAATGGGCCGGGTGCCCGACGCCCGCTCAACAGATGTTTCCGCCGGAGCCATGAACGTATGACAGCCAGATTTGGCAGTATCCTTGCGGCCTTCGTGCTGGTCTGCGCAGCCGCCTGCGGGCGCACCGACCTGTCCGAGCTTGAAACCGGCGAGGTGATTCCGCCGCCGCCGGTCAGTGCGGACGGGACGCAGAAAATCCGCATTGTCGGCTCGTCCACGGTGGCGCCCTTTGCAACGACGGTGGCAGAGCGGTTTGGCGCGACGACGCGCTATCCGACGCCGATTGTCGAGACGACCGGCACAGGCGGCGGCTTCAAGACCTTCTGCCAGAAGATCGGGCCGGACCGCCCCTCTATTTCGGATGCCTCCCGGATGATTACCGAGAGCGAACAGGCCCTGTGCGCCGGCAATGGCATTACCGAGATCACCGCCCTCTCGGTCGGGTATGATGGCATCGTGCTGGCCAATGCCCGCCAGGCGCCGCTGCTGGACCTGACCAAGGAGCAGGTATTCCTGGCGCTTGCCGCGCACGTACCAGACGGAAAAGGCGGCTTTCAGCCCAATCCCTACAAGAACTGGTCAGAGATCAGCCCAACCCTGCCGGATGAGCCCATCATGGTGCTCGGGCCGCCGCCGACTTCCGGCACGCGGGATGCCTTCACCGAACTCGGTATGGAGCCAGGAGCTTTAGCCCTGCCGGAGCTGGTCGCCCTGAAACAGGCCGACCCTGACGCGTTCAAGCTGCGCACGCACACGATCCGCACCGACGGGGCCTGGATCGATCTTGGCGAGAATGACACGGCCATCATCCAGTCCCTGATCAAGACGCCGACCGCCGTGGGCGTGCTCGGTTATTCGTTCCTTGAGCAGAATGGGGACCGAGTAAAGGCGGCGCATCTGGACGGTGTGCCGGTGACGTTTGAAGCCATCGCGTCCGGCGAATATGGCCTGTCGCGCAGCATGTATATCTATGTAAAGGACCAGAATTTGCCACTGGTGCCCGGACTGGCGGAATTCGTGAAGGAGTTCGTGTCTGACCGGGCCATGGGACCGGATGGCTATTTGCTTGAAAAAGGCCTGATCCCGCTGCCGGACGATCTGCGCGAAGCCCAGCAGGAGATTGCCGAACACCTCCAAGCCAAGGGCGCGCGCAAATAGCTACAGGGTTGGAAGCGTCGGCTTCTTTCGCCGACGGAGCCGGATCTTCTGCCAGAAGCGTTTGCGGGCCGGGGCCGGCAAGGGCTGCAAATTCTCGATGAAGGCTTCGGCGCAGGCCCGCCAGCTATAGGTTTCGGCATATGCGCGGCAGATCTCGCGGCTGAGCGAGAGGCAGGCCACCGCGCCTTCGGCAAGGTTGCCGCCGATGGGGGTGATCGTGCCCGCATCCGATCCCGGGATCACATCCCGCGGGCCGGTGGCGTCATAGGCGGCCACGGGTGTGCCCGAGGCCATGGCTTCCAGCACGACAAGGCCAAACGTATCGGTCACACTTGGGAAGACGAAGACATCCGCGCTGGCATAACAGACCGCCAGCTCTTCATTGAACTTCGCGCCGAGGAAAACGACGTCCTTGTAACGCTTCTGGAGTTCTTCGCGCTGCGGGCCGTCGCCGATGATGACTTTCGTGCCCGGCAGGTCCAGTTCGGCAAAGGCTTCGATGTTCTTTTCCACGGCGACGCGGCCGACATTCAGGAAGATCGGGCGGGGCAGGCCTTCGAACGGGTCGCCCGGCTGGCCTTCCTCGATCCGGCGGTCGGGATTGAACATCTCCGTGTCCACGCCCCGGCTCCAGGCGACGAGATTGATGAAGCGCTGGGCCTCCAGTTCCTCCACCATAGAGGGCGTCGGCACCATGACCTTGCCGGAATATTTGTGGAACCAACGCACGAAGGAATAGCCGGCCCGGGTGGGGATCGGCATGCGTGCGGAAACATATTCCGGGAAGCGGGTGTGATAGGCCGTCGAGAAGGGGTGTTTCACCGTCAGGCACATGGCGCGACCCGCCATGCCGAGCGTGCCTTCGGTCGCGATATGGATCGCATCGGGCTCGAATTCGTGAAACCGGTCTTCGATCCGGCGCCTGGCAAACAGGGCCAGCTTGATTTCCGGATAGGTCGGCAGGGGCATCGTCCGGAATCCCTGGCCGGGATGGACGATCTCCCAGACATGGCCCATCGCCTCTGTCTCTTCGATCACGCGCTTCATAGTGCGCACGACGCCATTGACCTGAGGGTCCCAGGCGTCGGTTACGAGCATGATGCGCATGAGCGCTCCTTCAACAGCCCCAGCAGTCGGGCGCAATGTGGCCGTGTTGGCCCACTGCGTAAAGAGGCCAGCCTGCGTTGAACTTCTCTCGCATCAGGTCATTTGAAAAGATATAGATAATCCTGAAGAGGTGCTGATCGGGGCAGGACTTACCCGGTTTTCGCCATTCTGGCTGACAATTGATCCCATGCCTTCTGGCTCACACTTATCGGACCGATACCTTTATGGCTGACACGCTCGCACTCGACAAAATTGACTGGCACTCGCTCGACCGGATCAAGTTTGCGGATGAGGAGGCCTTGCTGGAAGATTTGCTCAAGCAGGTGCCTCTGTCCGACGATCTGAGGCAGGCCACGATGCGGCGGGCGCTGGAACTGGTCGAGACCGCCCGGGCACGCGGGCGTGACAAGGGCATGATGGAGAGCTTCCTGGAGGAGTTCGGCCTGTCAAATGCCGAAGGTCTCGCGCTGATGTGCCTGGCCGAGGCTTTGCTGCGGGTTCCCGATGCCGAGACACGGGACGAGCTGATCGCCGAGAAAATCCGCTCCGGCGACTGGAGCGCGCATCAGGGGCAGTCGGAATCCTGGCTGGTCAATGCCTCCACCTGGGGGCTGATGTTGACCGGGCAGGTGATCGGGGTGCCGGCCAGCCTGAAGAAGGGGCCGGCCAGTTTCATCCAGGGCCTGATCCGCGAGAGCGGCGAGCCGGTGATCCGCGCCGCCATGATGCAGGCCATGCGGATCATGGGCGAGCAATTTGTCCTTGGACGTACCGTGAAGGACGCCCAGAAACGGGGCCGCCGGATGGTCAAGGCGGGCGACGCGGCGCATTTCAGCTTCGACATGCTGGGGGAAGGAGCCCGCACGGCCGATGACGCCGCGCGGTATCTGAAAGCCTACCAGAATGCCATTGATGGCGTCGCAGCCGAGAAAGACAAATCCACCGCGCCGGAGCAGGGCAATGGCGTGTCCGTCAAACTCTCTGCGCTCCATCCCCGCTATGAGGCGGTGAACCGGGCGCGCATCATGGATGAGATGTATCCGTCCGTACTGGACCTATGCGAGCGGGCGGCGAGGGCGAACATCAATCTCTGTCTCGATGCAGAGGAAGCTGACCGGCTGGTGCTGAGCCTGCAAATTCTTGAGCGATTGGCCCGTGAGCCGTCCCTGAAAGGATGGAATGGACTGGGTCTTGCCGTACAGGCCTATCAGAAGCGGGCAGGCGAAGTGATCGAGCGGCTGAAAGAGCTCGCCGAACAGACCGGCCATCGCTTCATGGTGCGGCTTGTGAAGGGCGCCTATTGGGACAGCGAGATCAAGCACGCCCATATCGAGGGCTATCCCAATTTCCCGGTCTTCACGACCAAGGCGGGGACGGATTTCAATTATCTGGCGTGTGCACGCCAAATGCTGGAAGCCAGGGACGCCATCTATCCGCAGTTTGCCACGCACAATGCGCATTCGGTGGCAGCCATTGAGCTGTTGGCGGAGGAAGTCGGAAACGCTGCATTCGAATTCCAGCGTCTGCACGGCATGGGGGAGGCCCTTTATGGCGCGGCCGGGCTTGGCCGCCGGGTGCGGGTCTATGCCCCGGTCGGCGCGCACAAGGATTTGCTGCCCTATCTCGTCCGGCGCCTGCTGGAGAATGGGGCGAATACGAGTTTCGTCCACTCCTTCCTTGATCCGGACGTGCCGGCTGAACACGTTGTCGCCGATCCTATCGTCAAGGTAGAGGTCGGTCCCCGGCGCCATCCGCGTATCCCGACGCCCCCACGTCTTTACGGCGCCGAACGTCGCAATTCCTCCGGGCTCGACCTGAGTCAACGAAGCGTGCGCGAGGACATGGCCGCCGCGATCAGGAGCTTCCGCGATAGCCCGGCCATTGCGGCGGGGCCGATTGTTTCAGGAAAGGCCGTTTCCGGCGGCGGCGATATGGTCCGTGTCCCCTTCGATACAGAAACCGTTCTCGGCAGTTGCCGGGAGGCGCAGGAGGGTGACATCGACAAAGCCCTGACCGCCGCCACCAAATTCCAGCCTGGCTGGGATGAGTTGGGCGGCGCGGAACGCGCCAAGCATCTGCGCGCCATGGCTGATGTGCTCGAAGAGAACGCCGAGCGCCTGATTGCGCTGATGGCCCGCGAAGCAGGAAAAACATTGCCTGACGGGATCGCGGAAGTACGAGAGGCCGTCGATTTCTGTCGCTACTACGCCATGCAGGCTGAAACGGACTTCACGACGCCGCAGAAGCTGCCTGGGCCGACCGGCGAAACCAATCATCTGTCCCTGCATGGGCGCGGCGTCTTCTGCTGCATCAGCCCGTGGAATTTCCCTCTGGCCATCTTTACGGGCCAGATCGCGGCAGCGCTTGCGGCAGGGAATGCCGTTGTGGCCAAGCCTGCCGAGCAGACGCCCCTGATTGCCTTCGAGGCGGTCAAACTGTTCCAGAAGGCTGGCCTGCCGGTTGATGCGCTGCATCTGTTGCCGGGCGGGGGTGAATCCGTCGGCGCCAAGCTGATCAGAGATCTCCGTGTGTCCGGGGTTTGTTTCACCGGCGGCACGGTGACGGCGCGCATCATCAACAAGACCCTGGCGGACCGCGATGGCCCGATCATTCCGCTGATTGCAGAGACGGGCGGCCTGAACGGCATGTTCGTCGACACTACGGCGCTGCGTGAGCAGGTGATTGATGACGTGATCCAGTCGGCGTTCGGCTCTGCGGGCCAGCGCTGCTCGGCGCTTCGGATTGTGTTCCTGCCTGAAGATACGGCAGATCACTTGATCGAGGGCCTGATCGGCGCAATGGATGAATTGAACATTGGCGACCCGGGTCTGCCCTATACTGACCTTGGCCCGGTCATCGACGCGGAATCCCGCGCCTCCCTGCAAGCCTATGTCCTGACCATGAAGGATGAGGCCAAGCTGTTGCACCAGATTTCTGCCGGGCAGATCGGGGAGACGGGCTATGGTTTCGGACCCGCGCTGCTGGAACTGAAATCCATCGACCAGATTTCCGAGGAGAAATTCGGCCCTATCCTGCATGTTCTGCGGTACGATCCGGACGATATTACCGAGGTTGGCTCAGCCCTTAAAGCCAAGGGCTACGGGCTTACCTTGGGCGTGCATTCGCGGCTTGAAAGCTTCCAGCGCGAGGTCCGCGAGGCTTGCCCGGTGGGGAATACATACGTGAATCGCTCAATGACCGGCGCGGTTGTGGGTGTGCAGCCCTTTGGCGGGGAAGGGCTCTCCGGCACCGGACCGAAAGCCGGTGGACCCCACTACTTGCATCGTTTTGCAACTGAGCGCACCCTGACGGTGAACATCACGGCGCAGGGCGGGGACGCCGAACTGCTCAGCCTGTAACGGAGGTCCGCATGAAGAAACTTGTTCTGGCAGCGCTGACAGGGGCGCTGGTACTGACGGCCGGGTGCCAGAAAAAGGTGCGGGACCTTTCCGATGTGAGTGAGACGTCGGGCGATGCGGACAGCGCAGGCGGCGAAGAGACGACCGTCGATGTCGCGGCGATTGCGTCGGTGGACGACCTTCCGCGCGAGATCATTGTCGATGAGGATTATCTCAAGGCCGAAGTGACAATCGACGAGGCCGTATTCTCCAAGGCGCCCGCCCTTGGCATGGATCTGGTCGAGAATGCGCAAATCCGTATCGAAGCGATGACTGCGGATGCGCAGGAATACCAGAAAGCGGACCCGAGCTATTTTCGTCCCTATGGCCTGCGGATCAAATGGGGGATTGTCGCCGAGGCCGGCAATATCGTGAGCTTGGAAGGCTTCCATTACACTTTCACCGGCGGCGCGCATGGCAACTATTTTACCGCGGGGCGCCTCTACAATGGAGTGACCGGCGAGCCGATGCGGCTCAGCGCGTTCCTGCACGAACCACAGGCCGCCATTCAGGGGCATATGGACACGGTCTGGAGAGAAATTGCCCGGCAGAAAGTGAAGAAGAGTGGAAACGTATCAGACCTCGAGCGTTTCCGGAGCGAGGCGATGGAACTGGTCAGTGCGGACATGGTGCTGGCGAGCGAAGTGAATTTCGTGCCCTCAGACGTACCGAACAGGTTCGGCGGATACACCATTCATTTTGCGCCCTATGATATCGGCTCCTACGCCGAAGGCGCGTATCATGTCACGATTCCGCAATCGAAATTTCGGGATGCGATGAAACAGCAATATCTGGCGCTTTTTGATGGGGAGCCGATGACAGTCGAAAGGCTCGGTGAATAAGACTCCGCCAGCACCTACTCGACCGTATCGTGATCAATCTTCAGGATTCGCAGGCGCGAGGTGCGTTCTTTCTGAATATCTTCAAGGCCTGGCCAGTCTCCGCCGGAACTCAGACGCGCGTATAGTGGCGCGATTTTCGGATCCGCATCATTTTCAGGGATAACGCACACGGCAATATAGTCATAGGGTTCCAAAGCTTGGCGCCGTAGCTCTGTATCCGTCAGAATAAATGTCCGGAAAATGCGTTCCATCCCCGGCGATGCGCGGTGAAATTGAAGAGCTGCAAGCCTATGGGGTGATCCGGAACTCTGGATGTGATCTGCCAGCGTGAGCGAGAGGCCGAACGGGGCTGCAAATCGTGAAGGCGGCAGTGTGTCCACCAGGGACAGATCTCCGCTCAGGCAGGTATCCCCCCTCATATAGTCAATCATGGAGAGCGAGCGGCCCTGCGGCTTCACAAATATCTGGAACGACAGGAACAGCGCGATGGGGGCTGCCAAGGCAAGCATGAGTGGGCGGAGGGTTTCAGACTGACGTAATTTGTCTACGACCAATGGGATAAAGAGTGGGAGGAGGGCAGCAGGAAACCTGTAATTCCGCATCTGCCACGCTGTCAGAATGACTCCCAGGCTCGCAATGAGCAGGAGCAGGAAGACTTCAGGACGTTGACCTTTCACGCTCTGCCAAGCCACAATTACCAGCGTGATGAGCGCCAGGAAAATGAGCGTGAACATTTGCTCGCCATAGGAGAAGGCCGTGATCGGATCCTTCTCCTGCATCACATGGTCCAGCCAATAGGTATGGGCTGTCTCATTGACCATGGGGTAGGGGCCAGCATGGCACTCCGGAAAAGCCAGCCATAATCCCGCCAGCACAATGATGCCTCCGCCCATGAGTATCGCCATGCGGGGCAAGGGAGATTCCCATCCTGCCCATCGCCAGACGAGTGCCGAGCCCGCGCCTAGAATCCCACCTGCCGCTAGCGCGCTGACCCATGGCGCGGACAGCGCATCGCAATGGGTTTGGAAAATGGTATTGCCATTCAGCAGCAATCCCACAGGAAGCGTGAGCACAACAAGCGTAATGCATGTCCAGACGAATTTCCGGGGCATGTGTGATTGCGGCTGCATGGCGCCGAGGATGGCGAGACCGCCCAGCCCAACCGCAATATAGGGCGCACACTCCAACCCAACTGCGACCGACAGGATACTGGAGATTCCGATAAGGATTCCGGCATGGCGATGCGGCGAAATAATGCCCAGGCAAAAGGCGAACAGCAAGACCATCTGGACATTGTGATGGTCAATTCGGTTCGGCATGAATTCGAGAATGGCAAAATATGATGCCACGACCGAAATGGCGAGCACCCGGAGTCCCGGCGTCTTCCCCCGGATTTCCCGGATCAGATTTACTCCCAGCCATGCATACGCAACGAGCCAAAGCGGCGGCACGATGAAGCGTGCAACCGCGAAGGCGGTGTCCTGTCCCAGCGCAGGCTGGAAGAGCCAGGTGACAAGGACATAAGGAAGATCAACCAGACGCGACCAGGGTGAGACATAGGGACCGGGCATGGCAAGGAAGGGCCAGGTCAGATCGTACCAGTCATCATCTGCGAGCAGGTCTGTTATCTGAAGCCGACGGGCGAAATCGTCCACGCTCTGGACTGCGCTGCCATTTATTGCGTCGAATCCCAGCAGGCAAATCGCAGTGGTCAGGAAAACAGCCATCGGCAAGAGGGATGCAAGCCTCTTGTTCTTACGCGTATGATCCAGCCCCATAGCCTCGAAACTCCCCATTGCCTCCGGGGAGTAGACTAGACGGAAAACATGAAGAAAAGCCCAAACGGGCCACCTAGAGAATGGTTAATCCATACAGGCATTATAGGCGAAATCGCGCCGCTTCGATCCGTCTTCCAGGGCGATATGGGCGAGCAGCATGTCGCTGTCGCGCTCATAATGGATGAGTTGCGGATAGTCATGCGCGCCATTCAGGAAGGTGACGGACTGGTCGTCCTGCAGGCTCTCGACGAATTTCGAAGGGCCGACACCGGCCGGATACACGTTGAGCACGTAAAGTGGGCCGGGCTGGACATGCATCTGCTCGAAGAAGCTGACGCCGCCCTCATCCAGCGTCAACGCATAGCCGAACAAATGGCCGGCTTCGGGCGTTGACCAGACTTCCTTGGCCTTCCCGTTTTCGCTGACCCAGCAGCCTGTCAGCCAGCCAAGCGGATGCCCCTGTGGGGGCGGCTCAATCGTCTGGGCCGACGCGCAGCCGGCGAAAGCGAAGAGGCCAAGCAAGGCGCGTCTCATGAGGTCACCAGTGTGCAGCCAAGGCCGGGATCAAACCGCGCTTCTGACTTCACAAGTCCGCCGAGCACGCTGGCGCGGGTGACCTGGCCATCATCGGTAAAGGTCACAGCGCTGACATCGGATGTGAAATCGGTCTTGCAGCTCTCCAGCCCGCGCTCGGCAACGTGCAGACAGGAGCAGACCATCTTTGCGCCATAGGCTGTCGAGACTTCGGCGAATTCGACCTGTCCCTTCAGCCAGAAGTGCCAGACGAGCCCGCCAAGGACGACAGTGACAGCCATGACGACCAGAAGTGCTTTGACGAGTTTCATGAACTGCCCCTAAGTTTCCCGGAAAGAGTAGGGGAGAGACGCCATGTGGCGCAAGATTTTCGTTTCGGGACTGGCTGCAATTGTGACAGCGGGGGTTGCTGCCGCGCAGGCTCTCGTGCCCCTTCCGCCCCAGCCGGAGGGTCTCGCCTGGCCCACGCAGGGATGGGAGACAGGCGAGATTCCGGAAGAGATCGCGGCCCTTGTGCAGCCACTCATCGACCAGGCAATGGCCGGCAGGCTGGAAGACGAGATGGGCGAGACCCGCGCCCTCATTATCGTGCATCATGGGAAAATCGTGGCGGAAGCCTATGCCAATGGCTTCGGACCGGACATGAAGCAGGTTTCGTGGAGCATGGCGAAGTCGGTGACCTCTGCCCTGGCGGGCCGGGCTGTGGAACTCGGGCTGATCGAGGATTTGGACGCGCCGATGCCCACACCATTCGATGAAGGCGATCCGCGGGCGGAGATCAGCTGGCGCCAGTGGCTGACCATGACGGACGGGCTCGACTATACCGAGATCGGCGCCACGAGCATGGCAGAGAATGACGTCATACAGATGATGTACGGACCGGGCCGGCTCGATGTGCTGGAATATATCAAGGATGAACTGCCGCCGCTGCATGAGCCGGGGGCGGTATGGAACTATTCGACGGCGGCGTTCCATCTGATTGGGAATGCCTTGCAGGGAGTGGCGACCAGCGATTCCTCGTCCGCCGCCTTTTCCGACTGGTTCAGGCGGCAATTCAGCGACCCGATCGGCATGAATGCCGTCATCGAATTCGACCCCGCCGGCACGTATCTTGGCGGGTCCCTCGTCTGGGCTTCAGCGCGGGATTTTGCGAAGTTCGGCTATCTCTACCTGCGCGATGGCATGTGGGAGAGCGAGCGCTTGCTGCCGGAAGGCTGGGTCGATTTCTCGCGTTCCCATCCTGAAGCCCCA
The DNA here is from genome assembly GCF_036964145.1 of Hyphomonas sp. Classification (GTDB taxonomy): domain Bacteria; phylum Pseudomonadota; class Alphaproteobacteria; order Caulobacterales; family Hyphomonadaceae; genus Hyphomonas. Next base: position 88,358 of record NZ_JBALUC010000004.1, read on the forward strand.
AAGGAAAACGTCTATGGTGCAGGCTTCTGGCTCACCACGGACGGCGCCGCGCCAGTGCCGGATTACCAGCGCCGCGACGCGCCCCCCTGGGACAGTTTTGCGGCTGAGGGTCATGAAGGCCAGACGATCTTCATTGTGCCGAGCCGCGATCTCGTCATTGTGCGGCTCGGCCTGATGAGCAATGAGGGGGAGAACTGGCCGCGTCTTTTCCGCTGGAATCAGGCGGTTGCGAGCGCTTTTCCCGTCCTCGAGCCGGGTGAAGTCCTAATCCCCTGACACCATGAAATGCGCCATCAGGGTCGTGACAGGTTTGGATCGTTCATCCTGCCACGCTTCGGCGCGGACCGAACACATGCGGCGGCCCATCTTGGTGATCTCGGCGCGGGCATACAGATCCTTCGCATGGCCCTGGCGCAGATAGTCGATCGTCAGATTGATCGGGCGCGGCGGCCGGGGCAGATGCTCCGTCACGAGAAACACCTGTGCCTGGGAGGTCAGCTCAAGGAAGGCCCCGATTGCGCCGCCATGAATGGCCTTGATCATGAAATTGCCGATCAGTTTTTCCTGATAGGGCATGATCATGGTCATCTCGTCGCCCATGACTTCGCATTTGAGGCCCATCTCCTGGGCGAGCGGCGTGCGGGCAATGAAGGCGCGGACCTCGTCGGCGCGGGTCTGGCCGGCGATTTCAGTATCGTCTGCCATTACATCGTCCTCATGCTGTCGACTGAACGGGGCTTGTTGATGGCGAAGGCGCCAGCAGCGGTCGCGATCATCTTGTCGCGGCTGTCATGATAGGCCCAGGCGCGCGTGAAACATATGTTCCGCGTGACGTGATAGCACTCGGCCTCGCCAATAATGTCGCGGCCCTTGTCAGCCGGACGCATGTAATCGAGCCGCAGGTCCAGCGTTGCCACGAAGCGGGGCTTGGGGAGGGCGGAACTCGCGGCTGTGCCACAGAGATTGTCGAGGAAGGCTGTCAGAACGCCGCCGTGGATGACGCCTGTGTCCGGATCGCCAACAAGGCGCTCCTTCCAGGGCTGCAGACCCCAGACATGAGCTTTCTCGATACGGGTGAACCGGAAGCCCATGCGACGGCCCCACGGAATTCCTCCGCTGATCATCTCAATGTTTTCGTTCATCACCTCCCAGGGTTCGGGAGATGACGTGGCGTCATCGCTCATATTGGTCCTCATTCGTTTGACGAGTCGTTCTGCCCGGATAACATCATAGGGAAAAGAGCGAAAACAAAGAGCTCACGTGGAGGAAGACAAAATGGCATTCGATGGCGCGACGAAGCCCAAGGCCTGCATCATCGGGGCAGGGTGTTCCGGTTTCACCATGGCCAAACGCCTGAAGGACTACGGCATCCCGTATGATTGTTTCGAGATGTCGGACAATATCGGGGGCAATTGGTACTACAAGAACCCGAATGGGGCCTCGTCCTGCTACCAATCCCTGCACATCGATACCTCGAAATGGCGCCTCGCCTTTGAGGACTATCCGGTGCCGGAGGATTGGCCGGATTTTCCCCACCATGCCCAGCTGCTCCAGTATTTCCATGACTATGTCGACCATTTTGGTCTGCGCGAGACAATCACGTTCAACACGGCGGTGACCGATGTGGCGGACTTGCCCGGTGGGCGCTGGAAGGTCACGCTGTCGACTGGTGAGAGCCGCGAATATGATGTGGTCATCGTGGCCAATGGCCATCACTGGGACCCGCGCATGCCGAAATATCCGGGCTCATTCGACGGCCATCAGGTGCATTCGCACAATTATACCGACCCGTTCGAGCCGTACGATTTCCGGGGCAAGCGGGCGATGGTCGTTGGCGGCGGGAATTCCGCGATGGACATCTCCTCGGAATTGTCCCAGCGGCCGCTGACAGAGCGCCTGTTCATTTCCATGCGGCGGGGCGTGTGGGTGATGCCGAAATACATGGATGGCCAACCCTCGGACAAGGCGGTGCTGCCGGCCTGGCTGCCGTCAAAGGTCGGACGGGCGCTGGCGCGCAAGAAGATCAAGAAGACGATCGGCATGATGGAGGATTATGGCCTGCCCAAGCCGGACCATGAGCCTCTGGACGGTCACCCCTCTGTGTCCGGTGAATTCCTGACGCGGGTTGGCTGCGGCGACATCTGCCCGAAGCCAGGCATTGAACGCCTCGATGGCGACGGTGTCGTCTTCACCGATGGCACGCGCGAAAAGATCGATGCGATTGTCTGGGCGACGGGCTACAATGTGACTTTCCCCTTCCTCAAGCAGGATGACCTCACGCCGAAAGACAATGTCTTCCCCCTGTTCAAACGCATGGTGAAGCCGGGGCGGGAGACGATCTTCTTCCTGGGGCTTGCCCAGCCCTTGCCCACGCTGGTGAACTTTGCCGAGCAGCAGTCGAAACTCGTCGCGGCCGCAGTGAACGGGGATTATGCGTTCCCGTCAGCGGATGAAATGGAGCGGATTACCGAAGAGGACGAGAAAGAGCATCTCGGCCATTTCTATGACAGCCCGCGCCACCGGATGCAGGTGGATTTCAATCTCTATTGCCGGGATCTGAAAAAGGAGATTGAGCGGGGAGCCAAACGCGCGCGCGTTGTTGCCTGATGTTAACCGGTGAGGGGGCATAAAGAGGACCCATGACCCGTTTGCTCTTGCTTTCCGCCGCCTTGCTGCTGGCTGCCTGCGCTTCGCCGGCGCCAGTCAAGATTCATTATCCCCCCCAATCTGCGCCTAGCGCGGGGGCTGGCGCGCCGCCGGCAGCTGCTGCCACGGAGCAGGGGCCCTTTGCGCCGAACGCGTATCTACGGGCCTGCTATGGCATTCGCGTATCGAATTCTCCGATTGTCGACGAGGATGGCTGGGTGCTGCACTACAAGCCGATTGTAGTGGTGAACGGCATCCCTCTGGCGGCGGCACCCGCGAATGATGTTTGCCTGACCTCCGGCTTTGGGCAGCGCTTTGGCCGGCGGCATGACGGTATCGACCTACAGTCGCGGCCTGCCGGAACGATCTATGCCAGCGCGCCGGGGAAGGTCATCGAGGCGCGTGTCTCGACGGGTTACGGCAACATGGTGCTGATTGATCATGGCAAGGGCGTCTACACGCGCTACGCCCACCTCGCCTACATCCAGCCGGGCGTTACCAAGGGCGCGAAGATTGGATTCGGCCAGCCGGTCGGCTTCATGGGCTCCAGCGGGAATGCCACCGCCATACACATCCATTTCGAGATACTGACCGGCAATTATAACAATCCACGCGGCTCCAAGGGCCTCGCGCCGCGTGACCCGTTTTCATTTCCGCCCTATGAGTATGCTCAGGCCTATTAGGGGCTGGGAGTAGTTTTCCTCATTTTCCTTCGGGTCGTACGCGATCATCGTGTGGGCCATACGTCAGCGCAAGCTCGACAGAGTCAGCCACACCGCTGAGAAAGAATTCCCGTCAGCAGCGTAAAAAGTTGACGGGTAATGACGCCTTGGTCATGATGTGGGGCTTCCCCGAGGAAAGGCGTGTATGAGCTCCATCGTAAAGACACTGGCCGGTTCAACCGGAAAACGGGCCAGATCCAAGGCTGCCAACCGACGGGCCATCCTGCAGGCGGGGCGCCGCGTGTTTGCGCGGATCGGCTTCGAAGCCACGACGGTACGCGACATCATCCGGGAAACCGAGCTCGCCGCCGGCACCTTCTACAATTACTTCAAGTCCAAGGAAGAAGTGTTCGAGGCGATTGCCGAGGACTCCACCTATCGTTTCCGGTCGCGCCTTCAGGACGTCCGGGCATATGCCACCGATTTTGAAACCTATGTCCATGATGCCTATCGGGCCTATTTCGGCTTTATTGCGACCGAAAACGAAGAAGCGATCCGCAATGGTGCGCCGCACCTGGCCCTGATCGGGGTACGGGTCGATACACCCGAAATGCTGGCCGTGGCAGAAGAAATCCGCGCCGATCTCGAACATGTCCTGTCCGGCGAAGGTGGCCCCAAGATCGACACCGCCTATCTGACGGCTGCGGCCATCGGAATTGCCCGTGAAATGGGTGAACACATGTTGCTGCGCCGTCCGGTAGATGTTGACGGCGCAACGGAATTCGCGACGGCCTTGCTGCTGGCGGGCGTGCGGGAGATTGCCGCGAAGTAAGGAGAAACGCCTCTTGGCGTGGACGCGCTTGCAAGGCTAAGCTTTCTGTCAACAAGACAGGACGGGAGGCGACCATGAGCCTGCAGCAGATAATCACCAAATTCATCTTCAAACTGCCGGATGGCTTGCTCGTGCGCATGGCCGGGGGCAAGCCGGTCGAGGTGCGGGGCCGCGTTCTCGAGCCGCAATTGCAAATGGTTGCATGGAATGGCCGCAATGCGCCGCCCATGTCGTCGCTGGAGCCGGAAATCGTTCAGGCCGCTGTCAAGGAACAGCTGGGCATGTTGGCGGCGCCAATCGAGCCCGGCGTGACAACGGAGAATTTCACCATTCCCGGGCCCGACCGTAACGAAATCCCGGTGCGTCTCTACAAGCCATCCGGCCAGGATTCCTCCGTGCCATTGCTGGTCTATTACCATATGGGCGGCGGCGTGGTCGGTGACCTTGAAACCTGCAATGCATGGTGCTCCATTCTCGCCTCCATCACCAAGGGCCCGGTCCTGTCAGTGGACTACCGGCTGGCTCCGCAGAACAAATTCCCCGCGGGCATCGATGACAGCATCGCCGCCTATGAATGGGGCGTGCGCAATGCCGGCAAGTATGGTGCGCCGGAAGGCATGGCGGCCGTGGGCGGCGACAGTATGGGCGGCAATTTCTCGGCCATCATCTCTCAGGAGATGCAGCGCGAACACAAGCCGCTGCCCGTCTATCAATTGCTGATCTATCCGGCCGTGGACATGGTCGAGGAATTCCCGTCGCGCACCGAGTTCGGAGAAACCTTCTCCCTCAGCACAGACACGATGAACTGGTTCATGGAGCAATACCTGCCGGACGATTTCGACATGTCCGATCCGCTCCTGTCGCCGGGCCAAACCGCCGAGCTGGAAGGGCTGCCCCCGGCGATCATCATTACGGCGGGACATGACCCGTTGTGCGATGAGGGCGATGATTATGCCAAGCGTCTCAAGAGTGCGGGCGTGAAGGTCACTCACAAGCGCTATGATACGCTGCCCCATGCCTTCACGGCCTTCACCGGCTTCTCGCCGGGCTCTCGCAAGGCATGTCTGGAAATCGCCAACATGGTGAAAGACCTTGTCTCAAAACTATGAAAGCCCTCGTCTGTGATACGCTGACGGACGATTTTTCCGGCCTGTCGGTTCAGGATGTTCCAGTGCCCGAGGTCGGGGAAGGGGGGGTGCTGGTGCGCGTCAAGGCGGCCAGTGTGAACTTCCCTGACCTGCTGATGAGCCAGGGACAGTACCAGATGAAACCGGAGCTGCCCTTCATCCAGGGCATGGAATGCGCCGGGATTGTCGAGGCTGTAGGCATAGGCGTCTCCGAGTTTTCACCAGGCGACCGGGTGGTCGGCGGCAACAAGACTGGAGCCTTCGCAGAATTTGCGTTGCTGCCCGCCTCCAGCCTGTCGCGCGTGCCAGAGAATATGGAATTCGCGGAAGCGGCAGCCTATCCTGCAGCCTATCTGACCGCCTATGTCGCGCTTGTGCGGCGGGCCAATTTGCAGCCCGGTGAGACATTACTCGTACACGGCGCAAGTGGCGGCGTGGGGATGGCGGCCGTCGATGTCGGAAAGCTGCTCGGCGCGACCGTGATTGCGACCTCGGCATCGGACGCCAAATTGGACAAGGTCATCGAACACGGCGCCGACTATGCGATCAATGTCACGCAAGGTTTTCGCGACAAGGTCAAGACGCTGACCGCCGGGCGCGGGGCTGACGTCATCTTTGATCCTGTCGGCGGCGACGTGTTTGATGAAAGCGTGCGGTGTATCGCGTTCGACGGGCACCTGCTTGTCGTGGGTTTCACGTCTGGCCGTATCCCTGAAGTAAAGGTCAACATGCCCCTCATAAAGGGATTCTCCGTGGTCGGCGTGCGGGCCGGGGAATATGGCCGCCGCTTTCCCGAGCGCGGCAGGGAGAACATGGCGGAGATCTGGAAGTGGGCAGCCGAGGGAAAGACGCAGCCGCGCATCCATGCCGAACTGCCCCTGGACCAATGGCGGGAAGCCTATCGCCTGCTCACCGACCGTGAAGTGGTGGGCAAGGTGATCATCCGGCCCTGAGAAGAACAATAGAAAAACAGAAGAGGAAACAACGAGATGTCGACACTCCCCGAGAAAAGCCTGCAATTGCGGTCGCTGATTAAGCCGGAAGGCGAACTGGAACTGTCCCTGGTCGAGGTGGATATGCCCACGCCCGGCCCGGGCGATGTAATCATCAAGGTTGAAGCGACCCCGATCAATCCCTCCGACCTCGGCCTTCTGGTCGGTGCAGGGGATATCCGAACCGCCGTGCAGAGTGGCACGGTAGACCGGCCCGTGATCACCGCCAAGGTGCCTGAGGCGGGCATGCGGGCCATGCAGGCCCGTGTCGGTCAGTCTCTGGGCGTCGGCAATGAAGGCGCTGGCACGGTTGTCGCCGCAGGGGAGTCCGATGCGGCTCAGGCCCTGCTCGGCAAGCGTGTCACGGGCCTTGGCGGGGAGTTCTACTCCGAATACCGTATGCTGAATGTGGCCCAGGTCATGGAGCTGCCGGAAGGTGCTACGGCAGAGCAGGGCGCCTCCTGCTATGTGAACCCGCTGACGGCGCTGTCCTTTGTCGAAACGATGCGTGAAATGGGACATGAATCCCTCGTGCATACAGCCGCCGCCTCAAACCTTGGCCAGATGCTGAACAAGATCTGCATCAAGGATGGCGTGCCGCTGGTGAACATTGTTCGCAAGGAAGAGCAGGCCGAAATCCTGCGCGGCATCGGCGCGAAACACATCGTCAATTCCACCTCGCCGACCTTCATGGAGGATTTGATTGCTGCGCTAATGGAAACCGGCGCGACGCTCGGCTTTGACGCCATCGGCGGTGGTCCGCTCGCAGGCCAGCTCCTGATCGCGATGGAAGCGGCCGCCAGCCGCAAGATGAAGGAATATTCGCGCTATGGCTCCGGCCAGCAGACGCAGGTCTTCATCTATGGCCGGCTCGACATGTCGACGACGCAGGTTCCGGCCGGTGTCGGCTTTGCGTGGAATCTCAGCGGCTATTTGCTGACGCCATTCCTGCAGAAGGCCGGCAAGGAAGTTCGCGCCCGCATGTACAAGCGTGTGATGGACGAACTGACAACCACGTTCGCCAGCCATTACACCAAGCGTATCTCGCTGGCCGAGGCGCTTAACCTCGACACGCTGAAAGCCTATGATGCCAAGGCGACTGGCGAGAAGTACCTGATCACGCCGAACGCCTAGAAGGCTTAGCCGATCCTGTCATGCGTGATGCGTATGGCATGATCGGCATCCTTCAGGACGACAATATCGGCGGTTTCTTTCAGGGGCGCGATGTGGTCGCGCAAATTGGGCAGATTGATCCGGCCCCAGACGGATTTTGCGAAGTCGAGCAGTTCCGGCTCTGACATGTGCAGGAAGTTCGCATAGAAAGAGGTCGGATCATCCTCTGCCGCGCGCCAGAGACGGTGGAAACGCTCGGTATACCAGGTGAGCAGGTTGTCTTCCGTCGCATCGAGGTACACAAGATAGTCGGGCTCGCGTGCAGGACGCGGAGGCGGGGACAAGGGCTGGAAGCCGAGCCCCTCAAGGATCAGGATATCGGGTTGCGCGATGGAACGGGTCATGTCCGGATCAATGTCATAGGTGACATGGCTGTAGCCCGGAAAGTCTGCCGCACCATTTGAGAGGGCGGCAATCGCATCGCCCAATGCCTCCACATTGTACGTTTCCGGAAACCCCTTGCGGAGTGTCAGGCCCCGTTCCTCCAGAATTTCGTTGGGAAAGAGGAACCCATCCGTCGACACAGTTTCCACCTTGTGGGCGTCGGCCAGGATGGCGGCGACTTTGTTCGCAAGTGTGGTCTTGCCAGAGGCGACAGACCCGGTCAGGCCGACCACAAGGCCCTCATGTCGTGAACTGATGTCCGACAGGCGGGCGCCCAGGGCGGAAAGGCCCGGTGCATGTTCGGAAGAGGAGTCGGTCATGGGGCAGGCTCCGGACGACAAATCTGTGCCCGAAGCCTAGCCCGACCGGCTCGCCTGTCCAGTCACAAACCTATCAGACGGTCCGCTTTGCCTTGTCCTGCGCGTTCGTCGCCTCAATTGCATCGCGCGCGGCCTGCCATTCGGCATCGCCCCATGCGGTCAGCTGGGAGAAGTTCCCGCCCGACGCATTGTACATCGCGCCGTCGATGGCGATGGTTTGTCCGTTCACATAGTCCGCACCCGACGCCATCAGGAAGACAGCAAGGTTCACCAATTCGTGCATTTCACCGACGCGGCCCATCGGGTTGGCTGCGCCGGAATCCATGCGGTTGGCACCTTCGGCGTCCGGAGCCAGCCGCTTGGACATGCCTTCGGTCGGGAAGGGGCCCGGAGCGATGGCGTTGAAGCGCAGCCCATAGCGGCCCCATTCGACGGCGAGGCTTTGCGTCATTGTGTTCACGGCCGCCTTGGACATCGCCGAGGGCACGACGAACGGGCCTCCATTCCAGACCCACGTCGTCAGGATCGAACAGACGCTTCCCTTGCGGCCTTCCTTGATCCAGCGTTTGCCGATGTCATGCGTCATGTAGAATGTTCCGCGAAAGACGATGTTCGAGATCGCGTCGAAGCCGCGGATGGACAGGTCTTCGGTACGGCTGATGAAATTTCCCGCCGCATTGTTGATGAGACCGGTCAGGGGTCCGTACTTGGTCCAGATATGATCGTTCATGTCGGTGATGGCTTCGGCCACGCGGATGTCGCAGGCATGCGGCACGACCTTGCCGCCATGCTTTTCCATCAGCTCGCCGGCTGTATCTTCACAGACCTGTCCGCGCCGGCCACAGATATGCACTTCGGCGCCGAGCTTCAGGAAGCCTTCTGCCATTTCCTTGCCGAGCCCCGTGCCACCGCCCGTCACCAGAATGCGTTCGCCCGACATCAGGCCGTCCCGGTACATCAGTTTTGTCGTGTCCATTGAATTCCTCCCATCTTGTTTTTCTGGTAGAAGTATAAGTCGTCTGAGCGAGGAGGCACCCATGAATCGCGTATTGGCTGGCATTGCCGTCGCGGCATTTGCGACGGGCAGCGCCCATGCTGGGCCGCTCGATGTTTTCGGCACGTTCGTGACGCAAAAGGAAGGGTCGCACATCCGGATTTCCGATTGCGGTGATGGCACGCCCTGCGGCGTGATCGTCTGGATCGATCCGACCAGCGTGTCAGACGGCAAGACGCCAGAGACAGCAACAGATGCGAAGGGCGCCAGGATCCTGGGTCTGACCATGCTGGAGGGGTTCAGGCGCAAGGCGAATGGCTGGACGGGCGGTACGATCTACAATCCGAAGGAAGGCAAGACCTATGGGTCGCGGATCAAGCTGCTGGCGGATGGCGTGCTGGAAGTGAAGGGCTGCATCGGCCCGATCTGCCAGACCCAGCATTGGGCGCCGGTCGAGTCTACTTCCGGAATGGCAGACTGACGAGCCGCCACAGGACCCAGACCGGGATCACGACGGCCGCACCTGCGAGGGCGGGTTTCCAGAAATTCCGGACTCCCCAGCCAAGGGCGGCAAGCGTCGTGCTCGCCACATTCGCAATCGCAGCGCCCATGTTCACGTCCGGATTGGACGGATTGAACTGCGAGGCCAGCACGAAAAAGCCGACGAGAATGCACAGGCCGAGCAGTTTCAGCGACCCCCAGATGGATATCCCGAACAGCCGCGCGAGCAGGGATCGTGGCGGCTGGTGGCTGGCCGGTGCCCGGGGCGGCAGGGGCTCTGGGACCGGCTCGACCTTCACTTCCGGCAATTCTGGGTTCGGATCTGGGGACATGGTGTGTGATACGGCCTGTTAGTCGTTGGCTGCCTGTTTCTGGATTTCGACCTGGTGCGGATAGGGGATCGAGATGCCTTCGCGGTCGAAGGCTTCCTTCACCGCTTTCGTAAGGTGAAATTTGACATCCCAGACATCCTCAGCCTTGACCCAGCTGCGTGTTGCGATGTCCACGGAGCTGTCCCCGAGATTGACCACTTTCACGAAAGGCTCAGGGTCCCGGAAGATGCGGGGATCCGCGTCGATGACCTGCCGGATGACCGCGATGGCCTTGTCCATGTCGTCATCATAATCAATACCGAACGTCACGTCGGCGCGGCGCGTGTCGTATCCGGAATAGTTCTCGATGACACCATCAATGGCCTGGCTGTTCGGGACGAGAACTTTCACATTGTCGACAGTCGCCAGCACGGTCTGGAACAGATTGATGTCCTTTACGGTGCCTGCGACACCAGCGGCTTCGATATAGTCGCCCAGCTTGTAGGGGCGGAACAGCATGATCATGACGCCGGAGGCGATATTGCCGAGCGCACCCTGCATGGACAGGCCGATGGCCAGGGTCAGGGCGCCGAGCACGGCCACGAAGCTGGTCGCCTGCACGCCGAAGACCTGCAGCACTGCGATCAGGACAGCGGCGGTAATCGCCCACCGCACGATCGATGCGAAGAAATTGCCGAGCGTGTTGTCGATGCCTTCGCGCTTCAGGGCCTCACGCTGGACGAGTCCGGCCAGCCAGCCGGCAATACGCAAGCCGATGATCAGGACAAGCAGGGCGCCGATCACTTTCACACCGAACGAGACGATGAAGGGGCTATATTCGCTCCAGATGGCGGCTGGGGTCAGCTCTTCGGGCATGGAGGTCTCCTCATAGGGGTCAGGGCAGGCTAGTCGTCGGTTTCTGTAATGGATGTGAGTGGACCCTGTTCCGATCCGGCTGGCGCATGCGGCCGGTAGGCCATGTTGACTTGGTGCGGGAAGGGGATGGTGATGCCTTCACGATCAAAGGCCTCTTTCACCGCCTTGGTAAGGTCGGCACGGACCTGCACGAATTCCGGTGTGGCCACATAGGCCCTCAGACGCAGGCGCACACTCCAGTCGGCCAGCGTGTGGACGCCCACCCAGGTTTCGTCCTTGGCCAGGATGCGCGGATGCTCGTTGGCCGTGTCCAGCAGCGTTTTCAGGGCATGATCCATATTATCGTCATAGGAAATGTCGAAATAGAGATCGAACCGTCGGCGGGTTTGCCGGGTATGATTGACCAGTGGATCTCCCCACACCTTGTCATTTGTGACCGAGACGATCTTGTTGTCGATCTGCTTGAACGTGGTGCGGAAGGGGGTGATGTCGGTGATCTCGCCATCCATGCCGGCCAGGGTCACAAAGTCGCCAATGCGGAACGGTCGGAAAATGGCCAGCATGACACCGGCTGCGACCGCTTTCAGCGTGTCCTGCAAGGCAAGGCCGATGGCGAGGGCAGCGCCGCCGAGCAGGGCGGCAAGCGAGGCCGTCGGGAAGCCGAGCTGGGTCAGCGCCAGGACGATGGCGATGGCAAAGATCAAATACTTCAGGAGCGAGGCAGAGAAGGCAAACAGTGTGTCATCCGCGCCGTGACGCATATGGGCCTGGTTCCCCATCTTCCGCATGGAGCGCGCGACCCAATTGGCAAACAGGACCGCGATCACAAGGATTGCAATGGCCGCAAACGCGCCGGGCCCGCGCCGGTCGATAATGGCCTCCCAGTCGTAGCCGGCCAGGCCAAGGGGAAGGGGCGTCATGAAGATCAGCGCGAACACCCGCGCCACAGAACTGGCGATATCCCAGCTGGAGCCCTCGAAGGATTTGTCCTTGGCGGATACGCGCTTTCCGAAGGCCGTAACGATCCGTTTCACCAGGCCTGACAGGAACCAGATCAGGAGGCAGGCGAGAAGGACCAGGCCCCATTTCTCGATGAAGGGCCAGGACTTGGCCAACCAGACGGGCCAATTGCTCGTGTCGACATTGGGCAGGGCGAGTGATTCAAAATCCATGGGACGGCCAGACTCGTTGTTTCTACGGGCAAAAAAGCGTCAGTTTGTGCCGCTTGTCCAGTTTGCTCAGGCCGGTATGACTGATCCGTCGGCACCCCGAAAGAGGCGCAAGCAGATGATGAGGGCCAGAATCACTGTGCTGGCGATGGCCAGCCAGTTCATTTCCGTGACATGCCAATTGTTCAGGATGATGCCGATAACGCCCCAGCCGAGCGCAGCGAAATACCACCAGCTGCGGCTGACATAGCGCGCGAACATCCAGGCTGCGAAGCCCGCAGTGAGCAGGGTGATCCAGAGCATGGGCCATGGATAATCGGTTGCGCCGAGGCTGGAAAAGCTGCGCAGGGTCAGCGGAATTGAGATGGCCACGGCCACGCTGATCCAGCCGGACAGCATGGCGGCGACAAAATCGGCGAGCGCTTTCTTGGGGCTCCAGCCGGTTTCGCGCAGGCGGTCCATGCGAAACGCTGCGATCCATGCGGTGATGGCGATCGGGAAAAGCAGCAGGAAATCCAGGGGCTGCCATGCGATCAGCTGCGCACAGAGCATCCAGACGATGTTGAAGAGACCCGCCCATGCGAGGGGGACGCCCACGCGGTCCATCCAGGGTTCACGGTCGCGCCAATAGGCGACGCCGAAGAACAGATAGGCGAGAAAAATCACGCTCCAGATCGAAAAGAAGGCTGGCAGGGGCTGTTCCGGCAGGGTCATGCCGCGTGTCGCATTTCCGATGGGCGTGCCAATGCCGAGGGCAGGTGCGAGCGCGCCAGACATGGGCTGGAGCAGGCCAAGGAGAATGACGATCAGGGGCAGGTGTTTTTTCATGAGGTCCATATGAGCCGAATTTCAAATGGGGCAAATCCGCGGCGTGTGAAAAAAGTGGGATGCAGGTTGGCGTTTTCACGTTATACGCCGCGATCTCTGCGGAGACTCAAAAGAGGAATTTGCTCATGGCAAAGACACCTGTGGCCAAGAAGGCTACTGCAAAACCGGCCGCCAAGAAGGCGACCACACCGGCCAAGACGGCTGCTAAACCTGCCGCCAAGACCGCTGCTGCGAAGAAGCCAGTTGCCCGCAAGGCAGCTGCGCCAAAAGCCGCACCAAAGGCGACGGCTGCAAAACCGGCTCCGAAGCCAGCAACCACCGTCACGATGCGTCAGCTGTCGGCGGAAATGGCAGAGGCGCACGGCCTGACCAAGAAGCAGTCGGAAGAAATCTTCTCCGACCTGGCTGATCGGATCACGAAGCGCCTCAAGAAAGGCGAACGTTTCCGTCTCAACGGCCTCGGCACGCTGGAAGTGCGCAAGCGCCCGGCACGCATGGGCCGCAACCCGGCAACGGGCGAGTCCATCAAGATCAAGGCGTCGAAGAAAGTTGCTTTCCGCGTCGCCAAGGAACTCAAAGAGTCCGTTTAAGGATCTTTGCATTCCATTCAGTTTCGAAAGGGCCGGGGATATTTTCCCGGCCCTTTTTTATTTGCTCGAAGCTGTTCGCGGCTTTCGCCGCGGCCTCTGCGCCTGCGCCTTGCTTGTGGCAGCGCTTTACTCCGGCAACATGGCCTCCAGGGTTTCCAGTCGGTCGGCCTCCTCGGCGGGCTTGTCCCAGCGGATGCGGTTGATGCGGGGAAAGCGCATGGCGATGCCGGATTTGTGACGGGCTGACCGCTGCAGGCCCTCAAACGCCACTTCCAGAACGAGGGACGGTGTCACCGAGCGCACAGGCCCAAACCGCTCGATCGTGTTGTCACGGACGAATTTGTCGAGCTGTTTCAATTCCTCATCGGTAAAGCCGAAATAGGCCTTCCCGACGGGCGTCAATCTTTCCTCGCCGTCTTCATCGCGCCAGACGGCGAAGGTGAAATCGGAATAGAAGCTGGAGCGGCGGCCATGCCCGCGCTGGGCGTAGAGCAAGACCGCATCGACCAGCCAGGGATCGCGTTTCCATTTGTACCAATGGCCCTTGACGCGGCCGGGCACATAGGGGCTGTCCCAGCGTTTCAGCATCAGGCCTTCGATCTCCGGGGCAGGGGGCTCCATACGGTGTGCGTCCAGCGCCGCCAGATCGGTGACCGGAACGAGCGGGGAGAGATCGAAGCGCGGGCTCGCTGTTTCCGCGATGAAATCTTCCAGGCGCGCCCGGCGCTCGCGGAAGCTCAGGGGGCGGATATCCTCCTCGCCCGCCTGCAGCAGGTCATAGGCGCGGATGAAAGCGGGATGCGTGTCCATCTGCTTCTTCGAAACGGTCTTGCGGTTGAGGCGCTGTTGCAGCGCATTGAACGGCGCGACGCTTTCGCCATCCTCTCCGCGCACCAGCAGTTCGCCATCCAGCGTGCCCTCGAAACTCATCGCGGCCAGCACGTCCGGGAAGGTGTGGGAAATGTCGTCCCCCGTTCGCGTATAGATGCGTCGCACGCCGCCTTCGGAGCTGGCCTGTACGCGGATGCCGTCATATTTCCATTCGGCGGCAAAGGCCTCGGGCGTGATCAGGGCCGGGTCCACCGCATCGGGATTGTCGCGGCCCGCTTTCGGCACCAGCGGGTGGGCCAGCATGACCGGCCGGAAGGGCGCCTTGATGTCCGGCTCGGGGCGGCCGGTCTTGCCTTCGAGCCAGGCAAACAGGCTCTCATAGGGCGGGGCGAGGCCGTGCCAGATCTCCTCGATCCCGGTCACGTCCACGCCGCCGAAATCGGCCAGCGCCAGCTTGGCGAGGCGCGCGGAAACGCCGATCCGCATGCCGCCGGTGATCAGCTTGAGCAGCGCCCAGCGGCCGGTCGGGTCGAGGCCGTCGAGCCAGTTGGCGACCAGACGCTGCGCCTCTGGCCGCGTCGCGCCGTCCAGCGCCTCGACGATCTCGGCCAGTGGCGGCGGGCGGTTCGCGCGGCGCTCCCCCGGCCAGACCAAGCTGACGGTTTCGGCCATGTCGCCCACATAGTCATAGGACAGGCGGAACAGTTCAGCATCCATCCGGTCGGTCACCAGGTCGCGGATCGCGGCGGGCTTGATGCTCTTCAGGTCGAGGTCGCCGGTCAGCGCGCCGAGCGCATAGCCCCGGTCGGGGTCTGGCGCGCTGCGAAAATAGGAAACCATCAGGCGTAGCTTGCCATTGCGCGAAGGCGTTAGGACGAGACGGTCAAGAAGCTCTGCGAAGGCCTGCATCCGCCATAGATAGGGCGGGGAGGCGGGCGTGTGTATCCCCGGTCTGCGCCCGAGAGACAGAGCGGGAA
This sequence comes from Hyphomonas sp., assembly GCF_036964145.1. Lineage (GTDB taxonomy): Bacteria > Pseudomonadota > Alphaproteobacteria > Caulobacterales > Hyphomonadaceae > Hyphomonas. Next base: position 103,571 of record NZ_JBALUC010000004.1, read on the forward strand.
TTTGTCATCCCGGAAAATCCGACAGGATTTATCCGGGATGACAGCCCGCGCCCGTGCTTCGACTTCGCTCAGCATGAGCGCTCATAGAGCACGGCTCATCCTGAGCGAAGTCGAAGGATGACTGGCACGCATGAAGCTATCGGCGCTGGGTCCCGGATATTTGCTGGCGCAAATTCCGGGATGACAGAATTGGGAGTTTGGTTCCTTCCTCCTGCACAAATAGCCGGACTGGCCAAAACCATCCGGGTATCCATCATTCCAGCTTCGCAAAACGAAGCCGAGGCGCGGCAGGCGCCGTGGCGCTCCGCCTGAAATAAATAAGGGCTACGGAATGGAGCGTTACCGCCCGCCGCGCCGGCCAGGAATTTCGGCGAACACCCTCAAGGGGGCCCATAGTCCCGGGTCTTCGTTACCGGCGCCGCGCGAACGGATCCACCGTGCTTTTGACACGTGTGGCCCATCCGGGGAGGTTCAATTCCCGTGCGACCGGACGAGGCGGTTTCCCAACTTGCCTTCGCAAGCCCACCCTGGCCTGACCTGCCTAGGCACCGGCGAGACCGTCTCTCCCACCCGCACCCTCCTGACCCTGCCCCCCACAACCAGAACGGTACCTGATCCGGCTCCTGTGAGAGCAGGGGCATAGTATGGCGCGGAGGGGTATCAGACGGATTCGATCCCCTCGTAGGGCGGGTCATGACCCGCCATGCCGCGATACCGGATGGCGGGTTACGCTGCGCTAACCCGCCCTACGAGAGATCGACAGGCTAAAACATGTCGTTCCCGTGTACGGAGGTTTCCGGGACGGGCTGGCCCGCGCCCCAATGTTCGGCAAGCTTGCCGTCTTCCATGCGGAAGATGTTGATGACGGCGGTGCCGCGCGCATCCGGTTCAGCCTTGAAATGGGTGTGGAGCCAGACGAGGTCGCCATCGGCGCCGGCGCGTTTGATCTCGGCATGCATCTGGGGGAATTGTTCGATGCGCCCGGCAAAATAGGTGAGGAAGCCATCCTTGCCGTCGGGCACATGTTGCGAGTGCTGGATATAGCCATCGGCGATGCACTCGCGTGCGGCGATATCGAGGTCCAGTTCGACCTCGATGACATTCATGCACCAGATTGCCTTGTCGAGATTGGCGGTTTCAAGTTGTTCCTGCGCGCTGGAGGCGGTGGCGCAGGCGCCGAGCGCGCTGAGGGCCAGGGCGGCGCTGATAAGTTTGGTGATTGGCATGATGTCCTCTCACTGCCGGTTATCGAGACCGCAAGCAGGCTAGAATCGTGAGAGGGGAGGAGTCGATGCAACTCTTTGTTACTGGATGGAACAGCGGGTTAAGCGTCGTGTTTCGGATAGTCAGGGGTCAGGGACGGGTCTGGCGCCGGTGCGCCGTTTTCTCTCAACAGTCTTCCGAGTTTCGCGTATAAATTCTTGTGACAGCGCTTGCTGCCGTCCTTCGCATTAACAGTGGTATGAAACCAACCAGACTCAGGCAAAGTGATATGAATTTCGCCTGTGTTTTCGTCGAGCCAAACGCCCGCCCGCGCGTAGACGCTTTTTCCGGGTTTACTGCTTTCCATTTTATCCTCCTGCTCTGCATCAAGAATAAGTGGAGTAAGTTCGGGAAATTTTAAATTATAGGTAGAATATGTGATCGAGTGTTAAGGACAATGCCTCACCCCATCTCTTCCTCATAGCCGACCAGCCGCAGCGGCTTGGCGCGGCGGCCTTCGAGTTCGGCCCAGCGGACGAGGGCGTCTTCGCGGCCATAGGTGATCCAGAGGTCCTGCGGATCGACTTCGCGGACCGTGTCGGTCAGCTCGTCCCAGTCGGCATGGTCTGAGATGACCAGCGGCAGCTCGACGCCGCGCTGCTTGGCGCGCTGTTTGACGCTCATCCATCCGGACGCAAAGCCGATCACCGGATCGGGGAAGCGCTGGGCCCATTTGCCTTCAAAGGCGCCGGGCGGGGCGATGACGATCTCGCCCCGGAACACTTCGCGCGCCGATTTTGACATGTCCTCCAGGGTGGCCGGCCGCAGTTCGCCGAGGCTGATTCCCGCCGCCTCATAGACCTCGCAGAGCTTTTCCAGGCTGCCATGAATATAAATTGGCCGGTCATGGCCCGCCATGCGGAGGTGCTTGATGACGCGCTGAGCCTTTCCCAGAGAGTAGGCGCCGATGCAATGGGTGCGGTCCGGATTGTCGGCCACTGAGCGCATAAGGCGGTCAATCTCGTGTTCCGTGGGCGGATGGCGGAAGACGGGCAGGCCGAAGGTCGCCTCGGAGATAAAGACATGCGTGTTCTCGACCGGCTCGAACGTTGCACAGGTCGGGTCCCAGCGGCGCTTGTAATCGCCCGTAAAGACCATGCGCAGGCCCTTGTGCTCGACGACAATCTGCGACGATCCGAGGATGTGACCGGCCGGGGAGAGCCAGACCGTGACGCCATTGATCTCGATGGCTTCGCCATATTCGACCGCTTGCGTCTGCCTGGCGAAGCTGTCGCCATAGCGCGCGGCCATGATGGCGAGCGTGTGGGGATGAGCGAGCACTTTGCCGTGGCCGCCGCGCGCATGGTCTGAATGGCCATGACTGATGACGGCCCGGTCCACCGCGCCGCGCACGGGATCAAGGTAGAAATCCCCCGGCGGGCAATAGAGGCCCTTTGGGGTCGGGTGGAGCAGGAGGTCGGGGCGCAGCATGAGCCTAATGTAGGGTGCGCGCCCCGACGGGGAAGGGGGCTAGTCCTGCCGGGCCAGTTCGGCGGCCGCCAGCGAGAGCTGGATATAGCTGGCACCGAGCGGGATGACATATTCGTTCTGGCCCCAGAAGAAGGGCCAGTCCTCACGGTTTTCCGGGAAGTCCGGCTTCAGGATCAGCACGCCGGGCACGATGCCACCCGCGATGAAGGAGAAGTCCGCGCGATTGCTGCCATAGGCGACAAGCTTGGACTGGGCCCCGACGCCGGAGACGAGCGAGAGATTGTGCCCCGGATGGCGGCCGAGCACATAGTCGAACCCGTCCAGAACTTCCTGTTTCGAGACCAGATCCGGCCAGGCGCCGTGAATGGCGTCGGCCGTGTTGGCCTGTCCGATGATCGAGCCGGAGCCGGCCCAGCCGCCCCGTGTGATCTCGACGCCGAAGGGATTGTCCTTGCGGGCGGCTTTCATGTCCTGCGTCCATGCGGCTGCGGCGGCGCGCAGGCGCTGGTCATAGGCGGAGTTCATCATGGGGCGGATGGCAATCGCGGACGGGGCGATGGCGCCGAAGAAGGGCGTTGCCTCGTCGAAGGCCTGTTCCACGGCCATCGCGTATTGGGTGTCGCCCGTCGCGCGCAGGAGTTCTGCGGCGGCGAGGAAGCGCTCCATCGGCAGGGGGCCGCCCGTCGTGTTGCCATGCCGGTAGGTGTCCGGTTCGCGGCCGTTTTCGTCGGCAAAGGTTGCGACGGCCTGGGCCAGTGCCTTGTCGGCAAGGGCGTCATCATAGCCGCGCAAGGCGCTTGAGGCGGCGGCGAGGGCGGCGGCCGAGCCGTATTGCAGGGCGCTGGAGCGGCTGGTGAAGGCCCAGCGATCATCCAGCCGGCCTGAGCGGCCCTCCTTCACCTCGTCCGCGCCGAGGGAGGCATCATATATGAGGCCGTCGGTCTTGGTGACGGCGTCGCCGAGATGGGTGTACTGATCAAGGTCCGGCTCGACGATGCCGTGAATGGCAAAGCCGACGGCATCGAACTGGGCTAGCAATTGCAGCGTGCCATGCTTGATCTGCTGTTGCAGGTCGGCCGCGCCATCCGGCACATGGATGTCGGCGCGGCGGCGCTGCCAGTCCACCTTGGTGACGTCGCGGTCCGGACCGAAGCGTTCCCATGTATGGGCGAGCGTGCGGACCGTCGCATACTGGCTCTGGGTGCGGATGTCGAAATCGCCGGCATCGAACCAGCCGCCGACATTCAGGCCGGGAATGTGTTCCAGCGGCGCGAAAGCGGTGTCGGTGGTCGGCCCCTGGGCGTAGAGATCGTGATGCTCATGATTGACCGGCGCCTGAAGGGCATCATCCATATGGGCGGTGCCGTGCCAGACGCGATAGGCCTCGTTGACGAACATATGGTCCATCTGCACCGGCATGAAGACGTCGAGCGTGGCGTGCCAGGCTTCGTCATAGGCGGTGTCGGAGATGGGGAAGGCGGCTGTGCGCTGGCCGTCATGAACGAGCTGGTAGAGGCCCGGCTCTGTCACGGAAGAAAAGTCGAACCGCGCATAGGCGTAGCGAAGGTATCGGCCCCAGGAGTCCGGCGTTGCGGAGAGGACAGTTTCCTCGCTGCCATCTGGGAGCAGGCGGACAAGCTGCATCTCGCCGGGCGCGCCGGCGTCGCGGTCCATCTGCAGGATGGCGGCCTTTTCGCGGGAGGGCGTGTAACCCAGCTGGTTGTAGGAGATGACAGGCGGGCTGACCCAACCGTCCTGCGAGGCAGCTTCGAGGCGCCATTCCATCAGGCGGCCGGTCTTGCCGGCGGGCAGAACGGTACGGGCCACATACCAGCCATTGCTGGCTTGGTTGCGCCCGTCATAGAGCGAGATCGGGGCGCCCGAAGAGGACAGGGACACGCGGTGTTCGGCATCTCCCGGCGCGAGGACGAGTGTGGTGCCGGTCGCGATGGGGGCCGGGTCGGCAGCGGCGCCGTCCGGGCGCGGGCCGCCTTCACGGGGTGTCATGTCGCTGGCGGCGGAGTGGGGGATGATGCGCGCGTCGCCATCGACCAGCAGGCCCTTGCCGCCATAGACGGACGGAACGAATTCCAGATTGAACCCGGCCTTGCCGGCCAGCCCCTCGGGGAGGGCCTGATCACTGTTGACCGAGATCACATAGCCACCGGAATCGCGCTCAACGCGGATCGTGTAATTATAGTCATAGTCCGGATAGGAGAGGTCAGCCTCGATGAAGCCTGCTTCGCTGTCGACGCGGCGGGTGACGAAGGCGCCGATCGGCTCCCACTGGCCGGGGGTTGCTTCCAGGCGCACATCGCCATTGGTGACGGTGCGCAGGCCGTGATGGATGAGTTCGACGCCGGAGATCTTGGCATCGGCGAAGAGGCCATCATACCAATTGGAGAAAACCAGCACATCGGCGCCGGGCTGGTGGAAATATTCCCCGTCCCGAATTTCCTGCGCAGTGGCAGGCGCCAAAGATAGCGCTAACATGGACAGGCAGGCCGCGACGGGCGACAGGCGGGGATATCTCATCGGTTTCCTCCAGGGGGCTGGACTGCTTGGTGCAGCTTCTGAGGAAATGGTAGCGCAAACATTTTCCCGCTCGCAACCCCTAAATTAAATGAAACCGCTCTCCTAAGACCGAAATATTGATTTTCGATCCATACGGTCACTCCCTCGATGAGTACATGTTCCATGACTTCACACTGGAGCCGAGGGGGGCAGGGCTGGGCGCGGCATCTTTCGAAATGCTGACAGCTGGGGTAGGCGACGGGGTCGCGATTCAGGTCTCCGGAGGTTCCTCATGCAAATCGGCATCGATTTCGGAACATCGAACACATCGATTGGATATGCCGGGCCGCAGGGCGTGCGCCTGATCGAGCTGGAGCCGGACGCCACATCGATCCCGACGGCGGTGTTCTATGGCTTGGCGTCCGGAGAATATGCCATCGGGGCCGAGGCCGTGGCGGCGTATGAGACGGGCGAGGAAGGCCGGTTGATGCGGTCGATCAAATCCGTGCTGGGCTCGTCGCTGATCGACGAGACGACGGATGTCGGCCGTCGGCGCCTGCCGTTCCGGGACGTGATTGCGCATTTCCTGCGCCGGGTGATCGCCCGGGCGGAAGCCGAGATGGGCGAGCGGGTTGAGTCTGTCGTGCAGGGACGGCCGGTCTCGTTCAATGACCGGGACGCCGATCTTGACCGGCGCGCGCAGGCCATCCTGGAATCCTGCCTGCACGAGGCGGGCGTGGCGCATGTGGAATTCCTCGACGAGCCTGTGGCGGCGGCGCGTTCGGTAAGCTTTCCGAGCGGCCGGGAGAAGCTGGTCTTCGTGGTCGATATTGGCGGGGGCACATCGGATTTCTCGGTCGTGCGCATCGCGTCGGACAATTCCGGGTTCGACGTGCTGGGCAGCACCGGCCTCTATGTGGGCGGCAATGATTTTGACCAGAAGCTGAGCTTTTTCGAACTGTCGCGGCTGCTCGGGCATGGCGAGACGCTGGAGCTGAACGGATTGCCGGTGCCATCTGCGCCATATTCGATCCTGTCTGACTGGAAAAGCCTGAACAAGCTCTATGCGCGGGACGTGCAGAAGCGGATCGGATGGATGGTACAGAACAGCCCGAACAGTCGCGCAATCCGGGCCTTCGATCATCTGGTACGCCACCATGAAGGCCACGCCTATGCCAAGCGGACCGAGCAGATCAAGATCGAGTTGAGCGACACTGACCAGCAGGCCTTTATCTATGACACCCCCGATTTGCGGCTGGAGCGTGTGGTGGAGCGCCGGGTGTTCGAAGGCCTGATTGACGAGGCGGTATCACAGATGGACGCGGTGGCAGTGGACTGCCTGGGCCAGTCGGGCGTGTCGCCGGACCAGGTCACCGATATTGTCATGGTGGGCGGGTCGACCTTTATTCCGCTCGTGCAGTCCCGGTTGGCGGGGCGGTTTGGCAATGCTGCACTCTCCGAGAGTGACCGCTTCGGCGCCGTCGCCAAGGGCCTTGCAGTTCACGGGATGAGCCATCTATGACAGGCGCGTGCAGAAGACGCGATCCGTGAATGAAACAAGGCACCGATACAGTGTCGGCCCTTGTTTCAGGTAGAGCCAGTCGCCATCAACCTGTTCGAGGTCAAACCCCGCATCCAGCAAATCCTGAAGAGGCGCCCTGTCGGCGGTGATCGTGGAGGAAGTGATGGACGGAGCAGTTGCAGGCATTTGGGTGCATGCGCCAAGTGCCAGGGCAGCAGCGGTTAGGGTGGCAAGCACAGGAGCGTGGAACTTCATGCTGTTTCCTCCTTCGGACGATTTTGATTTCCCGCTATGATAGCGCTCCTTGCGCTTAAAGGAAGAAGTTTCGAAAAACGCATCCAAACTGAGTCGAAAGCTGCCCCGCCACACTTGCGACACGGTCATCTGTGCATAAAGTCAGGCCGATCAGAGGAGAATCACGCATGCGCGCAATCCGGAAATGTCTTGTATCCCTGTCTGCGCTGGCCGTGCTGGCCGCCGCGCCCGCGATGGCTGAAGAGGGCGGGTCGACACGGGCACTGGATGATGCGCTGGCGGCCGGTTACAAGGCCGCGTTCATCTGCTCCTCGACCTTCAATGCAGGACAGACGCTGGAAGAGATTCGCCAGAACGAGCTGTCCGGCATCTATCCGGATTACCAGCGCAGCTTTGACAAATTGCCCGATGCGATGATCGACCCGGCGCGCAAGCTGGTCTCGGTGACCTATTCCAATACGATGCCGCCGCGCATGGCGGTCTGGCGCCCCGGCTTTGGCTGTACGCAGCTGCCGATTGGCGCCGAAGAGGGCGCGCTGAACTTCCTGCCGCGCTTTGCCGCCTGGCCGGACTTCACCGGCGAAGACCGGGGCAGCGCCATCGGCTCGAATGTGAAGGTGCAGCTGCGCATCGAAGAAGCCGAACGTCTGGAAGCGCCGGTTTCGTTCGCGTTTGACGAGCGCACCTATGGCAATGGCACGCGCACCAGTGCGGTGGTCGTGGTGAAAGACGGACAGGTCGTGGCCGAGCGCTATGCCCGCGGTATCAATCACGAGACGCCGCAGCGGACCTGGTCGGTGGCGAAATCGATCTCTGCGACGATCCTCGGCGCAGCGCGCCGGAACGGGCATATCGATCTCGATTACCCGGCCGTGATCGCCGACTGGAACAATGGCGCCGACCCGCGCCGCGAAATCACACTGCGCGACCTGATGCAGATGGCGAGCGGCCTCGACAGCGGCGAAGAGGGCTCGCGCACGGACCGGATCTATTTCGGCGGCGGACGCGTGGTCGATCAGGCCGCCTCCAAGGTGATGGAAGCCAAGCCGGGCACACGGTTCAAATATTCCAACAATGACACGCTGATCGCGATGCGCTCATTCCGGGAATCTCTGGGGGCGGATGATTCCTATCATCGCTTCCCGTATGAAAAACTGCTGCACAAGATTGGCGCCGTTCACACGACACTGGAAGTGGACTGGAATGGTGACTTCGTCTCGTCCAGCCAAGTCTGGTCTACGGCGCGCGACCTTGCGCGGGTCGGCCAGCTCTACCTGCAGGACGGCGTGTGGGGCAATGAGCGGCTGCTGCCGGAAGGCTGGGCACAGTTCGTGGCGACGCCGGGCCCGGCGCAACCGACAAGCGGTCCCGGCTATGGCGCGCAATTCTGGCTGATGAACCATGCCGAGGGCATTCCGGCGGGCACCTATTACATGGCCGGCAATCGCGGCCAGTATGTCGTGATCGTGCCGAGCATGAACGCGGTCATTGTGCGACGCGGCTTTGACGTGATCGGCGGCGCGCGATTCGACATTGCCAGCTTCACGCGGGACGCCTTGATGGCCCTGCAGGCGGCTGATGATGTGCGCGCAGGAGAGGCGGCCGAGCGGGCGCAGATCGAGGCTGAGATTGAAGCGACGATCGAGGCCCGCCGCGCGCGCAGTGACCGGGCCAAGGATGCGATCCGGGCGGAAATCCTCGCCAAGTATGGCCGCGAGGAATAGGCCCTATTTGGTGCCGGTTCCGGATTCCGGGCCGGATTGTGGAATGGCCTGAAGGTTTGAGATCCGCTGACGGTCTGACTGGCTGAAGCTCTGCATCATGGCCGAGCCACTGAGATTGAGATCGAGGCTGGCGACATGGGTGCGGCCGTCGGGCGCGCGGTCGCAGGCGATCTTCATCTCGAATTGCTTGATCTTGGCCACGGGCATCGGCTTGAACGCTTTTTTCGCGACCAGCTCGTAATTCAGGATGGCGGGCGACTGCTTGTCCACAATGACTGTCCCGGTGAGGTGCTTGTACACCTTGTCCATGTCATCCGGTTCGGCGCCGGGCTGAGGCTCGAAGGTGTAGGTCGCGGTTGTGTCGGTCTCACCGACCAGGGCCGCATTGGCGGGAATGTTTTCCGCAAACTCCTGGCACCAGATGTCCCCATCCGTATTGGCCTTCATGTTTTTGACGCGCTTGGCGAAATCCTCGCTCCAGCTATCCGGGTCAGGGGAGACGACGCTAAGGCGTTCGCCTTCGGGCAGGCTGGGGTCGACCTTCATCAGGGCCTCGACCTCGCCGGTGGAGAGCGCGAGATCAAATTTGTAGAGCGGGCCATCGGCTGAGGCGGCAAGGGCCTGTTCCAGAGGGGTCTGTGCAAAAGCCGGAGCGGCGAGGGCAAGCAGGCTGGCGGCGCTGGCAAGGGAACGGATCATGACGGGGCTCTGTTGCAGTGTCTGAAAAAGAAGTTTGGGCACAGCTCACCTGAACGCATAGTGAAAGACAAAGGAAATCTCCCCCTCTTGCGATACTTTAATTCCTCTCATGGCTGACAGCGCGCTTTCCCCCTTTGTCCTGCCGGACCCGTTCGAGGCCTGGTTTACGGCACGTGGCTGGCGGGCGCGCCCGCACCAGCTGGCGCTTGCTGAAGAGTCGCTGAAGGGCGAAAGCGCCTTGCTGATCGCGCCGACGGGCGGGGGCAAGACGCTGGCAGGCTTCCTCGGCAGCCTGATTGAACTGCGCGCGCGCAAGCGGGCGGCGAATTCCGACCGGCCCGCCCTGCACACGCTCTACATATCGCCGCTGAAGGCGCTGGCGGCCGACGTGCAGCGCAACCTCACGGGCCCGGTCGAAGAGATGGGGCTGGGCATCAGGATCGAGAGCCGGACGGGGGATACGCCCTCCCATGTGCGTCAGCGCCAGAGACGGACGCCGCCGGATATATTGCTGACCACGCCGGAACAGCTCGCGCTGTTTCTTGCCTCCGACCATGCGAAGGAATTCTTTGCCGACCTCAAATGCGTGATCGTGGATGAAATCCATGCCATGGCGGCCTCAAAGCGCGGCGACCTGCTGGCGCTCGGCCTTGCAACGCTGGCAAGCTGGGCCCCGGCCTGCCGGTTCATCGGCCTGTCGGCGACGGTGCGCGAGCCGGAAGTTCTGGCGGACTGGCTGGATTTGCGCCCCGGCGGGCATGATGTGCGCATCCTGACGGCTGAGGGCGGCGTCTCGGCGGATGTGGATATCCTGATCTCGAAACAGCGGATTCCGTGGTCGGGGCATTCCGGACGGTTTGCCGTGCCGGAAGTATATGAGGCCATCAAGAAGGCGACGATGACGCTGGTCTTCGTCAACACGCGCAGCCAGGCCGAACTGATGTTCCAGGAGCTGTGGCACGCCAATGAGGACGGGCTGCCGATTGCGTTGCATCATGGCTCGCTCGCGCGGGAACAGCGCACCAAGGTCGAGGCGGCGATGGCGGCTGGCGCCCTGAAGGCAGTGGTCTGTACGTCCACACTCGATCTCGGTATCGACTGGGGCGAGGTGGACCTCGTGATCCAGATGGGCGCGCCGAAAGGAGCCGCGCGCCTGATCCAGCGGATCGGACGGGCCAATCACCGGATGGACGAGGCCAGCCGGGCCGTCCTTGTGCCAACGAACCGGTTCGAGGTGCTTGAATGCCGTGCGGCCGAGGCAGCGGTCGAGGCTGGCGAGATTGACGGGGAAGGGGTGCGCGAGGGCTCGCTGGACGTGCTGGCCCAGCATGTCATGGGCCGGGCGTGTGGCGACGGGTTCCGGCTGGAGGTGCTCTATGAGGATATTGTCCGGGCCGCGCCCTATGCGTGGCTCGACTGGGAGACGTATGAGCGGATCGTCGATTTCGTGGCGAGCGGCGGCTATGCGCTGAAGACCTATGACCGGTTCCACCGCATCGTGCGCAGGCCGGACGGGGTGTGGGTGGCGCGCACGGCCCGCGACGCACAGGCGCACCGGATGAATGTCGGCGCAATTGTGGAATCGCCCATGCTGGCCGTGCGGCTGGCGCAATTCATGGGCAAGGAAAAGCAGGGCGAGAAGCGTAGCGTACGGGCGGGGCTCAAGCTGGGGGAGATGGAGGAATATTTCCTCTCCACCCTGACGCCGGGCGACACATTCCTCTTCGCCGGCGAAATTCTGCGGCTTGTCGGCGTGGAGGGCATGGACGCGCTGGTCGTGCGCGCAGTCGGCGACCGGCCGGCGATACCGTCCTATAATGGCGGCAAGTTCCCGCTGACGACGTTCCTGGCGGATCGTGTCCGCAAGATGATCCATGACCCGGAGCAATGGGAAGGTCTGCCAGACCCCGTACGCGAATGGTTCGAGATCCAGAAGCTGAAATCGAAAATTCCGCCGCCGGATCATTTGCTCGTGGAAACCTTCCCGCGCGGCGACCGGCATTACCTCGTCTGCTACCCCTTCGAGGGACGGCTGGCCCACCAGACGCTCGGCATGTTACTGACGCGGCGGCTGGAGCGGATGGGCGCCAAGCCCACCGGCTTTGTCGCCAGTGAATATGCGCTGGCAGTGTGGGGGATGGAGGACATGTCCGAAGTGGACATGGACGCGCTGTTCCATCCGGACATGATGGGCGACGATCTCGAAAGCTGGCTCGATGAGAGCGCGCTGATGAAGCGGACCTTCGGCCAGTGCGCGCAGATTTCCGGCCTTATCCATCGCAACCTTCCGGGCAAGGAGAAGAATTCCCGGCAGGTGAGTTTCTCGTCCGACCTGATCTATGACGTGCTGCGCAGCCATGAGCCGGACCATATCCTGCTGCAGGCCGCCCGGCAGGACGCGGCGACGGGTCTGCTGGATGTGCGCCGCCTGTCGGACGCGCTGGTGCGTATCCGTGGCAAGATCGACCATCAGGCGCTGGAAAAGATCAGCCCCTTCGCCGTGCCCGTCATGCTGGAAATCGGCAAGGAGCCGGTTTCTGGCGCATCCGTGCAGGACGCCATCCTGGGCGAAGCGGAAGCAGAGCTGGTCCGCGATGCAATGAGTTAGGCGGGCTGGCGGGTGAACCCCGACAGAAGGCGCAAGATCAACGCCTTCCAAGCCAGCAGTCGGCGCTCTGAAACTTCCGCCAACAGCAGACATGCGCCAAGAGTTGTGACGGCCAGTGCCGCCCAATGCACCGGATTGGCCGCGTTGTAGGCGGGCAGGGCATGAAGGAAGGACAGAAGAGGATTGTGGAATAGATAAATCGAGAAGGTTGCCCCCGCTCCCCAGCGGATCACTGGTTCCAGTCCTGTCGCTCTCTGGCCTGCTGACTCCAAGATCTGTGCAGCGCCCATAAAGTGAAGGGCGACCAAACAGCCAAGCAGGAAATTCCAGATAAATTCGTCTGAAAAGCCGAACAAGGCATTCGGGGATTTTCCGCCGAGCAGTTGGGTGGTGAGTTCGGTCAGTATGTGTGGCAGGCCGACGGCCTGGGCCGTGCCGTAAAGCGCGACGGGCAGGAGGCACAGGGCGAGGGCCGCCGGTCGTTCGATTGCGTCGTATGCCGATGACCGCATGAGTCTTTGCAATCCCACGCCGATCAGCCAGCATGGCGCTAACAGTAGGATGCGCGGACCGGCAATCAAGGCGATCACAGCCAGCAGCAGGGTGCGGGTTCGGGCCTGGCAGTATACGGCGACGCCAAAGGCAGCATAATACCAGGCCTCATAGGCGACGGACCAGAACGGGCCATTCGTGCCGAGACGAATGTCACCGCCCCATCCTTGGGACATGAAGGTGAGCGCCGTGACGATCTGCGAGATGCGCTGATCGCCATTATACCAATGCGCTGCGTAGACGTCCGGGAACAGTCTGGCACCCAAGGTATCGAGACAGACGGTCAGAATGATGGCGGGCAGCACAACCGAATACAGGCGGGCCAGCCGGGCGGTAGCATAGTCCTGTGCCGGGCGGTCCTTGCGGTAGGTTGTGTGAGCAATGACAAAGCCGGACAGAACGAAAAAGATCACGACCGCATCACTGCCGATATTCAGGTCCCGTACCCACTGGAATTGGCCGTTCGTGTAGCGCGCATAGGCCAGATGAGAGGCAACGACCATCAGCGCAGCACCGAGCCGGACGGCATCAAGATAGAGGGAAAACCCGCGATTCATAACCGATCGCGCGGCGATCTCCTCACTTGGCGTGTGATGCGGAAAATTCCTGTTCATGCGTCCCGGTGCGGTTTGCTTGTGCGCCAATGCGACCGACCAAGCATAGGCATGATGGGCTTAAGGCCATGTAAAGCAGCAAGGCACGTTTCTTTCAGCCCAGCCTGCCATGGCGAATTGACCGCTGCCCAAATGCACGCCAGATTCTTCTCCGATGACTGCCGCCGCCACGAAACCCGTTGAAACACATCTGCACCTGGCCGGGGAGCTGCTGAGGCCGCTGCCGGAGGGGGCGTTGTGGTGGGCGGCCGAGCGGGTGCTGGTCGTGTCCGATCTCCATTTCGAGAAGGGCAGTGCCTATGCGGCGCGGGGGCAGATGCTGCCGCCCTATGATACGGGCGCGACGCTGTCGCTGGTCGAGCGGCTGTGCGCTGCGCTCAAGCCGCAGACGGTGATCTCCCTCGGCGACAGTTTCCATGACCGGGCGGCCGAACTGCGCCTGCCAGAACCCTATGCCCGGCGCATTCAGGCACTGACGACGGCGCATGACTGGGTCTGGGTTGAGGGCAATCATGACCCCGACCCGCCGGCGCATCTCGGCGGGCGGGCCAGCAAGGTGCTGCGCATCGGATCGCTGGTTTTCCGGCACGAGCCGACGGGCGAAGTGGGCGAGATTTCCGGGCACTTGCATCCGGCGGCCAAGATCATCGGACGGGGGCGATCCGTGCGGCGGCGCTGTTTCGCCAGTGATGGCGCGCGGCTGGTCATGCCGGCCATGGGCGCCTTTACCGGCGGGCTCAACGTGCTGGACGACGCCTTCGCGCCGATCTTCCCGGAAGGGGCAATGGCCTTCGCGCTGGGGCAGGAGCGGGTGTTCATGGTCGCGGCAAAAAGCCTTGTGGCCGATTTGCCACGCACAGCGCGCTGGAAATTCTGAGCGGTTATAATCGTTTGTGCATTGCACAAAAGCGTGCCATATGCCGCTGTAGCAGGGCGAATAGCTGCTGCTCTCGCATTGATCGTTGCCTTTTCCGGGTTCGCGTCGAGTGCGCAAACAACCGGGATGCCGATTAAAAGCAGGCTTCCTAAAACTTAGAGCCTAACAGGGCGGGCGGACTATTGAGTCCGCTGGGCGCCCGCACATGAAAGTATTGATTTGACACAGTTTACCGAACTCGGCCTCGCCGAGCCCGTCCTCAAGGCCATTGCTGCTGAGGGCTATACCAAGCCGACTCCGATTCAGGAGCAGGCGATCCCGACACTGCTGACAGGCCGTGACCTGGTGGGCATTGCCCAGACCGGCACAGGCAAGACGGCGGCCTTCGTGCTGCCGCTGCTGAGCCGTCTGGCCGCCAATCCGGGCCGCCCGGTCTCCAAGATGGCCCGCATCGTGATCCTGGCGCCGACGCGCGAGCTGGCCGCCCAGATTGCCGAAAGCGTGCGCGTCTATGGCAGCCAGATGAAGCTGACCACGACAATCGTCGTTGGCGGCGTGAAGCCCGGTGGCCAGGTTCGCGCCCTTGCGCGCGGTGTGGACGTTCTGGTGGCAACGCCTGGACGCCTGCTGGACCATATGGAAACCGGCGCCGTGAAATTGAGCGGCACCGAAGCCGTTGTGCTCGATGAAGCCGACCAGATGATGGATATGGGCTTCCTGCCTGCGATCCGGAAAGTCATGAAGGCCATCCCGACCCGCCGCCAGACGCTGCTCTTCTCGGCGACGATGCCGAAGGAAATCCGCTCGCTCGCGAATGATTTCCTGAATGATCCGGCAGAAGTCACCGTCGCCGCCGTTTCCAGGCCTGCCGAAAAGATTGACCAAGCGGTCTACATGGTGAAGGGCGACGCCAAGCCACGCCTGCTGGCCGAACTCCTGTCGGCTGATGACATGGACCGGGCCATCGTGTTCACCCGCACCAAGCACGGCGCCGACAAAGTGGTCCGCTACCTTGCCAATGAAGGCCTCTATGCAGAAGCCATTCACGGCAACAAGAGCCAGAACCAGCGCATTCGCGCCCTGGACAATTTCAAGAAGGGCAAGGCCCCGATCCTGGTTGCGACCGACATTGCCGCACGCGGCATTGATGTCGATGGCGTCAGCCATGTCGTGAACATGGACATGCCGAACCTGCCGGAATCCTATGTTCACCGCATCGGCCGGACGGCCCGCGCCGGCAAGAGCGGCATTGCGCTGTCCTTTGTGGGCAATGATGAGCGCGGCTATCTGCGCGACATCGAAAAGCTGATCGGCCGCAAGATCGACCGGATCGAACTGGCCGAAGACATGGCGCTCGACCTGTCCCTGCCGGAAGAGCCGGGCCCGCACACCAAGCAGAGCCGCGGTGGTGGCGGCGGTCGTGGCAGAGGCCAGGGCGGTGGACACCGTCAGGGCGGGCAGTCCCAGAACCGCAATCGCTCCGGCGGTGGTAAAGGTCCCCGCAAGGCCGGCGGCAAGCCCGGTGGTTCGCGTGACGGCGGCGACAGAAGCGCTGCCCGCTCCGAGTCCGGTGGAGGCGCCTCCCGTCAGGGCGGCGGCCAGAAGCGCCGCAGCAAATCCACCAAGTCCTGGTCGCCTGTAAGCTAAGGGCCGCCAGGCACTCTTTCCCCAATGTCAGCCTTGTTTCCGCGCCTGCCTTCCGCCAAGGATAGGCCGGAAAACAAGGAGGACATGCCATGAAGACTGCCATCACAGAAATGTTCGGAATCGAGCATCCGATCATTCAGGGCGGTATGCACTATGTCGGGTTCGCCGAAATGGCTGCTGCCGTCTCGAACGCCGGCGGCCTCGGCATCATCACGGCCCTGACGCAGAAAACCCCCGCTGACCTCGCCAATGAGATCGCGCGCTGCCGGGACATGACCGACAAGCCGATCGGCGTGAACCTCACCTTCCTGCCGGTCGTCAACGCGCCGGACTATCCGGGCTATGTGAAAGCGATCATCGAAGGCGGCGTGAAAGCCGTTGAGACCGCCGGGAACAACCCGGTGCAGGTCCTGCCGATCCTGAAGGAACACGGCATCAAGGTGATCCACAAATGTACCGCTGTGCGCCATGCGCTGAAAGCCCAGTCGATTGGCTGTGATGCGGTCAGCGTCGATGGCTTCGAATGCGGCGGCCATCCCGGCGAAGACGACATTCCGAACATGATCCTGCTGCCCCGCGCGGCAGATGAGCTGGACATTCCGTTCGTGTCTTCCGGTGGTCAGGCAGACGGGCGCAGCCTTGTCGCCTCGCTCGCCATGGGCGCCTCCGGCATGAACATGGGCACGCGCTTCATCGCGACGAAAGAAGCGCCTGTGCACCAGAACGTGAAAGACGCGATTGTTGCTGCCAGCGAACTCGACACGCGCCTTGTCATGCGCTCCCTGCGCAATACCGAGCGTGTGCTGAACAATGCGGCAGTTGAGCGCCTGATCGAAAAGGAGAAGGCCTTGGGCGACAAGCTGGAATTCAAGGACATCATCGAGGAAGTCGCAGGCGTCTATCCGCGCATCATGAAAGACGGCGACATGGATGCCGGCGCATGGTCATGCGGTATGGTTGCCGGCCTGATCCATGACATTCCGACCTGTAAAGAATTGATCGACCGAATCATGAAAGAAGCCGAAGACATCATCACGAACCGTCTCGCGGGCATGCTCGCAGGAAAGGTTCCGGCTTAATTCCAGATCCAGAAAGACTCCTCATGATCCGTATCTCCCTTTTTGCCAGTGCCTGTTTCGCTCTTGCAGCGTGTGGCGCAGGCAATTCCGTCACCAAGGATGCCGTATCTGCCTGTAATGGCATGCTGGCAGGGGATCCGGAGATTGAGGAAGATCTGGCCGAAGATGGCGAGACGGTCGCGGCCTATTGTGGCTGTTTTGGCCAGTTGCTGGCTGATCAGCCTGAAGCGGATCAGACAGCTATCCTGAAGGTCAGTCAGGTGATCGGCGACATTCGGGAAGAACGAAATGTCGGTCTGGAAGACGCCGCCGAGGGTGTCGACAAATCCTTCGGAGCGGATGGTTCGAGCGAGGCGTATGGCGTCTCCTCCAGCGAGTTCGAGACAACTGGGAAATATTTCGATGTTGTCCGCCGTGAACTCAACAAGGATGATAGCGCCTGCACGGCGCCCTGATCGTCAGGACAGCGCCCCATAAATTGCGGCAACGATCTCGGCTTCTGACATGGATTTTGTCACGGTGCCGAGCACATTTCCAGAAGACCGGTCAATCAGATAGAGTTGGCCGGTCTTTATGTTTTCGGGGAAGATTCCGCGCATCGTTTCCGCAATACCAAGGGTTTCGGCGTCTGCGAAATAGGCGGCCTCGTCCTTGGCGGAATAGTCGAGGGCGAAGAATTCGACACCTTCAAAATCATTTGCAGCGCGCACGGTTTCGACCTTGGGATCGAGCACTTTGCAGCTACCGCACCAGCTCGCATAGCTCAGCACGGCGAGCACTTGCGTGTCTTCGGCCGGGGCGGTGACCGCCTTGACGTCGGCCAGGCTGCCAGGCGCGGCGACGGACGGGCCACACGCAGCGAGGACGGCGAAGGAAAGCGCGGCAAAACTGAAACGCATGGTGTTTCTCCAGTAGCGATGTTGAGACGGTCCTGGCACAGGCGGATGCGGGACGTGGTCACACTTGCGTTATGCGACGCACACGCCGGCGGGGCCTGCCTCGACCCGGCCGACAATGGTTGCGCCGTCATGTCCATGCTGTGCAAAGATGTCGAGCACGGCGCGGGCAGCATAGGGCGCGCAGGAGACGAGCAGGCCGCCGCTGGTTTGCGGATCGCAGAGAATATCCGTTTCCATCTCGGACATCTGGCCACTGACCATATGGGACACCGACTCCCAGTTGCGGCCCGAGGCGCCGGTCTTGACGCCGGCCTCGGCATGGCGCCGCGCGCCCTCGAAGACCGGCACCTCATTCTTCTCGATCACGATCTGAACGCCTGCGCCGCGCGCCATTTCGCTGGCATGGCCAAGCAGGCCGAAGCCCGTCACATCGGTCGCGGCATGCACGCCCGCAAGTTCGGAGAGCTCTGTTCCCGGCGTATTGAGCCGCGTCGTCGAGGCGACCATTTCGTCGTATTCGGCAGGGGAGAGGATCTCGCGCTTCAGGGCGGCAGAATAGATGCCGATGCCGAGCGGCTTGCCGAGGATCAGGACGTCGCCTGCCTCCGCCTTGGAGTTCAGCAGCAAATGGTCCGGATGACCCATGCCCAGCGCGACGAGGCCATAGATCGGCTCAGCGGAGTCAATCGAATGCCCGCCCGCAATGGGCGCGCCGGCGGCTTCCGCCACGCTGCGCCCGCCTGCGAGAATGGCGCGGATGGTCTCATTGGCAATCTTGCCGATGGGCATGCCGACAATGGCGAGACAGAAAATGGGTTTCGCGCCCATGGCGAAGATATCCGACAGCGCATTCGTCGCCGCGATGCGCCCGAATGTATGGGGATCGTCGACGATGGGCGTGAAGAAGTCCGTCGTGGCGACGAGCGTGGTTGTCTCGTTGATGAGGTAGACGGCGGCGTCATCGCTCTTGCCCGCATCCACGATCAGGTCGGAATGGCCGAGCGAGAGGGGCATCTCGCTCAATATGTCAGCCAGCACATTTGGCGCGAGCTTGCAGCCGCAGCCGCCCCCATGCGCAAGGGAGGTCAGGCGGGGTTCAGTCTGGCTGGCTGTCAGGTCGGCTGGCATGGCGGGCTCCTCTTGGGCTGCAGGCTTACCGCGCTCGCCACTGGCGGGGCAAACAAAACCTGCTAATCGGGGTGGGATGCCTTATCTCGAAACCGTCACGGATATCAGCCCCAAAAACCTCTCGCGCTATGATGCGGTCATTGATGTGCGGTCTCCGGCCGAGTTCGAGGACGATCACATGCCGGGCGCCATCAGCCTGCCGGTGCTGTCGAATGAAGAGCGTGCGCGCGTCGGGACGATCTACAAGCAGGAAAGCCCTTTCCGCGCCAATCGTGTCGGCGGGGCCTTGGTCGCGCGCAACATTGCGCATCATCTGGAGACGGCACTGGCCGACATGCCGAAGAGCTGGCGGCCGCTGGTCTATTGCTGGCGGGGCGGCATGCGCTCGAACGCGATGGCGACGATCCTCTCATCGGTCGGCTGGCCGAGCGGGGTGGTGAAGGGCGGCTACAAGACGTGGCGGCGAGAAGTTGTGACGGGGCTCGACCATGAGACCAGCCTGTTGCCGGTACGCCTGATCGATGGCCAGACCGGAACGGGCAAGACGGCTCTGCTGCAGGCCATTGCAGCGGCGGGCGGGCAGGTGATCGACCTTGAGGGGCTTGCCCATCATCGCGGCTCGGCCTTTGGCGATTTTGATGACGAGCTGCAGCCGGCCCAGCGCCTGTTCGAAAGCGGCATCTGGGACCAGCTGCGTCAGTTCGATCTGAGCCGTCCGGTCTTTGTGGAGGCGGAATCCGCATTGGTCGGCCGGTGCCGTGTGCCCCGTCGCCTGTGGCAGTCCATGCTGGCGGCGCGGCGTATCGAGATGAGGGTCCCGTCAGACGTGCGGGCGAAATTCCTGCTCTCTGCCTATGAGGACATTATCCGGGACAAGGACCGGCTGATGGAGGCACTCGCCAAGCTGAAGGGCTTGCAGTCGAAAGAGACACTGGCCGAGTGGCAGGCCTTGGCGGAGGCGAACGACTATCGCGCGCTGGCGCGGCAGCTGATGGACCGGCACTACGATCCGCTCTATGCACGCAGCCGCAAGCGGCGCGAGGATGCGCCGGCCGATGTGGTCAGGTTGGAAAGCCTGGATGATGCCGCGCTGAAGCAGGCGGCAGAGAGACTCGTGTCCGGCGCCTAGCGTCCGCGGGCTTCGTGGGTGCCGCGGCGGGCCAGTTCGTCGGCCTTTTCATTGCCCGGATCCCCATCATGCCCTTTCACCCATTTCCAGGTGATGTCATGGCGCTGGCAGGCTTCGTCCATGGCCATCCAGAGATCCTGATTCTTGACCGGCTTTTTTGCGGCGGTTTTCCAGCCATTGCGTTTCCAGCCATGAATCCATTTGGTCAGGCCGTCTTTCACATACATGGAATCCACATGCAGCGTGATCTTGGACGGGCCCTTCAACGCGTTCAGCGCCTCGATCACGGCCAGCATTTCCATCCGGTTGTTGGTGGTGGCCTTGTCGCCGCCCCACAATTCCTTGCGCTTGTCGCCCGCCACGAGCAGGGCGCCCCAGCCGCCGGGGCCGGGATTGCCGCTGCAGGCGCCATCTGTCCAGATTTCGATCTTGTCAGTCATGGGATTTCAGGTGCGGGGCTTTGGCAGGTCCGTCAAGCATCAGAAGACGCTGATGTCTGCCTGATGAAGCTGTTCCGCAGGCTTTACGATGGCCAGGAAGAGCAGGCCGCAGACGAGGCCAGCCAGCGCGCCGATACAGGCGCCGGTGAGGGCCGCGCCAAGGCCGGTCAGTAGCGACGCCGTGACGCCAAACCCGCTTGTCGTGCCCCCGACGAGTAGCGCGCCCCAGATGCTGGCCCAGCGCAGGTAGGGCGCACGGGCCGAAATACCCTGATGCGGGAACCTGCCGATGGACAGGCCCATGGCCAGCCACGCGGCCGGCACGGTGACGAAGAACAGGATGAAGTTGAACAAAGACATCATCGCGGCCATCTGGATGCCCATCACGAAGCCGCTATTTGGGCGATCGAACATGGTAGGCAACAGGCCAGCCCCTTCGAGGAGGCCGAAGACAAAGGTGAGGAAAAGTCCGATCAGCGTCACGCCAAGACAGGCCGCCAGGGAGGACAAGAGCAGGCCGAGTTTTACACGGCGGATCTTTCGGTCAGGACCGAGGGCGCGATAGTCAGCTGGAAGGGCAGAAGAATCGGTTCCAGCCACCGCACCATTTGGCCCGAATTCTGTCATGCACCATAGCCTTCCGCATGTGTCACCTTGCGATGAAAGGCGAGGCGGCCGGCATATTCGAGGGGATTCTTGGGCTTTACGAGGGCGCCTTCGGGGGTCGAGGTCCAGTCCACCATCCGCGTCAGGAAGAAGCGCAGCGCCGCGCCGCGTGCGAGCAGGGGCAGAGCGTCACGTTCTGCGGGGTCTAGCGGACGCACACTTTCATACCCGGCGATCAAATTCGCGCCCTTGGAATAATTGTAGTCGATCGCGCCGCGCCCAGGATTGTCATCAAAGGCCCAGGCATTGAGACAGATGGCCAGGTCATAGGCGAGCGCGTCGGTGCAGGCGAAATAGAAATCGATGATGCCGGAAAAATCCTCACCGAGGAAAAATGCATTGTCCGGAAACAGATCCGCATGGATCGTGCCGCGCGGCAGGATCAGGCTTTGCGGCCTGGCCTCGGCAATGTCGCTGAGGGCTTCGTCGATCAGGCCCGGCAGGCCCGGCTGCAGCTTTTCGGCTTCCTCGGACTGGCCCGCCCAGAGGCGGGGCCATGCCGAAGGGCCGAGACTGTTGGGGCGGGTCATGTCGAAATCTGCGAGTGCGACATGCATGCGCGCGAGACCTTCGCCGAGGCCGCGGCACTGGGCGGGGCTTGGCTTTTTCGCGGAGAGACCCTCCAGAAAGGACACGATCACGGCAGGACGGCCTTCGAGCGTGCGGAGCGCCTTGCCGTCTTTTGCGAGGATGGGCTCCGGGCAGGGAAAGCCCTTCGCGGAGAGATGCTGTTTCAGGCCGATGAAATAGGGCAAATCGTCTGCATTCACCCGTTTCTCGAACAGGGTGAGAATGAAGCGGCCGGTCGTGGTTTTGAGATAATAGTTCGAATTCTCCACACCCTCGGCAATGCCCTTGAAAGACAGGGCCTTGCCGAGATCATATTCCTCGAGGAACGCCACCAGCGCGTCGTCCGAAACCTGAGTGTAAACAGCCATGAAGACCGATTAGGCGGTCTTGGCGATCATGTCACGCTGCAGCGTCTTGCCCGCCAGCAGATAGTGGATGGCGGCCCAGCCATAGATCGACGCGAAGATGATGATCGACCATTGCAGGCCCCTTGCGTCAGCGCTGTTGCAAGCCGTGACCTGATCGGCCGTAAGACCGACGGCCTCCTTGCACAGGTCCAGTGTCAGGCCGAGATCCGCCCCGGAAATCATCATGGTCTTCAGTACCGTTGACAGCAGGCCAATCAGCGTAGGCCCGAGCCCGAGCCCGATCAAATTGACGGCGAAGAGGGTGATCGCCACAGCGGTAGCGCGGGTGCGGGCGTCCACGACACCGGCAGAGACAGCATACATTGGGCCGAGATAGAAATAGTGCAGCATGGCAGCGGCCATCAGGGGCGGCAGCATCAGGGCCACGCTGGGGCTGAGATAGCCGAGCCAGTAAAGCGGCACGGACAGGCCCATGCCGAGCGCTGGCATCCAGGACAGGGCTGTCGGATAGCGCTTTGAAAGGCGGTCGGCCAGGAAGCCTGACAGGAAGACGCCGATCGCCGCCATCAGGCCAAGCACCAGCGAGAAAATCAGGGCTGCCTGGGTAAGTGTGAGCTGGTGCGTACGTAGCAAGAAGGAGGTGGAGAAAGCGGCAATGCCATAGCCAGCAAAGGAGGCCAGGGCCGCGCCGGTCACGACATGGACATAGGTCGGTTTCTTGCTGAGTTTCTTCAGGGCGGCGCCAAAGGTTTCGCGTTCAGGCTTGGACGCGTTCGGCGGATCGGTGTAGCCGCGCGGTGGCTCCTTGACCGTCAGGCCGATGATGAGCGCGAAAAGCAGGCCGGGCAAGCCGACGGCAATGAAGGCAATCCGCCAGCCCTCAAGGCTTTTCCAGTCGACGAGACCGGTGGCCCAGTTCCAGCCCCAGCCTTCGAGCAGGGCATGAACATTTTCGCCGGTAACGTAATCATTGATGGGGCCGGCAGCGAGGCCGGCGCACATGCCGCCGAGCGGAACACCCAGCGCGTAGATGGACGCGGCGGTGGCCCGGCTACCGGGCTTGAAATAGTCCGCGATAACCGACTGGGCGGGCGGCGTGCACCCGGCCTCACCAACTCCGACCAGAAGGCGGAAGGCGAACATGGTCGCGAAACTGACAGCAAATCCGCACAGGACGGTCATCAGGCTCCACATGGTCAGCGACACCACGATAATCATCATGCGGCTGGTCTTTTCCGAGAAACGGGCAATCGGAATGCCGAGCGTTGTGTAGAAAGTGGCAAAGGCGAGCCCGCCCAGCAGGCCCATCTGCCAGTCTTCAAGGCCCAGACTGTTGCGGATCGGATCGGTCAGGATGCCGAAGATCGACCGGTCGATGAAATTGAAGATGTAGACGATCAGGAGCGAGGACAGGACATAGGCCCGATATCCCTTGGTGCGGTAACCGGTTTCAAAACCGGGCTTTTCGTCCAATGTTGCAGAAGGGGCGGCGGTCGTATCTGTCATACTGTTGGTGTCTTTCCGTCGCTGTGTTTCAGGCGCCCATACCGGCGGTCGGTGCATCCGGATTATACTTGTCCTTCATGAAGGAGCGGGCCGCCATGAAGTAGCAGATCGCGGCAGCGATGAAGACAAGGACCGTGGCGGCCATGGAATGGCGCAGGCCATTGGCATAGGCCCGGCAAAGCTCGGGGCCTTCCGCGCCGAGCGCCGCCGGGTCCGTGCCGCAGAGGCGCGGATTGAAGCTGTCTGCAAAGGCCGAGAGCCCTGCCTTGCTGATTTCCTCGCTCATGAAGAAGTCGCTCATCGCGCCGACAAAGAGCGGCCCGATGCCATTGCCGATCAGGCTGACGATCAGCAGCAGGACGGCGATCGTCGTGGCGCGCGATTGCGGGCTGACGATGGCGGTGCCGACCATGTACTGGCTGGACAGGTAAGCGTAATGCATCGTGCCGGCGATGATCCAGAGACCGAAAGCGATCTCGATGGTCGGGGCGAAGAAGGCGCCCACATAGGCTGGTATTGCGATCAGCAGGCCGACGCCGGGCAGCCAAGCGGAGATCGTGCTGAAACGGCCTTCGAGTTTCTCGGAAATGAAGCCGCCGAGGAACGTGCCGAAAGCCGCGACAGCGGCCAGGGGCGCGCCATAGAGCACGGCTGCGTCGCGCACATCAATGCCGTGCACACGCTGCAGGAAGGGTGCCTGGAAGCTGATCAGGCCATAACCGACAAAGGCGACGAGGGCCGCGCCGAGCGACAGCCACCAGAAGGTGGGCTTGGTCGCGAATTCGCGGAAAGCGTCAAAGAAGGGGGCTTTGCCATTACCTCTGGCCGATGGCGGGTCGGAATAGCCGCGTGGCGGTTCCTTGATGGTGAACATCAGAATGATGGCGATCAGCACGCCCGGCGCGCCCACCGCGACAAAGGCGATGCGCCAGCCCTCCACGGTCGACCAGTCGAGATTTCCGAACAGGCCGCCGAGGCCAATGGAGCCGATCCAGTTGCCGAAATCCGCGCCCTTGATGCCCGCAATCGTGCCGCCGAATAACTGGGCCAAGACCCCGCCCAGCGTCACGCCCATGGAATAGATGCCGAGCGCGCCAGCCCGGCTCTTGGGCGGGTAATAATCGGTGATCAGCGAGTTGGCGGGCGGCGTGCAGCCTGCCTCGCCGACGGCAACGCCAACGCGGAAGATGAGCAGCCAGATGAAGCCCGCGGCGACCCCGCACAGGGCGGTCATGACCGACCAGATGATGATGCAGAGCGCAATGATCATGACGCGGTTGGCGCGGTCGGCCCACATCGCGATTGGAATGCCCATGGCGGCATAGAACAGCGCGAAAGGCGGGCCTGACAGCAGGCCCCATTGCGTGTCATTCAGCTGGAATGTGTTGATGATCGGCTGGGCAACGACCGAGATGAGTGTGCGGTCGATGAAGTTCAGCGTGTAGACCAGCATCAGGGCGATCAGCACATAGGTGCGATACCCTTTCGACCCGAAACCCGTAATATGTCCGCCCGTGGCCGTTTGGCCGGCTGTCGTGTCGGTCATCCGCCGAAATTCCTCCCGAAAATACCGGGCGCGTCTTGGCGGCGCCTCTCTACAAGTCTCCCTACGGTAATGTGATGCGCAGGGCGCGCAAGACCTTACTCTACGACAGCGTATGAGTGAGGTCTTGCGTTGGTAAAATTGTCGTTACTGGCTGAGAGCCAGCTGGACTTCCGATGCGGCCACGGCGAGGGCCGAGGCATCGGCTTCCATCGGATCGGGGCGCAGGGCCGTCGGGTAGGCGTCGGCCAGTAGCGCGAGGGCCGCGCGGATCGCCTCAGCGGCTTCGGCATTCTCGGCCGCAATGTCGCTTTCAGCTTCGAGGAAGGTGCGTTCAGCAGCCTGGTAGAAGCCATATCCGTCAAGATAGGTCTCGTAGAAATCGGAATCGAGCGCGAGACGGTACATGTCGGAGGCGCGGTCAATCTGGTCAGAGGCGACGCGCGCGCTGATCATGGCATCAGACGCGTCCGTGGCTGGGGCGCTCTCGGCGGCCTTGTCCAGCGCGGCAAGGATCTTGTCGGTGCGGGCGCTGATCTCGTCCTGGCTCTCGCCAGCGAAGACCGCGGCGGATGTGTCGCTGAACAGGTCCGTGAAATCGGCGACGCCCTGAGCGGCGAAGACCGGTTCCATATCGAACAGGACTTCCGAGACCGGGTGGGCATACATCTCGGCGGCGGCTTGGGTTTCGCCTTCGGCGTGGGCATCGCGGGCAGCCAGCACGTGGGCCGCAGCAATGGCCAGCGCTGCCTTGTAGACGACCGGGTCTGTATAGGCCGCATCAATCGTCACGCCGCCTTCGCCTTCGCCGCCTTCAGTGGCGAGCGTGGTGGCGCCTGCTGCAGGGTCGGTTTCGGTGGCCGCTTCCGGCTGGGAAATTTCCGTGCCGGCGTCGTCAGCAGGCGCGGCAGGCTCGCTGCAGCCTGCAAGGGCGCCGGTCATCAGCACGGTCCCGAGACCAAGGCTGGTCCACTGCTTCAGTTTGGTGTCAAAGGCCATGATATACTTCCTCTTTGTGTCGATCTGCTATAGCGGTGAATGACGCAAATGCAAATTATTCGCAAGTAGGCGCAACATGCTTTTGACCCTTTCCAACGTCCTGGATGAAACAGATCTCAACGATGCCCGCGATCTGGTCGCGACGCTTGGTTGGCGCGATGGCGCCGAAACGGCGGGCGGCATGGCCCGCGCGGTCAAGCGCAACCAGCAGGCCGATCTGACGTCTCGCACCGGGGCGCAGGTGCGTCAGTTGCTGAAAGCCAAGGTGGAGCGCCATCCGGTGTTGCGGGCGGCGGCCCAGCCGCGCCAGTTCTCGAAACTGATCATCAGCCGGACCCAGGACGGCGGCGGTTATGGCCATCATGTGGATAATCCGTTCATGGGGGCGGGGGAGTCACGCCTGCGGACGGATCTTTCCTTCACGCTCTTCCTGTCCGACCCGGACAGTTATGAGGGCGGCGAATTGGAGATCGAGCTGGCGGGCATGACCCAGACCGTGAAATTGCCGGCGGGGGACCTGGTCCTTTATCCTTCGACCAGCCTGCATCGGGTTGTGCCGGTTACGTCCGGCACACGCCTCGTCTGTGTCGGCTGGATCGAGAGCGGCGTGAGCGATGCAGCCGTGCGGGAAATTGTCTTCGATCTGGAAAACCTGAAGTCCAGCCTGTCCGGCAAGCTAGACATGCAGTCGCCGGAAATGCTGGTCCTGTCGAAAAGCATTTCGAATCTGGTGCGCCGGTTCGGCCAGAGCTGAGACGTCTAGATCAGGCCAGCTGATTTCAGGCTGGTGACGCCGCCGGTCCCGGCGATCAGATGGTCATGTACGGTGATGTCAAACGGGTCCAGCGCGTCGATGATCTCGCGCGTGATGTCGATATCGGCGCGGGAGGGGGTCGGGTCCCCGGACGGATGATTGTGCACGAGGATCAGGGCAGAGGCGTGCAGCTCCAGCGCGCGGCGGGCCACCTCGCGCGTATAGACCGGCGCATGGTCGACCGTGCCGTGTCCCATGATCTCGTCCGCGATCAGCTGGTTCTTCCGGTCGAGGAAGAGGATGCGGAACTGTTCGCGCTTTTCATGCTGGAGTTCGGTGCGGACATAATCAATCAGCGCCGACCATGAGGATATGGCAGGTTTCTTCCGGATCGTCTCCCGGGAGGCCCGCGCATTCAGCTCCGCGATGGCCTTGAGATAGGCGGCGACGGTCTCGCCGACACCGTCTATCTTGATGAGATCAGAAGTTGGCGCGGCGAGGATGGCCGACAGGCTTCCGAACCGGGTCTCCAAAGCCTTGGCGATTGGCTTCACATCCCGGCGCGGGATGAACGCCATCAACAGCACTTCCAGGACTTCGTAATTATTCAATGCGGTCGCCCCCCGCGTCAGCAATTTGCTGCGCAGGCGTTCGCGATGGCCTTTCCAGTGGGGTTCTTCGGGCATCGTGCTCATTATGGTTGAAAGACCACGAAACGCGATCCCGATAAAGTAGCTACGATCATCTTGTTTTGGATGGGGCTTTGAGAAGTGCTGGCCTGAGCGTAGACTTGCCGTGGGACAATCCGTGGGAGGACAACAGAATGCTCAACAGACTCATTGTTATCGGGGCCGGTGCGCTGGCGCTTTCGGCCTGCATGACCCCTCCGGTTGCGCATGTGCACGCCCACCCGGACAAGCTGGTTGTGTCAGGGGCAGGGGACGATATCGAAAACCCGTTCCATCCCGTGCGGCTGCTATTGTCATCGGAAGAGTCAGTGGGAGATGTCACGGTCTATGAGTTCGAGCTGCCGCCGCGCAGTCCGGGCTCGCCGCCGCATACGCACACGCGCGAGGACGAATATTTCTACATCGTCTCCGGCGCGCTCAGCGTCATGACGGGCGACCAGATCCTGTCGCTCTATCCAGGAGACTTCGCGGCGCTGAACCGGGGCAATACGCACATGTTCTGGAACGCCAGCGATGAGACGACCCGGTTGATCATGACCACGACGGGCGGATCGTTCGAAGGCTTCATGAATGAAGCAGGACCGCGGATCGCAGAGGCGAAACCGGACTCTGCAGAGGCGGCCGGCGCCGTGATCGGCGAACTGGCGGCTGAATACGGGATTACAATCTCGATGGAGAAGATGCCGCCAGAGGCCGCGCCCTTTTACATGCCGCCGCCTCCGGAAGAATAGGCCTCGCTAAAGCTGGACCTTGTGAGGCTGGTGCCAGCCTTTCGGGGAGGTGGTGAAGATTTCCACGCCATCCTCGGTCACGCCGACGGAGTGTTCGTATTGCGCCGACAGCTGGCGATCGCGCGTCACAGCGGTCCAGCCATCCGGCAGGATCGCAGCGTCTTTGCGGCCAAGGTTCAGCATTGGCTCGACGGTGAAGAACATGCCGGGCTTCAGTTCCGGGCCGGTATTGTAGTCCGAGGAGTGCACAACATTCGGCTCGTCATGGAACAGGCGGCCCAGACCATGGCCGCAAAAATCCTCGACGACCGACATGCGGTTCAGGCGGGCAATTTCGGAAATCGCGCCGCCAATGTCGCCGAAACGCTTGCCGGGCCGGATCTGGGCGATGCCCGCCATCAGCGCGTCATAGGTGATGTCCATCAGGCGCTCGGCCTTCCGTTTCACATTGCCGACGCCGTACATGCGTGAATGGTCACCATGCCAGCCATCAATGATCAGGGTGACGTCGATATTGGCAATATCGCCTTCCTTCAGCGGCTTGGCGCTAGGAATACCGTGACAGATGACATGGTTGAGCGAGATGCAGCTGGCGTGGCGATAGCCGCGATAGCCGATCGTGGCAGAGGTGGCGCCATGATCCATCACGAATTCGCGGACGAGAGTGTCGAGATGTTCGGTGGTCACGCCCGGCTTCACTTCCGGCACCAGCATGTCGAGACATTCCGCAACCAGGCGACCCGCCTTGCGCATGCCTTCGAAGCCTTCGGCATCGTGAATGCGGATTTCGCCTGTGCGCATCGGCAGCAGGAGGGAGGTGTCGGTCATCAATCGGGGCCTTTCAGGGGCAGAAACATTTGTATCTGCCCTCTAGATAGCAATTTGCCCGGTGAAGTTCCACCTTCGGGCCTGCCAAACAGGCGCAGACTCAGGCGCCGTCCGTCTTGTCGCGCTTTTCAGCGGCCGCTTCGGCGGACTCTGCAGCGCGTTTCAGTTCTTCGCGCCGCTCGTCATCAAACCGTTCGGGTTCCTGGTAAATTTCGCGCGTGCCTTCCTCGCTGATCGCTTCCGCTGTGCGGGATTTCAGCCGGCCCCGGCTGACCCCCCAGATGAGGGCGATCAGCAAGAGCAGCGCGCCTACGCCATATAAGAGTTCCGGTGCCATGGGTCTTGTTCCTCTGAAGGGGTTACTGGAGCTGAGTGCCGAGCGTAATGTCGATGGCGCCGAGGGCGACCGACATCGGGCAACCAGTCTTGGCCTTGTCCGCGATGGCGTCGAAATCATCCTTTTCAATGCCTTCAACCACGGCTGTAAGCGTCAAGGCGCTGCGCGTGATCTCAAAGCCGCCACCATCCTTCGGCTCGACGGATACGATGCATTTTGTATCCAGATCAGTCGCAGGCGTGCCGTTCTCGGCCAGCAGGTGGGAGAGCTGCATGGTGAAACATCCCGCATGGGCGGCGGCGAGCAATTCTTCCGGATTGGTGCCGGACGTGCCGCTTTCATCCTCGAAGCGCGCCTTGAAAGAGTAGGCATGATCGGTCAGCGCGCCACTTTGCGTCGTGAGCGAGCCCTGACCTTCGGCAAGGTTTCCGGACCAATGGGCCGTTGCATGACGTTTCATGGCGTGTCCTTTCAATCAATTGAGTATTGAAAAATGCAATGCGCGCAGCCTCAATACGTTCCCGCTTGCCTCGCTAAAAGGGTGCAGTCATGATCCAGTCCTGCGGGAGAAAAAGGAATGCGCTCAATGCCCAAATTGAAAGCCTGTCGTCGACACCTGATCGGGTCCACCTTCGCCTTGGCGGCCCTGTCGCTGCCGGCATTACCCGCAGCAGCGGAGCAGAATGAGGCGACAGACTGGCCATCTCCTATTCAGGTCGATTCTGCCAAGGGGTTCCGTGCGGACGGACTGAACGCGCTCGATGAGCGCCTGCAGAAATTCGTGGAGGACGGGCATGTCATCGGCCTTCAGGCCATGCTCGTAAAGGACGGACAGGTTGCCCATTACGGGGAATACGGGGTGCGTGATGTCGAGACGGCGACGCCGGTGCAAGCAGGCACGCTGTACCGGATCTACTCCATGACAAAGCCGATTACCGGCGTGGCTCTGATGCAGCTCTACGAGGAAGGCAAGTTCGATCTCGACGACCCGATCACCCAATACATTCCCGAGTTCGAGGCGCTGAAAGTCCTCGCTGGTGAGCATGAGGACGGCACCCCGATCCTGAAGGATCTGCCGCGTCCGGCGACGATGCGGGAATTGATGAGCCACTCAGCCGGGTTCGCCTATGGCCTCGGCGGGGACGATTACGCCAACGCGCAGTTTCGCGAACAGAATGTCCTCAAATCGCCGGACTCGCAGACCTTCATAGACAGGGTCGCAGGCATCCCGCTGCTACATGAGCCGGGCAAGGTCTGGTACTATTCTGTGGCGGTAGATATCCAGGGCTATCTGGTGGAGAAATTCTCCGGCATGACTCTGGGCGAATACCTGCAGAAAAACGTCTTCACGCCGCTGAACATGGATGACACCGGCTTCTACGTTCCAGACGCAGAATATGACCGCCTTTCCGACGTGATGTATTATGCGCCCGAGCAGGAAGCATTCCTGCCTTTCTACACTGAGAATGTGCAATTCCGGCAGTCGACCATCGCGTTCGAATCGGGCGGTGGGGGCCTCGTCTCGACGATCGACGACTATGCGCGGTTCTGCCAGATGATGCTCAACGGAGGCACGCTGGATAGCCATCGCGTGCTGGAGGAGAGCACCGTGGCCCTGATGCGGACAAACCAGTTGCCGCCAAATGCCGGCGTGGAATTCGACGGAACACAAAGAGGGGCTGTCGCGCCGAAGCGCCGCGACTTCGGTCTGGACTTCGCCATCATCTCCGATCCGGTCGCCATGGACAGCCCCGCCGGGACCGGCACTTATTATTGGGGCGGGGCCGCTGGCACCTGGTTCTGGATTGATCCGGAAAACGACCTATTCTTCATCGGCATGATCCAGCGCTTCGGCGCGCTGCCGGGGGAGCCCGCAGGTTTTCGTGAGGAATCGATGCGGCTCGTCTATGAGGCGCTTGAAGAATAGGCCAGTCTGGGCAAAGTGTTGGTATGATAAAAAAATCTCCTACGGCAGCCGTCCTCCTGATCGGGGACGAACTGCTCTCCGGCCGGACGCGCGACATCAATCTGCAACAGATCGCTTCCTATCTTGCGCCGCTCGGCATTCCGGTGCGCGAGACGCGGATCGTGCCGGATGTGGAGGAGGAGATTGTCGAGGCGGTGAATTCGCTGCGCGCGAAATACACCTATGTCTTCACGACCGGAGGCATCGGGCCGACGCATGATGACATTACCGCCGATGCCATCGCCAAGGCGTTCGGGGTGGAGATTTCAGAACATCCTGAAGTGACCGCCATGCTGGCGAAACGCTATGAGGAAATGGGCACGGATTACACGCCCGCCCGTCGGCGCATGGCGCGCATCCCGCATGGCGCCCAGATCGTGGCCAATCCGGTCTCCGGGGCGCCGGGCTTCCAGACCGGGAATGTCTTCACACTGGCCGGTGTGCCGTCTGTTGCGCGCGGCATGCTGGAAGATATCGGGCCGAGACTGGAGACAGGCGCAGTAATCCACAAGGTTACGATACGGGGCAGGGGCTTGCGCGAGGGCGACATTGCCGAACCGCTGGGCGCACTGGCCAAGGAGATGCCGGACGTGGCGCTCGGCTCCTATCCCTGGTTCCGGGGCATTGGCGACAATGGCGTCCACCTCGTCGCCAGCACGATTCAGGAAAGCCTGATCCCGATGATTACCGACAAGCTTGAGGCGATCATCTCCGCGACGGGCGTCCAGCCCGAGCGGGTCGAGGACGCAAACGCATGAGCTTCCTGGCGCGCACCCCGGTGATCTGGACCAGCTTCGTTCTGATGTTGGTGATCGGCGTGGGGTTCAGCCTGTTCCGGCCCATGGTCGGCGGCGCCTTACTCGACATGACCTCCGATCCGGAAGCCGCGCGGACGATCATTGCCACGATGAGCGATGCCCAACGCACGGCGCATGCCTGGGTAACCGTACTGCTGGATACGGCCTATCCGCTGGCCTATGGCGCCTTCCTTGGCGGGCTGGCGCTGCGCTTTTTCGGCAGGTACGGGAGATATGCGGCGCTACCGGCGCTTGGTGTGGTCATTATCGACCTGACGGAGAACCTCGTGCAGGTGCTGGCCCTTGCCGGATGGGTCGATGCGCTGGATGCCAAGGCCTGGCTGACTCCGTTGAAGTTCGGTCTGTTCTTCCTGGCCGCAGGCCTTGCCGTAATCGCGCTCCTCATCGGCGTCGTGAATCTCCTGCGCAAGCGCCGCGCCTGATCGCCGCAACGTCAGGCATGGTCCTTCCGAATTCCGCTCGCTAAGAGAGGGAAACAGGAAAATTGGAGGATCCCATGGCGGAAGACATCGTAAAGGTCGAACTGGACGGCCCGGTCGCGCTTGTGACGCTGAACCGGCCTGACGCGCTGAACGCCCTGAACCGCGCCCTGCGCGCCGAGATCGTCAGCGTCTTCAACGAACTGGCCCAGAACAAGGAGGTACGCGCTGTCGTGCTGACCGGGGCCGGGCGCGCCTTCACCGCCGGCATTGACCTGAAGGAGGCTGGCCAGACCGGCTTCGCGCTCGGCGCGGACGAGGATTCCAAATCGATCGACATGGCCCGCGCACTGCGGGACTATCCGTGGCCGATCATCGGCGCGATCAATGGTTTCGCGATCACCGGCGGCTTCGAGCTGGCTCTGATGTGCGACGTGCTGCTTGCCTCCGAGCATGCCAAATTCGCCGACACCCATGCCCGCGTCGGCATCGTGCCGGGCTGGGGCCTGTCGCAGAAACTGTCCCGCATGATCGGCATCAGCCGCGCCAAGGAATTGTCCTTCACCGGCAATTTCCTCGACGCGCACACAGCCGAGCGCTGGGGTCTTGTGAACCGGGTTTATGAATCCGACGAACTCGTGCCCGCCGCCATGAAGCTGGCGCACGATATGTGCGGCTCGCAGCCGGACCTGCTCAAGCAGTACAAGGCGTTGATTGATGATGGCTATGGCATGAATTTCGCCTCCGCCATGAAGGAAGAAGTCAAACGCTCCATCGCCCATGCCGACTCCGTGACGGCAGACGCCGTGGAAGAGGCGCGCAAGCAGGTCACCGCGCGTGGCCGGGACCAGCAGGAGTAGGGCGCCATGAGAGATGTAGTCATCTGCGAACCCGTCCGCACCGCCGTTGGCGGATTTGGCGGCGCCTTCAAGACCGTGCACGCCCATGAGATGGCATCGCATGTCATCCGTGAGCTGATGGCGAAAACAAAACTGCCCGCCGAGGCAGTCGAGGACTGCATCTTCGCGCAATGCTATCCGACGATGGAAGCGCCCGCCTTCGGGCGGATGGTGGCGCTGGATGCCGGGCTGACCACATCCACCGGCGGTTACCAGATCGACCGGCGCTGCGGCTCTGGCCTGCAGGCGGTGATTAACGCCGTGATGCAAGTGGCCACCGGCGCGAATGATGTCGTTATCGCGGGCGGGGCGGAGAGCATGTCGAATGCACCCTTCTTTTCCATCGACATGCGCTGGAACATCAAGGGCGATGGGCTGATGCTGCATGATGGCCTGTCGCGCGGGCGCTACACGGCTGGCGGCAAGTATCATCCCGTGCCGGGCGGCATGATCGAGACGGCAGAGAATCTCCGCCGGGACTACCAAATCACACGCGAGGCACAGGATCAGTTCGCCTGCAATTCCCACATGAAGGCGGCAGCAGCGCAACAGTCCGGCAAGTTCGCCGAGGAAATCATTCCGTACACAGTGAAAGGTCGCAAGGCCGACACGGTCGTGGATCAGGATGAGCATATCCGTCCGGATTCGTCCCTGGAGAAACTGTCCACGCTGCGCGCCATCCGGGGCAAGGTGGATGACCAGTCGACCGTGACGGCGGGCAATGCGTCCGGCCAGAATGATGGCGCGGCGGCCTGTATCGTCTGTACGCGGGAAGCCGCAGAGACATATGGCCTCAAGCCCCTGGGGCGGCTCGTCTCATGGTCGGTGGCAGGGGTTGGCCCGGAAGTCATGGGCATCGGCCCGGTGCCCTCCAGCCAGAAGGCGCTGAAGACGGCGGGGCTTGAGCTGAAGGACATCGACGTCATCGAACTGAACGAGGCTTTTGCCGCGCAGGTGCTCGCCTGCACCAAGGCGCTTGAGTTCTCCGATGATGACATGGAGCGGCTGAACGTGAACGGCTCCGGTATTTCGCTCGGCCATCCGGTCGGCGCGACCGGCGTACGCATCCTGACCACGATGCTGCGGGAAATGGAGCGCCGCGAGGCACGCTATGGCCTGGAGACAATGTGCATTGGCGGCGGGCAGGGGCTCGCGGCCGTGTTCGAGCGGGTCAGCTAGGCCGCAGCGATCCTGCAAATCCTATCCTGTATAGCCATCCCCGGCAAAACCGATTATGCCGGGGACCGGCCATGCGGGCGTGGCGAAATTGGTATACGCAAGGGACTTAAAATCCCTCGGCCGCAAGGCCTTGCCGGTTCGAGCCCGGCCGCCCGCACCATACCTTTCTCTGCCTTTGCTGAGGACCAGAAGATCCCCTGTCTGGTACGTGACTTGCATATTTCTCGCCCAAGAGGAGAAATGTCATGTACCCAGCCATCCTGTCCTGCCGTCGCCCGAAACTGCAGCTGCTGCGCCTGTCCGGGGCCTGTTTGCCGGCCCCCTATGCACCGGTTTCATGTCCAAAACGCATAGAGCCTATCTCGCCTTTCGGGGAACAAAAGGACAATCTCGTACATATCTAGAGGGCAACACGACAAGAAGTCACAAGGATTTGCCCCATGTTACGCGCTCTTATCGCCTCGACTGCCCTCGGACTCATGGCCCTGCCGGCCTTGGCCGGCCCGGAAGCGGAAGCCGTCATCGAAGGCGCGGCCAAGCACATTTCCGATCCTGAAAAGGGACGCGAAACCTTGCGCGAATCCATGGATCTGGACTCCGTCGCCAACTTCACGTTGGGAAAATACGCCCGCCGCGTGTCTGACGCGGATCGTGCCCGTTTTGCGGAAGCATTCGAGACCTATCTGCTCAGTAGCTTCGAGGACCAACGCGACAAGTTCCACGATGCCGAGATTACCGTTATCGGTTCCAAGGACCGGACCCCGACGGATTCCATTGTTGAAACACGCGTCGCCCGTCCCGGCGAAGATCCCCAGACCGTGCGCTGGCGTGTGATTGAAAAGAATGGCGAATGGCGCGTCGTGGATGTCGAAGTGCTCGGCCTGTGGCTGGCCATCGAACAGCGCGCCCAGATTGCGGCCATTATGGACCGCCCACGCGCGACGATTGATGATGCCATCAAGGCCCTCAATTCCTGATCCTGGGTAAGGGTCAGGCGGCCTCTTCGACCGTGCCTTCCAGATCTTCCTTTTCGTCCGCCTTTTCCTGACGGTCTGACGCCTCCCCGATGGTGAACAAATCGGCTTCGCGGGTAAGCCAGTCGGCCAGATCCTCGTCCGGCACACCCAGAACCCTCAGCATGTCCGCAACCATCTCGATGCCCTTTGGCTCGCTGGCCACCAGGTGCGCGCGGACATTCAGTTCAAGATATCGGTCGAGGTCGTGAATGTTCTCGACCGCTACGAGACGGATCAGGTCGGGGAACCGGCGCGTGAGGCCGGGCGTCACTTCCTTGGACACTTCATACCGCGCTTTGCCGAGTACGACAGCGCGGGCGTTGCTGCCGCCGACTGCATCCATCAGCTTCACATTTGACGCATCCCCGAAGGAGACATTGTAGCCATCGGCCACCGCAGACAGGAAGCGGTCCGGGTCTCCGTCTGTGGCAATGTAAGGGATGTCGAAATCCGCAAGTGCGTCGACCGCAAGGCGGCCTGCTGCTGTCATGCCGATCACGATGACCGGGCGTTCGCCCACCGGCTCGCTCGCCGTCTCCACCGTGACCTGCTTGCGGCGCGCCAGTTCACGCGACAGCTTGCCGCCAAGCATGGCCCAGCTCGGCGCGAGCGCCAGGGAGAGGGCGATGGCCGCGATCAGGCTGCCCATCAGGGCAGGGGGCATGTTGGCGGTGATCGAAGCCAGCGAGAGAATGACCAGGGTGAATTCCGAACCTTGCGCCAGCAGCGTGCCGAGCTGCGTGGCGCCCGGAACGCTCCACCCATTCACGCGCGCGGCGATATAGCCGAGCGCCGTCTTCACGATCAGGATGCCGAAGGCAGCAATCACGACGAGGGGCAGGTTTCGCATCAGGCCGGGCAGGTCAATCGACAGGCCGACGCTGATGAAAAAGAATGACAGCAGCAGGCCCCGGAACGGGCCCATCTCTGTCTGTACCTGGTGGCGGAAGGGCGTACCCGACACAGCAAGGCCCGCCAGGAACGCGCCCAGCGTCAGCGAGAGGCCGATAACCGCCGTGGCGCAGGCCGCAGCCAGAACGAGCAGCAGGGTGAAGGCGGTGAAGGCCTCGTCATTGCGCGTGGCGGCCAGCGTGCGGAAAACCGGGTTCAGCAAATAGCGCGAGAACAGCATGGCCGCCCCGAAGGCAATCAGGGCCTGCGCGAAAGCGAGCAACAGCGTCGCCGCCAGCGGGACAGCGTTCCCATTCAGCATGTAATCGGACACAAGGCCTGCCAGCCCTGCCATGCCGGTCTCTTCCTCCCCCAGGGAGGTGGCAAAGATCATCAGGAAGATGGCCACAATGTCCTGGAAGATCAGGACATGCGTCGCGGTCCGGCCGATCGGACAGGAATTCTGCTCCCGTTCGGTCAGGATGCGGGCGACCACGGCGGTGGAGGACAGGCCCAGGCTGAGGCCCACGGCAATGGCAATCGGCCAGGAGATGCCCAGCATGTAGAGCGCGCCGGCGCTGATCAGGCCGGTCAGCAACAGATGCATCGGCGCGAGGCCCAGCAGGTCGCTGCGGCTCTCCTTCAGCTCCCTCAGAGAGACATGCATCCCGATATCGAACAGCAGGAACACCACGCCGAGTTCGGCCAGAAGATGCGTGCCACCGCTCTCATGGATCAGGTTCAGCATCCCCGGTCCGATCAGGATACCGGCAAGCAGGTAGCCGACAATGGGGCTGAGATTGAGCGCCCGGGAGACCAGGGCTGCTGCCGCGCCGAACCCCAGAAGGGTGATTGCAGGCACAAGCGCGCCCACGGCGTCGGCAGGGCTCATTTCAGCGGCCATGGAGGGGTTCTTTCATTCGGGTGCTTATGAATTCCCAACGTAAGCAGAATTGGCCAAAAATAAAGGCCGCCAGTTCTCCAGGGAACCGGCGGCCTTCACCAGACTGCGCACGAAGGAGGGCAAAGTCTCGCACACAGTTTGAGAAGAAATTTTCGAGCGTTAGAGGCTCTTCGCGATGGTCAGCACGACGCGCTCGTCTGCGATGCCCGTATCGTCGATATCGGTATCCCAGTAGCGGAGGTCGAGATCGATGCCGACCGATGTCGAATACGTGCCGCCGAGCGACCAGTTGGTGTAGTCACCGCCACCATCAAAGGAATAGCTGCCGACGGACACGTCTGCTGCGAACACGTCGGTGAAGGCATACCCCGCAGAGCCTTCGACGTAGATGTTCTCATTGTCCGGATCCCAGTAGACGGCGCCGCCCACTTCAATGCCGCCTTCAAAGGCGTATCCCAGAGCAGCCTGCAGTTCGACGAAGTCGAGATCTTCATCGTCCGAGTCCGGATAGGAATAGTAGATAACCCCCAGATCCCAGGACACGCCATTGGCGAATTCGCTGGCGACACCGGCATAAAGGTCGAGTTCCACGTTCGAGTCGGAACCGTCTTCAAAGTCGATGTTCGATGCCCAGGTGCCCGCATAGAAGATGCCGTTGGCATAGTCGAAGCCGCCAGAGATGGCCATGTCTTCATTGGACTGCGAGACGCCGCGCCAGACATAGTCAGTGCTGAGAGCGACATTGCCAGACCATTCTCCCTCGGCAGCCGCCGTACCAGCCACTGCCAGCATCGCTACCACCGCAACCCCTGCGCGTAAAAGCTGTTGTTTCATGTTTTATTCCCCGTTGTTGAATCGCGCTGTTGCCAGCGCCAAAACCACGATGACGTGGCTTCATCCGGGATCAGAAACAAAAATATGGAGGTTGCTGGACCGCAAACGGATCGCCAGTATTTTGTGCACGCAGGTGCGACTATGCCTGAGACTTGGGCGTGTTGGATTCCCTTACCGCGCGACCAAAGGGGCGTAACCGAGGTGGGTTCCGGCATCCACCAGAAGGGTTTCTCCGGTGACATGACGCGACGCATCCGACAGGAAGAAAAGCGCCGAATCCGCAATGTCGTCGGGGCCACTGGCGGCGTTCAGCGGGGTCGCCGCCGCCACGGAAGCTTCCATTCGCTTGTACTGGTCTTCGTCCATCTTGTCCTTGAACCAGCGCGTGCCGATGAAGCCGGGGCAGATCGCGTTAACCCGAATCTCCGGCGCCAGCGCGCGGGCTAGCGACAGCGTCATCGTGTTCAGGGCGCCCTTCGTGGCAGCATAGGCGACGGATGAGCCAATGCCCGTCACACCGGCAATCGACGATGTATTCAGGACGGTGGCGGCGCGCCCCGTTTGACGGTGGCTTTCAACGAGCAAAGGCTTGCAGGCCTGCATCATCAGGAAGGGGCCAGCGACATTGACGGCGTAGAGATGCAGGAAATCCTCTCGCGTCAGGGCATCGAGGTCGGAGTGGTCGCGGGCATGCTTTGTCGTGCCGGCATTGTTGACGAGAATATCGAGCCGTCCGAATTGTGCGGCCGCGTCGGCCAGCTTGCGGCAGCCTTCATCCGTCGACACGTCAGCCTGAACGAGGCGTGACTGTGACCCCAGCGCCTGGCAATCGGCGGCGGTAGCTTCGCCGTCCTCGACTGATCGTGCGCAATTAATGATCACATCCGCGCCGCGCTCGGCCAGTTTGAGCGCTATGGACCGCCCGAGTCCTGTGGCGGAGCCGGTTACAATTGCCTTGCGACCGGCGAGGTCTTTCTGGTGTGTCATCGCGTTTTCTCCGTGAATTTCCGCATGTGTATGGTCTGGAATGTAGGGGGCGCGACGTAATAGTGGCAACAGGTTTCACCGAATTGGTCAAGAAAGCAGAAACCCCTGATTGCTACCTGTCGGTGGCTATACGGGAGACAGGGACCCATGGTCAGAACGGCCAGCGGTATTATCCAGCGCATTCAGGCCGTCTCGCACCGCTCACGCGAGGATGCGCGGCAGGTCGCGCTCGAAATGTGCTCGCGCGGGCCGAAATCCGACGCCGAGGCGCAGGCCCTGTTCGACTTCAACACACGGATGAATGGCACCGATCTCGATTGGGACAGCCGGTTTGTTCGAGTGATGGCCAGCTATGTCCTCGCACGGGAGGGCGCCAATGGCGCCCTGACCCGATCCAATCTGGACTGGCTGCAAGAACGGATCGTGTTGGGTGGCGGGCCACGCAACCGTAATCTGGCCGGCCTGTTCACGCGTCTGTTTCGCAAGGCCAGCCAGGCCCCGGACGGCTACGGCCTGGTCGTACTCACTCATCTTTGTGAGCAAATGGTACGGGATGGCCGCGCGCTGGATGACATAGTCGAACAGGTCGCCGAAATCGTGTCCCGTCTCGGCACGGAGCAGGCACCCTGGCTCAGCCGGGCCGAGGCAGCGATCCTCCTGCGGGCCCATGACCAGCTTGAGGGGTGCGAAAATGATCCGGCCTGGAATTTCCTGTTTTCGCGCGCCATCGGCAATCATCTGGTCGCCAGCGCTCATCCGAATCCCCACAGCGAGCGGCACGCGCTCAGCCGCAAGCACTGGCTCGACCAGAATGACGCGCATCCAGGGAAGTTTGTCGGCTGCCTTGCGCTCGGGTTCGACAAGGGGCGATGGTTCGAACACATAGGTCACGAAGCAGAGCGCGCGCGCCTGGCCCGTCACGCCGCAAGCCTTGCCGCGAAACGCAAACCGGATGCGGCGCCGATGCGAAATGTGTGGTGGCGCAAGAGCCCGCCACCCACCCCCATCATGACGGCAAGCCATGCCTTGGTTGACTTCCTCAACCGTGAAGCGCCAGGTCTACTGGCCGGCTTGGTGGTCGCGGCGCACTGACACGGGGAATTTTGCCATGCTCTTGCTCAATCTGATTGTGGCCGGGGCTCTGGTCGCGATTACCTTCGCCATTCACTTTGCAGGGCTGGTCGGCTTGTCAGCGCTCATCCGGCGGCGGGATATGCCGCATGTGAACCTGACCACGGTGGCGGGACAGGGACTAGCGATCTTTTTCATTCTGATCAGCCTGTTCGCGCTCCATTCGGTGGAGATATGGGTCTTCACCTTTGCCTATCTTCTGCTGGACGTATTCCCGGATATCGAAACGGCCGTCTATTATTCCACCTCTTCCTTCTCGACCGTCGGCTTTGGCGATGTCGTGATCAGCCAGGACTGGCGCATGCTGGGGGCGGCGGAATCGGTGATCGGCTTCCTGTTGCTGGGTTGGTCGACCGCCTTCCTCGTGTCTGTCTCCGCCCAGGTCCGCACCTTCGAGGCGCATATCGAGCAGCTCGACGACAAGGACTAGGACGTCTTCGCATTCGGTCGCATCAGGAAGCGCGCGCCCGCGACCGCCAGCCCGACGAGCACCAGTCCGCCAACCACCAGCGTTTCCGGCTTCGCGCCCAGATATTCAAAGTACTGGGTGTAGCCATGAATCGTCAGGAACACGATCGAGGTGATCGACAGGAAACTGCTCCGGCGTGAGGTGGCGATCACGGCCACGAGGGCGCCGATCCAGCCCAGCGTGAAGACATGGTCAGGGATTGCCAGCGCGGCTTCGCGCCACTCCGACCGGTCGGACCAGCGGCTCGGCGCAAACCAGTGCTCGCCCACACGGTCGCCCCAGAGCGAGCCGACCCAGAACCCGAAATTCATCATGAAGAAGGCCGTCCGCGCGGAGACGGTGACCAGATTGGCCCAAGCGTCCGCCAGCGATTTGCGCGCATGGTAGAGGCCGGCGGCCAGCAGGCCGAAGACGATGATGGTGATGGTCGGTTCTTCGACAAATAGGGCGTAACTGGCATGCCAGTAGCCTGTGCCCGAGCCGAGAATGGCGCCAAGGGACAGGACCGCAAAGGCGGCCAACAGGGCGGATCGGAACCAGAGCGCCGACGCGGTCATGATGAGCGCGATCAGAAGGGTCGGCAGGGTGCCGTCATCGACTTCCCGGAATTCCCACCCGACCCAGCCTGCCAAGCCCAGCGTGCCCATCAGGGTGAGCGCCATGCCAAGGGTTTTCAGGGAATTACCACGTGCGCTGCGGCGCAGGAATTCCGCGCCGCCCAGCGACAAAAGCGCCAGGATGAGGCCTGTCATGGCATTCGGGACGAGGGCAATCGTGCCGCCTGCCACGGATATCGCGCCAAAAATCAGCAGAATGTTCACCAGCAGCCCATTCTGGCGATCCGGCAGGGCAAAACCCTGCAGTCGCACCGCTTCGGCACTGTCTATTTGGCCTTTTGCGAGCAAGGCATCGAGGTCCAGCGTAATCCGGGTCATGAGCGCATCCTCCGTCAATAGTGAGCGCTTACTAACATATCTGCGGCATCGTGGCAACAGACTTCCCCTATGGGAATTGTGGACATCCCGTTTCGGGCGGCTTAGTGCAGTCGCTGAAAGACTTTACAATGGATCGAGGCAGCATGTTCAAAAAGATTCTGATCGCCAACCGGGGGGAAATTGCAGTTCGGGTCATCAAGACCTGTAGACGGTTGGGCGTGCAGACGGTCGTTGTCTATTCCGACGCAGATGCAGATTCGATGGCCGTCGAGATGGCCGACGAGACGGTTTACATCGGCGCGTCCCCGGCTTCGGAATCCTACCTTGTTGCCGACAAGATCATTGACGCTGTTCGCCAGACCGGCGCCGAGGCGATCCATCCGGGCTTTGGCTTCCTGTCTGAAAACCCTGTTTTCGCCAAACGGCTTGAGGAAGAGGGGATCGGCTGGATCGGCCCGAACGCCTACGCCATCGAAGCGATGGGCGACAAGATCAGCTCCAAGAAGCTTGCAGCCGAGGCCGGCGTGTCGACCGTGCCGGGCCATATGGGCCTGATCGAGGACACGAAAGAGGCCGTGAAGATCTCGCGCGAGATCGGCTATCCGGTGATGATCAAGGCGTCTGCCGGCGGCGGCGGCAAGGGCATCCGCGTCGCGGCCAATGACAAGGAAGTCGAAGAAGGCTTCCCGGCCGTGAAGGCCGAAGCAAAGGCCTCGTTCGGCGACGACCGCGTTTTCATCGAGAAATTCATCCTTGAGCCGCGCCATATCGAGATCCAGGTGCTCGGCGACAAGCACGGCAATTGCATCTATCTGGTCGAGCGTGAATGCTCGATCCAGCGCCGCAACCAGAAGGTCATCGAGGAAGCGCCTTCGCCGCTGCTCGACCCGGAAACCCGCAAGAAGATGGGCGAACAGGCCGTGGCCCTCGCCAAGGCTGTCAATTATGACAGCGCCGGCACGGTGGAATTCGTGGCTTCAGGCGCCGATAAAGGCTTCTACTTCCTTGAAATGAACACCCGCCTGCAGGTGGAGCATCCGGTGACCGAGATGATTACCGGCGTCGACCTTGTCGAGCAGATGCTGCGGGTCGCCTATGGCGAAAAGCTGAAGCTCAAACAGTCCGACATCAAGATCAATGGCTGGGCCGTGGAAAGCCGCGTCTATGCCGAAGATCCTTATCGCAACTTCCTGCCATCCATTGGCCGTCTAAAGCGTTTCCACGCGCCGGAAGAGGGCAAGCTGGCGGGCGGTGAAGTGCGAATGGATTCCGGCGTCCGCGAGGGCGACGAGATTTCCATGTTCTACGACCCGATGATCGCCAAGCTGATCACGCATGGCAAGGATCGCGACACCGCGCTGGATGTGCATGGCGAGGCGCTTGACCGATTCCATATCGAGGGCATTCAGGACAACATGCCCTTCATCGCGGCCGTGATTGACGAAAAACGGTTCCGCTCCGGTAATATCACCACCGCCTATATCAAGGACGAGTTCCCGGAAGGATTTGAAGGCGTAGAGCCTACCAAGGAACAGGAAACCCAACTGATCTGCGCCGCTGCCTATGTGCACGGCTTCTTCTCGCGCCGCGCCGCTGATACGAGCGGCCGCATGTCGCCGCTGCCCGAAGCGCGTCGCGACTGGATTGTCATTCTGGGCGACAAGCACCACCCGGTAACGTTGGATCTGGGCGAAGATGGCGACGCCGAAATCACCGTTAATGGTGGCAAGCCACATACGCTGGTGACACCGTGGTATCCCGGCCAGCACCTCGTGGAAGGGCTGCTGGATGGCAAGCCGTTTGCGGTGAAATTTGCCGACCGCACCGAGGGTTACCTGTTCCGTCATCGGGGTGTCGCTTTGCGGGCCCTGGTCTGCACGCCGAACGTGGCCGACCTGCATGCCCGTCTGCCGGAAAAGGAAAAGCCGGATACGTCCAAGCTGATCATTTCGCCCATGCCGGGCCTTGTCGTCTCAGTTGATGTCGAGATGGGTCAGGAAGTGCAAGAAGGCGAAGCGGTCTGTGTGGTCGAGGCGATGAAGATGCAGAACATCATCCGCGCCGAAGCCAATGGCACGGTTAAAGCGATCAATGTCGGCGCCGGCGACAGCGTCGCGGCCGACGAGATCATGGTCGAGTTCGACTAGGCAAACGTCGCCGCAAGCTGCGATTATTAACCCTGCCCTAACCAAATCGGCGCGGAATCCCGCCGCATGGGGCAGGGGACCATTAACGAGTCATCCCTTGACCTTGCTGCTGGTGCGCCGAAAATGCGCCAGTCTTTCGTGGTGAAAGCAATCAAGGGGGCCGAAAATGGTCAGTTTTCCAGACGCAGTCAAAATGTTCTTTTCCCGCTATGTGGACTTTCAGGGCCGCTCACGCCGCTCGGAATACTGGTGGGTCGTACTCTTCAACCTGATCGTGTTCGGGGTCCTGGCGGCTCTCGCATTCGGCCTCGGCGGCAATTTCGAAACCGGTGAAATGAACCCGATCGGGATGATCTTTTTCGCTCTGATGGGCCTGTATGGCCTGGCCGTGATCATTCCGGGTATTGCCCTGTTCATCCGCCGTCTGCACGATATCAACCAGACCGGCTGG
Organism: Hyphomonas sp.; assembly: GCF_036964145.1. Taxonomy (GTDB): domain Bacteria; phylum Pseudomonadota; class Alphaproteobacteria; order Caulobacterales; family Hyphomonadaceae; genus Hyphomonas. The sequence goes on from NZ_JBALUC010000004.1 coordinate 147,989, forward strand.
ATTTATCTCGGCCTTGTTGTCGCCAGCCTCATCCCGTTCATCAATTTGCTGGCATCAATCGCCCAGATCGTGATTGCCTGTATTCCCGGCACCGTCGGCCCGAACAAGTATGGTCCGGATCCGAAAAACCCCGGCGCAATGGCCGCCGACACCTTCGTCTAGGCACATGCCAGACACGGAGTTCAGGAGAGCCGGGCAGTTGTCCGGCTCTTTTTTGTTGCATGTATTTATCGTTTATTGATAAGGACGCGAAACACTATTCGCGGCTTTGAGGCGCGCAGCGCCGAAGTGAGGAGACTGAAATCCTATGGACATGAGATATGTCCTCTTGTCGTCAAAAGGCCGAATTGGCTCGCGCACCTTCCTGCGTGGCCTGTCCGTCATCACGGCGGCCTTCATCATCGTTCAGATCGCCAACACCTTCATTTCGCCAATCTTCGGCATTCTCGTTTATCCGATGGTCTATGTGTATGTCTGCTTGTTCTCCAAGCGACTGCACGATGCCGGGCATTCCGGCTGGTTCTACCTGTTGTTCCTGATCGGTTACGGTGTGGTCGGCAGCATTGTGAGCGCGCTGTTGATGCCCATCCTGTCGCCGGTTGCGTTCGAGATGTACGCCCAGTTCGGGAGTGACCTGTCCGGCGCGATGGAGGCCCTGACCGAGAATATCCAGGAATTCGAACGTCTGACGTCCCTCACCACGCTCGCGAGCTTCCTGCTCACGACGGCCTTGCTCGGCTTCATTGCGGCACGCTTGCCCACCGATCCGGACGCGAACCAGTATGGCCCGCCCACATCCCGCAATTCCATGTCCAACACCTTTTCCTGAAGACCCCAGAGGACCCGACCGGCATGACCCATCATACGACGACGCCCATCGATCCGCATCGCCCCTGGATACGTGACGTACGGGATGATCCGGCGCGCATGGACTGGATCCAGACCCTGTTCAATCCGATGGGGATGACCGGCAAGCTGCACTTCAGCCGGGCCTGGACCTTCATGTTCATGGGACGGGTGCTGTTGTTTATCGTGCCGGTTTTTGTGGCCTCTATTGCCGGTCTGGCAGGCGCGGACATGTCCGGCGCGTGGAAACCGATCAAGGCGATCGGCCTGCCATTGCCCGCCCTTCTGGTGCCGTTCTTCTTCTTCACCATTCTGACCGAGTTCACGTCCTGGGTGGCGCATGTGCGTCGCTTTGCGGAGACGAATCGTTCCACACTGAAGGCCGCCATTGTCCTGATCCCGCTTTTCCTGGGCCTGCTGGGCTTTGCGGGCGGTGTCGTGATGGGCTCAGCGCAGTTCACTGCGCAGCAGGCGAAGGTGGCGCAAGCTGAAACCGCGGTTGCGGAAGGGGGCGAGGCGGCTGCCCCGCCTGCCGACGCGCAGCCGGAAGCGAAGGGACCGCGCCGCCCGGACGGCCCGCCGCCAACCCAGATGCAGATGGCGATGGGCGCCGGCATGGGCCTGGCCATGCCGCTCTGGGCGATTTCGTCCTTCATCGTAATGCTCTGGACGCTGTTGCATGTCGCGCGCTTGCCGAATGGCGGGGTGGGCAATTTCCGCACCGGCAGCGACCTGACACAGGAAGAACAGCGGCTGGAAGCCTATAAAACGGCTTAGGCGGGTTCGCTGACCGGGTCGGCTGCTCGCACGAGGCGGCTTTCGAACACGCTCTCGAAGGCGTCCTTCAGGGCAAGGTCGACCTCATCCATCGTGGCGGGGATGCCCAGATCGACCAGGCTGGTAACGCCATAGCGCGGATCGGCGATGCCGCACGGCGTGATGCCAGAAAAGTGCTCCAGATCCGGCTCCACATTCAGCGAGATGCCGTGGAAGCTGACCCATTTCTTCAGCCGCACGCCAATGGCGGCGATCTTGTCCTCACGAAGCGGCCCGCCCGCTTTTGTCCGGTCGACCCACACGCCGACGCGGCCGTCACGCGGGCCCGCCTCCACATTGAAGGCTGCGAGGCCGGTGATGATCCAGGTCTCCAGATTCTGCACGAAGGCGCGCACGTCGCGCCCGCGCCGGGCAACATCCAGCATCACATAAGCCACGCGCTGGCCGGGGCCGTGATAGGTGTACTGCCCGCCGCGTCCGGCATCGAAGACGGGAAAACGGGCAGGGTCGCGCAGATCATCCGGCTTGGCAGATGTCCCGGACGTATAGAGCGGCGGATGCTCCAGGAACCACACCAGTTCCGGCGCGCCTTCCTCGCGGATCGCACGGGCACGTGCCTCCATGAATTGGACCGCGTCCTCATAAGGAACCAGGCGCTTTGAGACGGCCCATTCTGTGTCGGGGAATTTCTGCATCACTGGGGGCATATAGGCGACATTCGGGGCTTCACAAAGTGCTGGTGTCGCCTTATACGGCCCGTCTGCCTCAATGAAGACCAGTGCGGTCATGGCGGAATTGGTAGACGCGCAGCGTTGAGGTCGCTGTGGGGCAACCCGTGGAGGTTCGAGTCCTCTTGACCGCACCATTTTCAATCGTTCCAGCTTCGCTGAAACATTTGCAAATGACTGTCTGAATTCACACACGGTTTTTGTGCGATGGATCGCGCTCAGGGCTGTCCGTTTCTGGTGCTGTCTTGCGCATCAGCCGTAAGCGCGTGGGGCGTCACCTGGAATCGCTTCAACATGTCCTGCGCCGGTCCAAAGTCCGGTGCCAGTTGGACTGTCTTGCGCAAATCGACAAAGGCTGCCTCGACATTGTTGCGCTGCAATTCGGCCGTTGCGCGATTGTAGAGCGCCTTGGCCAGCAATTCTTCTGATACCTGATCCAGGTCTGCCAGTGCTAGGACGGCCTCGTCATAACGCTCCATTCGTATCAGCACCGCGCTGAGGCTGATGGCGATATCGGCAGAGGCGCCGCGCATGGCATGGGCTTCGGACAGCAGGCGTGCGGCGCCTTCAAGGTCGCCCCGCCTGATGCGGACTGTGCCCGCATTTGCGTGGGCGGCAGCGCGGCCGCTCAGCGTCAGGTCTGACTGCTTTGCGCCCGCATCGCACAGCCGCTGGAGGCGCAGCGTGGCTTCGGAGTGGCGCCCGAGTTCTGTGGCGCATAACTCGGCCGGGCTGGGGCTGGATCTGTAGACATCCGGGCTGGCACCGGCATGGGGAGCGGACATGCTGAAAAGGACGGAGAGCATACAGGCTGAGACGGCAGATTTCATGTTAAAGCTCCAATGGTGTATATGCACGGTATGAGGTGCGTGCATTTAGAAAAGGCCGCCCGGCAAGATGTGCCGGGCGGAGGTATGTCGCTACATCACGGGAAACTGACTCTTGTAGAGAGGCGTTAGCGACATATAACATGTATATGCACTATCTATAGGAATCAATGACGCCCTCTGGAACGGATGTGTTAGATTTACTGATGTATTTGAAGTTTCGAAAAGAGTGTGTATTTACACGCTATGGATCAAACGAGAATTCATGAAGATGTGACCCAGCGCTGTACGGCTGGTCGCCTGCTGCGTGCGGCCCGGCGCATTACACGCGAGTATGACGATGCCTTGCGCCCGGTTGACCTGACCATTGCCCAGTTCGGGCTCTTGAATGCGGTAGGCCGGTTTGAACCCGACTCCATTTCGGAGCTGGCAGATTTGCTTGCCCTGGACCGCACCACCCTGTCCCGCAATCTGAAGCCGCTGGAGAAGGCCGGTCTCATCTTTCGGGGAGAGGAGGGAGATGGCCGGCGCCGTCGCCTGTTGCTCACCACGCTTGGGGTACGCCGTCTGGAGGAGGCCTATCCGCTCTGGAAGGAGGTTCAGGACCGGATTGAAGGCCGGTTGCGCGAGGATGGCTTGTCCCAGCTCACAGCGGGCTTGAAGCGCCTGCGCTGATACGGGGCAATTCACCTGTTCCAGACTCTGCTGTGGGCACCCTGTGAGATTCCTGCGAATCCCGGCTAGCTCAACGTATTCGGTTCTTGCCGACGCATCGTAACCCCGGCAAGAGAGGCCCCATGACAGACTCGTCCGCTCAGCCTGGCCAGACCGCCGAGACGCCCAACGTCGACCCGGAAATGCTGGAAGACATCATCGATGCCGTCGATGAAAAGGACACGCGCTGGCTGGCGCGGACGCTGCAGCGCATGCACCCGGCCGATGCTGCGGATGCGCTCGAAGCCCTCTCCTTCGATACGTTCTCGGAGGCCGTGGAATTGCTCGGCGGAGAGCTGCCGGCCGATATTCTCATCGAGCTGCGCGATTCCTACCGGGAAGAGGCGGTGGAAGTCCTGCCGGACGCCGCCGTGGCCAGCGCGCTCGACGAACTCGACTCCGATGACGCGACCACAATCCTCGAAGACCTTGAGGACGAGCGGCGCGAACGCATCCTGGAAGATCTCGCCCCGATTGACCGGGCCCAGCTGGAACGCGGCCTCTCCTATGAAGAGGACACGGCCGGCCGTCTCATGCAGACGGAGTTCGTGGCCGCGCCGGAATACTGGACTGTGGGTCATGCCATTGATCATGCGCGGGAGCTGGGCGAGGAATTGCCGGAAGTCTTCTACGAACTCTATGTCACCGATCCCGGCCACCGCCTGATGGGCATTGTCCCGCTGGCCACATTGCTGCGCACCCCCCGGGACGTTCAGCTGTCCGACATCATGGAAGACCCGCTTTCGTCCCTGAAGCCGGAGATGGACCAGGAAGAGGTGGCCTTCCAGTTTCGCAAATACTCCCTCGCGGCAGCGCCGGTCACCGATGAAGGCGGCCGTCTGGTCGGCATGATCACGGTCGATGACATGGTCGACGTCATGCAGGAAGAGAACGCAGAAGACCTGCTCTCCCTGCTCAACGTTCGCTCTGCCGATGGCGCCGATACGGTCTGGGACACGGTCAAGGCGCGCGCCCCGTGGCTGGGCGTGAACCTGTTTTCTGCCTTCATCGCCTCGGCCATCATTTCCCTGTTTGAAGCCGCCATCGCACAAGTCGTGGCGCTGGCCGTGTTGATGCCGGTCGTGGCGGCGCTGGGCGGCAATGCCGGCAGCCAGGGCCTCGCCGTGGCGGTGCGTGCCATCGCCGAGCGCCAGCTGGACGGGGCCGCCGCGCGCCGGGCCATCCTGCGCGAAGTGCTCAGCGGCTGCGTAAATGGCGTGATCTTCGCCATTGGCGTCGGGCTGATTTCGCTCGTCTGGTTCCGCGACATCAAGCTGGCGCTCGTCATAAGCGTGGCCATGCTCGCGACCTTTATCTGGGCGGGCCTGTCGGGCATCCTCGTGCCGCTCGGCCTGAAACGCCTCGGCGCAGACCCTGCCGTCGCCTCCTCGGTCTTCGTCCTGACGCTGACCGATGTGATGGCTTTCTTCAGTTTTCTCGGCCTGGCGTCCCTCGTGCTCCTGTAAAGTGGGCACATTTGGGCGGATTCTCGCGTCTCGGGTGAATGGGCGCGCGATTTGCAGCGCTTGGCCGTAGTAAAAAGTCAAACTGTCCCAAAACGGGAGCCATCTGCATGGCCCGTCAAATGCGCACGTCCGACAAGGGGGTCGAACTCATCAAGAGTTTCGAGGGCTTCCGTGCGCGCGCAAGCCGCCTGCCGGATGGCAAATGGCTGATCGGGTATGGCCATATGGAAACCGCACGGGCCGGGCTGACGGTCAGTGCCTTCGATGCCGAACTGATTCTGCGCTATCGCGACTTGCAGCGGATTGAAAATCATCTGGCCCGGCAGGTCTACACGCCGCTGAGCCAGAACGAGTTCGATGCGCTGGTCTCCTTTGCGTTCAATATCGGCCTGAAAGCCTTCGACGCCTCTGACGTGCTGGCGCATCTCAATTCGGGCGACCGCATCCTGGCGGCCGAAGCGATGAGTGGCTGGCGCCGGGGCAGGGTGGATGGCCAGATTCGCGTGATCGACGGCCTCGTGCGTCGCCGCGCCGTCGAAGTGGCCATGTTCCTGGATACACCGGGTAGGCGTGTGGCGATTCCAAGCGCACTTGTCCGGCCGGAGCGCGACGGACTGGCCGGCCTGAATGGCGGGCGTGAAACCTCCATCGTGGTGGAACCGCGCCCGGAGCAGGATCGCAGCCGCAGCGGCGCAGAGCGCGAAAGCGCCCCGGAAGCCGCGGCCCGCGCCGTAGCCCAGCGCCTGACCCGGATCCTCGGTGAGAATGGCTCCCGCGCGACCGGTGAACCGGAGGGCCAGCCTGCCGGGGACGAGACGGTTGCCGAGATTACCCGCGCCGTCTCCGCGCTGGCGGGCCCGGAAGGCAATGGTGATACAGCTCCCCCACCGGCCTCCATGTCGGAACGCCGCCGTGCCTATCGCCCGCCAAACCTGTCTGACCCGGAAGGGCAGGGCATGACGCTCGACAATCTCGCCGTTCGCCCGTTAGACAAGGTCGTGATTGACGACCTTGCCCCGGTCGAGGTCGATACATCCCGCCTGACCACCCCGGCCCAGGACGAAGTGGCCGATTTCGCCCCGGCCCATGGCTGGCGCTGGCTGCCTTTCGCTCTACTGGCGGGGCTTGGCACGATTGGCCTTTATGACGGGCTGCGGCGTATCCTGACGCAGTCGGGCACGCGGATGGGCGAGGCCGCAGGCCAGACCTATACCGGCCCCCTGATGGCGCTTGGTGGCGGCTTTCTTTTGTTCGTGTCTGTCTATTATCTGTACCGGATGCTGGCTCAGGAAGATTAGGCTGACAGGCAAGGGAAGTCTTGCTAAGTCACCCGCATGATCCCGAACACATATCCTACATTGAACTTCGATCTCGGCGAAACTGCGGACATGATCCGCGAGACTGTGGCGAGTTTTGCCCAGAACGAGATCGCGCCGCGCGCCGCTGAAATCGACCGGACGGACACATTTCCGCGCGACCTGTTGCCCAAGATGGGCGAGCTTGGCCTGCTTGGCATCACGGTAGAGGAAGAGTGGGGCGGCACCGGCCTTGGCTATCTCGAACATGTGGTCGCGATGGAAGAAATCTCCCGCGCATCTGCCTCTGTGGGCCTCTCCTATGGCGCCCACTCGAATCTCTGCGTCAACCAGCTGCGCCGCTGGGGCAATGACGATCAGAAATCCCGCTATCTGCCAAAGCTGGTTTCCGGCGAACATCTGGGCGCCCTCGCAATGAGCGAAAGCGGAGCCGGTTCTGATGTCGTGTCCATGAAGCTGCGCGCCGAGAAGAAGGGCGACCGCTATGTGCTGAACGGCACCAAGATGTGGATCACCAACGCACCGGACGCCGACACGCTGGTTGTTTATGCCAAGACCGAGCCGCAGGCGGGTTCACGCGGCATCACGGCCTTTCTGATCGAGCGCGACTTCAAGGGCTTCTCGGTGGCCCAGAAACTCGACAAATTGGGTATGCGCGGATCAGAGACGGGCGAACTCGTCTTTGAGGATTGCGAAGTGCCCGAAGAGAATGTCATGGGCCCGCTGAATGGCGGCGTGGGCGTTCTGATGAGCGGGCTCGATTATGAGCGCGCCGTCCTGTCAGCCGGCCCGACCGGCATCATGCAGGCCTGCTTGGATGTCGTGATCCCCTACATCCATGACCGGAAACAATTCGGCCAGTCGATTGGCGAATTCCAGCTGATCCAGGGCAAGGTGGCGGACATGTATGTCCAGATGAATGCGGCCAAGGCCTATGTCTATGCGGTCGCCAAATCCTGCGACCGGGGCGAGACGACCCGCAAGGATGCCGCCGGCGCCATTCTGTATGCGGCCGAAACCGCGACCAAGCTCGCGCTCGACGCGATCCAGATCCTTGGCGGCAATGGCTATATCAATGAATACCCGACCGGACGCCTGCTGCGCGATGCCAAGCTCTACGAGATCGGGGCAGGGACCTCGGAAATCCGCCGCTGGTTGATTGGTCGGGAACTTTTCGGCGAAACGGCTTGAATCCCGTACGAAAGTGAAACATTATAACATGAGGCGGAGGCGCTCATGTTACGTTTGTTGATCCTGATCATACTCAGTCTGACACTTCTTGGTCGTGCGGGAACTGATGAAGTCACTGCCTGCATTCCGGACCGGGAGAAAATACTCAGCCTGGACTACAGCACCTTTGATCATGATCCCCGACTGGGGTGGCGATCCGTTGCTGATCGCCCGGCATGTCGGCTGGAGGCTGCGGACTTGCTTCGAGCGTATCATGAACGGCTGCAGACGCAGGGCGAACCCGTCATATGGGAAGCCGAGCAAGGTGACGTTACTCTGTCAGATACTGGAGAAGTGGGGATCCTGTATTGGCATGAGGGGCAGCTGCGCGCTTTCGCCGGGCAGACTGCAGAGGCGGTCGCTCTGTTCCGCAAGAGTCTCAAGCCAGCGGGCAAGAATTATGGTGCCTGGAACCAGTATGCCCTCGGATCAATAGCGTTTCTTGAGGGTGATCTGCAGGAGTTAAAGCGCAACGCCAACGTACTGCAGGAATATGATTCGGCCTCGCCGAATTTACGAGTTTTACAGCGGATGATCCATTGTTTCGGAACTACGTATGCGTACGCGTACAGCAATGCGGACTGCACGCCGGAAACGGCCAGCTTGCCAGATGAAGCAGAAGAGCCGGGTCATGATAGCGTCGTAGGAAAGCAGAATGCGTCATCCGCGCTGATGGAAATGGAATCCTGCGCTAGAGACCGAGTAGATTATGATAAACCCATCGACTTAACCGATTGCCGTTCTTCGACGTTCACGGAATGCATGGATGATAAGGGTGGCTCCTATGGGGGCATGCGGGTTTGTATGGGTATGGAAGCCGCACGATTGGATGAGCTTACGCAGCAGCAGATCATCCGGCTCAAGTCGGGTTATTGGAACCGCTTTAATGATCGACGCGGTCAGGTTGTCTTTGAAGCGAGCTTGGATGCGGCCCAGTCTGCGTGGGTCAGCTATCGAGAAGTTGAAATGGCTCTTCAAATCAATGCACATCCGGATGGAATGCGTTACAAGTCTCATGGCTCTCTGGAAGCAGCGGCAATTGGACTTCGATTGACCCAGCGACGATATGCGGATGTGTTGCTCATGGAATTGCACATGCGCTTGAATGAATCCGCCGATTAAGCAGGACAGCACTTTTCCTTGATCTTCGTGCCTTCGAAAGCCTGCATCGTGGCGACGTAGCCAGCTTCGACAGTTTCGTCGAATGCCTTCCAGTCGCGCAACTGGACACCCGCAAGTTGGGGCAGGACCAGTACGTCGGCCATGTCGTGCCCGAACTTCGTATCTGCACGGATCGTCGCTGTTCGCATCAACAGGCCCGCAATCGGCGGCGGGCTGGAGAATCCATTATTGAACACCCAGCGGAAAAAGCCCGGCGGTTCTGAAAACTCTTCAAGGTCGATATTCTCTGGCTGGCGTGTGACATCCGATCCGACAACAAAGCCGCGATGCAGGTCGCGCATGATGTCCGCCGGGAAATTGTTCAGCACAGCGCCATCGACCAGCAAATCCTTGCCGTCCACGACCGGCGGCAAGATGCCCGGCAGCGAGATTGTGGCCCGCAGGGCCTCGCGCAGCAGGCCTTCGCGATGGATGCGGGTCGAGCCGGTGGTGAGGTTGGTGGACGTGCAGAAGAAGGGCAGGTGGAGATCGCCGATCTCGGCCTCTCCGAAATGTTCCTTGAGACGCGCATTCACGCGCGCGCCCTTGACCATGCCGACCACGGGGAGGTGATAGTCCCCAAGCGGATTGCTGTCGACAAAGGCCTTGCGGATACGCATCTCGATTTCATCATCGCTCCAGCCCATCGCGACACAGGCCGCGATGACCGACCCCATCGAGGCGCCGCCCACAAAGTCGATCGGCAGGCCCAGTTCGCGCATCGCCCGGACGACGCCGATATGAGAATAAGCGCGGGCGCCGCCACCCGACAGGATCAGGCCGACCGACACGCCGGCCATGATCCGGGCCAGCCGGTCGCAGTCCTGCCCTTCGACCCGGCTCCAGTGGAAGACGCGGGTCGCGCCGGAGGCCGCCATCCATTGGGCGGGCTTGGCGCCCTGGCGTTCGTCGCTGTGATGCAGCAACAGGACATCGACCAGTTTCAGCGCGCGGGCAGGGGATTGGTCATCCGGCATCAGCGGATTGGACGGGCGCGCATCGGCGCGGCCAACGACCCAGATCCGGTCGGCCTGGCGCATCGACAGGCGGTACCAGGCATTGTCCCCGATGGCCGAGATCAGGATCACCACATCATGTGTGCGCTCCAGCTCGTCGAAATAGGCGGCGGGGCGCTCATCGCCCATCTTCTCGTCCACGATGATGGCCTTGCGGCCAAGGCGTTCGAGCGCCTGCTTCAGGGACCGGGCGCGCAGCTTGAGGTCAATCGTGGGCGACGTCGCCACCAGCGTGAACACTTTCGGCGCGGCGCTGGCGACCCGGTCGCCGGACTTGCCGAGGCGAAGCAGGATCACCCGGATCATCGCTTCCAGCAGCTCAGGCTCGGCGCGGACCATCCGGTCCCATCCCTTGCGGGAGACGCCGACGAGCTCAGTGTCGCGCAGGGCATAGACCGAACTCGTGTGCGGGGCATCATTCGGCTGGCCGTCGCCGGTCAGATCGACCCCGCCCAGGAACAGGGACATCTCGCCCGCCGGTTCGCCGGAGCGGATATGGCCCACGAATTCGGTCTTGCCGTGCGGGCCTTCGCGGAAGATGCCCAGCGTGCCGGACAGGACGAAATACAGCGTGTCTGCGGGCTCGCCCGCGAGGTAGAGCGGCTTGCCGGCCGGAAGGGAAAACCAGTCGGCTTCCTTGCCAGCGGCCTTCATGGCCCGGCGCGGGACATCCTTCAGGAATTCGATGGCCCGCAGGCGGGGAGTGATATCAATGCCCATGTTGAAGAACATGCCCATTTCGATTCCCTTTTCAAAGCCTTTCGCTCATCCCCTGTGTTTCAAATTCGCATGACGCCCGCGTGACAGGTGGGCCGGGCACCGCTAAGCAGGCACAAAATTCCAGTGGGAGGCGTTATGCCGGTTCTGAAATCCAGCCTTGATGTGTCCGGTAGCAAATTTGCCGCCAACAAAGCGGCCATGAGCGCGCTTCTTGCCGAATTGCGCGAAAAAACCGCCGAAGCGGCACTTGGCGGGCCGGAAGCGTCCCGGAAACGCCATGTCGAGCGGGGCAAATTGCTGCCGCGGGAGCGAGTCGAACGCCTGCTGGATCCGGGCTCGGCCTTCCTTGAGATCGGCGCGCTGGCGGCCAATGGCATGTACGACAATGAAGCCCCCGGCGCGGGTCTCATCACGGGCGTGGGCCGGGTCGAAGGCCGCGAATGCCTGATCGTCTGCAATGATGCCACGGTGAAGGGCGGCGCCTACTTCCCGGTGACGGTGAAGAAGCACCTTCGCGCGCAGGAAGTGGCGCTCGAGAATCATCTGCCCTGCATCTATCTGGTCGATAGCGGCGGCGCGAACCTGCCGCACCAGTCCGAAGTCTTTCCCGACCGCGAGCATTTCGGCCGCATCTTCTACAACCAGGCCCAGATGAGCGCGAAGGGCATTCCCCAGATCGCGGCGGTCATGGGCAGCTGTACCGCGGGCGGCGCCTATGTGCCGGCCATGTCGGACGAGACCATCATCGTGCGCAAGCAGGGCACCATCTTCCTCGGCGGTCCGCCGCTGGTGAAGGCCGCGACAGGGGAGGTGATCTCCGCCGAAGACCTCGGCGGCGCAGACGTTCATGCCCGCCAGTCCGGCGTGGCCGACCATTACGCGGCCCATGATTCCCATGCGCTTGCCATTGTGCGCTCCATTGTTCGTACGCTGGCAAAGCCGAAGCCCCAGCCTTTCGACCTGACCGAACCGGCTGAGCCGCTCTATGATCCGGCCGAAATGCATGGCCTCGTGCCGCAGGATGTCCGCGAACCCTATGACGCCCGCGAAGTGATCGCGCGCCTCGTTGACGGGTCGGAATTCCATGAGTTCAAGAAGCTCTATGGCGAAACGCTCGTCTGCGGCTTTGCGCGCCTCTATGGCATGCCGGTCGCGATCCTCGCCAATAACGGCATCCTGTTCTCTGAAAGCGCCCAGAAGGCGGCGCATTTCATTGAACTGGCCGACCAGCGCCGCATTCCGCTGGTATTCCTCCAGAATATTACCGGCTTCATGGTCGGGTCAAAATACGAGGCTGGCGGCATCGCCAAGGATGGCGCCAAGATGGTAACCGCCGTGGCCACCGCCAGCGTCCCGAAATTCACCGTCGTGACCGGCGGCAGCTTCGGCGCGGGCAATTACGGCATGTGCGGCCGGGCTTACAGCCCCCGCTTCCTGTTCATGTGGCCGAACTCCCGCATCTCGGTCATGGGCGGCGAACAGGCGGCCAGCGTGCTCGCCACGGTCAAGCGCGACGGCATCGAGCGCAAGGGTGGTGAATGGTCCGCCGCCGAGGAAGAGGGCTTCAAACAGCCGATCCGCGATCTCTATGAGGCCGAGGGCTCGCCCTATTTCTCCACCGCGCGCCTCTGGGATGACGGCATCATCGACCCGGCCGACACCCGCCGCGTGCTGGGCCTCGCCCTGTCAGCCAGCCTCAATGCTCCGTTCCCGGACCGAGGTTTCGGCCTATTCCGGATGTAGGGTATGACTAAATACAGCGATCTGCTTACATCGATAGGCCCCTATGTTTGGGAACTCACTCTGGCAGTTTTGTTTACGCTGATTGGTGCGGTGTTTTCCCGGCATGAGATTGGCAAGCGCGAAAGACGGGCTGTTGTAAAAGAAATTATCACGATTCAAAGGCGCTTATACAATTTCGCAACACGGAACTGGACTCAAGAAGGTGCCAATCGTGAAACCTGGATGATTGAATTGTTGAGAGAGCGAATTAGTACGCTCCGCACGATGGTAACGTCCAAGGACAAACTGCCTGAGAAGGTGGACCAGCATTTCACGTCATATGAGATCGCCCTGCAGGAGTTTGGCGCGATCTTTACATCAGCTGCGCGCCGGAGCGACCGCTTTTGGAAAGCCTACGAAAATACGACGTTCACTGCACGCCAATTGAGTCGAACGCTTTCCAAACATTATACAGCGGAACATTTGGAAGTGTTTGATATGTTCGATCGAGCGAGAGATTCCATCCGCCAAGCGGGCGATACAGCATATCTTACGTGAACAAGTCAGTAGTAATCCTACGTATAAAACCTGTTGCAGAGCCATGCTAGAAGCCCCCTGTCACATGGCAGGAGGCTGACCCCCATGACCCGCTCTATCTGTATCATCGATGGCCACCCCGATCCCGATCCCGATCATCTGATCCACGCGCTCTGCGATGCCTATGCCGAGGGCGCCGAGGCCACCAATCACAAGGTATCCCGCATCCGGGTAGCAGATCTCAATGTGCCCTTCCTGACCTCGCAGGCAGAATTCAACGACCCGCCGCCGGAACCCATCCTCAGCCAGCGCGAAAAGATCGCCGAGGCCGACCATGTCTTCATCGCGTTTCCGCTTTGGCTGGGCGGCATGCCGGCGCGGCTCAAGGCCTTTTTCGAACAGGCGGCCCGGGCAGAATTCTTCCTGAAGACGCGTGAGTCCAATGCTGGCTGGCCGGAGCGGATGATGAAGGGCAAGTCGGCGCGCATTGTCGTGACGATGGGCATGCCGGACCTCATCTATCGCTTCGGTATGGATGCGGGCGCCCTGAAGGCGCTGGAGCGGGGGGTGCTCGGCCTTTCCGGCTTCAAGCCGATGCACCATACGATCATCGGCAGCGTTGACGAACTGACGCCGTCCAAGGTGGAATCCTGGTTCACCTTCATGAAAGAGATCGGCGGCGAAGCGGTCTGAGCCGCATTCATTACATCTTCGTCGTGAACGTCTTTTCACGCATCATTACCAGGTGTTTCGGGTAAGTTCAGTCCTGTCGCGGTCCCCTGCGACGCATAGAGTGAGAAGGAGTTCGAACATGGTCAGACGTAGCAGCTTTCTGGTAACGGCGGCGATGATGACGGCCCTGATGGGTCATGCGGGCGAGATGCCCGACTTCTCGTTGCTGGATCTGGATGATGATGGCCTGATCAGCGAGGATGAATATGTGAGCTATTCCGGCAGCGCGGGCATGGCCAGCGAGTCGGAGGCGAAAGCCAAGTTCACGAAATTCGACCTCAATTCGAACGGAACCGTTTCCGAGGAAGAACTGGCAGATGCCCTTGCTGCCTGGCGGGGACGGTCCGAGCACAGCGCCGTGACGGCGGCTGGCCGGCCGGGTCGGTAGGCTGCCCACCCAGTCGGTGCTGAAGGGGTCCGCCGGTCCAGCGGGCCCCTTTCCATTTGGAACGGATAAGATAAACAGCGCCGATGGCGACAGGGCACCGATTGGCGGCAAACAGGTTCGATCTCATCCGGTTGGCGCTCGCCTCTGCGGTGTTTGCCTATCATGCCCTTGTACTGTCCGCGCTTGCCCCGATGAGCGGATTGGAGCGCGCCTGGGGGCATGTCGCCGAAATTGCCATTCAGGGATTTTTCATCGTCTCCGGCGCGCTGGTCGCCGGCTCGCTTGTGCGGTCTCAAAGCCTTGCCGATTATGCCGGAAAGCGTGTGCGACGACTCTATCCGGCCTATGCCGCCGTGATCCTCATTCCCGCGCTCATCAGCCTGCTGATGGGTGGAAATCTTGGCGGCGTCGCGGAATATATTGGTGCAAACCTCGTCTTCCTGAATTTCCTGTCGCCAGACCTGCCCGGCCTGTTCGAGGGCAATCGCTTCACAGAGGTCAATGGCGCCCTGTGGACGCTGAAGATCGAGGTCATGTTCTATCTCTGCCTGCCCATCATCGGATGGATCCTGCGGCGCATGGGCCGGGCGCAATGGATCGCCCTGGTGGCGCTCTATGCGGCAGGGGAGGCGTGGCGCCACTATGTGCCGGTCCTGCTGGATTATCCGCTCGCCCCTGTGCTGGCGCGCCAGCTACCCGGCCAGATGGCCTTTTTCGCCAGTGGCATTGCGCTGTGGCAGGTCTGGGATCTGGCCAGGGCGAGGCCGCTCTGGTTCGGTGCGGCGGGGCTGGCGCTGGCCCTCCTGTCGGCGCTGCATCCCTGGCTTGAGCCGCTGCGCGCTGCGGGACTGGCGGGCCTGATTGCCTGCGCCGCCTTCCTGCCGGGGCCGGCCCTCAATGTCGCGCGGTTCGGCGACATCAGCTATGGTGTCTACATCACCCATTTCCCGATCCTGCAGGGCCTGGTCATGGCCGCGGCCTTTGCGGCGCTCGGCTATGCGGCTGGATTTCTCCTCTCTGCAGTTGCGGTCATCGCCGCCAGCTATGCGCTGTGGCATCTTGTCGAGCGGACCGCCTTGCGCCCATCCAGCCACTACCGCAAGGTAGCTTCCAACACTGAACAGGACTGATCCCTATGCGCGATTCCGATTATGATCTCATCACGCTCGAAGCGACACAGGAAGGCCTCGCCGTCGTCACGCTCAACCGGCCGGACGTGCACAATGCCTTCAATGCCGAACTGATCGCCGAGTTGACCGATGTGTTCCACACCATCGCCGACCAGCGCACTATTCGCATGATGATCCTGCGCGGCGCGGGCAAGAGCTTTTCCGCCGGTGCGGACCTCAACTGGATGAAGCTGGCGGCCATGCACACGCGCGAGGACAATGAGCGCGATGCGATGAACCTCGCTGAAATGCTTCGCACGCTCTACGACATGCCCCAGATGACGCTGGCACTGGTGCAGGGCGCGGCCATGGGCGGCGGGGCCGGCCTCGTGGCAGCGTGTGATGTGGCTGTGGCGATGAAGGGCACCAAGTTCCGCTTTTCCGAAGCGCGGCTCGGCCTGACGCCGGCCACGATCAGCCCCTATGTCATCGAGGCGATCGGCGCGCGCTGGGCCAAGGCCCTGTTCACCACGGCCGAGACGTTCGACGCAGACTATGCCGAAAAGCTGGGCCTCGTTCAGTATGTCGTCGAAAACCAAGCCGAGATGACGGCGATGGAAGAGCACCTTGCCGATCTCGTCTTCGCGGCGGCGCCGGGCGCGGTGGCCGAGAGCAAGGCGCTGGTGCGCGACGTCTCCGGCGTGTTCATCGACAAGGATCTCAGCCACGAGACGTCAAAGCGCATCGCTGCGCGCCGTGTTTCGGATGAGGGCAAGGAAGGCATCGAGGCCTTCCTCGACAAGCGCCCGCCTAGCTGGGGTCGGTAACCAGAACGCTGTCCTTCGCGCTCACGGGCAGGCCAAGGTCCGCCAGGAAATTCAGCGTCGCGCTCACCGGGTTTATCCCTGTGAGCGCCTCGATCTGGTGCTGGAAGAAATACGCCACAATGCCGAACAGGATGATGTAGATGACGAACTGCATCAGGGATTTCAGGAGGAAGGCGCCTGCGCTGCCTGCCACAAAGCCGATCGCCCCCAGGATCAGCGCGCCGGAAACCGGCTCCAGATTGCTGATGTCCGCCGCCTGCGTGAAGCCGATATAGCCCCCGACAACGGCGCCGACCACGCCGGCAAGACTGCTGATTCCGATACCTGATGCATAGGCCATAAGACACTCCCGTGTGGTTTCTGCCCGTTAACCCTTACGACAGCTCGGAAGGGTGTCAAAGCCGGAATTTGGACCGGCAAAGGTCCCCGCCGCGCCCCGATTGCGCCGTGATTGACCCGGATAGAAGAGGGGATGGAGACGCCCAAACCTGCCCCGACGCGCGCCCAGCAGCGCCTGCATGCCGCCCGCGCGGCCCTGCATGCCCGCTACGTGACCGGGCCGGTCAGTCAGGCGGTCTTTGAATTCATTGCCTTCGGCATCAAGCAGGGCTGGGCGTGCCTGTTTGGCGGCCTCATGCTGGGCCTGCTGCTGCTCACCTTTGTCTGGTATCCGGACGGCGCGCGCCTCTCGCGCTATGATTTCCTCGTGCTCGGCGCGCTCGCCATCCAGATCATGATGCTGTGGACGGGCCTTGAGACCTGGGAGGAGGCGAGGATCATTCTCGTCTTCCATGTCGTCGGCACGGTGATGGAGCTGTTCAAGACCGCACATGGCAGCTGGATCTATCCGGAAGACAGTTTCCTGCGCATCGGCGCGGTGCCGCTGTTCACGGGCTTCATGTATGGCGCGGTGGGCTCCTATCTTGCACGGGTCTGGCGTATCTTCGAGTTCCGGTTCGACCGGTTCCCGCCGCTCTGGTTGCAGGGCCTGCTGGCGACGGCGATCTATGTGAATTTCTTCGCGCATCACTGGCTGCCGGATGTCAGGATCGCCCTGTTCGTGGGCATAGCGATGGTTTACGGGCCCAGCATGGTCTGGTTTCGCGCCGATGAGGCGCACCGGCCGATGCCGCTCGTGATCGGCTTCGGGCTGGTGGCAATCTTCATCTGGTTCGCCGAAAATCTTGGAACATTCGCCCGTGCCTGGGCCTATCCCGGGCAAGAGCATGGCTGGCAGATGGTCTCTTTATCGAAACTCGGATCATGGTATCTGCTGATGATAATCAGTTTTGTCCTGGTGGCGGCCGTACATGGCAAAGCCCACCGGGCGCCGGGAGGGCCACGCATTGAAGATCCAGAAGCTGCTCGTCGCGAATAGGGGCGAGATCGCCTGCCGCATTTTTGAGACCTGTCGCCAGCTCGGTATTGCGACGGTCGCCGTCTATTCTGACGCCGATGCGCGCGCGAAACATGTCCGGGAAGCCGACGAAGCGATCCATATCGGCCCGTCACCTGCGCCCGAAAGCTATCTCAAGGTCGAGGCCATCCTTGCCGCGGCCAGGGCGACCGGCGCCAATGCCATCCATCCGGGCTATGGCTTCCTGTCCGAGAATGCCGATTTCGCCGAAGCCGTGGAGACAGCCGGGCTGATCTGGGTCGGCCCGTCCGCCAAGGCGATCCGGTCCCTGGGCCCGAAGGATGAAGCCAAACGCATTGCCGAAGAGGCCAGTGTGCCTGTGCTGCCCGGCTATCGCGGCGAAGGCCAGGAGCTGGAAACGCTCGCAAAGGCCGCGAAAGGCGTGGGCTTTCCGCTGCTGATCAAGGCGGTCGCCGGGGGCGGGGGACGCGGTATCCGCCTCGTCTCCAAGGCGGGCGAGCTGAAGGCCGAACTCGAAAGCGCGGTGCGCGAAGCCGAGAGTTCCTTTGGCGATGGCCGGGTCATGCTGGAAAAGCTGGTCGAGCAGCCGCGCCATATCGAAGTGCAGGTCTTCGGCGACGCACATGGCAATGTCGTCCACCTCTATGAGCGCGATTGCTCGCTGCAGCGCCGCCGCCAGAAAGTCATCGAGGAAGCGCCCGCGCCCGGCATGCCGGACGAGGTTCGCGCGGCCATGACGGAGGCGGCGGTGAAGCTGGCGCAGGCTGTTGGATACCAGGGCGCCGGCACGGTGGAATTCATCGTGGACGGGTCCAAGCCGCTGGGCGTCGACACGTTCTGGTTCCTTGAAATGAACACCCGGCTTCAGGTCGAGCATCCCGTCACCGAGATGATTACCGGGCAGGATCTTGTCGCCTGGCAATTGCTGGTCGCCTCCGGCGAGGAAATCCCTCTGGCGCAGGACGAGATCCCGTTGATGGGCCATGCCATCGAGGCGCGCATCTGCGCCGAAGACCCGGCCGATGGCTTTCGCCCCGGCGCGGGCCTGATCCTCGAATTCGGCCTGTTGCAGCCGATTGATGGCGAGACGGTTCGTTGGGATGCCGGCTTCGAGACGGGCGACCGCGTGCCGGCGAGCTATGATTCCATGATCGCAAAGCTGATCGTGCACGGAGAGGATCGCGACGCCGCCGTGGATTTGCTGACCGAGACGCTGGCGCACACACAGCTGGCGGGCGTGCCGGCCAATACAGGCTTCCTGCGCCGCTGCGCCCTGTCGGAGGCCTTCCGCGAAGGCACGCATCATGTGAACTGGATTGCGGAGCAGGGGGATGCGCTGACCCATCCGCCCGCCGCACATCAGCATGCGTCAGTTCTGGCGGTGAGTGATGTTGAACTGGATGATGCCGGCGCCATCACGCCGTGGGGAATCCGCGATGGATTCCGCTCGAACGCTTCGCCTGTGCGCAAGGCCGCAATTGCCGTAGGCGCCGATGCCGACTGGTTCGATCCGTCAGAGCATGAGGTCGATCCGGACGCGCCGCTGCCTTTCGTGACAGACATCTCGCCGCGTCGCTATGCCGTGACGACCGGCGGAGACACGGTTCTGGTTGAGGTGCCGGACTATGACGCAGATGTGGAGGCGGTGCTGGGCGGCGACACTGTCAGCGCGCCGATGCCGGGCAAGCTGCTCGCCGTACATGTGAAGCCGGGCGATACGGTCACCAAGGGCGATCCGGTTGCGGTGATGGAAGCGATGAAGATGGAACACACCTTGCCGGCGCCGCGCGACGGGGTGGTAGAAGCCGTGGAGGCTGCCGCCGGGGACCAGGTCGCCGAGGGCGATATCTTGGTTCATCTGGAGGCGGAGTAACCCCCACCCTTCACATGCTGGTGTGACCCCTCCAATCCGGTCAGGTGAGGCCGGATCAATCCTGCGCGCCTGGAGAGTGGGTGTGGAGACGCGTCAGGCAAGGAAACATGTAAAGGGTAGGGGCCGCTGCGTGACTAGGCCGCGACAGCGTAACCGGGATGGATCCGTGCAGGCATCTGCGCTTCGGGGCGATAGCGGCGGTGCACGATCGGCGGCGCGCTGATCTCGCCAAGCGGGTTGGCGGCGTAGGCCGTCGGCTCGGTCTTCAGGATCAGTTCGCCATATTCATTCTTGGCGACAGAGATGGGCGCGGCAGAGCCATCACGCTCGGCGGCCCAGAATTCAACGCCCGTCGAGGCCAGCGCAATCGCCTGTTCCAGCTCCATCCGGAAACCATCGCCATAGACGACATCCTTGGACTCGATTGGATCGTACTCACATCCCTTGATCACCAAACCCGACATGCTGAAACCCCTCGTGAAACTGTGTGCTGAACCTGTTCTTCGCTTGATCTGCGATAAGGGAACATAACCAGAATATTCACCTTTTGGAAAGGAAAAAGTTCTGACTTTGTTCCAAAATATCAAAAGGCAAATGATTTCAAGTTTCTGAGGTTTGCTTGAGACTTCTCTTCTCGGTCATTTCTAGGAAATGGTGCAGAGAAGAACTCCAGCTATGAAAATTTGAAGCAGCCAGATCATGTTCATCGCGGTCATGAATGGTTTGGCGCGCACCGCCTCAGACAGGGGCAGATCGAAAATGTAGATAGGGCGCCAAAGGAGGAAACCCGCCACAAAGATCAGCAGGGCGATACCCGCAACATTATTGGTGAAAAAGCCGATTCCGAACGTTGCAAGCCCATACGCCGCGAAAATCGAAGCAAATCCAATGATCATGACCTTTGTGAGCTGCTTCATTCTATGCGGCTAACCTTCCAGCCGCTCCAGCGCCCGGTCCCGCCCGATCAGCGGCAGCAGCGCGCCCATGTCGGGGCCGTGTTCCTGTCCGGTCAGCGCCTTGCGGAGCGTCATGAAGAGGCCGCGGCCCTTGCGGCCGGTCTCGGCCTTCACGGCATTCGCCCACTGGCTCCAGCTCTCGCCCGTCAGGTCGCCCTCGGGCAGCAGGGTCGCGGCGGTCGCCACGAAGTCCTTGTCTTCAGCGTCTACCAGAGGCGTGATCTCGCCGAACACGGTCTCGACCCAGCTGGCCACATCCGGCAGCAGGGAGCAATTCTCGCGCACCACAGTCCAGAACGCCTCGTCGGCGGCGCGGGGGTCCACGTCGGCGAGCCGGTCCTTCACCGCATCAAACGGCAGGCCATGCAAAATCGCCGCGTTCAGCGACAAGAGTTCGGCCTCGTCAAAGCGCGCCGGGGCGCGGCCTATCTTGCCGAAATCGAATTCCGCGACCAGCTGGTCCAGCGTCTCGCGCGCTTCGACATTATCGGATGTGCCGATCTTGGCGAGCAGGCTGGAGACCGCCATCGGCTCATAGCCCTGCGCGCGCAATTCGCCCATCGACAGCGAGCCGAGCCGCTTCGACAGGCCCTGTCCGTCCGCGCCGATCAGCAGCGGCGTGTGCGCCATGTCCGGGGCCGTGCCGCCCAGCGCCTTGAAGATCTCGATCTGCGCGCCGGAATTGGTGACATGGTCCTCGCCGCGCACGACATGGGTGATCTTCGCCTCGATATCATCGACGACCGAGGGGAGGGTGTAGAGATAGGAGCCGTCCTCGCGGATCAGGATCGGGTCGGACAGGCTGGCCGTGTCGATGCTCTGGTCCCCGCGCACCAGGTCGGTCCATTCCACGCGCCCGCCAGACAGCTTGAAGCGCCAGTGCGGCGTGCGGCCTTCGGCTTCCAGCTTTGCCTTGTCCTCATCGCTCAGCTCCAGCGCCGCGCGGTCATAGACGGGCGGGCGGCCCCGCGACAGCGCGATCTTGCGCTTGCGGTCGAGCTCGTCAGCCGTCTCGTAGCAGGGATAAAGCAGGCCCATCTCGCGCAATTTGTCGGCCGCCGCGTCATATTCGGCAAAGCGTTTCGACTGGCTGAATGTGTCGTCCCAGACGAGGCCGAGCCAGGTCAGATCCGTGCGGATGCCGTCTTCATATTCCTGTGTCGAGCGCTCGGTATCAGTATCATCAATGCGCAGGATGAACTTGCCTTGCTGGCCCTTGGCGAACAGCCAGTTGATCAGCGCCGTGCGCACATTGCCTACGTGCAGGCGGCCGGTGGGCGAGGGAGCGAAGCGAACAATCGGTGCAGTCATGGAGAAAACCTGTTTTGAAGCGTGCTTTCGACATCAAATTGCATAAAAAGCCAAGGGATCGATGCCACATTCTTGCTATTGTTCGTGCTAATGTGGCACGGGCATGTGAGTCGCCGTCAAGGAGAGGTAGATGAGACTGGGCTGTATTCTGATCGCAGCGGGCCTGCTCGCGGCCTGCGGACAGGAGCGCGCGGACGCCCCGGCAGCGACGCCGGCGCCCGCCGAGACCAAAGCCGATCCCGGCCTCGACAGCGCGCTGGAGGCAGAGCCTGCCGCGCCGCCCGTCGATGATCTCGATTACAAGGCCCTGTCCGGCTATGATGACAGCTGGTATGTCAGCCCCGGCTGGCCCGGCGAATACCCGGCCGGCTTTGCCGTGCTGGATGCTGGCACGACTGTCCCCGCCTGGACGGTGCCGAATGGCGCCAATGAGGCCGACACGCGCTGCGCCCTGCCGCAATATGCCAATTACCAGCTCTGGAATTATGCGCGCGCCGAGGCCGACGACCTCCGCTTCTTCGTGGCGACCAAGACCTTCCCGGTCACGCTCAACCAGGATGCCAGCATCGAATACATTTCCGAGGGCGGCATCCACACGCTGGACCTCAAGGCCGGCGAGCAGCTGACCTATCTCCGCTATCTTGGGGAGGGCTTCACCGTTGTTTCCCATGAGGGCGCCGAATACGACATCAACGAGGCCGAGCTGCGCGACATCAGCGACATCGGCTCCATGCCGACGGTCGAGGACCAATGGGTGCGCGTCACCTGTGAGGGCGGCGATCAGGCCTGGCTGCTTTATGCGTCCGTGATCGAGCATCCGGGCGTCGTGCCGTCGCCGATGCTGGCCTATGGCGAAGCGAGCGATATTGCCCCGGAAGATGCCGAGCAGATCCGCATGGATGCCGAGGCCAACCGCCTCGCCTATGAAGGGGTTGAGCCCGGCTCGCTCGAATAGGCGTCAAAAGCCCGATCAATCGTCCCGGAACCGGTTGGTGATCGGATAGCGGCGGTCGCGGCCGAAATTCTTGCCGCCGACCTTCACGCCCGGCGGGGCCTGGCGGCGCTTGTATTCGGCAATGTAGAGCAGGTGCTCGATCCGCTTCACCACGGCGCGGTCATGCCCGCGCGCCAGGATTGCCTCGATCGGCTCTTCCTCGTCCACCAGCCCGCGCAAGATATCGTCCAGCACGTCATAGGGCGGCAGCGAGTCATCATCGCGCTGGTCCTCGCGCAGCTCCGCAGAGGGCGGCTTGGTGATGATCCGCTCCGGGATCACTTCGCCCGCCGGGCCCAGCGCGCCGCGCGGCACCATCGTGTTGCGCCACTTGGCCAGCTCGAACACTTCGGTCTTGTAGAAATCCTTCAGCGCATTGTAGCCGCCGCACATGTCGCCATAGAGCGTCGCATAGCCGACCGCCATCTCACTCTTGTTGCCCGTCGTCACCACCATGTGGCCGAACTTGTTCGACAGCGCCATCAGCGTCACGGCCCTGAGGCGCGACTGGATGTTCTCTTCGGTCGTGTCCGGCTTGGTGCCGGCAAACTGGTCGGCCAGCATCTCGCCCATCGCGCCCACGCCGGGGGCAATATTGATGCTGTCATATGTTACGCCCAGCGCCTCGGCGCAGGCTTTCGCATCTTCCAGACTGTCCGAGGACGTATATTTCGACGGCATCATCACACACCAGACCCGGTCCGGCCCCAGCGCGTCTACCGCCATCGCCGCCGTCAGCGCCGAATCGATCCCGCCCGACATGCCCAGCACGACGCCGGGGAATTTGTTCTTGTTGACATAATCGCCCAGCGCCAGCATCGCCGCGCGGTATTCGGCATGCCAGCCCTCGGTCAACTCCGCTTTCGCGCCGCTCTCGAAACAGTGCGTGGCCGGATCATAGGCCACCATCGCCGTGCCGGTCACGAAATCGCCGAGCAACTGGTGCTCGGTCCCGTCATGATCGACCGCGTAGGAGCTGCCGTCAAAGACCAGCTCGTCCTGCCCGCCCACCTGGTTCACGAACAAATACGGCACGCCCGTCTTGCGCCAGGCGGAAAAGGTCGTGTGTCGCTCCACCTGAACCGTCCTGCGCCAGGGCGAGCCATTCGGCACGATCAGCATGTCGGCACCCGCATCATGCAGCTCGCTCGGCACGCGCGGATACCAGATGTCCTCACAGATCGCGACGCCGATCGTCACGCCGTGGAACTCGAACACGGGGGGAGGGCCCTCGCCGGCATCGAAGATGCGCTTTTCGTCGAACACGCCATAATTGGGCAGCTCGCGCTTGTCATAGCGGCCCTTGATGGCCCCGCCCGATAGCCAGACCGCCGAATTGTGGCGCTTGCCATTGTCCATCCACGGCGCGCCGATGATCAGGTCCGGCGCATCAGCCGTCTCGGCGGCCAGCGTCTTCACCGCCTTCATGGAATCTTCCACCGCGGCGGGCTTCAGCACCAAATCCTCGGCCGGATAGCCCAGGATGAAGAGTTCCGACAGGACGACGAGGTCCGCGCCCTTGGCCTTGCTCTCGGCCAGCGCGCCCCGCGCCAGCTCCAGATTCCCCCGAATATCCCCCACCACCGGGTTCAACTGCGCGACCAAGATTCTCAGCTTTTTGCTCATAAGGAGCATTTAGGTGATGGGAGGCGTGATGGCAATCGTGGCTTTGATCGGCTGCTGAGTCGAAAAAATACAATAAGTTGCATTGACTTCCCATCATTTATCTCGCAAAAAGACTACGCGTTTGAAAAAACGCATAGATAACCTCGGAGTGGGTTTCGGATTTCTGGCTGACCGGATGGGAGGCAACCTTTAGGTGATCGAAAGATCGTGGACCTATTGTGATCAGGCTTTTTTTGCCACGACAGATTCGAGATTTGCTCCTTAATCCTGAGACGGACAAAGGAGTTTTTTTATGTCCAAAATTTCTGATGACATTGTGATTCGTTTTGCAGACGTTGCTGTGCAGCCTGCGCCCAATACAGATATGGGTATTGAGGTACCTATAACCAGATTGATTGGATTTGTTCCGGTCAGATATTTGCTTCCTCTATTCGACAATGCTGGTCTTGCTGCTAATCCGCGATCTTCTCGGAGAAATTCGGTTGTTGAAGATATTCTTTCAACACTGAATACGTCTGCCGACCTTTTTCGCTACAAATCCAAAGGCGTGTTGATCGGATCTTCGAAGTATGAAGCACTTCAAAGAAACAGATATCGATTGGCGTTTAACGACCCACAGATCGAAGGCATCCTTGATGGTGGCCACAATATGCTTGCCATCGGCCTGTACATTCTTCAGCCGCTAATGGAGGACAAAGAATGGAAAAGACTGAAATCATGGGACGATATGAAGGCGGCCTGGCATGACCACAGGGGCGATATTGAGTCCGCTGTGAAGTCAGATTTGGAGCGTCCTGAAGACCAACGTATTTTTGGGTTTTACGTGCCTGTTGAGATTCTTGTGCCTAGCGGACCTACAGAAGAGGAGAGGGATGATTTCTTGATGCCGCTCTTGGAAGTTTGCGAGGCGAGGAACAACAATGCTCAGCTCCCAATTGAAGCAAAGGCAAATAAACAGGGTTTCTATGAAGCTATCAAAGAACTTGTTCCGCCGGAATTTGCCGCAAGAGTGGAGTGGAAGCCAAATAGCTGGGACGATGATACCGAGAACCGACCCATTAAGGTTCGAGATCTTATTGCATTGGCGTGGATTCCTCTAAATCTCCTGAATGAAGAGGGGGCATTGCCTCTTGATATTAGTGTGTCTCCGCAAAACACTTACCGTAACAAGGGAGAATGCTCGAAGCGGTTTGAAGAATTGATGAGTGACGATCGGGTAACTGATCAGATGCAGGGGGCGCAACGTTCGCTAAAACATGAAGGTGTACGAAGTGCTTTCAAAGTGCTGACAGACCTGCCTCTACTTTATGACTATATCTACGAAAATTTTCCGCGTGCCTACAATGAAGGGAATAGACGTTTTGGAGCAAATCCAATTGTTAAAATTTATGACCCTGAGAGAAGAAAGAATGCAAAGGCTGCCGGCAAAGACGTATCAGGATATGTCACCACTGAGCCAAAGACCCCCTTCTTTAGAAAGGGTGTTTCTAACAACTATCCAGAGGGGCTGATCGTCCCATTAATCTATGGCCTCAAGGGTCTTATGGAGGTAAAGGAAGGTAAGGTTCGTTGGTTAGTGGAGAACCCAATTGATTTTCTGAAAGAGTATCTAGCCAGAATCGCTGACTCCTATCAGCTTGTAATGAATATGGCGCGATGGGATCCGCAAAAGATCTCAAAAGATCCGAATTCGTACGAATTTGCGGTAAGGGAATTTCGCAGTGCACTGCATGAAAGCAAGGTGGCGCTAAAGGATAGGTTTCTACTTTAGTCTTTGTACTCTTTTTGCCTGACAGAGAGGGCCGCGTTCGGTATAGAATCGCGGCCCTCTCTTTGTGTAGAGTATGTTGTTGAACTTATCCGTCACACAACTTCACTTCCCATACTCACAACATAAGCGTAGGAAACCCCTTTGTGGAAGTCGGCCTCCATGAAGTACGTCTTGTGGTGACCGCCATTATTGCGCTGGCAGATTTACAGTTGGAGCCGCGCAAGCTGATGCGTGGCGGGGAGGGGTTGGCTGAGGTGTCCCGTCAGCCACCCCCAATCCGTCTGATACCCGCCACCCCCATACTCCCCGCATGGACGCGCAAACGGACATTCTGAAACGGGGGCTGGAACATGCCGGGCGGGCGGTGCGGGATGCTTCGGCGCTGGCGAACCTCCATCTGGGGCCGAAAGTGATCGGGCGGGGGGTGACGCAGCGGATTTCCGGGCGGCTGAAAATGCTGGAAACCATTGTCCGCCGCCTGATCCTGGTCCTCGCGCTCAATCTGACGCTCGCCCCGGCGGCCCCGCGCGCCGCGCCCCCTGAACCAAAGCCGGAACCGGACCTGCCCGACGGCGTCGAGCTGGCCATCTTTCCGCGCCTGTCTCCGAGGCGTTTGAAATTGCTGCCCGCGCGGCAAATGATTGAGGGCGACTTTCCGGACATTTCCCGGACCCTTTCCGGACCCGTATCCCCGCACAGGCTGATGGCCAGGATCGCGGCGCTCCGGCGCGTCATCGCAGACCCGGACGGCCACGCCATTCGCCTCGCGCGCAATCTCAGACGCCTGCAGACATCCGGCGAGCCGCGCCCGATGGTCGGCGCGGCGACCTCCGCCTTCCGCCTCTCGCCAGAGCTTGGCGCGATTGCGACGCTGCTGCCCGCGCAGATCAGGGCCGGGCTGGACTCGTGGGAAAGCTCGGGCTGAACACCCTCAAAATGTAAGGAGTGTGCCGGACCGCCAGGAGCGTTTCCGGTCTTCCGTGCTGCGCGTCAGGGCAGGGGGGCTCAGCCCGTGGCCTGCATGTCCTCGACGAACGGCCCAAGGTCTTCATAGAAACGGTACTGGTTGCGGCCGCTGCGCTTGGCATCGTAGAGCGCGGTGTCGGCGGCGCGGAGCAGCGGGCCTTCGGCAAGGCAATCAAACGGCGCGGCGGCAATGCCGATCGAGGCACTGACCCGCACGCGGTGTCCGGTGGACAGGCCATAGGGCTCGCGCAGCTTGCGATTGAGGCGCATGGCGAGGCCTTCGACGGCCAGACGCGACGGCGCGGTCGTGCAGACCACGAAGAATTCGTCCCCGCCAATCCGCACGGCCAGGTCGGCGTCCCGGATCGTGGCTTTCATGCGAGCGGCAACGGCTTTCAGAACCTCGTCGCCAGCGCCGTGGCCATACGTGTCGTTGACCTCCTTGAAGTCATCCAGGTCCATCGCCAGCAGGAACAGCGGGTTGGTGGTGGAGGCATTGTCGATCAGGCCCGGCAATTTGTCTTCGAGCGAGCGCTTGTTGGCGAGATGCGTCAGAGGATCGGAATAGGCCAGTCTGCGCACTTCCTCCTGTTTCACGACCTGGGCCGAAATATCATTGGCGGTGCCGATATAGCCCGTGATCTGACCATTTTCGTCATGCCGCGGGGCGCCCGCCATATCCATGTGATAGGTCTCGCCGTCAATGTCCGTGAACGTGCCGCGAATGCGGGCATATTTATCGGCCGTGGCAATGGCTTTCTTCATATGGGCGGCGTTTTCCTCATCGAACTGGATGATGTCGAGATAGTTACAGTCGACCAGGGAGTCGCGGCCGCCCTTCAGCTTTTCAAGGAAGGCGCCCTCGGCATAGATCAGCTTGCCCCTGAGATCGGTTTCCCAGAACAGGTCGGCGGCAATCTCCGAGAAATTGGACAGGCGCTTCAGCGTGGCCTGGGCTTCGGAATGCTGCTGGTCGAGCTCCTTGAAGGCGCGGATCATGGATTTGTGCGCCGGCCAGAAGACAAGGAACACTTCGGCAATGACGGTCAGCACCAGCGCCAGGACCGTGTAATTCTGTATGCTGCTGAGCCAAGAGGCGCGCTTGTTGGCCTGCGCCTCGAACGCATCGGCCGCATCGCCCAGCCGGTCGGCCAGCGGGCCAGCCGCGTCATGCTCTATCGCTTCGAGTGCAATGCCCGTGTTCCGGCGGTCCACCAGAACCCAGTTCACATTATTGATCAGCTGCAGGACCTTGGCGTGAATGGAATCGTCGCCCTCGGAATAGATCGCATGCAAAGCGGCATCATCTTCGCCAAAGCGGATCAGCTCATAGTGCGAGGTCTCGAACAGCTTGATGCTGTCCTTCAGGTTTTCCCGCAATTCCGGGGATCCGTCTTCGGCATACGCATGGGCGGCATGCGACATCTGCTGCAGCAACATGCGCTGGCGCCCACTCATATTGATCGCCGTCGCATCATGCGCGCCCTGGCGCAGAGCGGTCAGGGACATGATGTGACTGGCCAGGATCAAGGCCAGGATAATGCTCAGCGCGAGAATGTACCGGTTGAGGTGCGATTCGAGAATCGCACGGCCGGGACGGCGCATTTTGGCCTGCTTGAAAAGGGTGCGTCCAGAAAACATGATGGCGTGGTGTACCAAAACAGGGTTAGAATCGCCTTTCGACAAGGCGGAAATTCCCTACCGTACCTTCAGTATCTGTTTACCTAGATATCCAGCTCTTCGACGAAAGCCGCATTCTCCTGAATGAAGCGGAACCGCAGTTCCGCCTTCTTGCCCATCAGCGTGTTGATCAGCTCCTCGGCCGGGATCTCCACGTCATCAATCGCTTCCAGCGTGACCCGAGCAAGCGTTCGCGTTGCCGGGTTCATTGTGGTTTCCTTCAGCTGCGACGGGTTCATCTCGCCGAGGCCCTTGAAGCGGGTCATGTCGACCTTCTGGTTCGGTTTGAAATGCTCTTTCATCTTCTCCGCGCGGTCGGCATCATCCATCGCATAGACGATCGTGCCCTTGTTGGAGAGCTTGTAGAGCGGCGGCAGCGCCAGGAACAGGCGCCCGCTTTCGATCAGGCCCGGCGTCAACCGGTAGAAGAAGGTGATCAGCAGGCTGGCAATGTGCGCGCCATCCACGTCGGCATCAGTCATGATGATGATGCGGTCATAGCGCAAATCATCCAGCTCGAACTTCTTGCCCAGCGCCGTGCCGAGCGCGAGCGAGAGATCATTGATCTCCTGATTGTTCATCATCTTGTCGAGCGAGGCGCTTTCGACATTCAGGATCTTGCCGCGCAGGGGCAGGATCGCCTGGGTCTTGCGATCGCGCGCCTGTTTGGCGGAGCCCCCAGCCGAGTCGCCCTCGACGAGGAAGAGTTCGGTGCCGTCCGGCCCCTTGTTGGAACAGTCGGCCAGCTTGCCCGGCAGGCGCAGCTTCTTGGTGGCCGATTTGCGGCTGATATCCTTCGCCTTGCGACGGCGCTGGCGTTCTTCCGCGCGCTCAACCGCCCAGCTCAGCAGTTTGTCGGCTTCCTTGGGGCTGCCGGCCAACCAATGGTCGAACCGGTCGCGCACGGAGTTTTCCACGAGACGGAACGCGGCCGTCGTCGACAGCTTGTCCTTGGTCTGGCCGACGAATTCCGGGCCCTTGATGAAGACCGACAAGAGCAGGCCGGAATGGCCCATGATGTCTTCGGCCGTGATCTCGGAGGCTTTCTTGTTGCCCGTCAGCTCCCCGAAATTGCGCAGGCCCTTGGTGATGGCCGAGCGAAAGCCGGCTTCGTGCGTGCCGCCATCCGGGGTCGGAATGGTGTTACAATAGGAGCGGGAAAAGCCGTCCGCCTCGCCAAAGCCGGCGCGCGTCCAGGCAATCGCCCATTCGACCTTGCCTTCGCCGCCCTGGTCAACAAGGCCGGTAAATGCCGCGTCGGTGATCGTCGCCTTGCCCTTGAAGACCTCGTCCAGCTGGTCCGCGAGACCATTCGGATAGGAGAGAGTGGCTTCGGCCGGGACTTTGGAATCTTCCGGCAGCAGGGAAGGGTCACAGCTCCAGCGCACTTCGACGCCGCGATAGAGATAGGCTTTCGACCGCGCCATCTGGAACAGACGGGCCGGGCGGAAACGCATCTTTTCGCCGAAGATCTGGAAATCCGGCTTGAACTTGACCGACGTGCCGCGGCGGTTCGGGGCCGTGCCGACCTTTTTCAGCTTGTCCTGCGGAATGCCGCGGGAAAAGGTCTGGCGGTAGAGAATCTTGTCGCGTGCGACTTCCACCTCGACCAGTTCCGACAGCGCATTGACGACGGAAATACCGACGCCGTGCAGGCCGCCGGCCGTCTCATAGGCCTTGTCGGAGAATTTGCCGCCCGCATGCAGCGTCGTCATGATGACTTCCAGGGCGGACTTCTTCGGGAATTTCGGGTGCGGATCGACCGGAATGCCGCGGCCATTATCGGTCACAGCCAGAAACCCGTCGGCGTCGAGCTTGATCTCGATCCGGCTGGCATGGCCGGCCACGGCTTCATCCATGGAATTGTCCAGGACTTCAGCGAACAAATGGTGATAGGCGCGCTCATCCGTGCCGCCGATATACATGCCGGGGCGCTTGCGGACAGGTTCGAGGCCTTCAAGGACCTCGATATCCTTGGCGGAATAGCCGGTACTTTCTGTACTCATTTGGTCAAACAGCTTTGCTTGCTTGGCGGCTGCCATATGATGTCTCCGATAAGGGCGGGCGACTCAATGTCGATATGGGAGAGCATAAGATGACAGCCTCGATTAATACGGCGTTAACCCTGGAGAGCGGGCTTACCTTCCCCAATCGGCTTGTGAAGGCAGCAATGACAGAGGGACTCGCCGATCCTCGCAACCGGGTAACTGAAGCTCATCTGACATTGTATCGCCGCTGGGCGGAAGGCGGCATTGGCGGGATGATCACCGGAAATGTCCAGATTGACCGCAATCATCTCGAGCGTGCCGGGAATGTGGTCATAGACGGCACGCCGTCAAATGAAGAGATGGACATGTTCTCTCGCTGGGCCGACGCGGGCAAATCGCACGGTGCGGCGATGATCATGCAGGTCAGCCATGCCGGGCGCCAGACCCCGAAGCTGGTCAATCCCCGTCCCGCCGCGCCGAGCCCGGTCGCCCTTGGCCTGCCAGGCGGTCAGTTCGGCCAGCCCCGCGCGATGACCCGGGAGGAGATCCGGGCCGTGGTCGAGGGCTTCGGCACGGCCGCCAGCGTGGCGAAGCAGGCCGGGTTTGACGGCGTTCAGGTCCATGCAGCGCATGGCTATTTGCTCTCCTCCTTCCTCTCGCCGCTCGCGAACTTGCGCGAGGATGACTATGGCGGCCCGCTGGAAAACCGCGCGCGGCTCCTGGTCGAGTGTGTGGACGCAGCCCGTGTGGCGGCCGGACCGGGCTTCTCGGTCTCGGTGAAGCTCAATTCGGCGGACTTCCAGAAAGGCGGGTTCAGTTTCGAGGACTGTCTCGCCGTCATCGATATCCTCAACGAGTTGGGCGTGGACTTTGTCGAGATCTCCGGCGGCAATTACGAGCAGCCCCGGATGATGGATATGGACGGGCTGGAGCCGGTCTTCGAACAGGGCGTCCGAGAATCGACGCGCAAGCGGGAAGCCTATTTCCTGAAATACGCCAAGGCGGTGCAGGAACGCAGCCGTTTGCCCCTCATGGTGACGGGCGGCTTCCGCACGGTCGAGGCGATGAATTCGGCGCTCGCAGAAGGGGAGGCCGACCTGATCGGCCTTGGCCGACCGCTCTGCGTTGAGACCGACACGCCCAAACGGCTCCTGTCCGGGGAACTGGCCGCAGCCGAGCAGTGGGAAAAGAAACTGCGCCTCGGTCCCGGCCTGCTCGGGCCGAATTCCCCGCTCAAACTGGTAAAAGCCCTTAATGGGTTTGGCGCGCAGGCATGGTATTATGAACAATTGCGCCATCTGGGCGCGGGTGAGGCGCCGGACAGGAAATTGGGGGTTTTCTCCGCCTTCCTGGCCAACCAGAAAAATGAATCCCGGACGGAGAAGGCCAGAAAAGCTGCAATGCCCTGATTGCAGACAGTTTCCACAAGGGAGGGGATTTCCTGAGCATTCGGTGGCTTGAACCTGCCTGCCTTGCGCTCCACATCTGGTGAAACGCCCGACTCCTGCCATCTTCGGCAGGCAGGGTATCCTGAGCTGCCGCCCAGTCGGGGCTCAATTTGAAGAAGGAGGCATTGTAGATGCCAAGTATAAAGAACCTTCCGGTGTTGCCGTTGCGGGACATCGTCGTGTTTCCAGACATGGTTGCGCCCCTGTTCGTGGGACGGGACAAGTCTGTTCGGGCCCTCGAAATGATCGAAGAGGCCGATAATGAAATCATGCTGGTGGCCCAGCGCGACGCTGCGATCGACGATCCGGATTCGGGCGACGTTCACGAAGTCGGTACGATCGCCACCATCCTCCAGCTCCTGAAGCTGCCGGACGGGACGGTAAAAGTGCTGGTCGAGGGCAAGACGCGGGCACGCCTGAACCAGCTGCATGACCGCGGTGAATATTTTGAAGCCGAAGTCGAAGCCTATGACGAGGCGCAAGGCACCGATGATGACGTGCAGGCGCTGATGCGGGCCGTGCAGGAGCAGTTTGAAAATTACGTCAAGCTGAACCGCAAGATCCCACCGGAATCCGTGACCACGATTGCCGCGCTCACCGAGCCTGGCCGTCTGGCCGATGCGGTGGCGTCGAACCTGTCTGTCAAACTCTCCGAAAAGCAGGAATTGCTCGAACTTCCCGATGCGAAAGATCGCCTCGAGAAGGTTTTCGCCCTCATGGAAGGCGAAATGGGCATGTTGCAGATGGAGCGGAAGATCAAGAACCGCGTCAAGCGGCAGATGGAGAAGACCCAGCGCGAATATTACCTGAACGAGCAGATGAAGGCGATCCAGCGCGAGCTGGGTGAGCAGGGCGGTGATGGCGGCGAGCGCGATGAGCTGGCCGACCTCGAACAGAAGATTGCAGACGCCCCGCTGTCTGAAGAAGCTCGCCTAAAGGCCGAGGCCGAAATCAAGAAGCTGCGTCAGATGTCGCCGATGTCGGCGGAATCGACCGTCGTGCGGAATTATCTCGACTGGCTGCTGGCCCTGCCATGGGGCACGCGCAAGGAAATCGAGACCAATCTCGCCAAGGCCGAGAAGCAACTTGATGATGACCATTATGGTCTCGACAAGGTGAAAGAGCGGATCCTCGAATATCTCGCCGTGCAGAAACGCACCGGCAAGATGAAGGGACCGATCCTCTGCCTCGTGGGCCCTCCGGGCGTCGGCAAGACCTCGCTTGGCCGCTCCATCGCTGAAGCCACCGGGCGCGACTTTGTGCGCGTGTCGCTGGGCGGCGTACGGGACGAGAGCGAGATCCGCGGCCACCGCCGGACCTATATCGGCTCCATGCCAGGCCGGGTGATCCAGTCGCTGAAGAAGACCAAGACGGGCAACCCGCTCTTCCTGCTGGACGAGATCGACAAGATGGGCATGGACCATCGCGGCGATCCGGCGTCCGCTCTGCTGGAAGTGCTGGACCCCGAACAGAACTCGACGTTCAACGACCATTATCTGGAAGTCGATTACGATCTTTCGGATGTGATGTTCGTGACGACGGCGAACTCGCTCAACATGCCCCAGCCGCTTCTCGACCGGATGGAGATCATCCGCATCGCCGGCTACACCGAGGACGAAAAGGTGGAGATCACCAAGCGTCACCTCATCCCGCAGGTCCGTGAAGATCACGGCCTGAAGGAAGGGGAGTGGATCGTCGAGGATGAGGCGATCCGGGATCTCGTGCGGTACTACACCCGCGAAGCCGGTGTGCGGAGCCTGAAGCGCGAAATCGCGCGGCTTGCCCGCAAGGCGGTCCGGATCCTGACCGACAAGGAAGGGGAGGTCATGACGATCAATTCGGAGAACCTTCCCGAGTTCGCAGGCGTGCGGAAATTCCGCTATGGCCTCGCCGACGAGACCGACCAGCTTGGCGCTGTGACGGGCCTTGCCTGGACCGAAACCGGCGGTGACCTGCTCACCATCGAGGCGGTCAAGATGCCCGGACGCGGCAACATGAAGGTCACGGGCAACCTCCGCGACGTCATGAAGGAGTCGATCCAGGCGGCGAGTTCGCTCGTGCGGTCCCGGTCTGTCATGCTCGGCATCAAGCCGACCGTGTTCAACACGACCGACATCCACGTGCACGTGCCGGATGGTGCGACGCCAAAGGATGGCCCGTCTGCGGGTGTTGCCATGACGACAGCGATTGTCTCGCTGCTGACCGGCAACCCGGTTGACCGGGAAGTGGCCATGACGGGCGAAATCAGCCTGCGTGGACGCGTCCTGCCGATTGGCGGCCTGAAGGAGAAGCTCCTTGCGGCCCTGCGCGGCGGCATCAAGACAGTGCTGATCCCGGAAGAGAACGAGAAGGATCTCGAAGACATTCCGGAGAATGTGAAGACCGGCCTGAAGATCGTGCCCGTGTCGGACATCAATGAAGTGCTGGCGATTGCCCTGACCCGGCCGCTGTCGCCGATCGAATGGTCGGAAGCTGATGAAGCGGCGCTGCAGGCGTCCCTGTCCGGTCAGCCTGGCAATCAGGCGACCGATCCGGCCCGGCCTCACTAGGCTGAATTGAGACTTATCGCAGGCGGCCGTTCAAACACTGAACGGCCGTCTTGCTTTTTCCCCCAAGCGCGTGCATTTGAGCGGGATTGGGGCGGTTAGCTCAGTTGGTAGAGCATCTCGTTTACACCGAGAGGGTCAGCGGTTCGAGCCCGTTACCGCCCACCATTTTTCTCTGAATTTCCAAAGTGCGACGTCTTGGGCCTCCCTCAGAGGACCGGCCATTCTGACGGCACGCTGCGGCCTTCGCGTGAGACCAGCGCCATTCCGGCGGCCTGGACCTCGGCGAGCAAGCGGTCTTCATCGATCAGCGTGGAACGGTAGTTCTCGACCACGCGCCGTCCATCGACCCAGACACTGTGAACGCCCCGGCCATCGGCGGAATAGACAAGCTGGTTGACCGGGTTGAAGAGGGGCACCCATTCCGGCCGATTGCGGTCATGCAGCACGAAATCGGCCTTCTTGCCTGGCTCCAGCGACCCAATCTGGTCAGCCATCTGCGCGCCTTTTGCGCCATTGATTGTGGCCGCCTCCAGCACGCTATAGGCCGAGAACAGGTTTGCGTCGCGGCGCGCATCCTTGAACAGGCCCGCCATGGCGAACATGGCGCGCATGATGTCGCTGGTATTGCCATTATTGTTGCCGTCCGTGCCGAGCTGGATGTTCACGCCTGCGGCGGCCATTTCCGGGAACAGGCCGACAGAGCTCGCCCCGTACCCGCCCTTCATGGCAGTCATCGGACAATGCGTGACATGGGTGCCGCTGGAGGCGAGCAGGTCGACTTCAGCCTGGTCGAGATGCACCGCATGGGTCAGGGACAAATGCGGGCCCAGCGCGCCAATATCTGCGAGATGGGCGATGGCGCGCTTGCCGGAGGTCGCGAGATAATAGTCGGGGTCTGCCGGGTCCGCGCTCATATGTGCGCTGACGCCCAGCCCTTTCGAGCACGCGAGGTCCGTCGCGCCGCGCCATAAGTCATCCGTGGCCGTGTTGTGACCCACCAGAAGCGGCCAGGCCGAGATCAGTGCATCTTCGGTCTGCGGGTAGGCGTTTGATTGGGCTTCCATGCGGGACAGCGCTGAATCGGTCAGCGCCGTCTGGTCATCATCCGGGGCGAAAGCCCGGTCCTGCAACCATTGGCCGATCTTTCCGCGAATACCGATTTCGGCAAGGCCGTCCGCCACGGCATCAAGGTCCAGGATCGTGCCCGCTTCAATGAAGCTCGTCGTGCCGGTGCGAAGCATTTCTAGCGCGGCGAACTGGGCCGACAGGCGTTCGTCGGCCGGGGTCTGGGTCATGTACATCGGAATCAGCCAGCCAAAGACGTTTGCCTGCCAGTCCGTATTGTCCGGGACTATGCCGCGGGTCAGCGGTTCGCCGGTAAGATGAACATGGCAATTGACGAATCCGGGCGTGATGACAAAGCCATTACCGTCCAGCGTTTGCCGGGGGCTGACAGCTTTCGAAACCTCGCTGTCCTGGCCAATGCTGTGAATGCGGTTTCCGCTAAGGGCGATTGCGCCGTCGCGATAGATCCGTCGCTCCGTATCCATTGTGACGATCCAGGCATTCCGGATGAGCAGGTCAACGGGGGCAGGGTGGTCCATGTGCATCTCATCCCATCTGGCTGTACCGCAAGGTCCCCCAGAGTGTGGCGATGCAGCGGGAGACCGTCTTGACCCAGCCTGCACAATATCTTTGCCAGAAAGGGGTGGGCTTGCTCGCGGGATGGGCAAAAACACTCGACGCCAAGGGGGATGCAGGCTTGGAGCTTGGAGATTCGGCGCAAGGTGTGAAGGTTGGGAGTGTGGCCTTTTTGCCAACCTTGTCACAAATCCAAAAAAAACGGTCTCTGAAAAATTTTCTAATGCGATCGCTCAGTGCGCCAGCGGATCGTAGAAGTATCAATAGATACGGGCCGTAAATTGTTGCAACAACCATGAAATCGGTTTCATTGCGCCCGGCTCAGCCGGTACGAAACCAAAATTTTCGTCATGTAAGACTTGATAGCGCAAACATTTGGTGATGGATTGCCGTGCGGGTAGGTAGATTGCAGGGGCGATCCACCTGGCCGAGACAAGCATTGAAGACCGGCACCATCTATCGTGAGTGGCCTGTCTCAGGGAGGATTGTAATGACTGTTTCCACGGACAAGGTCCGTGCGGTTTCCGCACGGAAAGTAAAATGGGGAACGCTGCTGTGCAGTGCGTCCGCGGTGTCTCTTCTGTCAGCCCTGCCATTGGCAGCGCAGGCGCAAGACGCGAATGACGAAACACTGACGCAGGAAACTGTGGTTGTGCAGGGCATTCGCGGATCGCTCGAGCGCGCCATGGATATCAAGCGCGATTCCAACGGCGTTGTTGACGCCATTTCAGCCGAAGATATCGGTAAGTTCCCGGACACCAACCTCGCTGAATCGCTTCAACGCATCACGGGTGTGTCCATCAACCGGGTCAACGGCGAAGGCTCCGAGATCACTGTTCGCGGCTTCGGACCGGGCTTCAACCTGGTCACCCTGAACGGCCGCACGATGCCGACCGCCAAGGTTCGCGCCATCGGTGCCCGCGGCAATTATGGTGCTGGCGGCGACCGCGCGTTCGACTTCTCGAACCTCGCCTCTGAAGGCGTCAACGGTCTGGAAGTCTACAAGACCGGCCAGGCTGTTCTGCCATCGGGCGGTATCGGTGCCACGGTCAACATCAAGACGCGCACGCCCTTTGACGATCCGGGCCTCAATGCGTCCTTCTCGGCCAAGGCCATCAACGACACGAGCGTGGAAGCCGGCGACGACTTCACGCCGGAACT
The DNA here is from genome assembly GCF_036964145.1 of Hyphomonas sp. Taxonomy (GTDB): domain Bacteria; phylum Pseudomonadota; class Alphaproteobacteria; order Caulobacterales; family Hyphomonadaceae; genus Hyphomonas. The sequence continues at coordinate 185,447 of NZ_JBALUC010000004.1, forward strand.
GTCCGGCCTCGCAAGCTGGACCGATCCATCCGACCGCTTCGGCATCGGCATCTTCGGGTCCTATTCCAAGCGTGACTCCGGCGCGCCATCCCAGCAGATCAATGACTGGATCGTCCGCGAATCCGCAGACGGCACAATTGATGGCAGCTACACACGCGGTGACGGCTCGACCCAGATCACCAACCCGCCAGCTGCCGGCCAGCTCTACGCCATCCCTCAGGATAGCCGTTACGACTTCTCCGACATTTCCCGTGAGCGCCTGAACGGTCAGCTGGTTCTCCAGTTCCGTCCTGTGGACAACCTCACCCTCACCGGTGACTACACCTACGCCCAGACGGAGTCGGACGAACTGCGCTACGAGCAGACCAACTGGTTTGCCACACCGCTCGACCAGATCATCTTCGACAATGATGGCCCGGTCGCCACGGCCGTGTTCATGCAGGAAAACAATAATGGCTCAAAAGATATCGGCTTCGAGCAGACCAACCGCGCCACGAAAGACGAGCTGAACTCGCTCGGCTTCAACGCGGAATGGGAATTCTCCGAGCGCGGAACGGTCATCTTCGATGCGCATAGCTCCAAGTCGGAATCCGGCGGTAACAACCCGCTCGGCCATACGGCGACCTTCGTATCTATGGGTGCGCCGGTCATCCTCCAGCATTCCGTTGATTTCCGCGGAGGCACGCCGATCCAGTCCTACACCATCGACGATTCCGTTCGCGGGAATGGCAATGGCGTATTGGATGCTGGCGATCTCGGCAGCCAGGTTCAGCGGTCGAACTCTTCCAACATGGAGCATCAGGTCGATGAATTTGACCTTCGCTTCGTCTGGGACTTCGATGATCGCACCAACCTGACCGTCGGCAGTAACTACCGCGACTCGCAAATGGATCGCTCGACCCGCACGACACAACAGGACCTGGGTTCCTGGGGTATCTCAAACCCGGGCGATATCGAACAGTATGCGCCGGGCATGATGCAGTCCTACTGCCTGTCCTGCCTGTATGATGATGTGGCTGTGGGCCAGGCCGATACGGCCTTCCGCGTTGATGCGGCTCAGCTCTATCCCATCCTCGAAGCGGCTTATGCTGGCAACCCTGTGAACATCTCCGAGACGGATGATACGGTGCAGGAAGAGATTTTGTCCTTCTACGCCCAGTTCAATATCGAGCGAGACTTCATGGGTCTTCCGACGCGCACCAACATTGGTGTCCGCTATGAAGACACGAATGTTACGTCGACCACCCTGCAGTCGATCCCATCGGGTATTCTGTGGACGGCCGACAACGACTTCCTCGTCGTTCAGTCTGGTGACAAGCAGGATCTGGCGGGCAAGGGTGCCTATGAGGAAGTGTTGCCGAACGTCGACTTCCAGGTTGACCTGACGGACAACATTGTCGCGCGCGCTTCGTTCAGCAAGACGATCGGTCGGGCCGGTTATAGCAGCCTGTTCGCCTCGACGACTGCCAACGCACCAAACCGTCCGACGGCCTTTGGTGGCTCGCTGACCGGCGACGCTCAGAACCCGGGTCTGCTGCCGCTCAAATCCACCAATTTCGACGTGTCTGTCGAATGGTATTATGGTGATACGAGCTATGTGTCGGCAGGTTACTTCGACAAGAAGGTGAAGAACTTCATCGGTAATGGTGTCGTTGAACGCAACCTGTTCGGCTTGCGTGATCCGGCGTCCGGTGCGGCTGGTTCGCGTTCCGGGGACGCGCTGGACATCATCAACGATCTTGGTGTTGACCAGTCCGAAGCCAACCTCTTCACGCTGGCAGCCCTGATCGAAGCCAATGGCGGCGATGCGGCAGCGGCGCGTGCCGAATTCGAGTCCCAACTCGTCGGAGGCGCTCTGCCACAGAGCTATGTCGACCTGATCCTTGGTCAGTATGACGTGTCTTCCGATGGCAGCGACCCGCTGGCGGTGTTTGCCGTCAACCAGCCGGTCAACAACCGCGAAGGCAACATCGACGGTATGGAGTTCGCCTGGCAGCACTTCTTCGGTGAGACGGGCTTTGGCTTCCAGGCCAACTATACGCTGGTCAACGGCGATGTTGAGCTGGATCCGGCTGCAAGCATCAACGAGAACCAGTTCGCCCTGCTCGGCCTGTCCGATACGGCCAACCTGACGGCGATCTATGAGAAGTACGGCTTCTCCGCCCGTCTGGCCTATAACTGGCGTGACACATTCCTGCTCGCCACAAATGAAGGTGGTGACCGGTCCGGTACCTATGTCGAAGATTTCGGTCAGTACGATCTGAATGTCAGCTACGACATCAACGAGCAGATTGCTGTCTCCTTCGAAGGCATCAACCTGACCGGGGAAGACCAGCGCATCTACCACCGCGTGCCGGAGCAGGTGTACTATGTCTACGAGCTGGCACCACGCTACCAGATCGGCGTGCGCTACAAGTTCTAGTCGGAGACGACTGGACTGAGACGTGAAGCATTTCAGGAAAGGCCGCTGCTTGCAGCGGCCTTTTTTGCCCCCGCTTGTACGGGGCAGGGGATTGTTTCATCATGATGGAAACGCGCGCGACTCCGGTACGCACCCGGTAGAGATCGCGCAGGCAGCACCGAAGGGCGCCCCATGACCAAGATGGCACTTCTCAACAATATCGATCATCCGGATCTGAAGGTGATCACCCGCTTCGGCGCGGCCTATGGCGACAGCGTGAACCAGGCGGCCGTCTACCCGACGGAATTCTCTGAACTGCAGCGGGAATACCCGATCTTCTTCCGCAAGGATGCCGACGGCGCATTTTATTGCGTGGTCCTGCTCGGCCTCGACAAGGCCGAGAATCTGTTTCTCGACGGCGACCGATGGCAGGCCCGCTACGTGCCGGCCATCCTCCAACGCGGCCCGTTCATGATCGGTTTCCAGAACCAGGATGTCGATGGTGAGATCCGCCGCGAACCGGTGATCCATGTCGATCTTGACAACCCCCGCATCAGCCGGACCGAGGGCGAACCGCTCTTCCTCGCCCAGGGCGGCAACGCGCCCTACCTGCAGCATATCAGTCAGGTCTTGCGCGTGATCACGGTCGGCGCGGACATGACGGCGCCGATGTTTGCCGCCTTCGGGCAGGCGGGCCTGATCGAGCCCGTCTCGCTGGATCTCAAGCTGGACGATCATACCGAATACAAGGTGCCGGACCTGTTCACGCTGAACGAAGACAAGCTGGCTTCGCTGGAAGGGGAGGCGCTGCAACAGCTGCATCGTGGTGGTTTCCTGCGTGCGGCCTATCTTGTGCTGGCATCGCTGGGCAATGTGAACCGGCTGATCAACATGAAAAACGCGAAGCGGGCAGCAGGCGGCTGATCCGTCAGGAGGCAGGAACCAGCTATGCTGGCCATTGAACGCAGGACCCGGGTGATAGAAGGCGTCGCGCCAGACGCCATTCCCTATGCTGAGCTGATGCAGAACCAGCAGCCGGTGATTTTCAAGGGCGTCGCACGGCACTGGCCGCTCGTCCAGTGCGGACTGGAATCCCCGAACGCGGCCATGGACTATATCGCCTCCTTCCATGAAGGGCGTCCGGTGGTCGGCTATAGCTGCGCCCCGGAAGAGGGCGGGCGCTATTTCTATACAGACCAGGTCGATGGCTTCAATTTCGAGCGCGCCCGTGTTCAGCTGACAGACTTCTTCGCGAAAATCCGTGAAACCATGACGGCGTCAGACGGGTCTTCCTACTATATCGGCTCCACCGACCTCGATACATTCTTTCCGGGCATGCGCGGCGAGAACGACCTTGTGCTGAACGACCCCATGTTTGACGCGCACAAGCCGCTCGTCAGCATCTGGATGGGCAATCGCACAATCGCATCCGCCCATTATGACATGTCCAACAACCTCGCCTGCTGCATGGTGGGCAAGCGGCGCTTTACGCTTTTCCCGCCGGAACAGGTGGCCAATCTCTATCCGGGTCCGCTGGAGCCGACGCCGGGCGGGCAGGTCGTCAGTATGGTGGATTTCCGCGATCCCGATCTCGAGCGCTATCCGCGCTTTGCCGAGGCGATGGCCGCCGGGGAAGTGGCCGAGCTGGAGCCGGGCGACGTGCTCTTCTATCCGGCGCTCTGGTGGCACAATGTCGAAGGCATCGGCGACTTCACCGCGATGATAAATTACTGGTGGAACACGTCCCCGGCCTTCATGGATACGCCGCAGAATACCTTGCTGCACGCCATGCTCAGCCTGCGGGATCGTCCGGAGCCGGAGAAACAGGCCTGGAAGGCCTTGTTCGACTATTACATCTTCGGGCCCGCCGACCAGCCCGCCGCCCATTTGCCAGAGGGTGCGCAAGGCAATCTCGGGCCCCTCGACGAACTGAAGGCACGCCGGTTGCGCGCCCTGTTGCTGAACAAGCTCAATCGCTGAAAACCACAAGAAGAACCGGGGATCCCATTGGACACGCAGAACATCAGAAGAGTTGTCATTGCCGGGGGTGGCACAGCGGGGTGGATCGCAGCGGCGTCGCTCTCCCGCTTGCTCGGCCCCTTGCTCGACATCACCCTTGTGGAATCCGATACCATCGGCACGGTCGGGGTAGGCGAGGCGACCATCCCGACCCACCGGACCTTCCACCATCTGATGGGGATCGATGAGCGCGACTTCATGCGCGCCACCAAGGCGACCTTCAAGCTCGGCATCGCGTTCGAGAATTGGGGCGGCCAGGGCGACCGCTACATCCACTCCTTCGGCCAGGTCGGCAAATCGAACTGGATGGGGGAGTTCTACAATATCTGGATGTATGCGCAGGAGCGTGGCATCGGAGATGAACTGGATGCCTATTGCTACGAACTGCAGGCAGCCGAGGTCGGGCGGTTCTACACGTCTGAAAAAGCCAACATCAATTACGCCTATCACCTCGATGCCAGCCTCTATGCCAAATTCCTGCGGAACTTCAGCGAGGCCAAAGGCGTCAAACGCATTGAAGGCCTGATTGAGGAAGTCGAGCAGGATGGCGAGAGCGGTTTCATCACGGCGCTGAAGCTGCAATCGGGGGAGCGGATTGAGGGCGATCTCTTCATCGACTGTACCGGTTTCCGGGGTATGCTGATCGAACAGACCCTCAAGACCGGCTACGAAGACTGGACGCACTGGCTGCCGACCGACAGCGCTCTGGCGGTGCAGACCCGCTCGGTCGGCCCGGCGCTGCCCTATACGCGCGCCATTGCGCACCATGCCGGCTGGCAGTGGCGCATTCCGCTGCAACACCGGGTCGGCAATGGTCTCGTCTTCTGCAGCGAAAACATGCAGCCCGACGAGGCAAGGGACTATCTGCTCAGCCATGTAGAGGGCGAGGCGCTGACCGAACCGCGCCTGATCCGTTACAAGACGGGCCGCCGGAAGAAGATGTGGAACAAGAACTGCGTCGCGCTTGGTCTGTCCAGCGGATTTGTCGAGCCCTTGGAATCGACCAGCATCCATCTGATCCAGGTCGGCGCGACCCGCCTTGTCCAGCAATTCCCCTTCGCGGGGATCAGCGAGGCGATAGCGACCCACTATAATGAACAGGCCGAGCGGGAACTGGAAAAGATTCGCGATTTCATCGTGCTGCACTACAAGCTGACAGAACGCGACGATTCAGATTTCTGGCGGGCCCGCCGGGACATGGAAATTCCGGACTCGCTGGCGCAGCGTATTGCCCTGTTCCGCGAGAATGGACTTGCCTATCAGGCTACGGATGATCTTTTCCGCGTGGATTCCTGGCTGCAGGTGATGATGGGCCAACGGCTCAGGCCCAAGGGCTATCACCATATGGGCCATCTGATGACGGATGAGCAATTAAAGACGGCGCTGAATGGCCTGCAGGCGAATATTTCGCGGGCAGTCTCACAGATGCCCAGCCATCAGGATTTCATCAACCAGTATTGCGCCGCGCCGGAAGCGGAGCCGGTCTAGACCGTTTCGGCGGTTCTCGGCGTGTCCTGAGTGGCTGCCGGGGCGGGGGCGCGCGAGAGCTCGCCCAGCATGTCCCGCACCATGCCCTGGGCCTGCTCCACGACGCTGCAGACCAGTTCGTGTGAAAAGCTCGCTCCGCTGAACCATGTATGCTGGTGGCCTTGCACACGCTTCAACGCGCCGAACAGACCCTCCCGTACGGCCTCGATCTTGTATTGTGGGAAATATTGCCAGATTTTTTGCTGGATCACGCTTTCGACCGTAAAGCCGTGCCGCTCGGCATCCGCCAGCAGGATTTCGCGGAGCTCCGGCCCCGTCAGGCCGGTCGAGAACTGGCCTGTGACGTACAGGCGCCCGCCAAGTTCCTCGCTTTCGCCCTCACGGCGCCCGCCCAGAATGGCGCCCTTGCGGGTACTGTCCATGCTTGCCTGAGAATAGCCGATGATCATGTGACCCTCGAACCAGTCCGGCGAGGTCAGCAGGGTCGTCGTGTAGTTCTGCCATTCGATGCCATTGCAGATGAACATCTCGTCGCGCGTCGCCGCGCAGAATTTGACGAAGTTCTGCATAGGCACGGTTGAGACAACGGCGTCGAATTCCTCACTCTTCCCGGCGGCGGTGATGACAGGTTTGGGCCCGGCCCGGTCCAGATGCGTCACCGGGCTCGACAGGCGCACATCGAGATCCTGGGAAAAGCGGTACCAGAACTCGCTCCAGCCTTGGTCGGGCATGTGCATGTCGTTGAGCACGCCGGAGAGGAGGTAATTGAGGTCACACCATTGGACGGTCTGTCCGATTGTGGCCTCGTCGGTAAAGCCATAGCCCTGAGTTGTCTGGATCCGGTGCGACGCCAGCTCGATCTTCGGCAGGTTCAACCGCTTCACCCATTCTGCAGTCGTCATTGCAGCTTCAGCGCGCACATCCGGATCGTCCGGCCGGTTGCGAATGTCCCGGCGCAGGCGTCCGGCGGCGCGAATGAACTTCAAGGCCTGGAGGACCATGGGCGGGCCGCCCCCGGTTTTCACATAGTCGACGACTTTGAGCCCGTCATACCGGGCCTCGCCCAGCCGCGTCAGCGTGATGCCATGCTGGCGCATCCACTGCTTCACCAGCTTGTGTGAGCGGGTCGTATAGCAGGTGCCCATTTCGTTCATGGCGTCACCGCGCACCACGGAAAACGACTTGCCACCCAACCGGTCATCGGCCTCGAACAGAATGGGGTGGTGGCCCGCCTGTTTGATGAAACGCGCGGTGCTGAGTCCCGCTGGACCGGCGCCAATGACGGCGATCTTGAAAGGTGCAGTCGTGCGGGTCACCGGCGCGTTGATCTCCTTAATCGGAATGCACGCTACAGAACAGGTGACATGATAGGCAACCGCTTCAGGGCATCTATTTTTGGTTAACAGACGCGTTAACGACAAGTTTCCACAGTCTGGCAATCCCATCAGGCCCGTAGAGCGGAATGTTCACTTAGCCTGTGTATAGCGGTCTCATGGTGAAACCGGAAAAATCCTTTCTGTCTTATGTGACCGGGAACAAGATTCCCCGGGCGACGGCGGTTGACCGGCTGGTCCTGCTGCAGCAACACATGGATTTTTCCAATCACAAGCTGGTCATGGCGACGATCATGCTGGTCAACACGATCGGCGCGAGCTTTCTGGTCCATCGCTGGGTTCCGGATACGAACATCGAAGCCTGGATCGCGATCAATCTCTGCCTGGCCACGCTTCTCGTTATTGATTTCCTGCTGAAGCGGGGGCGTCCGGCGCCCAAAACGGTCAGCGGCAAGTATCTTCGCCGCTCTGAATTCCTCGCCATCCTGTTTGGTCTCGCCTGGGGCTCTCTGCCCTTCTTCGTCGGACCCGACGAGAATGCCGCGATGATCATGGGTGGCCTGATGATCACACCGATGGCGGCTGGTATGGCCAGCATGCTGACGCGTGTGCCGCGGATCGTCCTGCGCTATGCCTTGTCGGCATTTGTGGCGAGTGCAGCCTATAGTGCCTATGCCCAATCGGTAACCGGCGCCACGATCTGCTTGATGATGATATCCTTCATGCTGGCGCTCTTTCTTGGGGCACGCTCCAGTTACATGGTCTACAAGTCGGACATCGACGCCACGCGGAAGGCTGAAGAATCCCGGGATCTCCTTATTGGCGCGCTTGAAGCCAGCCACCAGGCCTTCGCAATCTTCAATGAGGATGGCGACGTCATTGTGGAAAACCAGCTACACCAGCAGGTCTTTGGCACGCGGGAAGACGCGCTCGACCCGGCCGACAAGCCGATCCGCCGCGATGGGGTCTTCTGGCAGAAATCCGTCGAATGCATTTCTGGCGTCGGCACTGTGGTTGTCTACACTGATGTGACCCGCATGGAAGAGGCCCGCTCCGAGATCGAGCATGCCCGGAATGACGCCGAGGCGGCCAATGAAGCCAAGACGCGTTTCCTCGGTTCGATGAGCGCCGAGTTGAAAGTGCCGCTGGATGTCATCTCGGCTTGTGCGGGCGTTATCGGATCGTCGTCCAACATTCCGTGCAGTGAAGAAGAAGTCCGCTCCTATGCTGACAAGATTGGTGAGCAGGCCATGATCCTGTCCTCCACGCTGGACGGCATTATCAACTTTACACGGATGGAGCGCGAAGACTATCTGGCGCAATCGTCCGAAGTCTCGGTATCCGAAGTCATTCATAATGTCGTGCGCAAGCTGACCGAAGGCGAATATTCGCGCTTTGCCGACCGGCTGAAAGTCAGCGTGCCCAGCAATCTGGCTGCAGACATGGATGATAACAGCTTCGAGATCATCGTGCGCAACGTCATCAAGAATGCGCTCGAATCCGGTTCGTCCGCGCCAATCGTGGTCAAGGCCGGCATGGTGTCCGGGGTTGGCCTTGTGGTCATGGTCCGTGACCGGGGCAGGGGCATGACGGCCGATGTGCTGGAGAAGGCGTTCGAACCCTTCTTCCACTCTCGTCCAGCCCACCAGAAATACGATCATTCGACAGGTGTCGGCCTGGGTCTCAGCGTCGCGCGTCGTCTGGCCGATGCCCAGGGCCTGCGCATCAAGCTTCGCTCTGAGCTGGGCCGTGGTACGACCGCCTTCATCACCATACCGGAAACGCTGGTGCGCCGCTCCCCTACGCCCGATGGCGTACAGGCGACCGAAGTGCCGCTGATTGACTCGGCTGAGCTGCAGAAGAAGACCGGCTGATCGGCTGTCTGCCGAAAGACTCCATTCTCCACATACATTTGAGATCGTCCCGTCCGTCCCGGCCCGTCGCCGGACGATGCGGCGACGGCGACCTGTCTGACAGGTCGCTGGGCTGTCCGACTCAGGGACGTGAAGAAGGGATCAGGCGCCGGTCTTGCGCAGGCCGGGACCCGCCGGCTGGTCACTGGTATCGCGGCGGTCGGCGACCGAGGCCGTGCCCCGGAAATGGGTCTCGCCGCGGGCTGCGGCAATCGACAGATAATGGATCCGCTTCTGCTCGATGCGGGAGCGCGACAGGGAATCGAGGATCACGCCCGCCGTGAAGGACATCATCGCACCCAGCAGCAGGGTCATGGTCAGCATCCAGGTCGGCATCCGGCTGACAAGGCCGGTTTCGAAATACTCGGCCAGAATCGGGACGCTCAGGATGGCGGCAAGGCCGAACAGGCCGGCGGCGACAGAGCTGAAGAACAGGAAGGGCTTGGTTTCCTTTACCAGCATGCCCATCATGCGCAGAATGCGGAATCCGTCGCGGAATGTGGACAGCTTGCTCTCGGAGCCTTCGACCCGGCGGCCATAGTCGAATTCGATCTCGGAGACCGGCAGGCGCAGCGTTGAGGCGTGCACCGACATTTCGGTCTCGATCTCAAAGCCTGGCGAGGAGGCAGGAAAGCTCTTGGCAAAGCGGCGGGTGAAGGCGCGATAGCCGGAGAAGATGTCAGTGAAGTCACTGCCGAACAAGGTGCGGTAAATCATGTTGAACAGGCGATTGCCGAAGGCATGGCCATTGCGGCCGGCATCTTCGGTAACATTGCGGCGTGTGCCGACCACCATGTCGGCCCGATCGGCCAGAAGGGTATCGATCATGCGCGGCGCGGCGGCCGGATCATAGGTGCCGTCCCCATCGGCCATGAGGTACACATCCGCTTCGATGTCAGCGAACATCTGGCGTACGACATTGCCTTTGCCCTGTCGGCGGGAAGGCACGACGGTGGCGCCGGCAAAGGCGGCCTGAGCGGACGTGTCGTCGCTGGAATTGTTGTCATAAACATAGATGCGGGCGGCGGGCAGGGCCTTGCGGAACCCGATGACGACCGACGCAATCGACTTGCCCTCATTATAGCAAGGTAGCAGGACGGCGATGTTCAAACGTGAGAAGTCTTCCTCGGCCATAAGTATCCAGCGCCTCCCTCTTTAGGGTTTCCTACACCCCCACTGGTTAAGTTTGCCTTTCGGGATCAGGGCGCAGGGATGCCCGTAGAAGGGGAGAGGAACGGCGTGCAGATCAGGTTTGACGCCAAAATCGCGTTGCTATTCCTAATCGTGCCGGTCTGCCTGGTCGCGTCCAGCATCTTGCAGGGAAGCTCCGGACAGATAGGTCCGGACAGTGATGACGTTATGCGACTGGTCCAGATCAAGGATCTGCTGAACGGTCAGGACTGGTTTGATCTTCACCAATACCGCATGGGCCCTGATGGTGGCACCCTGATGCACTGGTCGCGCCTCGCTGACCTGCCCATTCTTGCGCTCTACAGCCTGTTTGATCTGTTCCTGCCATCGGACACAGCGCTTGTCTGGGCCTATTCAGCTTGGCCTCCCTTGAGTGTACTGGTCGTTCTTGGCGGCTTGTATGCGGGGGCGCGCCATGTGAGTGACCGGGGCGCGGCGCTGGCTTGCCTTGTGCTCGGCGTATTCGTCTATGCCACGCATTACCGGTTCAGTCCGGGGGCGATTGACCATCACAATCTTCAATTGGGCCTGACAGCGCTGGCTATGGGGCTTGCGCTCGACCCGCTCCGCCGGGCAGGACGATTGGTCGGGGCCGGGCTTGCGCTCGCCGCTTCTGTGGCCATTGGCGGCGAAGTCTATGTCTTTGTGGCGGCGATCTGCGCTTTCATCGCGCTCGACTGGCTCGTGGCCGGGCGGGCGGCGATGCGCGGCGCCATAGGTTTCGGGGCTGGCCTGGCGGCCGGGCTGGAAATCGCCTTTTTTGCCACGATCACGCCGTCGCACTATGAGGTCGTGGCCTGTGATGCCTTGTCATCGGTCAGTCTGCTGGCCGGGATGGCAGGCGGATTCGGGCTGGCCGCCGCCGCCTTGGTGGCTTCCGGGCGCAATATCTGGCTGAGGCTTGGCGCGCTCATGCTCGTGGGTGCCATCTGCGCTGCGACGCTGGTCATGGTGGGCCCGGAGTGCCTGTCAAATCCGCTGGAGGATCTGTCGCCAGAGGTCAAAGCCCTTTGGCTCGACCGGGTGGATGAGGCACGCCCTGTCTTTTCAAACCGGCCGGACAGGGTGTCGACCCTCGGATTTGCTCTTGGCATCTCGATTTTGGCGCTCGGCCTCAGCCTGTTTGGCCTGTACCGCCGCCAGCGTCTGCGCGCGAATCTCCTCTTCTCCGGCCTTCTGCTGGCGGCGTTGGCGATGACACTGTACCAGATCCGTTTCTACGTCTTCGGCCATCTCTTCGCGATCATTCCGCTGGGGCTCTGGATTGCGGACGTCTACCGCGCGGGCAAGGCGAAGAGCCCCTCCAGCGTCACCTATATTGGCGCGCTGGCGCTCAGCCTGCCCTTTCTGTGGGCCCTGCCGGGCCTGCTGGTGACGGACAAGGCCGAGACAGGTAACAAGACCGGGGACAAGGCCGATTGCCTGCAAGAGGGGGTCTTCACCACGCTGGAGACGCTCCCCGAGGGCCGTATCCTCGCTTCCGCCGATGTTGGGCCGATCATCCTGAACCAAACGGGCCACAGCGTTCTTCAGGGCAATTATCACCGCAATCAGGAAGGCATCCGGCAGGCGATTGGCCTCTGGCTGTCGGAGCCCGGTGATACGCAATCACTTCTGGCCGCCAGCGGGATCGACTATGTCATGACCTGTCCGGCCGATGCGGAAACCAAACTCATGTCCAGGCATGATCCGGAAGGATTTGCCGCGCGCCTGAAACGGAATGAAATCCCCGATTTTCTCGAAAACATCCCGTTTGAATCGGACGCTGAATCGCCGGGACGGCTCTATCGGATACGCCGGGGCGACGACACCAATCAAAAAGATGAAGATGTTTCTTAAGTCGGATTTGGGGTTTGTTAATAAAAGCCGTACGTAGCGTTCCGTTAACGCTGGGATTGGTTGTGATTTCGCCCAGAAAAATCCTTTTAAAACAGCGCGCATCTTTACCATGAACGCAGCGTACCACTTATCTGCCGAGCGACTCTTGCATTAAAGCGGCGTTAACGGCAGATGTTGTATGGGGCTGTGTAAAGAATTGCACATGCGCACCGGGCAAAACTGTCCGGGCGCTCAAGAAAGAGCTCGGGTACGACATGATTGGTAGCCTCCTCGGCATGCTGTCTACGGACATGGCCATTGACCTTGGGACAGCGAACACGCTGGTCTATGTGAAGGGGCAGGGCGTCAAGCTCGATGAACCCTCTGTTGTCGCCTACATGACGCAAGGCGGTCGCAAGATCGTCTACGCAGTCGGCGAGCAAGCCAAGAACATGCTCGGCAAGACTCCGGTGAACATGGAAGCCATTCGCCCGATGCGCGATGGGGTGATCGCCGATTTCGAAGTCGCCGAGGAAATGATCAAGCACTTCATCCGGAAGGTTCACAACCGCCGGGCGTTCGTGTCCCCCCTCATCATCATCTGCGTGCCCAGCTCCGCGACCAGCGTTGAGCGCCGCGCCATTCACCAGTCAGCCCTGGCCGCTGGGGCGCGCGAAGTGCAGCTGATCGAAGAACCCATGGCCGCCGCCATCGGTGCGGGCCTGCCGATTGATGATCCGGCTGGCTCCATGGTCGTTGATATTGGGGGCGGGACGTCGGAAGTCGCTGTGCTGTCGCTGGGCGGCATCGTCTATTCACGCTCGGTCCGCGTCGGCGGTGACAAGATGGACCAGGCCATCGTCAATTATCTGCGCCGCGAGCAGAAGATCCTCATCGGGGAAATGTCTGCCGAGCGCATCAAGAAGGAAATCGGCACGGCCCAGCCGCCGGAGAATGGCACCGGCATGGCCCTGACCGTGCGCGGCCGCGGCACGCTGGACGGGGTGCCGAAGGAAACTGAAATCACCGAGGCGATGATTGCCGAAGCGCTGCGCGAGCCCGTGACGGACATCATTGATGCTGTTAAGATTGCACTGGAAGCCATGCCGCCGGAACTGGCTGCGGATATTGTTGATCGCGGCATTGTCCTGACAGGCGGCGGCGCCCTGTTGCGCAATCTCGACACGGTCATCCGTGAGCAGGCTCAACTGCCGGTCATGATCGCCGACGATCCGCTGAAATGTGTTGTGAATGGCTGCGGGCATGTGCTCGAGAATTTCACGAAGATGCGTACGGTGCTCTCACCCGAAGTCTGATTGAGATGAGCTGACAGGGGTAATTTCGCAAGGGAACTGGCCAATGGCGCGCCTCGGCCGATCAGGAACGAAGAGTCAGAAACGCTCTCCCAAGCGTCTCATCCTCGGCGTGTTCATTTTTGCCGCGATTGCGCTCGTTCTCGCCCAGTCCGCCCCGCAAATTCGCACTCTGTTCAATCCCGTCCGGACCACGGTCGGGGATCGTCTCGGGGGCAATGAAGGCTTCAATGCCTGGGCCTGGGTGACCGGCCAGGCCAAGCGCGAGCGTCGCATCAAGGAACTCGAAGCCGAAGTGCGCAATCTCTCGCGCTACAAGGCCGCCGCCATTTCCATGGCAGAGCGGCTCGAAGCCTATGAGGAAATCCTGAATTTGATGGGCGAGCCGCCCGCACGCGGCGTCACGGCGCGCGTGACCGCAGAGAATGATGGTCCGTTCGCGCAGACCATCCTGGCCAATGCGGGCCGCGCGCAAGGCGTTGAACCCGGCGCCGTGGCCCTGAACGAAGGCGGCCTCGTAGGGCGCGTCATTCAACTCGGCGAATATTCGTCCCGCATCCTGCTGATTACCGACTTCAACAGCCGTGTGCCCGTGATGGGCGAAGTCAGCGGCATCCGGGCCATCCTGTATGGTGGCCGCGACGGCCTCGGCAGCCTGACTGATCTGCCGGAGCGCGATCAGTTCGTTGAAGGCGAGCGTATCCTGACCTCGGCCGAGGGCGGGGCATTCCCGCGGGGCCTGATCGTCGGGGAGGTCCGCAAGGCCGGTGATGACTGGCGGGTCAAATTCTCGATGGCAGAGCGCGATGGCGGCTATGTCCAGATGATCCCTCCGCCAGAGATCCGCAAGCCGGTGGAGCTGGAAGTGGAAGAGCCCGAGATAGCGGCCAGCCCGGCGCAGGGGGCACGCCAATAGGATGCCCCGTTCTACTCCCCGCAACAAGAAGAGCCTGTGGTCGCAGACCGGCCCGACGCCCCGTCTCCTGTTCGGGGCGTTTGCGATTGCGGCCATTGGCGTCCTCGGTCTGACACCGCGGGAATTCTTCGGTTTTTCGGTTGCCTGGCCCTATGCGGCGCTGTGGGGCGCGGTGGGCTGGGGCAGGGTGGGCTTGTCGGTTCGCCCGATGATCCTTCTGATCCTTTTCGGCCTTATCCAGGATGTTACCTTCCATGCGCCGCTCGGATGTTTTGTCATCCTGAACCTGCTTGCCTACGGTGCCAGCGCCGCGATTGCTGATATGTTCGACGTCATGAACGAACCCCTCGTTGCGATCCTGTCGCCCGTCCTCCTGTTTTCGGGGGCGTTTCTCCTGTTGTGGCTGATGGCCTCGACGCTGGAGGATCATCCCGTGCGTGTGCTGCCCCTGTTTGCCTCCTTGCTGACGACAGGTCTCGCCTATGCCGTGCTGCAGAAAGTATTCGATCTCGGGCGTCGGCCGGGAGAGCTTGCGGGGCAGGCCGGATGAGCAAGAAACCCGCCGATCTCGATTTTGCCTTCACCCGCCGCACCGCGATTGCGGGCACGGTAGGGGGAATGGTCTGGGCCGGGCTCATCGCCCGTCTGTTCCAGTTGCAGATCCTCGACAAGGAGCGCTACCAGGCACAGGCCGAGGCCAACCATATCAAGCTGCAGCTGGCGCCGCCGCAGCGGGGGCGCATTCTTGACAGGTTCGGTCGTCCGCTCGCCTCGCACCGCCGCGCGGGCCGCATCTCGATCACGCCGGAACAGACCGACGATCCCGAGCACACGCTGGCGCAGATTGCTGCCCTGATCGAGCTGCCGGATGAGCGGCTTGAGCGCATTGCCAACGAGATCCGTCTCAGCCGGCGCCGCAATGCCGGCTTTGTGCCCGTCACCGTGGCGCATGAACTGACCTATGAAGACTTCGCGCGCATGAATGTGCACGCCGCCGAGATGCCGGGCGTGAACGTCGAAATGGCGCTGACGCGGTCGTATCCGCGTGGCCGGGATTTCGCGCATGTGCTGGGCTATGTCGCGCGTGCCAGTCAGGACGATCTCGTGCGCCTGACCGAGGGCATGTCCGACAAGGAAAGCGAGACGCTGAAAACCATGTTCCGGCATCCGGACATGCGGACGGGCCGTCAGGGCATGGAGCGCTTTGCCGAAGAATGGCTGCGCGGCAAGCCGGGCTATCGCAAGCTGGTGACCAATGCGCATGGTCGCGTGATCGAGGAAATCCCCGACGAACGCCTGGCGCCCACAGCGGGCCGCGACCTGTTCGTGACCATCGATTCAGACCTGCAGCGCGTTGCCATCGAGCGCTTCGAGGGCGAAAGCGGCGCGGCCGTCGTGATGGATGTGGAAACCGGCGACGTACTGGCCATGGTCTCGACGCCCGCCTTTGATCCGAATGATTTCGTCAACGGCATCTCCACGGCAAGCTATGCGGAACTGCGCGATGACACCCGTTCGCCGCTCTATCCGCGTGCGCATGGCGGCGTCTATCCACCGGGCTCGACCTTCAAGATGGTGGTGGCGACTGCCGCGCTGGAATCCGGGGCCGTGAAGCCGACCGACCGGGTCCATTGCAATGGCTATTACCATTTCGGCAACCGCACCTGGCATTGCTGGAAGAAGGGCGGCCACGGCTCGGTCAACCTGCATACAGGCATCAAGGGCTCGTGCGACGTCTATTTCTACGAAATCGCCCGCCGCACCGGGGTCGACAAGATTGCCGAGACGGCCCGCAAATTCGGCTTCGGCCAGGACTGGGTGCTGGGCATGACCGGCGGCCGGGGCGGTCTCGTGCCGGACCGCGAATGGAAACAGCGTGTCCGCAAGGAAAGCTGGTACGAGGGCGAAACACTCAATTTCGGGATTGGACAGGGCCAGCTTGGCACCACGCCGTTGCAGCTCGCGCTGATGACCGCGCGGATTGCCACCGAAGGTAAGCCGTTCAAGCCGCGCATGATCGGCATCGGGCCGCAATCGCAGGACGACCATACGCTCGATGCGCCGCTGGACCCGGAAGTCATGAAACTGATGAAGGCGGGCATGTATGGCGTGACCTCTGAAGGCGGCGGCACGGCCTATCGCTCGGGCGACCTCGGCCTTGGCGGTCCGCGCCTCGCCGGCAAGACGGGCACGGCGCAAGTGCGCCGCATTTCCCGCGAGGAGCGTCTCAGCGGTGTCCGCTCGGGCAGTGAGATCGCGCGCGAACTGCGCGACCACGCCCTGTTCGTGGCCTACGCCCCGGCAGACAATCCGAAATATGCGATCTCGGTTGTCGTCGAGCATGGGGAAGGGGGCTCGCGCACTGCGGCGCCGGTCGCCCGCGACATTCTCCACTTCGCGCTCAAGAGCGACAGCCGCCGCAAACCAGCCTATTCGCAGAGCGCTTCCCTGCCGAAATCCATGACGGATGACGGAGAGCCGACATGAACCGCGAAGGCTTTACCGGCTTTTCGCGGGGCGAGGCCCGCACCCGTACCGCGACCTCGCTCAATTTCGAGACGCAGGGCCCGCTCAACAAGCTGATGCGTCTGCCCTGGGGCTTCATCCTGCTGATTGCGGCTATGGCGCTGACGGGCATTGCGATGCTCTATTCTTCCGCCCACACCAATCCGGTTGAAGCGCATCTCTGGAAGCTGCAGCTGGTGCGGTTCGTCTTCTGTTTCTTCATGATGATCGGGCTCGCTCTGTTGCCGCTGTCCTGGTGGATGCGGCTGGCCTTTCCGGCCTATGCGGGGACGGTGGTCTTGTTGGTCCTGGTGGAGCTGATGGGCGTGACCGGGGGCGGCGCGCAGCGCTGGTTGCAGATCGGCCCGGTTGCGGTCCAGCCTTCCGAATTCGCGAAACTCGCCGTCACCATGGCGCTCGCCCGCTATTACCAGATGGTGCTGCAGCCACAGTCCGGGCGCATCCTCGTGCATCTTGGTGCGCTCGCGATCATCCTGTTGCCGGCCGCGCTGATCTTCAAGCAGCCGGATTTCGGCACCACGCTCGCCCTTGTCGCCTCCGGCGGTGTGGTCATCTTTCTCGCCGGCCTGTCGGTTCGGGTGATCGGCACCGCGATCATTGGCGGTGTGGCCTCGGTCTGGCCAGTCTACCAATTCGTGCTCGCGCCCTACCAGCGTGAACGGGTCGATACCTTCCTCGCCCAATTGTTTGGCGGCGCCACCAATGCGCTGGGCGAGAGCTACCAGATCGAACAGGGCAAGATCGCCATCGGCGCGGGCGGCTTCAACGGGCGCGGCTGGTTGCAGGGCATCCAGTCCCAGCAGGATTATGTGCCCGAACAGCATACGGACTTCATTCTCACCGTGATTGCCGAGGAATTCGGGTTTCTCGGGTCGACCGCCTTGCTGCTCTGCTTTGCGGTGATCCTCGGCTGGTCGCTCTACAGTGCGGCCCGGTCGGTCAGCTGGTTCGGGCGGCTTGCCTCGGCGGGCGCCGTGGCGACGGTCGGCTTCTACATCGTGTTCAATGTGGGCATGGTGCTCGGCCTGCTGCCGGTGGTTGGCATGCCATTGCCATTGATCTCTTATGGCGGCACGGCCATGCTCACCACCATGGCGTGTTTCGGCCTGATCATTGCGGCGCACATGCACCGTGACGAGAAGCTGACAGCCCGAGGGCTATTTTAGCACTAAAACATAACAATCGTTGATTTTTGTTTTGCCGAAGATAGGTTCGCGCGAAACTTGTACCCGGGGAGAGGGCGTATGGCAGGAGAAATTGGCCGCAAGACGGATCATTGGGGCTCGCGCTTCGGATTCATCATGGCGGCGGTCGGTTCGTCGGTAGGTCTGGGCAATTTCTGGCGCTTCCCGTTCACAGCCGGTGAGAATGGCGGCGGGGCCTTCATCATCATCTATCTGTTTTGCGTTCTGTTCCTCGGCCTGACCGTGCTGATGGCGGAATACGCGGTTGGCCGGAAGTCCGGCATGTCGGCGATCGAGGGCATTCACTCCCTGGCCCGCGCGGAAAGCAAGAGCGAGAACTGGCAGGTCGTTGGCTGGATCGGCTCGCTGGGCGCCTTCTTCATCCTGACCTTCTACATCGTGATTTCGGCCTGGGTGCTGGCCTTCATCCCGCAGGCTTTCGGCGGCACGTTCAACGGGTTTGCCGCCGAGGCTGCGCGCCTGACAGCGGAGACGGGGTCGACGGTTTCGATCGCGGATGTTTCCGCTGGCAATTTTGGGGAGACGATCAGCAACAAATACATGATTGGCGGCCTGCTTGTCGCTTTCCTGCTCGCAAACGTTATCGTCGTCGCGCGGGGCGTCAAAGGCGGGATCGAGAAAGCGGCAACCGTGCTCATGCCAGCCTTTTTCATCCTGTTGATCGGGATTGTCGGGTTCGCGTTGATTGAAGGCGATGCAGGCGCAGCGGCTGATTTCCTGCTGACCCCTGACTTCAGCGAAGTGACGATGGGCACGTTCCTCGAAGCGGTCGGCCAGGCCTTCTTCTCGCTGTCGGTTGGCTCCTGCCTGATGGTCACCTATGGCGCCTATCTTAGCCGGGACACCAACATCCCGCGCGCCTCGGCCATTGTGGCCAGCGCTGACACGATGGTGGCGCTGATTGCCGGCTTTGCCATTTTCCCGATCGTCTTCGCCTTTGGCGCAGACCCTGCGGGTGGTCCGGGTCTGTTCTTCGTTTCGATGCCGATTGCCTTCAGCCAGATGGGCGCGCTGGGCGTCTGGGTCGGCGGGGCCTTCTTCCTGCTCGCTCTCTTTGCCGCCTTCACCTCCTCGATCTCTCTGATGGAAGTGGGCGTCGCATGGCTGGAAGAGCGCGAAGGCGTAACCCGTCCCGGCGCAGCTATGGGCATCGGCTTCGTGCTGTTCATGATCGGCATGGGCTATGTCTACTCCACCGATTTCATCGACTTCGCAGACATCATCACCGGCAACATCATGCTGCCGCTCTGCGCCCTGCTGCTGGCCGTGTTTGCCGGCTGGATCCTCAGCCGCGAAATGCTGACCACGGAACTCGGCGAAGGGACGATCATGAACCTCTGGCGCTTCATGTGCCGCTGGGTCGTTCCACCGGCGCTGGCCTTCATCCTTGTGCTGGGCACCCTGACCAAGCTCGGCGTGATATAGACGCCGCCGACACAAGTAAATTCGGGGAAGAGGGGGCGGCTATCCGCCCCCTTTTTCGTTGTGGGGACAAGCGATCAGGACAGGCCAATCCGGCGCAGCGGCGCGCATGGCACTCTCTGCCTGTCTCCGGCCGTGATGCTCAGCGCGGCGGGAGGGGGCGATGGCGGCCCATAGCCGGAGCCCCAGCGGCGGAAGGTATGAGGGTCGCACCCTGATACTTCCCCAATACCCAAGACTGCGTGGCCTTTTGTATCTTCCGCCCGCTACACACCCCGACACACCCGGAAGGCGAGGCCTGTCCGGCGTCCGGTGCTAGGCGGATACCAGTCCGGCATATTTGTCGGCGAAATCATCCGTTGCCTGAATGAGCTTGTCGACAATGCCCGGCTCCATGGATGAGTGTCCGGCATCCGGAATGACGTGCAGATCGGCTTTCGGCCACGCCTTGGACAGCGCCCAGGCGGTCGAGAGCGGCGTCACCACATCATACCGTCCATGGACGATCACACCGGGAATGTCCTTCAGTTTCGTCTCCGCTTCCTCAAGCAGCCAGGAATCCCTGGCGAAGAAGCCGCGATTGACGAAATAGTGGCATTCGATGCGCGCGAACGCATCGACGAATTCATCTTCGTTGAAGCGGGCAGGGGTCGTTGTCGGGCCCTTGATGGACAGGGTCTCGCCCTCCCAGCGTGACCAGGCGCGGGCCGCTTCGACGCGCACCTGCTTGTCATCCCCGGTCAGGCGGCGATGGAAGGCCATCAACAGATCATCCTGTTCGTCATCCGGGATGGGCTTGATGTAGCGATCATAAGCATCCGGAAACAGGCGGCTGGCGCCGGACTGGTAGAACCATTGGATCTCGGCCTTGGAGACCAGAAAGATGCCGCGCAGGACGAGGCCAAGCGTGCGGTCCGGATGGGTCACGCCATAGGCCAGCGACAGGGTCGAGCCCCATGACCCGCCAAACACCAGCCATTTGTCGATCCCAAGCATGTCGCGAATCGACTCCATGTCGTCGATCAGGTCCCAAGTCGTGTTTTCGCGCAATTCGGAGTGAGGCGTGGAGCGTCCACAGCCGCGCTGGTCGAACAGGATGATGCGATATTTGCCTGGATCGAAGAAGCGCCTCATTTCCGGGCTTGAGCCGCCTCCGGGGCCTCCATGAACGGCAATGACCGGAATCCCGCCCGGATTCCCCGATTCTTCCCAATAAATCTCGTGAATTTCACTGACTCGCACCCGTCCAGAGCGCCTGGATTCAAGTCTCGGGTACAAAATGCGGCGGTTTGGGCGTCTGTTCATGCAGTCTTCACCTATTTTCAGTCAAATTCACAGCCATTACTGGACTTGAACCAATAGCGTCCGTAAACATTATTACAGGTGTGGTCCCAATCAGGTGTGCAGGTGGCTGTCAAATGCGTAGTATAGTTCTGGGTGCATCCCTATGCCTTTTGGCAGGGTGCGCAACCGTTTCGATGGTACCCGGTGAGGCGTCGGTGGAAACCAGCCTTACGCAGTCCCAGTCTGCGCTGCGTAAAGTATCTGCCGATTATTGCGCGAATGCCGTCAAGAATGGCTGGATCGAAGCGACCGGCGGCCTGGCTGCCTTTGCTTCTACGCTGATCAACGGAAAATCCGACAAGGACACATCCCGCGACTATGCGTCCCGCATTGGCGCGAAGTCCGATGCGCCCTCGCTGGTGCTGGCGCGGATCGTGTCTGACACCCAGTCGGCCCGCGACGGCCTCGCCGATGTCAGCCGCGAAGCCCGCGACGTGCTGCAGACCGGCGGCGAAGATTCAGCCAGCCGCGCCGACGTGATGAGCTATGAGCGGGCGCTGGTGCGCGCGCAGATGGCCTACCGGAATTTCCAGGGCGCCCTCGGCGAAGTGACCACACGTTCCGACATGGACATGGACATTGCTCCGGTGGACCGTGAGCTGAAATCCTTTGCGGATACGATTGACGATGCCCGCGAGACGGCCGATGGCCTGGCCGACAAATACGCCTCGCTGGATCGCTCGACGTCCTAGGAGCGGCTCGCGCCGAGCGCGCAAAGCCCCCATCCCACCAGATATGAAACACCGCCAATCGGCGTGATCGCGCCGAACCAACGCGGTGCGCCCAGTGCCATCGCATAGAGCGATCCGGCGAACACGATTGTCCCGAACACAAACGCCCAGCCGGCCTTGCGGATGAGACCGTTGCCGGAGTGCAGCGCGATGGCGAGCGCCATTGCCGCATGGGGCAGGGCATAGAGCGTAGCCGTGTGCCACCAATCGGTCCCTTCCGCGGTCAGCGTGCCGTCCAGCGCGTGCGCGCCGAACGCGCCGAGCGCGACGGCGAGAAAGCCTGTCAGGGCCGCGAAGAGGCCGAGCCGGTTCATGCCATGCCGCTCCGTTCCCGGGGGATCGCATACGTGACTACGGCGTGGCTGGACGGTTTCTCTGCGCCTTCGATGCGCACGTCCACATCCATCACGGCGAGGGCCTGGCCGATCTTCATGATCCGCGCATCCGCCACCACGACGTCGCCAATGCAGGGGCGCAGGAAATTGATACTGAGATTGCTGGTCACCGTCATCGGTTCATGGCCTGTCTTCGTCATCACCGCCATATAGGCGGCCGTGTCGACCAGCGACATCTGGGTCGGCCCTGAGATATAGCCACCGGGGCGGAGATGGGTCGAGTCGGCAACCAGTCGCACCACGGCGCGGCCCTCTTCCATCAAAGTCACCTCGCTGCGCGACGCATGCGTGTCGAACGCGCCTCCCAGGAATGTGTTGGCTTCCTCAGCCGTCATCTTGCTCGTCAATTCGGGGCCCTCCCTTTGCGTCACGTCTTGAACCGTGTGTCTGCCTCGTTCACCCTATCGGCAGGACGTTGCCCGCCAAGTGGTGACGCGAAGGAAGGAAACGCCATGCTCACCGCCGGAGACGAATATCCGATTCACCAGACCCCGGAACCTATCGCCTTTTCAGGCTCCGACCGGAATTTCTATGACCGCTACTTCTTCAATGGCTATTCGCCCGATGGTGAGACCTTCTTCGCGGCGGCGATGGGTATTTATCCGCATCTGAACATTATCGACGCGGCGGTCTCGGTGCTGCGCGGCGGCAAGCAGCATTCGGTCTTCTTCTCGCGCCCGCTCAATATGGAACGGATGGACACCTATGTCGGCGGGTTCTCGGTCGAAGTGCTCGAACCGCTGAAACGTATCCGGTTGAAAGTGGAAGAGACGGAAGGCATCGCGCTCGATCTGGAATTCGAGGGTCGCGCCTTTCCCATCGAGGAGCCGCGCTTCACGCGCCGGCAGGGGCCCCGCATGCTGATGGATGTCACCCGCATGACGCAGAATGGCCGCTGGTCCGGCACGCTGCGCCTTGATGGACAGGAGATCGCCGTCTCGCCGGAGACATGGACCGGCACGCGCGACCGCAGCTGGGGTGTGCGCCCGATCGGCGCGCAGGACACCCAGCCGCTGATCCCGCCGCTGCCGCCGCAATTCTACTGGATCTGGACCCCGACGAATTTCCCCAACCTCTCAATGTTCTATCATGTGAACCATGATGAGGCGGGTGAGCCGTGGAACACCCGCGCCGTGCTGGCCATGGATGGCGCCGGGCAGGGCGAGCTGGTCCATCTGGACAAACCGCACATGGATATCCATTACACGCCCGGAACGCGCCGGATGAAATCGGCCAAGCTGCATGTCGAGGATGGGCAAGGCAATCCGCATACGGTCAGCTTCGAGCCGTTCGGCACCTTCCTGATGAAAGGCATCGGCTATGGCCATCCCGAGCGCAAGCATGGCTCTTATCATGGCGACCAGCTGTCGGTCCTGCGCGAGGATTACGAGCCGGAGAAGATGTCATGGCAGCAGCCTGAGAATCTCCACATCCAGGCCATTGCCCGCGCGCGGCATGAAGGGCCGGGTGGCTTGGCTTCGGAAGGCATCGGCGCTTTCGAGCAATTATTTATGGGCCCGCACGCCCCGAGCGGATTCCGGGATATTCTCGACGGGGCCGGCTAGGCCAGCCGGTCTGTCGCGGGTATCGGCGCGCGCTTCGACTCGCCAAAAATGCTGGGTCGCAGCCAGGAGCTGATGTTCCGTGTCAGGCTGGGTTCGCCATGCACGTAGAGATCGCCTGACTTGATCGCGTCGCGATAGGTGCGGTCGCCCATCCAGACATCATGCATGGTGCGGATGGTGCAGGTGAAATAGACGTCCACATCCTTGCCCGGATCCTTGAGGCAGAGGTCGATATTCTCATTCTTGACCAGCAGCCAATAGTCGCTCTGTTCGGTGAGGTCGGTGAATTTGAACCGGATCACGCTCTCATTGCCAATCAGTTTTGACGGATCGACGCTGCGTTCGAGATAGAAAATCAGGAAATCGACGTCGAAATCCTCGTCCAGCACATTGTGCCGGGCCCAGATGAGACCCCATTCGCCCATGGAAATGAGGACGGGCAGCAAGGCCTGGCACGCCTCGGTGGGGTAATATTCATACCCTTTCTGGCCGGACACCTTGCGGCGGACGACCATGCCTTGCTCTTCCAGGGATTTCAGGCGGCTGGTCAGCAAGGCCGGCGAAATGCCGCCGAGGCCGCGCTGCAACGTGTTGAAACGACAGCCCCCCATGAGAATTTCACGCAGGATGATGATGGTCCATTTCTCGCCAAGAATCTCGGTCGCCTTGGCGATAGGACAGAACTGGCCGTATTTCATTGGGAGCCTCCCAATACTGAACAAGACGGGCAATATAGCTTTTGAAGTGAGTTACTTTAGATTCTGAAGTGCGTTGCTTCAACGTGTGAACTATAAACAAAATCACATTTCACGCAATTTTCTCCCATGGCCGGATCGTCCGGTCACGATTCAAATAGGAGAAATGAAATGCCACTCGTCACAATCGATGTTATCAAGGACGTGTTCACCCCCGCTCAGAAGGCGGACATCATCACCAAGGTCACCGACACAATGGTCGGGATAGAAGGCGAAGCGCTGCGCTCCGTCACCTGGGTTCGCATCAACGAGATCGAACAGGGGGATTGGGGAATTGGCGGACACCTGCTCAGCGCGGCAGATGTTCAGGCCATGGCAAAGGCCGAGCCCGCGCTCGCCTGACGCCGCTTTCCGGGGCGCCGCATCGGGCGGCGTCCCTCATCTTCTTTCCACGGCAGGGGACCAGACATGCCATTCGACACACAAATTGTAGACGCTGCCATTGGATTGGGCAGCTTGTTTTCAGACAAGTCCGCCGAATTCGAGTGCAAGGACGAATTCGTTCACGAGAATTATGAGGCGTTGAAGGCGCGCAAGGTGTTTTCCGCGCAAGTGCCCGTCGCCTTGGGTGGTGAGGGAGTTTCGCATCGCGAGATGTGCGCGTTCCTGCGCCGTCTCGCCCAGGATTGTCCGTCTACCGCGCTGGCTGTTTCCATGCACCAGCATCTCGTCTCGGCCGCGCGCAAGAATTTTGAAGACGGCAAGCCGGGTGAGGCCCTGCTGGAAAAGGTCCTCGCCGGGGAACTCGTGCTCGTCAGTACCGGCGCAAATGACTGGCTGGACTCCAATGGCTCGGCGGAAAAGGTCGAGGGCGGGTATCTGATCAATGCGGTAAAACCCTTTGGCAGCGGGTCGCCTTGCGGCGATATTGCCATCACCTCCTGCGCCTATGATTGCCCGGAAGAGGGGCCGAACGTGCTGCATTTCCCGGTCTCCCTGAAGGCCGACGGCGTGGAGATGCTGGATGACTGGCAGGCCATGGGCATGCGGGCAACGGGGTCTCAGACGATCCGCTTCAACAAGGTGTTTGTGCCTGATGCGGCCGTCGGCCTCAAACGTCCGCGCGGGCCGTTCCACGGCGCGTTCAATGTGATTGTGACCGTGGCCCTGCCGCTGATCATGTCGGTCTATACGGGCCTTGCGGAAAAGGCGGCTTCGGTCGCCACCGAGAAGGCGAAAATCAAGGCGGATGATCCGATCACGGCGCTACAGCTCGGCGAGATGCAGAACCTGCTTGTCACGGCGCAGATGGCGACCGACTCCATGATCGAGCTATGTGATGATCTCGCCTTCATGCCGAATGAAGTGCTGACCAGTCAGGTCCTGTCGCGCAAGACGATCTGCGCCAATGCGGTCATCGGTGTGGCCGAGAAGGCGCTGGAAGTTGCGGGCGGGGCCGGCTTCATGCGCAAGGCGGGCATTGAACGCCTGCTGCGGGATGCGCATGCCGGTCAGTTCCATCCGCTGCCGGAAAAGCGTCAGCAGATGTTTTCCGGCCGCGTTGCGCTCGGACTGACGCCCGTCGCGAGCTGAGCTTGCGAGTCTATCCCCAGAGCGCCCGCTCTGGGGGGGTGATATGTCCGTCCGTATAGGTCAGGCCATGCGCAATGTCCTCGGCGAGCCAGAGTGGCCCGTCGAGGTCTGCGGCGTCCGCAAGCCCGGCGAGCAGCACAGCCGGCGCCATCGACAATGATCCGCCCACCATGCAACCGACCAGCACACCCAGTCCGCTGTCGCGCGCGGCCTGCACCATGCGGATTGCTTCAGTCAGGCCGCCGGTCTTGTCGAGCTTCACGTTGACCGCATCATAGCGTCGGGAGAGGTCCTGGATTTCGGCGCTCGTATGGGCGCTCTCATCCGCGCAGACCGAGACCGCACCGGGGCGGCGGAGCAGGGCTTCATCCTTGCCAGCCGGGAAGGGTTGTTCGATCAGGACGACGCCAAGGTCTGCCGCGCGTTTGACGATGGAGGGGAAGTGCTCCGGCAGCAGGCCTTCATTGCCATCGACGATCAGGCGCGCATCGGGCCGGGCGGCATGTACCGCTTCGATCCGTTCCAGATCTTCCGGGCCGCCGAGTTTCAGTTTCAGCAGTCGGCTCGGCTTCGAGCGCGCGGCCTCGGCCATCGCCTCGGCGGTATCGAGGCTGACAGTGACCGCAGTCTCGATCGGCTTGGGGTCTGGCAGGCCCGCGAGTTTCCAGACCGGAAGGCCGCTTTGCTTGGCTTCCAGATCCCACAAGGCGCAGTCCAGCGCGCAGCGCGCCGCCCCGGCCGGCATCTCGGCCTGCAACGCCTCGCGGCTGAGGCCGCCCTCGATCTGGGCGCGCAGCGCTTCGATGGCGGCGCGCACGCCGGACTGGGTTTCGCCATAGCGGGGATAGGGCACGCATTCGCCGCGCCCGATGGCGTCGCCCTCCCGGAGTGTGACCCGAATTGTCTCCGCGCTGGTCTTCGCGCCTCGCGAAATGGTAAACGCCGTCTTCAGAGATGAAGAAATATCAGTAATTTCAAGTGTTCGCTGGCCCATATATGGTCCTGATAGGTGAAATTTGAACAATCCTGCTTTTCAGGTCTTAAGCATGTCTGGATAGGGTGGTCAGGTAGAAAAGTATTAGCATGGCAAACCCTAGCACCCCCGAATTCGCGCTGGAAACCAGCGGCGAACAGACCATCCTCCGTGTCTCGGGAGACTGGACGGTGCGCACGGTGCAATTTGTCGATGATGAATTGCGCGAGCTTGAAGGGCAGGGCCGCGTGGTGCTCGACGCTTCAGCGCTCGGCAGCCTCGATACCGCCGGCGCCTTCGTGATCGACCGGACCTTACGTCAGCTCTCCGAGGAGCCTGCCCGGATCGAGGGCGATCACGCGAACGCCGAAAACCTGATCGGCCAGGTCCATGCCGTGACCGATGTGGAAGACCCGAAGCGGCCCCCGCATGGCGGACTGGTCGACATGCTGGAGCGGACCGGCCGCGGCTTCATGAATTTGCTCAGCGAAGCCAAGGACACACTGGCCTTCCTCGGGGAAACGCTGGTGACGACATTCCGGCTTGTGCTGACGCCTTGGAAGCTGCGCTGGACCTCAATTGTATCGGTGATGGAAGAGGCGGGCCTCGACGCCATGCCGATCATCGCCTTTCTTTCGTTTTTCGTCGGCATGGTGGTGGCCTTTATCGGCGCGACCACGCTGAGCGACCTTGGGTCCGAAATCTTCGTAGTCGAGCTGATCGGCTTTGCCATGCTGCGCGAGCTGGGCGTCATCATGACCGGCATCGTTCTGGCCGGCCGGACCAATTCGTCCTTCACGGCCCAGATCGGCACGATGAAGATGCGCCAGGAAATCGACGCCATGCAGACGCTCGGCCTGAAGCCGATGGACGTGCTGGTGGCGCCGCGCATCATCGCCATGGTGGTGACGACGCCGGTGCTGACCTTTGTCTCCACTCTGGCGGGCATTGCGGGCGGCGTCATCGTTGGCTGGCTGGCCCTGGACATCAATCCGGCGCTGTTTCTTGACCGCCTGCAGTCGAATGTGCCGCTGGACCAGTTCTGGGTCGGCATGTCGAAGGCGCCCGTGTTCGGCTTTGTGGTGGCATTGATTGCCTGCCGTCAGGGCCTGAATGTCGGCGGCAGCGTCCAGTCGCTCGGCAGCAAGACGACCACCTCAGTGGTGCAGGCCATCTTCTCGATCATCGTGATCGATGCGCTGTTCGCCATCTTCTACATGGAGATGGACATTTGACCGACGACATCATCATCCGCATTCGCGATCTCAAGACAGCCTATGGCAGTCATGTCGTGCATGAGCATCTGGACCTCGATATCCGTCGCGGCGAGATCATCGGCATCATCGGCCCGTCGGGCTGTGGCAAGTCCGTCCTGCTCCGCGCGATCACCGGGCTGAAGGAACCTTCTGCCGGCAGCATCGAAGTGTTCGGCAAGCGGCTGGAAACCCTCGACCCCGACGAGCGGGCCGCCGTTGAGCGCAGCTGGGGCGTCATGTTCCAGGATGGCGCCCTGTTCTCGAACCTCACCGTACGCGAGAATGTCATGGTGCCCCTGAAGGAGCACACCGATCTCTCGCCGCAGCTTTGCCGCGAACTGGCCGACATGAAGATCCTGATGGCTGGTCTGGGCGTACAGGCCGGGGCGAAATACCCCTCCGACCTGTCCGGTGGCATGCGCAAGCGCGCGGCGCTGGCACGGGCTCTGGCGCTCGACCCGGAACTCCTGTTTCTCGACGAGCCAACCGCCGGCCTCGA
This sequence comes from Hyphomonas sp., assembly GCF_036964145.1. Classification (GTDB taxonomy): domain Bacteria; phylum Pseudomonadota; class Alphaproteobacteria; order Caulobacterales; family Hyphomonadaceae; genus Hyphomonas. The sequence goes on from NZ_JBALUC010000004.1 coordinate 214,044, forward strand.
CCCGATCACAGCGGCCAATTTCGATGCGCTGATCCGCAAGCTGCAACGCGCACTGGGCCTGACGGTCTTTCTAGTGACGCATGATGTGGATACGCTGAATGCAACTTGTGACCGGATTGCCGTGTTGGGCGAGAAACGCGTGCTGGCAGTCGGCACAATAGATGAATTACGGGCCTTCGATCATCCGTGGGTCCAGGAATATTTCGGAGGTCCGCGTGGTCGGGCCGCGACGGGACACTAGAAGGGAGCCCGGAGACGATGGAAACACGTGCGAATTACGCCCTGATCGGAGCATTCGTCATCATAGCGACGCTGGCCGTGGCTATGTTTACCCTGTGGCTGGGCCAGTCCCAGTTCCGGCAGGATTTCGAAGCCTATGACATTGTGTTCGAGGGTCCGGTCTCGCTGGAGCAGGGGGCCTCGGTCCGCTATATCGGCATCAAGGTGGGCGAAGTGTCCTGGGTCCGGATTGACCGGGGAGACCCCTCCAAGGTGCGGGCCCGCATCCGGGTGGATTCCGAAACCCCGGTGAAAGTGGATTCGACCGCCTCGATCCAGCTCGCCGGCATTACCGGCATCACCTTTGTCCAGATCACGGCAGGCTCCCCTAATGCGGCGCCGCTGAGGGCGCGTCCGGGACAGCCCGTGCCGGTCATCAAGGCTGAGCGAACGCAGCTTGACGAGATTTTTGCCGGCGGCGCGGAAGTGCTCGGCAAGGCTACACGGACCATCGAGCGGGTGAATCTGGTGCTGACGGATGAGAACATCGATTCCCTGTCGGCAACGCTTCGCAACATCGAAACCCTGAGCGGCAATCTCGCCGCGAATGACGGCACGATGGCGCAGGCGACCCAGACCATGAAGGATGTGTCCGACGCTGCCGCGCGATTTGAAGAAGCCTCGGCCTCGCTGCAATCCTTCGGCACGAATGCCGACCAGCAGATCACTGAATTTGGCGCGCAGGCAAACGCCCTCGTCGCCGACATTCGCGAAGTCACTGCGAATGCCAACAAGACCGTCGAGCAGAGCAACCGCGCGGTCAGCGCTGCGGCCGATGCGATTGAGGGTCCGGCCACAGGCGCGCTGGAAGACGCCCGCCTCGCCAGCCGTGAATTGCGTGTGCTGATCTCCCGGCTCGACCGGGTGGCCCGCGAACTGGAACAGAACCCCCAGGGCTTCGTGGTCGGCGACCCTGCCCCGTATGAGGAGAGCCGCTAGATGATCCGTATTCTTGCAACTGGCCTTGCCGCCTGCAGCCTTGCTGCCTGTGTGTCCGTCCTGCCGGAACCGAAAGTGCCCGAGGGGCTCTATCGCTTTGCCCCGATGGAGACTGTCTATGACCTTGAAGCGTCCGTCATTGTCCGCGAGCCGGACGCCTCGCGCCTCGTGGCCGGACGGGCCATTGCGTCGGAGGATTCCTCGGGCGCCCTGCGGCTGGTGCCGAATGTCGAATGGACGGATTCGTCCACCCGCCTGATGCAGATGGCGATGCTGGACGCATTGCAGGGGCAGGGCGCGGGCAAGGCGATTGCGCCGGAAACCGGGGCTGCGGCCCCCTATGAATTGTCCTGGCAGGTTACGGATTTCACTCTGTCGGGAACGACCGGCCGATGCCGCGTGCGCGCGACGCTGCTCGATGGCGCCTCGCGGGACGTGCTCGATCAGACGGTGGTCTCGGCGTCAGCCGATGCCCGGGGCGGGTCCAATGCGGACCGTGCCAAGGCGCTCGGCGAAGCAGGTCGGGCCTGCGTGAACGATGTTGCGGCCTTTGTCAGCCAGTACATCAACGTCCACGCCCCCGAACCCGAATCCGAGCCAGAGCCCGAAGCCTGATCTAGCCGCTTTTCATCTGGTCGAACGCCACATCCTTGTCGACGCGGACATCCTGGGGCAGGCCCAGAACGCGTTCGGCAATGATGTTCTTCAGGATTTCGTCCGTACCGCCTGCAATCCGCAGGCCAGGGGCCCACATGAAGCTTTGCTGGAAGATGGCATCGGCCGGCATCCGGTCTGAATCTGTCAGGATGCCGTAATGGTCCTGCATCTCGATGGCCGAGTTACAGATATCCTGAAGATGGTTCGCGGTGATGATCTTGCCGATCGAGTTTTCCGGTCCCGGTGTCTGGCCGCGTGACAGGGCCGTCTGGGTACGGAACTTGGTCAGCTTGTAGCCTTGCGCAGCGACATACCAATCGGCCAGTTTCTCGCGGAAGGCCTGGTCGGACATGGTGCCGGCTTCCTTCGCATAGGCCATGATCTCGGCCCAGTCGGGGCCGGGCGAACCGCCGACAGCGAGACGCTCGTTCATCAGGGTCACGATGGCCACTTTCCAGCCCTGTCCGACTTCGCCGAGGCGGTCGGAATCCGGGATGCGGACATCGGTGAAATAGACCTCGTTGAACTCGCGTCCGCCGGAGGCCTGGTGAATCGGACGCACTTCGACGCCGGCCTGTTTCATGTCCACGATGAACATGGTCAGGCCCTTGTGCTTGGGCACGCTCGGATCGGTCCGGGTCAGCAGGATGCCGTAATCGGAATAGTGCGCGCCAGAGGTCCAGACCTTCTGGCCATTGATGACCCATTCGTCGCCATCCTTGACGGCGCGGGTCTTCAGGCCCGCCACGTCAGACCCGGCAGACGGCTCGGAGAAAAGCTGGCACCAGATTTCCTCGCCCTTCATCGCCTTGCCGACATAGCGCTTCTTGTGCTCATCCGAGCCGAACGCAATGACGGTCGGGATACACATACCAAGGCCGATGGTGAACGGGCCGGTCGGCGCATCGAACTTGCCTTCTTCCTGGTTCCAGATGACCTGCTGCATCGGCGTACCGCCGCGCCCGCCGATCTCTTTCGGCCAGGTGATCTGGGCGTAGCCGCCTTCGGACTTGGTCTTCTGCCATTGCTTGGCAAGTTTCATGAATTCGGTGCCGTCCACGCGCTGGCGCAGCGGCTTGTCGCCCTTGGGCTCGAGATGTTTGCCGAGGAAAGCGCGGGCTTCTGCGCGGAATTCAGCTTCTTCTTTGGTGTCATTGAAGTCCATGAGTCATTCCTCCTTAGGCGGCATTCTTGTTTTCGAGGGTGCGGACGAGTTTTTCCTTCCACACTTTCGGGGCACCAGCCTGAACGGCCAGCAGCTTGGCGCGGCGGTAGAAGAGGTGGCAATCCACCTCCCACGTAAAGCCCATGCCGCCATGGGTCTGGATGTTTTCCTTCGAGGCGAACCAGAAGGCTTCGCAGGCCGCGATGCGGGCAGCCGCTGCCGCTTCCGGCAGTTCGGCGGCACCCGTCGAGACGGCCCATGCGCCGTAGAAGCAGTTCGACCGCGCCACCTCGTTCTTCACATACATTTCAGCGAGCTTGTGCTTGATCGCCTGGTTGCCGCCAATCGGGCGGCCAAAAGCGTAGCGTTCCTTGGCATAGGCGGTCGCCATTTCCAGCGCGCGGGAGGCCCCGCCCAGCTGTTCAAAGGCGAGCAGGACAGCGGCGTGGTCCAGCACCTGATCGTTCAGCATCTCGCCATCGCCAGCCTTGCCGAGCCGTGTGGCCGGGGCCTTGTCGAAAGTGATTTCGGCGTGACTGCGCGTCGGGTCCAGTGTCTGGAGCGTCTTGCGGGTGACCCCTGCGCCGGTCAGATCGACCAGGACGAGGCTTGCGCCAGAGCCTTCCTTGGCGAGCACGACGGCATGGGTTGCCACATTGCCATCGGTAACAGGCAATTTGGTGCCGGAGAGGGTGGTGCCGTCGAACACGGTCTTGAGATTGGCGGCGTCCGGGTTGCCGGGGCCTTCGCTGGCGGCATAGCAGCCGACGACATCGCCGCTGACAATGCGCGGCAGGATGTCGGCCTGTTGCGCGTCGGAGCCTGCAATTTTCAGGGCTTCGGTAAAGAAGTAGACGGTGGATGCCCACGGCACCGGCGCCAGGACGCGGCCCATTTCCTCGGCGAGCACGCAGACTTCCAGCAGGCCGAGGCCGAGGCCGCCATGCTCTTCCGGAATGGCCGTACCCAGCCAGCCCATTTCCACCACCTTGTTCCAGACGGTTTCATTGTGGCTCATATCGTCATCATTCAGCACCAGACGGACAGCCGTCATCGGGCATTCGGCTTCGAGGAATTTTCGGGCCTCATTGCCGAGAAATTTCTGGTCTTCAGAAAAATCGAAGTTCATGTCGCTTGCGCTCCCCTTGTCGGCCCGGTGGGGCCTCTTTTTCTTCACTGACGCTGAAAATAGCGCGGTTTACGTGCGCGGAAACCCGTCACCCAACGGAAACACGGTAATCCACTTTTAGTGGGAAATCGTCCGGGTAGGTTAAATTTGATCAATCGGTTTCACTGCGTTGAAAGACCCAGATGCCAGTATTTGCGTCTGAATTCGGGAGCAGTTGATGGCCAAAGCGTTATTTCACAAATCGCAGCGCGTCTTCGTGAAGCCCGTCGGAACATGGGCGCTGGTTGAAAAAGTCGTACCCCATTGGGTCAAGGACGTGGATGAACCTCTGCGTGTGACCTATGAATGCGGGTTGGGACGCAGCTTCCAGGCGCATGAACTGACCGCAGAAGAAAGCTTTGCGGCCGAAACGCATGTGTTGCGCCCGGACGAGGATGACTCGCTGCTGGAGCATTGGCACATTGCCCGCCGCCGCGCCAAATGGCGCGCGAGCATTGGTGGTCTCGGCATCACGGATGTCGGGACGTATCCCGTGATTGTCACCGATGAGGATGACCAGGGCGGCTGGCGCGTGACCGGCGGCGAATATGATCGCGACCCACAGCGTATTGAACACCAGGCCCGGATGATCGCCTGCACGCCGGACCTGTTGCAGACCGCGCGTCAGATTGCCGATTTCTATCAGGAAAACCCGGATGATTGCCCGGCCGAGTTGAAACAGGCTGCCCAGCGGTGCGCGTCGATCCTGCGCTTCGTCTACCAATTGGATCAGGCGGCCGAAACCGAGTCAGCCACCGTCGCGGCCGAATAGCGGCCACGCCCTCCCAAGACCCCAGACAATAAAGAGTCCGATGAGCGCGCCGCAGAGATTTGCGGCGACGTCCAGCAGAGACCCTTCGCGGCCAGCATCGCCGAGCATTTGCGCAATCTCAAGCCCGATGCCGAACAGGGCTGCTACGCCAAATGCGAGGATGGCTTCGCGCAGGCCCCGCCCGAATGCGACCGACAAGGGGGCGGCCAGCGCGGCATAGGCTGCGATATGCTTGAGCTTGTCCGACAGGTGCGGGGCAGGGGTCTCGGAGGCCGGGACGAGGGAGTAGATGGCAATCAGCGCGGCGAGCCCGATGGCGGCCCCCGCCGCGAGGAGACGTATCAGGGGGTGACGGATCAGTCCGGGCATCTGGTCTCGCTTTTCCGGTAATATCTGCACGCTCATGGGGACGAGGCCTCGACGTTGCCAGCCTGAATGCCTAACTGAAAGACTGGAATTCTGTTTGCCGGAGAAAACATGCGCACTGAAGCCCCCGTCGCCGTTCAATTGTCGGACTATTCACCCTATCCCTTCGAAATCGAGCAAGTGGATCTGAGGTTCGACCTTCATCCGGATGCGACCCTGGTGCGGGCGGATCTGAAGATACGGCGGACCGGCGATGCGAACGCGCCCCTCGAACTGGATGGCGAAGCGCTGAATTTGAAATCGATTGCGATTGACGGCAAGCCGGTGCCGGATGATGCGGTCGCGCTGACCTCCGCCGGGCTGACGCTGGCAAATGTGCCGGACGATTTCACCCTCGTCACCGAGGTCGAGATCGCCCCGTCCCAGAACACGGCGCTGTCGGGCCTCTACATGTCGGGGGGCCGCTTCTGCACCCAGTGTGAAGCCATCGGCTTCCGCCGCATCACCTTCTATCCGGACCGCCCCGACGTGATGAGCCGCTTCACCGTGCGCATGACAGCGGACAAGGAAACCTATCCGATCCTGCTGGCAAACGGCACGCCCGGCGAGGCAGGCAATGTGGATGATGGCCGCCATTTTGCGGTCTGGGATGATCCGCACAAGAAGCCGGCCTATCTCTTCGCCCTGTGCGCCGGCGATTATGATGTCTATCCCGACAAGTTCACGACGATGAGCGGCAAGACGATTGACCTGGCCATCCATGTCGACAAGGGCGATGCCGACCGTGCCGCCTGGGCGATGGACAGCCTCAAGCGCTCGATGAAATGGGATGAAGAGACCTATGGCCGGGAATATGATCTCGGCGTGTTCAACATTGTGGCCGTGCGCGATTTCAATTTCGGCGCCATGGAGAACAAGGGCCTGAACATCTTCAACTCCGCCTATGTGCTGGCGGATGAAGACACGGCGACCGATGCGGATTTTGAGGCCATTGAAAGCATCGTGGCGCATGAATACTTCCATAACTGGACCGGCAACCGCATCACCTGCCGCGACTGGTTCCAGCTCTGCCTGAAGGAAGGCCTGACGGTCTTCCGTGACCAGAACTTCTCCGCCGACATGCGGTCGCGCCCGGTGCAGCGCATCAAGGATGTCATCCGCCTGCGGGCGCGCCAGTTCGCCGAGGATGCCGGCCCGCTCGCCCATTCCGTCCGCCCGGAAGCCTATGGCGCCATCGACAATCTTTACACGGCAACTGTCTACGAGAAGGGCGCCGAGATCATCGGCATGTTGCGCCGAATGCTCGGCGAGGAAACCTATCGCAAGGGGATGGACCTCTATTTCGACCGCCATGACGGCCAGGCGGTGACGATCGAGGATTTCTATGCCTGTTTCGAGGAAGTCAGCGAACAGGACTTCACCCAGTTCCGCCTCTGGTATTCGCAGGCCGGCACCCCCGAGATCACGATGGAGGAATCCTGGGACCCGGAAACGCGCGAGATCGCCGTCACGCTGAAACAGAAGACGCCCGCCACCCCCGGCCAGCCGGACAAGAAACCCTTGCTGATCCCGATGGAAATGGCGCTGATCGACGAAGAGGGGAACATGGCCGAATGGATCACCCTTCTGGAAGATGAAGAGCTGACCATGACCTTCGACCTGCCGGAAGGGCCCGAGCGACCGCTGGTCTCGATCAACCGTGACTTCACCGCGCCGGTGCGCATCAAGCGCGACCTCAGCCGCGACGACCAATTGGCGATGATCCGTCTGGAAACCGATCCGTTCAATCAGTGGGACAGCGTGCAGAGCCTCGTGAAAGAGGAAATCCTGGCCCTGTCCGAAGGCTCGCAGACCGAGCCGGATGATGCGCTGGTGGAAGCCGTCGCCGTCGCCATTCAGGGCGCGGTGGATGATCCTGCTTTTGCGGCGCTGCTGACACGCCTGCCGGATGTCGGCGAAATGTTCCTGGAGCGCCAGCCGGCCGATCCGGTGGCGTTGAACACAGCCCGCAAGAAGCTGCAGGCTGCCCTGTTCGGGAAGCTGTCCGGCTTTGCCGACGACATTCTCGCCAAGTCGTCCCCTGAGCCCTATGATCCGGGGGCAGAGCAGGCGGGCGAACGCGCGCTGCGCACGGCCCTGATCAATTTGCTGGCGGCTTCCGGCCGTGAGGAAGCGGGCGAACGCCTGCTGGGTCTCTATGAAGCGGCCCCCAACATGACCGAGAAGCTGGCCGCCCTGCGCGGGCTGGCCGGACTGAAAGGCAAGGCGCGGGACACCGCCCTCGCCGATTTCGAGCAGGACTGGAAATCGAACCCGCTGGTCATGGACAAATGGTTCGGCGTGCAGGCCGGCACCGGCGATGCCGAGACCATCAGCAAGCTGGTCGCGCATCCGGATTTCGATTTGCGCAACCCGAACCGCGTCCGCTCCGTGGCGGCGGCCTTTGCCATGCAGAACCTTGCCGCCTTCCACGCGCCGGATGGCGCCGGGTACAAGGTGGTCGAGGACATCATCCTCAAGGCCGACAAGGTGAACCCGGCCCTCGGCGCCCGCCTGCTGACGGCCTTTGAACAGTGGCGCATCCTGGAACCGAAGGCGAAGGCAGAGGCTGAAGCCTGTCTACGGCGTCTGCAAGCATCTGATTTGTCAAAGAATTCTGCTGATATTGTCTCGCGCGCTCTGGGCTAGGCCGATGCCGCCGATGTTTGGGTTAACGAATTCTGTACCTTTGTTAAGATTTGGGCAAGGATTACGTCCGACAACCAGAGCTTAGTCCTTGTTTTTCTAAGGTACCGGTACAGGAAACGCCTTGTCCAAGTCGGCCATCCCTTCCGAGACGGATGCCGTCGCATCGGGAGTCCCCGAACGCGATAACCGGCGGCTGAAATGGACCGTTGTGGCCATCATCCTCCTGCTGGCCGGCGCCCTGGGCCTGAAGGCCTGGGAAGAGCGCCAGACGGCGGATGCGACCCTGCTCGCGGGCCTCGAAGCGAATTCACGCACGATTTCTGCCAGTCTGGCAGGACATGCCGGGACCGCCGAGATGGCCATGCGGCTGACTTCGGATGCGGGCGCCTCGCGGTCGGCGGTTGCGTCTGCGACGCCCGGCGTCGATGTGGTCATGTCCCTGGAAGATGCCCGGACCGCGCCGGACGATAGCCGTCTGGCGGCGGCGGTGCCCGTGGCAGAGGCGATGCTCGCCAGCGGTGACCGGATCGGCCTGTCCAGGCAGGGCGACCTCATTGTCGCGACAGCGTCCCCCGACGACGCCATCATCCTGGCGCTTGCGCCTACCGGGACATGGCTGCCGGCAAGCAAGGCCGGGACCGGCATTTTCGTTACGGACACGCATTTCAGTGCGGGCAGGATGTTGCCCGGCACGGGGGGCATGCGGCCCGCAACGGGGTTCCGGTCGCTCGGCCTGTTCAGCCGGGCCGCCACAGGGTGTGCGCCTGTGGGGGGCAGCGCGCTGCTGGTCTGTTCCAGTCAGAGCACGCCCCTGTTCACGCTGGACGATCTGGTCCGGCTCCTCATTTTCGGATTGCTGCTGGCGGCGCCGCTGCTTGTCATCCTCGGCCTCATGAACCGGCTGTCGGCCGCGGCGGAAATTCCCTTTGTCGAGCCAGTGGAGGAGGTCGAGTCGGATCGCTTCATGAGCCCCGTCATGCTGGGTGTGCGGGCAGGCTATTGGGAGTGGTCGGACGATTCCAGCGCCGTCTATCTCAGCGACGCGGCGTCCGAACTGCTGGGTATGCTGGGCGATGGCGAGATCACGATCGATGAAATGCTGCCGCAGGTGCATCCCGAGCACCAGCAGCGCGTTCAGGCCGCCTTCCGGAAGGGCTACAAGGAAGGCTGGGTGCAGACCAGTTTCGTGACGAGCTTCCAGCCGGCCCGGTGGATGGAATTGCGCGGCAGCGTGACCACCAATCCCGACACCGGCGCCAATGTGTATGGCGGCGTGGTCCTGGACATCACCGAGCGCAAACAGGCGGAAGACCGCGTGAAAGCGGCCGAGCGCCGGCTGCGCACGGCCATTGAAGGGTTCAACGGCCCGTTTGCATTGTGGGACAACCGCAAGCGCCTGCTTTACTGGAACCGCGCGTTCGCGACGGATTTCCTGCTGGATGAAACGCTGCGGCCGGGCATGGCGCATCATACGGTGAACATTGCGCGGGCAGGGGCCTTGCGCTCCGAACACCCGTCGCTGGAAGATCCGCAGACCACTTTGCTGGAGCTGAACACCGAGCGCTGGATCAAGCTGGTCGAACGCTCGACGCTCGATGGCGGCCTCATCTCCGTCGGTGTGGATGTGACAGAGAATGTCCGCAACGAGGAAGAGCTGAAGAAGCAGAAGGCGAAGATGCACAAGACCGCGCTCGACCTGGAGCGGTCCGAAGGGCGCGAGCGCGAACTGTCGCGGAAATACTCCGAGGAAAAGGCCAAGGCCGAACATGCGGCCCATACCAAGTCCGCCTTCCTAGCCAATATGAGCCACGAGCTGCGCACGCCGCTGAACGCGATCAATGGCTTCTCGGAAATCCTGTCGAATGAGCTCTACGGTCCGCTGGGCGACCAGCGCTACAAGGGCTATGCCCAAGACATCCTGACGTCCGGCCAGCATTTGCTGGACATGATCAATGACATTCTGGACATGGCGAAAATCGAAGCCGGCAAGATGACGATTGATCCGCAGCCGATTGATCCGGTGGATCCGGTGGACGCCGCCGTGCGCATGATCCGCCGCAAGGCCGAGGACAAGGAAATCGCCGTCACACTCGACACCCAGCCGCACCTGCCGGAGATCGACGCCGACCACAGGGCGATCCGGCAAATGGTGCTGAACCTCGTGTCGAATGCGATCAAGTTCACGGATGCCGGCGGCAAGATCACGGTCACGGTCGAGCAGCGCGGACCGGAAATCTATGTCGGCGTGACCGATACAGGCATTGGGATTCCGGCCGAAGACCTGCCGCGCCTTGCGACGCCGTTCGAGCAGGTGTCCGGCACCAAGGACCGCAATTATGAAGGCACGGGGCTCGGCCTCGCGCTGACGAAATCCTTTGCCGAAATGCATGGGGGCCGGATGATCCTGTCCTCCATCGAAGGCGAAGGCACGACGGTGGCGTTCACCCTGCCGATCTCCGGCGCGCGGGAACTCGTCGATGAAAGCAATGCACGGGACGTCGCCTAGGGGCGCTGGTTCCAGCTGGTGATGCGCGACGCGGCGCCGTCTATTTCGACAACGCCCCAGGCCCCGGTCTTCAGCTTGCGGTCAAGATCATCCGGCTGGGCATCCACGACATCCGGCAGGAAGCGGGCGATGCCATTTGAGGTGACGACCAGCGCCGTGTCTTTCGAATCCAGGCTAGCTGCGCGCTCCAGCAGGCCGTGCCAGCCCTCGCGGAGCGCGTCCGGGTTCACCAGCCAGCCCTCGGGCGGCGTGGCATCACGCTCCCAGGCTTCGAGCGCTGCTACGCCAATCCGTGCCACGACCTTGTCTTCCGGCTGGTTTTCGTCGGGGCCGTAATCAACTTCGGTCAGGAAAGGCAGGACGATCAGGGCAGGCGCGCCGGTGGGCATGCCGATCATGGCACGTGCGGTCTGCCGTGTACGCATCAGCGGCGAGCAGAAGGCGGCGACAAAGCGTGTGCCTGCGAAATGATGGGCGAGCGCGTCAGCCTGTGCCAGTCCGGATGCGGACAGGGGAAGGTCGGTGCGTCCGCCCACACGGGTGACCGTGTCGCCCTTGTCGAAGGTGTTTCCGTGCCGGACGATGATCAGTCTTGCCATAGCTCGTTCAGTCCTTCAGCGGATCGCCATGCGCCGCAATCAGGCGCTCGGCGAGTACCACGTCTTCCGGCGCATCAATGCCGGGAATGGCGATCGTGTCCGGCTCGACTTCCACACATTGCACGCTCATCCCGTTTTCCAGGAAGCGCAGCTGCTCGAGACCTTCGAGTTTCTCGTAGTGACCTTCCGGCAGGCTGACATATTTGCGTAGCGCGGGCAGGCGATAGGCATAGAGGCCGATATGGCGGCAGACCGGAGACATGTCGCCTTGCTGGCGCAGCGCGTCTTCCTTGCGGATGGCCGGGATCAGGTTCTTGGAGAACCAGAGCGCGCGGCCTGAACTGTCATGCGCCAGCGTCGTGCCGGAAAAGGGGGTGGTCTTCTTGTGCGCACGGAAATCGTCCAGCGCCTGCCAGGTCAGGCGGACATAGGGCGTGGCCGCATCCGCGCCGGACTTGGCGGCGGCTTCAGCCACGGCAACGACATGGGCGGGCGGGGTGAACGGCGAGTCGCCCTGCAGATTGACGACCACGTCTGGTGTGACCCCCATCGCATCGACGGCGGCGAGGGCGCGATCGGTGCCGGACGGGACGTTCGGATCGGTCATGACGACCTCAATGCCAAGGTCCCGGCAATGGCTGGCGATGCGCTCGTCATCCGTGGCCACGACACTTGCGGCATCTTCCAGTTCAGCGGCCGCGCGCGCGGCCATGGCGGCCACACGGCTCACCATGCTCCGGCCGGCAATCTCGACCAAGGGCTTGCCCGGAAAACGGGTTGAGGCGTAGCGGGCGGGGACAACGATCAGCGTTTTCATGGCCGCGCTCTTACATGGCTCGCGGCGGGTTGCCCACATCATCTTCGCGCATTTGTTGCATCAGGCCGATGATCGGCGCGACCCATAGCAGGGCTTCCTCGTCGACGCCCTCATCGCGCAGGAAGCTGGTGAGCGCAGGAGCGAACTGGTCGCTCTGACCACACTCAATCAGCGCCGATTCCAGTTCCGGAATGACGACATTCTGGAAACTGTCGGCAAAATTCTGAAGGTCGTCTGTCCGGGACATCAGCCGCATCGTAGCGAACGTGTTGAGTTCGCCTTCAGTATCGGTCATGCGCCGCAGATCATTGATCAGGCCGCGATTTTCGGAGGCGAATTCGCCGAGGATGCGATCGGATTTGTACTCGACCCATTCCTGCGTGCAGGGCTCAGGCGCTGTGACACAGGCAGCGAGCGGGCAGGCGGCAATGGTCATCGTGGCGAGCAAGCGTTTCATGGAATCCTCCGGAGCGCGATTCAGGAGTCCACCCTAGACGCCCATCCCATTGCCGCAAAGCGCGAGACTCACTCGCAAAAAAAGCCCCGGCGCAATGGGACCTGCGCCGGGGGACTCCGCCTATGCATTCCGTGCAATGCGCGAGCGGGACCTGTTATTCGTCAGTCGTGTCGGTTTCAATCGTGATCGTGTGGCTGGACGAACCGTTGATCTGCTTCTTGAAGGCCTTCTTTTCGGCGGCATCGAGCTTGTCGCTCTTCATCACGGATTTGATCGTTGCCTTGGCTTTCAGCGTGTCCTTGTCACCCTTGATGCAGGCAATCTTCACGTCCTTGGTCTTGTCCTCGCTGCTGCTCTGTTCGAGGATACGGGTCTCGCCCTCTGCCAGATTGGCGTCGCGGCATTGTTCGACCAGATCGGTCAGGACGATATGGGTGTGCTCCATGTCGTCTTCGAATTCCTCGCCATAGGCGATCTCGATCTTGCGTTCGAGCGCATCGGCATGGGCTTCGATGCGGGCCTCAAGCGCGTCCATCTGGGGTTCAAAGCGGGTTTCCCAAGCGTCTGCATGAGCTTCGGCGCGCTCGGCAATCGCTTCGGCATGGGCTTCCCATTCCTCGGCCTGTGCCTCGACTTTCTCTGCCCAGGCTTCCCACTCGGCTTCGGATTTCGGCATGGTTTCTTCGGTGAAGCTGAAGGCCATCTCCATCTTCCGGTTCAACTCTTCGTCAAAGCCTTCGAAGGCGAGTTCGATTTGCGGCATGGAGGCCACCAGAGTTTCGATTCCGGCTGTCTCGGCTTCGATCTTTGACGTCAGGATTTCAATTTCCCGCTCAAGTTCCGGCGTCATCGCATCGACCGAGAAAGGATCGCCGATGATGACGACCTGCCGGTCCTCGACCTTGTCGCCATCAATGTACAATGTGCCATTCTTGAAGTGGAGGCTGCGATGTGAAGAGGTTTCTTCCATCCTGTCCGGCGCGCCACCGGCCAGTTCAGCCATGTCGACCTTGTCTTCGGCTTCGGCGGAGGCGCAGGCCGTGGCCACGAAGGCGGACGACATGAGCGCGGCGCTGCCGAGCAGACCGGAGACTCCGGCCCCTACCAGGCGGCGTGAGCGGGAGGGGCTGGGTGTGGTCATACGGATCATTCTTTCCTTCAGGGCGTGGGTCAGGGGCAGGCTGGCGGCGGCGGTCAGGCGTTCCGGCAGGGCCAGCTGCACGGCTTTCAGCAAGGTCTCGCCATAGGCGCGCGGCGAGGAGGCACCGGATTTCAGCACGTCGCTGTCACAGGCCGCTTCCTGGTCGGTCCGGAAGGCGCGGCGGGCCAGATAGGCCAGGGGATTGAACCAGAGCGCCGCCACGAAGATTTCCGATAGCTGCAGCGCCCAGAGGTCTCCGCGCTTGACGTGGGTCAGCTCGTGAGCCAGGGCGGCACGTTGCTGGGGCTGGGTGTAGTCATCCTCGAACCAGGCCGGGAGCAACACGGTGGGCCGCAGGAGACCGGACACGAGCGGTCCTGACGAAATGAAGCTGGTGGAGACACGCGGCTTGCGTTTCAGGCCGATCTGCCGGGCGACATCCTGTGCGAGCGCATCGAGCCGGGGCGAGGCGGGGGCTTCTTCCCGGCGCAGGGTCCGCATGAAGCTGTGATGGGCCAGGCTGCTGCGGGCGAGCATGTATAGGGCTCCGCCAATCCATACGGCCAGGATGGTTCCAAGCAACAATCCGCCGAACAACGGTTCCGTCAATTCGGGGAAGGCCACAGGACCATGAGCTGCATCGGGCAGGGGACCCGTGTGCACAGGGCTGGCGACTGGCGGAGCCCCGACGACATGGGTTACGGGTCCTACGGGTTCAGGTGAGCGAACGAATGCAGGGGCAACTTCTGTCGTCCCGGCCGAGGCAGGCAACTGGGTCTGGAAGACCGCAAAGAAACCGGCCAGCGGCGAGGGCATGGAAAGGGGGGGCAGGACAAGCCGGGCCAGCGGGATGGCCCAGAGAGCATAGGCGACGCCCGCGCCGAACTGGCGGGCCACATGCTTGCGTGCAACGAGGATGAGGGCGATCAGGACGGAAACAGCAATAACTGTCTGTACACCGTAGCTGAAATTGAGGCTGTTCAGGTCGAAAATCATTTCTTCAACTCCCCCAAGAGCTTTTCGAGTTCCGCAATGTCGTCGGCTGTCAGACCGCGTGTATCGGCAAGGTGTGCGACCAGAGGGGCGGCCCGGCCGGAAAACACCTGATCCACGAACTGCCGGGCGGCGCCGGCCTTGTAGGTGCCTTCCTCGACAAGCGGGAAGTAGAGATAGCGCCGGCCGTCTTCTTCGGTGCGCAGCGCGCCCTTTTCAACGAGCCGGGCCAGCAGCGTCTTGACGGTGCGGCTGGTCCAGTCCTTTTCCGTGCCAAGCGCGTCATGGACATCCGAAGCGGCAAGGCCCGGCTGCTCCCAAAGCACGCTCATCACGTCAAGTTCTGCGTCGGAAATCTTCATGGTGTAGAACCCCTCTCTGGACTACAAGCGTAGTCGTATGACATGACTACACTCGTGGTCAACACCTTTTAGATGACACTCTTGTAAGGTGGACAGGCATTACAGGAATACGTCCTCGCGTGGCTTCTATTCGGGCACGGCGTCGAGTACGGTCCTCCCGGAGAGGTATTGGAGGACCGGGTTATGAGACGAGTGACGATTGCGGCGATGGCGCTGCTGACCGTACCGATGGGCTGTGCAACCACGGGAAGTTCCGGTGATTTTGGCCGGGTCCTGGGAGAGGTGATCGGCCAGCAGACCGGCGGGCAGGGCGCCCTGACCCAGGCCGAGATCGATGCGGGCCTGCGTGAAGCACTTACCGTGGGCACCAATCTCGTCGCGGCCCAACTGGGCCAGACCAATGGGTATTTCGGCGATTCCGAGATCCGGATTCCACTTCCCAAGACGTATCGCGACATCCAGTCCGGCCTGTCGCGCGTCGGGGCCAGCGGCCCGCTGGATGATCTGGAGCTGCGCATGAACCGCGCTGCCGAAGCCGCCGTGCCGGAAGCCAAGACGCTGGTGATCGGCGCAATCCGCCAGATCACGATCGAGGATGCGGTGCGCATCCTGAATGGCGGCGACACGGCCGCAACCGATTACCTGCGCGAGAAGACCGAGAGTCAGCTGCGTGCCTCCTTCACGCCCTATGTCAAAACGTCGCTTGCGCAGGCCGGCGCCTTCACCTCTCTTGAGCAGGTCGCCACCAATTATGGCGTGGGAGGCGTGACCTCTTCCTTGCAAAACGATCTGACCCATCACGCGGTCACGCTGGGCCTTGATGGCATGTTCCATTACGTCGCCCTGGAGGAGCAGAAAATCCGTGAGAATCCTCTGGCTCGGACGACCGACCTGTTGCGTCGCGTCTTTGGATCGAGGGGCTGATGCGTCGCTTTACGTATGAGGCCAAGGCCGGCGGAGAGATGGCCGGCATAGAATTCGGTGATCCCATCAAGCCCTTCTCGGCGGTGTGGCTGCACGCGACCGGATTCAACGGAATGACCTATCAGTCATTGCTGGCCCCGCTTGGCCTGCGCCAGCGTGTGGCGGCGCTCGATATGCGCGGACATGGGCGCTCGACCCTGCTGGCCAAGCCGGGGCGGATGAAATCCTGGAAGCGCCACAGGGATGATGTGATCGAATGGCTGGAAAAGGAAGCGCCGCAGGGCGTGATTCTCGGCGGGCATTCGATGGGCGGTTGCGTGGCCCTTCTGGTGGCGGGCAAGCGGCCGGACCTCGTGAAGGGGCTGGTCCTGGCCGACCCGGTGATCCTGTCGAAATCAGTCTATTTCTGGCAGCATATGCTGTCGCCCATTTCCTTCCTCATGCGGCGCAATGCGATGGCCCGCCAGGCCAAGAAACGCCGCGCCGAATTCGGGTCGTTTCGCGAAGCGCTGGAAGCCTATACCGGCCGCGGCGCATTCCAGACCTGGCGCGCGCCTTTCCTGGCCGACTATCTGTTGGACGGGATCGAGCGCACGGACCACAATTCGCCAGATAGCGAAGACCAGACCTGGCGCCTCTTGTGCGAACCGAAATGGGAGGCGGCCACCTTTGCCGGCCAGCGCAATCGCCCGTGGCATGCGCTGCGCCACGTGAAGAAGCACCGCATCCCGATGACCATATTGCGGCCCACGCGTGGGTCCGTGATTAACGACAAGGTGCGCGCGAAGCTGATCCTGTCCTATCCGGCGATGATGATGAAGGCGGTGCGCGGCACGACCCATTTCCTGCCCATGGAAGCGCCCTATGAGGTGCGCGACCAGCTGTCGGCGTTCCTGGCGCGCCTCGTCGAGCGGTTCACGCTGGAAGAGGATGCCTTCGTGGAACGGTCCCTGAAGATGCGACGGCGGGGCTCACGATAGGCGAGGGCGACGCCTGACTTGAGAAAAGCTCAGTGGTGGAACAATAGGCGGTCGTGTAAGGATGCGCGGTTGCCATTGGAGCTGACCTCATGCCCGCTGATATCCTGGCCCTGCCGGGGGTAGAGATTGCCATCGTGCTGTTGCTGGTGGGAATCGTGTTTTTCGGCTTCGTGCGGGAAATCCTGCCGTCCGATGTGGTCGCCTTGCTGGCCATGGGCGCGCTGCTGCTGACGGGCATCCTGTCAGTTCCCGAGACCCTTGCCGTTTTCTCCAATTCCGCGCCGATCACGATTGCCGCCATGTTCGTGCTGTCGGCGGCGCTGGAGCGCACCGGCGTGATTGATGCGGCGGGGCGGCTGGTCTCCCGCCTTGCCAGTGGAGCTTCGCCCGTGGTGGCGATGGTGGCCATGATGCTGGGCGTGATGATCCTGTCGGCCCTCATGAACAATACGCCGATCGTCGTCGTGCTGATCCCGGTGGTCATCCAGCTCGCGCGCACGATTGGCGTGGCGCCGTCAAAACTGCTGATCCCGCTCTCCTTCGCCGCGATCTTTGGCGGCACGACCACGCTGATCGGTACATCGACCAACATCCTTGTGGACGGCGTGGCGCAGGAAGCCGGGCTGGCCCCGTTCGGGGTGTTCGAGATTACCGGCGCAGGGGCGATCCTGGCGCTGGTCGGCGCGGCCTATCTGGCGCTGACCTCGCCCTTCCTGTTACCGACGCGCGAGTCGCTGGTCGACATGTTGCCGAATGCGAAGAACCGCCGGTTCCTGGCGCAGATTCTGATTCCGCTTGGCTCGCCCCTCATCGGCAAGACGGTCTCTGAAACGGGCTTCTCTGCGGAGAAGGGGTTCAAGGTGATCGACGTCTTCCGGGAGGGGCTCTCCCTACGGGCTGATTTGCGCGATCTCTCGATCCAGGCCGGGGACCGGATCGTATTGCGCACGCCCGTGTCCGAAGTCCTGACACTGAAGGAGGCGGGCAGCATCGCCATCGGCGCGTCAGCCTCTGATGCGCGACCTGCGTTCGAGCCGATCCAGACCAGCGAGACCGTCATCATGGAAGGGGTGATCGGTCCGCAATCGCGGTTGATCGGCCGGTCGTTGAACGGTCTCGGCCTGGCCCGCCTCTATGGCGTCTATGTGCTGGCGATCCACCGGCGCGGAGAGAATATCACGAATACGGACGACATAAGGTTCGATGTCGGGGATACAGTCCTGCTGGAAGGTCCGGCGCGGGGCATGCGGCAATTGTTCGATGATGGCATTCTCAACAATCTCACCGAGACCACCGAACGCGCCATCAGACGAGGCAAGGCGCCGATTGCGATTGTGGCGCTGGTTTCGGTGATGGGGCTGGCGGCGCTGGGTGTGTTGCCGATCTCGGCGCTGGCCCTGATTGCGGCAACGTCCGTCGTGGCGCTGGGATGCCTCGACCATCAGGAAGCCTATCGCGCGATCCGCTGGGATATCCTGATGCTGATCTTCGGCATGCTGGCCCTCGGCACGGCAATGGAGAAGACCGGCGTGGCCAGCCTGCTGGTGGGGCAGCTTGCCGACCTGACCGGCGGGCTCGGACCCTTGGCCGTGCTGGCGGTGCTCTACCTCGTCACATCCTTCCTGACCGAGATCATGAGCAACAATGCCGCCGCGATCCTGCTGACGCCCATCGCCATCGGGCTGGGCAGCCAGCTGGGCATTGATCCACGCCCCTTCGTCGTGGCGGTGATGTTTGCCGCCAGCGCGAGCTTTGCCACCCCTATCGGCTACCAGACCAATACGCTGGTCTACAGTGCGGGCGGGTATCGCTTCTCGGACTTCCTGAAGATTGGCGTGCCGCTGAATCTGGTGATGTTCGCGGCCTCCATGATCGTCATTCCGATGTTCTGGCCGCTGGCCTGAGACCTACCAGAGCGGACGGTCAGGGGAGGCGGCATCGGCGAGCTTGCCCATCAGGCGTTCAAGTTGTTTCTGCTCGTCTTCCGTCAGGCTGCTGGCGAGTTCCTGTTCCGCGCCGAGGGCCATCGGCACGATGAGTTCGTACACGTCGCGGCCCGCCGGTGTCAGGAAGAGCTGCGAGCGCCGGCCATCGGTCTCGGACGTCTTGCGCTCCAGATAGCCCATCTGGATCATGGCGGCGATGGCCCGGCTGACCGCGACCTTGTCCATGGCGGTCAACTGGCCGATTTCGGTGGCGCTGATGCCGGGCCGGTCGCCGGTCACGGCCATGACCCGCCACTGCCAGATCGAGAGGCCGAATTCACGGTCATAGAGACTCGCGATCCGGGTCGAGATCGTGTTCGACAGGACCGACAGGCGGTAGGGCAGGAATTCGCGCAGGCGAAGCAAAGAAACGTTTTCAATATCAGGCATGGTTTACTGATTCAGGGTTGCGTTCCGCCTGTCAAATAGTTACATATGAAACTAATAGTTTTGACCCCCGGAATTACGACTGGAGCGCACCATGGCAGACCTGTTTGAAAATCCCGCCGGCCTCGACGGTTTCGAGTTCATCGAATTTTCCGCGCCTGAAAAAGGCCAGCTGGAAGCGGTGTTCGACCTCATCGGTTTCACAAAAATTGCCCGCCACCGGACCAAGGATGTTGAGCTGTGGCGCCAGGGCGGCATCAACCTCATCACCAATTACGAGCCGAAATCCGCGGCCTGGTATTTCGCGCGCGAGCATGGCCCGTCCGCCTGTGGCATGGGCTTTCGCGTCCGCGATGCCCGCAAGGCCTACCAGCATCTGCTGGCGCAGGGCGCCGAGCCGGTGAACGTGAATACGGGTCCGAGCGAGCTGCACATTCCGGGCATTCGCGGCATCGGCAATTCGATTATCTATTTGATTGATCGCTATGGCGACGATCTGGATATCTATGACATTGACTTCGAATATTTGCCGGGCGTGGACAAGAATCCTGTCGGCGCAGGCTTCAAGCTGATCGATCACCTGACGCACAATGTTTATGGTGGCCGGATGAAATATTGGGCAGATTTCTACGAGAAGCTCTTCAACTTCCAGGAAATCCGCTATTTCGACATCAAGGGCGAATATACCGGCCTGACCTCCAAGGCGCTGACGGCGCCGGACGGGAAGATCCGCATTCCGCTGAACGAGGAAGGCGAGGGCGGCAAGGGCCAGATCGAAGAATTCCTGCGCGAATACAATGGCGAAGGCATCCAGCATATCGCGCTGATCTGTGACGATCTCTATGCGTGCTATGATCGCCTGAAAGAACGCGGTGTGCCCTTCATGACCGCGCCGCCGGCCGCCTATTACGAGATGCTGGACGGGCGCTTGCCGGGTCATGGTGAAGACGTCGAGGGCCTGAAGGCCCGCGGCCTGTTGCTGGACGGCACGACCGAGGGCGGCGAACCGCGCCTGCTGATGCAGATCTTTGCGCAGGCCCAGATCGGCCCGGTCTTCTTCGAGTTCATCCAGCGCAAGGGTGACTACAAGGACGGCTTCGGCGAGGGCAATTTCAAGGCCTTGTTCGAAAGCATGGAACGTGACCAGATTGAGCGAGGCGCGCTCAAGGTAGAGGAGGACGCGTAATGACGGCTCCCGCCCCCCTGAAAGGCGTTCACCACGTAGCCTATCGCTGCAAGGATGCGAAGGAGACGGTGGAGTTCTATCGCGACGCGCTGGGCATGGATTTCCAGTTGGCCATCGCCGAGGACAAGGTGCCGTCGACCGGCGCGCATGATCCGTACATGCATGTCTTCCTGGATGCCGGGAATGGCAATGTGCTGGCCTTCTTCGAACTGCCGACCCAGCCCGACATGGACCGTGACCGGAACACGCCGCAATGGGTGCAGCATATCGCCTTCCGAGTCGGCTCCATGGACGAGCTCATGGCGACCAAAGCGCACCTTGAAGGCATGGGGCTCGACGTGCTCGGCCCGACGCATCATGGCATCTTCAAGTCGATCTATTTCTTTGATCCGAATGGCCACCGCATCGAACTGGCCGCCGACATCGGTACGCCAGAACAGATGAAGCAGTTGAAAGACGTTGCCCAGCCGATGATCGAGGAATGGAGCGCGACCAAGAAGGCGCCGCGCCATGCCGCCTGGTTGCACGAGAAAATCGCAGACGAAAGCTGAACCATGAAACTCGCCACACTGAA
This sequence comes from Hyphomonas sp., assembly GCF_036964145.1. Taxonomy (GTDB): domain Bacteria; phylum Pseudomonadota; class Alphaproteobacteria; order Caulobacterales; family Hyphomonadaceae; genus Hyphomonas. The sequence goes on from NZ_JBALUC010000004.1 coordinate 234,989, forward strand.
GAATGGGGCCCGCGACGGCCGTCTTGTCGTCGTCTCAAAGGATTTGACCCGCTACACGGACGCCGCAGGCATCGCGCCGACGCTGCAGGCGGCGCTCGACAAATGGGATGTCTATGCCCCGAAGCTGCAACAGCTGGCCGAGCAGGTGGAACTGGGCAGCGTGCCAACCGCGCGCTTCCATGAGCATGATTGCGAGAGCCCATTGCCGCGTGCCTATCAGTGGGCGGACGGCTCGGCCTATATCAATCATGTCGAATTGGTGCGCAAAGCGCGCGGCGCGGAAGTGCCGGAAAGCTTCTATGATGATCCGCTGATGTACCAAGGCGGCTCTGATGCTTTCCTCGGCCCTCGCGATGCAATCTCTTTGAAGGACACGGCTTGGGGCTGTGACATGGAAGGGGAGATTGCGGTCATCACCGACGACGTGCCGATGGGCGCGAGCGAGGCGGACGCCGCTGACCACATCAAACTGGTCATGCTGTGCAATGATGTGTCGCTGCGCGGCCTGATCCCCGGCGAACTCGCCAAGGGGTTCGGCTTCTTCCAGTCCAAGCCGCCGAGCGCGTTCTCGCCGGTTGCGGTCACGCCGGATGAGCTGGGCGAGGCGTGGCAGGGCAATCTCGTCCACCTGCCGCTGCATGTGGACTATAATGGCCAGCCTTTCGGACGCGCCGAAGCCGCCGAAGATGCGACTTTCAGCCTTGCACGGCTCGTTTCCCACGCGGCCAAGACGCGACCCCTGTCAGCCGGCACGGTGATCGGCTCTGGCACGGTGTCGAACAAGGACGCCGATGGCGGCGCCGGAAAACCGGTCAGCGAAGGCGGTCGCGGTTATTCCTGCATCGCGGAAATCCGCATGATCGAGAAGATCGCCACCGGCGAATTCAAGACCCCCTTCATGTCACCGGGCGATGTTGTGCGGATGGAAATGCTCGACAAATCCGGGCATTCGATATTCGGAGCAATTGAACAAACGGTCGAGCAGGTCTAGAACCCCTGCTGCACCGCAGCATTATCCAAGGGGAGGCCCGCACTTCATGGCGAGCAAGATATACAAGACGGCCGCAGACGCGCTGGATGGCGTGCTGTTCGACGGCATGACGATTGCCGCAGGCGGGTTCGGCCTGTGCGGCATTCCGGAACTGTCCATCGCGGCGATCCGCGAGGCCGGCACCAGGGACCTCACCGTCTATTCCAACAATGCGGGCGTGGATGATTTCGGCCTTGGCGTGTTGCTGCAGACCCGCCAGGTCAAGAAGATGTGCTCGTCCTATGTCGGCGAGAATGCCGAATTCATGCGGCAATACCTGTCCGGCGAGCTGGAGCTGGAATTCAACCCGCAAGGCACGCTGGCTGAGCGCATGCGCGCCGGCGGCGCCGGCATTCCGGGCTTCTACACCAAGACGGGCGTTGGCACGCTGGTGGCCGAGGGCAAGGAAGAGAAGGTCTTCAATGGCGAGACCTATATCCTGGAAGAGGGGATCTTCGCAGACCTCGCCATTGTGAAAGCCTGGAAGGCCGACACGACCGGCAATGCGATCTTCCGCAAGACCGCGCGCAACTTCAACCTGCCCGCCGCGACCTGTGGCAAGATTTGCGTGATGGAAGTCGAAGAGATCGTCGAGCCGGGCGAACTGGACCCTGACGCGATCCACCTGCCGGGCATATATGTGCATCGCCTGGTGCAGGGCGAATTCGAAAAGCGCATTGAACAGCGCACCACGCGGCCGCGGTCCGATACGAGCAATACGCCAGCTGGAACAGGGGAGGAAGTCTGATGCCTTGGGATCGTAACCAGATGGCGGCGCGGGCCGCACAGGAACTTGAAGACGGCATGTATGTGAACCTCGGCATCGGCATTCCGACGCTGGTGGCGAACCACATTCCGGAGGGTGTGAATGTCACGCTGCAATCCGAGAACGGCATGCTGGGCATGGGGCCATTCCCCTTCGAGGGTGAGGAAGACGCCGATTTGATCAATGCCGGCAAGCAGACGATCACGGAGCTTCCGCAATCGGCCTATTTCGACAGCGCAACCAGCTTCGGCATGATCCGCGGCGGCAAGATCGCCATGGCGATCCTCGGCGCCATGGAAGTGGCCGAGAATGGTGACCTCGCGAACTGGATGATCCCCGGCAAGCTGGTCAAGGGCATGGGCGGCGCGATGGACCTTGTGGCCGGTGTCGGCCGCGTCGTGGTCATTACCGATCATGCCAACAAGCGCGGCGAGTCCAAGGTTCTGAAGGAATGCACGCTGCCTCTGACAGGCCTGAAAGTGATCGACCGGATCATCACCGATCTCTGCGTCATGGACGTGGTAGAGGGCGGCCTGAAAGTCATCGAACTGGCGCCGGGTGTCACGATGGACGAAGTGAAATCGAAAACCGAAGCCACCCTCGTCGACTAGACAGGCTCAGCTGACAGGGGATGCGAGCGTCTTGAGCGTGTTGCCTGACAGTTTCGGCACGATGCGATAGCGCGCCATCACGAAGCAATAGACGGCAAAGCCCACAAGGCCGGCGCCCGCCAGGGCGAGCAGGACACGTCCATAGGCTTGCGTCTCAAGGATGCGCAGGGCCTCGCCCAAGCCAGCCGCATGTTCGGGATTGGCCGAAATGCCGGCCCAGAGGATCAGCCCGCCGACGATCAGCAGGACGAAGCCGTGCGCGGCAAGACCGAAGCGGACGGCCGGCTCCAGCCGTTCGGCCATTTCCCTGCGGATGATGTCCTTGCGATGGGCCGCGTTCCACGCCTTGTGGAACAGATAGATGGCGACGCAGAGCGTTGTGATACCGGCGGCGATGACCACCAGCTGCCCGGCTGGATGCTGCATCAGGGACGCGCTCCAGTTCTCGGCCGAGGAATCATCGCCACTGGCCCGCGCGCCTTTCATCAGGATCAGGATGGCCGAGACGCCGAGCGCGGCATGGGTCAGGCCCGACATGATCTGGCCGGCCCGGTTGGCATAGCCTTCTGCATCGTCGCCTTCATTTTCGAGGTCCATGATGCCGTCGACCAGCCGCCACAGTGTATAGGCGAACAGGCCTGCGGCCGTGATGGCGAGCAGCACGGCGCCAAAAGGCTGGCGGATCAGGAAGTTCAGCGCGCCGGAGGTACCTTCCGCTTCCCCGCCATTCAGGGCAGCAAAGAAAGCGAGCCCGCCGACAATCAGGTAAACCACGCCCCGCGCCCCATATCCGGCCCGCATCAACCATTCGAGGGCGGTATTGGCATGGTCGGTCATCAGGGGCCTTTCTGTGTCTGAAGAATAAAGTCTCCACGCGACAATCGGTTCCCGCCGCGGCGGTTGCGGAGGCGTCCGCAACTGCATAGGGTCCGCCGCGACTTCCCAGAAGAAACGGATTTCCGACATGTCTCAATTCTCCACCCTTACGCCCATGCCGGCGGATGCCCTGCTCGGCCTGATGACGGCCTATCGCGAAGACCCGCGCGATGAGAAATTCGACCTTGGCGTTGGGGTCTACAAGAATGACAAGGGCGAGACGCCGGTCATGTCGGCGGTGGCGAAGGCCGAAGCGCTGATCCTGAAATCCCAGACCACGAAAGTGTATGAAGGCCCGCGCGGCAATACCGACTATTGCGCCGCCATCGAAGGCTTCGTGTTCGGGGAAGGGGCGTCTGCCGTCCAGGAAGGGCGTACTCTGTCCTTCACCGCGCCGGGTGGATGCGGGGCGCTGTTCCTCGGGACCGGCCTGATGAGCCGGATGGGCGTCAAGACGGTCTGGGTGTCAAACCCGACCTGGCCGAACCATCCGAACGTTGTCCGCTTCATGGGGCTGGATGTGGCCGAATATCCCTATGCCGATCCGGAGACGGGCGAGCTTGACCTTGCCGCCATGCTGGCCGGGATCGAAAAGGCCGAGCGGGGCGATGGCATCATCATCCAGGGACCGTGCCACAACCCGACCGGGATCGATCTGACCGTCGAGGACTGGAAGGCCGTCGGTGCGCTGGTCAAGGACAAGGGCCTCATCGCGATGCTGGACGTCGCCTATCACGGCTTTGCGAAGGGGCTGGACGAAGACGTCAAAGGCGTGCGCGCTTTCATCGAGGCAGCGGGCGAAGCGCTGGTTTCCTATTCCTGCTCAAAGAATTTCGGCCTATACCGCGAACGCGCCGGTTGTTTCCTCGCGGTAGGAGAATCCGCTGAGGGCATCGCGGCAGCGGCAACCCATGTCGCGGCGCTGGCGCGGGCGAGCTATTCCATGCCGCCCGCGCATGGCGCGGCGATTGTCGCCACCATCCTGAACAATGCAGACCTGCGCGCCGAATGGGAGGCCGAACTGACGCAGATGCGTGAGCGGATGATCTCGCTGCGCAAGGCTTTGGCCGACGCGCTGGTCGAGAAAACCGGTTCCAACCGGCTAGCCGCCGTGGCCAACCAGAATGGCATGTTCAGCCAGCTGCCGCTGTCGAAGGACGGCATCACGGCGATGCGCGAGAAGAGCGGCCTCTACATGCCGAATTCCGGGCGGATCAATATTGCGGGCCTCAGTCTGAATGATATTCCGGCCGTGGCCGACATCATCGCCAGCGAAGCCTAAATCTCCAAGGCTATATTTCGAGGCCGGGCGCGGCCATTGAGCTCAGTTGACTGAGCATTTCCGGGGGGGCGGGGATGGCCTTGCGGGCGTCGAGGTCCAGCGTGATCGCGGTTGCCTGCATGGTGGCCCAGGGGGTGCCCGTCGCCGGGTTCATCATCCAGTGGATCAGATTGTGCGTCTTGCCCGACGCGCCCCCGAACGAAGTGTAGAGCTCATACACATCGCCCGCGACCGGCATGGCATGGTAGCGGATGCGATATTCCAGCACGGCGGCGCCCATGCGCAAATCGCCCGCAGCGTCCGCGACGCGTTTGCGCCAGGTGTAGAGAATGTTCGGCACCGAATCCGACGTGCGCCCGATCATCCAATAGGGGTACATGCGACCATGCACGTCGATATGGTGGGGCGGTATGGCGCCGCGGCCGGCGAGCGGTGCGCCGACTTCCTTCACCCGGTCGAGTGTGATCTCTTCCAGAGGCAGGCTGGGCTTGGACATGTCGATGGAGCGGGGCGCGGATTCCTCCGGTGCGGTATCCATGAAGTCCGGGAAAAGCGCGCGCGTGCGGGAGCTCCACGGGAAGGGCTTGCGCATTGTCGTATCGACATGCAGCACACGGGTCCGCATTGCGGCAGCGAGTGAGCCGTCGGCATGGCGCAATTCCTGATAGATCAGGGCGTCGTCTTCGCCGGTTTTTAGTACGCAGCCATTCATGGTGAGGGGTCGGCCCGGCAGCACTTCGCGTACGAAGCGGATATGCTGGTCGACTGGAATGATGGTCGAAGGCGACGACGCCTTGAAAGCGTGTGGCATGCCAAGGTCCGGCGCAAAGGCGGCGAGGCCCTCCAATTGCTTCTCGACATAGACGCGCACATTCATGTGCCCCATCTCGTCGCAATCCCACTGATTGCAGCTCCCCCTCCACAATGTGATCATGCAACGCAGTCCCGGCAGGTGCCCCGTACTTCAACGACTGCGCGGCTCATCTTGAAGCCGGCGGCGCTCGTCTCGGCGTCCAGCGCCTCGTTCGTCGCTGTTGCGTGCAATTCCTCTGCGCCATGGCAGGTGTCGCAAATCAGGAACACGGCGGAATGATTGTGGCTGGCATGGCCGCAGGCGACATAGGCGTTCAGGCTTTCGATCTTGTGAGCGAGGCCGGTTTCCTGGAGGAAATCGAGCGCGCGATAGATGGTAGGGGGCTTGGCAGAGCCTTCGCCGTCCAGATTGGCCAGCAAATCATACGCCTTGGCGGGCTCCGTGCTCTCCAGCAGCAGGCGGAGCACCTTGCGGCGAATACGCGTCATCCGCTGTCCCTGGCGCATGACGAGAGTTTCTGCCTCATTGATAAAGGCTTCCACGTCCTGCGGGCTGCAGGGGGTATTTGCGTGAATGTGACTGTGTGACTGGGCCATGCCTGTAATGTCGTGCGTTTCGGCCGGAATGTGAAGGCCCCTGTCCCCAGCTTTACAGGACAAGACCCCTAGACGGAGTCTGCAAATCACCTGAGATTCTCCACTAAGGCGAACAATAAGGGTAGAGAAATGGCACTGTCTGAGCGCGAAGGTCTGGAATTGTGGCGACGCGCGGTGACGGCCTCCGTCCGATCCGATGCGCCGGATCTGACGGCCCGCCAGCAGGCCATCCTGATGACGATTGCCCTGACGCCCGGCCCCCACACGGTGCGGGGCCTTGCCGAGCATTTGAACATTGCCAAGCCTGCGGTCACCCGCGCGCTGGATGCGCTGGCCCGGCTGGATTTCATCCGCCGCATCAAGGACGATACGGACCTGCGTAATATCTTCATCGAGCGCACGCCCGCCGGCATGGCGTATCTTCGGACATTCTCCGGCCTTGTTCTTGCCGCAGCTTCCGGCAAGGATGACAGCCAATTGGCGCCCAAGCGCGGCGGGAAGACCAACGCCGCCGCCTGAAGCGCCCGAATTCGGGAACAGGCATGCCTACATTCGACGACAAGAGACTTCAGCGGCCTGCGGGTGAGGCTGTGGCCTATCAGGTGACGGCCGGTGTGGCGGCCGTACGCGAGACACCTGCGGCGGATGGACGGCTCGCCACCCAGGCCCTGCATGGCGAGATCGTGGACGTCTTCAGAGAGGAAGGCGCGTTTGGCCTGGTCCAGTGCCGCCGCGACCGATATTGCGGCTGGGTGCGGATGGAGGCGCTGTCAGCCCCCTTGTTGCAGGCAACCCACAAGGTCTCCTCGCCCGGAACCCATTGCTATAGCGCACCCGACCTCAAATCCGCGCCCCGTTTCCTGTTGAGCCACGGTGCCCGCCTGTCGGTCAGCGGCCGGGAAGGGGACTGGCTCCATTCTGATCGTGGCGGATGGGTTCATGCGCGCCATGTGGCTCCGGCCGAAAAGCTGGAGGATGACCCGGTCACCGTTGCCGAGCGGTTCCTGCGCACACCCTATCTGTGGGGCGGCCGGCAGAGTCTTGGCCTCGATTGCACTGGGCTCACCCAGCAAGCCTTCGAGGCGGCCGGTGTAATGCTGCCGCGCGACAGCGACATGCAGTTCGACTGGGCTGGCGCGGATATTCCGGACTGGCGCGCGCCGAACGCCCTGCGGCGGGGTGATCTCGTCTTCTGGAAAGGGCATGTGGGCATCATGACTGATGCCGACCATTTGCTGCATGCGAATGCGTGGCACATGGCTGTGGCGGTCGAGCCGCTGGAGTCTGCCATCACCCGGATCGCAAACTATTACGCCGAGCCCATAGGGGCCCGGCGCATAGATGTTTCGTCGGAACGGGGACGCATCCCCGACTGGCTAAGCGCAAGCGCCTAGTTGTCGTCCGCGGCTTCGGTCACGGTCTCTTCGGCGTCGCCTGCAGCGTCTTCAACTGCTTCGACGGCTTCTGCCGGAACGGTCACGGTCTCACCGGTGCCGCCATCATCACGGCCGGTCGCATCAACAGAATCGATGGTTTTGACTTCGCCTGTGGCCAGTGTCGGGTTTTCCATGTCGTCCACGCCATCGGCCGGAAGGGTTGCTTCGACGGCGTCGCCGGACTCGGTGGCGTCGCCTTCGGCAGCTTCCGCACCCTCTTCGCCCTCAGCGCCTTCTTCAGCAGAAGCAGCGAGGGGTTCCGGGAAAGCCGGTGGGTTGGTGGTGTTGGACGCGAGGTAGGCAATCACGTTCACGCGGTCATCGTCGCGGCGCAGGCCGGCGAAGGACATCGTGGTGCCGCGAATATAGGCAGACGGATTGTAGAGCCACTCATCAAGGGCTTCATACGTCCACTCGCCGGGCGTGCTTTCCATTGCGGCAGAATAGGCAAAGCCGTCATGATGGCCCTTGTCGGCGCCGACCACGTTGTGGAGGTTCGGGCCCGTGCCGTTCGAGCCACCCTGGTCAATCGTGTGACAGGTGGCGCACTTGCCCTTGAAGGTGCGTTCGCCGCGGGCAACGTCCGCGCTGGCCAGCAGAAGGCCGAGGTCAAAGACTTCTTCCTCTTCAGCGCCGGCGCCGCCTGCATCGGCGACTTCGACGCAGTAGGCGAATTTCTCGCACATCTGCTCCGACATGGAGGCCGCTTCAGCGTGCTCGTCGCCGTGATGGGCGCCCTCGCTTCCATGGCTGAACACGATGCTCGAAAGTGTCTGCAGGGCAAATACCCCGAGGGCCGTTGCGAGCAGCGCACCGAAAATCTTGTTGAGACCGAGTTCTCCCATGGAGGTATTCCTTCGAATCTGTCTGGTCATACGTCTTGGCGCGCGCCTTTTGGCACGCTAACGGAGTGCAGACAATATAAAGGCTGTGCGTTATAGGGCTTCCCCCTTTCGTCGCGGCGATCCGACGCACATGATTCCAAGAAAAAGGGACATCAAATCCATGACCGGCAAAATCGCGTATCAGGGTGAACCTGGCGCAAATTCCCATATCGCCTGCAATGAAGCCTATCCCGACCTGGAGCCGATGCCGTGCCGCACGTTTGAGGATTGTTTCGCCGCTGTGGAGCGCGGGGACGCTGATCTGGCAATGATTCCGGTCGAAAACACGATTGCCGGCCGGGTAGGGGATATCCATTACCTGCTCCCGAACACTGAGCTACAGATCGTGGCCGAATACTATCTGCCGATCCGGTTCCAGCTGATGGCCCTGAAGGGGACCAGACTGGACGAGGTGAAAAAGGCGCGATCCCACATTATGGGCCTCGGTCAGTGCCGGGATTTCCTGCGCGCACACAATATTGATTCGGTGACGTCGGCGGACACGGCGGGCGCGGCGCGAGAAGTCGCTGAACTGGGCGATCCATCGGTCGCAGCCATTGCCCCGCGTCTTGCGGCGGAGGTCTATGGTCTCGAAATCCTGGCTGAAGACATTGAGGACGCCGCCCACAACACAACGCGTTTCATCATCATGTCGAAGGACCATTCCGAGGTGGAAGCCAAGGATGGCCCGGCCAAGACCGCCTTCATGTTTGAAGTTCGCAACATCCCTGCCGCGCTTTACAAGGTGATGGGCGGATTTGCTACGAACGGCATCAACATGACCAAGCTGGAGAGCTATATGGTCGGCGGGTCCTTCACGGCGACACAATTCTACGCCGAGATCGAAGGCCACCCCGATGAACGCCATGTCCAATTGGCGCTGGAAGAGTTGGGGTTTTTCTCACATTCGCTGAAAATTCTCGGCGTGTTCCCGAGTTCGGAACATGCGCCGGATTAGCAGTGAGACATGGCCAGTTTGAGTTCTTCGGTGATGTGATCGGCGAAGAGCTTGGTCTTTCCCCGGAGCCGGCCAGCGGTCCAGACGCAGTTCACGGGCAGGCTCTCCATTTCCCAGTCGGGAAGAATACGGACCATCTGGCCCTCGGTGACGCATCCTGAGACCAGCCAGCTGGGCGCCATGAGGATTCCGAGCCCGGCGAGGCCGGCCTGGACCAGATTGTCGCCCCCGGAGGCGGCAAAGGGCCCGTCCACGCGGACGGTAACGCTTTCCTCGCCGCGTGTGAGCGTCCAATCCGAGTGGAGCCCTTTCCGGAACAGGACGGCATCATGCTGCGCCAGATCCTCTGGCGTTTGCGGCGTGCCTTTTCGGGCGAGATAGTCCGGCGAGGCCCAAAGCGCGCGCGGGGTATCTGCGAGTTTGCGGGTCATCAGGCGGGAATCGCTGAGATGACCAAAGCGGAACGCCAGATCGATGGCCTCTTCGACGAGGTCAGTGAGTGCGTCGTCCGAAATCACGTCGAAGCGTATCCGGGGATATTTCTCGAGAAACGGCGGAATGGCCGGGACGATGATCCGTCGGGCGAAGGAATTCGAGCAGGATATGCGGAGCAGGCCGACGGGCTCGTGCTGCAGACCTCGGGCTTCTGCTTCGGCCGATTCATAGTCGGCGATCAGGTCTACGGCGCGCCGGTAGAAGCGCTCGCCCGCCTCGGTCAGGCTGAGCGCGCGGGTTGTTCGCTGGAAGAGGGTCACATCCAGCTGGGCTTCCAGATCCTGGATCCGGCGAGACACCGTTGGCTGGCCCACGCCGAGGGCCGAGGCCGCCTTGGAGAAATTGCCCGCTTCGGCTACGCGAACGAATAGGCGCATTGCGTCGATACGGTCCATCTGACCCCTCCCTGCATGTCGAAATGCTATGTAGGGACGCGGAGGGCATTTCGCGAGACCGCAACGGTAATTCACGAAAAATAGCCGTTTGGCTCACACAAAAGTGGGCAAACCTCACACGCCCTTGTTTTGAGACGCCGCCCCGTTTGTGAGAAAACAGCGCCAAGGGAGGACGCTCAACATGTTCGCACAACTCAGGAAATATGCGCCCGTGGCCTATGCTCTGATCGCCGGCGCAGTCTTTTTGGACAGCTTGCGGTTCAAATTCACGAATGCGCCGGAAACGCAGGTCATTTTCGGCAAGCTCGATGCGTGGGCTGCAAGTTTCGGGGCAGGGGGGCTGTTCGATCAGACCGGCCTGTTCAGCCAGTACGTCATCGGATCAGCGGAACTGGTCGCCTCAACGCTTTTGCTGATTGGCCTCATTCCGGCCTTGCGCCGGTTGCAGACCCTTGGCGCGTTGATCGCCACCGCCGTCATGACCGGCGCGGTGAGTTTCCACCTGTTCACGCCGCTCGGCATTGATCCGAATAGTGATGGCGGCGGCCTGTTCGTCATGGCGGTGACAGTCTGGCTCGCATCGATTGTGTATCTCGTGTTCCATCGGGACACGCTCCTTTCCATTCTCACCGGGGTCGGCCGCGCCGTCCTGCCAGGACAGGCAGGTGCTGTGGAACCCGCCTCCCGGACGGCCAAGCTGGCGTCTGTCCAGACATCCCCGCAATAGGGGACTCCGTCCATGAAACTTCGTGCCATGATCCTGGCCACTGCGCTTGCTGGCCTGCCCATGATGGCCGCTGTGCCAGCCGCCCATGCCGAACCGCCGATTCATACCGGCGTGTTTTCCGACACTGCCCTGCAAGGGTATGATCCCGTCGCCTATTTCACAGACGGCAAGCCGATGAAGGGCAATGATGCGTTCACGGCCGACTATATGGGCGCAAAGTTCAAATTCTCGAACGCGGCCAATCGCGATGCCTTCATCGACACGCCCGAAGCGTATGCGCCGCAATATGGCGGTTACTGCGCCTGGGCCATGGCCGACGGCAAGCATGCCAAGGGCGATGCGCGGTATTGGAAAATCGTCGATGGAAAGCTTTACCTGAACTACAACAAGAGCATTCAGAAAAAGTGGGATGCCGACATTCCGGGCTTTATTGACCGTGCCGACACGGCCTGGGCAGGCATTAATGATTAGGGCAGGCGGCCCTATTGGTTAAGCGGGCCTATGAAACGGGCAGCGATAAGTGTTTGCTTCCGCGTGCCACAAAATCCCATGGAATCAATCCGCTTGTATGCAGACCATCTGTCTGCGCGGCGCAGGAACAAAAATTCGTGAGGTAAATGGCAAGCGAAAAGAATTGCCACAATAGGCCGGTATCATGCTGACAGGGTCAAGCGGGCACAGCTCCGTGATGATCGATCCTGTCTGAGCGGGTCGGAGGGCACTCGGTGCCGTTTGCCACCGGCCCGCCAGCGCCCCCGTGTCCCTTGGATACGGGGGTTTTCGATTTCTCAGGGGGCAAAAAAACGGGCGGGAGGCCCGCCCGTTTCCGACAAGCGTGTCCGCAAGCTTATTTCTTCTTTGCGGCCGGCTTCTTTGCAGCAGGTTTTTTCGCCGCTGGCTTGGTGGCCTTTGCTGCAGGCTTCTTTGCCGATGCGGCCGCTTTCGGGGCGGCGGCCTTCTTTGCTGCCGGCTTTGCGGCCGTTTTTTTCGCAGCAGGTTTTGCCGCTGTTTTCTTGGCTGGCTTTGCAGCCGTTTTTGCCACGGTTTTCTTGGCTGCGGGCTTTTTGGTGGCGGCCTTCTTGGCCGGCTTTTTCAGAGTTGCTGTTGCCATGTCGGGTCTCCTGTAAATGGCAACAATCAACCTAGATTGATTCGAGTAAAATCAACTCCATTTTTGCGTATGTCCGCAAGGGGATAGTCAGAGGTCAGAGAGCGCGGTTACGCTCTCTCAGCCCACACTTTCAGGAGATGATGGGCAATGGCCATGGGCGGCGGGCAGAACAGGCGATCATGTGTGCCCGCAAGCATGCGCTTTACGTCCTCGCGGCTGATCCATTCGGCCGATTCCAGCTCGTTGGTATCGACCGTGATCTCTTCGGTCTGGGCTTCCAGAATCAGGCCCACCATCAGGGAAGACGGGAAAGGCCAGGGCTGGCAGGCGATGTATTCGGCGCCAGCCGGATCGCAGACAATGCCGGCTTCCTCTTCCAGTTCGCGGGCTGCGGCCTGTTCGATTGTTTCGCCCGGCTCGCAGAAGCCTGCGAGGGAGGAGACAAAGCCTGCCGGCCAATTGGTCTGGCGCCCGACCAGGCATTTGTCGCCCTTGACGGCCAGCATGATCGCTACCGGATCTGTACGGGGGAAATGCTCGGTTCCGCAGGCTGGGCATTCGCGTTTCCAGCCCGCTTCCACGATGGCGGTTCCCGCGCCGCATTTTGCGCAGAAGCCATGCGAGGCATGCCACAGGAAAATGCTGCGGCCCGTCGAGGCGCAATTGGCTTCCAGCGGGCTCATGCGGCCGGCTGCCGCCCGGAATTCGATGAACTCCCCGGCGCCGGCGATAAGGGAGGTTTCCAGATCAAATTTTGACGGCAAATTGACCGCGAAGACGGGTGCACCGCTCGTGTCCTGTCCAAGGAAAATACGGGGAGAACCCGGCGAGACTTTCTCGATTTCCGGCCCCATCCAGACAAGGCCGCCATCCTTTGCAGCGAACGGATCGCCATTGCGTAGCATCAGGATCAGGACATCCTCCCGCGCAAAGGCTGCGTCCAGCCAGGCATCATCCTTGCGGTGGTGCGCGGCCCGGTCGATGGGCTTTGCGGCAAGCGGCATGTCGTTCGAATTGGTCATGGGCGATCCTCACTTTGCCGGGCTGGCTTGCCGCCTGAGGAGGCATTTGTAAACGATGCCGTTCGGGCAGATAGGGGAAGGGCCGAGCGCTTATTGCGCGGCAATCAGCCGGTCCAGCACATCGCGTGACACCGGCAGAACGCTGCCGTGGCGAATACCTTCGGGAAAGGTGATCTGGTCGCTGATATCTTCCCAATGCTCAAGATCCCCGGATCGCATCGCGCGCATCCGGTGCTCCATATAGGCGTCGAAATAGACGTAATGGACGCCATTGATCGTGACGGCGGTGGGGCCTTCGACCCAGACGCCTTCCGGTGAGAAGGGCGCAGAGGCCGGGCCATAGGGGCCTTGCGCCTGGTCTGCCACCGCGATGCGGATGTTCTTCTCTGGCTCCGGGCGCTTGGTCTCATCCTTCAGGAACATGATGTAGTGATCGCCGTCCTTCAGCAGGGAGGCGTCAATCGAAACGAACCCGCCATCATAGAATAGTTGCGTCTCCGAGAAGGTCTCGAAATCGCGGGTCGTCACGAAATAGATCCGGTGGTTGAGGGACTTGCCTGTAGTGGACCAGATGTCGCCCCGGTCATCGGTTTCCGGAAACCGGTCCGGCACGGATGACGACCAGAAAATCACATATTCAGTCGTCTCTTCATCATAGAAGATTTCGGGAGCCCAGCTGTTCATGACGCCCGGTTCGTGGGCCATCACGTCCAATCGGGTTTGGTCCGTCCAGCTGATCAGATCCGAAGAGTGGGCGATGCCGATATTGTTTTCCCACCACCCTGTCGTCCAGACCATGTGATAGCGTCCGTCCGGGCCCTTGATGATGCAGGGATCCCGCATAAGCTGTCCGCCCACTTCGGGGGTCATGTATGAGGCATCGCCGCGCAGGGCGGTCCAGGTCAGGCCATCAAGCGAATAGGCCAGATGCAGGCCGGTTTCCCCATCTCCCCGAAAGGATGAGAATATATAGGCCGTATCTTCAGCAGGGGCCGGTTCGGGCGCGACAGCGCACCCTGATACCATGAATGCCGCGACCAGGCCGGCGAATGCGCGCCTGAAGACCATAATCCCCTCCCGTCAGAGTGTCTGGGCCAAACATGGCACGCTCAGGCGCAGCCTGACAACAAAGCATAGCCAACCGCGGCGGGCCCGTGTATGTGCGCGGCAAATCAGCCTCCCTCCCGAAAGCATACCCTCCATGTCCACGCCTATCGAGAAAATGCGCAACATCGCGATCATTGCCCACGTTGACCACGGCAAGACCACGCTCGTCGATGAATTGCTGAAACAATCCGGCACGTTCCGCGAGAACGAAAAGACCGCCGAACGGATGATGGATTCCAACGATCTGGAGAAAGAGCGGGGCATTACCATTCTCGCCAAGACGACATCGGTGGAATGGAAAGACTATCGCATCAACATCGTCGATACGCCCGGACACGCCGATTTCGGCGGTGAGGTGGAGCGTATCCTGCAGATGGTGGACGGCGCCATCGTGCTGGTCGACGCCGCTGAAGGCCCAATGCCGCAGACCAAATTCGTCGTGTCAAAGGCCCTGAAAGTGGGCCTGCGCCCCATTGTGGCCGTGAACAAGATCGACAAGCCGGAACGTCGCCCGGACGAGGTCATCAATGAAGTGTTCGACCTGTTCGCCAATCTCGACGCGACAGACGACCAACTCGACTTCCCGATCCTCTACGGATCGGCCAAGCAGGGCTGGATGAACACCGAATATGAAAACCCGACCGAGAACATGGATTCCCTGTTCCAGATGGTCGTCGATCATGTGCCGGTGCCAAAGGTGGAAGAGGGGCCGTTCCGTTTCCTCGCCACGACAATTTCTTCCGACCCGTTTCTCGGTCGTATCCTGACGGGCCGCGTTTCGTCCGGCACGATCAAGCCGAACCAGTCCATCAAGGTGCTGAATCGCGACGGTGAACTGGTCGAGCAGACCCGCGTCTCCAAAGTACTGGCGTTCCGCGGCCTGGACCGCGTGCCGGTTGATGAAGCCCAGGCTGGCGATATTGTTTCCCTCGCTGGCACGACCAAGGCGAACGTGGCCGATACGTTCTGTGATCCGTCCGTCAGCGAGCCGATCGAAGCCCAGCCAATCGACCCGCCGACCATCTCCATGACATTCCGCGTCAATGATTCTCCGCTGGCCGGTACCGAGGGTACGAAAGTCACCAGCCGAATGATCTGGGATCGCCTGCTGAAAGAAGCCGAAGGCAACGTCGCCCTTAAAGTCGAGCGCGCGACGGACGCTGAAGCCTTCACCGTATCCGGACGCGGCGAACTTCAGCTGGCCGTTCTGATCGAGACGATGCGCCGCGAAGGCTTTGAGTTGGGCGTCTCGCGTCCGCAGGTCGTGATGCAGGAAGGCCCAAACGGCGAGAAGCTTGAGCCGATCGAGGAAGTCGTCATTGATGTCGATGACGAGCATTCCGGCGTGGTCGTGCAGAAACTGTCCGAGCGCAAGGCCGACATGCTGGACATGCGCCCGTCCGGTGTGGGCCGTACCCGCATGATCTTCCACGCGCCGACGCGCGGCCTGATCGGTTACCAGGGCGAGCTGCTGTCCGACACGCGCGGCACTGCGATTATGAACCGCGTCTTCCACGAATATGCCCCACACAAGGGCAAGATCCAGGGGCGCCATACGGGCGTTCTGATCGCGATGGAGCAGGGTGAGGCCGTGGCCTTTGCGCTCTGGAACCTCGAAGATCGCGGTCCGATGATGATCCATCCGGGCAACAAGGTGTATGGCGGCATGATCGTTGGCGAGCACAATCGCGATAATGATCTCGAAGTGAACGTGCTGAAGGGCAAGAAGCTCTCCAACGTGCGCGCATCCGGCACCGACGAGGCCGTGCGGCTGACGCCGCCACTTCAGATGACGCTTGAGAAGTCGCTCGCTTATATTGCGGATGACGAACTGGTCGAGGTCACGCCGGAGAATATTCGCCTGCGCAAGGTCTATCTCGACCCGCATGAGCGCAAGCGCGCCGCCAAGAAAGGCGACTAGGACGCGATCCTGATACAGGCCTGATGCGGTCCGGGGAACCGGATTAAGGGCGTGACGTTGTGTCTCCAGATGTTTTAACAGCACTGGAGCGCACAATGTCGTCTTTCGGATTGTATCTGATCGGTTTCCTGATCCTGATTTCCGGCCTCGCCTATGCCGCTTACCTGATTGGCGCACCCCCTGTCTGGATCGGCGTTGGCGCTATCGTTCTGATCGGCTTTGGCATCATCACCGGCGTCGCCAAGACACGCCGGCGGGACGAAACGGCGACCAGCGAATAGGTCGGCGGCCTATACTGCCGTGGGACGCATTTCCGACGTTGCATTCCTAACCGATTTCAGCGGAAGCTTGGGCAGGTGCAGGATCATGCGCAGCCACATATTTGGCGGCGTCTCGAAATAACGGGAGCTGAGATATGCCAGCACAGAGGTGAACGGCAGAACGGTTACGTGCATCATCAGGTTGCGACCCCGTCATTGCTTGCGATGCGGAGCAGCGTCACGCAAAGAAGGCTAGGCAAGAAGGGTGCCAGTAGCGTTCCGGGTGCGGGCATTCCGCAGGGGAGGCGCTGCGCCGTCTTGAGCCGGGTGAGACATGGAGTGGCCGGCATGCCATCCACGAGGAAACGTGCACGGCATGCCTTGAGAGACTATTCTTCGTCCGTGGCATCTTCCTTCCTGGCCGGATCATATTTCGCAAACCAGCCCATGATATTGTCGGTTTTTGCGATCAGGCGACTCGGACGGCTGGCAATATAGTGGGAAGACCCCGGCACACGGATGAGGGCCGTCTCCACATCATTCATTTTCAGCGCGGTGTAGAATTGTTCCGCTTCCCAGGCCGGTGTACGCCAGTCTTCTTCGCCGACCATGACGAGGGTCGGGGTAACGACCTGGTCGACATAGGTGATGGGCGAGAGTTTCAGGAAGGCTTCCGGGTTGGACCATGGGTCTTCCCGGATCCAGTGACGGCGGACATATTGCGCAATATCGCCGGCAAGCGCCATCGTCATCCAGTTGATGACCGGCTTGATGGAGGCCGCGGCAGCGAAACGATCCGTCTTGGTGACAATCCAGGCTGTCAGAATGCCGCCACCGGACCCGCCGGTCACGAACAGGCGGTCTGGGTCGGCATAGTTCCGCGCGACGAGATCATCGACCACGCTCATCAGATCATCATAATCGTAGCCCGGATAAGCCTGGTCTATCTCCTGAGCGAACTCTTCTCCGTAGCCTGTGGATCCGCGGGGGTTCACATAGACGGTAACATATCCTTCTGCCGCATAGCGCTGGATTTCGCTAGCGAAGAAGGGGCCGTACATGGAGAATGGGCCTCCATGGATTTCCAGGATCAGGGGGAAGCTGCCATCGGCCTTGAAGTCATGGGGCAGGGCGACCCAGGCTTCGATTTCCAGTCCGTCATGGCTGGACGCAACCTTGAACTCCTCGATGGAGGCCATGTCGAGATAGGGCAGGACATCCGCATTCAGATCTGTCAGGATACGGGCATTCTTGCCGTCGGAGCGGATGGTGGCGATCTCGGCCGGGCGATCCGTGAAGCCTGCCGTGTAGGCAACCTGTTCACGCCGTCCGGATTTGGCGACAGAGAAACTGCCTCCCGCATAGGGTCGGCCAATGGATGTGCCGCCAATGCCGGTGACGACTTCACTCATGCGACCTTGCAAATCCACCTCATTGAGGGTGAGGACGCCGTGATCTTCAAACAGCATGAACAGGCTCTTGCCATCCGGCGCCCATTCGATCTGTGCGGGCGACCCGGCAAAGCCCGGCATCAGTTCACGCACGTTCGACCCATCGGCGGACATCAGGTAGAGATGGTCCTGCTGGTAGGATTTCTCCTCGTCATCATAGCCGCGAAACGCGATCAATTGCCCGTCGGGTGAAGGCATGGGGGCGTAGTCTGGCCCGTCGCGGGATGTCAGGGGGCTGATGGACAAGTCAGACAGTTCAACGGCGTAGATCTCGCTTTCGATTGGGTCCATGTCCCGGTCGTCTGCGAGATTGCCGGTGACCAGAAGCGTATCATTGTCGAGCCAGGCTTGCCCGCCCATTTCAGCCTCGCCCTTGGTCACCTGGCGGGGCGTACCGCCTTCGGCCGGGAGCACAAAGACCTGATCCGCGCCGTCCTCAAGATAGCCTGCGCCGTCAAACCGGAAGGTCAAATCGTCGATCACCTTGACCGGCTCGGACCATTCCGCGCCCTCTGGCTGTTCCGGGGGCGTGGCAAAGCCCGGCTTGTCGCCCGGCACGAACATGGAAAAGGCGATGTTGCGCCCGTCGGGGGACCAGGTGGCGCCTGAGGGACTCTCTTCAAACTGGGCGATGGAGTAGGAAAGACCTGTGTCCATATAGACGAGCTTCAACTCGGGCTTTCCATTTGCCGTGCTCGTGTAAATGACGCGGGAGCCATCGGGGGACCAGCTTGGCGCCCCGGCGCTGCCGCCCGCGCCGAGCAGGGGCCGCTGGGCGCCGCTCTCGACATCGATGATCCAGAGATGACCGGTGTCGCGGTCCGTCATCCGGTCCATGCTGTGGCGGACATAGATAATGGTCTTGCCGTCCGGCGAGATTTGCGGGCCAGTTGCATATTCGATGTCGAACACGCGCTCGGCGGTGAACCGCTTACTGTCGTCAGCCGTGTCTTCCTGGCCGAGGGCCGATGTGACCGCCAAGGCCGCTGTCAGGCCGGCGGCCGCGCAAAATTGGTGAAGTTTCATTGAGTATCCCTCCAAGAACCCTATGCGGGGAGGCTAACATGGGATTTGGGGGAGGGGTAAGTGTTTCGCGATGGATGCTGGCCCTTGCACCGGGGCGCTGCTCGACGCATATAACCGGCAGGAGGCAGGCGGCGGACGGGTCGCTCGCCAATCGGGTCAGGTCGGGAACGAAGCAGCCCCAACGAGTTTTTTCGCCCGGGTCGCTCGTCTGTCTCCGCTTTCTCAGAAAACGATTAGTTGATTTCGCTGAGGTCCGTGCCGAGTTCGAGGTGCAGGCGCAGGCGTGCGAGCGTGCGGAATACCGAGAAATTCAGCTTTGCGCGCTCCAGGACATATTGATCACGACTGAGTCCCGGTGCCAGCGTGCTGGTCTCCTGGAGGTGCAGCAGGTGCCGGCCATCCTTTTGCGGGATGATCGTGTATTCGCAGGCCGATTCGAGAACCGCACAGTCCGCATCGTTCGACCGCGTGGTCGTGCGGTAACAGTATCGCTTGCGCGGGCGGGATTCGGTGACTTCAAATACCAGTGTGACGCCCGGCTGGTCGGGATCGGTGGCCTCGAAGATATCATAGGCCGGATTGCCTGCACCAAAGACGAAGCCGCGCTCGCGCAGGGCATTGCGGGGGGAGGCGAGGTCGAGCTTCTCGAAGATTTCTGCGGCGGGGGCGTCGATGATCGTTTCACCATCATTCACGATGGGCGCGCTCGCCCAGTTCTGCAGGGTCTGATTCTTGAGCCAGTTCAGCATAGTGTCCTCTTGCGGGTCGAAATTGGACCGATGAGGCCATAATGCACGGTGGTAGTTAGCGATTGTCTCAACAGGCCGGACCAATCGGTTGAGGAATCGTCACACCGCGTTAACGGAATCCCTGTCGCTTGGTCATCCGGCAGGTAAATTTTGGCCGGTTGGCCCAGGTGGTTTTGGCGCAGATTTGTGCAGTTCCCGAAAGGCCAATACTGGCGGGCCATCGGTGGGTGTGTTAACCATTGATTAACCAGAATTCCACGGCAAATTTGACGTTTTAGAGACAAGGGCCGTTGACCCGATATTAACCTTCAGACACTATATCTAGTGTCAGGAACGGGGTTGAGAGCAATATCTGGCTTTCAGGGGCTTCCGGACCTATATGTTTCTATTGAATCTGGAGGGCTGCTCTAATGTCTGCAACCGAGGCCAAAACTGTGTCTAAATCTGCGCTGCGCAAGGGAAAGCCCAAGGCCGGGGTGGAAGGCCTGCTTCGTGTTGTTGAAGGCAGCCCGATCGTGATGGATCCATCGCGCGATTCCCTTCTGACCGAATTCGGCAAGAAGACCCTTCAGGACCGCTATCTGCTGCCCGGTGAATCCTATCAGGACATGTTTGCGCGCGTCTCGCTGGCCTTCGCGGACGACACCGAGCACGCCCAGCGCCTGTACGACTATATGTCCAAGCTCTGGTTCATGCCTGCGACGCCTGTTCTCTCGAACGGTGGCGCGGCCCGCGGCCTGCCCATTTCCTGCTTCCTGAACCAGGTTGGCGATTCGCTGGACGATATCGTCGAGACTTGGACCGAGAATGTCTGGCTCGCTTCCAATGGCGGTGGCATCGGCACCTATTGGGGCAATGTCCGCTCGATCGGCGAGAAGGTTGGTCAGAACGGCCAGACGTCCGGGATCATCCCGTTCATCCGCGTCATGGACTCGCTCACGCTGGCCATCAGCCAGGGCTCGCTGCGCCGGGGGTCGGCTGCTTGCTATATCGACGTGCACCATCCGGAAATCGAGGAGTTCCTCGAAATCCGCAAGGCGTCCGGCGACTTCAACCGGAAATCCCTGAACCTGCATCACGGCATCAACATCACTGATGACTTCATGGACGCGGTGAAGAAGGATGAGGATTACGGCCTCATCAGCCCGAAATCGAAGGAAGTGATCCGCACGATCAATGCCCGGAAGCTGTGGCAGAAGATTCTCGAACTGCGCATGCAGACGGGCGAGCCGTACCTGCTGTTCACTGATACGGTGAACAATGCGATGCCGGCGCACCAGCGCAAGCTGGGCCTGAAGGTCACCCAGTCCAATCTCTGTTCCGAAATCACCCTGCCGACCGGCGTCGACCATGCCGGCCAGGACCGCACGGCTGTGTGCTGCCTGTCTTCGGTCAATGCCGAGAAGTATCTGGAATGGTCCAAGGACGAGACCTTCATCGAAGACATCTTCCGCTTCCTGGACAATGTGCTTGAAGACTTCATCGAACGCGCGCCGCCGGAAATGGCCCGCGCGGTCTATTCCGCCAAGCGCGAGCGCTCGGTCGGTCTCGGCCTGATGGGCTTCCACTCCTTCCTGCAGACGATGAACGTGCCGCTGGAAAGCGCCATGTCGAAAGTCTGGAACGAGAAGATGTTCAAGCATATCCGTCAGGGCGCTGATGCGGCTTCGGTCAAGCTCGCCAAGGAGCGGGGCCCCTGTGAGGATGCCCGTGACGTCGGCATGATGGCCCGTTTCAGCCACAAGATGGCTGTCGCGCCGACCGCGTCGATCTCCATCATCTGTGGCGGCACCTCGGCCGGCATCGAGCCGATCCCGGCAAACGTCTACACGCACAAGACGCTGTCTGGCTCCTTCACGGTGAAGAACCAGCAGCTCCAGCGCCTGCTGGCCAGCAAGGATATGGACACGGACGAGGTCTGGACCTCCATTCTCGAGCATGAAGGCTCCATCCAGCATCTCGAATGCTTGGACGAGCACGAGAAGTCTGTCTTCAAGACGGCGTTCGAAATTGACCAGCGCTGGATCATCGAACTGGCTGCCGACCGTACACCTTATATCTGCCAGTCGCAGTCCCTGAACCTGTTCCTTCCGGGCGACATCGCCAAATGGGATCTTCACATGCTGCATTGGACAGCGTGGGAGCGCGGGCTCAAATCGCTCTATTACTGTCGCTCCAAATCGGTACAGCGCGCGGCTTTTGCCGGGTCTGAGAAGGCGGAAGTCCTGAAAATGGACACCCCGAACACCGATTATGATGAATGTCTTGCCTGTCAGTAGGGCTTCAACCCGAAATTGCGCACATAAATTGGCCGGCATCCTGGGGGGTGCCGGCTTTTTTTCGAGATTCGGGAGAGGGGACAGGTGCGTGATTAAGGCGGTTTCGACCTAAAACGCTGCATGATTTCCCTAGATTTTACAGTTGGTTAACAACGGAATAGGCCGGAAATCAGGCCATTTGCCCCCTAAAAAACATAATTTTACCGGGTTCTGGAACAAACTCTACAGAGGCGAGTTTGATAGGCAGGTATTAATGCAATTCGACCGATTGGCGTTTGGGGCGCGCGAGTTCTTTATGCTAAGTTAAGCGTCGAGCGGTCTAATCCTTGAATACGTTATCGTTCAGGGATGAAGGCATGAGAGGTATAAGGCACATGGTGTTTGCAATTTCTTCCGCAGTCATCACGATGGCGTGTCAGGGATGCGTATCGACGTCTCCCCATGATCAGGTCCGTTCCGAACCTATAGCCCCTCCCACCTTGGGCATGCAGCTCGCTGCACCTGCCAGCTACGCACCCAATTCAGGCGCAACCGCGCCAAGCGCGGCGTCTGTCCATGTTTTCAGTGTCCAGTCCACACGCTTCAGCGGTGTGCCGCTTGATGCCACGAACACGGTTGCGGCGCAGTTGCTCGTCGATCAACCCGTTGATTATCGGTCTGCCCCGGCAGCAGAGTATATTGTGCCCAACAACACACGTGTTGATTGGGGCAATAGCGAAGCCTTGGTCGCTGTTGCAGCCGAGCGAAGCCGTTCAGCGCTGTCGCGTCCTGGCCGTATAGAAAAGGACATCGCTGCGGAGATCGCCATTTCTGCACCGAAGGAAGTCACTGGTCTGAAGTTCGATGTCGGCGTTGCGCCGCGTATTGCTGTCCGCGAAGAGGGCGAGATTCTCACGCGCCGCGTTGGGGGTGAAGTTCGGATCGGTCAGGATTTTGACCTGCTGGACCGCAATGGCCAACCGCAGGGCTGGTACATCTTTGCTGGCGCCGACGGGGAAGCCCTTGTCTGGGATGCCGATGCCAGCGGATTCCGGCCGAATCTGGGTGACATGTCCCTCACTGACCAAGTCACAGTGGGTGACCTTCAGGCGGGTGTTTCCGTACAGCGCAGCGGCGGCGAACTGTCGCTCAGCTATATCCGCCGTGAAGTGAAATATTCCGACCGGAATGTCAGCATCAGCGAGACTGAAGATTTCGCAGGTGTTAGTTTCACGATGCGTCGTTAACTGTTAATCAGAGCCCATGCAGGCTCGATTCACACCCATTCAAGCTGCGGCCCTTGTCGCAGCTTTTTTACATGTCCCAACCGCTAACGCGCAGGCCGATCAACCGACTGCGCCGCCGAAGCCGGCCGTCGTGTCCTTTTCAACAGAAAATGACTTCTTCGGAGGGGGGACGGATCGTAATTATTCGAACGGACTTCGTATCGAACGTGTGTCGGGCGCCGACAATGTCCATCCGGGCCTGAAATGGGTCGCTGACCGTCTGCCCTGGCTCGATCTGGATCGTACGGAGCTCCGGCAGGGATTTGCGCTTTCGCATGCCATCTTCACGCCGGAAGACATCCAGTCATTTACCCCGGACCCTACCGATCGCCCTTATGCCGCCTGGCTGGCCCTGTCATCGACCGTGGCCGCCAGCAGTGACAACACGCAGGATACATTGCAGGTGAATCTCGGCGTCGTCGGCCCATCCGCAGCCGGCGAATTCGTCCAGAACACCTGGCACGAAATCATCGGTGTGGCGACGGCGAAGGGGTGGGATCACCAGCTGAAGGATGAGCCCGGCATCGAAATCATCGCGCAGCGTATGCAGATGTTTGACGGACCGGATCTGCCGCTGGGCATCGAGACCGATTTCGGGGCCCACCTGGGCGTCGCGCTCGGAAATGTCCGGACCTATGGGTCGACCGGGCTGACCGCACGGATCGGGTGGGATCTGAATTCGAGCTTCGGTCCGCCGCGCATCCGCCCGGCCCTGTCCGGGGCAGGGGAGTTCGTGCCCGGCACGCCCGAAGATCCATTGGGCGGGTACTTCTTTGTGGGCGTGGATGGCCGGGCGGTTGCCCGCGACATGTTCCTGGATGGCAATCTCTGGCGTGATGGCCCGAGCGTGGAAGATCGCCGGCCCATAGTCGGCGACCTGCAGGCCGGGGTCGCCATGCATTATCGCAGTGTGCAACTGGCCTTCACCTTCGTGAACCGGACCGAGGAATTCATTCGGCAGGACGGCCCGCAACGTTTCGGCGCGCTGTCGATCAGCATCTCCCGCTAAATCCGCATTTCCCTCGCGGCTGTCTTGCGCCTCTTCCGGCCTCGTCGCACAGTGCCTGAAAAGGGCGCGCAGGAAAGTGCCGATACGGGAGGAAACTATGCGAATTCTTTGTAGCGTGGCTGCAGCCATATTGCTGGCGGCCTGTTCCCCAGGCTCAAAGAGTGATGCACCGGACCCTGCTGCCAAGGCCCCACCCATCGGAGAAGCGACGGATGTGACCCGCGCGGCAAATGCGGCGGTGGCCGAGCGCCTGCCGCTGGAAGAGACATCCGATTTTGTCGACGCAACGCGCGGCTTGCTGGCCCAGCTGAAGCAGGACACGATCACGGACGCGGAGGGCAATGTCGTCTGGCAGGTCAGCCGCCGGGATTTTATTGCCGGTGATAGCCCTGACACGGTGAACCCATCGCTCTGGCGGCAGGAACGGCTGAACTCCGAGCACGGCCTGTTTGAGGTGACGGACGGCATCTATCAGGTGCGAGGCTACGACCTTGCCGTCATGTCGGTGATCCGGGGTGACACGGGTTGGATCATCGTGGATCCGCTGCTCAGCCAGGAAACGGCCGCTGCGGCGCTGGGCCTGGTGAACGACACACTGGGCGACCGTCCAGTAACCGGCGTGATCTATACCCATTCGCATGGTGACCATTTTGGCGGCGTGCGCGGGGTGATCGACGAGACTGACATTGAGGCGCGGGGCGTGCCGGTGCTGGCGCCCGTCGGCTTTACGGAATCAGCCGTGGCCGAGAATTTGCTCGCGGGAAACTATATGAGCCGACGGGCGGTGCTGATGTTCGGCAACACGCTGCCCAGCGGGCCGACGGGGCAGGTGGGCGTGGGGCTTGGACCGGCCTTGTCACAGGGGACAATTGGCCTGATCGAGCCGACGGAAGAGGTGCCGGGCCGGGGCACAATTCGTGTGATTGATGGCGTGACATTTGAATTCATCGACGCGGCCGGCACGGAGGCGCCAGCCGAATTCATGTTTTACCTGCGGGACTTCAACGCGCTGTGTACCGCAGAAGTCGCCACGGCCACCTTCCACAATGCGCTCACCCTGCGCGGCGCGAAGGTCCGCGACCTGCTGGAATGGAGCCGGGTGATCGATTATGTACTGACCGAATATGGCGAGCGCTCGGATGTCGTGTTCGCGTCGCATCACTGGCCGACCTTCGGGAAGGAGAATGTCGAGACCTTCCTGCGCGGCCAGCGGGATATCTATCGGTACACGCACGACCAAACCGTGCGGCGCGCCAATCGCGGGGAAACCCAGTTCGAGATTGCAGAGGATCTGGCCGAACCGGCCGTACAGTCCGAGCATTTCGATACGCGCGGGTATTACGGCACGCTGAACCACAATGCGAAAGCCGTCTATCAGGGCTATTTCGGGTGGTGGGATGGCGTGCCTGCCACGTTCAATGCCCATCCGCTGGAAGCGAAAGCCAGCCGGTTCATCAAGGCCGTCGGGGGAGAGGATGCGGCGCTGGCGATCGGCCAGGAAGCCTTCGATGAGGGCGACTATCGCTGGGCCGCCGAAGTGCTGAACTATGCGGTGTTTGCCAATCCTGAAAATCAGGCGGCGCGCGATTGGCTGGCGGCGAGCTACGAACAGATGGGGTTTCAGGCCGAGAGTGGTGCTTGGCGCGATTTCTATCTTACGGGCGCGCAGGAATTGCGGAATGGCCTGGCCGATGCGGGCGCCGTGCGCACGCGCAGCCGTGAGTTCGTCGAGGGCGTGCCGACGATTGAATTGTTCAATGCGCTGGCGGTGCGGTATGCGCCGGAGAAACTGAGCCGGGATCCGTTCGAGCTGAACTTCCGCTTCACTGATACCGAAGAAGACTTCGTGATCGATGTGGGCAATGCCACGGCATTCCCGCGTCCGGTGGTGCAGTCTGAGGGAGCGGTGGCGACCCTCACCCTGTCCCGCGACGCCTTCAACGATCTGATCCTCCAGACTCGCAGCTTTCGGGAGATCGCGGCAGCGGGTGAGGCAAAGGTCGAGGGTGACCCGACCGCGCTACTCGCCTGGTTCACGGCGCTGGAGACGCCCGACTTCTGGTTCAATGTCGTCGAGCCCTGAGGCCAGCTAGTTGTCCAGCTGGTCGCGGAAAAAGTCTGCGATCATTGGTGCGGCCTTGTCTCCCTTTGCACCGAGGCGCTCGTTCAGGCTCTTGTGGTCGCGATTCTTGACGAGGCGCGCTTCGGCCTTGTGCCCGGCGCTGTTGAGCGCTTCAGCCAGTTCCTTGGCCCGGCTGGGCGCGACGGCGCGGTTCACATAGAGCAGCAGGAAGGGCGGAATCTCGGTGCTTTTCTCGACCTGCAAGGTTGGGGAGGCGGCCGCCCAGACGTCCTGATCGTCGCTGGTGAAGGTCGGGTGGTAGAAGTCGGGGATGTCGCCGTCATGCCCGGTGCGGGCCAGATTGTAGGCAGCGCTGTCCATCGCGACGACGCCCTTGATGACCGCTGGTGTCAGGTCGAAGGCGTCCAGATAGTCAGGATCAATGGCGACGAGCGCCGCCATGTGCGCGCCGGCCGAATGTCCCATCAGGAAGATCTTGTCCGGGTCGGCGCCAAACTCTTCCGCATGTTCATGGAAATAGGCGATGGCGGCGGCGGCATCTTCTTCCTGAGCGGGGAAGGGATGGCCGGGCGCAAGACGGTAATTGATGGCGACGAAAACGAATCCCTGATCGGTGAAATAATCTGACTGGAACATGCCCAGCGCATTCTGCTTGTTGCCGAAGGTCCACGCGCCGCCATGCATCATGATGATCATGGGCGCGCCTTCGGCATCCTCGGGAATGTAGATATCCGCGCGCACATCGCCCGGATCAAGGCCCGGCGCTTCGGCATAGATGACATCCCGCACCACTTTTGCGCTGGCGGGCGCAGCGCATGCAAAGGCCGAAACCACGGCAAAAAGAATGACACTGAAGAAACGCATAGATATCTTGTCTCGCAAGGCGGGGATGGAACGCTTAGGCGCCCGGAATGTGCTGATCATTCTGCACTAATCCGGACGGCGCCACCCCTAAGCGGGAAATATGCCAAAACTGTGGGCAAGCCTGTGAACAAGTACGCTTTGCCGCAGTCAAACATCTTGCGGCAAGAGCCTCAATGAGGCACTATATATGGTGTAGATTGTTCCAGAAAACGCAGTAAATGACGTAGGAGGCCCTGATGGCTGACGGAAATTCCAATGTGCCCGGACTTTTGACCGCGAGCCGGGCGTACAAGCCCTTCCGTTACCCGTGGGCGTATGACTTCTGGAAGGTCCAGCAGCAGGTGCACTGGATGCCGGAAGAAGTGCCCCTCGGCGAGGATTGCAAGGATTGGGCGGTGAAGCTCAATGATTCCGAGCGCAATCTGCTGACCCAGATCTTCCGCTTCTTCACCCAGTCTGACGTGGAAGTCGGTGCGAACTACATGGAGCATTACATGCCCCTGTTCAAACCGACCGAAGTGTCGATGATGCTGGCCTCGTTCTCCAACATGGAGACGATCCACATCGCGGCCTATGCCCTGTTGCTCGAAACGATCGGCATGCCCGATTCGGAATTCTCGGCCTTCATGGAATATGAGGAGATGGCCGCCAAGCATGACTATCTCGGCCAGTTCGGCACCGAGACGAATGAAGACATTGCCGTCTCCATGGCCGTGTTCGGCGGGTTCACCGAAGGCCTGCAGCTGTTTGCCAGCTTTGCCATGTTGATGAACTTCCCGCGCTTCAACAAGATGAAGGGCATGGGCCAGATCGTGTCCTGGTCGGTACGCGATGAGTCGCTGCACTGCGAAGGCATGATTAAGCTGTTCCACACCTTCTGCGCCGAAACCGGCGTCATGAATGATGCGCTGCGCGAACGGATCCGCGAGTGCTGCCGCACTGTCGTGGCCCTTGAGGACAAGTTCATCGAACTGGCCTTCGAGATGGGCCCGGTCGAAGGGATGACCGCTGACGACATCAAGCAGTACATTCGCTACATCGCTGACTGGCGCCTGAGCCAGCTGAAGCTGGAGCCTGTCTTCGGTGTAACCAAGCACCCAATCCCGTGGCTGACGGAAATCCTGAACGGGGTTGAGCACGCGAACTTCTTCGAGCAGCGCGCCACGGAGTATTCCAAGGGCGCAACCAGCGGCGACTGGCATGGCGACGACGGCGTATGGTCGAAATTTGACCAGCGCAAGCTGGTAGATGCGACCACAAGCTAGGCGTCACCGAATCCATGCATAGCAAGGCGCGCTACCCTGACTGGGATAGCGCGCCTTGTTCTTTGCGGTCTACCTTATTGATCAATACCAGTACGGTATGGCGCCATAATAGGAATAGACGCTGCGGCCATAGGCGTCGTCACGCAAACGGTCGTATTCGGTGCGCTTGAGCGTCGGGGCTCCGCGCAGCTGATCCTCGTCGAGGTCCACGACATAGCCTTCCTTGGATTCGTCATAATCGAGCGATTGCCAGGGAAGGGGATGATATTCTTCCCCGATCCCGAGAAAGCCCCCAAAGGACATGACCGCATAGGCGACCTTGCCGCCGCGTTTGTCCAACATGAGGCTGTCGATATGACCGATCTTGTCGCCAGCCATGTTGTAGACACTGGTGCCTTCAACCCGATCTGAACTGATCAGCGGATTTGAACTCAATGTTGCATCGTTTGACATGGATACCTCCCTGTCATGGTGAAAGCCCCACCAGTAAGAAACCAATGCGTGAGGCGGGCGAGCGATCCATGATTGCGCGGGTTTAATCCGGGAAAGGGGAAGGGCGGACGGGTCCAGAACGGGGCCGAACCCAGAACGAATGAGGGGCTGCCCGTGGCCCTGGGCAGCCCCTCCAACGCTATTCCGGGAGGAAAAGGTCTAGCGTTGTCCCGCGTCAGCGACGAGGGTGGTAACCTGGCGCGCAAAAACAGGCGCAGTTGGACGGTTCGCAACTTCCTGCTCTTCCAGAATTTTCTTCAGAGCGGCCTTTGTGAGGTCCTTGGCGCATGACCGGTCAACATATGGCTGGTTCGTGACCGGCATGCGTGTTGAGCAGGCTGCTCGGGTCTGTGCGTCAATGGATTCGAGCACGACAGCCGCGCCGGCATCGGAGGCCAGCAAAGCCTTGTCGTAGGCAATTTCTACAGTGATTGGAGTGCCTTCTGCAGTCGCTGCAGCAGGAACGATGGTTGCGGCGGCCATCAGGACCGGGATGATGAACTTTTTCATGTCAAAACTACCTTCAGAGTTAGCGTCGGCGTGTGCCGACAGGAAACTCCTCCCGCCCCATGCAACGTCATTCTTTTGTTCTCCCCACAGTGACGCCGAAGCGTCATGGCCTTCCGCGCGGGATTGACGTTTCATGTTGCACTGCAACAAAAACGCATATTCGCGCATACCTCAAGTGAAACCTGCACGGCAGAAAGTCATGGCTGCCTTGCGCACCGGGATTGCACGAAGCCTATGCGAACGATGCTCATTTGTTTGTCATGTGTGACCCGCAGAGCCCCGCAGATTGACAGAAGGTCGCATTCCCGCCATTTGACGCCATGTCGAAATTGAACACACCCGAACACGTAATTGACGCGCTTGAGAAACTCTATTCCGAGGCCGTTTCTGCCCTGTCCTCAGCTTTGGACATTTTCCTGCACTCAGGTACCCCGCCATCACCGAATTTGCGGGAATCCGGGGCTTTCTGCTATCCGCAAATCCGGCTGGTCTATAATCCGGACGGGCCACCTCCGCCGATTTCACGGGCCTTCGGAAAGATGTCCGAGGCGGGAACATATGTTTCCACGATCACCCGGCCAGACTTCTTCCGCGACTACCTGACCGAACAGCTTGCCCTGCTGATGCGCGATTATGACATCGACGTGTATGTCGAGCAGTCGGATTCCGAAATTCCCTATGCCTATGTCTGGGAGCAGGGGCAGGCGAGTGGCCTGGAGGAGATTTCGCCGGCCGAACTGGCGCGACACTTCCCAAGCCCGAACCTTGCCGATATTGGCGACGAAGTGGCCGATGGCGAACTCTACGAGCCATATGAGACGCACCCGCTTGCGCTGTTCGATGCGCAACGCGTCGACTTCTCCCTGAAGCGGTTGCAGCATTATTGCGGTACGCCCGTCGAGCATTTCCAGCATTATGTGCTGTTCACGAACTATCATCGCTATGTCGACGCATTCTGTGACTGGGCGTTGCAGAAGCTGACGGAAGACAATCACTATACGTCATTGTCTGTTCCGGGCGGCCTGGAAGTGTCGGAGCCGACCGATACGACGCGGGCGGAAATTGATGCCTCCCCCTGGCGGCGTTTCCAGATGCCGGCCTATCATTTGCGCGCCCCGAATGGCGGCGGCATCACGCTGGTGAACATTGGCGTGGGGCCTTCAAATGCAAAGACGATCACGGATCATCTGGCCGTGCTTCGCCCGGAAGTCTGGCTGATGGTCGGGCATTGCGGCGGTCTGCGCCATAGCCAGGCGATTGGCGATTATGTTCTGGCGCACGCCTATCTCCGCGAGGATCACGTGCTGGATTCCGTGCTGCCGCCGGAAATCCCCGTGCCGCCGATCGCGGAAGTTCAGGTCGCCCTGCAGGAGGCAGCCGCGACTGTGACAGGGGAGAATGAGAAGCAGCTGAAGCGGCGGCTTCGGACGGGTACCGTCGTGACCACGGATGACCGGAACTGGGAGCTGCGTTTCTCGGCCACGGCGCGCCGGTTCAACAAATCCCGAGCAATTGCCATTGATATGGAAAGCGCGACCATCGCGGCGAATGGGTTTCGTCTGCGTGTGCCGTATGGCGTCCTGCTGTGCGTGTCGGACAAACCGCTGCATGGTGAGATCAAGCTGCCAGGCGCCGCCAACCGCTTTTACGAGCGGGCCATTGGCGAGCACATTCGTATCGGGATCGAGACGCTGGAACGGCTTTCCGCTGACAAGGGCGCCAAGCTGCATAGCCGCAAACTGCGCGCCTTTGATGAGCCACCCTTCAGGTAGGCTGGACCTCTCAGGCAGAAAAAAGGCGCAGGGTCCGATGAACCGGAACCCTGCGCCTTCACCCTGGCTCACCTGAGCCCAAGCTTGGTTAGTCCATTTTGGTGATCTTGGTACCTTCGATGCTGACGCCAGCCATCAGGCCTTTCTGGTCGAACACAAAGGCGTAGGCATCTTCTTTCAGCGTGGACGTCGAGAGGTTCTCCGCCATGCCGGCATTGACCAGCACAACGGTCGGGCCTACGCCGATTTCCCAGCCATCGGATTCTGACAAATACTCTACGGCATCGTCATTCATCAGGAAGACGGCGTAGCCATAGGACTGAGCGCCAGCTTGAAGGCCCCAGGAGCCGGTCATGGAATTGTAGTAATCAACTGTCGCGCCATTGCGGATCAGTTCACCCTCACCATAGGCGCCACCGAGACCAAGTCCGGCCTTCACCATGGACGGGAAGACGAGCACGGCGCGGGACTGGTGGTTGATTGCCCGGGCGGCAGCATTCTCACTGACCAATTTGTTCAGCGCGGCGCGGCTGCCGGCGTCAATCTGGGCGCGGTCCACTTCGTCCGGGAGGGACGAGCAGGCGCTGAGGCCGAGGGCAGTAGTGGCGGCAAAACAACCAGCGAGGAGGGCGGAACGGAATTTCATCATGGATAGACTCCTTCATGATATAGATCAGCTTGAACTCCGCAGACGGGCCAAGGTTCCCGTCAATAAGAGGCAAGGTAGCGTTATTTCGTTGATGCGTATCAATCAGCTGATCGGCTTACCGCCGGTAACTCCTATGATTTCGCCGCTGACATAGCTGGATTCCTGTGATGCAAGGAACACGAAGGTTGGCGCCAACTCGGCGGGCTGGCCGGGGCGGCCCATGGGCGTGGCCTTGCCGAATTCCTGCACTTTCTCCTGCGTCTGGCCGCCGGACGGCTGCAGCGGGGTCCAGAATGGGCCAGGGGCAACACCATTGACGCGAACCCCACGGTCCAGAGCGCCTTGTGCCAAGGCTTCTGTAAAGCCGCGAATGGCGAATTTGGTTGTCGCGTAGTCGAGCAGGTACGGCGCTGGGCTGAAGCCCTGGTTTGAAGTGACGTTGATGATCGCCGCGCCCGGGGGCATCAGCGGCAGCGCGGCCTTGGACAACCAGAACATGGCATAGACATTGGTTTTCATCGTCTCGTCGAACTGCTCGTCGGAAATGTCCTCGATGCCGGGCTGGCGTATCTGCTTACCGGCATTGTTCACGAGGATGTCGAGTCCGCCCATCTTCTCGTGGGCATCCTTGATAAGGCTGTTGCAGAATTCCTTGTCGGTCAGATTGCCGGGCATCCGGTGGACAGTATGGCCTTCGCCCTCCAGCAGATCGCAGACCCAGTCGGCGTCTTCTTTCTCTTCCGGCAGGTAGTTGATGCAGATTTCTGCCCCTTCGCGGGCATAGGCGATGGCAACCGCGCGGCCTATGCCGGAATCGCCGCCGGTGATCAGCGCCTTGCGGCCCTTCAGGCGGCCGAAGCCTTTGTAGCTGTCTTCGCCATGATCGGCCTTCGGCTCCATCTTGTGGTCAAAGCCGGGCTTCTCCTGGGGTTGTTTCGGGAAGGGGGGCTTGGGATATTGCGCACGGGGGTCGCGCATTTCGTACTGGTTCTGAACGGTGTCGGTCATGGGGGCCTCTTTCGTGTGAGTGTCTATGAATTCAACCGGCTCGCGCGCTGGCGGTTCCGATGAATTTTCACCCTCTGTTAACGGCAGATTGTGAGGGCAAAGGCTGTCCGTGCGTGATGAGGGTCACAAAACCTTCCCCGACGCCCATCTGGACGTGCGCGGCCGGGCGCGGTACCTCGCAGACCATGACAGACAGAATCCATACTCTTCAGGGCGTCCGGAATTTCCGGGATTTCGGTGGCTATGCTTCCCGGCATGGCGGGCAGGTGAAGCGCGGGCGGTTGTTCCGGTCGGGCCATTATGCCGAGGCCACCGAGGAGGATCTGGCCGCGCTGGGTGCGCTTGGCATCCATTTGCAGGCAGATCTCCGCCGCCCGGATGAGCGCGAGCGCAATGTGGCGCGCTGGTCGGCGCCCAACACGCTGACTCATGATGGCGGCCGCGAGCATGAAGCCCCGCACGCGCAATTCCTGAAGAAGGTCGAGGCCGACGCCCAGAAGGCGGACGACTGGATGAATGATTATTACGCGCTGGCGCCCTTCAAGGCCCACCATGCCGAATTGTTCTCGGGCTGGTTCGAGCATCTGGCCGGACTGGAAGACGACGCCGCCGGGCTCGTGAATTGCGCGGCTGGCAAGGACCGGACGGGCATTCTCTGCGCGCTGACGCATCATGTGTTGGGGGTCGAGGAAGCCGACCTCCGGGCCGACTATGAGCTGACGAATACAGCCGTGAAGGTCGACGAATTCCTGCCGCAGGCAGCCGCCTTCTTCAATGAACAGGTCGGCAAGGCGTATGAACCGGAAGTGTTCCGCCCATTCCTCGGCGTGCGTTTGCGCTATCTCGATACCGCCTTCAACGTGATCCATGACAAGCACGGCACCGTCGATGCCTATCTGGTGGATGTGCTGGGTGTGGATGAGGCCGCGCAGGAGCGGCTGCGGGCCCGGTTGCTTGAGGCCTGATCCTGTTGTGGGCAAATGAGATGAGCCCGCCCCATTGCGGCCGGGCCGCATGAGTCGTTAAAGTCCCGGCTGATGAGCGATTCCGAACTCCCCGAAGAACGTGATGACCAGACCTTCTCGATGTTCGGGGAGGATGAGGCCCCGAAATCGGCTGAATACCAGGTGCTCGCGCGCAAATACCGCCCGCGCCGCTTTGAGGACCTGATCGGCCAGGAGGCCATGGTCCGCACGCTTTCCAATGCGTTCGAGACGGGCCGCGTAGCGCATGCTTTCATGCTGACCGGTGTGCGCGGGGTCGGCAAGACGACCACCGCCCGCCTGCTGGCGAGGGCCCTGAACTATCAGTCAGACGATCATGACGGCCCGTCGATCCGGCTCGACCCGAAGGGCGAGCATTGCGATGCCATCATGGCGAGCCGCCATCCGGACGTGTTGGAACTTGACGCCGCCAGCCGCACCGGGGTTGCCGACATGCGCGACCTGCTGGACGGGGCACGCTACGCCCCGGTCTCGGCCCGTCACAAGGTCTATATCATCGATGAGGTTCACATGCTGTCGACGGCCGCGTTCAACGCGCTGCTGAAAACGCTGGAAGAGCCGCCCCCGCATGTGAAGTTCATCTTCGCGACGACCGAGATCCGCAAAGTGCCGATCACGGTCCTGTCGCGCTGCCAGCGGTTCGACCTGAAACGGCTCGATGCCGTGAATTTGTCCGAGCACCTCGGCCGGGTCGCCACGAATGAGGGGGCGAAAGTCTCCGAAGAGGGGCTCGCTTTGATTGCTCGCGCGGCCGAAGGTTCCGTCCGCGACGGCCTCTCCATTCTCGACCAGGCCATCGTGCAGACCATGGACGGCGAGGAAGTCACCGGTGCGGCCGTGCGGGACATGCTGGGTCTTGGCGATCGTGCGCGCCTGCTGGATGCGTTCGAGAAAGCCATCTCTGGCAGTGCTTCAGAGGCACTGGCCGAGGTGAAAGACCAGATCCATGCGGGCGCTGATCCGGCGGTCATCCTGAAAGACCTGATGGACGTCTGCGCCGATGTCTCCGTGGCGCAGGCGACTGGCGGCGAGTTCCAGTCTGCCGGGCCCGCCGAATGGACCGAACGCACACTGGCCATGGCGCAGAAGCTGACCGCGGCGCAGGCTGCGCGGTATTGGCAAATTCTCCTGTCGGGCTTTAACGACCTCCAGACGGCGCCGGACACGGCGACCGCGCTAAACATGATCATCCTGCGCCTTGCGGCAGCAGCGAACCTTCCGTCACCGGAGGAGGCTGCGCGCATGATCGCCGAGTCAGGCGGTGCGCCGGGAAAGCCTGAGCAACATGGCATGGCCCCGTCTCCCGCCGGCGGGCTGGAGAGCTTTGCCCAAATCGTCGCCTATCTGGGTGAGCACAGGGAAGTGAACTTGCAGGTCGAGTTGGAGCGATACGTTCGGCCAGGTCCTGTGCGCTACGGCTATTTCTCATGCGAACTCGAAGACAATGCCCCTAACGATCTGCTTGCCAGGCTCAAGGCGTTCCTTGAGCGCGACACGGGCGACGATTGGGTGGTCGAGCAGATTCGCACCAATGCCGAGACCATGCGCCAGACGGAAATCCGCACACGGGAGGAATTGTTTGCCTCTGCGGCCGCCCATCCGGCTGTCGCGGATGCCTTGAAGAGCATTCCCGGCATTACCATTGTTGATGTAACCGAGCCGCCGGCGAGCGACGGCAATGTCATAGACCTGAATTCCAGACGATCGGCCTGAAGGAGGCCCGCTTCCCATGAAAGACCTTGGCAAGATCATGCAACAGGCCCAGCAGATGCAGGCCAAGATGCAGGAAGCGCAGGAAAAGATCGAATCGACCGAGGCTGAAGGCGTCGCCGGGGCTGGGCTTGTGTCCGTGCGCCTGAAGGGCAAGGGCGATATGGTCAGTGTCAGGATTGACCCATCCCTGATGGGCGATGATCAGGAGATCGTGGAGGACCTCATCAAGGCCGCGCATTCGGATGCCCGAAAGCGCCTTGATGAGGCGATGGAAGCGGCCATGAAGGAAGCGACCCAAGGCTTGGGCGGCGGCATGCTACCGGGCTTCAAGCTGCCTTTCTAAGGCGGATCAGTAGAGTTCAGGTTCTCTTGTGCTGAAGGCCGAGGCCAGGCAGCCGCGATGGAACATTGCTCGCATCACCCAGAAATTCCGCTTTTTCTCGGACCAGACGAACACGGCCGCCATGGCGTAGCAGAAGATGATCTTACTCAATGAGGCGAGCATCGTAATGCCCAGCGTGACCGAATTGCGTGTCGTGAGAGAGTGGTAGCCATAACTCATCCCTGAGCGGAATTTGCGTTGACGAATCCAGCTTGCGTCGAGCCGTTTCGGGTCGACCGCTTCATGCACGATGGCCGCTTCGCTGATGTCGAATTTCGCACCGGCATACCAGAGCCGGAAGAAGAATTCGGTGTCTTCTCCGCCGGTCTTTCCTTTTTCAAGCAGGAAACGCTGGCCTTTCACAATCGGGGAACTCGCGCGCATCAGGGCGTTGCAGGTATGGCCGGTCTGAACCACGCCGCCGCGGCGCGTGGGCATGTTCGAGTGATAATCCTGCTGGCGCATCCAGTCGGGTGCAGTATCGGGATAGACCGCGATCGCCGGCCCAAACACGGCGTCCAACTCATTTACGCGCCCCATCTGGAGCAGGGAAGCGAGCCAATCGGTGTCGGCCACTTCATCATCATCGATGAAGGCGATCCATTCGGCTGTGGCCGCATCGAGACCGGCATTGCGCGCGATCGAGATATTGTTGGCCGGAGCATGGAGGTATTTGACAGGAATCGACAGGGTTTGCGCGATCGCTTCGACCCGGTCACACGCCGATGGGGTTTCGTCATTGTCGATGACAATCGCACGCGCCGCCACACCTTCCGGCAGGGCCTGCCGGTCAAGGGATCGCAACGTGTCCTCAATTGAGGGCCTGCGATAGGTGCAGACGCATATGTCGATATTCAATTCGGCGACCTCATGGGGGCTTCGTGCGCGTCAAACATGTCGGAATGCAAATCAGCAAGTCCCATGCCACGCATGCGTGATTCCTCAAGCCGAAAACAGTGTCAGAAACCTGGATTCGGCGCTGAAGCGGCGATCAGCTTGTTTATCAGGCGTTTTGCAGCTTTCGGATCACGCGGGTCAGGTGCTTCTGTCGCATGGGACCAGACCAGATCGCCGGTCGCTGGGTCGAAGAGGGCGATTTGGGCCGTCTGGTCAATGCCATCTGGTCCCGGGATACCCCCGAACATGAGGCCAAGCCCGCCCTGGACGAGCCGGCTGGCGGAGCTTTCCAGATCATATTCCACCCGGATCACCGCAATAAGTTCGGCCGGAGTCTCGCGCGCAGGCGCCGGGGGATCAGGCTGCGTGTCCAGCTTCTGGGCCAGCGCTTCAGCATGCGCTCGCGCCAGATCGCTGGAGTCCAGGGCTTCTGCTGGTACGGCGCTCGCCAAGGCATCGGCAAGATTAAGTCGCGCTGTTTCAGTTTGCTCCGATTGCGGCTCTCGGAGACCGGAGGCGGTGACCAGGGTGATTTCCACGAGGGGGGGCAGGTAGGTGATCGTGCCCTCTGGCGGCGAGGCTGAGTCAACCGAGGGCACAGGCGCAGAGGCGCACGCCGTGAGCGCCCACACCGCACTCAGCAAAACCAAGCGCATTCGATCCT
The DNA here is from genome assembly GCF_036964145.1 of Hyphomonas sp. GTDB lineage: Bacteria > Pseudomonadota > Alphaproteobacteria > Caulobacterales > Hyphomonadaceae > Hyphomonas. The sequence goes on from NZ_JBALUC010000004.1 coordinate 272,362, forward strand.
CCCCTTTGCATCCCGGTAGAAAGGGGCTCAGCCTGGGCGGGAAGTCAAGCGGACGCTGAAATGATCGCGCTTGATAGACATCGCAGCATGTTCCTTATATGTTCTGAGCAGAATCGTGCGAGGATGCCCGTATGGACCCAATCATCATTATCGGCGGGGCCGGCTTTGACGTCGTGCACCTTGTTCTGTTCCTCCTAGCCCTTGCTTTGGCAGGTACGGCCTGGTGGCTTGCCAGCAAGTCCGGCGCGAAGGCGGAGCGGCTGACGCTGGACCTTGAGCGCGCGACCGATGAACTGGTCGAGGCGAAACAGCGTATCCGCACGCTGGAAGAGGTCTCGCGCAAGGCAGAGCTGGAATTGGCTGAAGCCCGCGCCCGCAGCGCCGAGGATGAACGCAAGTTCGGAGAAATGGCGCAGGGCGTTCTGCAACGCGCAAATGCGCAATTCCTGCAGCTCGCCAATGAGACGTTTGAGAAGCACAAGGAAGGCGCACAGGGCCACCTGAAGGAGTTGATGAAGCCGATTGGCGAGAATTTCGATGCCTTCAAGAAACGGGTGGATGACATCGAGAAAGTCCGCACCGAAGACAAGTCGCTGCTGTCGGAACAGGTCAAGGCGATCGGGGAAAGCCTGCACCGTAACACGCAGGAGACCGGAAAGCTGGTCAACGCGCTGACCGCGCCGAAGGGCGGCGGGCGCTGGGGCGAGATGACCCTGAGAAACGTCATGGAGCAGGCGGGCCTGTCGGGACATTGCGATTTTTCCGAACAGGTGCACGACCAGACGGAAGAGGGACGCCAGCGGCCGGATGCGATCATCCGTCTTCCAGGTGACCGCCAGATCGTGATCGATTCCAAGGTCTCGCTCGCCTCCTATATGGCGGCGGTAGAAGCCGAGGATCCGGCCCAGAAGGTCGTCCATCTGAAGGCGCATGCGACCAGCGTCCAGCGGCATGTGAACACGCTGGCCTCCAAGGACTACCAGTCCAATCTCGGCAACCGGTTTGATTACATTGCGATGTTCATTCCCGGAGAAAATTTCTTCGCGGCCGCACTGGAGCATTCCCCGGACCTGATCGAAAAAGCGATGAGCCGTCAGGTGATCGTGACAACGCCGACCACGCTGATCGCGCTGGCCCGGACGGTGGCCCATCTCTGGCGCCAGCATCACCAGAACGAGAATGCGATGGCAGCCGCCGAGCTTGGCGCGGAACTCTATAGCCGCATGGGGGTGATGCTGGGCCATATTGAAAAGCTCGGAAAATCGCTGAACGGCTCGGTGGACCATTTCAATTCCGCGATGGGATCGTTTGACAAGCGGGTCCTGCCGACCCTCCGCAAATTCGAAGACATGGAGATTGCGCCGCCAGCCAAGGCGCTGGCAGAACCCAAGCAGATCGAAAATCGGGCCAATGTTCCCGAAGATACAGGCGAACTGGACTTCGGGGATTCCAAAAAGGCCGTCGCGGCCGAATGACGGCCAAGTGTTGACCAGAGGCCCCTCCGTGCATATCTGAAACTCATGGCTATCAGAGAAATCCTCACCGTCCCGGACCCGCGTCTGAAGGAAGTGTCGAAGCCCGTCGAGGGCGGCGTCACCGACGAGATTCGCGCGCTCATGGATGACATGCTGGAAACCATGTATGACGCGCCGGGTATTGGCTTGGCCGCGATTCAGATCGGCGTGCCGCTGCGCGTGATCGTGATGGATCTCGCAAAAGAGGGGGAAGAGCCCCAGCCGCGCTATTTCGTGAACCCGGAAATCCTGCCTCTGACTGAGGACATGGCGCCTTATGAAGAGGGCTGCCTGTCGGTGCCGGACATTTTCGATGAAGTCGAACGTCCGACCGAGTGCCACGTCCGCTACCTCGACTATGACGGCTTCAAAGTCGATGAAGTTGCAACCGGCATGTATGCGGTTTGCATCCAGCATGAGATGGATCATCTGGAAGGCACGCTGTTCATCGACCATCTGTCGCGCCTGAAGCGCCAGCGGGCGATCGACAAGGTGAAGAAGGCCAAGCGCCTGCACGCACGCGAGTCGGCCTGATCGTCATGAAGAAGCGCGGCAGCTTCTTCGCGCGTCCCTGGGTCCGTTGGACCGCCGCTTTTTTCCTCGCTGCCCTGATCGTGATCAGTGTAGGCGGCAATGGGCTCACCCCATTCAGCATGACGGGCGCACTGCGCTGAGGCGCTTGCGAAACGTTGCTTCCAAAATGACCCCGAACCGACTATTCCCGGCACGATGACCAAACCCCTTCGCCTTGCCTTCATGGGTAGCCCGGATATCGCCACCGGTGTGCTGGGTGCGTTGATCGCGGCCGGGCACGAGATTGTCTGTGTCTATTCGCAGCCGCCACGCCCGGCTGGACGTGGCAAGAAACTGACACCCACGCCCGTGCATGCCTTCGCAGAGGCCAGGGGTATCGAAGTGCGCACGCCCAAATCCCTGAAGAAATTGCCGGAGCAGGAGGCGTTTGCGGCGCTGGATCTCGATGCGGCTGTGGTCGTGGCCTATGGGTTGATCCTGCCGCAGGCCGTTCTCGATGCACCGCGCCTTGGCTGTCTCAACATGCATGCGTCGATCCTGCCGCGTTGGCGGGGCGCTGCGCCAATCCAGCGGGCCATCATGGCGGGGGACACGGAAACCGGCGTCGATGCGATGATGATGGAAGCCGGGCTTGATACCGGGCCGGTGCTTGCCTCGGCGCGCACGCAGATCACCGAAGAAGATACCGCCGGTAGCGTGCATGATCGGCTGGCCGCGCTCGCCGCAGAGCTCGCGCCCCGAGCGCTTGAAGGCCTCGCCGATGGCAGCCTGACCCCTGTTCCGCAGACGGAAGAGGGGATGACTTATGCCGCCAAGCTTGGCCCGGATGACCAGAAGGTCGATTGGTCGCGGCCTGCGCGAGAGGTCGACTGCCATATCAGGGGTCTGTCGCCGTTCCCGGGGGCGTGGTGCTACTGGACGCCGCCGGGCAAGGACGAGCCGGTGCGCCTGAAATTGCTGATGTGCCGTCGCTCCGGTTGGGAAACCACTGCGCCGGCCGGCATGGTTCTGGATGACCGCCTGCTGGTCGCTTGCGGCGATGGCGGCGCTGTGCGTATCCTCCGTCTGCAAAAGCCAGGGGGAAAGCCAATGGATGCAGACCAATTCCTGCAGGGGCAGGCGATTGCTCCGGATACGGTGCTTGGCTGATGAGTTTCTGGATTCGCCCCGCCCGCGAAGAAGATCTCGACGAGATCGTTGCGCTGAATGATCTTGCCTTTGGCGGCAAGGCTGAGGGCCGCATCGTTCGGGATCTCGCCAAGAGCAGTGAGAGCGTGCTCTCCCTCGTGGCGAGCGATGACAAGACCATTGCCGGCCATATTCAGTTTTTCCGCATGCTGCTGGATGATGAGCCCGTAGCTGTCGGTCTCGGGCCGATGTCAGTGCATCCCGATTTCCAGAAGACCGGTATCGGCAGCGGCCTGATCCAGATGGGCCTTATGGCGCTGGAAGGGGCGGGGGAGCAACTCGTCTTCGTGCTTGGCCACCCCGAATACTATCCCCGATTTGGGTTTTCCGCCGATCTTGCCCAGCCATTCGAGTGCAAATGGTCCGGTGATGCCTTCATGGCGCTGCGTCTTGATCCGGCGGCACCGACATCCGGCCGGTTGACCTATCCGGCGGCCTTTGGCTAGGGCCGCTGAATGCCGCGTTACAGACTCCTCCTCGAATACAATGGTGGCCCGTATCAGGGCTGGCAGCGCCTGCCCGGAATCCCGACTGTGCAGGGCGCCCTGGAAGAAGCAGCCGCAAAGCTCGATGGCGCGCCCGTTGAGGTGCATGGCGCCGGGCGCACCGATAGCGGCGTTCACGCGACGGGACAGGTCGCGCACATGGATTTGCAAACGGATCGCGGAACCAAGGTTGCGGACGCGATGAATTTCCATCTGCGTCCGCATTCGATCGCCGTGCTGAAGGCCGAAAAAGTGGACGAGAATTTCCACGCCCGGTTCAGCGCAACTGAGCGGCATTATCGCTTCATCATCATCAATCGCCGGGCGCATCTGACGTTGGACGACGGCCAAGCCTGGCGGATCTCCTCCAGGCTGGATGCCGACAAGATGCACGCTGCGGCGCAGACCCTTGTTGGAACGCACGATTTCACGACCTTCCGCGATACAGATTGTCAGGCCAAGTCGCCGGTAAAGACGCTCAACGCGATTTCCGTTTCGCGCTATGGTGACCGGGTCGAGGTGACGTGCCGGTCGAGGAGTTTCCTGCACCGACAGGTTCGCTCCATCGTGGGCAGTCTTGTGGATGTCGGCCGGGGCAAGCAGCCGGTTGGCTGGATTGCGGACATTCTGGCCGCCGCCGAACGGACGGCCTGCGGGCCGATCTCCCCGCCGGATGGGCTCTACCTGGAAAAGGTCGATTACGAATAGTCCCGCCTGACGCGAAGTCAGTCTGTGCAGAATTCGGCTTCCGCTCTAGCCTCTCTGGAAAACAAGAGGGAGCGAAAAGATGGCCATCGATTTTACGATACCGGAAGAGGCAAAAGAAATCCGCGAGCGGGTGCGCAAATGGGTGCAGGAAGAATGCATTCCCGCCGAACAGGAAATGGCGAGCGGTCGGGCGTTCAAGGACGTACTACCTGAGCTGCGCAAGAAGGCGCGGGCGCAGGGGCTCTGGTTGCCCTTTATTCCCATCGAGCATGGGGGGATGGGACTTGGGCCGCTGGCCAATGCGCTGGTCCAGATGGAGCTTGGCCAGAGCCATCTCGGCGCGCTGTCGATGAACTCGCAGGGACCGGACGATGCAACCATGCTGACCCTGCTGGCGCATGGCACCGATTTCCAGAAAGAGAAATACCTGAAGCCGCTGCTGAATGGCGAAAAGCGCATTTGCTATTCCATGACGGAGAAGGCCGCCGGCGCGGATGCCACCGGCATGCAGACGCGCGCAGAAAAGGACGGGAAGGGCAATTACGTCCTGAATGGCGAGAAATGGTTTTCCAGTGCCGCCTCCGCCGCCGATATTGCGGTCGTCATGGCCAAGACCAATCCGGACGCACCACGTCACCAGCAATTCTCGACCTTCATCGTTGAGCTGCCCAATCCCGGCTACAAGATCATCCGGGATATCCCGACCATGGCGGTGCACGGGGCCCATTATGAAGAAATGGGCGGCGGCCATGCTGAAGTAAAGATCGAGAACCTCGTCGTGCCGGAAGAAAACCTGCTTGGCGGGGAAGGGGGCGGATTCTCCATGGGGCAGCATCGCCTGGCCTATGGTCGTCTGCGTCACGGCATGCACAATGTGGCAATGGCTCAGCGCGCACTTGATCTGGCCACGGAACACGTCACGAGCCGTGAGACCTTTGGCAAGCCGCTGGAAGACCGGCAAGGTGTCCAGTTCATGCTGGCGGAATGTGCGAGCCAACTTTACATTGCCCGGCTGATGCTGATGCATATTGCCTACAAGGCCGAGAATGGCATGGACCTGCGGCAGGAAAACGGTATCGCCAAGGTCTTCCTCGCAAACATGGTCCACAAGGTGGTCGATACGGCAATCCAGTTGCATGGCGCACTTGGCTATTCGCTCGATACGCCCCTGGCGGCCTGGTACACGCATATCCGGTCCCAACGCCTCGTAGATGGGCCGGACGAAGTGCACAAATGGATCACCGGCAAGAATGTCATTCGCGCGTTCCGGAAGGACGGCACGACCGCGGCCGCAGCGGGGGGGGATCTGCTTTGATCAAGCTGACCTTTTGCCTGCGCCGCTTGCCCCATTTGAGCCGTGGGGCGTTCCAGCGCTACTGGCGGGAGCAGCATGCCCCGCTGGTCGCGAAACATGCCGAAACGCTGGGTATCCTCCGCTATGTGCAATGCCATACAGGGCATGATGCACTAAGCGGGGCCATGCAAGGTTCGCGAGGTGGTCCCGACGCCTATGATGGCGTTGCTGAACTCTGGTTCGAAAGCGAGGCAGCCTTGGCCGCGAATACCAGCGAAGCGGCGGTGAAAGCCGGCGCAGAATTGCTGGAGGACGAGAAGAAATTCATCGACCTTGCGAATTCGCCGCTCTGGTTTGGAGGCGAGCATGATGTGGTAAGTCGGGGCTAGCCAAGGGCCGCGTCGAGGTCTGCGAGGATGTCCTCGACATCTTCCAACCCGACGGAAAGCCGGACCAGACCGTCGCTGATGCCGTGCTCCAGACGTTCTTCCTGCGAATAGGTTGAGTGGGTCATGCTGGCCGGATGCTGGATCAGGGATTCCGCGTCGCCGAGGCTGACAGCGCGCTGGATCAGGGTGAGCCTGTCCATCATGGCCGTCCCCGCGTCAAAGCCCCCTTTCAGTTCGAAGGCAATCATGCCGCCGAATGCACTCATCTGCCGGCGAGCGAGTTCATGCTGTGGATGGCTTGGCAGGCCAGGATAATGGACTTCCGAGACGGCGGGATGAGCTTCCAGCCATTCAGCGACAGTCAGCCCACTCTCGCAATGGCGCGCCATGCGTAGCTGGAGCGTTTTCAGGCCGCGCATCACCAGCATCGCCGTCAGCGGAGCCATCACAGAGCCGGTCATGTCCTTGACCCCGATCATCCGGATTTCATGAATCAGGTCAGCCGGGCCGCACACGACCCCTGCCACGAGATCGCCGTGCCCGCCGAGATATTTCGTGGCCGAATGAAGCACGAAATCCGCGCCAAGCTCGATGGGCCGAGTCAGCAAGGGGGAGGCATAGGTGTTGTCGACCACCGTCAACGCACCGGCCTGTTTCGCGATCGCTGAGACAGCGGCAATGTCGACCAGTCGCATGTTCGGATTGGCTGAGGTTTCGAAATAGACGATCCGGGTCTGCTCGCTGAGCGCTTCGCGCAAATTGGCCGGATCGCGCAGGTCGACATGGGTGACCTTTACGCCGAAGCGTGAAAGGCCGTCGCGCATGAACGCAAATGTGCAGCCATACAGCGTCTTGTCCGTTATGATCTCGTCGCCGGGTTTTACCAGGGTCCAGAGCGTTGCGGAGATGGCGCCCATACCACTGGCTGTCGCCAAACCCGCTTCAGCGCCCTCGAGATTGGCGATCCGGGACTCGAGCAGGGCAAGGGTCGGATTGGAGATGCGGGAATAAATATGACCTTCGGTTTCCCCCGCAAAAAGTTCTGAACCTGTTGCAGTATCAGGGAAAACGAAGGTAGACGTCATGTGCACGGGCGGAGTAAGTGCGTGCGAATGATTTGCAGGTGCGTAGCCATGGTGGATGGCGCGCGTTGTGGGTCCGTGGGAGCGAACAGGTTTGTGAGTCATCGGGGGAAGTCTCCTGATCTGTTCGGGTAGAGTAGCAGCACATTTGGGACATGTGCTGTCAATTAATGCCAATCTCAGAATGAGAATTGGCAGAAATAACCAACTGGGGGTTATATGGATAAGATTGATGCTAAGATTGTGCGCGCCTTACAAGAGGATGGCCGCCTGACCAATCAGGATCTGGCGGAAAAGGTCGGCCTGTCGCCATCACCTTGCCTGCGCCGGGTTCGGAATCTCGAGAAAGCCGGGATCATAAAGGGCTATTGCGCCACGATCGACCAGAAGGCCTGCGGCTATCCAATTACCTGTTTTGTGCGCATCCGCCTGTCGATCCATACCGAGGACACGATCCAGAAATTCGAGAAGATCGTGAATGATACGCCAGAGATCCTGGATTGCTACCTGATGGCAGGCGGGTCGGATTACCAACTGCGGGTCGTAACGAGCAGCCTCGACGAATATGAGGAACTGGTGCGGAAGACCTTCCAGAAATTGCCCGGCATTTCGTCTGTCGAGACCAGTTTTGCCTATGGCGTCGTCAAGAAGTCGCGTGTCCTGCCGGTCAAGATCGGGGCTTGAACGGCAATATGCCGGGTGAAATGCCGGAAATAGGCGCAGTTTCCGGTCTCTCCTGTCTCAATCCCGCTATGACAGCATAGGCGCGGGAGAGGGAGCTGCTATACAGGCAGGTAATGAGCACAGATTCCCCCGTCCAGCCGCCGCAAGAACCCACTCTTGTTGAATCCCGCAACCGGCCGAGCCGCCGGCCCGGCAAATGGCGCATTTCAAACATCATTGATGGCCGCGCGCTGCGGGTGAAGCTGACCGCTGCGGCGCTGGATAATCTGGGGGATGCCCAAGCGATGCGGAAGGCGGCGCTGGATCATCTGCACGGCGCCATGTTCCGGGGCCGCATGATCGCGCAAGAGCGCCTGCAACAGGGCGCTGACGGGCTGGACACGGCGCGGCTGATCGCGGCGGTTCAGGACGAAGTGATCCACGCGCTGTATGATTTCACCACCACGCATGTGCACCGCGCGCGCAACCCCACGGAAGCAGAGCGCCTCGCCATCATCGCAACCGGCGGATATGGCCGCGGCGTGATGGCGCCGTCCTCCGACACCGATCTGCTGTTCCTGCGCGCCTACAAGGCCTCCCCGCATACCGAGAGCGTCATCGAATACATGCTCTATGCGTTGTGGGACATGGGGCTGAAAGTGGGCAACGCGTTCCGCACCCCGGCCGAGTGCGTCAAGCTGGCGGCCGAGGATGTGACCATCAAGACGTCCCTGCTGGATGCGCGCTTCATCTGTGGCGACCAGGCCTTGTCGGCCGAGATGCTGACCAAGTTCAAGAAGGATGCGGTCGACGGCAAGGATGCCGACTTCATCGCTGACAAGCTGGCAGAGCGTAATGCACGTCATGCGCGCCAAGGCGATGCCCGCTACGTGGTGGAGCCGAACATCAAGGAAGGGAAGGGCGGCCTGCGCGACCTGCAGACGCTCTACTGGATCGTCAAACATATCTATGGGGGCCACACCTTGGAAGACGTGATGCAGGGCGGGCCGTTCACGCGTAGCGAGTATGGCTCTTTCATCCGATCGGCCAAATTCCTCTGGACAGTGCGCTGCCATCTGCATTTCGTGACCGGTCGGGCCGAAGAACGGCTTAGCTTTGACCTGCAGTCCGAAATTGCGGCCCGCATGGGCTATCGTGACCGGACCGGCCAGTTGGGCGTCGAGAGGTTCATGAAGCGCTATTTCCTCGTGGCCAAGGATGTCGGCGCATTGACGCGGATCATCGCGGCAAAGCTGGAAGCCGAGCAGAAGAAGAAACCGGAAGGATTCCGCCGGCTGTTGCCGCAGAAGACTCCGCAGGCGTTGGAAGACGAGGGATTTGTCATTGATGCCGGGCGGGTGAGTATCACATCCGAGGCCGTGATGAAGGACGATCCGCTGAATATGCTGCGGCTGTTCATCATTGCGCGGCGCGAGAGCAAGGACATTCATCCGGACGCCCTGTCGGCGATCACCCGAAACCTGAGGGCGCTGAACGAAAGTATTCGGAATACGGACGATGCCCGAAAGCTGATCCTGGATGCGATCCTGGGTGGCCGGGATCCGGCGCTGATCCTTCGCCGCATGAACGAGGCAGGGGTGCTCGGCAAGGCCATTCCGGAATTCGGCGGCATCGTCGCGCAGACGCAGTTCAACATGTATCATCATTATACGGTGGATGAGCATACAATTCGCGCCGTCGAGGCCATTGCGGAAATGGAGCAGGTCAACGGGGAGCGCGTCCCCCTGGCCAGCGAAATCTTCCCATTGATCGAGAATCGCCGCGCGCTTTACCTCGCCATGCTGTTGCATGACACCGGCAAGGGCAGAGGCGACCAGCAGATCGAAGGCATGAAGACCGCCACCCGCGCCTGCCAGCGTCTGGGGCTGCCAGAGGACGAAACGGATCTGGTTGCGTGGCTTGTGGGCAATCATCTGGAACTCAGCGAGACAGCGCAGAAGCGGGATATTTCCGATCCGCGCACGGTGACGCAGTTTGCCAACCTCGTTGGTTCGCTCGAGCGGCTACGACTGCTCTATATCCTGACGGCGGCGGATATTCGCGCCGTTGGCCCCGGCGTGTGGAATGCGTGGAAGGGACAGCTAATGGCCGACCTCTACCACAATACGGCTGCGGCCCTGCGTGGTGGCCGGGCGGACGAAGCCGGCGTGCAAGCCCATCTCGAAGGTCGCGCCGAAGCCCGCCGCGAAGCGCTGATCGAGGATCTGGGAGAAATCCCGCCGGTCTTGCTGGAAATGGAAACCGCCTACTGGACGGGCTTCGACGTGCCAGACCTGACCTGGCATGCGACCGCCCTCAAGGATTCCGGCAATGTCGTCTGCTACCGCTTCCCGCCGGAAGGCGGCGCGCTGACCTTGCTCGTGTCAGGGCAGGACCGTCCGGGCCTGTTCGCTGACCTTGCCGGCACGCTGGCCAGTCTTGGCGCCAATGTCGTCTCGGCGCAGGTCTTCACGAACCGCAGCGGACGAATTGTCGACATCTTCATCCTGCAGGATGCCTCGCAGAAGCCGTTCGGCCAAAAGGATTCCACACGCCTGAAACGTCTTGAAACGGCGTTGATGGACACGCTCGGCGGAACGCGCGTCGAGGAACTGGCCACCTCGCGCATGGGACGTCGGCAGGCGGCTTTCCTCGTGCAGCCTTCCGCTCAGATCCGGGACGACGTCTCGACGGAATATACGGTCGTCGATATTGCCGGCCGGGACCGGCCGGGCCTGCTGTATGATGTGGCCAGTGTCTTGGCTGACAGTGGCCTGTCGATTCATTCCGCGCATGTGGGCTCATATGGGGAACGCATGTTCGATGCGTTCTATGTCCAGACGGCCGACGGACGGAAGCTGACCGAAAAGACCCGGATTGAGACACTGAAGGACCGTCTTCTCGACGCATTGGGGCAGCATGAACCGGATGCGCCGGAAACGCCGGCCCGGAAATTGAGACGCTCTCGCGCCGTGGACAGTTTCTGAGAATTCGATCAGGGATTCCCGCATGAGCGTCGCCCGCAATACCCTTGTGCAATCCTCCCTGACCCTGGGTAGCCGTATCCTGGGCATGGTGCGCGATATCCTGCTGATCGCGAAGATTGGCGCAGGGCCAATCGGAGATGCTTGGGCGACAGCGCAGCAATTCCCGAACCTGTTCCGCCGCATCTTCGCCGAAGGGGCTTTTGCCTCGGCCTTCGTGCCGACCTATGCGCGCACGTTGGAAGCCGAAGGGATGGAAGCCGCGCGCGATGTGGCGCAGGAGGCCCTCCGCGTCCTGTTCGCCGCGACGGCGGCGCTGACCATCCTTGCGCAGATTTTCATGCCGTGGGTCCTGTTACTGATTCATGGCGGGCAGGCGGATGATCCGGAAAGCTATGGCCTCGCGGTGCTGTTGACGCGGATCACAATGCCGTATCTCACCTTCATGGCAATGGCGGCGCTCCTGTCCGGTGTGCTGAATTCGGCAGAACGTTTCATCCTGTCAGCGGGCGCGCCGACCTTGCTGAACCTGTCCCTGATCCCGGCCGCCTTCGTGGCTCCGGATGCCAAAGGCACGGCGCTGGCGGCGGCGATGGCCTATTTTGTTGCAGGCGTGCTGCAGGCGGGGGCACTCTGGTGGGGCGTCAACCGGCAGAAAGTACGTCTCAGCCTGATTGGCTGGCCGCGCATGACGCCCGCTGTCAAGAAGGTGCTGAAGCTCGCCATTCCCGGCACGATTGCGGCGTCGGGCACGCAGATCAACATCATTGTCAGCCAGTCGCTGGCAAGTTTCGAAGTCGGCGCGAAATCCTGGCTCTATGCGGCCGACCGGCTTTACCAGTTGCCGCTGGGGCTTGTCGGAGTTGCCGTCGGTGTCGCCATCTTGCCACGTCTCAGCCGGGCCGCGCGGGCGAGCGATGACGGCTCCAGCCGCCGCACTATGGATGAAGGCATTGGCCTCGCCATGGCGCTGACCCTCCCGGCGGCCGCAGCGCTGATGATCGCGCCCATCTTCCTGATCGACGCCTTCTTCACGCGCGGCGAGTTCCTGCCATCGGATGCCGCTATGTCCGGCAATGCGCTGTTTCATTTTGCGTGGGGGGTGCCCGCCTTCGTGCTGATCAAGGTGCTCGCGCCGGCCTTCTTCGCGCGGGAAGATACCAGGACGCCGATGCGCTTCGCGCTGGTCTCGGTCGCGATCAATACGGCGCTCGGTGCCGGCCTGTTCTTCTGGATGAAGTCCAACGGTCAGGCGGGCTTCATCGGTCTTGCCATTGCCACGTCGATTGCGGCGTGGGTGAACACGGCGCTGCTGGCCCTGACCCTGATGCGGCGCGGCTGGTATGTTCCCGGCGCACGGCTCGTCTCCGGTGTCGTCCGGGCGGCAATCGCTACGGCGATCATGTCGGGCGCGGTCTGGTTCATGCTGGAAAACCTCGCTTTGATCCGGGCCGAACTCTGGAATTCGCGCATTGTTTCAGCCGCCGCCATCGTGCTGGCGGGCGGTGTGATTTACGGGTTTGCCGCCCTGCTGACCGGCGCAATCCGCATTTCTGACATTCGTCAGGCTTTGCGGCGCTAGACAAACGCGCTAAAGCGCCAGCCCATGACTGATACACCTGCATCCTATAGCGGCCCGCAGCGCATTTTCTCGGGTATCCAGCCGACCGGCAATCTCCATCTGGGCAACTATCTGGGGGCCCTGAAGAAATTCGTGGACCTGCAGGAGGAGGGCTGGGACGCGGTGTATGCCGTGGTGGACCTGCACGCGATCACCATGCCGGTTGAGAAGGGGGCTCTGGTCAGCCAGACCCGCCAGATCGCAGCGGCCTTCCTCGCCTGCGGCGTCGATCCGAAGAAATCCATCCTCTATGCGCAATCCTCGGTGAAGGCGCATGTCGAGCTTGCTTGGATATTCAACTGCGTTGCGCGGATGGGCTGGGTCGAGCGGATGACGCAGTTCAAGGACAAGGCCGGCAAGGATGCCGAACGCGCTTCAGTGGGCCTGTTCACCTATCCGGTGCTGCAGGCAGCAGACATCCTGGCCTACAAGGCAACGCATGTGCCGGTAGGCGAGGACCAGAAACAGCATCTGGAACTCAGCCGTGACATCGCCGACCGGTTCAACCGGGAATATGATGCGCCGAACTTCTTCCCGCTGCCGGAGCCGCTGATCAAGGGGCCGGGCGCGCGTGTCATGAGCCTGAAGGACGGCACCAAGAAGATGTCGAAATCCGATCCGTCGGAATTGTCACGCATTTCCCTGGTGGATGATGCCGATACGATCGCAAAGAAGATCAAGAAGGCCAAGACGGACCTTGAAGGCGACATGCCGAGCGAAGTGGATGGCCTGAAGGGGCGTCCTGAAGTCGAGAACCTAGTCGGCATCTATGCGGCGCTGGCAGGTGAAAGCGTTGAGGCTGTGCTGAAGCAATATGGCGGGCAGGGCTTCGGCGTGTTCAAGCCGGCGCTGGCCGAAGTGACGGTGAACCATCTTGCGCCGATTACGCAGCGCTATCGCGAAATCCTCGACGATACAGGCTTCATTGACTCGGTCCTCAAGGATGGCGCCGAGCGGGCGGATGCGATCGCCGCGCCGATCATCGACGATGTGCGCAAACTGGTCGGGTTCTGGGGCGCCTGATCCTCACCTGCGATACGTACCTGCGGCGCCGCGTTGCATTGACCCCGGCGACAGTCAGGCTACCTGTCGGGCAGCATTCAGACGGTTGGAGACCATTCATGCGCATCGTGTCCCTTGTTGCAGCCCTCAGCCTTGCGGCCGTTGCGGCCTGTTCGCCGCCCTCTGAAACGAGCGAGGCCGCGGTCAAGGTCAGCGAAGCCTATATCGTGAAGCCCACGCCGGGCCGGGATGTCGCGGGTGGCGGCTTGACCCTGACCGTGACCGGCGCACCCATCGCGCTGGTTGGCGCAGATACTGATATTGCCAACACGGTCGAACTCCACACGATGAGCATGGAAGACGGCGTCATGAGAATGCGCAAGGTTGAGCAATTTGACGTGTCCGAGGATGCGCCCCTGGTGCTGGAAAGTGGCGGCGCCCATTTGATGCTGTTCGGCGTCAGCCCAGACATCGAGATCGGTGAGACGGTGGACCTCGTCCTGACCCTGACGGATTCCCAAGGGACCGAATCGACCCTGACGACCGAGGCAGAGATTCGCGGCCTGGGGGACTGAGCCGCATGCGGCGCGTAGTTTCGTGCCGGAATTGCCTTCAATTTGCGTTCTGAAATCACCTCGCCCGAACAATTATCCGGCAGGCATGTTGCTTGCATATATTTAACAGTAAATAGACTGTTAAAATTGGCGGAACCTCGGCATAGTGTCCTGAGCGCAACAGGTTCCGCGTGTGTGTGATTAAATACAGGGTAGAGTGAATGGCATTTGATAGTCGCCTCCCCGCGGCATACCAGGAGGAAGGTCCTGTCGTGACTGTGCTGGGCTCCGATCATCTCGTAACGTTCGACTACGCAGAACCCAGTCCCATCATGTTGTTTGCCCAGCGCTGGTGGCGCCGGACGGTGACGCTCCTGAAAGTGGGCGCCGTGGTGTGCGCGGTTGCGGCCTATCCAATCATGACAGTCGCATCGAACCGGATCGATGACAGCAGCATTGAAGTTGCCGGCCAGAACTGGACGCTTCCGGAAGTTGGCGTGTCGATTGTGAAGATTGCCCGCGAGCTGGAAGGTGGCGGCTGGGCAGGGGACCGGGCCAACTGGCACCCGCAAGCCCGCCTGACCGCAATGCCTGCCTGGCAGAGTGCGACCGCCGATGCCTTGTCCCAACATACCGCGCTTCTGGCGGATTTGACGGTCAAGGATGGCGAGGTCGATTCAGACCTTAAAGCCGCCGCGCGCCTGCTGAAAGGGGTTGAGGGCGAAGATATGCGCCCGCGCCTGACCGCAGCTGCCGAAGCGCTGAACCGCTATGATTCCCGCGCTGGCCGCGACCTTGCCGCCACACCGGATAAGGTGGACAAACTCGCAGCCGAGGCGACCCTGTTTGCAAGCTGGGCGGAGGCCGACCGGATCGACCTGTCCGTCCAGGTCAATCAGGACGTCGTGGAATGGCCGGCCAGCAAGGTCGACATCGAAACCTTCTACAGCGCCAAGGCGCGGGCCCATCTGGCACAGCAAATGCTGGCTGCGGCCCGCACGGCCGAGCCGCGTTTGGCCCGTCTGCCCTCGGTCAGCACCGCGTTTGATCGCGCCGAACTGGCCTGGAGCCGGGCAGCCCGCATGAAGCCGCTGGTTGTGTCAAATCAGAGCGGCGATGGCCCGTTCATGGCAAACCATCTTGCCAGTATCGGTTTTTATCTCGGTGAAGCGCAGGACGCCTCCCGCAACCTTGCTGCGGCTTTGGAGCAGGTGCCCGAAGGGGCTCTGGAGAATGTGGCCGGGCTGGAGACGCAACTGGCGGCAGCGCCGTAATCTCACGCCATCCCTTGAACCTGCCCCTCGTCTGAGCCATCTGGAACGGTAAGACCGCAAGCCAGAAAGGGCCCCCAAGGCCATGTTCATCCAGACCGAACCGACGCCGAACCCGGATACCGTGAAATTCCTGCCCGGCCATCCCGTGGCGGGCGATGCGGGCCCGTTCGATTTTCCCGACGCTGCCAGTGCCCGGATCAGCCTGCTGGCGCGCGCCCTGTTTCAGGTCGAGGGTGTGGAGCGCGTGTTCCTCGGCAGTGATTTCGTGTCGATCAACAAGGACACGGACAAGGACTGGAAACATGTGAAGCCGATGGTGCTGGCTGCCATCATGGACCATTATATGGCTGGCCTGCCGGTGGTGGAGGAGGGGGCAGCGCCCTCGGCCGACACCGAAGCGGACGTCAGCTATGAGGGCGAGGCCGCCGAAATCGTCGAGGAAATTCGCGAACTGATCGAGACGCGCGTCCGCCCAGCCGTAGCGCAGGATGGCGGCGACATCATCTTCCACAAATTCGAACCGGATACCGGCATCGTCCACCTGTCCATGCGCGGCGCCTGTGCAGGGTGCCCGTCTTCCACGATGACCTTGAAACAGGGCATCGAGAACATGCTGAAGACCTATGTGCCGGAAGTCACTGCGGTCGAGGCCGTGCTGTAGGCGCCCGATCTGAGCAAGGGCTGTGGACAGCATTGATTGTTCAGGCGTTTCCCGGCAAGACTCGCACACACATATTCCAGCAACAGAAGGAAACAGGTCATGGCTCACCCGGTGAACGACCATGCGCTCGACGTGATTTTTCGGGACGGACGCAGCTATAACGGGTTTCAGGACAAGGATGTCCCGGAAGTCCTGGTTAGGGCTGTCTATGACCTCGCCAAGATGGGGCCGACCAGCGCCAATTGTTCGCCGGCGCGTTTCGTCTTCGTCTCCTCTGCGGAGGGCAAGGAACGCCTTTTGCCGCTTGTCTCCCAAGGCAACCAGCAAAAGGTAAAGGAAGCCAAATGGTCCGTGATCATCGCATATGACATGGAGTTCCAGGAGAAGATCCCGAAACTCTTTCCGCACAATCCGAGCGCCAAGACCTGGTTCGACAATAATCGCGAGGAGACCGCGTTCCGGAATGGCTCGCTTCAGAGCGCCTATTTCCTGATGGCTGCGCGCTCGCTCGGGCTTGATACCGGCCCGATGTCCGGCTTCGACATGGATGGCGTGAACAAAGAGTTCTTCGAGAGTCAGGACGGCGAAGAGAAGAACTGGCGGGTCAACTGGATCTGCAATCTCGGCTATGGCGACAAGTCCACCATCTTTGCGCGCAGCCCCCGGCTGCATTTCGATGAGGCGTGCCGGATCGTCTAGGCTGAGATGCTCGTCCTTGGACTGAATACTGCCTTCACGGCCATGGAAGCGGCGATCGTGCGCGACGGGGAGATCCTCGCCGATGCGCGCGAGACAATGGCGCGTGGCCAGGACAAGGCCTTGCCGGGTTTTGTCGAGCGCCTGCTCGAAGAGGCGCGCGTGACATTGGCGGATCTGGACCGGATCGCCGTGGTCACCGGGCCCGGCAGTTTCACGGGCATCCGGATTGGCGTTGCCTATGCCCGCGGCCTGTCGCTCGTCACCGAAGCGCCCTGCGTCGGGGTCACCAGTATCGAGGCCGCCATTCCAGCCGGAATGGAAGACACAGTGCTCGGCTGCATTGCCGCGCAAAAGCGCCCGCCGGAGCAAACCTGGTGGGTGCAAGGCGTCTCGGGAAATCAGGGCATTGCGGACACGATGGAGGTTAGGCTGGACGAGTTGAAGGCCATGCTGACCGGATTCCATGCGCCCATCTTCATGCAGGGTGGGGAAGCGCTGGGAGACCTGGCAGACGCGCTGGATATTCGTCCGCTGATCCCATCGGCCGTGACGGCGGCGCTGAAGGCGCCCATGTTTGATCCGGCCAGCCATCCCCCCGCACCGGTCTATGCGCGCGACCCGGACGCGAAATTGCCGGAGCCCAAATCCTGATGTCCGGCCTGCTCGTATTACGGCCGGACGATGCCGGGCAGGTGGCCACCCTCCATGCCAAATGCTTTGACGATGCCTGGAGCGCCGCTTCCATGCGTGACCTGTTGAAGGATCCGAATGTCCTCACCCTCGGCATCCAGAGCGATGGACAGCTGGTCGCCTTTGCGATGGGCCAGACGGTGGCAGGTGAAACCGATATCCTGACGATTGCGACCGATCCGGATCAGAGGCGGCAAGGGCTTGCCAGCCAGCTGATCGAGGCACTGGTAAAGCGAATGGGCGAGCGCGGCGTGATACGTATCACGTTGGACGTTGCCGAAGATAATGTGGCCGCACGCGAACTTTACCGCGCGCATGGCTTCGTCGAGGATGGCCGCCGGCCCCGCTACTACAAGGCGGCGCGAGACATCCCCGTTGATGCGATCCTGATGTCACGCTTCCTTGGGATTGCCCGCTAGGTTCGGTCCTGCTGGGCGGCGGCGGAAAATGCGTTATGTTCCCGTTCAACGCGCCAAGGAGGACATCCGATGACCCAGAAACCTGATCCGGCAGACATCCCGCAGGAGGTGTTCGAACTATATGACGCCTATTGTCATGGTGACCTGTCCCGACGCGCCTTCTTTTCCAGCCTCAGCAAATATGCGGTTGGCGGCCTGACCGTGACGAGCCTCGCGGCGTGCGTCATGCCTGATTATAGCAAGCAGCAGACCCAGCCTGGCGCAGACGGCTTGTATGAGGAAACGCTGGTCTACAGCTCTCCGAACGGCGCAGGCGAGATGGAAGGATATTTCGTGCGCCCCGCTGGAGCTGAGCAGACTTTGCCCGGCATTGTCGTCATCCACGAAAATCGCGGATTGAATCCGCATATCCGGGATGTGACGCGTCGCGCGGCGCAGGCGGGCTATGTCGCCTTCGCTCCAGACGCGCTCTATCCCCTTGGCGGCTATCCCGGAACTGATGATGAGGGCCGGCCCATGCAGGCGACGCGGGACCGGGAATCCATGGTTCAGGATTTCATGGCAGCAGCCGATTTCCTGCGCGGACATGCGGCGGTCAATAGCAAGGTCGGTTGTGTCGGCTTCTGTTTCGGCGGCGCTGTGTCCAATCTCATGGCGGTGCGCCAGCCTTGGCTCTCCGCTGCAGTGCCATATTATGGCGGTTGGCCTTCGGCGGAAGAGGCTGCAGACATGAAAGTCCCCCTGCAAATCCATCTCGCCGGACTGGATGAGCGCGTGAACGGGGGGTGGCCAACCTACAAGGCGGCGCTCGATGAACATCGCGCGGAGTACGAGGCCTATATCTATCCCGGCGTGAACCACGGCTTCCATAATGACACGACCCCGCGCTACGACGCCGAGGCTGCGGCGTTGGCCTGGGCGCGCACAGTGGAGTTTTTCAGCCTGCATCTGGGGTGACGCCAGGAGAGGTTCTGGGTGCGTTTGAGGTTTCAATCCACTGGACTTCCTTGAAATGTGAGGGCAAAACATTCCCATGGATCGACTCGAAAAACTCTGTGCCGAAAAAGGCCTCCGGATGACCGAACCCCGGCGCATCATTGCGCGGGTTCTGTCCTCGTCTGAAGACCACCCGGACGCCGAAGAATTGCACCGCCGCGCAAATTCCATGGACGCGTCGATCTCGCTGGCCACCGTCTACCGGACCGTGAAACTCTTCGAGGATGCCGGCATCATCCAGGCGCATGATTTCCGGGATGGCCGCGCCCGCTATGAAGAGGTGCCGGACGAACACCATGACCACCTCATCAATGTGAAAAATGGCGAAGTGGTCGAGTTCCATTCCGAGGAAATCGAGCGCCTTCAGGTCGAGATCGCGAAGAAACTCGGCTTCAAGCTGGTGGACCACCGGCTTGAACTCTATGGCATTCCTCTGAAGGATGAAGGTCAGGCCTGATTAGCCGGTCTCTGGACGCAGCCCGTTCAAGTCCCGTAAATCATTCAGCGCCACACTGGCCGGACAGTTTTGACCGGTCCGAACTGGCGCGTGAACTCTTGCCCTGTGCCCAAGATCAGCCGCATTCCGGACCTATTCAGATTACGGGACGGTAATTCGAGATGCTTCTGGCTTTCCTTGCGAGCCTCATCATGATGACGCAGGCCCCGCCACTGGACGCGGCGCTGACCGCGACGGAAGCGCCGCGCACCCTGCGGGCCGCTTTCACTGTCGAACTGCAAAGCCAGCATGCCAGCCGCGTCTATTCCTATGATCCCCGCAACGAGAAGGGCGCTCGGTGGCAGGTTGTCTCCTGGGAGGGGGAAGATGACGAACTGGAAGAGGTGGCCGCCAACTGGGCCAATGAAGCTGCGCCGGATGGGCGCCTGTTCCCGGACGATCTGCGCGCCAGCATGGGCCGCGAAGTGCGGGTGGAGGATATGGGCCATGCCTGGCGAGTCGCGTTCAGGCACCAACCCTCGACCAATGACGGCGAATTCGATGTCTGGGCGGCCGAACGTCTGCAGGCGACAGCGTGGCTGGATCCCGTGGGCGAGCGCTTCCTGAGGATCGACTATCGCCTGCCGAAGCCGGTTGCGGGACCGGAGGGCGGCAAGCTGACCCGCTATGAGCAGAGCTATTTCATCCGGACCGAACCGCGCTGGGGTATGAGCTATGTGTCCAGCTTCTCGATTGATCTTGAAGCGCGCGCGGCCTTTCGCACGATCTCGCGACGCTATTCAGCGAACATCATCCAGACCGAATTCTTCTTTGCGAGCGCCGAGGCCGAAACAGATTTTGAAATTCGGCGAAAAGGGCCGCAGCTCATGTCTGGATTGCCGCGCTAAGGCGGCTAAATTAGGCGCATGACGATTCACATGGTGAAGCTCTGCGTCGGCGCGGAAGATATTGACGATCTGGTGAACTGGCAGAAGCGCCTGATGAAACAGGGGCATGAGCCGTTCCATCGCACGCGCATGATGCCGAAACAGAAAGACCAGCTGCTGGAAGGCGGGTCGATCTATTGGGTCATCAAGGGGGCGATCCGGGTTCGCCAGCGCATACTCGAGGTGCGCGAAGTCGCCGGAGATGGCCACTCGATGTGCGAGCTTGTCTTCGATCCCAATCTGGTGCGCACCTATGCCAAGCCGAAGCGGCCTTTCCAGGGCTGGCGCTATTTGAAACCGGGCGAGGCGCCGCGCGATCTGGGCAGCAAGGAAGCCGCTATCGACATTCCACCTTCACTGGACGCCGCACTCAAGCAGGCGGGCGTCTGGTAGGGGAGGCGACGTATCGTCACCAAAGGGTTTTCCTTGCGGCGTATGTCTTGGTATCCCTCGCGAACGATGAATCAGAGTCCGGGGCAATAATTACGTGATGGATCTCCTTGCGCAGTATGCGCCCCTCCTGCTGGCGCTTGCTGCCGCCGGGATCGCGGCCGGGTTGGCCGCCGGCCTGTTTGGCATTGGCGGCGGTGCCATTATCGTGCCCGTTCTGTATTTCCTGTTTGAGGGCATGGGCTACAGCGAGACGGCGATGCATGTCGCCGTGTCCACATCGCTTGCGACGATCATCCTGACCTCGATCCGCAGCGTGCTTGCGCATAATTCTCATGGCGCCGTCGATTGGCAGATCATTCGCGGTTGGGCTCCCTGGATCGTGATCGGCGCCCTGATCGGCATGGCGGTGAGTGGCTACTTGTCCAATCGGGGCCTGCTCGCGATTTTCGGGTCTCTGGCCTTCCTGCTGGCCGCGCAGCTTTATTTCGGACGTCCCACATGGCGACTGGCGGATGACATGCCGACCGGCATGGCGCGGGCAGGGCTTGGCGCGTCTGTCGGCGCACTTTCGGCGCTGATGGGAATAGGCGGCGGCACGTTTGGCGTCAGCCTGATGACGCTTTGTGGCCGTCCGATCCACCGCGCGGTTGCCACGGCAGCGGGCTGGGGCGTTGCCATCGGTCTGCCGGGCGCGTTGGCGGCGATTGTCGTCGGCTGGGGCACAGAGGGCCGCCCGCCATTCTCATTCGGCAATGTGAACCTCGCAGCGTTTGCGCTCATCTCCACATTCACGGTGACTATGGCGCCCGTGGGCGCGAAGCTGGCGCACAGCCTCGATGCGGCCAAGCTGAAACGCTGGTTCGCCATATTGCTGGCCGTGGTGGCAGCGCGCATGTTGTGGAAGGCAATTGGCCTTTAGAAAAAGGTCTCTGCGATCCGTTCTATGGCCCAGAAACTGCCCGTGATGCCGATGCTGTAGGCCAAGGCCGTGCGCACCGCGGGTTCGCCTTTGCGATAGAGGTGGCGCCCCAGCCAGGCGAGCGCCAGCACGAAAAGGACGAAAGCGACTTGTCCGGCCTCGACGCCAAGATTGAACAGGAGCAGGGCCATCACTTCCGCGCCCTTCGGCAAGCCGATCTCTGACAGGGCGCCCGCAAAACCGAATCCGTGCACGAGACCGAACCCGAAGGCGATGATCCAGGGGCGGGTTTGCGCGAGCGTCTCCTGTCCCCGCATCCGGTAAATCGCTTCAGCGCCCAGCAGGGCAATGCTCATCGCGATGACGATTTCCACTGGTGGGCCGGGCAGGGTGATCCCGCCGAGGGCTGACGCGGCGAGGGTGATGGAGTGCGCGACCGTGAAGGCGGTCACCGTGGCGAGCAACTGGCGCGGCCTGACCAGCAGGACCAGACCCAGCACGAAGAGCAAATGATCGAACCCGAACAGGATGTGTTCCACCCCGATCCGGAAATAGGCGAGTATCGGCGCCCCCTGTGGTCTGCTCAGCTCAACGGAACTGGCGCCGGGGCGCAGCACGGCTGAGATGTCGTCTGCTTCCAGCCGGTCAAGCCGCAGGAAAACATCCGTCAGGGTGCGGTCCAGGCCGTCGATCGACAGGTTGCCTGAGTTCAGGTCGCAAATCATCGACCAGCGCGTGATCAGGGTTGCGACGGGCGCCGACATGCGTTCATTACGGCGCGTGCACTCGCCGGGAAACATGGGCTCAAGTTTCAGACGTCGGCCATCGAGTACCGGCTGTTTCCATATGACGTCATACTGGCCCGCCTCGGTTTCGGTAATTTCCAAATAGGCCGGGCGCACTTCATGAGCGGCCGCGCACAGGGCAATCAGGACGACGGCCAGCAGACAGAGTGCAACCCGCATCAGTCCAGTCCCTCTATCACGACCTCATAGCGGGCGATGATGTCCTGAATGGCCTGTTCGTTCGCGTCACGCCGGGTCTGCTCCAGCCAGTCCTTGCGGACCTCTGGTGCGACGTCCTCAAACGGGGAAAGCTTCGCAGGCGTAGATTTCGTGATCTGGACGAGGTGGACGCCATATGCCGAGGCGACGGGGCCTTGCCAGTCCTCGGAGACGGGAAGGGTGGACAGGCTTTCCGCAAAGGCGCCGCCGAATTGGCGCGCGAGTTCCCGGAAAGGAATGTCGCCATATTGCCGCTGGAGCATGAAGGGATCGCCAAGCGTGGCGCTGTCCGGGGGATTGAACCCGCTCAGGCGCGCGAGGGCGGTCTCAGCGGCCGGACTTGCCTCGGCGCCGCGCACATCCGGGCTGAAATAGACGTGGCTGAAAGTCAGGGTTGCTGGCTGAGTAAACCGATCAGGATGTGCCGTGTGCCAATCTCGCAAATCCTGTTCGGTCGGAATTGGATCTTCCTGCAGGTCCGAGACCATGAAAGTCATCTTCTGGGCAAGGCGCCGGGTGATGATCGTATCGTTCCGGTCCAGCCCGAGCCGGCGCGCTTCCCGTGCCAGCGCTTCATCACGCACATGGTCTGAGAGCATCGCGGCCATGTCGGCCTCGCCGGGGAGGGCGCCTGCCTCGGACGTGTAGAGCGCGGCCATACGTTCGATCTCGCTTGCAGAAACGAGGATGGTGGACTCGGTCCGGGCCGACCGCGCCTGCCAGACTGCATGCGCGCCAAATACCAAGGCCGCCACCACGACAAAATGAACGAGTGGATCTCGCAGGAACTTCAAGGCGCTAGTCCCTTATTCGGCTGGAATGTACCAGATCGGCGAGGTGTAGGCGCGCTCCTGAATGGTCTGGGGCACGTCAGGGCGGGGCTCGACATTCCCGCGCATGGCTTCCCAGGTGGACCAGCGGCAGCTCGGGTTTTCCAGCACACGGACATAATAGGTCGCGCGCTGCGCGACGTCGAAATCCGGATCCTGCCAGACGGCTTTCAGCTCACTGGCGCCTTCTCCGGTCGGCGTGCAGGTGTCCATGTCGACGGCTGCGCCATTATCTGCGCAGCGATGGGTGGCCGGGTCGGGCGCGCCATTGTGGCAGGCGACATCATAGATGGCTTCTCCGCCGGATGTGACCTTCACGATCTGGACGCGCTGAAGGGCGCCCATATTGGGATCGCGCTGTGCCCAAGCGAGGAACGCCGGAGCTTCACCGGTGCCGACAAGATCGCCGCCCATCGACACCCCGCCCTCATAGGCTTGCCGGGTCAGGTCGGCGTCGTCCAGCATGTCTTCCGTATACCCATACCCGCCGAAGAAGCGTACCTTCATGCGCGGGCCGGTCGTGGCAAAGGTTTCCTTGCGGCGGAAGGCATCAAAGATGGATTCGCGCGTATTTTCCTCGGCCCACACGCCGGTCAGGCCAGACGCGGCCCAGCGGGAAAACCATTCCCGTGCATTATTGACCATCGGATTGTCGGGCTGGGCATCCCAGCTTTTTGTGCCCAGGAACGGAACCGAGCCGCGTGCCATCGGGGTGCCGTCGACAATCCCCACTTTCGACCAGTAATCATTCTCGGCATAGGCACCGCCTGCCACATGGCTATCGGATGCTCCGACGAGGCCAAAGTGGAACGGGTCGAAACCCTGCTTCTCCTGAAGCTTCAAGCCATTGCGATAGGCTTCCCGGACATAGCCGCCTTCCGTTTTCGACACCTGGAAGGAAGCCAGTAGCCGGTCATAGATTTCGAAGTCGGCCCATTCGTCATTGGGCGAGAGGGCAGGGTGGGTCTCGCTGGTCCCTTTGACTTGGGTTACTTCGACGAGCGGCTCGTTGCGCATGCGCTGGTCGGCATAGGCCACGTCCAGCGGGTCGCCATTATAGGTTTCCAGACGGAACATCTGTCCATCGGATACATTCGAATTGTGCGGAATGGCGATGGCTTCATAGCCTTCAGCCCGTTGTTGATCCATCCAGTCCCACAAGTCTTCCGGGTTAGGCGAATCTAGGGTCGAGAAAGCACGGTCCGGCGCGTCGCCCTTGAAGAAGACATTGCGGTGGAGATTGCCCCCGGCAAATGAACCATCCTCCTCATTCATGGTCACGGACGTGAACTCATAGGCGGCAAACGTCGTGAACTCGCCGGGCACATAATATTTGTCGGCAGCGTCAATATTCTGTTGCCAGACCGAGCCCATGATCTCGGTATCGTACATTTCCTCGATCGGTTCGCCCGAGCGGACCGACGCACCGACGCCCTGGAATGCCGCAGTAATCTTTGCGGGATCGGCCGAGAACATATCCTTGGCGCGCGGTAATTCGGAAAGATCCGTGCCGGGCGTATCCATGACGGGCAGGATGCCGAGATATTCGGCATGGTCGGTCACGGTGTAGAAATCGAGCGGGCCGCCCGCAATGGTCATGTCAAAGCCGGAAGGGTGGGTGATGGTCTCGCCCCGGGCAAACCTATAGGCGTCATCGGCAGTGCGCCGGACATTGAAGATATATGCATCAAAGCTGGAGCGCGTGTGGATATGCAGGTCACCGAAATAGGCATTCCGGTCTTCATTGTATCCAGCCGTCCGCCCCGAGGCAGGCGCGGTTTGTTCAATTTGCGCGGTATCGCTGTCCGGTGCAGAATTGTCTGGCGCGGAGCTATCGCACGCAGCCAGTGCGATCGCCGAAACGGCGAGGCCCAACAATCTCTTCATGTCTTCCTCCCAAGGGGCATGTTTGCCTGCCCTCATGGGTGGAAGTTTGCGATGATAACGGAAGGCTGTCCAGCTTGACGCCCGGGAAGGATCAGATGGAGCTGATATCGGTAATCTTGTAAGTGAGCGGTGTTTCGCCATGGCTGGCGATGGTTACATATTCGCCTTCCTTGAAGATATGTTCGCCCAGCTTGTAGCCGGCTTCGTCATCCCCCTCATCGTCTTCATCATAATGGAAGA
This sequence comes from Hyphomonas sp., assembly GCF_036964145.1. Taxonomy (GTDB): domain Bacteria; phylum Pseudomonadota; class Alphaproteobacteria; order Caulobacterales; family Hyphomonadaceae; genus Hyphomonas. The sequence goes on from NZ_JBALUC010000004.1 coordinate 297,775, forward strand.
ACCAGCGACTGCCGCGATGGGTCAGCAGGCCATCGGCATGCTCGTCAGGGTCTGGGCTGAAGCGTACGACGCGGCAGGCGGACCGGTTGTCGCGCCATGCATCAACATCGATCTGGCCCTCAGCGGTCAGCGGCGCGACCAGCGTATAGCCTTGCCCGGCATCGCCGTTTGGCAGGCCGGGATTGCGGGCGAGTTGCAGTACGATCTTTGAAAGGCTCATGACTGAATCTCCTTTAGTGGGCCAACGCCAGAGCGGGGGCGTTGTCGGCGCGTAGCAGGCGGCGTGTGGTGCCGCCGAAAATGCGTTCGGCGAGGCGGGAATGACCATAGGCGCCCGCCAGGATCATGCTGGCCCCAGTGCCCTTTGCCATGGCGAGCAGGCCGGAGGAGACTTCGCCCTCGATTTCCATGACCCGTGAGGAAATGCCCTGCAGGACCAGCCATTCCACGAGCGCTTCCGGTGCTGCAATCTCGCGTTGGGGATCCTTGTTCAGATCATCCGTGTTCTGGGCGATAATGACGTCACCAAAGGCCCGCAGGAGCGGGAGGTGGAAACGGACGGTCCGGGCTGCGCCATTGCTGCCATCCCAGGCGATAATGGCGGGCCCGTCCATGTCCGTCGTCGTCCCGGCCAGGACGACCGGAAGGTGGGCCTCCATCAGGACATATTCGAAGGACACATTCAGCGGTTGTGAGCCGTCCGCAGCGGAGCGCGGAAACACTACCGCCTCGGACAGGGCGGCGGCATCCGACGCCGCACGCTCAACCGTGTTGACCTCGTGCTTGAACTCGCAGGTGACCGTCTCCTCGCCTTGCGTCGCCTGTTTGAAAGCTTCGCGGGCATTGGTCAGGACCTCTTCCTGCATATCGAAGACCGATTGGGTGGTGACGCTGGTCAGACCTGCAGCCTCCGGCGTGGCAATCACCATCAGGGCGGCGTTCGGATCGGGCAGGACGCACAGGGCCCGCAGCGGCACATTCATGCGGCGGGCAAGCGACAGGGCGGTGCGGATGGTGGCAAGGTCGGTCTCAACCGTCCCCTGCAACATGGCGACTACGGACATGGGCTCACTCCTAGCGTCAGTCAGGTTCGATAAATCTGTGTAACATTTATCGACCCCGTTGAACTAGGTGAGACTACCTAATCGGTCCGGCCAATCCTTTGCCGGGCAATCCGGCCAGCAACGAGATTGGTTGGTTCGTCGTTTTCCAGTGCAGTATCAAGTACTTGCCCCAGGGTCGTCATCAGGGCCTTCACCTTGCCGTCCACCCAGTCGCGCGAATAGGTGCCGGAAATCTCCGCGCATACATTGATGATCCCGCCGCCATTAATGACGTAGTCCGGTGCGTAGAGGATGCCGCGCCGGCGCAGCAATTCGCCCATTTCCGGAACGATAAGCTGGTTGTTTGCGCCGCCGGCAATCGCCTTCACACGGAATCGCTCCAGCGTCTGTTCATTGATGATGGCGCCCAGAGCGTTCGGAGAGAAGATATCCGCCTCGACGTCATAGATATCGTCCGGCTGCACGATCCTTGCGCCGGTGCGGGCCGAAATATCCGACAGGGCCGCCTGGTCGATATCGGTGATGACGAGGTTTGCGCCAGCCTTGGCCAGATGCTCGCACACATGCCCGCCCACTGAGCCGACGCCCTGCACAGCAATCGTCCGGCCGGTCAGGTCATCCGTCCCGAAGGCACGCTTCGCGGTTTCGCGAATGCCGAGATAAATTCCCATTGCGGTGATCGGAGAGGGATCTCCGCTGGCCGCGTCGCCTTCATCAAGGCCGGCGACATGGGCTGTTTCCTCGCGCACGATCTGCATGTCCGCCACGCCGATCCCGACATCCTCGGCGGTGATGTATTTGCCCTGCAGGCTTTCGACCGCGCGCCCGAAGGCCCGGAACAAATCGGGTGATTTGTCGGTCTTTGCATCGCCCCAGATCACCGCCTTGCCGCCGCCGAGGGGGATGTCGGCCATGGCATTCTTGTAGCTCATGCCCTGACTGAGCCGCAGGGCGTCGCGCAACATGGCTTCGCCGGTGGCGTAATTCCACATGCGGCAGCCGCCTGCCGCCGGTCCCAGCGCCGTCGAATGGATCGCAATGATCGCCTTCAGGCCGCTTGCCGCGTCATGAAACAGGTGGACGCCCTCATGGGCATCGAAGGAGGAATGGTCGAACATGAAATGGTCATCAGTTGCAAATGAAACGAAGGGGCGTTTAGGCCCTTGCCGATGACCGCGTCAACAGGCGCGCGCCCTTGGACTTGGCGCGAAAATGGCATATCTGCCTCGGCGCAGGCCAGACACGGTCCGACATTATCGTCAGGAGTTCCCGGCAAACCCTCAAATTCCGCCCAAATCGCGTTCAGGGTGCATTCTGCTTAACCACCCAATGCGTTGACACCTCAGCAGGATTTGCGGCGTATCCTGCCCGCCAGACATGCAGCTTCGTCCCATCTTTCTCGCCATCGGCATCATGACCGTCCTGTTGGGCCTGGCGATGATCCCGTGTGCGCTGATGGATTACGCTGACGGCCGGGCGGAAACCTATGTGTTCGAAGTGTCGGCATTCGGCTCCATCCTGATCGGGGCGTGCATGTGGGTACTGTCGCGCGGGGATGTGGAGCGGACCGGACAGAGGGAAGGCTTCCTGTTGACCGTGCTGGTCTGGGTCTTCCTGCCGATGATCGCCGCCATTCCCTTTCTGGCATCGGGGATGACCGTCACTGACTCGCTGTTCGAGACAATTTCCGGCCTGACCACGACGGGCGCCACGGTGATGACAGGCCTGGATGACATGCCGCGCGGACTGCTGCTGTGGCGCGCCATCCTGCAATGGATCGGCGGGATCGGCATTATCGTGACGGCAATCGCCATCCTGCCCCAGCTTCGGGTCGGCGGGATGCAGTTGTTCGAGCTCGAAAGCTCTGACATGTCCGGGAAATTCCTGCCGCGCATTACAGATATCGCGGCCTATCTCGGCTTCACCTATCTGCTGATTTCGATGCTCTGTGCCTTGCTCTATTATCTGACGGGCATGGACTGGTTCGACGCGATCACGCACGCCATGACGACCATGTCAGCGGGCGGATACTCGACCCATGATGCGTCGTTTGGCTACTTCAGTGAAACCAACGCGCCCTATGTCGCCACGATCTTTATGTTCATCGCGGGCCTGCCATTCAGCTTGCTGGCCATGCTGATGCTGCAGGGGCGCCTCCGGCCCATGCTGTCAGACCCGCAGCCGCGCGTTTATCTGGGACTTGCTCTCATCTTCTCCACGATCATTGTCGTTTATCACGAGGCGGTGGTGGACCCGCCAATCTTCGATCACATCTTCCACGGTTTCAAGGAAGCGCTGTTCAATATCATCTCCATCATGACGGGGACGGGCTACGCATCGGCGCCTTATGACACGTGGGGCCAGCCGGTGATGGTTGTGTTTCTCGGCGCGACCTTTGTCGGCGGATGCGCAGGCTCGGCTGCGTGCGGCCTGAAGATGTTCCGGCTGGAAATCGCCGCAAAAACAATCATCGCCTATTCGCAACGCATGATCCAGCCGCACCGCCGCACGCCGATCCGCTATGCCGGCAAGGCGGTGGACGAGGAAGTGCTGCAATCGGTCATGGTGTTCGTCAGCCTCTACCTGCTGACCTTTCTGGTTTCGGCTGCCCTGATCAGCCTCACGGGCGTGGACGCGCTGACGGCCATTTCAGGGGCTGCGACCAGCGTTTCCAACGTAGGACCGGGGCTTGGCCCCATGATCGGTCCGTCCGGCACGTTCCAGCTGTTGCCAGACTTTGCCAAATGGGTCTGTGCAATCGCCATGCTGCTCGGGCGGTTGGAATTCGTTGCCGTGTTTGTCGTGCTGACCCGGCGCTTCTGGCGCGGCTAGGCCTCAGTTCCAGGGATTGAACCGTTTGACCGGACGGGCGGGCGCCTCCTCGGCTGCTACAGGTTCCTCGTCTTCGGCATGGGCTTCAGCCGGTTCCGGCTGGGCTTCCACGACGAAATCGGGCTCGGGAGACAGGTCTTCCTCGGCCTCGGCCTGCGGCTCCGCCGTCCCGAATGCCAGGTCCGGAGCGGGTGTGTCTTCATTCAGGCCGGTTGGTTCGGTTCCTGGCCATGCATGATCATGTGTGGCATCAATCACAACCTGTGGGCTCCCCACAGATTCAACCGGATCGTTGGCTTCCATGGGGGCAGGAGGCTGGGCAGCCTCCGGCCGGGCACCAATGCCGGACAGGCTGAAGGAGGGTGGGGACGCTGGCTGTGGATCCGGGACGGGAGCGGGCTCTGGCTCGAGCGTTGTCTCGAAGCGGGCTTCCGTCGCAGGGGCTTCATCCTCTGCATAGGAATGCGCCGAAGTTTCCGCCGAATCCGGCTCCAGTCCCGCCTCAGGGGTGTTTGGCTCACCAAGAGCGCCCGTGAAGGCACTGCTAGTGCTGCTCAGGAAATTAGGGGCTCTTTCCGATTCTGGCTCAGGTGGGGACGTGGTGAAGGGCTCCGCCTGCGCATAGTTTGGGGCGTCTGCCACGATGTCGCAAAATGTCGGGGCGTAGGCCTCCGGCTCGGCCACGGTCTCAGCTTCGACCTCGATGTGTGGCGATTCCTGTTCGGCGGCAGGCGCCTCTTCCGGCAAGGTGTCCACGAACCCGGTTGGGGTGAAGCCGGCGGCCGGCTCATCCAGTGGGCCGGCTTCGTCCACAGGTTCCAAAGCGGCGAGGGCATCTGGCGAGGAAATCCCATAGCCCATGATCGGGGGCGTAGGCGTCTCAGTTTCTACCGGTTCCGAAGCTTCCGCTATATCTGCGCCGCTAGCGGACTCCGCGACCGCTTCTTCAAGAGTGACGGCCGTGTTTTCATCCGTGAGTATGTCGTCTTCCGACGGCATTGCCTGCGTGCCGAACGTGTCATTCGAGGGCTCCGCCGCGTCGTCACTTATGTCGTCGATTGTTTCAAAGTCGACCGGGGCGGCAGGTAAGGGCGTATTCACCTGGTTGGCCAGAGAAGCGACCGCTGAAGTAATATCGGACTGGCTGTCCATTTCCCAATAGGCTTCCGGTTCCAGCGGGGAGCTGTCGTCCAGCGGGTCCTCGACCGTATCCTCGCCAGCGGCCACGTCCACGGCTTCAGCGTTTTGCTCGACAGCGTCTTCAGCTAGCTCGGAGGGCGAATCTCCGGCATCGATCTCTACAGCGTCCAGCCCGGCCAGCACCGCACTGATCGCCTCTTCGGCGCCGCGCGCATGACGCTTGGCTTCGCGATAGAGTTCTTCCACGAACAGGGTGTAGGGGCGGCCGTCGCTGTCGATATCGTCCGCGAAGTCGGACGGGCTGCAGGTCTCAATTTCACGGTCCTGGGCATCCGTCAGCAGGACGGCATAGGGTTCAGGCGTCAGCGTGACCCGATAGCCTTCCGTATCGTGGGTCATGCGGCCGTCTTCGGCCTCTTGCCAGGTCACTTTATGACGGCGTGTCATGTCGCCGAGCTTATCTATCAGCCGTTTGGTGGATGGATGCAGCATCAAGACCCGCCTTTCCGTTTATCCAGAACGCTTTCTCTAACAGTTACAAGCTGGCAGGCGAATGATCAAACGCCCTGTCACGCCAAAACCCGTGAAATGATGTTAAATCCCGCAAGTTAGGCTTTCCGCGAGGTTAATCCGGCGACTTGGAGGCGGATGGGTAGTAGGTCATGCGCACCAGAACGGCATCGGAGCCGTCTTCCAGAGGGTCGAAAACGCGCTGAAACTGCGCATTCGCTTTCATTTCGTTGCACATCAGTAGACCTGCGGACGTGTCCTCGCCCTCCACACATCCTGCCCGATCAGATTCCGGCAGGTCGCTCAGGCGATAGGTGCCGACATGTTCTCCGTTCGGGCCGGCCACGTCCGGATGAGTGGTCGAAACGCGGTAGACTTGTCCCAGCGACCAATCAGATTCCACGACATAGATGGGCCTTGTGTCTGGCTCTGCAACAATGTTGAACACGGGATATGCTTGTCCTTCTGACGTCATTTTGTCAGGAACGACCTCATATCCCGAAAAGGCGGCCCGGATAGAAATGGTGTTGAACGGTATGACCCCCGTAACACCCATCGCGCCATCCGGCCCAATCGAAGCGACGGGAGAGGTTTGCTCGGCTTCGGTGTTTTTCCTTTCGGCTTTGACGCGGGCAACATCTTTCAGAAAGTCTTTCACCGGCTCTCCCTTGGCGACTGACAAGTCAGTCCTGTATCCCCGGACAATTCCGTCCGGATCTACCAGCAGGTAGGAAGGGGTCCAATTGATCTGCAACGCCTGGCGCAGGCCCGCATCCTCATCAATCAGCGTGGGGAAGCTATACCCCTTTGACTCGAAATAGGCTGCGACCGACCCATGCTTGCCGAACATGTCCTCCGGTGCTGTGCGATCAGTATTGAAGGGCGTGTGGATCGACAGGAAGTCGAGATCTGGGTCCTGTTCAATCGCGGTGACCAGCGCAGCTGTGTAGGGCGCATCCGCCATACTGTCGCCGCACCACAACCCCCAGACGTGAATTATCGTCCAATTGGTCAGCGAAGCAGGATCAAAGGTCGAGCCATCCGCCATTTCACCAGATAGAGGAGGCAGGGCCTCTCCCAGCAGGGCGTGAGTATATGGACGGCCATCGGCATCGCGGACAATGGCTTCACCCTTCGGGGTCTTGGCCGATTCCGGAAGCGGGGCATCGGCCGTCGTGAAAGACGTCGCGCCATGCGGATCGGTGCTGATGCCGTGTTCATGGGGGTGCGGTACGCTTTCACATGCGGACAGCAAGACCAGTCCGGCAGCGGCTAAGATGGCACGCTTCATGGCAACTCCTTCGTAGATGACCGGATCAAGACTAGCACAAAGACGGGTTCCAACACCAAGATCCTCACACCTGTATGGTCTCTCAAAACATTGGGCCGCAACCAAAGGTCGCGCCAATATTCCCCCTAATGGTGGGAGGTAGTTGAGCGCCCGATTGCTGCGATGCAAAAAAAACGGTCAATCGGCCACTTTTAGAACGATCACTCGAAATTTGATGTTCAAAATACCCTGACCTCTCCTGAACCTGAACTGGGCGTTACAGATTTCAGATTGGGAGAAAGAGATGATCACATTAAAAAAGCGGCAGCAATGGTTGCCGAAAACACCTTTTGTGTTGGGGGCGATCCTGGGCGCGACGAGTTTGATGGCACCCGCTTATGCACAGGAAGATGACAGCGCCGACGAGGCAAGGTTTGAGGCCGTTGTGGTTGAAGGCCGCCGCGTTTCGCAGACAGATCTGGCCATCGGGCAGGATGAGGCAAGCAACACGGTTGCGGTGACTCGCAAGGAATTGCTGTCCGCCCCGTCAGGCATTTCCGGTCTCAAGATGCTGGAATCGCTTCCGGGGTTCAACGTCCAGACCGATGGCGCGCTGGGGCTCTATGAGTTCGGCAACTCCGTTACCGTCCGTGCCTTCAATCTCCAGCAGATAGGCTTCGTCCTGGATGGTGTGCCGATGGGCCGGTCCGACGCGTTCGGGGGCAGCCCGATCTTCCGCTATGTGGACAATGAAAATCTTGGCTCCGTTGTGGCCTCGCCGGGCGCGGGCGATGTGTCCCTGCCCAGCTATGCGTCGCTCGGCCCAATCGTGTCCTACAATACGATTGCGCCGTCCGACGAAGCAGGCGGCATGCTCTCCTACACGCTGGGGGATGACGATCTGCAGAGGACCTTTGTCAAACTGGAAACCGGGGACATCAATGGCTTTTCGGCCTATATCAGCCGGTCCAAGACGGATAGCGATCTGTGGAGGGGACCCGGCACGATCGACCGCGAACATATCGAAGGGAAGGTACGCTATGAGTTTGATGCCGACACATTCGTCACGGCGTCTTATGTTTCAAACGATTTCTTCGACTATGATTCCCCGTCCAACTCTCGTGCCGGGTTTGAGGCGGTGGGGACCGATTACGGATATTCGGAAACCTTGCCGGAAGGATGTATTTCTCCGGTCAGCGTCGACTTCAACAATGATGGGGTCATCAACGACGCCGACTATGTTCCGCTCCAGACAGGCAGTTGCACCGGATATTATCAGGACCGTGTGAACATCCGTCAGGACAGTCTTTACGCCCTCAATTTTGAATCCGACCTTGTGGAAGGCCTCAGCACGAAGGCCACGCTTTACTACGAAGACAAGGACGGTTTCGGCGTGTCACCGGACGGTTATGACAATACGCTGAGCCGCTATCAGGACCAGGTAGAAGTGGGCCTCGATGTCACGCATCCACGCGGTGTCCAATATGGGTTATCGGGCGTGGGTGGCACACGGAAGGGTGCCGTTCTGGGGTTTGAATGGGAACTCGCCAACCACACGATTGAAGCGGGGGGCTGGTATGAAGAAGATGAGTATCACCGGACTCAGAAGCGCCTGAACAATGCTGACGGCAGCGCTGATGGCGCGGTCCTGTTTGATGAAGTAGCCTATTATCGGCGCGACTATGTGTCGGTCCGGGATACGATGCAGTATTATCTCAAGGACACGATCAGCCTGATGGAGGATCGCCTGAAGGTCGAAGTGGGCGCCAAGCTGCTCGATATTGACTACTCTCTTGATGGATATCGTGACTATGCGGACTACGCCATTCGGGTAGGCGGTGCGGGAGGTGGCGACACGCTTCCAGGTTATGGGCCGCAAAGTGTCTCCGCCACCTATACGAGCGACCTGCTTCCCAATTTGGGAGCAGTATATGATCTCAGCGACACCGATCAGGTGTTTGCGTCCTTCTCCATGAACTATGCGCTGCCACGTGGCGCGGATGATATCTTTTCGACGGCGACGAGCTTTGTCGCTCCGGCACCCGACGCAGAAGAATCGACCAATTATGAAATTGGCCTGAGAACCAATCGAGCCACGTTCAATGGCGCGGTCGCGGCCTTCTATACCTCGTTCGACAACCGTCTCGTGACAGGGAATGTGATCAATCCGGCGACGCTCCAGCCAGAATCCTTCTCGGTGAATGCCGGCTCGACCACGGCCTATGGTGTCGAGGTGTCGGGTGTGTGGCAGCCGGAAATGTTCGATCGCAAGCTCTATGGCGATGTGAACCTGACTTATAATAATGCGACCAATGATGACACCTTCCTGGACAATCCCTCCGGCAGCTTGTTGGCGGACAGTCCGGAATGGATTTTCAGCGGCGGCATAACCTGGGAGCCGACTGAATGGTTCGTCGGAAACGTGTCGACGAAATATACCGGCGACCGCTACGCCGATTTCCGGGAAGCTGCAGACAGTCCCGGCAACAAGATGGAGGGCTATTTCCTGTGGAGCGCTTATGCGGACATTGGCGGTCCGAACAATTTTGGCCTGCCTGAGAATGTCAGTCTTCGTCTGAACGTGGACAACATCTTTGACGAGGACACACTGGCCTTCACGTTCACCACAACGGGTGGCGGCGACGCCTTCTTCCGTCCTCTCAATCCGCGCACGGTTCAGGCCACGCTGACGGTAGCCTTCTAGGTTTCCCGTAGCCCGAGATAAAGAAAGCCCCCGGTCCGAGGACCGGGGGCTTTTTTTCATTGGATGATGGGGAAGGGGGTTAGCTGAAGATCTCGAAGAGACCGGCTGCGCCCATGCCGCCGCCGATGCACATCGTGACAACGCCATATTTTGCGCCGCGGCGCTGGCCTTCCATCAGCAAGGATCCTGTGCAGCGTGCGCCGGTCATGCCGAAGGGGTGGCCGATGGAGATCGAGCCGCCATTCACATTGTACTTCTCGGGATCGATGCCGAGACGGTCGCGGCTGTAGAGGCACTGCGAGGCGAAGGCTTCATTCAGTTCCCAGAGGTCGATATCGTCAACCTTCAGGCCGTGGCGTTCCAGCAGGCGTGGCACAGCGAAGACAGGGCCGATGCCCATTTCGTCCGGATCACAGCCAGCGACGTTGAAGCCGACGAAACGACCGAGCGGCTTCAGGCCGCGCTTCTCGGCTTCCTTGGCTTCCATCACGACGACGGCTGCGGAGCCGTCTGACAGCTGGGATGCGTTACCGGCGGTGACGTATTTGCCTTCCTTGACGACCATGCCGCCAGAGAAAACCGGCTTCAGGCCGGAAAGGCTTTCAAACGTCGTGCCGGGGCGGTTGCACTCGTCGCGATCACATACGACTTCCTGCAGCGTCTCTTCGCCGGTTTCCTTGTTGACCAGTTTCATCGTGGTTTTCAGCGGCACGATTTCCTCGGCCATGTAGCCTTTTTCCTGGAACGCAGCGGTGCGCTTCTGGGATTCAGCAGAGTACTGGTCCTGGTATTCGCGGCTGACGCCATAACGGTCAGCGACGATTTCAGCGGTCTCGATCATGGTCATCCAGATCGCCGGCCACTTCTTCATCAGTTCGTCTTCGGTGTAGCGGTGAAGGTTCATGTGACCGCTACGGGAGACGAGGGACAGGGATTCAACGCCGCCGCCGATGGCAACAGGCGCGCCTTCATTGATGACCGTGTGGGCTGCGTTGGCAATCGCCTGCAGGCCGGACGAACAGAAACGGTTGATCGTGGCACCGGACGTCGTGGACGGGCAACCAGCCCAGAGTGCGGCGTTGCGGGCCACATTGTGTCCGGTCGCGCCTTCAGGCTGCGCGCAGCCGAGGAACACGTCTTCGACCAAACCAGCCTCGATGCCAGCGCGATCAAGGGCGCCCTTGATGGCCGTGCCGGCCATCGTGATCCCGTGTGTGTTGTTCAGTGAGCCCCGATTGGCTTTGGCCATGCCTGTACGGGCATAGGAAACGATTACGGCTTCACGCATGAGGTATCCTCCAGTGTATGCGATGCTTGTTGCGGCGCACACTAATCAGGAGATTGCCGCAAAGCCAGCCTTACCTTTGCGTAAACGGAACTGGGGGCCAGGCCTTTCCTACCCGCGATTGCCGTCTTCGAAACCTGCGAGAGTCCATTCGGCAAATTCAGCGAGATTCCCGCCGCGGAACAGGAAACCGGCTACGCCCGCCGCGCGCGCGGCGGCCATGTCGGTTTCCTTGTCGCCAATGAGAAAACTCTGCTCTCGTTTGACCGGGAACTCGGACATGGCCGCCAGGAGCATGCCGGGATTGGGTTTCCGGTCGAAACTGGCTTTTCGATAAGCCGGATTCTCGCCCTCTTCATGGTAGGGGCAGTGATAGATCCGGTCGATGCGTGCACCCTGTTGGGCCAGTTCAGCCAGCATCCAGTCATGCAGCGTGTGCATGTCTGACTCCGTGTAATAGTTGCGGGCAATTCCCGACTGGTTTGTCACCACGAAGACGTACCAGTTCCGGGCATTGAAGGCGGCAATAGCCTCTGCCGCTCCGGGAACCCATTCGAAATCCTCCTCACGGCTGACATAGCCTTTGTCGACGTTAATGACGCCGTCTCGATCGAGGAACAGGGCAGGTTGGGAAGCGCTCATCCCGCCGGTCTTTGCCCGCAGTTTCTCGCAGTTGCAACACTCGGACTTGTGGTAAATTTTCTGGACCTCTTGGCCGAAAAGCGATCTCATCCTTGATGGAGGGGCCGTCAGAGCCCCCCTGAATGCCTAAAGGGAGGGCAAATTATGGAAGACATTGTACCGCTCATTCTGAGCGCTATCGGCGGCCTTGTGGTCGGCCCGCTCGTATCACGACTGGCCGGCGGCGGCGGCACCGGCGGACTGATTGGGGGAATTGTCGGCGGCATTGGAGCCCATTACGGGCTGGACGCGGCCAATATCCAGGTCCTGGGCGATGCGACTGCCAGCGCGACATCTCCGCTGAACATCATCAACACGCTGCTTGAAGGCGGTGTCGGTGGCGGCATTGTCGGTGTACTGGCCGGCCTGCTGATGAAGCCGAAAAGCTAAAACCTACCGGAAATCATGTTGAAGCCGGCTCCGTGTGGGCCGGCTTCATTCGTCTGAGGGGAGCGCATCCTTGTTGGCCTGCACCCCGCGCAGGAACGGGATGATGGCAAGGGCCGTCAGAACGCCTGCCAGCAGGAAGGCAGCCCCCGGAAAGCGGAAGGGTGTGCCTTCTTCGGTAAAATAGAAGAGCGTGCCGGCCATGATCAGCGGGCCGAAGATCATGGCGAAGGAATTCAGGCTGGCCGATGCCCCCTGCAATTCACCCTGTGCATTGCGCGGTGTCACCGATGACATCAGCGAGTTGAGCGTGGGGCTCGCGACGCCGCCGAGTGCGCCAATCGGGATGATCAGGTAGACCACCCATCCGGCGCCCGCGAATCCATACAGGACCAGCGCGATCGCATTGATGGCAATACCGTAGAGCGCGGTGCGAACTGCGCCCAACCGTTTCAGGACGATGCCGATCAGCCCGGCCTGCACCACGGCGGCGCCCAATCCCACAAGTCCGAGCGACAGGCCGATTTCCTTCGGCGACCAGTCATACCGGATTTCGCCATGCACCGACCATGTCGCCGGGTAGACTGTATGGGCGAAGAAGAAGATGCCTGCCGCGACGAGGAACCAGGACACATGCGGCAGCTTCGAGAAATGTTTCACGGCGCCGAACGGGTTTGACCGCGCCATCACGAATGGACGGCGATGTTCCCGGTCCAGCGATTCCGGCAGCACGAGAGAGCCATAGGCAAAGTTCAGAAGGGCAAGCCCAGCCGCGGCAAAGAAAGGCGCGCGCGCGTCGATATCTCCGAGGAAACCGCCCATTACGGGTCCGAAGACGAAGCCAAATCCGAAGGCGGCCCCGACCATGCCAAACGCCTTGCCGCGATTCTCCGGCTCGGTGACGTCCGCGATATAGGCATTGGCGGTCGCCGAAGTCGCCCCGGAAATGCCGGACAGGGCGCGGCCCAGAAAGAGCAGCCAGATCGAATTGGCAAATCCCATGATCAGGAAGTCCAGGGACAGGGTCGCAATCGAGGCGAGCAATACGGGGCGTCGCCCGAAGCGGTCCGACAGGGCGCCCAGCATGGGGCCGAACAGAAAATTCATGAAGGCATAGGTCGCGCCGAGGCCGCCAATATAGAGCGTGGACCGCTCAGCGCTGATGTTGCCCAGTTCCTGGACCAGGGTCGGCACGACCGGAATGATCAGGCCGAAGGCCAGCATATCGATCGCTACCGTGATGATCACGAACATGAAGGCATTTTTGCCATGGTGCGCTACAGTTGGGGCGGAGTCAGTCATGCGCGCATCTGGCCGCAGCCACGGGGTGGGTCAATGCGTTTATGCCCGTGATGACAGGGGTATATCGCCGCGTGAAGTCTTGTCGCGTGCACCGTGTTATGGCCACCTCTGTTGCATGGCAGACGGAATACCCATCACACGGCGGGAAATATCGCCTGAACGGGCCGACGGAATCCGTGATCGTGTCCGCCAGGCCGAACGGCTGGGGGATGCCCCCGACGCGTCGCGGCTGGCCGTTCCCGAGGATGCGGCCGGGCTGTTCGCGCTCCTGTCAGATCCTGCCGTCTATGCGCCCATTTATACCTTGCCCCGGCCCCTGACCGAGGCGAGTGTCGGCGCATTCATCCAGCAACACTTGGAAGAGCGTGAGGCCGGCACAGGTCTTCTGTTCGTGCGCGCGGCAGAGGACGGGCAGATCATGGGATACAGCGATGTTCAGGTCTGGCCCCAGTGGGCCGCCGGAGAGTTGGGCGGCGCGCTGCACCCATCCCAGCATGCCAAGGGGCAGGGGACGCGCGGCGCGGTGGCCAGTTTCACCTGGATGTTCGAGGCACTCGATCTGGATCTGTTGTGCGAAACGGCCAGTCTGGAGAACGTCCCGACGCAGCGCATGCTGGACGGGATGGGCTTTGCCCGGATGGGTGAGATCGAGAGTGTGCGGCCGGACGGGTCGCGGCGCCGGTCCCTGGTCTGGGAGATGACACGCGCAGACTGGCGAACCGGGCAGGGTGGCTGCCAGCCTTAACAGCGCCCGAAAGGACAGTTAAGGATAAGGGTCTCAACCCGGAGGGCCTTCGACTGTGCTGATCTATTTCATACTCGGCCTCGTGGCCGTCCTCATCGTGTTTGGCGTGTTGATCTACAACCGGCTCGTCAGCCGGTCGCAGATGGCCGACAATGGCTGGTCGGATATCGACGTGCAGCTGAAGCGCCGCGCCAATCTCATTCCGCAACTGGTCAGCACGGTGCAGGGCTATGCATCGCATGAGCGGGAGCTGTTCGCCGACGTCGCAGAAAAGCGGGCGCGGGCGCTCGCGGCGGGCGATGACCTTGCCAGCCGGGGCGCGGCGGAAAGCGCCCTGTCCCAACCGGTCGCGCGCCTGATGGCGGTGGCCGAGGACTATCCCGATATGAAGGCGAGCGGAAACTTTCTCGAACTCCAGAAGGAACTCGCTGACACCGAAGACAAGATCGAGATGGCGCGTCGATTCTATAATGGCGCGGTCCGGGAACTGAACACGAGTGTGCAGAGCTTTCCGGCCAATCTCTTGGCGGCCCCACTGGGATTCCGGGAGCGCGCCTATTTCGAAATTGACATGGCGGACCGGGCGTTGCCCCAGATCGACATGGGAGGCGCTTCATGAGCGTGCGTACGCTGATCCTCTGCCTTACTGCGTGCCTTGTCTCGCTGGTCGCGGTTGCGGAGGAGAGGATCGACAGTTTCGACGTGGCGATCACCGTTGAGACCGATGGCGACATCAAAGTGTCCGAGACGATCCAGGTCATGTCTGAAGGGGTGCGCATCCGGCGCGGTATTTTTCGGGACCTTCCGCGATACTATGCCGATGATGCAGGGCAGCCGGGCGACAAGCTGCCTTACCGGTATGACGTGAAACGCGTGACGCGCGATGGTCGTCGCGAGCCGTACACGGTCGAGAAGGACGGCAATGCCTTCCGCATCCGGATTGGCGATGCCGATGTCTTCCTCGAGCGTGGCAGCCACACCTATGAAATCGAATATGAGGTGAAGAACCAGATTCGCTATTTTGACGACCATGATGAATTGTATTGGAACGTCACGGGAAATTACTGGCTGTTCCCGATTGACCAGGCCGCTGCTCGTATCACCTTGCCGGAAGAGGCGCGGGTTACGGAGCAGAATGCCTATACAGGCGGGTTCGGTGATACCGGCAGCGATTACGCCTATCGGCAGAGCGGCGGCGCACATGTGTTCGAAGCGACCCAGCCGCTCAAAGCAGGGGAAGGATTGACCGTCTCGCTCAGCCTCGAAAAAGGGGTGATCGAGCCACTTTCGCTGTCAGACAAGAGTACGCTCTGGTGGTTCCGGTACGGATCGCTCGGGGTGTTGCTTGCCTCTTTCCTTGGCGTGCTCGCCTTCCTGATGCGTGGTTTCCGGAAGGTTGGGGAGGACCCGCCCAAGGGGCCGGTTTTTGCGCGGTACGAGCCGCCGCAGAGTCTGTCACCCGCCGCTGTGCATCACATCTACTATCGTGGCCTGCGCGGGCATGGCGCCCTGATCTCCACGCTGATCAGCATGGGCACCAAGGGGGCTGTCGACATCGACGCCTCGGAGAAGAAGTCGACCATTCTGACGCGCAAGCCAGGTGTTTGGGCGGCCCTGTCAGCAGACGAGCAGCAACTCAATGACGATTTGTTTGAGGGCGCCTCCACGCGTACCCTGGGCGGCAAGTATGATGCGAGCTTTACAACGGCCTATTCGCTGTTCCGGAAATCGCTCTCCCGGAAATATGGCAAGGCCTACTTCCGCTGGAATCTCGGTTATACGCTTGTGGCGGTCGTGTTGACCATCGCCGGCATCGTGCTGGCCGTGACGCAGACTATCAACTGGTCCTGGTGGCATATGGCCGTCATTCTGGCTCTTGCGGCGATCAATGGTCTCTTCATGTATCTGATGCCCGCGCCAACGCCCAAGGGGCAGAAGACGCGGACCGAAATCGAAGGGTTCAAACTGTATCTGGAAAAGGCCGAAAAGCTTCAGATGAACTCGGTCGACGTGGGCAGCGATGCGCCGCCTCCGATGAGTGTGGAGCGGTATGAGCGGTTTCTTCCCTACGCTGTCGCGCTCGATGTAGAAAAACCGTGGACGAAGTATTTCGAAAAAGCATTGCCTGCCGCAGCCGCAGCCTATTCGCCGGCCTGGGGACATTTCGGCAGCCGGTCCTTTGGCAGTGTCGGCGGCATGAATGATGCGATCATGTCGAGTATGAGCACGGGAGTCAGCAGCTCCCTGCCGCAAAGCTCCAGTTCGTCTGGTGGCGGGGGAGGCGGATTTTCCGGTGGTGGCGGCGGAGGTGGCGGCGGCGGCGGCTGGTAGGCCCCTAGGCGAGTGCACCGCCCCGGCCCTGGCCGGACGTGAAACGCGAGGCGCCTTCCACGGCGCTGCCCGCGCGAAGCACTTCCAACCCGCCTTCGGTTTCTGCCCTCAGGGCGTCCGGCAGGTCGAGGCTCCATTGGCGCAAGGCGGACAATCGGTCCTTCTGCATGCAAAGCTGGGGGAAGGCTGCAATGTGCTCTGCCACATTCATGGCCTTGGCGAGGGCGGTTTCCTCATCGGTCTTGTAATTGGCGAGACCGATCGCGAGCGCTTCCTCTGCGCCGACTTCCCGTCCGGTCAGGATCATGTCCATCGCGCGGGAGGCGCCGATCAGGCGGGGCAGGCGGATCGTGCCGCCATCAATCAGGGGCACGCCAAAGCGCCGGCAGAAGACACCGAATTTCGCAGACGGCGAGACGACGCGCAGATCGCACCATGCGGCCAGCTCGATCCCTCCGGCCACGGCATAGCCGTCCACGGCGGCGATAACAGGTTTCGAAAGTTCGAGGCGGCTTGGCCCCATTGGGCCGAAATCACCCTCGGCTTCCACCCGGTTGCCGCCGCCGGCAGCCACGGCCTTCAGGTCTGCGCCGGCGCAGAAATTTCCGTCGGCACCTGTCAGGATCGCGACACGGGCGCTGTCGTCGGAATCAAACTCCTTGAACGCATCGTAGAGGGCCTTGGCGGTGGGGCCGTCCACGGCATTGCGCGCTTGCGGCCGATCTATGGTCACGATCAGGACCGGCCCGTTCTGGTTTATATGTACGCTGCTCATGATGGTTCCTCCGACAAGGCGCTCGTAACCGGTTCCGAAGACCACAGGTTTGAGAACAATCAATAATGCTGCGTCCGGAACCCTTTAGCGGCTGAGTTCCTTCATCGCTTCGTCAAGGCCATCCAGCGTCAGTTCGAACATGCGGTGTTCGCCAATCAGTTCCCGGATCAGCTTGATGGATCCGGTATAGTCCCATGCGCCTTCCTTGACCGGGTTCAGCCATACAAAGTTCGGGTAACGCTCCACGAAACGCTGGATCCAGATGCCACCGGCTTCCTCGTTCCAATGCTCGACCGAGCCGCCGGAATAGGTGATCTCATATGGGCTCATCGTGGCATCGCCCACGACGATGACCTTGTAGTCGCTCGGATACTTGTTCAGCACGTCCCAGGTCGGGATGCGGTTGTTCATGCGCCGACGATTGTCCTTCCACAGCCCTTCATAGGGGCAGTTGTGGAAGTAGTAATATTCGAGATTCTTGATCTCGGACCGGGCCGCCGAGAACAGCTCCTCCATGATGCGGACATACGGGTCCATTGATCCACCCACGTCGAGCAGCAGCAGGACCGAGACCGTATTGCGCTTCTCCGCACGCATCTCGATGTCGAGATAGCCCTTGCGGGCCGTGTTGCGGATCGTCTGGTCGAGATCGAGTTCGTCCGGCGCGCCCTTGCGGGCCCATTTGCGCAGCCGCTTCATGGCGACCTTGATGTTGCGTGTGCCGAGTTCGACCGAGTCGTCGTAATTCTTGAATTCGCGCTTGTCCCAGACCTTCACGGCGCGGCGGTGACGGGATTTCTCCTGGCCGATGCGGACACCTTCAGGATTGTAGCCATTCGCGCCGAAGGGCGAGGTGCCGCCCGTGCCGATCCATTTGTTGCCGCCCTCATGGCGTTTCTTTTGTTCCTCGAGTCGTTTTTGCAGCGTCTCCATCAGTTTTTCAAAGCCGCCCATGGCTTCGATTTCGTCCATCTCTTCCTTGCTCAGGAACTTCTCGGACATCTTGCGCAGCCATTCCTCGGGAATGTCCTCAACGTCGACGGCATCTGCTAGGCTGTCGAGCCCCTTGAAAACGTGACCGAAAACCTTGTCGAACTTGTCGATGTTGCGCTCATCCTTCACCAGCGCGGCGCGGGAGAGATAGTAGAAATCCTCGACGTCCATATCGATGACCTGCTTGTCCATCGCCTCCATCAGCAGAAGGTATTCCTTCAGGGTGACGGGCACTTTGGCTTCGCGCAGCTCATTGAAGAAGTTCAGGAACATGGGCGGGTCTCTTCGATTGGTTCACCCTGAAGATAGCGTCGCAGGGCCCCCATGTCCAAGATGACGCTGGGAAAAGCAAAAGCGCGCTTGACATGAAACCAATAGGTTTCTTATAAAAGGAAACTGAAAGGTTTCATGATATGTCAGACCCAGATGTCTTCCGGGCCATAGCTGACCCGACCCGACGCGCGATCATGTCCATGCTGGCAGAGGGCGATTTGCGGGTCTCGGATATTGCCAGCCAGTTCGAGATGAGCCGTCCCGCTGTCTCGAAACACCTCGCCCAGCTGGAATCTGCTGACCTGATCCTGGTCGAGCGTCAGGGCAGGGAAGCGATCAACAAGCTCAATCCCGAGGGACTGAAACCCGTCGCGGAATGGCTGACCTTCTTCAGCCAGTTCTGGGACGACAAGCTCGCCAATCTGAAACAGGCTGTGGAGGGATCCGATGACTGACGCCACTCTGACCAAGACCATCTTCATCAATGCGGCGCCGGAGCGCGTCTGGACCTACCTTGTCGAGCCGGACAAGCTCGCGCGCTGGTTCCATGAATCAGACAAGGTATTGGAGGCTGGGCAGGATTACGCCCTGCTGCGTGAGAACAAGGACAAGCCGGACCCGAAAATGTGCTGGGGCAGGGTACTCGTCTCCGAGCCTCCGCACCGGCTTGTCTATACCTTCACGCACGCCTTCCTCAACGGCCATGAAACCGAGGTGGAATGGCGGCTGGAAGCTGCCTATGGCGGTACCAAAGTGACGCTGGTTCACACCGGCTTCGACTCTTTCGAGGGCGACGTATTCGAGATGCTGACAAGCCATGACAAGGGGTGGGACCAGCATTTCAGCCGGCTGCGCATGGTGGCTTCCTGACCGAAACGCTCATGCCCGGTTCAGCTGAATTTGCTAATCAGGCGGGATGAAATCAATGATCCTGGGCGTTTTGATGGGGCTGGCCGCTCTTGGGGCTGGGCCTGCAGGTGCGCGTGATGCGCAATCCTGCATGGGGGCAGATGAGGCGGCGTGCATGCTGGACGCGATCTGGGTGGCCGCGGCCGTGCTGCCGAAAGAGAAGCAGGCCCGGTTGGCCCGGCCTTTCCTTGAGACGGTCTCCTTGAGCAGCGACGCCCACTTGATACAGGAATGGCGTACGCGCCTCGGTGCGTCGGTGGCGCGCAGGTCCAGTAGCATACCCTATGCGCGCCAGAAGGCGGAACTCGCCTTGTCGGCCGGCGATTGGGACGAATTCCTCCGCGATGCCCGCGCTGGTGTGAGGCCGTTCAATATCGGCCGGCCGGAAATCATGGCGGAAGGTGCACGAATGGCGCCGAATGCGGCAATCCGGCGTCGGGTGATGGAAGCCATGTTTGATCTGGCCGGCCCGCGCCAACAGGCGTCCGGGCTCGACCGGTCCTTCGAACAGGCCGATTTCGGCTATGCTCTCGCAGAATTGTCCATGCAGACCTGCGACCTCGGCCAGTTCGACCGGGCCGTAGCGCTGACGGCTGATCCGGATTCCTTGCGCTATGCCCTGTGGCGGCGCCGCATGACCGGAAATGCGGCCGCTCTGGCCGGACGTATTCGCCAGGACGCCAACGCAGACGATACCCATCATGTCCGCACGGCCCTGGAGGGCTACGCTCCGATCCTGGAAAATGGCTATTGCCCGTAAGGGGAACCAAATCGCCACTTGTGCGTTGAAAGCACATGGAATTTACCCCAATCGAAGACCTGAAGGCCGAAGTCGAAAGCATGGCTTCGGCCTTTTTCAAAAGCCTGCCCAACCTGACCATTGCCTTGGTGATCCTGGTGATGACCCTGCTCGTCGGTCGCATCATTCGGGCGGTCGTGTCGGCGGCCATGCAGCGCGCGCATGTGCGTGAGGCGCTGGTCACGCTGGCGCGAAACCTGATCTCCATTGCGGCCTGGGTTATCGGCATCGCCATCGCGATGACCGTGATTTTCCCATCGGTATCGCCCTCTGACATCATCGCCGGGCTTGGCCTGACCTCCGTTGCCATCGGCTTTGCGTTCAAGGATGTGTTCGAGAATTTCCTCGCAGGCGTCATTATCCTGGGTCGGGAAAAGCTGCGCATTGGCGACGTGATTGAGTGCGAAGACGTTTATGGCCGGGTGGAAAACATCCTGATCCGGGAAACCCATGTCCGCGAGACAGATGGCGAACTGGTTATCGTGCCGAATTCCTATCTCTTCAAGAATCCCGTGAACATCGAGACCGATCGCGGCCTGAAACGCCAGGAACTGGTCGTGGGGGTCGATTATGACACTGACATGCGTCAGGCGAAGGCCGTACTGCAGGATGCGCTGGAGTCCTGTGAGACGGTGAAACAATCCGAGACCAAGGATGTCCAATGCGTGTCATTCGGCGGCTCCTCAATCGATTTCAAATTGCTCTGGTGGTCCGGCAGTCGCCCGGCGGAGCAGCGTGAAACCTATGATGAGGTCGCCTTTGCCGTTAAGGATGCCCTGGACGAAGCGGGCATCACAATCCCGTTCCCGCAATCGACCCTGTCCTTCCGCGAAGAGGCGATGCCGATACCGCTGAAGTCGATCCTGTCGGAAAAACAGGAAGCGGCGAACGAGAACGGCTGAGTTTGGGGCGGTTTGCCCCTTGGCGCGGCCAAGACTCCCGCCATAGAATGGGGCCATGAGCGATATTGAATTCCAGGAAGATCCGGACGGCGACCCGCCGGAAGCCATTGTCGGCAGCAAGGAGGTTGGCGCGCTGGCGCACCTCTACCGCGCGGAAGTCTATCGCTCCACCATCTGGCGCCAACGCCTCGACCAGACGACCAATTGGGCCGTGATCTCCACCGGCATCGGCCTGTCGGTCTCGTTTGCCAGTGATCGGGCCTCGCCCTTTCCTATTGTGCTCGTCGGTGCGCTTTGCATCATGTTCCTGATCCTGGAGGCCCGACGCTACCGGTTCTTCTATGTCTGGCGCTTCCGGGCGCGGGTGCTGGAGATTGCCTTTTACGTGCCGATGCTGCGCGGGGAAGGGGCGCGTATTCCCCTCGACCGGGGCACGGCGCTATCGGATGATTACGAAAAGCCGCAATACCGAATATCCATGCCGCGCGCGATCGGGCGCCGCCTGCGCCGTAATTATGGCTGGATCTTTGCCATTCAGGGCGCAGCCTATTTTGCCAAGATTGCAATCCATCCCACGGATGTCCTGACACTCGGCGAATTTGTCCGCCGCGCACATATCGGGCCCATTCCGGGGCTGGTCTCCATCGTTTTCGGTCTGGCCTTCCACGCGGCCTGGATGACGCTCGCGTGGAAAACCTGGTTCGACGAACGCCAGGACAAGACCAAGATGGCCGACTTCCTGAAAAGCCGCGAAGACGTGAACCGCCGGCCAAAGGCAGAGCCCCTGGGCGACATCACACAGGACTAGGGCTGGGGCGCTAGCCCGCAGGGCCTCTACGGCCGCCACCACCGTCGCCGCGCCGGGCGAGGAAGGCGAGACGTTCGAACAGGGCAACGTCCTGTTCGTTCTTCAGCAGCGCGCCATGTAGCGGCGGCGTCAGGCGATCCGGGTCATTTTCCTGCAGCGTTTCGAGGTCGATATCCTCGTTCATCAGGAGCTTCAGCCAGTCGAGCAGTTCCGAGGTCGACGGTTTCTTCTTCACGCCGGGCAGTTCACGCATGGCGTAGAATGTCGTCAGCGCGTCCTTGACCAGTTTCTTCTTGATGTCGGGGAAGTGGACGTCGACGATTTCCTGCATCGTCTCTTCGTCCGGGAATTTGATGAAGTGGAAGAAGCAGCGGCGCAGGAAGGCGTCCGGCAATTCCTTCTCATTGTTCGACGTGATGATCACGATCGGGCGCTGCAGCGCTTTCACCGTCTCGTCGGTCTCGTAGACATAGAATTCCATCCGGTCGAGTTCCTGCAGGAGATCGTTTGGGAATTCGATGTCGGCCTTGTCGATCTCGTCGATCAGCAGGATCGGGCGCTTGTCGGCGGTGAACGCCTCCCACAGCTTGCCCTTTTTGATGTAATTCGCCACGTCCTTGGCGCGCTCTTCGCCCATCTGGCCGTCGCGCAGGCGGGAGACCGCATCATATTCGTAGAGGCCCTGGCTCGCCTTTGTGGTTGATTTGATGTGCCATTCGATGAGTTCTGCCCCGAGGGCCTTGGCCACCTCGATGGCGAGTACCGTTTTGCCCGTGCCCGGCTCCCCCTTGATCAGGAGCGGCCGCTCCAGAGCAATGGCTGCATTGACGGCCACTTTCAAATCCTCGGTGGCGACGTAATCCTGGGTGCCTTCAAAGCGCATGAACTCTTCCTCATCTGGGTCTTAGCCAACAATAGTGTCGCGAAAGTCAGGAGCAAGCGCTTACGTGGCGAAAGGCATCGCCGCAGTGCAGCACCGAATTCATTTCAACCCGATCGTCGCCTGTGGTAAAAGGGAATGGCCATGCGCGCCGCCGCAGTGCTTCAAGCTTCAGATGAGCGCCGCGCTGGGTCTGGTTAGGTGGCCCGAACGGGCCGTGACGGACCGGAGCCAATGTAGGCCTTGTGATCCTATGCATATGGGAAACGGGCGCATGGCACATTTCCCCCGATTGCAAATCATTGTTTTGTTTCGGGGGCACTTACGAAATCGCAATCAAGCGTTAACGCCTTTCTGCAAATTTCATCGAAATCTGCAGGAGTGGAATCAGACGCCATGCCATTGAAGCTGTCCCTGAAACCAGGCGAAACATTCGTGGTAAACGGCGCGGTTGTCAGAAATGGCGACCGGCGCGGGGTCTTGCTGCTGGAAAACAGGGCTCGTGTCCTGCGCGAGAAAGACATCCTGCGCCCAGCCGATGCGACCACGCAGGCAGGCCGCACCTATTTCGCGATCATGCAAATGTACCTGCTCGGCGAGGTCGATGGGCCGGCTTATGCCCAGGCTGCTGAAGCGCTGGCGGGCCTTCTGGCGGCGTGCGAGTGCGAGGAAGACCGCGAAGCCGTGCTTGAAGTCTCCGCGGATGTCGCCAGTTCACAACTCTATCGGGCCCTGAGCCGCTGTCGCAAGATGATGCTCGCGGATGCGCGGGAGCCGGCATGATGGCGAGCCTGAAGAAGGTCGATCCGGTTCCGGACGCCAAGCCAGTCACGCTGGAGGAGGGCATTTCGCTGCTTGAAGCCGGGCAGGGGGAGGGCCTTGTGGTCGATCTCGGCAATGGGCGCATGGCGAGCGCGGACGGGCACCGGGGCACCGATGGCCTGCTCCAGAGATTGCGCGGCCATCGCATGATGTTGTCACTCGCCTCAGGCGGTGCAGACCTCTCCCGGTTTGAAGGCATGAACGACTCGCTCATCGTGGCGCCGCTCGTGCAGGAAATCCTCGACGCCGCGGCCCAAAAGGACTAGGTGCCCGGCCATGAGCGCCGACCTTCTCTCCCTGTTCACCGCGACCTTTGTCACCTTCTTCGTCCTGATCGATGCATTGGGCGTTGCGCCCGTGTTTGCGACGCTGACGGCGAGCGGCGATGCTGCCTATCGGCGCCGGATGGCGGTCAAATCCATCATTGTTGCGACCATCATCATATACGGGTTTGCGTTTGGCGGATCCTGGCTGCTTGGCGCCATGCATATCTCTATTGATGCCTTCCGGGCGGCCGGCGGCATCCTGCTGTTCATTATCGCGCTGGACATGGTGTTCGAAAAACGCACCGAGCGCCGTGAGCACCGCGCGGAAGAACATCTGGGCACACATGCGGCCGATCCTGAACCGGACGATATTTCCGTCTTCCCGCTGGGCATCCCGATGGTGGCCGGGCCGGGCTCCATCGCAACCGCGATGTTCTACATGTCGGACAAGTCCGACTGGGTCGAGAAGGGAATCGTGCTCTCCGCAATCGGCCTGAACCTGCTGCTCACACTGGTCATTTTCCTGATTGCCGGACCGCTGGTGCGCCTCATGGGAGCCAGCGTGGCGGGGGCGCTGACGCGGATCCTCGGCGTAATTCTTGCGGCCCTGTCGGTTCAGCTGCTGATTGACGGCATTCGCGGCGCGTTCAATCTCTAGCGATCAGATGCCGGAGGGCTCGACACTCTTTTTCGGCAAGCGGACATTCCGGCGGAAGGTCGCGATCATCACATAGAGCAGGGCCAAGCCGGATGCGGTCAGGCCCAGAACCTGCAGCATCAGCTGCCGCGTCCATTTGATGCCCGTGTCGGCAATGCGCAGGGCGCCCGGCCCGTCCTGTTTCACGAGGGCCACCGAGCGGTCCCCGCCCGCCTCCGCCAGCAGTCTGGCGCGGCGCAGGTCGGAACTGTCTTTCACATGCTCGATCAGGGTGATTGCCGCCGGGGTGCTGGTCAGCATCCCGAGCCGGTCGATCTGGGTCAGGTCGGTTTCAAGCTCCAGCAAGCCTTCGGCATTGATCGAGTCGAGATAGGCGTTCCGTACCCGGTCGACGCGAACGCTGGTCGTGGCCAGTTCACCCAGGGCCTCTTCCAGCGCGGGGCGCAGGACATCATCGGGCAGGGCGCTGTTCAGGCGGCCTTTCAGGTAAGCCGTGAATTCCGGCGTCATTCTCCGGGCGCGGCGGGCCGACTTGAGGATGGAGGCCGCCCGGATGTTGCCTTCCGACAGGCCGTCCGACGTGTCCGCGCCGATCAGCGCAAGCGCGGTGATCTTGAGGGTGATCGGATCAACCCGGTCGCCCTTGAGCCAGCGCTCGGAATTGTTGGCAAGGTCGGCAAATGTCCCAAGCAGGACGAAGCGCCGGTCCGAGGGGCGAGCCGTGCTGGAGACGCTGACTTCGGAGTCTTCCGCAGCCTCGTCGGCACTCTCTTCTTCGGGCGCATCTTCCGTGCCGTCTGTATCTTCGATGATGGCAGACGCACTGGGGATATTTCGGGACCCGGCCGAAGCCTGGGCCTTTTCGAATTTCAGGCCGATATCCAGGGGCAATTTGCGCAGCGCTGCGGCCGCCATACGGTCATCCGCGCGGTCCAGCTTCACGCCGCTCGAATCGGCTTCCAGCTCGCGCACGGAGTCCCGGTCGAGCATCTGCGGCGCCGCCAGAAGGAAGCCGCGTGCGGCTGCGACATCCATGTCCGTCAGTTCACGTTCGACTATGTCATGCCAGAATTTGTACTTGTCGCCGCCATTGCGCGGGGCGATCGCGGCAAACGTATCATCCATGTTGCGGCGGGTCTGGTCGATCGATTCAATCGTGGGGGAGTCCGAAAAACTCTCGCCGGAAAAAGCCATGGCGAGGCTTTGCGCAGCGATGACGGGCATGAGGATCAGCAGCGAGTTGAACACCACCGCCTGCATCCAACCGGACGATTTATCCATAGTTTTCCGGCGTCGGGCCATCTACGCTGAAACCAGTCATCCGTTGTGTTTTGGACAGGCATCATAGAGCGCGTCGTCGGGAGAAAGATCAAGTCCCGGCCTGTAAATTGCACGGGAATACGCGGTTTCAGACACTAAGGTTTGGTAACATTATAATGAAGATTACATGTTTTCGCCTCAATTGTCTGAAAACATTGACGAAAATTACACAGCATCAGCAATTGCAGAGAATCACTTGGCGGTCTATATCCGCCCCCAAACAGAGTAAGGTGATAAGCGATGAGTGTTGACCTTTCGGACGACTATCGCCCCTCGGATGACGAGGAGTTCATGAACGAGCGTCAGCTCGCCTACTTCCGTCGGCTTCTGGAAAACTGGAAGGCCGAGATTCTGGACGGCGCGAAGCAGACCATCAACAACCTTCAGGGGGAGTCAGGATCCTTGCCGGACATCGTGGACCGCGCATCTGCGGAAAGCGACAAGGCCCTCGAACTGCGCACCCGCGACCGCCAGCGCAAGCTGATTTCCAAGATCGACTCTGCCCTGCGCCGGATTGATGACGGCTCCTACGGATATTGCGAAGTGACCGGTGAGCCAATTGGCCTGCGCCGTCTCGAAGCGCGCCCGACGGCGACGCTGAGCCTCGAAGCGCAGGAACGCCACGAGCGCAAGGAGCGCACGCTGCGCGACGACTGACGCCTTCAGAATGCACGTGACCAGAATAAAAAGCGGCGGTGACCCTGATCGGGATCACCGCCGTTTTCATTTACCCATCAACCCAACGCTTCGGCGGTTATGCTTGGAGCCTCATGCGTTGAAGGCATACTGCCAACAAGGTCCAAAGGATGTCTTACAGCATGGTAATCAAGGCCTTAACAGCTGCATGTGATATTTAACACAAAGCGCGCCTGCATTAAGGCTGACAGAGTTTTGGGTTGCAGCATGGCTGATGATGACCGCAGCAGAGCGGAAATTACTAACCAGTCGTTAACCGTATCTGGCGCACAACAAAGTGGAACACATGAACCGGCTACCCGCTCCATGAAGACTGATCTGCCTCTTGCTGCCGATGACGGATGGGACATGTCTCCCAGACGTGAGGCCGACATCATGCTCGACATGCCGACAACGTTCGAGCCGATCACGCCGACGCGTCCAATCCCGACCTCTCGCGGCGTGCTGAGTGCCGCCGAGATCGAAGCGCTACTACGTCCCAATCTGGACGACATGCCTGAGCCTGAGCCGGAACAGGTGCTTGATGTTGTGGCGCCGGATCTGGTCAAACGGCCCCCCGCTGAACCCACAGAGCTAACCGAGGATGCGCGCCGGATCGCATCGCGCCTGACCTTGGCGCTGCGGGATGGCTGCGGCCTGAAAGCGGCGGCGCTCGCCCGAGCCAGTGCGCGCGGCAGTTTCGACCAAGGGCTAGAGACCGAATGCGCTGGCCGTGGTTCGGCGATTGCCTGCTACGCCGCGCCTGGCGGCGAGATCGCAGCCATGCTGGTAATCAGTGCCTCGCTGGCGAACGCCCTGATCGAGACCGCGTGTGGCGGCAAGCCAACCGGAGGCCATCACCGCGCCCTCACACCGATGGATGCCGCGTTGCTGGAAGGGCTGGTCCGTCCGCTTGGCACAGCCTTGGCGCCATCTCTCAAATTCTCCCGCATCGAGACCGATGCGGAATTCGCCTCGGCGCTTGCCGGGCCGGGCACGACTTCCATCCTCGACCTCGATATCCGCGTTGAGGATCTGAAGATGCCGGCGCGCCTGATCCTCGCCGAAGACGATCTGTTCGACCTGTCCAGCGAAGTGCCGCCTGCGCGCCCTCAGGGACGTGTGTCGCACGCTGCTGCGCCGTCGGCTGGGGCAGGGGCGATGACCGCCGTGCTCACAGCGCGGGTTGCGTCGCTGAGCGTGCCCTTGTCCCGTCTTGCAGACCTGAAGCCCGGCTCGACCCTGTTGCTGGGCCTGCCCGCAGACCAGCCGGTCGAACTTCTGACGGGCGGCCGGGATGGCGGGGTCGTTGCCGAAGGCGAGATTGGCCGCAAAGGCAACCGAATGGCCCTGCGGATCACCCGGCGGACAGCCCTGCTGCGCTAGGCAGGGGCTGCCGGCCTGACTTTCCTTACATCTTACATCTGCGATTCTGCGCCGGCGATGGAGGCTTCCTCCGTTCCGCCGCCGCGAATTTCTGCTTCCTTCTGCGCCCACAGGCGCCGCTGGTAGCGCACCGAGATGATGTCGGTGACCACCAGGACAAAGATGACGAGGTAGAAGGACGATTTCGACATCGCCTCGATCGTGTAGCTGAACAGCTTCATGTGGGCGAGGTGTGCGCCTTCGGTGACGAGAAGCACGCCAACGAGGAACAGGATGAACAGGCCCATGACTTCGTACATGCGGTTCTTCTTGAGGAAATTGGCCACAGTGTTCGCCATCAATGCCATGATGATGCCTGACGCGATGATCGCGATGGCCATCAGCCAGACCTGGTAATCCTTGCCAGGGCGGCAGCCAATTGCATCGGCAACGGGTTGTGCGATCAGGGCTTCCTTACAGTCGGTGACCGTCCCGGTGAACGTGCCGATCGTCTCGCCAGCCGCATTCACGATGCGCGCAATTTCAATGTTCGCGATGGCCATAGCTGACAGGATGGAGTCGAAGGAAAAAACGAGGTTCATCGAAACGATCAGGATGATGGCCTGCATCACCGATTTCGACTTGCCCCCTTCACTGTGCTCGATGTGCTCCACCGTCAGCATGTGAGTGATTTCCTTGATCGCCGTGTAGATGATGAAGGAACCGCCTGCGAGGGTGATCAGGCTCTGGAACGTGAATTCGCCCTCAAAGAATCCGGGCAGATGGAACCCGAATAGTGGCTCTGCCAACGCATCGAACAGGGCGACGATGATGAACAGAAGAACGATCCGGAACAAGACGGCCAGCCCGATGCCCCACTGGCGGACCATGGGGGCCTTGGCTTCGCCGACCCGTTTTGATTCGATGGAAATGTAGAGCAGATTGTCAAAGCCGAGCACGGCCTGGAGCATCAAAAGCATCAATAGCGTAAACAGACCCGATACGGAGAAGACCTCCGCCAACATATCACCCAGCATCCCCAAATCTCCTGACGTAAAATCTGATCCAATTCCCTGATAGGGAGAGTGGACCGGTCAAATCAAGTTACGCCGGAGGTCTTTAGCAGTTCCGCTTCGATTTCGACGTGCACCTTGTCGGTCAGCAGGCCACTGAACCGGTCGATACCGAAGACGGTCCGGTCGAGGTCTGTGGTGGCCGAGAATCCGGCCACCTGGGCATTGCGCAGCCGGTCAAAGCCAGCGCCATTGAAGGTCACCGACAGGATGATCGGCGCGTTCTGGCCGCGCAAGGTCAGGATGCCCTCGACGTCCGCCGTAACCGGGCCGGTAATCAGGATACGGGTCGACTGGAACCGGGCCTCAGGGAAATTGGTTGCGCTGAACCAGTCTGATCCCATCAGGGTGTCCGCGAAGTCGTCATTTGCAATGTCGAGCGAGGTCATGTCGACCACGCCTTCCACCCGCGCCTCTGCCGGAGCGTCCGGTTCGCCGCTCAACTGAACGTCAAACCGTTCGAACCGGCCGACATAGGTGGAATAGCCGAGGTGGTCGATCTTGAAGGTGAGGGCGGCGTGGGCTGGATCCAGCTGCCAGTCGCCGCCCTCCATGTTCACGACCTCCGTGCTCACATCCGGTTTCAGGATGGGCGCGAGCACGGAAGTGCACGCAGCGAGCCCGGCCAGTGCGAGCGGAGCAAGACAGGCGCGGGCAAAGCTGCGTGGGATCATGGTCAGGCGCCCTTCGTCTCGGCGACCCAGGCGTTCACATTCTCTTCGAGAATCTGAAGCGGTACCGGGCCATCTTTCAGGACAACATCGTGGAAGTCGGCGATGTCGAAGTCTTCACCGAGCTCAGTTTTTGCCATTTCGCGCAACTCAAGGATCTTGAGCATGCCGATTTTGTAGGCCGTCGCCTGTCCCGGCATCACGATATAGCGCTCGATGGCCTTCTTCGCGTCACCTTCCGGATTGGGCGTGTTGTCCAGGAGGTACTGGATCGCTTCTTCGCGGGTCCATTTCTTGTCATGGATTCCGGTATCGACGACGAGCCGCGCGGCGCGCCAGATCTCCATGGCGAGGCGTCCGAAATCGTCATACGGGTCGGAATAATAGCCCATCTCCTTCGGCAGGAACTCCGTGTAGAGGCCCCAGCCTTCCGAGAAGGCAGTATAGCCGCCATATTTCCGGAAGCTCGGAATGCCTTCCAGTTCCTGCGCAATGGCGATCTGCATGTGGTGGCCCGGAATGCCTTCATGGAAGGCAAGCGCCTGCAGCTGGTAGGTCGGCATGTCCTGCATGCGATAGAGGTTGGCGTAATAGGTGCCGGGCCGGCTGCCATCCGGGGCAGGGCGGGAGTAGAAGGCTTTGCCGGCAGATTTCTCGCGGAACGGCTCAACCGCCTTAACGATCATGTCGGCCTTGGGGAATGTGTTGAACACGCTCGGCAGATCGGCCTTCATCTTTTCGATCTGCGCGCGCGCTTCAGTCAGATAGGCGTCACGGCCTTCTTCGGTGTTCGGCATGTAGAATTGCGGATCGGTCCGCATGAACTCGAAGAACTCCTTGAGCGTGCCCTCAAACCCGACCTTCGTCATGATCTCGCGCATCTCGTCATGAATGCGGGCAACCTCGTCCAGGCCCAGCTGGTGGATGTCCGCAGCGCTCTTGTCGGTCGTGGTGATATGTTTCAGGCGCATGGCGTAATAGGCATCGCCTTCGGGCAGCTTCCACGCGCCATCCTCGGTCGTGGCGGACTCCGATTGTGTCTCCATGACGGCAATCAGGTTTTCATAAGCCGGGCCCACCGAGGTCTCAAGCGCGGCAGCGGCACTGGCGAGCAGCTCATCGGCCTGGGCAGCCTCAATCGTGCCGCCCTCTACGAGGCTGGAAACCTTGCCGCGGAAATCCTTCATCAGGGGACTGTCTTCGCTGCCATCATCCACATCGGACGTGAAGGGGTAGCCGGTGATCACACCCTTGGAATCATTCAGGACATAGGGATACACAAAGGCGGGCGGCATGATACCAAGGCCTGCGGAATATTCAGCGTTTTCAATATTCTGGGCCAGATAAGTTTCAACGCCTTCAAGGCGGGCCACATAGGCTTCGGCATCAGACAGGCTGGTGACGCCATGCTGGTTTATCAGGAAGGCCGGAATGCCCGACTGGACGCCGCCCATCTGGTCGAAGACATAGTCATAGTGGCGGTAGGGGAAGCCGGCTTCGGCGTCGGCCAGCTCATATTCGGCGAGGCGCCACGACAGCTTGGCCTGATCGTCCAGCAGGTCGAAATCGAACAGCGTCTTCATCTCGGCGATGTTGGCGCGCTGGATTTCCATCTCTTCGATTTCGGCCGCGTCGGAGGCGTCATTCCATTTGTCGTAATCCGTCTTCACACCGAGATAGGTCTGGTACATCGGGTTGCGCGCCAGGGTTTCCTGGAACTTGTCTTCGAACCACTGGTTCAGCCGGGCGCTCTCGGCGGCCACCAGCTCTGCGCGGTCGGCCTGGGTGGGGGCGGGGGGAAGGTCTGCGACTGGGGGTGACAGCGTCGACTCCGGCGTGTTCTGACAGGCGCCGAGCAGCAGGAGCGCTGCGATTGCTGTTGAAGTCCGTCTCATGAAAAGCTCCGATTCCACTGTGATTTCTGTAATTTTCAACGTTGGTCTTAACGTCTTTTTCGCTTTCATTAACCTTTGTCGTGCCACATTTGGTACACTAGGATTCCGTATGACTGAGTCGGCAGCGATGCCGAACGGAAAAGGCGTAGAGTGCTGGCCCAACCTTGGCGGCTGGCAACAGGAGTGTAAAGCGACCAATGGATTTTCAAGTGCAGGCGAAGGCCGCTCCCGCTGACGATCAGGAAACTGCC
The DNA here is from genome assembly GCF_036964145.1 of Hyphomonas sp. Classification (GTDB taxonomy): domain Bacteria; phylum Pseudomonadota; class Alphaproteobacteria; order Caulobacterales; family Hyphomonadaceae; genus Hyphomonas. Next base: position 329,361 of record NZ_JBALUC010000004.1, read on the forward strand.
GCCGAAATGAGCGAGCTGCCTGAGCGTGGACGCGTGGACTTCATGCAGCTTTCGTTCTGGATATGCCTGCTCGTTTCCATCGCGGCCGCCAGTGTTGCGCTTGCCTGGCCAAACGCCTCCGGCGCGCCGGGACCGATCCTGCTGATCGCCATGGCATCTGGCGGACTCGTCTTCCTGTTGTGGAGTGTGCGCGGCGCTGGCCGGATGCTCGGCCTGTTTCCGGAACGCGGCTCGATTGCGCGCGCAGCGCAGGCCGCGACGCCGCGCTTTGGCTGGATCGAGGCGCTGGATGAATCCGTATTGATTGCCGACCAGGGTGGCGCGCCCGTTGCGGCCAACACATCCTACCGGGAACTGACGAGCCTCGCGCTGATCGGATCGCAATCCGAAGGCGCGCCTGTCACGGTGGACCGCCTGTTCGGCGCCAATCCGGGCCTGGCTGCGCCCGTCTATCGCCTGTCCAAGGGCGCCAAGGCCGGTCATGCGCGTCGCGAAATCCTGCCGCCGATCACGATCGGGCCAGAGCGCGTGCCCGCCCAGTTCGAAATCACGGTTTCCCCGCTGCCACGCGACAAGGTGCTCTGGCGTATCCGCCCGATTGCTGGCGAACGCGAAGCAACCGGCGCGGCTGACCTGAAATCGCTCTATGTCGAAGACGCCCCGATGGGTTTCTTCGCGGCGCGCCCTGATGGCACGATCACCTATGCCAATGGTTGGCTGCGCGACATGCTGGGCCTGCCGGAAACGGCCAAGAACATTCGCATCGACGACATCATGCGTCCGGAATTCGTGAAGATGCTGTCGCGTGACCGCAAATCCGGGGTGCCGGGACGGGTCGACATCCAGCTGCGCGGCCGCGACGGCGTCGAGCGCCCGGTGCAGGCGATCACGACCTGGTCGGGCAAGGGCGCCGATGCGACCGGCCGCACGATCATCCTGGCCAGCCAACAGGTGATGAACACCGGCGAGGAAGGTTTCCGCGTTTCCACCGCGTCGCGTCCGCCGCGCCCAGATGGCGACCCGATGTTCGACGATGCGCCGTTCGGCGCCGTGCGCCTTGAGGGCGGCAGCGTCGACAGCGCCATCATCATGGACACCAACCGCGCCCTGATGGACCTCACCGAAGGCAAGGCCGCGCCGGGCGGGAAATTCTCCGACCTGTTCTCAGCCGAAGAAGGTGAGGACAGCCTCAAGAGCCTGCTGGTCGACGCGATCGACAAGCCGGTAAACCTGAAACTGGCTGGCGAAGAGCCCAAGCACGTCAACGTCTTCGTGGCGCTGGATGGGGCCGGGCGCCCCTCGGTCGCCTACGTCATGGACATCACCGAACAGCGCCAGCTGGAAATGCGTCTGGCACATGGCGAAAAGATGCAGGCCATCGGCCAGCTCGCCGGCGGTGTGGCCCATGACTTCAACAATGTTCTACAGGGCATCATCCTGAACAATGAACAGCTGATGGTACACCATCCGCTGGGCGATCCTTCCTATTCGAATTTGAAGTCGATCCACGAATTTTCGATCCGTGCGAAGGATCTCGTGAAGATGCTGCTCGCCTATGCGCGCCAGCAGACCTTCAAGCGCGAAGTCTTCGCTGTGACCGACTTCATGTCCGAATTCTCCATCCTCCTGCGCCAGCTTCTGGACGAGCGGATTGAGCTGGACGTCAAGCATGGCCGCGACGTGCCCTATATCAAGGCCGACAAGAACCAGCTTGAAAACGCCCTGTTCAACCTCGCAACCAATGCGCGGGATGCAATGCTCAGCCACAAGAATGGCGGCAAGCTGACGATCCGCACAGCGCGCGCCACGGGCAAGGAAGCCCAGGACAAGGGCTTCGCCTTCGTCAATGATGGCGACTACATGCTGATCGAAGTGGCAGACACCGGCCACGGCATGCCGAAGGATGTCATGGACAAGATCTTCCAGCCCTTCTTCACCACGAAGGAAGCTGGCGTCGGCACGGGCCTTGGCCTTGCGACCGTCTACGGCATCATCAAGCAATCGGGCGGCTATATCTGCACCACGTCCGGCGTCGGCAAGGGCACGACTTTCCACATCTACCTGCCGGCCCTCAAGGCCGAGGAAATTCCTGAGCCGGTCGACATGGCGCAGGCCGAGAAGATTGCCAGCCAGCCCGTTGATATTTCGGGTCGCGGCCGCATCCTGCTGATCGAGGATGAAGACGGCGTGCGCGGCATTGCGGCCTCCTTGCTGCGCTCCAGCGGGTATGAAGTCGAAGAAGCTTGCGATGGCGAAGAGGCAATGGAAATCCTGGAGGACAATCCGGAGAGCTTCGACCTCGTCATCTCCGACGTGGTCATGCCGGGCAAGGATGGTCCGACGCTGATCCGCGAGGCCAAGGATTTGCTGGGCCATGCCCGTGTGATCTTCATCTCCGGCTATGCCGAGCGCGACATTGCCAAGCAGCTGGACGACGACCGCGCGGTCTCGTTCCTGCCGAAGCCGTTCACCGTCCGCCAGCTGGCCGAGCGGGTGAAACAGGAACTCGGCAGCCCCAAGAAGGAAGCCGCCTGAAAGTCAGGTCCAATGTGATCGGAGCAGGGCAGCAAATTCGGTTGCCCGCTCCGCACAGGCCCAGTGACCGGCGCCGCGCTCGACATGCAGCGGCACGTTCCAGCGCTTCGCGAACCGTTTGCCCACGGACAGGTCCACAAAGGGGTCCGTCTCGCCCCAGAACAACTGGCCGCGTTCCGGCAGGTTTTCGAGACCCTTCACCCATTCATCCGAGAAACGCAGGCCGGCGGCTGACCGGTAGAGCCTGAGGATGCTCTGCCGCATCGTCTTGTCGATCAGGGGAACTTCCTGCTCGGCAAGACTGCGCGGCATACCGCCGGAAACAAGTGCCGGCAGGAGCCGTTTCTTGTTGCGCATGCCCAGCATGACAAGCTCGCCCAGCACAGGCGTTGCCCAGCGCCTTGCCATTGTGTGGCCGCGATAGTCGGGATCGATCACGGCATTGGTGACGCACCAGCTGCGCACGAGGTCCGGCCGCAAGGAAACCGCGCGCAGGGTCAGCAGCGCGCCCCAGTCATGGCCGACAATATCGACATTGCCGCCTGCCGCTTCCATCTGGCCGACCAGCCAGTCAGCATAGGCATCCTTGGTGGCGCTGAACCCGTCCGGACGCGGGCAGCCGAAGCCGGGCAGGGTGGGCGCGAGATAGTCCTGCTCTTGCAGGTCGAGCGCCGCGACCAGCGGCTCCCACAAATGCGGCGTATCGGGCACGCCATGAATGAACAGTTTCATTGCCATTTCCCCACCTCTTGCTTGACAATAGGTGAATATTCCTATTAAGCGACAGGCGCAACCTTTGGGAAAATTATCCCATGAAACATCGTGATATCTGGCGGGGGCTTGATGCCCTTGCAGCTCATCATGGCCTGACGCCTTCCGGGCTGGCGCGTCGTGCCGGGCTGGACCCGACGGCCTTTAATCCTTCCAAGCGGGAAGGGGCCGATGGACGTCCGCGCTGGCCGTCCACGGAAAGCCTTGCGCGCGTATTGGAATCTGTCGGCAGCCGGTTTGAGGATTTCGCCGCGCTGGTCGATGGAAGGCGCGGCGCGATTGCCCCCCTGATCGGCTTTGCGCAGGCCGGGCAGGACGGCTTTTTCGATGATGCCGGGTTTCCGGTTGGCGGGGGCTGGGAAGAGGTTCGGTTTCCGGGGCTGGAAACGGAATCGGTCTATGCGCTGGAGATCAGCGGGGATTCCATGGAGCCGGCCTACCGGGCCGGGGACCGGATCATTGTGTCGCCGGGCTCGGAGGTGAAGGCGGGAGACCGGGTGGTGGCGAAAACAATTGACGGGGAAGTCATGGCCAAGGTTCTGGCCCGCAAGAATACGCGGACGGTTGAACTCGCCTCGCTCAACCCAGCCTATCCCACCCGCAGTTTCAAGCCGACAGAAATTGCCTGGCTCGCCCGGATTCTCTGGGCGAGCCAGTAAGCCTTATCCCTTGCGCGGGGCGGGTGCCGCTTGGGCCAGTTCCTCATCCTGGGTGGGCTCGTAGAGCGGGGCATATTTGCCGACCATGCTGATGCCGTCTTCCTCATGATAGACGTCACGCCAGAAATTCGGCTCGCCATCTTCGTCCACTGTGACGGTCATGTAGGTGATGTGAATCTGGGTTTCGGACTTGAACTCGATCCGTTCCGGATTTGACCCTTCGAGCGCCTTGGAGACATCCCGCTCCGAGACTTCGGGGTCATGCGCGGCAATCCATTTCGCCATCTCTTTCGGCTTCTCCAGACGCACGCAGCCTGAGCTGAAAGTGCGCTGGGCCCGGTCAAACAGGCTCATGCCCGGCGTGCCGTGCAGATAGACCGAATACTGATTGGGGAAGATGATCTTCAGGTCACCGAGCGCATTACTGGCTCCGGGGCCCTGAACCAGCTGGTAGGTTTCGGCGGCTGCCGGATCTGTCCAGTCCACCGAGGCGGCGGAGACGGACTGGCCGGTAGCGCGATCAATCACCTTGAAATTCTTGCGGGCCGCATAGGACGGGTCCTTGGCGAGCTTTGGCAGCTTGTCGCGGCGCACGATGCTGACCGGAGCATACCAGCGCGGATTGGCGACGGCATATTCCACCTGGTCGGAAAAGACCGGGGTTTCGCGGCTTGGCATGCCGACGATTGTCTTCATCGCGATTTCGCGACGGTTGTTGCGCCAGCCTTCGGCCGTGAAGGATGGAATATTGGCCCAGATATACTGGTCGCCCAGATCATCATAATGGCGCCAGCGATTCATCGTGTCGGCGATCCGGTCGATCTTGGAGTCGACACTCTCATTCAGGGCGGCAAGCGTATTGCCACCGACGACGCCGTCATCCTCAAGGCCGTGATGGCGCTGGAATTCCTTCAGGGCACCCTGAAGGCGCGCATCAAACACGATCTCCGTGGAAGATGTGTCGGTGTCATCATTCGAAGCCAGGCTGATGGTGGACAGAAGCTCTCCGGCCCAGGTCTCCGGCTTGTAATAGCCTTCCGCCTCCAGACGGTCGCGCAGGGCTGGAATACGCGGGTCTTCATCCTCCAGCTCAATCGCGTCACCGTCCGGGATGGCGAGCCAGCCGCCTGCCGACCGGATTTCGCGGTACTGCTTCAGCTGTTTCTTGAGACGATTGTATTGGGGGTGTTCCGGTTCGAGCTCGGAAAGGATGTCGTCGGCATCGCCCCGTGCGGCCTTGATCAGGCTTTTCTGCACGGTGGATTTGGAGGGCGCATCGGTCTTCGATTTGGCCGCTTCGCCATTGTCGGACAATCCTCCGCTTACGGCAGAGGCCATGCGGATCCAGGCTGCGGTCAGTTGCAGGTCGGCTGTGGCGCGAATCTCGTCGCTGTCGCCTTTCAGGCGCTTGGCGGCGATCTTGTCGAGATTGGCCTTCGAGACGTCTGATGCGACAAGCCCGTAAGAGAAGAGATCACTGCGCGCGCGCTTCAGGGAACGGATCCCTTTCTCGGTCCAGATCGGCTTGAAGACATTCTGGGCATAGGCGGCGCGCACTGTGGTGAGGACGCCGGATTCGGTCTCATTACCGAGTTCGCGCTCCAGCCAGTCATTCAGGATCAGGGTCTGGATGGCAGAGGCTTTTTCCGCTTCAAGTTCGCCGCCCATGGCCTCTTTCTCGCTCAGATCGGCAAGCTGGACCGGGTCGGCTGGAGCCGCATGCTGGGCGCTGGCGGGAATGGCGGTCAGGAGGCCAGCTGTGGCGAGGAGGGTTGATGCAAGAAGTCGGCGATGCGTACGCATAAATAATCTCCAAAATACTCTTATTAGAGAAGAGCGCGGCCGCCGCATCAGGCTGGCCTGGCCAATCGGAAAGACTGGCGGAACTCTTCGCGGTGTTGTTGGATAAACCGGTCGCGCCCGCTCTGGTTCCGAAATACGGCCCTGAAAAACATCAGAAAAAATATGGCACCATCTTCGCTCTGATGCGTTTGAGGGGGCATGCGTAATGGTTAAGATGACGCGTGCCTGCCCAGACCAGACAAGAGGACCAGACCCATATTTTCCGAGTTCATGAAATTCATCTTCCTGCCCTGGATCATCGCAACGGCAGAGCCGCACCCAGCCCAACCGGTCGGCAAGATCGAGACGGTCCCGACAGGCGCCGGCGTCGAGATTACAGTAAACGGAACGCGCTCTGCGCTGCCCCTGATCTCCGTCTCCGCCATGCCGGGAGACCAGATCAGCCTGGCTATTCCAAAAGATGCGCACATTGAGATTTCGGACGGGAAACTGAGCCGCGAGTCGGAGGAAATTGACTGGACCGCGCCGAAAGCGCCGGGCCTTGCCGAGATGGTAGTCTCGCATCGCGGGGCCGAAACTCGCCTGAACCTGCTGGTGCTGACGCCTTTCGAGAATGGGGTGGATGATTCCCTGAATGGCTATCGCATCGGAATGTATGCGCGGCCGTTGCGGGACCTTCCGTCCTATGCCGTGCCCAAGGGGTTTATTGATCTGACCGCGATGCCGGAGGATCTTCATGTCTCGCCGAACTTCCAGCTCGGCCAGTTCCGCTGCAAGCAGCAGCCGGGACATGAGCCGACCTATTTGCTGATGCAGCCGGACATGCTCGTGAAGCTCGAAACCCTTCTTGCGGCCGCCAATGAAAAAGGATGGGAGGCGGACACGTTCTTTGTGATGAGCGGCTATCGCACGCCCTTCTATAATGCGGCCATCGGCAATACGACGACTTCATCGCGCCATCTCTATGGGGACGCGGCCGATATCTATATTGACCAGGACCGGGACGGGCAGATGGACGATCTTGATGGCAATGGCCGGATCGACAAGGAGGATGCCCGCGCGCTGGTCAGGCTGATCGACGAGCTTGCGGCAGAGCAGCCGGAAGGCTGGGTCGTTGGCGGCGCGTCGGCCTATGGATCGAATGCGGCGCATGGGCCGTTCGTGCATGTCGATACGAGAGGCTATTCGGCGCGCTGGTAGTCAGCTGCCCACGGTTTCAGCATTCCACATCTGCATGAAGGCGGGCGCCGGGGAGGGGGTGAACTCCGTTTCCGACAGGGCGTCGAGCGCGCGCTGGCGATCGGCTTCGGTGAACGCGCCCGTGGTCAGGCAGAACTCGACCGGATTGTTGTTCGGGTCGCGCGTATAGATCGAGTGACACCAATTGTGGTCAATCTCGAAGACGTCCAAACCGGCGCCGAGCCATTTCTGTTTCCAGCTTTCCAGTTCTTCCTTCGTGTCCACCGAAAAGGAATAATGGTTCGTGGCCGGCGGAAGCTTGGCGGCGGCGTTGAGGTCGTAGACATATTCCTCGCTGCCTTCGGTGTCGTGCAATTCCCAGAAGGCGATGAAGTGGCTGTCATTGCCATCCATGCGATAGAAGAAATGCTTGCCCCAGCCGCCGCCCATGATCGGGGCGACTTCCACCTTGACCAGTTCAAAGCCCATGATGCCTTCATAGAAGGCGTGGGTGGCCTTCATGTCTTTTGCGGCGAGCGCGAGGTGATGGTAGGCCATGTCAGTTTCCTCCTCTGTCGACCATCGACATTACGTCCGTATCCGATCCATCCGGCGCGGCGATCTCGACCACGCGGTCATCGACATCATCATATTCCAGTTTCAGCGCACGGCTCATGATGGCGTGCATCATATAGGTGCAGGTGATGTAGGTGAATTCGAGGATTTCCTCGTCTGACAATTCCGCTTTCAGGACCTCGAACACGCCATCGGGCACGCGGCCGCGTTGCAGGACCAGGCCGTCCGTATAGGCGAGCACGGCGCGCTCGACTAGGCTGAAACAGGTCGCGACCTGCCAGTGGGGAATGGCGGCGATCTGGTCTTCGGTCAGGCCGACATCGCGGCACGCCTTGCAATGCTGTGAGAAGACAAATTGCGAGCCGACGGCAAAGCCGGCGCGGATCTGGCCGAGCTCGCGCAGTTTCGGATCAAGCTTGCGGTTCTTTGAGCGATAGAACTGGAAGCCTTCGGTCGTGTGCTTGAAGGCGTCCGGCACGATGTTGAACACGGTCCACCAGTTTCCGGGCGTGCCGGTTGCGGTGCCGGGCTCGGCAATCGGGTCGCGGTCGGCAAACAACAGATCGAAAATCTGGTTGGCAAACGGATTGCCGGCTTCGCGGCCCGCCTGTTTCAGTCGTGGCATACGCGTATCCTCCCGGTGGGGAGTGTACCACCACGCGGAAAGAATGACAGGCATGACAAGGGGTCGTCACGCGAGGGAAACGGGCGGAAAGGAATGGTTTTTCGGGGGAGTCAGCCCGAGCTTTCCCATGTTTCCAGGCCCACGCTGATCTGCGCGGGCAGCAGCGTGGCCAGCGCGCCAAGCTCTGGCGAGAGGCGAAAGGCGGGCGTTGCTGCGCCGACCATTGGCTTGGGCTCCCCGTTTTTCTGCAGGCGTTTGAGGGTGCGGGCGAGACGGGTTGCGTGGGCTTCGGGCGCGGCAATCACGCGCCGGAGCGCGGCGATGCGGGCCATCAGCTTGTGTGGGGAAACGGGTCCATAACTTGTACCGGAAATGTCCGGAAAGCCGCCGGAGCCTTCAAAGGCCTGGCGCGCGGGCAGCAGTGTCAGCCGTCTGGGCGTAAGGCGGGGGAAAATGGCCAGCTCGACGCCTTCGGGCAGGTCGGGCTCTGGTGCGGGATTGGCAGGATCCGGGCGCGGCTGCGTGGGGGCCAGTTGCAGGCCGAGCGCCATCAGGAGGATCAGCCGACGGACGATTGTCTCAAGAATGCGGAGCCGGCCGGAGACGCGCTGCGCCAGGCCGCGCCCGATCCGCTTCGGCCCCAGATGCAGGTTCGCCAGCGCCGACGCCTCCATCACGGCAAGGGCGGCATGTTCCAACCCGCGTTTGAGAATGTCCATCTGCGCGTCCATGCGAGGAGTATGGGGGTAGGGTCTATCAGACGGATAGGGGAATCCATTTGGCGGGTATCGCTTTGCTCAACCCGCCCTACAGGTTGCGCCGCTGCCGCCTCCAGCATTCTCCGCTTGCCGTGGGGTCATTTAGGCGTCACAAACGATCCCCATGGATTGGGGTAAGCTGAAGTCTTTTCACGCGGCAGCGGAAGCTGGCAGCCTGACGTCTGCGGGCGAGCGGCTGGGCATTTCGCAGTCGGCGGTGTCGCGCCAGATCGCAGCGCTGGAGGAGGCGCTCGGCGTCTCCCTGTTCCAGCGGCATGCGCGCGGCCTGGTGCTGACCGATAGCGGCCACACCCTGTTCCGTTCGACCATGGAAATGGCGACGGCGGCGCAGTCGGCCAACACGCTGCTCAAGGACCAACAGGAGACCCCGCAGGGCGAATTGATCGTCGCCGCGCCGGTGGCCTTTGGCTCGACCTGGCTGGTGCCGCGGCTTGGCGGGTTTGCCCGCAAGCATCCGGACATGAATCTCGATCTGCGCCTCGATGACAGCCGGGAATATGATTTGCTGAAGCTGGAGGCCGAATGCGCCATCCGGTTGTGGGCCGCCGACAAGGCCGACCTGATCCAGCGCAAGCTGGGCACGGTAGCAACCAATCTCTATGCCTCACCGGAATACCTCAAGGCCTATGGCATGCCGCGCACACCGCAGGACCTCGATAATCACCGGATCATTGCCTATGGCGATGAAAGCTCGCTGCTCGACGTGATGAGCTTTGCTTGCCGGGTAGGGCGCGATGACAGCCCGCCGCGCCCGGCGGCCCTGAAGGTCAACAATGTGTTCGCCATGTTACGCGCGGTCGATGCCGGGTTGGGGATCGCGGACGTGCCGGATTACATGGCCGGGACGATGCCGCGCCTTGTAAAAGTGCTGCCGGAAACGGTCGGGCCGATCTTCGATCTCTATTTCATCTATCCGAGCGATCTGCGCCGCTCGAAGCGCGTGTCGGCCTTCCGGGATTTCATCACGGCTGAGACCGAAATCCTGCGCCGACCCGCTATGCGTCAGAATTAGTCAAAAATGCGACATCCATGCGTAAATGCATGAAAGCTCTGCTGTCTCGTTGGTTGTAATCAGCGTTGGAGAGGTTATCTACCACGCATGCCAAGGGCCTCGGGCATTAACCCAATCATTCCTCCGATTGGGCGTTTCCTCCCCCCTACGGGGCCCGATACTTTCAGCCCGGCGCGTTCAATCGCTGCCGGGCTTTTTTTTGCCTTGGAGTCAGGGCTCTGCTGGCCGCTTTTTTTCATTAACTGAATGCAAGATTGCCGCGCCTCATGGGGGCCGTCAAGCCCGCGAGACGCGGCAAGTGTTGTGCAGTGCAATATACAGGAAGTGCCGGCCCGAGCGCGGCGCTGCCCGGATCAGAGATTGGCGCGCAGCATCCAGGCGGTTTTCTCGGCAATCGCGGCACGCTGGGTCATCAGGTCGGCCGTCACGGCGTCGCTGTTATCCTCGGCAATTTTCAGCCCGGCCTTGGCGGCGCGGCTGACGGCTTCGTGGCCCTTGACGAGATTCTCGACCATAGTGTCGGCGTCCGGAATGCCATTGTCAGGCTTGATCGAGGCAGGCTCGACCATCTCCCCGGCAGAGGTGGGGGCGAAGTGACCAAGGGCGCGAATGCGCTCAGCGATCTCGTCGAGGGCCATCCACAGCTCATTGTACTGGGTTTCGAACATGGTGTGCAGGCTGTTGAAGCGCGGGCCGGTCACGTTCCAGTGGTAGCCATGTGTCTTGGAATAGAGCGCATAGGTTTCCGCCAGCAGCACACGCAGCGCGTCTGCGGAAGTGTTGCGGGCTTCATCGTTCAAACCGATATCAACGGGCATGGGTAACTCCTTTTTCTCTCTTATCAAGGATGTAAGAGCCGTCTTTGTTCCATTCAAATCAATAGGTGGAACACCGGATATAGGGTTACTCTATAGCAGGTTTCTATGACAGGTTTGCGCAGAAACGCTGGATCCGCGTGAGCGCTTCCTGAAGCGCTTCGGTCGAAGTGGCATAGGAAACGCGGAAGGCCGGGGACAGGCCGAAGGCTTCGCCGAAGACGATGGCGACCTTTTCCTGTTCCAGCAATTCGGCGGCGAAATCCTTGTCGGTCTCGATCACTTTTCCGGAGGGGCTGGTCTTGCCGATCACGCCCGCGCAGGACGGATAGACATAGAAGGCGCCTTCCGGCGTCGGGCAGGTGAGGCCCTCGGCGGCGTTGAGGCCAGCGACGACCATGTCGCGGCGCTTCTGATACGCGGCGCGGCGCTCGGGCAGGAAATCCTGTGTGCCGTTCAGCGCCTCGACGGCCGCCCACTGGCTGATCGAGCAGGGATTGGACGTGGTCTGGCTGATCACCTTGCGCATGGCGGTGATCAGTTTTTCCGGGCCGCCGGCATAGCCGATGCGCCAGCCGGTCATGGCATAGGCCTTGGAGACGCCGTTCACGGTGAGCGTGCGGTCAAACAGGGCCGGCTCGATCTGGGCGATCGTGAAGTATTCGAAATCGTCATAGACGAGGTGTTCGTACATGTCGTCGGTCATCACCCAGACCTGCGGATGGCGCAGCAGGACATCGGCGAGACCGCGCAGTTCGTCTTTGGTATAGGCCGCGCCGGTGGGGTTCGATGGCGAGTTCAGGAGCAGCCATTTGGTGTTCGGCGTGATCGCTGCTTCCAGCGCTTCGGGGGTCAGCTTGTATTTGGCATTCGGGCCGCATTCGACCGGCACCGGCGTGCCGCTGGCGAGCAGGACCATGTCCGGATAGGACACCCAATAGGGGGCCGGGATGATGACTTCGTCGCCGGGATTCAGCGTGGCGAGGAAGGCATTGTAGATGACCGGCTTGCCGCCCGGTGCGATGTGGATCTGGCTGGGTGTGTAGCTCAGGTCGTTTTCGCGCTGGAATTTGGCGCAGATCGCTTCCTTCAGTTCCGGGATGCCGTCGGCGGGCGTGTACTTGGTCTTGCCATCGCGGATCGCCTGGATGGCGGCTTCCTTGATATTGTCCGGCGTGTCGAAATCCGGCTCGCCTGCGCCGAGGCCAATCACGTCATGACCGGCCCGTTTCAGCTCATTGGCCTTGGTGGTGACGGCAATGGTGGCGGACGGCTTTACGCGGTCCAGGGCATCGGAGAAGCGGAAGGTGTCGGACATGAGGTTTTCCCGTGAAATGTCACGCGCGGCGGCGTTTGCCCTCGCTTAAGCCTGAGGGCCCCGGCCTGCAAGGGGAGGGCGAGGGTAATTCTGACGCATGCGCCCCGGCGGGCGGGCGGCAATTCTTACCGGTGCATTAAGCATGAGGGGGAAAGTCACTTGCCAGAATAGGCGGGATATTAGCCTCGTTTTGGCATGATGGCGGTTATTGAGAGCCAGTCGGAAGGCGTTCCCAGGACGGGATTGACGGACGGAGCCATGAGTAATTCATCAAGTATGGACCTGTTGAACCGGGTCCTGGATAAGATCGCTGAAGTGGCCAATGAGGCCTATTACGACTTCTCGCGCTGGGTGCATCGCCTGGACGACATGGAGAAGCTGTTCTTCATGGTCGTCTTCATTCTGATCCTGTTCATGCTGATCCTGGTGCGCGCCGGGCGCCGCAAGGTGAACCCTGCGCCGGGGCGATCTTTCGTCTCGTCGGTGGTGCTGGTGATGCTGTTCAGCTTCGCGGCAGGCTGGATGATGGATTCCCGCTTCGAGATGCAGGATGTGCTCAACTTCTTCTGAGGCTCGCATCTGCGGCCAAGCCAGACTATCTGTAGAGGTATGAACCCGACTGATTCCGGCGCGACCTCCCTTCGGGGCATTGACGTCATCAAGGACAATCTCAAACGGCTGCCTGCCAAGCCGGGCGTCTATCGCATGTTCGGCGAACATGACGACGTCCTGTATGTGGGCAAGGCGCGGGACCTGAAGGCGCGCGTATCGAACTATGCCCGCCTTGGCGGCCATACCCAGCGGATCGCCCGCATGATCTCGATGACGCGGCGGATGGAATTCGTCGTCACCGAGACCGAGACCGAGGCGCTTCTGCTGGAAGCGAGCCTGATCAAGAGTCTGAAGCCACGCTTCAACGTGCTGCTGCGCGACGACAAATCCTTTCCCTACATCCTGATCCGCCGCGACCATGAAGCGCCGCAGATCAAGAAGTATCGCGGCTCCAAGATGGATCAGGGCGACTATTTCGGCCCGTTCGCCAGCGCGGGTTCGGTGATGCGGACACTCGACACGTTGCAGAAGGCCTTCCTGCTGCGCACCTGTGAGGACAGTGTCTACAGCGTGAGGGCCCGGCCTTGCATGTTGCACCAGATCAAACGCTGCGCCGCGCCGTGCGTGGGCCTGATCTCGACCGAGGATTATCAGGCACTGGCCGACCAGGCTGCCGATTTCCTGCGCGGGAAGGGGGCCGACCTCCAGAAGCGCCTCGCCGCCGACATGGAAGCGGCGGCAGAAGATATGGAGTTTGAACGGGCTGCGCGCCTGCGCGACCGAATCCGGGCGCTGGCCCATGTCCGCGCCAGCCAGGATGTGAACCCGGAAGACATTGAAGAGGCAGACGTGTTCGCCATCGAGATGGATGGCGGGGTCTCCTGTGTGCAGGTCTTCTTCATCCGGGCGGGTCAGAACTGGGGCGCGACCGCGCACTATCCGCGCCATGAGCGCGAACAGACGCCGGAGGAGGTGCTGTCGGCCTTCCTCGTGCAATTCTATGACAAGCGCCCGCCGCCCAAGCTGATCCTCGTGAACCGGATACCGGACCAGGCCGAACTGATCGCTGAAGCGCTGGAGCTGAAGGCGGGCCGCAAGGTCGAAGTGCGCCGGCCGGAACGCGGCAGCAAGAAAGACCTCGTCACGCAGGCCGCCCGCAATGCCGGGGAAGCCCTGTCGCGCAAGCTGGCCGAGACAGCGAGCCAGGCACGCCTGCTGGCGGAAGTGGCGAAAGTGTTCGAGCTGGAGTCGCCGCCGGAACGGATCGAAATCTACGACAACTCCCATATCCAGGGATCGAACGCCGTAGGCGGAATGGTTGTCGCCGGGCCGGAAGGCTTCATGAAGAACGCCTATCGAAAGTTCAACATCAAGGACACGAGTATCGAGCCGGGTGATGATTACGGCATGATGCGCGAAGTGATGCGCCGCCGCTTTTCCCGCGCCTTGAAGGAACGGGAAGAGGGTAATGGCGCGAACTGGCCGGACCTTGTCCTGATTGATGGTGGTCTTGGCCAGTTGAATGCCGTGATCGAGGCCTTGGCAGGAATTGGTGTGACCCCGGAGGATGTGAACCTCGTCTCCATCGCCAAGGGCGTAGACCGGAATGCGGGCCGGGAACAATTCTTCCGGCCGGGCCGGGCGCCCTTCAAACTGCCGGAGACGGCGCCCGTGCTCTACTATCTTCAGCGTTTGCGGGACGAGGCCCACCGCTGGGCCATCGGCGGACACCGGGCCAAACGATCCGCCGCCATCAAGATGTCCCCACTCGACGAGATCGAAGGCGTCGGCCCCGCGCGCAAGAGGGCGCTGCTACACCATTTCGGATCGGCCAAGGGCGTGTCCCGCGCGAAGGTTGCGGATCTGATGGATGTGGAGGGCGTCAACGAAGCGCTCGCCGAACGCATCTGGGGTCATTTCAACAGCGGCTAGGCGCGCGCACGCTCGGCGCGTGTGTTGAGGTTTTCGATATAGCTCTCCAGCAGATGGACGAGTTCGTCTTCCAGCACATCCGGATTGAGCTGCAGCTCCGGTTCGCCGGCTGCGGCGCGCAGCAATTGCACGGCGGTGTGCGTCAGGATGAAGGCGGCCTCACGCCCATGAGGGAAGTTGAAACTTTGCTGTCCACTGACCGATTCCAGGAAGGCATAATGCTGGCGGCTCATTTCGTCGCTGCCGCCAGACCGAAACAGCGCATCGGACAGGATGAGCCGTGTCTGGGGAGACCCTTTCGGCCCATACATGAGCGCACGGATGATCGCGCGAACGCCGGAGGTTTCAGGCGCTTCCAGCACCAGCGCCGTGATCATCTTTCGCACATCATCGCTCTGGCGCTTGCTGAGTGCATAGAGGATCGCCTCCCGATCCGAGAAGTATTGGTATAGCGTGCCGATACTGACGCCAGCACGATCGGCAATGTGATTTGTGGTCAAGTCTGTGAGGCCATCCGATTCCAAAAGCTGAAACGTCGCTTCCAGTATAGCCTCCACCGTCGCCTGCGCGCGCGCCTGTCTTGGTTTTCTTCTTGTCTTTTCAGTCACTTGTGCGTTCCGATTTGCTTAACCATACGCATTTCCCGATGCGAGTGGAATATCTGAGCATTGCTTACATTATAGGGCGACGACTGCCAAGAACACTACAGGAGGCGTCTGGATGAATCCTTCGCTCGCGCAGGTACACGAACGAATTGCACTGCAAAAGTCAGCCTTGCCGGAGATGTACGGCAATATCGATTTTTCTCAGTCGCCGGAACGCTACACAGAATGTATCGAAGACAGCTCGCTGCCGGAATCCCTGCGCCAGATGCCGCCGCCCCCGGCGGATATGGTCGGACGGGTTAAGGCCTACACGATGCTGGGGGATGTGACCGCGGATGCCTATGCGGCGCTGATGGGGGAGTATGGCTTCAAGCGCCTCGTCGAGATGCTGACGACCGCCTGCGACACGGGGCTGGGCGCTGTGCCCGATGCGCCACCGGAACTGGTGGCGCTGATCGAGGAAATGGAAGCAAAGCCTGACTGGCTGGACATGGATCTTGTGCGCGAAGGGGCGCGCCTGAACCGGCTGCCGATGGCGATCACGTCTCCGTGGATGATCCGGGGCGCCTTTCTCGCGACCTTCCTGAACAAGTATACCGCGCTGCCGATGGCGATCACGGGGACGCTGGGCTATTCCACGTCAGCGCGGCGCGTCAACGAGACGGCGACCTTCTTCACCGTCACCACGCTGCCCGGCGCGCTGGAGCCGCACGGCGAGGGCTTCAAGGCCGCCGCCATGGTGCGCCTGATGCATTCCATGGTCCGGTTCAATATCCTGCGCAAAGTGAAGACCTGGGACGTCTCCGTGTACGGTATTCCGGTGCCTCAGGTGGACCAGATGCCCGCCGGCCTGATTGATGTCTTTCTGCTCGCTTACCAGATGCTGGGCGAAGGGCGGACCGAGTTCACCGCCGAGGAGCGGGCGCGTGTCGAGTTCAGCCGGTATCGGTGTTACTTGCTGGGCCTGCCGGAAGACCTGCTGATGGATACGCCACAAGGCATCATCGACATCATGAATGCACGCAGCGCGTCCATCCGGGAAGGCTTTGATGATGAAACCTGCGGCACGCTCGTGCGGGCAACACTGGAGGCCTATCTGCCGCCGGACCGGAAGCTTGGCCATCGCATCTTCAATGCGCTGGAAAAGCGTCTCGCGCGGCTGGTTCTGGTGAAGCATTTCCTTGGCGGCGACAGCCAGATTGCGCGTGAGATCGGCGTGCCGGTCGGTCCGCTGGACTATGCCGTCGCGATGGTCCTGTTTCCCTATATCTCGGCGAAGATGGCGCTGTATCGCTTCGCCCTGTCCGTGCCCGGACTACGGGGTCTGGCAGATCGCCGCCTGACCGCGCGCATCCGCCGCCTGCTCAAGCGCTACGGCCATGCCGAGTTTACAACAGATGCTGAAGCTTATCGTCCTGCAGTTCCCGTGACTGCATGACGGTGGGAGGGGAGTTTGATGCCCTCCGAGGGATCCCGGTGGGCGGAGGGCATCAAACGTTTTTTAATCCCCACTATCCATGGACAAGATGATCTGGGCGTAGCCTTCCGACAGGCGTTTCATGTTCTCGACTGCCAGGCGCTCATTGGTGCCGTGAAAGCCGGACAGGTCAGCCGGGCTGAGCACGGACGGCGCAAAGCGGTAGACGCTGTCGGTGATCGCGCTTGCATAGCGGGCATCCGTCGCGCCCAGCACGAGGCCGGGGGCAACCGGCACCCCGCCGCCCTGGGCATCCGCCACGCTGGCAAGCACGGCATAGGCCTTGTTGTCGGTGGGGGAGACGGGCGAAGCTTCGCTGCCGCTGATGCCGCCATCCGACAGGCTGACCTCAATGCCCTTGATGTCGGAAGTGACGTCTTTCACATGCGTGATCACGTCCTCCACCGTATTGTTCGGGTGCACACGGAAATTGACCGTCGCCATGGCGCGCTGCGCCAGGACGTTTTCCTTGGCAGACCCCGTCAGCATGGTCGGCGCTGTGGTCGTGCGGATCATGGCATTGCCAGCCGGAATGCCAGCCATCGCGGAATCCACACTGCCTTCGAATAGCCAGAGATTAGCAAAGGCCATTTTCTGCATGAAAGGCAGGTCGGGCGCGGAGACGCGGAAGAGGTCCGACACCGGAGGTTTGGAGAAATCGGCTGGCATCTGATTCTCATCAAGCGCGACAATGGCGCGCGCGAGGCGCACGGCGGCGGAGTCGCGTGGCGGCGTCGAGGAATGTCCGCCTTCGGCCAGAGCCGTCAGGGTCAGCGTGAGATAGCCTTTCTCCGAGACACCGATATAGGCCATCGGCTTTCCGGTGAGCGGGGACGGGTCGATGATCGCAAAGCCTTCGTCGAGGGCCATGGCCGGTTTGATGCCGCGGGCCTTGAGCAGGGCGATCCCGGCCTCTGCGCCATTGCCGAGCACTTCCTCATCATGGCCAAACATGAAGATGACAGTACGCTTCGGCTGGAAGCCATCTGCGGCGAGCGCGTCAGCCGCTTCCATCAGAGCCACGAGGCTGCCCTTGTCGTCCAGCGCGCCGCGGCCATAGACATAGCCATCGACAATGTCGCCAGCGAAGGGGGCGCCGGTCCAGTCGCTCTCTGTGCCGATATTCACGGGCACCACATCCTGATGCGCCATCAGGAGCAGCGGGTCGAGCGAGGTGTCAGAGCCTTCCCATGTGTAGAGCAGGGTCAGGGTGCCGGGCACGAGTTCGCGTGTCATGGCGGTATGCGCGGCCGGGTAGGTCGTTTCCAGCCAGTCATGCAGCTCCAGCCACGGGCCTTCCTGGCCGGGGCGGGGATCGCCGGAGGCGACGGTGATGGTACGGAACCGGATGGCTTCGCTGAGATGGCCTGCGGCGCTGTCTGCGGAGACGGCAGGGACGTCCGGCAACGCCACGCGTTCACCGGCCGAGGCACCGCCATAGGTAAACGTGCGGAACAGGATCACCCCTATCAACAGCACAATCAGGGCAATTGTGCCCAACAGGATTTTCTTCAGCATCGGTCCATTTCCTCCCGGCTCATCTTTTCTCCGGTGTCAGGCCCGACCGCCCCGACGTCAAGCGCTCAGGGGATAAAAAAATGACTTGGCCGTCACGTTTTTACCGGGCAGGCTGTGCACATGACTGACGCTCGTGGCCCGCGCCTGTCCCTACCGAGAGTACTCGCCTTTTCCTCGCTCAGCATACCGCTGGCGGGGGTCGGATTGCCGTTGGCGGTGTATCTTGCACCGCTCTACGCCAATGAAGTTGGCCTTGGACTGGAACTCACCGGCTTCCTGTTCATGGTCCTGAGGTTCTGGGATGTTCTGACCGACCCGATCATGGGGTATGTGGTCGACCGCTATCGCAGCCCGTGGGGCCGGGTACGGCACTGGATCGTGCTCAGCGTCCCGCTGCTGGGGCTTGCCACCTATTTCGTCTATATGCCGGAACGGGGCGCCGGGCCGGGCTATTTCGTCGTCTGGATGCTGCTTTTCTATGTCGGTTTCACCCTGTTGCAAACGGCGCGGTCGGCCTGGGTGCCGGCAATTGCCGTAGACTATGATGACCGGTCCCGCTTCTTCACCTGGGCGGAAGTGACCAGCATTGTCTCCATGTTGGCGTTGCTCGCGGTGCCGGCGATCCTGGCCATGTCTGGGGTCGAGGTCGATCGGTTCGGGCAGGTCGCTGTGATGGGCTGGGCCTTGCTGATCTCGCTGCCAATCGTTGCGTTTCTCTCCTGCGCCTTCGTGCCGGACAGGCAGATGCGGGGCGACCGCGGCAATGCCATGAAATTCGATTTCAAGGCCATCGTTGCGGCGCTGAAAAACCGGTATCTTGGTTCGGTGCTTCTGATGGAATTGCTGGTCGGGACGGCGATCGCGATTACCGCGTCGAACTATCTGTTCGTGGCGGAATATGCGTTCGGCCTGTCGGATTCGATGTCCAGCATTGTCTTGATGATCTTCTTTTCCACGGCGGTGGCCGCCCTGCCATTCTGGCTCAAATTCTCGGCCCGCACGGAGAAGCACACGGCGTTCCTGTGCGCGGTGCTCATGGGGATGTCGAGCTATGTGATCTATTATTTCGCAGCACGCAGCGGCGGCGGCTTCGGGCCGCTCTTGATTGGCGCGCTTGTCAATGGGGCAGCCTTCAGCGCGCCGGTGGTCATTGCGCGCTCCATGGCGGCGGATGTCGTGGAATACCAGGCCGCCAAGACGGGGGAGAACCGCGCCGGGATCTACTATTCCGTGCTGACCAGCGTCTACAAGGTGGGAAACAGTCTTGCTTTCGGGATCGGCTATTTCGTGCTGGGCCGGGTCGCAGGCTTCCGGCCGGGCGTGGAGAATTCTCCCGAAGCCATTCACGGCCTGATCATCGTGTTCTGCCTGTTGCCCATGATCCTCTATGGTCTCGCGGCAATTGTGGCGTCCCGCTATACGCTCACCCGGTCGATGCAGCTCGACATCAGCAAGAGCCTCGATCCGCGCGGACCCGAGATGCTGGATTAGTCCGGACTAGAAGCCGCCGCCTTCAGCCAGCCACGCAGCTTCCTCAATGGTCGTTTCGCGCCCAAGCGCCTTGTTGCGGTGTGGGAAGCGGCCGAAATCCTGGATCACTTTCAGGTGCTGTTCGGCATAGTCGAGCGTGCTCTTGGCAAACTCCTTGAATTCGGGGCGGGCGTCTTCGACCAGTTCGCGGAACAGGGCGACGCAGCGTGTCTGGTCTTCCAGCGATTCCGAATGTTCCAGCGGCAGGCAGAAGAAGACGCGTTCGGTCTCACTGAGCGCCTTGTGTCCGTTCAGGGCCAGACCATCCTTGCACATACGAAGGGCAAGCGAGTCCTGGCGGAACGCGCGCGCCTCGCCGCGAAACAGGTTGCGGCTGAACTGGTCGAGCACGATGATCGCCGCAAGTCGTCCGCGCGGGCCATCACTGGCCCAGTCATCGGAAAAGGGGAGGTGGGAGGCATCTTCCAGCAGGCCCAGAAAACGGGCCCGGATTTCGGCATCGGTCTCATCCGACTTCCCGAACCAGAGCTTGTGTTTTTCCTGCAACGAATCGGCCGAGTTGCGCGTGTCTCCGATCCAGTAATCGAGCACCTGTTCCGGCGTGGGCACTTTAGTCATTCAGCAGGCCTCCTGGCCACGATCATATAGTTTACCTTAGTGTCGCCAGAGAGCTTCCAGCTGTCCGCAAGCGGGTTGTAGGACACGCCTATGGCGGGCTCGGTGACGAGACCTGCGGCGGTCAGTCCGGCATCAGCCTCGTCGGGGGTTACGAATTTCGACCAGTCATGCGTGCCGCGCGGCAGCCAGCCGAGCACATATTCGGCGCCGATCACGGCGGTGGCCAGCGCCTTGGCCGTCCGGTTCAGCGTGGCGACGATCATCAGGCCGCCCGGCTTCACGAGGCCGCCCGTGTCTTTCAGGAATTGGTGCGGGTCGGCGACATGTTCGACGACTTCGAGGTTCAGCACGATGTCGAAGAGCGGCTCTCCGGCCTCGATGAGGCCTTCCGCCGTCCCGGCGCGATAGTCGATGTCGAGCCCTTGTTCGCGGGCATGGGTCAGGGCGGTCTTGATATTGGCTTCGGACGCATCGACGCCGGTCACCGAGGCGCCGAGCCGCGTCATGGGCTCGCAGACCAAGCCGCCGCCACAGCCAATATCCAGCAGGCGCAGGCCCTCCAGCGGACGCTTGGCGTCCGGCGCAATTCCGAAATGCTTCTCGGCCTGGTCGCGGATAAAGCGCAGGCGCAAGGGATTGAATTTGTGAAGCGGGCGGAACTTGCCGCGAGGATTCCACCAGTCTGCCGCCATCGCGGAAAACTTGGCGACCTCATCCGGATCGATGCTGGGCGTGGCGGGCGCGCCGCTGGAACCGTCAACTGTAACTGTCATAGCCAAAGAAACCTGTTTGATCCGGGCGTGAACACACCCTATGAGGGCGCATATAAGGGGAAATCCCTCGAAGACGACAGGATATGGGGCGAAATGGCGCGCACGGTTCTGAAATTTGGCGGCACATCCGTGGCCGACCTGGATCGCATTGCGAACGTGGCGGACATTGTAGCCGACCGCGCCGCAAAGGGCGAGCATATGGCTGTGGTCGTGTCGGCCATGTCGGGCGAGACCAACAAGCTGGTCGGCTATGCCGAAGGCGCGGCTGGCGACGGCCTGCCGCGCGAGCAATTCGACGATGAATATGACGTGGTGGTCGCTTCCGGTGAACAGGTGACGGCCGGCCTGCTGGCGCTGGCCTTGCGCCGCCGGGGCCTGAAGGCGCGGAGCTGGCTTGGCTGGCAGCTGCGCCTCAAGACCAATAAGAGCCATGGACGCGCGCGCATCATGGGCTTTGACGATTCCAAATTGCCGGACGCGATAGATGCGGGCGAGATTGCCGTGATCGCGGGCTTCCAGGGCGTGACGGATGACGAACGCGTCGCAACGCTCGGTCGGGGCGGCTCGGATACCAGCGCCGTGGCGGTGGCCGCCGCGCTCAATGCAACCGTGTGCGACATCTACACCGATGTCGATGGCGTCTATACGACCGATCCGCGGATCGTGCCCAAGGCGCAGCGGATCGAGAAAATCTCGTTCGAGGAGATGCTGGAACTGGCCTCTCTTGGTGCCAAGGTGCTGCAGACCCGGTCTGTCGAAATGGCGATGAATCACAATGTGCCCGTCCGGGTCCTGTCCAGCTTCCTGAAGCCGGGCGAGCCAAACCCCGGAACCATTGTCTGCTCAGAGGAAGAAATCGTGGAAAAACAGGTTGTCAGCGGCGTTGCCTATTCGCGGGATGAAGCCAAGGTCACGCTTTACGGAGTGCCGGACAAGCCGGGTATCTCCGCCAAGATCTTCTCGGCCCTCGCCCGGGCAGGGGTGAATGTGGACATGATCGTGCAGGCGCAGGCGCGCGGGCCTGAACAGGCCAACATGGTGTTCACCTGCACCGACCGTGACAGCCCGATTGCGCGCGACACGCTGGAAAGCATGCATGACGAAATCGGCTATGAGCGCCTCGAAGTTGTGCGCGACGTGTCAAAAATTTCCATCGTCGGTGTCGGAATGCGCAGTCATACGGGCGTCGCCGAGACAATGTTCAAGGCCTTGTACGAGAAGGGCATCAATATTGACGTGATCTCTACTTCCGAGATCAAGATTTCAGTGCTCATCGCAGATGCCTATACTGAGCTGGCCGTTCGGGCCCTCCATACGGCATTCGGCCTTGACGCTGCCTGATAGAGGCTGCGACATACGGGCTGACCATGCCTTATAATCTGCCCGCGACGCGCTTGCTGATGAACCGGCTCCGCCAGGTTATGGCGGAGGAAGGCGAAACACGATCTCGGCTCGACAAGGTCGTGCGGCTGATTGCGTCAACCATGGTCGCCGATGTCTGTTCCATCTATTTGAGGTTGCAGGACGGCGCGTTGCTCCTGATCGCCACGGAAGGCCTGAAGGCGGACGCCGTGGCGGCCACACGCCTCACCGTGAATGAGGGCCTAGTCGGCCTCGTGGCGCGCCGGGCCGAACCGATGGCCATCCAGGACGCCCCCCGGCACGCCTCCTTCTCCTACCGGCCAGAAACGGGCGAAGACCCGTTCCACGCTTTCCTCGGCGTGCCGATCCTGCGCGGCGGGCGCGTCATCGGCGTGCTCACGGTCCAGAACCGGACCGAGCGCGCCTATGATGACGAGGAAATCGACAATCTCCAGACCATTGCCATGGTGCTGGCCGAGATTGTCGACCGGATCGATCCGGATGCGCTGAACAATGGCGGCAACGAGAAACGCGAGCGCAATACGGCGTCGCTGACCGGCCGCGTCTTCTGTGAGGGGCTCGGTTATGGCCGCGCCGTACTGCATGACCCGGTCGTGCCAGCCGCCAAATTCTTCGCCGCCGATCAGGTGACGGAGAGCCATCGCCTGTCCGATGGCATGGCGGAGCTGAAAGCCTCCATCGACCGGATGATGGCGCTGGATGGCGCGGCGCTTGGCGAAGATCCGCGCGATGTGATGGAAACCTACCGCCTGCTGGCGCATGACCCGTCCTGGGCCGAGAAACTGCAGGAGGGTGTGAGGTCGGGCCTGTCTGCCGAAGCCTCGGTCGACCGGGCCCGCCGCGAACACCGCGCGCGCTTGCAAAACGCCCGCGACCCTTATCTGCGTGAGCGGCTGCACGACCTTGAAGACCTCGACAACCGTCTGCTCCGCATTCTCGGCGGGGAAGAGGGCAAGCCCCAGATCAGCGAAGAGCGCAGCGTGCTGGTCGCGCGGCGGCTCGGCCCGGCAGAGCTGCTGGAATATTCCAATACGGGCCTGCGGGCGATTCTGATGGAGGAGGCAGCCGCCTCGTCTCATGCCGCGATCGTGGCACGCGCATTGGGCATCCCCGCATTGGGCGGAATTCCTGGCCTCACCACCCGCATTGACCAGGGCGACTGGGTCATCGTCGATGCCGAGGAAGGCACGCTGCACATCCGGCCGGATGACACTCTGTACGATGCGTACAAGGGCCGCGTTTCGCTGCGCTCGGAGCGTCAGGCGGCTTATGAAGCGCTGAAGGATCTGCCCGCGCGCACCACGGACGGGACCGATGTCTCGCTGATGCTGAATGCCGGGCTCGATCTCGACATGGAGATGATGAAGCAGGCTGGTGCCGACGGCGTGGGCCTGTTCCGCACCGAATTCCAGTTCCTCGTCTCCGAATCCCTGCCCAAGCTGAATGACCAGATCGACCTCTACAAGCGTGTGCTCGACAAGGCGGACGGCAAGCCGGTCGTATTCCGTACCGTGGATCTCGGCGGCGACAAGGTGTTGCCCGCGCTGAACCTGCAACGGGAAGAGAACCCGGCGCTTGGCTGGCGGTCGATCCGCTTCGCGCTGGACCATAAGGGTCTGTTCCGCCGGCAATTGCGCGCGCTGGTGCGCGCCGCCGGGGATCGCCCCCTGACCATCATGTTCCCGATGGTGACCGTGGTGTCCGAATTTGAGGAAGCCCGCGACCTGTTGCTGGCCGAAGTCGAATGGTCGGCCCAACGCACCGGGCGCAGGCCGTCCCGGGTGGAAGTCGGGGTCATGCTGGAAACCCCGGCGCTGGCCTATGGCCTGCCGGAACTGGCCGGGAAGGCGGAATTCCTGTCGGTCGGCACCAATGATCTGATGCAATTCTTCTTCGCCGCCGACCGCATGACGCCGCATGTGTCGGATCGCTACGATCTGGTGTCACCCAGCGCCTTGCGCTTTCTGAAAGAGGTGTCGGATTCCTGCAGGACCTACGGAATCCGGATGTCGGCCTGCGGCGAGGCAACCGGGTCAACCCTGTCCGCGCTCTGTTTCGTGGCACTGGGATTCACGGCGCTCTCGATGTCGGCGGGCTCTATTGGTCCGGTCAAGCAGATGATAAGATCCTTGAATCTGCAGGCCTTCAGGCCGGACTTTCTGGCCGCCCTGAACGCGCCAGAGCAGGATTTCCGTAACCAAGTATTAGCCTTGGCGGCCGATCATGGGATTGAGCTCTCTGATGGTTAATATGGACTGGCCCATATAATAACCACATTCATGGACCAGAAATTGCGCTGCAGGGAGGGGAACCCCTTTGCTGTATCTATAAGCTGGAAGAATATGACACACGACGACCTGACCCCTGAGCAAGATCGCGACGATGCGAGCCTGATGGCCTCGCAGGACGCTCCTGCGTATGCGTCGGAGACGGTCTCTGTTGATGCGGACATGACCCCGCGCGAGCGTGCCATGGAAATCTTCCGGACTCGCGAATTTGAAGGCGAAGCGCTGCGCATGGGCCAGGTCCTGCGCCGCGTTCGTGAGGCTTTGGGCCTTGAAATTGCAGATATTTCCCGCGCGACGCTGATGCGCAAGGACTACCTCATGTGGATCGAGCGCATGGAAGTCGGTGAACTTCCACGCGGCGGCTATCTGACCGCGATCCTCAACACCTACGCCAAGCATCTGCAGCTGCCGGAAAAGGATGTCATCCGGATCTACAGCCAGGAATGTGGCGCGCTGGAAGAAGTGCACAATGATGCGCCGGTGCCCAAGATTGGCGGGATTGCGCCGGAGAAGTCCAAATGGCCGCTGGCTCTTGCAGCAGCAGCCGTACTGGTTGCCCTGGGCGCTGGCGCGCTCGGCGTGTCGCAATTGGTGCGCCCGAATGTCGAACTGTCGCCGGAACCCGGCGTGGTCGCCGTGAATGGCGCCCGCGACAGCTTGTTTGCGGACACGGCGAAATCGGATCGCCCCGTTCCCAAGAATTTGCCGCTTGAACTGGCCGCTGTGCGGCAGGGCTGGCTGGAAGTGCGCGGCGCAGACGGCACGATCTTCCGCAGCCGTGTCATGGCCGCCGGCGAGAGCTATTTCCCACGCCTGCAGGCCGGCTGGACCGTGTCCGCCCGTGATGGCGGTGCATTTGAATGGCGCGTTGGCGATGTGACCGTGGGGCCGCTCGGCCCTGAGGGGGCTGCGGTCTTCTCCGTCAGCATTGATGACCAGATCGGCCGCGCCGCAGATGCCGCCACCCCGGCCATGGCTGCCAATGGTGGCAACAAGGCCACCCGCTAGGCTTGCCATCCGTCGCCGGACCCGCCATGTGAACCGGGACACTCACCGGACAGGACACCGCGCCCATGTCGCACAATCCAATCCGTCCCTGGCGCAATATCGAGCGCCGCAAATCTCGCCAGATTCGCGTCGGTAACGTGCTGGTCGGCGGAGATGCACCGATTGCCGTGCAGACCATGACCAACACGCCGACCGAAGATGCGGCGGCCACGATCGCCCAGATCGAGCGCGCAGCCGAGGCTGGGGCGGACATTGTTCGCGTGTCCTGCCCAACGGAAGAATCCACCGCGGCGATGCATGAAATTTGCCGGGCGAGCCCCGTGCCAATCGTTGCGGACATTCATTTCCATTATAAGCGCGGCATCGAGGCCGCCGATGCCGGGGCGGCCTGCCTGCGCATCAATCCGGGCAATATCGGGTCCGAAGCACGGGTCAGGGAAGTCGTCGCGGCGGCGCGCGCCAATGGCTGTTCGATCCGGATTGGCGTCAATGGCGGCTCGCTGGAGCGTCACCTGCTGGAAAAATATGGCGAGCCCTGCCCGGATGCGATGGTCGAGTCCGCTCTGGACCATGCCCGCATCCTCGATGACCTCGGCTTCCACGACTACAAGATCTCGGTGAAAGCCTCGGACATGTTCCTGACCGTGGCGGCCTACCAGCAACTGGCCGAAGCCACGGACGCGCCATTGCATCTCGGCATCACTGAAGCCGGCGGCCTGCGCACCGGCACGGTCAAATCCTCCATCGGCATGGGCGCTTTGCTCTGGGCGGGCATTGGCGACACGATCCGCGTCTCCCTGTCGGCCGATCCTGTAGAAGAGGTGAAGGTCGGCTTCGAGATGCTGAAATCGCTCGGCCTGCGGACGCGCGGCGTCAACATCGTGGCGTGCCCGAGTTGCGCGCGGCAGGGATTTGACGTCATCAAGACCGTCGAACTGCTCGAACAGCGCCTCGCGCACATTTCCGAACCGATCAGCCTGTCCATCATTGGCTGTGTCGTGAACGGACCGGGCGAGGCGGCGCTGACCGATCTCGGCTTTACCGGCGGTGGCAAGGAAAGCGGCAAGATGTTTGTCTCCGGCCGGGCTGACCATAATGTCTCCAATGCCGAAATGGTCGATCACATTGTCGGTCTGGTCGAACAGAAGGCTGAAGTCCTTCGTCGTGAACGCGAGGCGTCAGAAGTCGCGGCCGAGTAGTCCCAAAAATACGTATTTTTTCAATTTGTTGACCTGTGTTCATCTTCACCGGGTTACATTCCCGCAATGTTTCTATCCTGAAGAGGGGCAGTGCGGACAATGAAGGTGGTCATGTCGGCTATAATCGTGGCTACGGGGGTGGCCGTATCCGGGTGCACGTCTGCAGACCTGGCCGCGTTTTCAGAGGGTCTTGCGGAAGCCTCCTACGACCTGCAGGCAAATTCCTCTGCCCCCTACGGATCGCCTGGGGTCCCAATCTATGCGCCGAACTATTACGGCGGAGCGCCTTCCTATGCTGCAGGTACTTGGGTCGGGTATGGCGAATGCCGGAGCACGGGGAGCTTCTATCAGTGCGATACGAGCGGCGATGGATATGCCGATATGTATGGCGATACGGCGGATGGTTCGATGGCCTCTTCAAGCCTGCGCATAAACGGGCGAGGGGAAGCCTTCACCTGGGGCAGTGATTGTGCCTGCTGGGAGCGCAACCGGGCTTATGATGGCCCGCGGTCGGATGGCGACTCCCACCATCATGGGCATCGCGACCATTGATCCGGCTGGCAAAGCCGATTTAATCGCTCAATGACTCCAGACTTGCTTCTCCTGTTTGCCGACCGGATCGGTGTGTTCGTGTTTGCGATCTCCGGCGGCATTGTCGCCGTGCGCAAGCAGATGGACATGTTCGGCGTGATCGTACTTGCCTTCCTGCCTGCGATTGGCGGCGGTACGCTGCGCGACCTGATCCTGTCCCAGCCGGTCTTCTGGCTGGAGGACACGCAGACCTTGGGCCTTGCGGTGGCTGGGGGCTTTACCGCGTTCTTCTTTCATCGCTGGCTGGAGAATTTCCGGCCCCTGCGCTGGGCCGATGCGTTCGGCATGGCGCTGTTTGCGGTGACCGGCGCGGCGAAGGCCATGTCGCTTGGCTTTGGCTGGCCGGTCGTGCTGATCATGGGCACGATGACGGCGAGCGCGGGCGGCCTGCTGCGCGATGTCGTGGCGAATGAAGAGCCGCTGCTGCTCAAGAAGGACATCTATGCGACGGCCGCCCTGATGGGGTCGCTCGTCTATTTCCTCCTCAAGCTGAGCGCCGTCGAGGAGACCTTTGCCTTTGGGGGCGGCCTCCTCGCAGCCTTCATGATCCGCGCGCTGGCGATCGTTTTCAAACTGTCGCTGCCGCGCTCGCCTTTCTAGATACGGGCGACGCGCTGGCGGGTTTCAGCCCGAACAGGGGCCGCAGGAAGCCGACGCGGCGAATGACCAATTCGTGCAACAGGGCGCAGCCGGCAAATGTGCCGCCGATGACGAGCGGCGCTTCGATACTTACGGGGAGTTCCTGCCGGGTCAGCCAGAAGCCAAGCATGACGGTCAGCGTCTGGTGCAGGATGTACCAGGGAAAGATGGCCTCGGTCATGTAGGTCAGCGCGCGGCTGGGCCGGTTGAGGTAGCGTTCGGCAAGGCCGAGCAGGGCCGCGATGGTGATCCAGGCATAGGCGAGGCGCGCGATGCGGGCTGGCCAGATGATCCAGTCCCAGTCTCCGCCCTCGCTGAGCATTTCCCAGTTTGCCCAGATGACCGACAGGCCTGCGCCGAGGCCGACCATCAGACCGACCGCAAAGGGCAGGACGCGGCGGATTGCGCTCCAGAAATGGATATCCTTGGCCAGCAGGAAACCAATCATCAGCATGGTCAGGCTGTGGGCGTGATTGGCCCAGTCCCAGGTGAGGTCGTGGGTGGTTTCAAAGTAGGGATCGAGGGTAATGCGGTACAGGATGTGCGGCAGTACGGGCAGGATAAGCGCCGCGGCTGGCCCCCATTTTCCGCCAAACAGGCGCTTTGTGATCTGCGCACCTGTGCCGCCCATGAAGCGTGCGATCCGGCCAGCAAACGGTGCCAGCATCAGCGTGTAGACGAGCAGGTACACAATGTACCAGAGATGGTTCCAGGTGGGGGTTGTGATCGAAAAATCCGACCCGAAATCAAGGTATTGAGGCCAGAAGGCTAAGAAGTTGCCTGAAAACTCCCCGGATTCGACCAGCTGCAGCCAGCTTTGCGGCGCGACCACGACTGCCATGCCGAACAGGATGGGCAGGCCCAGACGTACGGCGCGTTCCCGGGCCAGTTTCGAGCCGCCCAGCTTGTCGGCTGCAAAGCGCAGGGCCACACCGGAGATGAAGAAGAGCAGCGCGAGCCGCCACGGGTTCAGCAACATCATGGCCCATTCGGCCTCGGGCCCCGCATGGACGCTTTTCACGTGCCAGCCCCATGTCACGTAGAACATACCGGAATGGTAGAGAATGAGCAGGCCGAAGGCGATGATGCGCAGCCAGTCGAGATCGTATCGGCGCGGGAAGGCGGGGGCGTTGGGCATGGGAATCTCCTGAAGGTTTGACCCCAGCCTCTCGCGCGCCTGTTGTCAGGTCATGCGGATTGGGATGTCCGGTGGATGCGGGGGATGAATGACCCGCCAGAGGGGTGGACGGCGGTATTCAGGGACGAAATCCTGAGATTTCTGTTCCGGACTTGGCCGGGCTTGTGGCAGGAAGCGAGGCATGGAGACACGCGCCGCCCATCCGGAAATCGAAGCCGACCGCCGCGCGGACCGGAAGACATGGTTCTATTTCGGCTGTTTCCTGTTTGCGTCTTTCCTGGTGGAATCCCTTTCGGACCAGCATTTGCTGAATCGGATCGGGGATCCGTATCCAAACCTGCCCTGGCTGAGCCAGGCGACCTCGCATGGCGTGATCCTGGCATTGACGCCCTTTATCACTTTCATGCTCAGCCGGTTCCCTCTCTCGGCGGGGCAGTGGCGCACCAATCTGCTGGTGCATGCAGCGGCGACAATACTGTTCTCAGTCGCACATATCCTGGCCATGGTGGCATTGAGGAAACTGCTCACGCCGATTGTCTTCGGCATTCCGTATGATTTCGGGCTCTCGAATGTTTCGATCTGGCTCTACGAATACCGCAAGGATGTGCTGAGCTATTCGCTGATCGCCGCGATCTTCTGGATGAACCGACTGGTCGAGCAACGCGCACTTGATTCCAGGGTGGCGCAACGCGACGCAACCGATTTGCACCGGCTGACACTGAAATCCGGCGGGCGCTCCTATTTCGTGACGGCCTCCGATATCGTCTGGGCCAAGGCGGCGGGCAATTATGTGGAAGTGGTCACCCTGGGCAAAACCTATCTGGCGCGCCTGACATTGACAGAGTTGTCACGTCTGCTGGATGCGGCTGGCGGGCGGCATGTGCGGGTGCATCGCTCGCACATCGTCAATCTCGACCGGGTGAGCGAGATTCTCCCGACCGGCGAAGGGGATGTGACCCTGCGGCTGGACACGGGCGACGAGGTGCCGGGCTCGCGGCGGTATCGCGCCCAGTTCGAGTCTGAACGGGCAGCCTGACCACTTTTCCGTGAGGGGGTAGGCGGCCGAAGAAATGCCGCTAGGGTGCCGCTTATTCCTGTTGGAGACGCTCATGCTTCACATGTTCCGCGCCATTGTCTGGTTTCTCGTCCGCTTGCCACTACTGTTGCTGATCTTCGTGATGGCGCTGGTGATGAGCAGCTGCACCATGCTCGGGCTCAACTATGCGAGCCTTGAAACCGCGAACAAGGCGGCCCCGCAGCCCGCCCTCAATGTCGCCGCGATCATGAGCGAACCAACCTACCGAACAGGCCTGATGCAGAGCTTCGAGGAGGTGCTTTACGGGCCCTGGCCAGAGGGCATGCCGGTCAGTTGGGGTGAGCCCCGGCTAGTGGAGGCCAATCTGCTGGACGGCAAGGGCCGGTTGGAGGAGATACCTGTCACGATCGGCATGGGCGAGGGCGCGAGCCAGTTCTGGCTGGCCGTCGCGATTCCGGCCGGCGAGGGGCCTTTCCCGCTCGTGATCAGCCAGACCTTTTCCAGCAATTGCGCCGCCTTCCCCGGCTATCCGGTCACCTCGACTGCGGGAACACCGTGCGAGGGCAGCGAGATGGACGGCACATTCGGCTATCTCGCGACCCAGATTTTCGGCACCTATATCGCCAAGGTGCCGCTCGAACGCTTCATGGATGCGGGCATCGCCTATGCCACTTTCTATGGCTCCGATTTCGTGCCCGACCGCCGCAATGAAGCCCCAGACGTGATGGAGCACCTTGGCGGCCCGATCAATCCGACCAGTACGCTGATGGCGTGGGCCTATGGCTATTCAGCCGCCATGGATGCGCTGGAAGGCCGGGACGCGATTGATTCCGGGGCAATGATCCTGTTCGGACATTCGCGCTTCGGCAAGGCGGCATTGATTACAGGAGCCTGGGACCGGCGCGCCGATGCCGTGATCGCCCATCAGGCCGGGTTTGCGGGGGCCTCCCTGTCACGTTCGGAAACGGGCGAGGGGCTCAAGCGCATGGCGGAATCCTATCCTCATTGGCTGGCACCGCAGACCCAGGACTGGCTGAACCGGCTGGACGAATTGCCGGTGGACCAGCACCAATTGCTCGCGCTGCTTGCCCCGACGCCGGTCCTGCTGGGTAATGGCCGCCGGGACGTCTGGTCCGATCCGAATTCTTCCTTTCGCGCCGCCCTGTCAGCCTCCGACGCCTATGTGGCGTCGGGCGAAGAGGGCTTGCCCGCAGGCGGCATGAAGCAGGAATTCGACCCCGGCGCCGGCATCGCATGGTGGCTCCGGCCGGGCGGGCACAGCATCGTATCTGAGGATATCGAGACGTTCATTGCCTTCATTGATGCGCAATTTCCAGGTGCGGCGCGCAAGCAAGGTGCTGTTCATGCAGCAGAATAGCGCATAAGCTCCATACAGAACAAAAAAGCTGTGGGAGGCCCAAATGCCAATCAATGTCGAATTTCTCTATCCTGTCCTTGCCCTGGTCGTGTGGACGCTGATCCTCTGGTTGTGGATGTATGCTACGCGCATTCCGGCCATGCAGAAGGCCCAGATCAACCCGGATGATGCCCGCCATCCCGGTACCTTTGGTGACAAGCTGCCGGCAAATGTCCGCTCGGTCGCCGATAATTACAATCATCTCCATGAGCAGCCGACGATATTCTATGCGCTCGTATTCTTCGCGGCGCTGACGGGCGGCGGGGACCATGTCGCGACCCTGTTGGCCTGGATCTATGTCGGCCTGCGCATCGTGCATTCCTTCGTCCAGATCCTGTCGCCGAAGGTGACTTTGCGTTTCTCTGTCTTTGCGCTCGCCTCGATCACGCTGATCGTACTGGCTGGCAAGGAAGTGATCCGCATTCTCGTCTGAGGCAGGCAATCACAGCCGAAGGGACTTATCAGGTGGCCAAAAGCGCTCTAAAGGGCGCGGATGGCTACTCTTTCTCTTTCCCGGCTCCAACAGGTTGTTGATCGTTTCGAACAGGTCGAGGCGCGCATGGGCGCGACGACCGAAACCGACGAGATCATCGCCCTGTCCAAGGAGCATTCCGAACTCAAACCCGTCGTCGACAAGGCACGGGAAGTCATGACTGCACGCAAGGGCCTGGAGGAGGCGCAGGCACTGGCTTCCTCTGGCGACGCCGAAATGGCGGAACTCGCCCAGATGGAAATCGAGGACATCAAGGACCGCCTGCCGAACCTTGAGCAGGAGATGCAGGTCCTGCTGCTGCCCAAGGATGTCGATGATGCGGCGAACATCGTGCTTGAAGTCCGGGCCGGCACGGGGGGCGACGAGGCCGCGCTATTCGCGGGCGATCTCTACCGCATGTATACCCGCTACGCGCAGACCATGGGCTGGAAGGTCGAAGTGGTCGACGCCTCTGAAGGCGATGCCGGCGGCTATAAGGAAATTGTCGCCAATATTGCTGGCGATGGCGTGTTTGGTCACATGAAATGGGAAAGCGGCGTGCACCGCGTCCAGCGCGTCCCGGCCACCGAGACGCAGGGCCGTATTCATACGTCGGCGGCGACCGTGGCGGTTCTGCCTGCACCTGAGAATGTCGAGATCGAGGTGAAGCCGGAAGACATCCGTATCGACACAATGCGGTCATCCGGCGCCGGCGGGCAGCACGTCAACACGACGGATTCGGCTGTGCGGATCACGCACCTTGCGACTGGTATCATGGTGACGAGTTCGGAAAAGTCCCAGCACGTCAACCGCGAGAAGGCGATGGAACAGCTGAAAATCCGCCTCTACGAGAAAGAGCGCTCCGAGCGCGACGCGGAACGCGCCGAAGCGCGCGCCAGCCAGATTGGTACCGGCGACCGCAGCCAGAAGGTTCGGACCTATAATTACCCCGAAAACCGCGTCACCGATCACCGCATTGGCCTGACCCTATACTCCCTCGACAAGATCATCACCGGCGACAAGCTGAACGATGTTGTTGAAGCGCTGATCACGGAAGACCGGGCCCGGAAGCTGGCCGCAATGGAGGCAAACTGAGCTGCCTGGCAAGACGTATGATATCCTGCTGGCAGAAGGCGCGGCTCAATTGCGCGAGGCCGGCATAGAGACAGCCCGGCTCGAATCCCGCTGGTTGCTAGCCCATGTTGCGGGCTGTCAGTCGGCAGACCTTATCGCGCGTGGCGGCGATCCGGTTTCGGATGAAACCATTTCCGATTTTTCAGACGTCATAGCGCGCCGCGCCACGCGTGAACCGCTCCAGCACATCCTCGGCACGACCGAATTCTACGGGCTCGACTTCCTGAGCGATGCCCGCGCGCTGATCCCGCGTCCGGACAGTGAGATCGTGGTCGAGGCCGCCCTCGCGCGCATCCCCGAGGGGCAGCCGGTCTTCGTCGCCGACCTCGGAACGGGGAGTGGATGCCTTCTCTCCGCGATCCTTGCGCATCGTCCCGAAGCGAGCGGGGAAGGCGTGGAGGCGAGTCCGGAGGCCGCGGCGCTCGCCCGCGAAAACCTGTCCCGCCTCGGCCAGTCTGATCGTGCGTCCATTCACGATGGCCCCTGGTCTGGCTGGCAGAAATGGAATGAGGCGGACCTGATTATTTCCAATCCTCCCTATATCGTCAGCGCGGAGATGGCCGGCCTGATGCCGGAAGTCAGGGACCATGATCCGGCCGCAGCGCTGGATGGCGGCGCCGACGGCCTCGACGCCTATCGGGAGATTGTCCAGTTGGGGGCCGCAGCCATGAAACCCGGTGCCTGGCTAGTGTTCGAGATCGGGTATGATCAGAGGGAATCCGTCAGCGGGCTGCTTGAAATGGCGGGATTCGAGGCCATCTCCTGTCTGAACGATCTCGGTGGAAATGACCGGGCCATCGTCGCGCAACGCCCTGTTGTGTAATACTTACATTTCTTCTTGGCGTATTGTGAAAGTCACGCTAGAAGATTCTCGTGAGACGGCGACCACACACGGTGTAACTGCATGTCCCCCTCACAAGACTCGCGCAAATCAAGGGCTGGGGCCACTTTATCCAGAAGGCCGGTTGCGCTGGGAATTGCCTGAAAACAGATCAGGCGCATGAAACGGGAAGATCTGCATGAAACGTTCACGTGGGCGCAATCGTCGCTCAGGCGGTAGCAGCCAGAACAGCCATAACAATCCGAATCGTCACTATGAAAGCGTCGGTCCGGATGTAAAGATTCGTGGATCTGCCCAGCAGGTGCTGGACAAGTATCAGCAATATGCTCGTGACGCGCAGACGAGCGGCGACCGGATCCTGTCCGAAGCCTATTACCAGTTTGCCGAACACTATCAGCGGATTGTGGCCAAGCAGACGGAAGCGAAAGAACGCTCCCAGCAGCAGCGCAACCAGAATCGCGACACTCGCCGCGACGACCGTGATGACAGTGACAGCAGCAACTCCGACAGCGACAATTCCTCCAAGCAGGAAGCCGAAGTCGAATCGCGCACCAAAAGCCGTGATGACGATGACCGCTCCAGCCGTGACAGCGAGTCTCCTGGCGAGGCTGCTTCCCGCAGTGATGAGTCTTCCGAGAGCTCCGACCGGTCTGAAGATAGCGATGACAAGGCTGAAAAGCCCCGCTCGCGCACCCGCCGCAAGCCTTACGCCAAACGCGAAAAATCGGACGACGCCCCTGAGGCTGAGACCGATGGCGTGTTGAAGACTGTTTCCCGTGGCCGCCGGAAAGCGGCGCCAAAGGCAGATGATAGCGCCCAGCCCAAAGAGGCGTCCGCCGAAACCACTGACTGAGGGTGAGGCTGTCATACACATTTCAAAGAGCCCGGCTGCCATCTCGCAGGCCGGGCTTTTTCTTGCGCCTATCGTAACAATACGGGCGGTTGTAAGACAGATAAAGGCTACCCACATCAGGGAAGAACCGGATACCGGCTGCCGCTGAGCGGGGCCATCATCCAGAACCTTCCATGATCTGCCTTTCAAAGGGGATGTAGATGAATATTGAACAATATACCGAACGCGCCCGCGCGATCATCCAGGGCGCCCAGACGGCTGCCCTCGCAAACGGGCATCAGGTGCTGACACCGGCCCATGTCCTGAAAACCATGCTGGAAGACCGCGACCAGCTGGCTGTGAACCTGATCCGCGCAAGCGGCGGCCGGCCGGAACTGGTGGCGCAAGGCGTTGATACAGCGCTCGGCAAATTGCCCAAAGTGCAGGGCGCAAGCTCCGGCCTGCGGCTCGAACAGGCAGGGGCCCAGCTTTTCCAGTCGGCAGAAGAGGGCGCCAAGAAAGCGGGCGACAGCTTTGTTACCGTCGAGCGCCTGTTGCTGGCCCTGGCCAGCCTGAAGAATGATCCGGCTGCAGACGTGCTGGCAAATGCCGGCGTCACACCTTCTGGCCTCGAAGGCGCGGTGGCCGAGCTTCGCCAGGGCCGCACGGCCGACAGCGAGAATGCCGAAGAAGGTTATGAGGCGCTCAAGAAATATGCCCGCGACCTCACCAAGGATGCCCGCGAAGGCAAGCTCGATCCGGTCATTGGCCGCGACGAGGAAATCCGCCGCGCGATCCAGGTCCTGTCCCGCCGGTCCAAGAACAATCCCGTCCTGATCGGTGAGCCCGGCGTGGGTAAAACCGCCATCGCCGAAGGCTTGGCGCTGCGCATCGTCAATGGCGATGTACCAGAAAGCCTGAAGGGCAAACGCCTGCTTGCGCTCGACATGGGCGCGCTGATCGCCGGGGCGAAGTTTCGCGGTGAATTCGAGGAGCGTCTGAAAGCTGTGCTGAATGAAGTTCAGCAGGCGGAAGGCGGCGTCGTCCTGTTCATTGACGAGATGCACACGCTGGTGGGCGCAGGCAAGGCCGATGGCGCGATGGATGCCTCCAATTTGCTGAAGCCAGCCCTGGCGCGCGGCGAACTGCACTGTATCGGTGCGACCACGCTCGACGAGTACCGCAAGCATGTCGAAGGCGACCCCGCTCTGGCGCGCCGGTTCATGGCGGTCTTCGTCGATGAGCCGACCGTAGCTGACACGATTTCCATTCTCCGTGGCCTGAAAGGCCGGTATGAGGCCCATCACGGGATCCGCGTATCGGATGCGGCGATTGTGTCTGCCGCAAATTTGTCGAACCGCTACATCACGGACCGTTTCCTGCCGGACAAGGCCATCGACTTGATGGACGAAGCTTCCGCGCGCCTGCGCATGCAGGTCGACTCCAAGCCGGAAGAACTGGACGAAATCGACCGCCGCCTCCTGCAGCTCCGGATCGAAGCCGAAGCCCTCAAGAAGGAAAAGGATGCCGCTTCCGTTGATCGCCTGAAGACGATCGAGAGCGAGATTGCAGACCTGCAAACAAAGTCTGACGAACTGACGTCGACATGGTCAGCCGAGAAGAACAAGCTGAAGGGCGCTGCCTCTGCGAAAGAGCAGCTCGACCGGGCCTATGCCGATATGGCGGAAGCCCAGCGCCAAGGCGATCTCGCCAAGGCGTCCGAGCTGAAATTCGCGACCATACCGCAGCTCGAAAAGCTGATCGCCGAAGTCGAAGGTAGTGAGGATGACCAAGGCGACGGTGGCCTCGTGTCCGAAGTCGTCCGTCCAGAGCATATCGCTGCCGTTGTCTCGAAGTGGACAGGCATTCCTGTCGACAAGATGATGGAAGGCGAGCGTGAGAAACTGCTCAAGATGGAAAACGATTTGCGCAAGCGGGTCGTTGGCCAGGATGCGGCGCTGGAAGCTGTTTCCAATGCCGTGCGCCGGGCGCGTGCGGGCCTGCAAGATCCGAACCGGCCCATCGGCTCTTTCCTGTTTGTCGGTCCGACCGGCGTCGGCAAGACCGAGCTGACCAAGGCGCTGGCCGAATTCATGTTCGATGACGATACCGCGATCCTGCGGCTCGACATGTCGGAATTTTCCGAGAAGCATTCCGTCGCCCGTCTGATCGGCGCGCCTCCCGGCTATGTCGGCTATGATGAAGGTGGTGTACTAACGGAATCGGTCCGGCGCCGGCCCTAT
Organism: Hyphomonas sp.; assembly: GCF_036964145.1. Lineage (GTDB taxonomy): Bacteria > Pseudomonadota > Alphaproteobacteria > Caulobacterales > Hyphomonadaceae > Hyphomonas. The sequence goes on from NZ_JBALUC010000004.1 coordinate 366,620, forward strand.
CAGGTCATCCTGTTCGACGAAGTCGAAAAGGCCCATCCGGACCTGTTCAACACGCTGTTGCAAGTCCTTGATGATGGCCGCCTGACCGATGGTCAGGGCCGTACGGTCGACTTCAAGAACACGATCATCATCATGACATCGAACCTCGGTGCAGATGCGCTGGCGAGCGGTGAGGAGGGCGATGTGTCGGACGCGGCGAAGGATGCTGTCATGGGCGCCATCCGCATGCATTTCCGGCCGGAATTCATCAACCGGATCGACGAGATCGTCTTCTTCAAGCGGCTGGGCCGTGGCGAGATCGACCATATCGTCGACATCCAGATGGAACGCCTCGAAGCGCTTCTGAAGGACCGGAAGATGACGCTGCAGCTGAGCCTTGATGCCCGCAACTGGCTGGCCGCGCGCGGCTATGACCCCGTCTATGGGGCGCGGCCCCTGAAACGGGTCATCCAGAAGGAACTTCAGGACCCGCTTGCCCGGCTTCTGCTGGAGGGGCGCATCCATGATGGCGAGACCATCGAGATCGGCGTCGAGGGCGACCAGCTCTCCATCAACGGTGTCCCGAACGGGTTCGCAAAAGGTGCAGCGGCCCTGAACTAAGGGTTGATCCCTTTCAGTAATCATGGTGGCCTTCCTGGCAACAGGGAGGCCATCTTGCATTTGAAGACAAAGATTTTGCCCGCGCTCGCGGTGATACTGGCGGCTGCACTCCAGACGGCGCGTGCGGACACGAACGAAATTGCCGAACTCTATGGCCGCGCCGCAGGAATCGCCTCGCCTCAGATATCCCCCCAAGGCACGCACCTTGCCATCGAATGCGCCCCCCAGGGGCTGCCATCTCTATGTGTGTTCGATCTGACGGGTGGGGCCGAACCTGCGCTGCTGGGGCTCGACTCTACCTACCGCCTGAAGGATTTCTTCTGGGCGGATGAAGAACGCCTGATCTTCCGCTTCGGCTCTTTCGAACGGTTGCAGACCCAGAGTGGCATGCAGGAATTCGAAGCCAAGCGCGCGGTCTCGTATGATGTGAATTCCGGCGAGTCGACCATGTTGATGAGTGACATGCGGGGCATGGTGAATACATCGAACATCGTTTCCCTGTTACCGCAGGAAAAGCACAAGGTGCTTGCGCTTGGCTGGATGTATGATGGTGGCGAAACGTCCGGAACGATCATGCCCACAAAGTCCACGGGCGGGTGGCTGCCGCGTACCTATATTGTGGACTTGAAGAATGGAAAAAGCCGGAAGGCCGAGACATTTCCCAAGCATACCGATGAGGTGGTGTTCGATCAGTATGGACGGGAAGTCGCCCGCCTGCGCCGCGATACGAACCTTGGCACGTCCACCGTCTACAAGGGACGCGACGAGATTTATTCGGAAACCGATATTGATGTCCGGAATCTCAGCCTCATTGCTCTTGAGGAAAGCGTGGGCGATCTCATCGTCTGGATCGACCGTGGGGAAAATCATGGCCTCAATTACATGTCATTGCGTGACGGTGCGATATCACCAGTCATGATCGGGGACCGGCCCGCCAGCGGCGCGGCGACCATTATTGATCCGTATACGCGGACTCTGGTGGGCGTGGAGTATGGCGGCGAATGGGACCAGCAGGTCTTTCTTGTGCCGGAACTTGATGCCGCCCAGTCGGCGATCGAGGCTGCCATGCCGGGCAAGCATGTGACGATCACGTCATGGACAGCGGACAGATCGAAAGTCACCGTCGCCCTGGAAGAGGCCGGGCGCCCCGCCGATTACTTTGTCTATGATTCCGCAGCCGGAACCATGGGCGGACTAGGAAGCGCCGGATCCCATCTGGTGAATCGCCCTGTCGGAAATGTCATTTCGATTTCGTACGAGGCGCGTGATGGCTTGACGGTGCCCGGCTTTGTGACGCTGCCGCAGGGCAAGACGCAGGCGGACGGGCCATTCCCGCTGGTCGTGTTGCCGCATGGCGGGCCTTTCTTGCATGACACGGCCTCGTTCGACTGGTGGTCGGGTGCCTATGCAGAAGCCGGCTATGCCGTGCTGCGACCGAACTATCGTGGATCGACCGGATCAAGTCCGGCGCACCACTTCGCTGGCTATGGCGAATATGGGGGCAAGATGGTTGACGACGTCATAGACGGCGCCGCATGGGCTGTGGCGCAGGGCCTCGCCAATCCGGGGGGCTATTGCATCGTCGGAGGCAGTTATGGCGGATATTCCGCGCTCATGGTGGCGGCGCGGGATGCCGCTCAGGTCAAATGCGCGATTTCCGTGAACGGGGTCACCGACCCGATCCTGCGCCTGGCGGACTTCACCCCGAAAAGTGATGCCTACAATGAGTATGAAGCCATGTTGGGATCCGGCCGTTTCTCGGACGAAGCCAGCCGGGCGGCCATCATGCCAGTACGTCAGGTGAATACCATTTCTGCGAACACGCTGGTCATGCATGGCCGGGAGGATACCCGCGTGCCGTTCCGCCAATTCACCCAGATGCGCAGCGAGGCAGGAAACCGTCCGAATTTCACCTTTGTGGAAATGGAAGGCGAGGATCACTTCCTGCAGTCCACATACGCACGGACAGATGTGCTGAAGCAGACGCTAGCCTTCCTTCAGGCACATCATCCGGCACAATAGACCAGTGAATGCGCGGAGCCTTATTGGCTCCGCGATACTCCGTTTACGGTGAGCGGGGATTGACCAGCGGGGTGGCCGCCATCAATTGCGCGCCTTGGGCCGTGCGGATGGCGTCGATCTCGGCCTTGCGGGCTTCGAACTCGGCCAGCATGTCCGGCGTTTCCGCCAGCTTGCGCCCGGTCGGCAGTTTAAGCTTCATCGCATTGACCGGCTTGCCCTTGATGTAGACTTCATAATGCAGATGCGGACCCGTCGAGGCGCCGGTGGATCCGACATAGCCGATCACGTCACCCTGACGGACACGCTTGCCGGCACGCACACCCGGTCCATAGCGCAACATGTGCGCATAGGCGGTCTTGTAATTGTTGGCGTGCTTGATGCGGACATAATTGCCATAGCCGCCATAGCGGCTCGCGCGCTCCACCGTGCCATTGCCGGCCGCATAGATCGGCGTCCCGGACGGGGCGGCGAAATCGGTGCCCTTGTGCAGGCGGTTATAGCCGGAGATCGGATGGCGGCGATTGCCGAAGGATGACGACAGGCGCGCGCCGTTGATCGGCGTCTTCATCAGGAATTTCGTGGCGCTCTCGCCATTCTCGTCGAAATAATCGGGCACCCCGTCATCGCTCGGCGCGAAACGGTAGAAGCCGCGCGTCAGGGCACGTCCGTTCAGCTTGGCATAGACGAGGTCACCGCTCTTCACGGGCGTGCCGTGCTCGTCAACCTGGGTCTCATAGACCATCTCGAAGGAGTCACCCGGATGGATCTCCCGCTGGAAATCCACGTCATAGGCAAAGGCGCTGGCAAAATCGACGACCTGCTGGTCACCGGCGCCCAGCTTGCGGGCAGCCTCATAGATCGAGGTTTCGATCGGCGCCGCCACACGGTGATAGGTCGGGCTGAGGCGGGCTTTCAGCTCGCTGGCCGTCCAGCCACCGGAGGCCGAGCGGGTAATGAAGAGGTTGCGTTCGGCATCTGCCTTGATGTTCAGGGCGGTCAGCTGGCCATTCGTGATGAAGGCATCTGCCTTGACCCCCGGGCGCAGGCGCCTTGGGTCCAGCAATTCCTTTTCATAGATCGTGTGCAGCGCGGCGGCGGCATCGGAAGGCTGCGCGCCGAGCCGGGTAACCAGTTCGGTCAGTGTCTCGCGGCTCTTCAGCGTGTCGCTCAAATGATCAGGAGTGCCGAGACCGGGCTCGAATTCCGTGGCGGACAGCAGTGTCGTCGCCAGCGGCGGCGGGGCCGGGGAGGCGTGCGCGGCCCCCATTCCGACCGGATCGTTGGACGGGCCGATCGTCACCAGGCCCAGAACTGCCGAAACAGATCCCAGCAGGCCCAAGACGACCAGGCTTTTCACCCCATGCGACACCGTGCGGCTGGGCTCGGCGGTATTAGTCTCAATTGTACTCACGTCATGCATCATGGCGCGCTCTCCCTCACTCCAGTGCCACCCAGCACCTCTGTCTCTCAGGACTGTGAATGTCAGAAGGACCTTTTATACCGTTTATACGTTAAGAAACGACAATTTTGCTCAATTTGGCCTTCTTGCTCTCCTACAAATCCTAGTAGCCAACCAAAGCAAGAAGCAAGCCGGAACCATCAGTGAATACGCCACATTACAAAGATTTAGAGGTTGAAGGCTCGAAGACGGGCAGGCGGCGCCTGAAATGGGGGCGGTGGCTGCTGGTGGCGATCCTGACCCTGATCCTCCTGTTTGTGGCCCTTAGCTGGCTGGGACGGAAGTACATCGCCCATCAGGCCCTTGCCCAATGGTGCCACGAACAATCCTTGGTCTGCGAGGCGAATATCGAGCGCCTCGGACCCGGCGGCGCGGTGATTTCCGGCGTCCGGGTCAAATCCGGCGACCATGTGCCCTTCAGGGCGGAAGACGTGACGGCAAACCTCACCTGGAAGGGCTTGGTCCCCTCGCTTGGGGCTGTGGCGATCACGGCGCCTAAATTGCGCGGCACACTGGATGATCGCGGCATTCGCTTTTACGGGCTTGAAGGCCTCGGCAGTAGCAGTTCTGGCGGGGAAGGTAGCAGCGCTCTGCCCCCGGTGAAGATTACCGATGGTCGGGTCGTGCTGGTCACGAGCGCTGGCGAGATCGGCGCGTCGGTCAATCTGGAAGGCGAATTCCCGCAATCTGGCACATTGCAGATGACGCTGGACCCGGTGTCCCTGTCCGGGCCGGACGGTACGCTGGTCTGGTCGGAAGGGCGGATCGACGTAACCGCGAGCGACGGCCAATTGGAGGGCGAGGCGTTTCTCGATCTGGCCGAGGCCGATGTCCGGGGCGTTCAGGCCCGTGACGTTCAGCTGACCGCCCTGCTGAACTCGCCGCTCAGCGGAGAGGGCGACACACAAATTGTCTGGGATGGCGACATCACGAGCGCAGCCTGGGGCGGCTATGCCGTCTCGGAGGCAGCCACGAGCGGCCGTGCCATTCTGGCCCGCCTGCCATCCTCGGACCTCGACTCGATCCTCACTGCTCTGGTTGAGGCCTCGGCCGAAGCGAACGCCGTCAAAGTGTCCGGCAGTGCATTTGCCGGCCGTGACATCGCACTGGAATTCGATCTTGAAGGTGAAGCGGGACGCGTGAACGGCCCAATCCTCGCCTCTGCCAACGATCTTGAAATCCCGCAGGGGCGGGCGCAGGCAGCCTCGATGCGCGGAACGCTCCTGCGGTCCGTCGACGGCGACATCGGGTTCGAAGCTGACCTGTCGACCTCCGGCACGTCGCTGAACGCGGGAACGACCAGCCAATTGCTCGACTTCGTGAATTTGCCCGATACGTTCGCCGCACATGAGACCAGCCTCACGAACGCGCTGCGTCGTATTCTGGCAGCGTTCGATGGGGCCGCGTCCGTTCAGGCCCGGCGCAGCGCGGAGGGCTGGGCGATCTCGGCGGAGGGACCAGTGCAATTGACCTCTCAATCCGGGCTCGCGCTGGGTATTGAGCCGGGGCCGGAAGGCCGTTGGCTGTCCTGGGCAGGGCACGACCGCTCCGTGACGGGGCATCTCGACATGAGCGGTGGCGGCCTCCCGGCCTTCTCCGCAGACCTTGATGTCCGCATGGGTGAGGCCGGACTGTCCCGGTTCAACGCAACGGGTCTGAGCCTGTCGCCGTGGACAGCGGGCGGACGTACCCTGTCGGCCAATCTCAAGCAGATCGACTATGAGCGTGTCGGAGAAGGGGAGATGACCCTTCAAACGTCCGGCCGCATCGGCGTGGCTGGAAACCTGTCCGGCTTCGATCTCAACTCTACCAGTGTTGCGGGAGAATTGCTTGTCGCGTCGAGCAAGGCCGGTTGGCGGGTGTCCACACCGAACCGGGCCTGCCTGACGCTGAACAGCCAGGGACTGCGCTTTGGGTCTGTCAGTCTTGGCGCGTTCCAGACGCCGATCTGTCCTGAAGGCAAGGATTTCGTCGCGCCGGGGGCCGGGTTTGCGGGCGCGACCAGGCTGGGAGACTTGTCGCTTCCGGTCGCCTTTTCGTCCAATTCCGGCACGGTGAAGTTCACCAATGCCGCGATCGACTGGACGGGCGGCAAGACCGCAAGCGTATCAGCCGTCTCGGACACGGTCGCGCTGGCCCTGAACATTGGCGAGGAAACCCTCACCATTGAAGGGGACGCCCTCAGATTGGGCGTTGCCACGCGAATCAACGCTGCCCCGGCGCTTTCGGCCCGACTGGGCGCAACCACATTCAACGGCTCGCTCATTCCCGCCAACGTCACCTCCAGCGACTTCCGCTTCGATGGCACGACCGGAGACAGCGGCGTGAAGGGCGGCATGAGCGCCGATGGCGTGATCATCCGGGATTATCGCGACGACCCGCTCTACCAGCCCCTGACGGCAGACCTGGACGCAACGCTCAACGGCGCGGACTTCTACATGACGGGGCCCCTGAGGCTGGCATCCAACGGGATCAGCGTGGCGGACACGTTGTTGCGCCTTGATGTGACGAAGCTGAGCGGGAGCGCGGGTATTGAGAGCCGTGACCTGCAATTCGAACCTGGCGGATTGCAGCCCTGGCGGCTGTCGGACAGGCTGCGCGGCGTCTTCACCGATGCGCGCGGCGGACTGGCGGCGTCTGCACGGTTCGACATTGTCGAAGGCAAGATCGAAGGGACGGGTCAGGTGTCGGTGTCCGAATTTGGCTTCCAGACGACCCGGCTTGGCCGGGTGCAGGGCGTCAACGGCACCGTGACATTCAGCGAGCTTCTCGCGCTGACCACAGAGCCCGGCCAGACCATTTTGGTTGAGCGGCTGAATCCCGGTGTTCCGCTGGAAAATGGCGAGATCATCTTCCAATTGGTCGAAGGGACGCAATTCAAGGTCGAGTCGGCCTCCTTCCCATTTGCGGGCGGCACGCTCGCGCTGCCCTCCTTTGTATGGACGCTGGGCGGGGAGCAGCAGAACATTGAAGTCACGGCGGATGCCATCGAATTGGCGAAACTGGTAGAAGTGCTGAAACTGCCGGATACGCGGGCCACGGGCACCGTGTCCGGTCGGTTCCCCATCGACATTGACGGTACGAACATCCTTGTCCGTGACGCCCGTCTGAAAGCCGACGCCACAGGCGGCTACATCTCCTATCAGGGCTCGGCCGGGGATTCCGCCGGGGCGGCCGATCCGAATGCCAAAATGGCGTTTGAGGCGCTGAAGGATTTCGATTTCACCGTTCTCGAACTCGGGCTCGACGGCAATGTGCGAGACCGGATGACGATCTCCCTGATCCTTGAAGGCAAGAGCCGGAAGGGGATTGCGTATGGGGATGGAAATCAGGTGCTGACCGGCCAGCCCTTCCTGTTCACGATCACCGTCAATTCAGCGCTCGGGGAACTCTTGCGCAATGCCCAGTATTATACCAGTCAGAAGAGCCTGACGGACGAGGTTGTGAAACAGGTCACGGCGAAACGGCTCGACGAATCTGAATAGCGCGCAACGACCAACTTCATTGACGTTAAGGTTGCTTATGTCATGGTCGCCGCTGAACCCTGAGGAGCGAATCCTGATGAATTTTTCCAAAGCCCTGCTGGCTGGTGCGGGCGTGGCAGCATTGGTTGCCTGTACGCCGACAGTCCGCATTGAACCCTCCGACAAGCCGATCAAGATCGATTTGAACGTAAATATTACCCAGGAAGTCCGCGTGATCCTCGACAAGGAAGTCGAAGACCTGATCGCGGACAATCCGGACCTGTTCTAAACTCGCGAAATCAGGAGACGATATGATGAAATCCCTTCGCACTTTTTTCGCTGCCCTGGCCCTGGCATTCGGGCTGGCCACATTGGCCCCAGCCGCTTCGGCGGGTGATCCTGTAATCGACGCCGCCATCGAGGCGGGTGAGGTCGGTGAGCGCATTGATGGACGCCTCGGCGTCATCGGGTCCGGCGACCCGGCCCTGATCCGCAAGGTTCAGGAGATCAACAACCGACGCGCTGCCAAATACGCCCAAGTTGCTGCTGAAACCGGCACCACGGTGGCGGAAGTGGCCCGCATCACGGGCGAAAAACAGATCGCCAAGCTGAGCCGTGGCCAATGGTACATGGACGCCAGCGGCACCTGGAAACAGAAATAGCTTGTTTCCGGCGCCGTCCGGCGTAGGTGAATCTTCATGTCGCGCAAGCTGATCTTATGGATAGTCGCCAGCTTCGTGCTTCTGGGCTTGATGCTCTGGGGCATATCGCTGCTGTGGGAAAGCAATGCCGATGGCCTCTCCGGTCATGGCTGGCTCGCCTATATTCTGGGCGGTGTGATGACGCTCGGCCTCTCCATTGGCCTGTTCCTGCTGACCTTCCATAGCGCGCGGCATGGTTATGATGATATGGAGCGACCGGAAGACACAACTGAGCAGAAAGTCGAATATCGCCAATAGTTCATACAGCCTTGATTGACACACCGGGCGGCTCACACAATCCTGCGCAAAATCTGAACTCTAGAACGGGGCGCTCCCATCCATGATCGATCCTGCACGCCTGTCCGCGTACATCGCATCGCGCATCTGCCATGACCTTGTTTCGCCCGTTTCCTCGGTCACCAATGCGCTGGATCTGCTGAACGATCCCGGTGACATGGAAATGAAGGCTCAGGCACAGGACCTGTTGCATGATGGCGCGGAGAAGGCTGGCGCGCGGATCCAATTCCTGCGCTATGCCTTCGGCTCGATCGGGCTGAATTCTGGCGCTGCCGACATTCATGAAGCGCGCAAGATCACCCAGAATTTCGTGGCGAGCCACCGGCCCAGCATCGAATTCGACATCCAGACCGACCATCTGAGCTTCTCGCATGTGCGCATGATGATGAACCTCGTCATGATGGGGATCGACTGCCTGCCGCGGGGCGGGGTCATCCATGTCCGCATTCGCAATGAGCAAGTGGGCCTGACCATCACATTGACCTGCAAGGGCAAGCGGGCCCGTCTGCGCCCCGACATTGCCAATGGTATCAAGGAAATCGAGCCGGAAGATGGCTGGCGGCCGGAGACGATCCAGCCCCTGTTCTCCAAGATCATCTGTGACGGTCTGGGCGGCGAACTGACTGCCAGCGAAAGCGATGAGACCGTCATCATCATGGCGGCGGGCATCCGCGCTGAGGGCTGACGGCCCGGCTGAAATTTACACTTTGGCAGGACTTTCTTAACCGGGGTCGGCCAGATTCGACGCCAAGTTGCTGCGCACAGGATATCCTATGAAAACCTGTCTGATCGTCGACGATTCCCGTGTTGTCCGAAAAGTGGCGGCGCGTATCGTGCGCGACCTGAAATTCGATGTCCTGGAAGCCGGTGACGGCGCTGAGGCCATGCGCCAGTGCCGACAGAAGATGCCGGATGCCATCCTGCTCGATTGGAACATGCCGGTGATGAACGGGCTCGATTTCCTGCGCGCCCTGCGCCGTGAGGAAGAGGGCAAGCATCCGCTGGTGGTGTTCTGTTCTATCGAAAACGACGCGGAACACATCAATGAGGCGTTGAGTTCGGGTGCCGACGAGTTCATCATGAAGCCATTCGACGCTGATATTCTGGAAAGCAAATTTGCGGAAGTCGGTCTGGTCTGAAGCATTTCTTAATAAACCGCGACCTATGGGTAAGGTTTATGGGCAGAATGTCCGATTCGGAGTGTTAGATGCAGGAAGAGGTCTTCAACGAGTTGGCTGAGCTGGCGCTGAAAGGCTCCGGACAGGCGATTCCGAAATCCAAATCCTATCTGATCGAAGCCCGGCTCGCCGCGATTGCACGCCGCGAGGGGTTTGGCACGATGGCGGACCTCGTTCACTGCCTGAAATCCCGCGCCAATCCAGTTTTCGCCGCTGAAGTGGCCGCAGCGCTGGTCTCCAAGGACACATGGTTCTTCCGGGACCGCGACGCGCTGAAGCGCGTGGTGGAAGAGATCCTTCCCAAACGCCTGAAAGCCTCCAACACCGGCCGCCTCAAGGTCTGGTGCGCTGGCGGGGCCACAGGCCAGGAAGCCTATTCGCTGGCCATCCTTCTGGAAGACGAACTTCCGGCCAGCCTGCGCGGCGCCCAGATCGACATTCTCTCGACCGATATCTGCAAGGTTGCGACCGAGAAGGCCCGTGTGGCGCGTTTCGGCCATTATGAGGTCCAGAAGGGGCTTTCGATTCACCGTCTGGTGAAGCATTTCACCCGGCTGGAAACCGGGCAGTGGGAGGCGTCGGAAGCGCTGCGCTCCCGTATCAGTTTCCGCCAGCACAATCTGCTGGAACGCGCGGACGGGCTGGGCAATTTCGATGTCATCCTGTGCCGCAATGTGTTGTCCGGCATGGCCCGGTCGGCCCGGACTAAGGTGATCGACAGTGTCGCGAAACAGATGATGCCGGGCGGTATGATCCTGCTCGGCGGCGGCGAAAGCGTCATCGGCCTGACTGACAAGCTGGAGCCGGCCCGCCATTTTCGGGGCGGCTGGGTCGCGGCCGGAACGGCCAACGCCGAAGCATCTGCAGCCTGACCCCCTCGCAATTTGGCGCGTCCCGCGCTATATGCCCCCATTCCTGAAACTGCTCCGGGCCTTTAACCCGGTTGGAGTGAGACATGACTTATGAATTGCCGCCCGCCTGGGATGGCCGCGTGAACTCTCTTGGATTTGCCAAACCGCCCGCGGAAACGCGCGTCGTCGCTGCCATGTCGGGCGGAGTCGACAGCTCTGTCGTGGCCGCCATGCTGAAGGCGCAGGGCTATGACGTGATCGGGATCACGCTGCAGCTCTACGATCATGGCGCGGCCATCGAGAAGAAGGGGGCGTGCTGCGCCGGACAGGACATCCATGATGCCCGGAATGTGTCCGACCAGATCGGCATTCCGCACTATGTGCTCGATTACGAGTCCAAATTCCGCGAGCAGGTGATGGAAGACTTCGCGGATACCTATCTGGCGGGGTCGACGCCCATCCCGTGCATCCGCTGCAACCAGACGGTCAAATTCTCGGATCTCCTGAAGACGGCCCGCGATCTTGGCGCAGATTGCCTTGCGACGGGCCACTATATCCGCCGGACAGGCGGCGACACCGGGCCGGAGCTTCACCGCGCGGCCGATGCCAGCCGCGACCAGTCCTATTTCCTGTTCGCCACGACGGCAGAGCAGCTCGACTATCTGCGCTTCCCGCTGGGCGACTTGCCGAAGACGCAGGTGCGCGAACTGGCCGACCAGTTCAATCTGCCGGTCGCCTCAAAGCCGGACAGCCAGGATATCTGTTTCGTGCCGGAAGGCTCTTATGCGACGGTGGTCGAGAAATTGCGTCCGGGCGCCGGGCGCGGCGGCGAGATCGTGCATCTCGATGGCCGCGTGCTGGGCGAGCATAATGGCGTGATCCACTACACGATCGGCCAGCGCCGCGGCTTGGGTGTCGCGACGGGCGATCCACTGTACGTGGTGAAAATAGACGCGCCGAACCGCCGGGTCATTGTTGGCCCGCGCGAAGCGTTGATGACGTCCGGCTTGCTTCTGGAAGAGCTGAACTGGCTGGGCGAAGGCTCTCTTGAGGCCGCCGCCGATGCGGGCTCGCCCGTGCTTGTCCGTGTGCGGTCCACACGGCCGCCCGTGCCAGCCCGTTTGGGCTGGAGCGAGGGCGTGCCCGTGATCTGGTTTGATGACCCGGAAGAGGGCGTCGCACGCGGTCAGGCTGCCGTGCTCTACGACGCCGAAGGCAGCACGCGCATCCTCGGCGGCGGCTTCATCCTGAAGCCGATCCCGGCCGATGAGCGCGTGGTGGCAGCCTAGCTCAACAGACCGAGCGCCATCCCTCGCAAGGCGGCCGAGACCCGATCTGAAACATCCAGCTTCTCGAAGCTTCGCTTCACATATGTGTGCACAGTGTTGGCGGACAGGTCGAGTGTTTTTGCGATTTCTCCATTGGTTTGTCCTTTGGCGACAAGTCTCAGGATCTCCCTCTCTCGCTTGGACAGGGCAGGTTCAACGGGAAGCCGACTGAGAAGCACATCTATGTAGGCAAGGTGTCCCATTTGACACGCCATATGCAGTGTAGAGATCATGGATGCGTCAGGGGAGTGTTCATCTCTGCCAAAACCGAAGCCGCAATATCCATTCCGGCCATTCGGGCCGAACACGGGCACTGTAATGCCGACGTCGAGCTTGAATTCCCGGGCCCGGTCCAGGAATTCGAGTTCCCGGTCCGTCAGGTCTGGCATCTGGCGCGCTTCGCGCCAGAAGAACGGGTATATGCGCGTGGAGGCCAGCCGGGCCATAGGATCGCATTCATATAGCCGATGCTGATAATAGATTTGCACCCATGCCTTCGGGAAACCGACCGAAGAAACATTCAGGTTGGTGTTGAATTCCTCAACGCCTACCGGAGGATAATGGATGTAACTCATCATCTTTACGGGAGTGTGGTCATAGAATTCGAAGGCGGCGGTTCTGAGGTCCTTGAAACTCGTCGATTCCCGACAGGCTTTCGCATACGCATGCAGAGGTGCAAGACTCTCCTCGGTCATTTCATCTCCCCTTGGAGCAGGATTTTTTCCGCTCTCTTTCAGATGAAGATAGAGCGAAAAGCTGATTTGGAAATGGCCGAATTATTTCGGGAGTCTCGCACCCATTCCGGCAGGGGCCGGACGGTACGCAACGAGGCTGATGATGGCGCTCACATGTATCGGCGTGCTATAGGAGCCGTAGCTGCCTAGCGCAGCCTGCGCGCGGTCGCAACCGCCAGGCCTATGCCTCCCAGCACAACCAGCGCCGCAATGACAAAGCGTAGTGTCAGCGCCTCGTCGAGCAATGCAATCCCGCCCAGTGCGGCAAGGACGGGGACACTGAGTTGGGCCACAGCTGCGGTGGATGAGGCAAGGCGGGGCAGGATGGCATACCAGAGCGCATAGCCTAGCCCCGACATGACCATGCCTGACAGACAGGCGAGCAGGATGCCCAGAGGCGCTACCTGTGGCGTAGCGGCAAACAGGGCGAGCAGGCTGAATGGCGCGGCTATCGCGAAATTTGCCGCCGTCTCGGCAGTGGCATTCCTTGCGCCGCGTCCCATCAGCGAATAGATGCCCCAGCCGAGCGCAGCGACGCCCATCAGCGCAGCGCCGGCCGGGTCGATCCGCGCATCCTGCGCGGGCCACAGGAACCAGGCGAGCCCCCCTGCCGCGACCAGTGCGCCGACCCATTTCAGGGTGGGAACATGTTCTTTCGCCACCAGGGCGCCAACGAACATGGTGATCTGTACCCCGCCGAACAGGATTAGTGCCCCGGTGCCCGTATCCAGGGAAAGATAGGCAAAGGAAAAGCCGAGCATATAGGCGAGCAGGGCCGCTACGCTGGTCCATCGCCTTGGCGACAGCAGGGCAGGGCGGGCCGCCGATTTCAAAAGAACGATCAGGCCGAGGATGAGTGCGCCGCTGAACAGGCGAATGATGGCGAAGCTTGCCGGGTCGATGAGGCCACCTGCCAGCGCCAGACGGTTCAGTATCGAATTGGCCGCAAAGGCGAGCATGGTCAGAAGGGTGAGCGCGAACAGCTTCATCAGGCGCTGGTCATGCGGGGAGCCGTATCAGGCTCATTCCATCCAGTCCGGCGGGGCGACCTTGGTGTCATCGCCGCCCATGTCAGGCTGTGGATGGCGGGCCAGCAACTTCTCGACAATCGCATCGGCGACCCGGTCCGCTTCCCGCAGGGCCGGATAGCTCCAGGTTTCGAGTGTGCCCCCGAACCAGCGCGCAGCGCCGTGATCGATCAGGCTCTGGTGCAGGCTGTCAAACTTCTTGGAGCGCCCTTCGAGGCGTGCGATATGAATCGGCAAATCATGCCAAGCGGCGTCCGACAGCATGTTTGCGCTGTCTTCCGTCACGATGGCGCAGTCGGAGAAAACCAGCCAGGCAAGATAGGGATTTTCGCCATCTTCCGGGCCTGCCCAGAACCGCGCCCCGATTTCATCCGCCATCGAACGGAAGCGGGCAATAACCGGCACCGGCGTGCGGCGGGACGTGGTGATACGCAGGCGCCAGCCCTGTCCGGCCAGTATGCGCAGCTGGGATTCAAGGCGCTCGGCAGCCGCATCGGTGAATGTATGTGCACGGGAGTTCCCGCCGAGAATGACAATGGCGCTCTTGCTGCGCTCGTCGGCAAGGTCTGCGAAGGACTGTCCGGCCTCTTCGATCAGGTCAGGTGCAAAATAAGACGGTGAGCCGATGGTCTGGATGACGTTCGGTCCATTGACCTCATCATGTGTGGGCGTGACGAGAAGATCGAAATTGTCTGCGGGTATGCGCGGATCGAGAATCTGGACCGTCAGGGTCTTGCCCCCGGACAATTCCCGCACCTTGCGGGTCAGCGCGGCCGAGCGGCGGCCTGCAGCGACCCAGACAGTCGGCCAGGGTGCTTCCAACTGGGCGCGCTGGCCTTTGGGCAGTGAGGCCAGGGGGGCAGGCCATTTATCGGCCGGCAGCCAGGTCCAGGGTATGCGCGGCGTCAGCATCAGAGGGTCTGAGCGGTGCGCTTCGCCATTAATATGAGCGATCTGGATCCATCGCCGCGTATCGCCCAGTGCCTGCAGCACCGCGCGGACCTGAGAAGCATTGCCTGCGCGGCCGTCGGAGACCGCCCAGACGGATGGTCCGAGCGACCCCGTCTCAGCCATTTACAGGTACTCGACCTTGGCAACCTCGTAGGCGCGTGCCCCGGACGGGGCCGCCACCTCGGCTTCGTCGCCTTCTTCTTTGCCGATCATTGCGCGGGCAATTGGGGAGGTAACGGAAATCTTGCCGTCCTTCACATTGGCTTCGTCTTCGCCAACGATCTTGTACGTGCTTTCTTCTTCCGTATCGACATCAATCAGGGTGACGGTCGCGCCAAAGCGCACCTTGCTGCCGCCCAGCTTGGAGACGTCAATGACGTCCGCTCGTGCCAGCTTGTCGTCGATCTCGGCGATGCGGCCTTCGATGAAGCTCTGCTTCTCCTTGGCGGCGTGGTATTCAGCGTTTTCGGACAGATCACCATGCGCACGAGCTTCCGCGATCGCCGCGATAATGTTCGGGCGCTCAACGGATTTCAGCGTCTTTAGTTCTGACTGAAGCGCAGCATGGCCTTCTGCGGTCATGGGAATGCGGTCCATCTGTGTCACCTCTATTGTTGGCGGCAAAATCGTTGTCTTAATTGGTAATTGCGTCAAGTGGGGCTGATCAGGCCGATTGCAAGGCGCGCACCGAGATTTCCCGGTCTTTCATGCTTTCGATGGCCTGAACCGACGCCATCGAGGAGGCAAGAGTTGTGAAATACGGAATCTTCCGGTTCACGGCGGTCCGGCGAATCGAGGCGGAATCTGCCAGCGAGGCTGCGCCTTCGGTGGTATTGAACACCAATTGCACATTGCCATTGATCATGGCGTCAACGATGTGCGGCTGGCCTTCCAGAACCTTGTTTATGCGCGTCACTTTCAGGCCTTCGCCTTCGAGGAAGGCGGCGGTTCCGCTGGTCGCCAGGACAGAGAACCCGAAATCGATGAGTTTCCGGATGGCCGGCACAATGGCCTTCTTGTCGCCGTCTCTCAGCGAGACAAACACCGTTCCTGAGTCCGGAAGCTGGACTCCGACACCCATCTGGCTTTTCAGAAAGGCCATGCCGAAATCATCATCCCAGCCCATGACTTCGCCGGTCGAGCGCATTTCGGGGCCGAGCTGCGGATCGACGCCTGGGAAGCGGGCAAATGGGAAGACGGCTTCCTTCACCGCGACGCGGCGCGGATTGGCGTGGGTCAGGTCGAAATCGGTCAGGCTGGCACCGGCCATGACCTTGGCGGCGATAGCGGCAATCGGAGCGCCGACAGCCTTGGCAACGAAGGGCACGGTCCGGCTGGCGCGCGGATTGGCCTCCAGCACATAGATCTCGTCATCCTTGACCGCGAACTGGATGTTGATCAGGCCGCGAACTTTCAGCGCCCGCGCGAGCGCAATCGTCTGCTCGGCGAGACGGCCCTGAAGGGCGGGCGACAGCGTGTAGGGCGGCAACGCACAGGCGGAGTCGCCCGAATGCACGCCAGCCTCTTCGATATGTTCCATGATGCCCGCGACATGCACATTCTCGCCGTCGCAGAGGGCGTCCACGTCCACCTCGATCGCATCCGACAGATAGCGGTCGATGAAGAGTGACGCGTCGCCGGAATCCTTGGCCACGTTCAGGGCTTCGGCCGCGAACTTGCGCAGGTCTTCATCATTGCGGGCAATTTCCATGGCCCGGCCACCCAGCACGAAGGAGGGGCGCAGCATGACCGGATAGCCGATCTCATTGGCTTTCACTTCGGCTTCTTCGACCGAGCGGGCCGTGCGGGACGGGGCCTGCTGGATGCCGAGCTCGTCGAGCAGGGCCGCGAATTGCTCGCGGTCTTCGGCAAGGTCGATCGAGGCCGGGCTGGTGCCGAGGATTGGTACGTTCTCATGGTCCAGCGTGTTGGCCAGCTTCAGTGGCGTCTGACCACCGAACTGGACGATCACCCCGTTCAGCCTGCCGGCCGACTGTTCCTTGTGAATGATCTCCAGGACATGCTCGTCGGTCAGGGGCTCGAAATAGAGACGGTCCGACGTGTCATAGTCCGTAGACACTGTTTCCGGGTTGCAATTGACCATGATGGATTCAATGCCGATGTCTTCCATCGCAAAGGCGGCATGGCAGCAGCAATAGTCAAACTCGATGCCCTGTCCGATCCGGTTGGGGCCGCCACCCAAGATGATGGCCTTGTTACGCGTCGAGGGCAGGGCTTCGCACTCTGCCTCGTCGGCGCCGAACACCGGCTGCTCATAGGTGGAATAGAGATAGGGCGTCTTGGCGGCGAACTCCGCCGCACACGTATCAATGCGCTTGTAGACGGGGCGCACGCCCAGTCCGTGACGCAGGGCGCGGATCGCGGCCTCGTTCTTGCCGACCAGCTTGCCGAGACGCTTATCGGAAAAGCCGAGCATCTTCAGGCGCAGCATGCCCTCATGATCCTGTGGCAGGCCGTCCTTCAGAATCTCAGCCTCGACCTCCATCAGCTCCGCGATCTGGCGAAGGAACCACTTGTCGATGGACGTGATCTGGTGAACTTCGTCCACGGACAGGCCCTGGCGCAGGGCTTGTGCCACAACGCGCAATCGGTCCTGTGTCGGCACGCCCAGTGCATTGCGCAGATCGGCTTCGGTCTCGAATGCGATATCGTCCAGGCCGGACAGGCCCGTCTCCAGTGAGCAGAGCGCCTTTTGCAGGCTTTCCTGGAAGGAGCGGCCAATCGCCATCGCCTCGCCGACGGATTTCATTGCGGTGGTCAGCACCGGATCGGCGCCCTTGTACTTCTCAAAGGCAAAGCGGGGGATCTTGGTGACCACATAGTCAATCGTCGGCTCGAACG
Organism: Hyphomonas sp.; assembly: GCF_036964145.1. Taxonomy (GTDB): domain Bacteria; phylum Pseudomonadota; class Alphaproteobacteria; order Caulobacterales; family Hyphomonadaceae; genus Hyphomonas. The sequence continues at coordinate 384,095 of NZ_JBALUC010000004.1, forward strand.
AGGCTGGCGTGACGCCGGTAATATCATTGTCGAGCTCGTCCAGCGTGTAGCCAACCGCCAGCTTTGCCGCGATCTTCGCAATCGGGAAGCCTGTCGCCTTGGAGGCCAGTGCGGAGGAGCGCGACACGCGCGGGTTCATCTCGATCACGACCAGGCGTCCATCGGCCGGGTTCACGGCAAACTGGACATTCGACCCGCCGGTCTCGACGCCGATTTCGCGGAGTACCGCGATCGAGGCGTTCCGCATGATCTGGTATTCCTTGTCGGTCAGCGTCAGCGCGGGCGCGACCGTGATGGAATCTCCGGTATGGACCCCCATCGGGTCAATGTTCTCGATGGAGCAGATGATGATGCAATTGTCCGCCTTGTCGCGGACGACCTCCATCTCGTATTCCTTCCAGCCGAGCAGGCTTTCATCGACAAGGATCTGGGCCATCGGTGAGGCGGCAAGGCCCGACCGGCAAATCTCTTCATATTCCTCGACATTGTACGCCACACCGCCGCCTGTGCCGCCGAGCGTGAAGGCCGGGCGAATGATGGCGGGCAGGCCGACTTCGTCCAGCGCGGCCATGGCGCGCTTCAGGCCTTCGATCCGGTCATACTTGCCGTCTTCCTTCTTCGGAGACGCTATGATGGCAGCGCGGGGATTTTCGAGACTCAGCCGGTCCATCGCTTCGCGGAACAGCTTGCGGTCTTCGGCCATCTCGATGGCTTCGGCCTTCGCGCCGATCAGCTCAACGCCATGCTTTTCGAGGATGCCGGCATAATGCAGGTCCAGCGCACAGTTGAGCGCGGTCTGGCCGCCCATGGTCGGCAACAGGGCGTCCGGCTTTTCGGCCTCGATGATCTTCTCGACCACTTCCGGCAGAATGGGCTCGATATAAGTGGCGTCAGCGAGTTCCGGGTCGGTCATGATCGTCGCCGGATTCGAATTTACCAGGATCACCCGGTAGCCTTCGCTCTTCAGCGCCTTGATCGCCTGCACGCCGGAATAGTCGAACTCACAAGCCTGCCCAATGATGATCGGACCGGCACCAATAACCAGGATAGAGCGGATATCCGTGCGCTTCGGCATGTTGCTTTTCTCCTACCGGGCCAAACGGCTGCTCCATAGCTGGGAGTCGGGGGCGGGGGCAAGGCCAAAGGGATGGGTTTCCGTCAATAGCTGTAATTGATTTTCACCAGCCCGCCTGCCGCCCGGCCTAGACCGGGGCGTCATGCACGGTGGAATGCTCCTGGACGAGGTGCCAGCGGCCAGTGATCTTCTCCCAGACCTGCGACACAGCCTGGACCTGATTCATCACGCCGTCATGATGCGTGACGCCGCTCAGCTGGGTAAAGAAATGGGCCGCTGCCATGTCGCGCGTACAGCGCAGATTGATCGCCGAGACGATGCTGATGTGCCAGCGCTTGAAAGTATCCTCCAGAATCGGCCGCCAGAGCTGGCGGTAATCGTTCAAAGTACGATTCACTGAAACGTCCCGGCCAAAATCGCTGAGTAAACGAATACAGCCAGGGCCCGTGAGAGGCTCATCGGCCGCTGCCAGCTGGCCGTGCGGCCAACAGCGATACCAGTCCCGGATGCGTTCGCGCACGGCGCGATCATCCGCTTCGATATGCTTCGAGCCGGAAATAAAATTTTTGAGGGGCGTAACTCGTCCCATGAAGTGTCTCCTGTCTCACAATCTTGCTGAATAAACGTGCCAGCGTTTTGCGTGTTCCGGTTCGGCCGGGGAGAGACAGGGGTCATACGATGGCGAAAATGTGCCGCAAAAGAAAAGCCCCGCTTCCAAAGAAGCGGGGCTCACCATCACTCTACTACCTCGGCTGCTTACCAGCGCGAGCTGTCATACGGGTAGCGGTCATAGATGTCGGCGCGGCCATCGCCATCCGCATCTTTTTCATCCGCCTGGTCTTTCACGCCGGGCATGTCGCAATCCTCGGATTCCGTACAGCCTTTGGCGGCGCCGGCAGACCCGCCCAGAACCGCGCCAATGGCAGCGCCTCGGCCAGCATCGCCATCGCCAACATTGTTACCGATTGCGGCGCCTGCGACGGCCCCTGCTGCGGCGCCAACTGCGGCATTGCGTTCCGTCGTACCCGTTTGCGTACAGGCGGCCAGAGCAAGGGCGCTGGCGCCAATGGCGGCAAGTTTCAGATAAGCGGTCATGGGACATTCCTTTCCGTTGTGTACGGGGCAGAAACGTCTTCTTTTCGGCTTGGTTCCAAGCAATTTCAGAGACTTGCCGGATCGTAATACGAAATTCCGTCAGCTCCAGCGCTTGGCAAGCTTCTGGTCTGTCGCGTCCGCATCCTGTGTTGCGGCGCCTTGGTATCCGGTGATCGAGTCCGCGACGAAGGGATTGTCCTGCCGTTCCTGACCGAAGGTGGACAGGGGGCCGTGTCCCGGCACGAAGCGCATCTCATTACCCAGCGGCCAGAGCTTGCCGGTGATCGAGTCGATCAGCTGCTGGTGATTGCCGCGCGGAAAATCGGTCCGGCCGATGGAGCCGCGGAACAGGACATCGCCGACAAAGGCCAATGCGCCATCCTTGTGATAGATCACGACATGGCCCGGCGTGTGACCGGGGCAGTGGGCAACGCCGAATTTATTGCCCGCCAGTTCCAGTTCGTCGCCATCCTGCAGGTAGCGGTCCGGCTTCACATTGCGGCCGTCTGTAATGCCATATTTGGCGCCCTGCGCTTCCAGCTCGTCCAGCAGCCATTGGTCATCTTCATGCGGACCGATGATCGGGCAACCCGTGCGCTCGGACACTTCGGTCGCCGCGCCGGCATGATCGAGATGGCCATGCGTCAGCCAGACGCCGACGATCTTCACGCCGAACTGTTCGGCCGCGCCCATCAATTTGTCGACCTCGCCGCCCGGATCGATGAACACCCCTTCCATCGTGTCGGTGGACCAGATCATCGATGTGTTCTGCTGCAGCGGCGTCACAGGGATGATGCGGATTTCGAGCTTCGGCTGGGGGGCTTGGTCTGTCATGCTTCAGAAATAGCGTCCGGAGAGGCCTTCGTGAAGGTGCAAGCGTGCTTTCCCTTGCGACGGGTCTTGGTTTAAACGGTTTACCAAGCAGATTTGACGGAGATTGCTCATGCGCCTGCCGCGTCATGCCTATGGCCACAAGACCCGCAGAAGCGGGCTGGGCGGCCTGTTGCGCAGCCGGTTCAGCCTGATCCTGGTCGGCCTGTTCCTCATCTTCCTCTACTGGCAGGCGAACCAGACCGAAGTGCCATTCTCGGGCCGCAAGCAGCTGAACACCGTCTCCATCGAGAAAGAGGTCGAGTTGGGCCAGCAATCCTATGTCCAGATCCTGAAGCAGGAGCAGCAGCAGGGAAATGACGTCCTGTGCGCAGATGGCAACACTTGTGACGGCGCCGAAGCGGAGTACACGCAAGCCGTCCGCGAGATCGGTGTCAGGCTGCAGCGCGCCGCCATCGAGTTGGAGCAGGACCTCCTGCGAGACGGCGCCTCCTTCACGCCGGTCGCCGACCAGTTTGACTGGACCTATTATGTCGTGGACTCGTCGACGCCCAACGCCTTCTGCCTGCCGGGGGGCTATGTCGCCATCTATACCGGCATCCTCGACATCACCGGCAATCATGACGGCCAGGTCGGCACCGACGATATCAGCGATCTCGACAAGCTGGCCGTGGTCATGGGGCATGAGATTGGCCATGCCCTGGCCCATCATGGCGCTGAGCGGGTCAGTCAGCAGCGTGTTGTCCAGTTTGGGCAGATCGCCGTTGGCGTTGGCCTTGGCGACATGGACGCCTCGCAACAGCGCGCCATCCTGCAGGCCTTCGGCATCGCGGCGCAGGGCGGCATGCTGGCCTATTCCCGCAAGCATGAGACCGAAGCCGACAAGATCGGCCTCGATCTGCTCGTGCGCGCCTGTTACGACCCGCGCGAAGCGCCGGATCTGTGGGAGCGGATGGGACAGATTGGCAGCGGCCAGCGCCCGCCGGAATGGATGTCGACCCACCCGGCCTCTGAAACACGGGCCGAAAATTTCCGGGAATGGATGCCGGACGCCATTGTGGAATACGAACGCCGCTGCGGCCCTCTGGGCTAGGCGCCCTCTTCGTCCCCGCGCAGGCGGTCGATGATCGCGTCCCGCCAGCTTTCAGGCATCAGGAACAGTGCCCAGGCGCCGGCCTCGTAATGCGCGCGGCGCCAGATATCCAGCGGGTTGTATCCGCCGCGAGGGCAGGCGGCGAACGCCTTGGGCTGGTCGCCCGGATGGCTGGCATAGATCGCCTTGGCGCGCAGGACGTGCATGCAGTTCGAAATGAAGACGATCTTGCCGCTGTCGGCGGCGCTGGTCGTATTGGCGAGAGTCTCCAGCCCGGAGATCGTGTCCCGGCTTTCAACGTCTGCACTGATCCGGGCGGCCTCTCCGGATCGGCGCGCCGCCAACAGGGCCATCTCCTGGCTGCCGAGCCGACCTTCCTGCGGGCGATGGCCGCCGACCATTTTCAACTGGTCGAGCTTGCCGGCCTTCAGCAGGGCGAGACCCTTGTCGATGCGCGCCGAGGCATCCGCGGCATTGTCGGTATAGAAGATGATCCCGCGTCCGCCGGACAGCTTGCCTGTCTGGTCCGAAAGCCGGGTGGCGCCCCAGAAGAGAAGCGTGGCGACCAGGTCCGCCATGACCAGCCAGATCAGCAATGTTCGGATGCGTCGAATCACACCGCTATAATCACCACTTGGCTCCGGCCCGCTAGAGCCAAGCCGCAACACGCACTGCATATTTGCAGTTTCAGTCCGGGTTGGACGTCCGGTCCAGTGCGGCCAGATAATCGCGAACCGGCGTGGTCAGCGCGTCCGGCAGATTGTCCAGCGCATACCAGCCCCAGCCGCCATGCTTTTGCGGTTCCATCACGCGGGGCTCGCCGGACACGATCCGCGCAGAATAGACCGGGGCGACCCAATGCTTGCCGTCGCCCTTGTCGATGGTCTCGGCGATACAGGCGAGCCCCGTCAGCTCGATCTTGACCCCAAGTTCTTCCTCGATTTCCCGGCGAGCGGTGTCCTCGGCGCGTTCACCGAAATCGATCTTGCCGCCCGGCAGGCCCCATGCGCCGGCTTCCGGCTCCTTCAGGCGCTGGATCAGCAACAGGCGGCCGTTTTCGTCATGGATCGCGGCGCCGCAGCCCGCGCCGGGCAAGGAAACAGAATCGGTCATAGGGGGAGTCTACAATCATCCCTTGCGAATTGCAGGGATGAAAAGGAACTCAATCGGGCTCGCTCGCATTGCGTTTCTTTCCAATTCAACTAGCCTTTGCCTAGGCACACTCTCGGAGATTTTCGATATGGCCTATACGATCACTCGCACCCTTGATGGCGTCTCGCTGGAAGAGGCTGACCAGCGCACGCGCGCGGCGCTCTCAGACAAGGGTTTTGGCGTGCTCACCGAAATTGATGTGAAGGCGACGATGAAGAAGAAGCTCGACGCCAACATGCCTGGCTATCTCATCCTCGGTGCGTGTAACCCGGACATGGCCTACAAGGCGATTGGCATGGAGCCGCGGGTCGGAGCGATGCTGCCCTGCAATGTCATCCTGCGCGAAGTGGAGGGCGGCATCGAAATCAGCGCCATTGATCCTGTCGCCTCCATGCAGGCGATTGAGAACAGCGAGCTGCACGGCGTGGCGGGGCAGGTCCGCGACATGCTGGCGGAGGCCGTAGGCGCGATCTAGGCCCCGGTAACCGGGTAGGGGGATAATGAAATGGCAAAAGTGATCGGGCTCGGCGGACTGTTCTTCCTGTGCAAGGACGTCGATGCGACGCGGGCATGGTATACGCGCGTTCTGGGCGTCGAGATTGACGCGTATGGCGGCGCGAGCTTCTCGCAGGCCGACGCTGCAGCGCAGTTCCCCAAGGGAGCCCGGACCATCTGGGCGCCGTTCAATGCGGAAAGCGACTATTTCAAACCCTCCGACAGTGACTTCATGATGAATTTGATGGTCGATGACCTCGACACCATGATCGAGCAGATCAAGGCCGAAGGCGTTGATCTGGAGGGCGACCCTATGACCGAGAGCTACGGCAAGTTCGCTTGGGTCATGGATCCGGATGGCCGCAAGGTCGAGCTCTGGCAGCCGATCGAGTCCACACCAGCCATGTAAGCATGTCTGTCAGAACCAGCCTGCGACCTGGTCCCAGGGCACGAACAGGATGGTGATGGTCACGGCCGCTGCGGTGGCGGCAAACCCTGCCAGCATCAGGGCGCCATCACGCGCCACAAGGGCCAGGCCGAAGAGGACGATGGCCGCGCCCGGCGCCGCGACCGCGAACGGCACGAGTTCGAGCGGAATCATGAGTAAGGCAAGAATCGAAACGGCGACCGCAGCCAGATAAGTTGCGGGCTTGCCCGTCGCCCATGACAGGCGTTCGGTAATCATCCGGTCGATGCGCTTCAGCCAGGGTTTCACATTGCCTTCGGCCTTTTCAAGCTTTGAGGCCTCGATGGATTGCTTCTCCACGAAGGAAGGCATCCAGATATGATCCGCGCCAATCAGAATCTGCAGGCTGAACAGCAGGATGACGAGGCCGACCACGGCGGGCAGGCCCGGTATGGCACCGATGGGTGGCAGCACGACCAGCAGGCCCAGCAGGGTGATGATGGGGCCGAAGGAACGGTGGCCGAACATGTCGAGCAGATCCCCCACGGAAATCTCCCCGTCACCGCCTTCCTCGATGGCGGTTTCCAGCACATTCTCCAGCGGGTCGCTTTGTGATGCAGCCATGTCTTTCCTCAATCCTGCCGACTGTAACGCACAAAGTCGGGACGGGTTCGCGCGCAGGCAAAAAAAAAGGCCGTCTGGCAAACACCAGAACGGCCCGAGGAGAGGACTGCTAATCGGTCGAACGCGTTAGCGCGCAGATTTCTTGCACGCTTCAATATCGTCTGCTTCCAGCGCGGAATCGGAATTTGCGAAAGAGATGATCTCGCCAGCCTTCTTCGCGATCTTCTTGCAGTCGCGGACAGAGGCTTTCTTGCGGTCGAGATCGCCCTTGCAGACCGTGCCTTCGCACAGCCAGACGGTGCCGATGGCAACGACCTGACCATCTTCAACCGGCTCAGCGGTTTCGAAGGTGAATGTGGAGGCAAAGGCCGGCGCGCTGAGTGCGAGGAAGGCTGCGGCGGTAAGAGCAGAACGGATCATGGGAGGAGACCTTTCGGTGCGTGGATAGGAAAACTGTGTCGGACCCTGAGTGCCCGTCTGCTCTCAATACCGATTGCTGACGAAAGCGTCAATCATTCAGCCTTCGGGATTCAGCACCTAATCGGCATTCGCCACAAGTCGTGGGGCCAAACCCGACCGGGACACATAGGCTTCAGTCAGTGTGGGATGGTCGATCTTGTTTACCGCCTGGGCGATCACCTGTGACACGCAGGAATCGTCGATGCGAGGCGCCCGGGAGACCGGGGCATCATAGCGACACACCGAAATCGCCTGTTCCTGCAGGGAATCTAGCACGGTTCCCGCGCCGGAGCGTGAATAAAGTGCGCTGATATCATACTGGATTTCAGCCGACACAGGGCGGGTGGGTTCAGCCATGGCCGGCGCAGTATAGGCGACGCCTGCGATGGCTGCGGCGGCGAACAGGTAAGAGAGACGGGAAGATGGCATGGGAGGAAACCTTCTTGCAGTTGCGGCCGGTGGTGACCGTAGAGGTAGAATATGAGCGTTGAATAAATTGTCAATCGTTCAATCATCAACTTTTGTTTCAATCCTGCCGTGGCGGCACAAATTGCCGTCCGGGTGCGGCGCGGTATGCTCAGAGGGGAAAAGGGATTGCCGCAAAGGCGACCGCTCAGGAGGAAACGCATCATGGATTTCAACATCCCGCAGGACATTGCCGATTATCTGACCGTGCTGGACCAGTTCATCGAAGACGAGATCAGGCCACTCGAACTGCAGGACGACAATATCCGCTTCTTCGACCATCGCCGCGAATGGGCGCGCACCGATTTCGACAATGAGGGCCTGCCGCGCCCCGAATGGGAGGAATTGCTCCGCGAAGCCAAGCGCCGCGCCGACAAGGCCGGGCATCTTCGCTATGCGCTGCCCAAGGAGTTCGGCGGCCAGGATGGCTCGAACCTCGGTATGGCGATCATCCGCGAGCATTTTGCCAAGAAGGGCCTCGGCCTGCACAATGACCTTCAGAACGAACATTCCATTGTTGGCAATTTCCCTCAGATCCTGATGTTACGGGACTTTGCCCGCCCGGATCAGAAGCATCTCGCCGACGATGCGCTGAACGGGAAATTCCTCGCCTGTTTCGGCCTGACCGAACCGGACCACGGCTCCGACGCGACCCATATGGAAACCCGCGCCGTGCGTCATAAGAAGGACGGCAAGGATGGCTGGCTGATCAATGGCGAAAAGATGTGGATCACCGGCATGCATGTCGCGACGCACATCATGCTGTTCTGCCGCACCAGCGGCGAGGATGGCGACGCGAAGGGCATTACCTGCCTGATCATCCCGGCGCGCGACCCCGGCGTGATCATCGAAGAATATATGTGGACCTTCAACATGCCGACAGACCATCCGCGCCTGACCATCAAGGATGTCTGGGTGCCGGAAGATGCCGTCTTCGGCCCGCCGGAAGGGGGCCTCGCCCTGGCCCAGCATTTCGTCCACGAGAACCGCATCCGCCAGGCGGCGAGTTCGGTTGGCGCTGCGATCTACTGCATCAATGAAAGCGTGCAATATGCCCGTGAGCGCAAACCGTTCGGCAAGCCGCTCGCCACCAATCAGGCGATCCAGTTCCCGCTGGTGGAGCTTGCCACCGAGGCCGAAATGCTGCGCCTGCTGATCTTCAAGACAGCCTGGGAAATGGACCAGATGTCCAAGCCGGACGTCGCGATCCATCTCTCCGACAAGGTCTCCATGTGCAACTACCGGGCAAACCGGCTTTGCTGTAATGCGGCCGACCGGGCGATGCAGGTGCATGGTGGCATGGGCTATTCGCGCCACAAGCCGTTCGAGCACATCTATCGCCACCACCGCCGCTATCGCATCACCGAGGGTTCGGAAGAGATCCAGATGCGCAAGGTCGGCGGCTACCTCTTCGGCTTCATGGGCCCCGGCAAACACGGCCAGGCCAAGGGCGAAAAGGACGTGAAAGGCAAGAGCGCCGAACCCACCGATTTTGCGGTGCGGTAGGGCACAGCAGAAACTTCCCCTCGCGCGCGAATGGTTAATGATAGCGTAACTATCATTAGGCATTTCTCGTCTGATCCAGATTGAATCAGGCGGGAAGGGAGACGGGACATGTCTCTGCTCGAACGAGTAATTCGCGGCCATCGGTGCCGGTCGACGCACCATTTTATCGCGATGGACGCGCTGTCGCTCATTGCGTCCGATGAGGCGGAGAAGTGGAAGGATCTGTTCCTGGTCCACCACGAGCACCTGCTCGAAGGGGCCAAGGCACCGGATTCCAAATTCAAGGATTTCCGCAACCACGTCCTGCACATTTCCGAAGGGGAATGGGGCGGCGCGCCGGGCAAGGCGATGGAATGGTATGCGACGGCGGTTGATCACCTCCGCCGCAAGCAATGGAGCAAGGCCGCCTATGCGTTCGGTGTGCTGAGCCATTATTATGCCGATCCGATCCAGCCCTTCCATACCGGCCAGACCGAGGAAGAGGGCACCATGCACCGCGCGGTGGAGTGGAGCATCGCCAAATCCCGCGACAAGATTGATGCTCGCATCGAGACGCTCGGCTATCCCGATGTTCCGGTGCCGGAGGGCGCTGGCTTCGTCGCGGACATGGTGCGCAATGGCGCGCGCCTGTCGCATCCCCATTACCAGACCTTCATCGACCATTACGATCTCGAGGTTGGCGTGAAGGACCCACCGGCCGGCCTCGACGAGACCATGTTCGACGCCATTGTCGAACTGGTCGCCTATGCGACCGCAGGCTTTGGCGCGATCCTGTCACGTGCGATCGCGGAAGCCGCCGTCAGCCCGCCGAAGACCAATCTCACCCTCCAGGGCTATATCGAGACGCTGGACATTCCGCTGCGCTGGGTAACGGCGAAACTGTCGGATGCTGCCGACAAGCGCACCGTGACGAGGATGTACAAGGAATATCAGAAGACCGGTAAGGTCATCCGCACCCTGCCGGAAGACGACAAGGCGATCCGAAAGCTTCACGCCAGACAGGTGCTGCGCGTTCCGCTGAAAGAGCTGAACAAACAGGCGCTTGGCCCGATAGGCTCGAAGAACAAGGCGGTCGAGGAGCGCCTGCTGACCGCCCTGATCGGGGACGAAGCCGAACTCAAGGCCGAGGACACTGCGGGCGAAGAGGCCGCACCAGTCGCCGAGCCCGCAGAGCCGGTCGAGGCCGAAGCGCCGCAGGCGGAGGAAGCTCCCGCGCCAAAGAAGCCGGCGCCCCCCAAGGCCGAAGAGGTCCTGTTCGAACCCGAGCCCGAAGTAGAAGCCGAGGCCGCTACCCCCGTGCCGGTTGCTGATGATCTGGGCGACGAGTCCGGTGACATCGCCCGCCGCAGCCGCATCACCCGCGAGTCCCCCGTGGTCGAGGCGCCGAGCATCGGCAAGAAGACCGCCAAGCGCCTGTCGCGCGCCGGCATTACCACGGTCGGTGACCTGCTGGATTGCGACACGGAGGAAACCGTCTTCCTGGTCGATGTGGCCTATATCGACGTCGACACACTGAATGACTGGAAGGACCAGACCATCCTGATGATGGAAGTGCCGGGCCTGCGCGTGCATGACGCCCAGATCCTTGTCGGCGCGGGCATCCGCAATCGCAAGGAACTGGCCGAGGCGCCCGCGCGGACCCTGTTCATGCTGGCCAGTGAATTCCTCCAGACACCGCAGGGCGACCGGGTAATCCGCGACGATGACTACCTCGCCGAAGAGGAAGTCGAGCAATGGATTGACTTGGCCAAGACGGGGTAGACACGATACCCGCAGGCTCATCCTTCGACTTCGCTCAGGATGAGCGCTTCCTTTTGCTAGAGCGGCGCAAACTCCGCCGTGAAGTGGCGCATCATCGGCGGTTCTTTCACGATCTTCAGGCCGCGAATGTCATCCTTGCGCTTGGCGAGTTCCTCGAACACTTCGACGATATAGTCCGCATGCGACTGGGTGTAGACGCGCCGCGGCATGGCAAGGCGGACAAGATCCATCCGGGCGGGCTCTTCGGTGCCGTCCGGCTTGCGGCCGAACATCACCGTGCCAATCTCGCAGCCCCGAATGCCGCCTTCCTCATACAGCGCGCAGGCGAGGGCATGGCCCGGATATTCCAGCGGCGGAATGTGTGACAGCCAGTCCCGCGCATCGATGAACACCGCATGGCCACCCGCCGGCTTCATCACCGGCACGCCCAACGCGTCCAGCCGTTCGGCAATATAGGCATTGGTGCGCACGCGGTAGCGCAGATAATCCTCATCCACGATCTCGGTCAGGCCCTGTGCTATGGCGTCGAGGTCGCGTCCGGCAAGGCCGCCATAGGTCGGGAAGCCCTCGGTCTGGATCAGCCTTGTGCGAGCCTGTTCGGCCAGTGCGTCATCATTCAGCGCGAGCCACCCACCGATATTGGCGAAGGCATCCTTCTTGGCGCTCATCGTCATGCCGTCGGCCACGTCAAACGTGTCGCGGACAATCTCCTTGATCGAGCGATCCTGCTGGCCGTCCTCGCGCAGCTTGATGAACCAGGCATTCTCGGCGAACCGGCAGCCATCAATGAAGAAGGGCTTGTCATGTGCATGGGCGATCTCGGCCGCGCCGCGAATATTGGCGAGGCTGACCGGTTGGCCGCCGCCCGCATTGTTCGTGATCGTCATCATCACACACGGCACGGCGTCGCCGCGCTCGCTCATCAGCTTGGCGAGGGCGTCCAGGTCCATGTTCCCTTTGAAGGGATGGTCGAGGGACGGAATCTTGCCCTCTGCAATGGGCAGGTCCAGCGCTTCGGCACCTGCGGCTTCAATATTGCCGCGCGTCGTGTCGAAATGCGTATTGGACGGAATGACATGACCGGGTTTGGCAATCAGCGAGAAAAGCAGGTGCTCTGCCGCGCGGCCCTGGTGGGCCGGGATGATGTGCTTGAAATCCATCAGATCCTTCACGGCCGCTTCGAACCGGTAGAAGCTCGGCGCGCCGGCATAGCTCTCATCGCCGGTCATGACCGCGCCCCATTGGGCGGCGCTCATGGCCGAGGTGCCGCTATCGGTCAGCAGGTCGATCAGCACGTCATCCGAATGCAGTTTGAAGAGGTTGTAGCCAGCCTCTTTCAGCAGGCGTTCGCGTTCGTCCCGCGTGGTCATGCGGATCGGCTCGACCGATTTGATGCGGAAGGGTTCGATAATGGTTTTCATCTGTCAGCACTCCTGGCTCTGAATGTCCTGGGGGGTGCCGACAGCGGCGCACACACAGGACTTATCCTGCGCCGCGGTTGCCTCGTCTTGGTGACGCGACCGCGCTCAGCGCCTGTTGTGAGATGGGTCGAATATCATGGAGCCGGCGCGCGGCGCAAGATGCCGCGCAGGGCGCTTGTCAGTCGTTAAAGACGTCCGACAGGGCCTTGTCCATTGCCAGCAGGGCGACACCGAAGAACAGCATGTTGATCCCGGCTAGCGTGCCAATGGCCCAGGCCGCCGTGCTGGGCAGGCCGATCAGGATCAGCGCGCCTGCGATGATGCCGGCAAGGCCTGCCACGATCAGCATGGTCTTGCTGTTGCCGCGTAGACGCGGACTGTTGGAGGCGAGGGCGAGTTGAACCCCGCCCTGGATCAGGAAGGAGACGCCAAGGATGATGGTGAAGGAGATGAGCCCGATCCACGGGAAGACAAGCAGGCTGATCCCGCCTGCCAGAAAGAGTAGGCCAAGCAGCAAATGCTGCGTGCGCCCTTCCAGGCTCGGGCGCCAGGCCCACCAGAGATGGGCCGCTCCTGCGAAGATGATCAGATAGGCGAGGATGAAATTGTAGGAGAGCCCGGCCACATAGGGGAAGAGGATGGCCAGTGCGCCGAGGATGACAAAGATGATGCCTGCGATTTTCATGTGATCAGCTCCCGGTCGAATTCAGACCGGTTCAGCCTATCATGTCTTGCCATGCGCTTGTACCGGACTCTGCCGTATTGACTACGCCCGGCGCGCCTGCATGGGCGTCTCGTCGGGCCGCAGGGTCAGGACTTCAACACCGGTTTTCGTTACAGCAACCGTATGCTCGAACTGGGCGGACAGTTTTCCGTCATCGGTTACGACGGTCCAGCCATCAGCCTCTGTCGAGACTAGGCGTGTGCCCAGATTGATCATGGGTTCAATGGTGAAGACCATGCCTTCGCGCAGCTTGAGGCCCGTTCCGGGTCTTCCGAAATTCAGCACTTGCGGGTCTTCATGCATTTCGCGGCCGATGCCGTGTCCGCAATACTCCCGCACGACCGAGCAGCCATTCTTCTTGGCGTGCCGTTCTATCGCGAACCCGATATCGCCCAAATAAGCCCCCGGCCGGACCTGTCCAATGCCTTTCCACATCGCCGTCTGGGCGATCCGGACGATCCGCCTTGCGGCAGGGGAGACGTTCCCGACCATGTAGGTCTTGCTCGAATCCGCGATGAAGCCGTTCTTCTCCAGCGTGATGTCGAGATTGATGATGTCGCCATCGCGGATAATCTCGTCCGGATTGGGTACGCCATGACAGACGACGTGATTGATTGAGCAGTTCAGGACATATTTGAATCCGTATTGTCCTTTGCTTGCTGGGCGCGCATTGAGGTCGACCGTGATGAAACGGTCGACCAGATCATTGACCTGAAGCGTGGACATGCCAGCCAGGTTCTTCTGGTCCAGCATTTCGAAGACGGATGCCAGCAGCTTGCCCGATTTACGCATGAGCGTGAGTTCGTCCGGCGTCTTGACCATGTCAGGCGACTTTCAAATCCGCCACGGGCAGGTCTGCCGCTTCAAGCTGCATCTTCACGATGTCATTGAAGGACAGGGTTGGGTTGGCCTCAGCGAGCCGGCCCATCTTTATCCAGAATTCGGCCTGTGCATTGATGGACCGGCACATGACCGCACTGGCCCGTCGGACCTCCTCATGCAGGTCATTGTCAATTTTCACGATACCCATGAGTGCCCCTCCATACGAAACATATACATATCGTATACGTTTCATATATCGAGCGGTCAAGCGGGCGGGAGATCACTCCGTGGCGACAGGCCTGCCGCTTCATAGATCGCATCAATCGTGGCCATGTTGCCGATGGCGTCCGCCCCGCCGGTTAGCGGAAGGGCCCGTCCGGTGAGCACATCCATCACATGGTCCAACTGGTGCTCATAGGTGATGTTGCCTTCGGCCGTCTCGGTGCGCACGTCTCCGCCGCGCCGGATGGTGATTTCATGGCCGCGATGCGGGTGCACCGGATTGAGCAGGGAGACGCAGCCATCGGTGCAGACGACTTCCAGCCAGATCTTGCGCTCGCCGTCGGCCATGCTGCATTCGACGCTCGCTGACGCGCCGCTCGAAAAGCCGAGGTGCGCCTTCGTGCTGATGTCGACGCCCGGCCGGTCGCACTGCGCGCTGGCTGACAGCACATTGGGCTCGGCGTCCGCCAAGGTGCGGATCATGTGGATGGAATAGCAGCCAAGATCCATCAGCGCGCCGCCACCGAGGTTGAGCGTATGGCGCAGCTCCCCCTCCCGGTAGGGGATCGACACATTGAAGACGGCATCCATCGTCTTGATCGCGCCGAGTTCCCCGCTGCGCACGATCTCCAGCACGCGCAGGAAGGCAGGATGGAACCGATAGTGAAACGCTTCGATCAGGGGCTGTCCGGTGCGGTGCGCGGCGTCCACCATCCGGATCGCCTCGGCGGTGTTCATGGCGAAGGGCTTTTCGCACAGGACCGCCTTGCCGGCTTCCAGGGCGGCAATGGTCAGATCGGCGTGCCGGTGCGGGGGCAGGGCATTGTAGATCAGGTCCACATCCGCGCGGCGCACCAGCGCGCCATAATCGGTCTCGACATGGGCAATGCCGTGCGTTTTGGCATAGGTGCGCGCTTTCGCTTCGTCTCGCGCCGCAACGGCGACAATCTCACAGTCGCTGCGGGCTGCGGCTGGATCGATGATGGCCTTGGGGCCGATCTTGGCTGCGCCGAGAATGCCGATGCGGATCATGAGGGCTCCTTGTCGAGGGGGCTGGAGGGGAAAACGTCGGTTAAAAGGTAAACGAATTGACCGGGTTTGTTTACCCGGCCCTAACGCGTCTTAACGCTCTTTGTCCCTTTTGGATCGCACATGAACATGTCCGGTAACCAAGCGGTAAGCACAATAAGGGTTAATGGCATTTCCGAAGCCGTTAATCTCAGGAGTGCTTCCGCACATGTTGAACGATATCTCTGCGCACCTCGCCCGGCATAACGGCCTCTCGGAGGAAACATCCAAACAGGCTCTGGGGATTGTCCTGAATGCTGCCGAGCGTCAGGAGTCTCCTTTCGCCGCGGCGATGTTCAAGACCGTTCCGGGCGCCCGTGCCCTGTCCGCCCGTACCGGCAGCGAGATCGGCGCACCGACCGGCGCCATCGCCCGCCTGATCGAGCAGACCCCTGGCGGCAAGCGGGTTGTCGCCCAATCCATGATTACCGAGCTTCACAGGCTGGGCCTCGATCACAAGGCCATAGGCCAGCTCCTCCCATGCATCTCGACTTATATGGACGAGCATCATGGCCTTGTCGGGTTCGGCCATCTCGGCGACCTGATCGGATCCGACCTCGACGCCATTGCAGCGGCTGCGCAAGCGGCCTGATGACGGGTCACAATCCAAGCTGAACCAGCCGCTCTCAGGGCGGCTTTTTCATGCAGCAAATTTTTTTTGCATTCAATTTGAACCAATCCGCTCATGGAGCGTAAAGCCTGTATCTTGAAGGCATACCCCCTGACATTGTCAGTGCCTCAAGAGGTTCCCAATGTAGGGCCAAGTCGGACTCCCCCTCTCTTCCCCCCGCCGGCTTGGCCCTTTTCTTTTGGGCCGAGCCTGTCTATGTGCATCGGCGACAAGAAGAGGGGCCGCGCCACATGCAGGACGTCAATTCCGTGAAACCCGACGAGCGCCTGGCGCTGGACCTGATGGCGGCCATCCGCGCCGATGCCGAGGCGGCCTGTGCGCCAAGCCCCGTCGAGATGGTGTCGGTCACGATTGATGTCTCGTCCGAGGCCGGGCAGGGCGCCGAGACGATCATCGAACCCCGGATCGACCGGCGGACGCGGACCATCCTGTTCACCGGCGGCATGGCCCGCCAGGGCGATACGCCGGTCATGAAGGCGACGGCCGTCTACCGGATCCTGCCGGAGGCCTGATCGGCCCTTGCCGAATGCCCTGAATGGCATATCCCTTCTCCGGACAGCAGCCTGACGGAGAGACATCATGCCCACCACCCTCATCACCGGCGCCAATCGCGGGATTGGCCTTGAACTGGTTCGGAAATTTCTCGCTGAAGGGCATGACGTGATCGCCACCGCGCGCGAGCCGGGCAAGGCCGATGAGCTGAATGCGACGGGTGCCACCATCTATCCGCTGGAGGTGACAGATGCCGGGTCGGTCGCGGCCCTGAAGGCCAGTCTCGGAGATCGGCCAATCGACTATCTGATCAACAATGCGGGCATTGGCAGCTTCGCCGGCTTCAAGGATGTCGACTTTGACGAGTTCGCCCATATCCTGGCGGTAAACACGATTGCGCCTGTGCGGATGATCGACACGTTTCTCGACAATGTCGCCGCCAGTGATGTGAAGATGGCCGCCAGCCTGTCCAGCATGATGGGCTCCATCGAAAACACGACCGCCTCCTACGGGCTGATGTACCGTACCTCCAAGGCCGGCCTGAACATGGCCTTGCGCGCAGCTGCGCCGGAACTTGCCGAGAAGGGGATCACCCTGCTGGCCCTGCATCCGGGCTGGGTGCATACCGACATGGGCGGCAAGCAGGCGCCGGTCAGTCCGGTCCAGAGCGCTGCGGGGCTCTACAAGGTGATTACCACCGCAGGGCCATCCAGCGAGTTGCGCTTTCTCGATTTCGAAGGACAGACGCACCCCTGGTAGGGATTATCCCTGCTGGGGCGTGAAGCCACCAAAGTCTTCTGGTAAATTCACCGCGGTATCGGCGCGCAGGCGCGGCAGCGCTTCGGGATGCTCGGCCTGTAGCCATTCGATCATCTGCTCACGGATCAGACAGCGAAGGTCCCAGGCCTTTGGCGATGTGCTGGCGGAAGCGAGCCCGCGCACCGTCACGGAATTGCCCGCCGCTTCGGTTACCTGCAAATTCACTACCTCGCCGTTCCAGAGCGGGGTAGACTTGCAGATCTCTTCCAGTTTCTCGCGCATCGCTGCAATTGGCGCGTGATAGTCGACCGTCCAGTAGACGCTGCCGATGATGGAAGCGCTCTTGCGTGTCCAGTTCTGGAAAGGTGTCTCGATGAAATAGGAGAGGGGCACGACGAGGCGCCGCCAGTCCCAGATCTTGATGACAACATAGAAGAGACCAATTTCCTCGATCCAGCCCCATTCACCTTCGACCACGACGGCGTCATCCAGCCGGATTGGCTGGGTAAAGGCGATCTGCAGGCCCGCGATGAGGTTGCTCAGCACGGGCCGCGCGGCCAGACCGAGGGCGATGCCCGCGATACCTGCGGAGGCGAAAAGGCTGACCCCGATCTGTTTCACGCCGGGAATGACGGTGAGCGCGGCGGCGAGCGTGACAATTCCGGCCAGGACGATCCAGATACGTCGCACCACATCGAGCCGCGTGGCGGATTTGCGCGCCTCCAGATTGTCCTCTGCATCGAGATGAAGGCCAGCCAGCCGGCGCTTCAGCAGCGCATCGACAATCGTGCCGACCAGCCAGCCGAAGGCGACAATGAACAGCACGCCGGAGCCGATTTCCGCGACCTGCTCGACTTGCGGGGCTGCGATGACGGTGTCGGGAATGTAGCGATGAAGATAAGGCGCAGCGAAGACCAGCGCCGCCCCGGCCAGTGCGAACAGGACCGGAGGGCGAAAGCGCTTCAGCCAGCGGGTATTTCTGTGGGCGC
The DNA here is from genome assembly GCF_036964145.1 of Hyphomonas sp. GTDB lineage: Bacteria > Pseudomonadota > Alphaproteobacteria > Caulobacterales > Hyphomonadaceae > Hyphomonas. Next base: position 402,185 of record NZ_JBALUC010000004.1, read on the forward strand.
TGATCTTCGTCCGGATACGCGATCCCCTTTCAATGGTCAGTCGGGACTACGCCCCAGCCTGTGAAAGGTTTCATCGATCTGGCAAGGCGCGACGCCGGAATAGGCTGTGCCGGGCCTCACTTGCGAGGGCTCCGGGCAGGATGCGCCGAAGTTTGCGGCAGGGGGTCCCGCCGCTATTTGACCCGTTCGACCCGGAACGCGATGCCGCCATCGAGCTTCATCTTGAAGCTGCCCAGGGCTGCTTCATAGATCTGGGCTTCGGTCTGATCATTGTTTCGCAGGGGCTTGGAATCGATCTGTCGCCAGACTTGCCCGTTCTCCAGCGTGATGACGAGATTGCCGCGCGCGCCGCGAACGGCTTTTACGGGAAGGACCACTTCCGTGAGGCTGTTATCGTCGGACTTGCCGATCATCAGCGAGGGCAGGGAGGGGATGGAGAAGCCGAAGGAATCCTGCCGCACCTGCTCGACTTCCTTGCGGGTCACGGTGGTGACGTCGCCGGCCGCTTCGGCCTCCTGAAGACGACCAACGGCTGCGTCATAACAGGCAAGGCGATCAGCATCTTCGGCGACAGATGTGCAGGCATAAACGTCGTCTGTTGAAACGTCTTGTGCAGTGGCTGTTGCGCCGAGCGCAAAAACCATCCCTGCAATGCACCAAATTCGGGTCATTCCTGTTACCTCATGTGCGACTTCCAGCAGGAAGGCTTTGCAAAACCGTAATGGTCTGGCAGCACTGTTGCAAATCGTGCGAGAGCCGAAAAGACATTGGAGACACAAAACCCATGAAGTTGACCGCCTTGATGAGCACCGGCCTGGCCGCTGCGCTTGCCCTGACCCTGGCCGCGTGTGGAGGTGGAGGGGATTCCGGGGCATCCGATGTGCCGACGCTTCGCCGGGGCATTTCGGCCAAGGTGGACACTCTGGACCCGAACAAATCATCCGCCCAGTGGGAAAACATCATCATCGGCGACATGATCATCGGCCTGACCACGGACGGCCCGGATGGGCGCCCGCAACTCGGCATGGCGGAGAGCTATGATGTGAGCGAAGACGGCCTCATCTGGACTTTCACGCTGGGCGATCATGTCTGGTCCGACGGGACGCCCGTCACAGCCGGAGACTTTGTCTACAGCCTGCGCCGTATCCAGCAGCCGGAAACCGCATCGCAATACGCATCGCTTCTCTGGTTGATCAAGAATGCACAAAAGGTTAGCGAGCAGGAACTGCCGCCGGAAGAGCTGGGCGTGAAAGCGGTTGATGACAAGACGCTTGAGATCACGCTGGAGTATCCCGCGCCCTACCTGCTGGGCCTGCTCAGCCATTACACGACTTATCCGCTGCCGCGCTGGGCCATCGAAGCGCATGGCGATGCCTGGATCCAGCCCGAGAACATTGTGGTGAACGGGCCGTACAAACTGGTCTACTGGCGCACCGGCGACCAATTGGTGGCCGACAAGAACCCGACCGGGTTCGGCGCGCCAGAAGCGTGTTTCGACCGGGTCGTGTATCTCGAACTGGAAGACCTGACAGCGGTTGAGAACAAGATCGCTGCCGGCGAACTGGATATCAACAATGCCTTTGACGGCTCGCGCTATACCGAACTGGATTCGAAATTTCCCGGCTGGCTGCGCACGACGCCGTCCCTGATCTCGACCTATTGGACCTTCAACACGACCGTTGCCCCCTTCGACGATGCCCGGGTGCGCAAGGCGCTGGCGATGGCGCTCGACCGGGAATTCATGGTTCGCAACGTGCTGACCCAGGGCTATCTGCCGGCCTATTCCTTCGTGCCGCCGGGCATCGACAATTACGATGTCGAGCGGCCTTCGATGTCGTGGAAGGACATGCCGCGTGAAGAGCGTCTGGCCGAAGCGCGCCGCCTGTTGCAAGAGGCCGGGTTCGGGCCGGACAATCCGCTCGATTTCGAATTCATCCACCGCTCGACGGATGACAATCCGAAGGTCGCGCCGGTCGCCCAGTCCAATTGGAGTGATATTGCCCCGTGGGTAAATCCAACCATCGTGAAACAGGACACCAAGGTTCTGTATTCGCGTCTTCGGACCGGCAACTTTGTCGCCGCGGATGCGGCCTGGGTGGCCGATTTCGATGATCCGATCAATTTTCTCTACCTGCTCGAATCCAATACCGGCCAGCAAAATTATGGCGATTATTCCAATCCCGAATATGATGCGCTGCTGAAGCAATCGAACCAGCAGCTGGACCTTCAGAAGCGGGCGGAGACGTTCGCGGAGGCCGAAGCGCTGATGCTGGAGGAATATCCGATCACGCCGATGTGGTTCCAGGTGACCAAGAACATGGTTGATCCGGCCATTACCGGCTGGGAAGAGAATGCCAAGGACCAGCACCGCTCCCGCTTCCTGTGTCGGCAGGGGCTGGACGCTGAATAGGGGCAAGAAGACGGGGGTCTCGAGATGGAACATGAAATGGAAGCGGCAGGCCTTGGTTCGGCCAGTGGCCTGTCGACCGGGGACCATCATCCGGTAAAGTCGGGCGAACCCTGCGCCAATTGCGAGACGGTCGTCGAGGACCGGTTCTGTACCACTTGCGGCCAGCTCGCGTCTGACTTCCATCGCCCGATCTGGGACCTCGTCATGAGCAGCCTGGCGGACGTGTTCGCGCTGGATGGCCGGTTGTGGCGATCCCTGCCGATGCTGCTGTTCCGGCCCGGCCGGATGACTCGTAACTATCTGAATGGAAAGCGCGCACGCTATGTGCCGCCGTTCCGCATGTTCCTGATGGCATCGGTGATCTTCTTCCTGACCCTGTTCACGCTCGGAGAGCAGATGGGGTGGTACTCCGCCCTCAAGATTGACGGTCTTGTCGAGGATGGGGTCGAGTCCCTGGCGGAAGGGGAGGAGCCGATCCCGGTCATTACCGAGGACCGGCTTGAGACCTTGCGGGAACGGACCGAAGATCCGGATCTCAGCGCGGAAGAGCAGCAGGCCGCGACGATGGAGCTTGCCCAGGCCGAGGGGGGCATCTCGCTCCGGCGTATTCTGCAGGAAGATGGCCGGATCAACCGGGATGCCCTGTATGAGGAAGTCACCTCGCGCCTCAGTGAAGAGGCGACGCCGGCTGAACGAGAACAGGCCTGGCGCACAGCCGACCACGCTGCGACCGTGTACGAGAACCAGGACCGGTACGGGGCCCGGATGCGGGAGTGGGCGCCCCGGTTCAGTCTGATGTTCATGCCGATCCTGGCCCTGGTCCTGACCCTTCTCTATGCGTGGCACCGCAGCCGCTACATCTATGACCATGTGGTCACGGCGCTGCATGTGCAGACCTATATCTACCTCATGATGACGGTGATGCTGGTGATTGCCGCGATCAACCCGGCCAGCATCGGATGGTTGGTCCTGATCGGGAATATTCTTGTTGTCGCCTATATCTATCGGCAATTGCGCGTGACGTACGGGACCGGCCGGTTCATGGCGGCATTGCGGACTTTCATCGTGCTCGTCACCAGCTTTTTGGTGCTTGTGAGTCTCGCTGCCATCCTGATCATTGTCAGCTTCATGCTGGTCTGACTGCTACAGGTCGCAGGAGGGGAGAACCGGGCGGGGCCCATCGCCAATGGCCTGAAATTTGCCCAAAAAATGGGCAGGAGATAGCAAGGCGCTAAACCCCGTTTAGGTGGTTTTTCGGATTTCTTGGGGGTAAATAGGACAATCTTGCCCCAAATGGGCCAAAAAGGTGATGCGATTCTGTCACACCAGCGTCATTTTGCTTTCCGGTGCCGCTGCCTCCGATTGACTATAATGAATGCGCCATCCTTACTGCAGGGTAAGACTTGGTCTAGGGGGCCAGGTTTGTCCGTGCCTAGCGGACACCTTTTTTGACAATCCTATTCGGAGGTTCAGGTGAGCGAACTTAACTTGAAGAAGCGCCTATTGGCGTCGTCGGTATTTGCCGGCGCTGCACTTGCTGCAGCTGCGGCAATGCCAGCGTACGCACAGGACGCGGACGAAGACGTAATTGCTGTAACAGAGGCGGGCGGGGACGAAGAAGCTTCCGTGCAACAGACCATCGTCGTCACGGGCTCGCTGATCCCGCAAAGCGGCAATCTGGTTGAAACCAGCCCGGTCACGTCCCTCGGCTCCGCCGACTTCGACGTGCGCGGTGTGGTCCGTGCGGAAGACATGATCAACTCGCTGCCGCAAGCATTCGGCGCGCAGGGGTCCAACCTCGCCAACGGTGCAACTGGTACGTCGTCTGTTGACCTGCGTGGTCTTGGCGCAACCCGCACGCTGACGCTGCTTAACGGCCGTCGTCTGCCTTACGGCTCGCTGAACACGGCGGCTCCGGACATCAACTTCATTCCTTCCGCACTCGTGAAGAAAGTTGACATCCTGACTGGTGGTGCATCCGCGACCTACGGTTCGGACGCTGTGGCTGGTGTTGTGAACTTTGTGCTCGACACCGAGTTTGAAGGCGTTCGCCTGGAAGGTAACTACTCCTTCTACCAGCACGACAATTCCAACAGCTACATCCAGGACATCCTGTCCGGCTTTGCAGCAGACAACCCATCCCAGTATCAGGTCCCAGATGGCTCCACCGCGGATGGTGAGACGGTCGATCTGACCGCTGCGTTCGGCGGCAAGCTCGACAATGGCCGCGGCCATGTTTCCGGCTTCCTGTCCTACACCAACACGAAGCAAATCCTTCAGGCCAACCGCGACTACTCGCAGTGCGCCCTGTCGACCACCAATGGTGGTGAGGACTTCACTTGTGCGGGTTCCTCGACCAACCAGTTCACAAACATTCTGGATCTCGATGGCCTGCTGCCAACCGGCTCAGGTGCGCGTGTTGATCCTACGACGGACACCTTCCAGGCACGAGATGGTACGGTTCCTGATACGTTCAACTACAACCCGTACAACCACTATCAGCGTCCGAACGAGCGCTATTCCTTTGGCACGTTTGCCAATTATGACATCAACGAATACGTGAATGCGTATGCCGAAATGATGTTCATGGACAACCGCACCAATTCCCAGATCGCACCGTCCGGTGTGTTCGGTTACGGTGTGGCTGGCGAGAATGGCGGTATCAACTGTGATAACCCGTTCCTGTCCGCTCAGCAGGTTGATTTCGTCTGTACTGCACGTGGGGCAGGCGGTGACGACATCGTCGGACTCTTCGATGCGGAAGCCGAAACCAACGGTTTGTACTTCCTTCGCCGTAACGTCGAAGGCGGTAGCCGGAACAACGATATCCGTCACACCACCTATCGCGGCGTGATTGGTATTCAGGGTACTCTGGGCGATACGCCTTGGGGCTATGATGTCTCAGCTGTGTACGCCAATGTGCACCGCTCGGAAGTCTACAACAACGACCTCTCCATCAAGAAGATGTCTGCCGCGCTTTATGCGGTTGCAGACCCTGTCACTGGCGATCCGGTCTGTGCGATCAACGTCGACGACGATCCAAACAATGATGATGCCGCTTGTGCACCTTATGACATCTTCTCCGGTGCAGGCCCAAGCGACGCTGCTCTGAACTACATCGTCAACCCACTCTTCCGGGATGGTGACGTGAAACAGACGGTTGTTACGGCCAAGACCTACGCTGACCTCGCGGACTATGGCATAGTGTCGCCAATGGCCGAAGAGGGCATCAAGGTTGCGTTCGGTGCTGAATACCGTCGGGATTCCCTGAATTCCCGTCCGGACCCGAACTTCATCTCCGGAGATGGCGCTGGTCAAGGCGGACCCACGAACCCGATTGCCGGTTCACAGGAAGTCTATGACTACTTCGCTGAGGTCAACGCACCTCTGATCGAAGGCTATGAAGGTATCGAGTCTCTCGGTGTTGACCTGGCTTATCGCCGGTCGAACTATGATGCCGTGTCTTCGGACGCCTACAAGATCGGGGTGGAATATGCTCCGGTTGAAGACATTCGTTTCCGCGCCTCCTATCAGCGGGCTGTTCGTGCTGCGAACATCTTCGAACTGTTTGCTGCTCAGGGCCTGACCTTGTTCGACCTGTCTCAGGGCGACAACGGTCTTTATGACCCATGTGCGGGTGCCAACCCGACCTATACCGAAGCCCAGTGTGCCAACACAGGTGTTCTGCCAGGTCAGTACGGCTCGATCGTCGACAACCCGGCTGGTCAGTTCAACACGCTTCAGGGCGGTAACCCGAACCTCGAGCCAGAATCCTCCGATACTTATACGGTTGGTTTCGTTGCGACCCCTTCGGCCATTCCTGGCCTGACGGTTTCGCTCGACTACTTCGACATCTCCGTTGAAGACCTGGTTGGTACGGTTCCAGAAACCCTGACCGTGTCTCAGTGTGCTGAGACTGGCAGCGAGTTCTTCTGCTCGCTGATCAATCGCGGTGCAGGCGGCACGCTCTGGGCTTCCAACACGGGCTACATCACCGCCACGAACATCAACACGGGGTCTCTCTCGACCTCCGGTGTTGACCTTCTGGCCAGCTACGCAATCGATCTGGACGCCCGCGGCGGCCTGGACTTCGATTACGTCGCAACGTGGCTCGAAAGCCTGGAAACGAAGCCACTGCCAACGTCCGGCGCCGATGAGATCTACGACTGCGTAGGCCTCTACGGTTCCAGCTGTGGTGCTTCCAACCCGGAATATCGCCACAAGGCTTCCTTGACCTGGTCGGCTCCAAGCGGTGCCGTCAGCGTGACGGGTACGTGGCGCTACTATGATGAGGTGAGCGTTGCGCAAACCTCGTCTCAAGCGGCCCTCAGCGGCTCGTTCGCTGCCATCAACGAAACCCTCGACGCCCAGAACTATCTGGATCTCTCGGGCAACTGGATGGCAAACGACACGATCACCCTGCGCGCAGGTATCAACAACATCACGGACGAAGAGCCACCGCTCTCCTCCATCGTTGGTACGGCACCGGGTAACGGTAACACCTACCCGCAGGTGTATGACGCCTTCGGTCGTTACGTCTTCTTCGGTGCGACGCTCGACTTCTAAGTCGAACGCCTTACCAGAAACAGGAACGGCGGCTCTTCGGAGCCGCCGTTTTCTTTTGGGGAAAATGTTTTGAAATCAGGGGTTGGGGCCCGGTGAGTTCAGGTCCTGTCAGGGGTCAGGCGCCCGCGTGCCAACGCGCATAGATGGCCGTCGGCAACAGGCGGTCCGCGCCTTGCTGGGGCAGGGCCATCTCGCCGGTCTCCATCACGCCGCCGAGCGGGGAGAGCCGGTCGGCCAGCGCCTGCGAGAGTGCGAGATAGGACAGGCGCACGGCATAGGCCGTCAGGATCACGAAGAGCGGCCGGTCGCTGAGCAGCTCTTTCACCACATCCAGCAATTCGGGAAGGTTCTCTTCAAAGCGCCAGGTCTCGTTCTTCGGGCCGCGTCCGAATTTTGGCGGGTCGAGAATGATCGCGTCATAGGTATTGCCGCGGCGGATTTCGCGCGCCGTGAACTTCATCGCATCATCGGCGATCCAGCGGATCGGACGGTCCTGCAGGCCGCTCATGGCCTGGTTGTCCTTGCCATAATTGTTCGATTTCGGGCTCGCGTCCAGATGGACCACTTCGGCGCCCGCGGCTGCGCAGGCGAGTGACATCATGCCGGTATAGCCGAACAGGTTCAGTGCCCTGATCGGCCGACCAGCCGCGCGGATCTTCTCCTGCGCGAAGCGCCAATGGACCGAATGCTCCTGGAACACGCCCATATGCCGAAAGGCGGTGCGGCGGGCCTCGAAAGTCAGGCCGTTCCATTGCATCGGCCAGCTGTCGAGCGCCTTGGGGGAGAGCACGTCCCAATTGCCGGCGCCGTCATCATCCTGCGACTTGGTGGAAAACCGTGCATCGGCGCGCCAGCTCTCGACGGGGCGGGCCGGTTCCCAGAAGGCCTGCGGGTCCGGGCGGATCACGGTCTGGCTGCCGAAGCGTTCGAGCTTCTGGAGGTGGCCACTGTCGAGCAGGGCGTAATCATCCCAGTCATCGGCAATCAGGAGGCGGGTTTCGGTCTTCATGTGTAATCCCTCTGGCGCCATGCCTCATAGGTCATGATGGCTGTGGCCTGGGCGAGGTTGAGGCTGTCGGCGCCGCCGCGCATCGGGATAAGGCAGAGCTGGTCGCAGGCGGCTTCGGTTTCGGGCGGCAGGCCGGATTGTTCATTGCCCATGATGAGGACCGAGCCGGAGGTGAAATCGGTGCGGTCATGGCGGGCCGTGCCGTTGACCGACGCCGCGCTCATGGTCAGGCCGAGGCCTTTGCGCCAAGCATTGAACGGGTCGAACGAGGCGGTCGCGAACGGCATGTCGAAGATCGAGCCCATGGAGGCACGCACCGCCTCGAAACTGTAAGGATCACAGCAGGTTTCGACCAGGATGACGCCGGAAATGCCAGCGCAGTCGGCCGTCCGCAGGATCGTGCCCAGATTGCCGGGATCGCGCACTTCATAGAGGGCGACGAACAGGCCATTGCCGTCCTGCGGCAGGGCATCGAGACCGAGGTGGCGCTGGTGGAAGGCGGCGACCACGCTCTGGGCATTGTCCTTGTGGGTGATGCGCGACATCAGCTTGTCGGCGGCCAGCACGACCCGCGCGCCGGAGGCCTCGGCCTGCCGGATCAATTCCGCGAGGTGTGGCCGATCTGCCATGCTGGCGGCGACAATCAGGGAGTCCGCCTTCCAACCGTTTGCAAGCCCCTGGCCGATCAGGCGTGCGCCTTCTGCGAGAAACAGGCCGGTTTCGGCGCGGCCTTTCTTTCTTTCAAGACTTTTCAAGGACTTGATGAGAGGGTTTGATGCGCTGCTGATCGTCTCTAAGGGGCGGGTCATGCGGAAATTTCGGCGTCTCTGGCTGTGCGGGGTAAGTCTTGCGAGGACATGCTGAATAGGGCATCCCTGATTATCAGGGGATTAGCAATGGAGGAGGTCGTGGGGCCTCTATGAGACTGCTCGACTACCTTTTCGGATTTGTAGCCTTGCTGGGATTGGTCTGCACGGGCTGGTGGGCCGTGTACCAGTCGGCCAACACGCCTGTAAACCTCCAAGCGCGGCTGCAAGCCAACGCCAATGCGGCGCTCACCGAACAGGGGTTTGACTGGGCGGGTGTGCGGATGCACGGCCAGCGCGCCGAGCTGACCGGCAAGGCACCATCCATTGATGCGATCGATGCGGCGGCCGAGACCGTGTTGACCTCCAGCGGGGCTGGCGGGGTGCTTCTCGGCGGCGTGACGATGGTGCAGAGCGGGGTCGGTACGGCGCCGCCTGTCTCGCCCTATGTCTGGCGCGCCATCAAGACCCATTCCGGCGACTATATCCTGATCGGCCATGTGCCCTCGCGGACCATTCGTGCCGACCTGATGGGCGAAGCGGCCTCCCATGCGGGTGATGCGGCCGTCGAGGACCGCATGCAGCTTGCCAATGGGGCGCCCGCCGCGAACTGGCAGGGCATGGCCCGGCTGGCGCTTGAACGCCTGGCGGAACTCGATTCAGGCGAAGTGCGCCTGCAGGACAAGACTGTGCGCCTGCGCGGTATTTCGATGGACACGGCCACACGGGCGCGGATTTCGGCCGATGTCGCCAATGTCACGGCGCCGTTCCGGGGCGAGCCTTTCCTGCGCGGGCCGGCCTTGTGGAGCGCGGTGCATGGCGAGGGCGAACTGGTCCTGTCCGGCAAGGTGGCGACCGAGGCCGAGCGCGCGGAAATCCTCGCCATCGCCAGACAATACTATGCCCGCACCGTGCGGGACGAGATGCAGGTGGCCGGCGATCCGCATCCGGGCTGGCTGGAAGGGGTCCGCGTGGGCCTGCCGCATTTTGCGCATTTCCAGTCGGGTGAAATGGCGTTTGATCCGGAGGAGACCGGCCTCAGTTTCGAGGGGGAGGCGTCGGGTTCCACCATCGCCTATCTCCAGCAGGACCTCGCGACCGTGAGCGGCCCTTATCCTGTCACAGTCTTCACCGATACGGTTCAGGTGGACGTGGACGAGATTCGCGGCATCGACTTTGACGCAGACCCGGTGGCGGCCTGCCAGAGCGCTTTCGACGCGGTGATGGAGACCAACAAGGTGAATTTCGAGACTGGCCTTGCCAATATCACCCGCGAAAGCGGCCAGACGCTGGACAAGGTGATGACCGTTTCGCAGCGGTGTGCGTCGGATCTGGTGTTCGAAGTAAGCGGCCATACCGACGCCACGGGGGCGCGGGAGGCAAACATTGCGCTCAGCGAGGCACGGGCGCGGGCGGTGCGGGATTATATGGTGTCTGCCGGATTTTCTCCTTCGCGGCTGACTGTAATTGGGTATGGTCCCGACGAGGCGGTGCAGAGTAATGACACCGAAGACGGTCGGGCGAAGAATCGCCGGATTGGGTTCAAGGTTCGAGAACGGAGCGAATGATGGCGTGGCTATTGGCACATATGTGGGCGGCGCTGATAGGGGTCGCCGTATTCGGCTTGCTGCTCGGCTGGTCCATTCGGGGCATGTTGCTGGTCGGCCGGATGCGCCGGGCCGTGGTCGAGCGCGATGTCACCCAGACCGAGCTGGAACAAGCCAAGGAAGAGATTGAAAGCCTGTATGCGGCCCAGCGGGGCCAGCCTGTGGGCAATACGAATGCCCGCGAAGCGCAGGCCGAACAGACCGTCAAGATGCAGCGCCTGACCGATGAACTGGCCCGTGCCAAGAGCGAGCTGGACGCGCTGAAGGCAAAGGCTGACGAGGCGCTGGTAAGCGGCGCGAAAGCGGCAGGGGCCGCCGGAGTGGCCGCGGGTGGCACGCTGGCCTCCGTCGGTGGGGCGACCGATCCGAACCCGGCCCTGGTCTGGCGCAATCGTCATCTGGAAAGCCGTGTGCGCCATCTGGAAGCGCTCGTGGGCGAAGGCGGCGAGGCCGCGGCAAGCGCTCCGACAGGCGAGGCCGCGCCGGTCATGGCCGCTGCTGCAGTGGCCAGCGAATCCGATGCGGCGAAGGCCGAATGGCAAAAGAATTTCCTGAAACAGCGCGTCGAGGCGCTGGAAAACGAACTCGCCAAGGCGAAAGCCCCGGCGCCTGCGCCGAGCGGGCGCAAGGGTAATGGCGACGCAGAAGAGGAACTGGCACGCCTGCGCTGGCGCAACCGCTTCCTGGAAGGGCGCCTCGCCTATTTTGAAGGCGATCAGGATGCAGCCGAAGAGGGCGCTGAGGCTGAGGCGGAAGAGACTGCCGCGTCGGAGCCTGTCGCGGAGATTGTGGCCGAGCCGATGCCACTGGCCGACCTGCCGGAAACAGACATTCAGCCCGAAGCCGACATTGAGCCCGAAATCGAGCCTGAGCCGGAGACCGAACTCGCCGAGGCCGAAGCCCAGCTGAGCGAAGATGAACCTGCCGCAGACGACTTTTCAGAGGCCGAAGAGCCTGTCGAGGACGCGCCGGTTATCGAAGCGCCCGTCGAGCTGGCCGCCGACCCCGACGCCGAGCCGGATGTGCCGCCTTTCGAGATTATGGACCGGTTCGCCGATCCCCAGCCCACAGAGCCGGAAGAGGAGAGCCATGACGCGGAGCTGACGCCGGTCGAGGACGAACTCGCGGAGGACTATGCGGACGAGGCGGAGGAGTCCGAAGAGTCCCGCGAGACCGATCTGGTCAGCGCGGAGGAGGCCAGCCAGGCCATCCTGGCGGCGCTGGAACTGACTGATGCCGCGGACGCATCAGAGGCAGACGAAGAAACCGATCTGACCGAAGCGGATGCAGACGAGACCGAGGACGACACGCAGGCAGAGGCCGAAGCTGACGATGAACCGGCAGGCGTCCAGCCGATGGCGCTCGACAAGCCGGTGGCCAATGCGCCGGACGACCTGACCGTGATTGGCGGCATCGGCCCCAAGATCCAGGAAGTGCTGAACGCCATGGGCATCTGGCATTATGACCAGATCGCCGCATGGTCGCCGGAGAACATTACCTGGGTCGATCATGAGCTGAATTTTTCCGGCCGGATCGTGCGCGAAGGCTGGGTCCAGCAGGCCGCGATCCTGGCCGGCGACACGATCGACGAGGACGCCTAGGCAACGGGCCGTTCAGGGCCAATTCAGCCGGGATCGTCCAATCTGGGAACCAATCGTGCAGGGGTGCGATTGCTTTTTGATTGGGCAGGGTTACCCTCGTCCCAGAGGCGATAGGGAGATTTGAGATGGCCGATCTAGTCGAATTCGATAGTGAAGTTCTGGCCGGAGCGCCGCAGGTGCGCCTGTCACGCCGCGCGCTGATCACAGGCATTGCCGCCGGCACCGTGTTTCCCTTTATCTCCAGCTGCACCACCAATCCGGCGACCGGGGCCAGCCAGCTGATCCTGTTCGATGAAGCCCAGGTGGCGAGCATGGCTGCGACGGCCTGGACCGACATGAAGTCCCAGACTCCGGTTGTGTCCAATACCCGCCTGAAAAACCAGGTGCTGAACGTATGGGAGCGGACCTCGGCAGGCGCGGCCAAGGCCGGGCATATCGACCCGAATGCAAACTGGGATGTCGCCGTGTTCGACACCGATGACGTCAATGCCTTTGTCATGCCCGGCAATCGGGTCGGCATCTATCGCGGCATCACCGAACTGACCGAGAATGACGACCAGCTCTCCTCCGTGCTGGGCCATGAGACCGGCCATGTGGTCGGCCGCCACGCTGCGGAGCGCCTGTCGGTCTCGACTGCGGCGCAGGTTGGCCTGATGGCGGGCCAGATCGCGGTCGCGCAGTCGGAAGAGCTGAGCAAGTATGGCACTGCCATTGGCGCCCTTGGCGGCGCGGCGATGCAATTCGGCGTGATCCTGCCCTATAGCCGCCGCCATGAGCTGGAAGCCGACAAGCTCGGCGTCGATTACATGCACAATGCCGGCTATGATGCGCGTGAATCCGTGCGCCTGTGGGAGTTGATGGCGGCGCAGTCTCAGGGCCAGCGCCCGGCTGAATTCATGTCCACCCATCCGGACCCGCTGCGCCGGGCCGATGAGCTCAAACGCTACATCAATGCCAAGGGCTATGCCCTGATGTAGGCGGTCGCTGCTGAATTTCCGAGAGCCCGGTTGCCCCGTGCCGCCGGGCTTTTTGCTGCCTCTGACTGCCCAGCCTGTGCACACGCCCTTGCGGAAGCCGGAAAAAGGGGGCATATACGTTTTTCGACTTTTCGCCGGACGATCAGGCATTGAGCGTAAGGGCCTTGCCCTGCAGCTCCTTTCAGAGACCTCCCTTACAAAATTCGTGTTCCCGCGGACCGGCATGTTGCAGGACCGCAAATTAATCAGGAGTGTTTCATGACAAGTGGCACCGTAAAATTCTACAACGACCAAAAAGGCTTCGGCTTCATCCAGCCTGACGATGGCGGCACCGACGTGTTCGTCCACGCTACCGCGCTTGAGCGCGCCGGCATGCGCATGCTGTCCGAAGGTCAGAAGGTTTCCTTCACGACCGCCGTTGACCAGCGCAGCGGCAAGACCGCCGTTGACACGATCACTGCTGAATAGTCCGCAAGGACTTTCCAGTAGGACCAGATTGGCCGTCTCCGAAAGGGGGCGGCCTTTTTGGTTATGGGGGTGGGATTACTCCGTCATTCGTGATGTCCTGACCGGGGAGCAAAAGCGCGTCGCGCTGCGCAGGAACGGGGGGACAGGTGACAGCAACCAACACGCCAAGGACGGCCGGCACAAATGGCCGGTTGTGGGGCCTGCGCTCGCGTGACTGGGCCGATTTGCAGGAGGGTGGATTCCGCGCCGGATACCTTGCCGCGCTGGATCGTGCGGCGGTCGGGTCGAGCACGCGCTACCTTGATGCCGGGTGCGGATCCGGCATGGCTGCGGCGCTGGCGGCGGATCGCGGCGCGCAGGTGACGGGGATCGATGCCTCGGACTCGCTGCTCCAGATTGCCCGAGACCGTGTCCCGCAGGGCGCTTTCCAGACGGGCGACCTGGAAGACCTGCCATTCGGGGATGACAGCTTCGATGTGGTCGTCGGCTTCAACTCTTTCCAATATGCCGGAAATCCCGGCGCAGCGCTGGCCGAAGCGCGGCGCGTGACGGCGCCTTCGGGCATTGTGGTCATCATGACCTGGGGCGAGCCGGAGGGCATGGAGGCGGCCGCCATTGTGGGCGCGCTAAAACCGCTCCTGCCGCCCCCGCCACCGGGCGCACCCGGACCGTTTGCGCTGTCGGACGAGGCCAGGCTGCGGGCATTCGCCGCCGAGGCCGGGCTGACGCCGCTGGAGGTCGTGGATGTGTCCAGCCCGTGGGAATATGAAAGCGAAGCGCTGGCCGTGCGCGGGATCGGCGCCTCCGGTGTGGCGGCGAAGGCCATGGACGCCTCGGGCGAGGAGGCAGTGAACGCAGCCCATGCCGCCGCGATTGCGCCCTTCGTTCAGGCCGATGGCCGCGTGCGCATTGGCGCGACCTGCCGGCTGTTGTTTGCCACGCCGGCAGGAAAAAAGACTTGAACTCTGCCGGTGATCTGGCAGCCCTTCAGCATGACTGACCTGATGAGAATTTGCCCGGTTGGGCCCGAAGACCTGCCGGTATTGCGGGATCTGGCCGAGGCCACTTTCCTCGACACGTTTTCAAGCCAGAACGCTCCGCAGGACGTTTCCGCCTATACGTCCGTCGCCTTCGATATGGACAGGGTCAGGGCAGAGTATGAGAATACCCATTCCCGCTTTTATTTTGCCCGGACCGGCCCCGAAATTGCGGGATATCTGAAGCTGAATACCGGGCCTGCCCAGACCGAGCATGACCTCGAAAACGCGATGGAAATCGAACGCATCTATGCGACCCGCGCCTTTCAGGGCAGGGGCATCGGAAAGTGCCTGATGGCCACGGCGCTGGAGGCGGCGCGGGAGGCCGGTGTGGACTGGGTCTGGCTGGGCGTCTGGGAGCATAATCAGAGGGCCATCGCCTTTTACGAGCATCAGGGGTTCGAGCCCTTCGGCCGCCACAGTTTCCGCCTGGGGGACGATGAGCAGACCGACGTGATGATGAAGAAGAAGATTGCGCAGGATTAGCCGCGCAGGCTGTGGCCCGGCGATTCAGCTGGGGAGTTGCAATTCCCCGCACTTTCAGCCATACGCCCCACTTCCGTGGGAGGCCGTTAGCCCGGCCAGACCACGAACCTCCAAAGTAACCGGGCGGATCGAAAGACCACCGCCCCATCTGAAACGTTCGAGAGGACAATATGGCTAAGAAACTCCTGGGGCATCTCAAGCTCCAGATTCCTGCCGGCCAAGCCAACCCGTCGCCGCCAGTCGGCCCGGCGCTCGGTCAGCGCGGAATCAACATCATGGAATTCTGTAAGGCGTTCAACGCCAAGACCCAGGGCATGGAACCCGGTCTTCCGACCCCGGTCGTGATTTCCTATTATCAGGACAAATCGTTCACGTTCATCACCAAGTCTCCGCCGGCCACTGTGCTGCTGAAGAAGGCTGCCAAGCTGAAGCTCGGCAAGAAGCCCGCTTCCGGCGCCAACAAGCCGGGCTATGAGACGGTCGGCAAGGTCACCATGGCTCAGGTTCGCGAGATCGCGGAAATGAAGATGGAAGACCTGAACGCAAACGACCTCGACGCAGCCTCGAAAATCATTGCCGGGTCCGCCCGCGCAATGGGCATCGAAGTGACGGAGTAAGCATCATGGCGAAACCAGGAAAGCGTACCCGCGCAATCGCGGAAACCGTGGATGCCGACAAGGCCTACACGATCACCGAAGCTGTCGCGCTGGTGAAGTCGAACGCGAAAGCGAAATTCGACGAAACCGTCGAGATCGCCGTGAACCTCGGCGTTGACCCGAAATATGCAGACCAGATGGTCCGCGGTGTGGTCAACCTTCCGTCGGGC
Organism: Hyphomonas sp.; assembly: GCF_036964145.1. Classification (GTDB taxonomy): domain Bacteria; phylum Pseudomonadota; class Alphaproteobacteria; order Caulobacterales; family Hyphomonadaceae; genus Hyphomonas. Next base: position 417,978 of record NZ_JBALUC010000004.1, read on the forward strand.
ACCGGCAAGGACGTTCGCGTCGCCGTGTTCGCAAAGGATGCCAAGGCTGACGAAGCCAAGGAAGCCGGAGCCGATTTCGTCGGCGCCGAAGACCTGATGGAAAAAATCCAGGGCGGCTTCATGGACTTCGACCGCGTCATCGCATCGCCAGACATGATGGCCGTTGTCGGTCGTCTCGGTAAGGTGCTCGGCCCCCGCGGCCTGATGCCGAACCCGAAAGTCGGCACGGTCACGCCAAACGTGGCACAGGCCGTCAAGGACGCGAAGTCCGGCTCGGTCGAGTTCCGCGTCGAAAAGGCCGGTCTCATCCATGCCGGTATCGGCAAGGCCAGCTTCACCGAAGGCGACATCGAAACCAATGTCAAAGCCTTCCTTGATGCCCTGACCAAGGCTCGCCCATCGGGCGCCAAAGGCCAGTTCGTGCGCAAGATCACCCTGTCGTCCACCATGGGCGCCGGCGTCACGATCGACACGTCCGAGGCCAACCAGACGGCTTAAATCCGGCACCGGATTTCAGAGAGAGAACAAATTGAAGCCCGGCGCAGAGATGCGCCGGGCTTTTTTTCATGCCGGCCTCCTCATCCTTCGACCCCGGATTTCACCGGGCAGGCCCCGCTCAGGATGAGTCCGCACTTTGTTTCCGCATTTTCGAAGCGCTCATGCTGAGCGAAGTCGAAGCACGAGCGCGGGCTTGGAGTCGATCCCGGATACGCCCTTTGGGTATTCCGGGATGACAGCTTGTATCGTCAGCCCACGAGGGATAGGCGGACAAACGCGCCGCGACCAGAACCGGGCAGGCGGGTGCCGATGGCGACATCGCCATAGGCGTTGCGGTTGTAGCCGGAGAGGTGGTCGCGGGTGATTTGGTCGAGGAGGTTCTCGACACCTGCCGACAGGCGCACGCCGTCATTTACCTGCCAGTCGCCATACAGGCTGAGCGTGACATGGCCCGGTGTCCCGGCTTCCTGAAGCGTTTGCGAGACCTTGTCCTGTTCGGCGACCGCGCGGGTCTCGAACGTGGCGGACCAGTCCTGCCCTTCCCAGGTCAGGCCGGCGGTGAGGCTGGGCGGGGCCATGCGGTAGAGATCCTCGTCGAGGTCGCGCCGCTCGCCGCGCACATAGGAGAGGACGGCATCTGCGCGCAACGGTCCGGGCAGATTCATGCCCGCATCAAGGTCAAAGCCGATCAGACGCGCGTCGACATTCGTGAACCGCAGCAGGGCGGCGGAGCTGCCATGCATGCTGGCCATCATCTCTTCCAGTGAGTCGGCCACGCCCGGCGTGTCATCAAAGGGCGTGCCCTGAATGAAGTCGTCGATCTGGCGGATATAGACCGTGGGCCGGATATAGGCGTTTTCGGTAACATAGTCGAAGCCGGTCTCGGCGATCAGGGCGACTTCCGGGTCGAGTGACGGGTCGCCGAGATAGATGTTGCCGTCGGCAAGGCCTGCGCTGGAGCCGGATGGCAGCCACTGGAACCATTCGAGATAGAAGGGCGCGCGAGACTTGCGGGCCAGTGTGACACGCCAGGTGAGATCATCCGTGATCGGACGCCAGAGCCGGGCGGCCGCATCGACCGTGGTGGCGTCCGCCCTGCGATCCGAGGCATTGTAGCTGGCGGCCAGCATTTTCTGGCCCATTGACGCATCTTCGCCAAAAGTGGCCGTGCCGCCTTTGCCGTCATATTCATCCACGCGCAGGCCAAGCTCGGCATTGAATGCGCCGAGCGTGCCGGTCCATTCGGCGAAGGCGCCGTAGCGGTCGATCACGATGTCCGGCAGGGAATAGATGTAATTGTCGAGATTTTCCGGCTCGACCACATGGATGTTGTGGTCTTCTTCCGCCGTGTCCGCGCCAAGCTGGAGGCTGCCGCCAAAGGCGGGGAAGGTGGCGGAGATGTCGGCCTTGCGGGTGATGGCATAGGCGAGGGCCTCGCGCCGCATCATGGCGGGGCGCAAATCATACGTGTTCATGCCATGCGCGGCGTCGGTATAGCTGGCGGAAGCTTCAATGAGCACATCGCCGAAGCTTTTCTCATAGCTCGCTTTCACGACGTCCGTGTCGACAAAGCGGATGTCCATGCCGAAGGGCGGGTTGCCGGAAAAGCCGGTATTGTGGCGCCGCCAGTCGAGGCTGAACTCGCCAAGATCGGTGCGCAGGCCCGTGGAGAGGCCCTGGATGCTGCGCTGGAATTCCGAGCCCCCAATCGTGCCGTCCTTGTACGCCGTATCGCCGCCCTCTTCATAGGCGCCGAGCAAGTTTGCTCGCCATGTATCGGTCGAGGCGCCGATGATGCCGCCGGTGGAGAGGCTGTCATTCACGGTCCGGCCACCAATCGTCAGATCATATCCGAGCGTGGCCTCAGACGAATTGGCATAATCGGTCTTCTTGAAGACGGCGTCCGCGCCGCCGCCGATGCCGGGGCCTTCGGAGACCGGGCTGATGCCGCGATCAATATGGACCGCCGCGACGAGGGGTGTGGGGGCGTAGTGCAGCGCCGGGTCCATCAAATTCGGGCCGCCGGAGGCAAAGCTGTGGCCGTCGATGCGCAGGTTGAGGCGCGGGCCGAACAGGCCGCGATACTGCATCTGGCCGGACATTTCGCCATTGCCGATGCGGGCTGCGCCGGGGGTGCGGGCGATCAGGCGGGTGATGTCCATGCCGTCCATCGGGGCAGCCTCGGGGAGAAGTGCCGCGTCCGTGGCGGTGGTGGTGCGGTGGCCGGTGACGATGATCACGTCCTGCAGGGCAGGATCAGGCGTCTCGGCGGCGGCGAGCAGGGGGCAGGTGGCAAGGGCGATCAGCGCCGTGCCAGCGGAAAGAATGCGTTTCATGTGGAAGTCCTCTTCGCCTGCCGAAGCGGTCAGGCGGTGTCTGATTGAAATTCGGGAAAAGTCAGATCAGGCGGAGAGGGGCGGCCCGCGCGCAGGCAGGCGGGTGTCGATGGGCCGCTGGGTGAGCGGCAGGACATAGAGGCTGGCGCCGAGCCGGGGCAGGCCGAACTCTGCCGGGGCCGGCAGGGCGGGCGGCGTGTGCGGCAGATCAAAGGCTGCTGTCAGTGCAAAGGGGCAGGTCGAGGTGTCGGAGGCATCGGTGTCGGCCGGGGCGTGCGGGTCGAAATCGTCCGGCAGCTTTTCAAGCGTGCCGGCCTCGGGGTCGAGCCGCATCAGCGAGCCTGCCCCATCGCCGCAGATGCGGATGATGATGCCGCCATTCTCAGCCGTATCGACCATGTAACCTGCCGGGACCGCGCCGCGCACGCCGAGACCTGCCACGAGGAGCAGCAGGGCGAACAGGCGCAGATGTCTGAACAGGGCAGGCATGGAGCGGGCCTATAGCGCTCTTGTCCCGACATGCGAACGCGACACTTGCACACGGGGGGGCTGATCTTGGGGGCAGCAGCAGGGGTGTCGCCGCCGGCGGAGCCGGGGCGTTTCGGGAGGGCTGGCGATGGCTGCTTGCGTCAGCTCGTGTCGGGGCCGAGCGCCATCAGGACGAGGAGGTAGAGATCGGACAGGACTGGCACGGCGGGCTGGGTCTTTGCGATCTTGGCATGTTCGGGCGCCGGGGCGATGGCGAGCGGGCTGAGGCGTTTTGCATTCTCCGATGCCTGCCGGACGATCCACCGGGCCATTCGCATGGCATAGGCATCGAGATTGGCCACGGCGTCGGCAAGCGCCAGGGTGCGGCGGAGGTAGCGGTCTTCAAGTCCGGGTCCTGGTCTTGGGCGCGGCGCAGCGGGGGTGGGTTCATCAGGAATGAAGGGCCGGGCCGCGCTGTCCATCAGCGTGATGCGCGGGCAATCGGCCGGGGCGAGCAGGGGGCGCGGATCGCGGTCCTGTTCCGGTTCGATCAGGCGGAAGCGGGGCGTCGAAGGTGCGCGGGGCGCATCGGAAGACGGTGTTGGCGTGTCGCGGCGCTGTGACGGGGCGGCGGGTGATGGCGCCGGGGCCGGCACATCGAGCCGCAGGGCCATGAGATAGATCACGCGGCGCAGCAGGTCTTCGACGAAAGGGAGATCCCGCATGCCGCGCCGGGCCAGCGCGAGGCCGCGCCCGGCGAGTTCGGTCAGCGCCGTGGCCATGGTCGCGATAATGTCCAGCGCGAGAGCTTCAAGCCGCTCCGGCTCGGCAGGCGTGGGGAAGGGGTCGGGATGCGTTTCCATGCGTTGCAGCATCGCCCAGCCTGAGAGGAGGGGGATGAGATTGCCGGAATTTTTTACAAGAGGTTGATTTGATTGAGGGCGGGAGTAGAAACTTCGTCGGAGAGGCCGGGCACGATTGCGCGGGCGGGTGATTCGTGGTGAAGGAATTGCAGCAATCCGGACCCGGTCGCTGCCGGGCTGGCGGCCACTCACCGGACCGGCCCCGCAAGCCTCAGCAGGCTTTCTGCCCCGCCCTTGACTTTTTATCACAATGGGGGGTTGCGGGTTTCCACAAGAAGCGTTAACAACCCGCTCTTGACGGGAGTTCTCTGATATGCATCGGGGACCTCCCGTTTTCCTGTCCTAGACCATAGGCCCCTCTTTCGGGAGGGATAAAGACAGTCTTCTGTCACCTATGCAGACGGGGTGAGGCGTATAATCGGTTCGGATACAAGGGGTTAGCGCCCTGAGTTAAACAACCGGGCAGGCCAATCCCTGGGCAGGCGCTGGACGGCCGCAAGGCCAGAAGGCGATTACCAGGGCGGCCGGATGGTCCGGGCGCCTCAAACTGGAGACCCGCTATGGATAAAGCTGGAAAAACAGTGGCTCTCGAAACCCTCAAAGGGGTTTTCGGCGAGTCCGGTGCTGTCGTCGTGGCGCACTATACCGGTCTTACTGTTGCGGAAATGACCAAGCTGCGCGGCATGCTCCGCAAGGATGGCGCACAGCTTAAGGTGGTCAAGAACCGTCTGGCGAAAATCGCTCTAGACGGACAAGGCGGCGATGCTGCCCAGGAACTCTTCTCGGGTCCTGTGGCGATTGCCTACTCTCCCGATCCGGTGTCGGCGGCGAAAGCCACTGACGAGTTTGCCAAGGAAAACGACAAACTCGTAATCATCGGCGCGGTGATGGGCGATCAGGTTCTCGATGCCAAGGGCGTCGAAAGCCTCGCGAAACTGCCTTCTCTCGACCAGCTTCGTGGCAAGCTTGTTGGCCTCCTGCAGGCACCGGCAACGAAAGTTGCAGGCGTCGTTCAGGCTCCGGCTGGACAGCTCGCTCGTGTGGTGGCGGCCTACGGCTCCAAGGATGCCGCATAAGCTACCCGTTTTCGCACTTTAAAGACTACAAACACCGAACCATATATAGGAATTAGAAACATGGCAGATCTCGAAAAGATTGTCGAAGACCTCTCCGCCCTCACCGTTCTCGAAGCGGCTGAGCTGGCAAAACTGCTCGAAGACAAATGGGGCGTTTCCGCCGCTGCTCCGGTTGCTGTTGCAGCCGCTGCGGGTGATGCGGGCGGCGCTGCTGCTGCAGAAGAAAAAACCGAGTTCGACGTTGTTCTGACCGGCGCTGGCGACAAGAAGATCAACGTGATCAAACTCGTCCGCGAAGTTCAGCCTGCACTGGGCCTGAAAGAAGCCAAGGAGCTCGTCGAAAGCGCTCCGAAAGCTGTCAAGGAAGGCGCTTCCAAGGCAGAAGCCGAAGAGCTCAAGAAGAAGTTCGAAGAAGCCGGCGCAACAGTCGAGCTCAAGTAAGCTCCGGCGACTTCAAATCCGGGCGGCGTTCGCGCGAGGCGCAGCCCTATCAATGACTTGCGCGGCGGTTTCATTTTTGAGGCCGCCGCGAACTCGCGTTCTGGCGATAAAGTTGTCAGCCCGGTGGCTGTCGACACAAAAAATGGGATCCTGGGATGGCACTCTCCTTCACGGAAAAGAAACGTATCCGCAAATCCTTCGGGCGCATTCCCGAAGCCATCGAAATGCCAAACCTGATCGAGGTTCAGCGCGAAAGCTACGAACACTTCCTCCAGATGCACACATCCGCCGACAAGCGGACAGATGATGGCCTGGGCGGCGTGTTCAAATCCGTGTTCCCGATCTCCGACTTTTCCGAGCGCGCGACGCTGGAATATGTCTCTTACGAATTTGAAACGCCGAAATTCGACGTGGAAGAGTGCGTCCAGCGCGACCTGACCTATCAGGCGCCGCTGAAGGTTCGCCTCCAACTCGTCGTGTTCGACGTTGACGAAGATACCGGCGCTCGCTCCGTCAAGGAAGTGAAAGAGCAGGAATGCTATCTCGGCGACATCCCGCTGATGACCGACAAGGGGACGTTCGTCGTGAACGGCACCGAGCGCGTGATCGTCTCGCAGATGCACCGGTCGCCGGGTGTGTTCTTCGACCATGACAAGGGCAAGACCCACGCCTCCGGCAAGCTGCTGTTCGCGGCCCGCATCATTCCTTACCGTGGCTCGTGGCTCGACTTCGAGTTCGACGCCAAGGACGTGCTGAACATCCGGATCGACCGCAAGCGCAAGCTGCCGGCCACGACGATGCTATACGCGCTCGGCTATGACACCGAGCAGATCCTCGACCTGTTCTACACCAATTCCATCTATCGCATGGACAAGGCGGGCTGGATCACCGGCTTCCGCGCCGATGCGTGGAAGGGTGTGAAGCCTGAATTCGACCTGGTCGATGCCAAGACCGGCAAATCGGTCGCTGAAGCCGGCAAGAAGATCACCGCCCTGAAGGCGCGGCGGATCGCCGAAGCCGATACGGACGAGATCCTCGTGCCGTCCGACGCCCTCGTCGGCAAGTTCCTGGCGCGTGACGTCGTGAACAATGAAACCGGCGAGATCTTCGGGGAAGCCGGCGACATGCTGGAAGAGGAAATGATCGCCGAGATGCGCGAGTATGGCCTCGACACGATCGAAGTGCTCGACATTGACGCCTCCGGCCGTGGCCCGTGGCTGCGCAACACGCTGAAGGCTGACAAGAACGAAACCCGTTTCGAAGCCCTGTCGGACATCTACCGCGTGATGCGTCCCGGCGAGCCACCGACCCAGGACGCCGCTGACGCCCTGTTCGGCCAGCTCTTCTTCGATCCGGAGCGCTATGACCTCTCGGCCGTTGGCCGCGTGAAGATGAACATGCGCCTGAATGTCGGCGTGCCCGGCTATGAATCCGCTGCGGACGACATGCGCGTGCTGCGTCACGAAGACATCATCGGCGTCATGAAGGTCATCCTCGACCTGAAGGACGGCAAGGGCGAAGTCGATGACATCGACAATCTCGGCAACCGCCGCGTCCGGTCCGTTGGCGAGCTGATGGAAAACAATTACCGCATCGGCCTCGTGCGCATGGAGCGCGCGATCAAGGAACGTATGGGCTCGGTCGATATCGATACCGTGATGCCGCACGACCTGATCAATGCGAAGCCGGTTGTGGCCTCGGTACGTGAATTCTTCGGCTCCTCGCAGCTGTCGCAGTTCATGGACCAGACCAACCCGCTGTCCGAGATCACCCACAAGCGCCGCCTGTCTGCGCTTGGACCGGGCGGCCTGACCCGCGAACGTGCCGGCTTTGAAGTCCGCGACGTGCACCCGACCCATTATGGCCGGATCTGCCCGATCGAGACGCCGGAAGGCCCGAACATCGGCCTGATCAACTCGCTGGCCACCCATGCCCGCGTCAACAAGTACGGCTTCATCGAAAGCCCGTACCGCAAGGTCGTGAACGGCAAGCAGACCGATGAAGTGGTCTACCTGTCGGCCATGGAAGAGAGCATCTATTCCATCGCCCAGGCCAATGCGACGGTCGACGAGAAGGGGATGCTGGCCAATGAATTCGTCAACGCCCGTGTGGCTGGCGAAGCGACCATGGTGTCGCGCGACGACATCCAGTTCATGGACGTCTCGCCGAAACAGGTTGTCTCGGTGGCTGCCTCGCTGATCCCGTACCTCGAAAACGATGACGCCAACCGCGCGCTCATGGGATCGAACATGCAACGCCAGGCTGTGCCACTGGTCCAGTCGGAAGCGCCCTTCGTCGGCACCGGCATGGAAGCCGTCGTGGCCCGTGACAGCCGCGCAGCCATCACGGCCCGCCGCTCCGGTGTGGTCGAGCAGGTTGACGCCATGCGGATCGTGGTCCGTGCCACGGAAGATCTCGAAGGCTCCAAATCGGGCGTCGATATCTACCGCCTCGCGAAGTTCCGCCGCTCGAACCAGAACTCCTGTATCAACCAGCGTCCGATCGTGCGCGTGGGCGACGTCGTTTCCAAGAACGACATCATCGCTGACGGCCCGTCGACGGACCTTGGTGATCTGGCCCTCGGCCGCAACGTGCTCGTCGCGTTCATGCCGTGGAACGGCTACAACTTCGAGGACTCCATCCTGATCTCCGAGCGGATCGTGAAAGACGACGTCTTCACCTCGATCCACATCGAGGAATTCGAAGTCGCGGCCCGTGACACCAAGCTCGGCCCTGAAGAAATCACCCGCGACATCCCGAACGTCGGTGAGGAAGCGCTCCGCAACCTCGACGAAGCCGGCATCGTGGCCGTGGGCGCCGAAGTCAAAGCTGGCGACATTCTCGTCGGCAAGGTGACGCCGAAGGGCGAAAGCCCGATGACGCCGGAAGAGAAACTCCTCCGCGCCATCTTCGGTGAGAAAGCCTCTGACGTGCGGGACACTTCGCTGCGCGTGCCTCCGGGCGACGCCGGTACGGTCGTGGATGTTCGCATCTTCAACCGCCACGGCATCGACAAGGACCAGCGTGCCCTTCAGATCGAGCGTGAGCAGATCGAGAAGCTGCAGGAAGACAAAGAAGACGAACAGGCCATCCTGGAACGCAACACCTATAACCGTCTGCGCGACCTGCTGACGGGCAAGGAAGCGGCAGCCGGGCCGAAAGGCTTCACACCGGGCAAGATCAGCGCGTCCGCCCTGGACGAGCTGAGCGAAACCCAGATGTGGGACATCGCCCTGAAGTCCGAGAAGGCCCAAGCCGACCTCGACGCCCTGCGCGACCAGTTCGACGGATCGATCAGCGAGCTGGAGGCCCGTTTCAACGACAAGGTTGAGAAGGTCCAGCGCGGCGATGATTTGCCACCGGGCGTGATGAAAGTCGTCAAAGTGTTCCTGGCCGTGAAGCGCAAGCTGCAGCCGGGCGACAAGATGGCCGGCCGTCACGGCAACAAGGGGGTTATCTCCAAGATCAACCCGCAGGAAGACATGCCGTTCCTGGAAGATGGTACGCCGGTCGATATCGTTCTGAACCCGCTGGGCGTTCCATCGCGGATGAACGTCGGTCAGATCCTCGAGACCCACACAGGCTGGGCCTGCCGTGGTCTTGGCCGGATCATCCAGAACGCGCTCGACGAGTTCCATCAGGACAATGATGTCGAAGGCCTGAAGAAAGCCCTGAAGATCGCCTATGGTGAAGAGCAGGAGCTGCCGGCAGAAGATGGCGAGATCATCGAACTCGCCGGAAACCTTCGCAATGGTGTGCCGATGGCCACGCCGGTGTTCGATGGTGCCCGCGAAAGCGACATCAACGCGATGCTGGAACGGGCGGGTCTCGACTCGTCGGGTCAGGTCAAGATGTTCGACGGCCGGACCGGGGTCCAGTTCTCGCGCCCTGTCACGGTGGGCTACAAGTATCTTCTCAAACTGCACCACCTGGTGGACGAGAAGATCCACGCCCGTTCGACCGGACCTTACTCGCTCGTCACGCAGCAGCCTCTGGGCGGCAAGGCCCAGTTCGGCGGCCAGCGCTTCGGGGAGATGGAGGTCTGGGCACTCGAAGCCTATGGCGCCGCTTACACGCTGCAGGAAATGCTGACCGTGAAGTCCGATGACACGGCCGGCCGTGCGAAGGTCTACGAGGCCATCGTTCGCGGCGACGATACGTTCGAAGCCGGTATCCCGGAATCCTTCAACGTGCTCGTCAAGGAAATGCGGTCGCTCGGCCTCAACGTCGAACTGATCGAAGAAGGTTCGGGCAATGACGACGCGGATACCCCCGTCGCCGCCGAGTAGAGCTGATACCAACCGGATAGCCCCGCCAGACCGGCGGGGCGACCCGGACGAAACTGAGATTTCATAGGGCAGGGGCCCGCCAGCCCCGTAACAACCGCCCACCCAAGGAGCAGACACCCATGCGCCAGGACGTCGCCAGCATTTTCAACCCGAATACCCCGTCGCCCACTTTTGAGGCGATCCGTATCTCTATCGCCAGCCCGGAAAAGATCCGGTCCTGGTCCTCAGGCGAGATCAAGAAGCCTGAAACCATCAATTACCGGACCTTCAAACCGGAGCGGGACGGCCTGTTCTGTGCCCGTATCTTCGGCCCGACGAAGGACTATGAGTGCCTTTGCGGCAAGTACAAGCGCATCAAGTATCGCGGCATCACCTGTGAGAAGTGCGGCGTTGAAGTGACGTTGGCGCGCGTGCGCCGCGAGCGGATGGGCCACATCGATCTGGCTGCGCCGGTTGCGCACATCTGGTTCCTGAAGTCGCTGCCGTCCCGGATTTCCGCGCTGCTCGACATGGCGCTGAAGGATGTGGAGCGCGTGCTCTACTTCGAAAGCTATATCGTCATCGAGCCGGGCCTGACCGAGCTGGAGCCGCGTCAGCTGCTGACCGAAGAAGAATACATGGACAAGCAGGACGAGCTTGGCGAGGACGCGTTCACCGCCATGATCGGTGCGGAAGCCATCCGCGAATTGCTGCAGGCCCTGGAGCTGCCGGTCCTGGCCGAGACGCTTCGCGAGGAGCTGGCTGAGTCCACGTCCGAGCTGAAAACCAAGAAACTGTCCAAGCGGCTGAAAGTCGTCGATGCCTTCCTGACATCGCGCGCCAAGCCGGAATGGATGATCCTGCACGTGATTCCGGTCATCCCACCGGATCTGCGCCCGCTGGTCCCGCTGGATGGCGGCCGCTTTGCCACCTCCGACCTCAACGATTTGTATCGCCGCGTGATCAACCGGAACAACCGCCTGAAGCGCCTGATGGAACTTCGCGCGCCGGACATCATCATCCGGAACGAAAAGCGGATGCTGCAGGAATCCGTCGACGCCCTGTTCGACAATGGCCGTCGCGGCCGCACGATCACGGGCACCAACAAGCGCCCGCTGAAGTCGCTGTCCGACATGCTGAAAGGCAAGCAGGGCCGCTTCCGTCAGAACCTTCTCGGCAAGCGCGTCGACTATTCCGGCCGTTCGGTCATCGTGGTTGGCCCAAGCCTGAAGCTGCACGAGTGTGGCCTGCCGAAGAAGATGGCGCTGGAGCTGTTCAAGCCGTTCATCTATGCGCGTCTCGACGCCAAGGGCCTGGCGGGCACCGTCAAGGCTGCCAAGAAGCTGGTCGAAAAGGAAAAGCCGGAAGTCTGGGATATCCTGGACGAGGTCATCCGTGAGCACCCGGTTCTGCTGAACCGCGCGCCGACGCTGCACCGTCTCGGCATCCAGGCATTCGAGCCGAAGCTGATTGAGGGCAAGGCCATCCAGCTGCACCCGCTGGTCTGCGCCGCGTTCAACGCCGACTTCGACGGTGACCAGATGGCCGTGCACGTGCCGCTGAGCCTTGAGGCCCAGCTTGAGTGCCGCGTCCTGATGATGTCGACGAACAACATCCTGTCGCCTGCCAACGGCAAGCCGATCATCGTTCCGTCGCAGGACATCGTCCTTGGCCTGTACTACCTGTCGCTGGACCGCGATGGCGAAGTGGGCGAAGGCATGATGTTCACCGACGTCGCCGAAATCGAGCAGGCGCTCGACAATGGTCACATCAGCCTGCACTCCAAGATCAAGGCGATGTATGAAGGCGTCGATGATGAAGGCAATTCATGGCGCCGTGTGATTGACACGACGGCCGGTCGCTTCATGATCGCCAACATCCTGCCACGCTTCAAAGGCATCCAGCCTGACCTCGTCAACACGACGATGACCAAGAAGACGATCTCCAAGATCATCGACGAGGTCTATCGCCTGTGTGGCCAGAAGGCGACGGTGATCTTCTGTGACAAGATGATGGAGCTGGGCTTCCGTGAAGCCTGCAAGGCCGGCATCTCGTTCGGCAAGGATGACATGGTCATCCCGGCCGCCAAGCAGAAACTGGTCGACGCAACCAAGGAGCAGGTCTCCGAGTATGAGCGTCAGTATGCTGACGGTCTCATCACGCGTGGTGAGAAGTACAACAAGGTGGTCGACGCCTGGTCGACCTGTACCGACAAGGTTGCTGACGCCATGATGGATTCGGCCGCTGAGGCACAGGCTGCCAAGGGCGACCGGAAAGCCCAGGTCAACTCGATCTACATGATGGCTGATTCCGGTGCACGTGGTTCGAAGAACCAGATGAAACAGCTGGCCGGTATGCGCGGCCTGATGGCCAAGCCGTCGGGTGAAATCATCGAGACGCCGATCATCTCGAACTTCAAGGAAGGCCTGACCGTCCTTGAATACTTCAACTCGACGCACGGTGCCCGTAAGGGTCTGGCCGATACGGCTCTGAAAACGGCGAACTCGGGTTACCTGACCCGCCGTCTCGTTGACGTGGCCCAGGACTGCATCATCAACGAAGATGATTGCGGTACGGAAAACGGCATCGATATCGCGGCTGTCCTGGAAGGCGCCGATGTGGTCGTCTCCCTGGCAGAGCGCATCCTTGGCCGTGTCACGGCCATCGACGTGAAGAATGTCGAAGGCGAACTGGTCGTTCCGGCCAACACCTATATCGACGAGGATCTAGCCGACACGATCGAGAAAGCCGGCGTCGACATGATCAAGGCCCGTTCGGCCCTGACCTGCGAAGCCAAGAACGGCATCTGTGTCCAGTGCTATGGTCGTGACTTGGCACGCGGCACCGTGGTCAACCGCGGCGAAGCCGTCGGCGTCATCGCGGCCCAGTCCATCGGTGAGCCGGGTACCCAGCTGACCATGCGGACCTTCCACATTGGTGGGGCGGCCCAGGTGGCTGACCAGTCCTCGGTGGAATCGAGCTTCGAAGGCACGATCCGCTTCAAGGATGCCGAGATCGTTGCCCGCAAGGACAAGTCGCTGATCGTGGTCGGACGTCGTATGCAGGTGGAACTGGTGGACAGCGATGGTCGCACCCGTCAGTCCTTCCGCCCGGCCTATGGTACGCGCCTGATGGTCACGGATGGCCAGAAGATTCCGGCCGGTACGCTGATGGCCGACTGGGACCCGTTTGCCCAGCCGATCGTTTCCGAGGTCACTGGCCAGATCAAGCTGGTCGACGTGATCGACGGCGTGTCTGTCCGCGAAGAAACCGACGAAGCCACCGGCATCTCGTCGCGGGTCATCATCGACTGGCGTTCCGCCATCAAGTCGGCAGACATCAAGCCGTCGGTTCAGATCATCGGCAAGGATGGCGAACCGGTGAAGCTGCCGAATGGCTCCGATGCGGTCTACCTGCTGTCCGTGGGCGCAATCCTGTCGGTCGCAGACGGCGACACGATCTCTGCCGGTGACACGATTGCCCGTGTCACGACCGGTGGCGCGAAGACCAAGGACATCACCGGTGGTCTGCCGCGTGTGGCCGAATTGTTCGAAGCGCGTCGTCCGAAGGACCACGCCATCATCGCGGAAGTGGACGGCAAGGTCGTCTATGGTCGCGATTACAAGAACAAGCGTCGCGTCTCGATCGTTCCGCTGGAGGAAGATCGCGAGCAGATCGATTACCTGGTGCCGAAAGGCAAGCACCTTGCCGTTCAGGACGGGGACTTCATCAAGCGTGGTGAATACCTGATGGACGGTAACCCGGCCCCGCAGGACATCCTGCTGACGCTGGGCGTCGAGGCGCTCGCCAATTACCTGATCGACGAAGTGCAGAAGGTCTATCGCCTGCAGGGCGTGCCGATCAACGACAAGCACATCGAAGTGATCGTACGTCAGATGCTGCAGAAGGTCGAGATCACCGATCCGGGCTCCACAGCGCTGATCAAGGGCGAGCATGTCGACGTGATCGAGTTCGAACAGGCCAATGAAGCGGTGCGCAAATCCCGCAAGAAGGATCAGGTCGAGGCGAAAGCCAACCCGCTCCTGCTGGGCATCACCAAGGCCTCCCTGCAGACCCGCAGCTTCCTGTCGGCAGCTTCGTTCCAGGAGACCACCCGCGTCCTCACCGAGGCGGCGCTCATGGGCAAGATCGACACGCTGGAAGGTCTCAAGGAGAACATCATCGTGGGCAGCCTGATCCCGGCCGGTACGGGTGGGGGCATCCGCCAGTTCCGCCGCGTTGCCGCCGACCGCGACCAGAAGCTGCGTGCCAAGCGCGCCGCTGCGGCCGCCAAGGAGCAGGAAGCGCTGGAAACGACGGCCGCGCTGCCGGCCCCAGAGCCGGAAACGTCCGCCGAATAGGCCGGGCCTCCAGCTTGTACCTTTTGGGAAAGCCTGCCAGTCTTGGCGGGCTTTCCTGCTTTTGGGCCTGCATTCTGGCCCGCACTGGAAAGCCTGATCGGGGAGCGCCATGCGCAGTTCGCAGTTTGATCGCAAGGACATGATCGGGGCCGCCTGCGCCGTGCTGGCGATCGGCATGATTGCGGTCCTGGCGGGCGACAGCTGGGCCCGGGCAGATTGTCGAGACCTGCTCCGATTCGGCGATTTTGCCTCTGCGGAAGGCGGCGTGACTGACCCCGATCTGGCCGCGCTGGAGGCCCGCTTGCGGGCCGGGGAGGGGAGTGTGGAAGAGGCGGCCTGCGTCCAGCGGATCGGATTGCCCTTTTGAGGAGACCATCACGGGCCCGAAACAGCTGTAGCCAGACAGCACCCCGCCCTTGACGCCAGCCCCTGAGAGGCTTAAACGCCACCAATCGTCAGAGAGGTGGGAAGCTTGAAAAGGCTGACTGCCGCACCGGAACAGGCGGTTCCGGTCAATCTGGCCCCCAAGTTTTCGTCCGTCCCGGAAGCCATTCTCGGCATTCGGGGCATCATTCGTTACCGGCCCATCGGGCCACTGAGATCAAAAGAGACAGAAGGCCCGAATGCCAACGATTCAACAGCTTATTCGCAAACCGCGTCAGCCAAAGCCGACGCGTACCAAGACACCGGCCCTCAAGGCTTGCCCACAGCGTCGCGGCGTTTGTACGCGCGTCTACACGACCACGCCAAAGAAGCCGAACTCCGCGCTTCGTAAAGTGGCCAAGGTGCGCCTGACATCCGGCTTCGAATCGCTGTGCTACATTCCCGGCGAAGGCCACAACCTGCAGGAGCACTCCGTTGTGCTGATCCGCGGCGGCCGCGTGAAAGACCTTCCGGGCGTGCGCTATCACATCGTGCGTGGTGCCCTGGATACCCAACCCGTCAAAGACCGTAAGCAACGCCGTTCGCACTATGGTGCGAAGAAGCCTAAGTAAGGAAGCCGAAGCATGTCTCGTCGTCACTCTGCTGAGAAGCGCCAAGTCCTTCCTGATCCGAAGTTCAAGGACATCATTGTCTCGAAGTTCATGAACCAGATCATGCGCGACGGTAAGAAGTCCGTTGCCGAACGTATTGTCTATGGTGCGTTTGACCTGGTCGAAGGCCGCGCCAAGAAGAACCCGGTCGAAGTCTTCCATGAAGCCCTCGAAGCCGTTGCCCCGTCCGTCGAAGTGCGCTCGCGCCGCGTCGGGGGTGCCACCTACCAGGTTCCGGTTGAAGTCCGCACCGAGCGCCGTCAGGCTCTCGCCATTCGCTGGCTGGCCGCTGCTGCCGCTGGCCGCAATGAGAACACCATGCGTGAGCGCCTCGCCGGCGAACTGATGGATGCCTCTCAGGGCCGCGGCAATGCCGTGAAGAAGCGGGAAGACACACACCGCATGGCAGACGCCAACAAGGCGTTTTCACACTACCGCTGGTAATCAGCACTGGAACTGCGGAGCGATTGCGGGTAACGCGCCCGAAAATCGCTCCGAACTTCCTCCCGGAAACCAGACACGAAGGTTTATCTCATGGCCCGCGAATATACGCTGGATCGCTATCGTAACTTCGGCATCATGGCTCACATTGATGCTGGCAAAACGACCACGACCGAACGCATCCTTTACTACACCGGCAAGTCCCACAAGATCGGTGAAGTCCATGATGGCGCTGCCACGATGGACTGGATGGAGCAGGAGCAGGAGCGTGGCATCACGATCACGTCCGCTGCGACCACGACGTTCTGGTTCCGCACCGAAGATGGCGAAAACCCATCGGGCATTTACGGCGACACGCCGGACGAAGCGAAATTCCGCTTCAACATCATTGATACGCCCGGACACGTTGACTTCACGATCGAAGTCGAGCGCTCCCTGGCCGTGCTCGATGGCGCTGTGTGCGTTCTCGATGCGAACGCCGGTGTCGAGCCGCAGACCGAAACCGTCTGGCGTCAGGCTGACCGCTACAAGGTTCCGCGGATCGTGTTCGTCAACAAGATGGACAAGATCGGCGCAGACTTCTTCAACTGCGTTCACATGATCAAGGACCGCACGGGTGCGATCCCGGCTCCGATCCAGCTGCCAATCGGCGCTGAGACCGAGCTGGAAGGTCATGTCGACCTGGTCACCATGAAGGAATGGGTCTGGGAAGGTGAAGACCTCGGCGCAAGCTGGGTCGTGCGCGAGATTCGCGACAGCCTGAAAGAGAAGGCCGAAGAGATGCGCTCCGAGCTCATCGAAATTGCCGTCGAAATGGACGACGCGGCCATGGAAGCCTATCTCGAAGGCAACGAGCCTGACGAAGCTACCCTGCGGTCGCTGATCCGCAAGGGCACGCTGTCCATGTCCTTCGTGCCGGTCATGGCGGGTTCCGCGTTCAAGAACAAGGGCGTGCAGCCAATGCTGAACGCTGTCATCGACTACCTGCCGGGCCCGCTCGACGTGCCGCCTTACATGGGCTTTGCGCCAGGTGATGAAGAAGAAGTCCGCAACATCGAGCGCCGCGCAGATGATGCGCAGCCTTTCTCGGGCCTCGCCTTCAAGATCATGAACGACCCTTACATGGGCACGCTGACCTTCACGCGTATCTATTCCGGTACGTTGTCGAAGGGCGACAGCTTCATGAACTCGACCAAGGGCAAGAAAGAGCGTGTCGGCCGGATGGTCATGATGCACTCCAACAAGCAGGACGAGATCACGGAAGCCTATGCAGGCGACATCGTTGCACTCGCCGGCCTGAAGGAAACCACGACCGGGGATACGGTCTGTGACCCGAACAAGCCTGTCGTGCTCGAAACGATGACGTTCCCCGATCCGGTGATCGAGATCGCTGTTGAGCCGAAGACCAAGGCTGACCAGGAAAAAATGTCGGTTGGCCTGCAGCGCCTTGCTGCAGAAGATCCGTCGTTCCGCGTCGAGACCGATTTCGAATCCGGCCAGACGATCATGAAAGGCATGGGCGAGCTTCACCTCGACATCCTGATCGACCGCCTGAAGCGCGAATTCAAGGTCGAAGCCAATATCGGTCAGCCACAGGTGGCTTACCGTGAGAAGATCGGCCGCGCTGCCCAGATCGACTACACGCACAAGAAGCAGTCCGGTGGTACCGGTCAGTTCGCTCGCGTGAAGCTGGACTTCGAGCCGCTGGAATCGGGTTCGGGCTTCGTGTTCGAAAGCAAGATTGTTGGCGGGTCTGTTCCGAAGGAATACATTCCGGGCGTCGAAAAAGGCCTGGAAAGTGCCAAGGAAAACGGCCTGCTGGCTGGCTATCCGGTGACGGATTTCAAGGCCACGCTGACGGACGGCGCCTTCCACGATGTCGACTCCTCGGTCCTCGCCTTCGAGATCGCAGCCCGCGCTGCGTTCCGCGAACTGAAGGGCCAGGGCGATCCACGCCTGATGGAACCGGTCATGGCAGTGGAAGTTGTCACGCCGGAAGACTATATGGGCGACGTGATCGGCGATCTGAACTCTCGCCGTGGCCAGATCCAGGGTTCCGAACCGCGCGGCAACGCCGTCGTGGTCAAGGCCTTCGTTCCGCTGGTCAACATGTTCGGCTATGTGTCCGACCTTCGCGGCATGTCGCAGGGCCGCGCCCAGTTCACGATGCTCTTCGATCACTATGATGAAGTGCCGCGTGCTGAAGCGCAGAAGATCATCTCGGACGTCGCTGGTTCGTAAGCAATTGAGGCCGGTTTCCGGTCCTGTATTTAGAATAAAGGAGAGGCCCGATGGGCAAGGCAAAGTTTGAACGTAACAAGCCGCACGTTAACATCGGCACGATTGGCCACGTTG
>NZ_JBALUC010000005.1:0-357890 GCF_036964145.1 Hyphomonas sp.
TGTGGCTCTCCGTAGCTTCGCAACCACAGAGAATCACAAGCCGCTGAAATCACACAACTCTTTTTGGATCAGGCTCTTAGTTTACGCGCTCTCATTTGCGCTGCGACAGTATTTCGAACGACCTTGGCGCGATCATAATGGAAAGCGTGAGAAAGCGGCGTTAAGTTTTGTGGATTTGCTTGAGCATTTCTCGCTAGAGACTGCACTACGAGGACGCGAATATTCGCGAGACTATCGGCGTCTTTTCCAACCAACACTTCAGAAAGCTCTCTCTCGCGCTGAGGGCTAACGTCAACTTTTGAGACGATCATCTGAACTAATCTCTTTCTCTCAGCCTCCACACCGCTTTTCCAATTCAGTTGGCGTCGCGCAATTGCGAGATAGTCTAGATCGTACTGTCTCAACTCATCTATTTCATCCAAAATCGCACGAATTTCGGCTGGGTCGATCCTTTTCGACGCAGTTACTTGAGGAAGCAACTCGGCGGGCGGTGTTATATCGAGCCCTGAACGCCTTATAATCTCAGCAACAGCGACTTGAAGTCGGGACCCTTTTTTCGTTTTCACCTTAAGGCGAATAAGGCGACTCGGACTGTAGTGGGTGTACTGCTTTATTTCTTCTCTAAAGCGCCATTCACCATTTTTCCTAAAAGACAGCCGAGCGAGTTCACGAGCCTCAATTCTTGGGTCGAGTGCATCCACACCTGCCCGTCTTTTCAAGAAATCCCGGCGATTCTTGGAAAGCGACACCGAGATTGCCAACGCCTGCAGGATCGCACCAATGAATACGAGATCAATAATTGCGCGCGCCACCAGCAGCACGTGCATTGATAGCGGGGCGCTCGTATGGATTCTTGTTTCCGCCTCTGCGCTATAAATGTCAGCCCAATCAAGGAACGGTAGCGCTTTCAGCAACTCGACTCCAAAAAAACCTACCCAAGCATCCAGTCTGTCTATGGCTCCCGTCTCGACTTGAAAAACCGGATACCCAAAGTCAAAGAGCTGGAATTGACGCATTGCTATAGGAAGTATCAGCACCAACAAAAGTAGTCCCGAAATAGCCTCATCGCGGAGGTCATCATGAAGCCCAATACGAAGCAAGTCGGGCTTCATATCTGGATCTTGAATCAGGCGGTTCCTGTCCGTTTCAATCCAAGACCAGCGGCGAGCTACGGATATTACCGCGATGAAGGCCCACATTGCCCCAATCAAACCCAATGGGGCGGTCGCATGCCAAGCAAAGATACAGCCAACCACAATATGGGTAAAAAACACTGCATACCGAACAATATCTCCTCTCAACGTCGCCCCGACTGCAGGCGCCACAACGAAGACTAACCAGCTGTCGATTGCGCTAAAAAAATAGCCGAAGGGCACAAGAGGCGCAGCAGCTCGCTCCATCAATCTGCGTACGCCGCGGACACCGCCCAGCTCAAGTACGCGAGAAAATAAAAATACCCACGCAAACACAGTCGCGAATGCAACAACAACGGCAATTCCCATCCACTCTGGAATCACAATCGCCCCATTCAGTTTCTGCCCCGCATAAGCTGAAACGAAGACAAAGCCCGCCAATAAAAATATGACCGCAGCACCCACTCCGCCCACATGATTGTGAGGCAACCTTTCATTGCTCTTGGATGGCATGCGGGCGTTCCGGATGGCAGATGATCGATAGCAAGCAAAACACGCAATCAGACAAGGAACCGCAACAGCAATTGCCAATACAAAAGCAAATCGCCGAGCGCCTGGATCGGTGATCGCCAACTGCAGGAACAGGACTGTCCCTAAAGTGCCAACGATTCCCAATAAACACACAACAGAGCGTTCTAAATCCCTGTTGCCGAACTCCAGATGCATTCCCTGATCGGTTAGTTGCTCAACAACAACTCCGTTTTCCGAGAATGTGTAATTCATCGCCTCGTCCCCTCAATATGAGAGGCTAACCATTAGTTAACTTTGAAGGCAACCTAGATTCCCAACCCTCGGTGGACAGGTGTGTTTGGCGATATTTGGAATGGCCTGCCGACACATCGAACACAACAGGAACACCCTAGACACTCGCCGCTTTCGTCCCATATCGTTCAGCATGGCTCCTCCCCCTCCTTCCAAAGGCGTTTCCGAAGCGCCCAGCGTCTTTTCACTCGACGGTTTCGCCCGCGATGCCGCCGGCGCCCTGCCGTCCGACAACTGGACGCCCCACCGGCCTGACCGCGACTGGGTCAAGCTGGAAGGTGGCAAGCGGTTCAAGGTGCATTCCGAATATGAGCCTGCGGGCGACCAGCGCACGGCGATCCCCGAACTAGTCGAGGGCATCCAGGCCGGCGAGCGCGACCAGGTCCTGCTCGGCGCGACTGGCACCGGCAAGACCTTCACCATGGCCAAGATCATCGAGGCGACCCAGCGCCCGGCCCTGATCCTCGCGCCGAACAAGACCCTCGCCGCACAACTCTATGGCGAGTTCAAATCCTTCTTCCCCGAGAACTCGGTGGAGTATTTCGTGTCCTATTACGATTACTACCAGCCCGAAGCCTATGTCCCCCGTTCGGACCTCTATATCGAGAAGGAATCCTCCATCAACGAGGCCATCGACCGGATGCGCCACTCGGCCACCCGCGCCATTCTGGAGCGCGACGACGTCATCATCGTCGCCTCGGTCTCGTGCATCTACGGCATCGGCTCGGTCGAGACCTACACTTCGATGACCTTCCGGCTCGAAGAGGGCCAGCGCATCGACCCGCGCAGCGTCGCCGAACAGCTCGTCGCCAACCAGTATACCCGCAATGACATGGCCTTCACCCGCGGCACCTTCCGCGTGAAGGGCGATGTGATCGACATCTTCCCGGTCCACTTCGAGGACCGCGCCTGGAAGCTCTCCTTCTTCGGCGACGAGCTGGAAAGCATCACCGAATTCGACCCGCTCACCGGCCGCACCATGCAGAAGCTGCCCGCCATCAAGATCTATGCGAACAGCCACTATGTCACCCCGCGCCCGACGCTCAACCAGGCCATCGGCAAGATCAAGGCGGAGATGAAGGCCACGGTCGCCCATTTCGAGGCCAACGGGAAACTGCTCGAAGCCCAGCGCATCCAGCAGCGCACACAATACGACCTCGAAATGCTCGCCGCCACCGGCTCCTGCAACGGCATCGAGAACTATTCCCGCTACCTGACCGGCCGCAAGCCCGGCGACCCGCCGCCGACCATGTTCGAATACCTGCCCGACAATGCCCTCGTCTTCACCGATGAGAGCCACCAGACCGTGCCCCAGATCGGCGCCATGTACAAAGGCGACTTCAGCCGCAAATCGACGCTCGCCGAATTCGGCTTCCGCCTCCCCTCCTGCCTGGACAACCGCCCCCTCAAATTCGAGGAATGGGACGCCATGCGCCCCCAGACCGTGCACGTCTCCGCGACGCCCGGCAGCTGGGAACTCGACCGCACCGGCGGCGTGTTCACCGAACAGGTGATCCGCCCGACCGGCCTGATCGACCCGCCGGTCGAGGTGCGCCCCGTCTCGAAGGATGGCGCCAACCAGGTCGATGATGTCATGGCCGAGGTCAAGGCCGTCGCCGAAAAGGGCTATCGCAGCCTGATCACGACCCTGACCAAGAAGATGGCGGAAGACCTGACCGACTTCCTCAACGAAAATGGCGTGCGCGTGCGCTACATGCATTCCGACATCGACACGATCGAGCGGATCGAGATCATCCGCGATCTGCGCCTTGGCGTGTTCGATGTTCTGGTCGGCATCAACCTGCTGCGCGAGGGGCTCGACATTCCCGAATGCGGCTTTGTCGGCATCCTCGATGCGGACAAGGAGGGCTTCCTCCGTTCAGAGACGAGCCTGGTCCAGACCATTGGCCGCGCCGCCCGCAACGCCGACGCCCGCGTCGTGCTCTATGCCGACCGGATCACCGGCTCGATGCAGCGCGCCATGGATGAGACCAGCCGCCGCCGCGAGAAACAGGTCGCCTACAATGAGGAACACGGCATCACGCCGACCACGATCAAGCGTGCCGTGGCGGACATTCTCGGCGAACTCGGCGAGAAGAAGGACGGCGTCCCGAAAGCCCGCGGCCGCGGCAAGGACAAGACCAAGTCACGCGGCGTCGCCGAAACAAAAGCCTTGCCACTTGCTGGCGAAACCGGGCACAACTTCAAAGCCGTCCTCGCGGATTTGGAAAAACAAATGCGCGAAGCCGCCGCGAACTTGGAGTTCGAAGAAGCTGCGCGTCTCAGGGACGAGGTGAAGCGGTTGCGGGAGGAAGAGTTGGGGCTCTAGTGGAACTCAGGCGAGCATCCGCGTTTAGACTAATAAAGTCCCTCTAGAAACCGATCACGGCTCTCAATTTCCCCTATCATGTGGCGTCGCTCCTTTTCCAAAGCTATTCGTACGGGCCCGAAATCGTCTATGCTTTTCTCTAAGTTATCGCGATGTTCTCGCTTATGTTTTTCGTCAGAAGAAGAACGGACGAAACCAGTTATCCAAGAAATACTTCTGATGAGGTGATCTGTTCTCTCTCTCCCTGGCACCAGCAGGTTCACAATCGTGAGAAAGTCGTCCGTTCCGGGTGCTTCATCGCCAAATGTTAGCACACGTTGCGTGCTCTCATGTTTTGTCGAATCAACTACAGTCTGGTTCTCGATGCCTCCACAAACTCTAAAGGCAAGCTCCCTATTCCTATCACTCGCCCTCTTGGAATCAAAAGAAAGCAGCCTGTTAAAGGTTGGAAGCAACAAATTTCTTTCGCAATAGTCACGGTCTAATCCATACAGCAGACGAAATATTTCTCTCTCATGGTGCTTATTCTGAATGGACTGAATGAGTCTCCGCCCCTTCTCGGATGGCAACTTGCTGATAAATTTTGCAACGAAGTATTCTTGAAAGGATCTATGGACAAAAACGAACATGTTCCCGTCCTGCACGATGATGCAAATATTTTTTGTTAGGTCATCTATGAAGTCATCTACAGAGCAATCGATTTTTTTCATAGTTATAGCTTTCCGAACATTTAGCCGCAGAGAATTGGCGTCAAATGACACATGCCCATCCATAAGCGAGACTACACAGAAAGCCGAAAAAACCTCCTCAAACTGATCAACATCCAATCCGGACTTTCTCTCCCGCTTATATTCTTTATACGCATCATGTTTCTCAAAAAGCGCTACAAAGGCTTTTTGATAGAAGAGGTGCCGACGGGTTGGAATGTCGTATGCGTTCTCAAAGGTTACTAGCATCATACTGGCCAAAAGCGGGTTAGACAAAAATTCCTTGTGCGACGCCCAAAGTTCCTTTTTAATTTTTCCGATAAAATCGCTCTTTGCTTTGGGCGAAAAATTTATTTTCTGTATAAGGTCTACACATTGTCCCCGCGTGAGAGGGGCTACTGTAAGTTCGGTAAATTCCTCCCAAGCCACAAATCGATCTTCTGGGCGACTTGAAACCACAACAGGACAACTCTTGTACTTGGTGGACAGTTCTTGAATTTGCCTAGATATTGATGATTTCTTAGAGTCCAGAACTTCGTCAAACCCGTCAAGTAC
Organism: Hyphomonas sp.; assembly: GCF_036964145.1. Classification (GTDB taxonomy): domain Bacteria; phylum Pseudomonadota; class Alphaproteobacteria; order Caulobacterales; family Hyphomonadaceae; genus Hyphomonas. Next base: position 5,547 of record NZ_JBALUC010000005.1, read on the forward strand.
GAGACAAAACTTTCCAGACTTCAGAGCGAGTTCAAACTGGTCTCGCTCGAACTTTGCGTTCATTGTTTTCACCGATAGATACATGTAGTCCCAGAGACTATCATGAGACAATTCGTTCAAATTTCGGAGTTCAACGAATATCGGCACATATGTCTTTCGATACTTAATCAGCGAAGCGACAATAAACTTCATAATCATAGACTTGCCTGCCCCCGCTGTAGCAGTTAGCAAGAATCGACTGTCCGAACTCAACTTATCCGTAAACTCATCAGCTGACTGCGCTTCATGGCGATCTTGAAGAAATCGATGACCCGTTGAACGGCATAAATCAGCAGATACAAACCGATCGAAAAGGCTGACCGGTTCTGTTCGCTCTACTAGCGTTTTAATCTGTGATGTTTTCTCGAATGTTCGCTCAATGTAGTCGGTAAAGCAGGAATTCAATGCGACCTCGAACCGCTTTCTCTGATCGTTGGTGAAATCTGATATTCCCTTCCCGACGTTTCGTGTAACTTCAGACACCAACGCCGCAGCTAGTTGCGCATATTCACTATCAGCCACAGAATATCTCCTCAGAAATTCAAACAACGAATCTAAATGATCTAGCTGAGATCATAAGATCATGAGTCATTCAAATTCAACGATAAATTGCGAGCAAAGCACCACTCCCTGATGTCGTAGTTAGCGAAGCGTAACCTGCCCTACGGCTCCCCATGATACCCATACCCGTTGGCGTGGCACCATTGGATGAGGGTCGGGAGGGCGGCCTGTTCCTGTTTGAGGAAGCCGCCGACCTTTTCGGCGAGGGTGTGATGGCCCTGCAGGGTCAGTGTGGTGATCGCCTCGCGCAGCAGCGGGTGGAAATTGCGGAACCAGCCCTGCGCCGCCAGCAGGATCATGTGTTCGGTCAGCTCCTGGTCGCTGCCCTTATCGTTGGGGTCGAACCCTCGGACCACTTCCCGCGCAATGGCCAGCCGTTTCTGGAAGGTGGCCGAGACGACCCAGGGCAGATGGTCTGGCGGCGTATCCCCCTCCTCCCAACAGGCACAGACCTGTAGCGCGGCGCGGTAGAGGTGGGCATTGGTTTCCGCCTGTCGCATCTGCTGGGTGGCGGCCTCGGTCGCGGCGCGCACCGGGGCGGCAAAACTCTGCAGGCTGGTCAGGCGGCGGGCCGCGCGCATGTCCTGCTCCGCCTCCGGAATATATCCCGCCTCCAGCAGCGCGCCGACCCGGGCGCGCGCCAGCGTGATTTCCTCATCGGTCTGGCTGCGCGGCGTGAACGGCTCATCCGCCTCTTCGTCGTCTTCCTCGTCGCGCAAGATGGTGCGCCGCGCGGCCAGTTCCGCCTGCTGGCGAATATGGTCGGCGTCTTCCTGCGCCTTGGCGGCGGCGGCCTGACGGGCGGCAATGTCCTTGTGGCGAAAGCCGTCTTCGCGCGCCCATTTGGTCAGCGTGGACCAGGGCAGGTCCAGCCGCCGGGCGATTTCCCGCATCGGCTCGCCCGCCTCTGCGGCCTCGCGGGCCAGATGGCGCAGGGCGGTCAGGCTCGCCGTCGTGCGACGTTGGCGTTTGGCGGGGCTGGGCGCATCACTCATGCCGGGAAGAGTGCCACGGGCGCACCCCCATCGGATTGCGCCGGGGGCCAGGCCCGTCGCGGCGGGCGATCCCGCCTCCAGAGGCAGGGGATAGCGGCGCGCCCCTCCCCCATTGCCCGGACATGGCCCAAAGTTCTGGACCAGTTCGGTACCAATTATGGACAGTTTATGGGCTCTTTATGGGCCAGATTCGGGGCCGAACTGCGCGCCTTATCCCCCGGTTACCGCGCCCGCTATCAGATAAAGGATCACCGCAATCGCCCCGGTCACCAGCGCGTAGGGCATCTGGGTGCGGACATGGTCGATATGGTCACAGCCCGCCGCCAGAGAGGCGATGATCGTCGTGTCGGAAATCGGCGAGCAATGGTCGCCAAACACGCCCCCGCCCAGCACCGCCGCCAGCACCAGCGACGGCGGCAGGCTCAGCGCGGCGGCCAGCGGCATGGCGATGGGGATCATGATGCCATACGTGCCCCAGCTCGTGCCGGTCATGAAGGCGGTCACACCCGCCACCACGAACAGCACCGCTGGCACGATGATGGGTGAGACAAACTGCGCCGCGACGCCTGACAGGAAGGCGCCCGTGCCGAGCACGCGCAGGCTGTCCCCCAACGCAATCGACAGGAACAGGATCGTCACCACGGGCACCATTTCGGCAATGCCCGCAAAGCCCCTTTCCTGCAGTCCGCCCTTGGGAAACGCCTTGCCCAGCGCCAGCAGCACGGCCGCGACCAGCATGGCCAGGCAGATCGCCCACAGGATCGACTGGCTGCCGCTGCCGGCCAAGATGTTGCCGCCGCCCGTCCAGGCCATGAAGGCCAGCGCGCCGACGATCATCACGGCCAGCGGCAGCCACATGTAGATCGCGCGCGTCGGCTGGACGGGTTCCTCGTCCTCGGCCAGCACGCTGCGGCCCTGTCCGGCGGTCTTCATCGGGCCGAAGACGCGGCCTGTGAACACGGTGAAATAGACGCCGACCAGCGTCAGCAGGGCATAGAAATTCCACGGGATCGTGCCCGCCACGACGCCAATCGGGCTCTCGAAGCCGAACGGCTCGACCAGGCCCAGCGCATAGGCGCCCCAACCATTCAGCAGGATCAGCGTGCTGACCGGCGCCGACGTGGAGTCGATGATATAGGCCAGCCGCTCCCGGCTCAGCCCATGCGCGTCGAACAGGCGCTGGCCCAATACCCCGCTGCTGAGCAAGCTGACATTCGTCTCCACAAAAATAACCGTCCCCGCCAAAGCTGGCGCCAGCGCCGCGCGGCGCGGGGTGGAGGCGAGGCCGCGCTTCATCAGGCCGCTGACCAGGGCTTCGACGCCGCCAGAGTCGCGCATCCACGCGATCAGCGCGCCGATGAGCAGGCAGAAGAGCAGGACGCGGGTATTGCCCGTGCTGTCGAACACGCCGACGGCCCGGTCGATGGCCCCGAGCGCGCCCATGCCGGGATTGAAGCCGGCAATCAGCGTCTCCGAGGCCAGCAGGGCCAGACCCAGCGCGGCATAGACATTGCGCGTCACCAGCGCGACGAGGATCGCCAATACCGGCGGCAGTACAGTCAGGATTTCCAGGGCCCAGCCTCCTTGTGTGCAAGCCCCTCACCTAAGCGCATTCGCCCCGAAATGCCCAGCGCCCTGCGCGCTTTGACGCGCGCAAACCGGGGTGTGACGAGGAAATGCGCAAAATCCGGCCGCCATCACAAAACTGTGAAATTCTCCCCAGAAGGGACTCGACTCATGTCCGGTTTTAGGGAATCATTTCGGTTAGCCAACGAAATCCGGGCGGGAGCAAACCCGCTTAAGGAGCGGTGGCAAGTACATCGCCCTCGCAGGAAGGGCCAGGTCAGAAGCAAGGCTGTGAGAGCAGCCGCGCAAAGGGCCAGGCAGGACCTCGAGACAAAGCAGGCGATGTCTTCGACAGGGGAGCTAGACCCCGGAGCGAAGGGCTGTGAGGCGTGACCGGAGCGCGATCCGAAACACGTCACCAAAGGAAAATCCCTCGGGATTTCTGGCGGTTAGGTCAGGACAGCGCGCAACTCGCCCGTGCGATTGCATGTCTGAAACTGATCCGGGAGACGGCCTTGGGCGCATGCCCGCTCGCAAGAATGTGGCGGCGACTAGACCGGATCCTGACAAAGGGCAAAAAGAAAAGGCCCGCTTTCGCGAGCCCGATCCAAGCCCGGTGTCAATCGAGGACCGACAACGAGTGCATGCACAGTGTCTCGGTAGTCTGATTCGAAACACCAGAGAAGGTGTGATCGTCCGCGATCACACCTTCTTTTTGTGAGCGCCCTCCAGATTTCGCGTCTCAGGCGAGCCAGCACGCAGCCGCGCCCGCAACTTCCCCTGCCCTTCATGCGTAGCTTTCCCGGACCCGACCCAATACCCAACCGCCCATGAAAGGCCCCCTCCCCATGCTCGCCATGATCGAACCCGTCTTCGGCCTGATTGGCGCATGGGGCCTGTTTGCCGCCATTGCGCCGAAACTCCGCACCGAAATCTGGTGGATGCGGGTGTGGGTCTATGGCCGGCTGCAGACCTGCCTTATCCTGACGGCCGCCGCAGCAATCTATATGGCGCTCTATCCGGTTGGCGAGCTCGGCAATGCCAGCCTGCTCATGGCCTACGCCGTTGCCTTCCTGATCTGCGCGGCAGACATCCTGCCCTACCTGCCCGGCCGGAAACGCGAATTGCGGCGTGCCAAGGCGGGCGCACCCGGCACGCCGCTGTCCGTCCTGCTGCTCAACGTGCTGCAGGAAAACGAGGATCATACCGCCGTGCTCGCCCGCATACGCGACAGCAATGCCGACATTCTCTTCCTGTCTGAAACCAATGCCCGCTGGCGGGAAGCCCTCTCAGATATCGAAGACGAGTATCCCCACACCTATCTTCTGGACAAGGAGGACCATAATGGCCTCCTTTTCTATTCGCGCTATCCGGTGAGGGAGGTGCAGGAACGCTATTTCTGTCAGGAACATGTCCCGTCCCTCACCATAGATGTGGAGATGGATGGCCGCGAGGTGCGCCTCTATTGCATCCATCCGCGGCCGCCCCGTCCCCGCGACGCCACGCAACATCTGGATGATGAACTGATGATTGTCGCCGACGAACTCCGCGAACAGGACCGCCCTTCCCTCGTGATAGGCGATTTCAACGAAGTCGGCTGGTCATGGATGGTTCGGGAGTTCAAGCAGCATGCGGGCCTCTGCGACCCGAAACGCGGGCGCGGCCTCTACAATTCCTACGGCGCGAAGAATCCCTTCCTCGCCTGGCCGCTCGATCATGCCTTCGTCACCGGCGAGTTTGATCTCGTCACCATCCGACGCCTGCGCCCGTGCGGCTCGGACCATTATCCCATGCTCTATGGATTCCAGCTTCGTCCGGCTTGATTGGCACGGCCCTGATTACTGTGTAATCTCTGGTTAACCATCAAGCCGAGGGGACGGAGATGCGGCCAGTAAAACTCACCATAAGCATGCTCCTCCTGGCGGCGGCCCTGACGGGCTGCGAGACGCGGGAGCCCGCCCGACGCGCCCCCTCCTCGGTCGAAGTCGTCATCCCCGACCCAGAACCCCAAGCGCAGCAGGAAATGCCCGCCGCGGCGCCCGACCGTTCTGAGCCGAAGCCGACCCGGCCCGGAACCCCGCCGCCACCTCCGCCACCTCCGCCACCTCCGCCACCTCCGCCACCTCCGCCACCTCCGCCACCGGCGATGGTCGAGGACGAACCTGACGGGTCAATAGGATTTGGCGGCCAAGCGAATACCGGATCCGAATGGGGCTATTCCGAAGAGGAATATGCCTACGAGCATGAAGCCACCGCATCGGCTGACGACATCGAAGACATGCGCGAATTCTATGCCGATGACCCTGCCATGCTGGAGCTGCTTGCGGCGCTGGAAGAAGGAAACTTCTCCGGACTCGAAGCGACGGCTGCGGGCCCGGGCTATTCCGAAACCTGCCAGGCAGAGATTTCTGCGCCTCGCACATTACTGGTCACATGTGCAAACCTGGATGCCGAGACCTACTCACAAGCGACCCACCGTATCGACGGCGATCTCGTTGCCACACTTGATGCCCTCGCCATTGAACTTGCCGGGGAGGGCTATGAAGTCGGCTATGTCGACAAGCCACTCTGCTTCTGGAGCGAGACAGTCGAAATCGAAGGCGCTCACCTCATCCGCCATTGTCCCGACTGGGACTATCGCTATTCCCAACTTGCCGCCGAAGCCGCCTCCGATTTCGACAGCGGCCGCATCGCGCACCATGCGCCGGAACAGATGGTGCTGGGCCAGCCTTATTTCCTCGAAGTGGCGATCCAACCCCTCCAACGCGACACAAGTGAGGCTGAAGTTGACGAGTCCCTGCGCGGCATCATGGGCACTGGCCTCGCGCCCGGCAGTGCGGAAAGCGCCATGTCGCTTACCTTTGACACGGTCCGCGCCAGTCAGGTGATGACCGCTACCGCCAAGGGGGATGGCTATGACCTGGTCGCGACAACGCCGTCCGAACAGCCTGTCCTGCCGGGCTCACCGACCCTCTGGCAATGGCAGGTCACGCCGCGCCAGGCCGGAACGCCGAGCCTGACCTTCACCGTGTCGGAAACGGTTGAAGTGAATGGCGAGCGTTTTGAGCGCGCCGTGAAAACCATTCCGATGGCGATCCGGGTCACGCCGCTGGAAGATTTGCTCGCAGATCCGGGGCCTGCTGCAAACGATACGGTGAGCGCCAATCGCGCCCCGACACCCGAGAGCGACATGGCGTCCACATTTGCCAGCACAAACACGCTGATGACGGCCACGGACACGGCATCCATGTCTTCGGTGATGAGCCCAGCCAACATGGCCAACGCCGCAACCGGCCTCTTGCCCGACACCGAGATCGCCGGTTGTGTCTGGATCACCGGCCCGAACCCGGATCGTCAGGCGATGGTGCTCAGCAACCTCGCCTATTCGCCGCCCGTCAGCCGCCTGTCCGTCACACATGAGGATGGCAACCGGATCACGGCTGCCCTGACCGACGTCGGCTTCTCGGTCCTGCACTGCGAGGATCTTGGCCAGCGCCAGACCGTGCGCGCCCTCAGCCTGCTCGGCCGCATGGCCAAGGCCCGCAAGGATGCCGGCGCCTATCCGGTGACCTTCTTCTACTATTCCGGTCATGGCGTGAATGTGGACGGCACCAATTTCATCCTGCCAACCGATATTCCCGGCGCCTCGCCGGAGACCATCCGGGATTTTGGCGTCAGCTTCGAACAGATCTTCAACCGCGTCTCATCCACCGTCGCCCCGACTTCCTTCATTGTGTTCGATGCCTGCCGGACCGTGATGGACGATCAGAGCCGAGGCCTGATGCGGGCCTACAGCCCCGTCGGCTGGGCGTCCGGCGTGTTCCAGGCCTTCGCCACCGAGCCTGGCAAGACGGCAGCTGATGATGGCGTCTATTCCGAAGAACTCTCCAGCCTGATCAGAACGCTCGAGGATCCGGCCAATGTCGTGTTCAAGCGCGTGCAGGATGCAGTCGCCGCACGCACGGGCCAGAAACAGCGCCCTGTTTACACGGACGGCACGACGGGCGGCGATTTCTATTTCGTGCAGGCAGGCGACTGAGACATGTCCTGAAACAAAAAGAAACCGCCGAAACAGGGTTTCAGCGGCTCAAGTCTGATGGGTGACTCTTCAGGTTACGGGCTGACCGGGACCGGCTCTTTCGGCGCTTCCTGGCGCGGCGGCTGTGGCGGCACCTCATTCTCGATCAGGGTGTCTTCCGGCATGGGCGCCGATCCGGACACGGCACAGCAGCGGACCTGCATTTCCAGCACGCGGCTGTTGAAGCGGCACTGCTCGTCATTGATCTCGCGCAGGATGGACATGCCCCCTGCCCGATAAGTGTAGCGGGTCTGGGTGCAGCTGGTCAGCGCATAGCCCGGCCGGCAGGAGCCCGTATCGGAATTCTGGATGGTGCGGGTCTCGCACTGGACTTCCTTGCCATTGGCTTCCTCAGCCAGCGCCATGGCCGCATCGGCCTGGGCTCTCGCCGCGTCGGCACTGGCTTGTGCCCGCGCAGCCGCTTCAGTTGCGTTATTGGCCATGGATCGCGCCTGCGACAGGCGCATGTCAGTATCGGCCAGCGCCGTCGTGTTGCCGTCGATTTCCATTTTCAGCTTGCAGACCGCCTCATCGGCCTTGTCCGGATTGGCGCAATATTCCGCGACCGTCTGCTCGGCCGGTATCATCTGACACCCCGCCAGGATTGCCGTCGCCGCAAGTGCGGCTGCGAGGAATTTCCCACTACCCATAGTCTTCTCCAATTCTGCCCCAGCCGGGATTTCCGGCATTCAAAGGGGACGGGACTGGAGCGTCAATGCTGCTCCCGCCTGAGGGGAGTCTTAGGCTTTCAGCTTGTAGCCCGACCGAAACATGAGCCAGACGGAGAATATGCCCGCAACAGACAGACATCCCGTTACCCAAACCCCGACAATGACGGAGCTGTTGGCAACGCCGAGGAAACCATAGCGAAACCCGTCAATCATGTAGAAGAAGGGGTCCAGGCGGGCCATTGTGTAGAAGGGCTCGGACATCACCTTGATGTCGTAGAATGTGCCGGACAGGAATGTGAGCGGTACGATCACGAAATTGGTCACCGCCGACAAATGATCAAACTTGTCGGCCCAGATTCCGCCGATTGCGCCAAGCGCGCCGAGCGCGATGGCCGACGTGACGCTGAACCACAGGATCGGCCAGAGATGCACAATGGTCAGATCGGCCAGTCCGCTCAACTGGATCCCGATTGCGGAAATGAAGGCCACCATCAGGCCCCGCACGACCGAGCCGCCAATGAATCCCACGGTCAGCTCCATGGGGGACAGGGGCGGCATGAGGAAGTCGACATAGGTGGAATTGAACTTGGCCTGAACCAGGCTGGAACTCGTATTCTGAAAGGCGTTCTGCAGGATTGCCATCACGATCAGGCCGGGGGCCAGGAACTCGATATAATTCAGCCCCTCGAAATCCCCCATCAGACGCCCGCGGTCCCCAAATGCCAGTTTAAAGACCGTCATGAAGAGAAGCGTCGTGACAACCGGGGCGAATACGGTTTGCATCCATACTTTGAGGAAGCGCCCGATTTCGCGCTTGAACAGGGTCCAGAGCCCCAAACCGTTCACTTTGCCATATTGGCGGACGAGGCGGTGGGCGGAGGTCTGATCAGCGGCTGTATCGGTCATCCGCTGTATCTAGGGGGCCTTGCCCGAGTCTGCGAGGGGCAAGACTCGGAAAAATCACGGAAATTTCGGTGCCTGAATTTTGTCCACAAGCTGACGCAGTTAACCACAATATGTAGAAAGCCTGTGGAAAGACTGCGCAGCATGTTGTGTTTCGTTTCGCTGCTGATACGATATCTAGGTGCTGAGCGGATGACGTGTACCAAGTCATCTCAATATATAGGGGCTGATGGATCGTAAGTGTTAACGATCTTGAACCGAGCTGGGAGACATCAACCATGTCCTGGACCGAAGAACGGGTAAGCGTGCTGAAGAAACTCTGGGCGGAAGGCCATTCGGCTTCCCAGATTGCCAAACAGCTGGGGGGAGTCACCCGCAATGCTGTGATCGGGAAAGTCCATCGCCTCGGCCTGTCCGGCCGTGCGACACCGTCCCGCCCGGTAAAACGCCCGCCACGCCTCGCCCGGCCGAAGCCGCGCGTGTTGCCGGATGGCAGCGTCAAGGTGGCAACACCGGCCACGCCGGAAACGGTCGAGCCGCGCCCCGTGGAACGCACCGAAGTGATGGCGCCTCTGCCGCCGCTGCAACAGGCCGATGGCGAGCCCGCCTCGATCCTCACGCTGCGGGACTCCATGTGCAAATGGCCAATCGGTGATCCTGCGGATCCGAAATTCGCCTTTTGCGGTCGCAAGTCCGATTGCGGGCCATACTGTTCCGAACATGCGAAAGTGGCCTTCCAGCCGGCTCGCAAGCGGGACAGCCGCAAAGGCGCTTATGATTATGTCCGCCGTATCGCTGGCTAAGCCCGGCACGCACCTTTATGGCTGACAGAAAGCCCCCGAAGTCCTTCTTCGGGGGCTTTTCCATTCCCGGCAGGGCCGCCCTCGCCTTCCCTGCAAAACGCCGTTAAGCCAGACACGTGACCACCGAAACCACCCCCGACACCATCTATGCCACGCCCGCAAATTGGGTGGCCACCGGCACCGGCGCGCAGGGCAATTTGTTCCTCACCGGCCGCGCAGGCACCGGCAAGACCACGATGTTGCGCAAATTCCTCGCAGGCGCTGGCGAGAAGGCCATCGTGCTCGCGCCCACAGGTGTGGCGGCGATGAATGCCGGCGGGCAGACGATCCATTCCTTCTTCAAATTCCCGCCGCGCCTGATCGAGCCGACGGACATCAAGCGCCTGCGCTCGACACGTCTTGTGAAGGCGATTGATACGATGATCATCGACGAGATCTCGATGGTCCGCTCCGACATGCTGGATGCCATCGACAAGAGCCTGAAATTGAACCGCGCGTCCAAGCGCCCCTTTGGCGGCGTACGCATGATCCTCTCGGGCGACCTGCACCAGCTGCCCCCGGTCGTGTCAGGCCAGGAAGCACCGATCCTGCGCGAGCGCTTTGGCGGAAGCTATTTCTTCAACGCACCTGCCTTCAAGGATGCCGAATTTTCCCTGCTGGCCCTCAAGCACGTGTTCCGTCAGGCCGAGCCGCGCTTCCTCGCCTTGCTGGGCGCGCTGCGCACGGGGCGGGTCACGCCGAATGACGAAGCCGTATTGCGCGGACTGGTCAGCACAAGATCAGCGGTCGAGGCCTCAGAGACCCATGTCGTACTGACGCCGAACAATGCCAATGCCTACCGCATCAACCAGGCACGGCTCGAAGGCCTGAACACACGGTCCCAGAAATTCGAGGCCGATGTGCAGGGCCAGTTCGATGAAAAAGCCTATCCGACTGAAGCCGACCTTGAGCTGAAGGAAGGTGCGCGGGTCATGCTGATCAAGAATGATCCCGAAGGGCGTTGGGTGAATGGCACGCTCGCCACTGTCGCAGGCTTCTCCGGCACGCGCGTGATGGTGGAGATCGAGGATCATGTCTACGAGATCGAGCCGACGGCCTGGGAAAAATACCGCTACGAGCTGGACCCGGAAACCAAGAAGGTGAAGCGCGAAGTCGTCGGCACATTCAAGCAGATGCCGTTGCGCCTCGCCTATGCCGTGACGATCCACAAGGCGCAGGGCCTGACTCTCGACAAGGTCTTCATTGATTTCGACTCAGGCATGTTCGCCCACGGACAAGCCTATGTCGCCTTCTCACGGGCCCGCTCTCTGGAGGGGTTATCAATCAGCCGCGAATTGCGCCCACGAGACCTGGTGCTGGATCGCGAAGCCTTTGCCTTTGGCAAGCTCGACACAATCGAAGATACGGATGCCTATTTGCTCGCCCGCTTTGCGACAGGCGAGGACCAGCTGCTTTGAGCCCAACCTGACGGCTCAGGCAAAAACTTCGGAATAACTGGACGTGGCTGCCGGCACTTTCGAACAGACCATGGTTCCCGACATCAGATCGTGCAGGCAGCGCCGGTCTTTCCTGAACATCCCCATCGCATAACCAGCGTAGAATGGCAGCAGATTGACCACCAACCGGCCAATACTGTTGCGAAGCAGGGCCTGCCAGATTTTCGGTTTGTCGCCAGTAGGCGTCACGAGCACCGCACCAATCATCAGCTTACCGAAAGTTGCTTGCAGCCTGGAAGCTTCCATGATCGTGCCGTAGGCGGTGGAAAGGAAGATGAACAGGATACTGTAGCCAAACAGGTCTACGGCGGCGCGAGTTTCTTCGGCGCTTCCAGCCGGGGCCTCGATATATGTTCCGGCTGCCGAAAGGATACCAGACCCGAACGGGATCAGCAGGATCATCCAGCACAAAAACTCATCAACCAGTCTGGACAGAATGCGGCGCCAGAAAATTGGCTCTCCCGCGACAATGGAGGCTTTGTATGCCTGGTGGGACGCCGAGGACTCCGTTTTCAGGAAATCCGGCATGTCTGCCCCAGCTGTCGGGCGCGGCGCAGCAGGCCGGTAGCTGGTGGTGTGCTTCTTGCCGAAAGTCGCCGTATTCCCCGGCGCTGGACGCTTGCCAAAACCCGTCATCCCATACCCTCACGCTTTTGGTGAGGTCTATCAGATCGGGGTTTACACCCCCTTCCCGCAAATGGTGAAATTTGCCGGGCACACGGATGAAGTTCTCTAACGAGACGTTAACGAAACAATCATAAAGCTGACGCATTGTTCTTGTGAGATGAGCGTACAGAAACGATTCGGAAGGCAGATTGCCATGCAAGCCATCAACGAACGCCGCCAGCGCAGAGCCAATCTGAGACTGGGTGTGGGCAGCTCTCCCACGAAGAAAACCCAGGCCCAACTCGCCGCTCAGCGCCGCAAGATGCGCATCCCTGGCGGCGGCGGAAACTAGGCCAGCTTACGGATTTCGTCGGATAGCTGACGCTCCTGATCGGTCACGATCTTTTCCAACACCCGCACACGTTCCTTCAACCGGTCGACCTCACCGAGGACCCGCTGGATGTCTTCGTCCGCACCCTTGTCGGATTTGGCGTTGGCTTTCAGTTTCAGATAGTTGTTCACCACACCTGCGCCGACCGAGATCAGCACAATGAGGACGACCATGACGATCGGGTCCATTCGGTAACTCCCCTTTGTATCGTTTTTCGATATATACAATTCAGACAAATCTTACAAGAAAATTTGCCACCTGTCGTGGTCCGGACCTATTGGAGGCCGTCGATCTCGCGGCGCAAGCGGCGGTCGCGGTCAAGAATGATGGCTTCCAGCGTGCGCACACGCTCGGCCAGATTGGCGATCCGGTCGGCATCTGGCGACGCTTCAGGCGGGGGGGATTTCCCGGACCGCGCGAGTGAGACGATCACCAGAACGAAAACAAGGAAGACTAGGAAAGACAAGTTGAGGCTCCTTTTCTGACAAGACGTTGGTACGAAAGTCAGTCGTTTGGAGCTCCCCGTCTGTTAGATGGATCCGCAATTCGGCGAATGCACCGCTCTCCTGAACTTATCGATATTCAATATGTAAGGAGGGGCGAACACATGTTCAAGAAGAAACCCGGATTATCTTCCCGTTGAGCCGAATCCGCCTGCGCCGCGGTCCGTCTCGTCCAGCGCATCCACTTCTTCCCATGCCAGTTGCGTGACCGGCGCAAGGACCAGCTGGGCAATGCGTTCGCCGCGCTGGATGGTGAAGGCATCCTGCCCCAAATTGATCAGGATCACCTTGATCTCGCCGCGATAGTCGCTGTCGATCGTGCCCGGTGTGTTGAGGCAGGTCAGGCCATGCTTGGCGGCAAGGCCGGAGCGCGGCCGGACCTGGATTTCATAGCCCTGCGGAATGGCCACCGACAGCCCGGTCGGGATCATCGCCCGCTCACCGGCCTGCAGCAGGATCGGATCTTCCTGCGAGACCGCCGCGCGGACATCCATGCCGGCTGAGCCGATGGTTTCATAGGCTGGCAGGTCGAGCCCCTCAAAATGGGGCAGCGGGCGGACGGAGACAGTAACCTTGGTCATGTCCTGAGCCGTTGGCGGAGTCGCATATTCGAGTCAAGCAGATAGGGCGGTGGGCGCTAGTCCTCGTCCTGATGCGCCTCGAAGACCTCGTCTTCCCACTCCATCGTGTCGCCGCGCATCAACTGGTCATGCTTGCGCTCGGATTCAGAGCGCCGCTTCATGAAAACCGTATTGTCGATCCCGTCCAATGTGGTTTTCGGAACGCCGTCATTGCGTTTCAGGAAGCTCTCAAACGCGGAATCATCCGGCAGGGTTGAGCGCAGCTGGCCGTCATAGGCGCCGTCGAGCCGGTTCTGCTCGTCCCGGTCGAGGCCGGCATTGGCGGCGTCCTGATAGGCCTGTTTCGTGGCATCAAGATCGCAATTGGCCTTGAGGCGCTGTTCTTCGGTCAGCTTGTGGCAGAGCAGCGCGCCAAGCGCGCCAGCCCCTCCCCCGGCCGTTGCCGGCGGCAGGGAAAACTCGATGCCCGGCACGCGCACGGGGGGCGGACGTCCGAAAGGTTGGGGTCTGGCAAAGGGCTGCGCCGTGGTCGCAGGCTGTTGCACGGGCGGCGCAAGGGTCTGCAACGGCGCGTCAGACGAGTCCGGCAGGATGATCGCTTCGTCCGGGTCAGGTTCCGGCTCCACGACATCGGGGAGATCGACCTCGGGCACCTGTTCAGGCTGCGGCTCCAGTTCGAGCGGAATTTCTTCAGCAGGCTCCGTTACAGGATCGGGCTCTACTACCGGGTCGGGGATGAGTGGCTGCGTTTCCTCAACTGGCTCGATTTCGGGTTCAATGTCCTCGATAAGATCTTCCGGAATCGCTTCAGGCTCTTCTTCGGGAATTATTTCAGCCAGATCCTCAACCGGTGCGTCCGGAGCCGTTTCTGGCACCTCCTCGGGCAGCGCTTCGGTCTCAAGGTCCGGTTCGGCGTTTTCAAGGGGGGCTTCCAGCGTGTCCGGCAGTTCTTCTGGCAGCTCCTCCGGGTCTTCCATGGCCGGTTCTTCGGGGATGTCTTCGACGGGCAGGCCCGGCTGAGGGTCCGGCAGCACCTCTTCCTCCACGGCAAGTGGCAGAGGCTCGGGCGCAGGAATGGGATCGTCGACGACGAGGTCCACGGGCGCTTCAGGCGGCGGCAGGGCCTCTTCCATGACCAGTTCCGTTTCCGGGACAGGCTCAGGGTCCGGCTGGGGCAACGGTTCCGGATCTGGTTCGGGTAGAGGTTCGGGCTCGATGTCCGGCAGCGGCTCCGGCGGCAATTCCGGAACGGGCTCTGGCTCTGGCTCTGGCTCTGGCTCTGGCTCTGGCTCTGGCTCTGGCTCTGGCTCTGGCTCTGGCTCTGGCTCTGGCGGGAGGATCGGTGGAAGCTCGACGATGTCCACCTCCAAAACCAGCGGCTGAGGAGGTGGGGGCAGTTTATGTCCGAAGGCGATGGCAAAGAGAAACAGGATCAGGCCGTTGAGGCCCAATGATCCCACCACAAAGGGAAGGCGCTCGCGCGCGAACTCTTTCCAGGCTCCACCCATGGGCCAAAGCCCTAGCAGCCAGCCTGAGACGGCCTCAGTTACTTTTCGTACAGCTTGCGCCGTGCCGCCTATAGCGCCAGCTCCAGCCGACCATTGACCAGTGCGGTATAGTCATTGACCAAGGCTTCGGAGATCTGGCCCGGCTTGTATCGGTGCTCACCGATTTCGGCGACCGGCGTGATTTCCGCCGCGCTGCCTGTGATGAAGCATTCCGAGAAGGTCGACAGTTCGTCCGGGAAGATCGCCCGTTCGATCACTTCGATACCGCGTTCCTTCGCCAGCTTGATCGCCGTCTGGCGGGTCAGGCCATTGAGGAAGCAATCCGGGGTCGGCGTATGCAGGGCGCCATCGCGCACGAAGAAGATGTTCGCGCCAGTCGCCTCGGCCACCTGGCCGCGATAATCGAGCATCAGGGCATCAGCATAGCCATCGCGCTCTGCGGCATGCTTGGACAGGGTGCAGATCATGTAGAGGCCAGCGGCCTTGGCATGGCAGGGCGCGGTGTCCGGCGCCGGACGGCGCCACTTGGCATGTGTCAGGCGGATGCCCTTCATCTTGTCGGCAAAATAGTCGCCCCAATGCCAGACCGCCACCGCGAGATGGATCGTGTTGTTCTGGGCCGAGACGCCCATCATTTCAGAGCCGCGCCAGGCCAGCGCGCGCACATAAGCGCTTTCGAGCCCCGACTTTGCCAGAGCTTCGGTCTTGGCCTGCTCGACCTGATCGACAGAAAACGGGATTTTGAAGCCCATGATCTCGGCAGAATTGTGCAACCGCTTGGAATGATCCAGCGAGCGGAAAATCTTGCCGCCATATGCCCGCTCGCCCTCGAAGACGGAGGAGGCATAGTGAAGTGCATGCGTCAGGACGTGGACCTTGCTGTCCCGCCACGGCACGAATTCCCCATCCATCCAGATATAACCGTCGCGGTCGTCATAAGCAGACATAATTGTTCAGCGCTCCTCGCTTGCACTAATAGCATTTTCGCGTTCATTTCAGAACATGGCCCCTGACGTCAACCTGAATAGACCTTTCGATCCGCGCCTTTTCCTTATGGATCAGGAGCTTGATAGAGGTGTCGGACTCCTGCTGGCAGGCAGCGCAGAACTGATGAGAGCCGCAGAAGAGGCCCGGCACAAGGCAGGGCTGAGCAGGCCAGAGCTGCAAATTCTCATGGCTATCCGCTATACGCCCGGCCAGACGGTAGGCGATCTGCGCGATTCCCTGAGCATGACCGTGCCCACGTTCGCCCGCATCATTGGCGAACTGGACAAGCGCGGCCTGATCGAACGCGAGCGCGAACAGGCGAGCGACAAGCGCCGCCGCGCCCTCACCCTGTCGGATGCCGGCACAACGCTGACCACCCAGATCACCATTGTCCTGAGGGAGCGGCTGCGTCTCGCCTATCGCGCGGCGGGGCCGGATGCGGTTGAAGGGGCACGGAAAGTGATGGATGCGCTCGTCAAATGACCCAGGATGCCGCTCATATTCTCGTGGTCGATGATGACGACCGCATTCGCGACCTGTTGAAACGCTATCTGACGCGTGAGGGCTATCGCGTGACCTCCGCATCGGGGGCCGAAAGCGCCCGCAAGCTGATGGAAGCGATGGAGTTCGATCTCGCCATTCTCGACATCATGATGCCGGGCGAAGACGGCCTGTCCCTGCTGAAATCCATGCGGGAGGGCCGCAACCGGGAAAGCCCGGTCATGCTGCTGACGGCGAAGGGCGAAACCTCCAGCCGGATTGAAGGCCTGAAGCATGGCGCTGACGACTATCTCGCCAAGCCGTTCGAGCCGGAAGAACTCTCCCTGCGCTGCGCTGCGATCCTGCGCCGGTCGCACAAGGCCGAGCCGCCCGAAGAGGTCGAAATGTCGGGCCTCGTCTTCAACGCCCAGCGCGGCGAGCTGAAGGAAGGCGACACGCGCATTCGGCTGACGGAAGCCGAACTGCAATTGCTGACCATCCTGGCATCCAATCCGGGCGAACCGGTGAGCCGCGAGGAGTTGGCCTCTCTGACCTCGGCGGGGATGGAACGCTCGGTCGATGTGCAGGTCACGCGCCTGCGCCGCAAGATCGAGCCCAATCCGAAGGAGCCGATCCACATCCAGACCGTGCGGGGCGTCGGCTACCGCCTGATGCCGGACTGACGCGATGCTACGCCTGAGAGATATCACACCGCGCGGGCTCTATGCTCGCAGCATGCTGATGGTGATCGCGCCTGTCGTGCTGATCCTGTCGCTGATGTCCTGGTATTATTACGACAGCCATATCGCGGAAGTGAACCGCAAGCTGGGCCAGTCCATCGCGCGCGATGCGAGCCTTGTTCAGGCCTATTGTGATCGCCGCCAGGATTCGCTTCTCGACCGCCGGACCATTGATGAGCGCCTGGACATGACCTTCACCTGTGACAGCGACGCGGCGAACATCGACCGGAGCAGCCATGTGAATGTCTTCTCCTATAGCGGCACGCTGGACGATGAATTGGAAACGCGTCTGGGTGTGCCGGTGGAGACGGCCCTGGACCCGCGGGATTCGATGCTGCACCTTCGCTTCCCGTCTGGCCCGCGCACGGTGGAGATCATTGTCGAGCGCAAGCGGGTGCTGACCGTCAATTCCCACTTCTTCATTGTCTGGGTGATCCTGTTCTCCCTGTTCATGGTGATGCTGGCCATCGGCTTTCTGAACCAGCAGGTGCAGTCCATCCTGCGCCTCTCCAAGGCGGCGCGCGCCTTTGGCCGGGGCCGGGATGTGCCGGACTTCCGTCCATCCGGGGCCAATGAAGTGCGCGAGGCCGCCCGGGCCGTCATCGACATGAAGAACCGGCTGACCGCGTTTGCCGAACAGCGCACCGCCATGCTGGCCGGGGTCAGCCATGATCTGCGCACCCCCCTCACCCGCCTGAAGCTGGCGCTGGCCATGATGGAGGAGACCGACGACATCAAGGCAGCGCGCGCCGACCTCGACGACATGTCGATGATGCTGGACGAATATCTGACATTTGCGCGCGGTGAAGAGGGCGACGATCCGAGTGATTTCGACCTTGCGGAACTGGTGCGCGATGCAGCCGCCGGGTTCGGCCCGCATGTGACCGTGGCAGGCCCTGACCGGATCATGGTCAATGGCCGCCGCCTCGCAATCAAGCGGGCTGTGACAAATTTGGTCTCCAATGCGATAAAATTCGCCACCGACACACAAATCACTCTTGTGGACGGTCCGCATGCGGCCGATATACACGTCGATGACAACGGACCGGGCATCGCCGCCGACCTGCGAGAGGATGCCTTCAGGCCCTTCATGCGGCTGGACGAGGCCCGCACCCAGAATACGCCGGGCACCGGGCTCGGTCTGACCCTCGCCCGGGATACGGCGCGCGCGCACGGCGGAGACCTCCGCCTGAGCGACAGCCCTCTCGGCGGCTTGCGGGCCAGCCTGCGCCTGCCCCACTGACCCCTATCCCTCCAGAGGCATTTCTTCGCCATGAGCAATAGCAAAGCAAAACTGATCATCCGCAACGCCACGCCGGATGACATTCCCGGCCTTCAGGCCCTGTCAGCGCGCGTTTACGGCGAAGGTGAGGAATACTCCCGCGACCACCTCATGGCGCAGATCAACCGGTTTCCGGACGGGCAGTTCATTGCCGAATATGAAGGCCAGATTGTCGGCCACTGCGCGACCTTCATGATTGCCTCAGAACATGCGTTCGGGCCGCACACCTGGATGCAGATCACAGGCGGTGGCTATGCCGCCCGTCACGATCCGGAAGGTGACGTACTGTATGGGATGGATGTCGCGGTCGATCCGGCCTTCCGCCGGCTGCGCATTGGCCAGCGTTTCTACAAGGCACGGCGCGAGCTGTGCCAGTGGCTGGAACTGAAGGGCATCGTATTTGCTGGCCGCATGCCGGCCTATGCCCGCCGCGCCAAACAGTATCCGAACCCGGAAGACTATGTGAAAGCCGTGCGCGAATCCAAGCTGCGCGACCCGGTCATCACGTTCCAGCTCAATCAGGGCTATGTGCCGCTTGGCGTGCTGCGCCACTATCTGCCGGAAGACACGGACTCGATGGGACATGCCACGCACATGTTCTGGGAAAACCCGCTGGCACAGGAAAAGATCCAGACCAATACGAGCTTTGGCGACACCTCCCTGCCCGAGCGCGTAAGGATTGCCACGGTCCAGTTCCAGATGCGCCGCATCACCTCGATCGACGAGTTCGAGGGACAGGTGGAATATTGGGTCGACATCGCGTCCGACTACCAGTCTGACTTTGTGGTCTTTCCGGAAATGCTGACGCTGCAATTGCTGTCGCTGTCCGAACGCCCGCTCGGCCCGGTTGATGCGATCTCTCAGATCTCTGACTATACGCCCCGCTTTGTCGAATTCATGGAGAAGCTGGCGGTCTCCTACAATATCAACATCATTGGCGGCACGCATCCGAGCCAGATGGCGAATGGCGAAATCCTCAATGTCTGCCACGTCTTCCTGCGCGATGGCTCAGTGCACACCCAACAGAAGCTGCACCCGACCCCGTCCGAGCGCCATTGGTGGAACATTCAGGGCGGTCGCGGCAACTCCGTGATCCAGACCGATTGCGGACCGATTGGCGTGATGATCTGCTATGACAGCGAGTTCCCGGAAATTGCCCGACACCTGGTCGATCAGGGCGCGCTGATGCTGTTCGTGCCCTTCTGCACCGACGAGCGGCGCGGCTATTTGCGCGTACGGTATTGCTGTCAGGCGCGGGCGGTCGAGAACCAGTGCTATGTCGCCATGTCCGGCGTGGTGGGCAACCTCCCCAATGTCGAGAACATGGACATTCACTATGCGGAGAGCTGCATCCTGACGCCGTCTGATTTTCCCTTCTCGCGGGATGGCGTGGCCGCAGACACGGCGCCGAATACCGAAACCATCGCCCTGGCCGATCTGTCGATCTCGGACCTGCTGACCGCCCGCCAGTCCGGCGCGGTTCAGAACCTCAAAGACCGCCGGCTGGATCTCTACCAGGTGGCCTGGAAGAAGAACTAGGCTTTCCGGATCAGTCCAGCCCCCTGATGGCGGACATTCCCGACTGCCGGACTGACCGGCCATGCGTGCATTTCGGCTGCCGGATAGGGCGCGTAGAGATCTGACACTTTGCGATTGTCCGCGTTCAGCCAGCGAAGATGATCAGACGCCTTGAGGATGACCGGCATCCGGCTGGACAGGTCCGAGATCATCCGGTTCGGCCGGGTGGACAGAATGGTAAACGTGTCGATCTCGGAGCCGTCGATCATGGCCCGGTTCCAGAGGCCGGCAAAGCAGAACCAGGGCCGTTCCCTCAGGCCAATCGCGTTGGGCTTGCGATGGCCCTGCGGACCCGTCCACTCATAATAGCCGCTGACCGGGACCAGACAGCGATGATGACGGAACGGCCCCCGGAACGTGTTGGAGAATTCAAGGTCCTCGCACCTTGCCGTGAAGGTGGAGAATTTCTTCTCGCTCAGCGGCTTGTTCCACCAGCTGGGGATCAGCCCCCAATAGGCCGGGGCGAGCTGGACCGTGCCGGGCGGCACGTATTCGCCTTCCGGGGCCATGCGGATGATCGGCACGAACTGGCTCGGCGCAATGTTGTAGGCAGGCTCCGGCGGCTCGATGCCCGGCGGGGGCACAAGGCCGGTCGCCTCGCGGTAGTCGTCCCACGAAATATCCTGTCTGAAAAAGCGGCCCGGCATGGCGTTCCCTTAACCGGCGTCGCCCGCCCTGCCCAGCCCCGCATCAGGGTTTGAAGACGGCGGCGCTGTCCTGCAGAAGATCGTAGGCGACATGGTGTTTCAGTTTTTCAGTCAGATCACCCGCATCGCCTTGCAGCCGGTCCGGAGGAATCATCTGGCCGAACGTCATGCGCACTTCCGCGCCGCGCTTGTTGAGCAACTCGTGGAACAGGGTGATGTCACGCAGTTCCGGGTTCAGCTCGCTGAAGAAATAGAACAGCCGGGAATTCCACGCATCGAGATTGAGCGGCAGGATCGGCGCTTCCTGTTTACGGGCGAGGCCGACCACGGTGGAGAACCAGTCCTTCTCGATCAGCCGGCCGTCTTCCTTCCGTGCCAGCCGGCCGGACGGAAAGATGACGACGCATTTCTCTTCGGCGAAGGCCTGCCCTGCCCGCTTCAGGGTTTCCCTTGTCTTGGCGGGGGTGCGCTTCTCGGCGACCCATTCGACCGGGATGATGACATCCTGAAACTGCGGATTGACCCGGATCGCATCGGCATTGGCAAAGAAGACAACATCCTCGCGGACCTGCTTCAGCGAATCCCAGACCGCCACGCCATCGGCCAAGCCGGTCGGATGGTTCGCCGCGATGATGACCCTGCCGGATTGGGGAAGACGGTCAATGCCCTCCACATCGAGCGAGAAGTCCAGCTGGCGGGAGAGATGGTCGAAGGATTCCCGCCCGGTCAGCTGCATGATCGTGTCGGCCATTTCCCGGGCGCGGCGATAGCCAAGCGTCTTGTAGAGGACCGGACGGACAAGCGGCCAGGACCAGCTGTCCCGAAGTTTCGGACAACGCTCTTCGATCAGCGTATCGACGATATGCTGGTCAATATTTTTTTCTGCATCAAGAAATGCAGACCCCTGCAAGGCAGGCGGTTTTGCGATCAGGCTCTCGTCACTCATAACGTGCCGGCCACTCCCTTCTCCCCTTGTATACATAGGGGTTCGGGAGAATCCCTCAAAGCGGGAAGTACAGGGCAATGGTCGCCGGTACCGAATATTCAAACGCTGCATTGTGTTGAAATATAAACACTTCGGAAAGTTTCGCTTTACCAAGACGTAAGAGCCACGTGCCATTGTGAACGCCACAGGGGGGTTGGCTTAAGGCTTTCCTTCGCGGGCAAATTAATCGGGATAAGTGTAGATGAAAGTTCTCTGGGTTGAAGATCACGAGCCGGTACGGGACATGCTGGCGATTGCTGCAGACAAGGCAGCGCGTTCGCGCGTGCAAGTCGACCTTGTCATGGCGCCGACCCTGATGCTGGCCGAGTCCCGCCTGCGCCTCGAACGCTTCGACCTTGTTGTCCTGGACCTCGGCCTGCCGGATTCCTTCGACCCTGACATGACCATCGCGCGGGTTGCCAATATGGGCAAATACCGGATCGCCGTTGTCTCTTCCATGGATGTGCGTGACCAGGCCGTTGAGTCCGCCCTGCGCTGCGGTGCCAACATCCATCCCCAGGCCATCTTCAAGGCGACCCTGCCGTTCAATCGCTTCATCCAGCGCCCCGATGCGTTTGAAGACTTCCTGATGGACCTGATGCCAGCCGCAGAAACCAAGGCCGTCCGCGCGGCCTAACCCATCCGGGCGCTTGCGAAGCGCCCCTTCCCCTTGCTAAGCCGCCTTGGATACGTCCGGGCGGCTTTTTGCTGGGCGGCATAGCAACAAGGCGGTGACCCCGATGATGGAATTCCCCGTGACGATCAGCCTGATCGCGGCCAATGTCCTCGTCAGCCTGATCGGCCTGTCGAACCGCGACTTCTTCGAGGACAACAATTTCTGGATCGCCCCGATCCGGGACGGTCGCCAATGGTGGCGTTTCGTGACCTCCGCCTTCCTGCACGTGAATGCGACCCATTTGTTCATCAACATGTTCGTCCTGTGGGAATTTGGCCGGGTGTTGGAACGTATTCTCGGTGCAACGACTTTCCTGATCATCTATATTGGCTCACTGCTGGCAGGGAACATCTGGGAATATGTCGACAAGAAGAACCAGCCGGATTATCGCGCGGTCGGCGCGTCCGGCGCGACCTCGGGCGTGGTGCTCTCCTTCAGCGTGCTATTGCCGTTCGCCATGCTGGGCCTGTTCTTCATCATTCCCATGTGGGCGATCGTGGCTGCCGCATTGTTCATTTCCGTCAGCTATTTTCTCTCTCGCAGGCCTAACACGATGATCGCGCATGGGGCCCATCTTGGCGGAGCGCTGGCTGGCGCGGCGCTGACCTTTCTGCTCGTGCCCGGTTCGTGGAGCCGACTGCTGGCCCAGATCGCCGAGCGGCTGGGTTGAGAAAAATGCCCAACGTGCTTGAGAAATATGAAGCCCGCATCGAGAGCGGCCAGCTGACGCCGGACCCGGTTCAGGCAACCGCCGCTGCGGCGCTGAACGATCTGGAACACCGACTGGCCAATCGCAAGACCGGGGGCTGGTTCTCGAAAGCTGAAACCGTGACCGGCCTCTACATGTGGGGCGGCGTTGGCCGGGGCAAATCCATGCTGATGGATCTGTTCTTCGAAAGTGCGCCGGTTGAAGCCCGCCGCCGGGTCCATTTCCATGAATTCATGGCCGAAGTGCATGACCGTCTGGATGCCTGGCGCAAGCTATCTCAGGACGACCGCAGACGTTCGGAATGGCGCGTCAAGGGAGCGGGCGACGACCCGATCGCGCCAGTGGCGAAACAGATCGCCTCCGAGGCGAGCCTGCTCTGCTTCGATGAATTCCAGGTCACCCAGATCGCCGATGCGATGGTTCTGGCTCGCCTGTTCGAGGCGTTGTTCGACATGAGGGTCACGGTGGTGGCCACGTCCAACCGCCACCCCAATGATCTCTACAAGGATGGCATCAACCGCCCCCTCTTCCTCCCCTTTATCGAGCATCTGAAGGCGCACTGCGAGATTCTGGAACTCGCCTCGGAGCGGGATTACCGGCTCGACCGCCTGATCGAAGCGCCGGTCTGGTATGCGCCGCTGAACGCGGGGTCCGAGGCCGCGCTGGACCGGGCCTGGGACCGGCTGACCCTTGGCGCCGAACCGCAGCATTGTGTGCTGACCGTCAAGGGCCGCAAGCTGGAAGTGCATCGTGAAGCCGCCGGAGTGGCGCGCTTCACCTTCGAGGAATTGTGCGCCCGGCCGCTCGGGTCTCGCGACTATCTGGCGATTGCCGCAAATTTCAACACGGTGATCCTGTCAGGCATTCCGACGCTCGGCCCGGAAAACCGGAATGAGGCGGCCCGCTTCGTGGCACTGATCGATGCGCTGTATGAGGCGAAGATCAAGCTGGTCGCCAGCGCGGCGGCCGAGCCGGAAAGCCTCTACCCCGAAGGCGATGGCAGTTTCGAGTTCGAGCGCACCGCCAGCCGTCTCCATGAAATGCGGTCCACGGATTATCTGGCCGAGGCCCGCGTCGAACTGGAAACCGAGTAGCGGTCATGTCGTTTGTCCTGTGAGGCACGTCATGGACCCCCGCATAGACATGCAGGTGCGACGCCCCTGAAGGCGCTTGGAAGGTAAAACCAGGTTTTTAGGTGCGCCGGGCGGTCAGGTATCGGGCAGAGGCAAGGGCATATCGGTCCCCTGGCCCTGCAGGCCGCCGGCGCAGGGCCAGTCGGCCCGGAGCACGTACCCGGCAAGGCGGGCAATCTCCAGCCCCATGCCGGACGGTGACACACAGCCCATCGCCACCTGAAATGCCTTTGACGGCGTGAACGCCAACGGATCTGGCCGCGCGGTCTCCGGCGCATCTCCGACGGCGGCGATCCAGACATTGCCGCGGGCATCACACATTGTCAGAAACGGCGTGCCGCGCCCCTTGAGGCGGCGCACATAGAGGCGCAGCAGGACCAGCTGCAACCATATCCAGAACCGGAACGGCTGGAGGTGCGGCTTGAGCGGTGGCGGGGGCGCAAACAGGCTGTCCATGCACGAGAGTATACGCCTCGCCTACAGAGGGGACGGATAAGGTCTGACCAAGGCCAGGCGTGACTACAGGACGGGGACGTTTTCTTGCAGGATACGCGCGCCGCTACTCCCCTATGCGGCGGTCTCAGCCTGCGCGCACATTGAGATCGGGCGCGGTCATTTCCTTGCAGAGCACAGCCCGGCCGATCAGATAGCCCTGGATCAGGTCGCAATTGCGCGCGGCGAGCTGTTCCAGCTGCCAGCTGGTTTCCACGCCTTCGGCGCAGCTGATCAGATTCATTTCCCGGCACATCTTCAGGCTGCCCGTCAGCACTTTGGGCAGGACGCCGGAATCACTCTTCTTGCCCAGCAGGCTCTTGTCGAGCTTGACCTTGTTGAAGGGCAATTCTTCCAAAAGAGAGAGCGAAGAATAGCCAGTGCCGAAATCATCGAGGGCCAGCGAGACCCCTGCCCCGACAATCTTGCCGAGCACCTGCTTGCTCGTGTCGATATTCCGGAACAGGACGTTCTCGGTGATTTCGAGTTCGATCCGTTCGGGCGGGATGCCATGACGCCGGAGCGCGTTGAGGAAATTGTCGGCAAATTCATGAGACGTCAGCTGCGACGGGGAGACGTTGAAAGACAGGAAGCTGGTGCCGTCAGGCAGCCAGCGCAGCGCCTGATTGAGCATGGACCAGAAAAAGCTGTCGATCAGGCCGAGACGTTCAACCGCCGGCATGAACTGTTTCGGCGAGGGCTGGCGGCTGAACCCGCTATCAGGCCAGCGCGCAAGCACCTCATAGCCCGCTATCATGTGCGTGCGCAGGTCCAGGATTGGCTGGACGGCGGGCTGGAAGCGATTGTCCTTCACGGCCCCGATAATGGTCTTGTCGAACTCTTCGGCGCCCATGTCCGACATATCCTGCCGACGGTCGAACGCAGCAATCCCTCCGCCTTCAGACTTTATTCGGATCATCGCCTTGTCGGCGGCATACATCAGACTGGCCTCATCGGCCGCATCGTTCGGGAAGGCCGCAAGGCCGATGGAGGCACCCACCGAGACAAGGCCAAGCTCTGTCTCTATGGGGGACAAGAGCGCGCTCTGGGCGTGGGCCGCCATGTCCAGCGCGGGCGCTCCGGCGCCGCCAAGGACAAATGCAAATTCGTCTCCGCCCAGCCTGCAGGCAAACTGGCAGCCCTCCATCTCCGAGAGCCGGCTCGCCAGCACTTTCAGCACGCGGTCCCCAATGGCATGTCCATAGCGGTCATTCAGGGGCTTGAACCGATCCAGATCCACCAGCGCGCACATGAAGGGTGCCCCCTGCTCGACCAGGGACTGCACTTCCCGGACAAAGGCGCGGCGATTGAGGATCTGCGTCAGCGGATCGGTGTCGGCCAGTTGCCGGATCTTGCGCTCGGCGCGCTCGCGCTCCTCAATTTCGGCCTGGAGGTCCGTCAGCATGCTGGCATGAATTTCGGTCAGGGCATGGAAGACGCCGAGCGCATTCAGGCAGCCCGCATAGACGCCGTCCTCATGGACCAGGATCAGGCCATTGGTCAGCAACTCGGACTTGTCCCGAATGCTGCCGAACACCGTCGCCGCATCCTCGGACAGGGCCATGACGAGCGGGTTGCGGTCCATGATCCCGGCCACCCCCTTCTTCTGGTTCAGGGCATATCCGAACGGGTTGGAGATCAGCCGCTGGAACGCCTGTAGCGAGACGAAGCCGACCGGCTTGCCGGTCCGGTCGACGATCGGACACAAGGTGGCTTCCGGATTGTTGACAAAGAATGCCGACACCGCATCAAAACTGTCGCTCACATAGAGCGGCGAAAAATGCATCCAGGACGTGGAGCGAAATCTCATAATAAACCCATCTGCCCCACCCAAAGGCACTCAGGGGTCTGCCTATCAGGACAGTCTGAAAACTTGGTAACCAGCAATATCCACAACAGCGGACAAGCCATTGAATTATGTGAATTTATTATGACATTTGATGCTATAGAGACGCCTGAGCCTGACCCAAATCGAGTGTCAGGACTGGTCCGGGACGCCCCGCACGGAACGGGCGAGATGCTCGGGTGACACGCTGGCATTTTCGCGCGCAATCACGCTGAACGACGCGTCGGTTTCCAGCACAACCGCTTCGGCCGCCTCTACATGCGTGAGACCGTTTTCGCGGAGCGCGGCAAGCACTTCCGATTTGGTCAGGCGTTCGTCGCGAATATTCTTTTCGAGATATTCTCCCCGGTAGACGAGCAAGCGCGGGCTGGATTTGACCAGTCCCTCAAGCCCGCCCATGCGGGCGATAATGAAGGTCAGCGCCCATTGAATGCCCAGCAGGATCAGGATCGCGAACAGGGCCTCGAACGCCGTGACACTATTCGACGTAATCCCGGCCCCGGCGATGGAGCCGAGCGCCACCGTCACCACCCAGTCAAAATTATTCATCTGAGACGTCGACCGTTTGCCGGCGAGGCGGATGAACGCAATGATCGTGATATAGATAACGGGCGCCGCCAGGGCGATCCGGACCAGATCCTTCCACCCGTCATAATAGATGGCTGAAATATCCATCAGACCGCCCCCTGCGCGATCTCGTAATCAATCGGCTTGTAAGCAAAATTGTTCGATTCTCCGGCCGAGCAACTGGTCATGCCGATCAGCAGATCCATGCAGGCCTCGAAGGTGATCGATTGTCCGGGCTTGCTGAGCGGCGGCAGCACCTTGATCTCGCCGGTCTCGGGATCGGTCGCCACATGCATGAAGATGTTGAACGCGATGGGGATATCATCCGGCCCGATATCATAGTCGGCGAGCGCAGCTTCCAGGTTTTCCTGACAGCCGCCTTTCGGGTATGCCTCATTATACAGTTTGCGGAATGTATCCTTCGAGCACGGCGTCAGGGTGAAATCATGACGACCCACTTCGTCCTCGACAATCTTCAGCATGTCATTGCTGCGGTTCGAATAGAGGATGTCTCCCTTGGTCAGGAACATGCGCCCGGCATAATCGAGGGAGCGACCGGACGAAATGACTTCCTTCCGGTCGTCCAGATTATACGCGACCATATCGCTGACCTGTTCGCCCTCGGGATCCGTTACAGTCAGGCGCTCGCCCTTGCGAAGGATGAAGGCGGCGCCGGATTTTGGCGGAATTCGATGGCTCATTTCAGCGGCTCCTGTGGGGTGAACGGACATTTCCAGTCGGGCCCGACCTCGCGGCCGGAATATTGGGCGGCTTCAGAGCCGCGACCGAAATCGGCCAGCATCGGATTGACCGATCCGGCCAGCGCCTTGTCGCGCTCGCGGATGATCTTTTTCATCTTCTCGAACCTACCATCTTCCCGCAGGCGCTCAAACTGCTCATGCGAATTGAACACGAGCGCGGGGAACTCAAACCGGCGGGCCGGACGGGACGCATCGGGGTGCAGGCCGATGACGAAGAACGCTTCGCCCAGCAGGCCCATGGAGAAATGCGCCGATTCCGGGTCGCGCTCGGCGCTCTCGGCCCATCCCCTGCCCTCGACCACGTCGAGATTGTGGAGGGATTGGAGCCTGTTCCAGAGCGCGCGCTCGAATTCGGTTTCCGACATCTGGGTCGGCCCGGTGAAGATCGCCACGAAGGACTGGACGACCGGCGAGTCAAAATCGAGCTGGTCGATGAACTCTTCGAGCGCCCGTCTGAGATTGATGTCGCCAGCGGCGGAGTCGATATCCCCGAACTCGGCAATCATCAGCTGGTCGCGGACCATTGCGGATTTTGCCCCGATACAGGGGAAGGTGTCGGATTGCACGAACTGCTTGAAGGCATCCGTGCGACTGAGAGTAGTGCTGCCCATTTCAGTATTTCCTGTTATGATACGGGCAATCAACCGCTTGACATTCAAACCGGTTCCGCAACTGCTGACAGGAATGTGCGGCGCATATGCGCCCCCTTTGATGGCAAGGGACAAGCTGACTGCGGCAAGTGAATTCAGCCGCTCAAAACCCCTTCAAAAGCAGGGCTGGCGTGCTTATTTATGTTAATCCGCGATGACATTAATGCGGATACTACGGGGCGACGCCGCCGCATAGCGGGGCTAAACGTCAGGAAGAACATCTGATTGCCGGAACGATCGCCGCAAAGCGGGGTTGGTCTGCAAAGGAGGAGATTGGATTATGGCGAACAAAACCGCCAGTGCGAGCGTGGCTCTCAGCCCGGAACAGGGCCTGAGCCGCTACCTCACCGAAATTCGCAAATTCCCAATGCTCGAGAAGAACGAGGAGTTCATGCTCGCGCGGAAATGGCGTGAACAGGAAGACACCCAGGCCGCTGAGAAGATGGTGACATCCCACCTGCGTCTCGTGGCCAAGATTGCCATGGGGTATCGCGGCTATGGCCTGCCTATGGCCGAAGTAATCTCCGAGGGCAATGTCGGCCTGATGCAGGCCGTCAAGAAATTCGACCCGGACAAGGGCTTCCGCCTTGCCACCTACGCCATGTGGTGGATCCGGGCCGCGATCCAGGAATACATCCTGCGCAGCTGGAGCCTCGTCAAACTGGGCACCACGGCCGCGCAGAAGAAGCTGTTCTTCAATCTGCGCCGCCTGAAGGGCGAGATGAAAGCGCTGGACGAAGGCGACCTTCGCCCCGAACAGGCCCAGCTGATTGCTGAAAAGCTCAATGTCACGGAAGCCGAAGTCTATTCCATGAACGGACGCATGTCCGGCTCAGATGCGTCCCTGAACGTGCCGATGGGCACCGATGGCGACATGGAGTGGCAGGACTGGCTGGCCGATGATGACCAGGGCCAAGCCGAGGAGTTTGCCGACAAGCAGGAATTCAATGCGCGGATGGAATTGCTGACCTCCGCCATGGAAGATCTGAACGAACGGGAACGCCATATCCTGACGGAACGGCGCCTGTCGGAAGAACCGAAGACGCTGGAAGAACTCTCCGAGGTCTACAATGTTTCGCGTGAACGGATTCGTCAGATTGAAGTGCGGGCCTTCGAAAAGCTCCAGAAGGCCATGAAACGCATGGCGAAGGATCAAGGCCTGCCAAGCACGGGCGCCACCGCCGCCTGAGGCCTGGCCCTGCTTTTCAAGGCCTCAGCGTTCCGACAATTTCGGATAGGCCGCGTCATCCTGATCAGACGGCTCATGAAACAATGGGTCGTCTGTCAGGTGCCCTACCCCTGCCGACTTCAAATTCCACTTCCTGCGATTGGATGACCAGATTGCGACGAGGCAAGCCTTCTCGCTTTGGTCGACACGGCCATTTGCTGATGTCCCTTTGGGCCGAAAAATGGACTCGCATACAATATCCGACCGTGTGGCCTGCACGGACTGGACAGAGCAGGTCAGCGCCTTGGGTTGTGGACCAACCACCGACCGGGTCCGGGCCCGCTGGCAGAGCGGAGCAGATAATCCTGTGCGCCCGCCCCCATTCATCAGGACATGAACCCGCTCCATGTCTTCCGAAGACAGGGCATCCAGCAGGGCAGGCACCGTACTCGCGTCATTGTATGCCGTCAGTTCGTCATTCAATTTGAGCTGCAGACCGGAAACCTGCTCGAGAGCCGCCTGGCGATACATCTGCCGTCCCGCGGAAATGGCCAGGAGGCTTGCCGCCACCAATATCAGCATGAGCACCAATCTATGATGCCACAGCACGACCATTGTCTTCATTATCAAACTCATGCGCCCCCCGGCCAGCCAACAAATTCTGAATCGCCCTCTCAATATCTATTTATGATAGTGTTCACAATAGCAAAAGATTGAATTTTTCTCTCATTAGGAGAATTCATTTGCAATTTACGCGCGGCAGGCGATCCGGGAAGGCCTCCGATGAGGAGACGTGATGAGTCCTCACGCGACCAGATGTGTCTTTGACTTGTCCACTCGCCTTGCCTACAGCCCCTCTTCCTGCCTCGCGCCAAGACAAGACAAAGACGATGCCCCTGATCCCGGTTTCCCATGCAGATGATCCCCGTCTGGACGCCTATGTCTCCCTCCGCGAGAAGGATCTCACATCAGGTCATGGCGCGCGCTTTATCATCGAGGGAAAGGTGACACTGGAGACAGCGCTGCGGCGCGGGCGGTTCGCTCTGGAAAGCGTGTTCCTGGCCGAAAGCCGGGTGGAGCCTCTAGCGGACCTGTTAGCTGAAGTGCCAGAGGAGATTCCGGTTTATGTGGCGCCACAGGCTGTGATGGACGCTGTCGCTGGCTTCCCGATGCATCGCGGCGTGCTGGCGTGCGGGCTTAAGGGGGAGATTACCGCGCCGGAGGCCTTCCTGGCGGCGCAGGGCGCTGCCTCCACCCTGCTCCTGATGTCGGACCTGTCCAATCACGACAATGTCGGCGCGTGCTTTCGCAGCGCCGCGGCCTTTGGCGCAGATGCCGTGCTGATGAATGCACAATGTTGCGACCCGCTCTATCGCAAGGCCATTCGCGTCTCCTCCGGCAGCAGCCTGTGGCTGCCCTATGCCCATGGCGGGACGGGCCTGGACATGGTGAACGCGGCCAAGGCAGCGGGCTATGAAGTCTGGGCGATGACGCCGCGCGCAGACGCCGTGCCGATCATGCAAATGGATATGCCGGAGCGAGTCGCCATCCTGCTCGGGGCCGAAGGACCGGGGCTGCCGGACGAGCTGATCGCGGCATGCCGTCCCGTGCGCATCCCAATGTCGGAAGGCTTTGACAGTGTGAATGTGGCGACCGCCGGAGCGATCGCCATGGCTCACATATTTGGGGCAAAGGCCTAGAAGACGCGCGGACGTTCTGTCTTTTCGACGTGGAGACCGCATTCGGACTTCGCCTGCCCGGCCCAGCGACCCGCGCGCGGATCGTCCGGATTGTCTGAGGGCTTTGTGCATGGCCAGCAGCCGATGGAGGGATAGCCCTGAGCGACCAGAGGATGGCGCGGCAGATTGCGCTGCTTGATCAGCAGTTCCACATCATCAGGTGTCCAATTGGCCAGCGGGTTCACCTTGTAGCGACCATTGGCGAATTCGAAGACCGGCAGGCTCATCCGGGCGCCGCCATGAAAGCGTTTGCGGCCGGTGATCCAGGCATCAAAGCCTTCCAGAGCGGGCTCCAGCGGGCGCACCTTGCGAAGGGCGCAGCAGGCGTCCGGATCAGTCTTCCAGAGATTGTTCTTCGGGTCGAGCACCTTGCGCTCGGTCTCGCTTGGCGCAATTTCGCGCACGCCGGTCAGGCCGAGCTTCTCGATCAGCTCGTCCTTGTAGTCCAGCGTCTGCGGGAAGTGCATGCCGGTTTCGAGGAAGACGATGGGCAGGTCCGGTTTCACGTCCGCGATCAGGGACAGCATGGCGACGCTTTCCGCACCGAAGCTGGATACATAGGTCAGACTGCTGACCCATTCGCGGACCATGGCGACGCGCAGCACCGTCTGGGCGGACGCATCGCGCAGCTCGCCATTCAGGCGGGCCAGACGGAGGTCCGGGGCTTCGGTCTTGCGGGCCAGGCTGTCGCCATAAGGCATAAGGATCAGCTTTCGTGTCTCTTGCGATAAACCGGCACCCGGCCAGCCGCAGCGGGCTGGTAGACATCGGAATATTCTTCCAGTGCGTTCACTACTTCATGTAGGTCAGCACGGGCGGTCTCGTAAGCGTCAAAGCCTGAACGGTTCATATAGAATATCTGATCCCGCAGAACGTGGCCCACGGCGCGCAGTTCGCCGGAATAGCCGAAACGACGGCGCAGGAGCTGGGCCTGGGAGTAGCCGCGCCCGTCGGTATATTTAGGGAAACTGATCTCGATCAATTGCAACCGGTCGAGATATTCCTCCAGTTCGTGCGGGTCGTCGCCCGGCTCCAGCCGCACACCAATATCGGTATTGCGGGCCAGCAGGATCTCCCGCTCGCTGCGGAAGCGCCCCAGTGAAACTGTAATACATCCACCAGGAGACAGCTCGCCTTCATCCGGAACAAAGGCCCAGATATTGTCGATCTCCGTGCCGTTCTTAACCAGCGGCATAAAGCGCCTCCTTGAAAGGATCGTGGCCGAGGCGGGCCAGTGTCTCGATGAACAGTTCGCTCTTGTCGGCGCGCAGCTCGCGATAGGTATCCACGACGCGTTTGAGGGCGCCGGGCACGTCGTCCGCCTTCAGGCCAGGACCGGCAATATCGCCAATCGCGGCTTTCTCATCGGCGCGGCCCCCGAAGGTGATCTGATAGAATTCCTCACCCTTCTTGTCGACGCCAAGGATGCCGATATGACCCACATGATGGTGGCCGCAGGCATTGATGCAGCCGGAAATATTGATGTGCAGGCGGCCAATGTCTTCCTGATAGTCGGGATCGGCGAAGACCTGTTGCACCGCCTGCCCGACCGGGATGGACCGGGCATTGGCGAGGTTGCAATAGTCCAGACCCGGACAGACGATCATGTCCGTGATCAGGCTTTCATTCGCGGTATGGAGGCCGGCGGCTTTCAGTTCGCGATAGACATCCGGCAAATCATCCAGTGCGACATGCGGCAGGACGAGGTTCTGGGCATGGCTGACGCGAATGTCGTCATACGCATAGGTTTCGGCCAGATGTGCGACGGTCATCATCTGCGCATCTGTGGCATCGCCAGCGAGACCGCCAATCGGCTTCAGGCTGACCGTGACGGATGTGTAGCCCGGCTGCTTGTGCGGATGGAGATTGATGCGGGCCCACCGCGCGAATTCGGTGTCTTCGACCTTCAGCGCTTCGAACGCTGCGGATGTATCCGGCTTTGCGGCCAGTTCCGGCGGCGCGAAATAGGCATGGATACGGTCGATCTCGGCCTGCGGCAGGTCGATCTTTTCGTTCTCGCGCTGGGCGGCATATTCCGCGTCGACGAGGCGGCGGAATTCAGCCTCGCCCAGTTCGCTGACGAGGATCTTGATGCGGGCCTTGTACTTGTTGTCCCGGCGGCCGAAGCGGTTGTAGACGCGCATGATGGCTTCGAGATAATCGAGCAGCTCCGCTTCCGGCACGAATTCATTGACCTGTGTGGCAAGGTGCGGCGTGCGCCCCTGCCCGCCGCCGACATGGACTTCAAACCCGACCACATCGCCGCGCTTGCGGATGTGCAGGCCGATATCATGCACCCGGATCGCGGCGCGGTCATGCTCGGCCGCCGTGACGGCGATCTTGAACTTGCGCGGCAGGAAAGCGAATTCGGGGTGGAACGTGCTCCACTGGCGGATGATTTCGCACCAGGGGCGCGGGTCCATCAGCTCGTCTTTCGTCGCGCCGGCATAATGGTCTGACGTGACGTTGCGGATACAGTTGCCGGAGGTCTGGATGGCGTGCATCTCGACCTCGGCCAGCTTGGCCAGCACGTCCGGAATGTCCTTCAGGGCAACCCAGTTGAACTGGATGTTCTGGCGCGTGGTGAAGTGGCCATAGTTCCGGTCATAGTCGCGCGCGACGATGGCCAACTGGCGCAGCTGGCGGCCATTCAGCTGGCCATAGGGAATGGCCACGCGCAGCATGTAGGCGTGTAGCTGGAGGTAGACTCCATTCTGCAGGCGGAGCGGCTTGAACTCGTCTTCCAGCAATTCGCCTGACAGGCGGCGGTCCACCTGTCCCCGGAATTGCGCGACCCGCTCGGAAACGATCCGAGCATCAAACTCATCATATCTGTACATTACGCAGCCTCTTTTGCGTGCGGTATATTGAGGGCCGCTTCGGTGCGGCTGACCCATCTCTCCACGGAGGGAAATTCCGACAGGTCAAAGCCGCCCTCATGGGCGACCCGTGTGTAAGCAACCAGTGCGATGTCGGCGAGTGTCATCGTGTCGCCAACGATCCAGTCCGTATAGGTCAGCTGCAGCTCCATCACGCCCAGTGCGCGGCGGCCCTTGGCCATCAGCTGCGGATCGATCTGGTCGTCCGGCGTGTTGAGATAGTGCTTCTGGAAACGCCGCACAGCGATGGCCGTCTCGTGGGAATATTGTTCCCAGAACAGCCAGCTCATCATCTGCGCCCGGCGGAATGTATCCGACGGCACAAGGTCGCTGCCCCCCTCTTCGGCGAGGTACAGCATGATGGCGTTCGACTGCGGCAGCGCCCGGCCATCCGGCCAACGTGCGAGCGGCACCTGGCCCGCCGGGTTCAGCGACAGGAAATCTTCGGTCTGGGTCCCGCCCTGCAGGATATCGACCTCGACCCAGTCATAGGGAATGCCGAGCAGGTCAGCGGTCCATTTCGGCTTCATGCAATTGCCGGAAATGGAGTCGCCATAGAGCGTGAGACGGGTGATCTCGCGATGGGGCATCAGGCGCCCTCTCCATAGGAAACGGTCGGCCCCCTGGCGCGGATCGTCTCGCGCAGGGTCTCACGGCCCGTGATTTCGCCGGTCTCGGTGACTTCCATGAAATACGGATCGGTGACAGTCCCCTCCTGCGCCATCGCCTCGGCAAGGCGCGCTTCGGCCTCGTCGCCGGTGAAGGCGGCGATTTGCGAGACATCCTGGGTCCAGCTGCCACTGGCAGTCATCCAGACATTCTGGCCGGTGGCGGTTTCCCATGCGGTGACGGCTTTCGGCGTATCCGGTTTCAGTTTCGGGCGAACGGATGTCATGCAAAAGTCTCCTGGCCGACGTGGCCCGACAGGCCGATAGCGCCACTAGCGAAAGGGAGGCCGGCCACCTTACCGATAATCAGCAATGCCGGCCCCTGAATGTCGTTATCTGTGATGAGGTCCGGCAGTTCTGCAAGGATGCCGAAGACCTGGATTTCATTGGGGCGGGTGCCATTCTCGATCACCGCAACCGGCGTGTCAGGTGCGCGACCCGCTTCAATCAGCTTGTCGGTAATGGCTGTCGCCGTGCCAACGCCCATGAAGACGGTGACGGTCTGGTTCGGCTTGGCCAGCGACTCCCAATCGAGATCAGGCACGCCGCCCGCCTTGGCGTGGCCGGTGACAAAGGTCAGACTCTGGGCATGATCGCGATGGGTCAGCGGGACACCCGCCTGCGCCGCGCATCCGAGCGCAGAGGAAATGCCCGGTACGACAAAGGCTTCGACGCCGGCCGCGAGCACGGCTTCCATCTCTTCGCCGCCGCGTCCGAAGATAAACGGGTCGCCGCCCTTCAGGCGCACAACACGCTGGCCGTCTCGGGCCGCGCGGATCAGCATTTCGTGGATTTCGTCCTGGGGCACCGAATGGTCACCCTTGCTCTTGCCGACCGAAACCCGGTCTGCATCCCGGCGGATCAGCGAGAGAATCTCATCGCTGACAAGCCGGTCATAAAACACGATGTCGGCTTCCTGCAGCAGGCGCAGGGCCTTCAGGGTCAGCAATTCCGGGTCGCCCGGACCCGCGCCGACCAGATGGACCACGCCCTGTGTGCGGCGCCCGGCCAGCGCATCGCGCATGGCCTGTTCGGCCGCCTCGATCTCTCCGGCATAAGCAAGCTCGGCGGCCTTACCATTCAGCACCTGCTCCCAGAACTGGCGGCGGTCAGAGGCATCCGGAAGTTTGGCCTTCACGTCGTCGCGCATCCGTCCGGCCAGGGCAGCAAGGTCTCCGATGCGAGCAGGGATCAGCGCTTCCAGTTTTGCACGGACCGATTTGGCGAGCACGGGCGCGGACCCGCCGGAAGCAACGGCCGCCACGATATCGCCCCGGTCCATGATGGACGGGACGGTGAAATCGCAGAGATCCGGCCGGTCAACCACATTGAGCGGCACGCCATACTGGCGCGCCCAGGTGATGGCGCGTTCGGTATTATCATCAATTCGGCACGCCACGATGGCGAACCGGGCCACATCCAGCGCGGCGCCGGCCTCGGCCTGTGGCGCGATGGTGATGCGGCCGGCAAATTCCTGAGCGAACCCGGAATCGATGTCTTTCCCGATGATCACGGTAATATGTGCCGGGGTCTTGGCGAGCAGGCGCACCTTGCGGCGTGCTTCCTCACCACCGCCGAACACGACGACGCGCGCGTCATCCATGTTGAAGAAAGCCGGGAACTGGCGCATGCGGGCGAACCCCTTTTTAGGCAAGCTGATCAATCAAGTGCCAAAATGGCTCTTGACGCGGCGGACGCAACCATGAACCCCTACAGCGATCCTTTAGAGAAACTATCCATGTCAGACCCATCCGACCGACTTCCCCCATTGAATGCGCTGAGAGCCTTTGAGGCCGCCGCGCGGCGGCTCTCGTTTACACAGGCTGCCGAAGAGCTGAATGTCACGCCCGGCGCGATTTCACAACAGATAAGGCAGCTGGAAGAATATGCCGGCACGCCCCTGTTCAAGCGAACGGGCCGTTCAGTTTTGCTGACAGATGCCGCTCAGGCGAGCCTGCCCCTCGTGCGGGACGCATTCGAGAGAATTTCTGAAGCCGGCCGCATCATGCAGGCCCCCGCCCGCAAGGGCCGGGTGATGGTCTCTTCGGCGCCTTCCTTCGCGGCGAAATGGCTGGCCCCCCGTCTTGACGGCTTCCATCGCGAGCATGGAGAGACCGAAGCCTGGATCTCAGCCGACATGGGTCTGACCGATTTCACGACGGCCGACGCAGATTTCGCCATCCGCTATGGCCGGGGCAATTATGACGGGCTGAAATCGGAAAAACTGATGGACGAGACCGTCCTGCCCGTCTGTTCCCCTGCCCTGCTGGAAGGACCGGACGCGATCCGCAAGCCTTCGGATTTGCGCCATCACACGCTGATCCATGATGAAAGCAATGAGAATGACCCGTCCTGCCCCGACTGGGCCAGCTGGCTGCGTGCGCGGAATGTGAAAGATGTCGAGGGCTCACGCGGCCCGCGCTTCAATCAGGCGATCCTGGTGATCGAGGCCGCCGCCGCCGGGCGCGGTGTGGCCCTGGCCAAACGTGCCATTGCCGCAGCTGACCTTGCCTCCGGCCGGCTTGTGGCCCCATTTGCTGACGGCTCGCATCTGATCGATTTCGGCTACTGGATTGTCTATCCGAAGGGCCGTCATTTGACACCGGATGTGCGCAATTTCATCAAATGGCTGAAGACCGAAGCGACCAACAGCGAAGTGGTTGGCGTGTAAGACCTGACGGGTCCAAGCCCGCCTTATGGCTCATTGCCTTCCCAGTCGACGATCCAGTCCTCGGTGTCTTCTTCGAAGACCGTGTCTTCGGAGACGGTACGCCCCCGGATGGAGTGGCCTTCTTCATGGATACGGTTGCGGTCGCCGCACACGAGATGGTGCCAGTCAGGCAAATCCTTGCCTTCATGGATCAGGCGATAGCCGCAGGTCTTCGGCATCCAACGGATTTCCTCCACCTTTTGCGGCGTCAGGATCACACAGTCTTCGACGGTTTTCTTGCGATTCTGGTAGTCGGCACACTGACAGGTCCCGCTGTCGAACAAGCGGCAATGCAGCCGCGTATAGGCAATCTCGCCGGTATCTTCGTCTTCCAGCTTGAGCAAGCAGCACTTGCCGCAGCCATCACAGAGGGATTCCCATTCCTGCGATGTCATCTGACCAAGCGACTTCGTTTTCCAGAAGGGCTGGGTCATCCCCTCAAGGCGGCCCATTCGGGTGACTTTTCGATCAGGGCGGTGGCGAACCAGCAGGAAGACGACACCGTCTCCCCTGCGGCCATGATATCTTCCATCACCGTCTTCACCAGTTTTTTCCCGAGACCGCGGCCCCCGAGTTCTCCCGGGACAATCGTATGGGTGATGTGGCGATGGCCGGTGCGCGGGCGCTCATAGGTCAAATACGCTT
This sequence comes from Hyphomonas sp., assembly GCF_036964145.1. Taxonomy (GTDB): domain Bacteria; phylum Pseudomonadota; class Alphaproteobacteria; order Caulobacterales; family Hyphomonadaceae; genus Hyphomonas. The sequence continues at coordinate 43,590 of NZ_JBALUC010000005.1, forward strand.
CCAGCCCATTCTCGAAATGGCTGTAGCGCATATGGTTTTCGTCATGGGTAATCCTGGTCGTGGTCATGCGAGGACATCCTGCCATTCGGGGTGTTTCTCGATCTGGGCCTTTGCGAAAGGACAGAGCGGAATGATCTTGATGCCATCCCGGCGAGCATCCTCGACCGCGCGCTTCACCATGGCCACGCCGACCCCGAGGCCGCCGAGTTCCTTGGGCACACCGGTATGATCAATAATGATCCGCTGCGTACCGGCCTTCGAATAGGTCATCTCGGCCTCATGACCCTTGACCCGCGTAACATAGCGCCCACCGGTTTCTCCGTCTTCGCGCTTGATCTCAATCTCGCTCATGAGCATCTGCCTTCTGCTGAGAAGTCCTATGTGGCGCGCGAGGCAACAGCGCGCAAGGAAAAGCCGCCCCTGATGGAGCGGCTTTCACAGTAGTGTGATGGGGCCTTACTTCTTGACGGCGTCCTTCACGTCACCCGCCGTTTTGCGGGCTTCGCCTTCGGCCTTGTCCATTTTGCCTTCGGCCTGCATCTTCTTGTTGTCCGTCATCTTGCCGACGGTGTCCTTGACTTCGCCTTCAGCTTTCTTGGCGCCGCCTTTAACATGTTCCTTGTCCATTGGGGTCTCCTTGGGGGTTGCTTGTGTCGGCCGCATGAGTGCGGTCCCTTAATCAACGCGTATCTTGCTGGAGCGATCCGATTAAATCCTCGTCAGAATGTGCGCGGCGCAGGGGGACTGTTCAAAGGCCCGTCACGCGGCTACCCCAACTCGCATGGCCCGCCTGCTGACGCATCCGACAATCGACTGGAAGGAAGATGGCACGCCCGTCGCGCGCGAGGCGGGGGATGTCTACTTCACGGCCGGAGATGGCCTAGCCGAAACCCGCGCCGTATTCCTGCAGGGCTGCGGCCTGCCGGAAGCGTGGGTTGGCCGGGACCAGTTCACCGTGGCCGAGACCGGGTTCGGAACCGGGCTGAATTTCCTCGCCCTGTGCGAGCTGTGGCAAGCGCGCCGCCCTGCCCCGGCGGCGTGGCTGCACTTTGTCAGCTTTGAAGGATTCCCCCTTACGCCAGCCGATGCGATGCAGGCGCTGGCCGCCTGGCCGGAATTGTCGGCGCTTGCCGAACGGTTGCTGGCGGACTGGCCGGAGCCGGTGCGCAGCGTGCATCATGTTGTCTGGGCCGATCTTGGCGTGACGCTAACGCTTCATCTCGGCGACATTCACGACACGCTGCCTGCAAGCCGCTTCATGGCAGATGCGTGGTTCCTCGACGGGTTCAGCCCGGCGAAGAATGAAGAGATGTGGGCGGCTGATCTTTATGGCCTGATCGCGGAACGTTCCCAGCCCGGCACGACCATTGGGACGTTCACGGTGGCAGGTGCCGTGCGGCGGGGGCTGGCGGAGGCCGGCTTCGACGTCGCCAAAGCGCCCGGTCATGGCCGCAAACGCCAGCGGCTCGAAGCAAGGCTCGCCCAACCTCCCGCCCCAAAGCCCGACATCTATGGCTTGCGCGCCTTGCCAGCACCGGCGCGGAAGATTGCTGTCCTCGGCGCCGGGATTGCCGGGGCGAGCGCCGCACACGCCCTGACAGAGCGCGGCGCGGAGGTCACCATCTTCGATCCGGTCGGTCCGGCAAGTGGCGCAAGTGGCAATCCGCTGGCGCTTTTGATGCCGCGCCTTGATGCGGGCGATACGGTACAGGCCCGCCTGCTGATCGACGCCTATCTCGCCGCCCGCCGCACCTATGCGGGGATGATTGGGGCGCACGAAACCAGCGTGCGACAGATGCCCAGGGACGAGGCCGAGCGAACCCGGTTCGCCAAACTGCTCGCCGACCCGCCTTTGCCCCTCGAAGACCTTGAAGCGATCTCCGGCGGCGGCCTGCTGCACAAACGAGCCCTGGTCCTTGAGCCCGCGCGCATAATTGCGAACTTGCTGGAAAGCGTACCGGTTCGGATCGGACCCGTAGACGTATCGCTGGAAACCGGGACGGTGAACGGTGAGGCGTTCGACGCCATCGTGCTCGCCACGGCGATGGAGACGAACCGGCAGCTGGACAGGATCAGTCTCGAAGGACGGCTCGGCCAGGTTGACAGTGTTACAGGCGCTGCGCCCGTCGAGGCCGACGCGATGGCCAGCGGGCATTACGCCCTCGCGCTGGGGGATCAGCGTTTGTGGGGCGCGACATTTGAAAAGATCGCAGACGACGTGCCGCCTCAGACGTCCGATGCGGCCCGCGAAACCAATGCCGAGGCATTGCGCGAACTGTCGCCCTGGTGGCGGCGGGATGCAGCCGCATTTCCGGTATCCTCCCGGGCTGCCATCCGGGCCACGACGGCCGACCGGCTACCGCTGATCGGCGCCGTACCGGATCATGATGCAGCCCTGGAAACTTTTGCCGGATTGCGAAAAGGGCGCCCTGCCGATGCGGACGCCCCCTTGCTGGCGGGCATATTCATGGTGAATGGATTTGGTGCGCGCGGCTTTACCTGGGGCCCGTGGGCCGGGCGGCTGTTGGCGGCGCAATGCCTGGGCGGGCCCTCCCCCGCCGAGGTGCCGGCGCTGGAGGCGGTCAGCCCCCTGCGCCTGATCCTTCGCGGCCTAAAGCGCGGCGATATCTGACTGGCCCAGCGAGCGGGCGATGCTGAGGCGAACGCCCCCATCCTCGTGCGGAGCAAAATTCATCTGAAGTCCGCCGAACTCCAGAACGGTTTGTCCGTGGAGGCTGGAGATGAAGAGTATCATCATCAGGATGAGAACAGAGACCCCTCCCAGCAGCCAGTTATTTGTCAGTAGCGTCCCCTTACGCATTTTTCCGGTCCTTCTTGTCGGATAGTTAGGGTGAATGGGCGCGGTCTAGTTGCCGCGCTCCAGGTCGCGGAATTCCTTGCGCAGGCGCCACTCGTCAGACGTGACCTTGCGTTCGATATCCCTGAGGCGTTCGTCGAGATCCATGAATGTGTATTTCAGATTCCCGAAGGTGGCGCGCGGGCGGTCGTTCACATTACGCCAGAAGACATCTTCTTCCGGAGAGATGAGACGACCGCCCAGAGGCGTACGGGGCGTGATCATCCAGACCACGATGTAGGCGATCACGGCGATCGGCCCGGCGATGAAGAAAAAGGCGAGCACGGCCAGCAGGCGAACCAGGATCGGTTCCCAGCCAAAGCGCTCGGCCAGGCCGCCACAGACGCCAGCAATGACCTTGTCATGGCGCGAGCGATAATAGCGCTTCGGATTGGGGGAGCCGTACTGGTCGCCTTCTGGGGCGGGATCACGGTAGGCACGGGATTGGCGGGACATATGTCTGGGTCCTTAGTCGTCAAAAGTGGGGCGGGAAGCGCGAGGCGGCTTGCGAGGGCTGTCTGCTTCGCTCTGCTCAAGGAGGGATTCCAAAGTCTCGATCCGGCGTTCCATCGCCTTGGCCGAGCGCCAGAGATCCTCCATCATGCGCTCATCATCCGGCATCAGGGTCTTCTGCTTCCGCCACAGGGTAATGTAATGGAAGATCATGCCCGGGAGGACGATGAACAGCGAAACGATCGCTATGATTGGAATAAACTCATCCATCAGGCGGCCTCGTCAGCGGAGTTGGCGCGATTGGCGCGCGCTTGGGCGATGAGGCCCGGAGCGCAGACCAGCGTCATGAAGCCGGCAAGGCAAGCGAGTGAAAAGAGCATCAATTAGTCCTCCGATTTCTTGCTGGAAGACTTCGCCGATGACTTGGCGCGCTTCGCTTTCAGGGCTTCGAGTTCTTTCTCGACGCTCTCGTCACGCTCCAGCGCGGCGAATTCGGCTTCGAGGGTCGGCTCGCGTCCCTTGATTGTATCTGCGTAGGCTTCCATTTCGTCGACCTTTCGCTCGATATTGTCATAGCGGGCCAGCGCATCATCGACCTTGCCGTCATAGACCTGGCTGCGGATGCGGATACGCTGTTCGGCGGCTTCGCGGCGCATCATCAGCGCACGATGCTTTGCCTTTGCCTCGTCCAGCTTGGCCTGGAGTTTTGCCAGATCGTCCTGACGCTTCGCGAAGGCTTCCTCGGCAGCGTCCATCGCGACCTTGCGGCGTTCGATTTCGCCGTCTGCCTTCTGCTTGGCGGTCAGTGCGCCCCGGGCAAGATCTTCACGGCCCTTGTCGATGGCGAGTTCGGCCTTGGCGGCCCACTCATCGCGGGTCGTGGTGAAATGGACGATTTCGCGTTCCATTTCCTTCTTGTCTGCCATGGCACGGGCCGCAGCAGTGCGAACCTCAACCAGCGTATCTTCCATTTCCTGGATGATGAGCCGGGCAATCTTTTCAGGATTTTCGGCGCTGTCGAGCATCGCGTTGATGTTGGAATTGATGATGTCACCGAGTCGGGAGAACAAGCCCATTTTGGTGTCCTTTCGTGAGTGGGGGGAGGATTAGAAGAACAAACCGCCGAAGAAGATGCCGACGACGAAGAACATCCAGCTTTCCGCCGGACGCGTCGCGAGCCACCGACCGAAACGGCCAGCGTCCGAGCGGGCTTCCGAAGTATTGTAGCGATCTTCCATTTTCAGTTTGTCCTTCTTGAATGTGTGAGCAACGCCCTGTCGCTCTGAGCCCTTCTATCATTTCAAGGACCGTGCCAGTTCAGAATTAATTTTATAATACGTTGTTTTATATTGATATTTTGTCACTTTGACAGAGTGCGGTTTTTGTTTTTTAGTATTTTTCGCCAAATGCATTGTAGATTTTATCGCCACTTTTTGTTATTTTGACTAAATGATTGACCAGAATACACAATTGCTGGGCCAAGCCCCCGCATGGCTCAGCGCGCAGGAGCATGTTTCCCGTGTCGCCCCGCTGGATCGCCCCATCCTTGTCATCGGGGAGCGGGGAACCGGCAAGGAACTGATCGGGGAACGCCTTCACTTCCTGTCCAAGCGCTGGGACGGACCGTTCGTGAAGGTCAATTGCGCGGCGCTGTCAGAGACTTTGCTGGATTCCGAATTGTTCGGGCATGAGCGCGGCGCGTTCACCGGCGCGACCGAAATGCGTCGGGGCCGGTTCGAACTGGCTGATGGGGGCACGATCTTTCTCGATGAAATCGCCACCGCGAGCGACCAGGTGCAGGAAAAACTGCTGCGCGTGGTGGAATATGGTGAGTTCCAGCGCGTCGGCGGCTCAAAGGTGTTGGCAACGGATGTCCGCATCGTGGCAGCCACGAACGCCGATCTGCCGGGCATGGTTGAGGCGGGCGAGTTCCGCGCCGACCTTCTGGACCGGCTCGCCTTTGACGTCATCACCCTGCCCCCGCTCCGCGCGCGGCCCGGCGATGCCAGCCTGCTGGCCGATCATTTTGCCCGGCGCATGGCCATCGAGATGGCGCAGGACTTCCCGGGCTTTGCGCCATCGACCATTGCGGCCATCGAAGCACATGACTGGCCGGGGAATGTCCGCGAACTTCGCAATTTTGCACAACGCCTGGCGCATCGGGCCATGCTGATCGCCCCGGACGAGCCGGTCCTGTTCGATCCCTCGGCGCTCGACCCCTTCGATTCTCCCTGGCGCCCCTCAGGGTCCGGCAAGACCGGACAACCTGACACCCCTCGGGCCGATCCGATACGCATTCGCGACAATCCCGAGATCGCCGCGGATTTCAGCGCGCAGGTCGCCGCCTTCGAGATGCAATTGATCGATGAAGCGCTCAGCCTGTCACAGGGCCATCAGGGGCGGGCGGCAGATTTGCTCGGCCTGTCCTATCATCAATTCCGGGGCCTTTTGAAAAAGCATGATTACGGCCGCAATGCCGGCAAGGCCGCCGACCCGGAGGCCGGCACACCCATCAAGGGCCCGATGAGAGCCATGTAGGCGACCGCCCTATTTGGACGCGGTCAGGCTTTTCAATGTATCTATCAGGCGTGGAAAATGTACCGGCTTGGTGTGGACCGCACTCCCGGCCAGGCTGCCCTTCAGTTCGGCCTGGTCATTGCCCGTCACGAACACGAAGGGGATGCCGAGATCCTTCAAGCGGGACGCTGTAGGAAATGACGTGACCCCGCCGAGGTCCATGTCGAGCACCGCCGCATGGACAGCCCCCGGCTGGATCAAGGCATCTGCGTCCTCATTGCTCGACGCCGGACCCACCACTTCCAGCCCGGCATCTTCAAGCTGCGCCTTCACATCGTATGCAATCAGGAAATCGTCTTCCACCAACAGTATTTTCGGCATGCTCCCCCTACCTTCTTACTGGAAAGCGAAACTGGGCTTTTAATCCTTTCGGGTCAAAGGTTAAGTTCGCTTTCCCCCCAAGAGAGTGCGACAGGCTCTGTTCGATGAGCACGCTGCCAAAGCCTTTCCGGGTCGGCGGTGTGACGGGTGGACCGCCACTTTCGATCCAGTCGACGATCACGTCCGGCTCTTCATCATGTTCTTCAACACACCAATTGATGCTGAGCCGGCCGGAATCATTGGAAAAGGCGCCATACTTCGATGCGTTTGTCGCCAATTCGTGCAGGATCAGCCCAAAAGCGTGGGATCCCTGCGGGCCGAGCACGAGCGGCGGGCCGGTCATTTCAAGCCGTTCTTCCTCTGCCGGGGCATAGCCCATCACCTGATCCCGGATGAGCCGGGAAATATCGGCAGAATCCCTTGTCGTCGAGACGAGAAGGTCGTGGCTGGCCGCGATCGCGCGCAGGCGCCCGGTAAAGGATTGGCGGAAGCTCTCCAGCGTAGAGGCTTCCCGCAAGGTGTGCGCCGCGATCGCCTGGATCGTCGCCAGCGAGTTTTTCACGCGGTGGTTCAGCTCACCGAGCAGCATTTCGCGGTGAGCTTCGGCGCGCTTTCGCTCGGATATGTCGACCGCAGACATGACAATGTCCGTCACCTGTTCGGCTTCATCGAAAATCGGCGCCAATTGCACATCCACCGGGATCAATCGGCCCCGGGAATCCCGGATTTCCGCATCAAAGCGCATGCGCCGTCCAGCCTTTGCCTGGCTGAACGCCGAAATCAACCGGTCCTGCATGGCCGGTGTGTGGGACCAGGCCGGATGCTCCCACATCGGCTGACCGATCAAATCCTCACTCGCAGCCCCGGTGAGCCGCAAGGACGCCTCGTTGATCTCAAGCAATGTTCCGGACGGCGTGGTCAGGCCGATCATCGACACGACCCCATCCAGAATGGTGCGCAGGCGTTGCTGGTTCGCCTGCAATTGAAGCTCTGCCTGCTTGCGCGCGGTGACATCCTGAAAGGAAACGGCAAATCCGTCTCCGACCCGGGCCACCGTGAAGTGAAACCATCGCGGCTCCCGGTCTTGCGGATAATATATTTCCCGTTGCCAGGGCTGCCCGGTCTCGACGGTCTTGCAAAACACATCGAACAGGCCCCGCGTGAAGGCTTCGGGCATTTCCTGCGACAAGCGCTTGCCGACCAGCGCTTTTGCCGTGCGCGCGGTCAGCTGTTCGGCCGCCGGGTTCACGAATTCCCAGATGAAATCCTCGATCTCGCCTGACATGGTGCGCAGGCTGCGCAGGATCATGAACCCGTCGGGATTGGTTTCCTGAACCGCGCGGAACCGGGTCTCGCTGTCGGCAAGGGCCCGGCTGATCCGTTTCTTTTCCGTGATGTCCTGGAGGATGGAGATGAAATAGGCGACCTCGCCGCCCAGCTTCCGGACACAGCTGACCGACAGCGTGACCCAGACGATGCGTCCGGACTTGTGATAGTAGCGCTTCTCGATCCGGTAGGTATCCCGCTTGCCTTCAAGGACTTCATTCAGGAGCCCGACATCCAGGTTCAGATCATCGGGATGTGTGATGTCCTGAAAACTGATCTTGAGCAATTCTTCGCGCGGATACCCGACGATCTCAGACACGCGGCGATTGACGTTCAGCCACTGGCCTTGCGGTCCGATATGAGCAATGCCGACGCTGGCATGTTCAAACGTGTTACGGAACATTGCCTCACGCTCGGCCAGAGTGACCGGCGTGTCCTGCGGTTCCTCGGGCTCGGCAGTCGACATGCGTGGAGGTAATCCTTGGTGAATGGATATTAATCCAGAAGACTACGCGAAAGTGTAAAACAGGTTACTCGAACTGAGCACCGCTTACCACTTTGTAGTCAGGGGATTTTTATCCGGCATCTTCGAATGGCATGTAGAACGCATCGTATTGCTGTCTCGCCAGAATGAGAGTTTTCGGGGAATTTTTCTGCGCAGGCTCCCGCCAGGTCTTGAGGGGCCCTCCCTCCCGTCCCAAGTCCTGAAGGTGAGGAAATCGATTCGCCTCGGCCGCATTTCTGCGCCATACTTGAATCCTGAAAAAACAAAGGAGACCGCCCGTGCAGATACAGATTACTGGCAAGCATATGGATCTCGGCGAGGCTCTGCGGAGCCGTATCGAAGACGGACTGGAGGCGGCAGTCAGTAAGTATTTCAACCGAACTGGCGATGCCCGCGTTTTCGTCTCCCAGCAGGGCCCCTTCGTTGAAGTCGACTGCAATGTGCACCTGCCGTCCGGCATCATTCTCCAGTCGACCGGCAAAGCGGGAGACCCCTACGCCGCCCTCGAAAACAGCCTCGACAAGATGGAAAAAAGGGTACGCCGCTACAAGCGCCGCCTGAAGGATCATCATTCCGGAACATCGGCGCCAATGCCGAGCGAACTGGCACCGGAATCCGTGTTTCGCGTCAACGGACACGACACGCCCGATGAAGAGCCCATGGAAGAGACAGATGACACGCCCCTCACCGTAGCGGAGACCTCGCACACAATTCGGACGATGAGTGTATCTGAAGCCGTGATGCAGCTCGAACTGCAGGAAGTGCCGGCACTCATGTTCAGAAATGCTGGCCATGAGGGGCTGAATATGGTCTACCGCCGACCAGACGGGCACATTGGATGGGTGGATCCAGCGAACGCCCCGAGGAACTAGGCCGGAAGACGGAAAGCAACTTCATGGCGACTGATTTGACGTCCCTGCTCGAAGGCGGGGTAATCATCCCTTCTTTGGAGGCGAAAAGCCGCAAACAGGCAATTCACGCGCTCGCCGAGGCCCTGGCCGACGCGACGGGGATTGGTCTGCGCGAGATCGAGGACGCGGTCATGGAACGCGAGCGCCTCGGATCGACCGGTGTTGGCGAAGGCGTTGCCATTCCGCATGCCCGGCTGGACGGCATTGAAGCGCCCGTTGGCGGCTATCTCAGACTGGTCCACGGCGTCGATTTCGAAGCCATCGATGACCGGCCCTGCGATCTTGTCTTCATGTTGCTGGCCCCGAAATCCTCTGGTGCCGACCATTTGCGGGCACTCGCCCAGGTCAGCCGTACCTTCCGTCAGAGCGCCGTGCGCGATGCCCTGCGCGAAGCCGGCACGGTTGACGAGGTTAAGGCCATTGTCTGCCGCGAGGCCGCCGAACAATCGGCCTGAGACCGCGCTTCAACACCCTGAATTGAAAAAGCCCGCCGAAGATTTTCGGCGGGCTTTTCATTTGGAGGCTTTGTGTCCGATCAGCCTTCGCTGGGCTGCTGCTCGGAGAAACCGCGCAGCTTCAGCAGCGGCTCAATGGTCGGGTCTGAGCCACGGAAATTCCGGTAAAGCTCGTCTGCTTCGCGCAGGCCACCGGACTCGTAGACCCACTTCTTCAACTGGGCCGAAAGCTCAGGGTCATAAATGTCGCCCGTGTCGCGGAAGGCGGTGAAGCCGTCAGCGTCGAGGATTTCAGACCAGAGATAGGCGTAATAGCCGGCCGAATAGCCGCCGGCGAAGATGTGGCTGAAATACTGGCTGCGATAGCGCGGCTCGATCTCCGGGATCAGGCCATACTCTTCCAGCACCTTCTGCTCGAACTCACGGGCGTCCGTAATCTCTGCCGCCTCTTCGGAAGTCAGCATGTGCCAGCGCAGGTCGAGCAGCGAGGCGGCAATGAATTCCGTCGTCTTGAAGCCCTGGTTGAACGTTGCGGCGGCATTCATCTTGTCGATGAGTTCCAACGGGATCGGTTCGCTGGTTTCATAATGATTTGCATAAGTGGCCAGCACTTCCGGCGCGCCGGCCCAATGCTCCAGAATCTGAGCCGGGAATTCGGTATAGTCTCGCGGACCATCCACCCCGGAGAAGGTTGAATAACGGATCTGCGTGAGCAGGCCATGCAGGCCATGTCCGAATTCGTGGAACAGGGTCTCCACTTCGTCGAACCGCATCAGGGTCGGCTCGCCTTCGGGTGGCTTGATCAGGTTCAGATTGTTGGTGATGATCGGGCGGATATTGTTGCCGTTGACGTTGGACGTGTCGCGGAACGAGCTCATCCAGGCGCCGCCCCGTTTGGAATCGCGGGCATACATGTCGGCCATGAACAGGCCGAGATGCTCGCCCGTTTCTGCGTCCTTGACGTCATAGGCCGTGACGTCAGGATTCCAGCTCTCGACCTCGACCGGCTCCAGCGTGACGCCGAGCAGTTTCGAGGCCACGTCAGATGCGCCCGCGCGCACGGCGCCGAGTTCGAAATACGGCTTCAGCGCATTATCGTCGAAGGCATACAGTTCCTGCCGGACCTTTTCGGCATAGTGCCACCAGTCATAGCCGGCAATCTGGAACTCATCGCCAACCATGTCCTGCATGGCGGCGCGTTCTTCCTTCGCCCGCTCAATGCCTGGCTCCCACACACGCAGGAGGAATTCCTCGGCGCCTTTGGGTGTTTTCGCCATCCGCGTTTCCAACTGGTAATGCGCATGCGATTTGTAGCCCATCAGCTCGGCGCGTTTGGCGCGCAACTGGGCAATCTTGATCGCGAGCGGGCCATTGTCATACTCGCCTTCGGAGGCGCGCAGGCGATAGCCGTCAAACAGTTTTGCGCGCAGATCGCGGTTTTCGCTCTGCGTCATGAAGGTCTCGTAGACGGACCGGTCGACGGTCAGGACCCATTTGTCCTCCCCCTCGACTTTCAGGGCGCTCTTGAAGTCATCCGACAGGCCGGCCAACTCCGCTTCGTCCGTGATCTCGATCTTGAAGGCCTTGGTCGACAGCAGCAAATTGCGGCCGAATTTCGTGGTCAGGCCGGACAGTTCTTCATTGATCGCGGCGACTTCGGCCTTGGTCTCCGGCGACAGGGCCGCGCCATTGCGCAGGAATTCACGATGCGTCAGCTCCAGCAGACGGGCGTCCTGCTCGTCCAGGCCGAGGCGGTCGCGCTGGTCATAGACTGCCTGAACGCGTTTGAAGAGGTCTTCATTGAAGCTGATCGCATTGGTCTCGCGGGTCAGCATGGGCCAGATTTCAGCTTCCAGATCGCTCAGCGTGTCATTCGTGTCGGTATTGGTGATGTTGCTGAAGACATTCAGGACCTTGTTCAGAGAGGCCCCCGCCGTATCGAGCGCGACGACCGTATTCTCGAAGGTCGGTGCATCAGGATTGCTCACAATCGCATCAATATCAGCGCGAAGCTCGAGAATGGCTTTCTTGGTCGCTGGCATATAGTGCTCGTCGCGAATGTCTGCGAAGGGCGGCACGCCATAGGGCGTGTCCCACTCCTGCCGGAATGGATTGCCTTCGAGTTCAGCGTCCGTCACGACGATCTCCGGCAGGCCCTGCGCTTCGACAGGCGTTTCGGCCTCAGCCGACATCGCAGGGGCATCAGTCTTGGTGTCACAAGCCGACAGCGAAAGCGCGATCGCCGCAGCGCCGCCTGACAGGAGATATTTTATCTGCATAATGTCCTCGTGAGTTGTTTCATACCGTTTAGCGATAAAATGCAGCAAGAACCAGTCACCAATTCCCCTCCTTCTGGAAGATATTACGCATTCGCACGATACTTGGCCGTCCCGCGCTGATCTTGGGCGCCCCATGAGCCCCTGACCTGGCGGCCCCTATCGGTCGGTGCGGACAACAAGGAAGTCATCGAGATCGGGCACCCGGCCGAAGGCAATCTTTGCGCCTGCATACCCGCCGGGCGGCTCTTTCCGCGGGCCAAGCGACACAACACACCCGCCATTGCGGGAATTCAGGACATCCATGGCATCCGTCACACGCTCCCACCGGGAGCGTTCAGCGGCCTTGTTGGCGTGCTCGAAGAGATCTGCACTGACCTCGCCGGGCTGACTGATATGGTGGAGCATCACAGAGACCTTCTTCAGGCGTCGCCCCTCCAGTGCCCTGATTCCGGCATCGTAAACTTCGCAGGCCTTCCGGAGAAAGGTGTGATCGTCCCGCGCCGGAAAGAAGGTCGTCTCTCCTCCCCAGCGCATCCCGTCCTGTGTGCCGATGGAAACGTGCAGCGCGCTGGCCAGATACCCTTCCCGGCGCAGGCGTCGGGCCGCCTTGGCCGTCAGCAATCGCAGGCAGTCACGGGCATTTTCCGGCTGGCGCCAATCCGATGAAAGGATACGCCCGTGCCCGAACATGCGGCGCACGGTTTCCGGCCGTGCCACCGCATAGCCTCGCAACTGGGCCCACATACGCTCACCCTCCACGCTGTTCCAGATGGCGCGCGCCTGCTTGGGCGAGAGGTTCCAGAGCTGTTCGACCGTATAGATCCCGGCGCGCTCAAGCCGGGCATGCATGCGGCCTGAAATACCGGGAAGGTCTTGCAGTTCCAGTTCGAACAACCGGCCTGGCAGGTCTTCCGGGCGCAGCATGACGAACCCTTCTGGCTTGTTCATTTCTGCCGCGACTTTCGCCAGGAACTGGTTTGGCGCGAGGCCGATGGAGGCGGTCAGGCAAGGTCCGACATTCTCCTTGAGGCCCCGGCGGATATTCGCGGCGATCTCCTCCCCCCGCCCCCGCTCGGACCCGATCAGGGTGCATTCCATTTCATCGACAGACCAGACTTTCCGGACCGGGACATGCCGGTCGAGCTCTTCAAGGATCTTGTGGTGAAGCTTCACATACTCATCATGCCGGGCGACCGGCAGGGCGATCTCCGGGCACAGCGCGCGGGCCTCCTTTACGGATGTCCCACGCTTCAGGCCAAACGCCTTGGCCAGATAGCACCGGGCAATCAGGCTCGTATGGTCTGACGCCAGCGGCACCACCCCGACAGGACGGCCGCGCAGCTCAGGGCGCAGGTGTTTTTCCGCATTTGCAAAAAAGGCATCAAAGTCGATATAGAGAGACTCAATCTCTGTCGGCAAACGCATGGCTATATCCCGGACACAAAAGTGAACATAAAGAGAACATTTGCCCGGTCAGAGTCAAGCGACATCCGCGCCCCGAAAGGATTTCCGGCATGATCCTGAGACCGCCCAATGCGGACGAGCTGCAGTCCCTGTCGGACATGTGCCTCCGGTCGAAATCGGTCTGGAACTATGACGATGCCATGCTCGACGCGTTTCGCAGTGAACTCACCCTGACCGAAGAGGATCTGGAAAAAGACGCCATCGTCGTGGCCGAGGACCGGCGCGGCGTGGCCGGGCTGGCCGAGATCTCTGTCGATGAGACTGGCAGGAGCCATCTCGACAAATTGTTCGTGGAGCCGACCCGGCTTGGGGAAGGCACGGGCAAGATGCTGTATGTCTGGGCCTGCCGCTTTGCGCAGGGCCTCGGCGCATATGAATTGGTGATCGACGCGGACCCGGACGCAGCGCCCTTCTACATCCATATGGGCGCCGAACAGACTGGCGAAACCGAGTCCGGCTCCATTCCGGGACGCTACCTGCCCCGGCTGGTTCACAGGCTGTAGGAACGGATGACCGACCCCCACGCGCCCCTGCCCCAGATCCTGGTTGATGCGGATGCCTGCCCGGTCAAGGACGAGGTCTACAAGGTCGCGCTGCGCCATGATGTGCCGGTGGTGATCGTCGCCAATTCCTATATCCGCATCCCCGAGCACCGGCTCGTCAGCCGCAAGATCGTCTCCGACGGGTTCGATGCGGCGGATGACTGGATCGCGGAAGCCTCCACGCCGGAGTCCGTGGTCATCACGGCGGACATCCTGCTGGCGGACCGGTCCCTGAAAGCGGGCGCCACCGTTATCTCGCCCACAGGCAAGCCGTTCACCGATGCGTCCATCGGCAATGCCGTCGCGGTGCGGGCCATTCATTCCGACCTGCGCGCTGGTCTGGGGGACGGCATTGCGCGCGGCCCTGCCCCCTTCTCCAAGGCGGATCGGTCGCGGTTTCTCTCCGCGCTGGATGTGGCGCTGGTCGCCCTGAAGAAAGCCCATCGCTGATCGCGTGCAGCGTGCTGAGACACTTGCCCTTAACGCCTGAAGTGCTACAGCCTCGCCATGAACGGCATTACTCTTCACAAGGGCGACCTGCCCGCTGGTATCGACTTTGGCCCGGTTGTGGCGGTCGACACCGAGGCCATGGGCCTGAACCTGTTGCGCGACAATCTCACGCTCGTCCAGCTCTCGTCCGGCGACGGCACGGCGCATCTGGTGCAGCTGGATCGTGATTATGACTGTCCGAACCTCAAAAGAATCCTGACCGATCCCGACGTGCTGAAACTGTTTCATTTCGCCCGCTTTGACGTGGCGATGATGAAACGCTGGATGGGCATTGATTGCGCGCCGATCTGGTGCACCAAGATCGCCTCCAAACTGGCGCGCACCTATACCGACCGTCATGGACTGAAGGATGTGGCGCGCGAGATCGCCGGCGCCGACATGTCCAAGGCCCAGCAGAGCTCCGATTGGGGATCGCGCGAATTGTCCGATGCGCAGCTCCAATATGCCGCGTCCGACGTGCTCTACCTGCACAAGATCAAGGATGGTCTGGAGGCAATGCTGAAACGCGAAGGCCGGCTCGACTTGGCCGAGGCCTGTTTCGCGTTCCTGCCGATCCGTGCAGCGCTTGATCTGTCGGGCTGGGGCGAAACGGATATTTTCGCGCACAGCTGACGCGCTCGCCATGCCTTCGCCGCTTTTGTTTCAGAGGCTGGTCCGCTAAACGTCCCCGTGTAGTTACAGAAGCAGGCCCCTCTTATTCATGGACGCCGTCAAGCATCACGATCCGGCATCATTATGGGCTCCGCGGCGCCAGCTGACACTGGCCCAGGCGCGCAAGCGGTCGCAGGGTGTGCGTCTCCTGCGCCTCGCCTTCTCGGCCTGCGCAGCGATTTCGATCGGCCTGTTCCTCGGTTACATCGTGCGCAGCGCCATCGCGAAGGATGCAACCCCGGTCCAGGTGGCGCAGGGCGAAACCGTTACCATGCTGAACCCGCGCTTTTCCGGGCGGGATTCCGTTGGCCAGAGCTTCAACATCACGGCAGATGCCGCGCGGCGGCGCCAGACCACCGGCACACTGGTCGACCTGGTGAATCCCATCCTTACGGACCAGACAGGCAGCGAGATCCGCGCGCCCTCCGGCATGTATGATCGCGACGCCGGCATTCTGGAACTCTATGAGGATGTCCGCATTTCGGATGCGAACGGGTTCACCTTCATGACATCCGGCGCGCGCGTCTTCGTCGATGAAGGCCGCGTCGAGGGTCTATCGCCGCTGCAAGGCAGAGGCCCCCTTGGCGATATCAGCTGTGACTCGTATGAAGTTCTGGAGGATGGCAACCGCGTCATCTGCAAAGGTAATGTCAAAACGGTGCTGTATCCTGCCCCGGCAGACACAAATGAAACGAATGAAGGTGAGACAGATGGCTCTCAATAAGGTTCTTGTTTCGCTGGCCGCCCTGGCAGCCTTCACGCTGCCGGCGATGGCGCAAATCTCGTCGGAAGGCGGTCCGATCTATATCAATTCGGAGCGTACCGAGAGCCTTGAGCGCGAACGCAAAGTGCTGCTGATCGGCAATGTCGACATCCAACAGGGCGATGCCCGGCTGCGCGCCGACACGGTCACCATGATCTTTGCCGAGAGACCGGCGGGCGCCACGCAGACCACCAGCGTCGGCGGCGGCTTTGGCCAGGTCCAGACCATGATCGCAGAGGGCAACGTCTTCTACATCACCGCCGACATGAAGGCGAAGGGTGATCGCGGCGTCTATGACGCGGCCAGCGACATCATCACCATGACCGGAAATGTGGCCCTGTTGCGCGAGCGTGACGTGGCCGAGGGCGCTGTCCTGCGGGTCGAGATCGGCAACCGCCGAACCACGCTGGATGGCGGCGATGGCCGCACCCGCATGGTGATCGATCCGGACAATCAGCCCGCAAACAACTGAATAAATTTTAGCGGGATCGTGAAGCCGATCTTAAGTATGTAAGGGTATGCCTGTTTCCGGGTGGCAAAATCCCAGTGGATTGAGGGAATTTAGCAGAGATGACGGATTCGGCCGAAGGCCTTGTCGTTAACAATATTGCCAAGTCATTTGGCAAGCGACAGGTCGTGCGAGACGTATCTCTGAGCCTTCAACGCGGGGAAATTGTCGGCCTGCTTGGACCCAATGGGGCCGGCAAGACGACCTGCTTTTACATGATCATGGGCCTCATCAGCGCAGATTCGGGAACGATCTCGATTGATGGGGAAGACGTAACCCGTCTGCCCATGTACCAACGCGCACGCCTCGGCGTGGGCTATCTTCCTCAGGAAGCCTCGATTTTTCGGGGCATGACGGTGGAAGAAAATGTGATGGCCGTTGCGGAACTGGTCGAAAAAGACCGGGCGAAGCGAATGGCTCAGGTCGATAGCCTGCTCAGCGAATTGCACGTGGAACACCTTCGTGGCCAAGCGGCCACATCCCTGTCCGGAGGCGAACGCCGCCGGGTGGAGATTGCCCGTGCGCTCGCATCCCGTCCGAGCTTCATGCTACTGGATGAACCGTTCACCGGTATCGACCCGCTCGCCATTTCCGACATTTCCGATCTTGTCCGCTATCTGAAGCAACGCGGCCTGGGTGTCCTGATCACGGACCACCAGGTGCGCGAAACCTTGCAGATCGTCGACAAGGCCTATGTGATGTATGAAGGTGAAGTCCTGTTTGATGGTACGCCGGAAGACGTGCTGACGAATGAAGACGTGCGCAGGGTCTATCTGGGTGAACAGTTCGCCGCTTGAGGAAAGGCGCGGGCTTGGGAATGAAACAGTCACTCGACATGCGCCAGGGCCAGTCCCTGGTTATGACGCCGCAGCTCCAGCAGGCGATCAAGCTGTTGCAGCTTTCCAATCAGGAACTCACCGAATTCGTTGAAGCGGAGATTGAGCGCAATCCCCTGCTGAACAAGGCCGAGGAAGACACGTCCAGCGAGTCCGAAAGCCCGAAGGCGGACAATCGTGAACAACTCTCACTGGATGAATCCTCCGGTCTGGGCGCCGCGCGCGACCAGCTTGATGCGCCGGGCGAGGACGTCTACGAACCGGGCACAGGCTCTGACGCCGCAATGCCCGCCGGCAGTTCCGGCCCATCCGCCAAAACCGACTGGTCAGGCGCCAGCGGGGGGGGCTCCGGCGAGGATTTCGACTACACGGCCAATGTCAGCTCCGAAATATCCCTGCACGAACATCTGCACACGCAGCTGAACCTTGCCGGCCTGTCCGCAGCTGACCGCCTGATCGCGGCGCGCCTGATCGACGAGACAGACGATACCGGCTATTTGCGCGCCGACCTTGATGAAGTGGCCACGGCGCTCGGCGCCGACATCGCGAATGTCGAGGCAGTGCTGAATATCTGCCAGGGCTTTGACCCGACCGGCGTGATGGCCCGTTCAATTCCGGAATGCCTCGGCCTGCAGCTGAAAGAGCTCGGCCGCTACGATCCGGCCATGGAAGCCATGGTCAAGAATTTGCAGCTTGTCGCCAAGCACGATCTCAAGGGCCTTGCCGAGATCTGCGGTGTCGACAAGGAAGACCTGCTCGACATGATGACCGAGCTGCGCCAGCTGTCGCCCAAGCCGGGATCGAATTTTGCGGGCGATGCCTCCGTGGCGGTGACGCCGGACGTGTTTGTGCGGGAAATGCCGAATGGCATGTACGCGGTGGAGCTGAATTCCGAAAACCTTCCGCGTGTCCTGATGGACAAGGCCTATTACGCGGAAGTCACGGCCCTGCCGATGCGCGACAAGGAGAAGGAATTCATTTCCGAATGTGCCGCCTCCGCCACCTGGCTGATCAAGTCGCTCGACCAGCGCGCACGTACCATTCTGAAAGTGGCCAGCGAGATTGTGCGCCAGCAGGACGCCTTCTTCGCGCATGGCGTTGCGCATTTGCGTCCGCTGAACCTGAAACAGGTGGCTGATGCCATCGAGATGCATGAATCCACGGTCAGCCGTGTGACGACGAACAAATACATGTCGACCCCGCGCGGCCTGTTCGAGCTGAAATACTTCTTCTCCGCCTCGATTCCGGCAACGGGTGGCGGCGAGGCCCACTCGGCCGAGGCCGTCCGCCACCGGATCAAGATGCTGATCGACAGTGAAGAGCCGGACAATGTGCTCTCCGACGACCAGATTGTGGAAATCCTCACCGGCTATGGTGTCGATATCGCCCGCCGGACGGTGGCAAAGTATCGCGAGAGCCTGAACATTCCCTCCAGCGTCCAGCGCCGTCGCATCAACCGCGCCAGCGCCTAGGCCCTATTCTGCCTTTGGCACCTCTGTCATCGCCGGATCAAACATCGCATTGAGATATGCGGCGAGACGAACGCCGCCCTTGCTCATCTGCTGGTTCAGGATTGGCCGGGCCATATAGGCATAATCATAGGACAGGATTTCGGACTCTGGATAGATGGTGTCGCGAATGGCCGCGCTCTCGTCGGCCCACTGCGCTGGCATGGCAGCGCCCCACTCTCCAAGATTCGCCGGGGTGATTTTCTGGATCAGCCAGTTGGCCCATTCGGTATAGGAGAGCTCTTCATACTGAATGAGCTTTTCGTCCCAGACCTCGTGCAAATTCGACATTTCTTCAAAGAAGACGACATCGACCCAGTTCCCGCCCCGGTCGGTGCCGTTGCCGGCGTGAAGTGGTTGCTGGAGATCCCCGACAAGGTGCACGATGAACCGCAGCGCCAGCTGGCGCTCCTCAAGGGACGCGGCAGGATCGAGCACAGTGGCCCGGAAATTCGCGAGCGCCGTGATGGCGTCTCCGTTCGCGGGGGGCGTCACATCCGCATAGGTCTGCCCTTCCGGGATCGTGACATAATGCCAGGGATTGGCTTCCGAGCGCCAGAAGGAGTCGGGATTGGAACGCATATAGTCTGGCCAGTCGGCAGCTTCGGCGAGCCCTTCCGGCCCGAGAATGTCTTCGATGGCTGTTGCAGCGGGTTCGCTGAGATAGGTCGTGGCGACCTCTCCCACGATCCGGTGGCCAGTCTTGCCCCAGGCCGATGCCGGAAGGGCGAGCGCCGTCACAGCCAGCGCGCTGACAATCAATCGAAACATGGGAATCCTCCAACCTTCAAAACCAAATCCCAGAAAGCCCTAGCGGGGGCATACGTCAATTGCATGAAGGCGCCTGCGCCTGATCCTCAGAGATAGGGGTCGAGATCGAGGCGCTTCGGCAGACTGGGTTGTGCGCCGGGCCTGGTGCAGGCCACGGCCCCCGCAGCAACCGCAAAGGCGAGCGCCTCCTGAGGAGACTGGCCTTCAATCAGGCCGACCGTGAGGGCTGCGGTAAACGTGTCCCCTGCCCCGACCGTATCGACCACAGTCACTTTCGGCGGAGTTGCCCGGGCAATCTCCTTACCCTTTCGCCAGAGCGTCGCGCCTTCGCTGCCGAGCGAGATGGCGATGCAGGCCTCAAGCTGATGCAGCGCGCCGCCATAAAAGGCGGCTTCGGTCTCATTCACGCTGATCAGGTCAGCTTCGGCGAGCAATTCCTCCGGCACCTCCATGGCGGGCGCGAGGTTCAGGCTGACAAAGCCCGTGGCCTTGCGCGCCGCAGCGAGCAGCGTGTCCGCGCTGACCTCAAGCACGCCCATCATGTGTTCGGTCTCCACGAATTCGACATCTGCCGGGCGCAAGACGGCATTCGCGCCGGGGCAGACCACGATCTGGTTCTCGCCATCCATGGACACAGCGATCAGGGCAACGCCGGTTGTCTCCCCATTCACGTGCTGGACGCTGGACAGGTCAACGCCGCCTGCCTGCAGGAGTTTCAGCGCCTCCCCGGCCATCTCGTCAGCGCCAACCGCCCCCACGAGGCGAACATCTGCGCCAAGCCGCCGCGCGGCCAGCGCCTGGTTCGCGCCCTTCCCGCCCGGATGGCGCGCAAGCTTTGCGCCTGTCACGGTCTCGCCCGGCCGGGGCAGTTTCGGCCCGGTGGCCACGATATCGAGATTGATGGACCCAACGACGGTAATCATGACGCCTCCAGCAAATTCTTCACCAGCGCAAAGAAGCCATCCGCGTCTGCCTTGGTGATCCAGGTATGGCGACCGGCTTCAAGTCTGGACGGACGCGTCTGACCAAACCGCGCCCCGGACTCCGTTTCGACCGTCACATCTGCCTTGCGGCCCTCAAACAGATGCGGCGCGAGCAGGTAGGCAATGGTCGAAGGATCATGCATCGGAGTGCGCTTGCCCTTCCATTTCTGTTCCAGGGCATTCGCGGCCTCCAGCAGCTGGACCATGATGCGCGGCCGGTCGCCATCCAGTGTGCGGAAGGGGGCCAGATGGGAGTCGAGCGCCCGAACCTGATGCGTCACATCCAGAGAGAGAATTGTGGCTGACGCCTCACTCCCCAGAACAACAGCCGCCGCATGGGGGTCTGCAAAGACATTGAATTCGGCAAAGGGCGTGATGTTGCCGCCCTCGCTGTCAGCGCCGCCCATCAGGACCAGTTGGTCGATATTCGCCGCAATATCCGGCGCCATGATGAGCGCCGTCGCGAGATTGGTCATCGGCCCCGTCATCACAATCGACAGGCCCTTCGGCCCGGCGGCGCGGAGCAGATCGATCAGCGCGTTGACGGCATGCGCTTCGGCAAGCGGCGTTTCCGGCTCAAACGGTTCAAGCCCGGCAATCCCGCTTTCACCATGGAAATCCTCCGCAGTGACCGGCGTGCGCACCATCGGACGCGGGCACCCGGCATGGACCGGAATCTCCTTGCGGCCCATCAGGTCGCACATCATGCGCGCATTCCGGCTGGTCAGGTGCAGCGGGACATTGCCCGCCACCGCCGTGATCGCGCGTACATCGAGATCGGGGCTGGCCAGCGCCATCATCAGCATGACGGCATCATCCACACCAGGATCACAATCAATTATAAGAGGAATACGAGACATCTGGCTCCGAGGGATCAGGCAATCGAGTGACAAGACTGACGACAATGCCTAAGCAGGAAGCCCGCACTTGGCCAGAGGATACCTGCGTGACCAACCCCTCCCCTTTCCTGATCGAGCGGCTGCAGGCCGCCGCCAGTGCTGCACGCGAACACGCCCATGCCCCCTATTCCAAATTCAAGGTTGGCGCCGCCGTCCTTGATGATCAGGGGCGCGTTTTCGCGGGATGCAATATGGAGAATGCGGCCTATCCGCTTGGCACCTGCGCCGAAGCTGTCGCGCTGGGCGCCATGGTGGTGGCGGGCGGCAAGACCTGCACACATGTGCTCGTCATCGGCGGCGAGGGCGACCTGTCCCCCTGCGGCGGTTGCCGCCAGCGGATCGCCGAATTGTGCAGCCCGGACTGCGTTGTGTACGCGCTTGCCGCGGACGGAACGGCGCTCAAGGAATGGAAAATGGCAGACCTGCTGCCACACGCCTTTGAGCTTGATCGCTAGATGTTTTCGGCTTCCCGTTCGGCGTCGCGCGCCTGAAGGTCTGCGATGGCGTCAAGGTAACGCTGGCTGAGCTCCGGGCTTTCCAGGTCCAGTCCCATCGCCTCCAGCGCCATTTGCGTCGTCACCTTCTGCCGCCGCCGTCCCATGAGACGCGCCACCATACGGCTTTCCGCGATGAGTTTGCCCTTGCTGTGAAAGCGATGGCGGAAGCAGATGTAGCAATCCTGCCAGCCCACCAGCTGGGTCGTCAGCTCGAATTTCTGCGGGAATTTCATCATCCGGTAGAAGGTGATGGATTCATGCTGGATGATCGGGCTCCAGCCGCGCTTGCGGTAGGTCATCAGCGCGCCCGTCCGGCCCATATAATTCATGGTCCCCAGATCGGTGAAGGACGAATAGCGCGAATTCGTCATATGCCCCAACGGATCCTGATCGCCGATCCAGACGGCCGACCGGATCGTGTGCACATCCATCAGCCCCGTCCGGTTCTTCGTGAAGAAGGCGGGAAGAAATATACGAAGAAACCTGAAGAACAGATTCATGGACTTACTCTACCTCGTGCACACCAGATCATGGTAAACAGAGATTTCGTCCTGAAGCATCAGATCACGCTGCGTCATTGGGATCCCCTCGTCTTGCGCGCTCACCTGTAACGGAGTGAGCCGGCACAGAGGGCCTCAGCAAGTCGCGGGCCAGAATTGCAGTAAACATTACGCAAGGCAGAAAAAAACCGGCACATTCTGTGCCGGTTTCAGTCTTGATGGAGAAGCACCAGAGCGTTGCTTCATTTAGTCTATGCGTGAGAGGCCTCCCGGTTCCTTTTTCAGGAAATGCCTTGGTTAACGGGCCCCTCGCCGGCATTAACACGCGACCGGCCATACAGGATCAGGAGCGCAACCAGCCCGATGGAAGTGCCCTGACTGGAAAAAAGTTCGAGCATGAGCGCGAAGAACCAGCCGGGAATGGAGGTGCGTGTCTGGGCCTCGACGAGGATGTCACCCGTGCCGGTGCCGAGCAGTTCGGCATTGGCTGTTTCGATCCGAACCAGGAGGTCGTCGCGTCGGCGCGCCAGACCCAACTCGTTCTGGGCATCCCGATAAGGCTTCTGGTGTGTCCGCCCCACGCGCTCGACTTCCTCAATATAGGCTTCCAGCCCCTCAACCGAGCGCGTTTCGGGCGGTATGCCCTCCAGCTGACGCCGCCAGTCGGCGATCTGTGTTTGAAGAACGTCCCGGTTTGACCCGGCACGTACCAGCTCCGCCTCGGCCGCCTGATTGTTCGCGGCGATGTACATTTGCGTTCCGACAATGGACGTCCCGCCACCAGCAAGCGCAAACAACAGCGCGCGCACGCCTTCTTTCATCCGGTGATTGGCGCTGTGCCAGTAGAAGAAGGTGAAGCCGCCGAACGAGATGATCGCCGCAATCACGCCGGTCCATCCCCACACGCCCGACTGGAGCGGATCCGCGACCGATTGGGAAAAGGCCTGGTAGTTTGCAAAGCCGGACAGGGCAGCCGCAGCGAGGCCCGCCCCCAGGAAGACAAGCGCCAAGAGCGTAATGATAATTCGCTCGCCCATATTACGGCCCTCGCGGGCTGCCTTGCGCGCCTGCTTTTCCTCCTGCCGCATTTCCTTTTCGGACCGGACCCGCTGCCCTTCCCCCAGATGCATCACCTTGGGCTCAGCCCGCACCACGGCCTGGGTCGCGCGAACAGGCGCTTCGGAGAACTCGGCATCGAGTATGGCCGGTGCCTGGGCTTCATGCGCCAGGTCACCGCTCTCCAATGCGCGGACAAGGTCGCGGAACGAGCCGGACTGTCCGCAATTGCTGCAATGGAATCTTTCGGTTCGCTGGTTCAGCGTGAGGCTGTTGTCGCCAGCCTCGATACAGTCCTGCGTCAGACGGCAGACGCTTTTCAGCTCGGCCTCATCCTGGCTGGAATCCAGATCCAGCCCGAGGTCGCGGAGCCGTTGCAGATCAAATTGGCGACGGTCGTCCGCCATGCAGCGCCTCCCACAATAGCCCGGCACATGTTCCCGACGTGTTCTAGCGGGTTCAGGGCCGGTTCGTCACCCCCGGACCGCACGTTCCGGTCACGACTGCGTCAACGATGAGGTTCCATCTTTACGACAACCGTCTTGCGGCTTTAAGTCTGTGTTAATCCGGCCCGCCGGACATTTCTAAAAAACCAGGGCCCGCACAAGTGAGCTTTCAGGAGGAACTTCAATGACACTGCCGCGCTCGCTCGCCATTCCAAAGACATGGAAGAATTTCAACCATGCGAGCTTCTTTTCGGCCTTTGGCTATCCGGCGCTCGGCCTCGCCCTGTTCATCACCATGGTCGTGCTCGGCCTTGCCCTGACACAGCTGACCTTCCACTGGTGGTACGTTCCGCTGGCCATCGCCGTGATCGGCGCCTCGATCTTCGTTTGCAATGCCGGCATCGGACCGCTTCACCGCATCCTGCAGCATCGCGCAGGCGAACTGGCAATGCCCGGCCAGATCGTGACCATGCTGAATCTCGTTATCGCCATGCAGGGCAATGTGAAGGACTGGGTGAACTATCACTCCCAGCACCATCGCTTTTCAGACAAGCCGGGCGATCCGCACAATCCGTTCGAGTCCAAGCGCTGGGCATGGGTCGGCTGGATCCTTTGGCGTGACCACCGCGACACCCAGCGCCCTCTGGCAATGTGGTTGAAGAACCAGCCTGCTGTAGTGTGGATGGACCGCTTCTATAATGAGATCAGCCTCGTCGTTCATCTTGTGATCCCGGCCGCGATCTATCTGATCGTCTGGGCCGCTGGTGGCTCATTGCTGCTAACTGCACTGATCCATGCGTCGGTTGTGATTGGCCGCGCCATTCAGTTCCATGCCACCGTTTATGGCATCAACGTGCTGGGCCATCTGAAAACCCCAATCTGGGCTGACCATATGATGGCGCTGTTGACAGGCGGCGAAGCCTTCCACGACCATCACCACGACCAGCCCATCAGCGCGCTACACCGTCCGCGCCGCGGCGTCTGGAACCGGATTGTCGACTATAATGGCACGATCCTTCTGGTCATGGAAAAGATCGGATGGGTGCGAAATCTGAAAATCGCGCCCCAGTTCGCCTGACTCGTCGATCCTGAAATTTCAGGTCAGGGCAGCGAAAATGAACAGCTGCTCATATTCACCGGGTGCGGACAGTCGTTCGCACCCGATTTCCTTTCTAACAACGCGTTAATGCCACATGTGCGCCTGATTTCGCCCGGAGATTAACTTGCATCAGGCCGGGTGGCCCGATGTAGATTTCTGGACAGGGACGCACGCATGAAAAAGCTCATCACAACACTCGCCGCCGGCGCAGCCGCCATCGCCCTGATGGGGCCGGCTTCGGCCAAGATACCTGCCCCGGAGCCGGATGATGATCCGGGGGCGGTGCATTCCTACATCCTGCTCGACCGCACCGGCTCGATGAGCAGCATCTGGGACGAAGCCCTCACTTCGGTGAATGCCTACGCAGCCAGCGTCGGTGAGGCCGAAGAAGGGGAGATCGAGGGCAGCGACATCGAAACCGATGTAACGCTCGCCGTTTTCGATTTCCAGGACGGGATGCAATTCGATGTCCTGCGTGAAAAGGTCATCGCCGAGGACTGGAGCGATGTCACCAATGAGGAAGCCAATCCGCGCGGCATGACGCCGCTCTTCGATGCCATCGGGCGCATGGTGTCGCTGGCGGAAGCCGACGATCCAGAGAAGGCCGTCATCGTCATCATGACGGACGGGCTGGAAAACTCCTCTCGCGAATTGACCCGGGACGGCGTGAAGGCCGCACTCGACCGCGCCGAAGCCAAGGGCTGGGAAGTCGTTTTTCTCGGCGCCGAGTTTGCCCGCTTTGACGATGCCGAAGCCGTTGGGGTCTCCGCCTCGAAAACCATGGCCGTCGGCCAGGGCTCGATGCAGGATTCCATGTCGGCGCTGGCCAAGAAATCCCGCGCCTATGGCAAGGGCGAGGAAGCAGAGATCATCTTCAATGACGAAGATCGCGCGATTGCTGACGAGGAAGGCGTAAAACAACGCAAGGGACAGTAAAGGGGACGACCGGGAGCCGGGCTCCCTTTCCGTCCTCGTAGCCCGCTTCCATTAAAGAGGCCCGCCCCCGAGAACCGGGAGCGGGCCTTTGAAGCGTTTCTGAAACGGCGTGAACCGATCAGCGCGGAGCCATGCGAATGGAACCGTCGAGGCGCACGTCTTCGCCGTTGAAGTAGCCATTGGTGATCATCTCGCAGGCGAGCGATGCATACTCGTCCGGATTGCCGAGACGGGCCGGGTTTGGCACCGAGGCGGCCAGCGCCTGTTTCACATTGTCCGGTGCGCCCTGCATCAGCGGGGTGTTGAAGATGCCCGGCAGGATCGTGTTGACGCGGATCAGTTCGCGGGCAAGATCGCGCGCGATTGGCAGGGTCATGCCGACCACACCGCCCTTGGAAGCCGAGTAGGATGCCTGTCCCATCTGGCCGTCTTCCGCGGCAACAGACGCCGTGTTCACGATTGCGCCGCGCTCGCCTTCAATTGGATCCAGCGTCATCATGCCAGCCGCAGACTTTGCGATGCAGCGGAATGTGCCGACAAGGTTGATCTGAATAATCATGTTGAACTTGTCGAGCGGGAAGTGGGTGATCTCGCCTGTCTCGCGGTTGCGGCTGGCCGTCTTGATGGCGTTGCCCGTGCCGGCACAATTGACGAGGATGCGTTCCTGGCCGATGGCGGCGCGGGATTTGGCAAAACCGGCGTCTACAGACTCTTCATCTGTGACGTTCACCTTGCAGAAGACACCACCGAGTTCCTTGGCGAGAGCTTCGCCCTTCTCTTCATTGAGATCGAAAAGAGCGACTTTGACGCCCTGCGAAGCCAGTTTACGAGCGGTTGCAGCACCGAGGCCGGACGCGCCACCTGTAATAACGGCAGAGATATTCGAGTTCAGTTCCATGGGCTGCTGCCCTCCCTTGTTTTTGTTGATACACTGTTGGTCTATAGTGCTGACAGGAGTTCGCAATGTCTGACGCAGCGGAAATTATCAACATGGTTCAGGATGCCGAGGGACGGTTCACGCCGCAATCGGTTGAGCGCATGGAACGTCGCACGAAAGGTCTCGTGCCCAAGCTGCTGCGCGTTGCCGGAAAGATCCCGTTCGCGGATGACCTTGCGGCAGCCTATTTTGCTGCGCGCGATCCGAGCACGCCGCTGAAGGCCAAAGGCGTGCTGTTTGCCGCCGGCGCCTATTTCGTGATGCCCGTCGATTTGCTGCCGGATTTCCTGGCCGGGCTCGGCTTCACCGATGATGCGACCGTGTTGGCCACCGCCCTCGGCATTGTCGGTATGCATGTCAAAGACAGGCATCGCGGCATGGCGAGACGCCTGCTCCGCTTGCCGGAACCGATAAAGCAGGACTGATTTCCTTATGACCCCCGACTTTCTTGCGCTGGCAGGCGCCATCGCGCTTGGCGTGCTTTTCTGGGTCTTCTGGTGCTGGCGCGACGGAAGCAGCATTCCGCGCGTGGTCGTGAAGACAGGCTCGACGACTCTTCTGGCCCTGTTCGCGTATCTGGCCGGGGGACCACTCCTGCTCGTAGCGGCGCTGGCGCTCTCATCGCTTGGGGATGCGTTTCTCGCTCTGGACGGTGAGAAATGGCTGAAGCCCGGCATGGCGGCGTTCTTCCTCGCACATGTCGCCTATGTTGTCCTTTTCTGGGGCCTGCCCCTGGCGGAGAAGAACTGGCTCGTTCCTGCGGCGCAGTTCGGGCTTGCGCTTGGCGGCGTGGCCTATGTGCGCTGGCTGTCCCCTTCCCTGGGCGACATGCGCATCCCGGTATTTGCCTATACGGGCATCATCCTGCTGATGGGTGTGCTCGCGCTCCGGCTGGACCCGCAATACTTGCTGGTGACGATTGGCGCGATGATGTTCGTCGCCTCCGACACGATCCTCGCGCGGCAGCTGTTCACGCGGCCCGAAGGCGCGCCGCCACAGCTCGTTTCGTCGCTTCTGGTCTGGGGACTTTATTTCTTTGGTCAGGCCCTGATCGCCTGGGGCATGATTGCCGTAGCAGCCTAACGCGGCTTGTCGCCATTGATCGTGGCCCGGCGCATGTGGCGGCGGTGGCCGTGATAATCATTCAGCGCATAATGCCAGACACAGCGATTGTCCCACATCGTCACGTCGCCTTCCTGCCAGCGCACGCGGCAGGTGTTGCGCTCTTCCCGTGACAGGTCGAACAAATAATTGAGCAGCGCCCGGCTTTCCTTGCGGCTCCAGCCGGCAAAGCGCAGCGTGAAAGCCGGGTTGATGAACAGGCCCTTGCGGCCCGTCTCCGGATGCGTGCGGATGACGGGGTGTTCGTATTCCGGCGCATCGGGGGCGGCTTTGGCATCCATCGACTGGCGCACGGCGGCGGAATAGCCATCGGCGCCGTATTCCTTGCTGGCCGTATGGATGGCGGTCATCCCTTCGAGGGTCTTCTTCAAGCCATCGGACAGACGGTCATAGGCGGCCTGCTGGTCAGCGAATAATGTGTCCCCACCATAGGGCGGCACGTCGATGGCATGCAGGACCGAGCCGAGCGCTGGCTCCTCAAGGAAGCTCATGTCGGAATGCCAGCCACCGCCAAAATTGGTTTTCTCGTCCGGTTCCTTGATGATTTCCATCAGTTCCGGATGGTCGTCCATGCCCTTCACATAGGGGTGGATGTTCAGCGTGCCGAACCGACGAGCAAACGCCTTCTGCTGGTCTGGCGTCAGGCCATTCTGCCCGCGCAGGACGATCACCTTGTGATCGAGAAAGGCCTGATGGATTTCATCAAAGGCCGCGTTGGAGAGATCGCCGATGAGGTCAGCCCCATGGATTTCTGCGCCGAGTGTGCCCGACAGGCGGTGAATGGTGAGGGTCATGAGCTGAAATGAAGCACCCCGCTGCGCGGGACGCAATAATGTCATTTGCGCCCTCCATGGAAATGTGAGACAGACGCGGCGGGCCAGGCGCCCCCAACGGCGCCCAGCCTATCTGTGAGGATAGGAGTAAAAACAGATGACGAATGTCGCCAAACCCGGCGTGCTGCCAGCATGCCCGCACTTTTCTTCCGGCCCGACCGCTAAGCGTCCCGGATTTTCACTCGAAAAACTCGAAACTGCCGCTCTTGGCCGCTCGCACCGTTCCGGCGATGCGAAGAAGAAGCTGAAGGCCGCGATTGACCGGTCCAAAGCCATTCTCGGCATTCCGGACGACTATCGCGTGGCCATCGTGCCTGCGTCTGACACCGGCGCCGTCGAAATGTGCATGTGGTCCATGCTGGGCGCGAAGCCCGTGGACGTGTTCGCCTGGGAAAGCTTTGGCCAGGACTGGGTCACCGATGCCACCAAGCAATTGAAGCTGCCTGAGTGCGAAACATATGGCGCCGACTATGGCGAGCTGCCGGATTTCTCCAAGGCGCGCGATGATGCGGACATCATCTTCACGTGGAACGGCACGACCTCTGGCGTGCGCGTGCCGAACGCCGACTGGATCAAGCCGAACCCCGACCGCGTCGTGATCTGCGATGCGACTTCGGCCGCCTTCGCGCAGGATATCGAATGGGCCAAGCTCGATGTCGTGACCTATTCCTGGCAGAAATGCCTCGGCGGTGAAGCGGCCCACGGCATGCTGATCCTGTCACCGAACGCCGTGCGCCGTCTCGAAACCTATACGCCGGACCGGGCCCTGCCGAAGCTGTTCCGCATGACCAAGGGCGGCAAGCTGAACGAAGACCTCTTCGCTGGCGCCACGATCAACACGCCCAGCATGCTGTGCGTGGAAGACTATCTGCAGGCGCTCGACTGGTGCGAAAGCCTGGGCGGCTGGAAGGGCATGAAAGCCCGCTCCGATGAGAGCCTTGCACATCTCACGGACTGGGTCGCCAAGACCGACTGGGTCGATTTCCTCTGTCCGGATGCGGATGTCCGCTCCAATACGGGCGTGACCTTCAAGATCGTTGATCCCCGCGTGGCCGGTCTCGACGAGGACGCCCAGCGCGCCTTCGTGAAGGCGATGATGAAACGGCTGGAAGCCGAGAATGCCTGCTTTGACGCGGCCGGATACGCAAAGGCTCCTCCGGGACTGCGCATCTGGTGTGGTGGTTCCGTTGAGCCGTCCGACGTCGCCAAGCTGACGCCGTGGCTCGACTGGGCCTTCGCCCAGGAAGCTGCAACGCTCTAGCCCGCGCACCTATTCAAAAGAGATACTGAACATGACCAAAGTTCTGATTGCTGACAAACTCAGCCCCGCCGCCGTGGACATCTTCAAGGCCCGTGGCATCGAAACCGACATCAAGGTCGGCCTGTCCAAGGACGAGCTGATCGAAATCATCCCGCAATATGACGGCCTCGCCGTGCGGTCGGCCTGCAAGCCGGACGCCGACGTGATCGCCGCCGCCGACAAGCTGAAAGTCATCGGCCGCGCCGGGATCGGCGTCGACAATATCGACATCAAGGCGGCCACCGCCAAGGGCGTGGTCGTGATGAACACGCCGTTTGGCAACGCCATCACGACGGCCGAGCACGCCATTGCGATGATGTTCGCCGCTGCCCGCCAGATCCCTGCCGCGAATGCCGAGACGCAAGAGGGCAAATGGCCGAAGTCTGGCTATATGGGTACGGAGGTCTCCTACAAGACCCTCGGCCTGATCGGCTGCGGAAACATCGGCAGCCGCGTCGCCGAGCGCGCCATCGGCCTGAAGATGAAGGTCGCCGCCTATGATCCGTTCCTGACGGATGAACGCGCCGTGGAACTGGGGGTCGAAAAGGTCGAACTCGAAGACCTCCTCGCCCGCGCAGACGTCATCACACTGCACGTTCCGCTGACGGAGCAGACCAGGAATGTCCTTTCCCGCGAAGCGCTGGAGACCACAAAGAAGGGCCTGATCCTGGTCAATTGCGCACGCGGTGGTCTCGTCGACGAGGAAGCCGTGAAGGACCTGCTGGAAAGCGGGCATATCCAAGCCGCTGCCTTTGACGTGTTCGCTGTAGAACCCGCCAAGGACAATGTTCTGTTCGGCACGAAGAACTTCATCGCCACGCCGCACCTTGGCGCGGCCACGGCCGAGGCGCAGGAGAATGTTGCCCTGCAGGTCGCCGAACAGATGTCGGACTATCTTCTCTCCGGCGCGGTGACCAATGCGCTGAACATGCCGTCGATCACCGCCGAGGAAGCCCCCCGCATCAAGCCGTTTGCAGCGCTGGCGGAAAAGCTCGGCAGCTTTGCCGGACAGATTTCGGATTTCGGCTATGATGAAGTCGTCATCGAATATGAAGGCGAAGTCGCCGACCTGAACCGCAAGCCACTCACGGCGGCCTTGCTGGCCGGCATGCTGCGCGCCTCGCGCGGTGATGTGAACATGGTGTCCGCCCCGGCGATCCTTGCCGACAGCGGCGTCAAGCTGACCGAGACCAAGACCGAGGACAGCCCGGTCTATGACAGCCTGATACGCGTCAAGGTGAAGACCAAGGCCACGAAGAACGCCCCCGAGGGCGGCTGGCGCACACTGGCCGGCACGATCATCGCCGGACAGCCCCGCATTGTCGAAGTGAAGGGCATGGCGCTGGAAGGCGATTTCTCGCCGGTCACGCTCTACGTCAACAATCTCGACAAGCCGGGCTTCATCGGCGCGCTCGGCCAGTTGCTGGGCGAATCCGGCATCAATATCGCCACCTTCCATCTGGGCCGCACGGCGGCCGGCGAAGAAGCCATTGCGCTGATTGGCATTGATGCGGCGCCGCCCGCAGACATGATGGAAACGCTCGAGGCCCTGCCCCAGGTCCGTTATGCGAAAGTGCTGACCTTCTAGGGCTTCACGCCGCGTTTCATACCGGACGCGCATAAATCCTATTCAATCAGAGCGGGCTGTTCCACGGAATGGCCCGCCTTATTTGCTCCTTTCAACATGAAAGGGTTTCCCATGGCGAAGATCGCAATCGTTTATCATTCCGGCTATGGCCATACGGCCAAAGTCACCGAACATGTCCGCAAGGGCGCTGCAGAGGCCGGGTCAGACGTCACCCTCTACAAGGCAGAGGATCTGGCTTCCCCGGAGAGCGGCCCCTGGGATGAGCTCGCAGCCGCCGACGCCATCATCTTTGGCGCGCCAACCTATATGGGCTCCGCCTCTGCCCCGATGAAACAATTCATGGACGCCTCCTCCAAGGCCTGGTTCACGGATGCCTGGAAAGACAAGATCGCCGCAGGCTTTACCAATTCCGGCTCTCTGGCCGGCGACAAGTCCGGTACGCTCGCCCAGTTCGCCACCCTCGCCGCCCAGCAAGGCATGATCTGGGTGAATTTCGGCATGAAGTCCGGCTTCAATGCCTCCAGCCACCAATTCGGTGAAGCGCTCAACCGCGCCGGTCACTCCAACGGTCTCGCCACTCAGGCCCTGACCGATCTGTCGGCCGAGGACGGCCCCGACGCCGCCGACCTGAAAACCGCTGAACTGTTTGGCGAGCGTGTCGCAAAAGCCACCCTTCGCTGGGTTCGTGGCAAGGCGTAACGGAACGCGCTTGACGGCGCGGCGTTGACTTCCATCTTGGGGATTAACCTTACAAAGGGGTAATGAATGAACCGCGCCGTCACTTTCCTTCTCTCGACACTTGCCTTCACCGCCGGAACCGCACAGGCAGACATTGTCAGCGAGGCCCGGCTGGGCGTCATGCAGGAGAATATCTGCGTCCTCGACTGCGACAATGCCGACAAGGAGCCGGGCCAGAATATCAGCGCCGAACTCCTGTTCGCCTCCCCCGATTTTCTCGACCTCATCTGGAGCCCGAAGCCTTATGTCATGGGCAGCCTGAACACGCAGGGCGATACGAGTTTCGGGGGCTTTGGCCTTCACTGGTCGTTCCAATTTGCGGACAAATGGGCCTTCGAGCCAAGCTTTGGCTATGTCGTGCATGACGGGGAACTGGCGAGCCCCTTCCCCCAAGGCGATCCTCAAGGCGACGCCTTCACCGAAGAGCATGTTCTGTTTGGCTCGCGCGACCTGTTCCGGACAACCTTCGGCCTCCACTACGACATCAACGAGACCTGGGGCACGGAACTCATGTATGAGCATCTGAGTCATGGCCAGGTCCTCGGAAACGGCCGCAACCAGGGCATCGACAATATCGGTGTCCGGGTGTCCTACACGTTTGACGATTAGGGCTCGCGCTGCGGAACCCCTTGTGAAACGCAGGCATCGTGACACTCTCTCCCCAAAATATAATGGGAGAGAACACGCATGCCGGATAAGCATATTGTCATCATCGGGGCTGGCCTTGGCGGCCTGACTGCGGCCATCAAGCTGCAGGAGGCCGGCTACGCCTACACGATCCTGGAACAGGCAGACCGCGTCGGCGGGACGTGGGCGCAGAATACGTATCCCGGATGCGCCTGTGACGTGCCGGTGGCCGCCTACCAGCTCTCCTTCGCGCAATCCATGAACTGGACGCGCGTCTTCCCGCAACAGGCGGAAATCCAGGCCTATGCCGAAGAAATCACCGACCGCTACCAGCTGCGCCCGAACCTCCGCCTGAACGAGTCCGCAGAGGAAGCCGTCTGGAATGAAGATACAAAGACATGGAGCGTCACGACCTCCAAGGGGGACACGATCGAAGCGGACGCTGTCATCGGCGCGCTCGGCCAGCTGAACCGCCCCTTCTGGCCGGACATTCCCGGCAAGGACAGTTTCAACGGCCCGGTCATGCATTCGGCTGAATGGGACCATTCGGTCGACCTTGAGGGCAAGCGTATCGCCATTATCGGTTCAGCGGCCAGCGCGGTTCAGATCATTCCGGAAGTCGCCAAGACCTGCGCCAAGGTCGGCGTGTTCCAGCGCTCGCCCAATTGGGTGATCCCGCGCAATGACCGCTTCATTGCCCCGGAAGAAATGGCGCTGATGTTCACCATTCCGGAAAAGGCGATGGAATTCGCTGAAATGAACCGCAAGCTGATCTACGAGAATGCCGACTATTTCTTCTGGCAAGCCTTCCAGTGGACCCCCGAAGGCCGGGCGCACTTCACGCGCCTTGCAACCGACCATCTGCACGAACAGGTGCCAGACGAGGCATTGCGCAAGAAGCTGACCCCGGATTACCCCGTCGGCTGCCGCCGCATCCTGATTTCGGACGATTACTTCACCACGCTGATGGAGCCGAATGTCGAGCTGATCACCGAGCACATCGCGGAGATCGTGCCGGAGGGCATCAAGACCGTGGACGGCAAAGTGCATGAGTATGACGTGATCGCCTTTGCCACCGGGTTCGAAACGACCGGCTGGCGCTGGTCGGTGGATGTGGTCGGGCGGAAGGGCCAATCCATCGCCGATGCGTGGGAAGACGGTCCGGAGGCTTATCTTGGCATCACCGTGAACGGGTTTCCGAACCTCTTTGTCCTCTATGGCCCGAACACCAATCTCGGCCACAACTCCATCACCTTCATGCTGGAACGTCAGGTCGAATACACGATCAAGGCCCTGCAGGCGCTCGACGAGAAAGGCGCCGCCGCCCTCGTTCCGACCGAAGCGGCGCAGGAGGCCTTCAACAAGGATCTGCAGGAAAAGCTCTCGAAAACGGTCTGGGCCGATCCCGCCTGCAACAGCTGGTACAAGACCGGCTCCGGCAAGATCACCCAGAACTGGGGCGGCCACACCCGCGCCTATGCCGACGCCGTCGCCGAGGTGAAGCTGAAGGATTATGAACTGGTGTGAGGGGCTTACGAGAGGTTTGTTTCTTCACCTCCGGGAAGACAGTACAAAATAGGAGATGGCGTAATGAATTCGCCTTACAAGCTCCGCTCGTACACTTCGGAAAATCGCCCAATAAACTAATTTTGTTGCAACTGGGTTCACAAATAGGCGTTTAAGGTTGCATAGAAAGCCACAATATGACGGCATAGTCGTCATCAGATGGAAACTATTGGTTCCCATTATCGGAATTGCCGATATATTGGAAACGTGAAGGAGCACACCCAATGTCATCGCAAGAATACGTAGTTCTCACCCAATGGGACGAAGAGGAAGGCGTATGGTTTGTTAAAACTAGCAACATCCCCGGCCTAGTTGTCGAAGCTGAGACATTGGAGCAATTCCGGCAAGTCGTTTGCGATGTCGCAGCAGAACTGATCGACGCTGCGGATGGAGATGATGGCTGTGGCGATATTCCTATCCAGGTTAAGGCTGAGGCGGTTGCCTGCGCTCCCCGCAAAGCGGTTGCAGCTTAGATCTTTTCTTTGATTTTCGCTTGTTTCAATGCGTCGTTTGCGGTCGCCCTGCGTTTAACGTTGGACGGGAATGATATTTTCCGCCCATCTAGGCCGATCCACATTTCATGGCTGCCTTTGCACTGCCGGTGAAATTCCCAGCCATGTTTTTTGAGAATTCCGGTTAATGGTTTGTAAAAGCCCTTGGCCATGATGGCCCTCGTAGTTGCATATGAAACGGTCTAGCAAGCGTTTGCTATTCTTCGCGGTGTACGCGAATTGCTCTCGCACTTGGCGCTCTGGCCCCCTAAAGTGCGTGCCGACCCAGCAGAAGTGTGATCTCAACCGGGGTGAAATATTTAAATCATTCTTCGGCCTCCCCGTTTACTTCCCGTGTCTGCAGCCAAGTGATTACGGTTACGATGGCGCTCATAACTTGAGTGTCACCAGCGGCCTCCTTCATCAGATCGACTAATCGGTACTCCAAAGCCTTCTCTGTAATTACGTTTGCCGCTGGCGAAGAAGGCGGCGGGGGCTGCAAAGCTGCGTCATCATCCCCGCCTTTTTTGCGCTGCCTCGAACTCTTACGGGAGCTAGGCGAGGAGTATGCGGCCTTCCTTTTGGCAATATGGGGGGAAATCTCAATTCCGGAGAATTTCGCCGCGCCGATGAAGAAGGTCGCCACCTTGTCAACGGTAGACCCCTGAATTTCAAACTGGGTGCGCAGATGCTCATCAAATTCACCTGAAGTGGCCTTTGTCAGGTCGATTCCATCCGCAAAGAGAGTAGGATAGCCGGCCTTTATGATGCTGGCCAGTATTGCGGGTCGCTCATCATCTGATGCGCTCGCAAATGCCTTGAACCGGTCATCGGGTTTGCCTTCTTCATCAATCAGCTTGAGGTACTTTAAGGCAGCAAGCACACTATAGATGATGCTGCCGGAGGCGTTGCCGAAGACCGATGGATCAATCCGACTGGGCACACCAGATTCTTTTAACTTATTGAAAATATTTATAAAAGAGCTGAAAGAGGCGTAAGGCGGAGAGATTGAGGGGGACTTGTCAGACATCGACTCTTCTTTCTGTGTGGCGTTGCGTGGCGACTTTGTATGATATCGCCACACAGAGGTCAACAGAGAAGTATCGCAGCGGCGCAGAATCTCAAAAGCCTCATCCGCGTCGGGCGGATGGGCTGGGCGCTTTCACGCGTATGTCCGCATGGACGAGGGCGTCGCCCTCGTTTGCCTTTTGCGCCGTATAAAGATGTGGAGAATCAGACTGTCGAGTTTTCCATGAGGGGGGAGCCTCGCGATGTGGTAATGAATGGAGTCCTTCCTCCCGTGAGATAAGCACCCCCCCAATTCGTCTGACGCACATCGCCCTCACACTTGGGCCCATGAGTGTTGACCGGTCTTTCCTCAGCATGGGGCTGGAAGTTGCCGAGCGCGCGCTGACCGATCTGGTCGCGCGGGACAATCTGCATCTGCGGCCCGAAAAGATGCCGCGCACGCGCCGTGCCAAGGCAAATGGCCGCCTGAAACAAATTGAACAGATCGTCCGGCGGCTGCTCACCCTCATGGCGCTCAGCCTGCACATCGTGTTCGCGCCGCCGCGCAAGCGCGCCCCGGCCCCCGGCCTGCCGGAGGGCGTCGAACTTGTCACCTTCCCCGGTGTGGCAGACTCCTGTTTCGCGCTGCTGCCCCGTGCTGGCGGCCCATTTCCGTCTGGACCAGTTATGGACACTTTCGGGACCTCTTATGGACCACAAGGACCGGTCCCGACCGCAAGACTGCTCGCACGCATCCAGGCGATCCGCCGCGTCCTGAAATCCCCGGACAGCGCCGCCAAGCGCCTTGCCCGGTTCATCCAGCGCCTCAAGGCCAGGGGCGAACCGAGGCCCATGGCAGGACATGCGCACAGCGCGTTCCGGCTGTCCCCGGAACTCGGGGCGCTGTCCACGGCGCTGCCGGGGCTCCTCAATGCCTCGCTTGAGGCAACATGGGAGGAGTCCGGCTGAGCCCGCGCCACATGCAGACCGATTGCCGGAGCGCAGGCCGCGTGTCCGGATAGGGGCGCATCCGCGCCCGCCTGCGACAAAGGGATTTCATTCCCCCCTCTTGCAATTGGTGGCCAAATCCTGCCCATGTCGCCGCGGACTTTGCAGGAGCAGGAATCATGGCCGGAGTAGTGGTTGTCGGGGCCCAATGGGGCGACGAAGGCAAGGGCAAGATCGTCGACTGGCTGTCCAGCCGCGCCGATGTGGTCGTCCGCTTTCAGGGCGGTCACAATGCCGGCCACACGCTGGTCATTGACGGCAAGGTTTTCAAGCTGGCCCTGCTCCCCTCCGGCCTCGTGCGCGGCGGCAAGCTCTCGGTCATCGGCAATGGCGTCGTGGTTGATCCGTGGCACATGCTGGAAGAGATAAAGGGCATCCAGGCCCAGGGCGTCGAAGTGACACCTGAGACGCTTGTGCTCGCCGACAATGCCTCCCTCATCCTCCCCTGGCACAAGGATATTGACGCGGCCCGCGAAGGCGCGCTCGGCGCCAGCCAGATCGGCACCACGAAGCGCGGCATCGGCCCGGCCTATGAAGACCGCGTCGGCCGCCGCGCCATCCGCGTCGCAGACCTTGCAGACCCCGCCGCCCTCGACATGAAGATCGAGCGCCTGCTGGCCCACCACAAGCCGCTGCGCATCGGTGTCGGCCTGCCGGAGCCGGACGGGGAAGCCCTGAAGGCCGAACTCCTGAAGATCGCGGACCAGATCCTGGCCTATGCCAAACCCGTCTGGAAACTGCTCGACGAACAGGTCCGCGCCGGCAAGCGCATCCTGTTCGAAGGCGCGCAAGGCGTGATGCTGGATGTCGACCACGGCACCTATCCCTTCGTCACATCGTCCAATGTGGTGGCTGGTAATGCCTCTGCCGGGTCAGGTGTCGGTCCCGGCGCGATCTCCTATGTGCTGGGCCTCGCCAAAGCCTACACGACGCGCGTCGGCTCAGGCCCCTTCCCCACCGAACAGGATAATGAGATCGGCGACCGCCTCGGCACCGTCGGCCGCGAAGTCGGCGTGAACACAGGCCGCGCCCGCCGGTGCGGCTGGTTCGACAGCGTCATGGTGCGTCAGGCCTGCGCGACCTCCGGCGTTACCGGCCTCGCCCTGACCAAGCTCGACGTGCTGGACGGCTTTGACGAGATCAAGGTCTGCGTCGCCTACAGGCTGAATGGCGAGACGATTGACCACTACCCTGCCGGCCTGACCGATCAGGCCGCTGTGGAGCCCGTCTATGAGACGCTTCAGGGCTGGAAAGGCTCAACGGCTGGCGCGCGCTCCTGGGCCGACCTTCCGGCTGAAGCGGTCAAATATGTTCGCCGCCTCGAAGAACTGGTCGGCAAACCCTGCGCCCTCGTCTCCACCTCACCGGAGCGCGAGGACGTGATCCTGATGAAGGACCCGTTCGAGGGCTAGCAGACGGTTGCCATCTTTTTAGGTAGCCCAGCTGGAACTGACACGCCGCGACCTTGTTGATCAGGACAGACAACAAGGAGACCGGACATGTCCGACACTATGAACAAGACTGAAATCGACGCCCTCAATGACGTCACCAAAGTGCTGATCGATAGCCAAAAGGGCTACGAGAAGTGCGCTGATCTCACGGACGAAAGCTTCGGCTTTCGCGCGCAGTTCCAGCAACGCGCCAGTGACCGCGCGGCCCTGATCAGCCGCTTCCAGCAGCAGGTGCAGACACTTGGCGGCGAGCCTCAGACAGATGGTGGCGCCATGGGCGCACTGCATCGCGGCTTCACGGACTTCTCTTCCCTGTTCCGCGATGACAAGAAGGCAGCGCTCTCAGCCATTGATGATGGCGAAGAGCACCTCGCAAAGGCGATCAAGGACCGGCTGGAAAAGTCCGAAGTTCAGGGCCAGGCCCGCGCGCTGCTCGAAGAAGCGTATTCAAGCGCGCGTGAAGGCGAGAGCTTTGCTGACAGCATGACCTCATAAGAGGCCAAATGCAGCAGAAATATCGGGGCGGCCCCTTTTCGGGGCTGCCCCTTTTTGTTTTTCAGAGGGTAACTCAGAAAGCCGCCTGCCATGAGGAACCAACCGCGCCTTGGCGCCGTTAGAAATAGTATTCCTCTTAACCAACGGGATTCTCTCATGTCAGACAAACCAGACCTTCACCTCGACGAGGGTGGCGCACCTCATCAGACGACTGAGGATGGCCACGAAACCATGACCACCCAGCAAGGCGTCCCAATCGCCGACGACCAGAACCATTTGAAGGCTGGTGCGCGCGGGCCGATGCTGACCGAAGATTTCATCTTCCGTGAAAAGATTTTCCACTTTGATCATGAGCGCATTCCTGAACGTGTCGTGCATGCCCGAGGCTATGGCGCGCACGGCTATTTCGAGACGCTTGACACGTTGGAAGACATCACCACGGCAGACATTTTCCAGAGAAAGGGTGAGAAGACGAATGTCTTTGCCCGTTTCTCCACGGTGGCTGGCAACAAGGGCTCGCCCGATGTGGCGCGCGATGTGCGTGGGTTTGCCGTGAAATTCTACACGAAGGAAGGCAACTGGGATATTGTCGGCAACAACATCCCCGTCTTCTTTATCCAGGATGCCATCAAGTTTCCGGATTTGATCCATGCAGCCAAGCCTGCCCCGGATCGCGGCTTCCCGCAGGCCCAGACGGCGCATGACAATTTCTGGGATTTCATCTCCCTGTCGCCGGAATCCATGAACATGGTGATGTGGATCATGTCAGACCGAACCATTCCGCGTTCATTCCGGTTCATGGAAGGCTTCGGCGTCCACACATTCCGGTTTGTGAATGCAGACGGCAAAGCGACCTTTGTGAAGTTCCACTGGAAACCAAAACAGGGCCTCCAATCGGTGGCCTGGAACGAAGCGCTCAAGATCAATGGCGCCGACCCGGATTTCCACCGCCGAGACCTGTGGGATGCCATCCAGATGGGTGACTATCCTGAGTGGGAGCTCGGCGTGCAACTGTTCGACGAGGAATTTGCCGAGAATTTCGAGTTCGACGTGCTCGACGCGACCAAGATCATACCCGAAGAACAAGTGCCGGTTCGCATTGTCGGGCGTATGGTCTTGAACCGTGTCGTCGATAATTTCTTCGCCGAGACCGAACAGGTCGCCTTCTGTACCCAGAACATTGTGCCCGGCGTCGACTTCACGGCCGACCCGCTGCTGCAGGGCCGCAACTTTTCCTATCTGGACACCCAGTTGAAGCGCCTTGGCGGTCCGAACTTCACGCATATCCCGATCAACCGTCCGCAATGCCCGATGCGCCACTTCCAGCAGGATGGACATATGGCGATGGAGAACCCCAAGAGCCGCGCCAATTACGAGCCCAACAGCTGGGGACCGGAAGAAGGCGGCCCGCGCGAAGATCCGGCCAAGGGATACCGGTCCTACGCCGAGTCCGTCGGCGGAGAAAAGACACGCCTGCGTCCGGAATCTTTTGCCGATCATTACAGCCAGGCCCGCCAATTCTATGTCAGCCAGACCAAGGTCGAGCAAAAGCACATGGCAGATGCCCTGACCTTCGAGCTCAGCAAGGTTCAGAAGATGGAAATCCGTCTTCGCATGCTGTCGCACCTGCTGAACATTGATGAGGATCTGGCAAAGAAAGTGGCGGATGGCCTCGGCGTGTCCGACATGCCACCAGCAGCTGACCCGGCGAGCCCGCCCATCACGGATCTACCTGCCTCCGATCCCCTGAGCATCCTGAAGAATGCTCCGGGCAGTTTCGCTGGCCGCAAGCTGGGGATCTTTGCCACTGACGGCGCGGATGCAGACCTTCTGAACGCGCTGAAAGAGGAAGTCACCTCGGCAGGCGGAATGACGATGCTGATCAGCCCGAAAGTGGGCGGGATCACGCTCAGTGACGGATCCCACATGGCGGCCGACGAAAAGATCGATGGTGGTCCATCAGTGCTCTTCGATGCCGTCGCCCTGCTGATCTCAGAAGACGGCGCGGACATGGTGAAGAACGACGCCCCCAGCCGGGATTTCGTGGCGGATGCGTTCGCGCATTGCAAATTCATCGGCTATGTCGAAACGGCCCAGCCTCTCATGGAGAAGGCCAGCGTCTGGGATGCCAAGGATGAGGGCTGTATCGCACTCAGCAAGACCGGAGATGTACCTGGTTTCGTGAAGACACTCGGCAAGCTCCGCCATTGGGATCGCGAACCGATGGTTGACCTTGACGGCTAGGGCAAGGCCCAGCCCTGGAATTGAAACGAACATCAAGGAAGGCGGCCAGGTCGCCTTCCTTTTTTATGTGTCCATTACACGGCGGACCCATTTCGTGGTGCCTTCTTCCATGCCTTTGAATTTGGGCAGGGAGTCCAGGCGACCAACGAACAGGGCGTCCGGCTGGGCGAGGCGTTTGACGTGGTGGTAGAGCCTGGCCTGCGTCTCCGGCGTTGAAACAAGAAACAGACGTTCATCCAGCTTCCGGGTCATCAGAGAGATATTGGAGGCCTGCAGCATTTTCCCGCCCGTGTAATAGACGACAAACATATCGGCGTCCGGCAAATCTGGATCAATCATGGAAACATCCCGTCATTTTTGAAATAACGCGGCAGGCTTCAGGAGGTTTCGAAAGACTTCGGAATGGTGGGCGGTACAAGGTTCGAACTTGTGACCCCTACGATGTCAACGTAGTGCTCTACCACTGAGCTAACCGCCCGATCCATTCGGAAGCAGGGGTAATGGATAATTCGGCGCGCGCCGTCAAGACGGGTTTGGCGGTGTAACGACGCAGAGGGCAATTTTCTGCAGTATTGGCTCCGGCGTTTCGGGATCTTCAGCGAAAAACCAGACCTCCCCAAACGGGTCATTTGCAGAAAATGCATGCTCTTCCAACTGGAATGAAAACCAGTGGCCAAGTTCCGAGGGCGTCAGGGAGACGATGTTCAGACCCTCAAGGGTGGAAAGGCGCAAAATGCAGTCGTCGAGGCTCATGGCTGCTGGCGCATCGAAGAAATGCCGGCCAGCATCATGGGATATGGATTTCAGCAGCTTGGGAGGCTCAATGTCAGAGCCCTCCCCCATCAGGCCGCCATCACCTTGTCGACTTCGTCGACGATCTCGCGAAGATGGAACGGCTTTGACAGCACCTTGGCGCCAGCAGGGGTCGGCGCCCCGGAGGACAGTGCCACGGCCGCAAATCCCGTGATGAAGACGATCTTCATGGCCGGGTCCAGTTCGGCGCCGCGGCGCGCGAGTTCGATGCCATCCAGGCCCGGCATGACGATATCGGTCAGCAGCAGGTCGAAGACTTCCCGTTCGAGCGCAGACAGGGCACTTTCACCGTCGGCATAGTCCTGGATTTCGTGCCCGGCGCGGCGCAGGGCAGCGGCCAGGAACATGCGCATGGAGTCATCATCTTCGGCCAGCAATATCTTGGTCACGCGGAAAGCCCTCTTCTCGGTAGAACCCTAAGCATAAAGACCTAGTTCGGTAAATCAGGCGTGAATACGCAGCCGGGCAAAGCCGTAAATTTGCGCCGCAACTGTCCGGTGATCGGCAAAAAGGCTTGACCTTCAGGCAAACAGGGAAACGATGTGGTGGATGACAGACGCCCCCCAATTTCTTGACAGGCCTGAACATTTTGAGCGGTCGCCCCTTCTGCCGGAGAGCGCGTCGACGATGGTTGGGTATGAAATCCCCTATCGGCTAGAAATACCGGAAAAAATGTCTGCGCCGGTTGTTTTTGCGTCGCCGCATTCCGGCAGCCTCTATCCGGGCGACATGCGCGAGGCCCTCTGTGTGCCCCTCGAGACCGTTCGCCGGACGGAAGATGCGTTTGTAGATGAGCTGTTTCGCGCAGTCCCTCACAAGGGCGGCATCCTTGTTGCGGCGAAATACGCCCGCACGGTCGCAGACCTCAACCGGGACCCAAGGGAACTGGACCCGGACATGTTCAGCGACGGCGTCCCTCGCCCATGCGGCATGCCGACCGCCCGGGTCGATGCCGGGCTGGGCTGCCTGCCCCGCGTCGCGGCCCGGGGAGAAACCATTTATGGCCGCCGCCTCACCCGCGCGGAGGGCGAAGCGCGCCTGTCCGGCATCCACGACCTCTACCATCAATGCCTCGCGACAGAGCTTGGCAGTCTGAAAGAACGCAATGGCCGCGCTTTCCTGATCGACTGTCACTCCATGCCCAGCGTCCAGCCCGGACGACGAAACCTGGCAGACATCGTGCTGGGCGATCGGTTCGGCTCCAGCTGTGACCCACGCCTGACCGGACGGATTGAGCGGGCATTCCGGGCGCACGGATTCAGCGTGGCGCGCAATGCCCCCTATGCCGGCGGCTATACGACACGCCGCTATGGTCGGCCCAAACGCGACTTCCATGCTGTCCAGATCGAGATCAATCGCGGTCTCTATATGGATGAGCAGGCCGTGGCGACGAATTCGGGCTTTGAGCAGTTGCAGCAGACCCTGGCCGGCATTGTCGACGAGATCCTCTCAGTGGCAGACCAGATCGGCCAACGTTGATCTGACGGACCCCCACCTACTCCAATGCCTTGTTTTCAAAAAAAAGGCCGCGCTACGAGAGCGCGGCCAAGGTCAAAGGGAGGAAACGCCAGAGGCGTCTGCACCGGAGTGCATGACCAGATTTATGTTGCGGCGCACAAAACGCAACAGTTGAATTCGTAAAAGTCTGCATTTTTGAAAACCAGCCCAAATTTTAGGCAAATCTGCTTATCGGCACGCCGTTTGCGTAGGACCAGTCCGAACATCCCGTTTTGGGACTGATACCGGTCCCATGCGCAAGGAGCTGAACATGGCTGATGAAACAGACCTGCACGTGGGCAAACGCCTTCGCCGCCGCCGCCGACTGCTTGGCATGACCCAGCAGGACCTTGCGAGCCAGGTGGGTGTGCGTTTCCAACAGATCCAGAAATATGAGTGCGGCGCGAACCGCATTACGGCATCTCGCCTCTACGAATTGGCCAAGGCCATGAACGTATCGGTGCAGTATTTCTTTGATGGCATTCCCGCTGCCGACGCTCCGGACGCCGCCAATGATGCCGAACGCATGGAAGGCGACATCCTCTCACAGAAAGAGACGCTGGAACTGGTCCGCGCCTATTACCGCCTCGGCGAACGCCCGCGCAAACGCCTGCTGGAACTGGCCAAGGCGCTGGAAGGCGACACGAGCAGTACAGGCGTCGCTTGACGACCTCTGCCGGGCGGGGCAAGCCCTGCCCGGATGACAAATTCCTTCTCCCTTGAAGATGAGCTGGCCTTCGCAGGCCGTCTCGCAGATGCGGCCTGGACAGCCATCCGGCCGCATTTTCGTGCGCTGGATGCGGTCGACAACAAGATCACCAC
Source organism: Hyphomonas sp. (assembly GCF_036964145.1). Taxonomy (GTDB): domain Bacteria; phylum Pseudomonadota; class Alphaproteobacteria; order Caulobacterales; family Hyphomonadaceae; genus Hyphomonas. The sequence goes on from NZ_JBALUC010000005.1 coordinate 87,783, forward strand.
CGCCCAAGCCATGTTTGACCCGGTCACGGCCGCCGATACGGGCGCCGAAACCGCTATGCGCGCCCTGATCGAGGCGGAGCGGCCTGATCATGGCATCATCGGCGAGGAATTTCCCGCTAAACCCTCGAAGAACGGGTTCACCTGGCTGCTCGACCCGATTGATGGCACGCGCGCCTTCGTGGGCGGGTTGCCGACCTGGACGACGCTGATCGCCTTGTGTGACGAAGCCGGCACGCCCCTCATCGGCATCATTGACCAGCCGGTTCTGGACGAGCGTTATCTCGGCTGGCCGGGCGGCGCAGCTCTTCAGCATGCGGGCGAGCAAAGCCCGATCCGGGTGTCTGATTGCCGCGATCTGCGCGAAGCGGTCATCTCCACGACGGATCCATTCATCCTGAACCCGGCCGAACAGGGCGCCTGGACGCATTTGCGTGCCACCGCCCGGATCAGCCGCTATGGCCTTGATGCCTATGCCTATGCCCGGCTCGCCGCTGGCACGATCGATCTTGTGGCGGAAAGCAGCCTGAAGGCATGGGATGTGGCCGCGCTGATCCCCGTGGTACGCGGCGCAGGCGGCCTCGCTACAGATTGGCGCGGCAATCCGCCGAAGCTCGGGGGCCAGATCGTCTGCTGCGCCAGCGCGGAAATCCTCGAACAGGCCCTGCTGGCGCTCCGGCGATCCGCCGACACTTGAGCGCCTAGGGGCCCTCGACCTCATATCCTTTGGCTTCCAGCATCTCGATGACGCTGTCTTCACCCGCCAGATGGCCAGCGCCCACCGCGATCAACCGCGTGCCGGGCTCATCCAGCATGGCTTCGATCTTTCCGACCCAAACTTCGTTGCGCGATTTCAACAACGCCTCATAAACCTCGTCTGAGCCCATCATGTCCGGATTGGACATGAGCAGGCCAATGCCATGCACATCGCCATCGACCCATTCGGAGACCAGCGTGTCGAGCACGTCGCCGCCTTCCTCGATCGACTCCGCAGAGCTGACCAGAAAATCCACTTGAACGTCGGTCGGCATGTTGGCAAGCCGGCCAAGCTGCTCGTCAATCGTCTCCAGATAGGCAAATGACTTGCCCGCCGCGCGCGCCTCAGCGCCCAGCACGGTCTCAACGCCGGAATTCGGGTCGAAGCCCTCTTTCTTGATCTGCAGCACGGACAGATTGACCGCCGCCCACCAGGGCCGGAACGGCTCTATCGCGCCGAGCGGCAGGCCGACATGGTCCAGCGCCTTCTGCAATTCGGCACGCTCCAACTCGCTGAGCAGGCTCGACAATTGCTGGCCGCCTTCGAGCATACCTTCGTTCGAAATGAATTTCATCATTTCGGAAGCGGCCGCCTGGCTCGTTACATCTGCTTCAAACACGATTGTGTCGGCCTCGGCAAAGGCGGAATCCATCTCGTCACTGCGCCAATCCAGATCCGGGCGAAGCAAATGCACTGTGCCGAAAATATAGAGCGTCGTGTCTTCGTCACTGAGCGTCCAGAGCGCGGGCTCCCCTGCCCCGCGAGACGCCTCGGCTTCAGCCAGGGCGTCTTCATAGGCGGCTTTCTGGGCTTCCAGCTGCGCGGCGCGGTCGGCGCCCTCGTCTCGCGAAATTGGCTTTTCGGCCCCTTCATCAGGCCCACAGGCCGTAACGCCGAGCAGCAGCGCCATCGCTGCCCCTGTCATGACAGTGGAAAACTTCCGCATCTCTGACTCCTGAAATTATGTCTGTTCCAGACCTATCCCAATCGGACCGAGGCGCAAGCGCCGAGCGCCACGCAAACCGCATTCCGGCGTTGCACTCGGCGGCAGCTTGCCGTATTCACCGGCTTCGGTTTGCACCCATAGCTCAGCTGGATAGAGCGCTGCCCTCCGAAGGCAGAGGTCAGAGGTTCGAATCCTCTTGGGTGCGCCATATTCCCGGTTAATTGTTCGCACCCACGGTCTCGATCAGCCCAATTCCCCAACATCCAGATATGGTGCGGCATCAAGCGCCTCGGCGTCGAGGAGGCCCGCGGCGCGTTCGAGGGCGGCGACGAGCATGGCTTGTTCCCAGTCTGGCAGCGTGTCGAAACGCACTGCAAAGGTCTCGTGCAGCGGGTCCGGCGCGACAGACAGCGCCTCCTTTCCCTCCGGCAAGAGGTTCAGCCAGACCCGGCGGCGATCCGTGTCACAGCGGCGCCGGGCAATCAGGCCGCGCGCTTCCAGTTTGTCGACGAGGCTGGTGATGGTGGCGTGCTTGAGCTGAGTTCCCTCCGCGACATGGCCGGCGGAGACCTCCCCCTGCTCGTCCAGCATACGCAACACCGTCAATTGCGACGGGGTCAGCCCGGCCGTCTGGGCAAGGCGTTTGGAGGCGAGTTCGGTCATGCGCTGGATCTTGCGCAGCGCAATCAAGGCATCATCGGACCGTGTGCTCACATGAGAAACCCTATTCAGGCGCGAGGTCTGGCCCCAGCGCGGCTTTCAGAGGCTGAAGGTGTGCCTCATAGGGGCGCCATTGTTCAAGTCCGCTCTTGTTGATCGGGCGGCGTACCTGTTCGGAGCTCGCCGTGCGCACAGCCCGGTCAGTCTTGTGAAAGTCGACACAGGCCCGGTCGAAGGGCAGGCCGCAATAGTCGAGGATACGCCGTACCTGGCCTTCGAGGTCATCGAGCACGTCTTCATGCTGGACCCGCAGGATGCGCCCCTCTGGCAGGACGCTGTCCCAATGCGCCATCAGGTCGACATAGCCGCGATAATAATTGCCGATATCGTCCAGGCTGTAAGTGAATTCCTGGCCTTCCGCGAACAGCTGCTTGAAGCCGGACCAGCAGCAATCCATCGGGTTGCGCCGGGCGTCGATGATCCTGGCATTTGGCAGGATCAGATGGATCAGGCCGATATGCCGGAAATTGTTCGGCATCTTGTCGGTGAAGAAGGCCGCGCCCTGACGGTGGATGCGCGTCGTTTCGATATATTCCTCGCCAAGCGCCTTGAACTCCTCCGCTGGCAGTTCATGCAGGATGCGGGGATAGCGTTCCCGATCCGTCAGCTGCTTGCGCCCGCGCAGGCGGTGGGCGAGCGACAGGATATTGGGCAGCTCCAGCGTTCCGTCCACGTCGGGATGCGAGGCAAGAATCTGTTCGATCAGGGTTGAGCCGGCGCGCGGCAGACCGAGAATGAAGATCGGGTCCGGTGCAGCGCACCCTTTCCCGCCCTGGGCCTCGAACAGATCGGCCGTGCAGATGGCTTTCTGCGCGTCGAACTCGGCATGCATCTGCTCGGTCGTGTAGCGCACCGTCTGGTGCTTCAGTGCATTGCCTTGTGCATAGGCCGTAAAGGCGGCGTCATGATTGCCGCGATCTTCCTGCGCCTTGCCAAGGGCAAAGGCGATGTGGATGCGGGACATGTGGTCAATGTCCGGCGCCGCGAACTGAGCCTCGAGCCGGGAAAGTTCATCATCGCCGAATGTATAGGTCTTCAAATTTGCGAGACCATACCAGGCATCCCCCTGCCCCGGCGCAATCTCGGTTGCAGCCTGGTAGGAGGCGATCGCATCCTCCGTACGCCCATAGGTCTTCAGGGCATGTCCGCGTGAGACAAGCGTGGCCGGATCGTTCGGAATTTTCTCGAGAACGCGCTCAAAATAATCCAGCGCCGTTTCATAGTCGCCCGCCTGCATGCTTTCGATAGCAAAGTGCGACTGGAACAAGGGATTGTCCGGGTCGCGCGCCATCAGCACTTTGGCCTGCTCAAGCGCCTCGGCGAATTTCTGCCGCTTGCGCAGCACCTGGATATAGTCGAGCCGGAGCTGGATATTATCGGGATCGAGATCGACGGCACTTTCCAGCAGGAAGTCTGCATCTTCCTGGACGCCTAGACGCGAGCCGATATCAGCCAGCAAACGCATGCCCTCGACATGGGTCGGGTGACGCTGAAGAAACGCACGCGCGATTTCCTCGGCGCGAAAGACGCGGCCTTCATGAATATGATTGGTCACGGCTTGCAGGTCACGCGGCAGAGCGCGGACTCGCTCAGTCTGCGCGCGGGCATTGCTGGCTGCGTCGTTATTGCCCGCCTGCTGGTACAAGTCGCCCAGCGCAGACCAGCTGGCAATGAGCGCCGGGTTGTAGCGCGTTGCGCGCTCATATGCGCCGATGGCACCGGGCATATCTCCGAGCTTTCGTTTGAGGTGACCTTCTTCCTGATAGGCCCGGCCGAAATCCGGAGATACCGCCTTCAGGGTTGCAAGATGTGCAAGAGCGTCGGCGCTACGGCCCTCATAGCGCGCGCAGACCGCCGCCATGTATAGCGCATCCTTGTGAGTGGGATCGCCTGCCAGAATTGTATCGGTGATCCGCGCGGCGGCAGCGAAGTCGCCTGCCTGAATGGCTTTTTGCGCGTCCCGAAGGGCGAGGTCCGGATCGGCCGTGGCGGTCATGGCGTGGCGTAAAGCTCCAGTCAAAATGAAAACAGCGCCCTGAACCTGTCAGGGCGCTGTGTCTGTATCAAGTAGGCGCCTGTGTCCTAGTAGTCGTAGGAGACGCGGATCCCGATCGTGCGCGGGCGCATCGGCGTGATGCGTTCGCGGTCATAAACGAAGCTGCCGCTGAGCTCGGCATATTCATTCGTCAGGTTCGAGGCGAAGATCTCCGCGCCCCAATTGTCGCCCGTAACGCCCATAGAGCCGCCCAGGGTGACATAGCCATCAAGGTCCATCTTGTTGATCTCGATGACATCGCTGACGGAGTCGTCGGAGAACACGATCTGCGGCATGACATGCGCGGTGAGGCGCTGACCGGCCACTTCCTGCTCGAGGTCCCATTCATACCGAACCCGCAGATTGCCCTGATAGGCCGGCGCGAAGGCAAGGTCGGACCCCTCCACGACATCATCTGTCGGAACGAGCACTTCGGTGATTTCCGTATCCAGCAACGAGAACGCGCCCGCAATGGTCAGGCCGTCAACCGAGGCCGGTGCCCAGGTGAAATCGCCTTCGAGGCCCTGGATCTCGGCATTGGCCGCATTGTCGGAGAAGAACAGATTCACGATCGAGGGGTCGAAGATTGTGGTCTGCAGACCTTCGATGTCTACGAAGAAAGCCGATCCGTTGAAGCGCAGCGAATTGTCGAACAGTTCGGTTTTCCAGCCGAGTTCGTAATTCTTCACTTCGTCCGTATCGACCGCATATGGCACTGTGTAGCTGCCTGGGCCGGATGCACCGCCTGGACGGTTCAGCAGGCCGGCACGGAAGCCTTCGGAATACGTGGCGTAGAACATGACGTCATCGGTTGGCGTCCATTCCCCGGTCATCTTGTAGATCATGCCGTCGGTCGAGGCCTTGTCCGGCGCCTCTGCAGGACCGTCCGGGCCATAGATGAACGAAATGTTCGTTCCGAAGACCTGCTGGTCGCTTTCCGTGAACAGATTGTAGAAGGACGAATTGGCGCTGCCTTCCAGATCGACTTCGACATCATAATAGCGCGCACCAACCGTAAGGGCGAACTGATCGGAAATGTCGAACGTCGTTTCCCCGAACAGACCCATCTGCTGATCGGTCCGCAGGATATCATTGCGGAAGATCACGCCTTCCGGGAACGGACCGGCATCGCTGTAATAGCCAGGATACACGCTTCCGATCTGACCGACAGCATCCACATTTGTCAGTGGATAGTTTGGCGCAAAGCCAATTGTGCCATCCGTATAGGCAACTTGCGTTGAGCCCGGATAGGTAAAGTCGTTGCGCTCCGCCAGTTCCAGATCGCTGTAGAAGGCGCCGAAGGTGGCGCGCCAGCGATTCTCGCTGGGCGTGTTGAAGCGCAGCTCATGCGTCTGCACCTTCGTCTCACTGTGCGAATTCACGAACAGGTTCGGCGCATAGCAATTGCCCGTCGGCGCACCGGCCGGATAGGTGACCGAGTAGTCACAGATATAGTAAGGCAGGTACTGGCCGACGAAGAGATAGTCGGAATAGTCGACCGTCTGGTCCGTAGTGCGGTCCGTGTACGCGCCTGTATAGAGCGCTTCGAGCGCGCCGAGGCGGCCTTCCAGCGTCCACGAGGTGTTGTGGAACTTGTCTTCGATGTTCTCAGGCGTGAAGCGGACAATATCGTAATCATCCAGCTCTGGATCGGCGGCGAAGACACCATCGGATTCGATCTGCTGCTGAGCATGCGTAATCAGCAGGTCCCAGTCTTCATTGATCTCGTACATGCCGCTCAGGCGGAAGCCCTGATAGGTGACATCATTGATGTCATTTTCGACAATGTTGCTGTTGTTGGCGTCGATAAAGTTGACGCCGGACAGGTCCGCGCCTGCCTGGAAACCCTCGCGCTGCGCGCTGACTGGAACGCCATTGGCCCGAACGGTGCCCTCAGAGCGGAAACGGGCAGAATCCCGAACCGACAGCATGCCACCGACATTGTCGATATAGCCGCCCTGGGTGTCATTATAGACGACACCGCGCAGGGCCAGCTTGTCATTGACGGGAACGTTGATCATCGCTTCGACGCTGTTGCTCATCTCGCCGCCATCGGTGAATGATGTCGACGCGCTGAAACCCGCATCAAAGCCGCTGAAGGATGGCTTGTTCGTGATCATGCGGACCGTACCGGCCTGCGAGCTGGAGCCGAACAGCGTGCCCTGAGGCCCGGACAGGACCTCGACGCGCTCGATATCGGCGGCATAGACATCCAAATTCCGGCCCGGCTGGGCCAGCGGCTGTTCGTCGAGATAGAAGCTGACATTTGGCGCGAGACCGGCGACGCCGGCAACCGTCAGGTTTGGCGTCGTTGAGGCGAGGCCGCGAATATAGATCGTGTTCTGGCCGGGGCCGGATCCGCCTGCCGTGACCCCCGGCAGCTGGACCAGATAATCGGAGAAATTCTTCACGCCGAGTTCGCGGAGCTGCTGTTCGCCAAGTGCCGTAACAGCAACCGGCACGTCCTGCGCGCTTTCTGTCCGCTTGGTGGCGGTAATGGTCACCGTTTGAAGGCGTTTTGCGCTTGCCGGCTCCGCCGGAGCGTCCTGCGCCAGAGCAAGCGGCGCAACGAGTCCGGCCATCGCAATCAGCGAGGCCCCGTACTTGAGTTTGTTCATAGGTCTTCCCTTTGGGTCGTCTCCAGCCATGGCGCGCCAGGAATTGCGGCGCAGCTCGGAACTAATGGCTGCTCGATGCGTCCGGCCTACTAGGTTATTTCGATCATAGAAAGGTTTTGCCCGGTCATTGAACTGTCACGCACGCCAAACTCGTAGAATGTGTTGCATCAAGAGCGCACTTCTTGCTTCGGACGCGCAGATTTCCTCAGATCAATGCTTTGATAATCGACGGATTTGCGGCAGAAGCCCGGCATGGACACAGATACTTCCGACACGCCTTCTGCCCTTATCACCGAGGATGAAGAGGCTCTTTTCGTATACGAAACCGACTACGAAATCGGACAGGACAATATCGAAGTCGCCGGGCTCAACATTCATAATCCGGTCTTTTTCCTGAGCGCGGGCCTGATCATTGTCTTTTCAGGCATCAGCCTCCTGTTTCCGCACATTTCTTCCGAATACCTGACCGCCGCCCGCACATGGACACTGCAAAGCGCGGACTGGCTCTTCGCCCTGACGGCTGTCCTCGTCTTCTTCTTCTGCATCGCCCTGACCATCAGTCCGCTCGGCAAGATCCGGCTGGGCGGGCCGACGGCGACACCGGATTTCACCATCATGTCCTGGGTGGCCATGCTGTTCGCCGCAGGCGTAGGCGTCGGATTCATGTTCTATGGCGCGGCTGAGCCGCTCGCCTATTATACTGACTGGTACGGCATGCCGCTGGATGCCGACCCCCTTTCAGCCGAAGCGGAACGCCTTGCCTATAGCGCAACCATCTTCCATTGGGGCCTCGCCCCCTGGGCTATCTATGCCATTGTCGGTCTCGCGCTCGGTTTCTTTGCCCACAATAAAGGCCTGCCGCTCAGCATCCGGTCGGCCTTCTATCCCCTTCTGGGAGAGCGCGTCTGGGGCTGGCCGGGACACATCATCGACCTGTTCGCCGTCGTCTCGACGGTTTTCGGGCTCGCCACGACAATTGGGATCGGGGCCACGCAGGCCACCAGCGGCCTCGCCTATCTGCTCGGCTTCGAACCGAATGTGGGCATCCAGATCCTGCTGATCGCCGTGATGACAGGGCTTGCGGTCCTGTCCGTGCTGCGCGGCCTGGATGGCGGCGTGAAGCTGCTCAGCAATATCAATATGGGCATCGCTTTTGCCCTCTTGCTGTTCGTGATCATTGCCGGCCCGACCATCCTGATCTTTACCGGGATGGGCGAAAACCTTCTCGCCTACATGACCGACACACCGGCGCTGACCAATTGGGTGCGCCGTACCGACATCGCCTGGTTCCATGACTGGACCATTTTCTACTGGGCCTGGTGGATTTCCTGGTCGCCTTTCGTCGGCATGTTCATTGCGCGCATCTCGAAGGGCCGGACGGTCCGGGAGTATTTCGCGGTCGTCCTGTTTGCGCCTGTCACCATCGGCATCATCTGGTTCACGGCATTCGGAAAGACAGCGATCGCCCAGTTCAAGACCGGCGAGGGCGAACTCGGCGAGGGCATGAGCAGCGCCTCGCTTGTCCTGTTCCAGATGCTCGCCGATCTGCCGCTTTCCGCCATCACATCCACGGCGGCCATTCTGCTTCTGGTCGTGTTCATCGTGACCTCGGCCGATTCCGGCGCATTGGTCGTCGACACGATCACCAGCGGAGGCAAGACCGATTCTCCCCGCCGCCAGCGTGTGTTCTGGGCCTGCCTGATCGGCCTGACGGCTTCGGCCCTGCTCTATGGCGGCGGCACAGACGTGCTGCAGTCGCTACAAGCGGGCACGATCACCGCCGCCCTGCCCTTCACGCTGATCCTGCTGACCTGTTGCCTCAGCCTCTATATTGGCATGCGGGACGAATATCGCAGCATGAATGAGAGCGACGCCACCGGGCTTTAGACCAGTCATGGCATCATACGCCACGTGCTCTAGGGGCGCGGATCAGGTCTGTTTTGGGAACAAATCAAGGGAAGAGATGGCACACCCGGAGCGATTCGAACGCCCGACCCCCAGATTCGTAGTCTGGTGCTCTATCCAGCTGAGCTACGGGTGCCTGCCTTGATGAAGGCGGACACATACAGTGAGGAATCGGGGGATGCAAGCCTGTTTGCCACGGAACTGTCATTCCTCTGCAGTGGGCTTTCCAGCAACCGGCGCAATGCCCGTAACCGTGCTGATCCAGCCTGAATATGCACTGACCCGCATATAGATTCCGGGGCTGTCCGGACGGGCACATCCCAGCCCCCAACTGACCACTCCGATCTGGACAGGACCGTCCTCATAATTGCGGAGCATGAGGGGGCCGCCGCTGTCCCCCTGGCACGAATCCACGCCGCCCGCGCCAGCACAAATCTGCGTCGCCGGATCGACCGCCACCCCGGCAAGATCATCCTCAAGTCCATAATCCGCGATGCGGGCAGCAGTCTGCTTCTGGCAATCCTCCACGTCGACCAACGGCACATACCCCTCTTGCAGGATCAGGCTCGGCGCCGTCACGTGGCGTCCGGTACGGCTCGTCCCGTCTTCGCTCTGCGCGGTCTCGCCGATTTTGCCATATCCGGCCACCAGCGTGTCAGCATAGGATCCGGTCGTATCGACCGCCCCCGCCGTCAGCCCCTCCAGTGGCGCGACCTCCCCATCCCAGCGACCTTCGATGCGCAACAGCGCCAGATCATGTCCCCGCTCAGGATTGCCGGAATCATAGTCCGGATGCAGGACAACCTCGGACACAGGGAACAGGGCCCTGGAAGGAACATCCATCAGGGAGCCGCGACCAATGGCAAGCCCGACAGGGCCAAACCGCTCCATCGTCCGTCCCGTCGCATCGGGGAAATACTGCGCAGCGCGCCCATTGCTCTCGACGCGGATGCCTTCAACGCAATGTCCGGCTGTGATCGCCCATTCCGGAGAAATCATGGTCGCGCCACACTCGTGATAGACCGACCGGCCTTGCAGCGCCTGTAGTGAGGCCATGCCCGGCCAATCCGCCGGGTCTGCATCTTCGCCGCCGACCACACAGGCCGTGGCAAGCGCCAACAGCCCCGCACCGAGTCCAATTTTCCACCCCAGCCCCATATCGTCCCCCGTCAGCGATTGGCTTCAAACACGCCCCGTGCGATTGCCCGGGAAAGCGTGGAGGCCGCCAATTCTCCGATCCTTGCGACAAGTATGGCACGCTTCTCCTGCGAGGCAATCCGGCCCGACGACATCACGAAAAGTGCGTCCCCGTCAAAGGGTGCGAAGACAGGCCGGATGGCGCGGGAGAAGCCGGACAAGGCCATCTGCGCGACCCGCTTGGCTTCACTGGCCGTCAGGATGACGTCTGTGGCAACGCAGGCAATTGTCGTGTTCTGACCGAGCGCTGGATTGGCCTTGGCGGCCCCCCAATCCTCGGCGTCGGCAGCATAATCTTCCGGCGGGCGCTTGCCGCCGAATTCGCCATCGACCTCGAAGGGCCAGGCCCAGAAAGCGTCCGTTCCGGGCATGTAAGCCGACCCGAAACAGTTCACACCCGCAAGTGCCCCGACCGTGATGCCGTCATGCGTCACGATGCTGGCAGAACCCGTCCCGCCGGCAAAGGCCCCTGCCCGGGCGCCATAGCCCGCGCCCGTCCGGCCAAGCGGCACATCCGTTCCACGCGCGCGATAAGCGGTGAGACCAAGCGCCGCATAAGGAGAGACGTCGCCCCAGGATTTATCGCCACCATTGGCGAGGTCGTAGAGGATCGCCGCAGGCACAATGGGCGTCCGCGGCACGCTGGTCAGGGGGACGAGCGCAAAGCCTCGGCCTTCCTGTTTCAGCCCGGATGCGACACCGTCCGCAGCCGCCAGCCCAAAGGCGCTACCGCCTGACAGGCAGATGGCATCGATGCCATCGACCAGCATGCCGGCAGACAGGAGGTCCGTTTCGCGCGTACCCGGTCCCCCACCGGAGACGGCCACAGCTGCAATCGCTGGCGCGTCCGGCACAATCACGCTGACGCCTGTGCGGACGCTGGCATCCTCTGCCTGCCCAACCTTTATGCCCGGCACGTCGGCAATGGTGTTTCTTGCGCCTGGTTTCGCCATAAGCTGTCGCCCTACCTTTCCCTCATGAGGGATGTTTCATAAGGTCTGCCGCAACACACGCCAAGCCGAAGGGGCACCTTATGAGACGTTTGCCGATTCTCCTCACCTGTATTGGACTCTCCGCCTGCGCGCCGGGCGGCGATGGCCAGTTCAATGCAACCGAAGAGGCTAGACGAGCGGCCGAAGCCGCCGAGCAGGCCAGATCAGCCGAAGAAGGTGTGGCTGAGGTCGACCAGCCAGCCCAAGAGGCCTGGACCAAGGGCGCCATGGTCGCCGCAGCAGACCCACGGGCCGTCGAGGCCGGTCTCGAGATGTTGCGTCAGGGCGGATCAGCGATTGATGCGGCCATCGCGGTGCATTCCGTACTGGGTCTCGTCGAGCCGCAAAGCTCCGGCCTCGGCGGTGGGGCCTTCATGGTCTATTACGACCATGCCAGCGATGAGATCACGGTCTTCGATGGCCGGGAAGTTGCGCCCGCCTCCACCACGCCCGACCATTTCATGAAGGATGGCAAGCCACTGGGCTTCCTCGAAGCCTGGCAGTCCGGCAAGGCCGTCGGCGTGCCGGGCCAAATTGCCCTCTACAAGACGTCTCACGAGGCCGCCGGCAAACTCGATTGGGAAACCCTGTTCCAGCCCGCCATCAAGCTGGCCGAAGACGGGTTCGAAGTTTCGCCGCGCCTTGCCGAGCTTCTGGCAAATCCGCGCCTGCGCGGTGTGGTGCGGCTGGACGATCTGGCCGTGTCCTCTGAATATTTCTATCCGGGCGGCGAACCGCTTCCCGCAGGCTTCAACCGGACCAATCCGGACTATGCGGCCACGCTGACAGCCATCGCGGCGGAAGGGCCTTCCGCTTTTTATGAAGGCGAAATCGCGCAGGCGATTGTTGATGCCGTGAATAGTGATGCGACGCCCGGCAATATGAGCCTTGAGGATCTCTCCGCGTATTCGGTGAAAATCCGCCCTGCCCTGTGCGGTGATCGGGCGGATGGCTACCGCATCTGTTCTGCCCCGCCCCCCTCTTCCGGCGGCGTGACGCAGAACATGATCATGGGACTTTACGACCTGCTTGAGCCAACGACTGAGGCCGATATGACCGAAGAGGGCTATTTGAAGGCCTTTGTTGACGCCCAGCGTCTCACCTATGCCGACCGGGACCATTATGTTGCGGACGCCGACTTCGTGCCGGTGCCGTCAAAGGATCTGATCAACCCGGCCTATCTCCGCGTCCGCGCAAAAGAAGCCTTCGCCCCCGATGCGGCGAGCTTCCCCGGCGATCCGGGGGTTGCGCTTGGCCGCGATCCGATCCGCCCGCTCTGGGGTGAGGACGCCACCGAGCATGCGCCGGGCACGACGCATATCTCGATCGTGGATACAGAAGGCAACGCGGTCTCCATGACCGCGACAGTCGAAGCGGCCTTCGGCACCTCCCTCATGGTGCACGGCTTCATGCTAAACAATGAGCTGACGGACTTTTCGCGCGAGCCCACCAAGGGTACCAAGCCGGTGGCCAATGCGCCCGGCCCGCTGAAACGCCCTCGCAGCTCGATGTCGCCCACCATCGTTTTTGATCCTGACGGCGATCTGTTCATGGTCACCGGCTCGCCGGGCGGCAATTCCATCGTGGCCTATGTCTCAAAGACTCTGGTCGGAGTGCTGGAATGGGGCAAGACGGCACAGGAAGCGATCAATCTGCCGAACATCATCGCGCGCGGGGACACTGTCGGGGTCGAGATCGACGTGCCGGGCGGTATGGAAGCCGCCGACGCCTTACGCGAAATGGGCTATGATGTGGAAGAACGAGAGGGCGAAAATTCCGGTCTGCACGTCATCATCGTGCGGGAAGACGGCCTCGAAGGCGGCGCCGACCCACGCCGGGAAGGGGTTGCGAAGCCTCTGGAATAGGTCTCATGGCCAAGCTCTATTTTTCCTATGCCGCCATGAATGCGGGCAAATCGACGATCCTGCTGCAAGCGGCCCACAATTATCGCGAGCGGGGGATGGAGGTCCTGTTGCTGACCTCCGCCCTCTACAAGGATGACGCGGACGGGCACATCTCTTCCCGGATCGGGATTGGCGCTGATGCCATTCTCTATACGGAGAAGACAGATTTGTACGCCCTCGTCAGCGACGCGATCAGCAATCACAAGATCAGCGCCGTTTTCGTGGATGAAGCCCAGTTTCTGACCAACGGACAGGCCTGGCAACTGGCCCGCATCGCAGATCATCTGAACGTGCCGGTGCTGTCCTATGGCCTGCGCACCGATTTCCGGGGCGAATTGTTCCAGGGCTCAGCGGCCCTGCTGGCCATCGCCGACTCCTTGCGCGAAATCCGGACGATCTGCGAATGCGGTCGCAAGGCCACGATGGTAGTAAGGCTGGGCCCGGACGGTAAAGCCCTGACCGAAGGCGAACAGGTCAGCATCGCGAAGGCGACCTATCTGTCCCTTTGCCGGCGTCATTGGGAGGAGCGGATGGGCCGCTTCCCCCCCGCCCCTGTGTCAGGGTGACAGTTCCGCCGTCAGGGCGTCGGCCAGCAGCCGCCCTTTCGCGGTAAGAGCGATCCGCGACCCGTCCTGCACCATCCAGCCTTCATCGACGAACACATCGATCTTCGCCTGCGGCAGCGCTCGGTCAGCCACGGTTTCGATCCGACGTCGGTCTATTCCGGTGGCCGGCCTCAATCCCATCGCCAGCAATTCCCGCGCATTGTCGATTGGATAGAGCTTTGAGGCATCGGACCAGCCCGACGCCAGCGCCTGCACATTCGCGATATAGGCAGCCGGCTGGCGCTCCGCTTCCGACGCATACCGGTTGCCGCCCACGCTGAGCCGCCCGTGCGCGCCTGGACCCACCCCGATCCAGTCCCCGCCATTCCAGTATGTCTTGTTATGCCGGGACTGGTACGCCTCGGACACGGCATGATTGGACACTTCATAAGCGGGCAGGCCGGCAGACGACAGCACATCCTGCGTCAGCTCATACAAATCGGCCTGGTCGTCATCTTCCATCGGCGTCATCTGGCCCCGGGCCGCCGCCTTGCCGAACGCGGTCCGTTCCTCAATGGTCAATTCGTACAAGGATATATGCGGCGCGCCAAAATCCAGAATTTCTTCCAACTCGGCCTGCCACTCATCATGTGACTGGCCGGGGCGGGCATAGATCAGGTCGATTGAACTGTTCCGGAACACTTTCATCGCGCGCGTCATGGCCATGCGTGCGATTTCGCTGTCATGGTCGCGGCCAAGGAAGGCCAGGGCGTGGTCCCGAAGAGACTGCACACCGATGGACAAGCGGTTGACACCAGCCGCCTTCAGCCCTTCCAGATCCATCCGCAGGATGTCGTTCGGATTGGCTTCGAGGGTGATCTCGGCGTCCGGCTTCAGGCCAAAGCTGTTCTCTGCGGCGGTCACAAGGCCCGCAATGTCGTCTGGTGCCAGCAGGGATGGCGTCCCGCCCCCCAGATAGAGACTGTCGGCCTTGCCATGCTCCGGCATGCGCGGGCGGTGGATCTCGAGATCCTTCCGGATGGCGCTGAGCAGAGGGGAATTGTCCCGATCCTTGGCGGCATACACATTGAAGTCGCAGTAAGGGCAGATCTTCGTACAGTACGGCCAGTGGACGTAGATGCCAAATCCATATTCCGGACCGAAAGGGTTGGGCGCCTGACTCATGAAAGCAGCGCGGCTTTCAGCTTGGCGACAGCATTCGCGCGGTGGCTCATGGCGTGCTTCCGCTGCGGCTCCATCTCTCCGAATGTGATGGATTCGCCATCTGCAATAAAAACCGGATCATAGCCGAACCCCTTGTCGCCACGCGGCGGCCAGGTCAGTTCACCATGCACTTCCCCCTCGAAGACTTCGGCATGACCATCCGGCCAGACCACGGCCAGCGCGCAGACGAATTTGGCTGACCGGTCGGCGGTGCCAATGTCATCCAGCTCACGCTGGACCTTCTCCATGGCGCGGCTGAAATCGCGCGGCTGTCCCGCCCATCGGGCGGAGTAGATGCCGGGCGCGCCGCCCAAAGCTGTAACAGACAGGCCAGAATCGTCCGATAAGGCCGGGGCGCCGGTGGCCTCGGCCGCCGCGCGCGCCTTGAGAATGGCATTGCCGGCAAAGGTGGCTTCAGTCTCTTCCGGTTCGGGCAGATCCAGTTCAATGGCCGAGACAACATCAAAGCCGAGCGGCTCGAACAGATCCTTCAGTTCCGACACCTTGCCCTGATTATGGGTCGCTGCGACCAGCCGCCCGGGCGAGAGCCTTCGAATCATGCTAATTTCACCCATTCTGTAATGGCCCTATTCTTGCTTTTGTCAGTAATGTATATATCGTTATTCGGTAAGCCCTGCGTCTTTAGCGATAAAGTTAACGGGGTCCAAGTCAACAAGGCCGGAAGGTAGATAGAGACGCATGAGTACAAACGCGGGAAATTCCATGGCCGCCATCATGACCGTGCTGGTGACGATTGTCATGTGGATGACTGCCCTCATCGGCGCAATCGTTATCCTCGCAGGCGGGGTGGAATTAATTTCCATGCTGTCCGGCAATCCGATCAGCATCGGCGCCGTCAAGATCGACGACCATGATATCACCCTTCAGGAGCTCAGCGCTGGCCTGCTGGGCGCCATCGTGGTCGTCGCAGCCGTCATTTTCGTCTGCCTTGAACTGCGCAAGATCCTGGCAACGCTCACGGCTGGCGACCCTTTCGTACCGGATAATGCCGTCCGATTGACGCGAATCGCCATCGCGATTGCGGTGACGCAATTGATGCGCTACGCGATCGCGCTGGTAATTGGACTGTCCGTCGAAGGGGCCAAGATACAACTCTCCTTCGACCTTATCGCATGGGCATCGGTTGCGGCGCTCTTCATCCTGTCCCAAGTCTTCCGGGAGGGCACACGCCTTCGCGACGAAGAAAAAATGACCATATAGGAGCACAGGATATGTCCATACGCGTGACCCTCGACCGAGTGCTTCTTGACCGCCGCATGTCCCTGACAGAGCTGTCGGAACGCGTCGGCGTAACGCTCGCCAATCTCTCAATCCTGAAAACCGGCAAGGCAAAGGCCGTTCGGTTCTCGACGCTTGAAGCGCTCTGCCGCGAGCTGGAGTGTCAGCCGGGTGACCTGCTCACCTTCGATGACGAAGATTCAGCCGACCATGAACAGGTCGCGGCCGAGTAGATGGACCGCCGGCGCGCCCTGCCCTTCAATCCGGGCGATGTGGTCTCAGTCAGGTTTGGCGCGGTCCTGTCGCATTATGGCGTGGTAACGTCCCGCGGAACCATCATCAGTAATTCCCGCCTGCATGATGGCGTGATCGAACAGCGCCCGGAAGACTTCGCCACGGGCCGCACCATTCGCCTGCATCGCCGCTATAGCTCGCTCGACGGCCATCTCGTGGAGGGCCGCGCTCGCCGCCAGCTTGGCCGTGATTACGATCTGTTCGGCTCCAATTGCGGCCATCTCGTCCGCCACGCGCATCGCCGCAGGCCGACGCCCCTGCAGATTGGCGCGGCGACTGTGCGGGCGCTCGGCGACATGCTATCCAGCACACGCAATCCTTACTGAACCAGACGGGGAACGCGGGCGAGAGCCCGGCGTAACTGCTGCATGACCCACAAAATTGCCTGCGCGATGCTCGCCCTGATTCTTCCCCTCACAGCCTGCGGTGGGGACAAGGAAGTCGGCGAATTCAAGAATGACTGGCTCGGCAATGAGATCAAGATAAAGCAATTGGAGGATCCGAAGATTGAAGGCGTCGTCTGTCATCTCTCCTATTTCGATCGCGGCGTCTGGGACCGGATCGGCAAGGGCAACTGGTTCGAAAACCCCTCCAATTCCTCAATCTCCTGCCTGCAGTCTGGCCCGATCCGCATCGGCCGGATTGATCTCGACAAATCGGGCGAGGAAGTGTTCGACCAGAATCAAAGCCTCGTTTTCAAGCAGCTCGCCGTGCGCCGCATCTATGATGCGGACTCCGACAGCCTGATGTACGTTTCCTACAGCCGCAAGATCGTGGACGGCTCGGCCAAGATGAGCCTGTCGACCGTGCCCCTGTTTGACCGCGACGTGACCTGGCAGAACGGGAAGCCGGCTTCCGGCGACTAGGCCGTTCCGGTCCAAATCGCAGCCTTTCGGATTTCACGTATGGACGCCGCCCGATCAGGCGGCCATCTGGCAAGGCATGACCCTTCGTATTCGATCCGCAGAAGATCGCCGCCGCGAGATTCAGGAAAATGCCGCCCGTCTTGGCATCGACGAGGCGTTCATCTCGGACCTTGTCGATGCTTTCTATACGCGCGTGCGACCCCATCCGCTGCTCGGCCCCGTCTTCGAGGGCGAGATCGGGGACCATTGGGGCCCGCATCTCGCCACGATGAAGGATTTCTGGTCGTCCGTCGCGATGAATACCGGGCGGTATTCCGGAAAGCCCTTCCCGGCACATATGAAATTGACGGGCATCACGCCCGCCCATTTCAATATCTGGCTCGCTCTGTTCAGGCTGACCCTGGAAGACCTGACCAGCAATGCCGAAACGGTCGACTATTTCATGGAACGCGCCAACCGGATTGCCCGCAGCTTCCAGCTCGGCATGTTCGAACTGGGCACCTAGCCCAGCGCGGCCCGCTGGGCCTCGAACAATTCCATGCAGCCCTTTTCGGCAAGGCGCAGCATTTCATCCAGTTCCACGCGCGTCATTGGGCGCTCTTCGCCAGTGCCCTGGACCTCGATGAACCCGCCATCGGAACTCATGACGACATTCATGTCGGCTTCGCCGCGTGAGTCTTCCGGATAGTCCACATCCAGGACCGGATTGTCCTGATAGATGCCGACCGAAATGGCCGCCGCCTGCTTGGCGATCGGGTTCGCCGAGATGACGCCTTCAGCGCGCAGATAGCGACACGCCATCGCCAGGGCCACAAAACCGCCGGTGATTGAGGCTGTCCGCGTGCCGCCATCGGCCTGCAACACGTCACAATCGATCGTGATCTGGTTTTCGCCGAGCGCCTTGAGGTCACAAACCGACCGCAGGGAACGCCCAATCAGGCGCTGGATTTCCTGCGTGCGGCCGGATTGTTTGCCGGAGGCGGCTTCCCGGCGACCACGTGTATGCGTCGCGCGGGGCAGCATGCCGTATTCCGCCGTAACCCAGCCCTTGCCCTGCCCTTTCAGCCAGGGCGGCACACTCTTTTCCCAGCTGGCCGTGCACAGGACATGCGTATTGCCGAATTTGGCGAGACATGATCCCTCGGCATAGCGGGTCACATTGGTCTCCAGCGTCACCTCGCGGAGCTGGTCAAAAGCGCGTCCGGACGGACGGATAAGCGTGCTCATCTTGAAATCCTCTTTGCTGCCCTGCCTGATTGCGGGTTTTGGCGCGCCTGTCTACACCGGGAAAGAGGTTCACTACTGGTGGGGAAACATGCCGACAGATATCGAGATTGCCCGGAACGCGAAGAAGCGGCCCATCCACGAACTGGCCGAGGCGCTCGAAATCGATGTGGCCAACCTTATCCCCTATGGGCACGACAAGGCGAAGATCGCCGGCGATCATCTCGCCGCGATCAAGTCAAAGCCCGATGGCAAGCTGATCCTGGTCACTGCCGTCAATCCCACGCCCGCCGGCGAAGGCAAGACCACCACCAGCATCGGCCTGACTGATGCAATGAACCGGATTGGTGAACGGACCCTGCTCTGCCTGCGCGAGCCTTCCTTGGGCCCCTGCTTCGGGATGAAAGGCGGCGCGACAGGCGGCGGACAGGCACAAGTGGTGCCGATGGAGGACATCAACCTCCATTTCACCGGCGACTTCCACGCCATTACATCCGCCCACAATTTGCTGGCGGCCATGATCGACAATCATGTTCACTGGGGCGGGGAAAGCGGCATCGATCCCACACGGATCAGCTGGCGGCGCGTCATGGACATGAATGACCGCAACCTCCGCAATGTCGTCACCGGCCTGGGCGGCAGCCCGAATGGCACGCCGATGGAAACGGGGTTTGACATCACTGTTGCCTCGGAGATCATGGCCATCCTCTGCCTCGCCAAAGATGCCCACGACCTTCAGGACCGGCTGGAACGCATGGTCATCGGCTATCGCCGCGGGCGCGTGGCGGTCACAGCCAAGGAAATGAACGCCGTCGGCGCCATGATGGCCTTGCTGAAAGACGCCATGCTGCCAAACCTCGTCCAGACCCTGGAAGGCAACCCCGCGCTGATCCATGGCGGCCCGTTCGCCAATATTGCGCATGGCTGCAGCTCGGTCATCGCGACACAGGCCGCGCTCAAGATGGCGGATTTCGTCGTCACCGAAGCCGGCTTCGGCGCGGATCTTGGCGCCGAGAAATTCTTCAACATCAAATGCCGGCAGGCAGGCCTCGCGCCCAGCGCAGCCGTGCTCGTCGCCACCGTCCGCGCGCTCAAGATGCATGGCGGCGTGTCCAAGGAAGACGCCGGAACGGTCAGCTATGACTCGCTGGAAAGAGGCCTCGCCAATCTCGGCCGCCACATCGAGAATGTGAAACAGTTCAATGTTCCGGTCGTGGTCGCCATCAATCGGTTCACCTCCGACACCTCCGGAGAGATTGCAGCCATCGAAGCCTATTGCGCCCAGCAGGACGTGCCCGTGTCCATCTGCACGCACTGGGCCGAGGGCGGCCACGGCGCCGAGGAACTTGCCCGCACGGTTACCCGCCTCGCGAACGACACGCCCTCCAGCTTCGAGCCTCTCTATCCGTCGGACATGCCCCTGTTCGAAAAGATCGAGACGGTCGCCCGCCGCATCTACCGCGCAAGTCATGTCGAAGCAGCTCCCAGAGTCCGCAACCAGCTCGAACGCTGGGAAAAGGCAGGCTTTGGTCAGTTCCCGGTCTGCATGGCGAAAACGCCCTACAGTTTCTCAAGCGATGCAAAACTGGTCGGCGCTCCAGAGGATCATGTGCTCCATCTGCGCGATGTGCGCCTGTCGGCGGGTGCCGGCTTTGTGGTGGGTATTTGCGGCGACATTGTCACCATGCCGGGCCTGCCGCGCCAGCCCGCCGCCGAAGGCATGCACCTGAACAGCAGCGGCCAGATCGAAGGCCTCTCCTGATCGGCACTCAGTATGGGATGTGAAACCTGTTGAACGCGGGGCGACGCGCGCCTAATCAATAAGGGATGATCCAGCCACTCGACACGCACTCCCTGTTGCAGCGCCTCGACCAGCGCTCGCGCGACATTTTCCGGGAGATTGTCGAAGGCTACCTGACCACGGGCGAACCGGTCGGCTCCCGCACGCTGTCGAAAAGCGGTATTGCCCTGTCCCCTGCGTCCATCCGCAATGTGATGGCAGATCTGACCGAACTCGGCCTGCTGGAATCGCCCCACATCTCTGCCGGACGCGCCCCCACCCATACCGGCCTGCGCCTGTTCGTGGACGGCTTCCTCGAAATCGGCGAGCCGAGCCGCGACGACCGGATGGAAATCGACGACCGGCTGAAATCCGCAGGCACCGACATCGAAGCCGTCATGGGCGAAGCCTCGAACATCCTCTCCGGCCTGACCGGGGGCGCGGGCCTCGTCTCGTCCCCGACCCGCGACGCGGTGGTAAGGCACGCCGAATTCGTGCCGCTCGGCGGACGCGAAGCGCTGTGCGTGATTGTCACCGAGGATGGAGATGTCGAGAACCGCATCGTCGAAGTGCCCGAGGGCCTGCCAGCCACCACACTGATCGAGGCCGGCAATTATCTCTCGACTCGCGTGCGCGGCCGGACCCTGTCGGAAGTCGCCAGCGATATCCGTCTGGAATTGCGCTCTCATCGCGCCGCGCTGGACCAGGCCGCCTCTTCCCTTGTCGAACAGGGGCTCGCGCAATGGAGCGGTGATGCGCCCGGACGGGGACGCTCCCTGATCGTGCGGGGCCGCGCGAATTTGCTCGAAGATGCACAGGCCGCGGAAGACCTTGACCGGGTGCGCCAGCTGTTCAACGAACTTGAACGCCAGCAAAGCCTGCTTGATATCCTCGATACGACCCGCGAAGCCGATGGGGTTCGCCTTTTCATCGGGGCGGAGAACCAGCTTTTCCCGCTATCGGGTTCAAGTGTGATTGTAGCTCCCTATATGGGAGGCGGAAAACAGGTTATCGGCGCACTTGGCGTGATTGGCCCCACCAGGCTGAATTATGCCCGCGTGATACCCATGGTGGATTATACGGCGAAAGTGGTCGGGCAGCTCCTGTCCACACGCCGCAAGAAGGAAACAAATGGATGAGCGACGAAACCAAACCCGGCGAAACCGCTGAAATCGATTCCAATGCCTCCAAGGCAGACCTGAAAGCGGCTGCGGACGATATCCTGAAGTCTGCGCCCAAACAGGCGGATGAACCTGAAACGACGGCGGACATTGATCCTGTGCAGCGACTTGAAATCGAGAAAGAAGAGCTGCGCGAGCAATTGTTGCGCACGCTGGCTGACCTAGACAACACGCGCAAGCGCGCCGAGCGTCAGGTTGCGGATGCCCGCATCTACGCTATCGAAAAATTTGCCGGCGACCTGCTCAGCGTGTCGGACAACCTTTCCCGCGCCCTCGCAGCCTTGACGGATGACGACCGCGCCGCCCTGTCAGAGGCGGGCCGGAACCTGTTCGAAGGCATCGAGATGACGGAAAAGGAGCTTCACACAGCCCTCGCCCGTCATGGCGTCACGGTGATTGCCGCCCTGCCCGGCGACACATTCGATCCGAATTTGCATCAGGCCGTTGCAAACATTCCGTCTGACCAGCCAAACGGCACCATAGCGTCCTGCTTCCAGCCCGGCTGGAAGATCGGCGAACGCACCCTGCGCGCCGCCATGGTGGCCGTTAGCGCCGGCGCGGCGAACTGATCAACGACTGACTTTCCAGACAGTCACTGTATTCTGCCCCCAATTGGGTACGATCACTGTATCGCCGATCACGGTGAGGTCATTCTGCATGACCTCACCATCGACCAATGTCGTGACGACGCCGTCCTTACCGACATAATGGATCTGGCCGGGCCACGAAGAAACCAGGTAGCCGCCGCCGGGGACGAGTCCGATCCCGTCGGCATTCTTCATGCCGGACGCAATTTCGGTCAATTCGCCTTCCGCGGTCACGCTGAACAGACTGCCGGTGGTCATGGTAGAAACAAGCATCCGGTCACCCTCGCCCAGAAGGCCGTTCACGCCTGCGAGCCGCTCGTCCTGCAGCCAGAGCTCAGCCGCGCCGTCTGAAATCCGGTAGATCGCGGCGTCGCCGGAATCCGAAACATAGATCGCGCCATCCCAGGGCGTGGCATCATTCAGGAATTTGGCGCCCTCGATGCGTACTTTTCCGAGACGCTTGCCGTCGGCGACCCCGAACATGACCACATTATCGATATCAGTCGCGTATAGCGCGCCATCCAGCACAGCCATGCCTTTCGGGGCATCCAGCTTCGCGGCCCAGTAGCGCTTGGTGATGACGCCGTCATGCGAGAGGTGCGCGATATAGCCATCTCCATCCTTTACGCTCCCCTCCCCGACCACATTGGAGATGAAATATCCGCCATCCGGGGCAGCAGCCACGCCTTCGGGACTTTCAAAGCCCTCGGCACTCCAGGCTTGCTCAATATTGGGGATCGACAGAGCAGCCGCTTCGGGCTCGGCCGGTGCTTGCACGCAGCCCGCCGCAAGCAGGATGGCTGTTATCGGAAGAAATCTGCGTAACATCTGTCGTCCCCTCTTTGCTTTTGGGCACTATGCCCAATGGGAGACAGGAACGTCCAGCCTTTCCGAGGCCCCTCAGCCCATAGGTTCAAGCGCGTTGCGTCTGCGACCCGGCAGGCGGGCCCACAGCCGCTCATGGAAGGTGTAGGCAATTGTCTGCACCGCAGGCTCGATCAGGCCGATGGCGAGGGCAGCATGCCAGTTGCGCGTCAGGGCAAACGCCACGGCAATGGCAACCGTCAGATGCATCAGGCTATAGGTCATTGTCTTGATAAGTTGGCGCGGCATGGAATTTCCTTTCACACCGATTGATGTAGTGCGAGTGAGAACCATTATCAAATAAATAGACATGGAAGCTGCCATAGGGCCGATCTATCGCAGCTAAGCACCAAAATCCTGTACAGCTACGTATTGCTACCCCCTTGAGACACGCTAAACCCTTCCCATATCGCAAGTCGAACCGGCGCACGGATGAAACCCGTTACCGCCGCCTCATTTGAACCCTTGGAAAGAGCCACTGGCTGTCCGGGGCTGCTGAGCAGACCGCAACAGAACATGGCCCGTGGCGGCTTGATAAAAAGAGAGATGCAACATGAGCAAAATCATTGGTATTGACCTTGGAACCACCAACTCCTGTGTCGCCGTCATGGAAGGCGGACAGGCAAAGGTCATTGAAAACGCAGAAGGCCAGCGCACGACCCCGTCCGTTGTCGCCTTTACCGAAGGCGGCGAACGCCTGATCGGCATGCCGGCCCGGCGCCAGGCTGTCACCAACCCGGATTTCACCTTCTATGCCATCAAGCGCCTGATCGGCCGTCAGTTCGACGATCCGACCGCGCAGAAGGACAAGGAGATTTCTCCGTTCGAAATCGTCAAAGGCCCTGCAGGCGACGCCTGGGTGAAAGGCCGTGACAAGGATTATGCCCCGCAGGAAGTATCTGCCTTCATCCTGACCAAGATGAAGGAAACGGCGGAAGCCTATCTCGGCAGCGAAGTGACCCAGGCGGTCATCACCGTTCCGGCCTACTTCAACGATGCGCAACGTCAGGCAACCAAAGACGCCGGCAAGATCGCAGGCCTTGAAGTCCTGCGGATCATCAACGAGCCAACAGCCGCAGCGCTCGCTTACGGCCTCGACAAGGACGAACAGTCAAAGACAATTGCCGTCTACGACCTTGGCGGTGGGACGTTCGACGTCTCCCTGCTGGAAATCGGTGATGGTGTTTTCGAAGTGCTGTCCACCAATGGTGACACCTTCCTCGGCGGTGAAGACTTCGACCTCCGGATCGTCGACTTCCTCGCAGAAGAGTTCAAGAAGGATCAGGGCATCGACCTGAAATCCGACAAGCTTGCCCTCCAGCGCCTCAAGGAAGAAGCCGAGAAGGCCAAGAAGGAACTCTCCTCTGCCAGCCAGTATGAAGTGAATCTTCCCTTCATCACGGCCGATGCGACGGGTCCGAAACACCTCAACATCAAGCTGACGCGCGCCAAGTTCGAAAGCCTTGTCGAAGACCTGGTCAAGCGCACCATCGAGCCGTGCAAGAAGGCGCTCGCAGATGCTGGCAAATCTCCTGCCGACATCGACGAAGTTGTGCTCGTTGGCGGCATGACCCGTATGCCGGCTGTTCAGGAAGCGGTGAAGAAATTCTTCGACCGCGAGCCGCACAAGGGCGTGAACCCGGATGAAGTCGTGGCTATCGGCGCGGCCATTCAGGGCGGCGTGCTGCAAGGCGACGTGAAAGATGTGGTCCTGCTCGACGTGACCCCGCTGTCGCTGGGCATCGAAACCCTCGGCGGCGTGTTCACGCGCCTGATCGACCGCAACACGACGATCCCGACCAAGAAGTCCCAGGTCTTCTCGACGGCTGACGACAACCAGCCAGCCGTGACGATCAAGGTCTTCCAGGGTGAGCGCGAAATGGCCGTCGACAACAAGATGCTCGGCCAGTTCAATCTCGAAGGCATCCCGCCGGCACCCCGCGGTGTTCCGCAGATCGAAGTGACTTTCGACATCGACGCCAACGGCATCGTGTCCGTGTCCGCCAAGGACAAGGCCACCGGCAAGGAACAGCAAATCACCATCCAGGCAGATGGCGGCCTGACGGACGACGACATCAAGAACATGATGGCCGACGCCGAAGCCAATGCCGGCGCCGACAAGGCCCGCCGCGAACTCGTGGAAGCCAAGAACCAGGCCGAAGCGCTGGTGCACCAGACCGAGAAACAGGTCGAAGAGCATGGCGACAAGGTGTCTGACGAGGTGAAAGCCGAGATCAAGACAGCCTCTGACGAACTGAAAGAGGCCCGTGAAGGCGACAACATCGCTGACATCCAGGCCAAGCATCAGGCCCTGATGACGGCTGCCATGAAGCTCGGCGAGGCAATCTATGCCAGCCAGCAGGATGAAGCGGCTACTGCGGACGCAGCCGCCGATGCGGCAGCCGACGGCGACGATGTGGTCGATGCCGACTTCGAGGAAGTCGATGGCGACCAGAAGTCAGCTTAAGGCGGCTGACCACACCTAAAAGAAAAACCCGCCGGATCGCTCCGGCGGGTTTTTTCTTGGTCAGTTCAGCTATTCAGGATCCGGCCGGCCGAACAAATTGCGCGCCCACCAGAATGCCGGTCTGCCACCGCCTCTGACACGGCACGACCAGCTCCACGGCTCCGCTCGGCGACAGCAGCTGCAGGTCGAACTCTGTCGGCACCATCCAGATTTCCTGGAGCTTCAGCTTGGCCCCGGTCGCGGACAGGTCACGCACCACCACATCAACTGAACTGTGACGACGGTTCATGACAATTCGCCCCCGCCGCAATGTGCGCAGGCGCTGGGTCGCGCGATCCTGTGAGGGTTGTTCGTCGGTATCTTTGGAAGTGTCTTCAGTCATGCGGGATTTATGCGTGAGAATTGGTTCGGTTCAGCGGCCGACTGCAATTGGCACGACAGTCGGCCGAGTGTGTTGAAACGCGCCGGAGCGATCCGGCGGCGCACTTACGAGAAACGAAGACAGAAGCGATCAGGGCGCGACATACTGGGCGCCAAGATGATCGCCGCTTTGCCATTTCTTCTGGCACGGGACGATCGTCTCCACCGTGCCCAGAGGCGTGACAATCTGCAAGTCGAATTCGGTGGGGACGGCCCATACCGTGGGCAGTTTCAATTGCGCCCCGCCTTCCGATACATCGCGGACAAGGGCGTCAAACGTACTGTAGGAATTGTTAACGACCACGCGGGCACGGCGGAGGGTACGCCGCCGCGCTGCCCCGCGTCGCTCAGAAGAAGCGGCGGGAAATGTCTGTGCAAGATTGTCTGCCATGCCTCAGCATTACAGAGAACTCACAGGAATTTCCCGCCGGGATAGCAGTGTATCAGCAGTTGTCCCGGAATGGGACTAGATCACGACGACAACCTTGCCCTGCGCTTTCCGGTCCATCAGCTCCTGAATCGCATCGGCTGATTTCTCGAGCGGATAGGTGTTTGAGACGTGTGGCCGGATCTTGCCTTCGCCGTACAGCTTGAACAGTTCCGCCACATTCTGCTGGTGCGCTTTCGGATCCCGCGCAACCGCCGCGCCCCAGAACACGCCCCGGATGTCGCAGCTTTTCAGCAGAGTGAGGTTCAGCGGCAGTTTCGGAATGCCGGCCGGGAATCCAATCACGAGGAAACGGCCTTCCCAGTTCATCGCCCGCACGGCCGGTTCGGCGTAATTGCCGCCCACGCCATCATAGATGATGTCGACACCGCCACCTGAGACTTCCTTGATGTCGTTTGAAAAGGCTTTCTGGCCGTCCCGATCCAGTTCACGCGCATAGACGAGGCCCTTGTCGGCGCCTTTCGAGAGACAGAAATCCACCTTTTCCTGGGTGGAGCAGGCTGCGATCACTTCCAGGCCCATCGCCTTGCCAAGCTCGACGGCCGCAATGCCAACACCGCCCGCGGCGCCGAGGACGAGCAATTTTTCGCCCGGTTTCGGGTCAGCGCGATCCTTGAGCGCGTAATAGCTGGTGCCATACGTCATCATGAAGGCTGCCGCCTCTTCGAACGGCATCCCTTCCGGAATGGGCATCACGGCGTGCTGTGCCGCGACGGCATATTCCGCCATGCCGCCATTGCCAATCGACGCCAGCACGCGGTCACCTGCCTTCACATGCGAAACGCCTTCGCCGACTTCCTTGACGAAACCGGCGATCTCACCACCGGGGGAGAATGGGCGCGGTGGCTTGAACTGGTACATGTCCTGGATGATCAGGGAATCCGGGAAATTCACCCCGCACGCCTTAACTTCGATCAGGACCTGACCCTTGCCGCATTCCGGCATGGGCGCCTCTTCCAGCACCAATGTGTCCGGTCCGCCTACTTCCTTGGAGAGCACTGCTTTCATGCCTGCAACTTCCTTCCCGTCTTGTTGTTTCTGCTCGCAGACGGTAGCGGTGTGGCCGATAAAAGTCCAAGCCTGACGTAGCGGAGAGGTAGCACTCAAATGGCAAAGAAATGGGCCCTGGCCCTGCATGGCGGCGCCGGGCCAATCCCCGGACACGACTATTCCCTGCAGGAAGCCCATTTGGCGACCCTGCTGAAGAATGGTGCCAACCGCCTGCAGGATGGGGAAGCTGCGCTCGACGTGGTCGAAATCATGGTCCAGGGGCTCGAAGAATCCGGCCTTTACCTTGCTGGCAAGGGCGCTGCGCCAAACCTTGATGGCGCCTATGAGCTGGACGCCGCCATCATGGATGGCCGCAACCGCACGGCCGGCGCCGTAGGGGCCTTGCAGGGATACCGCAATCCGGTCTCCTGCGCGCGCGCGGTCATGGAACAGACGCCCAATGTCCTGCTGATCGCCGATGGTGCGCGGAAGCTGCTCGCCAATTCCGGTCTGGAAATCATCGAAGACCCGGAAGCGTATTATGACCCAGTCGAAGAGATGACGAGTCAGGACATGATCACATCGACCGGAACGGTCGGCGCGGTCGCGCTCGATATTTATGGTGACCTGTCCGCAGCCACCTCAACCGCGGGCATTCGCGGCAAGACTCCGGGCCGTCTCGGCGACACCCCCCTCGTCGGCGCTGGCACATGGGCAGACGAGCGCTGCGCCGTCTCCTGCACGGGACTGGGAGAATACTTCATCCGCGCCGCTGCGGCGGCAGATGTGTCTGCCCGCATCCGCTATGGCGGCGCCCAGCTGGAAGCTGCTGTCCAGGGCGCACTGGATGATGTCCGCATGCTGGGGGGCCAGGGCGGCATGATCGCGGTGTCCGCCAATGGCGACATCTCCGCCCTCTGGAATTCGTCCGGCCTGAAACGGGCCATGGCAGATTCCAACGGCAGATTCGAAGTAGGAACATTTGGCTGATGGATATTATCCTTTTCATCCTCCTGGGTCTGACCGTTTTCATCCTGCTACTGGCGCTGCAAATGCGCTGGATGATTTCGGTCGCATTGCGCCGCGCCCTGACAGAAAAGTTCGGCGGTCTGCCCTCCGATACCGAATACTGCCAAGGCGTTGCGGATGCAGGCCGCCGCGTCTCGCACACGGAAATCGCAACTCACCTCAACGAAACCTATCCGAGCCAGCTCGGACACCTGCGCCTCGCGCGGCGCGTGTCGGTCTATACGCTGCCCGTGATGATCGGCCTGCTCGCGATCCTGAGGTTCGGACTGGAGGCCTTCTGATATGCGCGGCTATTTCGCCATCGGCTCTGAACGTATTTCGAAGCCCATGAACCTGGGGGCGCTGATGCGTACCGCCAATGCGTTCGGGGCCAGCTTTGTATTCTCCATCAACGCCGAACATCGTTTGCGGGCCGCCTATCAGGCCGACACATCAAAGACGGCGGGACAGGTCCCCTACTATCAATGGGACAATGTGGACGAGATGCAGCTGCCGCGCGGCTGCCAGATGGTCGGCATCGAACTGACCGACGATGCCGTCATGCTGCCGACCTTCCGACATCCTCCGCAGGCAGCCTATATTCTCGGCCCGGAAAAAGGCGACCTCTCGCCGGATATCCTCGCGCGCTGCGATCATGTCGTGAAGATTCCGACGAAATTCTGCATCAATGTCAGCCTTGCTGGCGCGCTCGTCATGTATGACCGGCACCTGTCCATGGGCGGCTATGCCCCGCGCCCCATCATGCCCGGCGGTACGGGCGGGGATGGCCTGACCGATACATATGTTCCGGGCCGGGACCGAAAATAGTTATTGGCCCAGCACACGCTGGATCAGCCCCATCACGCCAGGGAACCGCAGCCCCGCATCCCGCACGGCCAATGCGAAACAGACTTCGCCCGCATCCCCAACCGGCTGATGTGTATCCTCCGGACCCTTCACGGCCAGGTCACCGGGTCCGAAGCTGCCGGTCTCATCCGAGAACCCGCCTGAAACCACCAGCGTGAATTCCTTGCCGCCATGCGTGTGGCGCGGCACTCTGGCACCCGGCTGTATGCGGTAGAGTTCAACCTCAAGGTCGCTGCCCACATCGAGCTTCATCCGGCGAATGCCCGGCGCGGTGCCCTGCCATCCCTTCGCGCCTAACGCATCCAGAACCGGGTCGCGCAGAGGGGCGGGCAGGTCCGCAAGCTCATCGTCGTGCATGGGGGCGCGCGTGGCGGGAGTCTCCTCAGCCTCGAGCGCATCGATCAGGTCCAGCGCGCGGGCCCCTGCCCCGGCTGACATCTGAACCGGCTCAGCCGATTCCAGCAGGCTGCCCGAAATCGCTTCACTGACGGCCAGCGCGCCGCGCACATCCGGGCGCAACATGCTCTGTGTCTCCAGCAGCAGGGCAAAGGCCGGATCGAGCCGGCCCGCCGCATAGGCTGAATAGAGTTCGCTGAAGGATGACGTGGATGGGTTCTGCATCAGGTCATGTCCCGTTCAATATGGTCTGGCGCCCCGTCGGCCGGGTCCAAGCGTCCGCGGAGCCGGCCAAAGGCTAACCGGATGCGCGACTTCACGGTGCCGAGCGGCAGATTGAATTTCGTGGCGATCTCGGAATGCGACAAGCCCTCATAGAAAGCGGCCTGCAACAATTCGAGCTGTTCCGGGGGCAGTTTCACCAATTCGGCCCGCACCGTCTCCTCGATCTGGACGCGATGAAAGGCGGCTTCAGGCTGTTCGATGTCCGGTGGGCGCAGCATGGGCTCGTCCGCGTCCAGATCCGGCCGGGTTGTCTGGCGGAATTTGTCGATGCGCCGGTTGCGTGCCACGCGAAAAATCCAGGTCGAGACCGAAGCCTGCTTGCGATCATACATGCCGGCCTTGCGCCAGACAGTCACCATGACGTCTTGGGCGAGATCCTCCGCTTCGATCTCGTTCGCTCCCAGCCGCAGCATGTAACTCTTCACGCGCGGGGCGTAGAAATCGAACACTACCGCAAAGGAGTCCCGACACTTTTTCGCAGCGATCTGTGCCATGCAATCTGCATGATGCGCCCTCATGCCTGGCGAAATGGTCGGTGTTACAGTGTCGTTCACACAAGAACTCGCATGTTGCGCCAACCTTCACTATCGGGGCGCGCCGCATGGAACGCAACCATCGGACCGAACAAGCAAGTGTGATCAGCCAGAAGAGCTGACATGCCGTAGTTTAGCCTTAACCCTGTTGTCTCTATGATACCGGGAAAGCTCCGCGCAAATGGGAAATGTATAGAAGATGCACACACTGAGACTCAGCCGGAAAACACTGACCATGCTGGCGATCGTGACGGCCCTTGCCATACCCACCGCCTCAGCCAGCCCGACAGCCATCGGCCGCTACAAGGATTGGTCGGTCTTCACCGACACCGCCAATGGCGAAACCATCTGCTACGCGGCTACGCAGGCGACCGATAAGGCCCCCCGCGCCGCCGATCATGGCGATGTCTGGTTCTATGTGACCAATTGGAAATCGGGCCGGGCACGCAATCAGCCCAGCCTGAAAGTTGGCTTTGATCTGCGCGAGGACCTTGCGCCGAAAGCCAGCATCGGCCGGTCGTCCTGGGCCATGTTCGGGATTGGCCGCGAAGCCTTCGCCGATGATTCCGACGATTCCCGTATTGTCTCGGCTCTGAAAAAGGGTTCGGAGTTGCGCGTGGAAGCCGTTTCCCAGCGCAATACGCAAGTCGCCTATCACTTCTCGTTAAGCGGGTCGGCAGCTGCTATCGACAAGGCCTCTGCCATCTGCCGCTGAATAGTATCGTCTGGTAAGCAGAAGCGCTCCGGATGGCGGCCTTTCGCATCACGATAGTGCGAAATAATCACGTCCATATCGGTCTCGATGTCACCACCGGGCATGATCGGGCCTTCCAGCCGCATTTCCTTGGTTCCGAAATCAAGCACGGCGCTGAACAAGGGTACACCGGCCGTTTGCGCGATATGCCAGAACCCTGTTTTCCAGACCGGATTGGCATTGCGCGTCCCTTCGGGCGCGATCGCGAGGTGCAGGGTATCCGTCGCATCGAACGCTTCCTTCATCAGCGACACGACATCCTTGGACCTTGACCTCTCAACCGGCACGCAGCCCGCCCGCCTGAGCAAACCGCCAAACGGCCCTCGCACGAGGGAAGCCTTGCCCATCCAACTGAGCTTTTGTCGGTACCAGCCCGCAATGGCGAGCATGACCAGCCCGTCATAGTTGGAGGTGTGAGGCGCTGCGATGATCACGGATTTGGAAACGTCCGGCCAGTCTGTGGCGACATGCCAGCCAGTCGCTTTCAGGAACACCCAGGACAGCCCGCGAATGCCTTCGGAGAAGACGCCGCGATAAGGCGCTGGCTGACCGAAGCGGCCTCGCGGGTAAGGAGTCGGAACGGGGCCCTGCATGTTCCGATCCTCTTCGCGCTCGGTCTTGGAGGCCTGTATAGGTGCTGCTGTCAGGAAAGTCGTGCAAATATCGACCGGGGTCGCGCCGCCGGACTCGCTACGGCGTGTGGCGACTGCTATCGATACCGGGATCACCATCTAGAGCTGGAATCGGAGTGCATCATGAATATCGGATTTGTCCTCTTTCCGAACGTGACCCAGCTCGATTTCACCGGCCCGCTCCAGATCCTGCATCGCATGCCGGGCGCGAAGACGCATATCTTCGCGAAGACGCTGGATCCCGTTCCGAGCGATTGCGGTCTGAGCCTCGTCCCGACGGGCACATTCGCGCAGGCGCCCCCGCTCGACATGATCCTCGTGCCCGGCGGATTTGGCGTGGTCGACGCCATCGGTGACGAGGAGACGATAACGTTCGTGCGAGAGGCCGGCACGGCGGCTACCTATGTAACCTCGGTCTGTA
Organism: Hyphomonas sp.; assembly: GCF_036964145.1. Taxonomy (GTDB): domain Bacteria; phylum Pseudomonadota; class Alphaproteobacteria; order Caulobacterales; family Hyphomonadaceae; genus Hyphomonas. The sequence goes on from NZ_JBALUC010000005.1 coordinate 119,879, forward strand.
CCGGCGCCTTCATACTGGGAGCGGTGGGACTGCTTCAGGGCAAGAAAGCGACCACGCACTGGGCCTATCATCATTTGCTGCCCCTGGTCGGCGCGGTCCCGAGCGAGGGACGATGCGTGCGCGACGGAAATATCTATACAGGCGGTGGGGTCACTGCCGGCATCGACTTCGCGTTTGAAATTGTAAAAGAGATTTCCGGTCCCAAAGCCGCCGAGGGCATCCAGCTGGCGGTCGAGTATGATCCGGCCCCGCCGGTGAATGCCGGGCATCCCTCCAGGGCAAACGAGCAGCTCCTCGCCGCCATGAAGAAACGGTATGCAGACCCCATCGAAGCGATGAGGTCTGCGATTACAGCTTAGTAGCTTTCTTCAGTGATCGGCGTCAGGATGATTTCAACCCGGCGGTTGGCTGAGCGACCTTCGGCAGTCGCATTGTCCGCGATCGGCTGGGTCTCACCCATACCAACAGCTGCAAGACGCACCGGTGTCACCCCCTGGTTCACCAGGTAGGAGCGAACGGACTCGGCGCGGCGGCGGGACAGGTCCATGTTGTAATCATCGGGACCATCGGAACTGGCATGGCCAATGATGTCGACGGCCGTCGATGGATAGTCGACCAGCGTTGCGCTCACATCATTCAGCGCGCTGTAGAAGTTCGGCTGGATCGTGGCGCTGTTCACCGAGAAGGTGATGTTCGACGGCATGGTGAGAGCGATCTGGTCGCCCTGACGCTCAACGCCAATGCCGGTACCCGCAGTCTGCTCGCGAAGGCGGCGTTCCTGCTTGTCCATGTAGCCACCCGCAGCGGCGCCAGCAATTGCGCCCACGGCTGCACCGATTGCAGCGTTGCGGCCATCGTCGCCACCCGCAAGGGTACCTGCGCCGGCGCCAAGGATGGCCCCTACACCTGCACCGGTCAGGACCCGTTGGCTGGGCCCGGTTTCACAGGCAGGAAGGGCAATCAAGGGAAGCGCGAGCAGCGCATAGGAAAGGCGTTTCATATCATCAGCTCCTTTGGAAAGGACAGCCCGGTATTGGGCACGCATATCAACGCGTGGGCCAGTCTTTCCGTTCCTTCGATGACAAAACAATGGCGACACTCATTAACTCCCCGTAATGTGATGCCTGCAGCGAACAATTCCTTGAACGGCTTCAGCGTGTTATAGGCGCCCATCATGAAAACCGAACTCGACCTCACCCGGCGTGCCGACGCCGCTTCCCCTGCCCCCCGTTCGCTGGCGGGCATGTCCCTGCCTGCCCTGAAGGCGGAGATGGAAGCGCTCGGTCTGGAACCCAAGAAAGCCGGCATGCGCGCCAAGCAGCTACGCCGCTGGATTCATCATTTCGGCGTGCAGGAATTCGGCGGTATGACCGACATTGCCAAGGATTTGCGCGAACAGCTCAGCGACAAATTCATCCTGACCCGGCCCGAAATCACGGACCACCAGGTTTCTCGCGACGGCACCCAGAAATGGTTGTCTCGGTTTGGCCCCGGCATTGAAGGCGAAAGCGTCTATATTCCAGACGTCGGCAAGGCGGGCGCGCTGTGCGTTTCCAGCCAGGTCGGCTGCACCCTGAACTGCACCTTCTGTCATACGGGTACCCAGAAACTGGTCCGCAACCTGACCGCGCAGGAAATCGTCGCGCAGGTCCTGACCGCACGGGATGCACTGGATGGCTGGCCGAGCGACGAGGAAGATCGCCGCCTGACCAATATCGTCTTCATGGGCATGGGCGAACCGCTCTACAATCTCGACAATGTGGCTGAAGCAATCGACACGATCAGCGATGGAGACGGTATTGCGATTGGCCGCCGGCGGATCACCGTTTCCACCGCCGGTGTTGCGCCCAAGATTGCAGAGCTTGGCGAGCGCACGAACGCCATGCTCGCCATCTCCCTGCACGCGACGAACGACGATCTGCGCAACGAACTTGTGCCCATCAATCGCAAATACGATTTGAAGGAACTCTTCGCGGCGATCCGGGCCTATCCCGGCATTGGCAATTCCCGCCGGGTGACGTTTGAATATGTCATGCTGAAAGGCGTCAATGACAGCCTTTCCGAGGCGCGCGACCTCGTCCGCCTGCTGAGGGGCGTCCCAGCAAAGATCAACCTCATCCCATTCAACCCGTGGCCGGGCAGCCCGTATGAGTGTTCCGACTGGGATACGATTGAGGAATTTGCCGAAGTGCTGAATCAGGCGGGCTATGCCTCTCCGATTCGTACGCCGCGCGGCCGCGACATCCTTGCCGCCTGTGGACAATTGCGCTCCGAGAGCGTCAAGAAGTCTGCCGCCGAAAAGCGCCGCGAAGCGCTGGAAACAGCCGCTGAATAAAAAAAAGGGGAGACATCGCCTCCCCTTTCCGTTCGATCAGGATTTCAGGCGATCATTCGCCCTTCAAGGCCGCAATCCGTTCCTGGGCATCGGCCAGAATGTCCGAGATCGCCTTGCGCGTATCTTCATCATTCGACCCGGCCCGGACAGTATCCCGCACGGTATGGCGCAGCCGGTGCATGGCCCCGCGTACATCCTGCGGGTCTTCCGGCCGCTCGCTTTCCTGCAAATCTGCCAGACGGGTCTCGATCCCTTCGATGATCTCCGCAGAGGCTTCGCGCTCCTTGCGTCCTTCCTGTGTCAGGCGGAATGTGCGGCGCTGGCCATCCATTTCCGCTTCGACCCAGCCAAGATCCAGCAAGGCTTCAAGCGCAGGATAGATCACACCGGGGCTCGGCACATAGGCGCCACCGGTACGGGTCTCGATCTCGCGGATCAGATCGTAACCGTGACGCGCCTCATCTGACACCAGTTCAAGGATCAGCAGGCGAAGATCGCCATGGTTCAGGGGCCGGCGGCGTCCGCCGCGATGCCCATGTCCCCGCCCCTCACCGCGTCCATGCCTCATTCTGCGTCGTCTCCCGCACATCTGGTCAAAATCTTCGTCACCTCGGCCTGCGCCGCGGCGGTGTTTCATGTCTCTGTTGCGATACACCATGTGGTTTCCTTTCGATATATCTAAATCTTATATATTTTAGATATATCGAAAATCAAGCTTCGTTATATCGAAAAGTTGAAGAGAGGGCCTATGGCCGCTATCAAATGCTTAACCAGACCTCACGGCCCATCAATCAATTCATCCTAACCGCTGACGTGCGTTTAACTTCGACCGCGCACACTGCAGGCTGGTCCCGAAGACGAGATATAAGGGTGCGTGTCCATGCAGATTGCGGAAACTGCGAAACAACATGGCCTCGCACCTGCCCTGATCCAGAGGCTGGGCGCCCGGCCTTGGGTCGCCACCGTCTTCTTCTCGGCTGCGTTGATCTTCCTTGTCCAGCCCATGTACGCCAAGATGACGACCCCACTCATGGGTGGCGCGCCCGCCGTGTGGAACGTCTCGCTTGTCTGTTTCCAGGGGGCCCTGCTGGGGGGCTATGCCTATGCGCACGTGCTGGGCCGTCTCAAGTCCCTGCCCCTGCAGGTCGGCATTCATGGCGCCCTGCTCTGCCTTGCCGCCCTCGCCCTGCCGCTGTCCATTTCAGGCCTGTTCGGTGCACCGGACCCGGAACATCCGGCCCTCTGGCTAACCGGCACCTTCCTCGTCTCGATCGCGCCGCCTTTCGCCATTCTCTCCGCGACCGCACCGCTGATCCAGCATTGGTACGCCCGCTCCGGCCGGCATGACGCCGAAGACCCCTACCATCTCTATTCGGCATCGAATGCCGGCTCCCTGTTCGGCCTGGTTGCCTATCCCCTGCTGATGGAGCCTTTCTCGGCGCTCAGCGCGCAGTCCCTGCTGTGGAGCGGCGGATACGGACTTGTCGCCCTGCTTCTGGTAACCTGCGGCCTGATCGTCATCGCCCGTCATCGCCAGCCTGCAACAGAGGCAGCCATGCCAGCGCCAACACACGACTCCGTCAGCTGGAAGGAAAAGGGATACTGGCTGCTACTCTCCGCCATCCCGTCCGGCCTGTTGTTGGCAACAACCTCCCACATCTCGACCGACATCGCCTCGGCGCCTTTCCTGTGGGCCCCGCCGCTGATCGCTTATATCGCCACTTTCATCATCGTGTTTGCCAAGACACCGCTGCTCTCACCAGCGGTCGCCGACAAATACCTCCTGTTCGCAGTCGGCGCGGCGCTCCTCATGCTGAACGTCCCGATCTTCAATTCGCAAATTGTCCTTGTCGGGCTTGTCGTACATATCGGCGCCCTGTTCATGGCTGCGCTCTGCCTGCATGGCGTGCTGGTCTCCCGCAGGCCTGCCGCCAGCGGGCTGACAGAATTCTACCTGCTCATGTCACTAGGCGGCGTGCTCGGCTCCGCCTTTGTCGCCCTGGTTGCGCCGCAGATTTTCAACGACATCCACGAATACCCGCTCCTGCTTGGCGCGGCGCTCCTGCTCAGCCCGCGCTTTCTCGGCAAGGGCATCAAGCTGACCCTCGACCGGCGCACCCTGGCATTTGCCGCGGTGTCACTTCTCGCCATCGGGCTTGCCTACGCGTACGTCACCCTGACTCGCTCCAGCCACAGCGACACCATGGTCACCCGGCGCGGCTTCTTCGGCGTGGTGAAAGTCTACTCTCCCGAAGACCAGGACCTGACCCTCATGCAACATGGCAACACGATTCACGGCGCGCAGATCCGCAGCCAGACCGACCGGCCCACACCCCTCGCCTACTACAATGCCGCCACGCCCATCGGGCAGGCCTTCACGCGCCTCTCCGGCAGCGCGACCCATATCGGTGTGGTGGGCCTCGGAGCCGGCGGCGTCGCCTGCCATGCCCATCCGGGCCAGAGTTTCACTTATTATGAAATCGACCCCATCGTGGTGGACCTGGCGACGGATACGGACCATTTCACCTTCCTGTCCAGTTGCACACCGGATGCGCCGATCATTCTGGGCGACGCCCGGATCACACTTGGACACGCGGCGCCGAAACAGTTCGACCTCCTCCTGCTCGATGCGTTCTCCTCCGATTCCATTCCGGTCCATTTGCTGACCCGCGAAGCGATGCAGCTCTACCTGTCCCGGCTGAGCGATGATGGCGTGCTGGTCTTCCACATTTCCAACCGCCATATAGACCTCGTGCCGGTCCTGGCCCGGATCGGCGCCGCCGAACAGGCGGTCATGCGTCACCAATTCTACATGCCCACGCCGGAAGAAGCCGCGCAGGGCGTTCAGCCAACCAATGTCATGATGTTTGCGAAGTCGGAGACCGCGCTGTCGCCCCTCGCCGAAGACGCCCGCTGGCAACCCGTCACGGCCGACGACCAGCGCCCCTGGACCGATGATTATTCCAACCTCGTCGGCGCAATGCTGGAAACCCACATGGCAAATTGAACTTGCCCGTGGCGCGAGGCCCGGCCACTCGCTAATCTGGCGACATGCGCCTTCTTCTCACTCTCTTCGCCTGCACCCTTCTGATTCATGCCTGCGCCCGAGCGGAGACCCGGTCTCCCTGCGCGCTGGTCATGCATCTTGGCCAGCCTTATACAGTCTGCGCCTTCGACGCGGGCGAACAGGCACGGCTCTGGCTGAACCATCCGGATGGGACCCCCTTCGGCCAGTTCGACCGGCTGGCCGCGCATGTGTCAGACGAGGGCCGTGACCTCGTCTTCGCGATGAATGCCGGCATGTATCATGACGACCGCCGCCCGGTCGGGCTCTATATCGAGAACGGCGAAGAGGTCGCGTCCATTGTCACGCGCGAAGGTCCCGGCAATTTCGGCCTGCTGCCCAATGGGGTCTTCTGGATCGATGCAGAAGGCGCCCCACATGTCACGGAAAGCCTGGCTTTCGAGGCACTTGCAGCGGAGGCGCGCTTTGCCACCCAATCCGGCCCGATGCTGGTCATTGAGGGGGAGTTGCATCCAGCCTTTAACGAAGACGGCCCGAGCCGGAAACGCCGCAATGGCGTCGGCGTCAGCGATGACGGACAGACACTCTATTTCGCGATCAGCGATGTGCCGGTCAACTTTCATAGCTTCGCCACCCTGTTCCGCGACGAACTGGACACGCCCAACGCCCTGTTCCTCGATGGCTATGTGTCAAAACTCTACGCCCCCGACCTCGGACGCAATGAGGCGGGGCTGGACATGGGCCCCATTGTGGGGGTGACGCGCCCCTCCGATACCGACTGACCATTTCTGTACGGCGTGCTATAGTGACAGGCGTTTCCAAGGGAGTCCGCCATGGTCGCAAACACTGCTCTCCTGCTGTTCGGCATGTACTGGATAGCGTCCGGCATTGGCCTGCTGACAGGCCCCGCCCGGATCGCACGGCTCATCGACGAGTTCGAAGCCAGCCCTGCGCTTGGCTTCCTGTGTGGCGCGACCATGATCTTCGCAGGCGGCGGAACCTTGTCGGTTCAGAACAGTTTCTCGGGCGTGGCCGACGGCCTCGCAACCCTTCTTGTCGCTGGAGTGCTGGTCGAAGGCCTGCTGCTGGTGGCCTGGCCGAAGCCGCTTTGGGCGCTCGCCCATTGGATGATGCCAGACGATGACCACCTGAAAGGGTTTGGCATCGTGGCCGTAGCCCTCGGAATGGTTGTGTTTGCCATCGGTGCAATCTAGCCCTGTCGGGCAAACATCTTAGGAGACCCATATGTCGGCTGGCCCGGTAACGATTTACGGCTTGAAGAATTGCGATTCCTGCAAGAAGGCGCTGAACGCCCTCGAAGCCTCCGACCGCGAAACCGCGTTTGTCGACATCCGCGAGGACGCTGACCTCGACCGGCTCCTTCCGGCCTGGCTGAAGGGGGTCGGCGCAGAGAAGCTGGTCAATCGCCGCTCGACCACGTGGCGCACCCTGTCGGACGAGGACAAGTCCGGCGCCCTCGGCCCGAAGGCGGAAGCCATCCTGAAATCCTACCCGACCCTCATCAAGCGCCCCGTGATCGATACCGGCGCGGAAATCCTGGTCGGATGGGACAGCGGCACGCAGCAGGCGCTGGCGCGGTGACACTGGAAGACTACAATACCTATTGCGACGGTCTCGGCCAGACGACCCATGTGGTCCAATGGGGCGGCTCGCATGTCTGGAAGATCGGCGGCAAGATCTTCGCCATGGGCACGCCGGATGGTGACCACCTCGCTGCCTGCACATTCAAGGTCCGTCCGATCAGCTTCCATATATTGAAGGAACAGCCCGGCTGCCAGGGCGCGCCCTACCTCGCCTCGCGCGGCATGAAATGGATCCAGCGTTTCTCGGACGAAACGCTCTCCGATGACGATCTCAAGGATTACATCACGGAATCCTTCCGGCTGATTGGCGGCGCGCTCAGCAAGAAGAAGCAACGTGAACTCGGCCTGATCGAATAGGCCCAGGCAGGCGTGTCGCATTGACTTGCCCCCTCCCCTGTGGCGAAGCCCGCCTAACAGGAGACATGCATGCCAAACCCGCTCACCATCCTCATTCCGGCCCAGTTCAATGGCCCGCCCGGCTCCGCAAATGGCGGTGTTTCGGCTGGCCTCGCAGCAAGCCGGATCGACGGCCCGGCGGAAGTTTCGCTGCGCGCCCCGCCGCCGCTCGACGAGTCCATGGACATGGTCGAGGTGGACGACGGATATGAGATTCGTCACGGCAACCAATTGGTCATGACCGCGCGTCCGGCCGCGCCCCTCGCCCCGCCTCCACAAGCGCCAGACTATGAAGTGGCCCGGACCGGCCCTGATCGCTTCCCGCCTGCGGAAACCCATGCCTTTCCGCACTGCTATGTCTGCGGCCCTGAGCGCACCGAAGACGGGCTCTGTCTCTTCACGGGCAGGCCCGACGGCTATGACGGCGTAACCGATGTCTGGACGCCCGATGAAAGTCTCGCAGGCGATGACGGCCTTGTCCGACCGGAAATCCTGTGGGCGGCGCTCGATTGCCCCGGCGCGTTTGCAGTTGGCTTCCAGGACAATCCGATGGTGCTGGCACGGATCACGGCGCAGATACATGAGCGCCCGTCCCCCGGCGCTGACCTCATCGTCGCGGGCTGGTCCCTTTACGATGATGGCCGCAAGCATGGCGCCGCCACTGCGCTGTTTACGCGCGATGGCCAGCTGCTGGCGCAGTCAGAGCAATTATGGATCGAGTTGAAGGCGGCTGCGGCCTGAGAGGTCAGCGCCGACGGCGCGGGTTCAGGTAGAGATTGCGTTCCTGCGTGTCGAGCTGGCGCACGGCCCGCCCGAGATGGAGCTGTTCAACCTCTTTCGCCACATGCCGACGGGCGGCGCCGTTGAATTTCAGCAGGGCACAGAACATCTGCAACACAGCTTCAAGCTTGGCATAGCTTTCCGCCGCATCCACTTTCACGATCCATGAGCCGCCGAGATTGATGATCCGGTGATCGAGCTTGCCGATCTTCCGGCCCCGGTCATCATACAGGCTGTAATCCGCGCCGATGCCGATGACATTGCGGCGCAGGCGGTAGAAGCGCGGGCCTTTTGTAGTGTCGATGAAGAAGGAGAATTTCTCCGGGAAGAGCGGCCATTTCTGCGCCGAACGCTCCAGCTGGATGATCTGGTCGTGGCGGCTGATATTGACCGAATAGGACGGCACCGGCGTGCCCTTGGCGCCAATGCTCAACTGCAGCGACCGCCCCATCAGCAATTCCGCCGTGCCGCGCCAATGCATACCCTCGGAAAACAGTTTCAGAACGAGGCGGCGTTTCATGCCCTCCTCGGTTTTCCACATCTCCTTGCGATAGGCGAGAATGCCTGTCCGCTCGCGGCCATCCTTGACCTGCCCGAAGATCTCCATGTCCTTGGTGAACTGGTCCGACGCGGCCTCATGCTGGGTCTGCTTCATGATGCCAATTTCAGTCGGGTTCAGATCCGTCGCCCAGAGGTCCACCTTGAAGGTCTTGTATTTCGGCTTTGCCTTGGTCTCTTCAGCACCGCCGAATGTTGCAGTAAAGGCCATGAGGCACGTCTCCGAATCCGCGTTCCAATATGCTGGAACCGTCTCAGATCAGGGTCGAGATAAGGTTAACAAAAGCGGGGAAACGCTTAATCAACTGCATTTTAAGGCTGGCGCGCCCCTTGGCCGGTCCCCCGCCCCACGCCTGGATCAGTCGCCAGAGTCCCGGAGTGCATCATCGAGGAAGCCAAGAATCTTCGGCCAGCTGTCCATCTGGGAAGCATGATTGGTCACCGTCGTGCCGCCATATTCAGAGTCTTCAGCCTCCGAAGGCTCCTCTGCGGGCACACCGGCTACGAAATGGCCTGCCTCCGGATAGGTCAGGATGGTCACGTCAGACCGCTCGCCTGCCCGCGCCCGAATCTGCTCCGACATGTCACAGGACGGCCACAACATGTCCGCACCCCCGCAGATCAGCAACATGGGCGCGCCAATCTGTTCCACCGGAATAATGGCGGGGGAATTCTTGTCCAGCGCGGCGAGGCCATTGGCATACAGGGAATAGAGTCCCAGCTCCGGGTCCCACGCTCCGTAGGGCACGGCAGGATAGGCCTCTCCGTTCAGGGACCATGAGGACTCTGCGGGCCGCCCGTCAAAGGCCCAGTTGATCCCGGTCCACGAAACGCTCGAAGGTACAGCCGCGACGATCGCGGCAATCTCGCGATGGCGCGACGCCACGATCAGGGCGGCCTCGGCCCCCTTCGACGTGCCGTAGATGCCGATATGGCCAGCCTCCACCTCTTCCCTGTCCTGAAGCCATGCCAGCGCATGATCAAAGGTCTCAAGCGGGACCCGTTCCAGATTTTCCAATTGCCCCGGCGCGCGATAGAACGACACTTGCAGGACATTGTAGCCATGATCCCGCAGCGCCAATGCATCCCGCCTGGCACCGCTGCCCAGTCCGCCCTCGGACCCGCCCAGCAGCAAGATGGCCGGCCCGGCTGAAGCGGCCCTGGCCGGGAAATAGTCGGCGTACAAGGTCTCCGTGCGCAGCTGCTGGTCTTTGCGAATGTCCACTGTCAGGTCCGTATTCACAGCAGGTATGGGCGCCGAATGCATACAGGCCGCCATAACGCCCATCAGGGCCAGCAGGGAAAGTCGGCGCGACGCGCCACGCAAAAGCTGCATGATCGAACTCCATTCTTGGTGCCCATGCAGCTTCCCGCCGTTCGAGGCCTCTGCCAAGGGGGCTCATGGCGCACATGCCGGGTTTGCAGCCACCCCGATTTCAGGCTATGCAAGACCTATCCGAGGGGCGCGCATGGCAAGCGCTGAGATGGAGCCGACACCGCTCCAGCACCCTTTGAACCTGATCCGGTTTGCGCCGGCGTAGGGACGGAATGAAATCGCGGCCCCTACGGCCCGGATTCCCTCTCTATTCCCTTGGTGCAGGCCTCAATGCTCGCGAGGATGCGCCATGAACAAGCCCACGGACCAAAGCCAGTTCGAGACCCCCAAAGTCACCACCGGCGCCCTGCCCGCCAGCCGCAAGGTCTATTCCCACCCCGCTGACGCGCCGGACATTGCCGTGCCGCATCGCGAGATCGACCTTCACCCCAGCGCCAATGAGCCCGCCGTGCCGGTCTATGACACGTCCGGCCCCTACACCGATCCGTCGGTTACCATCGACGTGGAAAAAGGCCTCGCCCGCGACCGGCGTGCCTGGGTGCTGGAGCGCGGCGGCGTCGAGGAATATGACGGACGCCATGTGAAGCCCGAAGACAATGGCGGCGCACAAGGCAAATACCTTGCCCGCGAATTCCCGGTCACGCACAAGCCCCTGCGCGGCCTGCCGGGCCACAAGGTCACGCAATACGAATTCGCCAAGGCCGGCATCATCACGAAAGAGATGATCTATGTCGCCACGCGCGAGAATATCGGCCGGGCCCAGGCCGCCGAAGGCGCCGCCGCACAGATCGCGCAGGGCGAGAGTTTTGGCGCGCACATCCCGGAATTCATCACGCCGGAATTCGTCCGCCAGGAAATTGCCGCTGGCCGCGCCATCATCCCGTCCAACATCAACCATGCCGAGCTGGAGCCGCAGATCATCGGCCGCAACTTCCTTGTGAAGATCAATGCCAATATCGGCAATTCGGCCGTGACCTCGTCGGTCGAGGAAGAGATTGACAAGATGGTCTGGGCGATCCGCTGGGGCGCCGACAATGTCATGGACCTGTCGACAGGCCGCAACATCCACAACACGCGCGAATGGATCATCCGCAACAGCCCCGTGCCCATCGGCACGGTGCCGATCTACCAGGCGCTGGAAAAGGTCGACGGCGTCGCCGAGGATCTCACCTGGGAAGTCTATCGCGACACGCTGATCGAACAGTGCGAACAGGGCGTCGACTATTTCACCATCCATGCCGGTGTGCGCCTCGCCTATATCCACCTCACCGCCGACCGCGTCTGCGGCATCGTCTCGCGCGGGGGCTCGATCATGGCGAAATGGATGCTCGCCCATCACACCGAAAGCTTCCTCTACACGCATTTCGAGGAAATCTGCGACATCATGCGCGCCTATGATGTCAGCTTCTCATTGGGCGACGGCCTGCGCCCCGGCGCCATTGCCGACGCCAATGATGCGGCCCAGTTCGCGGAGCTGGAAACGCTCGGAGAACTGACGAAAGTGGCCTGGGCCAAGGGCTGCCAGGTCATGATCGAAGGGCCGGGCCATGTGCCGATGCACAAGATCAAGGTGAACATGGAGAAACAGCTGCGCGAATGCGGCGAGGCCCCCTTCTATACCCTCGGGCCCCTCACCACCGACATCGCGCCCGGCTATGACCATATCACCTCCGGCATCGGCGCGGCGATGATCGGCTGGTATGGCACGGCCATGCTCTGCTATGTGACGCCCAAGGAGCATCTCGGCCTGCCTGACCGCGACGATGTGAAAGTCGGCGTCGTCACCTACAAGCTCGCCGCCCATGCGGCCGACCTCGCCAAGGGCCACCCTGCCGCGCAATACCGCGACGACGCCCTCTCCCGCGCGCGCTTCGAGTTCCGCTGGGAAGACCAGTTCAACCTCTCCCTCGACCCCGAAACCGCCCGCGACTTCCACGACCAGACCCTGCCCAAAGAGGCCCACAAGGTCGCCCATTTCTGCTCCATGTGCGGCCCCAAATTCTGCAGCATGAAGATCACCGCCGAAGTGCGGGAATATGCGGCCGGCATGAGCGAGAACGAGCGGACCGATCTTGAAAAGCAGGCCGCCGAAGCGCGCAAGGGGATGGAAGAGAAGAGCCGCGAGTTCATGGACAAGGGCGGGGAGATTTATGTGGGGGAATCGGACAATGTGTAAGATGCAAGAGGTTCAATTATGAGCGAACCTCCCTCAGAATACGAGAAACGCATTGTACTTTTTGTAGACTTCTTGGGCTTCAAAGAGCACGTGCATCGAACTTTGATTGATGCCGAGCATATCTCTAGAGTCTCCGACGCAATGAAGTTGCTTGGAGAGATTGGCGATATGTATATAGGCTTCGAAAGCAAGAAAGTTTCGCAATTCTCTGATTGTCTTGTCGTTTCGTATAAGATCAATGAGGAATCAGCGGTCTTCTGGTTAGTGGATGCCATCGCCACCCAACTCATCACCCTTGCCTATCAGGGATTTTTGGTCCGTGGTGCTATTACAGTTGGCCAGCTTTTTCATACGAATGAACAAGTTTTTGGACCCGCGCTCGTTTCTGCATATGAACTCGAATCCAAGGCTGCTGTAGTACCTAGAGTTCTTATTGACAGTTCGGTGTATAAAGCCGCGCGCACCGGTAAATCTTGGCAAAACACGGCGGACCAAGAGGAAGAATACGTCAAAAGTTTCATTGTAACTGATGCAGATGGACGTGATTACATCGACTATGTGTCTTGGAAAGCCGTAGTGGAGTCGGTCGGCCATGAACCCGACCTACATCCAGGATACCTTGCAAGCATTAAAAACTTGATCGAATGCGGATTAACTCACTCCGACCCAAAGGTGGCTGGTCGTTATGTCTGGCTTCAAAGGCAACTCCGAGCAGCAATCGAGCAGGTCAAAAACCTACCGATCGATCACCCATATCGGGTCGAAAACCCGAACAATTGTGCGGTTGTCGAATCTTTGGACGACCTTGAAGAACTTGCAGAAAAAATCGACATTTCGATTTTGCCGACATGGATACAGTAGGCTTGAGGTGTGTCACTTAAGCGGCCAGCCCAGCCACCGCAACATCACCTGCACACGCTTCATCGCGCTCACGAAATTACTCTGCAAGTAATCCGGCTCGCTGACGGCGCGGATGTTTGGGAACTTCGTTGGCAAGCGCAGAGTGGGTTGAGCGGAGCGATACCCACCGTGCCGTGTCTGCGGCGAGTCCGGTTGGTGGGTATCGGCGTTGCCCGGGCCCACCCTCCCCCCGCACATTGCCGCCGCAGCCACTGTCACCGCCCACCGGCTCGACATTGCCACGCCCCGCCTCCAGCGCTAATCCCCCCTCATGACTGACAGCCCTTCACCAGACTCCGCCCGCCTCGACGAGCTTGAAATGCGTGTGGTCCATCAGGACCAGACGATTGAGGATTTGAACGCGGCCATCACCGCGCAATGGAAGCTGATTGAGCGGCTGGAGCGGCAGGTTGCGCGCCTCGCCGAACGCGTCGCCGACAGCGAGCAGTCAACCGGCCAGGCGGCCCCCGTGGACCGGCCCCTCATTACTAAGGGCGCATGACGAGCTTGCCACGCCCGCACAGCGTCATAGAGTGAATCCTCCATATTGGGAGGACACGGAATGATTCAGAAATTTGCACTCACGGCAGCCCTGACAGGCGCACTCATGGCGGGGGCTGCGCCTGCAGCCCATGCGGGCCCGGACGCATATCTCGGCGAGATCATGACGGTGGGCTTCAATTTCTGTCCACGGGGCACGCTGGAAGCCGATGGCCGCCTGCTGCCGATCAATGAGAACACCGCCCTCTTCTCCCTGCTCGGAACACTCTATGGCGGCGACGGGCGCACGACGTTTGCCCTGCCCGATCTGCGCGGGCGCGTTGTGGTGGGCGCAGGCCAGGGCCTCGGCCTGACCGACCGCCGGCAGGGCGCGCGCGGCGGCACGGAGTCTAACATTGCCGGCCCGGCGCTTGCGCATGATGGCGCGGCAAACCCGCTCGGCGACTCCGCCGCCGGCAACAATATGCCACCACCCTGGCTCGCGCTGAAACACTGCGTCGTGACGCAAGGCATTTATCCGTCGCGAAGCTAGGCGGGCCGGCCCGGGAGATTGCGAGCCTGCTGGATACATCCCGCGCTCTCCTCATGCGTCACCCCCGGCCGCGATAGCGGTCTGGGGGCCCAACTCTGACCACGGCGGCGGGCGCGTCATGTGCCGCCCCGCGCGCAGGCGCTGCAGAAAGCGCCGCGCGCTGCTGTGGCGAATTCAGGAGATGGGTCTCCGGAGGGCCTCCCCATCGCGGAGGATGACGGAGGCAAGATATCCGACAGGCCTCCCCACCATGCCACACTCCGCCGCATGGACCCGGCCTATCGCCCCTTCTTTGCCCATGTGTGGGCCTTCTGCTGGCCGTGGCTGTGGTGGAACCTTGCGCGACTGACGGCCTGGCGCAAACGCACGGGGCGGCGCGTCTTCGTCTCGGTCGATAAATACGGCAATGTCTTCATCCGCTATATCGGCGATGCGCCGAGGCCGGACAATGCCTACACCTACACGCCGCCGCGTGTGCCGCGCTGGCAGAACCCGTCGCTGGCAAGCGACCTGCCCTGCGGCCTCGATGTACCGTCCGATTTTGTAAGGACCACTCCGTACATCTTATGGACACTTTATGGACCAGTTCGGGACCAGTTCGGCAACGCGCTGATCAGCCGGGTCAGCCCGGCCCGCGCACCGCCCTGACCGCTGCCTTCCTGTAATTCAGCCTATATAACCGGACGGCCCCGCCGCTCCGGGCACAGGTGCTGGCCGGAACGATTCCATTACACCGCCGTTATCTTCGCGAGCCGCGCCTTTTGCGGCACAGTAACAAGAAGGAAACTCTCGCTCATGAGTACAGGAAAAGTCGTAGGAATTGTCGTCGCGGTCGTTGCAATTGTCGGGGCCGTCTGGGTCGCCACAACGCTGATCGATGTGGACCAGACCGAACCGGGCAAACTGCCGGATGTGGATGTCGCCATTGACGCCGAAGCCGGCAAGATCCCCGAATATGATGTGGACACCGGCGAAGTGGAGGTTGGCACCGAAACCGAGACCGTCCTCGTTCCTGAAGTCGTGATGGTCGAAGAAGAGGTCGACGTGCCGACCGTCGATGTGGAAGAACCGGAAGACGACCGCGAGGAATAATCGCGCACATTTGAGCCGGACGCCCTGAACACGGGGGCGCCGCAGGAATTCGGAACGGCGGGCAATGAAACTTGCCCGCCGTTTCCGTGTGCGCGGCACAGTCAGCGCGCATTGGGGCCGCGAAATTTTGATCCAGGCCGCTGAACCAAAGTCTGCGGCGCGCGTTGAGTGCGCAGTGTCTGCCGGAGGAAAGGATCCCCGCTCATGAAACGCTCCCTGCTTGTTCCCGCTATGGCCGCCCTGTTCCTGGCCGCCTGTTCCGATGATGCCCCGGAAACCCGGACTGCGCCGCAGGACCCGGTCCAGCCCTATGCGGATGATGTCGACATCGCCCCTGCCCCGGATGAAGAAGAGACCTTCACCGACACGATAGACCGGGAAGACATGGTCGCCTCCGGCCCGAATCTTCTGGACGCCGTAGCCGCCGATCCGCGCCTGTCCACGCTGTATGGCGCCATCGAAGCGGCCGGTCTCGACGAGACCCTCGCCACAGGTGGGCCGTATACGATTTTCGCGCCGACCAATGACGCCTTCGACGCCCTGCCTGAAGGCCAGCTCGAAGACTATCTGAAGCCCGACAATACCGACAAGCTGGTCCGGATGCTGGAATACCATATTGTCGAAGGCGAAGTGCGCGCTTCCACTGTGCCACCTGCCGAAGAGGGCGTGCCCACGGCCAGCCTGAACGGGCTCGACCTGTCGGTGCGGGACATGGGCGGCGGCCAGCTGATGATCAACCAGGCCAGCATTCTCGAAACCGATGTCGAGGGCGGCAATGGCATCGTCCATGTCATCGACTCCGTGCTGGTGCCGCGCGAGACCGAATAGGTTTGCGCTGCAACGCATGTGAACAAATAGAGAAAATGCAAGGTGTCATTAACCCATCCCGCTGATAGGATGGGCGCCATGACCGTCACGATTCGTATTCTCGGAATTGATCCCGGACTCCGCCATACCGGCTGGGGCGTGATCGAGCAGACCGGCGCCCGGCTTGCCCATATTGCACATGGCGTGATTTCGGTTGACCCCGGCCTCGCCATGTCGGAGCGGCTTGGCGGCATCTTCGAGGCGGTCGGCGAACTGGCCCGGCATTACGGCCCGCATGCCTCGGGCGTGGAGGAAACGCTGGTCAATGCCAATCCCCGCTCGGCGCTGAAGCTTGGCCAGGCACGCGGCGCAGCCATGGCGGCGCTGTCCATGGCCGGTGTTCCCGTCGCCGAATTTGCCCCGCGCAAGATCAAGCTGGCTATTGTTGGCACGGGCACGGCCGACAAGGACCAGGTGGCCTTCATGGTCAAACGCCTGCTGCCCCGCGCTGGAGAGATGAAATCGGACTCTGCTGACGCCCTTGCCTGCGCAATCTGTACCGCCCACCATCTGCCGCTGGACCTGAAGCGGGGCGCGGCATGATCATTGGCAGGCTGACCGGGACCGTCGCCGCCCTCGGCACGGACAATATCCTGATTGACGTCAATGGCGTCGGCTATGTTTGCATGGCCGGCACACGGCTCTTGTCCAAGGTCCATGTCGGCGAGACCAGCGTGCTGCATGTCGAGACCAAGGTCAGCGAAGCGGCAATCACGCTCTATGCCTTCGGCTCGGATGAGGAACGCGCCTGGTTTGTCCGCCTGCAGGATGTGCATGGCGTGGCTGGCAAGGCCGCAATGGCGATCCTCGATGCAATCACGCCAGCGGAATTGATGGATGCCATCGCGCTCGGAGATGCCTCCGTGCTGACGCGGGCGAAGGGCGTCGGCAAGAAGCTGGCCGAGCGGATCACGGGCGAACTGGCTGGCAAGCCGCCGCCGATGGGCCGGTTCGGCAAGTTCGAGACTGCGCAAGTCGCCGGCCTAGCCAGCGCGCCCGTCGCCGCAACCACTGGCGTGCGGAGCGAGGCGATCTCGGCGCTTGCAAACCTCGGCTATGCCCAGTCCGATGCTGCCCGCGCCGTGGCCAGCGCCGCGAAGGATGCCGGGGACGATGATGTCAGCCTCCTGATCAAGGCGGCCCTCAAGGAACTCGCACGATGAGCCGTGAGGGCACCGTTTCTGATCCCAATGCGCAAGGTGGCGACGCGCTGGACCGCGCGCTGCGCCCGCAGGCGTTTGATGATTATGTCGGGCAGCGCAAGGCAAAATCGAACCTCAAAGTCTATGTCGATGCGGCCCGCAAACGCGAAGAGGCGCTGGACCATGTCCTCCTGTTCGGCCCGCCGGGGCTCGGCAAGACGACGCTGGCGCAGATCCTTGCCCGTGAAATGGGCGTCGGCTTCCGCGCGACCTCCGGCCCCGTCATTGCCAAGGCGGGTGACCTGGCGGCGATCCTGACAAATCTCGAGCCCAATGACGTCCTCTTCATTGACGAGATCCACCGCCTGCCGCCGGTCGTGGAGGAAATCCTTTATCCGGCGATGGAGGATTACGCCCTCGATATTGTCATCGGCGAAGGCCCGTCCGCGCGGTCGGTGCGGCTGGACCTGTCCCCCTTCACCCTTGTCGGCGCCACCACCCGGGCCGGCCTGCTCGCAACGCCGTTGCGTGACCGGTTCGGCATCCCGATGCGGCTCGAATTCTATGAGCCGGAAGAACTGGCCCGCATCGTCATGGCCGCAGCGCGCAAGCTGACCGCGCCGATCACGGAGGAAGGCGCCGTCGAGATCGCCAGCCGCGCGCGGGGCACGCCGCGTATCGCGCTGCGCCTGCTGCGCCGGGTACGGGACTTTGCCGAGGCCGATGGCGGATCTATCACCCAGGAATCGGCGGCGAGCGCGCTGAAACGGCTGGAAATCGATTCCGATGGCCTCGATGCGCTGGACCGGCGCTATCTCCATGCGCTGGTGAAAACCTATGCCGGGGGGCCGGTCGGCGTGGAAACGCTGGCGGCGGCCCTGTCGGAGGCGCGCGATGCGGTGGAAGACGTGATCGAGCCTTACCTGATGCAGAAAGGCTATGTCGCCCGCACGCCGCGGGGCCGGGTTGCGGCGCCTCTGGCCTATGAACGCCTTGGCCTCCCGAGTCCTGGCGGGCAGCAGACGGGCCTGTTCGGCGAAAAATAGCCCCCTGCCCGGCGGGGTACGTAGTTTTCCCGATTCCGCGCGGCTGCGCCCCATGTCCTGATAGGGTCAGACACACCAGATCAGGGAGCCTATCCACATGTCTCACACCCCCCACGAACTCGTCGAGGAATTCCCGGACGCCGCCGAGCGCATCCATGCGCTGAAGGAGACCGACGGACATTTTGCCCGCCTCGCCGACGACTATCATGAGGTGAACCGCCAGATTCACCGCATCGAGACAAATGTGGAGCCGGCAAGCGATGCCTTCCAGACCCAGCTGCGCAAGCACCGCATGGCGCTCAAGGATGAAATTCACACCATCCTGACCGCCCCCGCCTGAGCGGATATGAGGGAACCGGATCATGGGTAATCTGAGCGTTGATGCCCTGGCCATTGCCGCCCTTTTCGGCTTTGCCAGCCTGTTGCTGATCGGGGCCGGCCTGACGGCGTGGCTGTGGAAACAATCCGGCAAGTCCGAAGGGGATTTGTAAGCGGAGCCGAGAACATGACGCACCATATCGGAGAACTGGTCGGCGAGTTCCCGGACGCCGTGGACCGCATTCTCGAACTGGAATCGACCAATCCGAGATTCTCGGATCTGGCCGATGCCTATGATGAGACCATGGACGCCCTGCAACAGCTCGAATGCCGGCTGGACCCCGCCGCCAGCGAGGAGGAATGCGCGCGGCTGCACCGCCGCGAAGTGGAACTCCTGCAGGAACTCTGCACCCTCCTCGTGAGCTGAGATTGTTCGGAGACAGAGATATTTGTCATCCCGGAATGTGCGCCAGCAAATAGCCGGGAGCCTGCGCCGATAGCTTCGTGCGCACCCGTCATCCTTCAACTTCGCTCAGGATGAGTCCTTGCTTTATGCGCGCTCATGCTGAGCGAAGTCGAAGCACGGACGCGGGCTGTGGCCGGATAAGCGCGGTGCGCTTTCCGGGATGACAGGATTGCGGGGTTGATGTCCTCCCTGCACAAACATCCGGACTGGCACTCGCCATCCGGGTATCCCTCATTCCAGCTCCGCGAGGCGAAGCCGAGGCGCGGCGGGCGCCGTGGCGCTCCGCCTTGAGTTTGGAATGGCTACGGAATGGAGCGTTACCGCCCGCCGCGCCGGCCAGGAATTTCGGCGAGCACCCTCAAGGGGGCCCATGGTCCCGGGTCTTCGTTACCGGCGCCGCGCGAACGGATCCATCGTGCTTTCCCACGCATGGCCCATCCGGGGATTGCTCCCGGGCTGCCGGACGAGGCGGATTCCCAACTTGCTTTCGCAAGCCCACCCTGGCCTGACCTGCCTAGGCGCGCATCGGACCGTCGCCCCGACCCGCACCCTCCTGACCCTGCCCCCACAACCAGAACGGTACCTGATCCGGCTCCTGTGAGAGCAGATGCTTAGTATGGGGTAAGGGGGTATCAGGCGGATACGGGATCAAAACCTCACCTCCGAAGATACCTGCGAATGCAGGTATCCATCTCCTGCTGCTCCCTCATGCACAGGAGGAAACATCCGGAGATGGGCCCCTGCCTCCGCAGGGGCCTGCGGGGAAGCCTATCTCTCTCCCACAAACACCGCTTCCCCGGCATGCGCCGGAGAGGCGGGGAGAGGAAACCGTCTTTCCTCACGCGTCATCCCCGACGCGCAGCGTCTGGGGACCCATCTCTGAAAGATGCCCCCGGAACGTCCTGCGCGGTGAAGGGATTGCGGGCGTGCAATGCCCCTCGCTCATATGGCGTCGTCCCGTGATGCCCCCCAGACCGCCAATGCGGTCGGGGGTGACGCCAGGAGTGCAGACCGCTCCCTACCCCGTGATCTCGAACCACAAATCCTTCCAATGAGGATTGCGCTCCGTGATCAGATTGATCTTGCTCTTCCGCCGATAGGATTTCAGGGATTTCTCACGCGCAATCGCTCTGCTGATCTCATCATGCAGTTCGTACCAGACAAGCATCCGGCAGCCATGCGTCTTGGAAAAGCCCCGGAACACGCCTTCGCGGTGTTGCCAGACGCGCTGGACAAGGTGGGACGTGACCCCGGTATAGAGCGCGCCCTGCTTGCGATTGGCCATCATGTAGACGGCAATTATGCGGTCCTCATTGGCCATGCCCAGCTCCCTTCCCAAACCTCCCTACACAAGAACAAAAATTGCGTCATGCCCGATGGCCGCAGGCCATCTGGGAACCCATCTCTGAACGATATTACAGAGAACGTCATGCGCCGTGTGGAGAAACTCGCACGCCCCCGCACCGGACGCATCCGGTTGCCCCGTTCAGCGATGGGCCCCCAGACGCTGCGCGTCGGGGGTGACGCCAGGAGGAGAGGATGGCCCCTTCACTTCCCTGCTAGGGCAAAATAAAAACTCTCCAACCGACAGCCACAACGAGCCATAACCCAATAAACGATCTGAGCTCCCTAACTCATCCACCTCAACACCCGCGCCTCAATCGGGTTCGCGAAGTCGCGCCCTTCTGTCCGGCATTCCGTCCACTCACGTTTTAGCCGCTGGTACCATTTGGCCTGGATGTCGATGTCGTCGATCCACATCATGGCTTTCTGGTGGGCCATGCCCTGATTTTGCAAATCCACCATGTCGCCATCCTGGCGCAGGAATTTGCGGGCCATCGGCTTGGCGATGGGCACGGCGAGGTGGAGCAGCGGCGCGCCGGTCCACCAGGTGAACTGGGTGATCCGTGTGCGTTTCGGGGCCTCAGGCGTCAGGCAGGTGAGCGTCAGCAGGCGGGCCTTGTCATTCGAGATGATCTCCCAGCGATAGCCGGGCAGCTGGAACCGGATCTCGGTTTCCACATCATCCCCGAAGACCCAGCGATACAATTTCGAGTTCGAGCTGGGCGGATGGCGGTCAATCGCCCAGCCGCGCTCCGTCGGGATGAAGGGCTTTTCCTTCAGCTTCAGGCCCACGGAAGGCGGACGCCACCACCATTGATTGTGCACGAAGGGCACATGGGCCGGGTCCATCAGGCCGACCACGGCATCATCCATATGGGCGTTGAACACGTCATGGATGACAAAGCCGGGCTTGTCCGGCAGCGGGCCGAATTCCGGTGGCGGCACGGCGGGGGGCGTGTCCGCGCGGGGATTGTGGGCGACATAGAGATAGACCGCGCCATTGGCCTCATGCACCGGATAGCGGCGCACTTTTACCCTGGACGGGTCATAGGGGCTGTCGTCGGTGAGGGACGGCATCAGCTTGCAGCCGCCATCCGTGCCAAAGCGCCAGCCATGATACGGGCATTGCAGCGTCCACTCGCCATCGGTCTCCAGCTGCTGGCCCGCAGACAGCGGCACGAGGCGGTGGGGGCAGATGTCGCGCAGGGCGAACGCCTCCCCTGCCGGGGTGCGGCCGACCACGACAGGCTCTCCCAGCACCATGATGCGATGCTGCTTGCCCGGGGCCAGGTCGGTCGACGGGGCCGCGAGATACCAGCTGTCGGTGAGGTAGCCCTCCTCGGTGATGCCCGTCTTGGGCGCGGTGTGTTGTGTATCTGGCATGGGCAGGACCGGTCTTGTGACGATGGTCCCTGATTACCGCATTTGACCGGGGGGAACCAGAGCGCGGGCTGTCGCGGGACTGCGCCCCGATCCGGGCCGAATATTGCCAGCGCGGCGATTGGCAATAAGGTGTCGCCTTTGGTGAGGACACTGAGGGGGAGCGGCATGGCCGAGACAGCAGTCAACAAGGGATTCCTGGGATGGGTGGAGAAGACAGGCAACCGCCTGCCGGACCCGGTGTTCCTGTTCTTCTATTTGATTATTGCCCTGATGGTGATCTCGCAGATCGCGGCCTGGGCCAGCCTCACGGCGCCGCACCCGACCCAAATAACCGAGGCAGGCACGCCGCTGGTGATCGAATCGGCGAGCCTGTTCTCGGCCGAGAACATCCAGCGCCTCTGGGTGGAGATGCCGAAGACGTTCACCCACTTCCATCCGCTCGGCTATGTTCTGGTCGTGATGCTGGGCGCGGGCGTGGCCGAGCGCTCAGGCCTGTTCTCCAGCGCGATCCGCGCGGCGGTGCGCAATGCGCCGAAATTCCTGCTGACGCCGCTGGTGGCGCTGGTGGCGATGCTGTCGAACCATGCCGCCGATGCCGGCTATGTCGTGATGATCCCGCTGGCGGGCATATTGTTCGCCTCGGCCGGGCGCCATCCGCTGGCCGGGATCGCGGCGGCGTTTGCGGGCGTGTCGGGCGGGTTTTCCGCCAATATCTCACCGGGCCAGTTGGACGCGCTCCTGTTCGGCATAACTGAGGCAGCCTATGGCGCGAGCAATATCGACGCCGGATGGGCCATGAACATTGCCGGCAACACCTATTTCATCATCGCACTGCTGGTGATCTACCTGCCGGTTATCTGGTATGTGACCGACAAGATCATCGAGCCTCGCCTTGGCACATGGATTCCGGGGCCGGAGGCCGCCGTGCAGGCGGGCGATGAGGACAAGCCCCTCACCCGGGACCAGCAAAAGGGCCTGCGCATGTCAGGGCTGGCTGTGCTGGGCGTGTGCGCGCTGTGGGCGTTGATGACGTTCGGGCCGGGCACGCCGCTGCTGGCCGATGGGCCGGGCACCGAGGGCGACCCGTGGTACCAGAAGGCCGGACCGTTCTTCCGTTCCCTCGTCGCAGGGTTCCTCGTCCTGTTCCTCGCCGCAGGCTGGGCCTATGGCGCGGCGGCCAACACGATCAACAATCACCGCGACCTTGTGAACATGATGGCCGAGGCAATGAAGGATATGGGCTATTATCTCGTGCTGGCCTTTGCGGCGGCGCATTTCGTGGCGATGTTCGGCTGGTCGAACCTTGGCCTGATCTCGGCCGTGCACGGGGCCGATGCGATCCAGAACAGCGGCCTGCCGCTGCCGATCGTGCTGGGCCTGATCGTATTATTCTCGGCGTTGCTGAACCTGTTTGTCGGCTCGGCGAGTGCGAAATGGGCGCTGCTGGCGCCTGTGCTGGTGCCGATGCTGATGCTGCTGGGGATCAGCCCGGAAGGCGCAACGGCAGCCTATCGCGTCGGGGATGGCGCAACCAATATCATCACGCCGCTGATGGTCTACTTCCCGCTGATCCTGGTGTTCGCACGGCGCTGGCAGGATGATTTCGGCCTGGGCAGCCTGACAGCGATGATGATTCCCTATTCGGTCTGGATGCTGCTGACGGGTGTCGTGCTGATGATGGGGTGGATTTTCCTCGGCATGGATTTCGGGCCCGGCGCCCCGGCGCATATCACCGTGCCGGGTACGGGCGGGTAGCTAAGTCAGACAGGGCAAACCCGGCCTGGCAGATGCCAGACCGGGCTCCCACCCCGGCGACCGGCCGGAGTTATGGGGCAGCCGACCACCGTCTATGGGGTGAAATTGTGGGTCGGGATCAGGCCGCTTCGCGGTTCACTTCGCCTTCGGCCAGTTGCGACATCTCGCGGTCACCTGAATAGGTATTGTCGAGACAGGTCTGCAGCTGGTCGGCGTCGTCTGTCAGTTTGAGGCGGCGAGCAAAGGCCAGCACGGTGCCGTAGCCGGCCAGCGCGTAGTGCGTCATGCGCTGGTATTGGGAGATGATGGAGGCGTCGCGCACGTCGCCATCCTCGATCTCGGCGTCGATGGCATGGGCCTTGGCCTCTTTGACGAGACCTTCCATGCCCTGGCAGAATTCCCCGCGCGGATCTGCCTTGTGCTTGCGGATCAGCCCTTCGACGGCGTTGATCCCGTCATTGATGCCACTGACGCCGCGCTTCAGTGCGTCCTGCAGCTTCGGATTGTGGGCCTTCTCGGCGAGCTTTTCGGTCACCTTGAGAGATTGACGATTGGCGCTGTAGAGATCCTGCAGCTGGTCGATATAGAGGTCCTGGAGGGTCGTGATGCTCATGGGGAAATCCTTCCTGAGTACGTGTTCGTGATACGCAGAATCAATGGAAGGCCTGCCCGTTCGTTCCGGAGTTTCCTGATTTTAATGGAAAACCGCGACATTCTGCACCTGACGGCGCCAGAACCGGGCCCCGCCTGAACGAGAACGCTTCCCGCGAGGCCAAAGCGCGGTTATATCCCGCCCATGACACCACGCGACAAAATCCGGAATTTTTCCATCATCGCCCATATCGACCATGGCAAGTCGACGCTGGCCGACCGCCTGATCCAGACCTGCGGCGGCCTGACTGACCGGGAGATGAAGGAACAGGTGCTCGACTCGATGGATATCGAGAAAGAGCGCGGCATCACCATCAAGGCCCAGACCGTGCGTCTGGAATACACCGCCCAGGATGGCGAGACCTATACGCTGAACCTGATGGATACGCCGGGCCATGTCGACTTTGCCTATGAAGTCAGCCGGTGCCTTGCAGCCTGTGAAGGTTCGCTGCTGGTCGTGGACGCCTCGCAGGGCGTCGAGGCGCAGACGCTGGCAAACGTCTATCAGGCAATCGACCAGAACCATGAGATCGTGCCCGTCCTGAACAAGGTTGACCTGCCAGCCGCCGATGTGGAGCGCGTGAAGGCCCAGATCGAGGATGTGATCGGGCTTGATGCCTCTGATGCCATCGAGACGTCTGCCAAAACCGGCCTCGGCATCGCCGAAACGCTGGAAGCCATCGTGACGCGCCTGCCCGCCCCGAAAACCGGCGAGGTCGATGCGCCGCTGAAAGCTGCGCTGGTGGACGCCTATTACGACCCGTATCTTGGCGTGGTGGTGATCGTGCGCATTCATGATGGCGTTCTGAAGAAGAAGGCAAAGATCAAGATGATGCGCACCGGCGCAGTCTATGAAGTGGACAAGGTCGGTACGTTCAATCCGAAGATTACCGAAACCGACGCCCTCGGGCCGGGCGAGGTCGGCTTCCTTGTCGCCTCGATCAAGGAAGTTGGCGAAACCGCCGTCGGTGATACGATCACGGAAGAAAAGCGCCCCTGCGACAAGCCTCTGGCAGGCTATAAGGACGTTCAGCCGGTCGTGTTCTGCGGCCTGTTCCCGATGGATGCGGGCGACTTTGACGATCTGCGCGCCGCGATGGGCAAGCTACGCCTGAATGATGCGAGCTTTACGTGGGAGATGGAAACATCTGCCGCGCTCGGCATGGGCTTCCGCTGTGGCTTCCTCGGCCTGCTGCATCTCGAAATCATCCAGGAACGTCTCAGCCGCGAGTTCGACCTCGACCTGATCGCCACCGCCCCCAGCGTCGTCTATGAAATGACGATGACGGACGGCACCGAGATCGAACTGCACAACCCCGCCGACATGCCGGATGTGGTGCGCATCAGCGAGATTCGCGAGCCGTGGATCAATGCGACGATCTACACACCGGACGAATATCTTGGCGGCATCCTCAAGCTCTGCCAGGACCGGCGCGGCATCCAGACCGAACTGTCATACGTTGGCGGACGGGCGATGGTGAAATACGAACTGCCGCTGAACGAAGTCGTGTTCGACTTCTATGATCGCCTGAAATCGATCAGCCGGGGCTATGCGAGCTTTGACTATGAGATTGTCGGCCACCGCGCCGAGAACCTCGTCAAGCTGCAGATTCTGGTCAATGACGAGCCGGTCGATGCGCTCGCCATGCTGGTCCACCGTGACCGCGCCGAAAGCCGGGGTCGTCAGATGTGCGAACGTCTGAAAGACCTCATCCCCCGCCAGATGTTCAAGATTCCGATCCAGGCCGCGATTGGCGGCAAGGTGATCGCGCGCGAAACCCTCAGTGCCATGAGGAAAGACGTGACGGCAAAATGCTATGGCGGTGACGCCAGCCGGAAACGGAAACTGCTCGACAAGCAGGCCGCCGGCAAGAAACGCATGCGCCAGTTCGGCAAGGTCGAGATTCCGCAGGAAGCATTTGTGGCCGCGTTGCGGATGGATGGGGACTAGCCCTTCCGGCCTGTCAGCCCAACAGGACTAGCCTTCGGCGAAATCCGCCCCGTCATGGCGGCGCGGAGGATGCGGCGGAAGGTGGGGCATTCCATATGGCTGGGCGCGCGGCACTTGGCGGCGTGATGCAGGCCATCGCGCATGATCGTCATTTGACGGATCTTCTTGTCCAGTTCGTCGGCCTTGGCGATGAGGGCTGCGCGTTCGATGCGCGGGCCTTCCGGGGACATCATCGCGGCAATCTCGTCCAGTGTGAAGCCCGCCGCGCGGCCGAGCGAGATGAGGCCCAAACGCTCCAGCACATCCGCATCAAACAGGCGCCTGAGCCCCCGCCGCCCCGTCGAGCGGATCAGGCCGCGCTCTTCATAATAGCGCAGGGTGGACGCCGGGATTCCGGATTGTTTGGCAACGTCGGAAATTTCCATGATACACTCTTGACCTCAAGTCGGCTTGAAGTGGCAGGATGCCTCCACAAGATCGCAAAGACAAGGAGCGCGGCACGATGAGCATGGCGAACAAGGATCAGGAAGAGATGTGGAACGGCGTGGGCGGCAAGGCCTGGGTGCGGGCCCAGACCCTGCTGGATACGGCGTTCCAGCCCTTCGCGGACATTCTCGTCAAGGCGGTGACGGCGGCAGGCGCGACGTCTGTGCTGGACATCGGGTGTGGCACGGGCGCGACAACGCTGGCCATGTCTGAGGCGCTGGGGCCGGACGCGGACTGTCTTGGGCTCGATATTTCCGAAACCATGATCACCCATGCGAGGAAACGCGCTGCCGAGACCGGATCGACGGCGGAGTTCATCGTCGCCGACGCGCAGACCCATCCTTTCGAGGCCGGACGGTTCGGCATGATCACGTCCCGGTTCGGGGTGATGTTCTTTGAAGACCCGGTCGCCGCCTTCCGCAATCTGAACCGCGCCGCGCAGCCGGGCACAAACCTGATCATGTTCAGCTGGCGCGGTCCGGAGGAGAACCCGTTCATGACCGCCGCCGAGACCGCCGCCCGTCCCCTGCTGCCCGGCCTGCCGGAGCGGGAGCCGAACGCGCGGGGCCAGTTCGGCTTTGCCGATAGCGCGCGGGTGGAGCGCATCCTGTCAGAGGCCGGGTGGAGCGATGTTGCGAGCGAAAAGATCAACGTGCCCTGCCGCTTTCCCCTCTCGACCCTGGACCTCTATGTCTCGCTGATGGGACCGGTCGGCTATGCGATGGCACAGGGCGTGGACGAGGAGACCCGCGACAAGGTGATCGAAGCGGTCCGGGGCGCGCTGATGGAATTTGTCGAGGGGGCCGAGATTGTCTTCACGGCTGCTTGCTGGAAAACGACAGCTCAATCATGATGAACCTTCGCAGTGAAGCGGGTCAGAGGCCGCCTTTTTGCATGCCTTCATTCCCGGCACGCGCGATGTCGCGGTAGTCATTCGCTATTGCGGATTCCAGATCTGCCGGGTCGATCGGAATAAAGCGCGTAGTTCCCGTCTTGCCGGATGGCGGCCGGATGATGAGGGTCGTACAAATGCGGCGAAACGCCCGGAATGCCACGCCGTCGATCGGTTCCTCTTCGGTCTCGACCGTGTAGTCGCCAGCAGGGTATTCGCCATCCAACTCGCCCAGGCAGAAGGGATTGCGAAAGGTGACCATGTTCTTGGTAATGCGATTGACCATTAAGTTGTCTCCCTATTTGAAGCGCATGGAAACGTGCCCGAGGATTCGGATCACGCTTTAATCAATCTTCTGAGTTTTCAGTCAGGGAAGAATAACCATCTCCGGGGCCATTTCCGGCCCCGGAGCTGAATCACTACCGCTCTGAGGCCGCCCGGTGGACGCCATCAAGCGGTCCAGTCCTATTTCTTGGCTGGATTGGCATTCGGAGCACTCGGCTGGGATTTGCCAGCCGCGGGAGCTTGCTGCTGAGGTGCTTTCGGAGCCTCGGCGCTCTTGACGGATTTGTCCTGGTTCTTTTCGTTCTTATGGTCGGACATGATATTGTCTTTCGGTTTTCACGGAAATGATGTTCCGTCTCCCTAATATGGGGGACTCAAGCGAACATACATCAGGCCAGAAATAATATAGTTTCCTTACGGATTTTTATGCATCAATTACAAGGTGCGCGGGCTACAGCGTTCAGAAAACTAACCTGTTTTCCAGTCTATCTTGCCGGCATCTCGCAGATCGTGCCCAGTTGCTCGTAGGGGCGATTGCAGGCCCAGCCATCCCCCGCATAGTTGAGATGCGCATTCGTCGGCATCACCACAGGTACGCAATTGCCTCCGGACTTCTGATATCCGCGTTCACATTTCCACCGCTCGCCATAGGCGCTGCTGGAGAGGTAGCCATATTCGGGCACCTTGATCTTCTCACAGGCGTCCCTGCTCTCTGCGTATCCGTGTTCGCATTCCCAACCTGACCCATATTCGGTGTCCGTCAGGTGAGCGTTCGGCGGCACGGTTATCTTGGCGCAAATCGACCCGTCTGAATCATAGCCCCGGGCGCAGGACCAGCTTGTCCCGAAGGAATCGAGATACGCGTTCGTCGGCACCGTGATGGCGGTGCAAATCGCATCTTTCCGGGCGAAACCGTAATGACATTCCCAGCCGCGCCCGTAAGCGGAGTCGGTGGCATAGGCATGGTCCGGCACGGGGATCTTTGTGCATTCATCGCCCTCTGCCCTGAACCCGGCATTGCAGGCCCAGCCATCCGCATAAGATCTTTCACTGGCATTATCGGGGATGGTCGTTTGGGCCTGCGCAATCGGAGCAAGCCCCAACACACCCCATACAGCCAGTCCGCCAAGCATCTGGCCGACGGATATTCTACTCGTGTTTTTCATCAAAATGTTCCCGGTACGGAGCACAAGAAAGATGCCCGTGGCGAAGCTGCCCGGAAGGGGCTTGCAATGCTGTGTCATGTGGCAGGCGCGTGACGCCTCCTCAACAGCTCTGCCACCCCTGCCTATGCGACAGGGCTGGAAGACATGATGGGGTTCGCTTCCACGGATGTGTTCGTAGCATCTATATGGGGTGGGGAAGCGAATTTACATCCCGGCCCCGCACTGGATGGCTCAGGGCAGTCAGACCTCCTGCAGGCCGATGGTCGCCAGCCGCGCCAGCAATTCGATCCAGCTTTCCTCGATCGCGGGGGTCCACGCTTCAGCAAGGGCCTCGCGGCACGTATCGCGGATAGCAATGAATACTGCATCAAGCTGGGTTTCCGAAACGCCATAGCCCTCATGCGTCATGCGGGCAGCCTGAAGTTCGTACTTCGGCAGGTCGTTGCCTTCGGCGATGCCAATGATGCAGTCAAAACAGGTTGCCAGCATGGAGCCACGCACGCCGCCATCTGTGTCCATGGCAAACAGGTCTTCATATTCGGGATGCTGGGCGAACAAACGCGTGTAAATGCGCGATACGGGGTCGCCACAGAGCTCGCCGAAGTGTTCGAGCGAGGCAATGATGAGGGCGGTCTGAGTCATAAGCAATCCTACCGGGCGACCGCCCGGCGTGGCAAGCTCATCCGCCGCGTAGTTTGAGGACGAGGCCCCGTGTGGCGCGCTGGCGCATCTTGTGGTGGCGGGCAATGCGGCGGGCGAGGGTTTGGCGTTCCTCCCGCGTGCGGCCGAGGTCATAGAGCTGGACGGCGATATCGAGCGCGGCCTGCTGGTCGCGACTGGGGCGGCGCGCGCCGCCGGTCTCTTCGGCCCAGCGGCCCGGATGGAAGGAGGCCGTTACTTTGGGCTGGTCATTACCGAGATAGTAGAGAAACGCCGCCGGGGCCGACACATTGCGGATGATCGTGTCCGGAATGAAATGCAGCCAGTCCTGATGTTGCTGCCAGCGCCATGTATTGGGCGCGTTCTTGGTCCGCACACGCAGGGCGATGATTCGCAGGCGGCGCTGGACAGCGGTCCAGTCCTGTCCTTCCCGCTCGGCCTGCAGTTTCATGAGGCGGATCACGCTCTCCATCGTCCCGCCCGTCGCCACGAAATCGACAAGGGCAATCGGGCGCGGACCCGAGGCGATGGCCTTGGGGCCAAGACCTTCGGAATTGAGATAGTCGAACAATCCCGCAAGGGCAGGCTCGGGGATCTGATTGATCGACCCGGCATTGCGCAGGGAATACTGGACCAGGTGAAGACTGGGCACATCGCGCAGGCCCTCGAAGCATCCGGACAGGTAATCATAGAGGCTTTCCGGCGTCCGGCCGATAAAAGCGAGGTCTGAAGTATTGGCATGGGCCAGCACCCGCGCCGCCGTCGAGCGCAGGGATTCGAGGAACATGTCGTTGAGCGGCGCGCCGGGCGCGAGACCGCTGATGAGGCCGCCCAGCTGTTCCCGCCGGGCGACATTCCACCGGAAAGGTGTCGCCAAGATCGTTTCTCCCATTGTTTTGATTGAGTATAGGGCCTGCGGGGCAAGCTTTCCAAATCCTGCGCGGGGGCTTACATGCCCCCTATGAGCCAAACGCTGACACTTCTGGGCATCGAGACGAGCTGCGACGAGACCGCCGCCGCCGTGCTGCGCCTGCAGGATGGGCGCGCCGAGCTGGTCTCCGACGTAATCCGCACGCAGCTGGACGAGCATGCGCCGTATCTGGGCGTGGTGCCGGAAATTGCCGCGCGCGCGCATGCGGAACTTGCCGACCTGACCGTGAAGGCCGCGATGCATGAAGCGGGGATTTCCTATTCAGAGCTCGATGGGGTGGCGGCCACAGCCGGCCCCGGCCTGATTGGCGGCGTGCTGGTTGGCATGATGACCGGCAAGGCGATCGCGCAGGCGGCGGGCAAGCCCTTCGTAGCGGTGAACCATCTGGAAGGGCACGCGCTGAGCCCACGGCTCGGCAATGATTGCCCCTTCCCCTATTTGCTGCTGCTGGTTTCGGGCGGGCATTGCCAGTTCCTGGAAGTACGCGGCCTCGGAGACTATCGACGGCTCGGCTCGACGATTGATGATGCGGTGGGCGAAGCCTTCGACAAGACGGCCAAGACGCTGGGGCTCGGCTTTCCGGGCGGACCTGCGGTCGAGCGCCTCGCAGAGGGTGGCAACCCGCAGGCCTTTGCCCTGCCCCGCCCGCTGCTGAACCGGCCGGGCCTCGACATGAGTTTTGCAGGGCTGAAGACGGCTGTTGCCCGCGCAGCAGCCGAGAACACGATGAATGATAACCGGATGAAGGACCTCTGCGCGAGTTTCCAGACCGCAGTCACCGACATCCTTGCGACTAAGGCCGCGATGGCACTGGAGGCGTTTGATCCGGGTGGGGATGGCACGAAGCGATTTGTCGTGGCGGGCGGCGTCGCTGCCAACAAGGCCATCCGCGCCGCGCTGGACGACGTGGCCAAAGGCGCAGGTGCGCGCCTGATTGCGCCACCGCTGAGACATTGTACGGATAATGCCGCCATGATCGCTCTGGCCGGAGCGGAAAGACTGGCGGCGGGCCTCGTCGAAGGCGAGGCCGGGGACCTTGGCACCGGGGCGAGACCCCGCTGGCCGCTTGATGAAGCGGCGGCGAACTCAGCGCCTGTCTACACAACGGGCCGCCGGGGCGCCAAGGCCTGATCAGGCCGCACTTCTATACTGCAAATTCAGCAAGCGAATAGGTCGCCGCCAGGATGGCGATTGCCATCGGGAGCGCCGCAAGCAAGGCGGCCAGGGACTGGCGAGCTTCGGTCTTGGAGAGAGTCATTGATCTGGTCTTTCAGCGTTTCAGGCAGCAACCATCGTTGCCTGTGATGGCCATATAGCAAGCACGTGAACACTAATCAATGAATAATTTCAAAATCGTTCAGTAATTAATCTATGTGCCGCTCCGGCACGGTCGCCCCGACGGACAATCCCGCGAGAACCAGATCCATCACACCGGCCAATTCCCGCTTCAGTTTCGGCAAGGTCAGGTGCGAGAACATCTGGGGAAAGCGGAACTTCATCATCGAGGCCTGGATCATCTCGGCCACCTCTTCCTTGCGGTCGAGTGGACGGAATTCCCCCGCTTCAATGCCGTTTTCGAGGATCTGGACGAGGTAGACCCGCTCCTGCGCCAGCTGTTCATTCATGAACAAGGGCCGCTCATCGGCCAGCGTCTCGGCCAGCTCGACAAGCTTGTCCTTCTCTTCCAGCGCCTCATAGGTGCGCTCCATGCTGAACTCAAAGAATTGGCGCAGCCGATCCGCCGCCGTATTCTGCTTCCGGCATATGCCTGCATAGGTCTCATAGAGTTCCGAGTTGAACTTCCGGCCAATGGCCTCGGCAATGTCGAGCTTGGAGGCGAAGAAGCGGTAGATGTTGCCGGCGGACATGTTGCAGTCCTTGGCGATCTCCGACATCGTGGTCTTGGAATAGCCATAGTGAACGATGCGTTCCATCGCGGCTTCCAGAATCTGCTGGCGGGTGTCTGTTATATCATTCATGGCGCCACCTTACTCGCTGATACTGAAGGATCAACGATTCATTCAGCCCATCGGTTCCTCTTTTTGGGAGTATGGGCACGTAGGTGGCAGTGTGGCATAGGAACGGAAGACACAGACCTAACCTGGAGCCGCCGCGCATGCCTCTTTTTTGCTTTCACAATCTCGACAATGAAACCGATGGGGCCGAATTGCGCGCCGCCACCCGGTCTGCCCACCTCGAATGGGCGGCAGGACTGGGAGACCGGCTGCGCATGGCCGGGCCGCTCCTGTCGGAAGACGGCGCCATGATCGGCTCCCTGTTCCTGGTGGAAGCAGAGGACCTCGCCTCGGCGCAGGCGCTCGCCACTGAGGACCCCTATGCCAGGGCCGGCGTGTTCGCGCGCGTCGACATCCGCGAGACGAAATGGCTGATCGGAGAAGGCAAACGGACATGAGACAGTTCGTCCTCGGAAATCTGAACTATTCCAGCTGGTCGATCCGGCCATTACTCGTGGCCCGGCGGGTGAATTTGCCCGTCGAGGAAGTGATCGTGCCGCTCGACTTTCCGGACACGTCAGCCAAGCTGAAGGAAATCAGCCCGACGGCGAAGGTGCCGCTGCTGATCTGGGACGATGTCACGGTCTGGGAAAGCCTGGCGATTACCGAATGGATTGCGGACTGGGCCCCGGCCGGAGATGTCTGGCCGGAAGATGCGGGCAAGCGCGCCATTGCGCGCGCCGTGACGAGCGAGATGCATGCGGGCTTCCCCGCGCTGCGCAAGGCGTGCCCGATGGACATTCGCGGCCGCGAGCCCGCGCCGGAGATGACCGAAGCGCTTGAGGCGGACATTGCCCGTATCCAGACAATGTGGAACGAGTTGCGCGCCGGACATGGCGAGGGCGGCCCATTCCTGTTCGGCAAATGGAGCGCGGCGGACGCATTCTATACGCCTGTAGTCACGCGCTTTCGCACCTATGGCCTGCCGCTGAGCGGTGCAGCCGCAGAGTATTCTGCCGCCATTCTGGAAGACCCGCTTTTCCTTGAGCTGGAGCAGCAGGCGGAATCCGAGTCGTGGTGGATCAAATATACGGCTGACGGGCGCTCAAGCGGTTATCTCACGACGGAAGAGTGAGCAGATCATAGTCGAGATCGTGCCGGAACAAGGTCCGGATATGATCCGTATAGATATCCATCGCCTCGCCGGTGAACAGTTCCGATAGTGACGTTTTGCGATTCTGCAGAACGTTCGGCTCCGCATCCGGATCAATCTTTTGCGCCATGGCGTCCTTGGTGCCAGCAGCGAGTGCGACGTCAATGGCCTCGGGCGGGAGGTCAAGCGACCAATGGTCTGACACGGCTTGCAGCACGGCGCGGGGATCTTTCTGCGTTTGCTCATACTGGACGACATGGATCGTGTCGCTGTGACGGGCGCGAATGTCGCCCCAGCGATTCCAGAAGCGCGCGAGCCAGTACAGGTCACAGCGATATTTAGACCCGCCGGGGTCGCCCTTCAGATAGGTCAGCCAATCAACCTGGATGTCATATTCCCATTTGGCGTGATGGCTGGCGAGGATGGCCATGGGATGGCGCACGGCGAGCACATAGGGTGGCAGGTCGGCCAGGCTGCGTGCCCATCCCCACTCTGCAAGCTGGTGCGGAATCGTGTGGCTGAAAGCGAGAGACGGCAATTCCGCAAAGGTTGCATCGTCCTTCGGCCAACCGATGTAGGGGCGTACAGCGTTCTCTGAAAAATAGGTCGGGTGGGGAATACCGTGAGTTTCTGCAAGCGCGACCGCCAACATGTATTTGAGCCAATGCGTGCCGGAATTCTTTGACGTGACGAGCATGCCGTCAAACCGGCCATGGCGGAGAACCGAGAAATTCGTCCAGGATTCATTGCGAACCTTGGCGCGATACTCGCGGGGAAGTGACTCTGACATGACCACAATCCCTATTGCGCGCCAGCGGGGGGCGCAAGCGCTGTTCAGCTGTTGGGACTTCAGGTCTTCAGGCCTGCCTTGTCTCTGAACACCTGCAGCAGGGCGAGCTGTTCGCGCGTTGGCACGCCTTCGGCCTCCGACACGGCAACCAGCATGGCATCAAGATCGACGATCTCTTTCGGGCCGAGCTGGGGCGCGCTGACCACCAACTGGCTCAGCTTGCGCATGGCGGCCTGCGGGTCCGGCGCGGAATTGGTAACCCAGGCAGCATGGGCGGACAATTCATCGGCCTCGGCCTGGGTGAAGTTGAAATTGCGCATGATCTCTTCATCGATGGTGCGGGCCTGCCGCTCGGTCAGGGGCCCTTCCCGGCCGCGGGCGACTTCCATCATCATGATGGCGGCGGCTTCGCGCGGATCCTCGATCAGGCCGATGCCGCCCCGTCCGGCCTTGTACCTGAAGGTGAAGCGGCGCGGCGCATTAGTGATCGTGCGGGCCGTGTCCATCGCGACCTTCGCGCCACGGCGCGCCATCTGGATCCGCCACGACCAGATGCCGATCGTCGTCAGGATACCCAGAATGAGAAGCAGGATGTGCATGACTGTGTATGTAGCGCGGCCCGACAGACCGCGCTACTCACAATACGATCAGTTGTCGCCAGCGTCTGCCGGCACGGCGGCATAGGCCTGCGCCAGAACATAGGCGCGGATCGATTCCACCTCTTCCGGGGTCAGATGGTCGGCGAACGACACCATGCCATTGGCGGCAAGGTTGCCGTCGATCACGACGCCCTTGAAGGATTCGGCATGCCCAGAGATGGCTGACCAGCGCAGGTCCGGAAGCACGCCGGAGCTGACCGCCAGCGGACCGTGGCAGACGGTGCAGTTACGCGCATAGTGAACCGCGCCTTCGGCAATCAGGGCCTCATCCCCGAACGCTTCGCCCTTCGGCGTCTTGTCGATCATCGGGAAGTCCGGATCGGCGATTTCGCCCGTGCCACCCAGCTTGAAGGTGACCACTTTGCCAACCGTGGACGGAACCGTCTCGTCATAGGCAAAACCAGCCGAGAGGCCAAAGGCACTGCCCCATCCGGTCGTGATGGTGACATATTGCTCGCCATCAATCATGAACGTGCCCGGACCGGACGCGCCGCCGGATTTCAGGTCATGGCTCCAGAGCTTGTCACCGGTCGCCGCATCATAGGCTGCGAAGTCACCATTCAGCTTGCCCTGGAAGACGAGACCGCCCGCCGTGGAGAGGACGCCGCCATTCCAGGCATTGTCATGCTCGACCGACCAGCGCGCTTCGCGGGCAATCGGGTCCCAGGCAATCAGGCGGCCCTTCAGGGTCGAGCGCAGGAATTTGGCAACTTCCGGCGGCGCGATCGGTGGCACGCCAGCGGCGAAGTCTGCGCCGGTATTCCAGCCGACCGGCTGGGTCTCGAACCGCGAGTCGCGGGCATAGGACTGAGGGATTTCCTGCGCGGGGATATAGGCGAGGTTCAGATCCGGATTGAACGCCATTGGGTGCCAGTTATGGGCGCCGAGCGGTCCCGGCAGCTGCTGGTAGGGCACCGTGCCATAGCGGGCGTCGGGAATTTCAATCGGCCGGCCATTCTCATCGAGGCCGGTCGCCCAGTTCATCGGCACGTAGGCATCGCCGGACAGGAACTCGCCGGTTTCGGCATCCAGCACGTAGAAGAAACCATTCTTCGGGGCCTGCATGGCCACGCGGCGGCTTTCGCCATCTTCACCAACCGGCAGGTCTGCCAGGATAATTGTCTGCGTGGCGGTATAGTCCCAATTGTCTCCCGGCGTGGTCTGGAAATGCCATTTGTACGTGCCCGTGGCGGCATCAACCGCAACGATGGAGGACAGGAAGAGATTGTCGCCAGCGGACGGATCGCGGAACTCACGGTTCCAGGGCGAGCCATTGCCAACGCCGAAAATGATCTGGTCGTTGACGTCATCATAGACAATGGAATCCCAGACCGTACCGCCGCCGCCATCGGTGACCCAGGCGCCTTCATCACCCCAGGTCACATTGCCGATGTCTTCAAAGGCGGCGTCGGATATCTCGCCGTCGGGCTGTTTCTCCGGGTTCGGCACAGTGTAGAAGCGCCAGACCTTGTCGCCGGTGGTGGTATCATAGGCGGTGAGATAGCCGCGCACGCCCAGCTCTGCGCCGCCATTGCCGATCAGCACCTTGCCATTCACCACGCGCGGCGCGCCGGTGATTGTGTAGGGCTTCGACTGGTCGACGGTGATCTTGCTCCAGACGACTTCGCCCGTCTCGGCGTCAAGCGCCTCAAGTCGGCCATCAATCACGCCGACAAAGACCTTGCCGTCATAGACGGCCACGCCGCGGTTCACGACATCGCAGCAGGCCTTCACACCGACGGCGCGGTCGACATCCGGATCATAGACCCACAATTCCTCGCCGGTCTTGGCGTCGAGTGCATAGACCAGCGACCAGGCAGAGGTCACGTACATCACGCCGTCCACGACAATGGGCGTCGATTCCACACCGCGATTGGTCGCAAGATCATACGTCCACGCAACACCAAGGTCCGAGACCGTTTCCGTGTTGACCTCGATCAGGCTGGAATGGCGCTGCTCGTCATAGGTGCCGCCATAGGTGAGCCATTCGTCACCGGCGCTCGCCGTGCTGATGCGGTTGGTGTCGACGGCCGCGAAGGCTTCCGGCTCCGCTGCGGGTTCGGTGTCTGCGGTTTTTGCCTGCCCGCAGGCAGCAAGGATTGCGAAGGATGCTCCCGCAATCAAGGTGGACTGCCAGTTCGCCATGGCCGTTTCTCTCCCCGGTCTGTTTCTGCAAACGGTCTGATGCCGTGCTCGATGAGAAGAGTAGAGAAGGCAGGCCGATTGTCGAGACCTGTCTTTGGGTCAGGCGGGGGCCACGCGGGCCTGACCCGTATGGACCGAAAGGTCTGCCTGCGCGGCTTCGATGGCCGCCTCGATCAGGACGCGCCACTCCGCCTTGCTGGCTGCCGTGTCGGACCCAGCCGGGAATGTGACCGAGCGGGACGCATTCACAACGCCGCCTTCGAGGCGGTTTCCGACCGATTTGAACCCAGCCAGCGCATCCTCTGCGCCGCCGCCTTGCGCGCCATAGCCCGGCACGAGGAAGAGCGCGTCCGGGGCGAGCTGCCTCAGCCGACGTGCCTCATCCGGCCCGGTTGCGCCAGCGACCAGCATCAGGCTGGACCAGTCTTCGCTCCCCTTGAGGCGCGCGATGGCCGGAGCCAGCGCTTCCACGACGCGCGCATAGAGCGGCGCGCCCTCAAGGTCTCTTGCCTGGAAATCGGCTGAACCGGGATTGGACGTGCGGGCGAGCACCACGACCCCCTTCCCGTTCGCCTCGGCTTGCTCAATGAATGGCTCCAGCGTGTCGAGCCCCATATAGGGGTTCACCGTCACGGCGTCTGACGGGAAAGGCGCGGCGTCTGACAGATAGGCCGCCGCATAGCCCTTGGCTGTCGTGCCGATATCGCCCCGCTTGGCATCTGCAATGACGAGAAGGCCCGCGTCTTTCGACGCTTCACACACATGTTGCAGGGCGCGCATGCCCTCCGGCCCGTGGCGCTCGAACAGCCCCACTTGCGGCTTCACCACGCAGGCGCGATCCGCGGCAGCGGCCACGACGGCTTCGCCCCAGGCCGCAAGACCGTCCGGCGTATCGCCGCCGAACAGATCCGGGATGCGGCCGGGATGCGGGTCGATCCCGACGCAGAGCGGACCAATCTGGCGGGCACCAGCGATGAGACGGGAGGCGAAACTCGTCATGGCGTCACCCGGCAGGCGACTTTCACGACCTGCAGGCGGCGGCGGGCATTGTCAGACATCGGGCCGTAGGTCTCCTCGGCAAAGGTCTCGGTCGGGCCATCCTCGCGTTCGACGCTGAGGCTGGTCAGGAAGGCGTCCAGAGAGGTCGGCGCGGCGGTATAGATACGGCCCCGGCGCGGGCTTTCCGCCACGATCACACCCCGGACCGTGCCCCAGGCATCGAAAACAGGCCCCCCGGAAATGCCGCCCAGTGACCCGGACAGGCCGCGTGTCCGGCCAATTTCGGCCCAAGCAAGGATCGGTTCGGCGCCTTCGCGGCGACCACGCGTGATCAGTTTGGAGCGGGACATGAGTTTCGTGGCTACCTCACCCGGCCGCCCCTGCGGATAGCCGACATGATAGCCAGCCGTACCGATGCGGAGGGGAGAATTCAGGTCCAGCTTGACCGAATTCGGGCTGCGCCCCGTCGACAGGAGGGCAAGGTCATGGTCCGGATCGACCACGATGCTATCAACCGGCACATACTGGCCCGGCGCCACCAGCAGGCCGACGGAATTGCATCCATCGACCACGTGCCGGGCGGTGACCCATTGGCCATTCTTGTTGACGGCAAAGGCCGTGCCGATGCCATCCTTGGGCTCGCTGACCTGGACCAGCACTTGCTCATCCAGCGGAGAGGGCGGCGGCAGCGTCGGGCCTTCGGATTCAAGAACGCTCGGGGGCGGCTCCGGCGCGTCAGCCTGCGGATCCTGCGAGAACATGGTCCAGACGACAACGCCCAGAACCAATGCGTAGATCACCCAGTCAAACGAACGCATCACAGCCGGTGCACCTCCGTCAGAACCTTTGCAGGACCGGGTCCCAGAGACCCGCTGCAATAATCATCGCGGATGCCAGCTTGGCGGAGACGAGGACGACTGCAGCGCCGGCCTCCTCCTTCTCGATCCGTTTGGGAATATCGGTCAGCAAGACATCAACGAGGCGATAGACCAGGAGCTGGATCAACAAGGAAACGATCCCCCAGATGGCGAGGTCGATCAGTGTGACACTTGAGGCGAGGCAGGAAGCAATTGGAATGGCAAGCCCCACAATTGCACCAGCAAGCGCGAAGCCCGCGGCCGAATTGCCCTCCTTGACGAGCGCCAGCTCCTTCCACGGCGTCAGGAGCACGTATATGGTGCTGGCAATGGCCAGCATCGCGCCAGCCGCCGCGGTCCAGATCAGAAAGCGTGGGAATGCCTCGACAAAGGCAAGAGTTTCACCGCCCATAAACGCTCGCTATTTCCTCGGTTACAAATCAGCCCTATCTGGACCAAACCTATCCCTACCCATAGCACGCCACAGCCTCAAGGAGACATATTCATGATCAAGGGGAAAACCGCCCTCGTTACCGGCTCCACCAGCGGGATCGGGAAGGCCATTGCGGACCGGCTTGCGGGCGCAGGCTGCGATGTCGTGCTGAACGGGTTTGGCGATGCTGATGAGATCAAGGTGCTACAGGTCGAGATGGAACAGGAACACGGCGTACGGGTCGGCTATTCCGGCGCTGACCTGACCAAGCCGGAGGCCATTGAGGAAATGATGGCCTATGTGACCGCCGAATTCGGTGGCGCGGACATCCTCGTCAACAATGCCGGAACGCAATTCGTGTCGCCGCTGGAAGACTTCCCTGTGGCCAAGTGGGATCTGATCATGGCGCTGAACCTGTCAGCGGCTTTCCACACGACCCGCCTCGCCATCGGACCGATGAAGGCAAAGGGTTGGGGCCGCATCATCAATACGGGCAGTGCCCACGCCAAGGTCGCCTCGCCGTTCAAATCCGCCTATGTCGCCGCCAAGCACGGCCTGTCGGGACTGACCAAGGTGACGGCGCTGGAGGGTGCGGAACACGGCGTACGGTGTAACCTGGTGTGCCCCGGCTATGTCCACACGCCTCTGGTCGATGGACAGATTGGCGACACTGCCAAGGCGCGCGGCATGACCCGCGATGAAGTTGTGAAAAACGTGCTGTTGGCCGCCCAGCCGACGAAGGAATTCGTCACGGCGGAGCAGATTGGCGGCTTTGTCGCTTTCCTTTGCTCGCCCGATGCCGACCAGATCAATGGCGCCGACCTCTCCATGGACGGCGGCTGGGTCGCACAATAACTCACTGAAAGGTCATTTGACGCCGCGGCGTCATTACGGAATACGTATCGACTGATGTTCCACAGGATCGCCCTTCTCTGCCTCAGCCTGTTGCTGATCGCATCCGGCACGGCCAGCGCCGCGCAAGGGAGCTGCCCTGCGTCCGATGCCCGCCAGATGGCGCATGTCATGCCGGCCATGGATGCCGACTGCGACATGGGCATGGGGGCGATGGACTCGTCGCACCCGGCGGATAAGGACGGGTCTTCCCACGACACGGCCTGTTGTTGCCCGGCCATCGTTGCAGCGCTGCTGAGTGCCGCTGTCCCTGAAGGCCGTAGCGACCTTTACCCGCCGCTGTTCAATATTCCCCTTGATGCCTCCCCTCTTTCGGTCGCATCCGTTCCGGAGCCGCCTCCTCCCCGGGCCTGATGATCCTCGCATAATTTCAGGATCAACCCGGAATAAAGGAGAAGGCCTTGTCCTTCCTTTCCCGCGCCGCGCCTTTCGCGGCCTGCCTCACATGGGCAGCACTCGCTCCCATGGCCGAGGCCCGTCCCGTCTCCTACCCAGGCGGCTGGACGGTCATGCAGATGAACAATGGAGATTCCTCCTCGCTGCATGCGCATTATTCGCCCACCGCATCGGACTCGATCGGGTTCTATGCAGAACGCAACTGGGCCGAAGACGTCCAGTTCACCGGCCTGCAATACAACCGGCTGCTGAAACGCTGGAATGGCCCCTCAAGCCAGGCGAACACCTATCTGAAGCTGGGCGTCGGCCAGGCGGATCCCTTTGGGGATGCGTCTGCCGAACTGTCCGGTTTTGCCGGGTTCGCTGCCGACTGGGAGACCCGCCGCTGGTTCGCCTCGTATGAGGCAAAGGCCACCGACTATGCGGGCAACAAGAGCGTGCGCCACAGCGGCCGCGTCGGCGTTGCCCCCTATATCGGCGATTACGGCGACCTCCACACGTGGCTGATGCTGCAGGTGGACAACCATCCCGAGGGCGATGAGCCCATCACCACAACCCCCCTCGTCCGGTTCTTCAAGGGCGTCCAGATGGTCGAGCTCGGCTACACGCTGGAAACCGAAGAACTGCTTGCGAACTGGATCATCCGGTTCTGATTTCCAAAGGATATTACTCATGAAACTGATCAAAACCGCTTTCGCCTCCGTCGCCCTCAGCCTGCTTGCCGCTCCGGCCATGGCGGAACATCATATGGAGCATTCGAAGATGGACCATTCGGCGCATGCCGACATGGTCGCTGAGCCCAATACC
Source organism: Hyphomonas sp. (assembly GCF_036964145.1). GTDB lineage: Bacteria > Pseudomonadota > Alphaproteobacteria > Caulobacterales > Hyphomonadaceae > Hyphomonas. The sequence continues at coordinate 161,563 of NZ_JBALUC010000005.1, forward strand.
GATGCCGACCCGGCCACTTCCGCCCAGACCGTCACCGCCAAGGTGAACGGCCTTGTCTGCGATTTCTGTGCACAGGCCGTCCGCAAGGTGTTCAAGAAGCAGGACGCCGTCGAAAGCGTCAATGTCGACCTCGACTCAGGCGAGATCGTGCTTGGCCTGAAAGCTGGCGCAACGCTGGATGACGAGACCATCGGCAAGCTGATCCGCAAATCCGGTTACTCGCTGGTCAGCATTGACCGGGGAGAGGGCGCATGAGCGAAGACGTAAAATCGCCGAGCACGCTGCCGGCTTTCCTGTCGCTGTTCACCTCGACCGGCACACTGGTCTGTTGTGCCCTGCCGGCCCTGCTGGTCAGCATCGGCGCCGGCGCCGTGATGGCCGGACTGATCGAGGCCGTGCCGCAGATCACATGGCTCGGCAGAAACAAGACGCTGGTGTTCAGCATCGCGGCCGTCATGATCGCGCTGGCCGGGGCCTGGCAATGGCATGCAAGGTCCCTGCCCTGCCCGATTGATCCGGTGAAGGCGCGGGCGTGTACGCGGGCGCGCCAACTCAGCTGGATCGTCTGGTGGATCAGCGTCGTCGCATTTCTGGTGGGCGGGTTCTTCGCCTTCTTCGCGGCGAGCCTGCTCGGCTGATGGGTTCGGGGCCCGGCTTGAAAGTCGGGCCCTTTTCCTATTCCTGCAGGATTTCCCCGAGACAGGCCGAAATGCTTTCGGCCGTGTCTTCATGAGTGAAGAAGGTTTTCAGCTGCCACTCCTCGTCCATCAGATAAAGGAGCGACGTATGGTCCATCGTGTATTCGGACTGGCTGTCTGATTGTTCGACGCGGGAATAGTCCGACAGGAACTCGTCGGCTGCGGCGCGCACCTCTTCCGGCGTGCCGGTCAGGCCAACCAGATTCTTCGGAAAGCGCGGCGCCTTCACATAGCTGGCCAGCACGTCAGGCGTGTCCCGTTCCGGATCGACCGAGATCAGCAGGGTCTGCGGTAGCTCGACGCCTTCCGGCAACATCTCATAGGCGCGTTCGACATTGACCAGCGTCATCGGGCAGACATCCGGGCAATAGGTGAAGCCGAAATAGATCAGGGTCGGATGGCCCTTGAAATCTTCCTCCGTCACGCGATCACCGGAATCCGACACAAGCGAGATCGGCCCGCCAATCTCGGGATAGGCGCGGCTGAGACAGCTGGCCTGAACGCCGCCGGACTTTGGCGCGCCTGCAGAATCTGCTTCCGGCGCCGATGCGGGGGAACAGCCGGACAGAAGCGCCGCTGCCAGCAGCGCAGACGAAGTTGCAATCGATCTGATCATCATGACCGCGATATGCGCCGCAAGCGGTGCTTGGCGCAAGCGTCACGCTGCCGCATAAGGCGCGGATGGATGATTTGGCCCGCGACGGACACATAGATCTTGACGATGCGATCTTCACCCTTCCCCCGGAAGGGCTGGGGTCGGCGCAATCCGCCCTCGGACGCACGCGCCTGCGCACCTTCATCACGCTGCGCTGGCTGGCCGTGGCCGGACAGACGGCGGCGGTATTGTTCGTGGCGTTCGGTCTTGGCTTCGACATGCCGCTGGCGCTTTGCCTGTCGATCATTGCGGCGTCGGCCTGGCTGAACGTCTTCCTGTCATTCGCTTTTCAGAGCCAGCGCCTGACGCGCGGCTGGGAAGCGACGCTGCAACTGGCCTTTGACACGGTGCAACTGGCGGCGCTGATTGCGGCGACTGGCGGTCTGTCCAACCCGTTCCTCCTGCTGCTGGTCGCGCCCGTCACTGTGGCCGCCCTCAGTCTCAGTCCCTTCCGCGCAACCCTGATCGCCCTGCTGGCCCTGTTGCTCGCGGCGCTGATGCCGTTGATCCATCTGCCCCTGCCCTGGGGCGTGGCGAATTCCTCTATCACCTTGCCGCCCCTGTTCCAGCTTGGCCAGTTCGCGGCGCTTGCCGTGGGTGTCGTCTTCTTCGCCCTGTCGGCGGCACGGGTCAGTCAGGACGAGGCCCGGCTGGTGCGCGCGCTGGATGCGGCCGGCGTCGTGATGGCGCGCGAGCAGCGCCTCTCCGCGCTCGGCGCAATGTCCGCCATGACCACGCACGAACTCGGCACGCCGCTCGCCACCATTCACCTCGTCGCCAAGGAGCTGCAGGCGGATTTGACCGAGGATGATCCGCGCGCCGAGGACATTACCCTGATCGCCGAACAGGCCGACCGGTGCCGCGCCATCCTTGCCACGATCCGCGAGGCCCGCGAGGCGACCGACATTGTGCATGCGCAGATTCCGCTCGATTCCCTGGTCGCCGAGGCGGCGGCGCCGTTCAAGGGGCTGGGCGTGGATGTGGGCGTCCGGGCCGAACCCGGCGAAGGCGGCGCCCCGCGCGCGCCAATCCTGAAGCGCAGCCCGGAAGTGCTGCATGCGCTGGGCGCCTTTATCGAGAATGCGGTCAGCTTTGCCGATACGCGCGTCAACGTGGTCGCCACCTGGACGGCGGACCAGATCATGATCACGATCAGCGATGACGGGCCGGGCTTTGCCGCCGAAGTGCTGCCAAAACTGGGCGAGCCCTATGTTTCACAACGGGGCGAGGCGCATCTGGGCGGCGGCGATATGGGCCTTGGCTTCTTCATTGCCAAAACCCTGATTGAACGGACCGGGGGCCGTATCGCGACCCGTAACCGCACTCCGCCCAAGAAGGGCGCGGTCGTCCAGACCCTATGGCCATTGAGTATTTTGCAGGCACCTGACTTGGATTAAGGGCCGGTTCAGACCTATATGGCGGTTATTGTATCAAGGATATGACGATGGAACGGCCCATTAATGTGAATTTGCACGATAGCCTCAAGGATGTTGAGGACCGTTCGTGCCTCGTAATGGATGATGATGGTCCGTTCGTGCAACGCATGGCGCGAGCGCTCGCCCAGCGCGGTTTCGTGGTTTCTGCCGTCTCGACCGTCTCCGAAGGCAAGGATATCGCCCGCCTCAATCCCCCGGCCTTTGCCGTTCTGGACCTGCGCCTGGAAGATGGCAGCGGGCTGGACGTGGTGGAAGTGCTGCACAAGCACCGGCCTGACGCCCGCGCGGTCATCTTGACCGGCTATGGCGCGATTGCGACCGCTGTCGCCGCCGTGAAAGCCGGCGCCGTGGATTATCTGTCGAAGCCGGCCGACGTGGAAGACATTATCCGCGCCCTCGCCGCCTCCCCCGATGAAAAGCCTGCCCCGCCGGAGAATCCGATGTCGGCAGACCGGGTTCGCTGGGAACATATCCAGCGCGTCTACGAGCTGTGCAATCACAACGTCTCGGAAACGGCGCGCCGCCTGAACATGCACCGCCGCACCCTGCAACGTATTCTTGCAAAACGGGCCCCACGTTAAACCCAGTCCTGCAACAGTGTTGCCGGAAAGCGTCGCTCGCGCGCACGCAGGCCTGCCATGAGTTAAATGCAGTTGCGTCTCATTCTGAGCGACTGGTAAGCGCCGGGCATGAAAAAGTTTCAGTGCTCAGTCGCCCCGCTCGCCCTCCTCGCTTTTGCCCTCCCAGCCACGGCCCAGTCCGAAGACCCGGTAAGCCGGCTGGACACGATTGTCACCACCGCCACCCCCAGCGCCGCGCCTCTGACAGACATTCCGATGTCCGTCAGCGTGATCGAGTCCAGCGACCTGTCGCTGGCCGATGCCTATGTCAGCGCCGAGGACATGACTGACCTGCTGACCGGGGTTGAGGCCGCTGTCGCAAACGGCACGCAGGTCGCCTTCCAGATTCGCGGCGTCGGCGCAGTGGACCACCAGGCCCTGACGCCCACCGCCGCTGCGGTCTATTCCGATGGCGTCTATCTGGCGACGAACGTCCAGACTGGCCTGATGCTGTACGATCTGGACCGCGTGGAGGTCCTAAAAGGCCCGCAAGGCACACTGTATGGCCGCAACGCGTCCGGGGGCGCGATCAATTTCATCTCCGCGAAACCTGGCGAGGACCAGCGCCGGTATGTTCGGGCGGGCTATGGCAACCTGAATCGCGTGGACTTGGATGGCGCGTATGGCGAGCACTATGACAATGGCTTCAGCTATCGTCTCGCCGGGCGGTATCTGTCGCGCGATGCCGCGCTGGACAATGTCACCGGCCCAGAGGATGCGGGCGGCGTGCGGGACGAGTTTGGCCTGCGGCTTGGCCTGAACTGGGAAGAGGCGCTTGGAGGCTCCCTTTTGGTGCGGACGCATTATGAGGAAGACAATGGTGTCAACGCCGCGCCGCGCAATGACACGCTTGATCTCGGCGATCATGAGATTGCGGTCGGCAGTGATGGTGTTCAGGACACCGACAATGAATTCTATGGCGTCTCGGCCGAATATGAGCGCGCGCTGGGGCGGTGGATGCTTACATCCCTGACGGCCTTTGAGGGGTACAATCAGGCGTACGGGTTTGATTTCGACGGGGCTGTCGCCCTGTTCGATAATCCGAATTTCAACGCCAACCTCGCCTACATCCGTGATTTTCGTCAGTATTCGCAGGAATTCCGGCTGCAGACGGACTGGGAGGGTGGTAGCACCCTGATCGGCGTCTCGGGCTCGCTGGAAGATTTCAGCCAGACCTATACGATCTGGTGCGGAGACCTCGATGCTGACACGCTGCTCGGCGCTTGCCCCTATGTCGGCGCCGCAAGCCGCGCAGGACCCGCTCCGGTCTCCGACACGCGCGCCATGACCCTGGTAACAGACATTCGCCAGGACCGGTCGGCTCTGGCAGCCTTCACCTACAATGAGTTCGACCTGTCCGACCGCCTCACCGCCACGCTTGGCGCGCGGGTGACGCATGAGCGCATCGAAGGCATGGGCAGCGGCCGTCACCTCTTCGAGGATGGCACAATCGGCTATAATAATGTCGGTGGCCTCGGCCTTGCGGCAGGCTCGAACGAGATCGAGGACACGCGCCTCTCCGGCAATGCGGCGCTCTCCTATCAGCTCGACCAGGGCAGCGCCTATGTGTCTGTGTCCAACAGCTACAAGTCCGGCGGCTTCAACGGGGAAGTCCAGAACAATGCGACTCATTTTGCGAAGGCTGGCCTGTTCGACGCGGAAACGGTGACAGCCTATGAAGCGGGCTACAAGGGCCAGTTGGACGATGCGTTCGCTTACAGCGTCGCCGTCTTTGTGCAGGACTACCAGGACCCGCAGGCGCGCATCTTCGTGAACTTTCCGCTACCGGACGGGTCAAGCATCACCTCGAATTCTCTGTCCAATCTCGATCAAGCCATTTCATACGGGCTGGAGGCCGATTTCGCATGGCAGGCGACGGAGCAATTCTCTCTGAATGGCGGATTGACGCTTCTGGAAACCGAGATCGGCCAATCCTCCGACATCGGCGGCAATGCCGACACATTTGACGGCAACCCGCTCCCCTTCGCGCCGGATGTCTCCGTGACCCTCGGCGGACGCTATGAGTTCGCGCTGACCGACACGGTCGAGGCCAGCCTTGCCGCACATGCCAAGTATCGCGGTGATTATTATCTCGACCCAGAGAGTCTGGACAGCCGCATGCAGGACGGCTTCACGACCCTCCAGGCGGAGGCAAATTTCGTGTTCACGGATACCGGCCTCAGCCTGACCGTCTGGGGATGGAACTTGACCGATGAAGATTATGCCGTCTCCGGCTATGGCTTCATTGGCTATGATACCTTCCGCTCCGACCCGCGCACCTATGGCGTGCGGATCGGCTACGAATTCTAGGCCCTAGCCGGGACAGTCGCCATAATCGAAGCGGAGGGCCCGGAAATTGACCGGGTCGCCGTTCGAATAGTTCAGCGCGTAATAAGGCTCGGTCTCGGTGACGCAGAGGCGCATCTGATCGGCCTGCGCGCGCAAATGGCGAATCTCGTCTTCAATCGGCGGCTCGGCCTTGCGATCCTCGAAATTGACGAGATAGACGACCGGATAGGCGGCCGGATCCTGAGGCAGGTCGAGCGGAGTTTCCGGCGGATGGAGATTCTGTGTGCCGAGGGTCAGCACATAGGAGGGCTCGGCATAGCCAAGCGCCAGGATGCGTTCCGGCGGCTGCCAGTCACACGCCTCGCCCGGCACACCGCAGACATCCTCCAGCGCCAGCCGCGCCGTCTCGGTGGGCTGCACCCAGACCTGGCTCGGCAACATGAAGATGCGGATATGCCACCCAATCGCGACGGCCGCATAGATGGCAAACATGGCGGCGTTGCACTCATGGCGCCGACTGAACTCAATGATGGCGACACCGCAGAGACCGAAGCCAATCCACCAGAGCCAGAGCGGGAAGCTGCGATACTCCGCCCAGGAATTGAGAACGTCCTCTGGCACCGCGGTCGAGAAGTCGCCTGCCGTCTCCGCCATGAAATAGGTCGTCACGCCCGGGAAGGAGGCGGTGAGCAGAAGGATCGCGCCCAGCGCAAACAGGATGAGCGAGAGCCAACGCGTGACCGGCCAGAGCTTGCCCTCCATCATCTGGGTCGAGGCATAGCCCGCCAGCAGGCCGAGGGCCGGATAGGCTGGCAGGATATAGTGGCTGAGCAGGGTCGGCATGAGTTCGAAGAAGGCGTAGGTCAGCACGGCCCATGCAACGATCATGCGGATTGCGCGCGTTTCTTCCGGGATGACGAATTCCCCGACCGGGTGCGTGCTCATCCATTTGTCACGGCCGGAAGACCACCAAAAGAAAACCAGAAGCAAGGCCGGCCAGGCCGGCAAGGGTTTCAGGGTGGCGAGTGTGTTCAGGGACCGTGGCACCAGCCCCGTCCCTTCCGGGCGCGGCAGGTAGGGCAAGAGATAACTCAGCGCCAGCAATACGGCGAACAGTGCAGCCCCGACCAAGGTGACATGTTTCAACCACGCCACGCCTTGCGGCTTGATGGGTTTCAGCGTTTTCCACGCGGCCATGAAGCCGGGAATGATGAACAAGCTCGCCGGGAAGAACCAGACCGGGATATGGGTCAGATGGTAGAATGGCCACCCGCCATGGCCCTCTGACGCGCCGGTGAACTTGTCTTTCAAATCCTTGCCGACCGCGCCCTTGATATATTGACCGTCAGTCGCGGCCTGAATCCACAGGAACCAGGGCAGCACCATGGCGACAAAAATGGCTGGCCCCGGCCACCAGAGCAGGACGCGCCACCAGTCGCCCCCCTTGCCGTCCGTCGCCTTGGTCCAGACCCATGCCCCGATGCCGGCATAGGCCGCCACCATGGGCGTGACCGGCCCCTTGATCAGGAAACTGGTGCCCATGCAGAACCAGAACAGCAGCGCCATCTTCTTTGACTGGTCACGACGCATATAGAGCCGGGCAAGCGCGCCGATGCTAAGCGTGGTCAGGAAGACCAGCATGCCATCAGTCTTGGAAATATGCGCCTCGGACGTCAGCAGCAGCGTCGCGCCGAAGAGGGCCGAGCCGACAAAGCTCGCCCGCCGCCCGATCAGCACCAGTCCGGTCCAGAAACAGGCAAGCGTGCCAAAGGCCGCGCCGAGCCAACTCGGGACGCGATAGGTCCATATCTGCTTGGCTTCCGGCCCGGTGAACACGGCCGTCGAGGCGGCTTGCAGCCAATGGATGCCTGCCGGCTTCTTGTTGCGCAGCTCATCCTGATACTGGATGCGGATATAATCCTTTTCCTCGAGCATTTCCTTGGAGGCCTGAGCGAACCGGCTTTCATCCCTGTCGAGAGCGGGCAGGTTGAACACACCGGGCGCGGCAGCGCCGAAAGTCAGGATGAACAGGACGAACCAGGGTTTCCAGCCAGTGGAAAGTCGATCAAGCAAAGTCATGGAAGCCGTTTACCTCGTTCATGTCGGCGCGTCTTCAGGGTTTTGCGCTGAGTTTCAGTGAGTGACAAATGCGCCGCAGGGCTCGCCTTGCGGGAAAACGCTTTGTATGAGCGTCCGAAACCTGCCTCGCGCGTGCGCGAGTCCCTTGCCTGAAAGGTGCCAGCCGTGGCCCAGTCGCTTGAATTTTCCATTGTCGTGCCGGTTCACAATGAGTCCGGCAATGTCGAATCCCTGATCACCGAAATCCATCGCGCGCTCGACGGGCGTGCGTTCGAGATGGTGTTCGTCGACGATGCCTCGACCGATGACACACGCGCGCGCCTGATCGAGCTGAAATCGCGCTTTCCCATGCTGCGCGTGATCGGGCACCGGAAGAATGCCGGGCAGAGCCGCGCCATACGCTCCGGCATCCTGGCCGCGCGCGCGCCTGTGATCGGCACGCTGGATGGCGACGGACAGAATGATCCCGCCGATCTGCCGGACCTTTACCGTCAGCTGACCCGGGCAGATGCGCCGGAATCGCTCAAAATGGTGATGGGCCGCCGGACCAAGCGCAAGGACACGGCCTGGAAACGATTCGGCAGCACGTTTGCCAACAATATCCGCAAGCGCATGCTGAAGGATGATTGCGACGATGCCGGCTGCGGCGTGAAAGCGCTCTACCGCGACACGTTCCTGCAACTCCCCTATTTCGACCATATCCACCGCTACGTCCCTGCCCTGATGCGGGCCGACGGGTTTGACGTGGAATATCGCGATGTGAACCATCGCGAGCGGCGCACCGGCACATCGAACTACACGAATTTCGGCCGGCTGGCGGACGCCCTGTCCGATCTTCGCGGGGTCATGTGGCTGATCCGGCGCCGGCGCAATCCCGGCGGCATGGACGAACTCTAGCGATACGTCGCGATGGCGATACAGATTTCGCCATCCTCATCAAAGATGAAGGTCTCGGCAGCCGATTGGCCCCTGTGATTGGTGTAGAGCAGCGTGATCGCATCCGATCCGGCCAGCACATCATCCAGTTCGAAGAACAGGTCATTCGCGCCCGCAAGCGCCGCATGCCAGTATTCGCGCAGCGCCGCCTTGCCTGTGAGAAAGTCTTCTTTCGTCTCCAACACCTGCGCAAGGCGCGGTGAATGGAACACGACCCCGTCGGCATAGTGCGAGAGCACACCGTCGAGGTCGTGATCATTCCAGGCTGCTACCCATTCACGGGCAAACGAATCAGCGTCCGGTCTGGCCATACGGCCTGTTACTAGGCTTGGCCGTTTACCGCCAGAACATCTTCAACCGTCCGGAGTCCGGGCTTCGGCGAAGTCACCAGAACAGCCATGTTTCCGGGCAGGTGCTTGTTATCCAGCATCTTGTCGTGCGCCGCCGGAATGTCTTCCCACGGGAAGACTTCGGACATGCCCGGATCAATGCGCCGGTTGATGACCAACTGGTTGGCGGCGCTTGCCTGTTTCAGGTTTGCGAAATGGCTGCCCTGCACCCGTTTCTGCCGCATCCAGAGAAAGCGTGCATCCATGGTCAGGTTGAAGCCGGTCGTACCGGCACAGATAACGACCATGCCGCCGCGCTTCACGACAAAGACAGATACCGGGAAGGTCGACTCGCCCGGATGCTCGAACACGATGTCCACATCCTTCTTGTCGGTGAGCTCCCAGATCGCTTTGCCGAATTTGCGGCTCTCTTTCATGTAGTCCTTGAATTCCGGGCCGTTCACGGTCGGCAGCTGGCCCCAGCAATTGAAGTCCTTGCGGTTGAGCACGCCTTTGGCCCCAAGACTGAGCACATGCTCCTTCTTGTCGTCACTCCCGACGATCCCGATCGCATTCGCCCCGGTAACTGCGCAGAGCTGGATGCCAAAACTGCCAAGACCACCAGAAGCGCCCCAGACAAGGACATTGTCTGCCGGCTTCACGATGTGCGGCCGGTGGCCGAACAGCATCCGGTAGGCCGTCGCGAGCGTCAGCGTATAGCAGGCGCTCTCTTCCCAGGTCAGGTGTTTCGGACGTGGCATACACTGACGGGCCTGCACGCGGCAGAACTGCGCGAAGGAGCCATCGGGCGTCTCATAGCCCCAGATGCGCTGGCTGGGCGAGAACATCGGATCGCCACCATTGCATTCCTCGTCGTCGCCATCATCCTGGTTACAGTGAATGACCACTTCGTCGCCGGGCTTCACGCGCGTCACCTTGCGGCCAACGGCCCAGACGATTCCGGACGCATCCGAGCCTGCGACATGGAAATCCTGCTTGTGAACGTCGAACACCGACATCGGCTCGCCGAGCGCCGCCCAGATGCCGTTATAATTCACGCCGGCGGCCATCACGAGGACCAGCACTTCGTCGGAATCGATTTCCGGCACCGGAACCTGTTCCAGTTGCATCGCCGTTGACGGCCGTCCGTGGCGGTCCCGGCGGATCGCCCAGGCGTGCATCATCTTCGGTACGTGGAACTCCGGCGGGATCTCGCCGAGCTCGTAAATATCTTTCGTCTCCCTTGCCATGGCAGGGGGGCCCTCCTCCTTGATTGCGTTTCCAGGATGGTCTGGCGCACAATTATTCGTGGCTTCACAAATCATCCGGTTCCCGCCACCTTGGCCGCTGAGCGAGGAGCTTGCAAGAATTTTGTTGCGCTGCACAAATTTTGAAAAAGGGGCGTTGCAATCATGCCAATGGGCGAAACGGTTTATCTGAACGGAGCCTTCACGCCGCGGAAAGAGGCGCTGATTTCCCCGCTGGACCGGGGATTCCTGTTTTCGCATGCGGCCTATGAAGTGACCGCGATTTACGGCGGGAAGCTCATCGATTTTGATGGCCATATGTCGCGCCTCGGCAACACGCTGGAAGCAATTTCGATCCCCAATCCGCATGATCTGCCCCGCTGGACCGATATTCATACACAGCTGATTTCCCGCAATCAGCTGTCCGAGGGGCTGGTCTATCTGGAGGTTTCTGCCGGCACCTATGACAGCCGGGATTTCGCCGGCCCGGAGATATTCACGCCGACCATCTTCCTGTTTGCCGACCATCGCCCCCTGATCAACGAGGTCGCCGAACATGGCATCAAGGCGATCTTCCTGAATGACATTCGCTGGCGCCGCCGGGATATCAAGACAACGCAATTGCTGTCGCAGGCCCTCGCCTATCGTAGCGCGCGCGAGGCTGGTGCCAAGACCGCCTTCATGGTGGAGGACGGCTATGTCACCGAAGCCGCCTCGGCGAATACCTGGATCGTGACCGAGGATGACCGGATCATCACCCGCAATCTGTCTAGCGACATCCTGCCCGGGATCACACGCGGCCATGTGATTGCGCGTCTGCGGGAGCGCGGCCTGCCGGTCGAGGAGCGTCCGTTCACGCCGGACGACGCCTATGCGGCAAAGGAAATCTTCACGACATCCGCAGGCGCGATGATTGCGCCGGTCATCCAGCTGGAAGATCGGCCTGTCGGGGACGGCAAGCCCGGCCCGGTCACGCGCCAGGTCCAGCGGCTCTACTATGAAGCGATTGGCGCGGATGTGGCGACGGCTGCCCCCTGGGCCCTCGCCTGAAGCGTATTGCGCACTTTCAGACACAGGATCACGCTGGCCAGCAACAGGGTCACCATGTTGGCCACGATGATCGGCAGGGATCCGGTCAGGATGCCATAGACGAGCCAGCCCGCAACACCGGTGGTGAACATGATGTACATCACCAGCGAGATTCCATCCGTCTTGCCTGTGCGAATGACCAGCAAGGCCTGAGGCAGGAAAGACAGGGTCGTGAGAGCTGCGGCCATCAGGCCGATCATGTCAGACATCTTCAAAAAACTCCGTGAGCGGCGGTGCCCTATAGCGGATTTGCGGCCCCTACGAAACTGCATGCAGGTGCAAGGCATTCATGAATGTTTGCGGTAACGGCCACGCCGCGAAGTTTAGTCGCGGTCGATGACTTCGCCTTCGATAATATCGCCCGGAGCCTCGCCAGATGGCCCCGCGCCGCCCGGCGGCGTGAAATTGGCATTCATCTGGGCCATCACACTGGACACTTCCCGGGTCGCCATTCGCGCGCTGATCGCATTGGCCAGCAGGGCGACGCCGGTCACGGCGGAGAACAGCCCCAGATCGGTCAGGCCGAGCCCACGCGCCAGAATTGTCTCCCGAAAGAGCGCCAGCACACCAAGACTGACAATGAACAGGCCCGCCAGAAAGCCCGCCCGGACTGCAAAGCCCGGCAGCAAGCCGGTAATGGCGGGATACCCCTCATTGCCAGACAATCGGTGCAGCCGGAACCGTTCCACCCAGCTGACCAGCAGCATACCTGCAGCCAGGGCCGCGACCATCAGGATGCTGCGTTCCATCAGGGCCGCTACCACCACGCCGACCGGAAACGCCAGAATGGCGACGATCCGCAAAAACAGGGCGGTCTGGATCACATTGGTCGGTTGGTTCACGGAAATCTCCTCTCGCCTACATCTGGTTGTTCAGACATCCTGACGCAAGCAGCAGCGCTTGCCTTGTGACGTCGCACGCGGCATGCTGCGCCGCAACATAACAAGGGGAGAATTCCGTGGCAGACATGGATAAAGCATACCAGCACGCACCGGACCGCCCGTGGATCTTCCGGACCTATGCCGGGCATTCGACGGCCACCAAATCCAACGAACTCTATCGCGGCAACCTCGCCAAGGGCCAGACCGGCCTCTCTATCGCCTTCGACCTGCCGACTCAAACCGCCTATGACGCCGACCACATCCTGTCCAAGGGCGAAGTTGGAAAGGTGGGCGTACCCGTCAAGCATCTCGGCGACATGCGCCTCCTGTTCGACCAGCTGCCGCTGGAAGAGATGAACACCTCGATGACGATCAATGCGCCAGCCGCCTGGATGCTGGCGCTGTACGTGGCGCTGGCCGATGAGCGCGGCGACGACCGCACCAAACTGCGCGGAACGACCCAGAACGACATTGTGAAGGAGTACCTCTCGCGCGGGACTTATGTGTTCCCGCCGGAACCCAGCCTGCGCCTGATCTCGGACATGGTGAGTTGGTGCTATACCGAAGTCCCGAAATGGAATCCGATGAATGTCTGCTCCTACCATTTGCAGGAAGCGGGCGCGACACCGGAACAGGAGCTGGCCTATGCCTTGGCCACGGCGATTTCCGTTCTGGATACGGTCAAGGCTGGCGGGCAAGTTCCGGAATCAGACTTTGAAACCGTCTTCGGAAGGATTTCCTTCTTCGTGAATGCCGGAGTCCGTTTCGTTACAGAACTCTGTAAGATGCGTGCCTTTGTGGAACTTTGGGAAGAGATTGGCCGTGAGCGCTATGGCGTGACCAGCCCAAAGGCGCTGCTGTTCCGCTATGGCGTGCAAGTGAACTCGCTGGGCCTAACCGAGCCTCAGCCGGAAAACAATGTCTACCGCATCCTGATCGAGGCGATGGCCGTCACCCTGTCGAAGAAAGCCCGTTGCCGGGCCCTGCAGCTGCCGGCCTGGAACGAGGCACTGGGCCTGCCACGCCCGTGGGACCAGCAATGGTCGCTGCGCCTGCAGCAGATCCTCGCCTATGAAACGGACCTTCTGGAATATGAAGACATCTTCGACGGCAGCCATGTCATCGAATCCAAGACCGAGGAGCTGAAGGCACTGGCCCGTGACACGCTGGCCGACCTTGATGCGCGTGGCGGCGCCACCCAGTCCATCGACTATATGAAGGAAAGCCTCGTCGGCGCGCATATCGAACGTATCAAGGCGATCGAGAGCGGCGACCTGACTGTGGTCGGCGTCAACCGCTACACCGAAACCGAGGAAAGCCCGCTGGCGGGCGGCGACGGATCCATCCAGACCGTCGACCCGGCCGAAGAATCTGCTCAGGTCCGTGATTTGAAAGAATGGCGCAGCAAACGTGACGCAAGCGCCGTGGACGAGGCGCTCGCAGCGTTGAAGCAAGCCGCTCAGGACGGGACCAACATCATGGAGCCGTCGATTGCCTGCGCAAAGGCCGGCGTTACGACCGGCGAATGGGGCACCGCGATGCGGGAAGTGTTCGGCGAATTCCGTGCACCGACGGGCGTCGCCATGGTTATCAAGACCGAAGGCGAAGAGGACGCGGTCGCTGTCCGAAAGGAAGTTGAGCGCGTTTCCGAAGCGCTTGGCCGCCAGCTGACCTATGTGCTCGGCAAGCCGGGCCTCGATGGCCATTCCAACGGCGCCGAACAGATTGCTGCGCGGGGCCGCGAAGTCGGCATGAATGTCGTCTATGAAGGCATCCGCTTCACGCCGTCAGAGATCGCTGCGCAAGCCCAGAAGAACAACGCCCACGTGGTCGGCCTGTCGATCCTGTCGGGGAGTCATCTTGACCTCGTGCGCGAGACGATTGCCGAGCTGCGCGCGGTCGGCCTCGGGGACGTGCCCGTCGTCATCGGCGGCATTATTCCGCCGGAAGATGCCCGCGCCCTGCGCCAGATGGGCATCGCCCGCGTCTACACACCCAAGGACTTCAAGATCACCGAAATCATGGGGGATGTGGTCGGGATCGTTGAGAAAGCGTGGCTGGTCGAGGGCTGATCGGCAGTGCCCTGCGCATAAATGATTGAATCCCTGCCTGTTCGCCTCTATCGGGCGCGAGCAGGCAGGAAGGCTTTCAAGATGGCGCAGTCAGAATCATTCCAACTCGGCTGGGAAGAGTGGCTTTCGTTGCCAGATCTCGGCCTGCCTGCGATCAAGGCAAAGATCGACACGGGCGCGCGGACCTCTGCGCTGCATGCCAGCGTCATCGAGCCGTTTGGGCCCGCCGACGCACCGCAAGTGCGCTTCCTGATTCAACCGGACCCAAGTGATCCGGGCCTCGAAATCACCTGTTCCGCGCCCGTCGTCGACCGGCGCGATGTGACGAGTTCCAATGGCGAAACCGAACTGCGCTATGTGATCCAGACCGATGTGGAAATCGGAGGACGGCGCTGGCCGATTCAGCTGACCCTGACAAACCGCGAGAGCATGACCTATCGCATGCTGTTCGGCCGCGGCGCGATCCAGCCGGACATGATCGTCAACGCAAACGCATCTTTCCTGCAGCCGAAGCTCGACTTTGCCGCCTATGCCGGTCTGCCGAAGAAGCGGCCGGTCAAACGTCCCCTGCGCATTGCCCTGCTGACCCGCGAGCCGCGGAATTATTCCAGTCTGCGCCTGATCGAAGCTGCGCAGGCACGGGGTCATGTGATCGAAGCGATCGATACGGCGCGCTGCTACATGCAGATCGGCACGACACATCCGCAAGTTCATTATGATGGCAAGGCCCTGCCACGTTATGATGCCGTCATACCGCGCATAGGGGCAGGCATTACCGGTTACGGCCTCGCCGTGCTCAGGCAGTTCACCAATACCGGCGCCTTTTGCCTGAACAGTGCCAGTGCGATAGGCCATTCCCGGGACAAGCTGATGGCGCACCAATTGCTCGCGCGCGCCAAGATCGACATGCCGGTCACAGCCTTTGCGCACAGCCCGAAAGACACCAAGGACCTGATCTCGCTCGCCGGTGGCGCGCCGGTCGTTGTGAAACTCCTGTCGTCCACACAAGGTAAAGGCGTGGTTCTGGCCGAAACTCGCAAGGCCGCCGAAAGCCTGACCGACGCATTCCGCGGCCTCGATGCGAACTTCCTTGTTCAGGAATTCGTGGAGGAGGCGGCGGGAACGGACGTGCGGGCCTTCGTCATTGGCAACAAGGTGGTCGGCGCGATGAAGCGCCAGGCCCAGAAGGGCGAGTTCCGGTCAAACCTCCATCGCGGCGGTACGGCCTCGACGATCAAGCTGTCCCGGCTGGAACGGGATACAGCCCGCGAAGCGGCCAAGGTGCTCGGCCTGCGCGTGGCGGGCGTTGACCTGTTGCAGACAGAGAAAGGCCCGAAGGTTCTGGAGGTCAACTCGTCCCCCGGCCTTGAAGGCATCGAATCCGCCAGCGGCAAGGACATTGCCGGCCTGATCATCGAGCATCTCGAAAGCCAGGTCCGGCCCCTGTCCCGTATCCGCGAACCGTCTGCCCGCCAGCGACGCCAGAACAAGCTCAGCGAGAACTGAACAGCTTGCCCTTTTCGGTGATCAGCACGATCACGAGCGCGCCTACGCCGAGACAGGCAAAGCCGATGATCAACGGCAGTGTCGTCCCATTGTAGTAGCTGCCGATCAGTATTCCCAGCAGGCTTGAAACTGTGGTCGTGGCAAAGCCATATGCCGCCGACGCGGTACCGGCAATCTTGCCCAGCGGCTCCATGGCGAGCGCCGAGAAATTCGCGCCCATCAGGCCGAAACAGGCAAAGGTCAGTGCGAACATCGGGAAGAACCAGAGCAAGCTCTCACCAAAGAAATATGTGACGAGCGCGAGGGCCGAGGACATCAGGATAAAAAAGATCATGGCGGCATGGCTAATGCGGCGCATGCCGATCTTTTCCACCATGCGGGAATTGAAGAAATTCGCGCAGGCCAGGGCGCCGGCTACGCCGGCGAACCAGAAGGCAAAGGTTTCTTCCTGTTTGAACACGTCCCGAAAGACCTGCTCGGACGAGCCAATGAACGAGAAGAGCGCCCCGAAGATGACGCCGGAGGCACACATATAGCCAAAGGTGATGCGGCTGCGCGCGACCGCAAGATAGCTGCTGGCGGCAGAAGAGATATTGAGCGGATTGCGGGCTTCCTCCGGCAGGGTTTCCGGCAGGCGCAACCAGGTCCAGGCCAGCAGCGCCGTGCCGAACAGCGCAAGCACGCCAAATATCCACTCCCAGGGGGCGACGAACAGGATCATCTGTCCCATGGCGGGGGCAATCATCGGGACGACCATGAAGATGGTCATGACGAGCGACATGAACCCGGCCATACGGCGTCCGGCATACAAATCCCTGACCACGGATACCGCCACGAGGCGCGCGCCTGAAGCGAACACACCCTGCAGAAATCGTGCAGCCAGCAGCGCGTGGAAATCCTTCAGCGCAATGCAGAGGAGGGCTGTCAGCGAGTATCCGATCAATCCGACGAACAGAGGCATGCGCCGTCCGAAACGGTCGGATATCGGACCCCAGACAAGTTGGGGCGCACCAAAGCCCAGCACGTAGGCAAAGACAATCATCTGCTGGCGATTGGAATCTTCCGGCGATGCGCCGGTCAGACCGATCGATTCCGCAATCTCCCCAAGCGCCGGCAGCATGATATCAATGGCCAGCGCGTTCAGGGCCATCAGGGCCGCGACCATGATGACCATCTCTGTCCTCCCGGGCACGGGACGACCGTGCGCACCTTCCAAGATGCGCGGTGGTGGGGCTGGCAATTCGGAATCCGGCATCGTGCGGGGGAACCTCTATTTGAGTCGTAAGGGCCCTATCTGGGCCGCCTTCTACCTGATGGCCAGTGGCAGACCCATAAAAAAGCCCCGCCAAGGGGCGGGGCTGCAATGCGAATTCGCAAGGACGCGAATTATTTGGGCTGTGGCCGCATGATATTGGCGCCCAGATTGAACACCACTTGCTCTGCATCGAAATAGGCTGCGTCGGCCGGCTTTTCGCCTTTGCCCATCAGGATCTCTGCCGAGGCAACATAGCTGGTCCGCTCGCGATATTCCGGGGGGCCATTCCAGAACGGGTCGTAATAGCCGAAGGGGGAATAACGGGTCCGATAGAACGGGTCCCGGAAATACGCGGCGTGTGGCCCGTAATAGGCGTAATCCAGATGGAAATGATTGTAATAGGGAGAATAGGTGCTGCCGCCGACGGGGACCAGCCGACTCTCAGCATCCGTCTCGCGGCGCACGACCCGGAAATGGTCATACCCGTTCAGTCGGGTCAGTTCTGCCGCCCGATAGAGCAAATAGGTCTCCACCGTCTTGCGGTCGGTCAACGAGTTGCCGGCGAATTCGACCTGGAACCGATTGTCCTCGATCTTCATCTCCGAATAGCCACGCTCGCCATCGAACGCAGCCTGATATGGGGTTGCCGTGGCGCAGGCCCCGAGGACGGCGAGCGCCGCCAAAGCGCCTGTTAGCTTGAAGCTGGGCATGGGTGTTCACCCTCCAAAACAGTGTTTCCTGTAATGTATGAAGGAAGCGAGCTGAACACTAGTTGAATTGGCTTCACAATTCAGAGAGCCCCATGATCAAAATCAATTGCGCAAACAAAAAGGGGCGACCTGCAGGCCGCCCCAGATGATTTTATACTCTCAGGCGATCAGGCGGCCTTGTATCCAATGACCGCTTTCACTTCGAGGAATTCCTCGAAGCCATGCTCGCCCCATTCGCGGCCATTGCCGGACTGGCCGTAGCCGCCGAAAGGTGCCGTGAAGTCCGGACGCGCGCCATTGACCTGAATCTGGCCAGCGCGGATGCGATTGGCCACCTTGCGGGCTTCTTCTTCAGGGCCCTGCACATAGCCTGCGAGACCATAGACCGTGTCGTTTGCCATCTCGACGGCATCGTCCACGTCTTCGTACGGGATCATCACGAGGACAGGTCCGAAGATTTCCTCACGGGCGATGGTCATGTCATTGGTGACATTCGCAAACACGGTCGGGCGGGCGAAATAGCCCTTGTTGAAACCTTCCGGACGCCCCGGACCGCCAGCGACCAGCGTGGCACCTTCCTCGATGCCCTTCTGGATCAAATCCTGAACTTTCTGGTACTGATTGCCGTTCGAGATCGGACCGATGGCACCCGGCGAAGCTTCGGCCGGCATCATCACTTTCACCGATTCGGTCGTCGCCTTAGCGATGGCAATGGCCTGATCCTGCTGGTCCTTTTGGACAAACATGCGCGAAGGCGCGTTACAGGATTGGCCTGTGTTCGTCATCATCTGCATGATGCCGCCACTAACAGCCTTTTCGAGATCAGCCGATGGCAGGATGATGTTCGGGCTCTTGCCGCCGAGTTCCTGGGCGACACGCTTGACGGTCGGAGCAGCCGCCTGAGCCACCAGCACACCGGCGCGGGTGGAGCCGGTAAAGCTCATCATGTCGACATCCGGATGCGAAGACAGGGCAGAGCCGACGCCCGGACCGTCACCATTGACGAGGTTGAACACGCCTTTCGGCACGCCAGCCTCATGCATGATCTCGGTCAAGATCAGCGCGTCCAGCGGTGCGATCTCGGAAGGTTTGAGCACCATGGTGCAGCCCGCAGCAATTGCCGGGGCGACCTTGCAGGCAATCTGGTTCAGCGGCCAGTTCCAGGGCGTGATGAAGCCACAAACCCCGATGGCCTCCTTGCGGAGCAGCGTCGTGCCTTTCAGCTCTTCGAACTGGTAGTCGCGCAGGATGGCGGCGGTGGTGGCGAAATGGCCCATGCCAGCCGGCACCTGAGCCGCATTGGCCAGCCACATCGGCGCGCCCATTTCGTTTGAGATGGCTTCGGCCATTTCAGGCAGGCGTGCCTGAATACCCGCAGCGATCTTCTCCAACAGCTCAGCCCGGTATTCCACACTGGTCTGCGAGAAGGCCGGGAATGCCGCCTTGGCAGCCGCAACGGCCTTGTCGACATCCGCCTTGGATCCGATCGAAATGACCGCGAAATTCTCTTCGGTTGCCGGATTCTCGATTTCCATCGTACGCGGCTCCACGGGGTCTACCCATGCACCATCGATATAGAACTGCTTGTATTCCTTCATGCCGGTCGGGCCTCCCTGTGGTCCATATGCTTAATATGAGTATAGGTGAGCCACCCGCCACCTGCGAGTCCTGACGCTGGGTAATTTCGTGACGATGGCGTTAGCCACCATGCACGTGATCCACATCGAAGGCGGCAATCGTCGCCAAGTTGACGATATCGCCGACCGTCGCACCAAGCGAGGCGATCTGCACCGGCTTTTCGAGACCAAGCAGCATCGGGCCGATGACGGTCGCGCGGCTCATGGACTCCAGCAGCTTCGTCGAGATTGAGGCGGCATGAATGGCCGGCATGACGAGTACGTTCGCCGGCCCCGTGAGACGCGAGAAGGGGTAGAGAATCTTGTGGCTGGTGTTCAAGGCCACATCGGCGCTCATGTCGCCCTCATACTCGAAATCGACATTCTCCATGTCATCCAGCAGGGCCACCGCTTCGCGCACTTTCTCGCCGCGTTCACCCATCGGGTTTCCGAAGGTCGAATAGGACAGGAACGCCACCCGCGGGGAGAAGCCGAGCGAGCGGACCGCCCGGGCGGCCTCTATCGCGATATTGGCCAGGTCTTCACCCTGCGGCAGTTCGGTGACGCTGGTGTCGGCGATGAAGACCGTCCGCCCCCGGTTGATTACCATGGACATACCAATCACGGCCTGGCCCGGAATTGGGTCGAGCACCAGCAGCGAGTCATTCAGGGCCACATCATAGTTCCGCGTGACACCAGTGACCATGCCGTCCGCATCGCCATTCTTCAGCATGCAGCACCCGAACACGTTGCGGTCCTGGTTGACCAGACGCTGCGCGTCGCGCTTCAGATAGCCGTCGCGCTGGAGGCGGGCATACAGCATGTCCGTATAGACGGGATTGTTGTCGGAGAGGCGCGCATTGAGGATCTCAAGCGTCCCGGGCGCGATGCCCATCTGCTCCATGGCGCGCTGGACCTGGGCTTCGCGGCCGATCAGGATCGGATGGCCGAGGCCCTGGTTCTTGAAGCTGAAGGCGGCGCGGACAACGGCTGGCTCTTCGCCTTCGGCAAACACGATCCGGCGCTGGAGTTCCTTGCAGCGCGCCTGCACGCCCTGAATGAAGGATGCCGACGGATCAGCGCGGCGGGCCAGCGAATGCCGATAGGCTTCCATGTCATCGATCGGTTTGCGGGCGACGCCCGTATCCATTGCGGCCTGAGCCACGAAGGGCGGAATGAAGCTGATCAAGCGCGGATCGAATGGGGTCGGAATGATATACTCACGGCCAAAGCTCGGACGTGCGCCATGATAGGCAGCCGCCACTTCATCCGGCACATCTTCGCGCGCCAATTCAGCGATAGCGCGCGCGGCGGCAACCTTCATTTCCTCATTGATGCCACGGGCGCGCACATCAAGCGCACCGCGGAAAATGTAGGGGAAGCCGAGGACATTATTGACCTGGTTGGGATAGTCCGACCGGCCCGTCGCAATGATCGCATCGTCGCGGACTGATTTGATGTCTTCCGGCGTGATTTCCGGATCCGGGTTCGCCATCGCGAAGATGATCGGATTGTCGGCCATGGATTTGACCATCTCTTTCGAGACGACGCCCTTGGCGGACAGGCCGAGCAGGACGTCAGCCCCCTCAATGGCTTCAGCAAGCGTGCGCTTGGTCGTTTTTACGGCGAAGGCCGACTTGAACTGGTCCATCTTCTCGGTGCGGCCTTCATAGACCACACCGCTGGAGTCACACATCAAGATGTTTTCAGGCTTCACGCCGAGATGCCGGATCAGGCCCGCGCAGGACAGGCCCGCCGCCCCTGCTCCGGAGACGGCAACTTTCAGGTCCTTCAATTCTCGCCCGGTAATGTGGCAGGCATTGATCAGGCCCGCAGCAGCAATAATCGCCGTGCCATGCTGGTCATCATGGAAGACGGGAATATCCAGGTCTTCGCGCAGGCGGCTCTCGATGATGAAACAGTCCGGCGAGGAAATGTCTTCCAGATTGATCCCGCCCCATGTGGCGCCGATATTCCGGACCGTGGTGATGAATTCCTCGACATCCGTCGTGCTGACCTCGACATCAAAACTGTCGATATCCGCAAAACGTTTGAACAGGACGGCCTTGCCTTCCATCACCGGCTTGGACGCCATCGGGCCGAGATTGCCGAGACCGAGAATGGCCGTGCCATTGGAAATCACGGCGACCATGTTGCCCTTGGACGTGTAGTCGTAGGCCTTGTCTTCGTCTTCGGCGATGGCCAGCACTGGGATGGCGACCCCGGGGCTATAGGCCAGCGACAGGTCCCGCTGCGTCCCCATGGGCTTGGTCGGCACCATGGAAATCTTGCCGGCGTGGGGCTGCGAGTGGAAATCGAGGGCTTCCTGGTCTGTGAAGCTCGGCCGTTTAGTGGTCATTGCGCGGCAATTCCGTTTTTTGCAAAAAGTTTCAAATGAGGCGGCAAACTAGGCCGGTGCGAAAGGCATGCCAACCGTAAAACAGGCCATTCTATGCGATAAGATCACTTTGTCGCGCACAAGCTGGTGCGAGGCTTTGCGAATCTCTCCTGCTGGCGCTAGCGTCCCCGCCCATGGCCGACACTGCTGCTCCTTCGAAAACCCCCTCTGCGCCCAGCCCGTTCATGGCGCAATACCTGTCGATCAAGGCGCGGCATGCCAATGCCCTGCTGTTCTTCCGGATGGGGGATTTCTACGAGCTGTTTTTCGAAGATGCCGTGCAGGCCGCCAGAGTGCTCGACATCACCCTGACCTCGCGGGGCGAATATGAGGGCAGGCCGATCCCGATGGCCGGCGTGCCCTACCATGCCGCCGAGGGCTATCTGGCGCGCCTGATCAAGGCCGGGTGCCGGGTCGCGGTGTGCGAGCAGACCGAAACCCCTGCCGAAGCGAAGAAGCGCGGCTCGAAGGCAATCGTGAACCGGGATATTGTGCGCATCGTTACACCGGGCACGCTGACCGAAGACGCCCTGCTGCCGGCACGCCAGGACCAGGCCCTCGCCGCCATCGCGCTTGGCACCGGCGGGACCGAAGCAGCAATTGCTGTCTGCGATGTGTCGACCGGCCGGTTTGACGTGACTGCCTTGGCAGCTGAGGCGCTTGCCGACAGTCTCATGGCGTATCCGCTCTCTGAACTGCTCGTCTCGGAAGGCGATCTTGATAAGCCGGCCATCGCCAATGCGAGCGCCCTCTCCACTGCGCCGGTCACCTTCCGGCCTGCCCGCAGTGCCACGCACAAATCCGGCGAAGCATTGCTTAAGGAAACTTTCGGCATTGCCGCGCTGGAAGCGCTGGGCGATTTCGGCCGGGCCGAACTCTCAGCCATCGGCCTCTTGCTCGACTATGTGAAACTGACCCAGGCCGGCAGCGAGATCCGGCTCGACCCGCCAATCCGCGCGCGCGCCGAAGGCCACCTCGCCATCGATCCGGCGACCCGGACCAGCCTGGAGATCGACCGGTCCATGCGCGGCGACCGGGACGGCTCGCTGCTCGGAACGATTGATCGCACCGTCACGGCGCCGGGTGCCCGCCTCCTGGCGTCGCGGCTGGCGAGGCCCTCGGTGGACCGGGCGGAGATCGAGGCACGCTTCGATGCGGTCGCCTGGTTCGCTGATGACCGCGACACGGTGGAGTCGGTGCGCTCGAGCCTCCGCGCCGCCCCGGACCTTGAACGGGCACGCACGCGCCTGCGCCTCGGTCGCGGCGGCCCGCGTGACCTTGTGGCCATCGGACGGGCGCTGACCGCCTCTCATGAGGCAGCCAGCCGCCTCGCCGAAACCTCTTCCGGCCTGCCGCCAAAGATCGCCGAGGCCATCGCCGCGCTCGATCTGCGCAACGACTCAAATCTCGCCGCGCTGGCAGAGGATCTTCGCAAGGCCCTTTCAGAGACTCCCCCGACACTTGCCCGTGACGGCGGCTTCGTCGCGCCCGGATGGGACGAAGCCCTCGACGAGGCCCGTGGCCTGCGCGATGACAGCCGCCAGATCATTGCGGCGCTTCAGGCGCGCTATGCCGACGAGACCGGCATCTCTGCGCTGAAGATCAAGTTCAACAATGTGCTCGGCTATTTTGTGGATGTGCCGGCCCGGCATGGCGACCCGCTGATGAAGCCGCCGCTGTCGGAAACCTTCATCCACCGCCAGACGCTGGCCAGCAATGTTCGCTTTTCCACGCAGGAACTTTCAGAACTGGCCGGAAAGATTTCCCGCGCCGAGGATGAAGCCAAGGCCCGCGAGCTGGCAATTTTCGATGATTTCTGTCAGCGGATCGATGCGTTGAATACGCCCCTCACCCGGACCGCCGCCGCCATTGCCGACCTGGATGTCGCGGCGGCTTCGGCCGAATGGGCCTTCGAGGCAGACGCAGTCCGCCCGCTCCTGACCGATGACACGACGTTCAAGGCAACGGGCCTGCGCCACCCCGTCGTGGAGGCGGCGCTAAAGAAGGAAGGCCAGGGTTTCACCGCAAATGATTTGAACCTCAGCGGCGAAGACGAGTCCGGCACGCGGCTCCTGCTGGTCACCGGCCCGAACATGGCGGGTAAATCAACCTATCTCAGACAGGCTGCGCTGGCCGTCATCCTTGCGCAGGCGGGCCTGTTCGTTCCGGCACGTTCGCTGACGCTCGGCCTTGCCGACCGTATCTTTTCGCGGGTCGGTGCGTCGGACGATCTTGCGCGCGGTCGCTCAACCTTCATGGTCGAAATGGTGGAAACCGCCGCCATCCTTAATCAGGCGACGGAGCGCAGCTTCGTCATCATGGACGAAGTTGGGCGGGGTACATCGACCTGGGACGGGTTGGCAATTGCCTGGACCGCCGTCGAACATCTTCACTCGGTCAACAAGGCCCGCGCGCTGTTCGCCACGCACTATCACGAGCTGACCAAGCTGGTGGAGGACCTTCCCGGCGCAGCAAACGCCTCGCTGCGTGCCAAGGAATGGAAGGATGACCTCGTCTTTCTGCATGAAGTGCAAGCCGGCCCAGCTGACAAATCCTATGGCGTACAGGTCGCCAAGCTGGCCGGCCTGCCAAAGAAGGCCGTAAAGCGCGCAGGCCAGATCCTGAAACAGCTGGAAGCCGAGCCGAGCGCGCCGGAAAGCCTGCCGCTCTTCGCCGCCGCCTCGCTTGCGCCGGACACAGACGAATCTGAAGGGGCCGAGACAATCGGCCCGTCCGAGGTGGACCTGATGCTGCAAAAGATCGATCCGGACTCGCTGACCCCGCGCGAGGCACTGGACCTGCTCTACCGGCTCAAATCACTCGGCGGAGACTGATCGCCGGGTTTCAGTCCCAGTTTCTTCAGGGGGCTGCCCATTCCGCCCGATACCATGGCCGCCAGCAATTTCGGCGCGGGCGGAATTTTGCTGATTGGCGCGGCCAGCCAGTCTCGCAACCAGGCAAGCATCGTCGAGTCAGACTGGTAGACCGGGGTGAACAGCCAGCTCATTGCCTGGAACAATCGGACGTGTCCGGATCGCATGGAGGCGTAGTGGCGCAATTGGCGGTCCAGATCATCGTGAACGGTCAAGGCTCGTGCGAGCGCGAAGGCGTCCAGCAGCGCCATGTTCGCGCCCTGCCCCAATTGCGGGCTGGCAGCGTGCCAGCTGTCGCCGAGATGGACGAGCCTTTGGTTCACAACCGGCCCATGCGTGCGGTGATCATATTGGGCAAAGGTCAGCTGGTCATGCCGCTCCAGTTGTTCCAGCAAGGGCGCCGTCTCGGGCCAGAGCGTGGTTGCCTCTTGCTTCCAGTCCGAAAGCGGCGCCTGTTTCCAGGCGGCATGCGCATCGGCGCGGATCGACCAGAAATAGGTGAGCGTTTCGGGGCTCGCATCGCTGCCGCGCCCGGACGGCATGACCCCCGCCATTTGGCGCGCCTGCCGGTAGCGCTGCGCCAGTGCAGTCTTCTCGAACCCCAGACCCTCCTTCCACGGCAGGGTTGCCCAGAGCGCCCCATAGGCCAGCGGGTTGCGCGAACGCGAGGGAAGCGGCGAACGCACACCCAGCGCATCAACCACAAGCTCGAACGGCCCGAGCGTCTTGCCCTCTCCTGTGGTCAAATAACCGCTGACCGCCTGCACGGACAGGATGCGCGTGGATGGGACGATCCCGGCCCCGGCCTCCATGGCTGCGCGATAGACAAGGTCGAACAGGACCGGCCGCTGGATCGCCACGCCGCACAGGCCGGGCCGGATGGCATCATACCGAACATCCAGAACGGTCCGGCCGGAGCCGACAGCCTGCCCGTGAAGCCGATGAAGGGGCGCGCCCAGTTGTTCAGCCCGCTCCCGCAAGCCAAGCTCCGCCAGGATCGTCAGACCGGTTTCCTGCAGGATCAGGCCAGACCCGATGGGCTTTGGCGTGTCGAACTGGTCATAGACCGAAACCTCATGACCCTGCCGCGCCAGCAGGGCCGCCGCCGCCAGTCCGCCAATGCCGGCGCCGGCAATCGCAATCTTCCGGGATGAGATCATATCAGCCGGCAACTTTCACGGGGTTGCGGTTGCAGACAAGCTGCTTGACGAATTCGACATGGCTGCGCAGTCGGTAGAGGTCGTCCGTATAGGATAGCGGCACTTCTACCGCGCCGATCTCTGCCTGCAAGGTTTCGAGCTCTTCGAGCACCTTATCGCGTTCGGCATCGTCATCTGTAGACCGTCCGCGCTCTTCAAGTGTGCGCAAATCTTCATACCAGACATAGATCTTCCGGCGCACGCGCCAGCGATAGATGGGCGGGGCGGCCCGGACCAGCGGGAACAGCAAGGTCAGAAGCGGAATGGCCAGAACCCAGGCCCGCTCCAGAAAGTTCGCCACATCGAACGAGAAATAGCGGCGCAGGAAGGATGGGCCATTTTGATAATAGCGCCGGGCCTGATCGGAAATCGGCAGGTCAATAAGGTCCGGGTCCGGATATTGGCCGGCCGGCGCCAGCAGCGTGCCCTGGGAATGGATCGCCGTCGCGGCATCAATAAGCAGCGCCTCAATGGCCGGGTGCAAATCCTTGCGCACCACCAGCTGCGCGACCGGGGCGACGAGCGGAATGTCGGCTGCGGGCACATCCTGACCAATATCGACTACGCCCCTGAGCAGGACGATGTCGGACAAGGCCTCATGCCGCCGGGCCAGCGCCCGGGCGCGGTCAAACCGCAACAGCCGCACCTCGGAACTGTTCAGCAGCCGGTCGACATAAGAGGCCTCTACGGATGCGGAGAATGCAGCTGCATCCACCTCGCCCGCCAACAGGGCGTCTGCCGCCGCATTGCCGGACAGCGGCAGACGGGATGTAGAGTTCCATTTGCCCCCATAATCGCTCTCGAGTTCGATCGCGAGCATGCGTGTGCCCGACCCGTCCCCGCCGACGGCCATACGGACCGTTCGCAAATCCCCGAGCGTTTCAGCAGGCAAGTCAGTCCGGACAAATACCCAGAACGGTTCCGGGAACAGGCCGCCAATCGAGCGGAGCATTTCTTCGTCGCGGGCAGTCGACAGACCGCCTTGCACGAGTCCGACATCGGCTTCGGAATCGCCCAACAGGCGCAGATTGTCGATCGAGCCCTGCGTTTCGACCAGAACCACCTCCACCTCCTCTTCTGCGAGGAGGCGCTGATAGCGTTCTGCAAAGGCGTGATACGCGCCGCCGGGGCTGCCGGCAGCAAAGCGGATCGTCTTCGGCGGTGCGGGGTCCATCAGGACCAAGGCCAGCAGGACGCCTGCAAATGCAATCACGACCAGCGGCCAATAGACTTTCAGGAAATCCCGTAATCCCGACATGAACTCCGCCTCCCACCGCGCTGACTGTGTCGGTTAAAGCTCTAGGCCGGGAATTTGCAAGGATCAACAAAGTGTAAGGGGGCGCCTTCAAATCGCCTCATGCACGCCGTGCATGGAACCTATTCCGTTCGGAGAGTGTTCATCAACGTATCGAGGCACCATCTGGGGCCCAGATTGTCAGAAAGGATCACCCCGTGAGCAACTCCATTTCCATTACGAGGATTTTGTCCGTCGCTGTGATGGGTGTGATCGCTGCAGTGGCCTTCGCCATGATCCTGATGCCACAGCCTTCGCTCTATGCGGGCTGAGCCCTAGTCCTTGTGATACGGCGTCCCGGCGAGAATCGACACAGCGCGATAGACCTGTTCTGACAGCATCACCCTGACAAATCTGTGCGGCCAGGTCTGTGGCCCAAAGGCCAGCGTTTCCGGCACCGCTGATCTCACGGCGTCGCCGTATCCCTCAGCGCCTCCGATCAGGAAAACAAGGTCCGGCACGCCCTGATCGCGCCATTTGGCGAGATTGCCAGCGAAGTCGCGTGAACGGTGCGCGCGTCCAAATTCATCGAGCCGGATACATTTGGCGCCGGAAGGCAGCTTGGCGAGGATGCGGTCGGCCTCTGCGTCTAGCCCGCCGCCACTGGCCACTTCAACTTCCTCGATCTCGCGAAAACCGAGCGACCGCGCAATGGGGCCCGCCCGCTTTATGTATTCATTGACGAGTTCTCGTTCCGGCCCGGCCTTCAACCGTCCGACGACCAGGAAAATAATCCGCATGACCTGGCCCTAATTGGCCGGGGCGCGGTGGGCATTGTCGGATGCCCAGATCTTTTCGAGATTATAGAATTCCCGGACCTCCGGGCGGAACAGATGGACGATCACGTCGCCGGTATCGATCAGTACCCAGTCAGCATTGGGCATGCCTTCGACACTGGCCGGGCGGCCGGTCAACTTCTTGACGTCCTGTGCGAGATGATCTGCCAGGGCCGCTACATGCCGGCCTGAACGACCGGAAGCGATGATCATGAAATCTGCGAGCGAAGATTTTCCATCAAGGTCAATGAAGAGAATATCTTCTGCCTTGTCATCCTCAAGGGCCTGGGCGAGGGATTCGGCCACATTACGGATATCGTCGAGCGTGGCCTGCTGGGCGGGCTGAAGCCGCGGGGCGCTAGGGGTCAGGGGTCCGGTTCCTTCTGGTTACGTCCACTCAAGATAATAGCATCTGAAGGGCCGAACAACCAGCCATTAACGGGCGACACGCACCTTATCGAGTCTGAATCCGCACCAAAACACACCTATTGTGCAGCTTGCCAGATTTTCGCCGCATCCTGATGTCAGATTCCAGCGTCATTATTATCGCTGATGGAGTAGAGTTTCATGCGCACACATATTGCTGTTGCCGCCCTTCTGTTCGCCTTGCCGCTGGGAGGCTGTGCGGTCGCCGCGCTTGGCACTGCAGGCGCGGTGGGCGTCGCCGCGGCCCAGGAGAAATCCCTCGGGGAGGCCGTGGATGACGCGACCGCTTCCAACCAGATCAAGAGCAAACTTTTGTCGGAAAGCGCCAACCGTTTCGGCGAGGTTGATGTTGAGGTCACGGGCGGTCTGGTTCTGCTGTCCGGTCGCGTGAACGCCCCCGAAGACCGCGTGAAGGCCGAGGGCATCGCCTGGACCTCTCCCCTCACCCAGGATGTTGCCAATGAAATCCGCATCCAGCCGCCAGGCGGTTTCCTGTCCAATGTATCAGACGAAGTGATCACCGGCCGCGTCCGCGCCCGGCTGGTTGGGTCAAGCACGGTGAAAAGCCTGAATTTCAACATCGAGACTTATGATGGCGTGGTCTATCTGATGGGCATCGCCCGCTCCGCCGAGGAACTGAAACGGGCGGCTGAGGAGGCCAGCGTTGTCGGCGGCGTCAAACAGGTGGTTTCCTATGTCCGCATCCGCGATGGCCGCACAACCCAACAGGCTGCCCCCACGCCGCAGGGCGCTGCCCCTTATCAAACCGCACCCGATGCCTCATATGACTACGAGGCCGACGGGGAACTGATCGGCGCCAGTTACTAGCAGGGTCAGGTCGCATGGGCGGCGACCCGTTCAAGGGAGCCGCCCGATGAGCCTTCGCGTTGCGATCCAGATGGATCCGCTCGAATCCGTCAATATTGACGGAGACACCACTTTTGCCCTCGCCGAAGTCGCCCAGGCGCGCGGTATGGAGCTGTTCGTCTACGGCCCCGAGCATATGAGCATTGAGCAGGGCCGGGTGACCGCAGAAGTCCGGCCCGCCCGTGTGCAACGCGTAAAGGGCACGCCCGGTCTGTTCGACGCGCCTGTCCGTCTTGATCTCGCAAAGGATGTCGATGTCATCCTGATGCGCCAGGACCCGCCCTTCGACATGAGCTACATCACCGCGTGCCACCTTCTCGAACAGGTGTCCGGGGAAACCCTGGTGGTGAACGATCCGGCTGGGGTGCGCTCCAGCCCGGAAAAGATCTTTCCGCTCATGTACCCGGAACTGATGCCGCCGACGCTTGTCTCCCGGGATTTGCCGGCCATTGAAGCCTTCCGCGCCAAGCACAGGGACATCATCATCAAGCCACTCTACGGGCATGGCGGCGCAGGCGTGTTTCGCCTGAAGAAAGATGATTCCAATTTCGATTCCCTGACCGAACTCTTCTTCACCCGCTCCCGCGAGCCCGTCATGGTGCAGGCCTTCCTGCCCGCCGTCAGCGAAGGCGACAAACGAATCATCCTGATTGACGGCAAAGCCGTTGGCGCCCTCAACCGGCGCCCCAAGGCAGGCCAGGTTCGCTCGAACCTCGTCGTCGGCGGCACTGCCGAGGCAACAGACCTGAGCGAGGCCGACAAACGGATTTGCGACGCGATTGGGCCGGAATTGAAACGTCGCGGACTGGTTTTGACGGGAATTGACGTGATTGGCGGGCGCCTGACGGAAGTGAACGTCACCTCCCCCACCGGGGTTCAAGCGATCAAGAAACTCAGCGGCATTGATATCGCAGCCGATTTCTGGGACGTTGTGCAAGACAAGCTTGCGAGCCGTTGAGGCTCACGGCAAGAATGGGGACATGATCATGAAACTGACAACGTCATTCGCCATCGTGTCACTTTGCCTGGTCGGAACGGCCTGCTCCGAAAGCACCGGCCCCGCAGACACCTCCACCACCGTCGCAACCGAGACCGCACAGGTCGAGGACGAGTATACCGGGTCGCTGAACCTGAACCTGCCGACGTCTTCCGCAGCGCAGGATGCCGACACCGGCTCGCTCAATCTTCGGATCGGCCAATCCGGTTCGGATGATGACCTTCTGATCGGATCAGGCGGATTTGGGGGCGGCCGCTTCGAAGACAGCCCGTCTCTGGGTCTCTCTCTGCCAGATGACACGGCAGAGCCGACAGCGGCGCAAGCGACAGAAGATGACGTCATCCGCCTCGACCCAAAATAGGTTCGGGGCTCCCTAAAACACAATTCCCAGTTGAATTTTATAGGGTGCCCCCAGTTGCAATCCATTCTGGATTGAATATGGTCCTCCCGAATTCGATCGGGTGCACGGTGTTTTGGGCCAGGTATCCCGCCTCAGGGACCGAGGATGCCACACGCCCCATCTCCCCATGATGCGAGAAAACCCTCCGATGCCGACCGATTTATCGGTCGGCGGGTCCGGCAGGCGCGACGGGAATTGGGAATGACGCAGGAGGGCCTCGCCGAAAACCTCAGCCTCACCTTCCAGCAGGTACAAAAATATGAATCCGGACGCAGCCGCCTTTCAGCTGGGCGTCTGAGAGAGGTCGCCGTCGCGCTCGGCAAACCGGTTGGATATTTCTATGAACCGTTTCCGGTCCCGCCCGCCGTGCCGGATGCGGACCATGCGAAGTTGCGGGTGCTCAAGCGGGACGCCAAGAAACTGGTGGACTCGCTGGCGAGCATTGATGACCTGAAAGTCGCCATCCATGTCCTCACGGCGCTCGGACCCCCGCCTCCCTAGCGCTGACACGCGCTGCAGAAGAAGCTGGATCGACCCGACTGGACGATACGCTGGACAGGCTTCCCGCAATTTCGGCAGGCATCCCCTTCCCGATCATAGACAGCGAAACTGTGCTGGAAATAGCCGAGTTCCCCGCTGGCGCTGGCAAAATCCGAAATGGATGACCCGCCCGCCGCAATCGCCTCGGCGATGACGTCATTGATGGCAGGCACAAGCCGCGCCGCGCGCTGGCCGGGAATGGTGGCCGCACTCCGCCGGGGCGACACGCCCGCGCGCCACAGCGCTTCGCAGACATAGATATTGCCGAGACCTGCAATCACCGACTGATCAAGCAGCGCTGACTTGATGGGCGTCTTCCGGCCCTTCAGGGCTTCATTGAGATAGGCTTCTGAAAACCCGTTGGAGAGCGGCTCCGGCCCCATTGCCATTAACCGTGGATAGGCCTGAAACTGCGCGGCGGGCCACAACTCCATGAAGCCGAAACGCCTTGGATCATTATAGGTCACGTGCGCACTATTGCTGAGATCGAAGACAACATGGTCATGACGCGGGTCAGTCCCCGTCTGATGATGAAACGCGCCGAGCCGGTCGCCCGCAACCGTGAACCGGCCGGTCATGCCGAGATGCATTACCAGAACCTCATCCGTCGACAGGGCGAGCGTCAGGAATTTCGCCTTGCGTCCAAGATGCATGATCTGCGCGCCGGTAAGCCGTTCGGCGAACCGCTCCGGAAAGGGAAATCTGAGATTGGCGCGATTCTGGACCACGCGCTCAATCCGCTGTCCCTCCATGACAGGCGCAAGGCCGCGGCGAACTGTCTCGACTTCGGGTAATTCAGGCATGGCTATGGCATATAGCCTAGGGTGATTGAGGCAACTATGGTGGCACGCATGTCTGCAGACAGCAAAACGGAACGCACGGTCTCGTTCGGCTTCGAGGAAGTCACGGAGACAGAGAAAGTCGCCCGCGTGAAGGGTGTCTTCCGCTCGGTCGCATCCCGCTATGATCTGATGAATGATTTGATGTCGGCGGGCGTCCATCGCCTCTGGAAGCATGACGCCATGAATCAGGTGAACCCGCAGCCCGGAGAACGCCATCTCGACGTGGCGGGCGGCACTGGCGAACTGGCCCGCGCCTTCCTGACAATGGCCGACAAGGCGGGCAAGCGGCGCGGCATCGACAGGCCCGCCACCGCCATTGTGTGCGACAT
This sequence comes from Hyphomonas sp., assembly GCF_036964145.1. Classification (GTDB taxonomy): domain Bacteria; phylum Pseudomonadota; class Alphaproteobacteria; order Caulobacterales; family Hyphomonadaceae; genus Hyphomonas. The sequence goes on from NZ_JBALUC010000005.1 coordinate 193,922, forward strand.
CAATGATGCCATGCTGGAGGCTGGGAAGGCCCGCGCCGATAATGAGAAATTTGCCGGTCGGCTCGACTGGGTTTGCGCCGATGGCCAGAATCTGCCCTATCCGGACCGGTCGTTTGATGCCGTGACTGTCTCCTTCGGCATCCGCAATTTTGCCGACCGCGAGGCCGGCCTACGCGAGTTTCGCCGCGTCCTGAAGCCAGGGGGGCGTCTCGCCATACTGGAATTCAGTCACATGACCGTCCCTGCCCTGCAAGCGGCCTATGATACGTACAGTTTCAACGTTATTCCGCGCCTTGGCAGCCTCGTGGCGGGGGATGCCGAAAGTTACCAGTATCTGGTCGAATCCATTCGCAAATTCCCGACCCAGGACATTTTTCGCAAAGAGATGGAAACAGCAGGCTTTTCACGGGTGAGGGTAACGAATTATTCGGGTGGCATCGCCGCCCTGCACTTCGGCTGGGCGGTCTGATGCGGGTCAGCTTGGGCTCGAATCCGGCGTCAGGCTGGAGCGTTGTGCAGGGTCCAGCAACAGCTGGTCAGGGGTCTGACTTGGCTCGGCATAGTAGATCGCCGCAGCAATCATTGCAGCCACAAGCAGTCCACTCGTCACAAAGTATAGAGTTCCTTTGTTTTTTGGTGCTTTTTTAGTGGCCATGACAGCCTCCTCTGTAAACATATCTTCCCTCATCAAACGCCGTCCGGGCTTGCCGGTTCCCGTTGGCACGCGGAGCATGGCATGGGACTGATCGGAGATTACCGCCGCCTGATGCGCGCTGGCATTGCCTTGGCGCGACACGATGTGATCCTGCCGGGCGCCTACCAGACGCGGTTGCCGCTGCCTGCGCGGATCGCCGGACGCGTGCTGCGCATTTTCGGTGGCGGCGCACGGGGACGCCCCGGCGAGCGCCTCGCCCGCGCGCTGGAAAAGCTCGGCCCCGCCTATATCAAGCTTGGTCAGTTCCTGGCGACGCGGCCGGACGTGTTCGGCGCTGAAGTTACCCAGGATCTGGGCCGGCTGAAGGACAAGCTGCCGCCCTTTTCGATGAAGGCGGCGCGCGCAGCCCTTGCGGAAGAGTTTGGTGAGGCCGACGCCGCCCGCCTGTTTGCCGAACTGTCAGACCCGGTTGCGGCCGCTTCCATCGCGCAGGTCCATAAGATGTCCCTGCCGGAAGGCGAGCGCGCCGTGAAAATCCTGCGGCCCGGCATTGAGCACAAATTGATGGTCGAACTCTCTGCCATGAAACGGGCTGCGCGCACCATCGAAGGAATCTCGGTCGAGAGTCAGCGGCTGAAACCCGTCGCCTTCACCGAGACGATCGCGGCTGCCATGATGCGCGAGACCGATCTCCGCCTCGAAGCCGGCGGCGCCGACGAGATGCACGAAATCAGCCAGAAATCCGGCCATTTCGTCATTCCCTCCGTAGATTGGGATCGAACCGGGCGCCGCGTGCTGACCATTGACTGGATCGACGGGATTTCGCTGACCGATCCGAAAGCGCTGGACCGCCCCGGCATAGACCGAAAGAAGCTGGCCAATGACATCACGCAGGGCTTCCTGACCCATGCCATCGAATACGGCGTGTTCCATGCCGACATGCATGAAGGCAATCTGATCATCACGCCTGAGGGCAAGGTCGCCCTTGTCGATTTCGGTATCATTGGCCGGATCGGCATGGTCGAGCGCCGCTTCCTGGCGGAAATTCTCTGGGGCTTCCTGAAACGCGATTATCTCCGCGTCGCCGAAGTGCATTTCGAAGCCGGTTATGTCCCCGCCAGCCAGTCTGTCGGCGAGTTTGCCCAAGCCCTTCGCTCCATCGGAGAGCCGGTGCATGGCAAGCCCGCCGAAGAAGTCTCCATGGGCCGCGTCCTGCTGCAATTGTTCGACTACACGCACACATTCGGCATGTCCCTGCGCCCGGAACTGGTCCTGCTGCAAAAGACCATGGTTCAGGTCGAAGGCGTTGCCCGCGCCATCGACCCCTCGCACAATATCTGGGTTGCGTCCGAACCCGTCGTCGGGACCTGGATCCGGCGCAGTTTCGGCCCGGAAGGCGCTGCCAAACTCGTGGCAGGCAATGTCAAGGAAATCACCAACAGGCTGAAACGTTTGCCGGAAGTGATGGACCGGTTCGAAGCCTCCCTGGAGCCCCCGGCGCCACCGCCTCCCCCGCCTCGGCGGTTTGCGCCCTGGTGGGGCTGGTTCGGCTTCGTCGCCATACTGGTTGCCCTCGGCATCTGGGCCGCGAAATAGGCCTGTTGCGGCAAATCCCTGCCGAAACCCGCCAAAACCTTAACCGAGCCGCCAAGTTCACAGGGATTTCATGGGGTAACGGCAAGAAATTTGCGATAAGACACGCTTAACGAACAGAGCCCGGCCAATGACGCAAAAACGCATCCTTTTGATCATTTCTGGCGGTATTGCCGCCTATAAGAGCCTGGAACTGATCCGGGAGCTGCGCCGGCGCGACATTGCCTGTCGTTGCATTGTGACAAAGGGCGGCCAGGAATTCGTCACGCCCCTTTCGGTCTCCGCCCTGTCCGGCGACAAGGTTTATACCGAGCTGTTCAACCTCAGTGACGAAGCGGAAATGGGTCATATCGAGCTGTCACGCTCGGCTGATCTTGTGGTCGTGTGCCCGGCCACCGCAGACCTGATGGCCAAGGCTGCAGGCGGGCTTGCCAATGACCTCGCCTCCACAACGCTGCTGGCGACCGACAAGCCTGTCCTGATGGTGCCCGCCATGAATGTGCGCATGTGGCAGCACCCGGCAACCATGCGGAATGTCGAAACGCTCCGCGCGGATGGCGTGACGGTGATGGAGCCGGACAAAGGCGCGATGGCGTGCGGCGAGTTCGGCCCGGGCCGCCTGCCGGAACTCCCGGTCATCGCCGAAGAAATCGAACGCATGCTGACTGGCGAAGCCACCGGCCCATTGGCAGGAATACATGCGCTGGTAACAGCTGGTCCTACGCGCGAGCCGCTGGACCCGGTGCGCTTTCTGTCCAATCATTCCTCCGGCAAACAGGGCTACGCCATTGCTGAAGCCCTCGCCCGCCTTGGTGCGCACGTCACACTGATCTCCGGCCCCGTCGCCTTGCCTGCACCACGTGGCGTGCATCTCGTGCCGGTCGAAACTGCACGTCAGATGCTGAAGGCCTGCGAAGAGGCCCTGCCCGCTGACGTGTTCATCTCCGTAGCCGCTGTGGCCGACTGGCGCCCGGCGCGCGCCGCCACCAAGAAGCTGAAGATCAAGGGCGCCGGCAGCGAGCATCCGTCCATGGAGCTGACCGAGAACCCGGACATCCTCAAGACGCTGGCCAACAAGCGCAAAAACCGGCCGACGTTGGTGATCGGCTTTGCGGCTGAAACGCATGATCTTGAACAGCATGCCGAAGCCAAGCTTGCCCGCAAGAATTGTGACTGGATCGTCGCCAATGATGTCTCAGGGGATGTGATGGGCGGCTCGGAAAACGAGATCGCCCTGATCACGCGCGATGGCGCCGAGCGCTGGCCCCGCATGGGCAAGACCGAAGTGGCGCGCCGACTGGCGCACAAGGTCGCTGAAACGCTGAATGATGAAGGCGACGGGCTGAAACTCGCCGCAGAATAGGGATCAGGCGGGCGGCTCACCATTCTGCGCGAGCACCTCCCCTGCCAGATACAGAGATCCGCAAATCAGGATACGATCAACGCCGGTTGCCGCCGCAGCCTTTAGCGCCGCTTCGAGACTGTCGCAGGCGGCGGCTTTCAGCCCCGCATTGGTTGCCGCTTCCGCCAGGGCTTGAGGTTCGGCGCCCTCATGACCCGGCGCGTTCGGCAGAGTGAAGACCTCAGGCCGCACCTGCCGGAACGGCATGAAATAGCCGGTCGCATCCTTGGAGGCGAGCATGGCCGTGACCAGTGCGGTACGCCCAGGCATGTTGTTAAGCTGTCTCGCAATGGCGCGGGCCGCATGCGGATTGTGCCCGCCATCCAGCCAGATTTCCTGTTTGGGCGTGAGCGCCGTAAGCGGCCCGTCTTTCAGGCGCTGCATACGCGCAGGCCACACCACGTTGCGGGCGCCCTCAAAGATCGCATTCTGGTCGATGATTGTGGAATTTCCGAATAGCTGCACGGCCATGGCGGCCAGAGCCGCATTGGCCCGCTGGTGTTCGCCCAACAGGCCAAGGTCTTCCGGCATTGCATCAATGAAGTGCGCTTTCAGGCGATAGAGCGGCGCGCCAACATCTTCGGCCCGTTTTGCGATGACATCGTCACAGATCTTGCGCTGGATCGCGGTCAGCGCCGGGCGGCCGGACTTGATGATCCCCGCCTTCTCACCCGCAATCTTGCGAATATCCGAGCCGAGGAAGGCCTTGTGGTCGAAGTCGATTGGCGTAATCACGCTGAGCGCGGGCTGGTCGATCACATTGGTCGCGTCATAACTGCCGCCAAGGCCGACCTCCAAGATCAATACATCGGCGGGCACTTCCGAGAAGGCAAGCAGGGCCGAGGCCGTTGTCGCCTCGAATTGCGTGATCTCCTGCCCCTTGATCGCGTCATAAGTGCGCTCCAGCCAATCGATCAGGCGCCCATCATCGACGATCTCTCCGGCGAGCCGGATACGCTCATTGAAGCGGACCAGATGCGGACTGGTGAACACATGCACGCTGAGGCCCGCCGCCTCCATCATGGCGCGCATGAAGGCGCAGGTTGACCCTTTGCCATTCGTCCCAGCCACATGGATGACCGGCGGCAACCGGTCCTGCGGACGCCCAAGCGACTCGAGCGCTTTCAGGACGCGTCCGAGCGATAGTTCAATCGTTTCTGGATATAGCCCTTCGAACCGCCCCAGCGCCTCGGCCAGGGCCGGACTGTTACCGATCAAGCAGGGCTGCCCTTACTCTTGCTGGATTTGGCGGCGTGGGTCTTGGGGGGTGTCAGGGACACTGGCAAGCGATCATCGGTACGACGTACATTCGGCATTAACATCGACAATACGTTGGAGAGTGTGTCCTTCAGTTTTCGCCGGTCGCAGACAATATCCACTTGGCCCTTTTCGCGCAGGAATTCGGAACGCTGGAATCCTTTGGGCAAGCTCTCACGGATGGTCTGCTCGATCACGCGTGGGCCGGAAAAGGCGATCATCGCGCCGGGTTCGGCAATGTGGATATCGCCCAGCATCGCATAGGAAGCCGATACGCCACCTGACGTCGGGTCGGTCAGCACAACAATGTAAGGCAGTTTCGCTTCGGCCAACTCATTGATGGCGAGCGTCGTGCGCGGCATCTGCATCAGGCTGAGCGTGCCTTCCTGCATGCGCGCGCCGCCAGAGGCTGTGCAGACGACGAAACCGGCCTTGCGGGCCAGCGCCATCTGGGCCGCAGCCACAAAGCCTTCGCCGGCAGCCATGCCGAGCGATCCGCCCATGAAGGCAAAATCCTGGACCAGCACGACCGTCGGCACGCCGCCAATCTTGCCATAGGCCGCGACCATGCAGTCTTCCTGAATGATCGGCGCGCCGCCGTTTTCGGCTTCCTTCTTATCGCGTGCCGCAATCTTGGCCTTCGCAGCCTTCAGGCGCGACGGGTAAGGCTTGTCATCCTTGAACTTCAGCGGGTCATGCGGAACCGATGGCAGGGCCAGAGGCTCCCAGCGCTCATCATCAAACAGGAGGCGCAGCCGGGTGCGCGGGCTGATCCGCAGATGCGCGCCAGCCGGGGTGACATGCCAGTTTTCTTCCAGATCGGTCTTGTAGACGAGTTCGCCGGACAGAGGACATTTCACCCACAAATCGTCGGGCGTGTCCTTTTTCGCGAGCATGGTCTTCAGGCCCGGCGGGGTGACCTTGGTAATCCAGTTCATGCCAGAACCTCCTCGGCGGCAATCAACATTACGGCTTGGTGATCGTTCTGATCGCCGAGCTCAACTCCTTCGCCAGCGCGCCCATTCCCCGCGGTGCCCCGGCAAAATCCCCCGATTCGTGGGCCTTTTCCGCATGCTCCACGAAAGCAGAGCCTACGACAACCCCATCGGCGATTTTAGCCATTTCTGCAGCTTGTACACCAGTTTTGACTCCAAAACCTACACAAACAGGTAATCCTGAAACGCGCTTGGCCATTTCAATGTTCCCGGCAATCGCTTGGGGATCGGCGCTTCCAGCGCCTGTAACGCCTGTCACAGCAACGAAATACAGGAATCCGCTGGCACCTTCAGCGACCTTTTTCATGCGGTTTTCATGGGTTGTCGGCGTCGCCAGCCGGATTACCGAGAGATCATACTGCGCATAAGCCTCGCGCAATTCGCCATCCTCTTCGGGCGGCAAATCGACCAGAATCGTGCCGTCCACGCCCGCCTCATGGGCAGCTTTGGCGAATTCGACATACCCCATGCGAAACACCGGATTGGCGTAGCCCATCACGATGATCGGGGTGATCTGGTCCTCTTCGCGAAACCGTGCAGCCAGTTTCAGCGTGTCGGCCAGTGTGGTGTGATGCGCCAGGGCGCGCAGGCCCGCCTTCTGGATCGAAGCGCCATCAGCCATCGGGTCTGTAAATGGCGCGCCGAGCTCGATGATGTCGGCGCCATTATCGCGCAGCGCGCACATGGCGGCATAGCTCGTCTCCAGGTCCGGGTCGCCGGCCATCAGGTAGGAAACCAGAACGGCGCGGGATTCGCCCCGGGCCCGGGCGAAGGTATCTGTAATGCGGGAAACTGGCATCAGGTGTCCGTATTCTCGTGAACCCATGCCTCATAAGGCGCATTCGCCTGAATGCAAGGCAGCGCAACCATGGCGGGCACATCATACGGATGGTGTGTCAGCACCAAGGCTTCGATCCGGTCCCAGTTCGCCTGAGGCGCTTTCAGCCACAGGACGAATTCAAACGCCTGCTCCACGACGCTCTTCCAGCGATAGGTGGACGAGACCGGCCCTTCCAGATTTGCGCAGGCGGCAAGACGGTGTTCGATGGCCGCGTCGCCTATTTCCTCGGCCACGCGGCGAGACGGACAAGTGATGCGAATGAGGAGAAGATCGGTCAATTTGGGCTCTCGGCTGGGACTTTGCTCAGAGTGCAGGGGAGCATTTTCTACACGCCGCGTCCATCCGGATCGTGGCAAACAATGCAAATCTTGTTGCCATCCAGATCGCGAAAATAGGCTCCGTAATAATTGGCATGATAATGCGGGCGCAAGCTCGGGTGCCCTTCATCCTGTGCGCCCCCTGAAATGGCCAGAGCATGCGCGGTGTCCACGCTTGCCCGGTCAGGCGCAAGCAGTGCCAGCATCTGCCCATTTCCGGGATCATGCGGCTCGCCATTGAACGGGCGGGTCAGGGCCACCAGCGGCCGGTCATCACCGGGGCGGCGCCACATGATGAACGGGTCAGACCGCTCGAACGGCACCCGCGGATTGCCAAGCGCCTGCATGATCGGTTCGTAAAAGGCGGCCGCCTTTTCCACATCATTCGTGCCCAGGGTCACATGGGAGATCATGGAGCCTCCTGTTCATTGCGCACAAATTGCTTCGCGCCAATGATAACGGCCAGCGCAGATAGATTCTTAAATATCAGTCAAAAACCATCGATAATGGAATATCCATTATTTTCTATAGATCAAATAGTCACGCCCAGCGCCTCTGCGACGGAGAAGACGTCCTTGTCTCCCCGGCCGCACAGATTGAGGATCATGAGGCCGTCCTTGCCGAGATGCTTCGCCACTTCGCCAGCCCGCGCCAGGGCATGCGAGGGCTCGAGCGCCGGGATAATCCCCTCCAGACGTGTGCAGAGTTGGAACGCCTCCAGCGCCTCCTTGTCCGTGCACGACAAATATTCAGCCCGCCCCATATCGCGGAGGAAGGCGTGCTCCGGCCCAATGCCCGGATAATCGAGCCCGGCCGAAATGGAGTGCGCATCAATGATCTGGCCATCATCCGTCTGTAGGAGGTAGGTCTTGTTGCCGTGCAGGATGCCGGGCTTGCCACCATTCAACGCGGCGGCATGCTCGCCGCTTTCGATGCCATGTCCGGCCGCCTCGACGCCAATCAAACGGACGCCCTCATCCTCGATGAAAGGATGGAACAGGCCGATCGCGTTTGAGCCGCCCCCAATACAGGCCATGACGGCGTCCGGCAGGCGCCCTTCCCGCTCCAGGATCTGGGCCCGGGCTTCCTTGCCGATGATGCTCTGAAAGTCGCGCACAAGCTCCGGATACGGATGGGGGCCAGCGGCGGTACCAATACAGTAGAACGTGTCGTCGACATTCGTGACCCAGTCGCGCAGCGCCTCGTTCATGGCGTCCTTCAGCGTGCCGGTGCCGGAGGAAACCGGCACGATTTCCGCGCCAAGCAGCTTCATGCGGAACACGTTCGGCTTCTGGCGTTCGACATCCGTCTCCCCCATGAAGACGACACAGTCGAGGCCGAAGCGGGCGCAGATCGTCGCGGTCGCAACGCCATGCTGGCCGGCGCCGGTTTCGGCAATGATGCGCGTTTTGCCCATACGTTTGGCGAGGAGGACCTGGCCAAGACAATTATTGATCTTGTGCGCGCCGGTATGGTTCAGCTCGTCGCGCTTGAAATAGATTTTCGCGCCGTCGAAATGCTCGGTCAGCCGTTCCGCGAAATAGAGCGGCGACGGGCGGCCGACATAATGGACCCACAGATCGTCCATCTCCGCTTTGAAGGCCGGATCTTCCTTGGCCTTGCGGTACTCGGCCTCAAGCTCGAGGATCAACGGCATCAGCGTCTCGGCGACATACCGCCCGCCAAACTCACCGAAACGGCCATTTGCATCCGGCCATTTGGCCCATGTGTTCCGCAAATCCATCTTGTCCTGCTTTCCTTGCACTACAGGCCCGTACTTAGACCGAAGGACAGGCCAAGGAAAGCGCGGCGATGCGCCCTGCCCTGCGACGCCTCAGCTCATGGGAGAATAGAAGAATTCCTCGCGGGCAATCTTGCCATCCTTGACTGTGTAAACGCCGACTTCCTTCGCCCGCATCCGTTCGCCGGTCTCCTTGTTCGTGACATCCATGTCAAAGACGAGCGAGAACTGGTCATCCCCGAACAGGAACGGGCCTTCGGCGCTGACGGAATGCACGTCATGCGCGCCATACCACCATTCATGCTTGCCCCTGATGCCCTCCAGTCCTTGTGTCTCGCGGCCCGCCTCCCCCATCGGAAGCGCCTCGACCGAAACGCAATCTTGCGCATAGAGGCTGTCGAGGGCTTCCGCCTCGCGCCCCGAATTGCAGCAGTCTGTCAGCTTGTCTGCAACGTCTGTCAGGTCCTGTGGAAACATGGTTCATCCTCCCATTTCCAATGACACAATGATGTCACAGAACAAAAGCGGGACAATATTCGTCTTATGAATTTTTCGCGGCGTCGAGGAAGGCAGTGACGAGGCGACGATCCTTGAGACCCCTGATGCGCTCCACACCAGACGACACATCCACCGCCATTGCGCCAGTCAGACGTACCGCATCGGCAACGTTTTCCGGAGTCAGGCCGCCAGCAAGTATCCAGGGGCCCGGCACTTGCCAGCCCTTCAGCACATTCCAGTCAAATGGCAGGCCATGTCCCCCGGTGCGATCTGCATCCTTGGGCGGCTTGGCATCTATGAGGAGACGGTCGGCCATTGTGTAGGCTTCGGCTCGCGCAAGATCGTCGGCGTCAGCAATACCCACTGCCTTCCAGATTTCCGCGCCCGTCCGGGCCTTGATCGCGGCCACGCGTTCAGGTGTTTCCGATCCATGCAATTGGAGCACAGGGAAGCCGAGGGTCACAATACGGTCGATCTGGGCATCATCCGCATCCACCAGCAGGGCCACGGGCCTCGCAGACCCGACTTGCATCAGCAAGCTTGCGGCTGCCGCTTCCGTAACATGGCGCGGGCTGGCTTCGGCAAACACGAATCCGATCCAGTCGGCACCTGCCTGCGCCGCATGGCGCACGAGGTCGGGATCGGTCAGGCCGCAGATCTTGACTTGAGTCATGCCGCAGGCGTTACGCCAGCGCGCGGGGCCACGTCAATTCACGGGGTGACGGGCCGGGCATTTTTCTTGAGGACGGCCGCAAAGAAAATCTTGCCGGAATCCTTCGGGCCGATCTCGCGGTTGAAGGTCCAGCGCATATGCGTGATCTCTTCGGGCATCGAGACGCGGACGGGGTGAACCTCGTCCAGCGGGGCCTCGGCGATCAGCTCGTCGCGCGGGACATAGGTGGCGCCTCCATCGACGGAGAAGTCGACCGATGCCTCATCATATTCCGCCATGGCGGAATCTTCGAGCAGGCTCACCTCCGCCGGCACAGGAAGCGTCAGGATCACATCCTTGGCCGGAGCTTCGCCGGGATTGGAATAGGTCACCGAATAGAAGAGTTGCTCGCCCGGCTTCACTGCCTCGGCCGGCAGTAGCTCCATTTCGAGACCGCCTTCTTCATCCTCGATCACGATCACACGTTCGACTTGCTGCTCGACGATGAGCTCCTGGGCGAGAGCCGGAAAACCGATAAGGAGGGTTCCGGCAAGAGTGGCAGCTGCGCGCATCAGCATGACATGAATCCTTGGCAGAGACGGTTGATGAAACTCTGTCCAGAATTGCGCCAAATAGTTAATGTTTGCTCAAAATCGATAAAGCATTTGCAGGCATTTCCAGCGAAGGTTTCCAATTCCTGAATGCGTGCCCTGATGTTGCCACAGGCCCGCCCGCTCGCCGTCCCGGATGTTGCGCGCTGCTGATATCCAAATTGAATTCGCAGTAGCCGCTATATGCAGCAGCGCAAAAGAGGCCACAGTACTCATGCTGACAGCACCTGGATCACGCGGACCAGATGCTCCCCACACAAATAATATGTACTTCAGGAACTGGACGGAGGACGACTTCATGTGCCGTCTACTACATCGTCAAAGGCGGGATTTAGCTGTCTGGACGGAAGTGGCGAGTGGTGGCCCTGGGCTAGACAGAGAAGTTTGTCGAACGTGAAACTTCATCCCATGTCGCCATCTCTGTCTGCATGAAAGCCAGCTTCTGTCCAACGAGTTCCAACGCATCTTCGCCCAGGAACAACCTGCTTGGCGGATTATCTGACTCAATCAGTTTCAATAGCACCTGAGCAGCCTTTTGTGGGTCACCTTGTTGTTTCCCACTTTTTGCCTGCCGAGCAGCACGGATCGGATTCATCACCTCATCATAATCGTCAATGCAGCGAGGTGTGCGGTCCATTGAACGCCCGGCCCACTCAGTCCGAAACTGACCCGGAGCAAGCGCGGTAACATGGACTCCAAAACTGGCTACCTCTTTCCCAAGAGCTTCGGAGATACCTTCGAGCGCAAATTTGCTGCCAATATAGAAACTGATGCCCGGCATGGTGATAAAACCACCCATAGACGTGACATTGACAATGTGCCCCCGTCGCCGCGTGCGCATACCCGGCAGCACCGCCTGTATCATCGCGACTGGGCCAAATACGTTGGCCGCAAATTGGCGTTTGAGATCATCAATGGAAGCCTCCTCAAGCACCCCCTCATGGCCATACCCAGCATTATTGACCAGTACATCAATCGGACCGGCCATCGCTTCAGCGTCCGCTACAGCGGCGGGGATAGCGTCGTAGTCGGTTACATCGAGTTGGACAGGATATACCCGTTCCGGCGCCAGCTCGACAAAGCGCCCGGCATCCTCAGACTTCCTCACTGTTCCGATAACCTGATGCCCCGCAGCAAGCGCGACCTCCGCAAAAGCGCGTCCGAGTCCCGAGCTCACACCAGTAATAAGAAATGTCTTGATTGCGGGAGGTGACATCTTGATACTCCAGAGCCAGTTAAAATTTATATCATGATATAATTTAGAAAATGCCCTCTCGCAAGCCGAATCCTCCCAAGCCCAACCTGACTGTGCGCGAGCGCGTGCTGCTGGCGGCTGAACATCTTCTCGCCAAAGGGTCTGCAGAGTTTTCAATGCGGGAGCTGGCGGCAGAAGCTGGTGTGAGCTTCGCCACACCTTTCAACCATTTCGGTAGCAAATCTGCGATCATGCACGTGCTTTCAGCGCGTCTCATCGAGACAATGCATGAACGCTATGCCACTTCCTCACCAGCTGTAGGGGCGTCTGCCCGGATTCTCTATGCTCTGGAAATCGCAGCCCAAGTTATGTTGGACAGCCCCGGCGCAAACCGAGCCATCATGGCGGGACTCGGGGCCCCCAGCCCAGAACCTGGCGACGTATGGAACGCTTCCCGCGCATTATGGGCGACGGCGTTGGATGACTGCAAAGGGCTGGAGCCAGCCTCCATTGATCTTGCGCGCATCATCCTGCCTGCTCAACTGGCATTCTCATTTCGCGGCCTGCTTTCATTCTGGGCAGCCGGCGAAATCAGTGATGACAATCTCATTCCACATGCGCGAGGGATAGGCGCAGCGTCCTTGATGGGGTTCGTCGACAAGGATCAACGCAAATCACTGATCGGCGACATGGTTACTTCCATTTGAAGCCATCTGCCGTGCGTGGAGAGGCACACCATCAGCCAAGCCCGCCCTGTATGGACCTGTGGAGGGGGAAGTCTTCGGTTGTTAGAGGCTGCTGGCGGTGAGACAGGGATTCGAACCCTGGAGACTATTGCTAGCCTACACACTTTCCAGGCGTGCGCCTTCGACCACTCGGCCACCTCACCGTACTCAGCAGAGGGGAGCCAATAACCGAAGGCCTGCAAGATCGCAAGACTGTGATTGCCGTTCCTGTCAGACAATCCCATATGAGGCGCAGAAAGGGAGACCGACCATGCTGTTCTCGAAAAAACCCCTGACCATCCCGGATGCCGACAGCGCCCTGCCCGGTCGTCCGACTCCGATCCCAACTGCCCAAACCCATTATGTTTTTGGCCGTGACCTTCAGGGTCCAATCCCGGACGGCTATGAGGCCGCCGTGTTTGCGCTGGGCTGTTTCTGGGGCGCTGAGCGCATCTTCTGGCAACAGGACGGCGTCTGGCTGACCCGCGTCGGTTATGCAGGCGGATCGACCCCGAACCCGACCTATGAAGAAGTCTGTTCTGGCCGCACCGGCCATACCGAGATCGTCGAGATCATCTTCAACCCGGACGAAGTGACCTTTGCTGAACTCGTGAAACTCTTCCTTGAAAACCACGACCCGACCCAGGGCATGCGTCAGGGCAATGATATCGGTACGCAGTACCGCTCAGCCATCTACACACAGTCCGAGGCCCAGGCCGAAACGGCCCGCGAGATGCTCGCCGCCTATGAAAAGGCGCTGGCCGAAAACGGTTATGCCAGCCAGATCACGACGGAACTGGCGCCGCTGGACAAGGTTTACCTCGCCGAGGACTATCACCAGCAATATCTCGCAAAGAATCCGAACGGCTATTGCGGGATTGGGGGCACGGGCGTGTCCTGCCCGATCGGCCTCGGGGTTACTTCCTGATTTTCAAGGACAGGCGCTAGCCGCCGAAATTCACGGCAAACCGTTTGCGCGTCTCAAGCAAATTCTGCGCCTTGTACATGGCGTCGGAGGCGGCTTGGGCGCGCTTGATGGTAGGGTCGGCCTGTAGCGCTTCGATCACCTTGGAGAGATGGCTGATCGCCTCTTCCACCGTCTTGCGGTCGAATTGTTTCGTCGCGCGCGCGAGCAAGGCGCGGCCAAGGTCCATGCGTGCCTGCACAGCGCGGGAGGTATCCCGGTCGCTCTTGATGTCCTCAAGATGGATCCGGCGCAGCATGATCACATGGTCCAGCGCCTCCATGTCACCCGATTGCTCGGCCACATGGACGGACGACGCGCAGAAATCCGCCTCGATCCGGCTGCGTAGGGCGACGGACAGCGCCGGCGACTCCGCCAGCAATTCCGACAATGCATCCGAGAGTGTCTTCATCTTCTCGGCCCGGAAGGATTGCGGGTGGGCGAGGGCCGGCTGCAATTCCCGCGCAAGCAGATAGGCCGCGACCCGCGGCATCTGGCCTTCAAGGTCACTCATCTTGCCCGGCAGGACGAGGGTAAAGGATCGCGCCTCGGCCGCCGTCAGGCCGCCACCCCGGCTGAGGCCATGAATCACGAACCCGTCTGCGCGCTGGCCCGTCCGGTCTGCCCAGACCAGCATGTCGGCATCGGCGACTTCCAGGCGCCGCCGGGCACGCTGGACGGCGCGGGTCTGCATACCGCCGCGAATGGTGCCGGTGCGAAACAACTTGAGTGGGGCACCGAAATTGAATTCGGAGAGATGGGAATCCAGCGCCGTCAGCAACCACTTCCAGGCGCGGCCTGCCCTCTTCCCGGAGGGGCGCGCGACGAGGACGCGATAGCCGGGTGTCTTGTCATTGCGCGCGGACCGGGCGCCAGACGCGTTACGCAACGTCTTCAACAGGGAGCCAAGCAGGCTGAACGCCAGGATGATCAAGACCACCGCCAAGGCACACAGCATCACAAATCCGAACGTGGCGAGCTCTGCTGCATCCACCACATTCGCTTCAAACCAGCTCTCGGCTGTCGTGAACCACGCTTTCACAGGCATTCAGGCTGACCTCCTGTCCGACAGTGCGATACGAGCCCTGCCCAGTGCTGGCAACAGGTAAACTCTGTTCAGCCTGAGCGGAGAATGATTAGATCGTGAAACAGGTGACGGGGCAGAAGGGAATCGAATGGGCGCTGGGGAATTTGTCACGCGGTTTGCGCCTTCGCCGACCGGGCACCTCCATCTCGGCCATGCCCTGTCGGCCTTCCATGTCTGGGACACGGCCCGTGCGCATGGCGGCAAAGTGCTGCTGCGGATGGAAGACATTGACCAGACCCGCTGCCGTCCTGAATACGAGGCCTCCATCCTTGCCGACCTTGCCTGGCTGGGCCTCGACTGGGACGGGTCGATGCGCCGCCAGTCGGATCATTTCCCGGAATATGAAGCCGCGCTCGACTCCCTGAAAGCGCGCGGCCTTGTCTATCGCTGTTTTCGGACCCGGCGGGAGATTGCTGCCGCCCTGCCCGCTGGCGCGAGCCCCGACACCGCTGGCTTCACCGGAAAGCCACTCCCCCTGGACAAGGAACAGGACCTGCTCGACCGGGGACACGCCTATGCGTGGCGGTTGTCCCTGTCGGCTGCGCGGGCAGAGCTTGGCCTTGAATATGACACCTTGAGCTACACAGTCTTCACCTCATGCGGCCAGCATGAGGTGAAAGCAAACCCTGCACCGTTCGGCGACGTTGTGCTCGCGCGCAAGGACACGCCCACCAGTTACCATCTCGCCTGTTGCCATGATGATTCCTTGCAAGGAATCACGCATGTCGTGCGCGGCGAGGACATCCGGGAGATGACCTCGGTACACGTCCTGCTGCAGGCGCTGATGGGCTGGCCACAGCCTCTTTATGCCTTTCATCCGCTCGTTTTGGGGGCAGATGGCAAGAAATTGTCCAAGCGTGCAGGGGACCGGGGATTGCGCGCATGGCGTGAAGACGGCAAGACGCCTGAAGACATTCGCGCCATGACGGGCCTTTCTTAATGACATCAACAGAAATGACAGCGCCGGCCCGCCGGGAATGGTTCGGCGTGCTTATGCTGGTTGGCGGCGCGGTCGCTATCGGATTTGCACCCATTGGTTTGCGCTTGGGCCTCGACGATCTCGGCCCGCAGGCCATCGCATTCTGGCGATACACGTTTGCCCTGCCGGTGCTGACTGCTCTCGTCCTGTTGGTCGAGCGTCGCGCGCCGCGCAAGCCCAACATCTATGTCATCCTGGCGGGGATATGTTTCGCGGTGGACATCGGCTTCTGGCACTGGTCGCTGACCCTGACCAGCGTGTCGAACGCGACCTTCATCGTGAACCTCGGAAATGTCTGTGTCGGATTCCTGGCCTGGCTGTTCCTGAAGGAGCGTCCCGCGCCTATGTGGTTCTTCGCCGTTATTCTGGCGATTGGGGGCGCATCCGCCCTATCCCTGGGCGGAACCGCAGAAGGAGGCGCAAGCTTTGTCGGAGACCGGATCGCCATCATCGCGGCCATCAGCGTGTCCGGATATTTCCTCTGCTCGAAGCTCGCCCGACGAACACTGAACGGTCTGGAGACCCTGTTCTGGCTGACACTTGTGGAAGTGATTGTCGGGGCCATCATGGTCATGGCTTTCGGTGAAAACTTCCTGCCGGAGAAATTGTCGGGTTTCGCCGTGCCCCTGTTCCTCGGGATCGTGATCCACGTCGTGGGTCAGGGTCTGATCATCACCGGGCTTGGCAGCACGCCAACCTCCATCGCGGGTGTCATCATCCTGATCCAGCCCGTCATGGCCGCTGCGATTTCGTGGCACCTCTTTCAGGAACCCCTCACAACCCTGCAGGCAGGCGGCGGCATGCTCATTCTTGTCGCGGTCTGGCTGGCCCAGCGCGGCCACAAGGTGGACCCAATCGACTGAGTGCAGCAATAGTGTCACGAATTCAGTCTATGCCCGCCCCAGACCTGATCTTCCGGAGACTGCCCATGCGCCGCATTGCCCTTTCGCTTGTTTCACTCACCGCCCTTGCTGTTGCAGGCTGTTCAGCGCCGTCTGATACCGCCGTGGCACAAAGCGAGGCTGCATCGGCCCCGCTACGCGAAGGCACGACGCCCCTTCAGGCAAGCGATTCCTATTATCAATCTGCCGCTGAAGCCGTAGACACACGCATTCAGCAGCGCGGTGTAAAATCGGCCAAGAATGTCATCCTCTTCGTCGGCGATGGCATGAGCATACCGACCATTACAGCAGCACGTATCTATGCTGGCCAACAGCGTGGGCTCGACGGCGAATCCTACACGCTGACCATGGACACGCTGCCACACATGGCCCTGTCCAAGACTTACAGCCACGACTTTCAAGTCTCTGATTCCGCCTCCACCGCGACAGCGATGGTGACCGGGGCCAAAGTCAATTCCCGCACGCTCGGCATCCTGAAGGAAGCCAGCTTCGGGAATTGCGCGAGTGTTGAAGGGCATACGACCGATTCCATCTTTGAACTGGCCGAACGGTCGGGCCTCGCCACGGGTCTCGTTTCCACCGCTCGGCTGACCCATGCCACCCCTGCCTCGACCTTTGCCAAGACGCCCAGCCGCGACTGGGAAGACGATAGCAGCCTGAAGGGCGGCGCGGCAGGCGACTGCAAGGACATTGCCCGTCAGTTCATCGAGTGGCCGGAAGGCGACGGGTTTGAAGTCGCGCTGGCCGGTGGGCGCGCGCATTTCACCACCTCGGAGGAAACCGACCCTGAAGCGGAAAACCGCACCGGCAGCCGCACCGATGGCCGCGACCTGACCGCCGAATGGACCGCAAAATCCGAAGATCATGTCTATGTCACCGACAAGGCCGGCTTTGAGGCGGTCGACTTCGCCTCGGGTGCAAAAGTACTCGGCCTGTTCGAGCCGTCGCACATGAAATTCGCGCTCGACCGGGACGAAGACCCGGCAGGCGAACCCTCGCTTGTCGATCTGACCAAGGCCGCCATCACGCGCCTGTCGCAGGATGAAGACGGCTTCGTGCTGCTCGTCGAAGGCGGCCGGATCGATCATGGCCATCACGGCGTCAGTGCCGCCCGGGCCCTGTCGGAAACCGATGAGTTGGATCAGGCCGTCGCGGCAGCCCTGGAGATGACCAATGCGGACGAGACGCTGATCATCGTGACCGCGGACCATTCCCACACGATGACCATTTCCGGCTATCCCAAGCGCGGCAATCCGATCCTCGGCAAGGTCGTCAGCGGGCTGGATAACGCCCCGATGAATGCCCAGGACGGCAAACCCTACACAACACTCTCCTATGCCAGCGGCATGACCGCCTGCCGGATGGTCGATGGCGAGCCTGATTGTGTCCGCGAAGATCTTTCCGACATCGACACAGAGGACAAGGACTTCCAGCAACCGTCGCTCGTCTTCATGCCGTCCGAAACGCATGGCGGGGATGACGTGGCCATCTTCGCCACCGGTCCCGGATCGGAACTGGTCTCCGGTGTGATGGAGCAGAACGAGATCTTCCACGTCATGGGCCGCGCTTCGGGACTGGTAGCAGCGCCAACAGAATAGCCCCCTGCCGTAGCGTCGGGCCTGTTCAGGCCGCGCGTTCTGAGGGACACTTCTTTTGAAATCCGGTCATCGGCGCCAGCAAGAGCGCGGAGACCGGGCCAAAGGAGGAAGACCCATGAAGGCTGCTGTCATGCGCGCGCCCAATGCGCCGCTATCCATTGAAGATGTCACGATTTCCAAGCCCGGCCCGCGCGAAGTGCTGGTCCGGCTCAAAGCGGTCGGCGTCTGCCATTCGGACGTGCATTTCTGGGACGGGAATTTCCCGGCCGAATTGCCGGTCATCCTCGGGCATGAAAGCGCCGGCATCGTGGAAGAAGTCGGCTCAATGGTCTCGGCGGTCAAACCGGGCGACCATGTCATCTCGATCCTGTCGCCCTTCTGCGGTACCTGCGAGTACTGCCTGACCGGCCACATGTCGGTCTGCCATACGGTCAATCGCGAACAGTTCCAGCGCCAGCCGACAGAAGCGCCGCGCCTCTCCATCAAGGGCGAAAAGGTCGGCCAGTTCCTGAACCTCTCCTCCTTTGCCGAACAGATCCTTGTGCATGAGAATGCGCTGTGCGCGGTCGACAAGGACATGCCGATGGACAAGGCCTGCCTGATCGGGTGCGGCGTCATCACCGGTGTCGGATCGGTCTTTCATTCCGCCAAGGTCGAGCCGGGCTCCACGGTTGCAGTCCTCGGCTGTGGCGGCGTCGGCCTTGCCGCGATCAATGGCGCAGCCATTGCAGGCGCAAGCCGCATCATTGCGGTCGACCTGTCAGACGAGAAACTGCAAATGGCCGTGCGCTTCGGCGCGACTGACACGGTCAATCCGGGCAAGGTCAACGCGATCGAGGCCGTCAAGGAACTGACCAAGGGCGGTGTCCACTACTCTTTCGAATGCGTCGGCCTGAAACAGACTGCCGAACAGGCCTACCACATGCTCCGTCCACGCGGCGTGGCCACAGTGGTCGGCATGATCACGCCGGGCGTGAACATCGAGATCCCCGGCATTGAATTGCTTGCGACAGAAAAGCGCCTGCAGGGGGCGATCATGGGCTCTAACCGGTTCCGCGTGGATTTCCCTCGCCTGATCGAATTGTACAGGCAGGGCAAGCTGCATCTTGATGATCTTGTCTCTGACCGGATCGGTCTTGAGGGGATCACCGGCGCCCTGCAGAACCTCAAGGACAACAAGGGCACGGTTGCGCGGCAGGTGGTCGTGTTCGACTAGGCTTCGGAACTGCCCGGCTCGCCCGGCATTGTTGTGATCACTGAACAGGATCACAACAGAAAGCGGGCCTTGATGTCGGAAAGTTTGGAATGGATCGCGATGGGCACCGGCATTGTCGCGGCCATCATGGTGTCGGCCGATCTTGGGCGACGCATTACCGGCTTCGCCTTTATCGTGTTTGCGGTCTCTTCCACATGCTGGGTCGTGATCGGCCTCTCGGATGACGAGGCCCCGCTCATGTACCAGAACATTGTCCTGACCGTGATCAACTTCATCGGCATCTACCGATGGCTGATCCTCAAGAAGGAAACGGGCTAGAGCCCGAACCGGCCCGGATTGTTCCGGATCAGGGCTTCGAGTTTCGGCATGCCGTCTTTCAGGCCCTTGGCGAGCTGTCTGGACACAATGCCGCCCAGGATAAGCGGCGCACTGGCCTTGCCCGCCCAGCGCAACTCGCAGCCTTCCGGCGTTTCAACGATGACATAATCCTCAACGGCCGCCGAGACCGGCAGCGTCGACTTTTCAAACCGGAAAGCCATCCGCTTGCCCTCTTCCCAGGCAAAGAAGGTTTCCTCGACTTTCTGCTCCCCGATCTCGACGGTGCGCGTCGTCCCCGCCCCGAACGGCTCCGGGCTCGTCCAGGTCACCTTCGTGATCGGCAGCCATTCCGTCCATGCCTCTGCGTCCAGCAAGGCGGCCCATACGGCGGAGGCCGGGAATGGAAATGCATGCGCGACCCGCAGTTTCGGACTAGCAGTCGCGAGATAGTCTTCACCGACCGTCTTGTGCTGTTTCAGTGACTTGCCCATTCAGTTCCCCTCTTCCTGATTTCACTCAGGATGGGAGCGGACCGAATGACCTGTCAAACCGTGCCGCCACGGCAGCACAGGACAGTCAGTCGCCAGAAATTAGTCCCGCAGCAATTCGTTGACGCCGGTCTTTGAACGGGTCTGGGCGTCGACGGTCTTGACGATGACGGCGCAGGCGAGGCTCGGGCCGCCATTCTTGTCGGGCAGCGTGCCCGGCACGACGACGGAATAAGGCGGCACCTTGCCATAGCTGATCTCGCCGGAATGGCGGTCCACAATCTTCGTCGACTGGGTGATGAACACGCCCATCGCGATGACCGAGCCTTCCCCCACGACCACGCCTTCGACCACTTCGGACCGCGCGCCGATGAAGCAATTGTCTTCGATGATGGTCGGGTTCGCCTGCAGCGGTTCGAGGACGCCGCCAATGCCGGTGCCGGCGGAGATGTGGCAGTTTTTGCCGACCTGCGCGCACGAGCCGACGGAGGCCCAGGTGTCGATCATGGTGCCTTCGCCGACATAAGCGCCGATGTTCACATAGGACGGCATCAGAACCGCATTCTTCGCAATGAAGGCGCCGCGACGGACAGCGGCCGGGGGTACCGCGCGGAAGCCGGCGGCCTCGAATTCCGATGAGCCCCAACCCTGGAATTTCGACGGGACCTTGTCCCACCAGTTTCCGCCGCCCGGCACACCGGAAATCATGCCATTGGCGTTGAGGCGGAAAGAAAGCAGTACGGCTTTCTTGAGCCATTGATGAACCGTCCAGCTGCCATCACCATTCGGGCTGGCAACGCGGGCCTCGCCGGAATCGAGCAGGTCGATGGCGGTTTCGACGGCTTCACGCACCTCACCCCGCGTTTCGGTGGTGAGCGTGTCGCGGGTTTCCCACGCCTGTTCGATTGCTTTGGCAAGGGCTTCAGTCATCAGGGTCTCCGGTGCCGGTTCTGGGCAAGGTTTCAATTGCCGCCTCCAGGAAGGCAGCCAAGTCGCCCGTCACATAGTCTATGTGATCCGGCCCGTCATCCCCCAACAGGTCCTGCAGGTTCGCCGGGCGCGCCTCGATCGGCTCATGGCTCCAATCCTTGTCCGAATGCACCAGGACAGTTGTGAACCCCATATCCTTGGCAGGCAGCAGGTTCCGGGCAAGGTCTTCGAAGAAGATGGCCTCATGAGGCGCAACCGTATGCAACGCGCAGAACCGATCATAGGAATCCCGGTGCGGCTTGGGCGCATATTCGGCGTCCTCGATGCCGAAACTGCCATGAAACAGGTCTGCAAGACGCATCTTGTCGACGACCCGTTCGGCATGGCGGCGGGATCCATTGGTGTAGACAAATTTCCGGCCCGGAAGGGCGCGGATTGCTTCGCGCAGCACCGGCAAGTCCGGCAGCGGTGACAGGTCGATGTCATGCACATGGTGCAGGAAGTCGGCAGGGTCGATCTGATGGACCTGCATCAGTCCGGACAGTGTGGTCCCATAGGTCGCATAATAGTCCTTCTGGACCTTGCGCGCCTCTACCGGGTGGAGGTTCAAGGCACGCGAAACGAAATCCGTCATGCGCGTGTCGATCTCGGCGAACAGATCGCACTCGGCCGGATAGAGCGTGTTGTCGAGATCAAACACCCAGTCGGTGACATGTCCGAAACTGCCGAAGGGCGACAGATGCACCCCAGCCTTTGGGGAGATCATTGGCTGCCGGCCTTGGCGAAGTCCCGCTCGAAGAATTCAAACACGAGGCGCTGATCCACCGGCTCGGGCGCAGCGGCGAACAGCGCCGTACGATAGGCCGAGGCCTCGCAATCATCCCGGCCGACAATGGCAAATTTCGCCCGGCCGACGCAGAACGGATCAGACGCCTTGGCAAGTGTCCGGATGCGGGTGCCGTCCTCCATCTCGCCATAGACGTAGTGCTCGGTGCCGCGCAGGGCCTTGTCGATCACGCGCGCACAGCCGCCCGCCTCCAGCATCCACCAGCCCCGGCTTTCCCACCCCTCGGTGCCACGGCGACCAATCGCGCTCCAGACCCGTTTATCGGTGCGGTTGCACAGGGTGAATCCGACATTGCGGCCATTCTCCTTGGCCACCTGTTCGAGAAAGTCGATCAGGTCTGAATCGGAGGTCGATTCCGGCAGATTGTTCTCTTCGAGGAATTTGCCGATCGCGGTCCGGGTCTTGTAGCCGATCCGGCCATCAATCGCGCCGGACAGGACCCCCGCCTCTTCCAGCAGGCGCTGGATGCCGGCCGCCTGGGCGGTGGCGCGGTCATAATTCTCAATCTCGGTGAAAGTCGTGGTCCAGCGTGACCGGCTCGAAATCTCGACCGAACGAAACCCGCGCGCTTCCAGTCCCATTGCATTGCAATTGGGCGGACTCTCTAGGGAGAAGCCGCCGGTCGGGTCGACGCACAGCTCGCGTTCACCCCCCCATTCCCTCAGGCCGCCGCGATGCGCCGTGGAGGTCCGGCCATAGACATAGTGGATTTTCGGATCGAGCGGTGCGCGCACGGTAACCTGACAGGAGCCGGGCTGCAGCTTGATCCAGCCATCGACCGTGACGGAGCCGCCCACGGGCCGGCCCACAGCCGTTTCGATGATGTAGCTGGTCTCGTTGCAAACCTTCCAGCCATCGCCGGACGCGCCCTGTGCCTGCGCGATAGCGGGGACGCCTGCAGTCGCCGCCAGCAGGACAAGACCTTTAAGAAATGAGCGTACCTGCGCCATGTTCGGTAAATAGCTCCATGAGGAGGGCATGCGGGGCACGCCCATCGAGGATCACTGCCGCCTCGACCCCATGTTTTACGGATTGCGCCGCAGTTTCAAGCTTCGGTATCATGCCACCTGCAGCTGTGCCGTCCGCGATCAGTCCGGGAATGTCGTCCACGGCGACTTCGCGCATCAGCTTCTTCTGCTTGTCCAGCACCCCGGCCACATCCGTCAGAAGGAACAGGCGGCTTGCGCCCAGCGCAATTGCGAGCGCGCCAGCAGACGTATCGGCGTTCACATTATAGCGGTGTTGGCCATCGGCGCTCACACCCACCGGGGCGACCACCGGAATCAATTGGGAATCGGCTTTCAGCAAGGCATCCAGGACGCTTGTGTCCACAGCGCTCGGCTCTCCCACAAAGCCCAGGTCCAGCACCTGTTCGATATGGCTGTCCGGGTCGCGTTCGGTCTTCTTGGCTTTCTCGGCCTGGATCAGATTGCCATCGGAGCCCGACAGGCCAACCGCCTTGCCACCAGCCTGATTGATGGCCCGGACGATGGATTTGTTGATTGGCCCGGAAAGGACCATTTCGACCACTTCCATCGTGGCTTCATCGGTCACCCGCAGGCCGCCCTTGAATTCGGAGACAATGCCCAGCCGGTCCAGCAGCTTGCCGATCTGAGGCCCGCCGCCATGCACGATGACCGGATTGATGCCCAGAGTCTTCAACAACACCACATCCCGCGCGAAGATCGTCGCCAGGCGCTCATCCACCATGGCGTGGCCGCCATATTTCACGACAATCGTCTTGCCGGCATAGCGCTGGATATAGGGCAGCGCCTCGGAAAGGGTCTGGGCCGTGAACTGCGCGTCTGAGATCTGGTCTGTCATGCGCGCCCCTTTAGCGTGGTTTGGCGGCAGGACAAACTCGAATTCTAGAGCGGTCGCTGCATGAAGACGCTGTTCGGGTCGAGCGTGTACTCGCCGAAGGGCGAACAATACTCGAATCCATACGCCTCATAGATGCGCCGCGCCGGCAGGAAGCCGACCATGGACCCGGTTTCGAGATACAAGGCGGAATAGTTGCGTCGCTCGGCTTCGGCCATGATGTGTTCCAGCATCCGGCGGCCATGCCCCTGCCCCCGCAAATCGGAGCGTGTGTGCATGGATTTCACCTCACCCGTCCCGTCAGGCAGGGCCTTCAGGGCACCACACCCCACCAGCACGTCATCATCCCACATTGACCAGACGGTCACATCCGGTGTGCGCAGGCCCTCCGCGGGCAGGAAATGGCAACTGCCCGGGGGGGACAGGGCCAGCATCAGATCCGCATGTGTGCGCAATAGCGCCAGCATGTCCGGACTGGTCACATCATCTACTCTGATCTCAATCGGCATATATATGCGCCGCTCCCGAATTTACTCCGGCGCACATGTAATCGCAATTTGCAGAGCTATTCCAGCCCGGCAATCTCTGCGCGTAATTCGGGAATTCCCCACCCTTTTTCGGACGAGGTCTGACGCACGACCGGATGGGCTGCACCGCGCTTTTTGAGCTTGGTGGCAATCTCGTCGACGCGTGCTTCAACTTCGGATTTCTGCATCTTGTCGACCTTGGTCAGGACGATCTGATAGGTGACCGCCGCCTTGTCGAGCATGGTCATGACTTCCTCGTCCGTATCCATCAGGCCCCGGCGGGAATCGACCAGCAGGAAGACCCGGCGCAACGACGGACGGCCGCGCAGATAGGAGCGCGTCAGCCGCATCCAGCCCTCGGCCTGCGTACGACTGACCTTGGCATAGCCGAAGCCCGGCAGGTCGACGAGGAACATGCGGCCTTCGCCGAGGTCGAAATAATTGATCTCGCGCGTGCGGCCCGGCTCAGCCGAAGACCGCGCCAGTTTCGCGCGATTGGTCAGCGCATTGATGAGGGAGGATTTGCCGACATTCGACCGGCCCGCAAAGCAGACTTCCGGGCGGTCTGCCGTGGGCAGGCCCTTCAGGTCCACCACGCCCTTGACGAACACGACCGACCCGGCAAACAGGACACGTCCAGCTTCGAGCGCTTCTTCACTGAAGCCGTCTGCGGTTTCCATCTGACTATTCCGCCGCTTTCTTCTTGCCGTGGAACAGCCGGCTCACGAATTTGCCAATCTCGGTGTCCACGCCATTCCGGCGCATGATGAAGTATTGCTGCGCGAAGGACAGCAGGTTCGACCACACCCAGTACATAACGAGGCCTGACGCAAATCCACCGAATACGAACATGAAGACAAGTGGCATCGCCTGGATGATCCGGCGCTGGGTCGGGTCTGGTGGCGGCGGGCTGAGGGTCTGGATGGCGGCCATGGTCACACCATACAGGATCGGCAGGATGCCGATGCCGATAACGATCCCGACGAATGGAATGGATTTCAGGTCTGTCGCAGACCACCATGGAATCAGGCCGAACAGATTGCCGATGGCGGTTGGGTCTGGCGCCGAGAGGTCCTTAAGGAACATGAAGGACGCATGGCGCATCTCGATGGTGACATAGAGGGTCTTGTAGAGCGCGTAGAAGATCGGGATCGTGAACAGGATCGGCAGGCAGCCTCCAACCGGATTGGCGCCCTCCTGCTTGTACAGCTTCATGACTTCCTGCTGCTGGCGCTGGGGATCGGCTTTGAAGCGCTCGCGGATCTCCTGCATCGGCTCCTGCAGCTTCTTCATCTTCGCCATGGATTTGTAGCTCTGATTGTAGAGCGGCACGAGCGGCAGCTTGATCAGGACCGTGAAGGCCAGGATTGCCCAGCCGAACGAGCCGACAATGCCGGATAGCCATTCCAGCGCATAGAAGAAGGGCTTGGTCAGGAAGAAGGCCCAGCCCCAGTCGATCGCATCCACCATGCGCGGAATGCCAAGGTCATTCTGGTAATGCTGCAGCACTTCAAACCGTTTCGCACCGGCATAGAGGCTGTTGGCCATGGTCTGGCTCTCGCCGGGCGCGAGCGTCAGCGGCGCAGATTCCGTGCGCACCTCCAGGGGCTGGCCGCGCGACAGCTTGCGCTTGTCGACAAGGCCGGCAAAGAACTGATCCTGCTGGGGTACGAGCGCGCCGAGCCAGTACATGTCTGACAGGCCCCACCAACCGCCCGTGTCGGACGGAAACGTGCCTTCGCTGGTCTCGCCCTTGATATCCTTCAACTGGAACAAGGGCTTATACTTCTTCATGCGCAGCTCATCATTCACCACGCCCATCAGGCCCATATGCGCCATGCCCTTCTTGGCGGACGAGCCGGGATCGGTGGATTCGAGAAATTCCTGATAATCCCCGTGGCGCTCAATCGAGCCAATGGCGCGCAGCTGGCGCGCCTCGCCGGAATTGTTCGTCACCGTATCGGTAAAGGTGAACAGGTAATCCTCGTCGACGGAAATGACTCGGTCGATGGTCAGCCCTTCGCTTTCGAGACGCAGCGTGAGGGGATTGCCGGGCGTCAGCTGGCCTTCCCCGACTTGCGTCCAGGGCGAGTTGCGCCCTGCAACCAGTTTTGAGCCATCCGCCCAATACCAGGTGGCGAAATAGCCGAACTCGGTATTCTCCGGACGAAACAGGCGGACTTCCTGTTCCTTGTCGACGGTAAGGTAGTGCTTCTTCAGGCTGAGATCGTCGATCCGCGATCCGGCAAGGCGGATCGAGCCGTCTACGGAGGCGGCATCAAACGGCACGCGCGCATCATCCTGCAGCGCTTCCTCGACGGGCTTGATTTCGGCAATCGCCGGCGCGTCGGCCGCGACCGTCGGACCCGTTTGCTGTTCGGCTTCACGTACGGCCTGATTGGCTTCGAACTCTTCCTGCGCGGGCTTCATGATGAAGGCCTGATAGGCAAAAACGAAGGCGATCATGGCGACCATGGCGATCAGAAAATTGCGCTGGTCTTGTTTTTCCATCTGGCGGGATCCCGGCAAATCTTGTGAGCACGCCGGAATCGGCGGCGGTGGGGTTAATCAGCGGCGAGGCTTATCAGCGCGCTTTCCATATCGTCAAGCAAACGCGGCCACGCAATGTCAGCGGTGTCCATACGTGCAATGAAGACATAATCCCACCCCGGTTTGCCATGCTGCGGCAAGAGAACACGCGCGGCCTCACGCAGGCGCCGTTTCGCCCGGTTGCGGGTCACGGCGTTCCCGATCTTCTTGGTGGCGGTAAATCCGGCGCCGACATGGTCACCGCGCGCCTCGTCCTTGCGGCGGCGCGCCTGCACCAGCAGGGCTTTGCGGCGCTCGGTCTTGCCGTTGCGCACATAAAGAAATTGAGGCCGCACGCGCAGGCGGGCGACCTCAAATTCGGTAGTGTCTGTTTCGCTGGTCATGGCCTGTTGCCGCCTGCTTGAGACGGTCCCTGGCCTGCCGCCTTAAGCGGAAAGCGTCTTGCGGCCCTTGGCGCGGCGACGTGCCAGCACCTTGCGGCCGTTTTTGGTCGACATGCGCTCGCGGAAACCGTGCGTGCGGCTGCGGCGAAGGTTGCTTGGCTGGAAAGTGCGTTTCATGGGTCTGCTCTGAAAGCTAAGAATCTCGGAAAGAGGGGCCAATACAAGCAGCACAGGCCCCAAGTCAAGCCGAAGGGACAGCCAAAACCGAATATATCTGTCCGCCGACGCGACGGACTCTTTACATGGCGGCAAAGTCTTGTGAACTCTGGGCGCTGAGGCTGGGTGCAGAAATCTAAGAGGTCCTATGCGGTTTCCACGCTTCGTTATCCCCTGCCTGATGGTCCTGCTCGCTGTCCCCGGAAATGCGGTCGCGCAGATCATAGACTATGGACGCCTTGATGCCCGGCTGACCCAGCTTGCGGCCGACGAGGAGATTGTCGGCCTGTCCGTCGCCGTTATCGACCGGGGCGAGCTTTCCTTTGCCAAGGGATATGGCGTGACCGAGATCGGGGGAGAGCCCGTCACAGCCGAGACCGTCTTTCGGTGGGCGTCGCTCTCCAAAGGGGTGGCTGCGACAGAAATCGCCATCCTCGCAACCCAGGCTCGGCTCAATATTTCCGATCCCGTGTCGAAATTTCACACTTCGCTCCGGCTGCCAGAGGGCGGCGAAACCAGGGCCACGCTGGAGGATGTCCTCTCCCACCGGCTGGGCATTCTGCCAAACGCTTATGATACCAGGCTGGAGGATGGCTGGGATCCGGCGAAGATCCGGAACAGTCTGAAATCCCTGAAGCCCATTTGCCCCATTGGCGACTGCCACACCTATCAGAATGTGGCCTATGACAGCATTGCGGAAGTGATCGAGAACGTCACACAGTCCAGATATGCTGACGCCGTTGATGCGGCGATCTTCAAGCCTATCGGCATGGTCACCGCCAGTATCGGCCGGTCAGGACTGGAAAATTCCGCATCCTGGGCCCGCCCCTATTCCAAACGAGGCAGCGGCCCGCCCCGCAAGAAGATCGTCAATGATGACTATTACCGCGTCCCCGCCGCCGGCGGGGTTAATGGGTCGATTCGCGATCTCGCCCTCTATGCGAGGGCGCATATGGGCCTGCTCCCGGACGTGTTGAGCGATACGACACTGGAACTCCTCCAGACCCCGCGCATCTATACCCGCCGCGAACAGGCCAGCATGTCCAGTCGCTATCGCGGGACAGTCCGCGATGCGCGCTATGCCCTTGGCTGGCGCGTCTATAAATATGGTGAGGCCGGTAACCGGGTTGTCGGTCATCGCGGCGCGGTGGAAGGCTACCGGTCCTACATCCTGTTCGATCCGGACCGTGACACCGGCGTTGTCATCCTCTGGAATTCCAGTTCCCGCCGCCCCAATGGCATCGGGTTCGAGGTCATGGACATGGCCTACAACCTCCCCTTCCACGACTGGATGGATCTCGGCACGTCCGCCAGCGCCGGCACTCACTGACATTCCAATCACGGGCCTGTCAGCGGGACGCACGCAGACGTGACGGGATATTTCTGCGGCATCGGGCTATGTGGGGGCTTTATTCGCTCCCTATGCCAGACCCGGTGCCCATGCCTGATTGTCTTCCTGCCAAACGCTTGCTGACCAGCCTGCTGCTCGCCCTTCTCGTGGCCCTGCCCGGCGCGGCGCAGGAGCACGACGTGTGGACCCGCCTCCTCGAAACCTATGTCCATGAGAGCGCCGACGGCGTGACCCGCGTGGACTATGCCGCCCTCGCCGCGAGCCCCGAAGACCGCGCGGCGCTGGATACCTACATTGCCAGCTTCGAGTCGCGTGATCTCTCCGGTGCCAGCGATGCCGATTTCGCCGCTTGGGCCAATCTCTATAATGCCGTGACGGTCCGCTATATCGTGCAGGCCTACCCGCTAGAGTCGATCCGCGACGGCTATCTGTTCGGTGGCCCGTGGAAGAAGATCAAAGTCATGGCTGGCGGCCGCGAGGTCTCCCTCGACGCTATCGAGCATGAAATCCTGCGTCCGCGCTTTGCCGATCCGCGCGTGCATTATGCCATCAATTGCGCGTCCTATGGCTGCCCGAACCTGCTCAGACACGCCTGGACAACCGACACGCTGGACGCAGACCTCGACGCCGCCGTACGGGATTACATCAACCATCCACGCGGCGTCCGCGTGGGGAAACATGGCCTGACCGTCTCCTCGATCTACAAATGGTTCGAAGCCGATTTCGGCGGATCGAAAGACGGCGTTATCAAACACCTGCTTGAATATGCCGAGCCCGCACTGGCCGAAAGCCTTCGCGCCGCCCCGAAAATCCGCGACTATCAGTATGACTGGTCGCTCAACGACAGCCGGACGGATCCAGCCAATGACTGAAGACACGCCCCAGCCATCGCGCCCGCTCTGGATCCGCCTTTGGCCGCTTTACCTGATCGCTGGCGGCCTCATCGCCGCCTGGGCGTTCGGCCTGTTCGATTATCTCTCGCTCGACACGCTGCGCCAGCAGCAGGCCAGCCTCCGCGCCTTCGTTGAAGACAATCTCTTCCTCGCCATCGCGGCCTATATCGGCATCTATGCCGCCAGCACAGTCTTCATGCTGCCCGGCGCCTTGTGGATCACGATCAGCGGCGGCTTCCTGTTTGGGCTGGCCGGCGGCACGCTCGCCACCGTGGTGGGCGCGACGCTTGGCGCCAGCCTGCTCTTCCTCGCTGCGAAGACGTCCCTTGGCGGCTTCATGCGCAAGATCGCCAGTGGCTATGCCGACAAGGTCCGCACCGAATTCCAGAACAGTCCGCTGGCCTACATGTTCGCCATGCGCTTCATCCCGGCCATGCCCTTCCCCATCGCCAACATCCTGCCCGCAATCCTCGGCGCGAAGTATCGTGACTATGCCATCACCACCTCGCTTGGCATCGTGCCCGGCGTGCTCGCCTATACCTGGGTCGGGGCCGGGCTCGGCGCGACCTTTGCCCGCGGCGAAGACCCGGACCTTGCCTCCGTGTTCCAGAATCTCTTGCCAGCCGCCATTGCGCTTGGGATCGTGTCCCTGCTGCCAGTCGCGTGGAAGAAATTCTTCCCGCGTAAAGCCAACCAGATCGAAGAGGCCGCCTGATGCCCGAAACCGCCGACCAGAATGCCCGCGCCCCGCTCGCCGGCGCGGTCGATCCCGCCCGCACGCCGACCTCCCCTGCTCCGCATTCGCCGGGCGCGGCCCCCATGCGCGAGATGAAAGCGGACCTCGTCGTCATCGGCGCAGGCTCGGCTGGCCTGTCCGCCGCCGCAGGCGCAGCCCAGTTCGGCCTGTCGGTCGTGCTCTATGAGAAAGGCGAAATGGGCGGAGACTGCCTGAACACAGGCTGCGTGCCGTCCAAGGCCCTGCTCAGCGCGGCGAAAGCCGCCGCCCAAATCCGCGAAGCTGGCAAGTTCGGCATCGAGACCACTCCCCCCCGTGTGGACTGGGAAAAGGTCAAGCTGCACGTCCGCACCGCCATCGCCACGATTGCGCCGGTCGACAGCCAGGAACGGTTTGAAGGCCTAGGCTGCACCGTGATCCGCGAGCATGCGAAATTCGCCGCGCCCGATACGATCATCTCTCCGAGCACACGGGTGAAAGCCCGGCGCATTGTCATCGCCACCGGCTCGCGCGCGTTCATCCCGCCCATCGAGGGGCTCGCAAAAATCCCCTACCTCACCAATGAAACCCTTTTCGACCTGCCGGACTTTCCGGAACACCTTGTCATTCTCGGCGGCGGACCGATCGGCATGGAAATGGCGCAGGCCTTTGTCCGCCTCGGCGCCAAGGTCACCGTGATCGAAATGGACAAGGCGCTCGGCCGCTCCGACCGCGCCCATGCCGAAATTGCCATCGAGACGCTGCGCGCCGAAGGCGTCACGATCCTGGAAGGCTACAAGGCCACGAAGGTCGAGCAGGAAGGCCAAACTATCCGTATCCACACAGAGCCAAAGGATGGCGCAGCCTGGATCGTCGAAGGTTCCCACCTGCTCGTCGCGGTGGGCCGCCAGACTGTGTTCGACGGCATGGACCTCGAAAAGGGCGATGTCGATCATGACCGAAAAGGCATCCTCGTCGGCGACACTCTGCGCTCCAGATCCAATCGCCGCGTCTGGGCGCTGGGCGATGCCGCCGGGCGCGAACAATTCACCCATATTGCCGGCTGGCACGCCTCCGTGTTCGCGCGCCGCGCCTTTTTCAAACAGCGCACCACGGCCGACAGCCTGCCCGTGCCAGCCGTGACCTATACCTCCCCCGAAATCGCCCAACTCGGCCTCACCGAAGCCGAGGCCCGCAAACAACATGCCGACGACATTACCACACCGAGTTTCCGTTTCGAGGAAAGCGACCGCGCCATCGCCGAAGCTGATACCGAAGGCGAGGTGAAGCTGATCGTGCGCAAGGGCAAATTGCTCGGCGCCTCCATCATCGGCAAGGATGCGGGTGACCTGATCCAGCTGGTTTCGGTCGCCATGTCCAACGGGCTCGGCGTCAAGGAACTGACCAATTTCATCTCCCCCTACCCGACCCGTGCCGAAGGGGTGAAACGCGCCGCCAATGCACATTATGCCGATGTCGTGTTCGGCAAAAGCGCGAAACGGCTCGTCGGCTTGCTCCAACGTATCCCCTAGGCTAGTTCAGGCGATGTGAACGACACCGCCGACCTGCCCCTGCCGGATCCAGGCCGAACCCGCGCCGGAGCGCGCTGGTTCAACAGCCTTTCGTTCCGGCTTTTCGGTCTGACCATTCTCGCCATCCTCGTCGTGGAAGCCTTCATCTTCGTGCCGAGCGCGTCCGGTTTCCGGACCACATGGCTGACCGAACGCGTCGAGGCAGCCCGCATCGCGTCCCTGGCCCTCGAGGCCGCCCCGGACAGGTCGGTCTCTGAGGAATTGTCGGCGCAGCTTCTGAAATACGCCGAAGTGTGGGCCGTCACCGAAATGGAAGACGACATGCGCTTCCAGCTCCTGCCAGCACAAATGCCCCTCGACGGCGGCATGCATATGCTTGACCTCCGTGAGACAACGTCCATGAACCGTGTCGGCAACACGCTCGGCGCTTTCTTTGCCCCGGCTGATCGCATTCTTGTGGTCACGGCGCGGGGCGTGGAAGACGACCGGGTGATTGAAGTCCTGATGCCACAAGCCCCGATGAAATCTGCGCTGCTTGCCTATGCGCGCCGGATTGCGGGCCTGTCGCTATTGATCGCACTCGCGGCGGCCACGATTATCTATGTCCTGCTTCACCTCTTGGTCGTGCGCCCCATGCAGCGCGTCACGCTCAGCGTCGAACAATTCCGCATGGATCCCGGCGCCTGGACCCGGCGCCTGCCACATATCAAACGCCGCGACGAGATCGGCCGGGCCCAGAATGCCCTCGCAGACATGGAAAGCGCCGTCGCCGAGAGCTTCCGCCAGCGCTCTCATCTTGCCGAACTCGGCACGGCAGTCGCCAAGATCAATCATGACCTGCGCAATTCGCTCGCCTCGGCGCAGCTGGTCTCGGACTCGCTCGACCGCTCCGAGGATGCACGTGTACAGAAGGCTGCGCCCCGTCTGGAACGGGCTCTGACCCGCGCCATCAAGCTGGCCACCGAAACGCTGGACTATGGCAAGGCCACGCCTCAACCCGCTGAGCTGGAAGGGGTGGGTCTGAGGCAGGCGCTTGACGAGGCCGCTGACGAAGCGCTCGCGGCATGGCCATCGGTCGAATTCGTCAACAATGTCCATATGCTCGACCATGTCATGGCGGACCCGGACCATTTGCATCGCATCGCATCCAATTTGATCCGGAACGCCGCAGAGGCCATGTCCGC
Source organism: Hyphomonas sp. (assembly GCF_036964145.1). Taxonomy (GTDB): domain Bacteria; phylum Pseudomonadota; class Alphaproteobacteria; order Caulobacterales; family Hyphomonadaceae; genus Hyphomonas. The sequence continues at coordinate 226,905 of NZ_JBALUC010000005.1, forward strand.
CGCCGGATCGGATCCGTCCCGCATTTTCGTCAGTCTGGAAACGAACGATATCATCTTCACAGACACCGGTCCCGGCCTGCCGGACAAGGCCGCCCAGAACCTGTTCACCCCCTTTGCAGCCACCACGCGCCAGACCGGCACAGGGCTTGGCCTCGTCATCGCGCGGGAACTCGCCCGGTCCATGGGCGGCGACCTCTCCCTGTCGGAAACCGGCCCGGATGGCTCGGTCTTCCGCCTCACACTTCCGCCACAGGACTGACACCTCCTGCCATAAAGCCGGGAACCAAGCCCCGCCGCATGCATTGGTCCACCAGATAGCTGGATGGACACCATGACCCCCGAAACCATTGTTTCTACTTTATTTTCCACAGGCGCTGCTGCGGCGGCCGGACTGGCCGTCATGCTGCAGCCCACGCTTCCCCACCCGGATGTGACGCCGGTTGACCACTTTCAGGAAGCTGACTTCGCGATCTATGACCGCGACTTCACCCTGCAAAACCGGAATTGCGAAATCGGCATCCAGAAGCGCGGTATCTGCCTGAGCGGATCGCCTCTGGAAGACTTTATCGTTCCCGGCATGGTCCTGCCAGTGGAAGTGCCGGCCACAAGCGCGGAATTTCCCATCATCCTTGAGAGCCCCCTGAAGAAACCGAACCTGCAGACGGTCCGGTTCGGTCATCGCATCGCCCTGTTCAATACGAGCACCCGCGAGATTATCGACGTCATGGACCTTGATGCGCAGAGCTTTGCCGAAGCCCATGACCTCAGCCGCCAGAAAGCTGACCTGGCCGAGAGCGCGGCACGTTCCAGCTAGGGTTTTCCTCCCGAAACAACCCGGCACAAAAAAAGCCAGCCCCGAAAGGCTGGCTTTTTGCTGTCGATGGCAGCGAGACTAGTTGGCCTCGTCTTCGATGTCGTCAGCAGCATCGTCAATCTCTTCACCAAGCTCTTCAGCCGGGCCTTCATTCGTGTCACATGCTGCGAGACCAAACGCGCCGAGACCGAGCAGAATTGCAATTAGTGGCTTTTTCATTTCCATAACTCCTTTATCAGTCAGCCCCCAGAGTGAAGGCGTCCCCCTCCCAACGTGCGGATGGGGGTCTGGTTCCGACGGAGCAGGACCGGTTTGACATCCCCCTATACCCCCCCACCGGAGGCCCCTGCCCTGATCCATGTCGATGAGTGGCTGATCGTGGCAGACAAGCCGTCCGGTCTGCTCTCGGTGCCGGGGCGCGGCCCGGACAAGGCCGATTGTGCGCGATCCCGCATTCAGGACACCTATCCCGATGCGCTGACCATTCACCGGCTCGACATGTCCACCAGCGGCCTGTTGCTGTTTGCCCGGTCAAAGGAGGTGCAGCGCGCCCTCGCGGCCGAATTCGAACAGGGGCGCGTGGAAAAGTCCTATCTGGCAGATGTCTGGGGCGCCCCCGCCAGTGACGCCGGCCTGATCGATCTGCCGCTCATCAATGACTGGCCAAACCGGCCCCGCCAGAAAGTCGATCACGAAAGCGGAAAACCGAGCCAGACCCGCTATGAAATTCTGGACCGCCGGAAAAACACCGCCCGCCTGCAACTCACACCGCTGACCGGGCGCACCCACCAGCTGCGCGTACACCTTGCTGCGCTCGGCCATCCCATTCTCGGCGACGACCTCTATGCACACGAGGAGGCCCTTCAGATGACGCCGCGGCTGCACCTGCACGCCACGGAACTTCACTTCCGCCACCCCCGCACCGGGGTCATGTCACGCTACGAATCCCGGTGCCCTTTCAAAACGCCTTGACCCGAGCCGATTTCGATATTATCGTTTTTCGATAATTTGGAGATTTCCCATGCACGCCGAGATCGTTCGCCTGTCGCTTCATCATGTCGATATCAAGATCGTGAAAGACGACCAGATGCATGTGCTGCAATGGCGGCGCAATCTGCTCTGGGACGAAGTGCTGCTCGACGGCAAGCGCCAGGCCTCCAGTCACGGCCTGTTCGGCCGGGAGAAGGTTTACGGTCTCGTCTTCGGCCGTGATGAAGAGGGAAAAGGCGGCGAACAGGTCATGCTGCTGCTTGATCCCGCAACGCATCACGAATGGCTGGAAAGCACCCAGCGCGTCAAAGGGGTTCGGCTGGAAGGCCGGGATGGCCCGCTCGTCGCCTTCGGATCCCTTGATCCCAAGACACTCGAAAAGCCCGCAACATTTGCGGACTGGATGAAAAAGAGCATGGGCATGGAATGGGGCGACGCGCCTTCGAGCCGCCCCAATTAGCAATCCTTAGGAATCCCGCGAGTTCGCGGACACCGGAACGAGACGGACCGTGGCTTTCCGGTTCAGCGGTTCGACAATACCGTTCGCCGCATAGGCTTGGGCTTCGCCTTTCGGCATGACGCCAATCTGCTCGGCAGAAATCCGGCGGGCTTCCAGAGCGGCCATCACGGCTTCAGCGCGATCTTCCGACACTTTCTGGTTCAGCTCTGCTGGTCCGGTCGCATCGGCATGGCCAGCCACTTCAATGCGGAAATACTCGCACTGCGCGGAATCCGCAGCGACAGCATCGAGAACCGCTTCAGCCTGATCACCAAGCTGAGTGACACCGCGCTCGAAATAGATCGTGAATTCCTCGACGGCGCAGGCGGCAGGTGCCGTTTCATAGGTGACCGGCTCCTGCGGTGGGGCGGGCAATTCTGCATGGGCCGCCAGGGCTGCCGTCGCGGCAGAAATCAGGGTCAGGCTGGCGAGTTTCATGGTCGTCTCCATAAGTGACTATGCAAACAGAAACGCCGCCTTTCCCGCCCGGTTCCTCACAATCTTTTCTTCGTCCGCCCCTCATGAGCCTTCGCCGAGGCCGGATCGGCCGGCCAGTCATGCTTCGGATAGCGTCCGCGCATGTCCTTTGCCATGTCCAGATAGCCCGCCCCCCAGAACCGTCCGAGATCCTGTGTCGTGGCCACAGGCTTCATGCCCGGCGACAGCATTTCCACGGTCACCGGCACCCGCCCCGACGCCAGTTTCGGATGCGCGCTTAACCCATAAAAGGCCTGGGCCCGCGCAGACACCAGCGGCGCGCGGTCATCGAGATAATCGACCTGCGCCGTCTGGCCGGACGGCAGCGACAGGCTGAGCGGCGTCTCCTTGCGCAGGGCCTCCTGCACCCGCCAGTCGAGCGAGGCGATCAGGGCCTCGCGGACCGCATGTGGCGCAGGCACCTGCGCCCCCTTCCGTTTCAACAGGGGGAACAACCAGTCGTTTGCCGTCTCAACCAGTTTCACTGTGTTCCAACCCGTTTCATCCAGGCACCCTGCCGTTTCAAGCATTGCGATCCGGGCCAGAGTCTCGCGCACCACATCGCCTGCGCCGATGGCTTCGAAGCCCTCTTCCGCGACCGCTTCCAGCATCGCGCGGGCGGCCACAGCCGGGCTCGGCTTTGGCAGCGGACTTTCCGACAGGACAATCGCGCCGAGCGCCTTCACCCGCCGCGCCGCAAACTTGCCGGTCTTCGGGTCGAAACTGGCCCGGTCTTCCGAGACGATCCCGCCAATTTCCAGTGCGTCCGCCTCGGAAATCGGCGCAGCCAGCGAAATTCGCGCTTCCTTCGCCGCGCCGCCAAGATCTGCAATCACCAGCCAGTCCTGTTTCGCAAGCGCTTCGGTCTCCGGCAGCATGGCCGCCCGGCCCGACGCCATGAGGTAGCTGCCCGAACTGCCGGGGCGCTTGCGGGCAATCTGATCCGGCCAGGCGCGCGCCAGCAATTTCGCCACATCGCCGCCCGGCGCAGCCCCCTTCCCCCAGCTTTTCGCCTGCGCCTTCAGGCTGCGGGCGCGCGGCGAGCCATCGCGGCGGAACCCGGCCAGCCGGTCGCGCACATCCGGCGAATTCCCGCCCATACCGCGCTCCCCGGCAAGGGCGGCAATCTCTGCCGCCAAGGCCCGCGCCTCGGCGTTCGGTGCGCTCGCCACCAGAGCGCCAAGCCGGGGGGGCAATGGCAGGCGGGCCATTTCGGAGCCAAGCCCCGTCAAGGCGCCCGCTTCATCAATGGCACCCAGCGTTGAGAGCAGATCCTGCGCCGCCTTCAGACGCCCGGCGGGTGGGGCATCCATCCAGGTCAGGCGCCCGGCATCGCGTTCGCCCCATTCCGCGAGGGTGAGGACGAGCCCGGAAAGGTCACTCTTCAGTATTTCCGGCACCGGGGCGGGCATCAGGCCCCGCGTCGCCGCCTCGTCCCATAGCCGGTAACAGACGCCCGGTGACAGGCGCCCCGCCCGGCCGCGCCGCTGGTCCACGGAGGCGCGCGAGGCTTTCACTGTCGACAGGCGCGTCCCCAAGCCGCCGACGGCCTCTTCCGCCACGCGCGAGAGGCCGGAATCGATCACGATCCGCACACCTTCAATGGTCAGCGCGCTCTCCGCAATATCCGTCGCCAGCACAATCTTGCGCATTCCTTCCGGCGCGGGTGACACGGCCGCATCCTGCTCTGCCGGGCTCAGCGCGCCGAACAGAGGAGCCACGCGCACATTGTCCGGCACGGTCTCAAGCTGCTCTGCCGTCCGCTGGATTTCCCGCGCGCCGGGCAGGAAGGCGAGGATCGAGCCTTCCTCCTCGCGCAGCGCCTTGCGCACAGCGGCCGCCATCCGGTCTTCGATCCGGTCCTGCGACCGGCCGAGATATTTCGTCTCCACGGGATATTGCCGCCCCTGACTCTCCACGACCGGAGCCCCGAGCACGCTGGATACCTTTTCCGTATCGAGCGTGGCCGACATGATCAGGATCCGGAGATCATCGCGCAGCGCGCCCTGGGCTTCCATTGCCAGCGTCAGTCCCAAATCCGAATTCAGCCTGCGCTCATGGAATTCGTCAAAGATCACCGCGCCGACGCCTGCCAGTTCCGGATCCGACAGGATGCGCCGTGTGAACAGGCCATCCGTGATCACTTCGACGCGCGTCGCCGCAGACACCTTTCGGTCTACCCTTGTCGTCAGGCCGACAGATTGCCCGAGCTTCTCCCCGAGAGAGTTCGCCATCTGCTGCGCCGCCATGCGGGCCGCAATGCGCCGCGGCTCCAGCATGATGATCTTGCCGTCTATGACGGGGGCGTCGCCGAGCAAGCCCGCCAGCGCCAGGGGCACGCGCGTCGTCTTGCCTGCGCCGGGCGGCGCCGCGAGCACAAGCCGCGCATGGTCGCGCAAGCCCGCGCATATTTCGGCCAGCACATCATCAATCGGCAAGAAGGGCAGGGAAGGCCGCATCCTGCCTGATAGGCTTTTCATCATCCGGCTGGCAAGCTGCAGGAATGCGCACCGCGCGATTGCCTTCCCCTGCAGCGCGCCCTACCGTCGGGCGCTACAGACGGGGCAGGAGCAGCTTATGAAATGGTGGTTTGGTATTGATCTCTGGAAACGGGTGATCGCAGGACTGGTTCTGGGCGCCCTCGTCGGCTTGGGCCTGCGTTATGGCCTTGGCCCGGAAGCCGCCAGCGCCAATGTCTCCGCTTGGGCCAAGCCCATTGGCGATGCCTTCATCAATCTCATCAAGATGCTGGTTGTCCCCCTGATCTTCACCACGCTGCTGTCCGGTGTGCTGGCGATGGGCGACCCGAAAAAACTCGGCAGCCTCGGGGGACGCGCCCTGCTCATGTATATGGGCACCACGCTCATCGCCGTCAGTTTCGGCCTGCTCATGGGCACGCTGATCCAGCCCGGCGCGGGCTTTGACCTCTCGATTGCCTCAGCCGCAGACATTGCCGAGGCCAAATCCCGGCTCGATGCGAACCCGCAGCCCGGCAGCATCGGCGAACAGCTGATGAATACGCTGCTGTCCATCATCCCGACCAATCCCGTCGCGGCCCTGACCAATGGCGATGTGCTTCAGATCATCTTCTTTGCCATCCTGCTCGGCATCGGCATCCTGATGACGGGCGAGGCCGGCAAGCCTCTGGCAAATGTCATCAACAGCGCCGCCGAAGCGGTCATGAAGCTGACCCTGATTGTCATGGAGACCGCGCCCTTCGGCGTCTTCGCCCTGATGGCCTGGGTGCTTGGCGAGCGCGGGCTCGATATTCTCATCTTCCTCGGCAAGCTGACGTTGACCCATTACCTCGCCTGTTTCCTGCACATCGCCATCACCTATGGTCTGATCATTCGCGGCGGCCTGCGCCTGCCACTCATGCCCTTCTTCCGGGGGGTTGTGGACGCCCAGGCCGTGGCCTTCTCGACCTCGTCCTCGAATGCAACGCTGCCCATGACGATTTCCTGTGCGCGGGAAAACCTCGGCATCGGCAAACCGGTTGCCTCCTCCGTCCTGCCGCTTGGCGCGACGATCAACATGGACGGCACCGCGCTCTATCAGGGCGTGATTGCCCTGTTCGCGGCCCAGGCCATGGGCACCTCGATGACGGCGGGCATGTATCTCACCATCATCCTGATGGCGACGCTCGTCTCGATCGGCACGGCCGGCATTCCCTCGGTCAGCCTGTTCCTCGCCGCCACCACGCTCAGCGTGATCGGCGCAACGCCGGAACAGATTGTCGTCGTGATCGCCGTCCTGTTCCCGTTTGACCGCATCCTCGACATGATGCGGACGGTGACCAATGTGACGGGCGACCTCACTGTCGCGACGGCGGTGGCGAAATGGGAAGGCGAACTGGACGAAGAGGTCTTCCGCGCCCGCGACCCGGTCTAGGCCCATGGCGCACACTTGGATTGCCTTGTTGCGCGGGGTAAATGTCGGGGGCACGGGCAAGCTGCCCATGGCGGATTTCCGCGCCGCGCTGTCGGCAGCCGGGTTCGGCAATGTGCGCAGCTACATCCAGTCCGGCAACCTCATCCTTGAATCCGAACGCGACCGCGAGACGGTCGAAAGTCGGATCAAGGACATCCTGCAAGACGAATTCGGCCTCGACCGGCCCGTCCTGCTGCGCTCTGTTAATCAATTGCGCACGGCCCTCGCGGACAATCCCTTCCCTCCGGCCGAAGCGGACCCCAAGACGCTGCACATCATGTTCCTGACCGGGGATGTCTCACTGGACGAAGAGGGGTTGCGCGCGCTCTGCGACAAGGGCGAGGAATTTTCCCTGCATGGCGATGTCTTCTACCTGTACACCCCCAATGGCTATGGCCGCTCCAAACCTGCAGAAAAGCTCGACCGATTCCTCAAGGCCGGAGCCGTTACCGCACGCAATCTCAATTCATGCATGAAAATTCTGGCCCTGGCTGACAGGTGAAACATCCTGACGTCCCCCTGCATCTGGGGAAGTGCACTCACTGGCATTCGCCGGGCTAAGCCAGAACAAAGATCGGGATGACGCGCCGCCAGGGCTCGGAACCGGACGCTGCCTGAGGTATTGAAACCTCATGCATTTTTCCCGGACCCAATGGCTGTGCGCCGCTCTCAGCCTGTTCGTCTTTGCCGGTCTCGCTCTGGGCGAGGCCGGCATCTGGCCTCTGGAGGCGTTTGACCGCGCCATTACCGATGCCGTCCCGGCCCTTCGCACGGAAACCCTCAACCTGCTGATGCTGGCCATTACGGGGCTTGGGGATTCCCGCTTTCTGGTCTTTGCCGCCTCGGTAACCGTGCTCGCCCTGCTCGCCGCCAGGGCCTGGCGCGAGGCGCTCCTGTTCGGCGCCGCCTTCGCGCTGATGCCGGTCATCGTGAAGCTGTTGAAGATGACCATCGCCCGCCCCCGGCCCACGGTGGACCTTTATGGCGGCGTCGAATCCTTCAGCTTCCCGAGCGGCCATGCCACCAATTCCGCGCTCATCTATGGCGCGCTGGCCCTGCTCGCGCTCGCGGTCTTCCGCAAGCTGCCCGGCCGCCTGCTGGCCGCCGCCTTCGCCCTGCTCGCCGTCATGATCGCCGTCTCGCGCATTTATCTCGGCGCGCACTGGCCGAGCGACACGCTTGCCGGGCTCGGCCTCGCGGGCCTGATGCTGACCCTCATGTCGGTCGTCCAGGACGAATTGCGCCTGCCGGACGCGGCGAAATTCGTCCCCTTTGTCCTGATCCTGCTCACCGCCGCCTTCCCGCTCTACCTGCTCATCGCCCTGCCGGAAGCGCGCGAACTCTACACAGCGCTCCACGCCGAATAGGCCTCGCCCCCACACCGCAATCAGGCTAAGCGGGCGGGCATGCTGACCCGCGGAAAAGTCTTTTCCCTCGCCGTGCCGATCATCCTGGCGCAGGCCGCGACCGCCACGACGGGCGTCGTCGACACGGCCATCATGGGCCGGTTCGGGGACAAGGCAGACCTTGCCGCCGTGGCCATCGCGGCCGTCGCCTACAGTTTCATCTATTGGGGCTTCGGCTTCCTGCGCATGTCCACCACGGGCCTGACGGCGCAGGCCAATGGTCAGGGCGACACAGCCGAATCCCGCGCCATCCTGCTGCGCGCGCTGATGCTCGGCGGCGCCATCGGCGTGTCCCTGTTCCTGCTCTCTCCCCTCTTGAAGATCGGCACCTTTGCGGCCTTTGAGGGCACACAGACGGTCGAATCCCTTGCCAAGGGCTATTTCAATGCCCGCATCTGGGGCGCGCCCGCCTATCTCATGGGGCTTGCTGTCACCGGCTGGATGCTTGGTACGGGCAAGACCGGCCAGATGCTCGCCTTCCAGATTGTCATGAACGGCACCAATGCCGGGCTCGATGCATGGTTCGTCGCGGGTCTTGATTGGGGGCCGACGGGCATCGGCGCGGGCACCGCGATTGCCGAATGGGTCGCCCTCGGCTTTGGCCTCATCCTCGTCGCGCCCGCCTTCCGGGGCCATGCCCGCCTGCTCGACCGCGACAAGCTCACCGCGCTGTTCGCCGCCAATCGCGACATCATGCTCCGCACGCTGGCGCTGGTCTTCTGCTTTGCCTGGTTCGTCCGCTCCGGCACGCTGATCTCGACCGCCGTGACCGCCGGCAATGAAGTCCTGCTCCAGTTCATCACCGTCGCCGCCTTCGTCCTCGACGGCTTTGCCTTCGTCGCGGAGAAGGAGGCGGGCGAGGCCTATGGCGCCCGCGACAGCAAACGCCTTGCCCGCGCGATGCGCCTGACAACCGAATTCGCCCTCGTCTCTGGCGCCGTGATCTCGCTGCTCTATTTGTTCGGCGGAGGCTGGGTGATCGAGACCTTTATCCGCGATCCCGAAGCGCGCGCCGCAACACTGGCTTACCTTCCCTATTGCGCGGCTGTGCCCCTGCTCGGCATCGCGGCCTGGCAACTGGACGGGCTCTTCCTCGGCACGACACAGGGCCGCGCGCTGCGCAATGCCGGCATCATCTCTGCCGGGCTCTATCTCGGGGCAGACCTGCTGCTCCGCCCGGCCTGGGGCAATGCCGGCGTCTGGACGGCCTTCCTGATGATGTATGTTTTCCGCGCCGCCGCGCTCGGCGCCTATGTGCCGGGCCTGTTCAGAGATCTTTCCCGACGGCTTCAGCCAGTGTCGTGAACCCGTCTGCCTGCACAAGGCGGACAAGTTCGCGGTTGATCCGCTCAGCGAGGCCCGGCCCCTCATAGATCATCGCGGAATAGAGTTGCACGGCATGGGCCCCTGCCCGGATCTTGCGATAGGCATCGGCCCCGCTGGCAATGCCGCCCGCGCCGATCAGGTCGAACTCGCCCTTCAGCTCCCGCGCGAACGCCGCCAGAATATCCGTTGATGCATCCATCAGCGGGGCGCCCGAGAGCCCGCCTGCCTCATCCTTTTGTGCACTCTTCAAGCTGTCCGGTCGCGCCAGGGTCGTGTTCGACACGATCAGGCCGGACAGCCATGCGCCCGGCCCGCGCAAGACACCGCAAATGTCCGCAATCGCTTCCGGATCGAGATCGGGCGCCACTTTCAGGAAGACCGGCTTGCCCACCCGCTCGGCTGCTCCACAAGCGGTCAAAAGCGCTTCCAGAGAGGCCTTGTCCTGCAGGCCGCGCAGGCCCGGCGTATTCGGCGAGGAAATATTGACCGTGATATAGTCCGCATGGGGCGCAACGGATTCGATGCCGAGCACATAGTCCGCCACACGGTCATCACTGTCCTTGTTCGCGCCGACATTTGCGCCTAACGGGACAGCGCCTGAATAGGCCTTGAGGTTGGCAACGAACGTGTCCAGCCCCTCATTGTTGAAGCCCATCCGGTTGATGACCGCCTTGTCATCGCTGAGGCGGAACAGGCGCGGTTTCGGATTGCCGGCCTGCGGCTTCGGCGTGACCGTGCCGCACTCGACAAAACCGAACCCATATTTCGACATGGCGGTCGGCACGTCACAATTCTTGTCGAACCCGGCGGCCAGGCCAACCGGCCCGGACAGGGCGAGACCAGATTTCGGCAGCTTCACCGCGAGGGTCGGATGCGTGGCCGGAGCATTGATCGGCACACCCAGCCTGGCCTTCAGCAGACGGATCGTCGCGGTGTGCGCCGCCTCCGGGGGCAACAGTTTCACAGCGGCAACGCCGAGATCAGTCAGGCTCATCATTCAGATCCTCTGGCATGACCGGGGCCCCGTCCTCACCACGCGCAAGCCGCCAGACGGCATCGGCCTTGGCGATCTGCAGGCGGCCATAGAGGTGGGGGAACAATTGCCCGCCCCGGCTCGTTTCCCATTTGAGTGGCGGCAACCGGTCCACCGGGAAGCGGACAAGCCGCACATCCTTCAGGCCGGAAAAATACTTTGCCGCCGTCTCGCCGACCTGCTCGGCCTTAGAGAAGTGCACATAGCCATCCTCCCGGTCGATGGGCACATCGGTCACGCCGGAGGCCTCGGCCGCGCGCCACTGGTCATCGGTCAGCAATTTGTAGACATGCGCGTCTTCCATACTCGCCATTCAGCAGGCTTTGACGCGCGGCGCAATATTGGGCCACTGTTGGAAAGGACCAAAGGGACAGATTATGCCATCACGGATTACGCGCGAAGAAGCCGAATTGCTCCATTTGCCCAATGGGCGCACCGTCGCTGACGAAATCGCCGGCTTCGACCGGTTCTCGGATCTGATGGATACGCGCTTCAAGATTGCGGGCGTTCCGTTTGGTCTCGACTCCCTGCTCGGCCTCTTGCCCGTGGCAGGCGATGCGATCACGGGCGCGGCGGGCCTCTATGCGCTCGGCACGGCAGCGCGGCTCAAACTGCCCATCACGGCGCACATTCAGATCGTCTGGAATCTTGTTGTCGATGTGGTTATCGGCTCCGTCCCGCTGGCGGGCGACGTGTTCGACTTCTTCTTCCGGTCTCACCGCAAGAATTTCCGCGTGGTCGAGAAACACCTGATCAAGCGCGCCAAGCGTCATCACAAGGATCTGGCCAAAGCCTAGATGCTTGATTTGGAGCCTTCGGTCGCCCGCGAGATCAGCCATTCGCCCTTGCCGGATTCGCAGGCGGCGAACCGGCCGCGCTCCTTGCCCGGAATGACATAGCTGAGATCCCGGCAGGTCAGCGTCACGCTGCGATCGACCTGCGCCGTCACCGACCGCTGCACCGCGCGATATTCGCTGACCGAATAGCTGACCGTCTTCAGCACCGGACGGCTCGCTTCGCGCGTCGTGGTCTGCTCGATGGTGATCTCTATCCGCCCGCCTTCTGGCAGGGTAATCTCCGAGATCGTGCCATCCTGCGCGGAATTCACGATTGTCAGGAACTCGGCCTGCAGCGTCTCAAGCGCCGCCTCGGATACAGGCGCATCCGCGGTGCGCTGCACGCGCTCGGCCATGAAGGCTTCGACCTTTTGCGACGCCTGTTGCACCGGCACCGGGCGATCAAAGGCGCGCACATGGGCCACGTTCGGCTTCAGGGCCGGCGGCACGGCGCGCTCGACCGGGGTCTGCGCGACCAGCACCAGGGGCTTGGACGGTTTCAGCGACGCCGTGGTCGGCATCGGGCCTGAATAGGCGGCCCAGGTCGCAGCCGGCTTCGCTTTCGGCGTCCGCACCAGCGGCTTGACCTGCGGCGTCGGCGCGACCGGCAGGCTCACCGCATTGGCCATCGACACATACTGCACCGGCGCGCGCAGCGCCTGCACTTCCGCAGCGGCCACCCGGCGCGCCTCGGCAAGACGGTCGGCTTCCAGATTGGCAAGGCGCATGGCCTCCGCCTCGGCATGGGCGATACGGCGCGCTTCCAGTTCGGCGAGACGGGTCGCCTCGGCGCGCATGGCGGCGGCCTGCTCTGCGTCCAGTTCAGCCCGACGGATCGCTTCCATCCGGGCGACACGGGCGGCTTCCTCTTCGGCAAGGCGGCGCTTTTCTGCGGTCGCATCGGCAAGGCGGGTCGCTTCGGCGAGGCGCGCGAGGCGCTGCTCTTCGGCGAGTTGCTGGGCTTCGGCTTCTGCGATGGCAGCGGCGGCGCGGCGTTCCGCCTCAGCGGAGGCAGCCATTTCGGCGGCGCGCTGGGCCTCGACCTGCGCCTCGTTGCGGGCGGCAATGTCAAACGCGATGGCCTTGTAATCGAACCAGGGCTGGGCCGCCCCATCCATCGGCGCAGAGGCACTGGCCATGGCAAGGGCCGAGGCCTGGCTGGACGTGATGCGCTGGCTGGTCGCCGCTTTCAGGGCCGCGCGCGTTTCCGCCGCCGCCGCATCCTCGTCGCCATCGGCCGTGTCATTGCCAGTCAGCGCATTGTCGGCCGCCATGAAAGAGAGGCCCGCAAAGCCGAGCACGGCAAGGCCGGCAAAGGCGAGCTGGGACAGTTTCGACAGCCGCTCGCCCATCTTGGACTCATCATCGCCATCCCCGCCGCCGAGGCTCAGGCCATTCGACAGGGTGATCGCCGGCAGGGCGCCGCCCATGGACGACATCGCCCTCATCAGCATCGGCGCGCGACGTGGCTGCGGCTCGGTCATCGCATTGACGGGCCGCTTCGGCCTGGCCGCACGTATCGGCGCAGAACGGGTACGGCCAGCCTCCAGCGTCGGATACTGAATGCCGGATGTGATCGCCAGCGTAGACTGGGGCCGCACGGCGCGCCGCGCTTCCAGCCGCTCGCGGAAGGAGGCGTCGGGCGCTGGCCGCACCGGCGCGTCCACACGCTCATGGACACTGTCCAGAACGGCGCGGCGAAGGGAGTCGGGAAGAAGGGAAACGGGCTCATGCCCATCTGTCATGTGCGTCTCAAGCATGACCCTATCTAACCTCCCTCTGCCTACCTTAACCTTAACGGCCCGACTATATCGCGTTAACCGAGATCAAACTATCCCTCCCGGCAAAGAGTCTTGTGAGAGTTGCGTGACCGCCCGGATCGTGTGCAGCGCTTGTCACGACGGGCTTTCCCACCTATTGCATCCCCGCAATCAGCAGGCCCCATAGAAGGTACAAATTCATGTCCGTTTCCGCTCCGAAAAAAGTCGTGCTCGCCTATTCCGGCGGACTGGACACGTCGATCATCCTGAAATGGCTGCAGACGGAATTCGGCGCCGAAGTCGTCACCTTCACCGCAGACCTCGGCCAGGGCGAGGAGCTGGAGCCCGCCCGCGCCAAGGCGCTCGCCGCCGGGGTCAAGCCGGAGAACATCTTCATCGAAGACGTGCGCGAGGAATTCGTCCGCGACTTCGTCTTCCCGATGTTCCGCGCCAATGCCGTCTATGAAGGCGTCTACCTGCTCGGCACCTCGATTGCCCGGCCGCTGATCTCCAAGCGCCAGATCGAGATCGCAGACATGGTCGGCGCCGACGCCGTCTGTCATGGCGCGACCGGCAAGGGCAATGACCAGGTCCGCTTCGAGCTTGGCTATTATGGCCTGAACCCCGACATCAAGGTCATCGCCCCGTGGCGCGACTGGGATTTCAAATCCCGCACAGATTTGCTCGCCTTCGCCGAACAGCACGGGATCGAGATCACAAAGGACAAGCGCGGCGAGGCCCCCTTCTCCGTCGATGCAAACCTGCTGCACTCCTCCTCTGAAGGCAAAGTCCTCGAAGACCCGGCAGAGCCCGCACCGGAATTCGTCCATATGCGGACGATCAGCCCGGAAGACGCCCCCGATGAAGCCGAGATCATCACGATCGGCTTCGAGCGCGGCGACGCGGTCTCGATCAATGGCGAGGACATGTCGCCCGCCACTCTGCTCACCGCGCTCAACGCCTATGGCAAGAAGCATGGCATCGGCCGGCTGGACCTGCTCGAAAACCGCTTTGTCGGCATGAAGTCGCGCGGCATCTATGAGACGCCCGGCGGCACCATCCTGCTGACGGCGCATCGCGGCATCGAACAGGCCACGCTCGACAAGGGCGCGGCCCATCTGAAAGACGAGCTGATGCCGCGCTATGCGGAGCTGATCTATAATGGCTTCTGGTGGAGCCCGGAGCGCGAAATGCTACAGGCCGCCATCGACCATTCCCAGCGCTGGGTGACGGGCGAAGTCACGCTGAAGCTCTACAAGGGCCAGGCCTACCTCACCGGCCGCTCCAGCCCCTATTCTCTGTACCGGGAAGACATCGTCACCTTCGAAGACGACCACGGCGCTTATGATCAGAAAGACGCCGAGGGCTTCATCAAGCTGAACGCGTTGCGCTTGCGGTTGCTGGCGGGGCGGGACCGGAAGTTCGGGAAGAATGACTAACAAACCAACTCTTGCGATTGTGTGCGGGCACTGCAAGGAAACAGTGATTGCGCACGCGCATTATTGGCAGGTTTTGCCCGAGGACGACATTTTCGAGCATGTTGAAGTTAGCGTTTCCTGCAACAACTGCTTTAAGCTTTCAATATTGACCTTTGTTTTCTTTCCAAGGGCACAACGGCATACTGAATTGCAGAAAACCCTTCTTGCGGAGCTCGAATCTGGGATCCCAATTTCTGCCAAGCCGGGTCGACAAAATCCCTCGCTTACACGCCTTCTCCCTCGAGGCGCACCGTATAATGAGCTTAGTGAAGCCTGGAACGAGGCTGAAAGAGCATACTCCAGGAATGATATGCCCACACTAGCCACCATAGCGTATAGGCGGGTTCTGGAAGGGGCAGCAAAGTATCTCGACAATCAAGGTGCCGATAAAAAAGTACCACTTGGGCCGCGAATGAAGAGCCTTAAAGAAAACGGAATCATCAGCCAAGAATTGTACGATCTAACTTCGCAAGCTCTGGAATTTGGCAATGCCGCAGCTCATGAATCTAAGCCCCTGAAACAAGCAGACGCTAGAGTAGCACGCGATCTGGCAGAGGCATTTCTGAGGCAAGCTTTTTCTGTTCCACGACTTCTGCTTGATGCGAAAGAAGCGCTAGAAGCACGAGCAAACGAAGTTGATGATGACGAAGTACCTTTCTGATTAAGATACACACAGAGTCATGCCGTTTCCTATGACGTACTGTGACCTTCGGCTCGGCCTACACCCCCAATCAAGCAATAGCTTATGGCGTAACTTCACTCTCCTACTCAGGATGAGTCCGGTGTTTGCTGCACTCTCTATTGCCAATCCCCGACCTATGCGCCAAATCGCGTCCCATGCCCATCCGTCCCTACACCCCTTCCGACCTCCCTGCTCTCTACGCCATCAACCAGGCCTCAACGCCCGGTGTGGGGCATGAGGCAACGGCAGAGGGCCTGAAGCGCTGGATTGATCTGGCCACCTGCCTCGTCGCGACAGATGCAGGCGGCGCGCCGCTCGGCTTCATCAATTTGATCGAGCCCGGCACGCTGGCCTATGAGAGCGCCAATCTCCGCTGGTTCGAAGCGTGGCAGGCGGAGCAAGACTGTGACCTGCTCTATGTCGACCGCATCGCCCTATCCGAGGCCACGCGCGGACAGGGCCTCGGCCAGCGCCTCTATGAGGCCGCATTCGACCTCGCCAGGGGCCGCCAATGGCTCGGCGCGGAAGTGAACACAGACCCGGACAATCCGGGCTCACACAAATTCCATACCCGCTTGGGATTCGCCTGTGTCGGCGAGAAACGCTACACGCCGGATTATGCCGTCGCCTATTATGCTCGCCCGGTGTGAGCCCTCCATAAAAAAGTCCCCCGGAAACACCGGGGGAAGGTCCGAGGAAACGCAGACAGGGATTGGAAGGAGAGAGCAAAGACGGCTCGCCTTAATTAGGCGGAACGGAACAATCATCCGTGGGCGTGATGATCCAGTCGCCTCCACAATCCCAGATACAGGAAAAGCCCGTATCCATGACGAGGGTGCAGCTATAGGAGGTCGTACCAGCGGGCTCAGCCCATGGCGCGAGGGACATGTTCTGCGCGCGGTTCACCACCGGGACAGACGCGTCGGTCACAGGCAATCCTGTGCCAACCATCATGATTGCGGCCAGAGGGGCCGCCAAGAGAGACAACATATCTATTCTCCAAGTCAGTTGAAGGAAATGTTGCCTGGCCAAGCCCTTGCAGCATAGCGCAGCTAGAAAGAGATTTCTACTATTTGGAGAATTTTTGTTTTCAAGGTTCCAAGAATGCCTTCATTTCCAGCATTTTTCTCCCCTCAGCCATGCATTCGCTTGCCTGGGGCTAGGTAAGGCCGGGGTCGCGGAGTTGAGGGGAAAGAAATCTCTCTCCCCCGCAGGCCCCTGCGGAGGCAGGGGCCTATCTCCGGATGTTTCCTCCTGTGCATGAGGGAGCAGCAGGAGATGGATCCTGCCTCGGGAAATCGCAGTGCGATTTCTTATCCTCGGCAGCTGCGCAGGTATCTTCGGAGGTGAGGTTTTGATCCCGTATCCGTCTGATACTCCCTCACCCCATACTAAGCATCTGCTCTCACAGGAGCCGGATCAGGTACCGTTCTGGTTGTGGGGGCAGGGTCAGGAGGGTGCGGGTCGGAGATACGGTCCGATGCGCGCCTAGGCAGGTCAGGCCAGGGTGGGCTTGCGAAGGCAAGTTGGGAATCCGCCTCGTCCGGTCGCACGGGAGTAAGACCTCCCCGGATGGGCCATGCGTGTCAAAAGCACGGTGGAATCATTCGCGCGGCGCCGGTAACGAAGACCCGGGACCACGGGCCCCCTTGAGGGTGCTCGCCGAAATTCCTGGCCGGCGCGGCGGGCGGTAACGCTCCATTCCGTAGCCTTTATTTATTTCAGGCGGAGCGCCACGGCGCCTGCCGCGCCGACGGTTCCGTGAGGGGCCGGCTACGAGATACCCGGATGGCGTGCGCCAGTCCGGCTTTGGGTGCTGCCGAGGAACGGGAGCGGCCCGGGCACGTTGCTTCCTCATGCCGAGCCTGTCAGACGCCAAGCATCTCAAGAAGGATCCGGACCGCGTGCTGCACGGCAAGTGGGCGCTGCCGGGTGCTGCGGGCCTCGGCTTCCTGGAAGGCAGTTTCGTGATCGCCCCGATGGAGCCGCTCTTCATCCCGCTGATGGCAAGCCGGGGGCGCGGCGCGTGGGTCATCGCGCTGGCCCTTCTGGTCGGGAATGTGCTGGGCGGCCTGCTCATGTATGGCCTTGGCGCCCTGCTGGCCGAGCCGGTGATCGAGCCCTTCATCCGCTGGATGGGGGCGATGGAATCGTATCGCGAGACGGTGGAGACGCTGAAACAGGACGGCTTCGCGACACTGTTCATGATCGGCATTACCCCCTTCCCCTACCAGGTCGGCACGGCGGCGGCCGGCGCGGTGCAATATGCGCTGCTGCCCTTTATTGCGGCCATCCTGCTGGCGCGCGGCATTCGCTATTTCGCGCTTGCCGGGCTGGTCATGGTGATTGGCGAACGGGCGCAGGACTGGATCCAGAAACATGAGGGCAAGATCATGGCTGGCGGGATCCTCCTCTTTCTCGGCCTGCTCGTCTGGATGGTCCTGCGATAAGGCGACTGCCCGCATGTCTGGCTCCCCTGTCGCAAACCCGCTAAAGCCCGCGCATGAGCGAAATCGCCTCTTTCGACACGATTGTCCTCGGCGCCGGCGCGGCGGGCCTGTTCCATGCGGGCCTTGCCGGTCAGCGCGGGCGGCGGGTGCTGGTGCTGGACCATGCGAAACGCGCGGCCGACAAGGTGCGTATCTCCGGCGGCGGGCGGTGCAATTTCACCAATCTGGAAACACGCGCCGACCGCTTCCTCAGCCAGAACCCGCATTTCGCGAAATCGGCGCTCGCCCGCTACACGGCCTGGGATTTCATTTCCCTGATGGCCGCCCACGGCCTGACCTATACCGAAAAGCACAAGGGCCAGCTCTTCTGCGACCAGAAATCCGGCGCCATCATCCAGATGCTGCTTGACGAGTGCGACAAGGGCGGGGCGGAGATTCGCCTGTCCACGGAGGTTTCGGACGTCGCGCATCGGGATGGCCGTTTCCTCGTTGAGACAAGTGGCGGCGTGGTCAGCGCAGAGCGGCTCATCGTTGCCACGGGCGGGCTCTCCATTCCCAAGATGGGCGCGACCGGCCTTGCCTATGACATTGCCCGCCAGTTCGGGCACGACATCGTGGAGACGCGGCCCGGCCTTGTCCCCTTCACCTTTTCGGGCGAGCTCGGCGAGAAGTTTGCCGCCATTTCCGGCGTCGCCACACCCGTCATCGCCAGCGTGCCCGGTGCACGCTTTGACGAAGACCTGCTGTTCACCCATCGCGGCCTGTCCGGCCCGGCAGCGCTGCAGACCTCCTCCTACTGGCATCAGGGCGAAACCCTGTCGCTCAGCCTGCAGACGAAAGAAGATGTGGGGGACGCGCTGCGCACGGCCAAGCAGGCCACGCCGAAGCAGACGCTTGTAAAGGCGCTGGAAGCCCACGTCCCTGCCCGCCTCGCTGGCCTGATCGCCGATGTGGGACCGCTTCCGCAAGATGCCCGGCTGGCGGACCTTTCCCACGCCGCCATCGACGAGTTCGCAGCCTTCCTCAAGGATTGGCGCGTCACCCCGATGGGCACGGAAGGCTATCGCACCGCCGAAGTCACCGTGGGCGGAATATCAACCGACGACCTCGACCAGAAGACCATGGAAAGCCGGCATGTGCCCGGCCTGCATTTCATCGGCGAATGCGTGGACGTCACCGGCTGGCTGGGCGGATACAATTTCCAATGGGCCTGGGCCAGCGCCCACGCCGCCGCAATGCCCTGATCAGGGCGTCCAGCGCGGCCGCGACAGAAAGCCATCCCGCTTGCGCTGGGCGACGAGGTCCGTATGGTCGAGCTTCACCGGCGCCCCGCCCTGCGGCGTGTCGAGGGCCTGCAGGGCTTCGGCGAGTCGCTGATGGAACAGCGCATCAGTCTCGACCCGCAGCGGAAAGGGATGCTCCAGGATACGGGAATTGTTGGGATTGGTGTTGATTTCGTAGACTTCGACCTTGCCGTTCACCAGCGTGAAATCCGCGCGGCCGAAGGCGATCCCCGCTGCCTTGAAATGCTTCGCAATCGCCTCGGCATGGCGGTTCGTTTTGACCGCGTCCATTTCATCGAGATAGAGCGCCTCATTGGCGACGCCCTCCTTGCCATATTTGGCATGCCAGGTTTCGTCGTGGACGGACATTCCAGTGATGACGCGGCCCCGGACACAATAGGCGGCGAGCTTGCGGAACAGGCCCTCCCCGATCGGCTCGGCGCAATATTCGACAAACATCAGGTCGGCGCGGCACAGGCCAGATTCCACGGCTGCGTCCAGCGCGGCCTGCGCGTCTTCGGTATTGGCCAACAAATCCGACAGCGCGCCCCGGTGCGCTGCACGCGTGCGCAGGAAGACAGGGTAGCGATCCGGCAGGCCGTCCGTTTCGGCATCCCAGACCGCGAAACTGTTCAGCCCCTCCGCCTTCAATCGCTTCAGCATGGGCAGGCGCGTCAATGCGGTGGCCGGATCGTTCAGCACGGTCAGGCCAGCCGCCGCCATATTGCGAAAGGCCTTGGCCGCAAGTTCCCGGGTCCAGAAGTTGATACGGTCAAAATCGGTAAAGATGTAGGTCGCGCGCGGCAGGGACGCTTTCCGCAACAACTGGTTGTACGACATCAGGCCAATTTTCGGCATGCCAGGAACATCGCGCAGTTCACGCACGGCATATTTGTGCGCGCCGGAGGTAATGAAACAGATCAAGTTCTCGTCCCTGTGTGTCGGCGCCTAGACGGCGTCTGCAACGCCATCATGATGATTCCGGAACCAGCTCATGCCGTCCCTGATTTCCCGGACCTGCCGCGCTCCGATGACCAGCATCAACCCGGCATAAACGAGCATACCTGTCGCAACCAGGCAGGCAATGGTGACAACCTCCGGCAATCCCTCCGGCAGGAAACTCCGGACCCACCACACGGCCCCGACCATGCCCAAAGCGCTCAGCAGCGCCCGCCAGCCGACCGTCAGCTGGTGCAGAGCCGAATAGCCCGCAGCCTTCTGCACAAGCCAGGCGGACAGCGGCCAGGTCAGGAAGGTGCGCAGCGCGATCATCGCCGCAATCCCGGAGACCCCATAAGGCATCAGGAAGGGTGCCATAACACCCAGCAGCACGATGCCGATCATCAGGATCAGGAGCGGAGAGCGGCTGTCGCCGACCCCTCGCAGGATCGCGATATTGAAAGTGCCGGTGGCATCCCGGATGCCCAGAATCAGGAAGATCTGGACAGGAAGGATTGCGGCCACCCATTCCTCTCCAACAAGGAGCGGGATCAGCAGCGGCGCGACCATGGCCAGCCCCAGCGTGGCAGGATAGATCGCGGCCGTCGTCATGGCAAAGACCCGGTCGAGCAAATCATGGACCGTCTTGCGGCTGGACTGCAGGCGCGCAACCACATTCATGGCAATCTCGTTGAACGGTCCCATCAGCAATTCCGTCAACATGCCAGAGACATTGCCTGCCATAGCCAGCAAGCCGACGGCGCGTTCCCCGCCGACGATACTGAGCAGGAAGCGCGGAATGGCATCATCGATATATCCGAGCAAATAGGTCAGTACCGTATCGCGATTGAATCCGAACAGCTCCCGAAACGCCTCGCCGCTGACGGCAAAGCCTGGTCGCCACTTCGCGACATAGATAATGCCAGCCGCCGAGATGACCG
Source organism: Hyphomonas sp. (assembly GCF_036964145.1). Taxonomy (GTDB): domain Bacteria; phylum Pseudomonadota; class Alphaproteobacteria; order Caulobacterales; family Hyphomonadaceae; genus Hyphomonas. The sequence continues at coordinate 247,749 of NZ_JBALUC010000005.1, forward strand.
TCCCGACCGCCATGCTGAGGACGAGCGCCCAAACCCCGAACCCCATGATCGCCAGCACGAGCCCCGTCCCGGTGGAAACCACTTCCGATACGGTTTCGATCAAGACCACCTTCTCATTTTCCAGGCGTCTCTGAAGCAACGCGCCGGGCACCCCCTCGATACTGCCCACGACCATGAGGAGGCTGAGCGCCGGCAGGACGTCTGCAACAGCCGGAGCTCCTATGAGGCTGGCGATAGGGCCAGCCAGCAAGGCGATCACAAGCGAGAACAGGATTGTCAGGCCTGAATTCAGCCAAAAAGTCGTATCAAGGTGCGTGTCAGTGATTTCCTCGCGCTGCTGCAGACTTTCGGTCAATGGCGGGCCGACGAAAATTCCGACCACGCCAAACACCAGACTGGCAAGCGCCATGACGCCATAGGGCTCTGGCCCCAGAATGCGCGCCATAATCGCAAAGCTCACAAGGCCAAAAACCGCAGAGCCCCAAGAGTGCGCAAACATCCAGACAAGGTTGCGCATGGCCCGGCGTATGACGAGAGAGGCCGTCATGTCAGACGGTGATCGGTATCTTGCCGGGGGCATCCATGAAACGGGTCATCGCCTGAAGCACAGCCTTTCCGGTCTCGGTCAATCGACCTTCCCGGCGGACGATGTCGGCCGAGTCACGCTGGATGGCTTCCGCCTCCCTAAGGATCGTGCGGAGCCGACGCCGCTCCAGCCATCCGAACTCCTTGCTGGCCAGCATGTGGCGCAACACCCAGATCATTCGCGCGGACACGAACGACGCATGGAAGATACCTTCAAGCGGGCGTTTTGTGCGCCGGATCGGAGACCAGAAGAGTTCCGAATCCGGATTCTCCACCAGCATCTCGTTCTTGCAGGCGCCAAACAGGGCGGCATGGCCTTCCTCGTGCGCGAGCGTGACGATCAGGTCTGCGACAGACGCCTTGCGCTCAGCATTCAGGGCGACAGCGCCCCAGAGGCGGAAACATGTGCCGCCTTCGAATTCGAGCGAGCCTTCCGCCGGACCGACCAGGATCAACTCTCCCAGCAAGGCATTCATCTCATCGTGCAACTCAGGCAGATGGTGCTCAATCCAGGTAATAGCTTCCCGCAGTTTCGTCGCGAAGCGGTCAGCCTGCGCCTGATCTGGCTGGGTTACACCTGCGGCGCCCGTTTCCGGAGCCCCCATAAATGTTTCAATTCGGCGACTGTCTGGCTCGGCATAGTCACGCCCCAGAACAGTAATCTTCGTACCGCGCATGACAGGCTGTACCATTAGGATACGCTGAATAAGCGCCACACCTGTTTCGGTGTCTCCGGCTTGCAGGGCCTCGACGACGTCATAGTACATCCCGAACACGGCGGACGACAGGCGTTGGGCTGGTCCAATATTCTGGTGCCAGGCTTCAAAGTCAGAAGCGAGCCGGGGGGCTTCATTGCTCAACTCTTCGGCAAGGTATCGAAGACTGTCATACAGACCATCATGCATGGCCTGATTGGTCGCGTCGGCGTCGCCAGAGTTTGGAATAAATTGGAAATGCAGCATTTTCGACGGATCTCTCGGCGTACACAAACCTGAAGATGTGCACCGCCTCTTACGAGGCGGTGCACGTTCGCTAGCGCTGGTAAACTACCAAAACTTGAAGAATTTTCTTCCGCCGCGCCGGCGTTTGTTGCGACCTCCCTTGCAGCCCACCATCGTATCGTTTTTCGCGTCACGAAGGTTGCTGAAGCCGAGGAGCATTTCTTTCTTGAGGTTCATAAGAGTACTCCCTTAGTTCCCACCATCATTGGTGGGACTCACCATCTTGCAGATTCCGTGCAACTTTCCAGTTGAATCTCGTTGCAAGCGAAAAAAGTCATGGCTGGCCTCCCGCGAGCGTATGCCCCCTCGAACCAGTGCGCGCCTGGGCAGTCAAAGACCGTTTTTCTCACCGCGCGTGTTAAGCCGGATTTGCTCTCCGCGGTCTTGACGTTACGCGCGTCGCGCCTTCACGCACCCGCCCAGATCAGGGCCTGAAAATCTTGCACCGCATGCCCGGAATGCCTTGGCACACCGAACCGAATCCCGTGCCACGACGGAGGGAATAATCCTAATTCAGGTTGTGAAGACCCGGCTGGGCTCAAACCGGCCCGCGCGGACATCTCCCAAGGCAACCGCATGACCGTCACAGACGGCAATGGCAGCCCGGTCGTCCGGATCGTCAGAGGTTTCGTCCTTCCAGCGCTCGACAACATGCGGGAGCAGAACGATGGTTCGACCATGACGGATGTTGCCGGCCTCTTCGCGGGTGATGTCCACACTTGGCACATTCTCCAGCATGGCGTGGATCGGCTGGAGGAACCCCATCAGGGTCTCCATGTCTTCGGCTTCCTCGATCTTTGCGAGCGGAATGGCAGTTGGGGCGCCGAACTGGCCGACGCGCGTGCGTCGCAACTGGCTGATATGGCCTTCACAGTCGAGGTCGAACGCCAAATCCCGCGCCATGGCGCGGACATAGAACCCCTTGCCGGACGTCACATGGATGACCGTATGATCCGCATCCGGCATTCCAATGATATCAGCATTGAACACATCGACTTCGCGGGAGGTGAGTTCGAACTCCTCCCCTTCCCTCGCAAGGTCATAAGCGCGCTGGCCGTCAACCTTGATGGCGGAGAATTTCGGCGGCACCTGTTCAATCGTGCCGATATAGCCCTTGAGAAGCGCTTCCACCTGTTCACGTGTCGGCCGCGCGTCAGACGTGGCGGTCACCTCGCCTTCGGCATCCTGGCTTTCGGTCGATATGCCCCACCGAATGGTGAAGACATATTCCTTCTGCGCGTCCATCGCCCACTGGACGGTCTTGGTCGCCTCTCCGAAAGCAATCGGCAGGATGCCGTCCGCCAGCGGATCCAGCGTCCCGCCATGACCGACCTTCTGGGCATTGTACTTCCGCTTCAGGATGGCAACCGCCTGGGTGGACGTGATGTCGACAGGTTTGAACAGGTTGAGCCACCCGTTGATCGGGTCGCCTTTGCGCTTTCTTTGACGGGCCAAGTTGCAGATCTTTCTGGTTGCGCCGGCACGCGGTTCGAACGCGGGCAGCGGTGGGTCGAAAAGGATTAAGGCGCGGCCTTACGCAGCCCCGTCCAGCCCGTCAAGCCGATGGGGTCAGCCCTGCGTCAATGATGTCAGGAGGCGTCGCGAATGATTTCGGCATCCTGATCGAACAGGACTTCGGATTCTGTCTCCGCTGTCGCGGCCTCGACCTCCGTTTCCCGTTGCCTGGACTTCGGCACAATGTCCGGGCCACGCGACAGGGTCTGTGCCTTCTGCGCTTCGGTGGGAAGATTCAGATTCACGAGATCCAGATCAAGGTCAAAGTCGCCCCGGATTTCCCGATCCCCGGAATCCATCTTGTGCCGCACCACATCGCGAATGCGCATCAGGACGTCCCGGTTATTGTCGACGAGCGGGATCCGCCGTCCATCCGACGCGCCGATCACCAGACGGTAATAAGGCTGGCGCCGCTTCATGCGACGCGCCATCATGGCCGCGCGGATGCCCAGGACAAATCCCAGGAGCGTCAGCACGCCTCCAATGACGAGCGCGATGAAGCTGGAGCCATTACCCGGAAACAGGCCGCCCCAGGCGAGCGCCATCAGGCCAAAGAACAAATTGATCACGAAAAACGACGCATACAGGCTTTGGGCCCGTTTGTTCGTCGCAGTTTCCCATGGAGAGAATTCCATGGACTCCACTGACATGGTGGCGATGCACTGAATGGCGATCGTGTCTTCGCCCATCTGAAGCGATGCGGAAGAAATCTCTCCGCGCCGGGCCCCTTCCATGTCGAGCGTCTGGCGGTCCATCGGTTCGGCCCCTGCTTGCGATCATGAAACGCTCGCAATCCGTGCGGCGCGAGTCAACTTACAACCTGTCCAGAGAGTGCCGGTTGGGTGTTATTCCTGGTCCAGATCGCGTCTCACGCGAGGATCCGCCAGCAAGCGGTCAATCGCGGTGGCCTCATCATAGGATCTGTCCGCGATGAAATGCAGCTGCGGCGTGAATTTCAGCTCGATCTCCCGGCCGAGCTTGCCGCGCAGGAAGCTCGCCGCCCGGTTCAGCGCTTCGGCGAGTTTGGCGCGGCCCGCTTCGCTGTCATCCCCGAGGGGAGAGACGAAGATGTTTGCATGCCGCAGGTCTGGCGAACAGCGGACCTCGCCCACCGTCACAATAATCCCTTTCAGGTCAGGGTCGCGAAAGTCTTCCCTGGCGAGAATGTCGGATATTGCGTGACGCACGAGTTCGCCCGCCCGCAATTGGCGCTGGCTGGGGAGACCCGGAGAAGAAGATTTGCGTGCCATTCAGACACCTGCTTTCTGTTTGAGGCGCTCCACAAAATTCCGGCGCGCCTGCTTGTCCTTGTTGAACCAGACATCGGGAATGATCAGGGCGTCCGCCCCCTTCACGAGTACCGACGTGAACCCCCGGTTGGCCTTGACCGACAGAATACTGGCCCAGTCGATCCGTGTTTCAATACCGCCACGCCGGACCTGAAGACAGTCATCCAGCGTGCATACTTCCGTTTCCAACCGGGTCACGCCGAACGGATCGTCCGCCGAGCGGTAGGACCAGCGGATAAAGATCAGATACCATGAGATCCCCGCTAACGCCGCGACCAGCGCCGACAGAAACCATTGCCAGTACGGGCTGAAGCCCGCCATTTCGATGGCATTCTTCATCATCACGGACATACTGGCCGAAATGATGGGTGCGGTGACACCGGCATAATAGATCGCTGTAGGCCCCACGATGCCGCGCCGCGAAAGGCGGGCTAGGCGTTTCTGGTCCTTTTCGTCCAGAAAGCCGGATATTTTGTCAGGCGCCGTCATCTCGTACCGATTTAGTCGAGGGACCTTGCGATTTCTTCGACCTGGAAGCACTCGATCTTGTCGCCCGCGCGAATATCGTCATAGCGCTCGAACGCCATGCCACATTCCATGCCGGAACTCACTTCGGTCACTTCGTCCTTGAAGCGCTTCAGCGTTTTCAGCTTGCCTTCGTGGATCACGACATCATCCCTCAGCAGGCGCACACCGCAACCGCGGAGCACTTTGCCTTCGGAAACCCGGCACCCGGCAACCTTGCCGACCTTGGTGATGTTGAACACTTCGAGGATTTCCGCGTAGCCGATGAAGGTTTCGCGTTTCTCCGGTGCCAGCATGCCCGACAGGGTCGCCTTCACATCGTCGATCAGGTCGTAGATCACCGAATAATAGCGGATCTCCACGCCTTCTTTCTCGGCAAGGTCACGCGCCTGCTTGTTGGCACGCACGTTGAAGGCAAAGATCGGCGCTTCGGAAGATTGGGCCAGCAGGACATCGCTTTCGGAAATACCGCCGACGGCGCCATGAATGACCCGCGCGCGAACTTCTTCTGTCGACACCTTGTCGAGTGACTGGCTGATCGCTTCCACGGAGCCCTGGACGTCGCCCTTGACGACGACCGGCAGTTCCGACGTCTCGATGGATCCATCCTTCAGCTTGCTGAGCAGTTGATCGAGCGAGGCACGCGCAGCTGCGCCAGCCTTGCCAGACACCTGACGCTTCTGACGGACACGGTATTCGGTAACTTCACGGGCGCGAGCCTCAGTATCGACAACCACGAACTGGTCGCCCGGATCGGGCGCACCATCAAGGCCGAGCACTTCGACCGGCAGGGATGGGCCTGCGTCTTTCAGCTGTTGGCCGCGTTCATCGACCAGGGCACGAACCTTGCCCCACTGCGCGCCGGCAACAACGATGTCGCCCCGCTTGAGCGTGCCGCGCTTGACCAGAACCGTGGCGACAGGGCCACGGCCCTTGTCCAGCTGGCTCTCAATGACGGTCCCGTCAGCAGGCCGGTCTGGATTGGCCTTCAGTTCGAGGAGTTCCGCCTGCAGCGTGATGGCATCGGTCAGCTCGTCCAGTCCTGCGCCGGTCAGCGCAGAGACCTTCACGGCCTGGGTGGAGCCGCCCATGCTCTCGACCTGAACGTCATGCTGGAGCAGGTCGGTCAGCACCTTGTCCGGGTTGGCATCCGGCAGGTCGCTCTTGTTGACGGCGACAATGATCGGCACGCCGGCGGCCTTGGCGTGATTGATGGATTCGATCGTCTGCGGCATGACCGAGTCATCGGCTGCCACGACGAGAATTGCGATATCGGTTGCGGTTGCGCCGCGTGCCCGCATGGCCGTGAAGGCTGCGTGGCCCGGCGTATCCAGGAAGGTAATCCGGTCACCGGATTTCAGCTGAACCTGATAAGCGCCGATATGCTGGGTGATGCCGCCGGCTTCGCCTGCCACAACATCCGTCTTGCGCAGCGAGTCCAGAAGCGAGGTCTTGCCGTGGTCGACATGGCCCATGATGGTCACGATCGGGGCGCGCGGTTTCAGATCCTTCGGATCATCTTCGCCACCTTCGAGACCGATCTCGACATCAGACTCCGAAACGCGCTTCACTGTGTGGCCGAATTCCTCGGCAATCAGTTCTGCGGTGTCCGCATCGACAATGTCATTTCCGCGCAGCATTTCGCCCTGCTGGATCATGAATTTCACGACGTCACCGACGCGCTCATTCATCCGCCCGGCAAGGTCCTGCAGCGTGATCGTTTCTGGCAGGGTCACCTCGATGGAGACCTTTTCGCGCTGGTCGTTTCCGCCGGTGCGGCGCTCACGTTCGCGTTCACGGGCACGGCGCAGTGACGCCAGCGAACGCTGACGATCGGCATCATCCCCAAGCGCCGACGAAATGGTCAGCTTGCCGCGGCGACGTTCGCCACCACCGCCACCACGTGCGCTGCGATTCTGGGAGTCGCGGCTGGCGCGATCACGGTCGTCCCGGCCAGACTTGCCACGCTTGGCGCGCGTCGGGCTGTCCTCGACGGGCGGCGCAGCTGCTGCGGCCGGCTCGGCTTTTCCACGCGCTTTCGGCGCGCGTTCGGCGCGTTCCTTCGCGGCGGCTTCCTCGACCTTGCGAGCTTCTTCCTCGGCCTTGCGGCGGGCTTCAGCCTCTTCACGTTCCTTGACTTCCTGGAACTTCTTTTCCTGCTCTGAGCGCAGCCGATCCTGAGCAGCCTTCTGGGTCTGCTCTTCCTTGGCGCGATTGGCCTCTTCCTGCTTGCGCTCATACAGCGCCTTCTGGCGGGCCTTCAGCTCATTGACCGTAATGCCAAGCTTCTTGGCCGTCGCGATCATCCGCGCTTCAAGGGAATCTGAAGCCGCTTTCGATGCATCACCAGCTGGCGCAGCAGACGAACCGCTCGGCCCGACGGACCGGCGCTTCTTGGTCTCGACGACCACCTGCTTCGAGCGGCCATGACTGAAGCTCTGCTTCACCGTGCCGGAGGATTTCCGCGCAACAGTGAGCGGCTTGCGTCCGCCCGTATTACCACCAGTGTCTTTCGTATCGCTCATACGTTCTTCATACCACGTTTCTTGCCGATCCGCGCCCATGCGCCTCGGCCTTGTTTTCCGCTACCGATCCTGATCCGGGAACCAGTCCAGTTCGGGCCTTGTTCGAAATCCGGCTAGCCGCTGATAAGCCAGCACTGTCGCCTTCGCAATTGGACCCTTGCGGACGAGACCGTGTATCACACGCTCACGTCCAAAAGCCACGCCCAATTCCTCGGAACTGAGCGCACCGGCCATTTTCACGTTGCTATATAATGCTTTGGCGAGAAAATACACCTTTGAACGGCCATCTTCTGCACCATCGGCCGCTTCCAGCAACAGGCCGGGCCGCTTCTTCTGCAGTGCATCGCGCACCTGGTCGAAGCCGAGCACGATATCGCCCGCCTTCTTCCCCATGCCCAGCAATCCGGTCAGCCTTTGCAGCAGCAGACTCTCAACCATCCCGGAAAGTCCTTCCGGGACAACGACCTGCTGCTTGAAGCCACGCGCAAAGGCGCCCTTCTTCACGGCTGTTTCAAGCGTCTCCCGGTCCGCGCGAATCCACACACCCCTGCCCGGCAACTTGCCGGCGATGTCAGGTGTGACGACATTGTCGGGCGACAGTGCAAATCGCACCATCGCGTCCTGTGGAAGCTTTTCCCGGGTGACGGCGCATTGACGGACGGGGCTCTCCCCGTCCGCAATACTGCCTTCAATAGCGGTTACCCGCGCATCACTCTTGCGGTGCGGCCTCTTCATCACCGCCCTCCGCTGCCAGGGCATCGAGATCAAACTCAAGCTCTTCAAGGGCTTCGTCCACCGCATCCGGGGACGGGTTGTTGCCCAGCTCGCCGAGTGCCAGGAGCGCACGCTCCTCTTCGGTCAACTCTGGCGTTTCCTCTTCGGCCTTTTCAGCCAGCATCTGCTCGATGGCATCCGGCTCGATCCAGCCTGCGGCGACCCGCGCGCGCATGATGAACATCTGGGCGTCGTCCTTGCGCATTTCGCCCTTCTTGAGCACGCCTTCGACCCAGACCGGCTTGCCGTCGGGGCCCGGCTCGCGCCAGCCCGTGATGTCATCCGGCACCAGGCCAGCCACATCGTCCAGCGTCTGCACGCCCTCTTCGCCAAGACGGACCGCAAAGGATGGCGTCATGCCTTCCAGTTCCATCACCGCATCCTCGACACCCAGCTCCTTGCGCTTGGCATCATTCTCAGCGGCCAGACGGTCCAGGAATTCCCGGGCGCGTTCCTGCAGCTCTTCTGCGACGTCTTCGTCAAAGCCTTCGATCGTGATGAAGTCTTCCGGAGCCACATAGGCGATCTCTTCGACTGTCTCGAAGCCTTCGGAGGCCAGCAGCTGGGCCAGCGTCTCATCAGCGTCGAGCGCCTTCATGAACAGGTCGGTCCGCTCCTGGAACTCGCGCTGGTACCGCTCGGAATCGGCGGTCTCGGTCACGAGGTCGATCTGCCAGCCGGTCAGCTGGGACGCGAGCCGCACATTCTGGCCCCGGCGACCGATGGCCAGCGGGAACTGATCGTCAGCGACCACGACTTCCACGCGGCGCTCTTCCTCGTCCAGCACCACTTTCGACACTTCGGCCGGCTGCAGCGCGTTCACGATGAAGGTCGCGTCGTCATAATTCCACGGAATGATGTCGATCTTCTCGCCCGACAATTCGCCGACCACTGCCTGGACACGCGCACCGCGCATACCCACACAGGCGCCGACCGGGTCGATCGAGGAATCATTGGAGATGACGCCGATCTTGGCGCGGCTGCCCGCATCACGCGAACAGGCCTTGATCTCGATGACGCCCTCGTAAACTTCCGGCACCTCCTGGGCGAACAGCTTGACCATGAATTCCGGCGCAGAGCGCGACAGGAAGATCTGCGGACCCTTGGTCTCGCGGCTCACCTTGTAGAGATAGGCGCGGACGCGGTCATTGGTCTGGAAGTTCTCGCGCGGGATACCGTCATTGCGGCGGATGATGCCTTCGGCGCGGCCGAGGTCCACGATGACGTGGCCGTATTCAACGCGCTTGACGACACCGGAGATCACTTCACCGACGCGGTCCTTGTACTCATTGTACTGGCGCTCGCGCTCGGCATCGCGCACCTTCTGCATGATGACCTGTTTTGCGGTCTGCGCTGCGACACGGCCAAAATCGAAGGGCGGAAGCTCTTCCTTCAGCTCGTCGCCGGCCACGAGGTCCGCATCGATCTTCTTGGCTTCGGACAGGCGAAGCTCTTTGGACTCGTCCTCGAACTCTTCGTCCGCCACGACGGTCTGGATACGCCAGAGCGTCTGTTCGCCGGTCGTTGAATCGATCTTCGCACGGATGTCGTGCTCCTGGCCGTATTTTGCTTTTGCGGCCTTCTCGATTGCTTCCTGCATAGCCTCGATGACAATCGACTGGTCAATTGCCTTCTCTTCGGCGACCGCCTTGGCGATCTGCAGGATTTCCAGCCTGTTGGCTGAAACGCCGATGGTGTTCATGTGACGTCTCCCGTCTCTTCGTTTGTATCGGTGTCTTCGTCCGTCTCGTCGATCTCAAGATCGCCGAGGTCGTCTTCATCCGGCTGCGGCGGCAAGGTGCCGGCTGCGCGGGCCGCATCAATCAGTTCGTCCGTGAGGATCAGGCTCGCCCGGCTCATCTCGTGGACATGGGCAACGAGTTCGGTTTCGTCATCCAGTTCGATGTGCGCGCCGTCCTCGTCTTCACCCCGGATCACACCCGTGAACCGGCGGCGACCATCAATCGGCCGGGACAGTTCAATCTTCACCGCATGGCCAATCCAGCGCCCGAAATCCCCTTCCCGTGTCAGGGGGCGGTCGATGCCGGGGGTAGAGACTTCCAGCGTATAGGCTTCGGTGATCGGGTCCGCCTCGTCCATCATTGGCGCGATTGCGCGCGACAGGCGGGCGCAATCCTCGACATTGGTCGGCGCGCCGCCGGCCCGCTCGGCCATGATCTGGAGTTGCGGGCGGCGCCCGCCCTGCACGCGCAGGCGGACGATTTCCATGCCAAGCGACTCGGCCACGGGCGTGACGAGCGCGAGAATCTGGCGTTCCTGTTCGGTCAGGGCAATCATCGGAGAAAGGGACTATTCCGGTAAAGAAAAGCGGCGGCCCCGTTGCCGGAACCGCCGCCGATATGTTTCGACTTGCGGTTCATATACTCCCTGCGGTCCGGCCTGTCGAGAGATCGGATGCGGAAGGCACGAAAAACGGCGGTCCCGTTGCCGGAACCGCCGCCTTAAACCCGAATGGGTATATTCGTGCTTACAGAACCTTCAGGTCCACAGCCGAGGTCTTGCCGCGGCGTTCATCCTTGAAGAGTTCGTAAGATACTGCCTGGTCTTCAGCCAGCGTGCGCAGGCCGGAGCGCTCAACGGCCGAAATGTGCACAAAAACGTCCGCGCCGCCCTCATCAGGTTTGATGAAGCCAAAGCCCTTCTGGTCGTTGAACCATTTCACTTTGCCAGTTGCCATTACTTGTAGTCCTTTACGTTAGATAGAAGCGTCCCAGCCCGGATTTGAACCAGGTCCACTTATCGAAACGGGTAGGAAGAAAGTCATGGCCGCCGGTCTGACGGGGTCTTGAAGTTTCAGACCGACCGAATTCGATGCCAATATAAACGCACGGGTGCGACATTCGGTCAAGTGACTGTCTTGTGTCAGCTGCGAACCAAGTCCAGCCAAACCGGGGCGCAATCGCCCAATTTCTTGCTTTCATATCGGGTTGTGAGGTGATCTTTCGGTGGACGGCGCCAATCATCGGCACAATTCGCCCCCCACTCAAATCCGCCCTGCTCCAGAAACCGCGCAAGGGCCTCATCGGCATAGCTTTTGACATCGGTGGCGAACCGAATTCGCGCCCCTGGCCGACAGATGCGGTGCAACTCTTCCAGGAATTCCGGCTGGATCAGACGGCGCTTCTGCTGCCGCTTCTTGGGCCAGGGATCCGGAAACAGGATGAAGACGCGGGAAATGCTCTCATCCTGAAGCGCAGACAGGACCGGACGGGCATCATCCATGACCAGCCGGACATTGCGCAGATCGTTCGCCCTGATCCCGGTCAGCGCCTTGGCCATGCCTTCCACGAAAGGTTCGCACCCGATGAAACCGACCTCCGGATGCATGCTGGCCTGGCCCACGAAGTGCTCGCCGCCGCCAAAGCCGATTTCCAGCCAGATTTCGCGCTCATCCCCAAACAAGCCCGCCGGCGCGAGCGTGCCCGGCTCCGCCGCCGGCACTTCCAGCTCGGGCAACAGGGTGTCGATCAGATCCTGCTGGCGCGCCGACAGCGCGCGTCCGCCGGTCCGGCCGAACGTGCGAAGGGGCCGGGATTTCATGGAAGAGGTGTCTTCGGTCATCGCGGCGTCTGATGCCTCAGTGGCCGGGCCGGATCAATCCTCGCCCTGCTGCTTTCCGTCGAAGGCGGTTGCGGCGGCCTGGACGGTCGCCAGCAGGGATTTGCGCAGCGACTGGTCCTCGATCTTCTGGAACGCGGCGATCAGGTCGAGGATTTCCCCTGTCATGACAGGGGCATGAATCGCCTCGCCATCTTCGGCAACCTGCAATGCCTGATGGTCGAGGAAGGTTTCGGCCCCATCGAAGAAATAGGTGATCGGCACGCCCATTGCGGTGGACATCTCGAACAGGCGGCCTGCCGAAACCCGGTTCACGCCCTTTTCGTATTTCTGCACCTGCTGGAAGGTCAGGCCCAGCAACTCCCCCAGCTTCTCCTGGGTCAGCTTCAGCTCCTTGCGCCTCCACCGGATACGCTGGCCGACCACGCGATCAATACCGCTGGGGAGCTTGTTGTCGGCCATGTCTGCCCTTTTTGTGTAGTCGTCTTGTACTTTTTCTATCTGCGCCAGGTAAGGAAGGCCAGTCCAGCGAACAGGAACAGGGATAACCAGAACAACATCATGCCAATCCGGGTCTGGAAAAGCGTGACGGATTCCGGAAGCGGGAGCCGCCCCCGGCCGAAACTCATACTCCATCCGCTCGGGGCATCCGCAACCGGCGCAGCGCGAAGCACTTCGCGGCCCAGCCCGTCGACAATCGCCGAGGCCCCCCGGCTGGCGACGCGCGCCATCGGCAAGCCCGTCTCGATCGACCGGTAGCGGTTCTGGGCATAATGCTGCGCCGGGCCCATGCCGCCGCCAAACCAGGCATCGTTCGAGATCAGCACCAGCCAGTCGGCCCGCGCCCCCAGATTGGCATTGCGCGGGATTGAAGGGTAGAGGCCTTCATAACAGATCATCGCCACGAAAGGCGGAATGTCATCGGCATAGATCACGGCCGGGCCGGGACCAGGCCGGAAGCCGTCACTGGCCATGCGCTGGATCGCGCCCGGCAGGATGCCGGACAGGGCTTCGCCAAAGGGAATGATCCGCGTGGCCGGCAATTCGCCGAACGGAACGAGGCGGTGCTTGTCATACAGGGCGACCGGACCGGACCGGATGGCGTTCTCGTCGATCACGGTCAGACTGTTATAATAGTCCCGCATATTCTTGCCGGTGATCTCGTAGCGCGTCGTCCCGGCGATCAGTTCGCGGGGGCCAAGATAGGCGCCGACCGCGTCCAGCGCGTTCGCATCCTGAAGCAGCGTGGTAGGCAGGGCGCCTTCCGGCCAGAGAATGATGTCCCCCGCCTCCCCTTCCTGTGTGGAGAGCATACGCAGATATTCGATCAGGATCGGATCGGGGCCGATCTCCCATTTCTCATTCTGCGGGACGCCGGAATCCATCAGCACGACGAACTGGTCAGACTGGGCCGACGGTTGAGCGATGCGCTGGGCGCCCCAGGTCCAGCCGAGGGCCAGCAGGATCACAGCGGCAAACACCGGCGCGATGCGCACGGCCAGCTGGCGGGACTCGCGCGTGTCCACCAGGGCGGCCGGGGCCGACATGATGAAGACCGTCACCAGCGTCAACCAGTAGACCCCGCCAATGGAGGCTGTCTGGGAGAGCGCGCCGCCCGGAATCCAGGTCGTGCCCGGCAAATTCCACGGGAAGCCCCCGAAGAGGTGCCCGCGCACATATTCTGCCAGCGCGAAGAACAGGGCAAAGATGAAGATACGGGAGGGCGAGGAGGACCAGAAAGCCCCGGCCATCGCCCCGAACGCGCCCCAGATGAGGGCCATGCCGCCCGGCAACAGGATCAGCGGCATCCACAGGAAGATCGCGTGCTTTTCCGGCTCCACCAGGAAGGGCGCGGCCGTCCAGTGCATGCTGATCAGGAAGAATCCCGCTCCGAAGGCCCATGTGCGCAGGAAGACGGCCTTGCCCCATTTGCGGTGGCCGCGCGCACCATCCAGCATCCAGATCAGGCAGGTGAATGAAATCACCAGGACGGCGCTGAAATGAAACGGTGCAAAGGCCACAGACGAAAAGGCCCCCAGCAACAGGCTGGTGATCACGGCCGGCCAGCCGGTCAGGCGCGCAAAGGCTTCGTGCAGGGGTCCAAGCGCAGTGAACCCGTGGCTGCGCACAGCATGAGTCATGACTTACTCCTGAGCGGCAGGGGCAGGCATTTCGGGTGTACGCAGGCGGACGCGGCGAATACGCCGGGCGTCGGCTTCCATGATCTCGATCTCGACACCGGTCGGGTGCTCCAGCACTTCGCCGCGCACAGGGACTTTTCCGGCCAGCGCGAAGGCCACGCCGCCGAGCGTGTCAAAATCCGTGTCGTTGTCCCCAAGTGCGAGGTCAATGCCCGTTTCCTCTGCAAAATCGTCGATCTCCGTGCGGGCGTCCGCCTCCCAGATTCTCTGGCTCCGGCGCACGAACATGGCTTCTTCATCATCGTGTTCGTCTTCGATGTCACCGACGATTTCCTCAACCAGATCTTCCAGGCTGACCAGCCCGTCCGTCCCGCCATACTCGTCCACAACCAACGCCAGATGAATACGGGTCGACTGCATTTTCACAAGCAAATCGGTCAGCTTCATGGAGGGCGGCACATAGAGCACTTCGCGGTGCAGCTTTTCCAGCGGCCGCTTCATGGGCTCCTCGCCCTTGGCCAGTTCGCTGACCACGTCCTTCATGTGGACAAAGCCGATCGGATCGTCGAGGGATTCCCGGAACACCGGCAGGCGCGAATGCGTCACTTCGGCGAAGTATTTCAGCAGGTCAGGGAATTCCGTGCCGACTTCAACCGCCTTGATCTCGGCGCGCGGCACCATGACGTCCTCGACGCGCAAATCCTGGAATTCGGCCAGACGCAGGCGCATTTCGTTGGGATTGTGCTGGGGCACTTCCCCATTTGCCTCGGCAAGCGCGGGGTCCACGGGAGCCGGTTTCCGGCGGAAACCGAAAAAGCTACGCAATCGGCCGCTTGGCGGCGCTTCAGAAGGGTCAGGGTCGCTCATGGCCTCAGATGGTTCAGTCAGTCAAATATGGATTATCAATGCCCAGCGATGCAAGCGCCTTTATTTCAAGGCCTTCCATTGTCTCGGCCTCGGGGGCGGTTTCATGATCATGTCCCAGCAAGTGGAGATAGCCATGAATCAGGAGGTGGGTCAGGTGATCGGCAAGCGGCTTGCCCTGCTCAGTGGCATCAGATTGCGCCACACCGAGCGCCACGGCGATGTCACCCAGCAGCGGCCGGTCCATCGGATCTGCCGGGAAGGACAGGACATCCGTCGGCTTGTCCTTGCCACGAAATTGCAGGTTCAGCGCCTGCAACGCGTCATTGTCCGCCAGCAGCAGCGAAACAAGGCCGGTCGCAGGCTCGACGTTCGCGCCGGCCTTGAACGCCGTCTCGCAGACGGTTTGCAAATCCGGAATTGCCGACCATTGGTCGTCTTCAATGATGAGATCCAGTTCGATCATGCGCGCGGCGATCAGCCTTCCCCGTGGGCGGCATAGGCATCAATGATGCGGCTGACCAGCCCGTGACGGACAACGTCCGCAGCGGTGAGCGTATGCACGTTGACGCCTTCAACGTCTGACAGGATCTGCAAGGCATGTTTGAGGCCAGAAGGCTGGCTGCCCGGCAAATCCACCTGGCCCGGATCACCGGTAATCACCATGCGGCTGTCACGGCCAAGCCGCGTCAGCACCATCTTCATCTGCGGCACGGTCGTGTTCTGCGCTTCGTCCACGATGACGAAGGCATTCTTCAGCGTACGTCCGCGCATGAAGGCGAGCGGCGCAACTTCGATCTCGCCCCGCGCCATGCGGCGTTCCATCTGTTCCTGCCCCATCAGCTCGCGTAGCGAGTCCCAGATCGGCAGCATGTAGGGATCGACCTTCTCTTCCAGCGTGCCCGGAAGGAAACCCAGCTTCTCACCTGCCTCGACAGCAGGCCGGGTCACGATCAGGCGCTGGCGTGTGCCGGACAGGAGTTCCGACACGCCCGCCGCAACCGCAAGGAACGTCTTGCCGGTGCCGGCCGGGCCAACCCCGAAGATCATCGCATTGTCCGGACTGGCCAGCAGGTCGATATAGCGTGACTGGCCGCGCGTCTGCGGCGTGATCGGTTTTTTCAGGGAGCGGAAGGTTCCAAAAGTCTGCGCTGGCGTCTGCGCCGCTTCCACCGCGCCATCGACATCCATGTCGGAAATATCCGCGCCGCTGCGCAGCCGCCGCTCAAGCTCGGCGAGCACTGCCTCGGCAATCGACACGCCCTCGGCCTTGCCAACCAGAAGGATACCGCCGCCCTGGCTTTCCGCCTTCAGGCCATACTCGTCCAGCCGCGTCTCCAGCAACTGGAGATGACGATGGTGCGGACCGCACAAATCCCGCAGCCATTCGGCATTGCGAACTTCATAGATACGGCTGACCGGAGCCTCTGGCGAAGCGGAAGGACGACGTTTCACGCTCAAAGCGCCACCTCATGTTCCCGGACAAGATCGCCGGTGAGCGAGCTCATGGTCGCGCCGGTCACTTTCACATCGACGATTTGACCCGTCAGATCTTTCGGACCCTGGAAATGGACCGATTGCATCCAGGGGGAGCGACCATGCGCCTGTCCCTCAAGGCGTCCGCGCCCTGTCACGAGGACGGGCACAGTCTGACCGATCTTGGACTGGTTGAATTCGGTCTGCTGGTCACGGAGCAGTTTCTGCAACGCCTGCAGGCGCGCATCCTTCACGTCCTCCGGCACCTGGCCGAACATTTCTGCCGCAGGCGTACCGGGCCGCTGGGAATATTTGAACGAATAGGCGACCGCATAATTTACGTCGCGGACGAGCTGCATGGTCGCTTCGAAATCCTCGTCGCTTTCGCCGGGAAAGCCGACGATGAAATCCGATGCCACGGCAATATCCGGCTGGGCCTCACGCACCTTGCGAATGATCTCCCTGTATTCCTCCGCCGTGTGGCCCCGGTTCATGGCCTTCAGGATACGGTCGGATCCCGACTGAACGGGCAAGTGCAGGAAGGGTTGCATCTGGGCCGTGTCGCCATGTGCGGCGATCAGGTCATCCTCCATGTCACGCGGATGGCTGGTCGTATAGCGAATACGCTCGATGCCGCCGATCTTCGCGATGTGCCGGCAGAGTTGCCCCAGCGTCCAGTCCGCGCCGCCTTCGAGGGCAGGCGCTGCGCCGTGGAAGGCATTCACGTTCTGGCCCAGCAGCATGATTTCCCGCACGCCTTGCGCGGCCAGGCTGCGCGCCTCCATGACGAGATCATCCACGGGACGCGAAAGCTCCGCCCCCCGCGTATAGGGCACCACGCAGAACGTGCAGAACTTGTCGCAGCCTTCCTGCACGGACACAAACGCCGTCGGGCCATCGGCCTCACGCGTCTTGGGCAGCGCGTCGAACTTTTCGAGCGTCTCGAATTCGGTTTCCAGCCGGTCGCCCATGGCGCGGCTGGCACGGGCGATCATTTCCGGCAATTTGTGATAGGCCTGCGGGCCGAGCACGAGGTCCACGAGCGGCTGGCGGCGCATGATTTCCTCGCCTTCGGCCTGCGCGACGCATCCGGCGACGGCAATCGTCATCCGGCTGCCGGTTGCCTGCTTCATCCGCTTGAGCTGGCCGAGTTCGGAATAGACCTTCTCCGTCGCCTTTTCGCGAATATGACAGGTGTTCAGCACGACCAGATCGGCGGCTTCCGGTGTGTCCACGGGCGCATAGCCGAGCGGACGCAATACGTCCCGCATGCGCTCTGAATCATACACGTTCATCTGGCACCCATAGGTCTTGATGAAGAGACCCTTGGTGTTCTGTTTTGCCTCTGGTGCGGTCATGCGCGGGCTTATGCCTGAAAATGGCTGTGGCTGCCAGAACCTTGTGCGCCTTGCCTGCAGCACCCGCGATTACTCCCTCCACCTGCGACAGTGACTTCACAGCGCGCCAAAGGCGGCTAGTGTGGCCCGCAAGCAATCAAAGGAGCCGGGGAGGCCCATGGAAACTCTTGTATCATTAATTCAGAACATCGCCGGATTTATCTGGGGTGGCACCTGGGGTGACACCGTGATTATCCCGGGCGAGATCGGACCGCTGGCGATCCTCTTGCTTGGTACCGGCTTGTTACTGATGGTCCGCCTTGCTGGCCGGCCTGTCCGCCGGTTTGTGCCCGCCCTCGTAGAAGTGTGGCAGGGACGCAAGGCGCAAGGCGAAGACGGCGCCATCACCCCCTGGCAAGCTCTGTCGACCGCCTTGTCTGGCCAGGTCGGGACCGGCAACCTTGCCGGCGTCGCCACGGCAATTGCGATGGGCGGACCGGGCGCGATCTTCTGGATGTGGGTCACGGCCCTGTTCGGCATGGCCCTCGCCTTCTCGGAAAGCTCCCTCGCCATCAAGTATCGTGAAACCGATGAATATGGCCGCATCAATGGCGGGCCCATGTATTACATCAAGAACGGTCTGGGCCGTAAGTGGGCCTGGCTTGCCGTCATCTTCTGTATCGGCACCCTGTTCTCGGCCATGGCCACAGGATCCATGATCCAGGCCAATTCCATTGCCCAGACAGCCGTTGAAACGGCGCGGGGCAGCTTCGGCCTGTCGCTCCCGTCCTGGGGCATCGGCATCCTGATCTCGGTGCTGGTCTTCGCGGTGATCATCGGAGGGATCAAGTCGATCGGCTCGGTCGCCGGCAAGGTCGTCCCGCTGATGGCGGCGGCCTATGTGCTTTGCGCCCTGGTCGTTCTCATCATGAATGCATCGGAAATTCCTCATGCCTTCGCGGTGATCTTCAAATCCGCCTTCGGGCTTCAGGAAGTCGTCGGCGGGGCAGCCGGCTATGGCATGATGCAGGCCGTCCGGTTCGGCATCGCCCGCGGCCTCTTCTCCAACGAAGCAGGTCAGGGCTCGGCCCCGATCGCTCACGCAGCGGCGCAGACGAAGAACCCGGTCCAGCAGGGTGAGATCGCCATGATTGGCGTCTTCATCGACACGATCGTCATCTGCACCATGACCGCCCTCGTCATCCTGACCGTGTCAGGTGACTTCAAGCGCAATCCGGCCCTGATTGCCGCGAACCAGTGCGTCGCCGAAGGCCACGCCGCGCTTCCGGAAGGCCTCAGCACGGACGGCCTGTTCCCGTCTGCCTACACGGACGGCCGCGAAGCCACGATGGCCGAGACGGGCGCAGAGGCCCAGGCATTCCTGAACGCATGCCGCGCAGGCGGGCTGGACCTGACCAACGATCTGCCTGTTGGCACGACGCCAGAGGAAGAGGAGGCCTATTTCCAGAAAGCCTTCGCGGCCGCGGCCGATCCTGCCGTGCTGAATGACGTCCGCTATGTCTATGAGACCGACGCGGAATCCTCGGGCATCACAGCCCGCGCCTATGGCGCAGCCCTGCCCTATGGCGAATGGGTCGTCACGATCGCCCTGTTCTTCTTTGCCTTCACCACGATCATTGGCTGGTCGTATTATGGCGAGCAGGCGGTGACCTATCTGATCGGCGAATGGGCCACACACCCCTTCCGCTATCTCTGGGTCCTGGTGGTGTTTGCCGGCACGATTGTCACCAATACCGATGCGCTCTGGCTGCTCGGCGATATCGCGAACGCCTCCATGGCTTTCCCGAACCTTATCGCCCTACTTGCCCTGTCGGGTGTGATCGTCGCCATGCACAAGGCCAATGGCGATCCGGACAAGGGCCATCCCGTGCACGACTATCGCGAAGAGGAACGCCATCCTGAAAAGGAATAGGCGCTGACCCCATCCAAAAGAGAAAGCCCCGCTTGGTGCAGACCAGGCGGGGCTTTTTTTCATGTGGGCTGTCTTCGGACACCAGCTCCCTCTGTTCGGGCACTTTATGGACAGTTTATGGGCATGTTTATGGACCAGACCGTCGGGCCGACTTACCAGGCGCCGATATTCTCTGCGCTCGCCCAAGGCTCCTTGGGGGCAAGCGACTCGCCCTTCTGAAGCAGTTCGACAGAAATGCCGTCCGGCGACCGGATGAAGGCCATCCGGCCATCGCGCGGAGGCCGGTTGATGGTGACGCCCATTTCCTGCAGCCGCTCAACCGCTCCATAGATATCATCGACCATGTAGGCGAGATGGCCAAAGTTCCGGCCGCCTGCATACTCTTCCGGATCCCAATTGTAGGTCAGTTCCACCATCGGAATATCGGTCTGCGTCGGGCTGACGCCATCCGGCATGCCGCCCATACGCTCGACATCTTCCGGCGTGGCCAGGAAAACCAGCGTGAACCGTCCGGCCTCACTGTCCATCCGGCTGACCTCTTTCAGGCCCAGTCCCTCACAGAAGAATTTCAGCGACGCGTCGATATCGCTGACGCGCACCATAGTGTGCAGATATTGAATGCTCATGTCTGGCCTCCATTAAGGTCCCGGATGACGTGTTTGAAACTGGGCGGCATCAACGCGTAATACCGGCGCATGGCAATCGCCAGCAAAGCGATTGTGACCAGCATGAACGCGATGAATACCGAGAATGTGTGGATCAATGTGCCTGTCTCGAAAACCGGCGACTGGCCGCTCAACCGCCAGAATATCCGCCAGACCTGATTGAAACCGGCCACGAAGGGTGCGAGCAGGACGAACACGATAGCGGCGCAGACAAAGAAATATGTCGCTGCGCGCGGGCCTTCACTGCGCAAATAAAGATCGGTGAATTCCACGTCGCTGACGTCTTCCGGAACTTCACCCGCCGCCTTGCGCACGGCCAGCACTTCCGGCGCGAAGTCGCGGGTCTGCTTCCAACGCCAGGCAAGGTGGCCTCCCCAGGCGACAAGGCCAGCGAGAATGATCAGGAAAAACATCATGGGCGGTGCAGAATCCGGCTTGGGCGGCGTGGGCCGACTGCCCGCCGCCCGGTTCAGGCTGCGCAGGCACGTTCAAGGGTCAGCATGGCACGCTTGCGCGCCACACCCCAATGATAATTATGAAGCCGGCCGTCTGCTGCAAGGGCACGATGGCAGGGAATGAACCAGCTGATCGGATTTGCGCCCACTGCAGCGCCGACGGCGCGCGCCGCCTTTGGATTGCCACTGGCCTTTGCGAGCGCGCCGTAGGTCCAGACAGACCCGGTGGGAATCTCCAGCAAGGCGCGCCAGATCTGACGCCGGAAGGGTGTGCCATACAGCGCGACGGGCAAGGGCTCGCCGGATTCAAATACCTTTCGTGCCAGGGCCTCGGCTTCGCGGTCGTCGCGCCGGACGCTTGCCCCAGGATAGCGAGCCACGAGATCGGCAAAGGCGTCTTGTTCACTCCGGCCCTGATGTTCGAAGCCAGTCCGTTCCGGCGCATGCTCGTCAATGAAGCCCAGCGCCACGAGACCGCGCGGCGACATAAGCCAGGCCCCTTCCCCGAATGGGGTCGGCGCCCGGCCGAGGGTGAGATCAGCCCCCTTCCCGCCTGTCTTGGCCTCGCCCGGAGACAGGCCTTCATGCGCAATGAAGAGGTCATGCAAGCGACCCGGTCCGGACAGGCCGGCCTCCAGGGTTGCGTCCAGCACGCTCGCCCCTTCACGCAGCAGGTCGCCCGCCGCCGCATGGGCAAGCGCAGACTGGTATTGTTTCGGGCTGATACCGGCCCAGCGGGTGAATTCGCGCTGGAAATGGCTGGGCGACAGGCCAACAGCCCGGGCGGCTGTCGTCAGGTCTGGCCATTCCTGCCAGGTGTCGCCGAGATAGGACAAGGCATCCGCCATGCGCTCATAGGCAACAGCGCGCTCATCAAGGGGGGAAGCGAGGAGGGTCATACGAGATTAATGCCGTGCCCGGCGCCCCGTCGCCACCCGTTTCTTGCGCCCGGTTAGACCAATTGAGACTTTCCAGCCCGCCAAAAGCCCGGCAAGAGTAGGGGCCAATAATAAGAAGGTTGGGAGAAATAGAATGGCTGATGCGCGCAGTATTATCCTGCATGAGTACCCTACTTCACCCTATGCAGAGAAAATCCGGCTCGCGCTGCGCCTGAAGAATCTCGCCTATAGCCGGGTCGAAATCCCGGTCATCATGCCCCGCCCGGACCTGATGCCCCTGACAGGGGGCTATCGCCGGACACCCGTCCTTCAGATCGGCGCGGACATTTTCTGTGATACCGCGATCATCCTGCGCGAACTGGAAGCCCGCTTCCCGATGCCTGCGCTTAAATTGACCGGCCATGAGGGGCTTGCCCAGATGGTGGCCGGCTGGACCGATGGCCGATGGTTCCAGAGCTCGGTCGCCGTCATCTTCGGGGACAAGGGCGACAGTGTGCCGGATGCCTTCCGAAAGGACCGCGAGGCACTGTCTGGCCGGCCCTTCGACATCGACGCCATGAAAGCCATCGCGCCCATGATGCGGGACCAGTGGCGCGCCCGGCTGATGTTGCTGGAGGAGCGCCTGCAAGGCGGCAAGGGCGCCGGGTCCGGCATCTATCTCGTCGGCATGAAACCGGGCCTTGTGGACATTCACGCCTACATGAATGTCTGGTTCATGTATGAGAATCTGCCGGACTTCGTCGAAAAATGTTTCGAAACGGCGGATCTGACCAAGGCCTGGTTCGAGCGGCTGAAGGAGTTTGAAGGGCAAACGCCGGAAACGATCAGCTCCGCGGAAGCCCTTGAGATCGGCCTGAATGCGGCGCCTCGTCTCGTGGCTGCAACCACGCGCGACGAACCGCAACAATTTGCACCGGGCGAAAACGTCGCCGTTGCGCCCGATGATTATGGCCAGGTCTGGGTGGAAGGGGAACTCGTCCACGCCGACTCCCAGCGTGTCATCCTCCAGCGCACCTCACCTGAGGCGGAAACAGTGCATGTGCATTTCCCACGCGCGGGCTTCCTCGTCCGGCGTGCCTAGCCTGCCTTGCAAGGCGGGCCGGCCCCGCTAGTCTCTTCGGCATCAGCAATTCGGACGGAGGGTAGCCATGGACCGGCGACTTTGCCTCATCACAGGCGCTTCAGCAGGCATTGGCGCGGAATTCGCCCGGCAATACGCAGCCCTCGGCTGGGACATTGCCCTGACGGCCCGCCGGGAGGAGCGGCTGACCGCGCTGGCCTCTGAACTTGAGGCAAAATACGGCGTTCACACGATCAGCATCGCGCAGGACCTCGCGCGCGCCAATTCGGCTGACAAGATCATCTCCGCCTTGTCCGAACAGGGCCGCCATGTCGACGCGCTGGTCAACAATGCGGGCTATGGCCTGCCGGGCACCTTCTTCAATACGAGCTGGAAGTCTCAGGCCGACTTCATTCGCGTTCTCTACACCGCCCCGATCGAACTGGCGCACAAGGTGCTGCCCGGCATGGCAGACCGTGGCTATGGCCGGATCATCAATGTCGCATCCCTTGCGGGCTACGCCGCCGGCAGCAATGGGCACACACTCTATGCCAGCGTGAAGTCCGGTCTGATCAAATTCTCCGAAAGCCTGAATGCCGAATGCGACGCTTTCGAAGGTGCGGACATTCACTGCACCGCACTCTGTCCGGGCTTCACCTATAGTGAATTCCATGACGTGAACGGCACGCGTGAGCAGATGAACAAGATGAGCAAGCGTATGTGGATGGACGCTGCGCCTGTCGTGAAAGCCGGCATTGATGCGGTCAATCGCGGCCAACCGGTCGTGGTGCCGGGGCTCGTCAACAAGAGCCTTGCCACGCTGACCCGCATCATGCCCGAACCCATCGGCCGGGCCATCATGCGGCGCCAGAGCCGGACAATCCGGCGCCAGGACTAGTCAGCAGACGCGGAAAACTCGTCGCGGATGCGATCAGCCGTCGGCGTGGTGTCCGATTTCCGCCAATCCTTCGCGCCACGCTGTCGCAGGATTTCGACCTTGCCTGACCGCTTTCCGCCCTTCTGGCTGGCATCATCGCTATCGCGGGCGACCGTCACGATCGGGCCTTCGAAGAAGGCAGACCAGTATTTTGACAACACGTCCCGGCGGCCCTCAAGGGAGCGCAACTGACGGCGCTCCTTGCCATTGGTCAGCTTGATCGCTTCGGTCTTGATGCGTTTGTCGATGCCCGCCATCTGCAGACACCCCGCATAGCGGCGCGGTGCGCCCCCGGTCAGGTCAAACTGGATTTCCCCGAACCCTTCGGCTTGCCGGCCGGAATCGGTGGGCAGGGTTTCCCGGAATTTGAAGTCCAGCTTGGGCCAGCTCAGCTGGTGAAACTCGGTATGCAGGCCACTTTCGATCTCGCCCATCCGGGTCAGCGTGGACGAGGTCAGCAGGACCCCGTTCCTTGCCGGCTTGAGCGAGACGATGGCGAGGCGCGGGCCATTCGGGCCCCCGCGCTCTGCCTGAATCCAGCTGCCTTCCACGAAGGCGCGGCCAAGAACCCAGCGGCGGAGCACACCCATTTTCAGAAGACCCGGCACAATCACGCCTGCGAGGACTGCCCACACCACAAGGAGGACGATGCCTGCACCGATCAGTCCGCTCCACTGCGCGACCGGGCTGGGTCGGGCAACCTGCAGGATGGTTTCGCGCACGACAGGCCCGAAAGCCACAACACCGGCAAGCACGGCGCTGGAGGCCAGCAGGCCGGAGACGGTGCGAAAACGTTCATAAGGGTTCATATCTGAGGCAGCTCCGTTAGGAATTCGCATCGAAAACGGCCATTTAGGGAGCCGGAACCGAAGTTTCAGTTAACGCTGGGACACCCGGCGCCCCTTTCACAATTTCCAGTGACAGCGAACCGAGACGTTTTGTTGCAGCGCACAAAATAATCATGACTTGCTGTACCCTGCGCCCTATACTCTCCAAAAATAAAGTCCAGTGGAGGAAATTCGAATGGATGGTGCTGTTGAGGGCCAGGAACTGAAATCTGCAGTAATCCCAAATCTTGTTTCGGTGATCGGCGACGCGTGCACGGCCATTGAGGCCTATGCAGACGCTGCCCGTGGCAAATGCCGGGAAGCGCTGACGAAGGATGATGGCCGCCCTGACCGCGCCGAACTTGAACGCCAACAGCATATGGCTCACGGCCTGTCCTGGGTGGTGACTTACGCCGAGACCCTCCGCCAGACAGCCGACTGGGCAGCGCGGCTGGAGCAGGACGGCAAGTTCGGCACCACGGAAGCTCTCCTCACCCAGATCCTGTTCAGCGATTACAGCGCCCAGCTGGTTGGCGGTATCCCCATGAACCAGGGCGAAGTGATCCGCCCCCACGAACTTGGCGTGCTCACTGAAGCTGACACCCTGTTCGCAGTGCCGGCCGTCAAGAAGCTGATCCTGGATGGCAAGACCCCCACGGTAATGGCCGCAGCAGCGGAATGCCTGCCCGATGCGCTCAGCCGGAACACGGTCGAGGAAACCGGGCTCGATGAAACCATGTCCATGGTGCGCGACCAATTCTCCAAATACGCTGCTGACAAGATCAAGCCCTATGCCCATGAGTGGCATCTGAAGAATGAATACATTCCGATGGAGGTCGTGAACGAGATGGCCGAACTCGGCGTGTTCGGCCTGACCATCCCGGAAGAATTCGGCGGCTTCGGCATGGGCAAGATCGCCATGTGTGTCGTGTCCGAGGAATTGTCTCGCGGCTATATCGGCACGGGCTCCCTCGGCACGCGCTCCGAGATTGCCGCCGAGCTGATCCTGATCGGCGGAACGGATGACCAGAAGACAAAATGGTTGCCTCAGATTGCCAGTGGCGAAATTCTGCCCACGGCCGTCTTCACAGAACCCAATACGGGCTCGGACCTCGGATCGCTGCGCACGCGCGCGGTAAAATCCGAAGACGGCACCCAGTACAGCGTCACAGGCAACAAGACCTGGATCACGCATCCGGTGCGCGCCGACCTGATGACGCTGCTGGCCCGAACCGATCCGGCGACGAATAATTTCTCTGGTCTCTCGATGCTGCTGGCGGAAAAGCCACGCGGGTCGGACGAGACCCCCTTCCCTGCAGATGGCATGACGGGCGGCGAGATCGAAGTGCTCGGCTATCGCGGCATGAAGGAGTACGAGATCGGCTTTGACGATTTCAAGGTGAAGTCCGAAAACCTGCTCGGCGGCGTCGAAGGCCAGGGCTTCAAGCATCTGATGGCGACCTTCGAGAGCGCGCGTATCCAGACGGCCGCCCGCGCCATTGGTGTTGCGCAGAACGCATTCGAGACAGGTCTCCAATACGCGCTCGACCGCAACCAGTTCGGCAAGCCGATCTTTGAATTCCCGCGTGTCTCCAACAAGCTGGTCATGATGGCGGCCGAACTGGTCGGCGTTCGTCAGCTAACCTATTTCTCCGCGCGCCAGAAAGATGGCGGCAAGCGCTGTGACCTTGAAGCGGGTATGGCAAAACTGCTGGCTGCGCGCATCGCCTGGGCCGCAGCCGACAATGCCGTCCAGATTCATGGCGGGAACGGGTTTGCACTGGAATATCCGGTCAGTCGCATTCTGCAGGACGCCCGTATCCTGAACATCTTCGAGGGCGCAGGCGAAGTTCAGGCCATGGTCATTGCGCGTCGCCTGATTGAAGGCGGGAACTAGGAAAACTGCCGTAGGGCGCCTGCCGCTCTACGGTTTTGCCTTTTCATAAACGCGCACCCAGTCAACCAGAAACCGGTCGGGCAAGCGCTTGTCTTCCGGCATATTGGACCACCATTTGTGGGCCACGCTGGAATGCGTGCTGATCTCGCCGGACAGCTTCACCCACAAGGGAACCTTCGAGACTCCCCCGGCAGAACTCTGCCAGACCTGTTCTCCGTCAACAAACCAAGTGTATTCGGTTTCCGTCCATTCGAGCGCGAAAACATGCCAGCCGCTCCGGATGCCCGGACGAAAGTCCCGCTTGTTCTGGGTCTCGTGATACTTGCCATATCCGTCCCAGTGAAGCGCATAACCGATCTTGTCGGTCCAGCCGAAGGCTTCGATGATATCGATTTCGGTCCCGTCCTCTCCGGAACCATCCACATGATGAACTTCGTCAGCGAACAACCAGAACGCCATCCACCAGCCCGGATCCTGAGGAAGTTTCATCCGGGCTTCGAACCGCCCGAATGTCGTTTCAAACTTTCCTTCGGTCGACACCATGCCGGATGCATAGTCATAGGGATCGTCATCTTCATCCGGATTGCGGTTCGGAATCCGGGTGGCACTGATTTCCAGCTGCCCCCACCCTGTCAGGTTGACATTGTCCCGTAGCCACCACCCATCGGGACCGTCCGCATTCTGCTTGCGATTGTACTCCTGCGAAATCCATTTCTCGGGATCTGGCCGTCCGTGTCCGTTGAACTCATCCTGAAATACCAGGGACCAGCCGGAATTGGGCTGGTTAAGCACGGAATGGGAGGGGCTGGACGTGGAACACGACGCGAGCATGGCGAGGGCCGAAATGCCCAGAAACGTCTTAGCGCCGCGTCTCACCGGATTTTGCCTTCCAGCGGCTCGATGTCCGCAGGTTCATGCTGGATGATGACCTTGGCGCCCAGCTCTTCGGCTCGGGCCTCGAATTCATCCATTGATGCGAGAGTCATCTCTTCATCTGAATTGAATCGCGGCACCCGCTTCAATTCACGGCTTTCGGCCCGGTGATAGAGGTCCCCGGTCAGGAGAACCGGGCCGGACTCCGGCATCATCAGTTGAAGAGATGTATGTCCCGGCGTATGGCCCGGCGTCTCGAAGATCACCACGCTGCCATCCCCGAAGACATCAAGCTCTCCATCGAAAACCTGCTGTTCCATCGGTTCGAACAGAGAGAACAGCGCCTGCTGTTCCGGCGCAACGTCTACGCCGTCACCGAACATCACATCCAGCTCTGTCTGGCTCACCAGCCAGGTCGAGCCCGACACCTGATCGGCCTGGCCAATATGATCGAAATGGCTGTGCGAGACGGACACATAGTCCACATCGTCCGGCGACATGCCTCTTTCCGCCAATTGCTGGGTAAGCGTTTGGGCCAGCGACACGGTGAAGATCTGCTGCGTTTGCGGTCCTGCAATCGTCAGGACGCCCGGCAGGCCCAGATCCCAGAGCAATGTGCCGTCCGGATGTTTCACCAGGAAGCAGGAATCGGTGAAGGTATCGGTCTGGCCTGCATAATCGCCAGCCGTCGAGAACACGTCCAGATCAGATACTTCGAGCTTGCCGCAATCGAGCACATCGACTTCCAGCGCCGCTTCCTGTTGCGTATCGGCGGGTTGCTCCGCCGGCATTTCGGCGGGTGCGTCGCTCTCCGAGCCGCATGCCGTGGCGAGCGCCAATGCGGAAACTGTTGCAATCATGGTGATAAGACGCATGCCAGAGGCCCCCTTCTGTCTTGAGGGAAATACAATCTCAAGTATCAGTCTTTGGCAACAGACAGGCTGCGCCCGCCATCCTCCACAATCCGGTAGAAACAACTGGCCCGGCCCGTATGGCAGGCGCCTCCGGTCTGATTGACCTTCAGCAGGACCGCGTCCTGATCGCAATCAATCCGGAGTTCCACGATCTGCTGGACATGGCCGGAGGTTTCCCCCTTCACCCAGAGCGTCTGACGTGAGCGCGACCAATAGGTTGCCCGGCCGGTCTCGATTGTCGCGGCCAGCGCGTCGGCATTCATCCAGGCGAGCATCAGGACCTCGCCGGTCCCGGCGTCCTGCGCGATGGCCGCGATCAGGCCTTCGGCATTGAATTTCGGGCGCAGGTCGCGTGTTTCGTCCTGCGCGCTGCCGGAAAGGGGATCGGGATAATCGGTCATGAGGGCGGCTTAATCGAAATGCCGCCGGTGAGCCAGTCAAGATTCGCGCTAGATGACGCCCTGCGCGCGCAGCGCCGCCTGCTGGTCCGCGCTATATCCAAGGCCTCCAAGGATGCCTTCTGTATGCTCACTCAGGCCCGGAGACGTCTCCTCCACCCCACCGGGCGTATCGGACAGTTTCGGGAAGACGCCCTGCATCGGTACGTCGCCCAGAACCGGATGGGCCACGCGAATGATGGCTTTGCGGGCCGCGATATGCGCATCTTCCAGCATCTCCTTGGCCCGGTTCACGGGCCCGCAGGGAATGCCATTCTCTTCGCAAGTTGCCAGAACGTCCGCCATTGTGCGCTGTTTCGTCCATTTCGAAATCATTTCATCCAGTTCCAACTGGTTCTCGCCGCGTGCATCATGCGTTGCGTAGCGTGCATCATCAGACCATTTCGTTCCACACATGACCGAGAGGCGCCGGAACAGGGAGTCCTGATTGGCGCCGATGATGACCATGCCATCGGAACAGGGATAGACGCCCGACGGCGCAATGCGCGGCAGGATCGGGCCGCTGCGCTCGCGTGTATGTCCCATCAGCGCATATTCGGGAATCAGGCTTTCCATGAAGGCCATGACGGTTTCATAGATGGCCGCGTCCACCACCTGCCCCTTCCCTGATTTCTCACGGGCAAACAGCGCCATCATCGTGCCCAGCGCCGCAAACGTGCCAGTCATTGTGTCCCCCAAGGAGACCCCGGCCCGCGCGGGCAATCTGTCCGGCTCGCCGATCAGGTAGCGCAGGCCGCCCTTGGCCTCGCCGACGCTGGCATAGCCCGCCTTGTGGCTTTCCGGTCCCGTCTGGCCGTAGCCGGAAACGCGCGTGATCACGAGGCGGGGATTGATCTCGTGCAATACATCCGGCCCAAGTCCCCAGCGCTCCAGCGTGCCCGGCCGGAAATTCTCGACCAGCACGTCGGCGGTTTTCACCAGCTCTCGCAGGATCACCTGCCCCGCTTCCACGCGCAGGTTCAGCGTCAGAGATTTCTTGTTGCGGCCAATGATCGGCCAGAACAGGCCTATGTCATCCTTCTTCACCGCGCCCCAGCCACGGGCCGGGTCCGGCAGGCCGGGCGCCTCGACCTTGATGACTTCGGCGCCGAAGTCACCGAGCAATTGTCCGCAGAAGGGGCCAGCGATCAGCTGACCGAGTTCGATGACGCGCAGGCCATCCAGGGGGCGTTTGGAGTCTGTCATTTGTCCTCAATGCACATTACATAGGCATCATGACAAGACGCATCGACATTGTAGAAGTCGGCCCGCGCGACGGGCTGCAGAATGATCCGGCCGACCTGACGACCGAACAGAAGCTGGAATTCATTGCCCGGCTGGAAGAAGCCGGCGTCCGGCGAATGGAATCCGGCAGCTTTGTCAGCCCCAAGGCTGTGCCCAAAATGGCGGATTCTGCCGCAGTCTTTGCAGGGGTCGACCGATCCAGGCCGACGCACCACATCGCGCTCGCGCTCAACGAAAAAGGCGTGCGCCGCGCCATCGATGCCAAAGCCGACGAGATTAATTTCGTTCTGGTGGCCGGCGAGGGCTTCGGCAAACGCAATCAGGGCATGAGCCCGCAGGAAAGTGCCGACATGCTGGCCCAGTGCGCACCGCTGGTGTTGGAGGCCGGCATTCCCCTGTCCGCCACCATCTCGGTCGCGTTCGGCGATCCCTATGATGGCGAAGTCGATATCAAAGTAGTCGGCAATCTCGCCGCGCAGGCCCAGCGGGCAGGCGTGGGCGAACTGGCGCTGGGCGACACGATAGGCGTCGCGGATCCGTGGGATGTCCACAAGCGGATCGACCGGGTTCGCATGGAAGCGCCTGACGTGTTCCTGCGCATGCATTTCCATGACACGCGCGGCGCGGCACTGGCGAATGTCGCCACCGCCGTCGAGTGCGGCGTTGATGTGATCGATGCGAGCTGTGGCGGGATTGGCGGCTGCCCGTTTGCTCCGGCGGCGACCGGCAATGTGGCCACGGAAGATGTCGTCTACATGCTGGAACGGGGCGGCTTCGAAACCGGGCTGGACCTCAGCAAGCTAATCGAGACGGCGCACTGGCTGGAGAAAGTTCTGGGCCACCCGGTTGCGTCCTCGCTCAGCAAGGCGGGCAGGTTTCCGGTCTGATTCCTACTTCTTCGCGCCCTTGACTTCCTGCAGCGTCGTCGACTTCACCGCGCGGCCGAGATCGACTTTCTTGCCATAGCTTGGCGCGCCGCTGGTGGCGCCTGAGACGGCGCTGCCGCCGCGCACGGTGCGGTTGGTCAAGGGTGGAATGGCCATCGCCTTTGGCTCCGGTGCGTTCTCGTCGAACAGGCTGGCCAATTGCTCCGTCATCGCACCACCGAGCTGTTCGGCGTCCACAATGGTGACCGCGCGCTTGTAGTAGCGCGTCACATCATGGCCGATGCCGATGGCAATCAGTTCCACCGGGCTCCTGGTTTCGATCTCTTCGATCACCTGCCGCAAATGGCGCTCAAGATAGTTGCCGACATTCACATTCAGCGTGGAATCATCCACCGGCGCGCCGTCCGAGATCACCATGAGGATCTTGCGCTGTTCCGGCCGCCCCAGCATCCGGTCATGCGCCCAGAGCAAGGCTTCGCCGTCGATATTCTCTTTCAACAGGCCTTCGCGCATCATCAGGCCAAGATTCTTGCGCGCCCGGCGCCAGGGCGCATCGGCCTGCTTGTAGACGATGTGGCGAATGTCGTTGAGGCGGCCCGGCCCGGCCGGCTTGCCCGCCTTGACCCAGTCTTCGCGCGAGATGCCGCCTTTCCATGCCTTGGTCGTGAAGCCGAGGATTTCAGTCTTCACGCCGCAGCGCTCCAGCGTGCGGGCCAGAATGTCCGCACACAGCGCCGCGACCATGATCGGCCGCCCACGCATGGAGCCGGAATTGTCGAGCAGCAGGGTCACGATTGTATCGCGGAATTCGGAATCATCTTCCTGCTTGAAGGAGAGCGGCGCCGTCGGGTCGGTGATCACACGCGTCAGGCGGGCCGTGTCGAGCACGCCCTCTTCAAGATCGAAGCTCCAGGACCGGTTCTGCTGCGCCATCAGGCGGCGCTGCAGCTTGTTGGCGAGTTTCGAGACGGCGCCCTGCAGGCCCTGCAGCTGGTGATCCAGATAGGCGCGCAGTCGCGTCAGCTCTTCCGCGTCGCAAAGGTCTGGCGCATTGGCGACTTCATCATGTTCGCGCGTGAAGACATTGTAGTTGAAGCGGTCACGATCATCGCCATCCTTGAAGTTCGGGCGCAGCGGCTTGGTGCCGTCCTCGTCATCATCCGGCGTGTCATCGGCTTCGGCATCAACATCCATGTCGACGCTGACATTGGATTCCTCGCCTTCCATTTCCTCCGTGTCGCCTGCATCCATCTGCTCGGCGGAGGAGCCCATCTGCTCCTCGGACTCCATGTCCTGATCGCCTTCGGAGGGCTGTTCATTCTCTTCGGACTGTTCGGAGTCTTCCTGTTCCTGCGTCTCGGCGTCTTCGCCCGGCGCATCAGAGGCGGTCAGGTCGCGGATCATGTCGCGCACGGTGCGCGCAAAACCCGGCTGGTCATGCAATTGTTCGATCAGCCGATCAATGGCCCCGCCCGTCTCGGCTTCCACGCGCTCGCGCCAGACATCGGCCACGCGTTTCGCGCTGTCCGGCAGCGGCCGACCCGTCAGCTTCTCGCGCAGCAAGAATTCAAGTGCGGGAGCGAGCACAGCGTCCGCATCTTCGGCGCCCATCGCGAACTCACCGGACTGGCAGCGATGGTCGAGCACGGCGTCGAGATTGTCGGCCGTGCCGCGCATGGCATTGGCGCCCAAACTTTCGATGCGCGCCTGTTCGGCCGCGTCATAGACCTTGCGGGGCAGATCTCCGCCGGGGCGGTGCGCGAAATGTGCCTCGGCATTGTGGTGCGCCCGGCGCAGGGCGATGGCGTCTGCCTCGCCGCGAATACGCGCCGCGATGTGGGATTCCAGCTGTTGCGGCGGCGGGCGCAGCGTGATGGTCTCGCCATCTCCGCCCACATCATTGCCAAAGCCGACCTCCACGTCCCGGTCCGCGCTCATCGCCTTGGTGGTCGTGGCCAGCGCCTGCTTGAACAATTCCTGAGGAGAGGTGTCTTTGGACATGACTGTGACTTAGCGCGCC
The DNA here is from genome assembly GCF_036964145.1 of Hyphomonas sp. Taxonomy (GTDB): domain Bacteria; phylum Pseudomonadota; class Alphaproteobacteria; order Caulobacterales; family Hyphomonadaceae; genus Hyphomonas. Next base: position 280,409 of record NZ_JBALUC010000005.1, read on the forward strand.
CTGTCGCGTTTGCGAAGAGGGACGCAGCGTCACGATCCAGTAATTCCGCGTCTGGCTAATCCACTGCCTGCATGGACGACCGCTTACGCTTCGGCACACTGGCCAATTTGGCCCAGCTGCGGAAAGGATAGAGCAACAGCGGAATCAGCCGGTCGCCAGGATTGTCCTCAAAGCCTGTTGCCAATCCCCTGGCGGGTCCCGGCACATAGTAGGTGCCGAAAGCCATGTCGATGAAAGGGAAAAACAGGGAGAAATTCTTGTTGTGAGCTTCCGGAAGGTCAACATGGTGCCAGCGATGGAAACGCGGGCCGGCGATGACATGGCGAAAGGGGCCGTGTGACCAGTCCAGTCCGGAATGGACATAGAACTGGTGAAGCTCGCGAATCAGGATCAGGAACGCCACGCCTTCCACGGAAAGCCCGCACAAGAAAGCAGCCCCTGCGACGAGAGGCACCGTCACCACCCATTCCAGAATGTGGGCCCTCTGCGATGACAGGAAATGCAGGTCCGTATCGGAGTGGTGAACGGCATGCAGGGGCCAGAACCACGCATTTGCGTGCGCCCACCGGTGCAACCAATAATTCGTGAAGTCGAGAATGAAGAGGGCTGTGAAGGCCTGGATAATCCATGGCATGTCCAACCAGACCCTTTCAGGTACATGCGGCAAGCTCTGCATCAGATCGAGCAGAAATGTCGTGGCAACCAGAACCAGTCCCAGGGTGGCCCCATTGAACACCACAAGTCCGACATTCACGGCGCCGCTACGCCGCAAACCGGGGCCCCATGACAGGGATCCTGCGCCATACTTCAACCATGCCAGAGCAGTGATCATGACGAATCCCATCGAGATCAAGACGGCCTTCGACGAGAGCAGGATCAGGAAATATCGAAGGTAATCAGTCATCGGGAATGCCCACCATTTGGTGACCAACCTAACCGAACAGCCTTAACCTACAGTATAATCAGGGAATATTCTGCCGACCTAAGCGACTCTCACCATCAGGGCGCTTTCCGGCAGTTCCTCGGCAAAGCAACGCTGGTACATTTCAGCCACCAGGGGCCGCTCCAACTCGTCGCACTTGTTCAGGAAGGTCATCCGGAAGGCATGGCCGAGATCGCCGAAGATGGCGAAGTTTTCGGCCCATGTGATCACGGTCCGCGGGCTCATGACGGTCGACAGGTCGCCGCTCATGAAGGCGTTCCGGGTCAGGTCGGCCAGCGTGACCATCTTGGCCAGCGTGTCGTCATCCACGCCGGTGGCCTTGGACTTCACGATCTCCACTTCGGCGTCGTGTTCCAGATAGTTCAGCGTGGTCACGATGCTCCAGCGGTCCATCTGACCCTGGTTCAGCTGTTGGGTGCCGTGATAGAGGCCCGTCGTATCGCCGAGGCCGACCGTGTTGGTCGTGGCGAACAGGCGGAAATACGGATTCGGCTCGATGACGCGGTTCTGGTCGAGCAGGGTCAGCTTGCCGCTGGCTTCCAGTACGCGCTGGATCACGAACATCACGTCCGGCCGGCCGGCATCATATTCGTCAAAGGTGATCGCCACCGGCCGCTGCAGCGCCCAGGGCAGGATGCCTTCGCGGAATTCGGTGATTTGGGCGCCATCCTTCAGGACGATGGCATCCTTGCCGACCATGTCGATCCGGCTGACATGGCTGTCGAGATTGACCCGGATCATCGGCCAGTTCAGGCGCGCGGCCACCTGTTCGATATGGGTCGATTTCCCGGTGCCGTGATAGCCCTGCACCATGACACGGCGATTATGCTGAAACCCCGCCAGGATCGCCATCGTGGTCTGCGGATCGAAGCGATAGGCCTCGTCGATCGCAGGCACATATTCCGTGCGTGTCTTGAACCCATGCACGACCATGTCCGTATCGAGGCCGAATACCTCGCGGACATTGATCTCTTCGGTCGGCTCCATGCCTTCCAGCACATCGGTATCACTCATCACAGTCATGGCATGCGTCTCGTCATCTATTGCATTGATGGACCTATCACACCTGACGCCGCCGCCAAGCGTGACATAGGGTCAAATGTGGGTTTGGTGCGCCGCGCGACAACTCATTCAGCTGCTTGCCACACGATTTCACCCCCAATGATGGTCATCCGGGCCTGCGCCTCAAGGATCTCGGCGGCGGGCACACTCATCAAATCCCGGTCGAAGACGGAGAAATCCGCGATCTTGCCGACTTCGATCGTGCCCAGGTCGTCCTCCTGAAAAGCCGCAAAGGCTGCCGCAGACGTGAACAAGGCCAGGGCTTCATCCCGTGACAGGGCCTGTTCGGGATGCCACCCCTCCCCTGCATTGCCGTCGAGGTCCTGCCGGGCCACCGCCGCATAGAATTCGATCAGGGGTGAGCCGACTTCAACTGGCGCATCCGACCCCCCCGCGACGACCGCGCCGCCCGCCAGCATGTCCTGCCAGGCATAGGCCCCCGCCAGCCGGTCCATGCCAAGGCGGGACGGCGCGAATTTCAGATCACCAATCGCATGAGATGGCTGCATGGAGGCAATCAGGCCCAGCTCTCCGACGCGCGCGACATCCTCAGGCGCGAAGATCTGCGCATGCTCAATCCGCCAGCGCAGCTCGTCGTCATACCCCAGCGCCTCGAAGGTTTCGAGAATATGCCGGTTGGCGAGGTCCCCGATGGCATGGATGGCCAACTGAACGTCCGCGTCCTCGGCTTTCATCATCAGGTCGTGGAGCGACTCCGTATCGAGCAAGGGGAGACCATTCGTGTCCGGCTGGTCTGAATAGGGCGCGATCAACAGCGCGCCGCGGCTGCCGAGCGCGCCGTCCATGTAGAGCTTCACGGCGCGATTGATGACCGTGTCGGTCTCGAATTGCCGGGACTCCGCTACATCGAAGGCGTCCATGTCAAAGGCATTGTAAATGCGCAGTGGCAGGCGCCCTTCCCCGTCAAGGCGCTCCATAATGGGGGCCTGGGCTGCGCTGACGCTCATATTGTGAACCCCGGTCCAGCCCCGGCTGGCATAGGTCTTCGCGCCAACCTCCAGGGCTGTCTCGACATCTTCTTCCGTCGGGGCCGCAAGAAGCTGGAAAACAGGCCCCATCGCACTGTCGATCACAATGCCCGTGGCTTTGCCGCTGTCATCCCGTTCCACACGGCCGCCCGAGGGGTCTTCGGTCAGATCGTAAATGCTGGCCGCCTTCAGCGCGGCTGTATTCGCCACGAGGGCATGCCCATCCGCGCGCGTATAGATTACCGGATTGTTGGGGCTGACCGCGTCGAGGTCTGCGGCGGAGGGCATGCGCCCTTCCGGCCAGCCCGTCTCGATCCAGCCGCGCCCGAACAGGATTTCGCCGGAGGCCTTGCCCTGGATCTCTGCCTCCGTGCGGGTGACAAGTTCATCTACGGAGGCGGTGCCTTCCAGGTTGAGCGTCAGTTCCCGCTGGCCAATCCCCATCAGGTGCGCGTGGGCATCGGTGAATCCCGGAAACATGACTGCCCCACCCAGATCCACAATCGTGACCTCATCTTCGCTCCAGTCCGCCGAGGCCGGCGGCACGACCGCAACGATCCGGCCATCAGGCCCGACGACCACCGCGTCGGCGGTGGGCTGGTCAGCAACTCCGGTATAAATCGTGCCCCCGGTAAAGACGGTCAGCGCAGGCGGCTCGTCCGTTGCAGATTGCGGAGCCCCGCCCGGCTGACACGCCGCAACAACCCCCAACGCCAGTGCAAAACCGAATACCCGCATGATCACATTCCCTCCAAGACGGAACCATGTGTGGCATGCACGGGCGGCCGCTGCCAGATTATGAACGTAAAAAAGCGCGCGCAGCCTGTGCTGCGCGCGCTTTCAAATCTCATCTGCCCAAAAGGGCCAGACCTTAGGCGACAGCTTTCTTTTCGATGTCGCGCTTGATCTTCAGGGCCTTGGAAGACAGGGCATCTTCCTTTGCCTTCGCCAGGAACGCATCCAGGCCGCCGAGCTTGTCGACAGTGCGCAGGGCTTTCGCCGCGATGCGCATGCGGAAATTCTGGCCCAGTGCATCGGAATGCAGCGTAACCTGTACGAGGTTAGGGCGGAAAATCCGCTTAGTTTTCATTTGCGAGTGGCTCACATTGTGGCCAGTCATCGGCTTGGTGCCGGTAAGTTCACATTCGCGGGACATGGCCTCGCTCCGAATAGGTCTATAGGGATCTCGAAGGCGCGTCGTTACAGGGCAGATGGCCCCCGTGTCAACTCTGAGGATCAGGCATTTCGGCAGTTTTCCGGTTGCAGGTGTCATCCGCTGTCATACTTGTTGAATGCAAACCCCGTCCGAATGAGGCATGATAAGGGCATGGCTGTTCAGGTGGTGTTGGAGAAGACGGGGTATAGGGGGTGTTGCAACCTAGTGCTCCGGAAAGGATTCTGGTTCAGATGAAACGCACCTTCCTTCTTGCCTCCGCTGCAGGACTTGCTCTCGCCGGTTTTTCAGCCGCCGATACGGCCCCAAGCAGTGCGGCCCCTGCCGTCCTTGCCAATGTGAAGGCCGGTGAGACCACACGCATGGTCTATGAACTGGAGGCGAAAGCCTATGTCCTGTTCATCCCGGCAACCGGCCGGGCCCATTTCGATGTCGAGATGCGCCCCGATACCTACAATATCAAATCACGCGTCAAGGTGACGGGCATCGCCGACTGGTTCGTGAATTACGACATGCATCTGCAGGCCTCCGGCTATACGCGCGGCGACGAGCTGAAGACCTATAATTATGTGTCGCAGAACCGGGACGGTAAAAAGAACCGCCGGGTCAATCTGACGATCACGGATGACGATTTCTCCATGACTGCCAATCCGGTCTTCGGGAATCTGGGCGAGCCCCCGGCCACGGTTGAGCAGGTCCTCAAGACGAATGACCCGATCACCGCCCTCATCACGTTTGCGCTAGAGCCCCGCGCGCCGGGCGCTGACCCTTGCGGCGGTCCGATCCGCCTGTTTGATGGTCGCCAGCTGACATATCTGCACCTCAAGAATGCCGGCACGAAACAGGTTGATGTGAAGGCCTGGTCGGGCGAGGCTATTGAATGCCACATCACCATGGAAAAGGTCGCAGGCTACAAGAAAGACAAGTCTGACAATGACAATCTTTCTGGCATCGACGGTCCGCTGCGCATGTGGCTGGCGCCGCTACCGAATGGCGCGACCGTTCCGGTCAAGATCCAGGCCGACACGGACAAGATCGGCAAGGTCACCCTTCAGGCGTCGAAACTCTATTTCGAGCCAGTGGTGACATCCGAAGCCTCCTTGAATTCCGACGGCGGCTAGGCCCGCTATCTTTCAACAGGCAGGCGCCGCAGCACGTCGATCAGTCCTGACATATCTTCCGGAAGAGGCGCTTCAAACCGAAGCGCCTCTTTCGTTATGGGATGAACAAACCCCAGCACCGCCGCATGCAGCGCCTGACGCGGAAAGGCGCGGGCCGCCTTCATGCCTGCATCATGGGCCTCGCCCTGCCCATATGCGCTGATCCCCTTGTGCCGCCCATAGACCGGGTCGCCTATGAGGGGCACGCCAATATGCGCCATGTGAACCCGGATCTGGTGAGTCCGGCCAGTTTCGAGCCGGCATTCCATCAGGGCCGCTGCAGGCAGACGGGTACCCTTGTCCCGTGTGCCGAAAGTTTCGAGCGCCCGGTAGTGCGTGATGGCGTTTCGGCCAACCCCGCTGTCCGGATTGCGCACCACGGCCATCTTCTTGCGGTCCCCCGTGGACCGCGCGATGGGCGCATCCACCGTGCCGGACAGAGGCCTCGGCGCGCCGCGCGTGACGGCCAGGTATTTCCGCTCGATATCGTGTTTTTGGAACAGTTCCGACAGGCCCAGATGCGCAGGCTCGGTCTTTGCCGCCACAAGTACGCCGGTCGTCAGCTTGTCGATCCGGTGGACAATGCCCGGTCGCTCGACCCCGCCGATACCCGAGAGCTGCCCCCGGCAATGATGCAGCAACGCGTTGACCAGCGTGCCGTCCCAGCTGCCGGGCGCCGGGTGCACCGCCATGCCAGACGGCTTGTTGATCAGGATCAGGTGCTCGTCTTCGAACAGGACATCGAGGGGAATGTGCTCGGCTTCCGGCGTCGCCGGGACCGGTTCCGGTAACTGGATCAGGTATCTGGCGCCAGCGACCACACTGCGCCGTGGGTCCAGCACCGCCTCCCCATCCTGCGCGACAGCGCCTTCCAGGATCAAAGCCTTGACCCGCGAACGGGACAATTGCTCGGCCTGCGAGGCGAGAAACGTATCGAGCCGGAGGCCAGCGTCGTCAGCGGATGCGGTGATTGTCAGGTGGTCCATCGCCGCGCTTATAGACGAACTTCCGGCAAACCGTCATGCTATTGTCAACAGACCGGATTAGGGGAGATCCGGAACACGGGAGAGAGCCATGACCAAGATTACTCGCCGCGGCCTGCTTGGCGCCGCCGCAACAGGAACCCTCAGCGTCGCCGCTTGCGCGACTCCCGCCACGAAAGTGGCGCCGAAAGCGGCGGCCTATGCCGGCGAAGTTGAATTCCTGCATGGCGTCGCTTCCGGCGACCCGCTCAGCGACCGGGTGATCATCTGGACCCGTGTCACGCCAAAATCCGGCACAGGCCCAGTTCCAGTTGCCTACAGCGTGACCGACCCGGACAATCCTACCAGCGCGCCCATCACCGGCACGACCACAGCCAGCGAGTCCCGCGACTATTGCGTGAAGGTCGATGTCACCGGTCTGAAACCCGGAAAGACCTATCTCTACACATTCACCGTGGCGACTGAAGCCGGCGCTGTGGCGTCACCGGAAGGCCGCCTGAAAACCACTGCCGCCGAGGGCGACAAACCCCTGCGCATGGGCGTGGTCTCCTGCTCCAACTGGCAGTTCGGTTTCTTCAACGCCTATGAGGCCCTGTCGCAGGAAGAGGAGCTCGATGTCATCCTCCACCTCGGCGATTACCTGTATGAATATGGCGTGGACGGCTACGGCGCGGAGGTCGCGACGAAGCTGGGCCGCGTGCACGATCCGATCACGGAGATGGTCACGCTCTCGGACTACCGGATGCGCCACGCCCAGTACAAGACCGATCCGGCCCTGCAGGCGGCCCACGCGCTGGCGCCATGGATCTGCACATGGGACGATCACGAGAGTGCAAACAATTCCTACCGGACCGGCGCGCAGAACCACAATCCCGAGAATGGCGAAGGGGACTGGTCTGATCGCAAGCAGGCCGCCATTCAGGCCTATTTCGAATGGCTGCCGCTTCGTGAGCCGGCCGCAGGGGATATCACGTCTGCTGTCTGGCGCAGTTTCACCTTTGGTGATGTTGCCACGATCCATGCACTGGAAAGCCGCCTGACCGGCAGGTCCCCGGATGTCAGCTGGTTTGATGCACTCGCAGGCGTCACCGATCAGGACGTGATGATGCAGCGTGTGACGGAGACCCTTCAGACCGTCAACGATCCGGCTCGCACCATGCTGGGCTCCGAACAGGAAGCCTGGCTCGCCACCGAGCTGAAAGCCTCCGCCGACGCCGGAAAAGCGTGGCAGGTCCTTGCCAACCAGGTTGTCATGGCCAAGACAAAACTGCCGAATTTCCAGGAGACGCTTACTCCTGAACAGCTGGCGGCGCAGGACAATGGATTCGTCCAGACCATGGTCGGCTTCTCGGCCCTCGGCCTGCCCTTCAACCTCGATGCGTGGGACGGCTTCCCGGCCGCCCGTGAACGCCTCTATTCCGGCGCTGCGTCAGCAGGCGCCAACCTGGTCACGCTGGCCGGCGACACGCATACTGCCTGGGCGAACACGCTCTATGATGCACAGGGTGGCAAGCGCGGCGTTGAATTCGGCTGCACCTCGATCACCTCGCCCGGCACGGGCGCCTACATCCAGGGCATTCCGGACCTTGGCGAGCAATTTGCTGAAGCGAACACGGAAGTGCACTGGCACGATCCCTTCAATCGCGGCTACACGATTGTCACCCTGACAAAGGATACCGCGCGCGCGGAATACCGCACCGTTTCGAACATTCTCACGCGTGACTACACGGTCGAAACCGTAGCCGTTTGCGAGACACGTCAGGAAGCGGGTGAACTGACCGATCTGGTCAGTGTAGCCTAGTCGAGGATACCGGCGAGGCTGGAGCGGCCCCCGTCCAGCTTCAGCAACTCGCCGGTGACTATCGCGGCCTCTGGCGAAGACAGGTAGCGCGCCGCATCGGCGATCTCATCAGCAATTGCGGCGCGTCCCAGCGGGGTACGCCGGGTTGTCCAACTTTCGATACGCTCTTCGCGCGGACGGATGGCAATGATGCCATTCACCCGTACCTGCTGCTCCGCAAGTTCCACGGCCCCGGCCTTGATGACCCCAAGGACGGCAGATTGCGTGATCGTCTCGGTGAAGCGGCCGGGCATGGTGGCCATGGCCGAATAGGACAACACGAAAGTGACGGCGCCCTTCTGGCGGATGCGGTCAACCCCGGATTCCGGCAGGTCTTCCTGTTCGACAATCCGTTCCGAGAACACTTTCAGCGCCAGTGCCGCGCCGCGGGTTGCCTTGGCAACTGCCTTGTCGAATTTCTCCTGAACGAAATCATCCAGAGTGTCCGGCGCCTCAATGTCCGGAATGACAATCAGATTGTCGACCCGGCCAAACGCTTCGACAGCAACGGTCAGCGCGTTGCGTAAGCCGAGCCGCGTATGCAGTTCGCCATGATGGAGCAGGACTTCATCCGGCACGGCATTGCGCGCTGTTGCGATCCGCTCGTCGGACGGATCCGCCGCGACGACATGATGGCCGAACTTGCTGAAGCGACGTGCAACAGCGTCTCCGACCTCGCGGCCGAGCCCCAGAATGACCGTGACTGGTTGTGCCATCGCCTCTAGGCCTTGGTATCTGTCGCAGGGTCGGTGATCGGCTGGTTCCGCCTTGTACGGATTTCGTCGCCGACAATGGACAGCCGGTCATTCAACCGATGCAGCGCGGCAAGAATTTCAGCCAGCAACCGCACCATGAGATAGAGGAAGCCGAGCAGAGCCAAGCTGCCGACGATGCGGCCTATTCCGTGAAACAGATGACCCGTGAAGATCTGGCCGAGTCCTGACAATACAGCAAAGACTGCAACTATCAGAAACAGGATGGCGAGGACGCCCGTCGCCTGTTTGACGGCCCCAAGCGTCATCGCTCTTTCCTGATCAAAAATCTCGCGCATGCTGTATCCTTATGCCTGCTGAAACTCAGGCTAGGGCACAAAGATGAAGGCGAGGTTTCAAGGCCCTAGCTCGCTTCCAGCAGGTGAAGCTGTTCCTTGATCTGCAGTTTTTCGCGCTTAAGGCGTTTTAATCGAAGGGCATCTGCCGACGGTCGTTTCTGTTCCTCGTGGATGATTTCGTCGAGTTTGCGGTGCTTGTTGGCGAGCTCATTGATCCGGCCTTTAAGCGACATGGCAGTCTCCTTCTTGCTGTTAAGTGGCTGTGTCTTAACGGCCACAGTTAATCACAAGAGTGCGAAGGCGTCACGGGGGCGAACCGCCGGAATCGGGCCCGGCGGCATGAATTATTGTTTATCTGCCTGCAGGCTGGTTTTCCTGCGCGCTTTCTGGGCGAACATCGCCTGGTCGGCCAGTGCCAACAGGCTTTCAGCGTTCTGGCCCACCTGCCATTCGACCACACCACAGGACGCGCCGATGCGGACTCCCGGATGGGCATCATCGCCATCATTCCGCACCACCAGCTGGTCGACTTCATGCGTGAGCTGTTCTGCCTTCAGCCGGCTGTCGTCCACATTGGCCTGCGCCAGGACGATTCCGAATTCATCCCCGCCTAGCCGCCCCACGATATCGGTCTCGCGCGTATGGCGCAGCAACAGCTCCGCGATACGGATCAGTACTTCATCGCCCGCCGCATGACCGAACACGTCATTGACCTGTTTGAAATGGTCGAGGTCGATATAGATGACGGATAGGGGCGTACGAAAACGGACCGAAAGGGCAATTTCGCGGCGGATCTCGCGCTCGAAGGCCCGCCGGTTGAAGACCGGGCACAACGCATCATTGTCTGCCAGCGATGCGGCCTCATCGAGCGCTTCACGCAGTTCGTCCGCATCCTCGCGAAGCACGAGCACTTCATCACAAAGCGCTTCGATGGCGGCGCGCGTCCTGAAATCCAGCGCAGGGAGATCGACGCCCAGCACGTTCAGCAGGGCCAGCCGCTCATCTGCCTTCGGAGTGTAGAAATCATCTGCCATGCGGGAAGGTTAAGCAAATATTACGCCGAGATACAGTCATTCCTGCCGTACCGCCGGACACGCGGACAGTTGACGCGGCAACCCGCTTACCTATGTTGCGCGCTTTCCAGCGCGAGGCTTCCCATGACGGACACAGATTCCCCAAAGGTCGGCATCATCATGGGCAGTCAGTCGGACTGGCCGGTGATGCGTCTGGCCGCCGAAATCCTTGAGGAACTGGGTGTCTCCCATGAGACCCGTATCGTGTCCGCGCATCGCACGCCTGAGCGTCTGGTCGAATATGCGAAGGCTGCCCGCGGCCGGGGCCTGAAGGTCATCATTGCCGGGGCCGGCGGCGCCGCGCATCTGCCTGGCATGACCGCCTCGATGACCCCCCTGCCCGTACTCGGTGTCCCGGTACAGTCGCGGGCCCTGTCCGGCATGGATAGCCTGCTGTCCATCGTACAGATGCCCAAGGGCGTTCCGGTCGGCACTTTGGCCATCGGAGAAGCCGGCGCGGCGAATGCCGGGCTGCTGGCCGCGTCGATCATTGCCCTCCAGGATCCTGCCGTCGCCGACAAGCTGGATGCATTCCGCCAAGCCCAGTCGGACAAGATCGGCGAGTCTCCCGAGGCATGACGATGATCGCGCCCGGTCGCACCATCGGGATACTGGGCGGCGGCCAGCTCGGCCGGATGCTGGCCAGCGCCGCCAACCAGCTTGGTTTTGATGTCCACATCTTTTGCCCGGAAACGGACTCGCCCGCCTCGCGGGCCGCGCGCAAGACGTGGACCGCCCACTATCTCGACGCCGACGCGCTGCGCGACTTCGCCAAATCCTGTGATGTGGTCACACTCGAATTCGAAAACATTCCGGTCGAAGCCACGGATATCATTACCGCCTGCGGCGTGCCGCTGCATCCTGGCCCCAAGGCACTCGCCATTTCGCAGGACCGCGCCGAAGAGAAAGCCTTCCTCAATGGCATCGGCATACCGACCGCGCCCTATGAAGTGATTGAGTCCGCGAGCGATATTCCGCGCGCGCTGGACCGGGTCGGCGGGACAGGCGTGCTGAAGACACGGCGCGACGGGTATGATGGCAAGGGTCAGGCCTGGGTCCGCGACCCCGATGAGGCCGAGGCGGCTTGGTCCGCTATTGGCGAGGCCCCCGCTGTGCTGGAAGCAGCCATCCCTTTCGAGTGTGAAATTTCAGTCATTGTCGCCCGTTCCAGCAAGGGGGAAACGCTGAGCTGGGCCCCACCCCGTAACGTGCATGAAGACGGCATTCTGGCCCAGTCGGTCGCGCCGTCCGGTCTCAGCAAGGCCGTCGAGACCGAGGCCCGGGAAAAGGCCATGAAGCTGGTCGGCGCCCTCGACTATGTCGGCGTCCTTGCCCTTGAATTCTTTGTGCTTTCGGACGGGACACTTCTGGCCAACGAGTTCGCCCCAAGGGTTCACAATTCCGGTCATTGGACCCCGGAAGCGTGCCAGACAGGCCAGTTCGAACAGCATATCCGCGCTATCTGCTGCTGGCCACTCGGCGACACCCGCCGCCTCTATGATGCAGAAATGCGGAACCTGATCGGCGATGCGGGGATTGTTGACCCAGCCCAGTTGAACGCCGATGAGACTCTGACCCTGTATGGCAAGAGAGATGCCCGCCCCGGCCGCAAGATGGGACACATCACGCGGCGGGTCGCGCCCCGAAAGGACTGATCGCATGCTGCTTCCCGTTTCGAACTGGACCGATATCGAAACCTGGCTGGAGACGTCCAAGACCATTGTTGTCCCGATCGGCTCCATGGAGCAGCACGGGCCGAACGGCTTCATCGGGACGGACGCGCTGTGCCCTGAAATCATTGCCCGTGAAGCTGAAAAGCTCGCGCCGGATGACCTGCTGGTCGGTCCAACCTTCAGTGTCGGCTGTGCCCAGCACCATCTCGGCTTTCCCGGCACGATCACGCTGCGCCCCTCAACCATGATCGCTGCAATGGCGGACTGGACCGAAAGCCTGATGCGGCACGGCTTTGAGCGCATCTACTGGCTGAATGGCCATGGAGGAAACATCGCCACGATCGAGGCCGCCTTTTCCGAAATCCATGCGCGGCGCAGCTTTGACCCGCGCGGCGAAGACAATCGCCACGGACTGACCCTGAAACGCCGCGACTGGTGGGACTTCAAATCCGTCATGTCGCTGTGCAACCAACTCTACCCGGTCGGCCATGGCAGCCACGCAACCGCCTCAGAAGTCTCGGTCACATATTACGGCTATCCGGATCATGCCCGCACAGATGTGGAAATGACCCCGAAAATCGCCCCGAACGGCAAGATTGGTGATGCCGTGCAATATCGGCGCGACTTCCCGGACGGCCGCATCGGGTCGGACCCTACGCAATCGAATGTGGAAGACGGCGGAAAGATCGTGACGGCCGCCGCGCAGGCGGTGCTGGACGAGGTCCGCCGCTTCTCTGCTTAGCAGGGTTGATCTTGTTTTAGGCCACTGGCCAGACTCGCTTAAGAACGCTATCACGAGGCTCCCGGGAAAGGACCTGTCGCGAAGAATGCTGGACATTCAGAAGCTGGAAAAATCCTTTGGTGAAAAGCGGGCCGTGCAGGGCCTCTCCTTCACCGTAGAGAAGGGAACCGTGCTCGGTTTTCTCGGCCCGAACGGGGCGGGAAAGTCGACCACGATGCGCATGATTGCGGGTGTGCTGGAGCCGGATTCCGGCGATGCCACGATTGACGGCAAGTCGATTGTCTCGGCCCGCCGCGACGCGCAGGCCGCGCTCGGCTATCTGCCCGAGGGCGCTCCCCTCTATGACGATATGACCCCACCGGAATTTCTCGCCTTCATGGCAGCGGCCCGGTCCCTCCCCCGCTCCGAGCGCAAGCCCGCCATCGAGCGCGCCATTGCGGATTCGCGGATTTCCACGGTCTGCTCCCAACGAATTGGGTCGCTCTCCAAGGGCTACCGCCGCCGGGTCGGCCTTGCGGGCGCAATCCTGCATGATCCCCCCGTCCTGGTGCTGGACGAGCCGACCGACGGCCTCGACCCCAACCAGAAACGCGCCGTGCGTGCCCTGATCGCCCGCATGGCACCGCGCAAGGCGATCGTGATCTCGACCCATACGCTGACGGAAGTGCCGGCCATGTGCACGCGCGCCATTGTCGTCGACCGGGGCCGTATCGTGGCCGACGAAACGCCTGAAGGCCTGTTGAAACTATCCGCAGACGGCACGTTGGAGAATGCCTTTACCCGGCTGACAGACCAGGCGGAGGCCGAATCCGCATGAACCGGTTCCGCCAGCAATTCGACAGCTTCCTGCCGACCTTCCGTCGCGAACTCGGCGCCTATTTCGCGACGCCGATGGCCTATGTCTTCCTTGCCGTGTTCCTGCTCTCCATCGGCATGTTCACATGGGAGGCCGCCCGGTTCTTCGATACGGGCACGGCGGACTTGTCCCCCTTCTTTGTCTGGCATCCGTGGATCTACATGATCTTCCTACCGGCACTCGCCATGCGGCTCTGGGCGGATGAGACCAGTGCCGGGACGGACGAATTGCTGCTGTCCCTTCCGCTGGGCATGCCGGGGCTGGTCCTCGGGAAACTGTGCGCGGCCTGGACCGTCGCAGCCGTCGGACTGGTCCTGACCCTGCCCATGTGGATCACGGTCAATTATCTTGGCAATCCGGATAATGCTGCCATAGCGCTGACCTATTTTGTCAGCCTCCTGATGGCTGGCTCATATCTTTCCATCGGCGCTGCTATTTCTGCCCTCACACGCAGCCAGGTGACCGCCTTCGTCATCAGCGTTGTCGTCGCCTTTGTATTCACCGCCGCCGGCTGGCCGCTCGTCCTGTCGGGCGTCAAGAACCTGTTCGGGGCGGGCCTCGCCGACCTTGTCGCGCAATTTTCCTTCCTGTCGCATTTCGAGGCCGCCCAGCGCGGCGTCCTGGAATTGCGGGCTGTCCTGTTCTTCGTCGGGTTCATGACGCTCTGGACCATTCTCAATGGCCTCTGGGCCTCGCGTCAGAGGCTGGGCTGAGATGAAGGCGAAACACTATCTCATCGCCGCCACGGCGCTGACCGGGATCATCTTCGTCTCGGCAAACCTTCTGGTGCAGAAGGTGTTCACCGGCGCGCGGATCGATTTTACCGAGAACAATCTCTACACGCTGTCGGACGCGACGAAGACGACGTTGAAGACGGTGGCAGAACCCGTCGACATCACCTTCGTCTACACACGCAGCACCGGGCAAGAGTTTCCGGCCATCCGCGCTTATGCGGCGCGTGTGCGGGAATTGCTGCGCGTGTATGAAAGCCAGTCGGACGGGAAAATCCAGGTCACGGAAATCGATCCCGTCCCCTTCTCGCCCGCCGAGGACCAGGCGCTTGCCGCCGGCATTACGGCCGTCGACACGAATGGCAGCGACCCGCTCTATTTCGGCATCATCGGCCGCAACTCCATCGACGACCAACGGGTCATGCCCTTCCTCGCGCCGGAACGGGAAGTAACGCTGGAGTATGATCTGACACGCATGGTGGCCCGGCTGGATGATCCGGACCCGCCTCGGGTCGGCATCCTGTCCTCCCTGCCCGGCCTGACCGCGCCCGGCGGCGAGGGCGGCTACACGCTGCTTCGCGATATCCACAAATCCTTTGACGTCGAGCCTATTGCGGAAACGTTCCAATCCTTGCCGGAAGACCTGGATGTGTTGCTGGTGGCCCAGCCGCCGCGCCTCTCCCCGCGTCAGGAATGGCTGATCGACCAATTCGTCCTGCGCACCGGACGCGCGGTATTTCTTGTCGACCCTGCGGCCAAGACCGTGGCGAACACCGGCCCGTTCGACATGAGTGATGCCGAGACAGCCTCCTCCCTGATGGCGCTTGGCGAGGCATGGGGCGTTACGCTGTCCGAAGACGCGGTTGCAGATGCAGCCAGTGCCCTGCCCGTGCCGGTCGATACTGGCGGCGGACGCATCGAGGAGCTCGCGCATCCGCTGTTTCTTGGCATTCCAGCGGGGGACATGAATCAGGACGATCTGATCACGGCCGATCTGAGCCGCACCGTCAATTTCGGCGCGCCGGGCGCCTTCACGGCAGGTGATCTCGCCGAAGGCGCAGAACTGACACCCTTGCTGACAACTGGCCCCAGCCCGTCCTTCATTGATGCCACGGAAGCGGTAACGGACATGACGCCTCAGCAGGTTCTGCGCCAATACCAGACCGAGCCGGCCCCATTGGCGCTCGCCGCGCGCCTGTCAGGTCACTTGAACACAGCATTCCCGCAAGGCGCGCCTGCCTTTGACGAACCATCCGCCCCCATGCTGGCCGAGATCGCCCGCGCCGAGGCGGCCAGCGCCCTGCCCCACATTCCGGAAAGCGAGACCGAGGCACAAATTGTCCTCATCGCGGACGTCGATTTCATTGCGGATGAATTCTACATCATCCCGAACGAACAGATCGTCGTGGCGGACAATGGCGCACTGGTCCTCAACGCCCTCGACGCCCTCGCAGGTGGCGGGGAACTCTCGCGGCTGCGGTCCCGCGCGCCAAGCCTGCGCCGCATGGAACGCATCGACCGTATGCGGGAGAATGCCGAGGCCATTTATTTCCGCCAGCAGGCCGCACTCCAAGACAATCTCCAAACCGCCCAGGCGCGACTCGAGGAATTGCAGGCCATAGGCGCGGCGGACGGGTTTTTCTCAGGCGATCTCGAAGCCGATCTGACCGAGGCCGAGCGCACTGAATTGCTCGATCTGCGCCAGCGGATTGTGAATTTGCGCGCCCAGCTGCGGGAGATTGAACGCAATTACCGCCGCGACATAGACAGCCTCGAGGGCACGCTCAAGGCCATCAATATCTGGGGCGGCCCCTTCCTGGTCTGTCTGATCGGCCTGTTTGTCTGGTATCGTCAGAAGCGGAAGGAAGCCGCATGAGCGACATCCGCACACAGCAGCGCACTCGCCGCCTCCAGATCATGGGCGGCATTGCGGCCGGACTGGTCGTGCTGACCCTGATTGCCTACAGTTTCGACGGTCCATCGGTCCGCTCCTCCGAACGTGACGGCCAGCCCGTCATTCCGGGCTTTGCCGCCATTCGCGCTGATGCCAGCGAAATACGTGTCACCCTGTCGGATGAGGCCTATACGCTCGTCAACACACAGGATGGCTGGAAGATGGGCGATGAGGCGGGTTATCCGATCCGCCCCGACCGGCTTGCAGAGCTTGCGACCGGACTCGAAGGGCTGAGCTGGGGCGAAGGCCGCACGCGCGATCCGGACAAGCTGAACCGGATCGGTCTGGGGGATCCGCGCGATGGCGGCACCGGCGCTTTGGTCGAGATCGTCGATGATGATGGCGAGATTACCGCCGCCCTGATCACCGGGCGCAAGGACAGCCATGTCTATGGCCGCCTCCCGGATCAGGAACAGGCCTTTCAGGTCAAGGGCGAGCTGCCCCCCTTCTACAATCATGATGCCTGGCTGGATTTCGACATTCTGGACATCAACTCCGATGCGATTTCCGCCGTGCGCATTTTCGATTCCATGGGCGAAAGCCTCTATCTTCAGCGCTCTGTCGGATCGAGTGACCGCAGCTTCGTACCCGGTCCGCCCTTCCAGGATTTCCGGCTGGTCAGCCGTCTGGCCGCTTCAACGCCTGCGCTGGCCCTGACTCGCTTCGCCCCGATTGGCGTGAAACCCTCCAGCAAACTCCAGACGCAGCCCGTGGCGCGCCACATCACGGAGACGCATGACGGATTGGAAGTCGAGGTGCGGGCATTCCGCGAACCCGATGGCTATTTCGTCACCATACGGGCTATTGAGGCGGGCGAAGGCGCCCATCGCGGCAGCACGATCAATGACAAGGCCGAAGGCTGGGCGTTCGAACTGGCAGAATATGACTGGAACGAGTTTACGCCGCGCGTCTCCGCCATTGTGCGGCCGCCGGTCATGGTGTTTGAATCAGGCCAACCGGCCCAGCCCTGATCAGGGCTGAATCACCATCGTTTCCAGAACAGGGCCGAAGCCCGCTTCCTGGACAATGATCGAGCAGCCGGCCTCGCAATCGGGGACGCTGAGTTCGACCGGATTCCCAAGCCACGGCCCGAGCGCGGAGACATGCGTGACCGGATGAAGCATGTCGGTCGTATTGGCATCGCCAGACAGATAATTGACCAGCCAGATATCGGCGAGGTCCGGTACGCGGCCCGACAGGCGAATCTTGTCGCCGGTGCGAACCAGTTTCACATCAAACTCCGGCTGCCCGTGAATCCTCTCAAGCGCGCGTTCGACATAGTGACGCTTGTTGCCAGCGCATTGCTCCTGACCATTGTAGACAGTCTGCGGTGTGTAGGGGCCCCGCAGGCGGAAGCGATCCGTGTAGCCGCGCTGGCGTTCCTTGGACTCGGTCAGCGCCATCGGGTCCTTGTCGCCAAGATAATCCCAGTAATCGACCGACCAGGTCAGCACGAGCAGATCGTCCCGCTCGGCATCGACGGCTTTCAACGTGCGGTGCGCCTTGGGGCAAGCCCGGCAATTCTGCGATGCAAACAGCTCTACCAGCACGGGCCCTTCGGCCAATGCAGGAGGCGCCATGACGCCTACGGCGATCAGGAAGGAAAACAGAATTCGTGTCATCTCAGTCCCTGTTTATAGGGCCAACTCCATTTCCGTGACAGTCACAGGGATGTGAGGGCTGTAAAAAAGCCCCCACAGCATGCTGCAGGGGCTTTCTTGTCAGGCGTCGCGCGGCAGATCAGGCCGCAGCGCGGGCAAGGTTGCGCAGCACATAGTGCAGGATGCCGCCATTGCGATAATAATCCAGCTCGTTCTCGGTATCGATGCGAACCGTCGTATTGGCGGTGAAGCTCGTGCCATCTTCGCGCGTGATAGCCACTTCGAGGGTCTGGCGCGGCTTGATGGATTCGATGCCCTTGATAGTTACCTGCTCCTTGCCGGTCAGGCCGAGCGATGCGGCGCTTTCACCGTCTGCGAATTCCAGCGGCAGGACGCCCATGCCGATCAGGTTCGAACGGTGGATCCGCTCAAAGCTGCCAGCGATCACAGCGCGAACGCCGAGCAGGACCGTACCCTTGGCCGCCCAGTCACGTGAGGAGCCGTTGCCGTAAAGATCGCCAGCAAACACAACAAGCGGCGTGCCTTCGGCTTCGTATTTCATGGCCGCATCATAGATCGGCATCTGCTCGCCGTCCGGATAGTGCACCGTCACGCCGCCTTCGACACCCGGAACCATCTGGTTCTTGATACGGATGTTGGCGAACGTGCCGCGCATCATGACTTCATGGTTGCCCCGGCGCGAGCCGTAGGAGTTGAAGTCCAGCGGAGAGACCTGGTGTTCCTGCAGGTAGACCCCAGCCGGGCTGGACGCCTTGATCGAACCGGCCGGTGAGATGTGGTCGGTCGTGATGGAATCGCCGAACAACGCCAGCACGCGGGCATTCTCGACATCCTTCGGCGCGTCGATGTCCAGGCCCATGCCTTCAAAGTAAGGCGGGTTCTGAACATAGGTGGAGGCTGGGGGCCAGCTATAGGTCTGGCCGCCAGACACTTCGATGCCCTGCCAGTGCTCGTCGCCCTTGAAGACGTCGGAATAGCGCTCGGCAAACATCTGCGGCGTCACAGCCTTGACCATGATCTCTGCGATTTCGTGCGAAGTCGGCCAGATGTCCTTCAGGAAGACGTCATTGCCATTCTTGTCCTTGCCCAGCGGATCCGTGGTCAGGTTCACGCGCAGCGAGCCCGCGATGGCATAGGCGACTACCAGCGGTGGCGAGGCAAGATAGTTGGCCTTGATGTCCGGGCCAATCCGGCCTTCGAAGTTCCGGTTGCCGGACAGGACCGAACAGGAGACGAGGTCACCATCGGCAATGGCCTGCGCCAGCGGCGCTTCGAGCGGGCCTGAGTTACCGATACAGGTGGTGCACCCATAGCCAACGAGGTTGAAGCCGAGGGCATCCAGCTCATCCGACAGGCCAGCCTTGTCGAGATAATCGGTCACGACCTGCGAGCCCGGCGCGAGGGAGGTCTTCACCCAAGGCTTGCGGTTGAGGCCCAGTTCGCGCGCCTTCTTGGCCACGAGGCCGGCGGCGATGAGGACGGATGGGTTGGATGTGTTGGTACAGGACGTGATGGCCGCGATGAACACATCGCCATGCGTGACGGTGTAGTCCTTGCCTTCAACGGCGATTGGCTCAGCAGCATCAGCCGCCTTGTCGAATTCCTTCGCCATGGCCTCGGCAAAGGCGGTGTCGCCTTCCGATAGCAGGACACGGTCCTGCGGACGCTTTGGTCCGGAGATCGATGGCACGACGGCGCCGAGGTCGAGTTCCAGCGTATCAGTGAAGATTGGCTCGACCTGTTCCGGGCGCCAATAGCCTTGCGCCTTGGCATAGGCCTCGACGAGGGCAACACGCTCGGCGTCACGGCCGGTATTGGTGAGGTATTTGACCGTGTCTTCATCAACCGGGAAGAAGCCACAGGTCGCGCCATATTCGGGCGCCATGTTGGAGATCGTTGCCTGATCTTCGAGGGTCAGGTTCGACAGGCCCGGGCCGTAGAATTCGACGAATTTGCCGACGACGCCCTTGGCGCGCAGCATCTGCACGACCGTCAGCACGAGGTCGGTCGCCGTCGCACCTTCGGCCATCTTGCCGTCGAGGCGGAAGCCGATGACTTCCGGGATCAGCATGGAGACTGGCTGGCCAAGCATGGCCGCTTCAGCTTCGATGCCGCCAACACCCCATCCGAGCACGGCGAGGCCGTTGATCATGGTCGTGTGCGAGTCGGTGCCGACGCAGGTGTCAGGATAGGCAACGGTTTCGCCGTCTTCATCCTTCGTCCAGACCGTCTGGCCGAGATATTCGAGGTTTACCTGGTGGCAGATGCCGGTGCCCGGAGGCACAACGCGGAAATTCTTGAACGCCGTGGAGCCCCAGCGCAGGAACTCATACCGTTCCTGGTTGCGCTTGTATTCGATCTCGACGTTCTTCTCGAAGCTGTTTTCGCCGCCAAAGCTGTCGACCATGACCGAGTGGTCAATGACGAGGTCGACCGGAACCTGCGGGTTGATCGCGTCTGCCGCCGCGCCGAGCTTCTGCGCAGCATCGCGCATCGCGGCGAGGTCGACCACGGCCGGAACGCCGGTGAAGTCCTGCATCAGCACGCGGGCCGGGCGATAGGCGATCTCGTGGCTGACACCGCCCTTGTTCTCAAGCCAGGATTTGAAGGCGAGAATGTCTTCCTTGGTGACGGTCTTGCCGTCTTCGTGGCGCAGCATGTTCTCAAGCAGGACCTTGAGAGACGCAGGCAGGCGGGAGACGTCGCCAAGACCGTTTTCTGCGGCTGCGGACAGCGAGAAATACGTGTAGGTCTTGCTACCGACGGTGAGTGTGCGTTTTGACTTGAAGCTGTCGAGGGACGGCATGGAGAGGGAACCTCGCGTCTGGAATTATCGATCTGCGGCGATGAGCCGCCGCGCTGGCCTGTCTCATATAGGCCCTAATGGATTGAGGCAATTGGGACAAAGGGTCTAAACGGGACATATGAGCGCCGGTTCACTTCTTTCCGCAGCCGATATTGGCATGATCCGCGGCGAACGCCTCCTGTTCCGGGGGGTGTCACTGTCCTTGGCGCCAGGCGAAGCGATTGTCCTGCGCGGACCTAATGGCGCCGGCAAGACGACCCTTCTGCGTATTCTCGCAGGTCTGACACAGGCCGAGACAGGAATGATTGACCGCAACGCGCCGCATCATTGGGTAGCGCATCGGGACGGATTGAAACCGCATGAAACACCGCGGGAGCATTTGACCCTCTGGGCACGCGCATGGGGAGAGCCTCAAACAGAAATTGAACCTCTCCTGGACAAAATGGGGCTTTCGCGTCCGTCAGATGTGCCCGCCAAGCATCTATCGGCCGGCCAGCGCCGCCGGACCGCCCTCGCCCGCCTGCATTTGGAAAACCGCCCGGTCTGGCTGCTGGATGAACCGCTGACTGCCCTTGATGCGGACGGAAAGGCCCTCTTGCTGGACATGATCTCCGCTCACCGCACCCAAGGCGGAGGACTTATTGCTGCCCTCCATGGCGAGCCTGAGTTTGAAATTGATATGCAGGTGGATATTTGAGCCCCGCGCCAATCCTTTCCGCGTTCCAGCAAGCGCTGGGCGAAGCCTGGGCGGGCGGCGCCGGCGCGCTGCTGCCGGTGGGCTTCTTCGCAGGGGCGGCTGTTCTCGTGCCACTGGGCGTCGGAACTGACCCGGAAACTCTGCGCGCGATTGGTCCCGGGATCCTGTGGGTTTCGCTGGCGCTTTCCAGCCTCGTGACACTGGAACGCATCTTTCAGGCGGACGCCGAAGATGGCTCGCTGGATCTCTGGTTACAGACCAGCGCCCCCGCCGCGTCCATAGCCGCAGCAAAGACATTCGCGCATTGGCTGACCGCTGGCCTGCCCCTCGCCCTGCTCTCTCCCCTGCTGCTCCTGATGTTCCAGGCACAGATTGGCGGCGCATTGGTTGAAAACATGCTGTACTATGCGATCGGCGGGCTCGCCTTCTATTTCTGGGGCGGTGTCGGCGCCGCGCTTGCTGCGACCGTACGCCGGGGCGGACTGTTGATCAGCCTCATCGCCCTGCCCCTCTACGTTCCAACTGCCATCTTTGGCGCCCTCGCCATGGGAGACGGCCCAAGCAGCGCCGCCGCCCCATTATTTCTCGCCGCCTCTACGCTGTTTGCGTTGGCTGTCGCACCATTTGCCATGGGTGCAGCCCTGCGCTTGGCGGCAGACTGAGGGAAGGGTATTCCGAACGCGATGTTTTCCTGGTTCGCCAATCCGCACCGTTTCCTTATGCTGTCCAGCTGGCTCGCGCCCCTGTTCTATGCGGCCGCAGCCCTGTTGATTGCATGGGGGTTCTGGCAAGGCCTCTGGATGGTCCCGAAGGATGACTATCAGGGCGGCGACATCATGCGGGTCATGTTCATTCACGTCCCGGCCGCATGGCTTGCGATGGCCAGCTATCTCGGTATGGCCGTGATGAGTTTCGTCTGGTTCATCTGGCGCCATGAAGTCGCAGACATTGCCGCCAAGGCGATTGCGCCGCTGGGCGCAACATGGACAGCGCTCTGCCTTGTCACGGGCGCGATCTGGGGCAAACCGACCTGGGGCACTTGGTGGCAATGGGATGACGCCAGGATGATGTCGGTCCTGTTCATGTTCTTCCTGTTCCTAGGCTATATGGCCCTGCGCGCCGCAATGGATACGCGCCAGAAGGCCGCCCGGGCGGGTGCGATCCTCGCCATGGTGGGAGCATTGAATGTGCCGCTGATCAAATTCTCCGTGGACCTCTTCACTTCCCTGCATCAGGACGCCAGCGTCATCACGGCGGAGGGTCCGAAGATGGCCGCCGTCTATCTCTGGCCATTGCTGATCAGCTCTCTGGGCCACTCGCTACTGTTTGCCGCCCTTGTCATGACGCTGATGCGGGCCGAAATATGGACTAGACGCGCAGCCCAGATTCGGGCTCGCCTGATGACAGGAGACTGATCCATGCTGCCAGACTTTGATTCCAATGCCGCATTCATCTGGGCGAGCTATTCGGTCGGCCTATTACTGATCGGTGCCGCAATGGTGTCCGTCATGATGAAGGCCCGCGCCGCGAAAACTCAACTTATCCGCATCGAAGCCCGCATCCGGGACCAGAAGCGCGGATGAAGCGGTGGCTCGCGATTGTCCCGGTCGGCGTCCTCGTCGTATTCGGAGCCATTGCCGCCGGCCAATTGATCAATCCCGAAAAGGGCGATTTCAGGCGCAATTTGCGCAGCGCGCCTGATACGGCATTCCCGACCCTCGATTCCGAACCCCTCACCTTCGCGCCCTCGCCAACCGGCGGGGCCATTGCCGTGAACCTGTTCGCCAGCTGGTGTGCGCCCTGTGAGGCGGAACACAAATATATTTCAGAGCTGTCAGCCGCCCATCCTGGGCAGGTCTTTGGCGTCCTCTACAAGGACAAGCTGGAGGATGGCCTCGCCTTCCTCGACCGGCTTGGCAATCCGTATACGCGGATCGCACTCGATCCGGACGGTCAGGGAGGGCTCGATTTCGGCCTGACCGGTGTGCCGGAAACATTCGTTATCTCAGCTGACGGTGAGATCATTGACCATGTTCAGGGCCCCCTGAACGAAAATTCGGTCAAAAAAATAGGCGAGGCGCTGAAAAGCGCCCCGCCGAATTAGATCCGTCTCCGGAACCTTACTTTTTCGTCGACTTGCGAGCCTTGCGGGCTGGAGCCTTCTTCGCAGGCTTGGTTGTCGTAGCCGCTTTGGCCTTAGGGGCCGCCTTGGCTTTGGCTTTAGGCGCAGCTTTCTTGGCCGGGGCCTTCTTCACAGCTGGCTTCGGTGCTGCTTTGGCAGCCGGAGCTTTCTTGGCAGCTGGTTTTTTCGCAGCCGGCTTGCGGGCCGGAGCTTTCTTGACGGCCGGCTTGGCAGCGGCTTTGGCGGCAGGAGCCGGAGCAGCTGGCTTCGGAGCAGGCGCTTCGACCTTGTCAGCTTCAGCAACCATGTCCTTCAGGCCGGACACGAGCGCAGCCTGCTTGGTTTTCGGCAGGGCTTCGAAAATGGCAGCGTCAGCCTTTTCGACAGCCGGAAGAGCTTTCTCGTAAGCTTTCTTGCCTTTGGACATCAGCGAAACGACCTTGGCGCGCTTGTCCGTCTTGGAGGCAACGCGCTTGATCAGGCCGGCCTTCTCCATACGGGCGACCATGTCAGCGAGCGTCGAGCGGTCGATGCCGGTTGCGTTGACCAAGTCAGACTGGCTCACGCCATCATTGCCGGACAGAGCGGCCAGGACAGAGAACTGACGCAGCGTGATGCCGGCAGAGGTGAGCGCGGAAGCGGATTCATTGGCCGCGAGTTGCTGGGCACGGTGCAGCAGGTGGCTCGGCGAAGTTTTGAGATTGTAAGTCATGATGAAGTGTATCTTTCTGTGTTCATTTAGGCGTTGGGCGCGATGGATAATCCGGTTAGTGGTCTGTTAAGTATAGGACCCGTGTGCGGATCAACATTTACCCAAATACGAGCAAGAGGCTTAAGGTTCGATGACGGATGAATTATCAAATGGTTTCTTTTCTCAAGATTTCAAACTGAAAATACCCGATGGCGACGACCGAATACGCCGTGTTTGCTCACATTGCCAGTTCGTAGACTACATAAATCCGAAAATTATTGCAGCTACGGTTGCGACAAAAGGTGACAAAATCCTGCTTTGCAAGCGCGCGATTGATCCGCGTAAAGGATTCTGGACCCTTCCCGCAGGGTTCATGGAGGAAGGGGAGACGGTCGAAGAAGCGGCTCGGCGCGAGGCGCAGGAAGAGGCAAATGCCGAAATCCGCATCGGTCAGGTACTCGCAATCTATTCAGTTCCCCGCATTGCACAGGTCCATGTCATGTTCCGGGCAGAGCTTGTGTCGGATATTTCAGCCGGTCCGGAGAGCGAGGAAGTCGGCCTGTTTGACTGGAAGGACATACCGTGGGCGAATCTTGCCTTCCCGACGGTCGTGTGGGCGCTGACCCATTTTGCGAGCGTTCGCCACAAGGCCGGCTTCCCGCCCTTTTCCAATCCGCCCGGCACCGAACACCTGACGCGCTAGGCTTCAGGCGTTTCAGCCTCAGGCTTGCGCATGTGCTTCAGCGTATACGGCGTATTGGCCAGCGCGAAGACAATCCCGATGACAATGTTCCCAAGCTTCCAGTTCGCCCAGGTCGCTTCGGAGAAGTTGCGCCAGAGGTATTCGTTCCACGCGGCCATGGCGACAAAGTAGAGCCCCCACCGGATGGCCAACGTTCTCCAGGCGTGATCCGGAAGATCGAAGAGCGTGTGAAACAACATCTTCCAGATGTTCCGGCCCACTGCGAGCCCCCCAAAGATCACACCCGCATACAGCAGATTGATGATGGTCGGCTTGATGAACAGGAAAAGCTTCGACTGAAGCAGGATCCCCGCAGTTCCGAACGCGCCGATCAGGGCGGAGGACACAATCAGAAAAGGCGGGATTCTCTCGCCGCGGATCAGTTTCTGGATAATCACGTATGCGGTGAAGATAATGAGCGCGCCCGTCGCCCAGTAGAGCGCGGTGTCTTTCGTGAAGAGCCCCTCCCCTTCCGGAAACCGCAGCATCACATTATAGATGCCGATAAAGGCAAGCGTTGGCCCGATCTCGGTCCAGATGCTCCCGGCTTTGGCCGTTGCATCGCTGAGCTCAGCCGAGCCTTCCGTGTCCTGTGTCTCTGTCATCACTTCTCTACGCATTGTTGCCGCTTATGGATTAGTCCCAAGCTGTAGCGCCTCTCAGACTATAGTCGACCTAACAAATCACGAATGGGCCTGTATTGTTTTGAAACAGGTCACGCACAAATTTGCATCGACAGGAGTCCGGCCGCCAGCAGGCCGGCTGCACATATTCGTCTGTACCCGAATCCCTCCTTCAGTAAAATTGCGCCGAGCACCGCCGCAAATACAACTGAGGTTTCTCTCAAGGCGGTCACGATCACCGCATCAGTCAGCGTGTAGGCATAGATTGCCAGGGCATAGGAGAATGTACCGAGGATTCCGCCGGCAAGCCCTCCCTTCCATTGTTTTGCGACAGCTGTGCGTATGCGCCCGCGGCGCTGGATCAGTGTAACGACCGTGACGCCGATCCAGTCCAGCAGGAACAACCAGACAACAAACGTCATGGGGTTGGGCATGGCCCGTGCAGCACGTGTGTCGGCCACCGCGTAGAGGCCGACGCCAAGCGCCGTCAGCACCGCCCAGATCAGCGCCTGCCGATCGAGCCGCCGCGTGCGGGCCGTTTTCCCGGTCGGCAGCGCAAAGAGGATGATCGAGAAACTGGCCACGCCCAGCCCGGCCATTTGCAGAACCGTCAGATGCTCCTGCAGGACAATGAGCGCAAAGCACGCCGTCGCCAGGGGCGCCAGGCCCCGCATGACTGGAAAGACCAGTGACAGGTCTCCACGATGCAGGGACCGCACAAGGCAGAACTGGTAGACCCAATGCACCATGACGGAGACAAGGATGAGCGGCCAGGTCTCTCGGGGCGGCGTTGGAACAAAGGGCGCGAAGGGCAGCACGCTGAGCCCCATCACGAGCGCCACGGCCATGCGCGCCGTCAGCACGTCCCCGCCCCGCTTCACGAACATGTTGGTCGCAGCAACCGTTACTGCGGACAAAAGGCACAGAACCACAGGCAGGAGCGTCATCGTCATCGCGGCGACCTATGCACGACTCGCTGACGCGTGGGAAGGATTTGACTCTTGCCCGGTTGAGGGTCTGACTCGCCTCAAACAAGAAACTCCGGAGGAAACCCATCATGACGCACGATCTGGTCTTGCGCGGCGGAACGATCATAGACGGCACAGGCGGCGAAAGCTTCGAGGGTGATGTCGCTGTTTCGAATGGGATGATCACGGAAATTGGCAACGTCGCGGGCCGGGGCATTGAAGAAATCGACGCCCGCGGACAAATCGTGACGCCCGGCTTTGTGGACATTCATACGCATTATGATGGCCAGGCGACCTGGACCGGCTCGATCAGCCCGTCATCCCTGCACGGCGTCACAACGGTGGTTATAGGCAATTGCGGCGTCGGCTTCGCACCCTGCAAGCCGGAAGACCATGATCGGCTAATCCGTCTGATGGAAGGCGTGGAGGATATCCCCTTCCCCGTCCTCGCCGAAGGCCTTCCCTGGAATTGGGAGAGCTTTCCCGATTATCTCGACAGCCTCTCAAATGGACAATTTGATGCTGACATCTGCGCCCAGCTGCCCCACGCCGCGCTGCGCGTCTATGTCATGGGAGAGCGCGGCGCCAACCGGGAGCCTGCTACGGAGGAGGACATTCGCCAGATGCGAGCCCTGGCAACCGAGGCGATCCTTGCAGGCGCCATCGGGTTTTCGACCTCCCGCACACTTAACCATCGCACAAGCGATGGTCAGCCGACGCCTACTCTCACCGCCAGTGAATCGGAACTGACCGGCATCGCTCAGGGCGTGGCAGACGCCGGGCGCGGTGTCCTGCAATTCGTGTCCGATTTTGACGATCCCGAGAAGGAGGCCGCCATGCTGCGCCGGATTGTCGAAGCAAGCAGGCGCCCCTTGTCAGTCTCTCTGGCTCAGGCAGATGTTGCCCCGGATGGCTGGCGGCGCCTGCTGGGCGCCATCGAACAAGCCGTCGAGGACGGCCTGCCGATGCGTGCACAGGTCGCGCCGCGTCCTGTGGGGGTTCTGCTGGGGTTCGAACTGACGCTGAATCCGTTCAGCGCGTATCCGGTTTACCGGGAAATCGCTGGCCTGCCTTTTGACGAACGCATCAAGCGGCTTCGCACAGAGGATTTCCGCAAACGATTGCTGGCCGACGCGCCGGACACAGATAATCCGTTCCTGAAAGTCATGCTGCGCAGCTTTGGCAAAATCTTCCAGCTCGACGACCCGGTGAATTACGAGCCCACCCCCGACCGTACCCTGGAAGCCATTGCGGCCCGCCGCGGTGTATCACCAGAAGAAGCCGCCCTCGACCTGATGCTGGAGCGCGACGGCCACGGCATGCTCTACCTGCCCTTCCTGAACTATTCCGGCGGCTCGCTCGATCCGTCCTATGAGATGATGCTCAGCCCGGCGACGCTGCCCGGCCTGTCGGATGGCGGCGCGCATGTCGGCATGATCTGTGATGGATCTTTTACCACCACGATGCTGACCCATTGGGTCCGCGACCGAACACGGGGGCCACGCATTCCCATTGAGCACATCGTGCACCGTCAGGCCCGCGCGACCGCCCAATGGATTGGCCTGAATGATCGCGGCCTGATCGCGCCCGGCTATCGTGCTGATCTGAACGTGATCGATCTGGCTAATCTCAAACTCCACTTGCCTCAAGTGGATTATGACCTGCCTGCTGGCGGCCGACGCCTGATGCAACATGCCTCAGGCTATACGGCGACCATCCTCAACGGACAGATTACCCACCGAGACGGAGATCCCACCGGCGCAAGACCAGGCCGCCTCCTTCGAGGGGCAAGGGAACCCCAATCGGCAGCCATCGCCGCCGAATAGTCAGTCTTTAAGTCCGACTAATGCCTTCGAGAAGGCTTCCGCGCTGAAGGGGCGGAGGTCTTCTGCCTTCTCGCCAATGCCGATGAAGTGAATTGGCAAATCATACGCCTCGGCGATGGCCACCAGCACACCGCCCTTGGCCGTGCCGTCGAGTTTGGTCATCACGAGGCCCGTCACTCCGGCCGTGTTTCGGAACGCCTCGACCTGTGACAGCGCGTTCTGGCCAACGGTAGCGTCCAGAACGAGAATAACATCATGTGGTGCCGTCGGGTCCAGCTTGCGCACGACACGGACGACTTTTTCAAGCTCGGCCATCAATTCAGCCTTGTTCTGCAGGCGTCCAGCCGTGTCTACCAGCACCAGATCGAGATCGTCCGCCTTCGCCTGTTCCATCGCCTCGTAAACAAGGCCTGCCGCATCGGCACCCGTAGGCTTTGACATGACCGGTATACCGGCCCGCTCGCCCCAGACCGTAAGTTGCTCAATCGCCGCCGCCCGGAATGTATCGCCGGCCACGAGCAGCGCTTTCGCCCCCTGCTCTGTCAGCTTGGAAGCAATCTTGCCGATTGTCGTCGTCTTGCCGGAGCCGTTAACCCCGACGAACAGAACAATGCGCGGACGCGGGCCTACGGAGAAGTCCACGATCTTTTCGCGAGGCTTCAGAACGTCGGTGATTTCATCCGCCAGCGCCTGTCGGATTTCGTCTTCGCTGATTTCCTTGTCGAACCGTTCCTTGGCGAGATTGCCCGTCACCCGCATCGCAACCTTGGCGCCGAGGTCGGACGTGATCAGAAGGTCTTCCAGCTCCTCAAGCGTCTCATCATCAAGCTTGCGGCGGCCGAATACAGCCAAGCCGGACGTCAGCCGCGCAGATGACCGAGACAGGCCAGACCCGAGTTTCGCGACAAAGCCCGGATCGTTCGCTTCGGCTTCCATGGCCGCACGTGCCGCCGCTTCGCGTTCAGCTCGCAAGCGCTCGCCCTCGCGCCGGTCTTCGAGCAATTTGAGTTCTGCAGCCGCCTTGGCCTGCGCCGCTTCGCGTTCTTCTTTGGCCTTGCGCGCGCGATCAGCTTCTTCGGCGAGACGCGCAGCCTCGGCATCGTCAGCGCGGGCTTGCGCGGCGGCGCGCGCCTCTTCTGCCTTGCGGGCCTCCTCGTCGAGGCGCTTCGCCTCTGCTGCGGCTGCCTCGGCCTCGCGCGCCTGTCGCTCTTCCCAGGCCTTGTTGGCTTCAGCGACCTTGCGCTCAATCTCTTCCTGTTCGGCAATCTTGCGCGCAGCTTCAGCTTCCTGGGCCGCCAGCTCATCCGCAGACAGCTCCGGCGATTCCATTGCTGCGCCAGCCTTTTTCAGCTCTTCTTCTTTTTTCTTTTTTCCGAACCAAAGGATCATGCGGTCAGCGCTCCGATCAGCTGTTTTCCATCCTGCCGGACTATACGGGCGCGCACCGGGCGTCCAGCATCGCCCGGATCACTCTCGAACTGCACCGGCGTGAAGTCCGGCAGACGCGCGGAGTTCCCGCGCTCGACCAGCGCTTCAACGGTCTGGCCGTCATATTTCCTGAGATGCCGCTCCAAAGCCGCCGCCCCGACGTCTCTCAGACGCGCGGCGCGCGCTTTCACCACGGCCTTATTGAGTTGCGGCATGCGGGCAGCCGGGGTGCCGGGACGCGGCGAATACGGAAAGACGTGCAGGAAGGACAAGCCGCAGTCTTCCACGAGCCGGGCCGAATTCTCGAAATGGGCTTCGGTCTCGGTCGGAAAACCGGCAATGATATCCGCGCCAAGGGCAATATCGGGTCGAACCGCGCGGAGACGGTCTGTCAGCGCAATGGCGTCGGCGCGCGAATGCCGCCGCTTCATGCGCTTCAGGATCAAATCGTCTCCGTGCTGAAGGGAAAGATGCATGAAGGGCGCGAGGCGCGCCTCGGCCATCGTCTCCATCAAGGCATCATCTATCTCGATGGCGTCGATGGAGGAAATGCGCAGCTGTTTCAACTTCGGCACCAGTTTCAGGATGCGCTGGACCAGATTGCCGAGTTGCGGCGCGCCCGGCAGGTCAGCGCCCCAGCTTGTGAGGTCCACGCCCGTCAGGACAACTTCATAATGGCCGGTCTCGACGAGCCGCCGGACCTGACTGACCACCTCCCCTGCCGGCACAGATCGGGAATTGCCGCGGCCATACGGAATGATGCAGAAAGTGCAGCGATGGTCACATCCATTCTGGACCTGGACATAAGCGCGGGCTCGACCTTCCATGCCATCAATCAGGTGTGCAGCGGTTTCCCGCACTGACATGATGTCATTCACGCGGACCTTTTCGTGCCCGCCCAGCAATTCGGCTGGCCGCCAGGTTTCCGCCTGCATCTTTTCATGATTGCCGATGACGCGCGTGACTTCCGGCATCTTTGCGAACATGTCCGGATCGATCTGCGCCGCACAACCCGTCACGAGGATCGGCGCGCCCGGATTGTCTTTAGCCGCCCGGCGAATGGTCTGGCGCGCACTGCGGACGGCCTCGGACGTGACCGCGCACGTATTGATGATCACCGCATCATTCAGGCCAGCATCGGTGGCATGGCCCCGCATCACCTCGGATTCATAGGTGTTGAGGCGGCATCCGAGCGTGATCAGCTGCGGGCTGGAAGGGGATTTGGTCTCAGTCATCGCGATGTGTTGCAGCGGACATCGCGCCGCCAGCCCAGCAAATCAAGGGATCTGTGCAGGATGAACCCTTTGCCCGGTTCAGATCTCGGTCTCGAATTCCAGTTCGACCGGCCCGGTCATGTAGACCCGGTCATCGGATTCCTGCCAGTCGATGATGAGCGTGCCGCCATCGAGAATGAGGTTGGCGCGGCGGTCGGTGAGCTTCGCCCGTGCTGCGCACACGAGCGCCGCGCACGCGCCGGTGCCACACGCCTTGGTCAGGCCTGCCCCGCGCTCCCAGACGCGAAGGCGAATGTTCTGCCGGTCAATGACCTGCGCGAACCCGACATTCACCCCTTCAGGAAAGGTCGGGTGCCATTCAACGAGCGGCCCGATGGCCGGAATGTCGTAATCGTCGATATTCTTCACGAAAAACACGGCGTGCGGATTGCCCATCGAGACCACTGCCGGACGGGAGAGCCAGGGATTGTCGATCGGTCCGACTTTCACATCAACGCCGCGGACGTCCATTTTCTCGGAAAGCGGAATGTCCTCCCATCCCATCAGGGGCGAGCCCATATCCACGGTGATCTGGCCATCTTCGGCGGCGAACGCCTTCAGCACATCTGCCTCGGTCTGAATCGAGACCTGGACCTTGCCGGTTTCGGCCAGTAACAGCTTGCCGACACAGCGCGACGCGTTCCCGCACGCGGACACTTCGCTGCCATCGGCGTTCCAGATGCGCATGAACACATCCCGCGCCACGTCACGCTCAAGCGCTATGATCTGGTCGGCTTTCAAATCCTCGGCAATCTGGCGCACCTGCTCGGTGCTCGGCACGAACGAGGTCGACCGGGCATCAAAAATGGCAAACGCGTTGCCGGCCCCATTCATTTTCCAGACTTTCATTCGCTTGCCCTTAGATGGTTTCCCGCGTCCAGAAAAGCGGAACTTCGTCTGTTGCCCGGCCCATTACCTGGCGTGTCACTTGGGAAGCCCGAAGGACACGATCCATCCCGCCACCTGAATCACCAGGGCCGTGATCAACGCGCCGCCGACGAGAGGATGTGAAACAAAAATAGCAAGGGCCACAGCGCCAAGACAGGCATAGTCGACCATGTCACTCGACATCAGCCACCCCTCGGGCTGCCTGTGTCGCCTTACGTCAAAGAGCGTGACGGTTCGCCAGATACGCCCCATATCGGGCGGGCCGAAGGCTTCCTGCAGCTTCTTGGGATCACGGATGCCGGTCATCTCTGCAAGATCACCGACGGTGGCTTCGCCCAGCGCCACATTGCGCTTGCGCGCCGACGTGCCAATCAGGCTGACAATTGCCGACAACACCACCGCGATCGCGATGGCGAACAGGGTGAAATCGTCAAATGGCCCATATCCGCTCATGCGGGCTTATATAGGTGCTGACCTTGCCTGCCGAAAGCGCTCGCTTCAGACCGTCGGAACTGTTCCTCCATCAATAATGTATTCCGCGCCAGTGATCGCGCCGGCACGTGAGGAGGACAGGAAGATTACCAGGTCAGCGACTTCCTCCGGTTTCGACGGTCGCCCGAGAGGTATCCCGCCCAGCGACTGCATGAGCTTGCCTTCGGCTTCCGCATAATTGCTGCCATCTGCGCGGGCGATCCGATTGACCAGATCAACCGCAGCTTCCGTCTCTATCCAGCCCGGCGAAACCCGCATAACGCGAACTCCCTTCGGCCCGACTTCCTTGGACAGGCTCTTGCTGTAGGCAGACAATGCCGCCTTGGCGGAGGCGTAAGCGGTCGTTGCGTCCGGCAAAGGCATCAGGCGCTGGATCGAACTAATGTGAATGATTGTACCAGACCCCTGTGCGATCATCCCCGGCAGAAGCGCACGGTCCAGCCGCACCGCCGGCATTAGATTGCGGTCCAGCTCGTGCTGCCATGTTACATCGTCCAATACCGCAAACCCGCCGGACGGTGCGTCCGATCCGCCAACCACATGCACAATGACGTCAACGCCGCCCAGGAGCGCAATCACCTCGTGGGCAAGCTGCGCGCATCCTTGAGCCGTGTTCAGATCAGCCGCTACGAACTGCACGCCCACCGGCAATTCTTGTGGTTGGCTGCGCGCGGTTGTCAGGATGTTGGCGCCCTGCTCTGCGAATGAATCCACAACCGCGCGGCCTACCCCTTTTGTCCCACCCGTGACCAGGACACGACGACCAGTCAGACCCAGATCCCAACTCATGGCCGGATCTCAAGTGACGCGATACGGTCATCGGCAAGCGTGAAGAAATAGCGCAACTGCACAGGGCTTCCGGGAAAGCTGCCTTCGACGTTTCCAGTCACGACATATCGCTGGCCGTCCTGCTCGGCTTCCAGCGGGGTCACCTGATAGGACGTTGCCGCCTTGGCTTCCTGCTTCCACGCCTGAATGGCCGCGAGACCTTTATGGGTCCTGCTTTCGTCAATCACGACTGCGTCTGTGGCAAACAAGTCTGCCATCCCGGCAGTACCGTTTGACGACTCAGTCTCGAAATAACGACGGATCGGTTGGGGAAGTTCGATAGCCATAGGCACCTCCTGATAGTAGCCCGGAATGGACTGTCTTGCGGGAATGCCGATATCGATCTAACCAGAACAAATGACAAGTACGGACAAAAAAGTAGGGTACTTACCTAAAAGTATGCGCCCTGAGTACACACCGCAAACGGCCGCGCATGACGTGGAAGCCGCTTTTCAGATACTGGAAGGCCGGTGGAAAATGATCATCCTGTTTCATCTCTTCGGCGAACGCCTGATGCGGTTTTCGGATCTTGAGCGCGCCATTCCGGCCATTTCCCAAAAGATGCTGATCCAGCAGCTGCGCAAGCTGGAAGCCGACGGTGTCATACGCCGCATTGTCCATCACCAGGTGCCGCCGAAAGTGGAATATGGCCTCACCGACTGGGGTGAACAGCTCTGCCCGGCGCTCGATGCACTTCTGCTATGGGCCGAGCAGAAACCGCCAGAGACGCCGTAACCTAACGCTTGCGCGGAATAGCGGCCCAATAGTCGAAGTCGAGCAGAACGCCGTCGGCATACTTTTCATCTTCGCCCTTGTAGGCGAAGGCACCGGGGTCCTGGTCCTTCACCGCCACGAGGCGCAGGCGTAGCGCGCCAACCTTGTCGGACAGTTCCGCCGTCTCCAGCACTTCGCTCCACGCATAGATCGTGTCACCCGCAAACAGCGGGCTGACATGGCTGCCGGCATTGATGGCCAGCATGTGCCCTGCATTGGCGAGGCCGTTAAAGGACAGTGACCGCGCAATGGATATCACCACGCCGCCATAGATCAGGCGCTTGCCGAACCGGCTCGATTTCTGGCCATGCGCATCGAAATGGACCTTGGCGGTGTTCTGGTAGAGGCGTGTCGCAATCTGGTGCTCGGCCTCTTCCACGGTCATGCCATCGACATGATTGATCTTCTCGCCCACTGCATAATCTTCGAACATGTATTCGCTGCCGGCGAGGGATGTGTCCCAAGTCTCCATGGAGGCAAACCCGGACAATTCGGCCCCGGGCACACTCTTCGGCAGGTCGGGGATCACCACGTCCGGCGCCGGCGCGCTGGCCTCCCGCTTGTTGACCATGACCCAGCGCACAAAGGACATGACCTCTTCGCCGCGCTGGTTGCTGCCACGTGTGCGTACCCAGACGACGCCGGTCCTGCCATTCGAATTCTCTTTCACACCAATCACTTCGGAAACGGTGTTCAGCGTATCGCCCGGCAGGACGGGTTGGGAGAAGCGGCCATCGGCATAGCCAAGGTTGGCCACCGCGTTCAAGGACACATCCGGCACGGACTTGCCGAACACGACATGGAAAGCGTGCAGCGGATCAATCGTGAGACCCGGATAGCCGGCCGACTTCGCGAATTCAGATGAGGAATACTGGACAAACCGGCCGCCCGTCAGCGCCCGATAGAGGGCGATATCGCCTTCAGTCAGCGTCTGGGGCGTCGCATGCACGAGGGGCATGCCCACGAAAAAATCTTCGAAGAAATGGCCGGGATTGGATTTCGATGTGCTGGTCATGCGCCCCTCAAGTGGAAAAGGGGCAAGACTTCCCGGCGTCAGGCCTGGATTTGCCCCATATACAGATCAGCCAGCACCTGACCGCCAGTAGGCGAGGAAATCAAGGCGGGTGAGACGAAGGGCAGCAGGAAGAGCGCAATGATAGCGGTCCCAAGCAGGCCGGCCATCATTTGCTGTTCACGATTGTCCGCAAAGTCTTCCAGCATGCGGGGACCGGCCAGCATGTAGGACACACCAAAGGTGCAGAATACGGAAAAGGCGATCAACAGCGCCGCAAGGGTCATGAACAGGATCATGCCGCCTGTCTTGCCATGCAGATATTGAATCTTCGCGTGGGAGATCGATGAAATTTCATCGATCTTCCCGCAATATCAGCTGTGTAATGCTATTTCAGCTTGAGCAGTTTCTCGATCGGACGGCCGAGCACGGCCTTCTTGCCGACGATGCCGATGGGGCGCTGGATGATCTTTGGATTGGCGGCCATCGCCTGGAAGATCTCGTCATCTGTCGAAGACGCATCGATGCCAAACTCTGCCGCGTTCTTCTCCCGCAGGAACTCACGCGGCGAACTGGCCCCCATCTTTTTCGCGATGTCCTTCAACTCATCCAGGCTGAGCTGTTCAGAGGCATTCATGTATTTCCGGACCTCCGGCTCGATGCGGTTCTCCTGCAACAGGGCGAGCCCCTTGCGCGACGTGCTGCAGCCGGAATGGTGAAGAAGTGTGTAGGTCATGCGTATTCCTGAATGTGTCGGTTTACCATGCGAATGCCCGAGAGCATTGGGGATCAGCTCTCAAAAGCGCGGATTGCTTCATCCATGGCGACGGTCCGGCGGGCTTCGTCCAGATGGAGCAATTCGGTCATCTTGCCGTTCACCTTCAGCACGCCCTTGCCGGCGTTTTCCGGGTCGGCGAACGCCTCGATCACGGCCTGCGCATGTTCCACATCATGCGGACTCGGCGCGAAGACGCGATTGGCCGTATCGAGCTGTGACGGATGGATCAGCGTCTTACCGTCAAAGCCGAGGTCCCGTCCCTGCTCGCACTCGTCGATCAGGCCCTGCTCATTCTTGATGTCATTGTAGACGCCATCAATCGCGACGATGTTGTAGGCGCGCGCCGCAGCCATGCTCATGCCCAGAGCAGTCTGGAAAGCCAGCCGGTCCGGCGTCATCCGGGCCCGGTATTCCTTGGCAAGGTCGTTTGTCCCCATCACAAACGTCGTCATGCGGGTGCGGCCAACGGCTTCGGCAATATCCTGGATGTTCAGGATCGCCTTGGGCATCTCGATCATCACCCACAGTCCCATCTCGGCCGGGGCGCCGGCGCGACTCATCGCGTCGTCGAGACGATCAATGTCGCTGCCATCAATCACTTTGGGCGCAAGCAGGGCATGTGCTCCGGCTTCCACGGCCATCTTCAAATCCGCCTGGCCCCATTCGGTATCCAGCCCGTTCATCCGGACCACGATTTCACGGTGGCCATAGCCCCCTGCGCTCACTGCGGCCCGGATTGTGTCACGCGCGGTTTCCTTGGCCTCTGGTGCCACGGCGTCTTCCAGATCCATGATGACCGTATCGGCGGGCAGCGTCTTCGCCTTTTCCAGGGCGCGCTCATTGGCGCCGGGCATGTAGAGGCAGGATCGGCGGGGACGGTGGACGTGGGACATATGTGACAACTCCTTGACCTGAACTGTCCATTTGATGCGTGATTGCGAGCCGAATACTCGTCCCACATTGCACCGAGATGGACCAATGATGTTTCGCCTGCTCTTACTGGCTCAAATCTTCCTGTTTTGCGAGCCTGCCTTTGCGAAACCCATTACGCTGATCGAGTTTCGCGACGAATTCCTCATACGGGAATTCCAGTCCGTCAAAATCGGGTACATCGACACGCATCCCACAATGTCCGCAGCGGTGGACAAACAGGGGTTCGAGGCCGTGCTGCGGGAATGTTCCCAGATTGACGGCACCTGCCAGGCGGCCCGCTTCACCGCCTGCCGGGACCTGCCCGGCTATTCGCGGCTGGAAACGCTGGAACTCGCCAACCAGATGAATGAAGGCTTCAACCCCGGAACCGCCTACGCGAAAAAGGGTCGCTCTCCGAGCGGGATATGCGTGAGGTTCCATGTCTCCTTTCGGGGAGAGGATGATTTCGGCCTCAGGCAAATCTTCGAATGGCAGCAGGCGCTGGAGGATTTCATAGCCTCCGTAGACAGCGACCTCACCAGCCGTATTGCCGCCGATGTGCGGACCCTGGTTCAGCCCTAACGCTTGTCGGCCAGTTCGGTTTGTGCGAGCCAACACCGATGAACGACACAACATCTGACAGCTGGCCAGTGGCCGGACATACCGACAGCGGCTTCGAATCCGTTCGCCGCATCTTCGAACAAAACTTCGAGCATGGCGAGGAGCTCGGCGCGGGATTCGCTGTCATCAAGGATGGCCAAACCGTCGTAAACTTGGTCGGTGGCTGGGCTGACCGGAAAAAGGAGACCGCTTGGTCGGACACCACCCTCGTACCGGTCTATTCGACCACCAAAGGTATCGCAGCCATCGTCCTGGCCCATCTGGTGGAGCGCCTGCCCGGCGGTTTCGAAACGCCCGTGGCCGATGTCTGGCCCGAATTTGCAGCCAATGGAAAAGGCGCGATCACCATTGCCGAAGTTGCGAGTCATCAGGCCGGCCTGCCCGGCTTTCCCGAAGAGATTGACCCTGAGCTCTGGCTCGACCCGCCCGCCTGCGCCGCCGCGCTGGCGGACCTCGCCCCCATGTGGCCGCTTGGCAGCGCGCATGGCTACCATCCCCTCAGCTGGGGCTATCTGGTCGGCGAGATCGCACGGCGCATCAGCGGCGAAACGCTCGGGACCACACTGAAATCCCTGTTTCCGCACGTCGACTTCATGATCGGCACCCCGGCCAGCGAGCATGATCGCTGCGCCGATATCCAGCGTCCGCGCGACCTCGCAGACCTCGGTGAAATCACCCCTCCGAGGCGGGCAGCATTCGTCAGCAAATGGTCCGCCCCGAACCGGGGAGGCGCGATCTGGCGCGAGATCGAAATCCCCTCGGCAAATGGCCACGGCACAGCCCTGTCGGTCGCCCAGATCTATGAGACCTATACGCAGGGTGGCGCAGGCATCATGGGGGAAACAATTTTCGACGCCCTGACCACCGCCCGCACACATGGGCCGGATCTCGTCCTGCCCATGATCACCAGTTTCGGCGCAGGCATCATGCACAACACGCATGGCCTGTTCGGGCCTGAGCCCACGACACTCGGCCATTCCGGCTGGGGCGGGTCCATGGCAATCGCCGACCAGCGACATGGCCTGACCTGCGCCTATGTCATGAACAAGCAGTCCAACATCCTTGTCGGGGATCCACGGGCGGTGCGGCTCGTCGAAGCCGTTTATGACTGCCTCTGATCCATGTTCGATCATATTGACTGGATAGCTTTCCTGATCGCCATGGCGGCGGTCGAACTGACACCGGGCCCAAATATGGGATGGCTGGCAGCCCTGTCGGCCCAATATGGGCGCGCGGCCGGCTTGCGCGCTGTCGTGGGGATTACGCTGGGCCTGACGGTCCAGCTGCTTGCAGCGGCCACAGGGCTCTCCACACTGCTCGCCGAGCTGCCGGTGCTTTACGAAGCGCTGCGCTGGGCGGGGGTGGCCTTCATGATCTATCTCGCCTTCGAGGCCTGGCGCGATACGGGATCGGTGTCACCACTCAATCGCAACCGGGCGGCTGGTTTCTGGCGCGGACTGGTCGCCAATCTGCTGAATCCCAAGGCGCTCGTATTCTATCTCGTTGTTGTCGGGCAATTCGCGAGTGACCATGCCGGCCCAATCTGGGTGCAGATTGTTGCACTCGGCGTCATCCATCTCGCCTTGGCGACAACCATTCACACGACCATCGTAATGGCGGGGGACCGGTTCGGACAAAAACTGGAAGCCTACCGCACGGCGCCTGTCGTGCGCGCGACTTTCGCGCTCATGCTGTTCGGAATCGCCATCTGGATTGGCATTTCGACCGGCCGGCCGGCTACCTGATTGGCATGCGCCTTGCGAGGGCATGTGTGGAGGCAACTCCAATCATGCAAAATTCCCTCATGCTCCGGTGTCCCAACAGACCGGAGCATTTTTTTCAGCTGACTCGCGCCGCGCGCGCGAGCCGCCGGGCCTTGGCGTCGCCCATGACACTGTCGGCGGTAAAGATCGCCAGCGCCGTCCAGATGAAGCCGAAAGCTGCCGCATGGGTCCAGCCGAACGGCTCCCGGAAGATCAGGACCGCGATCAGGAACTGAATCGTCGGCCCGATATATTGCATCATGCCGACCGTTGAGAGCTTCAACCGCCGCGCGGACAAGGCAAACAGGATCAATGGGATCGACGTGATCGGTCCGGCCGCCATCAGCAGTGCGATATCCCAGCCGCCCTCCCCGAAGACATGAGCTTCAGGCTGCCGCGACACCCAGACGAGCCAGACCAGAGCCAGCGGCGCAAGCAGCAGCACTTCCATCAGGAAGCCGGCCCGGCTGTCGATCGCGACCTGTTTCCGGATCAGGGAATAGACCGCAAACGTCATGCACAGGAAGAGCGCCACCCAGGGGATGTGGCCAAAGGCGATTGTCATGATGCCGACGCCGATCGTGGCGATGCCGACCGCAATCCATTGAGCCAGCCGCAACCGCTCCGAGAAGAAGATCATGCCGAACAGGACGTTGACCAGCGGGTTGATGTAATAGCCCAGCGAGGCCTCAACGGTCCGGTCTGCGTTGACGGCCCAGATATAACAGCCCCAGTTCGCGCCGATCAGCGCCCCTGACACACCGAGCCATTTCAGCTTGTCCCATTTCAATGCGGTACGCACATCGCGCCAGTTCGCCGCCAATGCGATGAAGATCAGCGCCGTAGGAATGGACCAGACCACGCGATGCGCCAGAAGATCCGGCGCGCTGATATGCTTCATCAGCCGGATG
Source organism: Hyphomonas sp. (assembly GCF_036964145.1). Classification (GTDB taxonomy): domain Bacteria; phylum Pseudomonadota; class Alphaproteobacteria; order Caulobacterales; family Hyphomonadaceae; genus Hyphomonas. The sequence continues at coordinate 320,418 of NZ_JBALUC010000005.1, forward strand.
TAGAGCGGCAAGCTCCCCCAGATGAAATAGGCTCCCAGGCCCGCAAAGAATCCCAAGCGTGTTTCAGTGTTCATGACACCGGCCTCTAGCAGGGCGGGAAGGCGCTAGCCACCCGATTCAGACTGTCGCCTAGCGCACCTGGCGTAGCAGGCAGGAGACGGCAAGACCGGTTGCGCCGGAAGACGAAAGATTATGACCGGCTGGCCAGTCTCGGCGTCAAATCTAGCGCCCCCTGACAGATAGTTCAGCTCGTAACGACCGGCTTTTTCTCTGGCTTCAGGACGCCGCGATTGAGGAGCTCCTCAGCAATCTGGATCGCGTTCAGGGCCGCGCCCTTGCGGAGATTGTCGGAGACGCACCAGAAGGCGATACCGTTCTCAACCGTCGGGTCCTTGCGGACGCGAGAGATATAGGTCGCCCACTCACCGACACATTCCTTCGGCGTGATGTAGAGCTCGTCTTCCGGATCATCGACCAGCATGATGCCGGGGCTCTCGCGCAGGATTTCCTTGGCCTTCTTGGCGCTCAATGGGCCGGCCAGTTCGACATTCACCGCTTCGGAGTGGCCAACAAAGACCGGCACACGCACACAGGTGGCGACCAGTTCAATGGACGGATCGAGGATCTTCTTGGTCTCGACGCGCATCTTCCATTCTTCCTTGGTGAAGCCATCCTCCATGAAGACGTCGATCTGCGGGATCACGTTGAAGGCAATTTCCTTCTGGAAGACTTCCGGAGTTGGCTCGTCATTGACGAACACGCCGCGCGTCTGGTTCCAGAGTTCGTCCATCGCATCCTTGCCGGCGCCGGACACGGACTGGTAGGTCGAACAGACGACGCGCGTGATGCCGACGGCATCATGCAGCGGCTTCAACGCCACGACGAGCTGCGCGGTCGAGCAGTTCGGGTTCGCGATGATCATCTTCTTCTTGTAGCCCAGCACCGCTTCGCCATTGCATTCCGGCACAACGAGCGGCACGTCCGGGTCCATCCGCCAGGCGGACGAGTTATCGATGGTGATCGCGCCGGCCTTGGCAATCTTCGGGGCCCATTCCTTCGCGGTGGCGCCGCCAGCCGACATCAGGACGAGGTCAACCTGCGAGAAGTCGAACTGTTCAATATCGTGGCATTTCAGGGTGCGGTCGCCATAGGAGACTTCCTTGCCCAGGGACCGCCGGGACGCTACCGCAAAGACTTCATCGGCTGGGAACATGCGTTCTTCCAGAATGTTCAGCAGTTCGCGTCCGACATTACCTGTTGCGCCGACGACTGCGATCCGAGTGGCCATGATATTCCTGCTCCTAAAAATGAACCGGGCTTATGGCGCATCTTTGAGGCATTTTAAAGCCTGTTGCCAATGGGTCGCTGCTGAGGCAGACCGGACACAATCCGGAATTGGGAGCTGACACCGTGCTTGATGACGTGATCAACCGCTACCTTGCCTGTTACAATGCCCGCGATATCGAGGGAATGCTCGATTGCGTGACGCAGGATGTTGTTTTCGAAAACATCTCGAATACGGGCCAATCCATGCGCCTCGACGGCAAGGACATGATGCGCCAGGTGGCCGAATTGTCCGGCAATGCCTTCTCCTATCGGCGCCAGAGACTGGTCAATATCGTCAGCGGTGGCGGCAAGGCAGCGGCCGAAATCGAGTTCGAAGGCAAGGCCGCCGTGGACCTGCCCAATGGCATCAAATCCGGCGAGACGGTCAAGGTACGGGGCGCCAGCTTTTTCGAATTCCGCGGCGATTTGCTCTGCCGGATCGCGGATTACAGCTGATCGCCATGCAGCAAGCGACCGATTTCCTGGACGAGACCCATGCGCTGGGCGAATTGATCGCACCCTTGTCTGACGCAGACTATCTGCAGGAAACCGCCTTCAAGCGCTGGACCATCGACATGGTGCTCCGCCATTTGCATTTCTGGAACACGGCCGCCCTGCTCTCGGTCAAGGACGAAGCCGCCTTCCAGGCGCTCGTCTCCGGCCTGACCGACGCGCTTCGCAAAGGCGCCCTGCCGGACCATGAGCGGGCACATTTCAATGGCCTGTCAGGCCGCGCCTTGCGGGAAGACTGGCTGGCCATGGCCCGCGAGACGGCCGATGTGTTCGCACAAACCGATCCATCCCAGCGCCTGAAATGGGTTGGGCCCAGCATGAGCGCGCGCTCCTCAATCACGGCCCGCCTGATGGAAACGTGGGCGCACGGACAGGAAGTCTATGACCAGCTGGGCGTGGTTCGCGAGAATGCCGACCGCATCCGGAATATCGTCGTGCTTGGCGTGAACACCTATGGCTGGACGTTTGCCAATCGCAAATTGCCAATCCCGGAGCCCATGCCCCATCTGGTCCTGACGGCGCCCTCCGGCGAAATCTGGACCTATGGAGACGCGCAGGCCGATGAGCGCATCGAAGGCCCGGCAGAAGATTTCTGCCAAATTGTCACGCAAGTGCGCAACATTGCCGATACGGGTCTCTCCGTATCCGGCGCAAATGCAAGCGCATGGATGGAACATGCGCAATGTTTTGCCGGCCCGCCCCAGTCACCCCCCGCCCCCGGAACGCGCTGCCTTCGCAGCTAGGCGACCTGCCTATGCCGGCATCATCGCAGGATGCCGGAGCTCCGGCGAAAGGCCATCACCCATCAGGTCAATGAAGTTCTCCGAGTAGAAGCGTTCCACACCGCGCGCGGACGTGCCTTTCAGGCTTTCGTCGAACCGTTTCAGGGGATTGCGTCCGCCTTCGACATGTGGGTAATCGGACGAAAACATGCAGACCTCTTCGCCCGCATTGGCAATGATCCAGCCAGCATCCTCGTGAGGATAAGGCGCGACGCGCAATTGTCGCCGAACGATTTCCGAAGGCTTTGCCGACAGGTTCTGCAGGCGCTCCTCATTGCGCATGAAGGCATGAGCTGCCGAATCCAGGGACCTCATCCATCCCGGCAGCCAGGACGCTCCCAATTCGATGGCGCCCCATTTCAGGTTTGGGAACCGGTCGAACACGCCATCGAATATCAGCGTTGCGAGCGTCTGCATGGCGGCCTCGGGAATCGGCATGTAGCTGACCGAAGTGAAATTGTCGTCGCCCCCGTGGAAGTCGGGCACCGGCGGCAAGCCGTTCTTCTTGTAGACGGGGTTCAACTTGGTCTCCCCCCCGACATGCAGCACGACCGGCAATCCGGCCTCCTCGGCCATCGCCCAGAGCGGGTCCAGTGCAATGTGACTCGGCGCATGGTTCTGCGGGCATCGGCTCGGCACCATCAGCGCCTTGGCGCCCAAGTCGATTGCCAGCTTGGCCGAAACTAGCGTCCGGTGAAACTCTTCCAGCGGAATATAGGCGACGGGCAAGAGCCGCGGATCGACGCTGCAGAAATCGGTCATCATGCGATTATGGGCATCGGCGGCGGCGTAGCAGAGGTCCATATCGTCGCCCTGGTCGAGGCCGAAATTGCCCAGGCAGTGCGTCGTGAAGACAAGCTGGCTCGCAAATCCGAGGCCGTCCAGCGCATGGGGCCGGTCATCCCGAAGCCAGGCGCCCTGAGCTTCGTAATTCTTACGCACCATCAATTCGCCATCGGCGTCAGCCCGGAATTCGGCATCGCTCTGGAGGTCGAGGCGCTCACGGATCCAGTCGGCGCGCTCCGCCAGGAGTTCCCGCATCTGCGGCGTTTCCCGGAAGCGTGCCAGCAGGCGCTTGTCAAAATACGGATCCAGGCAATCCACCGGCTCCATCAGATGGCTGTCTGCATCATGAATCAGCCGACCACTCGCATACGTCATTACATTCCTCCCATTTATTATTTTGGAGAAATGCTCTCATGCACGGCGCGGCAGGGCAAGAAGTTCGCAGTCCCTTTAAAGGGCGGCGATAATCGCGTCGGTCATCTGGCGCGTGGACAATTCGCCGCCCAGATCACGCGTGCGCGCGCCATTGTCCAGCGCCTTGCCGACCGCTGCGAAGAGCGTGTCGGCAACCTTCTCCCGGCCGAGCGACCAACGAAGCGCCATTTCAAATGACAGGATCGCCGCACAGGGATTGGCAATCCCCTGCCCGGCAATATCCGGAGCAGAGCCATGCACCGGTTCATACAGGCCCGGCGTGCCATCTGCCCCGAGGGAGGCCGATGGCAGCATACCGATCGAGCCGGTGAGCATGGCCGCCTCATCAGACAGAATGTCCCCGAACAGATTGCCGGCCAGGATGACGTCGAACTGTTTCGGCGCGCGGACCAGCTCCATTGCGCAGGCATCGGCATACATGTGGCTGAGCTCCACGCCTCCGCCAAATTCCGCGTGGGCCAGCGTCACTTCCTGACGCCAGAACAGCCCGGTCTCCATCACGTTCGATTTCTCGACCGAACAGACGCGCCCATTCCGGCCGCGCGCGATTTCGAAGGCGACCCGGGTCACACGTTCGATTTCGGGGTGCGTGTAGATTGATGTATCGTAGCCGCGGCGCAGACCGCCCTTCTCGTCGATCCCGCGTGGCGTGCCGAAATAAACACCGCCTGTCAGCTCCCGGACGATCATGATGTCGAGGCCTTCCACCACTTCGGGCTTCAGGCTGGACGCGCTGACCAGCGCCGGGAAACAGAAGGCAGGCCGAAGATTCGCGAATACATCCAGCCCCTTGCGCAAGGCGAGCAGGCCCGCTTCCGGGCGCTTGTCGCGCGCTGTGCCCGTCCATTTCGGTCCGCCCACGGCGCCGAGCAGGACGGCGTCTGATTTGAGAGCACGCTTCAGCGTTTCATCTGTCAGCGGCGTGCCGTGCGCATCATAGGACGCGCCTCCGACGAGGCCTTCTTCCAGTTTGAGATCAGGCGCGAGCACATCCACCAACCGCCGGACTTCGGCCACCACTTCCGGGCCAATTCCATCGCCGGGCAACAGCAACAGGGTTTGTTTCACGTTCGCACTCCACTCATGTAATGGGTTTCATGCTCTACTAGACCCGACATTTCAGCGGCGCAATGCGATCACATGGCATCTTCCGCGACAGATAGGCTCAGCTATCAGGATTTTCCGATGTATCGCCCGGCTCCTCGTCAACCGGTTCGGCGGGAGTATCCGGCAGGGTGACATTGACTTCAGGCTTCACGCTGAACGGATCCGTGTGACATGCGGCAATGGTGGCGAGAAACATGCCGCCCACAACCATCAGACCAAATCTCTTCATGTCACGCTCCTGTACGGATGGGCTCAGCTGGCCTTTTCGAGCCAGGGCATGGATATCCGGCGCTGGGCCTCGAATGTGTCAATCTCGCCGGCAGCGGTCAAGGAACTGCCGATTTCATCAAGGCCAGCCATCAAATTGGTCTTCCGGCCTGCATCCACCTCGAAGGCATAGATCTCACCATCCGGGCCCGTCACGATTTGTGCCTCAAGGTCCACGGTGAAGACATGGTTGGAGCCTCCCGCCTGATCGGCCAGTTTCTGGCATACATCTACTGGCAGGCGCACCGGCAGGATACCATTCTTGTAGCAATTATTATGGAAGATGTCGGCGAAACTCGGCGCGATGACACAGGTGATCCCCTGGTCCAGCAGTGCCCAGGGCGCATGCTCGCGCGAAGACCCGCAGCCGAAATTCTCGCCCGCAATCAGGATGCTCGCAGCGGCGTATTCTGGCCGGTTCAATACGAAATCGGACCGAGGCGAGCCGTCAGACAGCGTTTTCAGTTCGTGGAACAGGCCCTTGGACAGGCCTGTGCGTTCGGTCGTCTTAAGGAACTGCTTGGGAATGATCATGTCTGTGTCGACATTGGACATCGGCTTGCCCTTTTCGAGCAGCGGTGCAGCGGTTCCGGTGAGTTGCGTAAAGGCTTTCATGAGGCGTGTCCTAGCGTGAAGAATGCGCGATGAACAGGGTCGGCACGCCAAGAGTCCCGTCCCGGACCGTAAAAACACTCGAGCCCGGTTTGCGCCCTGTGCGCAGGTCGGACACATCGAAGCCGGCGTCCGTGAGCCGCGCATGCGCGGCGGGCAGATCGTCCACAGCCCATGTCAGTCCCCAGATGCTGTCTGGGACGGCGGGATCATGGTCTTCCCCAAGCCGATGGATCACCTCAAAGGTCAGCCCGCCGGTGCGGAAGAACAGGAAGCGCGTCTTCCATTCTTCCCGCCTCCGGTCGAGCGCCAGATCCAGCCCCAGCCGAGCCCCATAGAGCCCGAGGGCCCGGTCCGGATTGGGCGTGTTGATGACGATATGATCCAGGGTCGTGGCGCTGCCGGATGGCGCATCAGCTACGGGCAAAGCCTCTACCGGAGATATGAGGAAGGTCTTCACGCCAGCTGTTTGAGTATCGGCACAGCGAAAACGCGTCCATTTCCGTGCTTTCCCATCGATTTCATTCGTGCTGGCGCCCTCAGTGATCTCACTTGGCATCAGGCCGCGCCGGGTCAGCTTGTGGTGCGCAGCAGAAATATCGGCGGTACCGAAAGCAAGGCTCTTCAGGCCGGGCCCCTCATCCGAGACGATTTCCCGCAGCCGATCAGCCACTGCCCCCTCCCCGTCCGGGGCCATCAATTCGAGACTTGTATTCTCCAATCGGAAAATCGCCGTCGCGGCGCCGTCCGACGCGGCACGCCAGTCTGCCGGTCGCCCGAGCAGGCTTTCATAAACCGCCGTCGCTGCCTCGATCTCCGGACAGACCAGAACGAAATGGTCGAGACCTGTAATCATGGTGGGTTAGAGACCCTCGAACAGCGCCGTCGAAACATAGCGTTCGGCAAAGCTCGGCAAGAAAACAACCAGCGTCTTGCCCTCCATGTCTGCCCGCGTGCCGACCTTCACCGCCGCCGCCGCCGCCGCGCCGGAGGAGATACCGCCCGGAATGCCTTCCAGCCGGGCCAGCTTGCGGGCCATGGCGAAGGATTCCTCGTTCGAGACTTTCACCACTTCGTCGATCAAATCCGTTTCTGCATTGGCTGGGATGAAGCCCGCCCCGATGCCCTGGATCATGTGCGGTCCCGGCTCGCCGCCGGACAGGACAGGGCTGCCTTCCGGCTCGACGGCCAGCATTTTCAGGCCCGGCTTGCGCGCCTTCAGCACGCGGCCACACCCGGTAAATGTGCCACCAGTGCCGATGCCGGCAATCACCGCATCCACGGCGCCGTTCGTATCGGCCCAGATCTCTTCGGCCGTCGTCAGCTCGTGGATGGCCGGATTGGCGGGGTTGTCGAACTGGCTCGGCATCACTGCGCCCGGTGTCGCCTCGAGGATTTCCTTCGCCTTCGCGATGGCGCCGCCCATACCCTTCTCTTTCGGGGTCAGCTCCAGCTCCGCGCCGAGATAGGCCAGCATCTTGCGGCGCTCGATCGACATGGATTCCGGCATGGTCAGGATCAGGCGGTATCCCCGGCTGGCCGCGGCAAAGGCAAGGCCGATGCCGGTGTTTCCGGACGTTGGCTCAACCAAAACGCCGCCGGGCTTCAGCTTGCCGTCGGCTTCCAGCTGCAACACCATGTTCAGGCCGATCCGGTCCTTTACACTGGCCAGCGGATTGAAGAACTCGCATTTGAACAGAAGGTTCGCCTTGATGCCTTCGGCCTCGGCGAATTTCGGCGCAGCCACCAGCGGCGTCGATCCGACCGTTTCGAGGATAGACGCATAGGTACGACCGCGCGGGCCATCCAAAGTGACGTTTCCGGGCAGGCTGACAGTATTGCTCATGGGTCCACTCCATCTGGTTTTGGCCGGACTATCTGCCCTCCCTGCTCCAGACGCAACTGAAGGATGGGTTTAGCCAATCACACCCTGGATCGCGGCGCGCGCCGCGAGGGTCGGGCTCATCAGATGGGTGCGGCCGTCGCGGCCCTGGCGGCCTTCGAAGTTCCGGTTGGAGGTGGATGCGCACCGCTCGCCCGGCGCCAGCGTGTCGGGATTCATGCCGAGACACATGGAGCAACCCGGCTCGCGCCATTCAAATCCGGCTTCGAGGAGGATCTCGTCCAGCCCTTCGGATTCCGCCTGCGCGCGGACGAGGCCAGACCCCGGCACGACCATGGCGCGAACGCCTTCAGCGACCTTGTTGCCCTTGGCGACTTCGGCGGCAGCGCGAAGGTCCTCGATCCGGCTGTTCGTACACGAGCCGATGAAGACACGCTGGACCGGCGTACCTTTAATGGGCGTACCGCCTTCGAGACCCATATAGGCCAGCGCGCGTTCGCAGGCTGCGGCCTTGACCGGGTCACTGAAATCTTCCGGCTTGGGAATAATGCCGGACAAGGGAATCGCTTGTTCCGGGCTGGTGCCCCAGGTCAATGTCGGCTCGACCTCTTCGCCCTTGATGTGGACGAGTTCATCAAACACGGCGTCGTCATCTGAATAGAGCGTCGTCCAGAAGGATTTCGCGACATCCCATGCGCCGCCCTTTGGCGCGGCCGGGCGGCCCTTGATGTAGTCAAACGTGGTCTCATCCGGCGCAACAAGACCCGCGCGGGCGCCGCCCTCGATGGCGAGATTGCACAGCGTCATGCGCCCTTCCATGGAGAGGTTGCGGATCGCATCGCCGCGATATTCCATGACGTATCCCGTGCCCCCGGCCGTGCCGATGACCGAGATGATGTGCAGCGCGAGGTCCTTTGCGGTCACGCCCTCCTTCAGGCTGCCGGAGACTTCAATGGCCATGTTCTTCGACTTGCGCGCCCGCAGCGTCTGTGTGGCGAGCACATGCTCGACCTCGGACGTGCCGATGCCATGCGCCAGCGCGCCGAACGCGCCATGCGTCGACGTGTGGCTGTCACCGCAGACAATCGTCATGCCGGGCTGGGTACGCCCCTGCTCCGGCCCGACGACATGTACGATGCCATTGCGGATATCGCCCATCGGGAAATATTCAATGTTATGTTCGGCAACGTTGCGGGTCAGGGTTTCCAGCTGGTTGCGTGCGTCCGGATCGGTCACGCCCGCGAGGCCGGCAGCCTGGTTCTCGGTCGGCGTGTTATGGTCTGCGACGGCCAGCGTCAGGTCCCGCCGGCGCACGCCGCGCCCGGCAGCCTTCAGTCCGGCAAAAGCCTGGGGCGTCGTGACCTCATGGATCAGGTGCAGGTCGATATAGAGCAGGCTCTCGCCGCTCTCATCGGTGTGCACCAAATGCGCGTCCCAGATCTTGTCGTAAAGTGTCTTGCCAGCCATTGGGCCTCATCCTGTCATGTCGCGGCGCACCATAGCGGCGCGCGCCCGGCTGGGAAGGGGTCAATTGGCGATTGGCGACTCTTGATCACAGGGCGGAGACAGGCGCACGGCCAGCGCCTTGAGTTCGTCCATCTCGAAATCGCCGGCCACGAGTATCTCACCGCCGCTGATCGTTTCCAGCACTCGGGGAGACATGATGGTTTCAGTGTCCACGCGCAAGGGCACGACGTCACCCATGCGGGTGGCGGTAATCGATTTCAGCTTTTCCGCGCCGGTCTCGTCCAGACGGATGGACAGGGCCGGTCGCCCCGTGGCGTCCGTCACAGCCGAAGCCTGTACCTGGTGAGGGGCGAACCGTGTCTCCCCGATGGTGAGGATTCCCTGGGCGATGCCCGGCGGGCGGCAGGCGGGCATGGTGAGACGCAACGTATCGTCGGCGGGCTCACAGGCAGGCAAGAGGGACAGGGCGGCGAAGGTCAGGCAGAGGCGTCTCATGCCTTCAAGGGTGGCACAGAAATTCCGGCCCCAAAAGTGAAAACGCCCCAACCGTAAGGCGGGGCGTTTCATCAATCCTGGCGAAGGGCCGGGATGTCTATTCTTCAGCGGCGCCTTCGTCGGACGCTGCAGCAGCGGCTTCAGCTTCAGCGGCCGCAGCGGCGGCGGCCTCTTCAGCAGCTTTCGCCTTGGCAGCTTCGTCGCGAGCCTTGGCAGCAGCTTCCTTGCGGGCAGCTTTTTCTGCGTCTTTCTGGCGGCGGCGCTCGGTCTTCGAGACGGCGATTTCCACCGTTTCGATGCCGTGACCCGTCGTACGCTCAGCGATACGGGCAGATTTGCCGCGACGGTCGCGGAGGTAGTAGAGTTTCGCACGGCGCACGCGGCCCTTGCGCTTCACTTCGATGCTTTCAATCATCGGGGAAGCAAGTGGGAAAACGCGCTCGACGCCTTCACCAAAGGAAATCTTGCGAACCGTGAAGCTCTCATTGATGCCACCGCCTGCGCGGGCAATACAGACGCCTTCAAAGCGCTGGACGCGCTCACGGTCGCCTTCCGTGATGCGGACGTTCACGGCCAGCGTGTCACCCGGGGAAAATTCCGGGATATTCTTGTCGCCGACAACGCGGGAAAACTCTTCCGCTTCGAGCTGTTCAATCATGTTCATCGCCTGTCTCCGGCGGTTGTAATTCGTTGGTATCTGAGTAAGCGGCGTATAAATCGGGGCGGCGGTCAAATGTCAACGACTTTGCGCTGTTGAACCGCCATTCTTGTATGCGTTTATGGTCCCCCGACAGCAGAACCTCCGGAGTCGGGTGACCTTCCCACTCCCGGGGCAACGTATACTGGTCATGTTCCAGCAATCCGGTCTCGAAGGATTCCTCTTCCAGAGAGGCCTCGTTCCCGGCCACACCGGGCAAGAGACGCACCACGGCCTCGGTCATCGCCATGGCTGCGACCTCGCCTCCGGCCAGCACGAAATCCCCGATCGAAACCTCACGCAGGCCCCGCGCGCGGATCACCCGCTCGTCCAGCCCCTCGAACCGACCGCACATCATCACCATGCCCTCGCCGCCCGCAAATTCGCGTGCGAGCTTCTGCGAGAAGCGTTCGCCCCGTGGGGACAGATAGATGAGCGGCTTGCTGTCCGTGTCGATGCTGTCCAGCGCCGCGGCCGTCACGTCCGGACGCAGCACCATGCCCGCGCCGCCGCCGGCGGGCGGCGCATCGACATTCTTGTGCTTGCCGAGGCCAAAATCGCGCAGCTGAATGGTTTCATAGTCCCAGATGCCTTCACGGCGCGCGCGCTCCAGGATGGAGACGCCGAGCGGGCCGGGAAAGGCCTCGGGAAACAGGGTGATGAAACTTGCCTTGAACATGCGCCGAGCCTTTAGCCTACCGCGTGCGCGGCGTCACGCCCACCGCGCCGTTGCCCAAATGGTCGGCTGCCCTCCTGCCCCCAAGAGCAGAATGCCAAACGACAGCAGTCGACAAAAGTTGACGCATGTGTCACTTTTTTCTGGGAGGAATAAAATGACAAAAACACTGCCGGGTCTCACACCCGAAGAAATTGGCCGCGTCCGCAGGCCCCTTGAAGAAGCTTACACGCTGCCCCCTGCCGCTTATCTCGATGAGGATGTCTACGCGCGCGAAACCGACCAGATCCTGCGCAAGAGCTGGCTGCCGCTGGCACGAATTGACCAGATTGCCACGCCGGGAGACTTCATCTCACTCGACCTGTTCGGCCAGCCGGTCATGGTGGTTCACGGACATGATGGCGAAGTCCGCGTGATGTCCCGCACATGCCTGCACCGCGCAGCGCTACTGGCCGACGGCACCGGAAACCGGAAGCTGTTCACCTGTCCCTATCACGCCTGGAGCTATGACACGTCGGGCCAACTTGTCCGTGCGCCCCTGATGGATGGCGCAGAAGGCTTTTCAGAGTCCGGCTGCCGGCTGCCCCAGCTCCGTACGGAAATATGGGAAGGCTTCATCCTCGCCAATTTCGATCCTGACGCCGCAACCTTCGCACCCCCCGTCGAAAGTTACCGCAAATATTTCGAGAATTTCCGGCTCGCCGACATGAAGGTGGTGCACACGCTGGAATTCGACAGCGACTGGAACTGGAAAGTGCTGGTCGAGAATTTCATGGAAGCCTACCACCACATCGCCACGCATTCAGAGACGTTCGAGCCCGCCTATCATGCGCGTGACTCCCGCGTACCGGACAATGACGGCCCGTGGTCGATCCTGCACATGCCGGCGGCCCATGAGGAACTCCCGCCCGGCCTGCCGCCACTCGAGAGTGTTGAAGACTGGCAGGCACGCGACCTGTTCGCCACCGCCATCTTCCCGCACTTCCTGTTGGGCATTCAGGGCAGTGTCGTCACCTGGTACCAGGTCTTTCCGCAAGGCGCCGGCAAGCTGCACCTGAAGATCCATATCTGCGTTCCCGCTGCCTACAGTGAGATGGAGGGCTTTGACGAGATCGCGGAAGGCATGGCGCTGATGGTCTCAGCGATCCATCATGAGGATATCGGCGCGAATGATCTTGTTTGGCGGGGCCTCAACGCGCCGATGACACGGCAAGGCCGCCTCTCTCCGCTTGAGAAAGCCATCTGGCAGTACAATCAATGGTGGCTCGACCAGATGGAAGCACCTAGGCGGCCCCGTCCCAATCCGGCCAGTCGCGGAACAGGCCGAACTTGATGTTCGTCACCATCGCGTTGGCATCAAAATGCAACGTGTCGAGTTCTCCCGACCGCGCGGCCGCGGCGCGAAAGGCGGTGTCGAGCTGGGCGAGATCTCGCGTCTCGATCATGATATGGAACTCGCGGACATCGTCCGGGCGGAGGCCAAGCTTGCAGCGCATCATCCGCCAGGATTCAATGCGCCCTTCTGATTTCATGTGGTCCAGAAACGCCGGCAGCGCCTTCGCAAAGGCCCGCTCGTCAGTTCCGGGCTTCAGGTCAAACCAGATGTGATAAATGTCCATGCCGCGCTCCCCTGATTGGTCGCCTGTTGCACCTATCGCAACCGGCTGGCAATTGGCATACTCGTTCCATGACGTGCCAGCCGGGAGTTTTGTGACATGGGCATCATCGCATCGGTGGCAGCCTTTCTGGGACAGAAACCCCGCACCGCATCGAACCGGAAAGTACCGGAGGCCTATAAGACCATGTCCGCCGCCGAACTGAAGGACCTCGCCATGGCCGGCGATGTGCGGGCCGAAACTGCCCTGCGCCAGCGTGCAGCTTCAGCGGGCAAATGAGACTGGACCGCCAAGGCGCCAGCCTCTACTCCAAACCTATGTCCCAAAGCCCCGCCCTCTCCGTCCTGATCCCGTTCTTCAATGAAGAGGGCAATGTGCATCCCGTGATCGACGAAGTGCATGAACAGCTGGCGGGGATCAGTTTCGAAATTGTCTGCGTCAATGATTGCTCGTCCGATGCGACTGAGCGGGAACTTGCAGAGGCAAAAGCGAAACATCCGGAAACGGTCGTCGTGTTCAATCATGTCGCGCGCAAGGGCAAGTCCGCTGCGCTGTTCACCGGGCTGAAATCCGTGCGCGGCCAATGGGTGCAGTTGCTTGATGGCGACGGCCAGAATGATCCGGCCGATACGGCCCGCCTCTGGAAAGAAATCATCGTGCCGGGCGCCTCACCCCGGCTCGGCATCATTGCCGGCAAGCGCAACAGCCGGAATGATTCCGGGTTCAAATGGGTGCAGTCGCGGGTCGCCAATGGCGTGCGCCGGTTCGTCCTGCACGATGATGCGACCGATACGGGCTGCGGCTGGAAGCTGATCCGGACCGCCGCCTTCCGGGACCTGCCCTTCTTCGCCTCCATGCACCGCTTCCTGCCGGCCCTGATCAAGCGGGCGGGCTGGGATGTGCGTGAAGAGCGGGTAAATGACCGCAAACGGCTCGCCGGTCAGTCGAAATATGGTTTTCTCGGCCGGTTGGGCGCGGGAATCTTTGACCTGATCGGCATGTTCTGGCTGATCCGTCGGGGCGGCTACGGCCTCGCCCGCGAATGGCATGACCCGCGGGCGAATTAGACTCCCGCTCTCCTAGTCCTTGTGAACCTCACCGCCGCGATTGCGCAGCGCTTTCGGCATGTTTGCCTTTGGGCGCTGTTGTTGCGGGCGCGGTTGGGGCGCCGGACGCGGCTGCGGCCGGGGTTGCGGCGCGGCGCGGGCCGGCTGCCTGACCTGCTGTCGGGTCTGCGGCTGGGGACGAGGCTGTACGGGCTGGCGCGTCTGGACTTGAGGACGTTGCGGGACTGGACGCCGTTCCGGCTGCGTATTCCTCAGCGCCTTGGGACGTGAGTTCATGTCCGCTTTTTGCGGCGTGCGCGGATTTGTTGTGGGCCTGCGCTCGGTTTGCACGCGGGTGCGCTGTGTTGCAGGCGGTTGCACTTGGCGCACTTGCGGGCGCTGGGCTGCGGGACGGTTTGGTTGAATGGTCCGTACATTCGGTTGCGGGCGCTCAGCCGAGCCGATATTGGCTCGCTGCGGACGGCCCGGCACAGCCTGGGGACGGCGCAATTGCCTGGCGTCCTGGGCCTGCGGTCCACCCGCGAGCGCGTTCGGCGCGGCGCGGCTCACAGTGCCGACCTGCCCACCTCTGCGGTCACCGCGATTACCAGTGCGGCCATCATCCCGGCGATCACGATCCGCATAGGCGCCATCAGTGCGTCCACCCCGTCCATCATGGCCACCATCACGCGGACGATCTCCCCGGTCCCCACGATCCCCTCGGGGGCTGTCGCCCACAGGCCGGATGGACGATATATTGTCGTTCAGGCGAATGCCGTTCAGCCGGTCGGTCGAAGCGTCTACAATCTGGCAGCGGCCTTTGTAGTTCGCATGTTCACAAACCTCCCACTGGCCAGACCGGATGCGCAGCGACGAGATATTGTCGTTGAACCGATATCGGCTGAGATCAGAAATGCCCTTGTTCAGGCCGAGCGAAGCGCCGCGTTCGTAGGAATCCGTATACAGGGTCACTGCGCCATTGCGGGCGCCGTAATGACCCTTCAGCGGCGGGCGTTCCTTACGGTAATTGTGCTGGCCATAATGAGGGTTGGCTCCGTAGCGGGTCCACCCGAAACCATACGGTCCGTGACCCAGGCGGGGACTGTAATAGCCATAGGAGCGGTAACTGGGCGAATAGCCATAATGGTAGACGCTGATGCTCGTACTCGCCCCGTAGCCATGCGAATAATTGTCATATCCGTAGCGCGCATTATCGGCGTACCGGATATAGCCGGACTGATCGCGCGTGAACATCAGACCGTGCTCGGCCTCGGTATATTCATAAATCGGGCGGACCGAACTCAGCTCACCCTCTAGCCCATACCAGCCAAGATCCTGAACATCGCCGCGAACGAACACACAGCGGCCGGTGAAATCACTGTGCTCGCACAGCTCCCACGCCCCCGACAGGACAGCCACAGAGCGGGCACGGTCGTTGAAATAATAATCGTTCAGAGAATAGGCAGGATCGAAAACTTCCCGCACTTCACCGCGAAAATCCTCACCGCTGAACAGCATCAGGCCGGCTGGCTGCTCATTGGTCTCGTATTGCGCGACTGCTGCGCCCGCGACAGTAAGCGGGAGCGCAAGGGCGGCGCTGAAGCGGATCAATCTGGCGAACATGGGCAGTTACCTCATTCTTAACGTACCCTTTATGACAGGATACGCCTGAACGAGCGGCAACATGGGTCAATTGGCCGGGTCTGCCTCATCGCCGGACGCCGCCCATTCGGCCAGATCCGGAATGATGATGCGGGATGCGGCGATGTCCACGGTCGGCACATCGGCCAGTGTGAACGGCACAAGAACCGTGTCGCCCCGATCCGCCAGGCGGATTTCGAGCAGGTCATCTGCGCCGAAATTCTGCACGGCTTTCACGGTCCCGGCGGGTTCGCTGCCCCCCGCAAACACTTGCAGGCCGACCAGGTCCTCAATGTAGAACTCGTCATCATCTGGTTCCGGCAGCTTCGCGCGGGGCACATGCAGCAGCGTGCCGCGCATCGCGTCCCATTCTTCCTT
Organism: Hyphomonas sp.; assembly: GCF_036964145.1. GTDB lineage: Bacteria > Pseudomonadota > Alphaproteobacteria > Caulobacterales > Hyphomonadaceae > Hyphomonas. Next base: position 336,105 of record NZ_JBALUC010000005.1, read on the forward strand.
TTGCTTCTGCTCTTTCGGGCGGACGATAAAATGGTCCTTGCCGGACCGCGCCGATTGCGGCGTCAGCACGGGTTTTCCGGCTTCATCGGTCAGCGCCCCATAGGTGAACACATCGTCCGGGTCGGCGGTGAAGCTTTTCACCCGCACATCGCCGCGTACGCCATGGGCGCCCTTGATGACGCCCACGACAATAAGTCTCTCAGTGTTTGATTTCGCGCTCATGCCGCTTCTCTAGCGGCCGAATGGCGGAGCGCAAGCAGGCAAGCGCCGCATCAGCGCCAGCCATCATAGGCGCGGATGGAAGAAATATTGTCATTCATCCGGATCGGCTTCAGATCACCTGCGCCGCCCTGCAACACTTCGCAGCGCCCCCGATAGTTCGCATGCTCGCAAACCAGCCAGCTGCCTCCGGTGACAAGGAAGGAGCTTGCGCGGTCATTGAAGCGGTATTGGCTGAGGTCTGGAATATCCTGCTGGACCTCGATCCCCTGCCCGCGCTGAGCGGAATCCGGGAACAGGACGAGGCCCGCATTCCAGCCGCCCCGACGGCCCCGGCTTTTGCCTTGCCCGTTGCCGCGATAGGTGGCCGGGCGAAGCGAGGAGACATTGTCGTTCAGGCGATAGGCATTCAATCGATCCGTACTGGCATCGACAATTTCGCACCGGCCCCGGAAATTGGCATCGGTGCAAAGCTCCCACGCGCCCGACTGGATCACGATGGAGGACGCACGATCATTGAAGCGCAGCCGGGCAAGGTCCGGCTCGGCGCCCTGGATGCGCAGGCCTTCGCCGGAAAACCCGGAATTGGAATAGAGGACAGCGCCGCTGCCGCCCCCACGATAGGAACTGTCATGATAGCGCCCACGGTCCGCACTGGCGGGAAGCGCAAGGGCCGCCATGCCGAGCGCCGCCAGCGGCAAGGTTCTGAACAATCTGGTCTTGAGCATATCGGGTCTCCTTTCAGGTCGTCTCTGGTTTTAAAGGAAGCGACCTGAACGGCGATTTTGTTCCCTGTTGCCCAAGGTTCAGAGACCCGGCATCGCGCGCACGAAAAAGGCCGGCACCCCGAAGGGCACCGGCCATATCCCGAGACTGGCAAGCCAGTCTTATTCCGAAGCTGCTTCCTCAGCAGGCGCTTCTTCGGCTGGCGCTTCTTCAGCAACCGGTGCTTCTTCAGCTGGAGCCGCAGCGGCTTCAGCGGCCGCTTTTGCCTTCTCGGCTTTCTCTTCAGCGCGTTCCTGAGCTTTCTTGCCCGGCTCACCCTTTTTCGGGTTGTCGCCGTGCGCCCATTCTACGATTGGCTTGCCGTCCAGTTCGATCTTGGACAGGAAGCGTGCGACGCGATCGGTCGGCTGGGCACCCTTGCGGAGCCATTCGGACGCTTTCTCGGCATCGATCTGGACGCGGAATTCCGAATCTTTCGGAAGGCGTGGATCATAGGAACCGATTTTCTCGACGAAACGGCCGTCGCGCGGGGCGCGGGCATCCGCGATGACCACGGAATAGAAGGGGCGTTTCTTGGACCCGCCACGGGCGAGTCGGATCTTGAGGGCCATGTGTGTATCTCCTGTAAGTCTGGCGTCTCGGGGTCGTATTCTCAGTCGTCGGTCTCAAGACCGCGAATGTGCTCATGATGACGGATGACTTCCGCCACGATGAAATTCAGTAATTTCTCGGCAAAGGCGGGATCGAGCCCGCTTTCCTGGGCCAAGCGGCGCAGCCGGTCGATCTGGCGCGCTTCGCGGTCCTTGTCCGCAGGCGGCATATTGTGCACGGCCTTCAGCTTGCCGACTTCCTGCGTTGCCTTGAAGCGCTCGGCCAGGGTGTGGATGATGATCGCATCCAGATTGTCGATGCTGGAGCGCAGCTTGGTCAACTGCAGCAGGGCCAGCGCGTCGGTGTCTGTGTCAGTCTTCATTTCTTCTTCCCTCCCCCAAGCCCGGGAAGGCCGCCCATGCCCGGAGGCAGGCCGCCGCCGCCAAGACCCGGCAAGCCGCCACCGGCGCCGCCCATCTTGGCAAGGTCGCCCGGCGAGATGCCAGCGGCCTGGGCCATGTTCATCATGTTCTTCATGCCGCCCTTCTGGCGCATCTTCTTCATCATGCCGGCCATCTGCTGGTGCATCTTCAGCACCTTGTTGACCTCTTGCACGGTGACGCCCGCGCCGGCGGCGATCCGCTTGCGGCGCGAAGCATTCAGGATGGCAGGCTTGCGACGCTCCTTGCGGGTCATCGACAGGATGATCGCTTCCTGGCGCTTCAGCACATTGTCGTCGAGATTGGCCGAATCCATCGCGGCCTTTGCCTTGCGCGCGCCGGGCAACATGCCCATCAGGCCGCCAAGGCCGCCCATGCGCTGCATCTGGCGGAACTGGTCGGCCATGTCCTCAAGGTCGAACTCGCCCTTGCGGAGTTTCTCCGCCATGCGCTCGGCCTTTTCGGCGTCCATCTGCTCGGCGGCTTTCTCGACCAGCGAGACAATGTCGCCCTGTCCGAGAATGCGGCCGGCGACGCGCTTGGCATCGAAGGCATCCAGGCCATCCAGCTTTTCGCCGACGCCCATGAACTTGATCGGCAGACCCGTCACGGCGCGCATGGAGAGCGCGGCGCCGCCGCGGCCATCGCCATCCATCCGTGTCAGGACAAGGCCGGTGAGCGGCAAGCGGGCGTTGAAACGGCTCGCGGTTTCGACGGCGTCTTGGCCCGTCAGGGCATCGGCCACGAGCAGCGTTTCAGACGGGTTCGCGATCTGCGCGATCTCCGCCACTTCATTCATCATCTGCTCGTCGATCGTCGTGCGACCGGCGGTATCGAGGATGAGCACATCATAACCGCTGATCTTGGCGGCGTTCAGAGCGCGGCGGGCAATATCTGCCGGCAGCTGGCCCTGGATGATCGGCAGCGCGCTGACATTCTCGTTGCACTGGTCGGCGAGGATGGCGAGCTGTTCCATGGCCGCCGGGCGGCGCGTATCAAGCGAGGCGAGCAGGACGCGCTTGCGCTCCTTTTCCGACAGGCGCTTGGCCAGCTTGCCGGTCGTGGTCGTCTTACCGGAGCCTTGAAGGCCCGCCATCATGATGATCGCTGGCGGGCTGTCGATACGCAGGCTGGTGTCAGCCTCTTCGCCGCCGAGCATGTCGACCAGCGCGTCGTAAACGATCTTGATGACCTGCTGGCCCGGCTTCACCGAGCGAATGACTTCCTCGCCCACGGCGCGCGAGCGCACCCCGTCGATGAAGTCCTTGACCACGGGCAGGGCGACGTCGGCCTCAAGCAGGGCGACCCGGATTTCGCGCAGGGCGGCGTTCACGTCCTTTTCGGACAGTGCCCCGCGGCCGGTCAGGCCGTCGAAAATTCCTCCAAGGCGTTCGCTCAGCGTGTCGAACATCTTTGTCGCTCCTTTGCCATCTGTCAGAGACTCTGACATAGGCGCTTAAACCCATTGCACAAAGCAGAAGAGCCCCGCTGAGCGACACTTCGCCGGGCGGGGGGCCTCGCTGACCTCATGGATCAGTCAAAGCGCGCTTTTCAAATTTGCGCAGATGTTGGCGCGCCTAAAGCACGCGGGGGCCCATGCGTCAAGCGAGTTGCAGCGCGCGCACCTGGTCTCGCAACAGGCTGATCGCAGCCTTGATCTCTTCTCCGACGAGGCTGAGGACAACCATATTCGCCCATGTGCCCCCGGCGGTGCGCATGTAATTGCGGATCAGCCCCTCGCGTTGGGCGCCCATCTTGGAAAAGGCGCGGATCGCGCGATCATTCTGTTCCGGCACGAAATAGGAGATCCGGCGGAAGCGGGCGGCATGGGCGCGGGTAAGTAAGGCAAGCTGGGTCGCCGGCACAATTGCGGTGCCGCGATACTTCTTCGGATGCCAGACAAACCCGATTTCGAGCCGCCGGTGCGTGCGGGAGACCCGTTCGAACGCAGCGAGGCCCGCAAACTCTCCCGTCGCCTTGTCGACAACATAGAAGGGATAGAAGGTCTCAGTCGCCTTCATGTCCAGGCTATGGTCCATATAGGCCTCAAGGCTGGTGCCGGTCGGCATGACCGGCATCCATTGCCACATGGATTCGGCTATCCCGGTCGCGAGCACGACCTCCTTGTGTTCCGCCGTGAGCGTGTCGAGGCGAACCACATCATTTTCCGGGGCCGGGTCAGCGAGGTTCATATTTCAAATCATTAGGCCAGAGGCCGGGCATGGCAAGCAAAACCATACCCGGACTTATAAGTTCCGTTTTAAAACTTTGATACAGTTTCAAAAAGGAACTTATGTTGCTCATTTCATGCCGAACAATTGCCGCGTCAGATAGGTGAATTCCAGCGCCGAGCGCTTGGCACGCTCCTTCTGGTTCGCCGCTGCCGAGTGACCGCCATCAATATTCTCATAATAGTAGAAGGGCAGGCCAGCGGCCTCGAACTTCGCCGCCATCTTGCGGGCATGACCGGGATGGACCCGATCATCCTTGGTCGAGGTCACGAAGAAGGGCACTGGATAGTCCCGCGCGGCATCGAAATTCTGATAGGGTGAGATGGTCTCGAGGAATTTGCGCTCTTCCGACACGTCTGGTGAGCCATATTCGTCCACCCAGGAGGCGCCAGCGAGCAACAGATGGTAGCGCATCATGTCGAGCAATGGCACCTGAACGACGACTGCATTCCAGAGATCTGGCCGCTGGTTCAGCATGACGCCCATCAGCAGGCCGCCATTCGAGCCGCCCATGATGCCAAGATGCTTCGGCGAGGTAACGCCCCGCGCAACGAGATCTTCGCCGACCGATATGAAGTCGTCGTAGATGCGCTGACGTTTCTGTTTCAGGCCGGCCTGATGCCATTCCGGGCCGAATTCGCCGCCGCCCCGGATATTGGCGAGCACATAGGCGCCGCCTTTTTCGAGCCAAAGCCGGCCCGTAACCGGGCTGTAGGAAGGGTTCAGTGACACCTGGAAGCCGCCATAGCCGTAGAGAAGCGTCGGCGTGGTGCCGTCGAGCGGCAAATCAGCCTTGCTGACGAGGAAGTAGGGAACGCGCGTCCCGTCTTTCGACGTCGCGAAATGCTGCGTCACTTTCAGGCCGGTGGCGTCGAATTTCGGCGGCAGGCTTTTCAGTGTTGTGACGTCTCCAGTCGCCGCATTGTAGGAGAGCAGCGAATCCGGCGTCAGGAAGTCTTCGTAATTGATGAAGACCGTTTCTTCCTCATCGCTCGCAAAGGCGATGTTCGCCTGTCCCGTACCCGGCAGCGCTACGGCTTCGAGCGTCCAGCCAGCATCCCCAGCCTCGGCCCGCATCACCTTGCCAACGGCCGTATCGCTAACGCCCAGCAGCAGCGCGCCCTTGGCGATGGACACGCCTTCCAGGGCCTGCGTTTCGCTCGGATGGAAGACGAGGGACACAGGCGGCAATTCGCGGGTTTTAATGAAGGCATCGACATTGAACGCAACCAGATCGCCGGACTTGAACGAAACGGCCTGTCCTGCCGGGGCCCAGTCTTCCTGCAACGAGACCAGCAATTGTCCCTGATAGACGCCTTCCGGAGAGGATTTCGGCGGGATGGGCCACCGGACCGGATCAGTCTCGCCTTCCGGGAACCACCAATAGCGCGTCGTGAAGAAAGTGTCGGCCTGCGCAGCGCCCTGCAGGATACGCCCGTCCTCCAGTTCCAGAGCCATCGGCCAGACGCCAACATCTTTGGCCTCGCCGCGGATCAACTCTTCAGCCGACTCCAGAGGCGCGCCGCGCTCCCAGCGCTTTACGATGAAGGGATAGCCCGATGCCGTCAGCGTGCCCTCGCCCCAATCGGTCGCGATCAACAACGTGTCCAGGCTGGCCCAGGCGCCGCCCTGCTTAGCTTCCGGCGTCACGAACCCGTCTTCGACGAATTGCTTTGTCGACAGGTCGAATTCGCGCCGAATGACGGCGTCCTTGCCGCCATTCGACAGGGACACCATGCATTTGTAGCCGGCATCGCTGCCCTTCGGGCGGAAACAGTCGGCCCCCTTGTAGACCCAGTTCTTGCCTTCGGTCTCGGCCAGCTGGTCAAAGTCGAGCACAATTTCCCATTCCGGGGCGTCGGTCGCATAGCTTTCCAGCGATGTGCGGCGCCACAGGCCGCGAACATGCGTGTCATCCTGCCAGAAATTGTAGACCATGCCCTCGCGGATCGTGCCGTAAGGAATACGCTCCGCCGAGGTCAGGGCTTCAACAGCCGCCTTCTCATAGGCCGCATAATTCGGGTCGGCCTGCAGTTCGGCAAGAGAGCGCTCATTCTGGCCCCGCACCCAGCTGAGCGCCGCGTCGCCTTCAACGTCTTCCAGCCAGAGATACGGATCCTCGGCGGCGGCGTCCGAGGCGTGCGAAGAAGGAATTGTGTCTGCCAAAGGGGTCTCCGTTGAGGCTTGGGTTCCGCAGGCCACAAGGGCGAGGAGGCTGAGCGGAGCGAAATATTTGTGCATGGTCTCTCCGGTATCGGTAAGTCTTCATGGGTTAACTGGTCTGGACGAAAAACAATTCCAGCTCTGTCACCCTAATTGACCAAATCCTGCCCCGGAAGGTGGCACAATGGCATGCTGGGAAATTATCCAACCCGTTCAAAAGTAATGCGTTCCACCAGCAGCGCGCGCGACTTTTCAGGCACGACCGGCCGGATGGCGAAATAGTCAAATCCCTGATCGCCAATATGGTCAGGCACGACATATTCGAAACTGAAATCCTCGAACCCCTGGGCAAGATCAAAGACCTGCCAGCCCGAATCTCCGTCCCGGCCAACCGAATAGTTTACCTTGGCCTGCATCGCGCCCTTCTGGTCAGCCGGCCGCATGCGGACCGTGCACCGGATGCGGTGTCCGGAGAACTGGACTTCGAGGTCGCTGGCGAGCCGGAAATGTGGCCCCTCTTCCGCGTCCGGCCCCAGCAGGCCTGCCTGCGCTTCGATATAGAGCAAATAGTCACCGTCGCTGTCGCGCGCGAGTTCGGTTATCGCGTCTCCGCCCGCCAACACCTTGTTCAGGAATTCCCCCTCAACCGTGATGAGGTCATAATTGGACCCGTCCCCCGTCACTGCCCCATCCGGCAGGCGGCCAATGGCCGGCCAGATGGCAAGCATGACCATGCCCAAGGCAAGCAGAAGGGCCAGGGGGAAGAATATCCGGTCTTTCATGAATGGGGGAACTCTTTCACAGTTCGGCGGTGGGAGCCGCTAGCCAAGGACTGGCACTCCTGTTAGCAGGAAGCCGAACGGTTTGGCGAGCCGTAGACGCCGTCTTGCATGCAATTAACGGGGGCGAGTTCCATGTCGAAATCGGCATTGCGGCGCCGGGCCAAGGAGGCGCGCCACTGGCTGTTCGAAGCCTGTTTCCCGCTCTGGAGCGAGCGCGGCATCAGTGAATCCGGCCTGTTTCGTGAAATGTTGTCCCTCGACCATATGCCTGTGGCGGAAGAGTTCACACGCGTACGTGTCCAGGCTCGGCAAACCTTTGTCTTCGCACAGGCCGCCCTGCTAGGCTGGAAACCCGACACCGCCCGCGATCTGGTGGAACAGGGCGTGCGCACCTTGAGCGGCCTTGCCCGCCGGGAAGATGGCCTCGTCGGCCATAGCATCAAGGCGGATGCCAGCGGCTTCGCCGATGATAGGCCGGACCTCTACGATCTCGCCTTTACGCTCTATGCGCTGGCCGTCTCCAGCCAGGCACTGGAAGATGGCAGCGGCGCGATTGCGTCGGCGCGCGCTTTGCTGGATGCGCTGGACCGGCGCCTGAAGGACCGGACGAATGGCGGGTATGCCGAAACCCTGCCGCCCCCCTCACGCCGCTCTCAAAATCCGCATATGCACCTGCTGGAAGCCAGTCTCGCCCTGCACCGGGCAGACCCTGAAGGCGGCCATCTCGCGCGGGCCACCCACCTCATCACTCTGTTTCACGAGAAATTCACCGCCGGACCCGGCGGCCTGCTGGGCGAAGTCTTCGCCCCGGACTGGAGCGAAGGTCCGGGCGACGCCGCCCGGATCGTGGAGCCCGGCCATCAATTCGAATGGGTCTGGTTGCTCAACACCTATGCGGAAGCCATCGGTGAGCCCATGGCGCCAATCGCTGGCCGTCTCTACAGCTTTGCCGCCAGCACGCTGGACGAGGATGGCCGCGCCCTGCTGGAAGTCAGCCGGGAGGGTATCCCGCACGATGCCGGCCAGCGCAGCTGGTCGCAATCGGAAGCGCTGAAAGCCCATCTCGTCATGTTGGAAATGACCAATGATGACGCCATCGCCGCGGCCGCCTGCCAGAGCTTCGACATATTGATGGACGAGCATCTGACGCCCGAAGGCGGCTGGATCGAACAGTATGATGGCGATGGTCATATCGTCTCGACCACCATGCCCGCCTCGACCGGATATCATGTGGCGCTCGCCTTTTCAGAGCTGATCCGCGTCATGGACGCTTGAACCGCGGCGTTTTTGCCCCGAAAAGGGCCCGGAACTGATCAAGAAGGAAATATTCATGCCCAGACTAGCTCTCGTCCGCCACGGCCAGTCCGAATGGAATCTGCAAAACCGGTTCACTGGCTGGTGGGACGCCGACCTGACCGAGAAGGGCGAAGCCGAAGCAAAGAAATCCGGCGACTTGCTCAAGGCGTGCGATGCCGATTTCCGCGCCGCCTTTACCAGTGTTCAGACGCGCGCCATTCGCACGCTCTGGCTGGCGCTGACGGAAATGGACCGGGTCTGGCTGCCCGTGACCAAGCATTGGCGCCTCAATGAGCGCCACTATGGCGGCCTGACCGGGCTCGACAAGGCCGAGACCGCGGCCAAGCATGGCGACGAGCAGGTCCATATCTGGCGCCGCTCCTATGACATCCCGCCGCCGCCCCTTGAGGCCGGCAGCGAGTTCGATCTCTCGGCCGACCCGCGCTACAAGGGCATCGACATTCCCAACACCGAAAGCCTGAAGCTGACGCTGGAACGCGTCCTGCCCTATTGGGAAGAGGCGATCACGCCGGTCCTGAAGTCGGGCACCGATGTCGTCATCGCTGCGCATGGCAATTCGCTGCGCGCGCTGGTGAAGCATCTCTTCCAGGTGCCAGATGAGTCCATTACCGGGATCGAGATTCCGACCGGCAATCCACTCTACATCGAGCTAGACGATGATCTGAAGCCAATTTCAGTCCGTTATCTGGATGCAGAACGCGGCAAGCCGCTTCCGAAACTGCCATGAGCCTGCGCCTGTCCCGGCGGCGCGACCGGCGCATGATGGGACGGGCCCACAGCCTCGCCCGGCTGAACCACGGCCTGACCGGGGTGAACCCCTCGGTTGGCTGCATCATTCTCGATCGTGAAGGCCATGTCGTGGGCGCGGGCGTCACCGGCCTGGGCGGCCGGCCGCATGCAGAAGAAATCGCTCTGGAAGAGGCCGGCGAGGCGGCGCGTGGCGGCACAGCCTATGTGACGCTGGAGCCGTGCCGTGAACGCTCGCAGGGCGGCAAATCCTGCTCCGTGAAATTGCTGGAAGCGGGCATTGCCCGCGTTGTCTGCGCGGTCGAGGACCCGCATCCTGTCGCCAATGGCGGCATCCGCGCCCTCAGGGACGCCGGAATTCACGTCCAGATCGGCCTCGGCCAGCGTGAAAGCCAGCGCCTCTACCGCAGATTCTTCGAAAGCGTGCTCTAGCGGGCAAACGGCCCGGCATGGGCGATGATCTTTTCGTAGAATGCCACCGAATCCCGCTGGAACGCCGCCTTGTTGAATTGCTGCTCATAGGAGGCGCGGCCTCCCTCGACGAGTTTCGCCGCCAGCGCCTTGTCCGAGATCACCCGGCTAAGCGCCGTGGCAAGCGCGTCGACATCATTCTTCGGGATCAGCAGCCCGTTCACTTCATTTTTCACATAGGCCGCCGGGCCAACCGCATCCGCCGCCACCAGCGGGCGGGACGCCGCCCAGGCATCCACGGTCACCGTGCCGAACGGCTCGTAACGGGACGGGAAGGCCACCACATCGCAGGCTGCCAGCAGCGCGCCGCGGTCGTTGCGCCAGCCAAGGAACCGAACCCGGTCGTCGAGGCCGAGCTTGGTGCATTGTGCTTTCAGTTCCGCCTCAATCGGGCCATCGCCCGCGATCCAGACATACAGGCCCGGCACTTTTGCCGTCGCATCCAGCAGCGTGTCGAGGCCCTTCTTCTCGTGCAGGCGCGCGAGAGCGAGGGCAACCGGCGCCTCCTCCGGCGTATCCAGCGCCGCACGGCTGGCCGGATCGGTGCCCTCAAAGTCTGCATAGGTATGGATGATGGCGGAGCGGTCGTCCGGAACGCCCTGCTCGCGGATGTGACGCAGCAGGTCGATGGTCAGGCCGACATGCCATTCGCAATTCACAAAGCGCGCAAGTTTGTAATAGCCACCATACCAGCCAATCGACCGGTTGCGGTATTCCTTTGGCGCGTATTGCCCGGCGCGGCCCATCCAGTATTCGATGACGTCCGGCTTGAAGACCTTGATCGCGTCGCCAATCACGCGCCGCGTCGGGAAGGGCCACGTATTGTTGAACGCGGCCACATCCACACCAATCCCGGCCTCGCGGAATTTCTGGACGCGGAACGGGTTGTCCGGGCGCGTGACCACATGCTGGGTCAAACCGGCCTCTGCCAGCGCCAACACGGATTCCAGCATGATGTTCTCTGCGCCGCCCTCTTTCGCGCCCGCCATCACGTGCATGATCCGCATCTGCCGTTCCTTTCAGTGTCCAACAAGTTCTGACCGAGCGCATACCCATTATCACCAGCTGCGGCAAACGCTCCTTGGCAGTGCGGGATGAAATGCCTACAGACAGGGGCCGAACACAATGAAAGCCGTATGCCCATGTCCGATTATCGCCTCTTCGGCGCAGATACCTCGCCCTATTCCCAGAAAGTGCGGTCGTTCCTGCGCTACAAGAATATCGATTTCGACTGGGTCTCCCGCTCGCGCGAGAACGAAGAAGAGTTCCAGGCATTGGCCCAGGTCGCGTCTGTGCCGCTGTTGGTCTCTCCCACCCGCAAGGCCAACCAGGATTCGACCGCGATCATCTCCGCCCTTGAGGAAGATCATCCCGAACCGTCCGCCGTGCCGGATGATGTCGCAACCTCCATGCTCGCGCTGATCCTCGAAGACTATGCCGATGAGTGGCTGAACAAGATCATGTTCCTCGAACGCTGGAGCCAGAAGCCCGACCGCGAAGACGCTGCCCTGCGTGTGCTGGTCCAGCTCTATGGCGGCAAGCGCCCCCGCGCCTACAAGAAGGCCCAGAAGCAGATCGCAGACCGTATGGCGGATCGCCTGTCCCTGGTCGGCGCCGACAGCGGTAATGCCGAAGTGCTGCAGGCCTCATTCGAGCGGTTCTCCACCCTGCTCAATGCGCATCTGACCGACCATCTCTACATCTTTGGCGGTCGTCCGTCGGCGGCAGATTTCGCGCTGGCCGCGCAGTTCCAGCAGATGATGATGGACAAGACCCCGGCCAAATGGCTGACCAAACATGCGCCCTTCGTGGTCGCATGGATCGAAAACATGGAAGACCCGAAACCGGGCGCGCCTTTCGCCACACTGGAAGAGCTGACGCCGACGCTGACGCCGCTCTTTGCCGAGGAAGTCTCGAAAACCTATCTGCCCTGGGCCAAGGCCAATTCCAAAGCCGCCGAGCGCGGTGACAAGGACGTATCGGCCTCCGTCGAAGGCGGAAATTTCGCCCAGACCACGCAGAATTATGCCGCCCGCGCCTATGATTCCGTCCGCAAGGCCGTGGGCTCTTCGCTCAGCGACGACGCCCTGAAGAGCTTCCTGTCAGACGCCGGCTGCGCCAAATTCTTCGGCTGACGCTTTAGCGAAGCCCCAATCAAAAACGGCGCGCCCATCTCTGGACGCGCCGTTCTTTTATCGGGTCAGCACTCTGCTTTTAGGCAGCGTTGCTGGCCGATTTCTTGCCGATCAGTTTCGGCTCGGTCTGGGCCGGAGCGCCGATCTCGATCTTGCGGGGCTTCTTCTCTTCCGGAAGCTCGCGGACGAGGTCGATCCGCAGCACGCCATGCTGCAGATTGGCACCGGTCACGATGACATGGTCAGCCAGCTGGTAGCGCCGGATGAAGCTGCGCTGGGCAATGCCGCGATGCAGATAGTTGCGGCCTTCGCCGTCTTCATTCTCGCCGCGCTTGCCGGCCACGGTCAGCAAGCCTTCCTTCGTTTCGATTTCGAGGTCGTCTTCGGTGAACCCGGCGACCGCAATCTCGATGGCGAAGGCATTGTCATCGACGCGTTCGATATTGTACGGCGGATAGCCCTGCGAGCCGTCGAGGCGGGACGCCTGGTCGATCATGCTTGCGAGCCGGTCAAAGCCGACAACCGTGCGGTAAAGGGGGGTAAGGTCGATATTGCTCATGTGTTCAGTCCTCTTAAATCAAGCAACTGCGGGCAACCCGTGAGGGGAGCGCCCGGATGGATGTTCGGCGACTGTGAAGGTCCAACCCGAATTCGGCGTTGGCACAGATACCGGTCACAGCCCGATTTACGGCACCGTGACATGATCTATGTGGGTAGCGTATGTAGAGGTTCAAGAGGCCAGTTGAGGAGACGCCCCATGAAGCATTTGACCCCGATTTTCGCCCTGTCTGCAATGGTTCTGGCGGCCTGTGGCCAGCCCGATGCCCCCGCATCTGACACGCCCGCCCCCGCGACCCCGCCGGTCGAGACCACCTCGGCAGAGACGTCCCCGCTGGACACCGCAATTGCCGGCGCGCATCGCAGCGAGGCCGAAAGGGCGCGGGATGCCTGGCGCCACCCGAAGGAAACGCTCGAATTCTTCGGGGTCGAAGCTGACGACAAAGTGGTCGAGCTCTGGCCGGGCGGCGGCTGGTACACGAATGTGATCGCGCCCTACCTCGCCAGTGGCGGCGGCACGCTGGTCGCGGCCTATTTCGACCCGAATGTCGGCGATGAGGACCGCCGCGCGCGGATTTCAGAACGGCTCGAAGAGTTCAAGGCAACCTATGCCGATCCGAAATTCGGCGCGATCGAGTACAGCGCCTTCTCGGCCGAAAGCGGTCCGCTGACCGAGCCTGGCACGGCCGATGTCGTGCTGACCTTCCGCAATCTCCATAACTGGATGAGCGGCGGCTATACCGAGAAATTCTTCACCGACGCCTATGAGGCCTTGAAACCGGGCGGCGTGCTGGGTGTGGTCGAACACCGCCTGCCCTCCACCGCTACGCAGGACCCGACCGCTTCCTCGGGCTATGTGCATGAGGATTATGTCAAATCCCTCGCCGCATCGGCGGGCTTCGAATTCGTGGAATCCAGCGAGATCAACGCCAATCCGGCCGATACCGCAGACCACCCGTTTGGCGTCTGGACCCTGCCCCCGGTGAACAGCACTCAGGACCGCGAAGGCAACACACCAGACGATTTCGACGCTGAAACCTACGCCAGTATCGGCGAAAGCGACCGGATGACGCTCAAATTCGTCAAACCGGCCGAATAGACTTCTCTCAGTCCGGATTGAGCCCGTCATCTCACAGGAGATGGCGGGCTCTTTCATTTGGGCCCTGTCCCGCCTAAAGGTGCCGGTCATGACAACAAAGACCTTTTTCCCCACGCTTGTGCGCTCCGACCCTGTCGGCGATGCCGATCTCGCGACGCGTCTGGAACATGTCTGCTGGGTGCTGGCCGAGGATGATTCAGCGGGCAATGCCTGGTGCGAGGAACAAGGCTATGGCGGCTACACCTCGTATGCCTCACTCGACGATCTGCCGGAGCGCTTCCCGGAATTTGCGGAGTTGAAAGCCCTGCTCGACCCGATTGCGGCGACGTTCGCGGAGGAATTGCTCTGGGACATGCAGGGCCTTTCCCTGGAACTGGATGCGATCTGGTTGAACATCCTGGAGCCCGGCTTTGGCCATTCGAACCATATCCATCCGGGCAGCGTCATTTCCGGCACATACTATGTCTCCACGCCAGACGGCTCGGCCCGACTGAAACTGGAAGACCCGCGCCTGTCGCGCATGATGGCCGCGCCGCAATTGCGCGACGATGCTCCCGAAGACCGCCGCCGCTTCGTCTATCTCGAACCGGAAGTCGGCCACGCCATCCTGTGGGAAAGCTGGCTGCGCCATGAAGTGCCCGCCCATATGGGCGAGGAACCGCGGCTCTCGATCAGCTTCAATTACGCCCTGAAACGCATCTGACGCCACTAAAGCACTTTGGCGATGACCATGCCCGCCAGGATGATCCCCCCGAAATAGGTGATCACCGCGCCGATGGCTTTCAGCGGATGCGGCTTTTCAAGGGTCGTGCAGACCAGGAAGCCAATCGCGTGCAGGAACCGGGCAAGCGTGATCGCGATCACCAGGCTGGTAACGGCCAGGCCGAGGTCGCGCCCGGCATAGGCAAACCCAGTCAGCAGGAAGAGCCCGATCAGCAGCGCCGCATATTCCGAGGCGTTGCCATGTGCGCGCTGCGCTTTCAGCATCGGCCCGGCCGGGTCGCTGGCGGCGCCATAGGCTATGGTCTTCGTTCGGCCCCGCATGATCGAGGTCCAGAAGCCGAGCAGCAGGGTCAGTACGACCAAGGCCGCACTACAAAGAATGAGCGTTGTGTGCATGTGTGTTTCCTCCCGTCCGGCAGCGTAGCCTTAAAGGGCCGGGCGGCAAATATCCGGGCACGAAAGCTGCATTAACTGTCCCGCGTCACTGCCACACTTGACGCAAAGGGTTTCAGGCGTCATCGCCACCCCACACCGTGTTTCAACCTTCCAGCCAGATGCGAGCCGTCTTATGGACCTTTCAAAAATCAAGACCGGGAACAACCCGCCAGACGATCTCAACGTGCTCATCGAGGTCCCGCTCGGCGGCGATCCGATCAAGTACGAGATCGACAAGGATTCCGGCGCAATGTTCGTGGACCGTTATCTCTACACCGAGATGCGCTACCCCTGTAATTACGGCTTCGTGCCTCACACGCTCAGCCTCGACGGCGACCCGATCGACGTCATGGTTGTCGGCAATCGTCCGCTGGTGCCAGGCTCGGTCGTGCGCGCCCGCCCCGTCGGCGTTCTGATGATGACCGACGACAAGGGCCCGGACGAGAAAATCCTCGCCGTGCCGCACAACAAGTTGACCTCCTATTACGACAAGATCGCGACCTATCACGATCTGCCGCAGACCCTGATCGACAAGACGGCCCACTTCTTCGAGCATTATAAAGACCTCGAAAAAGGCAAGTGGACCCGGATCGAAGGCTGGTACGGCATCGAGAAGGCCCGCGAACTGATCGAAGCGGCCGTCAAGCGCGGCCTCGAAGACAAGGGCTAGGCCCTTCCCCCTTTACCGGCAGCCTTGACCGGGCTGCCGGCCTTTCCCTTCCGGTACTCCCGATGCGCGATCAGCGCGGCGCAGGACCCATATGGATATCTCGGTCTGGCTGGCCCTGCTGGCTCTCTTCTTCGCAGGTGGCCTGACGCCCGGCCCGGCCGTCATGATGGTGATGAGCGCGTCCCTGCGCTATGGCGCGCCGACCGCACTGATCCCCGCCGCAGGCGTATCCGTCGCCAATCTTGTCTGGATCTCGCTGGCCGCGACCGGCATCGCCACCTTTGCGGCACAGGCACCACTTGTGCTGATGGGCCTCAAGATTGCCGGCATTTGCTTCATTGCCTGGCTGGCCTGGACGATGGCCACCGCAGACCCGCACCGCCCCCGGGCGCGCGCAGACCAGGCCCCGGCCAAAGCCAATCTGTTCGGACGCGGGATCGGCCTGCAATTGCTGAACCCGAATGCGCTCGTCTTCTTCGGTCTGTTGCTGCCGAGCTATTTCGATCCGGACAAGCCGGTCGTCCAGCAAGCCCTGCTGATCATGCTGACCGTGACCATCACCGAAATGTTCGGCCTCGCCTTCTATGCCTGGCTGGCAGATGTGATGAACCGGCGCTTCCAGTCACCCGTCTTCACGAAATGGTTCAATCGGCTGGCCGCAAGCGCCATGCTGATATCGGCCCTCTTCGCCGCCCTGATGACCAGCGGAAACTGATCGTCAGCCGCTCCCAATCAGGGCTCGATCACCTCAAACCGGCCGGTTTTCGGGTTCCGCCAGTGCAGTTCGCCATGCTTGATCGCAAACCAGGCGCCGTGCAGTTCCAGTTCACCCGCCTCGACCGCGCGCTTCACGAACGGGAACGACATCAGGTTTCCAAGAGACGTTTCAACGCCTTCCAGTTCGAGCGCGAATTGCGGATTGATTGATCCGCTTTCCACAACGCGCGCACGCGCCGCTTCCAGCAAGCGCACCCAGGGCGTCACGAACTCGCCGATTTCCGGTGTGCCTTCCCCGGCCAGAGACGCAGCGATACCGCCGCATCCACCATGCCCCATCACCACGATGTGCTCTATCTTCAACACGTTGACCGCATATTCGAGGGCGGCGCTGACGCCGTGCAGGCCGTCATCCGGCTGATAGGGGGGCACGAGATTGGCAACGTTCCGGACGACGAACAATTGGCCCGGCGCGGCATTGAAGATGTCTGAAGGCTCGGCCCGGCTGTCGGCGCAGGCAATCAGCATGATGCGCGGATTCTGGCCTTCGCCGAGTTCCCGATACAATGCGGCCTGTTTTGAGTAGATCCCTTTACGGAAGCTGCGATACCCTTGCAGCAGATCCTCGACAGTCTTCATGCCTGTAACTCCTGTTTCTCTGTAGCACTGACTAGTGCATATTGCAGTGGCGGCAAGCGGAAACGGGAGTTTGTTTACCACTTCGCCCTTATGCTGGCATCCCGAACGCTGTACGTACTGCAGCGCAGCACTGAAAACCTGGAGTTGTTCATGCCCACGCCTTCGGAGACCAGAAAGTCTTCCCGGAAGGGGCCGACGCGGAGCGAAGCGTCCAAGGCCGCCATTCTGGACGCAACCCGTATCGAAATGGCGGAGAATGGCTGGCGGGGCTTCAGTGTGGATGGCGTCGCCAAACGCGCCTCCGCTTCCAAGCAGACCATCTACAAATGGTGGCCCTCGATCGGCGCGATGTGCGTCGATGCCGCCCTCGCCCTGATTCCGGACAGCCCCGATGGGGGCCGTGATCCGCAGGAGCGCATCACCACGCTGATCGTGCCGCTGGAGGCCGCTGCCCGCACCGGGGCTGGCCATGCGGTGTTGCGCGTCGCGCTCGCCGCTGCCGCTGACGACAAGGATGCCGGCGAATTGTGGCGCGCCTGGATGAACCGCGACATCCGCATGCCCATGCGCATGCTGCTGGCGGAATTGGCCGGAAAACGCGTGATCCGGCGCGATTTCGACCTGGATGAAGCAATTGAAGAAATGCTCGGACCGCTTTGGCACCGTATCATGGTGATGCGCGCCCCCGTCCGGGAAGGCTTTTGCAGTGCCCAGGCCGCCAACTTCCTGAAAGTGTACGCGGCAGGCTGATTTTATCTCTGGTGTGAAATTTGCAGTGGTGTCCCTGAATTCGCCAGGGGCACCATATGTCTGTTACGCGCATAAACTGGGTCGACTACGCCAAAGGCCTTTGCATCATCCTCTTCGTGATGGCTGAAGCGGTCACGGGCTATGCCCGAATGACCGGACACTCCAACTGGATGGAATTTGCCGCCGCCTGGACAGCGCCTGTTGTCTTGCCGACCCTGTTCCTGATCTCCGGCCTGTTTCTGCCGCGCACCCTGTTTGGATCGAAATCGACGTTTTTTGACCGGAAAGTCCTGAGATTCGTCTATTTCTACCTTGTCTGGATGGTTATTCAGACCGTTATTCTCTACGCGCTCGACCTCGCTTGGAATCCGCTCAATGTGATTAACCAGCTGCTTGTCGGCTTGGTCCAGCCCAGTTCCGGGCTCTGGATCATCGCCATGCTGGCCGTGTTTCACCTTTTCACCTGGCTGGCGCGTCTGATTGCGCCAGCGAAAATCCTGCTTGTCGCCGCGCTTGCCCAGACGGCTCACGCGGCCGGTCTGATCCAGACAGGATGGCTCGCTCTGGATGCATTCGCGCAATATTATGTGTTCTTCTTCGCGGGCTATTACGGGGCGGATCTCGTTCGCCGGTACGCCGACCGACTGGCAGAAGGATTTTCTGACATCCCGACCGCGCTGGTCATCTGGGCCGGGATCAATACGGTCCTGGTCGCCCAGAACACCGCAGCCCTGCCCATAATCAGCCTGGTCCTCGGCTTCTCTGGCGCCTTTGCCATTATCGCGATCGCCACGCTGCTGGCCCACTCCCGGCATGCTGCCGCGATGCAATATATCGGGCGCGCGCACTTCGTGATCTATCTGACCTATTTCCTGCCAATGATGGCGGCGCAGACCCTGCTGGCTCGTAGCGGATTGGCGCTGGAACCGGGCCTGACCAGCCTCGCCATCGGCCTGATTGCCCTCATCCTGCCGCTCGGGCTTCACCGCCTTGTCCGGCAAACCCCGCTCAAGGCGCTCTATCGCCGTCCTAAGACATTCCGTCTCAAAGGGGCTGAGCTCAGCCGCGGCGGACAGCTGATCGGGTCAGCTCACGATACGATTGAAGAAGCCTGATCCGGCGGGCCTGTCGCTATTTCGCGCGGTGCCAGACCATCAGCGGGTCAAATGCCCCGGTTTCCGCAGCGCGCTGCAGCTGGCTGATCTGATCGATCACGGGATTGGGCGCGGCCGGCTTGCGGGATTGTCCGTACAGCGCATCGTCCAGCCGGCAGATCTGCTCGAACAGGGCTTCTGACCGGGACACGAGATCCAGGAACCGGGACGGCAGGCCGAGGCCTTGCTGCGCGGCGGCGTCCAGCGCCGGTTCTTCCCGCCGGATACGGTATTTCCGGGCAGCCGCTTCGTCGCTGCGCATCTCGCCATCGCGCACGGCCTTCTGCATGACCAGCCAGCTGGCCGCCTGCATCAGGCGTGTCGTCAGTTCCATGCTCCAGGCCGAATAGGTCAGGCCGGCTTCACGGGGCAGCGTGATGGCAGCCTCGCGGCCAGGGCCGTCCAGATAGGTCGCAGTCTCCTCGACCAGAGCCATGCCCCGGGCAAAAACCGTGTCGAACAGCTTGCCGCCGGTGAACCCGTCCTGGGTCTCGACCTGATCGTCTGGGGACGTGTCTGCCGCCATGAAAGATACCTCTGTGCGCGGGTCGGGAATTTGGATTTTATCAATCCAGCCTTTCCGGCCGCTTAATTGTCGCCCCCGAACAGGGCATCCGCCGCAGATTTCTGCGCCTTCTTCTTGTCGATCTCCGCCTCGCAGGCCGCGATGCCCGCTTTCAGCGTTTCAATCCGTCCCTGCAATTCCTGCACCGACATTTGCTCCAGCGTCTGGGGCGTGTTGACCAGGATCGGCTCTTCATCAAATGCGGCCATGGGGGTCGCCCTCCAATTCATGCTACAGGCCTTATCAAAGCAGAAACGCTGCCTAGATGCGACTCTGGATTCAGGAAGGAAACATACACGATATGGCGACAGAAATGATGAAGGCCGTCCTCGTTGAAGAGGGCGCGCCGCTCAAGCTGGGGGATTTCGAGAAGCCGGACTTAAAGCCGGGCGAAGTGCTGGTCAAGGTGGCCGCGTCCGGTCTCAACCGGGCCGATCTCGTCCAGCGGCGCGGGGCCTATCCGCCGCCGCCCGGCGCGTCCCCGATCATGGGGCTGGAAATCTCCGGCACGGTTGTCGCCACATCCGATAGCGCGAACAGGTTCAAGCTCGGGGACCGGGTCGCCGGCCTCCTCGCCGGCGGCGGCTATGCCGAATTCGCGGCGGTGGACGAAGGCTCGCTCTTCCCCGTGCCGGACGGCATGGACATGGTAAAGGCCGCCTGTTTCCCGGAAGCCCTGATGACGGTCTGGGCCAATGTGTTTGACCGCGTCGGCTTCCAGACAGGCGAAGCCTTTCTCTGTCATGGCGGCACCAGTGGCATCGGCGTCATGGCGCTCCAGATGGCGAAGATTGCCGGCGCCTCGAAAATCTACGCCACCGCGGGCTCCGCCGAGAAATGCGCCCTTGCCACAGAGCTCGGGGCCAATCGCGCGATCAATTACAAAACCGAGGATTTCGAGACAATCATCAAGGAAGAGGGCGGCGTGGACGTGACGCTCGACATGGTCGGCGGTGACTATATCCAGAAGAATATCTCGGTCTCCCGGCCCGACGGCCGGATCATCAATATCGCCTATATGAACGGGTTCACGGCGGAGGTGAATTTCGCCCCGGTCCTGATGAAACGCCTGACCCTGGCCGCCACGACCCTGCGGGCCCGGCCCGTTGAAGAGAAACGCCGCATCCGCGACGCCGTCGAAAAGGATTTCTGGCCTCAGGTCATCTCCGGCGACATCCGGCCCGTTCTGGAACAGGCTTTCCCGGTCGCCGAGGCCGAGGCCGCACAGGCCCTGATGGCCCAGGGCGGCCATTCCGGCAAGATTGTGCTGGTCTGGTGAGGCGCGCACCTTTCAATTTCCCAGACAAGGCACTATAAAGGCCGCAAGGTTTAAGGCACGTCTGAAACCCGACCGCCCGGCACGATGTGTCGGGCGGCTGCATTTCTGGCGGCCATTTCATTCAGGGAGTTCCCCCATGTCAGATATTCTGATGCCCAAGGCGACCGCCGTCTGGCTGCTCGACAATACCAGTCTCACCTTTACGCAGATCGCAGATTTCTGCGGCCTTCACTATCTGGAAGTCAAAGGCATTGCCGATGGCGATGTTGCCGAGAACATGCGCGGCGTGGACCCGATCGCCGGCGGCATGCTGTCGCGCGAAGAAATTCGCAAGGGCGAGGGCGATGAAGCGTACAAGCTGAAGAAGGCGGCCTCCAAGATCGCCCACATCCCGCAGCCGAAGCGCAAGGGCAGCCGTTATACGCCGGTCATCCGCCGTCAGGACAAGCCGGACGCCGTGGCCTGGTTCATCCGCAACCACCCGGAAGTTTCCGACGCGCAAATCTCCAAGCTGATCGGCACGACCAAATCGACGATCAACAATGTGCGGGACAAATCGCACTGGAACTCGCCGAACATCCGTCCGGTCGACCCGGTGACGCTCGGCCTGTGCACCCAGATCGAACTCGATGAAGTGATCGCAAAATCTGCCGACAAGCGCCGCAAACTGGAAGCCGAAAAGGCCGAAAAGTTTGAAGGCCCGGGCCTTGCCCCCGCCCAGGACGAGGCCAGCGCCTACGAACCCGAAGAAAAGCCCTCCGATGGCGGCAACGTCTCCGCAGACGACATCTTCAAGAATTTCAGCTAGGCAAGTCCTCGCACATTCGTTTCAGAAAGGCCGGCCCCAGCGCCGGCCTTTTTTATGCACGCACTCTGCCCTCCTCACGTCACCCCCGACGGCGAAGGCATTTACTTTGTCATCCCGGCAAATCCGGCAGGATTTATCCGGGACCCAGTACCTGGATCGCGCCCTCGCTCCACTGGGTCCCGGATATTTGCTCACGCAAATTCCGGGATGACAAAGTCTCCTCTCCCCGCCTCTCCGGCGCATGCCGGAGTCTCGTGCGGCTGGCTCCGCGTAGTTTCTGCAAGAGACCCCGGCATCCGCCGGGGATACGGTTTGTGGGAGAGCGTGCCGGCAGCTCCCCTAGCCTGCGCCCGTGCTTCGACGTCGCTCAGCATGAGCGCTTCGATGGCGCCTCACAAAACGGACTCATCCTGAGCGAAGTCGAAGGATGACAGGCGGCTTCCCGTCCCCTCCTAATCCGTCTGATACCCCCTTACCCCATACTATGCGTCTGCTCTCACAGGAGCCGGATCAGGTACCGTTCTGGTTGTGG
Organism: Hyphomonas sp.; assembly: GCF_036964145.1. Taxonomy (GTDB): domain Bacteria; phylum Pseudomonadota; class Alphaproteobacteria; order Caulobacterales; family Hyphomonadaceae; genus Hyphomonas. The sequence goes on from NZ_JBALUC010000005.1 coordinate 357,856, forward strand.
GGGGCAGGGTCAGGAGGGTGCGGGTGGGAGAGACG
>NZ_JBALUC010000006.1:0-221223 GCF_036964145.1 Hyphomonas sp.
CCTCGAAAGCGCCATCGCCTGGCTCTTCATCGCCCATATCCGTATCGCAACGCGAAGGCTTGCAAGAGCCTGATTTTGCTCTGCCCCCAACAAACTGGATCGTTTTTGGTTGGAGTTTCCGGTATTCTGGAACCTGGCTGGGCGGAGACGAGACGATGCGAGCATCGAAGTTCACGGACGCGCAAAAGGCGTTTATCATCAAGCAGGGTGAAGCCGGGATTCCGGTGGCAGAGATCTGTCGAAAGGCGGGGATCAGCCAGGCGACCTACTTCAACTGGAAGAAACGCTATGGCGGCCTGATGCCGTCGGAGATGCGGCGGCTGAAAGAGCTCGAAGACGAGAATGCGCGTCTGAAGCGGATCGTCGCCGACTTGTCCCTCGACAAGGAGATGCTGCAGGACGTCCTGAAACGAAAGACGTAAGGCCTGGTCGCAAGCGGGAGCTTGTCAAAGAGGCGGTTCAGGAATGGGGCATATCGATCCGGAGGGCCTGCAGCAATCTGCTGCTCGACACGTCCACCTTCCACTACCGCTCTCGGCGACCCGATCAGGCCGCGTTGAAAGAGCGCATTAAGGATATCTGCGAGACACGTGTTCGGTATGGCTATCGGCGCGTCCACGTCATGCTGAGGCGGGAGGGATGGTTTGTGAACCAGAAGAAAGTACGCCGGCTTTACAATGAGTTGGGCCTGCAGTTGCGCAACAAGCACCCGAAGCGAAAGGTCAGGGCCAAACTCATTCGCGATCGCAAGGAGGCGGTATCTCCGCTTGAGGTGTGGGCGATGGATTTTGTTCATGACCAGCTCGCGACCGGTCGTAAGTTCCGCATCCTGACGGTCGTCGACACATGGTCCAAATATGTTCCTGCCATCGACGCGAGATACAGCTATCGCGGCGAAGATGTCGTTCAGACGATGGAGCGGATCTGTGCTCAGACTGGTTATCCGAAGATGATCCGCGTGGACCAGGGCTCGGAGTTCATCTCTCGCGATCTCGATCTGTGGGCCTATGCGAACGGTGTGACGCTGGACTTCTCCAGGCCGGGCAAGCCGACGGATAACGCCTTCATCGAGGCGTTCAATGGTCGACTACGCGCCGAATGCCTGTCCGCAAACTGGTTCATGAGCCTGTCAGATGCGCGCGAAAAGCTGGAGTGTTGGCGTGGAGACTTGTGTGGATGGCTCCTGCGTTGCAAGGGATTTTTTCGTTTCGGCAAGCCTTGGTCGGAAGCTGACTTGTGTCCGGCCTGTTAACGCAACGTTGGTGTCGCTGGCCCTGATGGTTTCCGCGAACCGAGTCCCATTCTACAACGCGGACAGTTGAAGTCCTTGTCTCCACGCGGGTTGTCTCGATTCCCGGGCGACCCGGATTGCCATCACTATTCATCGTCCTCGCAAGTCTCTGGTGTTTGTGTGCTGTCTCGAAGGTTTAGGCTTTTGCGGTTGCCCTGAAAGGCTCATTGCGGGAAAGCACGGCCCAAATAATCCGGGCCGTTTTGTTGGCAATGGCAACAGTTGCAAGTCTCGCAGGTTTTCTCTGGAGTATGCTGACAACCCACGGGTCCGCCTTTTCCGGATGGGCCTTGGCGGCCGCAATTCGCGACGTCATACCGACGACCAGTAGTTTTCTCAGGTATCGGTCGCCCTTTTTGGAGATGCCGCCGAGTCGCTCCTTTCCGCCCGATGACTTGTTTAAGGGTGTCAGGCCGATCCAGGCCGCCAAGTCTCTCCCGCTTCTGAACAAATCGGCTGACCCTATCGTTGCTACGATTGCTGAAGCTGTGATCGGTCCCACGCCAGGAATTGTCTTCAGAAGTCGAATCCGGTGATCGGTCCGAGCCGCCGCAAATATGCTCTTCTCAAGTCGCGCAATCTCCTGCTGAACCGAGAGAAGTTGACAGCATAAGGATACGATTACGTCTTGTGCCAGTTCAGGGAGATCAAGGCGCATCCCCCCACTTACGGATTCAGCAAACTCCCGAACACAGGTTGCACCTTTTCTGATCGTCTCGCCGAACTCGCCAAGCAGTCCGCGAATGGCATTGGATAGCTGTGTTCGTTGGCCGACCAGCAGCTCCCTGGTACGATGCTGACAAAGAAGCGCCTGTTGATTGGCCGATTTGACGGGAACGGTTCGCATTGTTGGGCGGGTGACCGCTTCGCAAATCGCTTCTGCATCTGCCGCGTCAGATTTTCCACGCTTGACGTATGGCTTCACATAGTTGGGTGGCATCAACCGCACCTCATGTCCGAGAGCGGTCAGCTCACGTGCCCAATAGTGACTCGTGGCGCAAGCTTCCATGCCGACAAGGCAGGCTGGTTGCAGTTCGAAGAACCGCAGCAACTGCGCGCGACGAAGCGACCGGTTAAACAGAACAGTTCCGTCCTCGGAAACGCCGTGTACTTGAAAAATGTTCTTGGCCAGATCCAGGCCGATTGTGGTGACTTGCATTGGGTGGCTCCTTTCATGCGCAGTCTTGATGGAACTGCATAATGCCGTACTTCGGCGGTGGGAGCAGGAGCCATCCACTCCATCTACAATACGGTAAGACCTCATAGCGCGATCGGAAACAAACCCCCGGCCGCACTGATCAATCACGCAGGCGTAACCAGTCCGCCATCGTGAAAAGGCCGGAAAACTCTAACCGGCAATGGTCCAGACTTGGGTCTCAGAGCAATTTTATGAATGAGCATTTTGATTCAGACTCTAAAGGCTCAGGCATTTCGTCGGCTTGCATATGGTAAGATTTCGTACCATGATCCGCTAACCCGCACCAGACGGGATGTGATCAGGGAGGAAACTATGATTGTAACGCGATTGGCATGGACAGTATTTCTATATACAACCGTATCAGTTTCGAGCATTGTGCTAGCAGCCGAAGCTCAAGAAGAAGACAATGTGAGAACACTGCAGTCAGTTGTTGTCACGACTCAGAAAACTTCAGAGTCGCTTCAGAACGTACCAATAGCCGTTTCTGCTTTTAATGAGGAGGCAATTGACAGACTCCAGATAGCTGGTGGTCCAGATCTCACAAAAGCCGTGCCGAACCTGTCGTTCACCAAAGGACAATTTACCGGCTTCAACCTCAAAATCAGAGGCATAGGAGTGGATGTAGTGGCGACGTCCGGTGATGCCGGGGTGGGCATACACCAGAACGACGTCCCCCTTCAATCAAACAGACTCTTCGAGTCGGAATTTTTTGACACAGAGCGGGTTGAGATTCTCCGTGGGCCGCAAGGAACACTCTATGGCCGAAATGCTAATGGAGGTGTGTTCAACTTGATTACCGCCAAGCCGGTCTTCGAAGAATTCCACGCAGACGCCGCGCTGACTTACGGGAACTACAATTCAGTAAAAGCTAACGGCATGGTAAATTTGCCAGTAGGAGAAAGGGTTGCCCTCCGAGTTGCCGGATCTCTCACGCAGCGCGACGGGTACGTCGATAATATTGTCACCGGCAACGATATTGACGACCGGGACTTGTGGTCAATCCGGGCCACTCTTGGATTTGAGCCGACTAACTCATTTCGCGGGTGGCTCTTGTATGAACATTTTGAGGAAGAGGATGCGCGTCTACGCTCGGGCAAACAGCTTTGCCGGAAAGACCCTCTAGATACTAGCTTTGCGGGCATTCCCATCGCCTTTGAAGATCAGATTTTCACGTCTCAGGGCTGTCTGAGTGCGCCGCTTGACGAGTCTCGCGATACTGTCAATTCGGTTGCGACTCTGGCTGGCGGACTAGCGGTTCAGGTCGGGTTGTTAAATGGAGATGCATTCACGGCACCAGCCATTCAGGACATGCGAACAATTGCGGCAGGATTCGATCCATTCTATCAAGCCGAGCAGGATTTGTGGACACTTAGTCTGTCATGGGACATCAATGATGTCCTGAAATTGACTTCATTGTCGAGTTTCAATGAAACATCCGTATTCTCTGTTGAGGATGTCTCCAAAGTCGAGCCCACAATCACCTTCAATGATTTGTCAGAAATTCCACCAGGGATAGACCCCCAAGTCGATCTCTATAATTCAGTTTTTCCTGGCGGCGTCGTCAGTGACCCGCAGATCGGCCCCTCGAACTTTTACACGGTGGCGGATCCATCCGGTGAGACAACAGAGGCATTTACTCAGGAACTGCGACTACAGTCGGATTTCAGTGGCCCATTAAATTTCAATCTCGGTGCCATCTATATGGATTATGAAGCTGGCAATGACGATGTAATCGATGGATACTACTTCATAAGCAATGCGCTAACCGGTCTGCTGCAATTACACAACGCATCACTTGCTGCAGGTGGACCACCAGTGATACCGGGGGTTCCTTTCTCAGGAAGCCTTGATGAGTCCAATGTAGATGGCGACACAAATATCGGAAATTCACTCAACGGCTTAGGAAGAAATTACTTCCGGACGGTTGCCCCTTATGAGTTACAGTCGACAGCGCTCTTCGGGGAAGCATACTATGATATGAGCGATGAGTTGACCTTCACCCTCGGGTTGCGTTACACGAGGGATAAAAAGTCGCAAAAGAACATTCCGACCTATCTCTTCACGCCTGATATCGTCCGCCCGGACCCATTGGCTCCGGTTCCGGACCCGGCGACAGAAACAGATTTGGACGGTAACGTTGACGGAATTTTCGAGGTTGAGTTTGAAGAGATCACAGGTCGTGCGGGATTTGATTGGACACCGGATATATCGTTCACAGATGACACACTTCTGTATGGCTTTTACTCCCGCGGTTACAAGGGGGGTGGCATAAACCCACCGCAGCCATCGGAAAATGCCAACGCATTTCCATCAACTTTTGAACCAGAGTTCATCAATGCATATGAAATCGGAACCAAGAATCGGTTTGCAGGAGACACACAGCAACTTAATCTTGCTGGCTTCTACTATGACTATACGGATTACCAGATCACTCAGGTGATCAACCGCTCATCGGTGAATTTCAATGTCGATGCTGAGTTATATGGCCTAGAGATTGAGTATCTTTGGGCTCCTGGAGACAACTGGCTGCTGTCTGCAAATATTGGTTTGCTCGAATCTAAGCTGGTTGATGTTTTCGCAATTGACGTCCTTGATCGCACGGTCGGCAACTCCGATTTCGTGGTTTTGAAGAACCCGGCAAACTATTCGAACTGTGTAGTGTCCGCAGAAGGGTATGCAACTATACTGGGCGCAATCGAGGCCGGACAACTTGGCACGGGCTCTACCGCTGGGCTGTGTCTTGGCAGCTTTGCCGGTCAGGAGGCGGCGTTCGGGTTGGGGAATGTGTCCTATGTCGATGGAGATGGCTCATCCCGCACAGTCGGCGCATTGACGCCATTCGACGGCATCAATAAAGACCTCAGAGACAACAATCTGCCGGGTTCTCCAGATACTACGCTAAACTTGGCAGCGGAGTATACTTTTCCATCTCTCGCCGACAGTAGCTGGGATCTGACAATCCGCGGCGATTATTACTATCAGACGGAAAGCTTTACTCGTATCTGGAATGTTCCGCGCGACGAACTTTCCAGCTGGGAAAATGTCAATCTCTCCCTTGTCTTGGCGAATGATGACACAGGCTTCCAAATCACAGCATTTGCAAAGAACCTGTTTGATGAAGAGGTGATCACAGGAGCCTATTTGCAGGACGACAGCCCTGGGCTTTATAGCAATGTGTTTTTGACGGAACCGGCATTGTACGGAGTAACAGTTTCGAAATCATGGTAACAAGTACCGCTTGTCATCCGTGCCTGCCTTCCTCAATTGTTCGCCAGTCTGAGCCACATGAGCCGGTATTGTCGCGCCGTCTGGCTTTAGTGACTCAGCCTCGTGTGCAGGGAAGATCATTCGGAGAGTCTGTTCGTCTTTGTTGTCGTTGATTGGTTTGAGGTCAAAGCCCGGCGAGCAGAGCCACCGCGACGCTCTAGCGAGCCGGGCCGAGATCTGCGGTGGTGAGCGGATTAAGGCAGCGGAGTAAGTCTGCCAAGCGCGGTGTGAGGCCGGTGGTGGTTGTAGTCGATTCGCCCAGGCTTCGATGATACGCCGGGCATCGCCGAGACTATCGAAGAGATGCTCGTTCAGACACTCGGTCTTAGGCAGCAGATGCACCATGTTTCCGATTGTCCGTCGTCTGCCTGTGCGAGATGATGTTGGCTATGGCAGAGTCACTCATCGTCCAGTCCCTGAAGGACAAGCGCGCTGAGATCCATGGGCGGATCAGGGTAGTGTCCAGAATCTTTCGCACTTTCGATCATGCGACGGCGGTTCCATTGGGTTGAAGTTTTATCTCGAGTAGCAGCTGCATGTTCATGTACCTTCGTTTGCTCCCCTCGGTTCCGGCGACGTGTCGCAATCGGGCAGCGGCAAGGTGAGCTGGTCCTGTTTTCCTGCACAGTTTTCCGGCCTTGCTAAGGCATATCCGGGTTATTGATCAGGCCGCTTTCTTGAGTTCGTTTATCGCTCCATATGCCTCGTTCGGTGTCGCCTTGCCAAGGGCGGCGTGAGGCCGCTCTTGGTTGTAGAAGTTGATCCAGTCATCGACGACGCGCTGAGCAGCAAAGCCGTCAGCAATGTCCTGCAGATATACCGCTTCGTATTTGAGGGACCGCCAGAGCCGTTCGATAAAGATATTGTCCAGGTAGCGCCCGCGTCCATCCATGCTGACGCGCACCCGGGCGCTGGTTAGCGTGGTGATCCAGTCTGACCCGGTGAACTGGCTTCCCTGATCCGTATTCATGATCTCGGGCGGCCATATTTCTCGATGGCCTCTTTCAGCGCATCGATGCAAAAGTCCGCATGCATGGTGTTGGACACCCGCCAGCTGAGCACCTTGCGCGTTGCCCAGTCCATGATGGCGACGAGGTAGAGATAACCCCGGCTGACGGGGATGAAGGTGATGTCGGAACACCAAACCTGATTGGGACGCGTGATCTCCATCCCCTTCAGAAGATAAGGGAAGACCGGATGGGCCGGATGCGGCTGGCTCGTCTTTGGCCGCTTGTATACTGCCTCCAGGCCCATCAGTCGCATCAGGCGGCGGACACGGTGGCGACCGGCTTTGACGCCATCCCGCGCCAGGCTGACCGCGATCTGGCGACTGCCGAAGAACGGATACTTTGTGAACAGCTTGTCGATCGATTTCATCAACGCCAATGTCTCTTCGCTCGCCGGCAGCGGCCGGTAGTAGAGCGTTGACCGGCTGATGTTCAGCACGCGGCACTGCGCGCTCAGGCTCAACTTCGGGTGATCGGGTTCGATCATGTCGCGTCGGTCGCCGGGGCTCATAGCTTGAGCCCTTTGGCTAAAAAATCATTCTCGACCGCCAACCTCCCGATCTTGGCGTGGAGCTCTTTAACCTCGGCCTCCCGGTCGTCATTGCCGCCGCCCTTGGCAAACACGTCCGCCATTCCTTCAACAGCTTGCTTCTTCCAGGCACTCACCTGTGTCGGCAGCACATTATGCCTCGCCGCAATCTCCTGGATCGTGCGATCTCCGCGCAGCGCCTCAAGCGCCACCTGCGCCTCGAAATTGTCGGTGAACTTGCGTCTCTTTCGTCCCATGTTGGATATCCCTTACTCGTTCGGGATATACCTTAGCTCACTGTTCAGTTTGCTGGGACCAGCTCAGTTCGTGGGGCGAAATCGTCTTGAAATCCAGATAACACAATAAAAACAATTGGTTGTGTGGGGCTTCTGGCTCCGCGAGTAGGTGCTTGAAGGGAGTTGGCCTCTTGTCGTCTGTTTGGAAATCATACTTCGACATTGTCACCGCCACTTTTAGCCTGCCGTCGAACATTTATCGGAATGGCCGATAGCGCCATTCGACGAAAGATTACCCACAAGCCGTTCCACTTCGTCACCCCACAACTCCATTGCCTGACGAACATCGCCTATACTGTCTCCTACATCATAGCGCGTGCGCATCGTTCGGTCGGGCGCGTGGTTGATACACGCCTCGGCAATCGCGGGTGACACGCCGAGTTCTCGAACCAGAAGGGTCCGACCGAGGCGCCGGCAGTCATAGAGTTGAACGCCGTCGAGCGGGCAGGGCTCATCGACTTTCCGGGCCTCCGCGACCAGCTTGTTGCGTACCCTCATCCAGCGCTGCTTTGGGCCATCGTGACGAATGTGGTCATCGCTGGCCTTGTTTGGAAACACCCAAGGCAGATTGTGCTTCGAAAGGGCCTCGCGGAGCAGGGCGACGGCCTGAGGTGACAGGGGTACCTCGTAAACCTCGTTCGTTTTTGTCTGTCCGGCGGGGATGCGCCACATCTCTTTTCCGGGCGTCCAGTCGAACTGGTCGCGCCGGGCAGCAACAATTTCGGCGGGCCTTTGCAAGGTGTGGGCATGTAGCATGATGGCCAGCGCGGATCCCCAGCCGTGGCGTCCCTCGTCGCGTCGCAGTTCTTCGTTCAATGCGTCCCACATGAGCTTCAGCGCCCCGTCAGGCATCTGGGAGCGTTTGTCGGGTGTGTCCTTGAACAGTTTCCGGAAGGTGGCCGGGTTCATATCTGCCAGTTCTTCTTCGATGGCCCAGTTGAACACCGCACGGATAACACCCTGGCATTCATTGGCGAGTTTTGCGCCGGGATTGCTGCCTTCCCTGGCGCGCGGGTGTTTTGCGGCTTCGGCCTGGATCGACCTCACCAATTCGCGGACCTGCGCCCTGGTAATCTGTCGGAATTGTTCTTCCCCAAGCGAAGGCAGGATATGGACTCTCAGTAGCCTGTCGCGTTCATCATAGGTGCGTTGCTTGACCCGAGGTGGGGATTTCTCGGGCGTCGCCATGAACCGGGTGGCCAGGGCGGCAAACGTGGAAGTCTTTTCCTTCTCGGCCGCTTCCTTGGTTTTCCGTTTGCGGGTGACCAGGTCTGCTTCTCCCATCGCCATCCGGCCTAATTCTTTCATGGCCATGGCGCGGGCAATTTCGGGAGAGCCGTCATTTGCGGCGATCAGTTTCGCGTCTGTCTTGCTGCCGTCGGGTTTCACAATCTGGAGCTTGTAGGCTGCGCTCCCCTTCGGCGTGATGGCCAGAAACAGTTTCGGGACCTCAGTGTCCCAGTGGCGCACCTTTTTTGTCCCGTCATGCGCCCTGATAAGGCGCTGAACATTGGTTTGGGTGAGTTTGAGTCTGTTATTGGCCATGTCTTCTTGCTCTCTTTCGAGTCTGAAGACGGTGGCTTTCAAGCCCTGTGCCACCCAAGCCACCTCTGAGCCACCAATAAGCCACCTCGGGAAGTCGGAATTTGTCCGGCTTTGTCCGATTTGGCCGCAAAGCAGAAAGGTGCGACTTCCGCGTGGAGGGGCTGGTATTTACAGGGAAATCTCAACAAGTACGGGCGGTTTGCCCGCTGAGAAAATGGTCGGAGCGAGAGGATTCGAACCTCCGACCCTCTGGTCCCAAACCAGATGCGCTACCAGGCTGCGCTACGCTCCGGACTCCCGTAATAATGAGGTCGCGCTACGGCGCAAGCCCCTTTCGGCTGTGAATTCAGTCTTTTGGCCGTAAGCGCCGCACAAGACCCTCTTGCGCCACACTCGCGACGAGGTCTCCAGCCATGTTGAAGATCATGCCGCGATTGAATCCGCGGCCTTTTCCGGCAAATGGGCTGTCCATGGAATAGAGGTGCCATTCGTCGAACTTGATCGGCCCGTGCAGCCACATGGCGTGGTCGAGGCTGGCGGACATGAGTTCCTTGTGATTCAGCCAGGTAATGCCGTGCGGGCGGTAGCTGGAGCTGAGCAGGCTCATGTCGGAGGCATAGGCCAGAAGGCAATGATGCAGGGCCGGGGGCACGTCGATCGGCCGGCTGACCCGGAACCAGATATTGTGATGATCATCTGCAATTTCCGGATGGATCAGGTCCAGCGGGGAAACATCCCGGATCTCGATGTCGCGTTCGCGGGCGAAATCCTCGCGCAGGGCTTCGGGCAGGCGGTCTGCGATCTCCATGCGGCGCTCGCGCAGATCCTTCAGGCCCTCGGGGCCGGGCACATCGGGCATCTTGTGCTGGTGCTCCCAGCTGTCCTCATCAGTCTGGAAGCTGGCGGCCATGTTGAAGATCTGTTTGCCATGCTGGACAGCCACAACACGCCGCGTGGTGAAGCTGCCGCCATCGCGGGAATGGTCGACCTGGTAAATGATCGGCACTTTCGGGTCGCCGGGACGGATGAAATAGGCGTGCAGGGAATGGCACATCCGGGCTTCCGGCACGGTCCGGTAGGCCGCGACCAGAGACTGGGCGATCACCTGGCCGCCGAAAACGCGCTGGCTGGCCCGCTCGTCCGGGCTCTGGCCCCGGAACAGGTCCAGCTCCAGACGCTCGATGTCGAGCAGGGAAAGAAGGTCTCCGACGGGGTCCGACATGCAGGGGTCTCCAAATTGCGTCTGCACGAGCTAGCAGAGGCAGGAATGGATGCAAACTGTGCAAGTGCGCGTTGTAGTTTCAAATTTGTCGATTCTGGTCACAACATGTTCACCACATTCCGGTATGGGCTGGTATTATGGTTAATGCTGCCTCTCTCCGCGCCGCCGTGCCCTTTCATGATTCCTTTTCGCAAATGAAACGTGATCTGGACTTCCTGCGCATGGCCATCCGGATGAACAAGCTGATCGGAGAGGTCACGCCGGACTCCCGGCAATTGGTCGCCGATGATTTCGAGGACAGCGTCGACAAGCATGCCGACAATGTTGCATTCCGCTTCGAGGGCGGGCTGACCACTTATGCCGAATTCGATGCCCAGGCGAACCGGATGGCCCATTGGGCGCTCGCGCACGGCCTCAAGGCCGGGGACCGGGTGGCGCTCTGCATGGAGAATTGCCCGGACTATGTCGCGATCTGGGTCGGTCTCGCCAAGGTTGGCGTCATCACCGCCCTGGGGAACACGCATCTGGAAGGGGACTCCCTGAAACATTGCCTCGCCATTTCCGAGGCCACTCATGTGATTACCGGCCCGCATCAGGACCGGGCGGTCTGTTCCGTCGCGGCTGGAATGGAAAATGCCCCGAAAGTCTGGACCCTGGGCGGCGCCCACGGCGAAGACATCGCGGCCATGATGCCCAATCTCTCGCCGGACCGGCCGTCGCGCGAATTGCGCGCGCAGCTGCGCGGCAAGGATATGTGCCTGCTGATCTACACGTCCGGCACGACGGGTCTGCCCAAGGCGACCCGGATCACGAATTCCCGCCTCCAGATCATGCTGCGCACCTTCATCGCGCCTTGCTATACCGGCCCGCGAGACCGGGTCTACATCACGCTGCCCCTGTATCACGGGACGGGCGGCATTTGCGGCGTCGGCCAGGCCATGATGAGCGGGGCCAGCATCGTCCTGCGCCGGAAATTCTCGGCAAGTGCCTTCTGGGATGATGTGGTCGATGAAGGCGTCACCTCCATCGTCTATATCGGCGAGCTGTGTCGTTACCTCCTCAATCGCCCGCCGCATCCAAAGGAACGGGCGCACCGGCTGCAGACAGGGTTCGGAAACGGCCTGCGTCCGGAAATCTGGACGGAATTCCGCGAGCGGTTCAATATTCCGCATCTCGTGGAATTCTATGCCGCGACGGATGGCAATGTGAATTTGATGAGCATTGACGGCACCGTGGGTGCGGTCGGGCGCATTCCGAAATGGCTCAAGGCCCGGTTTGACCATGTCGAGTTCGTGAAGTTTGATCTCGAAACGGAAGACGTCGTTCGCGGCGAAGATGGATTCGTGATCCGCGCGGAGACGAATGAGCCTGGTGAAATGCTGGGGCGTATTGCGGATACCGAATTCGAGTTCGCAGGGTATCATGACCCGAAGGCGACGGAGAAGAAGATCCTCCGGAACGTGTTCGAACCCGGAGACAAATGGTTCCGGACGGGGGATCTGATGCGCAAGGACGAGAATGGCTATGTCTACTTCGTTGACCGGGTTGGCGACACCTTCCGCTGGAAGGGAGAGAATGTCTCGACCAGCGAAGTGAGTGACGCGATGATCCGCGCAGGCGGAATCGCCACGGCGAATGTCTACGGGGTCGAAATTCCGGGAACGGATGGCAAAGCCGGCATGGCCGCGGTCACGCTCAACGGGGACGTTGACTTCGAAAGCCTGCATTACGAGCTGTCTTCAAGCCTGCCCGCCTATGCCATCCCGATCTTCATCCGGATCCAGCGCGAGGCCGACACGACCGGCACGATGAAATACCGCAAGGTCGAGTTGATGAAGGATGGCTACAATCCCGACAGGGTGGATGATCCGGTATGGATGTACCATCCCGACCGGCGCCAATATGTGCCGTTCACGCAGGACCGGTATGACTCGCTGATCTCCGGCGCATTCCGCTTCTAGGTCTCAGGCGACCCGGCCCATGCGCTCTTCGAGGCGTGTGGAAAACCAGGAAATGATCCGCCGCCACAGCTCGTCCTTCAGGATGGCGCCTTCCACATCATGGTCGATGGAGGGATTGTCATTGATCTCGATGATCACGACGCCCTTGTCGGTTTCCTTCAGATCAACCCCATACAGGCCGTCGCCGATGAGGCGCGCGCCGCGCACGGCTGCATCCACCACGTCGGGCGGCGCATCCTCGACCGGGAAGGTGGTGAAGCCGCCCTCGCTCGTCTTGCCGTCCGGGCCGTGCTTGACGATCTGCCAATGGCCACGCGCCATGCGGTATTGGCAGGCATAGAGCGGTTCGCCATTCAGCACCCCGATGCGCCAGTCGAACTTTGTCGGCACGAATTCCTGCGCGATGATCAGGGCCGTGTCCTTGAACATGTGCTTCGCGCCGGCGCGGAGTTCGTCGAGGGAGCGCGCCTTGACCATGTTGGTGCCGAAGGAGCCGTCCGGCGTCTTCAGGACAACGGGATTACCCAATGTCTCGAACACGGAGGCAAGGTCCGATTTTTCATCAAGAATGAGCGTGTGCGGAATGGGCAGGCCGGCCTTTTCAAGAATTTCCTTGAGGAACACCTTGTTGGTGCACCGGATCATGGATTGCGTGTCGTCGATGACAGGCATGCCTTCCTGTTCCGCCCGGCGGGCGAATTTGTAGGTGTAATTGTCGATCTGGGTCGTGGCGCGGATGAATAGCGCATCGAACTCGGCAAGACTGGTCAGGTCGGACGGCTCGATGGTCTCGACTTCGACGCCCATCTTGGCCGCAACGTCTGCGAGGCGCTTGATGGAGGAGGGTTTTGACGGCGCGGTCTTCTCATGCGGGTCGACCAGCACGGCCAGAGCCCATTTGGCGGGGGCCTTGGTCTTCGGCTCGCTGATCCGGCCGCTGGTATAGGCTTCCATCGCTTCGAGGAAGAAGTCCCGGCGTTCGCCTTTCAGCTTGTGCGGCGGGACCATCCGGACACGGCCAATGCCGTGAGGCGATTTCGGGTCCAGTTCCACTTCCAGCGCTGGCACGCGGAACCAGTCGGAGACTTCGCGGGCGAGGCGCTCATAGCCTGGCGTTTCAGGCTTGGAGAAGGCCACGAACAGGCGTTCGATCTCCGGCGCGCCCTTGGCATGGGCTTCGCGCAGGCGCTCGCCAAGATCGGGCAGGGCATGGCGGTAGAGTCCCTTGGCCGACAGCTCGACCATGGTCTGGACGCTGGGGCTGACCCGGTGGCCGCGCGCCTCTGCGAGCAGCGAGGCGTAATAGCCTTCCGACTGGTAGCCATAGGACCGGCAGAGATTCAGGATGTAGGGCCGCCGCCCGGAAAACAGCGCCGGCTTGGTGATGTAGTCTGATACCTTCAGCACCTTGTGGGGCGTCTCAGCCTGGGAGATGTCGTTGGCGGATTCTACGAGTACGACCCAATCGGTCATTGAACCTCTCTTGAGAGACCGCTGAGCGGCTTCTCCATTTTTAATGCGGCTTCCCCATCGGGATAATAGCCTGCGGCGCGCGCCATTACGCGATAACCATGGCGTTCGTAAAGACGCTTTGCGCGGCTATTTGTTTCGCGCACTTCGAGCCTTAATGTACAGCAGCTTCGCTGCCTTGAAATGTCTTCGCATTTCTCCAGCAGACGGCCGGAAAGACCCGTCCCCCGCGCAGCTTCTGCGACGGATAGGGAATAAAGCCGCGCGACCCGGCTGGTCCGCCGGAACAGGAGGACAGCGGCGCCGGTGAGTCCGCCGTCTCCGTCGGATACAAGAATGGTGGAATTCCCGCGCATCAGGCGCGCCCAGGTTCGCTGCGAGAAACGGTCCTCTTCCGGAAAGGCCCGTTCCAATTCTGTCAGCGCTGCGATGTCGTCGGGGTTGGCGGCGCGAATATCCTGCATCGGGCGGGCCTAGCGGAGCAGGACCATATCGTCGCGATGGACGATGGCCGGGCGGCCGCGATAGCCAAGGATGGCTTCGACATCTTCGCTGTGACGGCCGATGACGCGGGCGATCTCGCCGGAGCTGTAGGCGGTGACGCCCTTGCCGACCATCTGGCCGGAGGGCGCGTTCAGGGCGACGGCTGCACCGCGCTCGAAAGTGCCGGTGACGGCCGTGATCCCCACGGCCAGCAGACTCGCCCCGCTGCGCAGCGCCTTGGCCGCGCCTTCGTCCAGTTCGATTGAGCCCTCGGGTGTCAGGTGGCCCGCAAGCCACGCCGCGCGGGCATTGGCGGGCGTGGTGGCGGCGGAAATCAGCGTCGCTCGCGCGCCGTCTTCGATAGCAAGCAACGGATGGTCCCGGTTGCCGAGTGTGATCAGCGTGGAGCAGCCTGCCGCATGCGCAATCCGCGCGGCGGCGAGCTTGGTCGCCATGCCGCCCGAGCCGAGTCCCGCCTCGGCATTCGCGCCGGTCGCCATTGCGTCATGTTCGGCGGTCAGCTGGTCGAGGCGGGGAATATGCGTTGCCTCAGGATGCGCGCGCGGGTCCGCCGTGTAGAGGCCATCAATATCCGACAGGAGCACCAGCACATCCGCGCCCATCATCTGGGCGACGCGCGCAGCCAGCCGGTCATTGTCGCCATAGCGGATCTCGTCGGTCGCCACGGTGTCATTCTCGTTGATGACCGGAACTGTCCCGATTTCCAGCAAGGTTTCCAGCGTCGCGCGGGCGTTCAGCCAGCGGCGGCGGTTTTCCGTGTCGCCGAGCGTGAGCAGGGCCTGGCCGATGGTGACATCATGCGGCTCGAAGGCTCGCCCGATGGCAGACATCAGGCGCAACTGGCCGATGGCCGCGGCGGCCTGTTTCTGGTCGAGACGGTTTGAAACAGAATTGCCGACACTTTTGCGACCCAATGCAACCGCGCCGGACGAAACGAGAATGATTTGAAACCCTCTGGAACGCAGTGAAACAATATCGAATGCCAGTTTCTCCAGCCAGGCATGGCGCGGCTCGCCGTGCTCCGCGACAAGGGCAGAGCCGGTCTTCACCACAATACGCTTGGCAGAGGCAAAAGGCGTTTCAGTCATCCGGCGGAGCGATACACTGCTGCGGCAAATGCCGGAAGCAAAAATGAAGCCGTTGACAAGCCGGGCGATTGACCGTCACGACAGTTGAAAAGACGAGGTTTTCTGCAATGCCCCAATTCGACATGATCCTGCTGACCCCTGCCCAGGCCGAAGGCGCCGATGTGGTGGAACACACTGCCGGGTCGCCCGCCCGCGAAGGTGGCGGCGACGAAACCTATCGCTGCGGATCGTGCAAGACGAAGCTGCTGGTCAACGTGGCGCACCATGATGCGCACGGCGTGATCGTGAAGTGCGGCAAGTGCGGCCGGTTCAACACCGAGCCGCATCACCACCACCATTAGAGCGGCGTCCAGTCGGCGTCCTCGCCGGCATTCTCTTCCTCGGCGATCAGGCCGAGATGGCGGGAAACTTCCGACAAGGCCTTCTTCACGCCGACGCGTGTGACCCCTGAAATCAGGAGCGGCTCCCCGTCATAGACAGTCTTCAGCTGGGTGACCTGTTCTGCGACCTGCTCGGGCAGGAGCGCATCGATCTTGTTCAGCGCGACCACTTCCGGGCGCTGGGCCAGTTCGGGACTGTAAGCCTCAAGCTCGTTGCGAATGGTCGTGTAGGCACCCGCAACATCGTCCTGCGTGCAGTCGATCAGGTGCAGCAGCACCTTGCAGCGCTCGACATGGCCGAGGAAGCGGTGGCCAAGGCCTGCGCCCTCTGCCGCGCCTTCGATGAGGCCCGGAATGTCGGCCAGCACGAACCGGCTGCCAGGGCCGAGATCGACGACGCCGAGACCGGGGTTCAGCGTAGTGAAGGGATAGTCGGCGATCTTCGGCGTTGCGGCGGTTACCACGCTCAGGAAGGTCGATTTGCCGGCATTCGGCAGACCGAGCAGGCCCGCATCCGCGATCAGCTTCAGACGCAGCCAGATCCAGCGTTCTTCGCCTTCTTCGCCCGGATTGGCGCGGCGGGGGGCCTGGTTGGTTGAGGATTTGAACCTTGTATTGCCCCAGCCGCCATTGCCGCCCTCGGCAAGCAGGACACGCTGGCCGACTTCGGTCAGGTCCGCGATCAGGGTTTCCTGGTCTTCCTCGAAAATCTGGGTGCCCACGGGCAGTTTCAGCACGGCGTCGTCACCGCCCGCGCCGGTGCGTTCCTTGCCCATGCCGTGGCCGCCGCGCTTGGCCTTGTAGTGCTGCTGGTAACGATAGTCGATCAGCGTGTTGAGTCCCTCGACCGCTTCGGCCCAGACATCGCCGCCCCGCCCGCCATCGCCGCCATTCGGGCCGCCATATTCGACATATTTCTCACGGCGAAACGAGACGCAGCCAGCGCCGCCGCCGCCGGACTTGATGAACACTTTGGCCTGATCGAGGAATTTCATGGGTCTACTCTTACGTGTTTCAGTCGATGCGCGCCATATTGACGTGGCCGATCATTTCTCCGCGGCCGAGGCAGAAGACATTCATCCGGCCTGCCTTCATGAAGTCCAGCTTTTCCAGCACCCGGCCGGAGGCTGGATTGTCGTCCAGATAGCCGGAGATGAAGCTGCGCTCGCCGCGCTGTTTCAGCCAACCCATCAGGGCCTCGGTGGCTTCGGTCATGAGTCCCTTGCCCCAGCGCTCGGGCGAGAGCCAGTAGCCGATCTCGAACGGCAACCATGTCCCGTCGCGGTGCGCGCTGGTCACGCCGACCAATTCCCCGTCCTCGACAATCGCATAGGGGTGTTTGGTGTCATCCCCCCGGCCTGCCTCATGGCTGGAAATCCAGGCCAGGGTCTGGGCCACGGTCTGGTTTGCAGAAATACGGGAGACCATGCGGTAGATGCGTGGATCATTGACGAGATCCGTGATCCGCCCTGCGTCGCTGGCGTGGACCGGCCGCAGAACCAGCCTGTCTGTCGTGATTTCCGTACTCATGCCGTAACTCCTTCCAGGAGGACCAAGCGGGCAGGGGAGGACAAAATAAAGGGGAGGCAGTGGCCTGCCTCCCCTTGGAAACTGATCGTCTGAAGCGATCCGGCCACGTATCCCGCGGCCGTGCTGTCAGCCGCTTATTCTGCTGCTTCCGCGACCGGTACAATGTTCACGTAAAGACGGCCGCCCGTCTTGCGCGAAAATTCCACCTTGCCTTCGGACAGGGCAAAGAGTGTGTGGTCACGGCCAATGCCGACGCCGCGGCCCGGATATTTCTGGGTGCCGCGCTGACGCACGATGATGTTTCCCGGAATGACATGCTCGCCGCCAAATTTCTTGACGCCAAGGTATTTCGGGTTTGAGTCGCGGCCGTTACGGGACGAACCACCTGATTTCTTATGAGCCATGGTTTGCTCCTGATCCTCTATGAAAGGCTTATAACGCCTTTATGCGTCCTTGGCGAATTCTTCGGCTTGCTTGACCCACTCGTCGCGAGTGATGCGGCCCGGGAAGCTCATTTCTTCTTCCAGTTCGGTGATCTGCTCTTCTTTCAGGGCAGCGACCTGCCAGAAGAAGTAGATGCCAGCCTCGTGGAGCTTTTTCTCCAGGACGGGGCCGACGCCCGAAATCTTCTTCAGATTGTCCGGCTTGCCTTCGAGATTGGCGATACGGCCGCGGGAATCGACTTCCGGCTTGGCGGCTGGGGCAGCGGCTTCCGTGGCAGGGGCCTCGGCCTTCGGAGCAGCCGCCTTCTTCGGGGCTGCTTTCTTGGCCGGCTTCTTGCCGTCGGCGCTGATGCCAGTGATCTTGACGACCGTCAGGTGCTGGCGGTGGCCTTGCGTACGGCGATAGGTCTGGCGCTGACGCTTCTTGCGGATGATAACTTTATCACCGCGGGTCTGCTCCTCGACTTCACCGAAAACGCTTGCACCGGCAACCAGGGGGGCGCCAACAGTTACGTCGTCGCCATTGCCCAGCATGAGCACAGTGTCAAAGGTTACGTCCTTACCGGCTTCAGTATCCAGTTTTTCGACGGTGATCGTATCACCTTCCGCGACTTTATACTGCTTGCCGCCTGTTTTGATGACCGCGAACATGGGTCTCGTCCTTCCGGAATGGTAAGCGAAATGAATTGCGCGCGAAGCCGTTGCCGGTTCCGCGCTCGAAGCGGCGGGTAAACACCAATCAGGGCGCGCTGTCAAATGTCATCTTCAGGCGATTTCAGGTGCTTGCATGTCGACCGCTTATTATATAGTGCAGGCAGCCGTCCACGGGCTCCGCGGAGAGGTGCTAGAGTGGTTGAATAGGCTAGTCTCGAAAACTAGTGAACTCGCAAGGGTTCCGAGGGTTCGAATCCCTCTCTCTCCGCCAGCCGGACCCCATAACAGAGAAAACTACACCCACCTTCGCCGAAAGCCCCGCACAGTGCTGGCTTTCGCTGATCAAGCGCGTCTCCGTTTTGCCGGAAGCTCAATTTTCTGGCCAAAATCTGCCGCCGTCTCCAGTCGCCAAATGCAACAGTACCCTTAACGGCATTGTCAGATGAGCCGGAATTGAGGGACAGATACCTGACGGTTCGCATCAGGCCGTGGCGACTTCATCCTGTTGATTCTTTGCAGCCTGATGGAGGATATGGATTGCTGCCTCGCGCTGCCGCGTCGGGAAAACACGGAGACTGGTTCGAGTTTGTCTGAGACTGTCGCATTTAATGCTCGTCCGTTGATATACGCCTCCGGAAACTTCGGGAAGAATATCCTGTGGGGCACCACTGAGATCACGCTTCTGTTCGTGATGACGGATATGCTGGAGTTGAACCCGTGGCTCGCAGGACTCATCTTGCTTGGCTCTCTTGTTGTTGATGGGGTGCTCGACCCCTGTGTGGGGTTTCTGGCAGACAGGCTTCATACCCCTATCGGGCGGTATGGGCCGCTCATCCTGATCGGTGCCCCCCTATCTGCGTTGAGCTTTTTCGCGCTTTATACATTGCCGCTTGTTGGTGCTGGCAGTGCGTTTCTGATCACGTTTCTCGTCGTGGTCTTTCGGGCCAGCTATTCCCTGATCGATTTGCCTCATAACGCATTGATGACGCATGTGACTCGCCAAAGTGAGGCGCGTGGCCGGCTCGCGGGCTATCGCTTCCTGTTCAGTTCTCTTGCATCTTTCATTCTGGCCTTGTCGCTTGCGCCGCTCATCCAAAATGGCGGGGGCGAGATCCTGTCACCCAGAGGGCTCGCTGTTTTCGCAGGATCGGTAGCCTGTCTTTCTGCAATCGTGATGGTCGCATCCTGGAGCGTTGTGAGGAACAAGGATCGCGAGAGTGCTCGCGTAGTGCGCTTTCGTACACATTCAGAATCATTCACCTTGGCGTCTGGCCCTACCTTTTTAAATTTGTCTGATGGTCTAGCTGGCCACCCACAGATCGGAAAATAGGCCTGACAACGCCCGTCTCTCAATCCTGCACGATAATCGGGCCTAACGAAGATGTGAGGACTTTAACCGTCAATTATAACTGGATACTAAGGCCCGCTAGGGTAAACGACCCCTATGAGATGTGTCTATTATCCGGCTTCCATGTGTATTGCTGCCATTGTTCTGGTGGGCTGCGCCACTGCGCCTTCCGGTCCGACGATGCCGGAAGTCCCGGTTGAGGGAGCATATCTCTCAGAGACAGCGGGCCTGAGCCTCGAGGTCGACTGGTGGAAACAGTTTGACGATCCGACGCTGGATGTCCTGATCGAGCAGTCATTGTCCGCAAACAAGTCACTTGAGCAGGCTGCAGCCAACATACGTGTTGCTGAAGCGCTCGCCTCGGGCGCTCGACTTGACCGGAGCTATTCTGTCTTCACCTCGCTCGATGGAGATATTGGGCGAACTGCGCGTTCGGGCCAGGATGTGAATGTCTCGGTTCAGGGCGAGCTTGGCGCGAGTTGGGAATTCGACGCCTTCGGCCGAATTGAAGCCCAAATTGCTGCGGCGGAATTTGATATCGAAGCAGCTCGCCAGGCGCGCCGGGATATCGCGGTGATCGTTGTGAGCGAAACAGCGCGGAATTATGTGCAATTACGCGGGGCGCAAAGACGTCTTGCGGTCGCCCGGAAGAATGCCGAGACCCAGTCCGAGGGATTGGATCTGTTGCAGACGCTCTTCGAGAATGGTCGGGCAACCCGGCTGGATATGGAGCGGGCAGAGGCGCAGTATCGCACAACCCTGGCCTCGCTTCCTCGTTATGAGGCTGCAATCCAGTCCTCCAGAAGCGCGCTTGCCGCATTGACCGCACAGCCGGCGAATGCGTCCTCCGGCCTCGTGAGTGAGTTAGTTGCTGGCGCCGCCGACATCCCGGAACATCGCGGTGCGATCATGACGGGATCGGTTGAAGACCTCGTCCGTCGCCGTCCGGATATCCGCGGCGCTGAAGCGGTGATAGCGCGCCAATTGGCACTCGGTGAAGCTGCGCGTGCGGATTTGTTCCCGACGATAACCGTAAACGCGAACGTGCTGGCGCTCTTTGATGATACCAATGACATCGGCGACCTCACGAGCTTCGGATTTGGAATTGGTCCATCCATAAGGTGGGCCGGGCCCGACCTCAGGCGGGTGCGGGCTAATATTGATGCTTCCGACGCTCGCAGCGAGGCGGTGATTGCGCAATATGAACAGACAGTGTTGAATGCGCTCAGCGAAGTCGAAGCCGCTCTCTCGGAATACACGAATGAGTTGAAGCGACGCGACGATCTGCAAAGAGCGGCGGCATCAGCGCAGCGCGCGATCGAGCTTGCACGCTTGCGGTTCGAAGAAGGTCTAGACGATTATCTGGATGTGCTCGAAGCTCAGAGAACTTTGTTGACGGCGGAAGATCAATTGGCCGAAAGCCGACTTCAATCATCCAATCGGGCCATCGCAGCGTATCGAGCCCTGGGTGGAATAGAAATGCCGGACGAATATGGGATGACCCCCGCAGTCGCGTTGGAATAGATATGTTATTGAGAAACTTGCCTTTCGTATTGGTCGCTTTGGTTCTTTCCGTGCTGCCCGCCCATGGTCAGGGCGGCGGCCCGGCGAGTGTATTTGTCGAACCGGTGCAGGAGCGCAGCTTCGCGATGAGAATTGAAGCGTTGGGTACGCTCGAACCCAATGAGCAAGTCGACCTGACCTTGAATGCGGCCGACCGCGTGCGGGCAATTTATTTCGACGACGGGGACCGTGTGAAGCAGGGTAAGACCTTGCTCTCCCTCGCGCAGCGTGAACAGGCGGCTCTTGTTGAGGCAGCTGAAGCGACGCTCGATGAAGCGCGGCGTCAGCAGGAGCGGCTCGCGCGCCTCGCCGACCAGCAGGCCGTTTCCCAGTCCGAACTGGACCAGGCCAATCGTAATCTGGATAGCGCTGCTGCGCAGTTGCGCGCGGTACAGTCGCGGCAGCGGGATCGTGTGCTGGTTGCGCCCTTTGATGGGGTCCTCGGCTTTCGCATGGTCAGTGTGGGGTCATATGTCCAGCCCGGCGATGTCGTGGCGCGCCTGATTGATGATAGTGAGATGAATCTGGATTTTTCTGTGCCATCGACCTACCTGCGAACCTTGGCAAAAGGGACGGCGATTGAGGCCAGGACAGACGACCTGCCCGGCGAAATCTTCAATGGCACTGTTGCCTCCATTGATAATGCAATCGATCCAGTAACACGCTCGGTTCGTGTGCGTGCAACCTTGCCCAATCCGGACCGTGTTCTGATATCGGGAATGTTTGTGCAGGTCACCTTGGTGGCAGATCCGCGACAGGCCTTGTCGGTTCCGGAAGAGGCCATACAGCCGGTTGGGCCTCGCACCTTTGTGTTCGTGGTTGAAGAGGAGGGAGGCCAACTGGTCGCTCGCCGAAAAGAAGTGACGCTCGGGCTTCGCCAAGAGGGTCATGTCGAGGTGCTCTCTGGTTTAGTAGCGGGCGAGAGTGTCATCACCGAGGGCATCATTCGTGTTCGGGAAGGCGCCGCCGTGGAAATCCGTGACCAGTCAATGCTGCTTCCCAAGGCGGTTAGTGGCAAGAATGGTAGCGGCGGCACGGCCGGATCTGCTGCCTCTTCGGGCCGCTAGCTATGTTGCTGTCGGATACATCGATCAAGCGCCCCGTATTTGCGTCGGTGCTGGCGCTTATTCTCGTGATCTTCGGCATGGTCTCTTTTGACCGCCTGCCCTTGAGAGAATATCCGGATATCGATGCGCCGATTGTCTCCATCAATACGAGTTATCCGGGGGCATCTGCGAGTGTCGTAGAGACACGTATTACCCAAATCATCGAAGATCGCATCGCCGGTGTTGAAGGCATTCGCTACATCGATTCCAATTCGAGCGATGGCCGCTCGCGCATAAGCGTGGAGTTCGGAATCGATCAGGATATTGATGTGGCCGCGAATGATATCCGCGACCGGATCTCGGGTGTGCTGGATAACCTTCCGGAAGATACTGACCCGCCAGAAGTCGAAAAAGCCGACTCCAATGATGATGTCATTATCTGGCTGAACCTCGCCAGTGAGGCGATGACGACGCCTGAACTGTCCGATTACGCTCAGCGCTATCTGGTGGACCGGTTCTCCGCCCTGGACGGTGTTGCGCGTGTGCGGGTGGGCGGTTCACGAGACTATGCGCTCCGGGTCTGGATTGACCGCAGAGCGCTTGCGGCACGTAACCTCACAGTGGCCGAGATCGAGCGGGCATTGCGCAGCGAGAACATCGAAGCGCCGGCGGGCAGCCTTGAATCCGAGAAACGCACATTCACCGTACGTATTGACCGCACCTTCAAGACGCCAGAGGAATTTTCCGCGCTGGTGATCGCCGAGGGGGATGACGGGTATTTGGTGCGGTTGGGAGACGTGGCGCGGGTTGAGCGCGGCACTGTGGAAGACCGCAACATGTTCCGGGGCAATGGCGTTCCAATGGTTGGGCTGGGTATCATCAAGCAGTCGACGGCCAATACGGTCGAAGTTGCAGCCGGAGCACGCGAACTTGCCGACCGGCTGAACGAGACGCTTCCCGAAGGCATGGTGATTGCGCGAAGTTTCGACAGTTCAGTCTTCATCGATGCCTCCATTCGCGAAGTCTACATGACGCTGGCCATTGCGGTGGCACTGGTGACCTTGGTGATATTCATGTTCCTGGGCAGTGTTCGGGCGACCATTATCCCGGCGGTGACGGTGCCTATCTCGATTGTCGCGACCTTCATCGTGCTTTACGCACTGGGGTTGTCCGTCAATTTGCTAACATTGCTCGCGCTGGTTCTCGCAATCGGACTTGTCGTGGATGATGCGATTGTCGTGCTGGAGAACATTGTTCGTCGCATCGAGGAAGAAGGCGAGACGCCGCTCGTTGCCGCATTTCGGGGCACGCGGCAGGTTGGCTTTGCGGTCGTGGCCACGACCCTCGTGCTGATCGCGGTGTTTGTCCCGATCACGTTCATGCAGGGCGATGTCGGGCGCTTGTTCACGGAATTTGCCCTGACCATGGCCGCTGCCGTTGCATTCTCCAGCATCCTAGCCCTGACGCTCGCACCCATGCTGGCCTCCAAACTCCTGAAGCGGGAGAAGAGTACCGGACTGTTCGCGGCCATGCCCAATGCCATCGACCGGGGATTCGGCCGGCTCCGCGCCGGCTATGGCTGGATGCTGGATCGCCTGATCATGAGGCCAATTGTGGTGGGTCTCATTCTGCTCGGCCTGTTTGCAGGGGCTTACGGCCTGTCGCAGACTATTGAGCAGGAATATGTCCCGGTCGAAGATCGTGGGGCGTTCTTCGTGAGTATTCGCGGGCCTGAAGGGGCGTCCTATGAATACATGGAGCGCTATATGGACGAAATCGAGCGCCGATTGATTCCGTACACAGAGAGTGGTGAGGTGAGCCGCCTCTTGTTGCGCGCGCCAGGATTTGGCAGTTCCTCCTTCAATCAGGGGTTCGTCGTTGTCGTGCTGGACGACTGGGGCAGGCGTCGACCGGCGAACGACATCATAGCTGAGGTAAATGGCAAGCTGTCCGACCTTCCGGGCATTCGGGCATTTGCCATCATGCGGCAAGGGCTTGGCGGAGGCACTGGCAAGCCAGTGCAATTTGTCCTCGGCGGGCCTTCCTATGAAGTGCTGACGGAATGGCGAGATCGATTCATCACGGCGCTCGAAGAGGACAATCCAGGCCTTGTCGACATCGACTGGGACTATAAGGAGACCCAGCCGCAATACCGGATTCAGGTGGACTATGATCGCGCTGCTGATCTCGGTGTGACGGTGACCGATATCGGGGTGACTCTTCAGACCATGCTCGGTTCGCGGCGCGTGACCACATATATTGATGATGGCGAAGAATATGATGTCATCCTCGAAGGCCTGAGATCGGAGCAGAACACACCGAATGATATCCAGAATATCTATGTGCGGTCGGCTCGATCAGGGGAACTGATCCCATTATCCAATCTGGTGACAATTCGTCCGATAGCGGATAGCCCGACTTTGAACCGGTACAACCGGGTGCGGGCAATCACCATTGAGGCGGGGCTTGCGGAGGGCGCGTCGCTCGGCACCGTGCTCGACGCCATGCAGGCCAAGGCCCGCGAAGTGTTGCCGCAGGAGGCCACCTTGGACTTCAAGGGACAATCCCTCGATTTCAAGACGTCTGGCCAGTCCCTCATATTCGTATTCATCACGGGGCTGGTGATCGTATTCCTCGTGCTTGCAGCGCAATTCGAGAGCTATCGTCACCCAATCATCATCATGTTGTGCGTGCCCGCGACCCTGGCTGGGGGGATGCTTGGTATCTGGTTGACCGGAAACTCCCTGAACATCTACACGCAGATCGGTCTGATCATGTTGATTGGCCTGGCGGCCAAGAATGGCATCCTGATCGTGGAATTCGCGAACCAGTTGCGTGACGAAGGCCGACCCTTTTATGAGGCCATCAAGGAAGCATCGCTCGCGCGCTTCAGGCCAATTGTGATGACGAGTTTGACCACGGCTGCCGGGGCTCTCCCACTGATCCTGTCGAGCGGGGCTGGCGCAGAAACGCGGTCTGCAATTGGCATCCTGATCCTGTTCGGAGTCATCGCGGCGGCTCTGGTGACCGTCTTGTTCGTGCCGACGGCTTACGCGCTGATCGCTCGGGGGTCCGGTTCTCCGGGGGATGTCGCCCGCAAACTGGAGTCGGAAAGCCAAGCGACGACTAACGCGCCCATCCCTGCCGAATAGACATCGTTGTTAGGCGGGGGCTGAGATTGTGCAGCATTCACCCACAATATCCAGATCACGGCATCGCCTCTCTTGAAGGCATAGCTCCCAGCCATTCGATGGCGGTAGCCCTGTGAGAAGGGGGCGAGTCCATCTTGGTCCCGAAGGGGGCGTGGGTGCGTTTAATAATAACTCTATTCAAATAGATTAATCGAATATACTCTCACCATATGCCTGGGCAAAGACTCGGGGTGAAAATGGACTACTGGGAGGAAACAACAATGAAACAGATAGCTATATTGGCTGCTGCCAGCACCATCGCCATCGTGGCGAGTGGTCAGGCCAGTGCCCAGGAACAGAATGAGCCAGACCAGGTCAAGAAGTTGGACCAAGTGACAGTTACTGCGGTCAAGCGCGAACAGGACCTGAATGATGTCCCGGTCTCGGTGACGGCCTACACCGCGGATATCCGCCAGGAACTTGCGTTTGAAAGCCTGTCGGATTTTGCCCGGTTCACACCTAGCCTTGCCTTCTCGGCGGGCGACGACCGCGTCTTCATTCGAGGCGTAGGGCGTCAGACAAACACCAATGGTTCGGATCCGGGCATTGCGACCTATTCGGACGGGATTTATGATTCTTCGACATCCGCTGTATCGAGAAGCGATTTCTTTGTTGAGCGCGTCGAAGTGCTGCGCGGCCCTCAGGGAACACTATACGGTCGCAACTCGATTGGGGGCGCTATCAATGTCATTTCCAAGCGACCGACGGATGAGTTTTCTGCGGATGCGAGATTTACGGTCGGCAACTTCGATACAAAGGCGGTTGAGGCCAGCATATCCGGACCTTTGAGCCAGCGCGTACGGGCAAAGCTGGGCGGATCCTACCGCAATCAGGATGAAGGCTACTTCGACAATGTTGCCGGTGGGCCGAGCGAAGCAGGGGCGAATGAAAGCTCGTATCTGGAATTGCAACTTGATGCGGATGTAACCGATACGCTCTCAGTCTGGTTCAAAGCTGATACAACTGACGCGACGTTTCGCAACCGTACGACCAACCTTGCGAGCGCTTATGATATGTTCCCGTTCCCGTCAGGATACCTGACGCCGGGGGCTGCTTTCGGCTACCTGACGCCGGGCTATACGCAGGAAGGGGCCGCCACCAGCAATCCTGGCGCTTCTGATATTCGCAAGTTCAGCGTGGATACACCCACGCGTTCCGAGATGGGTGACGCTTACGGTCTGGCGACCATTGCGACCTGGAGTCTCCCGACGATCGATATCAAATATATGGGCGGATATCGTACCTATAATTACGACTCGATGAGGGACGATGATGGCACCAGCGTGACTTCATACACTTATCCCCTCGACCCAGCGAACATAGCAGCAGGCGAGGTACTGACCGGGGGACCGAATTGTCAGTGGCTGATTGAGAATATTGGTCCCGTTTGTAGTGCGGCAACTATCTATCCGTCGCGCACTTTCGGTTACATTGAAGACCGGTCTTTCTGGAGCCACGAAGTGACGGCTCAATCAACAGGCGAGGGAGATGTCTGGTGGATTGTCGGCGCTTATGCGTATGAAGAGGACTTTCATCAGGAGTCGCATTTTGGGAACAATGCCCAGCCGCAAATTCTGGCACCGCTGGCTGCAGCTGCAAATCCGGACGGCGATTATGTTACAGCCCTTTCCGAGCTGAAAACGGAATCCTACGCGCTTTTTGGCCAAGTGGATTATGATGTCACAGACACTGTCACGCTGACGGGAGGGCTGCGTTATTCCATGGATGACAAGTCGGGCTCTGAAATGTTGCGGGTCATAGGCTATGGTGTGGTCCCCGGTTTCTCATTGGGAGGTTCCGGGTCACTTACGCCTGCACTTGATCTTACGGCAGCAAGCGTTTCGTACGCGTCGGCGCAGGGAGTTGCCAGCGATGTGACGATTGACCCCGTAACGGGATTGGCGAGACGGCAGCTCGACAATTCGTGGAATTCACTGTCCGGCGTTGCCGGCGTTCAGTGGCGGCCAACGGACGATACGAATTACTTCTTCCGTTACAGTCGCGGCTACAAATCGGGTGGATTCAATGCCGGTGGGATCAGCCAATATCCGCAGACCGATGAGGAATTGCTGGATGCCTATGAGGTCGGTGTGAAGAAGGGCTTCGGCGATAGGCTTCAGCTTAACGCAACGGCCTATTTCTATTCCTATGATGGGCTGCAGGTGCCACTCGACGTTCAGGAAAATGGAATCAGGCTTACGCGCTTCTTCAATATCGAGGAATCGCGCGCTCAGGGCCTTGAGCTTGAAGCGCAATGGACGCCGACAGATGACCTGCGTTTCCTGTTCAGTTACGCTTATAATGACTCTGAAATCCGTGATGCGTGTTGTTTTGTCGATGTGGCGGATCCACTCGCCCTGCAGCCTGGTGCCAAGCCAGTCGGTGCAGCCGATTTGAGCGGGAACCAGCCTCAAAGCCTCGAAGGACAAATGCTGCCGCGCACAGTGCCCAACAAATTCGGGCTGAATGCCAGTTATGATGTTCCGTTGGACGTGTATGGCGATCTCACAGTGTCAGCCAACTTCTCATGGCTTGATGAGACGTATCACGGGATATTCAACCGGTCCTACACTCAGACCCCCTCCTATGAGCAAGTCGATCTCATTGCCGTGTGGACCAGTCCAGAGGACAAGTATCGCGTCGTGGGCTATGTGAAGAATCTGGCTGATGAGCAGGGCTTTGATGGTTCCACAGGTGCTGTAAGCCTGTTGCCGGCGGGTGTGACGCAAACCTACTACCTGACGGCACCACGCACGATAGGCGTGCAGCTGCAGCTGCATTTCTAGTGCGCGGCATGGAGCAGGCTCTGACCGTTAGTAAAGCGAAGGTCCCGTGGACGACAAAGTTCGTCTACGGGATCGGGACGATTGCGTTTGGTATCAAGGACAATGGCTTCAATGCCCTCCTGATGATCTACTACAATCAGGTCATAGGTCTGCCGGCGGCCTGGGTTGGCTCTGCGATCATGATTGCCATGGTGGCGGATGCCGTACTCGACCCGATCGTGGGTCAGTGGTCGGACAGCCTCAGGAGCAAATGGGGACGGCGGCATCCCTTCATGTACGCGTCCGTTATTCCCGTAAGTATTTTCTATTTGCTGCTCTGGTTGCCACCATCCGGCGTCTCCGACCCCGTCCTGTTCGGGTACCTCTTGTTGATCGCGAGCGCCACGCGCATCGCCATCGGCGTCTATGAAATTCCGTCGACTGCTCTGCTGGCGGAGTTCACTCAGGATTATGACGAGCGCACCGAGCTCGTCGCATTTCGCTTTTTCTTCGGCGTTGTCGGCGGCATCCTGATGGCGATTTTCATCTTCAGTGTGATCTTTGCCGATGAGCCTACGGCTCCGGGTGGGATACTCGATTCAGCCGGCTATATTAAGTACGCTTGGATCGCAGCTCCCCTAATGGGCATTGCCATTTTCGTATCCAGTATCGGAACACATAACCGTATCGCCTCACTACCGTCCTTGCCTGTGCCCGAGCCACAAAGCCTTATCAAGACGGCGAAAGAGATGGCGGGAACATTATTTCACAGAGTAAACGCACCGATTTTGATCGGAAGTATTTTTGGGTCGATGGCCGGCGGCCTGAATGCAGCGCTGACGATATACATGCAAACCTATTTCTGGGAATTGTCGGCCAACAAGATTGCATTCCTGACCGCCAGTGGTCTGCTTGGTGTTGTGCTTGCTTTCATAATCGTTCTTCCCCTCTCAAAATCATTCGGGAAGAAGTGGACGACCTTGTCGCTCTATGCGCTGACACTTGTCGCGATTGTGACGCCGGTGGCCTTGAGGTTGATCGGGCTGTTTCCAGCCAACGGTCATCCAGCGCTCGTGCCACTGTTGTTTTGCTTTTCCATGATCGTCGCCATGTCGGTCGTGGCAGCCGCTATTCTGACCGTTTCCATGGTGGCCGATGTAACTGAACAGATACTGCTATCAACAGGGCGGAAGTCCGAAGGCCTCATTTTCTCTGCGACAGCCTTCGTCAGCAAGACCGTATCCGGCATGGGCATATTGATGTCTGGGCTGATCCTCACCTTTGTCGCCTTTCCGCAAAATGCAAAACCTGGCGCCGTCGATGCGTCAACCATCGATAATCTCGCTATAGTTTTTGCCGTTGCCACATTGGGATTCACAAGCGCGGCATTGGTCTGCATGAGCTTCTACCCTGTCTCTCGTGACGGCCATCAATCGGCCTTGGATGAGCTCGCCCGCCAACAGGCGAAGGGGTATGGAGACCGCAAGGAGATGGTATGACTGCCAGATATCAAGACAAAAGAGGCAATGCGGGGATATATGTGCGGGATTCGTCCGGCGTGTTTGATCCAGTTCGTCCCGCGTCGTAATTTTCCCTTGTCCTACAAAACTGGATCCATTGTTCCCAGGCGGAGAGAATTGAAATGGTAAAACGCCCCAAAACTGAAACAACAAAACCTGCCGGGGGCGCAGGGGATCAGCGCATTGCGGAGATCAAATATCCGCGGCGAACAGAACGTCGCAAGCGTACCAGGGCAAAGATTCTGGAAGTTGCTGCGAAGCAGTTCAGCGAAACCGGCTATGGGGCGACCACTATGCAGAATATCGCCGATGCAGCAGATGTTCATGTCACCACCCTGTTCATGCATTTCAAAGCCAAGGGTGATATTGCACTGAGTTTGGCGGCTTTGAGTATCGACTCGTTTCGAAGCCGCGCGTTTGACGCCCGGGAAAAAGTAAGCGTGTTTGATTTTGTGCGCCAAGAGGCGCTTGCGGTCGCCAAAGCATTGAAAAGTCGGACCAATTCGGGCTTGGGTTTATGGAGTGCTCTTTACAGGGATAAAGATCTGGCTTTTGCCTGGTCTGAGTATGATAGAGAGCAGAAATCGGTTATCGCTGACTATGTTTCGGCGGCGTACGGATTTGATCGCGAAGTGGATTATCGGCCCGATATTGTCGCATCTCTGCTCCTTACGAGCGCGTTTCTGCCTCATCGCCGGTGGCTGGAAACATCAAGCCAGGTGAATCTGGCGCATGAAATTGCGGCGGCAATGAACACTGGCGAAAGCGCTGCCAGACATATTCTGAAGTCACTCCCGTCAACTGCGTCATAAATACGAGAGCTGACCCAAGTGTGACTGGACGTTGGATAATTGTCGCAGATGAAATATCCTCCTCACTCTCATTCATATCTGAAACAATTTGCAATGCCGGAATAAGCGACACGTAATGACGGAAGCCCCATACAAAGCACCTGCCCTGGAAAAGGGGTTGGATATTCTGGAGTGCCTTGCTGGACTGAGGACCCCTCAGTCCATTTCTGATATTGCTCGCTCCCTCGGCCGGTCCCGCAGTGAAATCTATCGTATGGTGGTTGTTCTCGAAACGCGCGGCTATGTTGAGCGGACTGATGATCCGGAGAAGCTCCAACTCTCAAACCGGTTGTTTGAAGTCGGGATGCGCTCTCCGCCCAAGATGGACTTGCACGAGGCGGCACTGCCGGAAATGTCGGCGCTGGCTTCCCGTATGATGCAGTCCATTCAACTGGCTGTGGTGAGTTCTGACCAGATTGTTGTGATAGCCCGGACCGAGAGTCCTGACGATGTTGGCTTCAGTGTCAGGCTGGGGCACCGTCGCTCTATCATGAAGTCGGCTTCAGGCCTTGTGCTTTTCTCGTTTGCTACACCTGTGTACCGCGCCAAGATGCTCGAAGATCTGGCGGAAGGCGGCGCACAGCCCTCGGATATGGAATCTTTGCAGGCAAGCGCTCATCAAGTTCAGGAAGCAGGGTATGCCTGTATGCCATCGCGGATGGTTGATGGCGTGACCGATATCGGTGCCCCGATTTTCGATTCCACGATTAGTCATGGTGCCGTCGCGAGTCTCACTGTCCCGTTTGTCGTGACCCGGCGCGCGAAGGTTTCCCTTCAGGATGCACCGGGACTCGTTGCAGAAGCAGCCCAGCGTATCTCCGCCACACTGGGATACTCACCGGTCAGCAAGTCCTAGTCGTAATGAAATACTTCTTCCATTGGCGCCCACCGTTCACCGGGCGAAGCTGACTCCAGGGGTGTCTGGCAGGGGTCTGTCAGAGCCCACCATTTTCTGGTTTCAGGATCTTCCCCCATCTTGGCTATATCGGCGTCATGGTCGGTACCGTGATATTCATACACCCCCACCAGAAGCTGTTCGGGTTCGCGCAGGAAGATGCTGTAGTTACGAATATTACAGGCGCTTATCTGTTTCAGGATGGCGGGCCACGCATTCGCGTGAAGTTCCTTGTACTCAGCCATTTTCTCTGGGTTGAGCCCGATTATGAAGGCTTTGCGCTCCATTCTAGGTTCCTCTATTTTATTTCAGCGAGAGGGCGCTTTGCGCCTCTCCCTTTTTCCGTACTGTCTCATACTGTGGGCGTTGCCAGTGCATGCAAGCGAATATCAGCTTTGCGCTAAATTCCGTCGCGTCAAGATTTGTTCATATACAAACAACTAGCTTGCATATGAAACAGATTTCCGTAATAAGTAAAGTTGAACGACCCATTCAGAGGTCGAAAAAGGGAGGAGTTCCATGATGAACAGCGATCGCTGTTGGGGCAACCGAATCCGGCTGCGCCAAGGTCGGGCCCATGTCTGAGAAAAATCAATATCGTCCGACCTCGGAAAGCCTTGCTGCCCATACTGCGCCGGACTGGTTCCGTGATGCAAAGTTCGGTATTTTCATTCACTGGGGGCCGTATTCCATCCCGGCCTTTGCGCCCCACAAGACGGCTATTGATCAGCTCGATTCGGCTGATGAGAAGCAGGGCTTTGCGAACACACCTTACGCGGCGTGGTACCAGAACACGATGCTGTTTGAGGATGGCGCGACGGCTGCATATCATCGCGAGACGTATGGGGATGACTATTCCTATGAGCGGTTCGGCGAGGCGTTCAATGCGGCGCTGGAGGGGTGGGACCCGGTCTCCTGGGCGCAGCTCTTCAAACAATCCGGCGCACGCTATGTGGTGCTGGTCACCAAGCATCATGATGGCTTCGTGCTGTGGCCGAGCGATGTTGAGAACCCCAACAAGGCGGGCTGGCACGCGACACGCGACGTGGTGGGTGAGCTTGCCGACGCGGTGCGGGCTGAAGGGCTGAAGTTCGGGGTGTATTATTCCGGCGGAGTGGACTGGACGTTCAAGCACAAGCGGATCGAGAGCTTTGCCGATTTCATGGTCTCGATGCCGGGCGGGGCGGAAGGTTACACAGCTTATGCCAATGCGCATTACGATGAACTGATCGAGCGCTACCAGCCGGACTATCTGTGGAACGACATCGCCTATCCGAGTGCGCAGGCTTCGTTTGATATCCTGGCGAAGTATTACAATACAGTTCCAGAGGGACTGACCAATGATCGCTGGATCACGCCGGACGGGACCTTGCCCGAGGGGGCGTTCGACAAGCCTGAAGGCCTGACCGGCCTGTTGCCGCCGATGCCGCAGGTGTGGGATGCGCGCACGCCGGAATACGGCATGTTCGACCGTATCCTGCCCTTCCAATGGGAGACGACGCGGGGCATGGGGCATTCGTTTGCGTATAACCGGAACGAGACCGACGAAGACTATATCACCCGTGATGGCATAGCGGCCATGCTGGCGCGATCTGCCTGCTTCAACGGCAATGTGTTACTGAATGTCGGTCCGCGCGGGGATACGCAGATCCCGCCTGGCCAGGCCTCCCGGCTTGAAGCGATCGGCGCCTGGCTTGAGGCGGTGGGCCCGGCGATCCAGGATACCCGGCCGGTTGCACTGCCGGAGACCGAAGTGGCGGGCGTTGCCATCGGGGCGACACGGAATGACACGACGCTGTACCTGCATCTGTTCGGAGTGCCGGGTGCGGTGTCACTGGAGGTCCGGCTGCCGGAGGGCGTCGGCGAGGTCCGGTCGGTCAGACAGCTCCAGGGCGCAGTCACCAACTGGTCAGCCGAGGCAGGCACCCTCCACATCACCGTCCCCGAATGGGCCGACACAGCCGTGCAGATCCTTGAAGTAGAGGACAAGGGATGATTGTTGGCATTCAGGCTCGCGATATTCGGTTTCCGACGTCCCGGCACAGCCATGGGTCAGACGCCATGAATCCGGACCCCGATTATTCCTGTGCTTATGTCACGCTACAGATGAAGGGAGGTGATCCAGACGGCAATGGTCTGACCTTCACGATTGGGCGAGGCAATGACCTTTGCGTCGCGGCGATTGAGGGACTTGGCAGACATCTTATCGGGCGAACCCTCGATGAGTTTGAAGATGATCTTGGTCTCGTTTCCCGCCTGTTACTCAATGATAGCCAGTATCGCTGGCTCGGGCCTGAAAAAGGCGTTGTTCACCTTGCCGCAGCAGCCTTGATCAATGCGGTCTGGGACGCGCTGGCCAAGCGTGCCGGCAAACCTTTATGGCGATATGTGAGTGACATGTCTTCTGAGCGTATCGTCTCGGCGATCGATTTTCGTCACATCAGTGATTACCTGCCTGAAGCTGAAGCTCTTGAGCGCCTGTCGCGGCAGGCAGATAGCAAAGCGGTCCGGATTTCACAACTACTTCAGGATGGCTATCCGGCCTATACAACGTCAGCCGGGTGGATCGGATACTCCAATGAGGAGATCGTTCGTAGGCTGAAGGAGTCTTATGCTGAAGGGTGGCGTCACTTCAAGATCAAGGTTGGTGGCGATCTTGAGGGTGATTTGCGGCGGTGCGCCCTGTTCCGGGAAACGCT
The DNA here is from genome assembly GCF_036964145.1 of Hyphomonas sp. Lineage (GTDB taxonomy): Bacteria > Pseudomonadota > Alphaproteobacteria > Caulobacterales > Hyphomonadaceae > Hyphomonas. The sequence goes on from NZ_JBALUC010000006.1 coordinate 34,264, forward strand.
CGGGCCCGATGTCCGTCTCAGCGTCGATGCCAACCAAGTCTGGAATGTGGAGAGTGCGGTCGAGGCCATCAAGGCCATGGCGCCGTATGATATTTACTGGGTAGAAGAACCGACAAGCCCCGATGATGTGCTGGGGCATAAGGCGATCGCCGAGCAAGTCGCGCCGATCCTTCTCGCCACGGGTGAGCACGCACATAACAGGGTGATGTTCAAACAATTCCTCCAGGCTGAGGCGATAGGTTTCTGTCAGATCGATTCCTGCCGGTTGGCCGGGGTGAATGAAGTTATCGCGGTCATGCTGATGGCGGACAAGGCTGGGATTCCGGTTTGCCCCCATGCGGGCGGGGTAGGTCTTTGTGAATACGTCCAGCACCTGTCCATGATCGACTATGTCTGTATTTCAGGCACGATGGACGGCAGGGTGATTGAACACGCCGCCCACCTTCATCAGCATTTCCAGAACCCGATCGAAATCAGGGAAGGCCGTTATCTCGCACCATCCGCGCCAGGGTACTCGGTCGACCTCTGGCCGGAAAGTGCAGCCGACCATGAGTTTCCCTGTGGCAAGGTCTGGGCAGAAGAGATGGCAACATGATGGAAGACGGTAACTCCCAGATAAGTGATAAGGCGGCTTACGCTCCAACAGCCGAGAGCCTTGCTGCACATACTGCGCCGGACTGGTTCCGTGATGCGAAGTTCGGCATTTTCATTCACTGGGGGCCGTGTTCCATCCCGGCCTTTGCGCCCCACAAGACGGCTATTGATCAGCTCGATTCGGCTGATGAAAAGCAGGGCTTTGCGAACACACCTTACGCGGAATGGTACCAGAACACGATGCTGTTTGAGGATGGCGCGACGGCTGCGTATCACCGCGAGACGTATGGGGATGACTATTCCTATGAGCGGTTCGGCGAGGCGTTCAATGCGGCGCTGGAGGGGTGGGACCCGGTCTCCTGGGCGCAGCTCTTCAAACAATCCGGCGCACGCTATGTGGTGCTGGTCACCAAGCATCATGATGGCTTCGTGCTGTGGCCGAGCGATGTTGAGAACCCCAACAAGGCGGGCTGGCACGCGACACGCGACGTGGTGGGTGAGCTTGCCGACGCGGTGCGGGCTGAAGGGCTGAAGTTCGGGGTGTATTATTCCGGCGGAGTGGACTGGACGTTCAAGCACAAGCGGATCGAGAGCTTTGCCGATTTCATGGTCTCGATGCCGGGCGGGGCGGAAGGTTACACAGCTTATGCCAATGCGCATTACGATGAACTGATCGAGCGCTACCAGCCGGACTATCTGTGGAACGACATCGCCTATCCGAGTGCGCAGGCTTCGTTTGATATCCTGGCGAAGTATTACAATACAGTTCCAGAGGGACTGACCAATGATCGCTGGATCACGCCGGACGGGACCTTGCCCGAGGGGGCGTTCGACAAGCCTGAAGGCCTGACCGGCCTGTTGCCGCCGATGCCGCAGGTGTGGGATGCGCGCACGCCGGAATACGGCATGTTCGACCGTATCCTGCCCTTCCAATGGGAGACGACGCGGGGCATGGGGCATTCGTTTGCGTATAACCGGAACGAGACCGACGAAGACTATATCACCCGTGATGGCATAGCGGCCATGCTGGCGCGATCTGCCTGCTTCAACGGCAATGTGTTACTGAATGTCGGTCCGCGCGGGGATACGCAGATCCCGCCTGGCCAGGCCTCCCGGCTTGAAGCGATCGGCGCCTGGCTTGAGGCGGTGGGCCCGGCGATCCAGGATACCCGGCCGGTTGCACTGCCGGAGACCGAAGTGGCGGGCGTTGCCATCGGGGCGACACGGAATGACACGACGCTGTACCTGCATCTGTTCGGAGTGCCGGGTGCGGTGTCACTGGAGGTCCGGCTGCCGGAGGGCGTCGGCGAGGTCCGGTCGGTCAGACAGCTCCAGGGCGCAGTCACCAACTGGTCAGCCGAGGCAGGCACCCTCCACATCACCGTCCCCGAATGGGCCGACACAGCCGTGCAGATCCTTGAAGTAGAGGACAAAGGATGACAGGGGTAGCAGGCCCAGAGATGCCAGATTATGGGCTCGGTACTGCCGGGCTGGGAAATCTCTATACTGAAATTTCGGATGATGAGGCTAAGGGGGCGCTACAGGCGGCATTGCAATCCGGACTGCACTATATAGATACTGCGCCATTTTATGGCCACGGCCTCAGCGAGCAGAGGGTCGGCGCATTCCTTCGGGCTTCCGGTGCAAACCCGGTGATATCGACCAAGGTTGGACGCGTGTTAAGGCCGGCCGGCACCCAACCAATTCCAGATAATGGCTTTGCCTCACCCGCCCCCTTCATTCCAGAGTTTAACTATTCTGCAGAAGGAGTACGCGCCTCCTTTGCTGACAGCCAGAAACGTCTCGGAGTTCGGTCTGTCGATATACTTCTGTTGCACGACATCGGTGAAATGACTCACGGCGCTGCGCATCAGGAGGTGCTCGACCAGGCCATGACGGAAGCGCTGCCGGAGATGGCTGCCCTGCAAGCGGAAGGCAAGACCAAGTGGATCGGGCTCGGCGTTAACGAGATAGAAGTGTGTCAGAAAGTGCTTGATCATATGGATCTGGATGTCTTGCTGATTGCCGGTCGTTACACCTTGTTGGAGCATGCGGCATCTGGGCCATTCCTGGATGAATGTCATCGCCGCAATGTGAAGGTCATCATTGGTGGGGCATTCAATTCTGGTCTGCTCGCAGCATTGGATGATGAGCCGTTGCGATATGACTATGCTGAAGCCCCCCTGTGGGCGATTGAGCGTGTCCAGAAGCTTCGAGAACTGTGCGCGGCATATGATACGTCCTTACCAGCAGCCGCGCTCCAGTTCTGCCATGCCCATCCGGCAGTTGTATGCGTCATACCCGGCGCCCGTAACGCCGCGCAAGTTCGCCAGGTGGTTAGGTGGACGCAATCGCCGATTGATCCCGAGTTTTGGGACGCACTGAGGGAGCGAAGCCTGATCTCTCCCGATGTGGTGGTGGCATCATGAGCCGCAAGATTGATGCGCATATGCACGTCTGGAAGATGACCCGTGGTGATTATGACTGGCTGACACCGGACCTAAGTGGGATCTATCGGGATTTCGGGATTGATGATGCTTGGGGAGACGCAGCCAAAGCGGGCGTTTCAGGGGTCATTCTTGTTCAGGCAGCAGCCACGACGGCTGAAACTGATTACATGCTGTCCATCGCTGCCAATGACAATCGCGTTGCGGGGGTTGTGGGATGGGTCGACTTTGAGGCGCTATCCGCGAGTGAAAATGTTGCCCGGCTGGCTGAGAATTCTCACATAGTGGGTCTGCGGCCCATGATTGCGGACTTGCCTGATCCGGACTGGATTTTGAGACAGGATTTAAAGCCGGCCATTGAGGCTATGGAAGCGGGCGGGCTTGTTCTTGATGGGCATGCCCACCCGGACCTGGTGCCTGTGATGAGCAAGCTGGCAGATCGCTACCCAAGGCTTCAGATCGTTCTGAATCATGGCGGAAAGCCACCGATCGAATCGCGTCAACTCGATACTTGGCGCGAAGAAATCGCTGATCTGGCGCGTCGGAACAATGTAGCCTGCAAGATATCGGGTCTGCTGACAGAGGCGGGAGCGTATACGGATGATGAGACCATTGGTAGTGTCGTCTGCCATCTCGGGGCCTGTTTTGGACCGGATCGACTTCTTTGGGGAAGTGACTGGCCAGTCCTGACGCTTGTCTCTTCATATGAAAGCTGGATGGCACAAAGCGAGCGCTTGTTTGAGCGCTATTTTTCAGGCCATCAGGATGGAATTTGGGGTGGTAATGCTGAACGGATCTATTTTGGGCGCAGGGGAGTATGATGTGGGTAGACTGAAGGGAAAAACGGCCCTTGTGACAGCTGCGGGAGCTGGCATCGGGCGCGAGTCCGCAAAGGCTTTTGCGCGGGAAGGCGCGACGGTCATTGCGACGGATATTGACCCGGATGCCTTGTCGAGCCTCCCATCTGAACGTGGCATCATAACGGAAGTTCTGGATGTGACCGACCAGACCGCAATTGCAGAGATTTGTCGGAGGCACACGGACCTCGACATTCTGTTCAATGTTGCCGGGTGGGTTCATCATGGCACAATCCAGGAATGCGAACGCGCTGACTGGGACCATTCGATCCTGATAAACCTCACCTCGATGTATGAGTTATCCCGTGCCGTCCTGCCTAATATGGTGAGCAGAGGCGGCGGCGTCATCCTGAACATGAGTTCGGTCGCTTCGAGCGTCACCGGGGTTTCGAACCGTTTTGCATATGGGGTGAGCAAGGCTGGCGTCATAGGACTGACCAAGGCCATAGCAAAAGATTATGTCGACAAAAAAATCCGCTGCAATGCGATTTGTCCGGGAACGGTTGATACGCCATCCCTGCAAGAGCGCATGAGGGCGCAAGGCGATTATGAGGCAGCACGCGAAATGTTTGTCTCCCGTCAGCCGATGGGGCGGCTAGGATCAGCCCGCGAGATATCCAGCCTCGCCCTGTATCTCGCTTCCGACGAGGCCTCTTTTACCACCGGGGCTATTCATACGATTGATGGCGGTTGGACAAATTAGGAGTTGAGAATATGAGGCTCTTGAGAGTTGGTCCGCTTGGACGTGAAAGACCGGCAGTGCTGGACGCGAATGGAGCCATTCGCGATGTCAGCGACCTTATTGACGATTGGGATGGTCCGGCCCTCGCGGATGAGGTCCTAAAGCAATTGCGCCGTGTGGATATTTCCAGCTTACCGAAAATGGATCCGGCGAGCAGGATTGGCCCGTGCGTTGCAGGTGTCGGGAAATTCATCTGTATCGGATTGAATTATGCCGACCATGCCGAAGAAACCGGGGCGGACGTTCCCGCAGAACCGGTTATTTTTTTCAAGGCGACAAGCGCTATCTGCGGCCCGAACGACAAGCTGGAGATTCCGCGGCGATCTGAAAAGACCGATTGGGAAGTTGAGCTGGGTGTGGTGATTGGCAAGGAAGCGAAATATATCGCCGAGGAGGACGCGCTGGAGTGCGTCGCGGGTTATTGCATCATCCACGACGTGTCTGAGCGGGCGTTTCAGCTTGAGGGTACCGGTCAGTGGGTGAAGGGCAAGAGCGCGGACACGTTCGGACCAATAGGGCCGTGGCTTGTTACGCGAGATGAAGTGGATGATCCGCAGGCGCTTCAAATGTGGCTGGATGTCAACGGGGTAGCCATGCAACGCGGAGCGACCTCCACCATGGTCTTTGGGGTGTCTCACCTCGTAAGTTATCTTTCCCAATATATGAGCCTGCAACCTGGGGATATCATTTCGACAGGGACACCGCCGGGCGTCGGCCTGTCGAAGAGCCCCCAAAGATTCCTCCGGGCAGGCGACATTGTTACCTTGGGCATTAGCGGATTAGGCGAACAGAGACAGGTCTGCGTTGATGCCTGATGGCGTTACAGTTAAAATTCAAAAGAAGTGAAGGAAGGCGAGTGAAGACCATGGACACCCACACATTGAAGGCACGGTTCCAGGCATCCGTAGAGGCACCTGTAGCACGGGACAAATTGGTCGCATTGGCGACGCGCTGCGCTGAAGCAGGCGGAAAGGCTTCTGCCCAAGACCGTATGGATATTGCCGCCGCGCTTGCCCATACGGCATTCCTCGCACCTGACCGTACGGCCGAAATCTATGATGCGCTTGCAGAAGGCTGGTGCGGACGGGTTGTCAAAGCGACCCCGATTGAGGGGTTTGACCGACCGCCCGAGCTTGCGCCGGAAGACTTGTGGGACGACTACTGGAGCATCGTGGAGGATGGCTTGGCCGGTGAACTGGACGCTTTGTCCATCACGCAACGCACGGCGGCGCTCGGACATCATTCAAACGAAACGGCGGTCGCCCGCATTGCAGAAATGTCCCACATGTTCGAAGGCGTTACAGAAGCGGCCTCGGGGGACTTGCCGGCCCTTATCAAGCTCTCAACACTCGCAGCGTGTCCGAAGGGCTCGCTAGGCGCTGAGTTCCATGATCTCATCGTGGACAACAAATTTGATCTCGAAGTACTTGACCGGACTGAGATTGGGATCGGGAAATTGCCGACGCCACTTGATTACCTCAATACGAGGATGCTGCAGGCGCACGATCTCTGGCATATCACAGCAGGGTATCAGACGACCGCGCTTCACGAGATTGCTATCTCAGCCTTTCAGATGGCGCAATTCGGGCACAATTACTCGGCCCAATTCCTTTCGATCACTGCTGTGATGGGGGCGCTGGGACCTGGCAAGTCCTATCGCTTCCTGATGGATACAATTACCAGTGCCTGGGTGCATGGCCGCGAGTCGCCCGCCCTTATCTCGATTGCGTGGGAAAAGGTCTGGGACCAGCCTGTCGAAAAGATCCGGCGAACCTATGGTATCAAAGCCTACGAAAGTCCGTATCCGGCGGACATCATTGAGCGCAATCAGGGGATGATGGAAAAAATAGACTTTGTCAAAGGCCTCCTTCGCCGGCTGATGGCACCATTCTCACGAAGATACCAGGTGAACCAGCCTTGATACTGGGAGTCGCAGCGCCAAGAGAGAGCGAGGCGACTGTATGGGATATTTGGCGTCAGAAACTCGCTAAATCCATCCGACAACACCATCAAGATGTGCCGGAGAAAGCGCTGAACGAAAGGCTGTGTCCGCATCAGCACGTCAGCTAAAATCTTGAGGACACGACAGCGCCAATTGCGCTCGCTGTTTTTCGGAATGGTGAAAAAACAGCATTTGCCAATTCGGATCACCCGCAAAATGCAGTTTACATTTATCTGACAACACATTGAAAGCAGCTATTTGCGGAGACAAGACTGCTGAGCCAGCCTCTCAGGCTCGTATGCTATGCCCAATTCTGTTGCGGGCCTGCTGCAACAATCCGTGCGGCGGCAATCAAGACTTGTTGCAAGCAAAAATGCTCCCTTGAGTGGGTAGCGTGCAGCAATTCGAAAGCAGATCATGAACAGTTGGGCCGGCCTTGAGTGAAACATTCGATAACCTTCCGCCCGTTAACTACGTGGTCAGCGAAGAAGAGCGCGTTGCGCTTGAAGCCGCGATTGATATCGAGGAGCTTACCCAGACTGCGCTCGCACTGGGGAATATAGACAGTCCGTCGATGAGCGAAGCCTCGGCCGCACAATTCGTGTTCGACTGGCTGGAGACCGAAGGTTTTGCCCCGCGAAAAGTTGGCGCGACGCCGGAGCGGCCCAATGTCATTGCGACCTATGGCGGCAAGGGAGACGGCAAGAGCCTCCTCTATACTGCTCACCTTGACACGGAGAGCCCGACCTGGGAGCCGGATCTCGATGCGCACAAATTCCGGCCGGAGACGCTGGCAAATCCGGAATGGAACCAGTGCTGGCTCCAGGATGGAGCCTTTCACGGTTATCCAATTTCCAATGACCGCGGGCCGATGGTTTGCTTCCTCATGGCTGCGAAGGCCCTGAAATCCTGTGGCATCGATCTGTCAGGGCGACTCTATCTCACGGCGTCCCCTGGCGAGATCGGCCCTGAGCCGATCGAGGAGGCCCGAGGTGTCCAGTATATGGGCAAGGAGATCGGGACACATTACGCCTTCTATCACGGCGGCGTGTCCCCCGATTACGCCATCGCAGCCGAAGGGTGCGATTTCGGCCTGACCTGGGTCGCTTCTGGCTATGCCGTGTTTCGAATCCAGCTGTTTGGTGAGGGTGTTTTCACGCCGCTTCTGGAGAGTCCCGAACGTGCTGCTGACCACCCGAACCCGATCTATCGTCTCGGAGAAACAATTCAGTCGGTTCTCGACTGGGGGCGCACGTATGAGCAGGAAAACATCTACACGTCATCCGGCGGCGTTTCGAAACCCAAGACGCAGATTTCATCTGTCCGGGGCGGCGTCCCCTATGCGTTTGGGGCCGGAACCGAGATTTGCTCCCTGTATCTGGAAGTTGGCCTGCCGCCGCATGTCGAGATCGGGCAGGTACACAGAAGTCTCGAAAGCCATCTAAGGCAGCAGGGTATCGGTGAGTTTGGACTGGAGCCGGTGGTGGTCCGCCACGGATTTGCGGCCGATGAAAACCGGGTCGCACCGCTTGTTTCTGCCGTGGATGCGGCAACCCGAGATACACTGGGGGAGCCTTTGAAACTGGCGCATCCTATCTATTCCAGCATGTGGCGAGACCACAATGTGTTCAATATGAACCGTATTCCCGCTGTGACGACTGGCTTTCCCCGTTGGAGGCCGACACCCGAAGACATGGTCAAGAGCACCTTGATTTACGCGCTGACGGCGCTGTCTCTTTGTGGCAGAGCGCCTGAAACGGAAAACAAAAAAACGCTGAGCGGTTCCGATGTCTATGGCGAGAACCCATTTTCATCTGCCGGAGTATCCTGAATCATGAGTACCAGAGTTCCTTTCAAGGCAGGCAGCCAATTGGTGGCAATGAGCTCTCTGGAGCTCCTGCTGGCTGCGGCGACATATTCTTCTCTTGGGGTCGTGCTCCCATTCATGGTGATGGATCTGGAGTGGAACTGGGCACAGGCCGGGTTCGGGTTCACAGTGCTCGGCGCAGTCACCGGGGTGGCGTCTTCGGTGCCGCCCTTGCTTATTCGCCGCCTGGGCGTCCGGAACACCGTTTTGATCGGCGGGCTTCTTGCCAGCCTGGGGTTGTACCTTCTGCATGGGGTCAACAGCCTGCCTCAATATTATATCGCGGCGGCGATCTGCGGTCTCGCATATCCCATGATGGCGTCTATCCCGACTACCTTCCTCGTTAGTCGTCTGTTCCAGCGGCAATCGACGGCGCTGGGTGTGGCGGCGACGATCAGCGGGATGGGCACTGTGGTCGGCCCTTTGATGGTCCTCGGTGTTCTGGCCCTGCAGGGGCAGACATGGCGGAATTACTGGGAATACCAAGCCCTCGCCATTCTAGCCGCGACGGTCTTGTGCGTAATCATCATCGGTCTGGAACGAAGGTTTTCGAGACCTGCCCGCGACGAGTTGATCGCGCCGGAGGCCGAACCCGTGGCTCCCACCATCATGCCGGATCAGGTCGAAACTGCCCCCCCACGCAGAGGTCGCAATATCTATCGGACCTCCGTCGACTGGACGACCAAGGTCGCGATGCGAACGTCGCAGTTCAAGATTCTCGCTGCCGCCTACTGCCTGAACATGATGTGCCTGGTGACTGTGACGAGCCTGTCCGTCGGCCATTTGATTGAGCGTGGGGTGCCCGAAACCGTGGCCGGCGGCATGTTGAGCATTGAAGCACTGATAGCCGTCTTGATCCGCGGGTTTTCGGGGGTCTTGGGAGATATCTTCGATCCCAAGCATCTGGTGAGCTTTGCGCTGTGTGCGACCATGATTGGCTGCGCGGTGCTCGCTCTGACGGCTGACCATGTGATGCTGCTGTTCTATGCGGTGGGAACGGGCATTGGTTTCGGCACGACCCAGCTAGCCTGCACCGTATTGCTGCTCAATTATTTTGGCCGCAAGTACAATCTCGAACTGTTCTCGGCCATGTGTGTCACTGGCGCAATCTCGGCGCTCGGTCCGTTGATTGGCGGCGTGATCCGGGACGTCTCGGGAAGCTTCTCCCTGATCTTCCTGTTGCTTTCGGTTCTGTCAGCAGGCGTTTTCATGCTCGTCCTCTTCATGAAGCCACCATACCCTGATGAGTTGCCCGCTTCGGTCGATGAATCGGTTGGCGACGCCGATATTGAGTACGGACAGCTCGCTGAGTGATTCCGGCAATGGGACTCTGACTGCCGTTTCGTTTCTCTCATGGAGTTTGATATGTCGTCTGACCGCGAACCCGACCTGCCGTCTAAAATGATGGCCCATCCAGGGATTTCATGGCCGAAATGGCTCAAGCCGGACCCTTACGCGCTGATCCTGTTGTCTGTGGTTATCACGGCCAGCATTCTCCCGTGCCGGGGAAATATCGCCATCGGATTCGAGTGGCTCACAAAAGTCGCGATCTTCCTTTTGTTTTTCTTGCATGGCACCAAGCTATCACGTGAGGCCCTCCTCGGAGGAATTGGTGCCTGGAGGCTCCACTCGCTTGTGCTGATGAGCACCTTTGTTCTGTTTCCGGCGCTCGGCCTTCTGGTGAGCATGCTGCCGAGTTCAATGGTGAGCCCCACCGTCAAGATGGGCTTCCTGTTTCTCACCATCTTACCCTCTACGGTCCAGTCATCGATTGCTTTCACGTCCATGGCGAGAGGGAATGTTGCAGCGGCTGTTTGCACGGCCTCGCTGTCCAATATGCTGGGCGTCTTCATAACGCCGCTGCTGGCGGGCCTCTTGATGCGATCCGAGCTCCAGTCTGGCGGAGGTGATCTGCTCGAGGTGATGCAATCAATCATCCTCACCTTGCTGGCCCCTTTCCTGATCGGCCACTTTAGTCGGCCACTCATCGGGCGCTGGATTGACCGGAACAAGGCCATCCTCTCCAAGCTCGACCGGGGTGCGATCCTGCTTGTCGTATATACAGCTTTCAGCGCGGCGGTTGTTGATGGGATCTGGCAGCGCGTGTCTGGATTGGACATTGCCACCATACTGCTTTTGAGCGCCCTCGTCCTGTCGGTCGTTCTGTTCCTCACGCGCAAGACGGCACAAGTGGCTGGTTTGGCCAAGACTGACGAGATCACGCTGGTCATGTGTGGGTCGAAGAAGAGTCTCGCCAGTGGTGTGCCCATGGCTGCGGCATTGTTTGCCCCGGCACAAGTCGGCGTAATCATCCTGCCTCTGATGATATTCCACCAGATGCAGTTGATTGTATGTGCCATCATCGCGCGAAATTATGGCGACCGCACTGAGACTGTTGAAGATGCTGAGATGCTCAGCGAAGCAGGTCGCTAGCCGAACTGGAAAGCCGACACGGTTGCATTCATGACATTGTCGGAAAAGACCTTGCGGCCTGCCTCGTCGTGACCCGCGCCGGCTGCGACCATTAGTGGGATCAGGTGCTCTTCGCGAGGATGCGAGTTCCGGCCCTGTGGTGCTTCCGACCAATTGTTGAGCTTCGACCAGCGCTCGTCCAGATCAGTCGTTTCGATCGCAGCTGTCAGCCACGTATCAAATTCCGCTGAAGGGGCTGTGGCCATGGGAGACCGGAACGCCCGCATATTATGATAGCTCATGCCACTGCCAATGATGAGAACACCTTCTTCTCTCAGACAGCCCAGTGCCTTTCCGATCTTCTGATGCTTCTCCGGTGAGAGGTCGCTCGTGAGCGACAGGGTCAGTATTGGAATATCTGCGTCAGGAAATGCGACCAATAAGGGAATGAAAACGCCGTGGTCATACCCTCTCGGGCTATCCAGAGGCGCATCAAAGCCCTGTTCGACCATGAGATCGCGTACGCGCTCCGCGAGGTCCGGGGCGCCGGGGGCCGGATAGTTCAGTTCATATGTGTGAGGCGGGAAGCCGGAATAGTCGAAGATCATGTCTGGCGCCGCAGCCGTTGAGACGGTGAACTCCTGCTCTTCCCAATGTGCCGACACGACCAGGAGCGCTTTCGGTTTCTCGGGAAGACTGGAAGGTATGCTTTTCAGCCATTCGGCTGTCTTGTCCCACGTATCGGCGGGGCCGCCCATGAGTGTCCAGTCCATGAAAAAGCATGGGCCGCCCCCATGCGGAATGAAAAGGGTAGGCATTTTCACGGAAGAAGCAGTCATTTTCTATTCCTGATGCTGATCGACATGTGCTGTCTCTAATCCATCTCGTAGTGAGGCGTCTTGCTTTCTCGCGTCCGCAAACTTGTCCACCGCTGGGCCTGTCATGTGTGGACCCTAGGTCACGCTTGCAACTAGTTGGGCGCTTTTGAACAAGACCAATTTGCGCGCTTGAACTCTGATCCGACAGAAGGCGATTTGGTTCAAGGAGTAAGGTATGGCGCTGGTTGAAGAGACTCGGGCAAGCAAGATTCACGTCCAGCCGGAAAATCTGCATCATTTGAGGGCGACACCGGAAACGGTGCATTGGGGATATTTCCACCCGAACATCAAGCCGGCGCTCCGCGTCAAGAGCGGTGATCTCATCCAGGCCGAAGCGATTACCCATCATGCCGGGGATGCACCGGACCTGATGATGGATGAAACCGTCAAGGCGATCTGGGAGGGTATCGAGCCAGAAGACCGCGCGCCGGGCGTCCATATCATGACAGGGCCTATCTACGTGGAAGGTGCCGAGCCCGGCGACATGCTGGAAGTGCGTTATTTCCGAATGGTGCCCCGGTGTAATTACGGGTCAAACCTCGCCGCGAACTGGGGCCATCTCTATCAGGAGTTCGATGAGAAAGAGCGAGTGACGATTTATGAGCTCGACCCGAATGCCAATACGGCCCATGCGCTCTATGCCTATGATTTTGAAGGCAAGTATCTCATTCCCGGAACCATAACACATTGCCCGGAATGTGACCGCGAGCCCGCTCTGGTGGGCGTGCGCGTGCCGGCAAGGCCGCACTTGGGTACTGCAGGGGTCGCACCAGCGGTAGATGACCGGGTCAGCACCATCCCACCCGGCCTGCATGGCGGCAATATCGACAATTGGCGGATTGGGGCAGGCGCGACCATGTACTATCCCGTACAGGTCAAAGGCGGGCTGTTTTCCATTGGTGATCCCCATGTCAGCCAAGGGGATGGCGAGATCAGCGGCACCGCAATTGAAGCCTCACTTGATGTTCTGTTCCAGATCGTCCTGAGGAAAGATTTCAAATTTCCATCACCTCTGCTGGAAACTCCGGATCACTGGATTGTGCACGGGTTCGATGAGGATCTGAACCAGGCGATGAAGAACGCGTCCCTGGACATGCTTCATCTGTTAACGGAGCACCAAGATATCAGCCGGAATGATGCCTACTCCCTGATGAGTGTGGCAACCGATTTCGGAGTGACCCAAGTCGTCGACGGCACACAGGGAATTCACGTCAAGATTGATCGCGGAATATTTCCTGAGAAGGGCGTAGTCAAAGATATCGACTAGATTGGACGTCATTGATTTATGACGATTTTATCCAGTTGTAGGCAGTATGCAGGCGAGGCTGGGCCCAGACTGCTCGACTTTTAAGCACTCGCCCCTCTCATCGGGATGGGTGAGTGCAGGATGCGTTGACCGACGGTACGGCAAACCGAGGATCGATGGTGTTGATGGCTGGGTGCCATAATCCGATCGGAGCCTATCTGTGCAGTTTACAACCAACGCGTATCCAAAAGAACAGAGAAAGGACGCTTGGCATTTCGCGCTCCAGCGATTTTCGATGGAATTGCTCGAGCATGAGGGAGAACTCTATGGGGAACTTGTCAGCTTTCGTAGCGCCCAGGATTTCACATTTGTCCGGATCACTTCCACACAGCATCTGATGCGGTTGGACCTGTCACAAGGACCTTCCCAGTTCTGGTTGATCATGCTGCTGGAAGGTGACCTGGTTGCCAGGACCGACACCAATACGATTGAAGTTTCTGAAGGCGACGTGGTCTATGGCATCGGGGATCTGGACGTCTCGCTTGATTTTAAGCGGGATAACCGGTTCCTGATGGTTCAGGTTCCGGTGTCTCATCCGGCCCTGAGGATGAGATCCAAACCTCAGGCCGACATATCGAATCTGGTATCGGAAGCCGGCGTCGGGAGGATGTTGTCGGGCCTGTTGCGATCGGTGGCTGATACGATCACCGATGTGGATGACGACCAGATGCGTCCGATCGAAGTCGCCTTACCGGAATTCATTTCGACAGCCCTGATGAGCGAGGCATCCACAAAGGAACTGGGCGGCGCGGCAGGCGTACGCGCGGCCCTGCTCGAGCGTATTTTCCAGACCATCGAAATGCGATTGAGCGACCCGGAACTCAATCTCCATCAGGTCGCAAAAGAGCACAATATTTCGCCGCGCTATCTCCAGAAGCTGTTTGAGTCTGTAGGGGACAGTTTCGGGCATTTCGTGAAGTTGCGACGACTGGAGAGATGCCGCCTCGATCTCAGGAGCCCGCTCCACGCGCAGAGATCGATTTCGGACATCCTCTTCCAGTGGGGATTCAACGACAGCGCCTCCTTCAGCCGCGCATTCCGCGAGCAGTATGACATGAGCCCGCGAGAATATCGCCGGATGCCGCCGGAAGATGAGACCGATGCCGAAGTTCTGCAGCGGGGGCGCCCCCCTACGGCCAAGGACCAGGTGATCGAGCCTGAAGAGGCGGAGGATTTGGTCGATGAGGATGATGATCCGGGCGATGTTGAGAGCGTTGCGCCTGTGCCCGTTCGGCGCGGGGCCCGTCATCATTATCTTCCCGTCACGCCGGAAACGATCCACTGGGGCCATTTCAGCAGCTCGTTGAAGCCGGTGCTCACGGTGGAGTCGGGTGACTATGTGACGGTGGAAACGCTCACGCACCATGCCAATGACGATCATGACCGCATGGTGCAGGGCGATCAGGCCGTTGAGGACATCTACCGCTGGACAGCAGAAGGCAAGACCATCAATCGACGCGGAGCGGGCGCCCTTGATTCCTCTTCTTCAACCGGCCGCGGAGCCGGCGAGGGGTTTGGGGTTCATATCTGCACCGGACCCATCGAGATCGCAGGTGCGGAGCCGAATGACATTGTCGAAATTCGTATCCTGGAACTGAAGCCGCGTACGAGTGCCAATCCCAAATATGCAGGGCAATCTTTCGGCAGCAACGCAGCGGCGTATTGGGGGTTTCAGTATAATGATCTTCTGACCGAACCCAAGCATCGGGAAGTGATCACCATCTATGAGGTCGAGAGTGAGATGGGCCGGTCCTGTGCCCGCGCCGTCTACAACTACCGCTGGACACCTCAGACCGATCCTTTCGGTGTTGTGCACGAACTGTATGATTATCCGGGCCTGCCTGTCGACACGAGCACGATTGAAAAGAATTATGATGTGCTTCGGAACATCGAAATTCCGGTTCGTCCGCATTTTGGGGTGATTGGGCTTGCGCCGCCACATACCAAATTGGTGGATTCGATCCCGCCCGGTAACTTTGGGGGCAATCTGGACAATTGGCGGATTGCGCCTGGGTCCAGCCTGTTCCTGCCTGTCGGTGTGCCGGGGGCACTGCTGTCATTGGGAGACCCGCATGCCTCCCAAGGGGATTCTGAACTGTGCGGCACCGCCATTGAGTGCTCCATGACGGCGCTGATCCAGCCTATCCTTCACAGGTCGAGCGAAAAGATGGGGCATATCCGCGACCTTGATTACCCCTTGCTCGAGACGTCCGACGCCTGGGTGATCTTCGGGTTCAGCCATCCGAATTATCTGAAGGAACTCGGCTCTTCGGCGCAGAGCGACATATACAAGAAATCCTCCATCGACCTCGCAATGAGGGATGCGTTTCGCAAGGCGCGGCGCTTCTTGATGACTGCGCGGGATCTGGATGAGGACGAGGCGATTTCGCTGCTCTCTGTGGGGGTCGATTTCGGCATCACCCAAGTGGTCAACGGGAATTGGGGCGTCCACGCCATCATTCGGAAAGAATTGTTCACGGCCTGATGCGAGGGCGATGTTCCCTCCATGTTTCCGAGAAATGGGGCGCCGAGAAACATCTTGTGCGCGCAGAGACAAGAACGTGCGCCATGCGGATGACAAGTTGAATCTGACAAAAGCAGGAAGGACCGGGCAATGCCGATCACCATCACTGAGCAATTCATCCGGTCTCTGGCAACGTCCAAACAGGACGTACTGGAGGCCGAAACGCTTCCACCGGAATGCTATACGGATGCTAATTTCTACGAGTTCGAAAAAGATGCCCTCTTCACGCATGACTGGCTCTGCGTGGGGCGGGAAGAATGGGTTTCAGAGCCCGGGGACTATTTCACAACGTCCACGGTAAATGAGCCCATCGTCGTAACGCGAAACCGCAAGGGCGAGCTGAAGGCGATGTCGTCCGTTTGCCAGCACCGGGCTATGCTGGTCGCTGAAGGCAGCGGCAATGCCAAAGGGTTCCTGTGTCCTTACCACCATTGGAGTTATTCGCTCGATGGTGACCTGGTTGGCGCCCCGGCCATGAACAAGACCTGCGAGTTTGACCGGAAAGCGCACGGGCTTCCCAATTTCAAGGTCGAAGTCTGGGAAGGCTTCATTTTCATCAATTTCGACCAAGATGCTGCGCCCTTGGCTCCTAGGCTGGTACACGTTCAGGAAGCGATCAAGGGGTATGATCTGGCGAATGCAGATGGCCCCCGTCCGGATCCGGCTCCGCGCCTGATGTGGAACTGGAAAGTCATGTTCGAGAACAACAATGACGGATACCATGCCAGCCGGCTGCACCATGGTCCGCTACATGATTTCGTGCCGTCCGAGCGTGCCAGCTTTCCCGAAGCGCCGCGGGGCGCCGCTGGGTATTTGAGGTTCAATGGGACGCTTCATCCTGATGCGAGCTTCAATCCGACGCAAAAGGCTGTTCTGCCAGTTTTCCCGGGCCTTTCAGACGAAGCGCGCCAGCGGATGACTTTTGCCAATATCCCGCCAAGCCTGTCGCTTGTCCTGACCAGCGACATGGTCATTTATCTGATCATTCGTCCTGACAGTCCCGAAACACATTTCATGGACACGGGTGTGCTCGTGGCGCCCGGTGCAATGGAAGACGAAGCTTACGAACACAAGATGGAGATGATCATGAATTCGACGTCTCACATCATCGCCCAGGACTGGCATGTAGACGAAATGGTCCAGCTCGGACTGCGGTCACGGTTTGCCAAGCGGGGACGTTATTCCTGGCAGGAAGGTGCGCAGGCCCAATTCAATGAATGGCTCGTTGACCGCTACCTCGCTGAGTGGGGACGACGTACGCCAACAACGGATACTGCCATCATTGCGGCGGAATAAGGCGGGCCGGCAAAGTGCAGTCGCCTGACCACCCCACCACATGGAGATTCCACACGCGGTCTGTTCCGCCTTCAGACCGAAATGCGGCGTGGGCGAATGCCATGCGTCGCTTGCGACTGCCGTTCGTCTCCGATCCCGAGGGACAGCCGGTTGACGGGCGCATGATTATCCAGACCTCCACAATGGGCTTGCAATTTGCCCGTATCGAATCCGGACGTCAGGTAATTGATGGTCGCGAATTGGAGCAGGGCGCGGGTCTCTGGTTGTTGCTCCTGCTGAAGGGAGAGGCCCGGTTCAGTGCTGACGACCTCCTGGTGAATGTGGACAATGAAATGATTGTCTATGGCGCGACCCGGCATGATTCCAGGCTGGAAGTGAGCGAGAACAACGCCATACTGTTTGTCCGTATTCCGGCTGTGGCATTGGGCGGTCGATTGATCGCGCCGACCCACTACAAGGCAGGGGCATTCAGTGGCGAGTCAGGGGTGGGGCGCATGCTGATCAGTATGCTGCGTATCCTCGCGGATGAGATTGGTAACATCTCCCCACCCGATTTGAGTCCCGTTGAGCTGGCTCTGATAGAAATGCTCTCCAGTAAGCTGCTCGGCATTGCGGGCAAGCGATCGCTGGGTGGGGCCAAGGGCGCGCGGGCGGCCCATCTGCATCGAATTCAGCAAACATTGGAAACCCTGCTTTGGGATCCTGATCTGACAATCGGAAAGGCGGCCGACGAAGTCGGCGTGTCGCCCCGATATCTGCAGCGCCTATTTGCGGCGGATGGGCGGAGCTTCAGTGGATATCTCAAGAAGAGGCGACTGGACCGGTGCCATGCAGATCTGATCAGCCCGCTCCACGCTCAGGAATCCATTTCCGAAGTGGCATTTCGGTGGGGGTTCAGCAGTTCAGCACACTTTAGCCGGAGTTTTCGGGATCATTTCGGCGCATCCCCGCGCGAGCACCGAAGGTCTGGGCTGGCGAACCGGATCAAGGACGAGATGGAGGTCAACAAATTGTGGGGGGAGTATCAAGAGTTCTCGAAGGACCGATTGTAAGCATGATTTCTGAGGCCGTTGCCTGCCGGAAATCTTAAAACGTAAGTATAAGGAATATGTATGACCAGCCCAAACACGCTCATTTTCGTCGACCTCATGTCGGATGACCCGGTCAAGGCCGGAAAATTCTATGCCGACGTGATGGGGTGGGAGGATGATGTTCGCATGAATGGTCAGTATTGCCGAATGGTGCCAGGCGGAAACTTCAAAAATCCTGATGGGTCAGAGAGTGAGATCGGAAACCTCCACATCGGGATCGGGAATGTTGCAAATCTCCGTCCTAATCCAGACGCATCCGGCGTCGACCCCCGCAGCTTGTCACCGCAGGTCAGGTCTTCGCGCCTTTGGGTTTTGGTAAGCGAAGACGACAGCGTCGATCGCATCATGTCTGCGGCTGTGGAGCGCGGCGCCGAAACTCTTTGGCGAAATCATTACTGGAAGGAATTCAACGGCTTCAACGATGCGTTCCGGGACCCTTGGGGAAATGAGATCATCCTCTGGAGAAAGGGCGGCGCGGATCCTGTAGTTCCGGAAGGGTATACAAGCGAATGACCGAGGCGACAGGCGCGGAGATGATCGGGCAAAAGCGAGACACCAAGCGACTGGGTGTCGTCGTGGCGGCTACCGTCGGCAACATTGTCAGCACAACGCCAGCCGTCAGCGCCGTCTTCAGCCTGTTTCTCGTGCCCATATCCACCGAATTCGGATGGCCGCGTGCGACTGTCTCAGGCGTACTGCTTCTGACGGCGATCATGTCGGCAATCATCTATCCCATCGCAGGGCGACTGTCTGATCGTTGGGGGTCTCGACGCGTTATCCTGTTCGGCAATGTAGTGTTTGCCCCGGCGATTGCTGCGCTGGCCTTGGCTGATGGGTCGATACTGCAATTCTACTTGCTGTTTGCGCTTGTCGGGGCGGCCGGGGCTATACCTTCCACGCCGGCCTATTCGAAGGTTATTTCCGAATGGTTCGATGAAAAGCGCGGATTGATGCTGGGGGTTGCCGCCGGTTTCGGGAATGGGATTGGGTCAACCCTGATGCCCATTCTGGCAGGCTTGATGCTGGTTCAGTTTGGTTGGCGCGGCGCCTATATGGGCATCGGCCTGATTGTGTTCGGTCTTGGATTTCCGACCCTATTTGCCCTTCTAAGAGATGCGCCGGGCAGGGTAGAGGAAATCATGCGACGCGCAGAGGAAACAGGGCCGCAAACGGCATCGGCCTCGCCCTTGCCGGGGCTCAGCTTGGGGGAGGCTGTGGCCACCCGTACGTTCTGGGTTCTCATGGCGGCCGTCGCGCTCGGAGCCGGCTGCATGACGGCCATATTTACCCACGTTGTCCCCATGCTTATGGATCGGGGTATTCCCCTCCAGCAGGCCGCTCTGGCGATCAGTATTTTCGCGCTGGTCACGGCCGGATGGCAGGTCATGACGGGGTATCTGCTCGACAAGTTCTACGTGCCCACCGTCGCAGTTCCCATGTTCGCAGCCGCGATATTGGGGCTTCTCTGTTTCCAGTTCAGTACGTCTTTGGCTGTCATCTATTTCGGCGCGGCCTTGATGGGCATTGGCCTGGGCGCAGAGTTCGGCTGCCTGTCCTATTTCGTCTCGCGCTATTTCGGTCTGAAATACTTCGGAATGATCATCGGGGTCTATTATTCGGTGGTCATCATTTTTCAGGGTGGCGCGCCGGTGCTGATGGATATCGGGTTCGACTTGACCGGCAGCTATGAAACATCGGTCTGGGTGCTTTCACTATTTCTGGCGATTGGAGCCGGGCTCATCCTCCTCCTGCCAGCCTTTGGAATACAGCGACCATCGCATTCGCAGGAGTCACCTTCTTCATGACTGCGCTAGAGATACTTGGAAGCGTGAATGTGGACGCGGTGTTGCGCGTGCGTGAACTTCCCCGAGCCGGAGAGACCGTCCATGCGCTGGCGTTTGACCGGTTCCTTGGAGGCAAGGGGGCCAACCAAGCTGTGAGCGCGGCTCGGTCCGGCGCGGAATTGCGATTTCATGCCTGCATAGGGGACGACGAAGACGGCGAGTGGCTGATGTCACAATTGCAGGCGCATAGTGTTCCCGTTTCCAATGTCGAACCGGTTCCCGGCGCGTCCAGCGGCCGGGCCTATGTCTGCGTCGATCAGCACGGTGAAAATCTCATTATTGTGGATGCGGGCGCCAATGCTCGGTTGGGCCTGAGGGGCGGGACACTCGAACCGAGCAAAGTTGCGCTGGCGCAGCTGGAAACACCTATCCCAGCAACGGTCGAATTCTTTACTAAGCATCGGGATCTCGGAGCTCTCACTGTTCTGAACGCCGCACCGGCTATTGCTGAAGCACGGGACGCATTATTTCCGCTCACGGACATTCTTGTCCTGAATGAGTCGGAGATGGCTTTCTATGCCGGAATCGAGTCACTGCCCGAAGATGTCGAGGACATCACGACTTTGGCAAGAGCGCTCATTTCGCACAAGGAACAGGTGATTGTCCTGACCTGCGGCGCCGCCGGTGCATTGGCGATCACCTGGAACGGCCTTGATTTCACACCGGCCCGCCTCACAAAAGTGCGAGACACGACAGGGTCGGGCGACTGTTTTTGCGGTGCCCTGTGCGCGCGCCTGGCCGAGGGAGATGAGTTGGATCAGGCAATCCGGTTCGCTTCAGTTGCTGCCTCCCTTTCTGTTGAAAGGGATGGTGCAGCCTCGGCGATGCCTGCGCGGGAAGATATTGAATTGGCAATGTTTGAAATGACAGCAGCGGAGATGCCGGGATGAAGACGTGGCTTATCACGGGCGTAGGCAAGGGCCTTGGAAAAGACCTGGCAGAAATCGTGTTGCAGCGGGGCGACCGGGTGGTCGGGACCGTGCGCTCAGGACGCGACAAGCAAGCCTTTGCAGCGGCTGATCCAGAACGCGCTGTTCCGATCTTTCTGGATGTTACGCGGTTCGACGACATTGTTCCGTCAGTCAATGAGATCGAGGATCGCTTCGGGCGTATCGATGTCCTCGTGAACAATGCTGGTACCGGATTGACGGGAGCCATCGAGGAAACACCCCTTGAGACAATCAAGGATCTGTTCGAGGTCAATGTGCTGGGCGCGGTTGCGATGATCCAGGCCGTGCTTCCGGGCATGCGGCGGCATCGCAGAGGTCATATCCTCAATATCACATCGGTGAGCGGTCTGGCGCCTTGGGCCGGGACCGGAATTTATGGTGCCAGCAAATATGCCATGGAATGCATTGGGCAGACATTGGCCGATGAGGTCCAGCCTTTGGGAGTCCATGTTACCAATGTGGCTCCGGGCGGCATGCGTACCGACTTTGCCGGCGGGTCTCTCAAATCCGTTCCGCCAACCATATCCGATTATGACGAAACGGCGCATTTGGCCCGTGAAGTTCTGACCGGGGGCAAGGGCAAGGAACCAAGTTCTCCCCAGAAGATCGCGCGCGCCATATCCGAAGTGGTCGATATGGACATCCCGCCCAAGCTGCTACTGTTGGGGGCGGATGCCTATAAATACGCCAAAGGCCATTTGGCGGACCTGAGCGATGGCATTGAAGCGTACAAGAATGTCAGCCTGTCAGTTTCTGCAGACGGCATGTGAGGATTTCGATGTCATTTGAGAAGCGGGAAAGAATTTGTGTAGGGCGGGGCAAGACCTCGGCGACCCATCATCCTAGCCTTTCGATGACAAAAACCCTGTGAACCGAGTTTGGAGATCATCATGAGCACGATGGAAGTATGTGAGCCTGTAACCAGCGCTGCAGCATGGCGGGGTGACCAGATCAAGGAGGGGGAAGAGTGGATCTATCATCTGTCTCCAGCCCAGATCGCCGAGCTAGAGGCGCTTGGCGCGAAATTCGTTGATGCCGATCCGGACCTGCGCTTCGTGCAGGCCTCCGACTATCCGCTGGACGCGTGCGCCGATGCGGTCAAGAAATGGGGGCAGGATGTCGATACGGGCAGGGGGTTCGTGCTCGTCAGGGGATTGAAAACCCATCTCTATTCCGACGCGCTTTCTTCCGCGATTTACTACATTCTCGGCCTGCATATGGGCGACCCGATCCGGCAGAACGAAATGGGCGACTTGCTCGATCATATCTATGCAACGTCGGACAAGACGATGGACGATCCGACCGCACTGTCCTCGAAGGTCCGTGACAAGCTGGTCTTTCATTCCGACAGTTCGGATGTGGTGGCCCTGATGTGCTTGCGGCCGGCAAAGGCAGGTGGCGCGTCCTGTCTTGTGTCGGGTGCTGAAATCTACAATGAGATTTTGCGACGCCGGCCAGATTTGGCGCCGCTCCTGCTGGAACCCTTTCACTGGGATTGGCGCAGGCAGGATCATAACGCACCAGCCAACACCTACACTTCACCTGTTATCAGCATCGAGGAGGGCGTGTTCAGCATGTATGCAGGGTCCCTGTATATCCTGACCGCCCAAGCTTATCCCGGCGTCCCCCAGCTGAGCGAGGCGCAGAAGGAGGTGCTCGCTCTGTTTGACGAGATCACTTACGAGCCGGGTATGGCCATCGATATGGATTTCCGTCCCGGCGATATTCAGTGGTTGTCAAATTATGCCGCGCTGCATTCCCGGACCGAGTTCTTTGATTATCCCGAGCCGCAACGGAAGCGGCACCTGTTGAGACTGTGGTTGAGCCGAGATGCTGGCCGGCCTGTCGTCGAAGGATTTGGAAAAAACGGCGTAGTTCAGGTGCGGGAAAAACCGCGCGAGGGCGTGGAGGATGACACTGCGGGTAAGTTCAGTATCGTGGATGCGGCCGTGCCGAGACTGATTTCCTGATTGCTCGGGCAATCAATCCGCCGCGCCGACCCATGCAACAACAGAGGATGAATTGAATGCCGCAATTGCGTGTTGTCAAAAGGTCTGGAGAAGAGGCGGTCATCGAAGCAACCGCCGGACATAGTGTGATGGAAGCCATTTCGAATTCGGGCGTGGAAGACATTGCCGCGATTTGCGGAGGGGCGTGTGCTTGTGCGACGTGTCATGTCTATGTGGCGGAAGAGTTCAGTGAACTTGCTGGAGAAGCATCGGAGTCCGAGCGTGAGTTGCTGGACTTCTCAGAGAATGCGCGCCCTGGCTCGCGGCTGTCTTGCCAGATCATTGTGACCGAGGCCTTGTCGGGTTTGTGCGTTGAGGTTGCCCCTGAGGAGGACTGACCAGGTAGCGCGAGGGCGAGCTGACTTAGCCGGTCAATAGTTGAGGCGCGATTAGTCAAGAATACTGGCCAAATGTCGGATGATAATCCAGCATCGAAATGAGGGAAGTGAACGCATGTCTCAGCCATTAGTGCCAACAAAATTCGATCTGCCGTCCGATGTTGGAGGCAAGGATCTTGGAATCTTCATGCCGATTGCAAATGGCGGCTGGATCCTGTCGAAGAACAAACCCGAACTCGATGGGTCGTACGCCTACAACCGTCAGGTGGCCGTTCTCGCCGAGACGCATGGGTATGATTTTATCATGTCGATGGCGAAGTATCGGGGCTATGGCGGAGAAACCGAGCACTGGAATTCGACGCTTGATGCGACCGTGACGATGTCTGCGCTCGCGGAGGTAACCGAGCGCGTGAAGGTCTGGACCACGGTTCACACCATTCTCCAAAACCCCGGCACCGTGGCCAAGATGATCGCGACCCTTGATCAGGTCTCCAGGGGGCGCGCCGGGCTGAATGTGGTGACCGGGTCCTACAAGGGTGAGTTTTCTCAAATGGGCATGTGGCCTGAAGGCGTTGACCATGACGCCCGCTACGATCTTGCTCTGGAATGGATTCAGGCGATCAAGGCCTTGTGGACCGAACCCTCGGTGACGATGAAGGGCAAGTACTTCCAGTTGGAAGATTGTGTTTCCGATCCAAAGCCCTCGACTAAACCCTTCCTTGTCTGCGCGGGGACGTCCGACGTGGGCATGCGGTTCAGCGCCAATGAAATGGACGCCATTTTCCTCTCCGGCGATGTGCCGGAAAAACTCGCGCTATCGAGCAACAAGGTGAAGGGCATTGCCGCAGACATGGGGCGGTACATCCGCACCTATGCCATGCAGACGATTGTGCTTGGGGAGACGGACGCGGAAGCTGAGGCGACTGCCCAGCACTACCGCGAAGGCCTGGATGAGGAAGCTTTGCACGGTATGATGCGGGCTTATGGCTTCCTGGATGCAGAGATTGGCAAGGAAAACGCCTTCGTGAAAAAGGCCAGATCTTCCTTCATGGCGCCCCATGTGGCGGGCTCGCCCGATACGGTCACCGAGAGAATTGGCGAATTGCTGGAAGTGTCAGGGCTTGATGGGCTTATGCTGATCTTCCCGGACTACATTTCCGCCATGCCCCTGTTCGCAGAGCAGGTCATGCCCAAGCTGCGTGCGAAGTTCCCTGCGCTTGCCGGGGCCGCGTAGATGACTTCGTCCATTGCGGTCGAGGTTCTGCCGCACACGAGTGCAAGCCTCTTAAAAGACATTATCGAGCCCGCGCGAACGGCTCTTCTGCTGATTGATGTTCAGGTTGATTTCGTATCGCCGGAGGGTGTGATCGGGATGGCCGGTGTCGACATGTCCTCGATCACGTCCGCCATCGACAAGATGGAGACCCTTCGCGCTGCGGCGAAAGCGCAGGGGGCGACGGTGGCTTTTCTCCGCGTGGTTACACGAGAGGAGACGGATTCCGACGCGCTCAAAAATCTGTATGAGTGGCGCGGACGCCCTGGCCAACATGCGATCTGCCGCGCAGATGAACCCGGGTCGGATTACTTTCGGTTATTCCCCGAGGAAGGGGACATCGACGTCGAAAAGGCGCTGTTCGACGGCTTCTTTGGCACCGATCTGGAGGAGCAGCTTCGCGCGCGCGGAATTGATACACTTCTTATGGCGGGCGTGACGACCGACTGCTGTGTTGATCAGACCGCGAGGTCTGCCTTTCACCGGAACTTCAATGTGGTTGTGGTGTCAGACGCCTGTGCGGCTTATGAGGAATTGCTGCATTTCGGCGGCTTGCTCGCACTCGAAAAGAATTGCGCCTTGCTGGCAGATACAGAAGCCGTCCTGGCGACATGGGGCGATGCGCCGGACCGGGACTGACGGTAACTGGCCCAGTCTGATCTTGCGGTTACAAGGTCAGGCCAAATATTCTGTTCGCATACCGTCAATATTACTGCGCAAGTTCGTGAGATAGCTCCTTCTCGGCAGGTCCGAACCTTTGGGTTTTCCGAGGGTATCCTGCCCGGCTGAAGAGGGAAGCGGGCATGTATAGAAAGTGGATGATCTTTGCGATTATCGTTGCCGGCTTCTTTGTGCTCAATGCGAGTACATTTGCCTCGCTGGGCGTTGTCCTCTTCGTCATGGCAGACGATCTCGGCTGGTCTTACACATCAGCCGGTCTGAGCTTCACGATCCTCGGGCTGGCTGTGGGACTGACCAGTTTTCTTCCGGCCATTCTCCTGCATCGGATTGGCGCAAGGCTTACCTTTGTCTTGGGACTCACATGTGTTGCCACAGGCTTCGGTCTGGCAAGCTGCAGCAATGGGCTTGGCATGTTCTTCGCGGCGATGTGCCTTGTGGGCGCCGGGTTCTCCCTGTCGGGAAACGTGACGGCTGTTTGGCTGATTGGAGAATGGTTTCCACGGCATACCGGACGGATGATCGGGCTCTATCTCATGCTTGGCGGCGTGGGTGACATTGTGGGTCCCAGCCTCAGTCATTATCTGATCGAATGGACGGACTGGCGGTTCAACTGGATGATCCTTGCCGGCATTTGCGGCATCGTGATGCTCGTTGGGGCCATTTTCATCACAGAGAAACACGGTGCGGCTGAGCACACTCCGGAGACTGAAGGCGAGAGTCACCCTGACCGGGTTGCGGATGTTGGAGGTGAAATTCCATCATGGCGCAAGGCCGTTCAGCGTCCTTTGTTTCTGGTCATCGCTGCGGCGATAACATTCAATCTAGCCTGCGTGACGACCGTTCACTCCATAGCCGTCAGCCACCTCAAACTCCTCGGTCTGTCTCCCGCGATTGGCGCTTTGGGCCTCAGCTTCATGGCGTTGGTTTCACTGGCATTTAAAGGCCTTGCCGGACCCCTGTGCGAACGCTTTTCGTCTCGCCACATGCTGGCGTTGAGCATGGGGCTCCAGGCAATCGGCGTTGTCATGTTTGCCATGGCAACCAATCCGGCTCTGGTCCTGGTGTCTTCCCTTCTGTTCGGGTCCGGGTGGGGGATTACGGTTGTTGCGACCATGGTCCTGCTTGTGGACTGCTTCGGGCGAGTGATTGGTGCACAATTGCTGGGCGCCGCCCATCAGATTTCTTCAATCGCGGCCTTCGGACCGTTGGCGGCTGGCGTGGCGGCTGACAAGATTGGCTCATTCGCGCCCGTCTTTTATGCGTTTGCGCTGGCTCTTGGTGTGTTGGCCTTTGTCATTCAGGTTCTGCGTGATCCTGGAATGTCGAAGCCGTCCCCTGTGGTCTCGCGACCGATTTAGAACAAGGCAAGAATATTTATTATTCGGCCCCTTTGCGCAATCTGCCGCGAAGGGGTTATTCCGCCTATATTGATATGTGTAGAGATTACGTAACTGGTGCCGATTTTAAAGAGTTTACAACTATTTTGGCGCTGGAAATCAAGTCAGGACGCAATCTCGAATCTAGCGTGGGATATCGCAAATTCTGTGATTTCTGCAGCTTGAGGGATAATGTCATGGGTCGGAATAAAAAGGTTGATTTGAAGTATAAGGCCGCGTGTGCGGCGATGGGTTTGGCCCTGCTCCACGGTGGGAGTGCGCTGGCCGACGACGCTGACGGTGATGGCGATGATATTCGCAATATGAATCAAATCACCGTTTACGGAGAAAAGCGAGAGACTAAACTCCAGGATGCGCCAATCGCACTGAGCGCAATCACGGGCGACATTCTCGACCAAGCCGGAATTACAGATCCCAGCCAGTTGAACGGTTATGTTCCCGGCCTCATGATTACCAAGAGTGGCGGGTCAGAGCGCATCGTGACGATCCGGGGTGTTGGACAGCAAACACCTGAGAACTTTGCGACCATTCCGGGCGTGTCATTTCACGTCGATGGGGCGTTTCTGCCCAATTCAATTGCGCTTAATATGGGCTTCTTTGACGTAGATCGGATCGAGGTCCTGAGGGGCCCGCAAGGGACGGTGTTCGGCCAGAGCTCCACGGGTGGTTCAATCAATGTCATCACCAACCAGCCAACCCTTGATGAGTACAAAGGTACCTTCAAGGCAACGCTGGGCGACTACAATTATGTGCAAGGGTTCGCTTCGTACAATGTGCCGATAGGGGAAACCGCAGCAATTCGTGGCTCAATTCAGCAGACGTCTCATGATGGATATGCGACCGCGACGAGTATCGACGGCGGCTATGAGCTCGATGATGCTGACAATGAGCACTATCGTATCGCAGGCCTTTGGGAGCCCACAGACAAACTCTCCACCACGTTGTCGTATACACTCTACAATGACAAGCATAATGGCGGGGCACTGAAGAATATCAATGACCCCAACCCGGATATCCGGGAGCTAACCCAGGACTATCCTGCAAAGTTCAAACTGCGCTCTGAACTCGCCACCCTGAATGTATCCTACGAATTGCCGTTTGCGACATTCAAGTCTGTGACGAGCTACCAGGACATGACGCACGGCCAGTCATTCGATGCAGATCGCCTGGATCTTGAGACCTATGGCGGATATGACCATGTTGCGACGTGGGGGACTGACGCGGAAACCTTCATGGAAGAGTTGACGATCAGCTCTCTTCCGGATGCCCCCTTCGACTGGATCACAGGCGTCTTTTATTCAAATACGGACTCTGCCCAGTACGTCGTCGAGTATCGGGAACTGGGTGTGACATCCATTCCCGGGCTTCCCATCCTGCCCAAGGATACGCTGCCATCCGAGGTGCCAGCCAATCTGGCCTACGAGAATATCTCGACCGTGAACCGGGAGTCGGTGGCGCCGTTCTTCCAGGCCACCATTCCAGTCATGACCAACCTTAATGCGACGATTGGTGCGCGCTACAATGATGACAAGTATGAGGGCGAAGGTGCCTCCTATTATGCGGCGCCTACGCAGAGTACGTTTGATACCCAGACATGGACCGGGAAAGTCGGGCTGGATTATGATGTATCGGAAGACTCCATGCTCTATGCGAGCTGGTCTCGCGGGTACAAGCCTGGGGGCCTGAATGGCGGCTCCTCCGGAGCCTTGACGGTGTCCACCACATATGACGAAGAAATCGTGGAAGCCATCGAATTCGGGTCAAAGAATACCTTCCTGGATGGGCGGGCAACCTTGAATGCTTCTGTCTTCTTCAATCAGTATGAAAACATGCAATTCATCGAAGAAGACCCGATCCCGTATTCGGGCGGAATTGGAAACATTCCAGAGGCGGAGACGTATGGTCTGGAACTCGAGGGTAGCTACCTGGCCTTTGGTGACCAACTGCTACTTGGTGGCAACATGGCCCTGCTGGATGGGGAAGTGACAGCCGACTACGAGGCGTTGGATCGCCGCCTGGCGGATCTGGCATCAGCTGCAGCCGAAGCGACCGGGACGATCTATCCATGGACATACGACTGGTTCCTCGCGCGCCAATCTGCTGCGGTGCAGGTAAACGGCAATACACCTCCGAACCTGGCCGATCTTACCTATAATTTGTATGCGGCCTGGTTCCAGCCAATCGCCGATCATGGGGAGCTGACTTCGCGGATCGAAAACGTGTATGTAGGTGACTATGAGGCCCGGATATTCAATACGGACGGGGCAGATGATGTGCCGTCCTACAGCCTCTGGAATGCGTACTTTCAGTACAAGCCGACAGAGGGTCCATGGTTTGTGTCTGCGTCCATTACGAACATCGGTGACGAAGAAGGCATTTCGGGCCGTTTCGTGGATCCGTATTCCAGCGGCACGGTCAGTAATGAATATGTGCCACCGCGCCAGCTGCTGGTCACATTCGGCTTCGAATTCTGATCTCGAAATTGCGACGAGCAAAATGAAAGGTACCCAAAGTGTCAGACTTTGACGGTGACAAGGAGTATAGCAGCTTTACCGCGAAGCGGGTTACGCCGTATCTTGGGGCAGAGCTTGAGGGGCTGGACGTCACCCAGCCTCTCTCGTCCGGCCAGGCTGATGAATTGCGAGATGCGCTGGCCCGGTTCCAGGTGCTTTTCTTCCGGGACCAACCTATCAGCCATGAGGCTCACAAGGATCTTGGTCAGCTATTCGGTCCCTTGGCGATTCACTCCGCCGTAGCGGGGATCGAAGGGCACCCGGAGATCGTGGCCATTCACGCAGATGCCAATTCGAAATATGTTGCTGGGGAGAGTTGGCATTCCGACCTGAGCGCCGATGAGGAGCCTCCGCTTGGCAGTATCCTCTGCCTGCATACGGTCCCGCAGACGGGCGGGGACACCATGTTTTCGAGCATGTACAAGGCCTATGATGCCTTGTCAGATCGCATGAAGACCTATCTTGAGGGGCTGGAGGCGGTTCATGATGCCAATCCCGTCTATCATGCTCTGTTCAAGGATTATGACAAGAGATATCCTGTGGCGACCCATCCGGTCATTCGAACGCATCCTGTGAGCGGAAAAAAATGTATATTCGTCAATTCGTCCTATACGACCCGAATTGAAGGTCTTTCCGGCGAAGAGAGCGATGCGATCCTGAAGTTCCTGTTCGAGCATGTCAAAAACCCCAACTTCCAGGTTCGGTTCCAGTGGCGACCTCACTCCATAGCGTTTTGGGACAACCGCGCGGTTCAGCATCTGGCAGTGTGGGATTATTTTCCAGAAGTCCGGTCAGGATACCGAGTGACCATTGCGGGGGACAAGCCATTCAGTGGCGCCCTGTAGGCAATTGGCTGTTAGGGGGTGATCCTGTCGCTGTCCCAGACTGCTGGCTATTTCCGTTTCACTGACTGGTGGCCAAGCCTCTGGGCCGGGATCGACATGTTGACGGCGAAGCCAATGGGATCCACGGCGCCATAGCTCATCTCTACATCCTTGCCGTATGTGGAAATGAGGCGCTGTTTCACGTTCAAGAGTCCGATACCCTGCGGCTCGCCGACTGCCCCGTCCGGCCCCGGCATCTGGCCGGATCCGTCATCCTGTACTTTCAGGAAGAGACGGTCCCCGACCAGGCTGGCTTCCAGGCTAATTCTGGTAGGTTTCACGTTCCGGCTGACGGCAAACTTGACGCTGTTCTCGAAGAGCGGCTGTAACAGCAGACTTGGGACAGCCATGACGCGCGCTGCATCATCGACGTCGAAAGAAATATGCAGGCGGTCTCCAAAGCGTACCTTCTCAATGCCGAGATAGAGTTCGAGGGTTTCGAGTTCATCTTCCAGCGTGTGCTGGACTTCATTCGAATGATCCAGTGTCACCCGGAGATAGTTGCCGATACGAGCCAGCATATCCGTCGCGCCATTCGTGTCACCTTTGCGGACAAGCGAGGAGACGGAGTTCAATGCATTGAACAGGAAGTGCGGATTGAGCTGGTATTTCAGCATGCGCAATTGCGTGTCGCGGAAAAGCTTTTCCGCTTCGAGGCGTTTCAGCGTTTCACGCTGGGCAACTTCCTTTGCTCGCAGGGCCGTGTTTTGTGCGTCTACCGCCAATTGGTGTTCCACGATCCAGTGCCGGTAATATTTCAACGCGTGATAACAGAAGGCCCATGCTCCGAAGACAATCACGGAGGCAAACATCCACCCGCCCCAGTCGGACAACGGAATAATCTCTCCGGTGAGCCACATGAAGGAGTATACCCTCAGAAGAGTCCAGACCAGCGAGGCGGCCAGAACGGCGGCGCCATTGATCAGAACGCGAGGCAGGAGAGAAATATTCCATGTGCCCGACGCCACCCATCTCAGCGGGTGGCTGACAAAGACCCCCAATACCGACTGGAGGATTGTGTGGAGGATGGGAGTCAGCTGGCCGGGATTGTACCAGACGGTCAAACTGAGGTAGCTGAGCAACGCCATCGCGGACCAGCCCGTGGTCTGGAACAGCCAGTACTGCCGCGCGTCTGGCTGCATGCCCTTGCCCAGCGTCTTGAATATGGAGGATGGCGTATCAATAGCAGTCATGGAACCATGTGACAGCGAAAACTGGTTCCAGATCAACCATATGATTGCTTATTGGCGAGAATTATTTCGCCGCTCATGCGAGAGGATACTCAAATCAGATGCTCAGAACGATAGTTTGTGATGACGAGGCCCCCGCGCTGGAATTGATCGAGGGGATGTTGCGCGATACGGGAGAGGTCGCCATCGAGGGCGCGTATCTCTCTGTCCTGGATGCAATCGAGCGCATCAATGCCGGGGGAATCGATCTGGCCGTTCTGGATGTCGAAATGCCGATACTGACTGGTGTGGAAGCCTCGGAGCAGATCACGGTCGATCCCAAGCCACTCATCGTGTTTGCAACCGCCCACCCGGAATATGCGGTCGAAGCGTTTGGTCTCGACGCCATCGACTATGTTCTGAAGCCGTTCGACCGGCATCGCATTGCCAAAGCGGTCGAGAAGGCGATCCGGTTTCGTCAATTGATCGAGCAGAGTGAGCAGGAAGTTCAGGGCGAGGGTGACGACAATCGGGCGGACCCGCCGGCAATGTTGAGACTCAAGGATTCTGGCCGGTACTATTTCATGCCTCATCACGACGTACTCTGGATTGAAGCCGCTGGCGACTATTCGCTTTTGCACACGCAAGACAAGGAAGCGGCTATACGGCGCACGATCAAATCCCTGGAGACGGATCTGCCAGCCGATCGTTTCGTGCGTATACATCGCTCGTCAATCGTTTCGATTGAGCACATCCGGGAAATACGGATGCTTCACAAGGGCGAGGCCCAGATACTTCTTACAGATGGCACCATCGTGCGCACGAGCCGCAGCTATCGCGATGTTATCCAGAAACTCATAGACGATCTGTAATTGCCTGGCGCGAAATGAACCTTCCTCCCGTTCATCGCATGGAGGGGACATTCCAACGCAATCTGTCTTGCTCCAAGGCAGAGGTTCGCTCGACAATAAGCCAAAAGAGCTCTTAGCGGCTGGTTTATTGGGAGGATTAAGGTGAGGGCAATCTTACGCTTACTGTGCGCGGCGACACTGATTGGATCGCTTGCAAATGCAGGTTCGGCAATGGCTGAAGAGCCGACCGCGATAGAGTCGCGTGTGGAGAGCCTGCTGGCGCAAATGACGCTGGAAGAGAAAATCGGCCAGCTCATCCAATTGTCGAATGTCGGTGACACGACCGGGCCATTGCCAGACGATGAAGCGCGCCGTCGCAACATGGAGTTGGTGAAGGCCGGCCTGATCGGATCGATGTTGAATGTTGTCGGCGTCGAGGAAGTCCGGATCGTGCAGGACTATGCTGTCAACAATTCGAGACTCGGTATCCCGCTCATCTTCGGGTTCGATGTCGTGCATGGGCACAAGACCAGCTTTCCGATTCCTCTGGGTGAGGCCGCGAGCTGGGACCTTGAGTTGATTGAAGAAAGTGCGCGGATCGCAGCGACCGAGGCGGCCGCTCAGGGGCTGAACTGGACGTTCGCGCCCATGGCGGATATCTCCCGCGACCCACGCTGGGGCCGTGTGATGGAGGGGGCAGGAGAAGACCCCTATCTCGGCGCGGAGATCGCTGTTGCCCGGGTCCGGGGGTTTCAGGGGCGCGATTTGTCTCGCCCCGACACTATCGCTGCCACAGTCAAGCATTTCGCGGGCTATGGCTTTTCAGAATCGGGCCGGGATTACAATACGGTCGACTTCAGCTCCACGACGCTTTTCAATGTCGTGCTTCCGCCGTTTCGCGCGGCCGTGAAGCGCGCCAATGCGCGCACGGTGATGAATGCGTTCAATATCGTGAACGGTATCCCTTCCACCGGAAACACCTTCTTGCAGAGAGAGATTCTCAAGGGCGAATGGGGGTTCGATGGCTTTGTCGTGTCTGACTGGGCCTCGGGACTCGAAATGATCAATCATGGCTTTGCGGCAGACGAGCACGAGGCTGCGAGGCTGGCCATGCAAGCGGGTTCCGACATGGACATGGAAAGCTCCATCTATTTGGAGCACCTCCAGGATTTGGTTGAGAACGGCGATGTTTCCCTGGAGTTGATCGACGATGCGGTCCGCAGAATTCTGCGCGTAAAATACGAGCTGGGCCTGTTCGACGATCCCTATCGCTATTTGGATGAGGGTCGGGAGGCGGCTGTGCTACTCTCGCTCGAAAACCTTGCAGCAGCGCGCAAGGTTGCGGAGCGCTCGATTGTGCTGCTCAAGAATGACGACCATCTGCTTCCCTTGAAAGGCGGCGAGAAGGTCGCGTTGATCGGCGCGTTGGCGGCCGACGAGGATTCTCCCCTCGGCAATTGGCGTGCAATGAGCGAGGCGGATTCAGCGGTTTCTGTCGTGGACGCCTTTGAGGCGGCCGGCATCGATTTCACCTATGCGGAAGGTGCCGTTCTCGAAATTGGTAGCGCCGGTTTTCCTGATCCGGTTGTGGTGAATGCCGAAGACCGCAGCGGGTTTTCCGAAGCCGTGGCCGCTGCCCGCGGTGCCGACAAGGTCGTTATTGTTCTCGGTGAAGATGCCCGTCAGTCGGGCGAAGGACGTAGCCGCACGCGCCTCGGGTTTCCCGGTGTCCAGCAAGAGCTTCTGGAGGCCGTGACAGAGGCAAATCCCAACACGATCCTGGTGGTGATGAGTGGCCGGCCGCTCGTGCTTAGCTGGGCGGATGAGAATTTGCCCACCATCGTTCAGGCCTGGCACCTCGGTAGCGAGAGCGGCCATGCGCTCACCAATGTCCTGATCGGGAAGTATAATCCCAGCGGCAAGTTGCCTATGAGCTTCCCGCGATCGGTCGGTCAGGTGCCGGTCTACTACAATCATTTCAACACAGGTCGCCCCGACGAGATACCGGATGTCTTCTGGTCGCATTTTACTGACGAGAAGAATACGCCCCTGTACCCATTCGGACACGGACTGAGCTATACCAGCTTTGCCTATTCGGACCTTTCGGCGGTGCCGGAAGGTGAGATATACAGTGTGGAGGTGACGGTGGCCAATACCGGCCAGGTTGCAGGCGAGGAGGTGGTGCAACTCTATATTCGCGACCGAGCGGCGAGTGTCGTGCGGCCGGTCCGGGAACTGAAAGGATTTCAGAAGATCCTGCTGCAGCCGGGTGAACGCAAGGCTCTGCGATTCAGTCTGGGACCTGACGAGTTGGGTTTCTACAATGGAGACGGTGAGTTTCTGGTGGAGCCGGGCATGTTTGATATATTCGTCGGTGGCGTGTCCACCGCAGAACTGTCCACCTCATTTTCCTACGAACCCCGCTGAATGTGACGGCGCGGTAGATCGCGTCTGGAACCGGTTTCACTTGCCGCGAATGGTCCTGCCATTCGCGGCAAATTCTTGAGTCGCTCCCTTCAGCAGAGAGGTGATGAAACCGTTTTACTTTCCCAACTGCCGCACGGCGTGTCCAATTCGCCGCAAGCGCATTGTGCGGTGAACGTGCGCTGCGCATTTTTGATGAAAGGGAAGAAACAGACCCGAATGGGGCGTTATATGCGACTATTGGCAGTGGGCGGGCCTCTGAGCTTCGCGGCATTCTTGCTTGCAGCCTGCGTAAGTGCAGGTCCGCATGCTGATGTCGCTGCGTACGCTCCCGAAACGGCGCCTGAATGGTCAACCGTCTGGTTTGACGATTTTGACGGTGCCATATTGGATCGGGCCAAATGGGTCCCTGAAGAATCCTGCTGGGGCGGCGGAAACAATGAGCGGCAGTGTTATACAGGGCGGCCTGAAAACATTCAGGTTTCTGATGGCGTGTTGCGATTGATCGCCCTGAAGGAAGACTTCGAAGGGCCGCTTCTGGCCGATCAGCATGGCGGCGAACAGACAACAAAAGCCTACACATCCGGCAAAATCCGCACACGCGGGCTGGCGGACTGGATGTATGGCCGTTTCTCGGCCCGTATCAAATTGCCAGACGGACAGGGCACATGGCCTGCCTTCTGGATGATGCCGTCGAGCAGCACATACGGCCGGTGGCCGCTGTCTGGTGAGATCGATATCATGGAAGCGGTCAACCTTGGCACACCGTGCGAAGACTGCGTAGGCAGCCGGGAAAACCGAACTTCAGGGGCCGCGCATTTCGGCGACGTTGCGCCTGACAACACCTATTTATTCCTGAAAACGGATCCGATCAGTTCGGAGAGCCCTGCGAATCAGTGGCGCACCTACGCGCTGGAGTGGGCTGACGGTCAGATGCAGTGGCTCGTGGATGGCAAGGTTTTCATGCGTCTAACCCGTGAGGATTGGTACACGGCGGCCCCGAACGCCGCCAACCGGCCCAGTGCCCCATTCGATCAGCCATTTTTCCTTATGCTGAATTTAGCTGTGGGCGGAAATTTGCCCGAGAAATCGAACGGGATGGGCTTCGACCCGAAGTCGTTCCCGGCAGAGCTTCTGGTTGACTGGGTTCGCGTCGAGCAATGCCGTGGCGATGAGGCATCAGGTCGCGCATGTCTCGACACACAGAAATGGAATGGCAAGCCACAGGGGCCTTGGGAGGCGCGGGCGCGTTGAAGCTGGCCGTCCGAGCCGGATTAACAAAAGAGTTCATTGGGAGGAAATGAAATGAAGGAAGAACGCAAACATGATTGGCGAAAGCTCTCGCTGATCTTCCTGGGAAGCGCATCAGCGTTCGCTCTGTCACATTCTGCAAATGCACAGGAAGTGACAGATGGGGAAGAACTCCGGCAGGAAACGGTCACCGTCCAGGGGATTCGGGGAAGCCTCGCAGAAGCGACCGACATCAAGCGCAATGCGCAAGGGGTTGTGGACGCCATCACGAATGAGGACATGGGCAAGTTCCCCGATACGAATCTTGCTGAATCGCTCCAGCGTATCACGGGGGTTTCCATCAACCGGTCCAATGGTGAGGGTAGTCAGGTGACGGTTCGCGGCTTCGGTCCGGACTTCAACCTTGTCCTTCTGAACGGCCGCCAGATGCCCACAGCCTATCTTGAGGGCGGAGCGCCGTCGTCGCGCAGCTTTGATTTCGGCAACATTGCCTCGGAAGGTATCGCCAGCGTTGAGGTCTACAAGACCGGGCTTGCATCCATTCCTACAGGCGGGATCGGGTCTACACTGAACATCAAGACTGCGCGTCCACTGGATGCGCCGGGCCTGCGGTATTCTGCAGGCATTAAAGGCGTCTACGACGACTCGGTTACAAGTCTTGGCGACAAGGAAGTCACCCCAGAAATCTCCGGTATCTATTCCAACACCTTCGCGAACGATACATTCGGTGTCGCGCTGGCTGGCAGCTACCAGGAACGAAATTCCGGGTATGCGCAAGTCGGTACGACAAGTGGTTGGCGCGGAGCTTATTTGGGGGCTGAAAATGACTGGGGATCTTTGCCCCAGCCTCCAGATGACACACAGGTTACCAACCGGCCCGGACCAGACGACATCTATTCGACGCCACAAAACGTCAACTACAGTCTTACGGATGTGGACCGTGAACGCCTCAACGGCCAGGCGACGCTTCAGTACAGCCCCGGTTCGAACTTCACCGCGACTTTGGATTACTTCTACACTCAGAACAAAGTCGCCACCGAGCGGGCCGACATGTCGGTCTGGTTCAACCACGGCGACGTGACGAGCGGATGGACGGATGGGCCAATTGCAAGTCCGCTATTCTACAATGAGGATTTTGGAGACGCCGGTACCGATCTTTCGATGGGTGGAGCCAAGTACGCCACAAAGAGTGAGAACCAGTCGCTTGGCCTGAATTTTGACTGGCAAGCGACAGACAGGCTCGGTCTGGTCTTTGACGTACATTCTTCCAGTGCTGAGTCAGGACAGGACAGCCCGTATGGAACGAGTTCGGTGATCTCGGTCGCTGACTTCCAGCTTCGCTCGCAGGCGGTTGATTTCACGAATGACATGCCGGTTCTGGGACTGGTGTTTCAGGATCCGTTCACCGGCATCGATCCTTCACGCATGATCTCGACCGGGTCGGTTTTCAGCAACAGCTATATCAAGACTGAGATCGATCAGGCTCAACTCAGCGGACACTATGACTTCGATACCTCAATTGTCGACAGTGTCGATTTTGGTGTGTCGGCGACGAAGAATAAGGTCCGCTCTGCTTTCGCGAACGCGCAGCGCGATACTTGGGGCGGGGTTGGTAC
Organism: Hyphomonas sp.; assembly: GCF_036964145.1. Lineage (GTDB taxonomy): Bacteria > Pseudomonadota > Alphaproteobacteria > Caulobacterales > Hyphomonadaceae > Hyphomonas. Next base: position 71,420 of record NZ_JBALUC010000006.1, read on the forward strand.
GGCTGATGATTTGCCGGACGATATCTTCCGGCGTGTGAACATCGCGAAAAATTTCGATCAGTTCAGTGGCTCGGGAATGACCCAGCAGGACGTCTTCGTTTTCGACTTCGACCAGATGGTCGGCATCATTGATAGCGATGGGGACCCGTTCAACAATGCGTGCGGGGGCGATGGCATTTGTCGGTCTGACGATTTCCTCGAAGACCGCCGGATTGAGGAAGAAAGCTATTCGGCGTTTCTCCAGGTCAACAATGAGTTTGATATTGGCGTAATGCCTGCAAAATTCATTGCAGGTCTGCGATACGAGACAACGGATGTCACCTCGCCAGCACAAGTTACAACCCCTAGCGGTGTGCAATGGGTCGCTGCCAACGAATTCGGCCTGATTGGTCTGGATGATTCGAACAATCTGGTTGTGCAGGAATTCACCGGTGAGTAGGATTATTGGCTGCCTGCCGTCGATTTCCGTATCGATCCGCGTGATGATGTTGTTTTGCGTGCATCGTACAGCAAGACTATGACCCGACCTGGATATGGCGACATTGCTGGTGGGCTCTCCGTGCAGCAGATTGCACGAGTGGATGGCGGTACCGGCACAAACGGAAATACCAATCTGAAGCCGTTCATTTCGGAAAACTTCGATCTGTCCGGCGAATGGTATTATGATGAGGGAGGGTCCTATCTTTCTGCGGGTTACTTCAGAAAGAATGTGGAGAATTTCATTGGGTCCGGCATTGTTACGCAGTCGCCATTCGAGGTCTACACCCCTTATGGCGGTGCTCGTTACAATGCGGCGCTTGCAGCCGTAGGGGACGATGCCGTGGCAATCCGCCAGTGGATATTCGAGAATGCCGATCCATCGACGTTCGAAATCACTGGTACGGATACGAACGGAAACTTCACGGGCAACATATTTGGTGTCGCGGGCGAAGATCCGCTCCTGACCTTCGATATCGCGACGCCTGTAAACCAGGAAACCGCCACGGTGGATGGATGGGAATTCGCTGTCCAGCACTTCTTCGGTGAGACGGGGTTCGGCGTGATTGCCAACTACACAATCGTCGACGGCGATGTGGCATTCGACGACACACAGGTCCCGTCGAGTGGCGATCCACAATTCGCGATCACCGGTCTCTCAGACAGCTACAACCTGATCGGCTTCTACGACAAAAACGGGCTTCAGGCGCGTCTCGCCTATAATTGGCGTGATAAGTTCCTCACCTCCACGGTGGGTGTCAGCGGCACGGCCAACAATCCGCAATATGTTGAGGATTATGGCCAGTTGGACTTCAACGTCAGCTATGAAGTTCGTGACGGCTGGACGCTATTTGTCGAGGGTATCAACGTCACCGACGAAACCACCCGCACCGTCGGCCGTACGTCAGCCTATGTTAACTATGCGACCCAAACGGGTGCGCGGTACAATTTTGGCTTCCGCTTTAATTATTAGCCTCCCAATCAAAACCGTCCGCCAGCATGAGCTGGCGGGCGGCTCCTAATCCTGCAGCTAAACTGCCGCGCTGTACCTCAAGGGCAGCGCGGCAGACTTGCAAAAGGTGCCCGCAAGGGGAACACATTATACAATGATCTGCACGACAGACCGGACCGACATTTTTAACGACACGCCACGAGTGCGTGAGGTCGCCTGGCGTCAAGGGGAACGCGATCTATCGGAAATCTCCGCATCATCAGTACCTGTGATCGTGCGCGGGTTCGTCGAGGACTGGCCCGCCGTGAAGGCCGCGCGATCCTCCCTTTCCGATTTCTTCGACTATCTCCATCGCTTTGACCGCGGCGCGGTCGTGCCGATTTCGGCCGGTCCAGCGGCGCTGGATGGGCGACTATTCTACAATGACGATATGACGGGCGTGAATGTCGATCGCGGCAACGCGACATTCACGATGTTTCTGGATCGCGTTTTTAAATTCGGACCGCAAAGCCCTCCACCCCTGATCTATCTGGCGTCAACCGATGTCGACGAAGTCTTGCCCGGCTTTCGGGCTGAGAATGATTTGGAGTTCGGTGATCTGGACCCCCTTCGGAGTGTGTGGATCGGCACGCGTACGCGGGTTGCCGCGCACAATGACCTGCCCCTTAATCTTGCATGTGTCGTCGCAGGCAAGCGTCGCTTTACGCTGTTTCCACCAGACCAGACCCCCAATCTCTATGTTGGCCCGTTTGAATTGACGCCAGCCGGGCGGCCTATCAGCCTCGTCGATTTTGCTGCGCCAGATTCCACCCGCTTTCCCCGCTTCTCCGAAGCGGTAAGGCATGCGCAGATCGCGGACCTGGGTGAGGGCGACGCGCTCTTCATTCCCTCCATGTGGTGGCACCATGTGGAGGCGACCGGGCAGGCGAACATGCTGGTAAACTATTGGTGGCGCACCGTGCCGAAACATCTCGGCACGCCACAGGATGTGCTCAACCATGCGATGATGACATTGCGGGACCTTCCGCCCGAAGAAAAGAAGGCCTGGAGACACATGTTCGAGCATTATGTTTTCAACAATGATGGCACGGAGGTCGATCAGGTGCCTGAACACATTCAGGGCATACTCGGCCCGATCACTCCGGAAGTGGCTGCCAGTGTGCGGGCCTTTCTCCGCGACCGGCTGGATCGCTGAGAATCATGACTAAAGCCAGAAAAAAGAAGAGGGTCGTCATTGCCGGTGGGGGCACGGCCGGCTGGATGACGGCTGCGGCAATGGGCAAAGTGCTTGAGAAGGTATGCGATGTCACGCTCGTGGAATCCGATGCGATCGGAACTGTAGGGGTCGGTGAGGCGACCATACCCACTCTTGTAACCTACAATCGGCTTCTGGGAATCGATGAGGCCCAGTTGATGAGCGCATTGCGCGCGACGTTCAAGCTGGGCATCGCGTTCGAAAACTGGACCGATGTCGGGCATCGTTACATTCACTCATTCGGAATCACCGGAAAGGATCACTGGACGGCAGGCTTCCAGCATTTCTGGCGCCGCGGCCGGGAGCTGGGGGTCGCAGGTGAATTCGGAGACTATTGTCTGGAACTGATCGCCGCAGAGCAGGAGCGCTTCAAGCACTTACCAGACCTCGGCCTGAACTATGCCTATCATCTCGACGCTACTGCCTATGCGGGCTTCCTCAGAGAGATCGCCGAACGGCATGGCGTTGTTCGCCGCGAAGGCAAGATAAGTGAAGTGCGCCGGACCGAGGACGGGAATATTGCCAGTCTTGTCCTGGAAGATGGGAGCGAGATTGCGGGTGATCTGTTTGTCGACTGCACAGGATTCCGTGCCCTGCTGATTGATGGCGCGCTTGGCGTTGGCTATGAGGACTGGTCGCACTGGTTGCCGTGCGACCGTGCGATTGCGGTGCAAACTGCCTCAGTGCGCCCCCCCCGGCCTTACACACGCTCCATTGCTCATGAAGCAGGTTGGCGCTGGCAGATCCCGCTCCAGCACCGGACGGGCAATGGCACGGTCTATTGTAGCCGGTATATGAGTGATGATGAGGCCCGCGGGAAATTACTGGGCGACATTGAGGGGGAATGCCTGAGTGAGCCGCGCCAGATCCGATTCCGCACCGGTACGCGCCGCGCGCATTGGCACCGCAACTGTATCGCAATTGGACTTTCGAGCGGGTTCATTGAGCCTTTGGAGTCGACCAGCATTCACATGATCCAGAGATCCGTCATGCGGTTGATGCAGATGTTTCCGCGCGAGGGTGTTCACCAGCCCGACATAGATGAGTTTAACCGTCAGACAGCATACGAAATTGAACACATCCGTGATTTCATCATTCTACATTATCATCTGACCAACCGTAGCGACACGCCTTTCTGGCGCCACTGCCGCACGATGGAGATTCCGGATAGTCTGCGTCACCGGATGGCACTGTTCCAGCAGGCCGGGCGGGTGTTCCGGGCAAATGATGAGCTGTTTGCGGAGAATTCATGGACCCAGGTTATGCTGGGTCAGGGCCTGATGCCTCAGTCCCATCACCCGGTCGCTGATGTCATGACTGAGGCGGAGGTCACACGCTTCCTGAGCTATATAACCGACAACGTGAACAAGACGGTTGCGGGCCTGCCGATGCACAAGGACTATTTGGACTCTTATTGTCCAGCGACGAATTCAGAGAGATAGCTTCCGGCCCGTGGCCTGAAGAGATCTTTCCAGCGCCTCATGGTCCCATCAAAAGTTGCCTCTCTTGGGCGGAGCAAGTTCATAGGCTTGGCAAGGCATCTTCGCGGCTTGCTGGGCTGGCCAATAACAATTATCCCCGAAGACCTTTCTGAATGACGCCTTCAGATGGACGAACTAGGCATGAAATTTAAAGTTTCACTCTCACTAGAGTGAATATTATTGACAGGAGCGAATATTTGTTTTCCAACACGTCATGAAAAGCGGGAAAACCCGCTTTCATACAGGGAGGAAAATCCAATGACTCTACGGTCAATGGCGTCCGTATCGGCGATTTCGTTCGCGGTACTGGGAACGCCCGCTTTTGCACAACAAACATCGACTGCTGACGAGGTTTCGCAAGAATCATCCAATGATGAAGCGCGTCAGGATACAATCATCGTGACCTCAACCCGACGGGAGCAGAGCCTGCAGGACGTGCCGCTGGCCGTCACGGCCTTCCAGCAGGAAGCCATGTCGGAAAAAGGCATTGTCAGCTACGACGGCCTCGCCCGCGAAACGCCAGGTATCGTGCTGAACCAGCCGACCGCCAACTTCAACACAATCACCACCCGCGGCATCGCCACCAATGGCTACGGCGCCAACCTTCAGGCCGCCACCGCGATCTACATCAACGAGCTTCCGATCTCTTCGAACGGTAATTCGACCATTCTCGACCCGACTCTGTTCGACGTGGAGCGGGTGGAAGTATTGCGCGGGCCGCAGGGCACGCTGTTCGGTGCAAACTCGCTGTCCGGCGCCGTGCGTATCCTCACAAAGAAGCCTAATCCGAACAAGTTCGAAGCGGCCACACTGGTCGATTTCGGCCTGACAGATGGCGATGCCCTCCGTCAGCGTTATAACGGCATGGTCAATATTCCGCTCGTGTCGGATCAATTGGCGCTGCGAGTCGTTGGCTTCTACCGCGATGAGGACGGCTGGGTCGATAACCTTGGCACGGGCATTGAAGGCGCGAACTCACTGAAGGCGGTCGGTGGCCGTGCGCACCTGCTGTGGGAACCGACCAGCAAATTCGACGTCGGTTTGCTCATTATCCGCGAGGACAACGAGCCGGCAGATTCAGGTCTCACCAATCCTGACCGTGGCGAATTCATTCGTTATACGGACCGTCCCGACCTCTTCCAGTCAGACATGACCAGCTATAATCTGACAGCCAACTGGGACATGGATTTCGCGACCCTTACCAGCTCCTCTAACTATTCTCAGATCGACGGCAAATTCATTGTCGATCTGGCGGGCACGTTCGGCGGGGGCATTCCCTTCGCGCTTGATGCAGTCGGGCATGACGAAAACTTCGTGCAGGAAGTCCGTCTGGCTTCCGCGGATGGCGGAAGCTGGGACTGGATCGTCGGCGGCTTCTACTTCAACAAGCGCCGCGACATCGATTATGACTACCGCTCCTCGCAGGAATTCCTCGATTCGCGCGGCCTGACTGGCTTGCCGGATGAGTATTACTATCGGTTCAAGGGCTATTTCGACGCCATCGAATCGGCAGCCTTCGGTGAGCTGACCTATCACTTCTCCGACCAGCTGTGGGCGACCGGCGGTCTGCGCTATACCGAAACCTCGGTGCAGTCGCACACCCTTGCTGGCGGCTACAACTCGAACTACCTGACCGCCGCGCTCCTGGGCTTTACCAATACGCCCCTCACGATCACCCCGGTCACGGCGGCAGACGGGCTCAAGGTCGAAGCGGACAACCTGTCCTACAAGGGTAGCCTATCCTACAAGCCGGTGGACAATCTTACGACCTATGCGTCGGTTTCGACAGGCTTCCGCTCGCCGGTGGCGAACGCCCGTGCTGGTCTCGCCAGCGGGGTGGACCCCAACGACATCATCATCCCGAACGGGGCCGATTCGGATACGCTCATCAGCTATGAAGTTGGCGCGAAAGGTTCCTTCTTCGACCGCAAGCTGACCGCGAATCTCGCCGCCTATTACATTAACTGGGAAGATATCCAGGTTCAGGCCAACCGCCTGTCAGATCAGGCGCAATTCGCGACCAATATCGGCAAGGCTGTCAGTCAGGGCCTCGAATTCGAGATCGGCTACATTCCGGGCAACGGTTTCAGCCTGTTCGCGAACGGCTCGATCAGCGACACCGAGATTACGGACCTGACCGATGAAGAGGCCGCGATCTCTGGTGCAGAAGAGGGCCTACAACTTGCCATGCCCGACTTCCAGGGGGCTATCACGGCTCGTTACGATTTTGGTATCGGCGACAAGGATGCCTTCGTGACCGCCACGGCCGCCTATGTCGGCGATTTCCCGGGCATGTTGCCGAACGTGCCGGGCCAGCCTGGCGTACCGGCCGCGACTTTCGATTACACCGACGCATACACTGTTGTGAACGCGCAGGCTGGCATCTCGAAGGATGACTGGAAAGTGGTCGCTTATGTCGAGAACCTGTTAGACGACAGCTCGATCACTTACGTCCACCCGGAAGGCTTCCTTGATAGCCGCTATGCCCGTGTGCGCCCGCAAACGGTCGGCGTTCGCGTCAGCTACGAATACTGATTGCGGAAGGGAGAGACTGATGCCGAGACTGGATAGATTATTGGCCGAAGGTCTGCAGGTGAGGCGCGTAGGTGCGGCGCTTGCCCTTCTTGTCCTCTCGGTATCACCTCTCCTGGTGACCAGCTGTGCGGGTGTGGACGCAATGTCCGTGGACAGCGTTGTTGCTGACACGCCCGCTGGCTCCCTTCTTGGGGCAAATGAAGACGGTATCGACGTATATCGCGGTATTCCTTATGCACTGGCCCCGACGGGCGAGCGCCGGTGGGCTCCGCCCGCTGCGGTTCCGGACTGGGAGGGGCAACGCGAAGCGCAGGCATTCGGCCCCGCATGTCCTCAGCCGGAATCGCGAGCTCAAAGCATATACGCGACAGAGCTTGGTGCCGTTTCGGAAGACTGCCTGAGCCTGAATGTCTGGACGCCCGAAGACGCCAAGGATGCGCCGGTTTTCGTGTGGATTCATGGAGGATCCCTGACCACAGGAGCGGGCAGCCAGGCCATGTATGATGGCGCCAGAATGGCGCGTGAGCAGGGTCTCGTCGTTGTGACGATCAACTATCGTCTGGGGGTCCTCGGATATCTTGCCCATCCCGGATTGAGTGCAGAATCCGAGCAGGGCATTTCAGGAAATTACGGGCTGATGGATCAGATTCTCGCTCTGAAATGGGTTGAGCGGAACATCGCCGCCTTCGGAGGTAATCCGGACAATGTGACGGTCGCAGGAGAGTCTGCGGGCGCGCTCAGCACAGTCCTGCTGATGACGTCGCCCAAGGCCAAGGGTCTGTTCGACAAGGCTATCGCTCAAAGCGCCTACATGGTGACCATGTCCGCATTGAAAGAAGAAACCAACGGATTGCCATCCGCGGAGTCCGTGGGATCTGATCTTCTGGACCGGATGGGCGTGGAAGACATTGACGCTCTCCGCGCGATGCCCGCTGGCAAGATTGTCGGACTGGCAGGAAAGGCAGGTTACTTTCCCTTTGCTGTAATTGATGATGTTTACCTGACCGATCAGATGGTCGCGACTTTCGACAAGGGCGAACAGGCGCCTGTGCCTGTTCTGGCGGGATTCAACGAAGGTGAAATCCGCTCCCTGCGATTCCTCTTGCCCCCAATCCCAAAACAGGATGCTTACGAAACAGCTATTCGGACTGGATATGGCGAACTCGCAGACGAGTTCCTGAACATCTATCCGTCGGACAGTCTGGAATCGAGCATGCTCGCAACAACTCGCGACGCGATGTATGGATGGACGGCAGAGCGTCTCGCGGCCTCGCAAACATCGCAAGGCATCCCCTCATTCTTCTATCTGTTTGATCATAGCTATCCGGCTGCTGATCGATGGGGCCTGCATGCCTTCCACGCCGCAGAAATTCCTTATGTCTTCGGAACGATGTCCGAGGCTGTCGCGCCTTGGCCTGAAATACCGAATACGGATGAGGAGCGCGGCCTGTCGCAGGCCATGATGGCATATTGGGCTAGTTTTGCACGGGATGGATATCCGGCAGCCGTGGGTGCCGCGGAGTGGCCATCCTATGGGGACAAGGCGACCGGCATGGTCTTCGCCGAACACCCGCAGCCTTGGCCGATGCTCGCCCGGGAACGCTATGCCTTGCATGAAGAGGTGGTCTGCCGCCGGCGCGCAGCTGCCAATATTCCCTGGAACTGGAATGTCGGCGTCCTGTCACCTCCCTTGCCCCCAAAGGACCCAAAATGCCAATGATCGATGGTGCCATCCAAGACTACGCACTCACACTCGACAAGTTTCTTGACCACGCAGCGAAATGGCGCCCCTCGACAGAAGTCGTGACGGCGCGCGCGGACGGCAGTACAGCTCGCATCGGGTATGCCGGACTTCGGGAGCGTGCCAAGCGCGTAACGTCCGTACTCAACGATCTGGGTGTCAAGACGGGCGACCGTGTCGCCACGCTGGCCTGGAATACTCAAGCGCACATGGAGTGCTGGTATGCGGTGATGGGTGTGGGCGCTGTGTGCCATACGCTCAACCCGCGTCTCACGAGCGAGCAGTTGGCCTGGATGCTCGGCCAGTCTGAGGCATCAATCCTGATTGTGAGCAGCGATTTGCAGCCCTTGGCTGCCAGTATTGCAGAGCAGGCTCCCGGGGTCACAAAGGTATTGGTTATCGACCTTTCAGAGGGCGATGTGCTGGATACTGCCAGACTGCCTTCGGTGCAGGCTCTCGAGGAGGTGATGTCGAGCAAATACACGGACATTCCCTGGGGAAATTTCCCGGAAACAACGCCATGTGGCCTTTGCTTTACTTCTGGCACAACAGGCGCGCCCAAAGGCGTGACTTATACACACCGTGGAAACTATCTGCACACCATGCGCCAGCTTCAGGCGGATGTCTCCGGAATTACATCCCATGATGTCGTGTTGCCCGTCGTGCCAATGTTTCATGCCAGCGCATGGGGGCTTCCATTCTCCGCACCTGCCACCGGAGCAAAACTCGTGCTGCCGGGGCGACATTCGGATGGAGAAAGCCTCGCGCATCTCATCGCCGATGAAGGTGTGACGATTGCGGTAGGTGTCCCGACAATCTGGACGGGCCTTTTGGAATATCTTGAAACAACCGATCTCGAATTGCCGTCTCTGAAGCGGATCATGGTTGGCGGCGCTCCCATGCATCCCGCCTTGATGAAGAGGATCGAAGCTCGCGGGATATGTGTACAGACCACGTGGGGCATGACGGAGCTGTCACCGCTTGGAACGGCCGCGCCTCCGGAGGACGAGCGTTCACCGGAGACTGCGGGTCGACCTGCGGTCGGACTCGATCTGATGTTGACCGACCATAATGGGAAGCCTCTGGCCGAGCAGCGCGGCAGGGAAGGTCATCTCTGGGTGCGAGGGTCGTCAGTGGTCGCGCGCTATTTCGGCCAGACCGAAGACGCTACGAAAGATGGCTGGTTCGAGACGGGTGATCTTGCTGTCCTGAGCGAGGCGGGCCAGGTTTTCATTACGGGGCGGTCCAAGGATCTGATCAAATCCGGTGGGGAGTGGATCAATCCGACGGAAATCGAGACGCTTATCTCCCGAATGCCGGAAGTCGCGCTTGCCGCAGTGGTCGGGCGGCCTCATCCAAAATGGGGCGAGCGGCCAGTTCTACTTGTCGAAATTCGTGAGGGGTACACGCTCAGTGACGAGTCGCTTCTTGCGGGGCTGAAAGGGCATGTCCCAAACTGGTGGATACCTGATGAAGTTATCCGCATTGGCGCGATGCCGCTGGCAGGAACTGGAAAGATCGACAAGTTGAGCTTGCGGGAGCTATGCGCAACAACGGCATGAAATGAAAAGGGATGAGACAATGAGACCAAGCCCTCAATACGCCAGTTTGGCGGTTCTCCTGATGGTCGCATTCGTTTGGCTGTCGGCCTGTGCTCGTCCAATCGACCGCCTGACCGGCCCGGTTGTCGAGGTGGAGCAGGGGCAACTGGTTGGCGTCCGCGAGGCGGGGCTGAATGTTTTTCGCGGTATTCCCTATGCGGCCGCGCCGATCGGTGAGAGACGGTGGAAACCGCCATCTGGTCCAGTAGCGTGGAAGAGTGTCCGTGAAGCTGCCGAGTTTGGCCCAAGCTGCATTCAGCCTGAGGTTCCGGCGAGTAGCCTTTATTATAATCCTCCGGCCAAAACCTCCGAAGATTGTCTGACCCTAAACATCTGGAAGCGCCCAGATTCCGTGAAGGCTCCGGTCATCGTCTGGATTCACGGCGGATCACTTCGCATCGGCGGTAGTGAGCGGCCGATGTATGATGGATCCGAATTTGCGGACAGGGGCGTCGTGTTCGTCTCCTTGAACTACCGTTTGGGCGTACTCGGATGGTTGGCGCATCCAGACCTCAGTGCGGAATCTGAAGACAGTGTCGCTGGAAATTATGGCCTTCTCGACCAGGTTGCCGCTCTGAAATGGGTTCGCGCCAATATCTCGGCGTTCGGTGGCGATCCGGATAATGTCACCGTGATGGGAGAGTCGGCCGGCGCCCTGAGCACAACCTATCTGCTGGCCAGTCCCGCAGCACGGGGCCTGTTTCAGAAAGCGATCATCGAGAGCACAAACAGCCGGAATTTCCCCGAACTTCGCGCATCCTCCTTTAGATTGCCATCTGCAGAGGCACTTGGCACACACGTGTTCGAGGGGCTCAAGGTTGACGGTGTTGAAGCGGCCCGAGGCCTAGATGCGCAAGACATCACCTCTCAGGCAAGTCGAATAGGATTTGTCCCGCAAGGCACGATCGACGGCAAAGTCCTGCCGATGCAGATAATTGAATCGTTTGACGAAGGAGCCTTTGCAAAAGTGCCCATACTTGCTGGCTTCAATAGTGGAGAGATCCGCGCCCAGCGTATGTTCCTGCCTCGTGCAGCTGGCACGCCGGAAGCCTACGAAGCCGCGATCACCGAGCGGTATGGAGATATCTCAGACGAGATGCTTGCGCTCTATCCCAGTGATGACGTCGAGGCTGCGAAGCTCGCCACGCTTCGCGATGCGATTTACGGTTGGGCGACCGAGCGGGTTGTCCGCAGTGCCACGGAAGCAGGTCAGCCAGCTTTCATGTATGTGTTCGATTACTGTTACCCGAATGCGCGCGAAGCGGACCTCTGCGCGTTCCATGCCAGTGAATTGCCATTTGTGTTCGGCGCGCTGGATGCCGACTCCCTGCCGCCGAACTGGCCTGTCCCTGACGGTGAGCATGATCGGGACGTATCGGACACCCTCCTCGATTACTGGACATCGTTTGCGTCCACCGGACAGCCGGAAAGTCGCGCTGGCCCTGCATGGTCTGCCTATGGGGCTGAGGAGGCCTATCTGAGAATTGCGTCTGAGCCTGAAATGCTTGTCGATCCGTTCCCGGGCATGTTCGAGATGCACGAAAAGCTCGTCCAGCAGAGGAAGGAGAACAGCGAGCCCTGGTTCCTCAACATTGGTGTCGGCGCAAAGCCTCTGGACTAGGCGTCTGCCAATGGAGCCTAATGGCCAATCTTGTTTGGCGCGGTATAGGTCATTTCCGTTTCGTACGTGTCCATCCAGTTCTCGGGAGGTAGCGGCAGGGCGCGACTGTCCTCGGTTCGCGCCTTCGTGAAGACCGGCATAGGCTTGTCCGAGCGAACCTGTTCCAGCCAGAACACGCCGTCATAGCTTCCGCTGTTGCCACGCGTTGCAACGAGGTCAACGTCGCCATCCTTGTCCATGTCCACGGCGAGGAAGCCGTCATACATGCCCCGCACCAGGCGCAGCATGTCATGGCGTTGCCACGTCAGCCGGGCATCTCCGGGGTTTTCGAACCATGCAATCCGGCCAACGGTAGAGGCGGAGGTGACGCGCGGGTCGTCCTGATCGCGCGGCGCACCGGAATAGGCGCCGGCCAGAATATTCAGGCCGGAATATCCTCCGGTGACAGCATCGAGATCGCCGTCTCCGTCAATGTCAGCAAGGGCGATCCCCGCAATAATGTCCGGCAAGGTGTTGCCGATAGGAAAATAGGTCCACGGTGCGTCGAGCTGATCCGGCTGTTTCAGCCAGCCAAGCCCCGCAGCTAGCGGGCTGCCCTCATATGCCTGAGGCGTTTCGTAGACTGCAACCACAAGGTCCTTGCGACCGTCGCCATCCAGATCGGCAAAGGCGGACTGGAACGCGCTGGATGCACCTTTCCAGTCCTCCGAAACGGGCTGCCCGGTCGTGATCGTGATGGGATGCGGTTGAATGTTGAGCTCCTGTCCGGGGACGGGCTCCACCACTTCAAGGATTGCCATCTCGAGATGTAACCGAGCGGCAACCAGAACATCCAGGTCACCATCTTCGTCGATATCTATCGGCATCGCCGTGTTCGGCACGACTTCCCGCGACAAGACCTGCTCGTGCCAGCTCGATTGAATGAGGGGATCTCCATCCACCCGGAAGAGCGATGTAGGACGGCTTGCGGTTGGCTGGGACGGGTCGATGATGTCCGATGCCCCCTTGTTCGCGGCCAGCACGTCCAGGCGCCCATCCTGATCCATGTCCGCCGTAAAGACGCGAAGCCATGACCCACGGTCCTGTGTGATCTCCGGGATCAATCCTTGCCAGACTTGCGTCCGGGCGTTTGTCCCGGGGCTCTGGAGATAGAGAAGGTGTGCTTCTTCACAAGCCGCCACGAGATCGAGCCACCCATCGCCGTTGAGGTCGCCTATTGCGACATCTTCGATGGCGGCAACGGTTTCGCCTTCCGCGATGGTCACATTTTCCCAGACGTCGGGATCATCCGTGCCGAAGGCGATGCGAAGATGATTGGAATCCTCATGCACAGAGACAATATCGATGTGCCCGTCTTGGTCGATATCCGCCATCGCCAGCCCATCACCGCCCCGGATGGCTATTCCGCCATTTGTCTGCTCATCATCGATCAGGTGCTCGCGCCACGAAATGTAGCGGCCATCTTCTGCCCGAGCCGTGCTTGGAGTTTCATCTACATTGAGGCGTGACGCATCCGTTGCTGTCGTGACGGTGTTGCTGGGCGCCTGACATGCCGCGACAGCAAGAAGGATCGATCCGAGGAACTCGGGCCGGTAGCGGGTTCTTTGGCGCGTCATTGCTCCAGCCTCGCGATGTCCCTCCGAATATTATTCGCTGCGAGCACATAATGGAGACAGGCCCAGAGCGCTCCGATAACGCCGCAAATCAGCATGGCCGTTGCGAGCGGGGTTTCGAATCCTGCGCGCGTGAAGCGATCACTGAGTGCGCCCACGATGAGCGGACCGAGACCCAGACCGATCAGATTCAGGATGAAGAAGAGAACGGCTGACGTAAGGGCTCTCATGCGGACACTGACCAGACTGTGGGACACGGCGATAACCGAGCCTAGATAGGCCGCTGTCAGGAAATTGAAGGGCGCGGTCAGCAGCAGGGCAACACGGGGCGATCCTGATGTCAGCGCGATCACCAGAACGGGCACAATCATGAAGGTGAGAATGCCGGGAATCCAGAGATACCAGCGTATATCGCGAGCCCCGAAACGGTCGGCCATCCAGCCCCCGAAAAATGAGCCTGCGGCGCCTCCAATCCCGCTCGTCAATGCCATCCATGTTCCGACGGTGCTGAGGCTGAGATCGAAATTGCGCAGGAAGTAGGACGGAAACCAGTTACCAATGCCATAGATAAGAAAAGCCTGCAGGCTGGCGGCCAGAGCAATGTGCCGGAAGGAGACATGGCCCCACAACAGTTTGATGACGTCTTTGATGGGCGGCGTGGACAGATCTTTTTTCTGAGTGCCCTCAGACCATCCACGGACGGGTTCCCGGACTGTGAAACGCAGGACTATGGCGAGCAGGACTCCCGGAGCGCCCACGACAAAGAATGCAAGGCGCCACCCGAATGCGTCAGCGATCCGGCTGCCGAGTGCGAAGCCAAACAGGATGCCGATATAGATGCCGATTGAATAGACAGACAGGGCGAGAGCTCTGTTCTTTGGCTTGAAGATGTCGGAGAGCATGGAGTGAGCAGGGGGGCTGCCGCCGGCTTCCCCCACGCCGACGCCAACGCGTGCCAGGAGCAGGTGGACGAAGTTTGTGGCAAGTCCGGACACGGCGGTCATGATACTCCAGACCGTGAGGGCCCAGACAATAATGTTCCTGCGCACGCCCTTGTCCGCCCAGCGCGCGATCGGGATGCCGCATATCACGTAAAAGAGGGCGAACGCGAAACCTGTCAGCAGGCCAAGCTGGGTGTCAGAGAGACCGAGTTCAGCCTTTATCGGTTCCTGAAGAATAACGAGCAGCTGACGGTCTACGAAATTGAATGCGTAGATGACCGTGAGGACCAACAGAACATAGATGCGATATTTCTTGCTCGTGTAGGGCGTGCTTTCCGCCGTTTCCGAAGCCGGCGGTCTCGTATGGACGGAGTCCGCCTGTGCTGCTGCCTCTTCCTTCACATTTCTCTCCCCAGAGTTTTGGTATTGTTTTCTTGATGATTGTCCAACGACTGATCCTTCAGATCGCTTGCCGGAAACCTCTCTACTGGAAAGATATTCACTCATAAGAGAGTGAAGTCAATTGAATCGTTTCGTCTTCCCTTGTACAGGATCAATAGAGAGAACGGCGCGGCCTTATGGAAACCCTCATCGCATACTGAGGACTGTGGGCCGTTCCGGGTGACCATCATCGTAGCAATCTGGGCAGTTGCCTGGCGCTTTATGGGTGGGCACACGGTTCCAGATTATTTGGTGCCGTAAGGGCAACAGGAAAAGTCGGGACGAATCGGTAGAGAGTCGATCAGAGACAGTGAATATTCGCCCCCTTGGGGGCCAGTGGTTGACGGACGTGAATCGGGCGATCTACCCTGAAAAAAAGGACGGCGCGATGTCGAATGCGAAAACCAAGCAACCCCGCCGCAGCAAGGCAGAGCAGCGTGCGGAAAGCATTGAGCAGATTCTAGATGCAGCGGAATACCTGTTCTCCCGGAATGGTCTGCACGGGGTTACCTTGCGAGACGTCGCCAAACGTGTCGGTATCCACACCACCCTTGTCCACTACTATTTCGAGGACAAGCAACACCTGTTCGAAGCCGTATTTGCGAGGCGGGCCGGAGTAACCAGCGACGGGCGGATGGAAGCTCTCAGTAAGTATGAAGAGGCCGCCGGCGACAACCCAACCGTTGAGGGCGCCCTTCATGCCTTCCTCGATACCGATCTCGATCTCTATTATGAGGGCGGCGAGCACTGGATGAACTATGCCGCATTTTGTGCGCGGGTCAGCAATACACCCGAGGGCGCAGAACTGATGGACAAGCATTTTGATCCCGTTGTTTTGAAGCTTGTCAGTATTCTGAAGCGCGCGTTGCCAGACTATTCAGAGCAAGATATTTTCTGGGGATACCATTTCGTCACTGGCTCCCTCATGAATACACTCGCATGCACAGGACGGATCGACCGACTGTCCGGGGGTGTATGCAAGGCTGAGGACTTTCCCGCCGTGAAAAAGCGCATGGCCAAATTCATGGCGGCCGGTTTTCTGGCGCTGGGAATCTGAGTTCAGCGGCATTGGCGCAATCTTGATTTCAAAATGACAAACGCGGCAAGGGATGTACCCATGCCGCGTCTCTTGTTGCGCCGTGATTGGCGTAGTCTCTGCCTTGTCAGGCGCTGACCACTTCCGGAAGGGCTTTGCAGAACCGCTCGACGTCTTCGATCTTGCCCATCGAAACCCGTGTCCATTCATTATAGTCCATATACTGGCCGCGAACCGAGATGAGCTTGGCGCTCATGGCCTTCTGGACATCATTGGCTTCCTTGCCGGACTTGAAATACACAAAGTTTGTCTGCGACGGCAGCCGCTCCAGGCCGAGCGTATCAATGGTCATGTTTACCATCTCGCGGGCTTCGACGATCTTCTTCTTGGAATAATCAATGAAAGCCTCGTCCTGATACGCACCAATCGCCGCCGCATAGGATGTGCATGGCGACCAGGACATGACCACACCGCGGATTTTCTCGGCCGTCTCAGCCGAGGAGATGGAGTATCCCATCCGCAGGCCGGCCATGCCGAAAATCTTCGAGAAGGTACGCGTTACAATCACGTCGTGGCCTTCATTGATCAGCCCGATACAGGTGTTGCCTTCTGGATCATCGGCGAGTTCCATATAGGCCTCATCCACCAGAACAGTGGTCTTGGCGGCCATGCGCTTTACCGAAGCTTTGAGGGTCGCGGCATCCGAAACCATCCCGGTCGGATTGTTGGGGTTGCACAACTGGACGATGCCGGTATCGGAAGACACCTTCGCTTCGATCGCTGCGAGGTCCACGCTCATGTCCGCCGCGAGTGGGACGCGATCAATGCTGCCGACGCCCTGATTGACGGCGTACAGGGCGGTCGTATCCCAGAACAGGCGCGGGGCGACGATGGGGCCTTCCTTACCGTAGATCATGGCGATCGCGCTGAGCACTTCACCAGACCCCGTGGTCAGGACGATCTGCTCAGGCGCCACGCCATGCTTGTCCGCGATAAGTTGCATGAGCGTCTGCACCGCCTCCTGGGAGGTATAGTACGCGCCCTTGCTCGCCGCATATTCAACCATTTTCAACGCCGACTTGGAGGGGCCATAGGGGTTCTCGTTGCGTGACAGCAGCGCGACACCTTCCTTGGGGCCCAACAGGTAAGGATCGGGGGTCGTGCTCGCCGGAAAAGCCCCTTGCGTTTCAGCCGAGGTGGTTGCGCATGCGGCAAGGCTCGTCATCGTGGATGCGGCGAGACCCCCCGCCATCAAGAACCGTCTTGATACGTCAAATGCCATTTTCATTTCCTTCCTGATTCATTTGTTACTCAACACGTTTGATCTTGTTTCACCCGGTATCAGGTGAACGAATTCCATAGAACGATCGCAGAGGTCGCGACCAAGTATACCCCGAATACCCGTTTCAGGGCAGGACCGTTCAGGGCGTGCGCCGCTCGGGCGCCGAGCGGTGCGGTGATGAACGACATGGCCGTGATGGCCACGACGGCGAGGATATTGACGTAGCCGAACGACCCGACCGGCAACTGGCTGGCGCCGAGGCCGAGGAGCGCAAATCCGATGGCGCCGGGAACTGCGATAATGACGCCAAAGCCGGACGCCGTTCCCACGGCCTGGTGAATGGGCCGGCCGCACATGGTCATGGTTAGAATGGCAATCGTGCCACCGCCAATCCCCAGCAGGGCCGAGAACCCGCCGAGAAAAGAGGCGAGCCCGGCCAACGCGACGCCCTTGGGCATTTCATCGGACAGCTTCACATCCTTCAGTACCGGCATGATGAAGTGCAGCCCCATCAGGAAAACACCGATAGAGAAGATCCATTTGAGGGAGCGGCCATCCATGAATTGCGCCAGGATAATTCCGCCGACGACGCCGATGAGAAGCCAGGGCGCCCAGTCCTTTATGATCTGGAGATCAACCGCCCCTCGTTTATTATGTGCATGGACGGATCTGGATGATGTAACGATAATTGTCGCCAGAGATGTCCCAATGGCGACATGTGTCAGCACTTCGCCGTCCACGCCGAAGAAGCTGAAAACCAATAGCAGGGCAGGGACGACAACGAACCCCCCCCCAATCCCAAATAATCCCGCGACGAAGCCGGCAATCAAGCCGGCAATCATCAACACACTAATTAGCTGTGCCAATTGTGCCGGATCATACTCAAGTCCCAACATTAACGGTCCAGTTCTGAAAGAAGGTCAAATTTGAATTCGGAGACGGTGAAAGGGGGCGTTCGAAAACGCCCCCCATCTGTAGCAACTCGCCTGTGGGCTGAGTTGATGCGCATCAGAACGAGGCCGATGCCTTGACGTAATAATAGCCGCCTTGCCAATCGACGACCGAGTCGGACCGATAGATCCGTCCACAGCATGACTCGCCGATGGCCGCGTCGCCGGCATCGGGATAATTGTCGAAGGCGTTTCGAGCACCGGCCGAAAGGGTCAGCATTTCGTCAACTTGATAGGAGGCTTCGAAGTCGAACAGAATTTCTCCGTCCCATTCCTGAATATCGACGAGCGTCGTATCAGCGGCGTTTTCATACCCGCCATAATAGTTGGCGCGGCCGAGAAGGGTGACTGGTCCAATTTCGTGAAGGACCGTGAACACCCCCCGCCAGTTCGGTGTCCCGTTCAGGAAGTCGAACTGGCTTTCTTCATTGAACAGGGCGTCCACATCGCTGTCGAATTCGGTCTTGTTGTAGTTTACTGAACCCGTGAAGCTGGTGCTCTGCCCATTGCTCCAGGCCTTGGCATAGGTCCCAACGATATCCACACCAGAAGTGGTCGTGTCGAAGGCATTGGTGAAGTAGAACACGCCGCCGATCGATTCAGCTCCCGTCACTCCGGCGTTGACCAGCGCGAGATAGTTATCATACGCCCCGCCGGCTGACGGATCGCTTGAAACATCCTGAGTAGAGATGGCATTGACGCGATCAGCCAGATCAATCTGGTAGAAGTCGACTGTCAGGCTCATATTGTCGAAATTCGACGTCATACCCAGCGTATAATTGGTCGAGGTTTCCGGCTGCAGGGGCGTCGCCCCCAGAGCTTGAGCAACGGGTCCACTGGCCGGGAAAAGACCGGTCGCAACCGGGAAGCCGTTTGGCAACCGGGTCGACACATTGGTCGTGCCCTGTTGGCCTGGCGTCGGCGCCCGGAACCCTGTGCCGATCGAACTGCGAAGAGCGAACACGTCGTTGATTTCGTAACGTCCGGCGATCTTCCACACGGTTTCGGCATCGAAGTCCGAATAGCTTTCGTAGCGCAGGGCCCCTTGCAGGAAGAGGTTCTCCGTCACGTCTGCGCTCAAATCGGCGTAGATGGCATGGGAATCGCGGGTGTAGTCTTCCGAGAAGGCTGGCGAATAGCCCGGGAATCCATTCGATCCCACGCCGACAACCTGATAAACCGGATCGTCTTCATCAGAACAGTCAAGCGTCGAGCCGGCAGCCATGACCGCGAGGCCCGCTGCAGTGGGAGCCATCGCGTCACAGAAGCCAAAAGGATCCGCGTTGGCGAAGGGTCCATCTTCATAGGACGCAACGTCGCCTTCGACCAATTCGTAGGCTTCGTCCAGATAACTGGCGCCAAAGGCAAAGACCAACGGACTGGTCAGACCCACTTCAATTTCCTTGGAGAAGTCGGCCTGCAGTTGCATCTCTTCATTGATCAGGTCACCAGGACGGAAAACCGTCGGCGAATCCGGGCCCATTGACGGGTTGATCGTGTTGGCGAGCGTGTACTGGATTTCATTGTGCCCATAGCGGGCGCTGAGATCGTAGTCGAAGCCAGCAACGAGGCCGCGTAGACCGCCTACAAACGAATAGTCGATCACGTCCCCAAAGAAGCGCGGGGTGAAGCCGCCCGGAAAGATCTCCAGAGGCGAATAGATTGAACCATCTTCAAGGCGCAAGTCCTCAATCGTGCCATTTCCGGGATAACGATAGAAGAAGCCGCCATCAGACTTGCTGCTGGAATAGTTGCCGAAAGAATAGAGTTCGGCGTTGTCGCTGACGGTATAGGCAGAATTGTAGAACAACCGCACGGCTTCGCTGGTAGGCTGTCCCCATGGCTGGACAGCTCCAAAGTCTCCCAGAGATGCAAATGGAACCCCTTCCACAAATTCAGGTGTAAGGTCGTCGACATAGCTTGCCGTTGGATCGAAATCCGGGTTGTTGGGATCGAGACAGAACCAGGATTCACAATACTGCTCGCTGCGGCTGGTCGCATCGGCTTTGCTGACTTCGCCTGAAACACTCAGGAAACCCTTTCCGCCCAGATCAAAACCGTAATTTCCGGAGACAGTGTACTGGAAGCCGTCGCCTTCAAAATACTGGCCGACATCGACGCTAACGGAGCCGCCTTCGGAATTATCCTTGAGAATGAAGTTGATGACCCCAGCGATGGCATCCGAGCCGTACTGGGCGGCGGCACCGTCGCGAAGCACTTCAATACTCTTCAGGGCAGCCGCAGGGATGGTTGCAACATCAGGCCCTTGTGTCCCGGATCCGCCGATGGTCACCAGAGCTGCACGGTGACGTCGCTTGGAGTTCACCAAGACCAGCGTCTTGTCGGTTGGAAGACCGCGCATTTCTGCGGGCCGGATGAAGGAACTTCCGTCAGAGATGGGCTGCCGTGACAGTGAATAGGACGGTATCAGCGTTTTCAGGATATCGTTTGTATCCGTGAAGGGGACCGCATTGAGTTCGTCCTCGCCGAGGACGTCGATAGGCACCGGCGAATCCTGAACGGACCGGGGCTTCCCGCGAGACCCGGTGACGGTAATTGCTTCCTGGACAGATACAGCATCAACTGCACCTTCCTGAGCATGGGCGGTTGCAATCATGGAAAGGCTGGCTGCAGTAATCGCGCAGGACAGCAAATGTGATCTGAATTTCGTTACTCTCATAATGTATTGACCCCTCTATTCGCCCCCAGGCGAATTCAATATGTCCATCAGTAAGCGGACGGTAAGTCGATGTCGCTGGACGCTCCTGAGCGTTTGCGATCGAATTGATTTTGAGAGGCCCGCCTTTGGGCCAGGGCAGCTAAGGGCTGCAGAAGACACGCCTTTGTGCCTTCGAACCGAAGTCCCTCTTTGGACTTGCTAAAACCTTTTCAGGTCAAAAAAACGCTGGGTAGGGGAACGTAATGCACAATAGGGAATGAGCGGGGTTTGCCGAAATTTCGCGCACACTCGCTTTGCTTGGGTGAAACTTCGTGCAGAGGAAACATATCTGACGCGTTGCATCTTCCCTGTCACATCAAGGTAACAGGTCAGACATCGAAATGAGGGCGTCACAAACGCTTTTCAGGGATTTTCCCTGACGCATCGCCATTGAGCGTAGCGTTTTATAAGCTTCCTCTTCACTCATGCCACGCGTTTGCATGAGCAGTCCTTTTGCGCGCTCCACAATCTTTCGGGCGGCGAGGCTGTCCTTTGATTTTTGCAACTCGCCATGAAGGGCTGTCACCAGCCGATGCCGCTCCAGGGCGACAGTGATCAGGGGGGCGATGCGCGACGGGGTGAGGCCGTCGACAACGAATGAGGTGACGCCCGCACGAATGGCGTGTGGCGCGAGGCCTTCATCGTCACGCTCGACGAACCAGATGATCGGGAGCTGTTTCGCGGTGGCCAATCGTTCGGCCGTGGCGATATGTTCTGGATCGACGGAAGCAGAGGAGATGATGAGCAGGTCGGGCGTGCTACGCAGGATGTCTGTGGATACCTCAGAAAATGAGAATGTATCCACTTGTCTGAAGGTTGAGCCAGTCGGCAGTCCCTCCTGAATTTTGGCGACATCTTCCTGCGCCGCAGCGATAACCAGCACGGAAAGTGCCGAGAGATTCGCTCGGTCCGGCATGTTCAAAGCACACTCCCTCTACCCGTATTCCAACAGGTCTTGCTTTGGTGCTGACTTGTTTTGCTTGAACGCATGGCACACCCCCGTTCGGTAACTTCGCTCCTCATCTGTTTGAGTTGAACGCTCTCCTTCCAACTCATTGTATTTAGATGGGAATGATTTTTCCGACTTTTTTAGTCCGGAAGAGCTTCAAAGCTGCAGTTCATGCATATTTGAGCAAGATTAGGACAAAGCTGCCTGTTCTTTGATTTTGGGAAGAATTGGGTTTGATACACTGTATCAACTATTTAGGCGCGTATTGGAGGGGCGTCACAGCGTTTGCCCGGAGGGTAGTCATACCGCTGCGGAAGGGGAGCTCGAGTTGGAGCAAGATCGTGTAGGGACGAGCTGAGTTGTTCCGAAACAGCACGGTCCGGCTATCCGGCCAGGCGGCCTCAGAGTTTGAGATCGTATCGTATGTAGAAGAGGCCGCCATCTGTATCGTAAGGCGCGTTACGGGAATATATCAGACCCTTGCTGGCCTGCCTTTCTGCTTCGTCGGGGTAGGCGTTGAACAGGTTTTCCACGCCTGCCCGGATGACAGTTTGGTCTGTCAGGTCAAAGGCAATGCTTGCATCCACGAAGACTTCAGACCCGAATGTCTGGACCTGGTCTCCCGCCTCGTTCAGATAGTCCTGCCACGGGCCAAAGCGCCGTAGCTTGCCACTCACCGTGATCCGGTCCTTCTGGTAGCGGAGGCTCGCCAGCATGGAATTCCGCGGATGGAGGTTCTCGAACCGTGAGACGCGGGAGGGGTTGTCGAGGAAGCTGGCATTCAGAACTTCGGTATGATTGGTGTTGTAGATAAGCCCGAGGTCCAGGGCTCCGCCAGCCAGGTCGGTTGCGTACCGGATGGCGACATCCACGCCGCTGGTTCGCGTCTCGAAGTCATTCTGGTAGAAGAAGACGGTGGTAATGCTTTCTCCGCCGGGAACGCCCAATGCGGTCAGGCTGGCCCGCTCCTCCGGCGTCAGAATGAATTCATCTGAGGTGAAGATCCGATCATGCAGGTCTATATTGTAGGCATCGAGGCTTGCCGCAAAACCCGGTATGGGTTGCCAGACGAGGCCGGCAGAAAGGCTTTCAGATGTCTCTGGCGAAAGTGACGAGATATCGGTGTCCGGCCTTTGGCTGATAATGGTGGCCACCTCGCCGGTCGGCGTGAACCGGCCCGCAGTGAAAATGTCGAGCGTTTCGGCATCCACGCCCTGGGACGTGCGTTCCGAATAGAGCTGCGCCGGCGTGGGAGCCTTGAAACCCGTTGATGCCGTCGCGCGAAAGGCGAGCGTGTGCGTCAAATCCTGTCGCAATGCCAGCTTGCCGATGAACTGGCTCCCAAAGGAGTCGAAGTCTTCGAACCTGACGGCCAGCCCGGCCCGCGTGGTGGCCGTCAGATGGGCCGTCGCGTCGACATAAGCGGCCCAGTTAGTCTGGTCGTGGGTTTTTGACTGCATCGGCGTATAGCCTGGAAACCCGTTCGAGCCCGAGGTCAGCCCGTCCGTAGCGCCGGGGCCGATTTCGTAGGAGGCCAGATCGCCCGCCAGCGTCGTATATTGCTCAACTCTCCGTTCCAGCCCAAACGCCAATTCCACCGGGCCTTCGGCAATGCCGGGCGCGTTCCACTCCGTCTGAAAATCAGCGTTCAGATTATACTCGCGTTGGCGCAGGCCGCCGGCATCGAATTCGAACGGGCTGGCGGGCCCCATGGAGGCGTTGATCGTTTTGTAGAGAAAATAGTCGATCTGGTTCTCACCAAAGCCAGCGCTGAGATCATAGTGGAGGCCGGCTTTGCTCTTGCCCTTCAAGCCCAGCGTGGCCGCACTATCGCGCTCTTCCTGGCCGAACTGGGGTTTGAACCCATGAGGGTACACATCGCGCAGCGTCCAGCCTTCGAACGCGTCACTTTCTGCATAGGCGCTTTGGGCTTCCGGGCTCCGCCAATTGAAATCGGAAACGCCTTGTCCCCAACTCAGGCTGGCGAGGCCATACATCTCTCCGAAAGCCGTGGCCATGTTGCCATTGGTGAGCAGACGGAAATCCTCGCGTTCCGGCTGGCCCCATTTCTGGACGGGATCACTGAGATTGGCCTCTGGATGCGCCTCCATATAGGCCATCGCGTCCAGTCTTTGCCGGGCGCGAGACGTCGCGGCGGCATGGCTGTAGTCGAGGTTGACGCGGACGCCATGCGTGCCTGTTCGATGCCCGGCGCCGAGACCAAGGCGTTTCTGGACACCGTCACCTTCATAATACTGGCTGTACTGAGCAAATCCGTCGGTCATCGCGTCCCGGCGTGTGATGATATTGATCACTCCGGCGATGGCGTCGGATCCATACTGGGCAGATGCGCCATCCCGCAGCACTTCGACCCGGTCGATGGCATTGGTCGGGATCATGGCGAGATCCGGTGACTGCGATCCCCCGGCATTCAGCATGGCGGACCGGTGCCGGCGTTTACCATCGACCAGAATGAGGGTGTGATCGGCGGACAGGTTTCGCAGGCTGTAGGGCCTGACGAACACTGCGCCATCGCTCAGGGGGCGACGTTGCGCGAAAAATCCGGGCAGGATTTCCGCGATCACATCCGTGAGATCATCTGACACCGGCGCGCCAAGTGTCGCGCGATCCAGCACGTCCACGGGAGAAAGGCTCTCAATTGCCGGCGACCCAGCGCGCGTGCCGGTGACGACCACCGTGTCATAGATCCGGAGGGGCTCGAAACTCGCAAAGGGCGTGGGACGGGCAAGGGGACGGGCGAAGTGTAGTGAGCCGGGCTGAGGCTCCGCCGAACGGCGGACCACCCACACGCCGCTGACCTTGGAAGTGAATTCGAGGTCGGTATCTTCCAGCAACGCACTTAAGGCTTCGCGGGCCGTCATGGTGCCCGTGATCTGTCTTGACTGTGTGCCTGACAGGTCTGCGGATTCAGCGATGATGACGGTGTCGAGCTGTTCGGACAGCTGGTTCAAAGCCTCTGAGAGCGACCCCGCTGGAATGCGGATCGCATGGTCCTGAGCGACCGCCGGAACTGTCAGGAAGGCGCAGCTTGCCAGATACAATAAGACGGATCGCATGAGCCCCTCAGGCGGAACCACGAATGAGTGGATCAGTTCAACCTGTTACAAGCGGACAGCGATGACAGCCTGATGACAATGGCGAAAGACTGCAGCGATTCCGCACACATGGCGCGACCATGCCACAGTCTTCCAACCATATTTCGTCAGATTTCCATCAGGAGCTGTCGCAGTGCGCCCACAAGTTTCAAGCAATCGTCCGGTGTGTTGTAGAGGGCCGGTGTGACCCGCACACATGCTCCGTTCGAGACGCCTGTGCGGTGAACCGTGAACACGCCATGCTGAGACAAGCGCCGGACGATATCCTTGTTCGCGTCCACGCTGGTCATGCCTTTGACCCTGAACGATGTGATCCCTGCATGTAGCCGGGGGTCATCAGGTGTCAGGATGTCCAGACGGTCCACGCTGCGCATCTCGCCGACCCAGAGATCGCGTAAATAGGCCAGCCGGGCTTCCTTGTGAGCCGGGCCAACCATTTCGTGAAAATCGAGCGCGTCATTGATGGTCAGAAGGGTTGCGAAATTTGTCGTGCCCGTGTGCAGGCGGTGGTGGATGGTGCCGATGCCGTCCGGGCGTTCAGAAATGTTCGGGGCGATATCGGCCAGTCTTGAGCGGCGAATATACATAAGCCCGGCGCCAATGGGGGCGCCCATCCATTTGTGCAGATTGAACCCGACAAAATCTGCGCCGAGATCGTCGATCCGGAAATCTGTCTGTCCCCAGGAATGGGCGGCGTCCACGACGCAATCCACTCCGTGTTGGCGTGCCATCTCCACGATATTTCGGACGGGAATCTTCAGGCCGGTGCGGTGGCTGATATGGGTCAGCAACAGCAGGCGAACCTGCGGATTGTCGGTCAGGGCCGTCCGGTAGAATTCAATCAGTTCATCATGGGTGACGGGCTCAGGAATGACGATCCGTACGACGCCCGCTCCCTTCCGCTCGGCCAGAGTTTCCATCGCGACTTGCATGGAATCATAATCGAGGTCGGCATACATGACGGCGTTGCCCGGTTGTAGCAGCCGGTAGCCGCCGATCAGGGCCTGCAGAGCTTCCGTGGCGCCCCGTGTTAGTGCGATCTCATCCTCGCCGGCGCCTAGCATGGCGGCAAGCCGTTGCTGGATGGGCTGGAGGTCCTTGTAGAAATTCTGCCGCGCATACGAGGAGTTCTCCCGGTTCACGCGTTCGGTATGACGAAAGAATGCTTCCATGACCGGCCGGGCCATGAGGCCCCAATAGCCGTTCTCGAAGTTCACGATATTCGGCGTCACGTCGTATTGCGCGGCGATCTTTTGCCAATAGATCTCGTCCTGGGCGAGATTGACCTCTGGGCCTTCGTCTACAGACAGTGGAACGGGGCCAGCATACGCTGCGGCAGCATTAAAGGACGCTGCTGTCGCAGTGGCGCCCTTCATGACCAGTCGTCTGGTAAGTTTCATGTCCTGTCCTTCGGGATCAGAAGCTGAAGTCCAGGCGGACATAATACTGGCCGCCATCGGTGTCGTAGGGGGCATTCCGCGAATAGATCAGTCCACGGCTGGCCTGGTAGGTCGCTTCGTCCGGATATTGGTCGAAGACGTTCTCTGCGCCAACACGCACTTTCATGTTGTCATTTACCTGATAGGTCGCGCCGAGGTCAAACAGCATCATTGCACCGAAATCCTGGAAGATGTCCCCATCAGAATTGCCAGAATAGTCGCGCCACTCGCCATAGTAACGCATCCGGCCGAACACATTCCAGTTTCCGACCGTGTAGGTGGCCTGAAGGTTTCCGGTATGCTCAGGAATGCCTTTCTCGAACCGGTCAGCTGCCGTTTCATTCGCAGCGAAATCGCCGCCTGTCACTTCGGTCTTGTTATAATTGTAGGCGCCGGTCAGATTCATCTCGCCCGGCCCGACTTCGTATTTGTAGGTCAGGACCAGGTCGACGCCCTTGGTCTGGGTGTCAAAATCATTCTGGAAGAAGTTGACGGCTGTGATCGTGTCCGCTCCTGCAACGCCGAGCGCAGCCAGTTCGGCACGTTCCTCATCCGTCAGCGAGAAGGCGGCGGATGTGCTCAGACGGTTGGTGACGTCGATCTGGTAGACATCAACTGTCGCGGAAAGACCTGCATTCGAATTCCAGGCAAGGCCGGCGGTCAGGTTTTCAGACTCTTCGGGCTCCAGCGGAAGGATATCAACCCCGTCACGCAGGCTGATGACATCGGCGATTGGCCCCTGCGGGCTGTAGCGGCCGCGCGTGAAGATGTTCAGCGTGGTCGTGTCGAGGCCTTGCGAGGTGCGTTCGGAGAAGAGCTGGCCCGGGGTTGGCGCCCGGAAGCCGGTTGACGCCGTGGCGCGCAGGGCGAGGTTCGGGCTGACTTCGTAGCGTGTGGACAGCTTGCCGTTCGTGTCATTGCCGAACTCCGAGAAATCCTCGAAGCGCACAGCAGCGCCGACGGTCCAGCGGTCCGTAATCGGGGCTTCGACGTCAACATAGGCAGCATAGCTGGTCTGGTCGGATGAACCAGACTGTTCCGGGGAGAAGCCCGGGAAGCCGTTCGAGCCGGACGGGAAGCCTTCCGGAGCGAGCGGGCCAATCGCAAAGGAAGCATATTCACCCGCGCCAATCTCATACTCTTCGGTGCGCTGCTCGGCGCCGAAGGCGAAGGTCATGTCTTCGGCCAGGAAGTCGAGCGTGGCCCGATAGGCGAAGTCTGCGTTGAAGGTCAGCTCCGACTGGGTCAGCGTACCGATGTCAAAGGAGGTCGGGCTGGCTGAACCGAGCGAGGCATTGATCGAATTGTACATGAAGTATTCGATCTGGTTGCGGCCATAGCCTGCGCTCAGATCGTAGGAGAAGCGACCGTCATTGTTGCTGCGATAGCCGCCGGTCAGCGCGAAGTCATTGTCGTCCTGCCCGAAGCGCGGCGAGAATCCGGCCGGGAAGGTTTCAGAGAGATCATAGTCCGGATCGATCGCGCTTTCGCCGAAGGCGCTGGTCGTCAGCGGATTGCGCCAGTTGAAATCGGTGACGCCGGAGCCAAAGCCATAGGTGCTGAAGACATAGGCTTCGGAACCGTCCAGGTCGTAAGCGCCGTTCAGGGCAAAACGATAGGCCTGGCGCTCAGGCTGGCCCCAGTTCTGGACCGGGTTCGGGACGTTCAATTGCGGGAAGGCCTCTTGCAGCGCAATTGCATCTGCCCGCTGGCGGGAGCGGGAGGTCGGCTGAGCGTCGGTGTATTCGCCGGACAGGTTCAGGTAGCCATTGTCGAACACAAAGCCCTGCTGGACGCCAAGACGATACTGCTCACCATCGCCTTCATAATACTGGCCAGCCTGGGCAAACGCGTTGAAGCCCGCCTGGTCGTCGAGGATGATGTTGATGACGCCCGCGATGGCGTCGGAGCCATACTGTGCCGATGCGCCGTCGCGCAGAACTTCGATCTGCTTGATGGCATAGGATGGGATCTGGGCGAGGTCAGCGGACTGGGCGCCATTGCCGCCGAGCATGGCGGAGCGGTGGTGGCGCTTGCCGTTGACGAGGACGAGCGTGTGGTCCGGCGACAGGGAGCGCAGCGTGGCAGGACGCACGAAGACCTGTCCGTCCGCCATCGGAAGGCGTTTGACGTTGAAGGACGGCACGAGCTGGGACAGCGTATCCATGACTTCGTCGGAGGCGGTCAGGTCAATGGCGGAGTCGGAGATCACGTCGACCGGGGCAAGGCTGTCAAAAGCGGTGCGCGGCGCGCCGCGTGTGCCGGTCACGATCACGGTTTGCTGGATCTTGGTGTCGTCCTGGTCGGCGGAGGTCTGGGCGTGTGCGGCGTGACCAAGGCACAGGGCTGCGCCCGATGCCGTCAGGACGAGCGCTTTGCGCAGGCTGATGGAAGAAGTCATGATGTTCCCCTCATGAGAAATGTACGGACGCCAAGCAGTGCGCCCGCGCCACGCCCTTGCGTGGTCAGAGGGAAGACAGATCAGGGAACGATCTATTTCAGGGATTTGGCAAACTTCACAAAAGCTTCACCGGACGCGTCGCTAGTCGCCCTGTGTGATCAGGATGTCGTCCTGGCGGGACTCGATGGCCACCGGGTAGGCGGCATCCAGCCCGGCCAGAACCTGCTCGATCTGGTCGACCGGGAAGGACAGGGTGAGGTGCAGGTCGGCGGGGGCGGTGGGCGACAGCCGGATCGGCCGATCGCTGTACTGGTTCATGTCCGCCACAATATAGCGCAGCGGCGCATCCACGAAGGACAGGCGGCCGGACCGCCAGGACAATTCCTGGCCGGCGTCGAAGGTCATGACCTCGCTGATGCCGTGCGTCGCGTCAGACACGATTTTTTCCCCGGCGGTCAGATCCTGCCGGCTTCCGGTGGCGGGTGAGGTCACGCGGACATGGCCATGGTCGACGGCCACCGCGACGAAGTCCGGCCGCGTCTTGATATCGAACCGGGTTCCGAGCACCCGCACATTCACATCATCTGTATGGACGGTCAGCGGACGGGCTTCATCACGGGCGATATCAAAATAGGCATTGCCTGAAACGAGTTCCAGAGTGCGGCCGTCTGGCGTGAATTCGCCTGTCAGTTTGCTGGCCCCCCCGAGCGTCACCCTGCTGCCATCTGACAGCGTGATGGTCTCGATCTCGCCCGTCACGGTCGCGTAGAGAAGTGTCTCTGTCGGTGCCGGCTGCATCAGCAGGAAACCAATTCCGGTCGCGACAGCGAGGCTCGCGGCCATGGCGCCCCCCACGAGGAACCGCCGGGTCATGCTGTTTCGAGGACGAAACTCTGTCACACTGTCCCTGTGGGTCAGCAGGTTTTCGATGCCGTCAACCTCTCCGAGGGCCTCCCAGATAGACTGGGCCTTTTCATAGGCGCGCTTGTTGTCATCGGAGGCAGCCAGCCATTCGGCAAAGGCAAGGCGGTCGGCTTCAGTGTCTTCACCGGAAGACAGGCGTAACACCCAAGCGCGCGCCACTGCGGCCCGCTTGTTGTCGTCCTGTGGTGCGCTGCCGCGCGAATTCTCTCCTGGAGGCGTCATGCACACGACTCCCGAACTGATCTCTGGAAAGGAATACGAAGGGTTTGCATCAACAGGCGCCTCTACCGATCCAACTCGGCTTGCAGCAGCGCCATGACCTTGTTGAGCTGGCGCGAGATATCCGCCTGACTCCACCCCGTCTCCTGCCTGATCTCATCATAAGTCTGTCCCCTGAACCGGCTCCGGAGCAGGATTTCACGCTGTTTCGGCGGCAATTGCCGAATGACATGCGCGACCCGCTCAAGATCCTGCTTACCCATGAAGACAGATTCGGCTGATTTTTCTTCCAGACGTTGTGAAAAATTGCTTTCAAGCTGGCTGCGAACAAAGGCGCGGCTGCGTTTCAGCTTGTCATTGGAGTTCAGGCATATGTTTACCGCCGTCCGGAACAGGAAGGCACGGGGTGAATGAATACGCTCCAGATCGTCCAGTTCGGCAATCTTCGAAAATGCGGCCTGCGCGACATCCTCGGGGTCGGGCGGCCCCACACCATACACTTTGCGGAGCCGGCCCACCAGTTCTGCATAATGCAAGCGGAACAGGCTGTTCAGGAAACTGGTACGTTGGCGGGCCGCGTCAGTCAGGGGCGCGGACACAGGGTCGCCGGGCATGAGGGTGCGCGGTGACCGGTCCCGCTCATTCACTTTCGCCTGCATGTCGCCGCCATCCCTCAATCGGAGTTTGCTATTGGCGATGAAGTGCAAAACTTATGTGACCGTCGTTTAAAACTAACGTGAAAGTGCAGGCCCTGTTTGCTGGAGAATTGCCAGTCCTTCGCCTCGTTCTAATCGGGAACAGTTCAGACCAACCGGTTCCGGAATCGGGCTGACACAACGTCCAGCGCCATGACGGTCAGGAAGATGACCAGCAGCATGGTACCAACGCGGTCATACTGGAACATGTCGAATCGGCCTTTCAGCTCCTGGCCGATCCCGCCGGCGCCGACGAGGCCGATCACGGTCGCCATGCGGATGTTGCGGTCGAGAATGTAGAGCGAGAGGCCCGTATAACTGGGCAGGACCTGAGGCAGGACGGCCAGTCTGAGAATGGCAAAAGTGCCCGCGCCGGTCGCCTTCAATGCGTGCTGGGGGCTGGTATTCGCCGCCTCGATATCTTCGGCGTAGAATTTTCCGAGAAAGCCAATGCTGTGAAAGGTCAGGGCCAGGATGCCGGCAATCGGCCCGAACCCGAAGGCCAGGACAAGGAACAGGGCGCTGATCAATTCCGGGATCGAACGGAGCAGCGAGACAAAAGATCTGGCGCCAGCATAGATGATGGGATGCGGCGAATAATTTCCGGCGCATAGCCATGCCAGCGGCAGGCTCACCAATATGGCGATCAAGCTTGCCCAGATGGCGATCTCGATGGTCTCCACCATCTTGCCGAGCACAAAGACAAGATACCCAATCGGTTCGACCAGAAAGCGTCGCTCGGACACACTTGTCGTCATTTGCAGCGTCTCGGGATCCAGCTCGGTGGTCTCGATATCCACCGTCTCGATATGTGAGAGGAATGGCAGTTCCGTTTCGTCCAATCCGTCCATCAGGTCGATCGGCCGCCGTTCGGCAATGGCGATCGGGAACATGTCGCGCGTCACGCTTTCCATGCCCCGGCCAATCTGCGAGCTTTCTCGCAGGCCCACGGTCTCAAGCGCGAAGTCGCCGATCTGGCTGGCCATGCGGTCGAATTGCATACGCTCGGCTGAGACGAGCGAAACCGCCAGCACCATGAACAGGACGAGCAGGGACCGCCATCCGAAAGGTTGCTTCAGGTGCCAGTCTCGCGCCCCGGAATCTTGTGCAACGTCCGACATGTCAGGCGACCTCCATGCGGATGATTGTCGAGCTGTCGTCCATATCGAAAATGGCCTGCATCTCCTCGCGCGTCAGGGCAGTGGGCGGGCCGTCGAAGACGATGGCGCCGTGGCTGAGGCCGATGATCCTGTCAGCATATTTGCGCGCCAGATCGATCTGGTGAAGCGAACAGAGCACTGCCGCGCCACGCTCCTGCGCCGCGCTCTTCAGCAGCGTCATGATTTCAACAGATGATTTCGGATCAAGGCTGGCAACCGGTTCGTCCGCAAGGATCAGGCTCGGGTCGGAGATCAGCGCCCGCGCGATGCCGACCCGCTGCTTCTGTCCGCCGGATAGTTTGCTCGCCCGTCGGTTCGCGTGATTTTCCGAGAGGCCGACCCGCGAGAGAAGTGCGCAGGCCTGCCGCTGGATCTGGTCGGGATAGAGTTGCAGGGCGACGCGCCACGCGCTCAGTGTGGCGGCCAGGCCGGACATCACATTCTGGGCGGCGGTCAATCTGTCTGACAGGCCGAAATCCTGATGCACCATGCCGACCCTACGTAGCCGCTTTCGGGTGAGGGGTTTGCCATGAAGCCGGATGTCTCCCGCGTCGGGCTCGGTCAGCCCGGCAATGCATTTCAGCAGGGTGGATTTTCCGGACCCGGACGAGCCGAGTATGACACAGAAACAGCCCGGCGCGATACTTAGCGAGAAATTCTCGAGCACGGCCGGTCCGTTCTTGTAGGATTTGAACACTCCGGAAAGTTCCAGCGCAGGAGCGTCTGGCGCCTGGGGTTTCTCATCTGTCATGTCGGGAACTGTACCGTAGGGATTGGGGAGGAATCAGCCGCGCTGAGAGGCGTCGGCCTTGCGCAGGATCGCGGCCCGGTAATCATCGTCGAGGAAGGATGTGGCAGATATTACGCTGTCGAACAGGTCTTCACTGGCCTCAGTATTATATCGGTCGACCTGCTTGCCACCATAGCCGCGTATGGAGGCCGGGTTGATGCCGTCGGCCTCATGAATGCCGGACATGGCCTTCTTCAACTCTGCCTTGATCCCCTCTGGCAGCGCGGTATTCATCGCGATGGGCGGATTTGGGATCGGGTCGGATTTGGCCAGTATGCGAAAGACGCGCGGGTCGAGGCTGCCCTGGTTCACGGCGCGTTCGAAGGACACAAACGACGCGCCCGCAGCATCCACAAGGCCGTTCTTCAGCGCTAGCAGGCTGTTGGTGTGGCTCCCGGTCACCCGGAGGGCCGAAAGATCCTTTAGCGGATCAAGTCCGGCATCTTTCAACATCACCAGGGGATAGGCAAAACTGCTGGCGGAATGGCTGGACCCGAGCGCCAGTGATCCGCCTGACAGGTCGGCAACCGAACTGGCATCCGAGTCGGCGGCAACAAACAGGCCGGCATAATAGGTCGAAGCGCCGTCTCTTTCCTCTACCGCCAGCAACTCCGCGCAGCCGCGGTCACGGGCTTCGAGATAGGAGGCTGGACCATACCAGACGATATCCGTCAGGCCCGCGCACATGGCTTCGATCACGGCCGCATAGCTTTGTCCGGTACTGACCGTGAAGTGCAAATCGCTGGACCGTGTGATGGCATCGAACAATGGCTGGAAGTCTGCCTTGGTGCCGTCTTCCGTGCCGCCATCCGCAGGGATCAGCATGACCCGGATGGGCTTTTGCGGGCTCCCGATCTCCTGTGCATGAGATGGAAATGTCGAAAACGCGCTCAACACGACAAGCAAGGCGGCGTACAGGATGCGCATGTTCAAATCCCCAGTCTCACCCGGCGGCGTCATGGATTGATGCGCCGCAACATTATGATGGAAGGGAGTAGCACCCGCTTGTGACATTGGTGTTACGGAATTCATATATCCTTGATAAAAGTTGAGTAGTATTCAACTGATAGACAAAGAAGTGCAAAGGGATGCAAATGTCTGAGAGCAAGGCAAAGCGTAAATCCGCTGTGAAAAAGCGCGCGGATGTGGCCATTGTGGACAATGTCATGACACGTATCCGGGTGCGCCACCCATCGCTTGGGCCCAGCACGCGGTCGATCGCTGATTTCGTTCTGGCCAATCCGAGGCAGGTGGTCGGCATGTCGGTGACCGAGCTTGCCGAAGCGACCGGCGCCAGCGATGGCAGCGTCATCAATTTCTGTCGTCAGCTGGACCTTTCCGGCTTCCAGCAGCTGAAGCTCAGCCTGGCTCAGGAAGTGGTACAGCCGGTCCAGTTCATCCATGAGGATCTCCAGCCGACTGACGATACGCCCACGGTTTGCCGGAAGATGTTCCATGCGGGCGTGCAGGCACTGAAGGATACATTGTCAATTCTCGATGCAGATGCCGTCTCCGCTGCGGTGGACATCATTCGCGCGGCCAAGCGGGTCGAGATTTATGGCATCGGGTCCTCGGCGCCGATTGCCGAGGATGCCCAATACAGGATGTTGCGGATCGGCCTGGATGCGCGGGTCGTGGTGGATAGTCATGTGCAGGCGATCAGTGCGTCCCAGACAGGCCCTGACGTCGCCGTGCTGACGATTTCGCACTCGGGTGCAACACATGAGACACTTGCTGCGACCAGATTGGCGAAGGATGCGGGGGCGAAGACGATTATCGTGACCAATTTCTCGAGCTCGCCGCTGCAGGCCTATGCGGATGTGAAACTGTTCACGATGGCGCGCGAAACCAAGTTCCGGACCGAGGCCATGACCAGCCGGATTGCCCAGCTCTGCGTGCTGGATGCGCTGATCGCGGCACTGGCTTTGGCCGATTACGACCGGGCAACGGACACGCTCCGGAAGACCTTCGATGTGTTGTCGCTGAAGCGGTTCTAGCCTAGCGCGCCTGTAACAGCGTTTCGAACACGTCCGGCGATTTCGCGGAGGTCAGGATCGCCTTGATTCCCAATGCCTTTGCTCCGGCAAGGTCCGTGGTGGGATTGTCCCCCAGCATCACCAGCTGGTCTGGCGACAGGTCCAGCGCCTGGCATCCCATGCGAAACAGATGCGGTGAAGGTTTTCCCACGATATCCCATTTTGTTTCATCCAGTTTCACGCACGCCCGGATCGCCGCCAGAAGCGCTCCGGTTTCGGGCTTCAGGCCGCCATCTTTTCCGGGGTGGGTGGAATCCGGATTGGCCACGATGAGGTGGGCGCCCCGGGTGAGGGAATTTACCGCCCGCTCAAGGCGGCGATAGGTGAAGCGCCGGTCCCGGAGAAGCACGATGACGTCGGCGTCTTCCTGGGTGAGGTCGAGCCCCATCTTCTTGGCGGCCCCGCGCATATGCGGATCGCCGAGGACCATCACTTTCGCCCCGGTAAAATCCGTGGCGCGCTTGAGCGCTTCCATGCCCGCCAGGACGATCTGGTTGCGATCCAGTTGAATTTCATTGCATGCCAGTATTTCCAGAAAGTCTTCCGGTGTGCATGTGGAGTTGTTTGAAACGATGGCGGTGCGCTTTTGGTTGGCGCGCAGGAAATCCGCAGCTGCGGGGACGAGCGTGTTGCCGAGCGCGCAGCACCCATCCCAGTCCACGAGAAAGCCCGAGGCCGTCCGGGCCAGGTTGGCAATATCTTCCGAACGCGAGGCTGGGAACTCGTAGGCCATATTTCACTCCGATGAAAAACAATCTGTCATTGAGAATTCCTCAATTACAAATCGGCATCGAAGTAAATATCATTCATACAATGTTTTCTTAATCTTCATCGAAGTGTCGTGTTGAGCCTCTAGAGCAGCCTCGTGGCAAGCGGCGTCGTTCGCGCTGCGCCACAGCCTGCTGATGGTTGGCGGGCGTTGGGGTTAGATGGAGAGACCAGCGATGAGACTTGATAAGAACAGAAGTTTGAGATTCGGTTTGAGCATCCTGATGGCGACTGCGGCTGTTCCGGCGGTGCTGGCGCAACAGGCTGATGACCGGGATGATTCCCGCCGCATGGAGACCATCCGGGTTGAGGGCCAGACGGTCGATGCATCCGCATCCGACATCGCCGTGGACTTTGCCGAATACGGCACGCAGGTGCAGTTGATCAGTTCGGACGAGATCGAGACGGGCGGTTTCACGAACTTTGGCGAACTGGCTTCCGGCCTGATCCGGGGAGCCAATATCGGCTATTCGCCGGATGAGGGCGAGTTCACGATCCGGATCGATGGCGGCACCGACCGCGACACCTTGTTGCTCGTGGATGGCGTGCCCTTCTTCGACCGGTCATCCCCTCTGGAAGACCTCTGGCCGGCAACGGCCATTGATCCCCGCATGATCGAAGGCGTCGAAGTCTATCGCGGCGGCAACAGCCTGTATTTCGGATCGAATGGCGGCCTGGGTGTCGTGAGCGTGAAGACGAAGCGGCCCGATGGCACGCAAAAAGGCCAGTTCGGTGTTTATACCGGCTCGTTCAAGACCCGTGAGATCTATGGCAACATGTCCTTCCCGCTGGACAAGGCGGGCAAGCATTCCATCCTGGTCTATGGGCGCTCCTATGAAACAGACGCCCACGAACTGTTCGATGAAGCAGCCTATGGTGACAATGTGCTGGCGCTCGGCGGACGGCACGAATTCCCGTACAGCTTCAACAGCCTGGGCATGAAGTATCTCTGGGATATTGCCCCGGAAACCGAATTGCTGCTGGGCGCGTCCTATACGACGATCGATTTTCGTGACTCGTTCCCGCAAAGCACAGTCTTCCAGCCGAACTTCACCGAATTCCCGATCTACACGGCCGAATTCAAACATCGCTTCAATGACAAGCTGAAGTTCAATTTCGAAGCGCATTACCAGGATCCCCAACTCAAAAACAATGAGATCGACGCCCAGATCTGCCAGATTCCGCGCCTGTCGGACCTGCCAGCGGACATCCAGGCGATTGCCGAAGGGCAGGGGATTTCCGGCTTTTCCACCGCCTCTGAATTCGAAAGCTTCGCAGCAGGTATTTCCGGTCTCGCCGCAGGGTGTGTGACCAATCCGGTCGGCAGCACCGGCAGCGCATCGGATGATAGCTGGAATGGCGGCAGCTCGTTCTACATCAACCAGGACCCGGATAGCCCGTTCTACGGCCAGCCTTATGGCACGCAACAGAATCCGTTCCCGATTGGCGCGCCTATCGGCTATGTCGTGCAATCTACGGCGAGCTTCGGAGATGGTGGCCTGACCAAGGGCTTCGGCACGACCGACCAGCGGGAATCCGGGTATGTGGATTACGGTTTGAATGCGCGGGCCACTTATACGGTCAACGAGTATGTCGAGCTTGTCGCCGGTCTGCAAAATACAACCTACACGGATAATTCCGACGCATCCTTCGGGGTCAAGGATGTAACGCTGTCGAGCACCGGCATCTATGGGGATCTTCGGCTCTCCCTGCCGGTTCTTGACGGGTTCAGCGGCTCGTTCGCGGCCCGCCAGGATTTCAACGACAATTTCGATGACCAGTCGATCTGGAAAGTCGGCCTGCGTCAGGATTTCGGCTACGGTCTTTATGCGCGCGGCTCGGGCGGTACATCCTACAGCCTTCCGAAAATTGATGAAATCGGCGCTTTCGGCTCCGGTGCGAACATCAATCCCGGCCTCCAGCCACAGGAAGTCAGCGCTTTCAATGTCGGTGCAGGTATTGATGGTGACATCTTCGGCGGAACCTACAATGTCGAAATCGGGTACTTCGAAACCGAGATCAAGAATTTGTTCTCAAGCCGGGCAATTGGTGCGGTCTGCTATGAATACGCAAACGATATCGCCAACCCGCTCTTCAATAATCTGACCAATGACACCACTGCCATCGAGCGCAATCGCCAGAACATCGTTCCGCCGAACGATTTCTGCGCAACCGCCGCAGCGGGCCTGAACGATCCGGACGAGTCGGTTGCCGTGAACGCGGTGGCCCAACAGGATATCGAAGGGATCACCCTGGATGTCGCGTTCGACTTCGACAAATGGCAAGCGGACTTCAGCTTCACGGACATGGAATCCCTGGAGCCGAACCCGGTCTTTGGTGCGATGGCCCGTCTTGACGGCACTACCACCGATCTGGGCTTTGTCGTGCCGGGTCATGCCGGAGGTTCGGAATACCGTCAGTCCTCAGAACGCCCTGAATGGACACTGTCCGGGCTCGTCACCTACACACCGACGGATCGCTGGGTGTTCGCCCTGAACCCGCGTTGGCAGGGGCCGGAATGGGCCTATGCCGGCACCAGCCTCGCCCGTATGGTAGATGAGGACGGCAACCGCGTCGTCGAAGACCTGAACTTTGGGGACTATTTTGTCCTGAACGGTTCGGTCCAGTACTTCCTTGGCGATGAGAAACAGCACCGCTTCCTCATTCGCGGTGTGAATCTTCTCGACGAAGAGTATTACGAGCGCGCCTCCGGGGGCTCAGGCTACAGCCGTGACCGCGCCGTGGTTCGCGGGGAAGTTGGTCCGAACGACAGCGCCTATTACCGCCAGTATGGCTGGAACGGGAAGCCGCGCTCCTTCTGGATCCAGTACGAGTACTCCTTCTAGTCATCCAATGGCCCGGTCCCGTGCAGACGGGACCGGGCTGCCCCGTTTGGATGATTACAGGCTGCCGGCGTTTGTCCCCACGTCGGCAGCCACCCCTTACCAAGTGTCACGGAGGTGAGATGCAGCCGTGATTAAACAGACGCCTACACAAGGAAGAGAGACATGAGATTCAGTTTCCTATGCATGGGCCTGACGGCCATGATCGCCGGTACCACAGCCACCGCGCATGAGCGCGCGGTCGAGTTTCCCGACACTGCCGACGGCAGCGTCGTGCTGGCCGCTGACTTGCACACCCATTCGGTGTTTTCCGACGGAGAAGTCTGGCCGTCGATCCGGGTCAAGGAAGCCCATCTGGATGGCCTGCAGGTGCTGGCGGTGACCGAGCACCTCGAACACCAGCCCCACAAGGCCGACATGCCCCACCCGGATCGCAATCGGTCCTATGAAGTGGCGGAGGAAGTGCGCGCCAGTTCCGAGTTCGACCTGATGGTCATCAATGGCGCCGAAGTGACCCATGACCAGCCCTATGGCCACATCAATGCGATCTTCCTGGATGATGCAAACGCCCTGCTGGTGGAAGAGCCGAAGCAGGCGATGGAAGCCGCGAAAGCGCAAGGGGCCTTCGTGTTCCTGAACCATCCCAACTGGTTGCCCCACATGCCGGACGGGATCGCGCGCCTGAGTTCTTATCACAAGGAACTGATCGCAGAGGGCCTGTTGCAGGGCGTCGAAGTAGCCAACGGCACGCTGGACGGCCATTCGGAACACGCGCTCCAGATTGCGCTCGACAACAATCTCACCGTGCTCGGAACCTCTGACATTCACGGCCTTGTTGACTGGACGCATGATGCCGGCACCGGCGGGCACCGTCCGATGACGCTGGTCCTTGCCAAGGATGCCAGCCAGGCGGCGTTCAAGCAGGCCCTGTTCGATGGCCGCACGGTGGCCTGGTCCTATGATGATCTGCTGGGCCGGGAAGAGAATGTGAAGGCGGTCGTCGATGCCTGCCTGTCGCTTGAAGCGCAGCCGGCCCAGCGTAATTACACGGTGATTTCGGCGACCATCGTGAATACGTGTCCTGTGAACTTCACCTTGCTCAACCAGAGTGAAGAGACGTTCCAGAATACCGGCGATGTTCTGATGGTGAAGCGGAATGCGGAGACGCCGATCACGGTGCGCACCAAGACCGGCGAAGGTCAGATGGCGCTGAGCTTTGACGTGCTGAATGCCCAGATCGGCTTCCGCAAGGCGCTTTCCACCACGCTCGAGACGGCCATCCCGGCCGAGTAAGTCTCGCTCACTTCCGAGACGTGTATCCCATTGAGAGCGCACATCCATTGGGTGTGCGCTCTCTTCTGTGATGGCCCGACCACACTGTTGCAAGGTCAGCTGGAAAGCGGACCGAATTGCGATTGACTTGCAATGGCATTTCCCCTAGTCGGCAATTAATATTGAGACACATTCTCAAAAACTGCCAATTCAGGGGTCATAGAAATGGACGTATCGCGGATCAGCGCTGTCAGTACGATTGCGCTTGTTATGGGTTTGGCATGCGCCGCTCCGGCCTGGGCGCAGTCTTCCGGTGAAGGCGACCCCGAAGAGAGTCGTCAGGAAACCGTTATTGTCACGGGCACAACGGGCTCGTTCGGCGCGACCAAGACGGAAACCCCGATTGTCGAGACGGCGCGGTCGCTGTCGGTTGAAACCTCCGACATGTTCATCGACAAGGGCGCGTTGAAACTGGCCGAAACGCTGACCTATGTGGCGGGCGTGACCGCCGAACCCTATGGGTTCTCCACGCGCGGCGACTTCCCGTTCTCCCGGGGACTCAGCATCCCGCGCTATCGCGACTCTATCCAGGAACTCTTCGGCAGCTACAATTCCACCCGCGCCGATGTGTACACAATCGAGCAGGTCGAAGTGCTCAAGGGGCCTGCTTCGGTGCTCTACGGTCAGGGCTCGCCGGGCGGTATCGTCAACTATGTGTCCAAGGCGCCGCTTGAGGAATTTGGCGGGGAGATTGCGGCGCAGGTCGGCAATTATGATCACTACCAGATTGCGGGCGATGTGACCGGACCGATTGCGGGCTCTGAGGGAAAGCTGCTCTATCGGATGGTCGCCCTCTACCGGGATACGGGAACGCAGATTGACCAGGTGGATGAAACGACGTCTGTCCTGATGCCCTCGCTCAGCTGGCTGCCAACCCCGGACACCAGGTTCACGGTTATTGGGCTCCTTCAGGACACGGACAGCGATGCGGCCGCGCAATTCATTCCTGTGGACGGCACCTTGACCCCGCACAGCGTCACCGGCGAATACCTCGACACAAATGTATATGCCGGTGAGCCGGGCTTCAATCGCTACAACACGGACTCGCAACAGGTTACCTTGCTGGGCGAGCACCGTATCAATGATGTGTTCAAGCTTGAGGGAACGGCGCTCTGGCGGTCAGGCGAAGCTGACTATCATCAGGCCTGGCCGGTCTTCTATGGCCCGCGCTATTTGAACCAGATTCTGGAGGCGACCCCTGCCTTGCAGGCTGCAGCAGACCTGCAGGGA
Organism: Hyphomonas sp.; assembly: GCF_036964145.1. Lineage (GTDB taxonomy): Bacteria > Pseudomonadota > Alphaproteobacteria > Caulobacterales > Hyphomonadaceae > Hyphomonas. Next base: position 111,967 of record NZ_JBALUC010000006.1, read on the forward strand.
CTGACGTTCACCGATACGACTGTTCCGCGGACCTTCTATCAGGGTGACAACACGTTCGACCAGTTGGCGGGCGATCTGCGCCTGCGCGCGGAATTCTCCACCGGAGATTTTGACCACCATGTCCTTGCCGGCCTCCAATACCAGGATGTCGAGACGGACAGTGATTCCGCCTATTATTTCGGGGGTGGCGTTCTGGCAGGCGATTTCCGCTACGTTCTGGATCTCGCCAATCCGGTCTATGGCAACTATCCCGATCAGGCGACGTTCGACGCAATCTACAGCGACACGCCTGCCTCCACCGTGCAGGATCTCGGCATCTATGTCTCCGACCAGATTTCTTACGAGAACTGGCGCTTCACGCTGGGCGTCCGCAGCGACAATGTCGAAAATGACAGCGGGACTGCCGTTCAGGATGATGACGCGATCTCAACCAGCGTGGGCGTGCTCTACCGGTTCGACAATGGCTTCGCGCCCTATGCCAGCTATTCGGAATCTTTCGAGACGGTCGTCGGGACGGATACGACCACAGGCAACCCGCTCAAACCGCAGGAAGCCACACAGTATGAAGTGGGCGTGAAGTATGAGCCGCGTGCCTTCCCGGGGCTCATCACGATCAACTATTTCGACATCGAGATTTCCAATCTGGACAATCCGAATTCCCTGCCAGGTGCGGCGTCCCAACAGGAAGGCGTGGGCAAGCTGAAGGGCTTTGAATTCGAGAGCCATGTCCAGCTCGAGGAAGTCTATCTCCAGGCAGCGATCTCAACGCTGGATGCTGAAGACCCGAACGGATTCCAACTGGCCGCTGCTCCGGAAACGCAGGCGTCTCTATGGGCCAGCTGGCGACCGGAAGGTCGCTGGTCGGGGTTCAAGACGGGCGCGGGTATTCGCTATGTTGGCGAGACGGTTTCCGAGAACGGGACCCTTCGCTATGTGACGCCGGACTACACGCTCGGCGATTTGATGGTCGGCTATGAGTGGGAGACCTGGGACTTCCAGGTGAATGCCCGCAATTTGACCGATGAGGAATACCTCACGGGCTGCCTGACGCGGGGCGATTGCTTCCCCGGCCAGCGCCGGACGGTCGTGGCCAGCCTTCGCTATAAATTCTAAGGCAGGCCTGGATGACCGCAACGGACTATCTATTGGCAATCCTTGCCGTCCTCGGAGGGGTTTCCGGTCTTGCGCTGCTCTTCACCGTATGGCGCAAGCCCGGGCGGCCGGGCTTGCTGGCGCTCGGATGGGCGCTGGTGGTGGCGAGCCTTGTCGTCTGGTTCATGGTCAATCTGGATCGGGGCGTGGCGCAAATTGCCTCGCTCCTGATGCTGGTCGTAGCGGGCGCGATCACCGTGCCCGGGCTTTTGGGAACCAATGGCCTTCAGGCCCCCCTTCGCGAACGGGACGCGCCCGCCGGGGCGCCCCGGTCCGCCTTGCAGCGGACGGGCGGTATTGCCTCCGGCATCTGGACTTTCCTCCTGGCCGGACCCATCGCAGGCGCGATTTCGATCTATGCAGGCGGAGCCATTTTGCGCGCCACCGCCCCGGATACGGGCAGTCCGACCAATGCTGCCGTGACAGCTTTCATCATCAGCCTGTTTCTCTGGGCATTGCTGAGTACGCTGCTACTCATGGAAAAACGTAAACTGCGCCGCACCCTGTATGCGGCGGCCGCCTTGGCGGTCGTGCTCTGCGCCGCATTCATCTAGCCAGTCGAGGCATCCCCAATGGCAAAATCCCTCTGGCCAAAATCTTCCAGCGAACGGGTAGATTCCGCGCTTTCCGCGCATTCCGTCATGGGGCTGGTGATCAGTGCCTTGCTGTTCGTCATCTGCGTCAGCGGCACGATCGCCGTTTTCGAGGATGAACTGGAATGGTGGGAACAGGCGGGCACACCGACGGTTCAGGAGGTCTCGCCAGCGGTGATGCAGGCCACGGCCGCAGACATTCTGAAACGGGACGCTGAGACGACTCACATCTATATGTATCCGCCGCGTGACAACTGGCCTCGTTTTGTGGCCGGCGGCGACAATGGCATGTTCGTGATGAGCGAGACCGGGGAGATTGCCAGCACGCTTGAAGCCCCGTGGAATGATTTCCTGATCGAACTCCATTATTATCTGACACTGCCGCACAGTCTCGGGATCATCATCGTCGCCATTTTCGGTGTCATGCTGGTGTCGATGGCTATTTCGGGCTTGCTTGCCCATCCGCGCATCTTCCGGGATGCATTCCGGTTCCGCCGCACGGGGCAGGCCCGGCTGGCGCAGGCGGACCTTCATAATCGTCTCAGCGTCTGGACTGCGCCCTTCCTGATTGCCGTGGCCGGGACAGGCGCGATGATCGGCCTGTTCGGGGTTGTGGCCTTCGTCTTCGCGCAGACCAATTATGGGGGCGACACCAAACAGCTCAGCGAAGCGATCTTTGGCGGCGAAGTCATTGAAGCGGATGCCACACCGGCGCCGCTGACCGGGGTGGATACGGCGCTCATCCATCTGGACCGCGACGTGCCGGATGCAAACGCGTTCATCGTGATCGTCCATGAACCCGGCACGAAGAGCCAGCATATCCAAATCTATGGCGACGAAACTGATCGCCTGATCTATGGCGAGACCTATACCTATTCGACCGATGGTGAATTGCTGGCCACGGGGCACAATTCGGACGGGCCGGTTGGCCAGCAGATCGCCATGTCGATGTACCGATTGCACTTCGGGGATTTCGGCGGCGCGGTGATGAAGTCGATCTACTTTATCCTCGGCATCATGCTCTGCATCATCATTGCGAGCGGGTTGAACATCTATTTCCTCAAGCGCCGCGAAAAGGGACGTGCCGCCCCGCGTCTTGAAGCCATGTGGAGCGGATGGGTCTGGGGCAGTGTGGCCATGTTCCCGATCACGCTGAGTGTCAGCCTGTTCGGCGTCAGCGGGCCTTGGTTGATCGCGCTCTACTGGCTGGGATCTGTTGCGTTTGCAGGCGCAGCGACCATGTGGATGAGCGCGGCTTCGGCGGGCCGGGCCTTCCGAATGGTGTTCGGGGTCGCCTTGCTCCTGGCGCCGCTGATGCAGCTGATTGAAGGGGATGTGAACTGGAGCAATGCCTATGCAATGGTTATTTCCATTGGCTTGCTGGTGACAGGTGCGGCGTTCGTGGCAAGGGCGATCTCGACCTTTCGTCCGACGGATATCCAGCCGGTTCCGTCGCCTGACGTCAGGCTCTAGTTCAGGGAATAGTCGATCGGTACCGTGAACGTCAGGTCCGTGGCGTGCAGCTCCGCAGGCGGCGGTGGCAGGGGCGAGGCCGCGCGGAGCAGGTTCAGTGTCGCCTTGTCGAGCAGGGCATGGCCGGAACTGGTCTCAATCCGCTGCTCAAGGATGTGACCGGCCGGATCGATCTGGAACCAGACCTTCACGACGCCCTGCTGGCGGCGAGCGCGTGCCGGGTGGGGATAGCGCTTGTGCTTCAGCAACCAGGCCTGGATGAGGCCGGCATATTGGGCCTGGCTCTTTTCCACGCCCGAGGGCAGCCCGAACGGGGCTGGCGCGTCGCGTCTGCTTGCCGCGTGTCCGCCACCGGCTGCCGAGGCTGTTCTTTGTGTTTCAGTCCGTTTCATAACGTTTCGCGGTGTTTCATCTGCGTTCGCATCTGTCGCAGGCGGGCTCACAGGCTCCGGCGTTTCCGCAATCACGACGCGCGCGGGATCGGGCTGGACGATGCGGGGCGGAGGCGGAGGAGGCGTCTTGGGCGCGGGCTTCGGCTTCGGTTTGCGCGGGGGTGGCGGCGCGGGTGGTTCGGGTTCGGCAGGCGCCTGGGTGGGGGTCAGTGCGCCGTCGAGCGAGCCTAAGGGAGCGAGGATGATTTCGCGTTCCGTTTCGGTCGGGACTGCCACAGAAGTGGACTCGAAATTCAGGGCCGACAGGCCGAGCGCATGCAGGCCGAAGGCGCAGACAAAGGCGGTGGGCCAGAGGATCGCGTTGGTGTTCATCGCGCGGCCTCTGAGCGGGTGACGAGCTTCACCCGTGTGGCGCCAGAGGCGCGCAGCGTGTCGAGGATTTCGATCACCTTCACCGTCTCGACGCCCTGGTCGGCGATGAGGCGGATGGACTGGTCCGGGTCGGCGGACACGGCGGCGCCGAGCTCGGCCTGCGCAGTGTCAGCCGGCAGGATCTGGTCGCCCAGCGCGATGCGTCCTTCGGGAGAGATATAGAGGGTGAGATCGGCGGGCGTAGCCTCCACGTCCGCCGTTGAGGCGGGCGGCTCCACTTCCAGCGGCTCGACTTCCTTGATAACGCCTGCGACGAGAAAGAAGATGAGCAGCAGGAACACGATATTGATGAGCGGCATGATCCGGTCATCAATATTGGCGAGTTCAGAGGGCTGGGGACGGGAGGTCAGTTTCACGAGGCCGTCTCCAGCCCTTGCAGGACAATTGCGCGCGCATTCGACGCCTTCAGCGCATCCATGACCGCAACGCTGGTTTCCAATGGCACGCCAGGCGCGACCTTGATGACGACCGGGTCGCCCTTGGCGAGCCGGGCCTCAAGCCTGGTGTGGATGTCCTGAAGGGCAAGGGGCGTATCCTCATGGAACAGGCCAGCCGCCTTCAATTCCAGAATGACAGGTTCATCCACGGGCGTGAGATCGGCCGCTGTGGCCGGGACCGCGAGGTCCAGAGTCTTGCGCTGTGAGAAGGTCGACGTCAGCATAAAGAACAATAGCAGGATGAACACCACATCGATGAGCGGTGTCAGGCCAATCTTTGCGGCAGAGGGCTTACGCGTTTGCTGCGCGAAGTTCATCGGCGGAGCCTTCGGTCCAGCGGGTCAGGTCGGGCGTGAAGATGCGGGTGACGGCGTCTTCAGTGGTGTGGGCGATCTTGAGAATGCTGCGGTCGAACCAGCTGGCGATGGCGACGACCGGGATGGCCACGATCAGGCCGGCGGCCGTGGTCAGCAGCGCGGCCCAGATGCCCCCGGAGAGGATGGAGGGATCGACATTGCGGCCCGCCGCTTCCATGGCGCGGAAAGCCTGAATCATGCCGAGCACCGTGCCGAGCAGGCCCAGCAGGGGCGACAGGGAGCCGATCAGTTCGAGCAGGCCGATATGGGATCGCAGATTGCCGAGTTCGTCCGTGGCGACGCGCTCCACTTCCTCGCGTACGGCGGCCTCGCTGACATCGCTGCGCAGGCTGCCGCGAATGGCGGTGGCGACGGTGATGGACGCCGGATCCTTCGCGCCCTGGACGGCGGCAAGTGCCTCGCGGCGGCGGTCTTCGCGGTACAGCTTCACAGCCATTTCCACTTTCGTGGCGCGGCCCAATCCCATCAGGCCGAACTGGATCAGCTTGTAGATGATGATCGTAACGGCGATGACCGACAGGCCGATCAGCAGCCAGACGACCGGGCCACCGGCCAGCACCAGGCCCAGGGGGCCGTCGAGTGTTTCCGATGAGGCGGAAGGAGGAAGTGTCTGGTCCATGAGGATGTGCCTTGTGGAGGGGCGTGAAGGGCGATCAGGCGTCGGCCCAACGACGGATGAGATTGTGATAGATGCCGGTCAGGCGCACGACCGATTCATGCTCGGGATTGGTGGCATTGAGCGACTGGATGGAGCTGTCGAGTTCGAACAGGAGGGTTCGCTGGCCTTCATCGCGCACCATGCTTTGCAGCCAGAAGAAGGAAGCAACGCGCGCGCCCCGCGTCACGGGCGTCACCCGGTGCAGGCTGCTGGACGGATACAGGATCATGTCGCCGGCGGGAAGTTTCACCGTGTGGGAGCCATAAGTATCGTCGATGACCAGTTCACCGCCATCATACGTGTCCGGTTCCGCGAGGAACAGCGTGCAGGACAAGTCTGTCCGGATACGGAAATCACTGCCCCGGACAGGACGAATGGCATTGTCGACATGGTTGCCGAAATTCTGACCGCCTTCATACCGGTTGAACAGCGGCGGATAGACCTTCTGCGGTAGGGCCGCAGAAATGAAGGTGGGATTGCTCTGCAGCGCATCGAGGATGCGGTTGCCAGCCTCGCGACATGCCGGGCTGGTATCGTCCAGCTGGGCATTCTGCTTGGCTTTGGCGGCTTGGGCGCCTGAGGTGACATTGCCGTCCAGCCAGGTCCCGGAATCGATCAACTGCCGCATCTCGGCGACAGCAGATTTGGACAGGACATTGGGTATTCGGACCAGCATGGCGATTGCCTCGGAGGTTTGCAGGGGGATGAGGGCCGCGGATCGTCTTCGCGGCCCTCTGATGGGATCAGTATTTGAATTTCAGGCTGCCGATGATGGCGCGGCCCGTCGCGATGGTTGCCATGTGCGTAGTATAGACCCGCTCATAGTAACGCTCATCGCTGAGATTGTTGATGTTGAGCTGAGCGTCGATGTTGTCGTTGATGACATAGGACGCCATCGCATCATACTTGCAGTAGCCCTCGACGCTCTTGCTGTTCGCCGTGTTGCCATAGCGCTCGGACATGCAGGTGGCGCCGCCGCCAATGGTCAGCTTCGGCATGACATCATAGGTGGTCCAGAGGCTGGCGCTGTGCTCCGGCGTGTTCGGCAACTGGTTGCCTACCTGGTCGGTATTCACCGGGCCGGCATCGACGATTTCGGAATCCATGTAGCTGTAGCCGGCAAATATGCTCCACGCTTCGGTGATATTACCGGTCGCGCTGAGTTCGATACCGTCCACACGCTGTTCGCCGACGGCCTGTTGCGCGGCGCCGCGGCCCGCTTCAACGGCGACGTGGCCATCCGTGATCTCGTTGCGGAAGATGGCCGCGGTCAGCGCCAGGTTCCGGCCAGCCGGCTCCCATTTCACGCCAAGCTCATAGTTCGCGTTCTTCTCCGGCTTCAGATCTTCCTCGGTTGTGGAGAGATTGTCGTTGCCGTCGCCTGCCGTCACGCCGGACGGGCTCGCAGAGGTGCCGATGGACGCATAGATGCTGGTATTGGAGACAGGCTTGTAAACCAGGCCCGCCTGATAGCTGAAGATCGTGTCGTGATTGGACAGGCCGGTCGACGTCTTCGTGCTGAAATCATCTGCGCGAACGCCCAGGTTCAGGATCCACTGGTCATTGAAGGTCAGCGTGTCGAACAGGTAGAGCCCGGCCGTATCGACCTGGGTTTCCGTCGGATCATTCAACGAGATGTCGCCGGTCCATGGATCGTTCGGGTTCGGATTATAGAGATCAACGCAATTGTAGCCGCTGATGGCGCCTGCGCCGACCAGGTCACATCCACCTCGCGGAATGGACTCACCTTCCGGAGTCAGGAGGCTGACGGAATAGGTCGCCCGCTCAGTCTCTTCATGGCCGAGTTCCAGGCCGGTGGACAGCGAGTGCTGGATACCGCCGGAAGTGAAGAAGGCCTGAATATCGGTCTGGTTGACGATGGAGTCGGTGACCGAGTTGCTGCTCTTGGTATTGCGATAGACGAGGCCGTTAGCGACGTTGCCCTGGCTGTCATCCGGGTTGGTCGCAATGTAGTCGTTCTTCGACCGGCTGAGCCGCGTCAGGTTTCGGATGGTCACATAGTCATTGAGGTTGTTGCGGAATTCCAACTGGCCGGAATCGACTTCCGTGTCGTGGAAGTCGCGATTGACGAGACCATAGAAATTGTCCGGGTCGATGCCGGTGACCGGCTCGCCGGTGACGGTGTCCAGCGGGTGGCCGTAATCCATCAGGCCGTCGCTCTCATAGTGGGAGAGGCTGGCCGTCACCTGGGTTGGCGCATTCAGGCCGAAGGTGATGGTCGGGGCAATGCCCCAGCGATTGTCGTAGACGGCGTCCCGGCCCGGCACTTCAGCGTCCTGCCACATGGCGTTGACGCGGAAGGCGACCTGCTCGGAGACAGCTTCGTTGACGTCGACCGTGGCGCGCTTGTAGTCGGCATTACCGATGGCGGCCGAGCCGGCGACGAAATCGTCAGCCTTGGCGGTCTTGGTCACCAGGTTCAGGCTGCCGCCCGGCGCGCCGCGTCCGGCCATCGTGCCGTTGGCGCCGCGGGAGACTTCGATCTGTTCGAGATTGAATGTGTCACGGGACTGGGAGGATGCATCGCGCACCCCATCGACCATGATGCCGCTGGTGGATTCATAGCCGCGAATGAACGGACGGTCGGCAAAAGGCTGGCCGCCTTCGCCCATGGCCATGGTGATGCCGGGCACGGTGCGCAGCGCGTCGACGAGCGAGGTGGCGGCGGTGTCTTCCAGTACTTCCTGGGTCACGACGGTCACCGAGCGCGGCGTGTCGATCAGCGGCGCTGTGTATTTCGGGGAATTGGGTTCAGCGGTGTAGTCCGGCGCGTCGGCGTCAATGGCAACTGTGCCCACTTCGACCGGGTCGGAGTCCTTCGCTGGCGTTTCGGTTTGGGCGTGCGCGGTCAGGGGCAACATGGCAAGGCCAAGGGCCGTACCTGTCAACAGGAGGCTGAACGGGCGCCCATGCGGTTCGGAACTGGAAAATTCCATAAATTGTTTCCTTTGGTGAGCGAGGGATGCGATTGCGACCTAATTGCAAAATCCCGCAGACGCAAGTGATTTTGAGACTTATTCTCAGGGTCGGTCGAGGTTCGTGCTCATGTGTGACCTTGTTGCCATCAATGAAGCATCGGCCGCAGGGGATCGGTCGGGATGGCCGGACCATTATGGAACTGGAACAGGGCGGCGATCCTGTGGGAATTCGCCAGCGCGAGGCCGCGCGTGGCACCGGCGGCGAAGAGGCCGGTCGCCCAGGCATCTGCCGTCCCGCACTCCGGGTGCAGTACGCTGACACTGGCAAGGTCTGCGCCCTCATCCGGGGCGGCTTGGGTCAGGATGTGGGAGATTCGGGCGCCATGCTCCATGCGGAACCGCTGGGTGTTGCCGGAGGTCGCCACGGAGAAGTTTGACAGGGCCAGCCGCCAGCGATCCTCGGCGCCATAGGTGGGGTCTAGATCGACCCACCAGGGCAGCCCGTCCGGCTTCACGCCATATGCCTTGTACTCGCCGCCGATCTCCGCGAGGAACCGGGAAATGCCCATCCCCTGGACCGCGTCGGCCATGAGGTCGACGGCATATCCCTTGGCGATGCCGGACAGGTCGAGCTGGAACGGCGCGTGGCGGATCAGCAGATTGCCGGTCAGGGAGAGGTCGCGCCACGCGCTATGCGTGTCCGGCAGAGTGTCTTCGAGGCTCACATCCGGGCCGAAGCCGGCGCGGATGATGTCCGTGCCGAGGCAGGGGTTAAAGGCGCCTTCGGTGGCGTGCGCAACATCCTGGGCAAGCTTCAGGGTGTCGCAGAATGTTTCAGGCAGTTCCATGCCGGAGCCGACAGGCAGGCGATTGAACCGGCTGATGACCGAGCCAGCCTCCCATGTGCTCATCTGGGAAATGATGTCAGAGAAAACCGCTTCGACGCCCTGACGGATGTCGTCCATGGTCCGGTCATCCGGCGCAAAATACGACAGGGACCAGTCCGTCCCCATGGTCTGGCCACTCAGCCGGAACAGCTGGTGACCTGACAGGGAGGGGCGGAACTGGTCGTCTTCCGGATCCTGCGGGATGACCAGATGGATCATGCCTAGAAGGGCAGGGCTTCGAATGTCATCGTATAGGACAGGCGCTGGGACATCGGCGCGCCATCGACGTCGATCGTGCCCTCGGAGGAGGCGGTCAGCCAGTAGGGGCCGGCCCGGTCAGGTGTAAAGGTGATGAGGCCTGCGGGGTCCGTCGTGACCTTGGTTTCGGCCGGGTCATCGCGGTAGCGGTCATTGCCGGGAACGATGGTCACTTCGACGCCTTCGGCAGGCGTGCCATCCAGCAGCAGTCTGAAGCTGGCAGCCTCGCCGGCAAAGATGTCGTTGGGGTGGGTGACCGGGCTCAGTTCCAGACCGCTGCCAGTGGCGGCGAAGACGTCTGTGGTCGGAGCGCCGAGCGTAACGAAGGATTCATTGCTGCGCTGGGCCTGGGAAACTTCGACGCCCGGCTTCTGGTCGATGCCGTCTGCTTTCAGTTGCTCCAGCGACCCGCGCCAGCGCTTGCGCTCGCCATTCTCGGTCCAGCCGGCGAAATAGGAGACACCGCCTGCGGTGGAGATGCGGTAGGTGCCCTGCTGGTCCATCTTGAAATCGAACATCGAGCGGATTTCGCCGCGCATGGCGTTTTCAATCTCCACGGCGCGGCCATCGGGCGCGGTGACGAGGATCGAGGCCGGATCGATGGCGTGATGGTTCGGGAAGAACAGATCGTTCGAGATCGCGGCATCGACCGTGACCCATTGTTCGTCACCGGAGAAGGTGAAGGTCGATGGCAGGATCCAGGCGCGGTGGGCGCTGGCCGTGCCCGCAATTGCGAACAGGGCGGTGCTGGCGGCGAGGAATTTGACGGCAAGATGTTTCATGGTCGTATCTCCTTGGAAAATGGCAGGCGGAACTGGCCTATTCGTCCTGTGTGATGTTGAGGGTGATGTCGCCGAGCTCGGTTTCGCCTGAGACGGACAGCGGTATATCGGTCGCGGCCGGCCAGGAGAACGGAATCTGAACCATCTCACGGCCGCCGACTTCGCGCACGGCTTCAATGTTCAGGACATAGTCGCCGGGCTCAAGATCCTTCAGGCCGGAGGTTTCGGTGTCGAGGCTGATCGTGTGCGTGCCGGGCGCGCGGGTCGCGCCGGAGACGCCATCAATCGGGAGGTCCAGCTGGCGACCTGTACGGCGCCACCATTGGCGCAGATCCTTGAGCCAGGTTTCGCCCTCGTCTTCGCCGCGGCGTTCCTGCTGGTACCAGACCGCAAGATTGGCCGCGACGGAATTGTCAGGCCGGGCAATCCAGGTGGCGACATAAGGGCGGTGATATTCGGCCACGTCCAGCCGGGGGATGCCGATCTCGATGTCCAGGGTCTCGGCGATGGCGGGGCTGGTGAGCAGAGCCATGCCGGCAAGCGTGATGGTGGCGCGCATAGAAATACCTCAGGCGTGGGTGAAAAGGAGGAGAAGCAGGATGGGCAAGGCGAAGCCCGCAATTGTCAGCGGCCATGTGCTGGGGCGCCGCGCGGAATGCATCTGCAGGAGCCACAGGCCCGATCCGCAGAACAGGATGGCGGCAAGCGCAAACAGGTCGAGGAACAGCGACCAGACGAACCCGGTATTCCGGCCCTTGTGAAGATCGTTCAGATAGGCGACGGCGCCGCGGCTGGTCTTCTCGAACAGGACTTCACCTGTCTCGCGGTCAATGCTGATCCAGGCATCCCCTCCGGGGCGTGGCAGGCTGACATAGACATCGAAATCGGTCCATTCGGCGGGCTGGCCGGCGGCATCAAAGCCCGTTTCGGATTTGAGGTGTTTCGCGATGGCTGGGGGCAGGCTGGGATCAGAGCCAGTGTCTACAGGATCAGTGAGAAGTGCGGTCATGTCTGCAGGCAGGATGATCTCGCCTTCGACAATCTTCGGGGTCGCGGTCAGGTCGCGCGCATGGTTGAGCGTGATCCCCGTCGCCGCAAACAGCATCATCCCCACAAGGCTCAGCGCACCGGACATCCAGTGCACCGTCCGGACCTGCCGCTTGACGAACATCTTGAAGGACGCGCGTTTGGCGCTGGCAGTCTGGGAGAGGCTCATACGGTCGGGCCCGCTTGCTGGGTCACGCGCGAATCTGTCCGGCGCAGTCTGGTGGAGGTTTCGCCTCCTAGCATGGGCTCTTGCGCTCTTGCAAGTCATTCTCAATGAGTGGCTGACATTGCCTGTCTGCCTGCTCGAACAGGCGGCGCGGGCAGGAGCAGTGACTGCGATCCGGGCGTGTCTTTTGCGCGTCCGGCTCTATTGATCTAGCCAAGACCTATTCGTTTCCAGATCAGGCCCTGAATGCGCTACGCCCTTTTAGATACATGTGATCCCGTCGGCGCCGCGACCGTGTTCCATGCTGCGCCGGGCACGCTGTGGCTGGACAGTGCCGATCCGGACCATCCGTCCTCGCGCTGGTCGTATCTCTGCATCGCGCCGGTTGCGACCTTGCGTGTGTCGGCGGACGTTTTGACGCCGGGTGAAGACGGATTCGCCCGCAAATCAGACGAGGTGCGGCGCTGGATTCGCGGTCAGGCGCGCCAGCGCATTCCCGGTGGCCCACTCTTTCAGGGCGGCGCAGCGGGCTATGTCTCCTATGATGCGGCGCCGCTTTTCCTTGAGCGGTTCCAGTCTCGCCACGCGCCCCGGTCTGACCTTGCCGAGTTTCACCTCTATGACACCGTGCTGGCCTTTGACCTGACAGGGCAGCGCACATGGGTCATGTCCGCGGGCCTCGCATCAGCCGATGCCGAGGAAGATGATGTTCTGGCAGATGCCCGGATCGCGGAGGTGCTGGCCCGTTTGGACGGTGAGGACGGCAAGCCGGCGAGCGGCGCCGCCTTGGACTGGGCGCGCCCGGATCACGCCATCGATTATGTGGCCGCCGTGGAACGCACACAGGATTATATTCTCGACGGCGACATCTATCAGGCCAATATCGCGCAGAACTGGGTCGCGGCCCCAGTTGATGTAGCGGGCGCCTTTTCCAATTATCTGGAGATGCGAGAGCGTACGCCTGCGCCATTTGCCGCGTTTGGTCATTTCGCAGGGCGCATACTTGCCAGCGCCTCGCCTGAGCGGCTGATCTCCGCGTCCGCGAAAGGCCGGGTCGTGGCCGAACCGATCAAGGGTACCGTACGGCGCAAATCCGATGCGAAAGAGGATGCGGCGGCGCAGGCAGGCCTGCTGGCATCGGAAAAAGACCGCGCTGAAAACATCATGATCACAGACCTTCTGCGTAATGATCTTTCGGTCGTTTGCTGGCCTCATTCCGTCACGGTGACCTCGCTGTGCCGGTTGGAGACCTTCTCCAATCTCCACCATCTCGTCTCGACCATTGAAGGCGATCTGGCGGAAGGCAAGGATGGCTTCGACCTGTTCGCGGCGGTGTTCCCCGGCGGATCAATCACGGGCGCGCCTAAGCTGCGCGCGATGGAGATCATTGACGCCTTGGAGCTACGCCCGCGCGGCGCGTATTGCGGCGCCATCGGCTATGTCGGCTTCGATGGCGCGATGGATTTCAATATCCTCATTCGCACGATCGACCATCTGCCGGAAGAGAGTACGCTGCTTGCCGGCGGCGGTATCACGCTGATGTCCGACCCTGTGGGCGAACTGGCAGAGTCCGAATTGAAGGCCGAGCGGATCGCCCCCTCCTTTTTCAGGGCGGGGGAGCAGACATGATCCTCGTCCTCAACAATCGCGACAGCTTTGTCTTCAATCTTGCGCGCTACCTGACCTGCGAAGGCGCGAACGTGTCGGTGGTCGACAGTGACCGCATCAGCCTGGACGAGATTGCCGACCTGGCGCCGCAAGCGCTGGTCCTGTCACCCGGTCCGTGCACGCCAAATGAGGCCGGCATCTGCCTGGAGGCCGTCCGTCATTTTGCGGGCAAGCTGCCGATCCTTGGCGTCTGCCTCGGGCATCAGGTGATCGCGCAGGTCTTTGGCGGAGAGATTGTCCGGTCGGCCTTCCCGAAACATGGACGCACGACGAAACTGGATGTCGAGGGCGGCGCGCTGTTCGAAGGATTGCCACCGGAGTTCGATGTCGGCCTGTACAATTCCCTCGTCGCGACGTTTGATGCCTTGCCGGAGCAATTGCGTGTAGATGCGCGTTCGGCGGAAGGGGAGATCATGGCGCTGTCACACACATCCCTGCCGCTGTTCAGCGTGCAGTTCCATCCGGAATCCATTCTCACCGAACATGGCTTTGACCTGATCGGAAATTTCGTTCGCCTCGCCCAGAACTGGACCGCCCCATGATCCTGTCACAGCCGTCTGCTTCGCCGCAGCATTCCGAAGCGTTCGACCTGCGCGACCGGGGGCTTTTGCTCGCGGATGGCGTGTTTGACACGTCGCTGGTGAGGGGCGGGCAGGTCGTGCTGCGTGCGGCGCACCTGGACAGGCTGGTCGAGGGTGCAACGGCGCTGGGCGTTGCGCTGGAACGAGACGCCGTGGCTCAGGTCATGGACGCCGCGATTGAAGGGCGCGCGTCTGGCGCGCTGCGGATCACTGTGACACGGGGGGCGGGCGCGCGGGGACTTGCGGGTGAGGCGGTCGCTGCGCCGACCCTGATTGCGAATGTCTCGGACTATGATGCCAGTTCGCCTCCTTCACCCGTGCGGGCCCAGGAGAGCGCGATCCTGCGCAACCCGACATCCATCGTGGCGCGCTACAAGACCCTGTCCTATACAGACAATATTGCCGCCTTGCGCGCAGCAATGGCGGCCGGGTTTGAGGAGGCGTTCTTCTTTACGGCGGCGGGAAATCTCGCCTGCGCAAGCGTTGCGAATGTGTTCGTGCAGAGGGGCGAGGCGATCTTCACGCCGCCTGTCAGCGATGGGGCCTTGCCGGGCGTGATGCGGAACTGGCTGTTGGAGCAAGGGCGAATTGGCGAGCGGGCCGTCTCTGAGCGGTCGATTTCGCGCGAGGAACTGAGGGCTGCAGACAGGGTGTTCCTGACCAACAGTTTGCGCCTGTTCCAGCCGGTCTCGGCGTTCGGGAACAAGAGCTTTGAGGCTGACCTGCCTGAAGGGTGCGCCGGGTTGCGGAGCCAACTGATCGGCAGCTGACCCCGCTTGGGTCAGTTTCTAGGCCAGTGCGTCGGCCAGCGGCGTCAGGTCCAAATTCAGGCTTTCGGCGACGGCTTCACACGTCACCTTGCCATTCCAGACATTCAGGCCGGCTGCGAGATGCGGGTCAGATCTGAGGGCGTCTTTCCAGCCCTTGTCCGCGATGCGCAGGGCATGGGGCAGGGTGGCATTGTTCAGGGCGTAGGTGGATGTGCGCGCGACGGCGCCCGGCATGTTGGCGACGCAGTAATGGACAATGTCGTCAACCACATAGGTCGGGTCATCATGCGTGGTCGCATGTGAGGTTTCGAAACAGCCGCCCTGATCGATGGCGACATCCACCATCACGGCGCCGGGCTGCATGATGGAGAGCATTTCGCGCGTAATGAGTTTCGGCGCTGCTGAGCCGGGGACAAGGACCGCGCCGATCACGAGGTCGGCCTGGGCGATTTCCTGCATCAGCGTGGCGCGGGTCGAATAGACCGTGTTGGCGCCGGCCTCGAAATGGGTGGCAAGACGTTCCAGAACATCCGGGTTCCGGTCAAGGATGGTGACGTCCGCATGCATGCCGACGGCCATCTGCGCCGCGTTGAAGCCGACCACACCGCCGCCGATGATAACGACCCGGCTGGCATGGACGCCCGGCACGCCGCCAATAAGCACGCCGCGCCCGCCCTTGGCCTTTTCGAGGGCCGAGGCCCCGGCCTGGACGGCGAGGCGTCCGGCAACCTGGCTCATCGGCTTGAGCAGGGGCAGGCCGCCGGTGCGGTCGGTCACGGTTTCGTAGGCGATGCAAGTTGCGCCGGATTTCATCAAATCCTGCGTCTGTTCCGGATCCGGAGCCAGGTGGAGATAGGTGAAGAGGATCTGGCCGGGGCGCAATTGTGCGCGTTCGGGGGCCAGCGGCTCCTTCACCTTGATGATCATTTCGCAAGTGGCGAACACATCTGCGGCCGTCTCCGCGATCTCCGCGCCGACGGCGCGATACGCGTCATCCGTGGCGCCAATGCCCATGCCGGCTTGCGTTTCCACCAGAACCTTGTGCCCGCGCGCGGTGAACTCGCTGACGCTCTCCGGCGTAAGGCCGACCCGGAACTCATTGTTCTTGATCTCTTTTGGAACGCCGATCTGCATGCTCATGACTCCCGGAGGGTAAGGTTACCTGAATTTCGCGGATATCGTATATAGTATGCCTTCATGTCCAGAGGTTTTGTATGTTTTGTTTCAACATACAAAATATCTGTCGAATTATCTTTCTCGTCCCTGTGGGTCGTGAGCGAATTTATTCCCCGGGAGCTTCTTCCAGAGAAGCATCCCAGACCGCCAGCGAGCGGTAAAGGGCAAGACTATTCAGGCCGCGATCCAGATTGGCGAGGATGAGCTCCTGCTGGGCGTTATAGTTCTCACGCTGGGCGTCGAGCACGGTGAGATAGTCATCAAGCCCGGACTTGAACCGCTCCTGCGAGAGATAGAGCGTTACGCCCGTATCATCGGCCAATTGTTCCAATGCCTCCAGGCGGCTGGAGATTGTCTCCGATACGGCAAGCGCATTGGCGACTTCGCGGAAGGCCTGCTGGATCGTGCCTTCATAGGAGGCGAGCGCGGCATCGGCATTCGCGCGGGCAGCATCAAGGTTACCGCGCCGCGTGCCGAAATCGAAGATCGGGACCGAGATGCTCGGCGTGAAGGTCCACCCGGAAGCATAATCGCCCTCGAACAGATCCGTCAGGTCGCCGCCCGCCACGCCGGCGCCCCCGATGAGGGATACGGAGGGGAAGTAGGCGGCGCGGGCAGCGCCGATATTGGCATTCGCAGCCAACAGATTGCGTTCCGCCTGAATGACATCGGGGCGGCGCAGCAGCACGTCGGAGCTCTGACCGACCGGCAGGTCGAGCTTCACGGCTGATGGAGAGAGTTGAACCCGAGCCTCAAGGGCAGGGGGCAAGTCTGTGCCGACAAGATAGCGCAACGTGTTCAGGTCCCGGCGGACAATGGCCTGGAATTCTGCCGCCTGCGCGCGCGCCGAGGCGACGGAGGCCGAAGCACGGCGCAAATCGATTTCACTGGCTGTGCCCGCATCGAACAGGGCTTGCGTCAGGTCGAGGCTTTCCTTCTGGCTTCCGGCCGTCTGTTCGGCGAGGCGCAGCAATTCCTGGTCCGCCGCAAGCTGCAGCCAGGCTTCGGCGACCGACGCGACAAGGGAGATCTTGGTGGCGCGTTCGCCTTCGACGCTGGCAAGATAGGTCTGCATGGCCGCGTCATTGGAGTTCCGGACGCGCCCGAAGAAGTCGAGTTCCCATGCGGAGACACCGATTTGAGCAGAGGAACTGTCCCGGAAGGCGGAGGAATAGGTGGCGTCATCCTGGAAGGTATCGCCCATTTGCGCGCTGCCGCTGGCGGTGAAGCTGGGCCAGAAGCCTGACCGGGCCGTGAGCAGATTGGCCCGTGCCACTTCGACCGTGGCAGCGACCGTTCTCAGGTCACGGTTCTGTTCAAGGGAGAGCGCGATCAGCGTGCGCAGGTCTTCCGACTGGACAATGTCCTGCCATGCCAGCGTGGAAACCCCCGCGCTGGCAGGTTCAGAAACCGGCAATTCCATCGGCACCGG
The DNA here is from genome assembly GCF_036964145.1 of Hyphomonas sp. Classification (GTDB taxonomy): domain Bacteria; phylum Pseudomonadota; class Alphaproteobacteria; order Caulobacterales; family Hyphomonadaceae; genus Hyphomonas. The sequence continues at coordinate 129,187 of NZ_JBALUC010000006.1, forward strand.
CGCGGCCGTTCGCTCATAGTCCGGGGCGAGATTGACACAACCGGTTAGGATGAGCGCGCTGAGGGGGGCGGCGAGGTATTTTTCACGGCTCATGCTGAATCTCCGGAAGTGGCAGGGCGCTCGCCGCGAATGCGCATCGCAACCTGGCGAACGAGAACATAGAAGAGGGGGGCGAACAGCAGGCTGAACGTCATGGCGGCGATCACACCGCCCACCATGATCAACCCCATCGCGTTGCGGCTTGCCGAGCCCGCGCCCGTGCTAAGGGCGAGCGGCAGGACGCCGAAGCCAAAGGCAAAGGAGGTCATCAGGACGGGCCGGATACGCTGGCGGACGGCCTCAATGGTCGCTGTGACCACGTCCTTGCCGCTGTCTTCCAGCGTGCGGGCAAACTCGACGATCAGAATGGCGTTCTTCGAGGCGAGACCGACCGTCATCAGCAATCCCACCTGGAAGAAGACGTCATTCGCAAGGCCGAACAAATTTGCCGCCGCAACCGCGCCAGTGACGCCGAGCGGAGCGACCAGCAGGACCGAGATCGGGATTGTCCAGCTTTCATAGAGCGCTGCGAGGCAGAGGAAGACGAAGAGCAGGGACAGGATATAGAGCATGGTCGCCTGGTTCCCGGTCTGGCGTTCCTGACGGCTGAGCCCGCTCCATTCATAGGAGAGGTTGCCAGGAAGCTGGTCTACCAAGTCTTCCATGACCTGCATCGCTACGCCAGAGCTTTCGCCGGGCGCTGCGGAGCCCTGAATATTGATCGCAGGCATGCCGCCAAAGCGCTGGAGTTGGGGCGAGCCATAGGTCCATTCGCTGGACACGATCTCGTCAAGCGGGGTCATGTCGCCGGATGATGTGCGTACAAACCATTTGGAAATGTCTTCCGGTTGCATCCTGTCTTCAGCGTCACCCTGAACGTAGACGCGCTTGATGCGCCCCCGGTCCAGGAAATCGTTCACATAGGTGCCGCCGAACGCAACCGACAGGAGGTTCGTGGCGTCGGCCACGGATACGCCCAGGGCCTGGGCCTTCTGATAGTCGAGGTTCATCTTGAATTGCGGACCGTCTTCACTGCCGTTCGGACGCACGCCCACCAGTCTGGAATCCTGGGAGGCCATGCCGAGGAGCTGGTTGCGAGCCTCTACGAAGTCGGTATGGGTGAGACTGCCCGTGTTCTGGAGGTAGAGGTCAAAGCCGTTCGAGTTGCCCATCTCCCGAATGGGAGGCGGCACGATCGGGAAGATCCGGGCTTCGTCGATCTGGGAGAGACCGCCAAAAGCACGGCCCGCAATGGCCTGCACTGTATTCTCAGATCCCGGCCGCTCGGCCCAGTCATTCATGGCGGCAAAGGCGATGCCGTTGTTCTGGCCCTGCGCAACGACACTGAAGCCGGCGATGGTGAACAGGCCCTTGATATTGTGCGACTCGTTGGCGCCATAATAATCGGCGACATCATCCATCACCGCGGCGGTGCGTTCCAGCGTGGCGCTCTCGGGGAGCTGGACGATAGTGAGCAGGGTGCCCTGGTCTTCGTCTGGAAGGAAGGCAGACGGCAGGCGAACGAACAGGAGGCCCGTAACCGCGACAATTGCTGCGAACGTGACCAGCATGATCCAACGGCGGCGGACGATGCGGGTGACAGCGCCTTCATAAGCATCTGTCAGCTTGTCAAAGCCGGTATTGAATGCGCGGGCCGGGGCCATCAGGAAGGATTTGTTATTGCCGCTCGACGGCTTGAGGAGCGTCGCACACAGGGCCGGAGACAGAACCACGGCAATCAGGACCGACAGGGCCATGGCCGACACGATGGTGACCGAGAACTGACGATAGATGACGCCTGCCGATCCCGGGAAGAAGGCCATCGGGATGAACACGGCCGACAGGACCACGGCGATGCCGACCAGCGCGCCGGTGATCTGTTTCATGGATTTCACGGTGGCATCATATGGCGAGAGCCCGTCTTCATGCATCACGCGTTCGACGTTCTCCACGACCACGATGGCGTCATCCACCAGCAGGCCGATTGCGAGCACCATTGCGAACATGGTCAGCGTGTTGATCGACATGCCGAAGAGAAGCAGGACCGCGAACGTACCGAGCAGAACGACCGGAACGGCAATGATCGGGATCAGGGATGCGCGGAAGCTCTGAAGGAAAACCAGGATGACCACGAAGACGAGCGCGATAGCCTCATAAAGAGTCTTCTGCACTTCGTGAATGGAGGTTTCGATAAAGGGCGTCGCGTCGACAGGGAACTGGTATTCCATGTCATCGGGGAAGGCTTCGGACAGTCTGGCGATGGATTCCTTCACGCGTTCGGCCGTATCCAGCGCATTTGCGCCAGTGGCGAGCGAGACGGCGAAGCCGGTTGCCGGATTGCCATTGAAGCGGGCGATGAAGGAATAATCCTGCGCGCCGAGTTCGACGCGGGCAACGTCTGCGAGACGTACCGAGCCCCCCGCAGACGTGGTCCTGATCAACAGGCTCTTGAATTGTTCGGGAGTGGTCAGCAGGGATTGCAGCGTGACGGTGACGTTGATTTCCTGGCCGGGTACGGATGGCGCGCCGCCGAGGGCGCCAGATGCGATCTGCGCATTCTGGGCCTGAATGACCTGGATGACATCAGCCGGAGTCAGACCGTATTGGGCAAGCTTCTCCGGCTCCAGCCAGACACGCATGGCGTATTGTGACCCAAAGACCTGGACGTGGCCGACGCCTTCGACGCGGCTGACCGTGTCATAGATGTTCGAGCGGACATAATCGCCGAGGTCGGTCTGGTTGAACGTGCTGTTCGGGGAATAGAGCGCTGTCACGAGCAGGAAGCCGCCCGTGGACTTGCTGACAGTGACTCCCTGGCGCTGGACTTCCTCTGGCAGGAGCGGTCTGGCCAGCGAGATCTTGTTCTGGGTCTGCACCTGCGCAATGTCCGCGTCGGTGCCGGGCTCGAAGGACAGCGTGATCGAGGCCGATCCGTCAGAGTTTGACGAGGAGGTGATGTAATCCAGCCCGTCGAGGCCGGTGAGCTGTTGCTCGATGACCTGCGTCACGGCGTTTTCCACTGCTTCGGCCGAGGCCCCCGGATACACGGCCGACACGCTGACTGTTGTCGGGGCAATATCCGGATACTGAGCAATGGGTAGGGCGCGCAGGGCCATACCGCCCGCGAGCATGATGAGGATCGCGATCACCCAGGCGAAAACCGGGCGGTCAATAAAGAATTTAGCCATGGGAGTGTCCAGATCTCGCTAGTTCAGGTCGCTGCTTCGGGCGCGGGAGGCGGAGATGGTTCCGGCCCTTGAGACCGGATCAACCGTCATGCCGGTGCGCACGGTCTGCAGGTTGGAGACAACGATCTCGTCCCCCTCGTTCAGGCCATCGAGCACGATCCAGGAACTGCCATCATGTTGCTCGACCTTGATCGCGCGCTGTTCGACGGTGTTGTCGTCCTTGAGCACCATGACCGAGGCGTCGCCGGTTGGTGTGCGGGAGACGACCGATTGCGGTAGCGTGATCACATTCTCATACATGCCGGCCACGAAATTCGCCCGGACGAACATGCCCGGCAGGATGATGCCGTCAGGGTTCGGCACAAGGGCGCGAACCGCGACTGTGCCAGCGCTTTCGTCGACATTGATCTCACTGAATTCCAGCTGACCCTGCAAAGGATAGGTCGTGCCATCGCTGAGGATGATGTTGACCGGAACCGTCCCCAGCTCTTTCGAGGCGATGCGGCCGGACGCCATCTCCTGCCGCATGGCAAGCACGCGGTTGCTGGACACGGTGAGGTCAACATAGACGGGATCGATCTGGAGCACGCGGGCCAGCTCATCGGTCTGGTTCTCTGTGACCAGAGCGCCTTGCGTCACTGTAGACCGGCCAATCCGGCCAGCAATCGGAGAGGAAATCTTGGTGCGGGCCAAGTCGATGCGGGCGCGATCCAGCGCAGCCTTCTGCAGGGCGATGTCGGCTTCGGCTTCCTCAGCGCTCGCGGCGGCCTGATCATATTCCTGCTGGCTGACCGCATTGATCTTCGCGAGGTTCGCAAAGCGCTTGGCGGTCTCCTTGGCGACATTGGCCGTGGCCTCGGCGCGGGTCAGGGCGGCTTCAGCGCTCCGGACATCCGCCGCATATTCAGCGGCATCAATCTGGTAGAGCGCCTGGCCGCGAGCGACCAGATCGCCTTCCTTGAACAGGCGCTCCTTGATGATGCCGGTAACTTGTGGTCGGATTTCGGCTTCGGCATAGGCCCGGGCACGCCCGGTCAGCTCGACGGCATTTGGAACATTTGTCAGTTCTGCCGTAAGGGTCTCGACGCGCGGCGCAGATTGTTGTGGAACTTCCACTGGTGCGGCATCGTTTCCACAGGCAGCCAGAAGGAGGACGGCTGACAGGGCCGCAGCCGACATACTTTTTCTTATCACTTCCATGTGGATTCCTTGACGAGCCGGACGGCATCGATGTAACAAATAGAATGAACGCTCTATCTAGTGCTGCGGTGCAGCATGTCAAGGAGAGGGTATGGCAAGATTTAGGCGCTTTTCTGCATGACTGTTATGACTGGATCGAAGACAGCCGCAAAACGTGAAACCCGCATGTCGGAAATCCTCGACTGTGCGGAAAATAATTTCGTGGAAAAAGGCTTCCACGGCGCCGGTATTTCGGGGATCGCCAAGGAATGTGGCATCAGTGTCGGCCATTTATACCACTATTTCACCTCCAAGGATCTTTTGATTGAGGCGGTGGTCGAACGCGAGCTCATGCGGCAAAAGGAGCGGCTGGGAGACTTCTGCAATCTGAATGCGGCCGAAATCCGGGATCAGATCGCCCCCCTCGTCATCGACATTATCATGAAGCATCAGGATCCGTTCCGAACCGTTCTGAACTTCGAAATTCTGGCTGAAGCGCAGAGGAATCCCTCCGTAGCGGCCATCCTGCATCGCTATGATGGGGAAATCCGCGATCAATTCTGCGCCGTGTTGAACAAGGCAGGCATTACAACGCCCTTCCTGCGGACGGAAATGCTGTTCACCCTGTTTGCAGGAATTCCCGCGCGCACACTTCGCCATCCCGAACAGGAGCGCCCGCAATTCATCGAGATGATGAAGCCTATCATTACGAAAATCCTGGTCGGCGAAAACCTTCCCGTAAAATGATCTCTGGCGGACGTGTTCGCAGCTACTCCGCCGACTCAACGAAAACACTGAGACCGGCTCTGAGAGCCGAAGGCCCTGCTGCGCTGACGGTGGCGAGCTGGATGGAACGCGTATCTTGAACCGGGTCCCGGACGGGCGGCTCGAACCTCAACTCGTTGTATTTCTTCATGCTGTCGGCATAGGCCGGATGGCGCGTATAGACGGACCGGGAGATGATATCCGGGAACAGGATGCGTGACCGGATCAGGCTTGGAGCGCCAAGCCTCAATGCATCGAGGCTGCGATAGACTTCAAAGTGAATGTGCGGGGCGCGGCCCCGATAAGTGCCGGGATAGATGGTCTGGAAACGCACGCGGCCGCGCGCGTCCGTGATCCCGATGCCGCGCAGGTAATTCGTGTCAGGGCGGTTGAATACGGAATATTCGCCAGCTGCATCGGCGTGCCAGACATAGACGGCATGCCGGTCCAGTGGGCTCCGCCAATCAGAGGCTGACTGGAAGGTCAAATTCAGGTCCACGGGGACACCGTTTGCTGATCCCGGCATGCCGTTGAACCCGGTCGTGATGTCTGTCCGGATGAGGCCGGCGCCCGCCCATAGGTGTGCAAGGCTCTGGCCTGGCTGGAGCGCGCGGTCATGCGGGTAGGCCTGTGGGGCGTTTGCCGCAGGTGGAGCGGCCTGTGTCCGGGCGAGGGCGGGTCTCTGGATCGGCATCGGCCTTATTGCCGCCGCCCCGGAGGCGGCCCGTGGCGTTGACTATCTTGTGGCATGGCGCCCTCGCCCCGCTCTGTTACGCGCGGCGCAGCCAATAGCTCGGCCCGGGACAATGAGCCATCATGGTCCTTGTCCATCTGGTCGAACGTATCGGTCAGCCTGACCCGGAACTCCTGATCGGTGATCGTGCCGTCCAGATTGCTGTCAAAGGCGATGGGGCTGGGCAGGGCGTTGAGATCCCCCAGCGTTTCAGCGGACCAATTTGACATCCTGACGGCGGATTGGCGAACTTCATGGGGTCCGGCGAGAAGCTGCCATTCATAGTCTATGCCAGCGTCCAGTTCCTGGCGGGACACATAATGATCACGGTCTGTGTCCATACTGACGAGCAGAAGAGCAGCTGGTGGCGCGAAGAGCCCCTGCGAGCGGATTTGTCGGGCGCGGCTGCCTGCATCCCGGTCGCCTCCGGGAGGCCCCGAACGTGGAGACGATGTGCAAGCGGCCAGCAGGGTCAGGCCAGCCACCACGAGGAAGGCGGTTCTTGCTGGCCCTGCCAGCCTGCGATGCAGGGAGGAAAAGGGAGCGAGGGAGGCGTCACACGGTGAGACGTAGGGGGCAAGTGACGCCTCCCTCTCATCGTATCGATCTTGGCACCCTAAGGGAGGCTTGGTGAGCAAGGGGCGGACGGGGACTGTCCTGGTCGATACGATGTTCTTGGTAGTGGAACCGGAAACTTCACAAGAGGTCGTGCCGGAATAGAGGGGGGAAGCGGTCATGGGGGGCACTCTTTCTGCAGTCTCCGGGATCGAATTGCCCGGAAACTTCCGTGCGTCGATGAGATCAGGATGCCTTGGCCATGTTGAGAGGATATGCCGGTTCTGGCAAAAGTGATGGCAATATATGTCAGTCTGCAACATGACATTACAGGCTTGAAAGGTATGGGTTTTTGCGGGAGATTTTTGGTGTTCCAGATGCTCTGGCAAAAGGGGGGTGTGGGGCACAGTTGGGTGCAGTTGCGACACACCTTGGCAACAAGTTTATCCTATTTGTAATCATAAGATTGAAGACACACACTCAGGAGACAGTGGCGATGCCAGATCCGGCGACCACGCGCCCCGAACACATCCTCGTCATCGATGACGACCGAGATATCCGGGAAGACTTAAAATCCTATCTCACCGAAAACGGTTTCCGCGTTTCCACGGCCGAAAATGCGCCGGCGGCGCGCCGCGCCATTCATTCGGAAGCCCCCGATCTGATTCTTCTGGACGTGATGATGCCGGGCGAGGACGGGATAAGCCTGTGCCGGTCGATTGTCCGGCTCACCGCCATCCCGATTGTTTTCATCAGTGCAAGAACGGACGAGATTGACCGGATCGTGGGCCTGGAAGTCGGCGCGGACGATTATCTCTGCAAGCCGTTCAATCCGCGCGAGCTGCTCGCCCGGGTGCGGTCTGTCCTGCGCCGGTCGAATGGCCGCGACCGGGACATGACGCCCGAGAAGACGCGATACTTCGAATTTGATCGCTGGACGCTGGACACGGCGAAGCGCACCGTCACCCGCGATGACGGGGTGATCGTGTCGCTGAGCACGGGGGAATACCAACTCCTGATGATCTTCATTGCCCGCCCGCAAATTGTCCTGTCTCGCGAGCGGATCGTGGAATTGTCCCATGCCGAAGGGGCCGACGTGTTCGACCGGAGCGTCGACAGCCAGGTCAGCCGGTTCCGCAGGAAGATCGAACGGGATCCCCGGAATCCGGAGATCATCCAGACTGTCTGGGGCGGCGGATATGTCTTCGCGGCGGATGTGAAGAAGCTCTGATGTTGTCCCGCTTCGATACTCTCCTGACACGGATCGTGATCCTCGTCGTCGCCGCTGTGCTGTCTACCTTCATCCTCGTATTCTTTATCGTTCAGTTCCAGATGTCCTCACGGGATGAAGGCCCGCGAGATGCACTCGATTTTGCAGAGACAGCCTTGCTGGAGCTTCAATCCCGGGATTGGCCGGAGGACATGTCGGAATCAGAACTGAAGCAGCTGAAGATCGACACGTATTTCATTGCTGATTTTCCCCTTGTTGGGCCCAGTACCGGGGACCATCACGATCAACTGCGTGCCCGGTTAGGTCTGAGCGATGAGACCCCCCTTGGCGTTGCAATGAGTGGCCCCGGGTTTGACCCGGACGGAAAAGTCCGTGGCCCCCCCCGTGGCGGAAGACCGGCAGGAGATGGCCCTCAACAAATGTTTCCTCCGGGCGCAGGCGATCGAGACCGGCCTCTGGCGAAACGCGATTTCAACCCGCAGCACGGAGCTGTGGTATCGATCGGGTTGGACGAAAACAGGTGGGTTAATCTTCGTACCGAATTGGTGTCTATGGACAGCCCTCGTCCGAGCCTGTTGCCGATGATTGTGCTGATCGTTCTGATGATCGGCATCGGCATCTGGGCGGCCGTCAATGCCATCAATCCCCTCCGACAGATGGCGAAGGCGGCGAATATGCTGGCGGCAGACTACAAGCATGAGCCCCTGGTCGAGCAGGGGCCGAGCGATGTTCGGGAAGCGCTGCGTGCCTTCAACCGCATGGGACGACGGCTGGAAACCACCGTGGCGGGACAACGCCAGCTGCTCGCCGCAATCGGGCATGATCTGCGCACACCGATAACGTCCCTGAAGCTTAAGGTCGAGATGCTGTCGGATCCCAATGAGAGCGAGCGAATGAGCCGGGCCTTGTCAGAGTTGGAACGCATTACCGAGGCTGCGCTTGCCGCCGCCACCGCTGGCCAGTCGGACGAGCCATTTCAGCCCGTCGATATGCATTCTCTCGTCGACAGCCTTGTGGAGGACCTTTGCGATCTCGGTCTGGCCGTCACCTTTGAAGACACGGACGCACGACCGATTGTCATGGGGCGGTCAGACGAATTGACCCGGGCCTTGCGCAACCTTGTCGAAAATGCCGTGCGATACGGCGACACGGCGCGCGTACATCTCATCGAGCGGCAGGGCAGGGCCATCGTGACAATCCAGGATGATGGCCCCGGTATTCCCGGTGATTCCCTTGAGCGCGTGTTCGAGCCGCTTGTCCGGCTGGAACACTCACGCAATCGCGAGACGGGCGGCCACGGGCTTGGTCTTCATATTGCGAAGAATCTGATCGAAGCGCATGACGGACGCATTGAGCTGGAAAACGCACCGGACGGGGGCCTGCTGGCGACGATCATCCTGCCCCTGAAGACCGCCGCCTGATCCCCGGTCAGAACCGGGTCGATGTGCTGAACCGGAAGGATTCCGTCCGGTCGTATTCTTCACTCTTGAGAATGTGGCTGAAGTCGAACCGGATGGGGCCGAAGGGCGAGGTCCAGTAGACGCTGAGCCCGGTCGAGGCGCGCAGGGACAGATCGTCCTGCACCAGCTGAACCGCGTCCCGGCCATAGGTATCCGTGAACTCGACCGGGTCGCTCTTGTCGATATCGCTGAGCAGCCCGACGGCGCCCGCTTCCAGGAACAGCCCGGTCCTGATGCCATATTCTTCCGGCAAATAATTGGGCACGGACAGGTCGAGGCTGGCCTGGTAGAACGCATTGCCGCCCAGAGCGTTCAGGCGTTTCACTGTTTCTGTCCCATCATCATTCTGGATGATCTGGACAATGCGGGGACCGAGGCCAGCCGTGTCAAAGCCGCGGAAGCTGTTACCCCCCTTGAAGAAACGATTGTTGATCCTGACCCCTTGCGGCGTGGTTTGTCCGTATTCGGAGTTGGCATCGCTTGTGCCATAAGGTTCGATATAGCCGCCGGACAGGCGCAGGCTGCCGACGACGCCCTTGGTGATCCCCTGATAAATATTCATCGAGGCATTGGTGCGAATGAAATTCACGTCACCGCCAAGACCGGACACGTCCTGTCCGAACATGAGGTCAAAGCCGCCGGTTGGTTCGAGCGGGTCATTCTTCATGTCCAGCAGCAGATTATATCCGATGATGGACGAGATTTCCGACCGTTCGCTCGAGCAGAGCGTATAGCGGTTGAGGTAACGCGCATCGCACACATCCACGATCAGCGATCCATCGGGCAGGGGCACATCATCGGCGGTCAGATAGGCCACGCCGACAATATCGTCGCTCGTGTCGCCCGGTGTGTCATTATCATCCACCGTGTATTCCGTGGTCAGGCGTTCGCCACTGTCGGTATCGATCACGATGCTCTGGTCGACGACGTCGATCTTGTCATTCTGGAGCGTGTATTTGAGGCCGAGCTGGAGCCGTTCCGACAAGGGAAAGCCAAGCTGGGCGCTGAGCCCCATCGACTCGGTCGTGTATCCGCCGAGGTCGGTGTCGGAATAGTCGAGCCGGGTGGCGAAGGCGCCCAACCCGGCTGACATGTTGCGGTCGAGGAAGCGCGGCTCGGTATATTGCAGGTCGAGCACCTGTTGCAGGGCAGAGGTCGAGACGCGCGCAGACGCCGACTGTCCCCGGCCGAGCACATTGCGCTGTGCCACGCTGACATCCACGAGGAAGGATTCCGACGAGGAGAAGCCGGCCGAGAAGCTCATTTCACCGGTTGGCTGTTCGGTGACTTTCAGCTCCACATCAATCTGGTCGGCATCCGCCGTCGGGATTTCGGTCACCTCGACATCCTTGAAATAGCCGAGCGCGCGGACGCGGTTGCGGGAACGGTCCAGCAAGATCCTGTTGAAGGCGTCGCCTTCATTGATACGCAATTCCCGCCGGATCACCCGGTCCAGGGTCTGGGTATTTCCGACGATGTTGATGCGGTCGATATAGACACGCGGACCTTCATTTACGTGGAAGGTCACATTCACCGTGTGCGTTTCCAGATCGGCGGAGATTTCCGGACGGACATCGATGAAGGCATAGCCGCCAATGCCGGCAACATAGGTGAGCGCATCGATGGAATTCTCGATCGTATCGCCCCGGAACAAATCACCCGACTTGGCGGCCACAGAGGCTTTGAGCGCGGTCGTGTTGAGCTTTTCCAGCTCGGTTACGACATTGATCTCGCCGAAGCGGTAAATCTCGCCCTCGTCAATCGTGTAGGTGATGTAGAAATCCTTCTGGTCGGGCGTAAGCTCTGCCACGGCGGATTCCACACGGAAATCATAATACCCCCTGTTCTGGTAGAACTGACGGAGCAATTCGCGGTCATATTCCAGACGGCCCGGATCATAATTGTCATTCGACGAAAAGAACTGCCACCAGCGCGACTGCCGGGTGACAATCTCGGAACGGAGCCGGTCGTCCGAATACGTCTCATTGCCGAGAAAGTTGATGGCGCGGACGCCGGAGACCGGACCTTCGGTGATCGAGAAAATCACGTCCACACGGTTCTGGTCGAGCGGCACATATTCCGGGATGACCTTGGCAGAAAACCGGCCGGACTGGCGGTAGAGCTCCATTACACGCTGGACATCGGCCTGCATCCGGGCGGCGGTGAACACGCCGCGCGGCGCAATCTGAACCTCTTCGCGAATTTTGTCTTCCTTCAGCGCCTTGCTGCCTTCGATCATGACGCGGTTGACGATGGGGTTTTCCACAAGAGTGATGATGAGCTGGTTCCCGACACGATCAAAACTGGCATCGGCGAACAGGCCTGTGGCGAACAGGGATTTCAGCGACAGATCGATCCGGTTGGCATCAAAGGGCGAGCCCGGCTCGATGAGGAGGTATGACAGAACCGTTCGGTCTTCGATCCGCTGGTTTCCATTGATGATGATGGCCTCGATATTCCCCGTCGTGTCCGCCACGCCTGCCTGTGCGACTGCGGAGGGCTGGAGGGAACTGGCCACGGCGGCGAGCAGCAGGGAGAGCGCGAGAGTTCTGTTTTTATGGCTCATGAAATGGGCGTCCTGAAACAGTGAAAGGAAAGTGTCTGGAAAATCAGAAACGGAGTTTGACGGCGGCGTTGGCTGTGATTGCGGTCGCATCCGTCGAGAATTCGCCGTCCACGCCGAACCGGATTTTCAGGAGTTCGGAGCCTGCCAGCAGCGAAAGCCCCACCGTGGCCGCATCTTGAAAGGCTTCTGTCGCGCTTAGCGTGAAGCTGTCCTCATAGCCGACGAACCCGGCATCCACCTCATAAGGGGTCGAGGACAATGTAGAGCGATAGCCGATGTCCAGACCGGCGCGGACCATGGGCCGGGCCCGGCTGGCGCTTGTATAGCTGGAATAGGCTGGCCCGGTGCGAGATGAGTCCCCCCCGCCGCGCCATACATACGCAAAGCCAAGCCCTGCATCAGCCGTCACCCGGTCGGTACTCGCATCGCTGACCCACAAATTGAGACCGTTCGAGGCGGTTTCCGAGTAACCATCCTGATCGAGCTTGAAGTAGTCGACACCCACAGAAGGCGTCATCCTGAAGGCGCCAGAGCCGAACTCGGTCGAGGCGACAAGCGAGGCGGCGGTGGTTAGTCCATCCCAGGTGCCGCTAACTTCAGAGACATAATCTTCAAACTCGATTTCGCGATAGCTTGAATGATCGACCTTTGCGATCTGGCCGACCGCCTGGAGATTGATCCGGCCCATTTGTTCCGATGCATAGACGCCAAGACCCAGGCTTTTCATTGTCACCGGGTTTTCGCCGCCGGTTTTCTCCTCGAACTTGCCGTCTGTCATTGTGCCCATGAGGCCGACGGCGTCGAGGCCGAACAGGGACCAGTCATAGCCAAGCGCGAGCCCGAGGCCGCGCCCATCATAGCCCGGCCCCTCATCAGACCCGTCATAGCTGACATGGGAATAGGTTTCCTGCACCCAGGCGCCATTGCCCGAATCGCTGGAGGCGCGGGTGAACTCCAGATGGCTTCTCAGCGCGCCGAAGGCGGCATTCGACTGGGATTCCAGATAGCGTGTGGCCGCGTCAGTACGCTGCGGCAGGAGCAGATTGTACGCCTCCAGGAAATCATGCTCCGTCGAGAGCTGGGTAATGGCCGATCCGATATCGTCGTCGCTGGTAGCAACATTCAGGATGGCGGAAAGCGCATTGGACTGGTTGCCGTCGAGTTTGAGCTCGTCTGCGGTTTTCAGGCGGAAGCCGAGACTGAGGTCATCCGTAGTCGAACTCTCGGTTTGCAAGATGACATTGTAGATCCATGGAACATTCTCCGTGGAAAGTTCGGTTGCCTCTTCATCATAGGTCAAGGATCCGGCCTCGATCAGGGTGACGGCGAAGTCACCATCAATGAAAGAGGTCAATGTCGGCCGTATCAGCGTGTCGCTGCCAAGGGCTGCGTTTCCGGAGACCGATATAAAGGGCGTAGTCCGCAGGTTTTGCGGATCAATCTCGAACTCAAGTGTCGAGCCCCCTGTAACCGAGAGGGAAGCCAATTGTAGCGCCGTATCTTCCAGCAGGATGATTTCAGATTCCGAGATCGTCGCGTCGAGTCCGTAGGAATCGCTGGTCAAATTGCCGGTGAGCAGGGTGGAGGAGAGCAGGTCGAGCGTTCCGGTGGCGGAGCCGAAATCGAAATCCCCTTCGATTTCGCTGTTTTCCACCAGCAAGCTCAGCGTGTTGCCCGCAAAATATGTGTCCCCCAGAAACTCGGCGTCTGAGAGTTGGAATGTTGCGTCGCCGTCTCCAAAGAAGATATCCCCCACCAAGCCGCCATCGAGGATTTGCAAAGTGTCGTCGCCGCTGCCGAAAAGGATGTCGCCATAGATTGTTGGCTCGGTCACATCGTCTTCGTCGATCTCGTCATCCTCGTTGACGTCTTCGGTGGGCGTCTCCTGATACTGGAGAATGGTGGCCCCGCCGGTTTGCGCCGAGAGGTCAATCGCCACAGATGACCCTGTTTCCGTATCCTCCCGCCCGTCTGAAATGAGCAGGGCCGAGATCGCCCCCGTGTTCGTTATGGAGCGCAGTGTGTCACTCTCGTCAGTGATTGCGGTCGCTGCGCCGCCATAGCCATTCGAGGAGGCTGTGATTGACCCGCTGTTCAGGATCGATTCCAGAGTGCTTCGGCTGGAGATGATCAGTGCTTTGGCCGTATTATCCGTCAACGTATAGGTTGTGGAGCCAATGGTTCCGGAATTTTCAAACGTGCCAATGGACGTGCCGTCGCCAAGCAGGACGGCCACGGACGACGCCTCATACGCGGTCGCCTGGATAGAGCCAGAGTTCAGGATGCCGCCATCAATCGTGACGGTGCCAGTCCCGTCATTTGATCCGGCAATCGACAGAGCTGTTGCATCGAACCCGATGTTCAGGCCGCTCGAGTAGATTGTCCCGCGATTGATCAGGCCATGATCATAGGAGAATGTGGCGAGCACTTCGTCCACATCCTCGTCATCATCATCGTCGGTCGTATCCCGAACGGTCTCGACAACACCCGAGAAGACGAGATTCTCTCCCGCATCTGCCTGAATGTCCAAGGCGGGGGCGGAGCCGTAGCTGTAGATCCGCCCCGTCGAACGATTATCGTCGAAATCGTCGATTGTGTCCTTGGTTTCATCGTCCTCGTCTTCTTCCGAGATGAAATCATCGACCGCGCCATTGATCAGGAGTCCCTGACCAAGGCTGCCAGTGATCCGGACACTGTTTGTGTTGTCATACAGGTCATCTGCATCGCGGCGGTCTTCCACCGCTTCGGTGTCATCATCGATATAGATGGGTGCGATGTAATTGGTGGCCGTTGTACTGGTGAAGCCGGTCGAACTGATCGAGCTTTCAATAGTCAGATTTCCAGAAATATCGCCCTCAATTTCAAGGGCGGAGGCGTTCGCGCCCTGAACTGTGATGGCGCCGCTGATCAGCACGTCGCCATCGACATCGTCAGCGAAGGCGAGACCGCGGGCATTGTCGCCAATAACTGTCATCGACCCTTGCTGTGTGTAGTCGCCGGCAAGCGCCGATCCGATGAGGACACCCGCCGAGTCATTGCCTTCGATGACTAGGGTAGAGCCGTGGTCCAGGATTATGTCGCCGGTCACGGTGCCGCCGCCATCGACAAGAATGCCGATACGGTTGCTGCCTATGGCCAGCGGCCCGTCGAGATCGTCATCATCATCCTCGTCTTCCCGGTCATAGTCCTCCACGAATTCGATGGAGCCAGCATGGGTGAGGCGGGTGACCGTATCCGTGCGTATGGCGATCCCGATGACATCATCGGTATCCTCCGCGAGTATTTCCCCTTCCTGGGTGACGGTATTGTCGGAATCGACCGTGATTGCGGTTGTCCCGGACAGGCCAGTCAGATCGATGTCCCCATCCTCGGTGACCGTGACATCATCGGCTTGCCCGGCATTGGCGGTCGAGGTCTGGACGGGGGTAGTGGTGGAGTCATCTATCTCGACTGCCCAGACAGGGAGCGCAGTCGACATACCTAGCGCGATGATCAGCCCACGTTTCATCCTGTTGGAAAGACGTATCGGGCGGTTCGAGGCATGTATCCTTAAAGTATTGTTATTTAATGAAAAATCGTTCATGTTCGCGCGCTCCGCATCGGCCTGTCCTAGTGCGTTACGGGAGCGTCTTGTCTGAACTTTGCCGGAATGTGCCGCTTGTCAGCGAGAATTTGTCAGCCTGACATATTTGGCATGATACGCGGTGGGGCACTTGCCGGGATGAGCAACAGGCGATCCCGTTGCAACATTCTGGCAACAATACTGTGGTGAACGAGCGGCCTGAGCCGGTTTGAACAAAAAGTGCAACAAAATGCAGGGCATTGCGACGGAAACTGCTGCGCGGCGCGTTTAACCGGAGAACATGTTCACAGCCAGAATGCTGGAAAGAGACAAGAATGAGAATTTTCGGGAAACGATCTCGCTGGGTGATCGCTATCGTCTTCATATTGGCCCTTGGCGGGGCCGTCTGGTTCGCCAAATCGAATCTGGCCGCCTCTACAACACCTATTTATGAAACCTCCACCGCGCGGAAAGGCGATCTCGAAGTCACGATTTCGGCTGCCGGCACCCTTGCTCCCAAGGAAATGGTCGAGGTTGGCGCCCAAGTGTCCGGGCAGCTGGAAGAGCTGTTTGTTGATGTCGGCGATGAGGTCGAGAAAGGCCAGTTGCTTGCGCAGATCGATGCCACGATTGCTCAGAACACGGTCGAGGCTCAGCAGGCCCAACTCAATGCGCTATATGCGTCCCGGCGCCAGCAGACGGCATCCCTCAAACTCGCCAAGGCCGATGCGGAACGGGCCAGCATGCTGTTCGAAGCTGATGCCATTGCGCGGGCAGACTATGAAGCCTCAGTGTCCGAACTGGAGATTTCCGAAGGAAAGCTGGACGCAATCAATGCCCAGATTGCACAGCAGACCTCCAGCCTCCGAGCGGACGAGGCCAATCTCGAATTCACGAAAATCTATGCTCCCATTACCGGCACGGTCGTATCGCTCAGCGCCTCCGAAGGCCAGACACTGAACGCGAA
Source organism: Hyphomonas sp. (assembly GCF_036964145.1). GTDB lineage: Bacteria > Pseudomonadota > Alphaproteobacteria > Caulobacterales > Hyphomonadaceae > Hyphomonas. Next base: position 145,432 of record NZ_JBALUC010000006.1, read on the forward strand.
CCAGACCGCTCCGATCATCATGACTATCGCAGACCTCGGCATCATGACCGTTGAAGCGGATGTGTCCGAAGCGGATGTCCTGCGCGTGTCCAAAGGCCAGCAGGCCTGGTTTACCACACTGGGTGATTCAGACCATAAATGGGAAACCCAAGTGCGTCAGGTCTTGCCCACGCCGGAAGTCGTCAATGATGTCGTGCTCTACAAGGCGCTGCTCGACGTTGAGAACCCGGACGGAATCCTGCGCAGTGACATGACGGCCCAGGTCTTCTTCATTCAGGGGCAGGCCGAGGATGCGATCCTCATTCCGGTCACGGCGCTTCAGGCGCGTCCAGAGCGACCGGAAGGCACACAAGGCCAGCGCGCTGCGCGTCCCGAAGGTGAGAGCACCCAAAGTGACCGCGCCCCGAATGGTCCCAGGCAGGCCCTTCGCGCCGCGCGGGAACAATACCCTGACGCAGAGATGGGCATGGTGCTGAAACTCGACGCCAATGGTGAAGCCATACCGCAACCCGTTCTGGTTGGTTTGCAGACTCGGACGAGCGCCGAGATCCTGTTTGGTCTGTCGGAAGGTGATGAAGTGGTCACAGGTCAGGTCACGATACAGCCGAAACAGTCGACAGAGCGGCGTGACAATAATCAGCGGCGTCCCATGGGCCCGCCGCCGGTATAGGACGCAGCATCATGTCAGACCCCTTGCTGCACCTGCAGGACATTTCGCGCGTCTATGGAAAGGGCGACGCGGAAGTCCGCGCCCTCGACGGCGTTGATCTTACCATCCGCGAAGGCGAGTTCGTGGCAATCATCGGACAATCAGGTTCCGGGAAATCGACCTTGATGAATTTGCTCGGCTGTCTCGACCGACCAACCGCCGGAACCTACCGCATTCACGGACAGGATGTGTCCGATATGACCGCAGACGCGCTGGCTGCGTTGCGGCGCCGGACCTTCGGGTTCGTGTTCCAGCGATACAATCTGCTCGCTAATGTGAGCGCGTCGGAGAATGTCGAAATCCCTGCAATCTATGCCGGGATACGCCAGTCCGAGCGGAAAGCGCGCGCGCGCGACCTGCTCGGCCGGCTAGGCCTTGGGGGGCGAGAGAAAAGCCGGCCGGGCCAATTGTCGGGTGGCCAGCAACAGCGTGTCGCCGTTGCCCGGGCACTGATGAATGACGCCGAAGTCATTCTGGCGGATGAGCCCACAGGCGCGCTCGATACTGGCACCAGCGAGGAGTTGCTCGAACTGCTCGAAGAGCTGCACCGCTCCGGCCGCAGCGTTATCCTGATTACCCATGACCAGCATGTCGCCGAGCGGGCCGACCGGACCATTGAGCTAAGGGATGGCAAGATCGTCTCCGATTCCGGATTTGTGGATCGGCCACAGGCAGCGTTGGACCAGAAGGAGGTCAAATCCTCTCCCTCCTTTTTCCTTCAGCTCACGGAGTCGATCAAGACCGCGTTCCGGTCATTGCGCGCGAACCTCTTCCGCACAGCGTTGACCCTGCTGGGTGTCGTGATTGGTGTGGCGGCTGTGGTCGCGATGTTGGCGGTCGGGCAGGGCAGTCAGCGGGACGTCATGGCGCGGTTTGAGGACATGGGTGCAAATCTGCTCTTTGTGTCGCCCGGCGGTGACCGGGGCGCGCGCATGCGGGGTGATGCCATTGCGACCCTGACGCTGGAAGATGCTGAAGCGCTTGGGGAACTCGACAACGTCCTCGCCGCCGTGCCCTCACGATCCGGATCAGCAACCTTGCGCCGCGGCAGTAATGACCATCGCGGCTCCGTGGAGGGAGTCTCCGAGGACTGGTTGCTCGCCAATACGCGAAATCTTGCCTATGGCTCTTTCTTCACCGCTGAGGATGTGGATCGCCGGGTCGGTGTAGTCGTGCTGGGAACGACAACGGCAGGCGAACTGTTCGATAATGTGTCGGACGCCATGGGCGAATATGTCTTCCTGGCCGGTGCCCCGTTTGAAATCGCCGGGATCCTCGAAGAAGAAGGGGCGAGTTCGTTCGGGCGGGACCAGGATGACCTGGCGCTTATCCCCATTACGACAGGCATGATGCGCGTCTTCGGCAGTTCCTATCTGTCCAGTGTGACGATTGCGGTTGAGGATACGGATGTTATCTCCGACACCGAAACTCAGGCGAATGACCTCCTGCTTCAACGCCACGGGACACAGGACTTCCGAATACGGAATACGGCCTCCCTTCTTGAATCTGTTCAGGAGACACAAAACTCCTTCTCCATGCTCCTCGGAGCGGTCGCCTCCATCTCCCTGCTCGTGGGCGGGATTGGCGTGATGAACATCATGCTGGTCAGCGTCTCTGAGCGTACGCGTGAAATCGGTGTCCGCATGGCGACCGGGGCGCGACGGTCCGACATTCTCGTGCAATTTATCGTGGAGGCGGTCGTCGTGTGCGCCCTGGGCGGCGTGATCGGTATTCTTACCGGGTTTGCCATCTGTGCCATCCTTGCCAATCTGGGCACCAGCATCGCGATCACGCCGACGCCAGCGATCCTCGCATTTTCAACAGCTTTCCTGACCGGGTTCGTGTTCGGCTTCCTGCCGGCGCGCAATGCCTCGCGGCTTGACCCGGTCCGGGCCCTTGCGGCGGAGTAATCATGACCAGGATTTCCCTTCTTCCCCTTAGCCTGCTCATTGTGGCTGCCGGATGCGCGAGTACGCAGTCTTCTGACATGCCTGAATCCTCGGTCACTCTGCCGGGCGCTTATGAAACGTCCGTCGAGGCTGATCCGGCCTTGCCTGACACAGCGCTCTGGTGGTCCAGTTTCGGAGATAACTCCCTGGACGGGCTGGTCGATAGAGCCCTCCAGCAGAACAAATCGCTTGAGGCAGGGATGGCTAATGTCATTTCTGCTCGCGCCGCGCTGCGTGTGGCGGAGTCCAATGCACTGCCATCTGTGTCGGCAGGCGCGAATGTCTCGACAGACAGCGAGTCCGATTTCAGCAATTTCTCCCGAAGTGCCCGCTTGTCGGCGAGCTACCAGCTTGATCTGTTTGGCAGTGTTGCCGCCTCCCGGGAGGCCGCCGGTGCCAGCCTGGACTCGGCGGAGTTTGCGCAACGCGCACTTGAGCTGAGCGTCGCCTCCGATCTGGCGACGAACTATTTCAATCTTCAGGTCGCGCGCGAACAGCTTGCCGTCGCGCGGGATAATCTGGAAATCGCCGAGCGCATTTTCGAGATCGTTGAAGTGCGCTACGAGGCGGGCGAAATCTCGGGCTTTGATCGCGCCAGTCAGGAAGCGGCGCTCGCCAATTCCCGGGCGCAGATTCCGCAGATTGAGCAGCAGATACTGTCGCTGCGCACAGCGATTGCGATTCTTGTCGGGCAGGCGCCCCAGCAATTCGAAGTCGCAGAGGTCGATCTCTACGAAACCTACTTGCCGGTGCCCGAGGCGGGCTTGCCGTCCCAACTTCTGGTTCGCCGGCCGGACCTGCTTCAGGCCGAAGCAGATTTGCGGGCGGGCCAGGCGAATGTTCATGTCGCCCGGGCCGCCATGCTGCCAAGTATCGATCTCGGCGCGGGCGTGACGACCTTGCTCACCTCAATGTCGGATCCGACCGCGAGCTTGTCGGCTGCCCTGTCGCAGACGATCTTCTCGGGCGGGGCGCTGGAAGCCCAACTGGACAGCGCCAGGGCACGCCGGACGGCCTTGCTCGCCAATTACGAACAGGCCATTCTCACCGCCTTGCGCGAAGTGGACGTTGCCCTCTCGGCGATCAATACGAGCGCCCAGCGCGAAGCGCAGCTCGACATTGCGCTGGCTGCCAGCCGCAAGGCGCTGGACTCGGCAGAGCTTCGCTATCGTGTGGGAACGGATGACCTGACAAGTCTCCTGTCAGCGCAGCAGACCTATTATTCGGCAAGCCAGAGCGCGCTCGAGGCCCGTCGGGACAGGCTCACGGCCGCGATTGACCTCTATGTCGCGATGGGAGGCGGGTTCTAGCGGTTCAGCGCCAGGTGAATTTGGCAGGACGTTTCTCCAAAAAAGCGCTGTAGCCTTCCTGGAAATCGACATTCTCGAAACTCTCCAGAAACAGCGCTTTGGCTTCGGGGCTGTCGTCCCGCCAGCCCGCCTTCACCGCCTCGAATGTGCGCTTCATGGCCCCATGTGACCAAAGCGAGTTGGCGGCAATCTGGCGGGCGGTGTCGCGCGCCATCTGCAAGGCCGTTCCGCGCTCGGCAATATGCGTGACCAGCCCGATCCGGTGGGCTTCGTCGCAGTCGAAGAGCCGGCCGGTCAACAGCATGTCTTTCGCCGCAGGCACGCCGACGGTTTCGATCAGCCGCCGTGTGTCATCAACGGGATAGACGAGGCCCAGCTTGGCGGGCGGTACACCGAATTTCGAACCCTTGCCAGCAATACGAATGTCGGTCGTCAGAGCCAGACTGACCCCGCCGCCGACGCAGGCGCCTTCAATCGCGGCAATGACCGGCTTGGCGCATTTGGCGAGGCTCGTCACTGCGTCTGAAATCAGATTAGCCGAGTGTTCAGCGGTTTCGGGTGTCGCATAGATGGTTTCGAACTCGGATATGTCCGCCCCTGCCGCAAAGGCGCCTGCCGTGCCGCCATGCAGGATGACCGCCATGACGCCGGAATCCGTTTCCAGCTGTTTCACAAGGTCGGGGATCGCTGCCCACATGTCACTCGACAGGGCGTTGCGACGTTCCGGCTTGTTGAGGATCAGTTCGCCGATCCCATCGGAGACGTCGATACGAATGCGCTGGGAAGTCATGCTACGTCCTCGGTAGTGTCGTGATGGGCGCTTGCTGTGCTCTGTAATTCAACTCTCGCTGTAGGGGAGCAACGCTCATTCCGCTAGCCCGGCCTGGCTTTTTGCCACACCCAAGGAGGCGGGCGAACCGCCCCTGCCACTTCAAGTCCCTGATTTCTCGGCAGTTGTTGCAATTGACGCCAGCTTGGCTGTCTCTTTAGGTAAGGTCATGGCCAAACATACACAGCTGCTGACCGCGATCCGCCAAATTACGCGCGCCATCGATTTGAACTCGAAGCGGCTGGCGAAAACGACCGGCCTGACGGCGCCACAATTGATGGTGCTCCAGACCCTGTCCAGTGCGGGATCGGTCAAGCCGTCCGAAATTGCCCGGCAGGTGCACCTGTCGCAAGCCACGATCACGTCGATCGTCGATCGTCTGGAAGCGGCGGGCCTGGTCGAGCGGCAGAAGAACGAAACCGACCGCCGGGCGGTCGACGTCGTGATTACAGCGGCCGGACGCATTAGCCTCGAAGAAGCGCCCGAAGCGCTGCAGGAAGGGTTCCTGAAGCGCTTTGATTCACTTGAATTGTGGGAGCAGAGCCTGCTCATCTCGTCGGTTCAGCGGCTCGCCGCCATGATGAATGCCGGCAGTCTCGATGCAGCGCCGATCCTGGAAGTCGGGGACCTCCAGAAGGAAGACTGATCAGGTCTCGGAGATCTCGACCATGGTTTCCTGATCCGGCTTGTCCCAGAGCAGGTGACGATCTTCGAGCACAATCAGGTTTTCGCGGCTGATGACGGTGCCGCCTGTCTGGTAGCCGAGCAGTTCCTTGGGCGAGATTTCCGGATGGCGCGCCAGCACCATGGTTTCCTCGGACGAGAAATTGGTCATGCCGCGCGCGATTTCCGCGCCGCTTTCATCATAGACGTGAATGACGTCGCCTTTCACGTACTGGCCCTGAATGGACTTGATATCCTCGTGCAGTACGTGTTCCGGGCTATCGGACAGGCTGTTGGCCAGTTCATCACGGATAACGATGCTGCCGGCAATCTGCAGACGGTCCGTCAGCCATGCGGCCCATGCCGAGGCAGGCTTTGTATGGGCCAGGCATTTGGTATGCGGGCGCTCGTCATAGAGCACGGATGAGACCGGCGCTTCATGCTCGCCATTGGCGATCAGCGTCGTGCACCCGGCATTCTGGGCCATGTTGGCGGCTTGCATCTTGGTCAGCATGCCACCGCTTCCGAGGCTGCTCGTGCCTTCGGTGACGGCGATATACTCGCTGACATCGTGGACTTCCTCGACCAGTTTCGCGCCGGGCTCTTCCGGGTTCTTGTCATAGAGGCCATCGATACAAGTCAGGATGACGAGATGATCTGCTTGAATCATTTGGGCGACCTTCGCGGCAAGGCGGTCATTGTCACCCACGCGGATTTCCTCGGTCGTGATCGAGTCATTCTCGTTCACGATCGGCAGGATATCGCCCTGCAACAGGCGATGGACAGTGTTCTTGGTGTTCAGAAAGCGCTTGCGCTCCTCCATGTCCTGGAGGGTCACGAGGACTTGAGCGATGTCGAATCCGAACTCGTGCGCCACTTGCTTGTAGGCATTCAGCAGCAGCGGCATGCCGCACGCAGCGGCGGCCTGCTTGTCGCGCAGTCCGGCGGTTTCCGGCTTTTCGTTGAGCATGTTCAAGCCGAGCGCCACAGCGCCAGACGAACACAGCACGACTTCATATCCATCACTCCGCAATTTGGTGATGTCTTCAAGCAGCCGTTGTATGAATGCCCAGCGCGGTGTGAGAAGGTCTGGATTGGCAAGCAGGCTTGATCCGATTTTCACGACGATGCGTTTCTTGGAAGGCAAATTAGGCTCCGGTGGTTGCTTAGGGGCGGACATAAGAAGGTTTGGGTTACGATGCAAATAATTAGCTTACAAAATACCTTGAGACTTTCTTTAGCGTCCCGATACCTTGTTTAAAGGGACCTCAAACAAGGAAGTTGGGACAGATTGTGGCATAGGCTGGAACCTTGAGTATCTGTAATGGATTGTTTGAATTCTAAACAAATATCATTATCTCGCGGAACAAGCGGACAAAGGAACATTAAGGTATGAAGGTACTTCTCGTTGGATGTGGAAAGATGGGCGGCGCCTTGCTGACGCAGTGGATGCGCGCGACGGAAGGTGAATTCACCATTGTCGACCCTTTTCTTGACCAGCCAATGGAAGGGGCCCGGTTGTTCAAGGACATCAACGCACTTGGAGACGAAAAGTTCGATCTGCTGATTGTCGCGATCAAGCCGCAGATGGTGGACGAGATCCTGCCTGCCTATAAGGACGCGCTCAATCAGGATGGGGCTGTCGCGTCCATTGCCGCCGGATGTTCGGTGAAACGCCTCCAGGCGACCTTGCCGGGCTACCCGATCATCCGGATCATGCCGAATCTGCCATCCGCCATCGGGGCCGGGGTTGCCGGCCTCTATGCCAGTGAGGACGCAAACGCCGACCATAAGGGCGCCGTCGAGACGCTGATGCAGGCCGCAGGCACGGCCGTCTGGGTCGATGATGAAGACCAGATCGACCGGGTAACGGCCGTGGCGGGGAGCGGGCCAGGTTATGTCTTCGAGATTGCTCGCGCCTATATTGAGGCGGCCAAGGAACTCGGCTTCAGTGACGAACAGGCAAGCGACCTTGTGCTCGGCACGCTGGATGGCTCCATCCGCATGATCCTCGAAACCGGCGACACTCCGGAAAATCTCCGCAATTCCGTGACCAGCAAGAATGGCACGACCGAAGCGGGCCTTAAGGCCCTGAACGGAGACGGCAAACTGTCGGATCTCCTGAAAGCCACCACCGAGGCGGCCTACAAGCGCGCAATCGAGCTGCGCTAGGCACCCGAACACGAACCATGAAGGATGAAACGTGACCACATTGGATTCCCGTTTGAACGCATACATTTCCGGCCTCGGCCAGAACGCCCGCGACGCTGCCAAGGCCTTGCTGACGGCAACGACAAAGCAGAAGAATGACGCCCTGCGCGCATCCGCCAAGGCATTGCGCGAGGCAAAAGCGGACCTGCTTGCCGCCAACAAGGAAGATGTCGACAGCGTCGGCGACAGCCGGCCGGAATCATTCATCGACCGGCTGCGTCTCACCGACGACCGCGTCGAGGCGATGGCGAGCGCCCTGGAACAGATTGCCGAGCTGCCGGACCCTGTCGGACGGTTGCTCTCGACCACTGAGCGCCCGAATGGCCTGACCATTGAGCGCGTCGCCGTGCCGATTGGCGTAATCGGGATGATCTATGAATCCCGTCCGAATGTCGGCGCCGATGCCAGCGCACTGTGCCTCAAATCCGGCAATGCCGTGATCCTGCGCGGCGGCTCGGAGAGCAAGAATTCAACGCGCGAGATTGTGGCCTGCATGCAGACCGGGCTCGAAGCCGCTGGTTTGCCAAAAGGGGCCGTTCAGACTGTTGAGACCACTGACCGGAACGCCGTGACCGCCCTGCTGCATGCTGTCGACTATGTCGACCTCGTTATTCCGCGCGGCGGGCGCGGCCTGGTCGAACTGGTGCGCGACGAAGCCAAGGTGCCGACGCTGCTCCATCTCGACGGCAACTGCCACAGCTACATCCACGCCGATGCGGATATCGATAAGGCACTCGACGTGGTCCGCAACGCCAAGCTGCGCCGCACCGGTGTTTGCGGCGCGACCGAGAGTATCGTGGTGGACCGCGCCATTGCTGATGCCGTCATTCCCCGACTGGTGAAGATCATGGAAGGCTGCGAGCTGCGCGGCGATGCCGAAGCGCGCGCCATAGAGCCCAGCCTGGCCGAAGCGACCGAGGAAGATTGGTCGACGGAATATCTCGATACGATTGCGTCAGTCAAAGTCGTGGACGGGCTGGATGAGGCCATCAGCTTTGTCAGCGAGCACTCTTCGGGCCATACAGACGCCATCCTGACAGAAGACCAGGAAGCGGCGCGGCGCTTCATGACGTCCATCGACAGCGCGGTCGTCATGCACAATGCCTCGACCCAATTCTCCGATGGGGGAGAGTTCGGCATGGGCGCAGAGATCGGCATTGCGACCGGCAAGATGCATGCGCGTGGACCAGTGGGGTTGGAGCAACTGACCAGTTTCAAATATCTGGTACATGGCAACGGGCAAACGCGGCCCTAGAAACGAACATCTGATGCGCGGCCACGGGGGGCGCGCTTTTCCGTACTATACGAGGACAGCGAGACACATATGACAATCAGCGTTCCCGAAATGATTTCTCTCGGGGCGTATTTCGTCCTGATGATGGCCATCGGACTATATGCCTACAAGGAGTCCACGAGCGACGTATCCGAATACATGCTGGGCGGACGTAATCTCCACCCGGCGGTCGGCGCTCTCTCTGCCGGCGCGTCCGACATGAGTGGCTGGATGCTGATGGGCCTGCCGGGTGCCATTTATGTCAGCGGCTTTTCGGCCGCCTGGATCGCAGTTGGCCTGACGGTCGGCGCCTATCTCAACTATCGGTTCGTCGCGCCGCGTCTGCGCATCTATACTGAAATGGCCGATGACTCGATCACCATTCCGGATTTCTTCGAGAACCGCTTTCACGATACCAGCCATGCTCTGCGCACGATTTCCGCGCTCGTGATCATCGTGTTCTTCACCGTCTATACCTCGTCCGGCATCGTCGCGGGCGGCAAGCTGTTCGAGTCGGCCTTTGGCCTGAACTACCAGCTTGGCCTGTTCGTCACGGCAGGTGTTGTCCTCGCCTATACAGTGATCGGCGGCTTCCTTGCCGTCAGCCTGACGGACTTCGTGCAGGGCTGCATCATGTTCATCGCACTCATTCTTGTGCCCGTGATCGCGTTTTTCGTGGTCGGGGGCTGGAGCGGCATGGAAAGCGCCATCATGGATGCGCCGGCCTATGTGAATGCCGACAGCGGGGCGGCCGGGCCGTCGCGCAACCAGTTCTTCGACATGTGGCCAGAGGGTATGACCGTGCTCGGTCTCATCTCCCTGCTGGCCTGGGGCCTCGGTTATTTCGGCCAGCCGCACATCATCGTGCGCTTCATGGCCATCCGGTCACTCAAGGATATCAAGACCGCCCGCTTCATCGGCATGAGCTGGATGCTCGTGACTGTTATCGGCGCCGTGTTCGTCGGCGCGGTCGGCGTGGCATATGTCCAGCAACATGAGCTCAGCGCCCAGCTGACGGATTCTGAAGCCATCTTCATCCTGCTGTCGCAGATCATCTTCCATCCGCTGATTGCCGGTTTCCTGCTGGCGGCCATTCTCGCCGCGATCATGAGCACGATTTCCTCGCAGCTGCTCGTGTCTTCAAGCTCGATCACCGAAGACGTCTACAAGACCTTCTTCCGGCGCGAGGCTTCCCAGTCGGAATTGGTCATGATTGGTCGGATCGCGACAGTTGTGGTCAGCCTTGTTGCGATTGGGCTCGCCTTCAATCCGAACAGCAATATCCTCGATCTCGTGTCGAATGCCTGGGCGGGCTTTGGCTCCGCATTTGGTCCGATCATTCTGCTCAGCCTGTTCTGGCGCGGCCTGACGCGTGACGGCGCACTCGCCGGCATGATTGTCGGCGCGGTGACCGTACTGGTCTGGCTCTACCTTCCGATCCTGCCAACCGAAGGCGGCGCGGTGCCGCTCGAATCCCTCGTCTATGCCATGATCCCCGGCTTCCTGCTGTCAGGCCTCGCAGCCTATCTTGTCAGCGTGATTGGCCGCTCGGTGAAGCCGAAAGTGGCCGCAGGGTTTGATGATATGAGCGAGGTGATGAACGACGCTCCCTGATCTGGTGCTGCCCCTCTGAAAAGAGGGGCGGTGACACATGCTGCCTGTCGCGTTAGGTAATGATAACGCAAACATTCGGGGGCGATGGCCGCATGGCCGTCGCCTCCCGATATATAAACGGGTCAAGGGTTGTGAAGAATCAGCTGAAGCGCGTCGCTAGTCTGTTCATTTCGGTTTCAATTGGTTTCGGCGTGTTGCCGGCTGTCGCAGAGGATGGCTACGAACTCTGGCTTCGGTATGAACAGCTTGAGACCCGGCCCGACGACGTGCCGCGCCATGTGATGGCCGCCTGCGCCGAGCCGTCGGAGACGCTTCAGGCCGCGCTTGAGGAAATCGACCGGGCCACGGAGTCCCTGCTGGGAAATTCCCTCCAATCCACGGACAGGCTGCGCAGCCGGACGCTCGTGCTGGCCAGTGCGGACTGCGCCGACGCGATTGATGAGGCGGACCTGCCAACCACTGAAACCGTTGGAGCCGAGGGCTTCGCCCTGCGGGCAACGAAACTGAACGGTAAGCGCGTGACGCTGATCGCCGCGCAATCCGACGTTGGCGTCCTCTATGGCACGTTCGACTATCTCCAGCGCATGTCGCGCGGGGAGGCGCTCTCGGATATCGACGTCATTTCACGTCCCAAGACCAAGCTGCGCCTGCTCAATCATTGGGACAATCTGGATCGCCATGTCGAGCGGGGTTATGCGGGTCAGTCGATCTGGGACTGGCACCGGCTGCCAGACTATCTCGATCCGAAATATACAGACTATGCCCGCGCCAATGCGTCCATTGGCATCAATGGGGTGTCGCTGACCAATGTGAACGCTGACGCGACTGTGCTGACCGCGCCATACCTTGAGAAGGTCGCAGCCCTCGCAGACATTTTCCGGCCCTATGGGATCAAGGTCTATCTGACCGCGCGCTTCTCTGCACCGATGGAACTGGGCGGCCTCGACACAGCCGATCCGCGCGCCGCCGAAGTGCAGGCCTGGTGGCAGGCCAAGGTGGATGAGATCTACACCCATGTGCCGGATTTCGGCGGCTTCCTCGTGAAAGCGAACTCCGAAGGCCAGCCCGGCCCACAGGATTATGAGCGCAGCCATGCCGAAGGCGCGAACATGCTGGCCACCGCGCTTGCCCCGCATGACGGCATCGTGATGTGGCGCGCCTTTGTCTACTCGGCCGAAGAGCCCGAAGACCGCGTGAAGCAGGCCTATACCGAATTCGTGCCTCTGGATGGTCAGTTTGCAGACAATGTTCTGGTGCAGGTCAAGAATGGTCCGCTGGACTTCCAGCCGCGCGAGCCCTTCCATCCACTGTTCGGCGCGATGCCGGAAACGCCGTTGATGATGGAACTCCAGATCACCAAGGAATATCTCGGCTTCTCCACCCATCTCGCTTATCTGGGCACGCTCTGGGAAGAAGTGTTGTCGGCCGATACGCACGCCAAGGGTGAGGGCACAAGCGTTGCCTCGGTGATCGACGGCGCTGCGCATGAGTACGAGCTTACCGGCATGGCAGGCGTTGCCAATATCGGCAGCGACCGGAACTGGTCGGGCTCGGTGTTCGACCAGGCGAACTGGTACGCCTTCGGGCGGCTTGCCTGGGATCCGGACGCCTCCTCTGAGGCCATCGCCCGCGACTGGGTGGAACAGACCCTCAGCCGCGCGCCGGAAGTCGCCGACGACATTACCGGCATGATGATGGGCTCACGCGAAGCGGTCGTGAACTATATGACGCCGTTTGGCCTCACCCACCTGATGGGAACCGGCCATCATTATGGCCCGGCCCCCTGGGTCGATGATCTCGGACGGGCAGACTGGACCCCATATCATTATCACAAGGCCACAAAGGATGCGGTCGGCTTTGACCGGACCGAAAGCGGCTCTGGCGCGGTCGACCAGTATGCCGGGCCGTTGGCGCAGGAATGGGCGAGCCTCGACACAGTGCCGGATGAATTGCTGCTCTGGTTCCATCGCGTGCCGTGGGACTACCAGCTCTCAAACGGCCAGACGCTCTGGCAGGAACTCGTGAACCGCTATGACCGAGGCGTCAGCGCGGTGGAGGCGATGCAGGCGCAATGGGCGAGCCTGGAGAACGAGATTGATGCCGAGCGGTTCGCGCAGGTCTCGGCTTTCCTCGGCATTCAGCATCAGGAAGCCATCTGGTGGCGTGACGCCTCCATCGCCTACTGGCAGAGTGTGAACGGCTTGCCTCTGCCTGAGGGTGCAGGGCCGCCCGCACATGATCTCGACCATTACAAGCGCCTGTCTTTCCCGAATGCGCCGGGGCAGGGTGAATAGGCTAGCTGGTGCCAGTCAGCCGCTCGATTGAGGCGGCGAACAGATCATCCAGAAAATTGCTGACGGCGCGCACGCGTGTTGTTCCGTGCACGTCCTCATGGACGGCAAGCCAGAAGGCGCGGTCGATGCGGACCTCCTCTGGCAACACATGGACGAGGTTCGGGTCGCCCGCCGCGATGAAGTGGGGCAGCACGGCAATCCCGGCACCTTCGCGGGCCATTTGCCATTGCGCCACGATGGACGGGCTGCAGAAGCGCGGCGTCAGGCCGGGGGCAATGTCTTCGTGATAGCGCAGCTGGGTTGAGTAGATGAGATCGTCGACATAGCCGATGAGATCATGCTCGCCGAGATCGCTTACCTGTTCGACCGGGCGTGTGCGGGCGAGGTAATCCGGATGCGCATACATCTGCAGCACATAGTCCGACATCTTGCGCACCTTCACGCGGCCCGTCTTCGGCCGTGTCAGCATGATCGACATGTCCGCTTCGCGCTTGGGCACGCTGACAAAGCCGGAGACGGCAATGATGTCGAGCCCGATATGCGGGTTCTGCGCGGCGAAGTCCGCCATGGCGGGCGCAATCAGGAGACTGCCGAGTCCTTCTGTCACGCCGAGCCGGACGCGTCCTGCGGCGAGCGGGCCGTCATTGTCTGACAGCGCAGCGATCTCTGAAGCGGTATGCTCCAGCCCCTCTACCTTGTCGGCGACGGTTTGGCCGACCGGCGTCAGCACATGGCCCTTGGGCGTCCGCTCGAACAGTTCAAGGCCGAGTTCGGTCTCCAGCCGTCTCAGGCGACGACTGATCGTTGTCGGGTCCAGCCCCGTGCGCGTGGCCACATCGGCGAGACGCGGATGGCGGCTCACATCGAGCAGAAGGCGGAGATCGTCCCAGTTCATTACTTGTTGCCTGCGATTTTGCAGCTCGTAGCTGCGATATTGTCCATTTACCGGAATTTATACGCGCGCTACGGTCCCGTCAAAATCAAAGGGAGTTTCTCATGCGCGAAGTGCACCACTTCATTGGCGGAAAGTCTGTCACCGGCACGTCCGGTCGGTTCGGCGACATCTACAATCCCAACACTGGTGAGGTTCAGGCCCGCGTCGCGCTGGCGACCAGTAATGAAGTTTCACAGGCCATCATGAATGCGTCCGAGGCGTTCCCGGCCTGGTCCATGATGAACCCCCAGCGCCGCGCGCGGGTGATGTTCGAATTCAAGCGCCTGCTGGAAGCCAATATCAATGAGCTGGCCGAATTGTTGTCGGCCGAGCATGGCAAAGTGGTTGCGGATTCGCGCGGCGACGTGCAGCGCGGCATTGATGTGGTCGAGTTCGCCTGCGGCATCCCGCATTTGCAGAAGGGCGAGTATACCGAGGGCGCAGGCCCCGGCATCGACGTCTATTCCATGCGCCAGCCTTTGGGCGTGGTGGCCGGTATCACGCCATTCAACTTCCCGGCCATGATCCCGTGCTGGATGGCCGCCGTGGCGATTGCCTGCGGCAACACTTTCATCCTGAAGCCGTCGGAGAAAGACCCGTCGGTGCCGATGCGGCTTGGCGAATTGCTGCTTGAAGCCGGCGCACCGGAAGGCGTGCTGAACGTGGTCAATGGCGACAAGGTGGCTGTCGATGCCATCCTGACCCATCCGGAGGTTAAAGCCGTCAGCTTCGTCGGATCCTCCGACATCGCACAATATGTCTATTCGACTGGCACAGCACACGGCAAGCGCGTCCAGGCCATGGGCGGGGCAAAGAACCACGGCATCATCATGCCCGACTGCAACATGGAGCAGGCGGTAAAGGACATTGTCGGTGCGGCCTATGGCTCGGCGGGCGAACGCTGCATGGCGCTGCCGGTGGCCGTCACAGTCGGCAAGAAGACGGGCGACGAGTTCGTGGAGCGCATGGTGGATGCTGCGCGCAATCTGAAGGTCGGCATCTCGACCGATGCGGACGCGCATTACGGCCCGGTCGTTTCGGCTGCGCACAAGGCCAAGGTCGAAAGCTACATCCAGATGGGCGTCGATGAAGGCGCAGACCTCGTGCTCGACGGTCGCGGCCTGAAGCTGCAGGGCAATGAGAATGGCTATTTCATCGGGCCGAACCTGTTCGACAATGTGAAGCCCACGATGCAGTCCTACAAGGAAGAGATTTTCGGTCCGGTGCTGCAGGTCGTGCGCGCCGAGACGCTGGAAGAGGCCGCCGCCCTGCCGAGCAATCACCAGTATGGCAACGGCGTCGCGATCTTTACCTCCAATGGCCGCGCTGCGCGCGAGTTTGCCGCCCAGGTCAATGTCGGCATGGTCGGCGTAAACGTGCCGATCCCGGTGCCGGTCTCGTATCACACGTTTGGGGGCTGGAAGCGCTCGGCCTTTGGCGATACCAACCAGCATGGCCCGGAAGGCGTCCGCTTCTGGACAAAGATCAAGACGGTCACCCAGCGCTGGCCCGAAGGTGATATTGGCGATCAGGCCTTTATCATTCCGACGATGGGGTAGAGATTTGAAAAAAGCCGCCTCGCTTGTTCTCCGATTAGGTATCATCGCTGCAGTTGCTGGCTTTGCCGTGTGGGTGCTGGGATGGATGGAGCGCGATAGTTGCGCAAAGGGCGGCGGGCTATGGCTGAAACCTTCCGAGGAATGTGTTTGTACCCATTTCCTGCGGGGCGAGTATGCCGATACGCCAACACCTAAACAGATAGCGCACCGAATGGAATGCGAGCTGAAACCTACTGCTTCTGATTGGATTGAATGATGAGCACTTACGACACAATCACTTTTGAACATTCTGACCGCATTGCGCTGGTCACGATCAACCGGCCCGACAGCCTGAATGCGCTGAACCAGGAGGTCATGGCGGAAGTGGCAGATGTGTTCGCGCGTATCGACCGCGACAAGGATATTGCCGTCACCGTGCTGACCGGCGAGGGCCGCGCCTTTGCCGCCGGCGCCGACATCAAGGAGATGCAGCCGCAAAGCTTCTCCGACATGTATGTCGAGGACTTCTTCGGCTTGTGGGATCGTTTCGCGGCCTGTCGCAAGCCGGTAATCGCGGCGGTCAATGGCTTCGCCCTCGGCGGCGGCTGTGAACTGGCCATGATGTGCGACATGATTATCGCCTCTGACAAGGCCAAGTTCGGCCAGCCGGAAATCAAGCTGGGCGTCACGCCCGGCATGGGTGGCTCGATCCGCCTGACAAAGGCCGTCGGCAAGGCGAAAGCCATGGACATGGTGCTGACTGGCCGGATGATTGATGCCGCCGAAGCTGACCGGATCGGGCTCGTCTCCCGCGTCGTCGAGCATGATACGCTGATGGACACGGCGATGGCGGCGGCGAAAGAAATCGCCGGCTATTCCATCCCGTCCATCATGGCGGCCAAGGAAATGGTCGGCCGTGCGCTGGAAGTCTCGACCGTAGAAGGCGTGAAGTTCGAACGCCGCCTGTTTCAGGGTCTGTTCGGAACCGCAGACCAGAAGGAAGGCATGGCCGCCTTCACAGAGAAACGCGCGCCGGACTTCAAAGACAAATAAGCCTGCACCGGAGTGCATAAACACCGCGCCGCAAGAGCACGGGGACAAGGGAGTATCGCATGACAAAGATCGCATTTATCGGGCTCGGAAACATGGGCTCGGGCATGTGTGCCAATCTCTGCAAGGCGGGCCATGAGGTCCGTGCCTTCGACCTCAATGCCGAGGCGGTGAAGGCCGCCGAAGGCCACGGGGCAAATGCTGCGACCACAATCGCGGATGCGGTGAAGGACGCCGAAATCGTGGTCACCATGCTGCCTGCGGGTAAGCATGTCCTGGCGGTTTATTTCGGCGAGGACGGCGTGGCGGCCCATGCAGCCAAAGGGGCGCTCTTCCTCGATTGCTCGACCATTGCGGTAGAGGATGCCCGCGAAGCGGCGTCCAAGGCCGACGCGGCAGGCTTCGTGATGGCGGATGCGCCCGTGTCCGGCGGCACGGCGGCGGCAGATGCCGGCACGCTGACCTTCATGGTGGGCGGCCCGGAGGAAGCCTTTGCAAAGGCCAGGCCGATCCTTGACGCAATGGGTAAGAACATCTTCCATGCGGGCGGCAGCGGGAACGGCCAAGCGGCCAAGATTGCCAATAACATGCTGCTGGGCATCTCCATGATCGGCACGTGCGAAGCCTTCAATCTCGCGGAAAAGCTGGGCCTCGATGCGCAGACCTTCTTCGATATTTCCTCGACCGCCTCCGGCCAGTGCTGGAGCATGACCAGCTATTGCCCGGCACCGGGACCAGTGCCTGCGGCCCCGTCGAACCGTGATTATCAACCGGGGTTTGCGGTCGCGATGATGTTAAAAGATCTTCATCTGGCCGCCGCTGCCGCGAAGGTTGCAGGCGCAGAAGTCACGCTGGGGGAGATGGCAGAAAAAATCTATCAGGATCTGGATACTAGGGGCCATGGCGGCCTCGATTTTTCCGGTGTGATGAAGGATTTGAAGCGCCAACTTGATTAGGATCAAGCGCCCCTGGACAGACTGACAGGGCCGCCCAGCATCCGCCCAATCCGCGATCATGCGGACCAGATTGCAACCATTCGCAGGCTCACACATTCGTTCGTATCGGAATGTGTTGCGCTGCAACATCCATGTTGGGGATCATGGATCGAGCTGGCAGGCGAAGAGGTGAGTTTTGGACAGGCATGCTTTCTGTCGGGTGGAATCCTTTCTCGCCCTCACGCTGGTGATGGCGGTTGCGGCCTGTTCCCCGTCTGAGGACACCGCCTCATCCCCCATTGTCGATCCAGCCCCAGCGACGGTGGCTCAGGAGAACACGTCCGGTGAGACCAGCGAGGTAATTGCTGAGCCCGCCCCTTCGTCCATTTATAATCTTGAACGCGTCCAGCCTGAGCCAGAGACGGTCCTCGTGCCGCCCTCGGCCGAAGACACGGGCATTGACCCGGCAGGGTTCGGGCTGCCCGAAGTGCGTGAGCGCGCCCGGCGTCTGGCCGCAGCGCCGTATGAGCCGTCTCCGACGCTCCCGGAAGATGCCAGGAACCTGAATTACGACCAGTATCGGCGTATCCTGCCCGCAACCGATGATATGGGCTGGCCACAGGATGCAGGCCCCGTGCGGGTCCTGTTCGATCCACGGGGCTATTTGTTCGATCATGAGGTAAGGATCAACCTCGTCGATGGCGACACGGTCACGCCGCGCGCCTATTCTGCCCCCGCTTTCGATTTCAAGGATTTGCCGCTCTCGGACGCGACGAAGGCAAAGCTCGGTTTTGCCGGGCTGCGCCTGCTCGCGCCGATAAACCAGGCCGGAAAGTTCGATGAGGTCCTGAGCTTCAAGGGCGCGAGCTTCTTTCGCGCGCTGGGGGCGGGAAATGTCTATGGCGCCTCGGCGCGGGGGCTGGGGATTGGCACCGCCTCGGCCGATGGCGAGGAATTCCCCGCCTTTCGCGAATTCTGGATCGCCCGGCCCCGTTCCCCGTCGCAGGCGGTAACCATCTATGCGCTCATGGACAGTGCGAGCGTCACCGGCGCCTTTGCGTTCAACATATCGCCCGGGCCAAGAACCCAGATTGAGGTCGAAGCGACTTTCTATCCGAGGAAAGACATTCAGGGCGTCGGGCTCTCGCCCCTGACGTCGATGTATTATTTCTCGCCGCATGACGTGATCAAGCGGGGCGATGACTACCGCCCGGCGGTGCATGATTCCGAGGGGCTCGCCATTCACATGGCCAATGGCGAATGGGTGTGGCGTCCGCTCCAGAACCCGGCAGACTTGGAAGTGTCCGTGCTCGCCGGCTCGCAGCCGAAAGGCTTTGGCCTTGTACAGCGCCATCGTCAGTTCGACGATTATTCTGACGTAGAGGCCGAATACGAACAGAGGCCGGATGTCTGGGTTGAGCCACATGGCGACTGGGGGCAGGGCCAGCTGCTGTTGGTCGAGATCCCGACCGTGAACGAATACAATGACAATATCGCTGTCTTCTGGCGCCCCAGGGAAGGATGGCGGGCTGGTGGAGCGAACACGATTTCCTATACGATGGGCTGGGGGCTGAAGCCGGGCGTGATGGCGGAAGTCGTCGCCGTCTCGGAAACGCGGGCTGGCCGAAAGCCGGGCGACAAGACCCAGATGTTCGTGCTCGATTATGAGGGCGCGGCGGAGAAAGTCTTCGAGAATGCGGAGCTGGAAATCACATCTTCAGCGGGGAAGATCGTGAATCCTGTGCTGCGCCGGCATCCTTCCGGCGATGCCTATCGTCTCAGTTTCGAGCTCCAGCCTGAAGGCGCGAGCATGGCGGAGCTGAGGGCAGTACTCGTGCGGGGCGGGCGTCCATTGACCGAAACATGGTTGTATCGCTGGAGTGCCAAATGACCGACCTTCGCCCCCGCCCGACGGAATTCCCGTTGACCATGCCGAACCAGCCTTTCCAATCGAGGATCACACGCGCTCGTGCGGCGAGGACATCCCATCTCTGGCGCAAGCTGTTCATGCTGGGCGGGTCTGTCCTGCTGACGGTGTGGACCACGCGCGAAATGTACGAAGTTCTGGCGGTGTCGGAAATGACGTTGCTCGAATGGGTTCTGCTCGTCGTCTTTGCGATCAATATCAGCTGGATCTGCTTTGCTTTCGTCAATGCGACGGTCGGGTTCCTGTCGACGGTGCTGCGACGCCCGCCCAAGACATCCGAAGATCCGGTCTGCGTCCGCAATGTCCGTACGGTCCTCGCCTTTCCAATCTACAATGAAGCCGTCGAGCATGTCTTTGCGACGGTGTCAGCGACAGCAAAAATGCTGGAAGATGCGCCGGGTATTTATGAATGCTTCATTCTGAGTGACACGACAGACCCGGAAATCGCGCTGGCGGAAGAGGCGGCGTATACGGAGCTGTTGAAGACGGTCGGGCACAATGTGCCGGTCCGCTATCGCCGCCGCACGATCAATCATCATCGCAAGTCCGGAAACATTCGCGACTTCGTCATGCGCTGGGGCGGGCGGTACGACCACATGATCGTGTTCGATGCCGACAGCTACATGGAGCGCGACACGATCGTGCATCTTGTTCAGGAGATGGAACGCGCGCCGCACACCGCCCTCATCCAGACCATTCCGCAACTCGTGGGCGGGCGCACCCTGTTGGCGCGCTGCCAGCAATTCGCCTCCGCGCTCTATGGCCCGATCCTCGGTGGCGGCATGGCGTGGTGGGCCCAGAATGAAGGGAATTTCTGGGGTCACAATGCGATCATACGGATTTCCGCCCTCGCTGAAGCGGCCGGCTTGCCGGAAATGCCGGGCAAGGCGCCGTTCGGCGGCTCGATCCTGAGCCATGATTTCGTCGAAGCGGCCTTCCTGCGGCGCGCCGGCTGGAACGTCGAAATCCGTCCGGAGATTGGCGGATCCTATGAGCAGGGTCCGCCGACCATCATTGAACTGGTCAAGCGCGACCGCCGCTGGTGCCAGGGCAACATGCAGCACATGGCTGTCCTGCTGAAGACGGGCGGGCTGAGCTGGACCAATCGCTTCCACCTTATCACGGGCATCTTCTCTTATCTGGCCTCACCGCTCTGGCTGATCTTCATCACGCTCGGCATGCTGCTGTCGCTACAGAACAGTTTCATGCTGCCCAGCTATTTCGGGGATGAGGCGTCCTTGTTTCCGACCTGGCCTGTGATTGACTCCGAGCGCGCGCTGACGCTGTTCTTTGTCACGATGGGACTCTTGTTCGCGCCGAAACTCTATGGCCTCATTTTCGGTCTCGTCTCGCGTGAATGGCGTCAGAGTGTCGGCGTTGGCAAGACCATTCTTGGCGGGGTGTCGGAGACGCTGCTGTCGGTGTTGATCGCGCCAATCCTGATGGCGACGCAGACCGGCGCCGTGATCAATGTGTTTCGCGGAAAGGACAGTGGCTGGTCGCCGCAAGAGCGCGCGCAGGGCGGCTACAGTTTCCTCGCCACCTTGCGCCACAATCTTCCGGCTACCTTGCTGGGCGCCGTGCTGATGATGGCCGCCATCGCCATTTCGCCGATCTATGCAGCCTGGCTCGCCCCTGCCACCATTGGCATGTTGCTGGCGGGGCCGCTGTCCTACTGGACCGCCAAGGAATCGGCAGGGCAGGCCGCGCGACGGGCGGGCTTGCTGGTCAGCCCTGTGGAAGTTTGCCTGCCGGACAGCGTGCGCCGGGCGTGGGCCGACGTGACGGCATTCGCAGCGCTTCCTAAAACCGACATCACCTCCTTGTTGCGCGACCGCGCCCGGCAACGCACACGCCGACACCTGATTGACCCTTATTGGCCCCTGCAGCGACATGAAGTGCATACGCCCCTGGCGCTCGCACGGGCCCGGGCGGCCCGTGTGCTGACCCTTGAGGACTATCTCTCGGCGGTGTCGAGCGCCGAACTCATGGCCATCCTCAATTCCTCGCAGGACATGGAAAGCATCAGCTTCCGGTTTTCCGTAGCCGGACGGGTCGCGAGTGACGTGTCCGCCTATGAGCGGCTCCTGGCAGATTGGCGCGCGAGCGGGCGCACGGCGACGCCGAGCGGCGGCCAGCGCAGCGGAACTTAAGCGCGGCGCCTCAGCTTGTTGGTTGGGACAACTTGGTCAGGAATTTGCCAATGGCGTGCAGCGAGACCGGCTCGTCGAGGAAGGGCGTATGGCCCCGATCCGGAACCGTCAGCAATTTGCTGGTCTTGTGCCGCCTGAGCATCCGCTTGGCCGTCTTCTCGGTGAGGATATCGGACGTCTCCCCGCGAATGATGAGGAGAGGGATGGCTTTCAAGGCCGAAAACACCCGCCACATGGCGAAATTGACCCGCCATCCTGGCGAAGTGCTGCCCATGCCCTGCACGATCACCGGATCATAGTCGAACCCGATCTTGCCATCATCCCGCTCGACGCAGGTGCGCCGGGCGAACTCCATCCAGGCCTCCTCGCCATAGTCCGGATAGACACCTGCCTGTGTCCGTCCAATCGCCGCTGCGGCGTCCCCCCAGCTGTCGAAAGTCTCATTGCCGCCAGCATAGCCGGCGATGCGTTTCAGGCCCGCCGGATTCACTTCCGGCCCCACATCATTGATGATGATGCCCTTGATCTTGTCCGGGAAGGCCTTGGCCATCAGCATGGCCATCAGCCCGCCCATCGAGGTGCCGACCAGGATCAGCTCGTCCAGGTTCAGGTGCGCGATCAGACCGGCCATGTCCTGCACATAGACTGGCGGGGCATAGGATTTGCCACTCGGATCGCGATCAGATTTTCCGCGCCCGCGCACATCGACGGAGACGAACCGCATGTTCATGCCGAGCCCTTGGATCATGGGCTCGAAATCCTTGTGGTTCCGCGTCAGGCCATGCATGCACAGCACCGTTACCTGGCTGTCCTGCGGGCCATAATCGGCGGCGTACAGTTTCAGCCCGTCATGCGAGGTCCAGACTATGTTGCGCTTGGTGGCGAGCACAGCAGGGGAAAGGGAGGCCGCCTCTGTCATACCGCCTCCGCCGCGCGCTTGGCATCGCGGGCATAGGTCAGGCCGGCCATTCCGAGGAACACCACGCTTAACGCATTGAAACCCAGCATGATTTCCAGCGCCGATTTGAGCGGCGCCTCATTGCCCTGCGCTGCGAAGTATTCACTGAGATAGCCGACAATGCTGGGACCGCCCCCGATGCCGATCAGCGTCAGGCAGAACAGCATGAACGCCGAAGCGAAGGCCCGCATCCGCAGGCCGACGAGTTCCTGCGATGCCGTGTAGGCGATACTGGCATAGATCAGTCCGATGAAGGCGGGCACCACATTCCAGGCATAGGCCATGTTCAGCGTGTCAGCCTGCAGGAACATCCAGGCAAAGGGCAGGGCGATCGCGGCGCAGACGGCGATCATCCAGGGACGCCAGGCGAGGTTGTGCGCGGACAGCCGGTCACAGGCGCGCCCGAGCAGAATGGCGCCGGCACTGCCCACGCCGCCAATGAGCAGGCCAAGGGGGATGGCAATATCGCTCGGTCCGACATTATAGGTGCGTTGCAGATGGCTGGGCGTCCAGGCCAGAAAGGCATTGGCAGAGATGCAGATCAGGCAGCAACCGGCCAGCAACCACAGGAAGGAGGTCTGCCCCCCGATGAAGCGCAGCGTTTCGCCGAAGCTGGAGGCCTGCCCGTCATCACTGCGTTGTTCGATGGCGCCGCGTTTAGGCTCACGAATGGTCAGCCTGACAATGCCCGCCAGGATGAGGCCGGGAATGCCGGCCACGAAGAAGGCAGCGCGCCAGCCGAAATATTTGTAGACATATCCGCCGATCACGAAGCCTGCGAGCACCCCCAGACCAATTCCGGCGGTGTAGATGCCCAGGGCGAATGCGCGCTCCTTGGGGGCGTAGAGATCGGAGATGATCGAGGTCGCCGGCGGCGTGCCGCCTGCCTCCCCGACGCCCACGCCCATGCGGGCGATGAGCAATTGCCAATAGTTCAGGGCAAAGCCCGACAGGGCCGTCATGCCTGACCAAAGGGAGAGAGAGATAGCGAGGATGTTGCGCCTGTTGCCCCGGTCGGCCCACATGGCAATCGGTATGCCGAAGGTGGCGTAGAAGGCGGCAAAGACAAAACCGGTCAACAGGCCGATTTGCCCATCGGAAATATTCAGCTCGGCCTTGATCGGTTCGATCAGGATCAGGAGTATCTGCCGGTCGATATGGTTGAACGTATAGACCAGTGTCAGCAGGCCCAGCACATAGGCACGGGAAGTGTTTTGTGAGGTCGGGGAGGGCGGAGCCGCCGTAATTTGCGTCATGGCTGTCCTTCAAGGGGCGCCGAAGGGGCTCCCAGGGTCTGCGAGGTCAAGGGAGGGACGGGCCGGCGAACCACGGAGGTCAGATTCGCCGGCCCGCTCGGTTGACTAGAAGTCGACCGAGATTGAGGCGGTCAGCGTGCGCGGCGGGCCGTAGAAGGTCGAGTACGCACTGTCGAAGCCAAGCTGGCTCGGCGTCACGAAGTTGTACGCCGCCACGCGATATTCCTCGTCCGTCAGGTTCCGGCCGTGGATGCCGAAACGCAGACGTTCGGACGGCGACGTCCAGACGAAGCTGAGGTCCAGCAGCGTATAGGAATCCGGGTCCAGCGCCGGGCCACCATCCGGGAACAAGGCGTTCGTGCCGGGTGCGAAGCCATTGTTCTCCACATTGAACAGATAATAGGCATCCCGATAGGAGGCCGAGCCCGTGATCGAGATCGCGCCAAACTCCGGCCCGAAATCGCGCATATAGTTCAGCGAGAGCTGGCCCTGCAGTTCCGGCGTGTTCTGGGTGACGAACTGGTCGGCGATATTGGTGCCGGCCGACAGGATTTCCTGGATCTCGGCGTCGATGTAGCCGAGATTCCCCATCAGGGTGAACTCGTCATTGATGAACCAGCTGCCCTCAAGTTCGAGGCCGGTATATTCCGACGAGCCGGCATTGAAGACTGAGGAGACGAACGTGTCGTTGACGCCGTCATTGTCGGAATCTGCACCGCTCTGAACCGTAATCTGTTGATCCGTATACTCCGCAAAGAATACGGCGGTGTTCAGCTGCAGGCGATCATCAAAGAAGCTGCCCTTGATGCCCAGTTCATAGCTGTCGACCTTTTCCGGACCGAAGCCTTCTTCGGACAGGCCGAGCGGGTCGAGGTCGGCGCGGGCGCGCGGATCGAAGCCGCCCGCCTTGAAGCCCTGCGCGAAGGTGGCGTAGAGATTCAAGTCATCCGTTGGCTTGTAGGAGACCGAAACACGCGGCGTGAATTCCTCGTCCTTGCGGTTCAGGCCTTCATAGCCGGTCTGGGTCGCAAGAAAGACAGAGCTGCTGTTTGTCGGATCGAACGAGCCTGAGCCGAGTCCCAACCAGAGTTCACGCGTCACATCTGCCGTAGTCTCATCCTGGGTGAAGCGCCCGCCGAGAGACACGCTCCACTGGTCCGTCACATCATAGGTGAAGTCTCCATAGACGGAGAAGTTTTCCTTGTCCTGCTTGCCGGCCTGGTAGACCGTCACGCCGAGGGCGCTGAGCAACAGGTCGAAGGCGCCATCTGCGCTGCCGTCGAGATAGTAGACACCGGCGACACCGGACAGGCGGTCGCCATTATACAGCAGCTGGAATTCCTGGCTGAACTGGTCGTCATTATAGTAGGCCGGAACGTCGAAATCCGGATTTGGCAGGGCATCGAAGTCGATTGGCGTGACCGTCGCGCCTTCGCGATAGGCCGTGATGGATTTCAGCGTGACCTCATTGTTGACGTCCCACTCACCCGTGAAGGAGTAGCCTTCGGTTTCGACCGAGTTGTCGTCACCCACCCCGGCGCGCGTGTCATACACATTGTCCGTGACCGGCAGGGTGCCGTCGGCACTCGGGATCAGGCGATGGCCGTGCTTGGCGTTGGAATCGTCTTCGGACTTGTCATAGGCGAGGCGGAAGAACAGCGAGTCCGTCGGAGACCATTCGGCACTCACCCGATAGGCCAGCACGTCCTTGTTGTAATGGTCGGCGCCGGTGAACAGGTTCTCACCGTACCCGTCGCGCTGATAGTTGGCGATCGCGCCGCCGACCTTGAACGTGTCGCTCAGCGGCACGGAGCCGGACACGATTGTATCGAGCTGGCTGTAGGAGCCGACGTTCACCTTGGCTTTCAGGTCCGGCTCGTCATCCATCTCGGCGGTGACGTATTTGATCGCGCCGCCAATCGTGTTGCGACCGTAGAGCGTGCCTTGCGGACCACGCAGAACTTCGATCCGTTCAATGTCGAAAATGTCCAGGATCGCGCCTTGCGGACGGGCGATGTAAACGTCGTCGACATAGAGACCGACACCGGGCTCGAAGCCCCAGAGCGGATCCTGCTGGCCGACGCCGCGAATGAAGGCGATCAGCGTGGAGCTTGAGCCGCGGGCCACTTCGATCGTGGCGTTCGGGGTCGAGCGCTGGATGGAGGTGATGTCGACGGCGCCGGTGGCTTCCAGCTGGTCGGCACTGAAGGCCGACACGGACAGCGGCACATCGATCAGGTCTTCTTCGCGGCGCTGCGCGGTAACGGTGACCCGGCCCAGCGTGCGGGCCTCTTCCGGAGCCTCATCCGTGTCCTGTGCCTGCGCAGCATACTGGCCCGCAGTCAGCGCAAGCGCCGACACGAGACCGAATCTCAGCGTATTCATTTTGTGATTTCCCAATTTTTCCTCCCGAGGATTCTCTCTATTTGACGGGAGTTATCCAGATCATGCGCGTCTCGGCGATGACATGTGGGCTCAACACAAGTGAACATTTTCGCTCATAGCTCTCAGGCCTGGGCGATTTCCATGCTCGATCTGGCATAGGCGGCAGGCGAAACACCGCGCATTTTCTTGAACGCGCGATTGAAGGCCCGCACGTCGGAATAGCCAAGAAATTCAGAGACCTGCGTCACGCTTGTGCCCTGGGCCAGCATCAGGCCGGCGCGCTCGGCGCGGCTTTCCTGAAGGATATCCCGGAAGCTGGTGTTTTCCTCGCTCAGGCGGCGGCGCAAGGTTGCAACGCTGACCCCGAGATTCCGCGCGACGGCCTGTTGGGTCTCAAATCCGTCCGAGATCAGATCGGCCGTGCGCACCGCAAAGGACCGCGCATCGAAAGACGGGGCGATGGCTTCAAGGTGACGAATCACGCGCGCGAAAATGCCGTCTGCCGTCAGGTCGACCTCCGGTGTGGAGGGGATCGTCTCGCAGGCAATATCAATGTCGTAGATCAGCTCATAGGCAGCATGGCCGTAGCCGATGGGTACCTGCCAGAATTGCAGCTGGCCATTGCCGGAATCATGACGGTTCCTCAGCAGGCTGACGCGTTTCAGGGCCCGGCCCGCTGCGCCGCCGGTCAAGCTGTCGAGCAGGGCATGTGTCTTGATCAGCAGGGCGTCGCCGACGAAGTGCGTCAGCGCCCGGTCATCGCGGAAGCGATAGGGGAAGGTCGAATCATCCACCACCAGCGCCAGCATCGAGGCGGTCTGGCGGACATAATTATAGCGCCCGCCATGCATCATGTTGAAATGCGAGGCGAGGCTGCGGATTGCGTCCTGCAGGGTCGCGGCCGCCTGAATCTGGGTCACGACGAATGTGCCGGTCTGGTAGAGCAGCTTTCGTTCTGACAGTTGCGCGGTCAGATCGTCGAAGGAGCGGGCAATTTCGCGCTGGATGCGATAATAGTCCACGAGGTCGATCTGAGTGCCGGGCTCGTTGGTGCGCCGATCCGGATTAATGCCCAGCCGATGCAGTAAGCCGTCGACATCCACGCCGGATGTGCCCGCCCAAGACAGGATCGGTTCGATCTGGTGAAGCTCGAAGCTTGCCCGGGTCAGTGACTGCGCCATGCGGGCCTTATAACAGATATCGGTATCGAAAACGTATCCTGATTCAAACGGATGTTTTTGATTATGGCGTGGCAGCAGCAGGTCTATCGGTAATAGGCGCAGAGCGTATCGACCAGTTCCCGGCCGATTCCGCCGGCGCAGCGATAATAGATCGTCTGCGCATCGCGTCGGCTTTCGACCAGACCGGCGCCGCGCAGTTTCGACAGGTGCTGGGAGACGGCCGAATGCGACTGGCCGGTCAGGGCAGCCAGCTGGTGGACCGGGTGCTCGCCATCGCTGAGGGCGCACATGATCTTGAGACGCGTATCGCTCGACATGGCTTTCAGCACTTCAGACGCCTCATGAATACGCTCCGACATCAGGTCGAGGGCATCCTTGGTCTGGGGTTTGCGCTGGGCTGTCATCACGAGTTACTCACATTCAACTGGTTCAGGCCGAAGGCCCTGTTTCTGCGGGGAGCCAGCCATTGTCCATAATATAGGTTGGATCAACCGACGAAATAGGCGAAACCTGCAAGAGTCAGACCTATATGCCCCGAAAATGCCCGAAGGACGGGGCATTTTGCTGAACTTCAAATCTTGCCGGAATCCGTGCAAAGCTTTATGCGCCCCCTATATGCGTTTCGGCGGCGCAATGGACCGCCCTTTATTGGAGACTGCATGTCGAAGGAAGAACTGATTGAATTCGAAGGCACAGTCGTGGAACTGCTGCCGAACGCGACGTTCCGCGTTAAACTCGAGAACGACCACGAAATCATTGCCCACACGGCTGGCAAGATGCGGAAGAACCGTATCCGCGTGCTGACCGGGGACAAGGTGATGGTTGAGATGACCCCGTATGACCTGACCAAGGGTCGTATCACCTACCGCTTCAAATAAGAGATATGGCGTCCTCAGGGCATGTTCCCCTGATCCTCGCCAGTGCGAGTCCCCGGCGGCGAGACCTGCTCGCCCAGATCGGGATTGTGCCGGACGCGATCTGCCCCACTGACATCGACGAATCCCGTCGCAAGGACGAATCTCCGCGGGCGCTGGCCGAAAGGCTGGCGCGGGAGAAGGCCGAGGCCTGTCCGGAGCCGGGCTTTGTGCTGGCCGCCGACACGGTTGTGGCGCTTGGCCAGCGTAATCTGGAAAAGGCCGCCGACGCGGCAGAAGCCGAAGCCTTCCTGCGCCTGCTGTCCGGCCGGTCGCATCAATGCCTTACCGGCATCGCCGTGAAAGCCCCGGACGGCCGGGTGAGCCGCCGCACGGTCCTGGCCCGCGTGAAGGTGAAGCGCCTGACCGATCAGGAAATCGCCGCCTACATCGCCAGCGACGAGTGGCAAGGCAAGGCCGGCGGCTATGGCATCCAGGGCATGGCCGGCGGGTTCATCACCCATATCAGCGGCAGCTATACCGCGATTGTCGGCCTGCCGCTTTACGAAACGAAAGCCCTGCTGGAAGGCATGGGCTGGCGGCCAAAGGCCTAGGCGCGTTCCCAGGCTGTTACGGCCAGCAGGCTGACCGCGACGACGCCGCCCACCATCAACCAGAGTGGATCCGCAGAGGCGAGCAGGCTGGCATCCTGCTGGGCATCATTGACCGTCCGGGTCACCAGCGTGTCGAGTCCGCTCCAACCGGCCAGCAGGCTTGGCAGCTGGAAGGCCGCCACGCCAGCGCCCACCACGCCGACGGCGCCAAGCACCAGGCGGCGAGACAGGGATGTGCGGCGAATGCCGGTCATCACATCATTCACGAACGGGGCCGGGTCCAGCGCGCGGTCTTCCGCCGTGAAGAGATCGGTCAGGTCTGAATAGGGTTCCTGGTCACGCATCATCATACTCCATCACGCCACGTGGCTGCTTTCAAGGTGTTTGCGAAGCGCGGCGACACCGCGCGTTACATGGGATTTTATCGTGCCAAGCGGCCAGCCGGTGGCTTCGGCCGCTTCGCGGTGGGACAGGCCCGACGCGACGCAGAGAATCACGCAAATCCGTTGGGCCTCGGACAAATTTCCGAGCGCGCGTGTCAGGTCCATCTGGTCGCCGACTTCATCCGACTGGCTGCGCTCGAACGGAATGATCTCTGCCGTCTCGTCGAACTCGATCTCAATCTTCTGCTTGCGGCGGACTTGCAGGTATTCCCGCCAGCAAATCGTGCAGATCCAGGCCGAGAAGGTTCCGCCGGCATAGGAGCCGATCTTCTGCCACGCCTTGAGGAACGTGGCCTGGGCAATATCGTCCCCGTCACTGGCCGAGCCGGTGAGGCGCCTCGCCATGCCGCGGATTCGGGCCTGATGGCGTCGCACGAGTTCGGCAAAATCTGCCTCATGACCTCGTGCGGCGCTTGCGGCCAGGTCCGGATCGCTGCGCATGTCGCGCCCTCCCTTGGCAACCAGCCTCAGCCTAACCGTGTTGCCCACGGCGACTCGCTGCCCAGAGACCAAGATAGGCGAGGCCAATGAAGACGGGAAAGGATGCGACGCCGATCATTGGCTTGACCGCTTCGCCTTCTTCCATGCCGACCATCACGCCGAGAAAGCCAAAGGCGACACCGACGGCGAGAAACAGGACGCCCCGGCGCAAATCGGCGCGGATCGGATCGGTGATCAGGGCGAGTTTTTCCATCGTCTCGCCTGTCAGGTCCTGGCCCTTGTCGACCGCATGACGGACGGTTTCGTGGAGGGTTAGGCGTTTCTTGTAATTATAGTGGCTGACCAGCCAGACAATTCCGGCAAGGGCGCCAAAAAAGACGACGGGGACGACAATATCTTCGCTCATTTCAAAAGCTCCTTCAGCTTGTTCCGGGGCGTCGTGTTCGGCGCCTTTGTAGGTAAGATGCCGGCAGGGGCGTGTTTGGATGCAGGGCGTGTGATATTTCTTTCTGCCGCCTTTGCTTGCCGACGGCGAGCCCGGCGGCTAATCGCGGGGCAATGGTAAAGCTGAGATCCAAGAAGAATCGCAAGCCGCATGTGGCACCTGACCTGTCGACCCCGGAGGGCCGCGCCCGTGCGCGCCGCGAACTGGTCTGGGGCGATCACGGCTTCCTGCGGGCGGCCTTTTCCAATCTGCACCAGATCTCGCCGGAGATGTGGCGGGCGAACCAGCCTTCGCCGAAGAAGGTGGTCGAATATGCCGAGACACTCGGCATTCGCACCATCCTGAACCTGCGCGGGGAAAGCACCAAGGGCTATTACCTGCTGGAGAAGGAGGCCTGTGAGGCCGCCGGAATTGCTCTGGTCGATTTTCAGGTCTTCTCGCGGGATACGCCGACGAAAGAGGCATTGTTCGCGGCCAAGGAGCTGTTCGATTCGATCGAATACCCGGCCCTGATGCATTGCAAATCCGGCGCGGACCGGGCGGGGCTCATGTCCGTCCTCTACAAATTGCTGCGGGAAAAAGTGCCCTTCGTGGAGGCGACCGAACAATTGTCGCTGAAATACCTGCACGTCAAACATGGCAAGACCGGCATGCTGGATGCGTTTTTCCAGGCTTATGCCGACTATAATGCCGGGCGCGCCCCGGAGGATTGGAAGCCGTTTCTCGACTGGGTTTCGGACGATTATGACCGGCTCGAAGTGAAGGAAAAATTCCTGCGCGACTTCGGAAAAGGCATCCAGGTCGACAAGATCCTGCAACGGGAATAGTTGCTTTCCTGTTAGTTAATTTCGTGCTTGGCTGGCACCTGAAGATACCGGAGCTGCCAGAATGCGCGTCCTGATCCTGACCGGCCTTAGCTTGGCCATGCTTGCCGCGTGCAGCCAGAAATCCGACCGGGAGACGTTGACCGAGGCGTGCATTGCCGATGGCGAAGCCCCCGAAACCTGCGACTGCATCACCGGCGCCATGGAAGAGAAGCTGAGCCCGGACCTGTTCCGACGCACGGCCGCAGCGATTGGGCGGGAAAAGCGCGACATCGAGGATTACGTGGAATCCCTCAGCATGAGCGATCAGCTGGAATTCGCCGCCTCGCTGAGCGCCATGATCTCATGTGAACTGACTTTGCAGGACGACGAATGACCGGGCCGTGTCGCAAAACCGAATCCGCCCGGTCATGGGAATTTCGTTTCTCGCGTGTAATCGGGTGACGGGTGGCAGCAATCTGCATAGAAATGATTTGGAGTTAAGGAAGGGGATCTCATGAAGTTCTTTATTATCAACAGCTTCCGCACGATGGTCTACGTCGCATACATCGCGATCATTGTCGCTGGCATCGCACTGGGCCTGTACAATCGGGGGGAATTCACCGGCGAGCTGGCCAATTTGACCGGCACGATTGCCCAAGTGGCCGACTTTGTCGTGTTCACAGTCGGCGGCTGGATCGCGGCCAGCCTGATCTGCGGTCTGATCGTCACGCTGCTCGACATTCGCGACGACATCAATGACCGCCTGCCGGACGCGCGCCGCGACGACTGACCGCCGGCGGAGAATCACGATGATATGGAAACAGGCCATCGATTCGCGTCGGTGGCCTTTTTTAAAGGGGAGGAAAAACAATGACATCACTTGAAGCTGCAGGCGTCTATGTCGCCATCAACATGTTGCTGCTGATCTATCTGGCATTCCGGGTCGTGTCCGTGCGCCAGTCGGCGAAAGTGTCCATCGGGACGGGCGGCAACGAGATGCTGGAATTGCGCACGCGCGTTCACGGCAATGCCACTGAGTACATCCCGTCCATGCTGGTTGGCCTCGTTGTCATGGCCCTGATGGGGCTGCCGGTCTGGACCCTTCACGTCGCCGGGGGCGTGTTTACCCTCGGACGGGTGATGCATGTCATTGGACTCGGCGGGACCGTGATGCCGATGCGGGCCGGGGGCATCCTGCTGAGCTGGATCGCGATGGTGCTGACGGCGCTGGCGATCCTGTACCACGCCCTCGTCTGAATTGCGCAGTTGCGCGAGGCGGGCGCAGCGTCCATCTAGCCGGAATGGCTGATTTCAAGACACCGCCGGCCGATTTGCTTGCCGGACTACTGGACCATTGCCGCAAGGAAGGTGCAGATGCTGCAGACGCCCGGATCGGCGTAACCGAAGGCGTGAGCGTTTCCGTTCGTGACGGAGCGCTGGAAAGCATTGAGCGCGAAGAGGGCCGCTCGGTCGCCCTGCGCTGCCTGTATGGCAAGCGCCAGGCGCACGTCTCGGGGGCGGATCTGTCCCCGGACGGCCTTAAGGCGCTGGCTGAACGCTGCGTGGCAATGGCGCGCGCCGTGCCGGAAGACAAGTATTGCGGCCTGCCGGATGCGGACAAGCTGGCGACCGGCGATCTGGACATGGATCTGACGGGGGAGCCGGAAATTCCGGCCGAAACCCTCGAATCGGAAGCGTTGACCGCTGAAGCGGCTGCGCTCGGCATTGCAGGGATCAAGACGGTGGCCGGCTGCGGCGCCTCCTGGAACCGCTCCTCGCGCTGGGTCGCCGCCAGCAATGGCTTTTCCGCCTTCAAGACCGGCACGTCCACCAGCCTCGGCCTGGCCGCGGTGGCAGAGCGCGACGGCCATATGGAGCGCGATTATGACAGCTGGTCTGTCCGCTTCAAGAAAGACCGCCCGACCGCTGCCGAGATCGGCATCACGGCCGGTGAACGGACGATTTCTCGCCTTGGCGCGCGCAAGCTGAACACCCAGAAGGCGGCAGTCCTGTATGACCGACGCGTTTCTGCGGGCTTGATCGGCGCCTTTCTCGGCGCGATCTCCGGGCCGTCCGTGGCGCGCGGCGTCAGTTTCCTGAAAGACCGGATGGGCGAGCAGGTGTTCGCCAAGGGCATTCACATCATCGACGATCCATTCCGCCCGATGGGCATGGGCTCGCGCAGCCATGATGGCGAGGGCCTGCCGGTCCGCGAAACCCACCTCATTGATGATGGACGGCTGACCAGCTGGCTGCTCAACTCGCCATCAGCGCGTCAGCTGGGCATGGAGCCGAATGGCTTTTCCGCCCTCGGCTTTGGCGATCCGCCGGGCGTGACGACGTCGAACCTCTATTTGAAAGCCGGAGACAAGACTCCGGCCGAACTGGTCAGGGGCGCAGGCAAGGGCTTGCTGGTGACCGACATGTTCGGACCGTCGATCAATCCGAACAATGGCGACTATTCGGTCGGCGTGTCGGGCTTCTGGTTCGAGGATGGCGAGATTGCCTATCCGGTGTCTGAAGTCACCATCGCGGGCGATCTGCCCTCCATGTTTGCCCGGCTGATCCCGGCTTCGGACCTTGAGTTCCGCGGAACACGGGACGCGCCGAGCATTCTCATCGAGGATATGAGTCTTGCGGGTAGCTGACCGCACCTTGTCGGAAGACATGAAACTCCTGCGTGAACTGGCGCAGGAAGCGGGCAAGCTCGCACAATCCTTCATGCTGGGCGGGCAGACGGCCGAAACCTGGCACAAGACCGGCGGCAGCCCGGTGACCGAAGCCGATATGGCCGTGAACCAGCTCTGCTCGGACCGGCTGATGCGCTTCCGGCCCGAATATGGCTGGCTGTCGGAAGAGACGCTCGACAATCCGGATGCGCGCCAGAAGGACCGCTGCTGGGTTGTGGACCCGATTGACGGGACGCGCGCCTATATTCGCGGCGATCCGCACTGGTGCATTGGCCTCGCCATTGTCGAAGAGGGCATCTCGGTAGGCGGGGTGCTGTATGCGCCGGAACTGGACGAATTCTACGAGGCCCATCGCGGGCAGGGCGCGTTCCTGAATGGTCAGGCGATCCGGGTCAGCGACTGCTCGACCGAGGCAGGCTGCCGCCTGATCGCGGCGGAGACGATGCTGGAGCACCCGGCCTGGCCTGAGCCGTGGCCGCCGGTCACGATTGCGCGGCCCAAACCCAACTCCACCCTGTTGCGGATGGCCTTCGTGGCGGCCGGCAAATGGGATGCAACGCTCGTTCTGGGTCAGAAGGCGGACTGGGATCTGGCAGCGGGCACGATCCTGATCGAGGAAGCCGGTGGTGTCGCAACGACACATCGCGGCGAAAAACTCATATTCAACCGGGCAGTACCTGCACAAAGGAGCGTCATTGCTTCTGGAAACGCCCTGCATCCTCTGTTAGTGCGCAGGTCAGAATTTGTGGATATACCTGACCCACAGGAAAGGGCGCCGAAAATGGCGCCTCCAGCGACTATGGAGCCAGCCAAAATGGGCGATACTACCCGCGAGACCAAACAGCTTCTCCACATCGTATTCGGCGGCGAGCTGAAGGATGTGGCCGAAGTGGAATTCGAAGATCTTTCCAAGGTCGACTTTGTCGGCGCCTTCCCGAACTACAAGGACGCCTACGACGCCTGGAAAAATGCGGCCCACCGCACAGTGGACAATGCAGAAGTCCGCTATTTCATCCTGCACGCCCACAAGCTGCTGGACCCGGAAACGGGAGACCACCATCACGTCTGAGGTGGTGACACCCAGGGCCCCCAAGCAGACGGGGAGCCTGAGGCGCCTGTTTGCAGCCTATTTCAGCCCGCATATCGGCTGGTTCGCCGCCGGTACGCTCATGGCCTTGCTGACCTCGCTCAGCGCGATGGGCTATTCGCTGGTGCTGAAGATGCTGGGGGATCGGCTGCAGGCGAGTTTCGGGGATGAGGCGGCAACGCCTGTTTCCGGCCCTGACTGGATCTGGTGGATCGGCGGCGCGATTGTCGCCCTGTCGTGCGCGCGGGCGCTCTCGCTCTACCTGATGACCCTGTTCAACAATACCGGCGTCCAGCGCGGGCTTGTCGCGGTCCAGTCCAGCCAGTTCGATTCCCTGACCGATGGCGATTATGCGCGCGTGGCGGCGGACGCTTCTGGCGACTTCGTTTCGCGCTTCATCAATGATGTGAACGCGATCCGCGATGCGGCGCTGCGCTTTGCCAATAATTTCACCAAGAGCACGATCACCGTGATCGGCATGTTCGGCGTGATGCTGGTCATCGACTGGCAGCTGACCTTGCTCCTGCTGGTCGCCTATCCGATTGCGTTCGGGCCGGTCATCGGCCTTGGCAACCGTATCCGCAAACGCTCCAAGCAGGCCCAGAAGCAGGTCGGGCAGGTGACGTCGCTCCTGTCGGAAGGCTTCCAGTCGGCGCGCGTGGTGAAGGCCTATGGGCTGGAGCCCTACCAGAAATCCCGCGCGCGGCAGGGGTTCGTCGAGCGCTCCAAACTGTTCCTGAAAGTGCTGACCGACCGGGCGGCGGTGGACCCGATCCTCGAGGTGGCGGGCGGCGCCGCGCTGGCCGGCATTCTCGGCTTTGCGGCCTGGCGCATGTCGCAGGGCGCGATGACGCTCGGCGATCTGCTCGGCTTCATTGCGGCGCTGGGCATTGTCTCGCCGGAACTCAGGGCGCTCGGCACATTGAATGCTGTGGCACAGGAAGGCGGCGCAGCCGCGGACCGCGTGTTCGAGATTGTCGATGCGACGACCCATATTGCCGATGCCCCGGATGCCGAGCGGCTGAGCCGGGTCAGCGGGCAGGTCGAGTTTGACGGCGTGACCTTTGCCTATCCGGATGGCACGCGCGCGCTGACCGGCCTGTCCTTCGTCGCGGCGCCGGGCGAGACGGTGGCGATTGTCGGCCCGTCGGGCGCAGGCAAATCCACCGTGTTTAACCTGCTGATGCGCCTCTATGATGCCGAGACCGGCGCAGTGCGTGTCGATGGCAAGGATGTGCGCGGCGTTGTCGGAGATACGCTGCGGGCGAATATCGGCCTCGTGGCGCAGGATTCGGCTCTGTTCGACGATACGGTTCACAACAATATCGCGCTGGGGCGTCTTGGCGCGACCAATGCCGAGATCGAGGCGGCGGCCAAGGCGGCCAATGCGCATGATTTCATCACCGCCATGCCGGAGGGCTACCAGTCGCCGGCGGGCGAGATGGGCCGCAACCTTTCCGGCGGCCAGCGCCAGCGCGTGGCCCTGGCCAGGGCGATCCTGCGCGGTGCGCCAATCCTGTTGCTGGATGAAGCCACGTCGGCCCTGGATGCCGAAAGCGAGGCCAAGGTACAGGCAGCGCTGGCGGATTTCTCCAGGGGCCGCACCACGCTGATCATTGCGCACCGCCTGTCCACGGTCCGCGCGGCTGACCGTATCATCGTGATGGAAGACGGCCGCGCGGTGGAAGAAGGCACGCATGACGCGCTGATGGCCTCCAGTGGCGCCTACAAGCGCCTGGTCGAACTCCAGCTGAGCTAGGCGCGCCCCAGCACCCGCGACGCCTGTGAGGGCGCCTGTGGGTCGGTTACGTTTTCAGGAAGAGATTGAGCTCAGATGTCCGGCAGGGGCAGGGGGCCGCTTTTGATGAAATGTATGCCGCGGGGGTGTTTGTTCGCCGCGCGTTGCGTATCCAGGGTTTCGCCGGGATGAGCGGATTCGATATCTCCGATAGCAATGCGGAAGGCTTTTGAGGGTCTGAAGGCCAGCGGGTCTTCCGGCGCTTGCGGGACTTCGTGAGGCGGGTGCCCGATCCATTTCAGATAGACGGTGCCCTGACGATCAATGACCGTCATGAACGGTATGCCCCGGCCCTTTACCGCGCGCACATAAAGCCGCCAGGCCACCATCTGCAGCCATATCCAGAACCGGCAGGGTTCCAGGTAGGAAGGCAGTGGCGAAGCCAGGGGAGCGAGCAGGGTGTTCATGTGCCCAAGCGTGCCATGCGCGTCATGCGGTTGAATAGCGGATACAAAAAACCCCTGAACTGCGCGGGCAGGTCAGGGGTCTTGAAAGATATGGGCCGGGGAGAGGCCGGAAGGTGTCCCCGTCTAGCCGAGGGCTTTTTCGATTTCGCGGGCTGCGGATTCGAACTGGTCGACGGCCGTGTCTTCGGCAAGCAAGCGCTTGGCAGCAGCCGTGGCAGCGTCTGCCGCGGCGCGGCGGACTTCCTCGGTGGCTTCCGCTTCGGCGCGGGAGATGCGGGCTTCCGCCAGGGCTTCCCGGCGCGCGAGGCGGTCAGCAATGTCCTTGCGGGCCTCTTTCATGATGCGCTTGGCGTCTTCCTTG
Source organism: Hyphomonas sp. (assembly GCF_036964145.1). Lineage (GTDB taxonomy): Bacteria > Pseudomonadota > Alphaproteobacteria > Caulobacterales > Hyphomonadaceae > Hyphomonas. The sequence continues at coordinate 182,547 of NZ_JBALUC010000006.1, forward strand.
GCCTGGGCGATCATCGCTTCGGCTTCCTTGTCGGCATCCTGCTGGCGGCGCTCAGCCAGTGCGAGGGCTTCAGCGGCCTGTTCGCGGAGGTTCTGGGCTTCATCCAGCTCGTTGCGGATATCGTCCGCGCGCTTGTCGAGGCCACCGGTGATCGCCTTCAGGGCGCCCATGCGCCATGCGATCAGAAGGAAGGTCGCGAAGGCCAGGAAGGCGGTGTGCGTGACCGGGTCGGTCAGCGAATACATGAAGCCGCCGATGAAGCCGCCGCCGCCATGCGCATCAGATGCGGCAAAGGCGGGCGATGCGGCCAGCGCAGCGAAGGCAAGGGCAGGGGCAAGACGAAGGGTCATCTGCATGTCTCTTAGTTCAGAGCCGTCGAAACGGCTTTCTTGAGGTCTGCCGCAGAGGCCTTGAGGCCGAAACGGGCGGTCATGGCGTCAGCCGCGTCCACAGCGATCTGTTCGACATTCTGCATGGCCGATGCGCGCAGGGCGGAGATCCGCTCTTCGGCAGCGTCCAGCTTCTTTTCGATCTCGGCATCGACGCGGGCGGTTTCAGCCGTCATTTCGTCGTCCACCTTGGCAGTCGCCTTGGCAGCTGTTTCGCGGGCTTTCCCCTTGGCCTGGGCAATGCGCAATTCGAGCGCCTGCTGGGCTTCGGTGGCCTGCTCATTCAGCTTGGCGGCCTGATCGAGATCGGAGGCGATGCGGTCAGACCGTTTTTCGATCGTGTCCGACATCTTTGGCAGGATGAAGCGCGAGAGGGAGAAGTAGAGGGCCCCGAAAAGGATCGCGAGCCAGAACAACTGGCCCGGCATGTGCCACGCCTCGAAAGGCGGGAACGGTGGCGGCGCGTCATCCGGTAGGTGATGGGCAGTTTCCGCAAGCAGGGCGAGCAGCATTTCAGTACCTCAAGTGCAGCATCAGGCTGGATCGGGCCGGTGGTCTATCAAGTCCGCCGGCCCGTTCTTGGCGTGTAAGTGGCTTAGACCACGAACAGGATCAGGACGGCCACGAGGAACGACAGGATGCCGAGTGCCTCTGCGAGGGCCATACCGATGAAGAGGTTACCGGTCTGCTGTGGTGCAGCGGACGGGTTGCGCATGGCAGCATCGAGGAACGAGCTGAAGATGTTGCCCACACCGATCGCGGCACCGATCATGCCGAGGGTTGCGAGGCCAGCGCCTACATATTTGAGGCCGAGTGCGATATCGCCTTCCATGGTCGTCTCCTGTTTGGAATGCAAGGGTTTCAATAATTTGCGGCCCGTGAAGCGTGTTCGTTAGGCTGCGTCAAGTTTTTTAGTGCGTTCCCGAAGGCCGCACTGGCGAAGAGTCCTTAGTGTGACGGGTGCAGGGCGTCGTTCAGGTAAACGCAGGTCAGGATTGCGAAAACATAGGCCTGAAGACCTGCCACAAGAAGCTCGAGCGCGTTGAGCGCAACCCCCATGCCGAAGGCCAGGATGCCAACCACGCCCATGAACACCGCGCCGGACAGGGCCGCGCCGATGAGCTGGGCTGCAAAGGTTGCAAACAGTTTCAGCATGATGTGGCCGGCCAGCATGTTGGCGAACAGACGCAGCGCCAGCGTGACCGGACGGGCCAGGAAGGAGATGATCTCGATCGGCACGAGGATCAGGTAGATCAGGAAGGGCGCGCCCGACGGGGCGAATAGCTTGAAGAAGCTGAGGCCGTTCTTCCAGATACCGAAGCCGATGACGATGGAAATGACGAGCAGGGCCAGTGCACCGGTGACGACCAGATGGCTGGTCGTGGTGAAGGCGTAGGGCACCATGCCGATCATGTTGGCAAAGAACACGAAGAAGAAGAGCGTGAAGACGAACGGGAAGAAGCGCAGGCCTTCTTCACCGGCGGTCGAGCGGACCATGTCGGCGACGAAGCCATAGCCGATCTCGGCGATCGATTGCGTGCGGCCCGGCACCAGCGCCTTCTTGGAGGCGGCATAGCCGAAGAAGGCGATGCACAGCACCACGCCCAGCAGCATGAAGCCCGATGCGTTGGTGAAGGAAATGTCGATATTGCCGAGGCGCAGGTCCAGCCACTTCGTGACCTGAAACTGGTGGATCGGATCAATCGCGGTGTTTTGCAGAGCGAAATTCATTCGTTCCCGGTCCCGTCTGTTGGAGCCTCAGGCTCCGATAAGTTTCCTAACGCCCGGGCATTCAGTTCCCGATAGGCGCGCATCATCGCTCGTATACCTGCTGCGAAGCCGAGTGTCCCGACAATCAGCAGGCCCCAGGGCTTTGTTCCTGCGAATGCGTCGATCCAGAAACCGATCAGGCCTCCGACAAAGATGCAGGCGACGAATTCCGCGCCATATCGCAGGGCGTAGGCCCCGGCCGAAAGACTTCCATCATCAGCATCCAGCTTGCGCTTTGCCGCATCCTTTGCCGCTCTGGCCGCCTGAGCCTGGGCGATACGTTCACCGAGGTCGTTCGGGCCTTCACTGGACATGATTTGCTAAGCTTCGCGCGAGCGAATCCCTTCTGATGGGGTGCCCCCCGGATTTCGGCGCAAACTATGTATTGGGCGCGGGCAAGTCAACCGCGATTGCAGAAAGCTAGAGACCTGATTCTATTGGATTTCTATTGCGCAGGTGTGCGCTACTCCGCCGCAACGAGCTCTTCGGCTGCCTGCAGGTCCACAGAAACCAGCTTGGAAACGCCTTTTTCCCGCATGGTGACGCCGAAAAGACGGTCCATCCGGCTCATCGTGACCGGATTGTGGGTGATTACCACGAAGCGTGTGTCGGTGCGCTGGCGCATTTCGTTGAGCATGTTGCAGAACCGGTCGACGTTCGCGTCATCCAGCGGCGCGTCCACCTCGTCCAGCACGCAGATCGGGGCCGGGCGCGACAGGAAGACCGCGAAGATCAGCGCTGCGGCCGTCAGGGCCTGCTCGCCGCCGGACATCAGGTTCAGCGTGCCGAGCTTCTTGCCGGGCGGCTGGGCCATGATTTCGAGACCGGCCTTCAGCGGATCGTCGGCATCGACCAGGCGCAGCTCGGCCTGACCCCCGCGGAACAGGGCGGTGAACAGCGCCTTGAAGTGCTCGTTGACCTGCTCGAATGCCTTCAGCAGGCGCTCGCGGCCTTCGGCGTTCAGGGCATCGACGCCCTGGCGCAGCTTGGCGATGGCGGCGACGAGGTCTTCCTTTTCGGTGACCTGCGCGCCAAGGCGTTCTTCCAGCTCTTCAGCTTCTTCCTCGGCGTTCATGTTCACGCCGCCCAGCTGGTCGCGGGAGCGGCGAAGCTCGTCTGCGCGGCGCTCGGCATCGCGCGGGGTGAACTCGCCCATCGTCTCTTCTTCGAGGCCCGCTTCGGCAATGGCCAGCAGGCCTTCCGGCGTGCGCTGGAAATTGTTGCGGGCGATCTCGACCGATTCTTCGAGCCGGCCTTCGGCGTTTTCGAGCTTCACCTTCCAGCCGGCGAGATTCTCGCGCGCTTCGGAGGCGGCATTGGCAGCGGCGCGGGCGGCCTGTTCGGCCTCGCGGATGGCCGCTTCCTTCTCGGCCAGCTGGTCGGCCACACGCTTGCGCTCGGCTTCGAGGGATTCGACTTCGTTGCTGCGAGTCTCGATCTCACCGGCCAGCTGTTCCGGTCGGGCCTTGGCGGCGAGCGCATCGGCAGCCGTGGTCCGGCGGCGTTCGATCAGGCGGGCGACACGTTCCTCGGTCGCGGTGATGCGGCCGGACCATGTCTTGATGTCACGTTCGAGGCCGTCGCGGCGGGCAGCGGCCTGCTCGCGGCCGCGTGTGATGTCGGTCAGGCGGCCACGCGCTTCGATCTCTGCGGTGCGGGCTTCGGCCACCATCGTGCGCGCTTCGGCGAGGCGGGTTTCGAGGGCGGCTTCATCTTCGGCCGGGCCTTCCGGGGCGATCATGGCCAGCGTCTCGTTGACGATGGCAAGGTCGGCCTCGGCGCGGGTCAGCGCTTCGCCGCTTGTGTCGCGTTTCATGGCCGCCCGTTCGGAGGCTTGCGCTTCCTGTGACACGCGGTTGCGCGCGTCGCTGAGCGCGCGCTGGGTCGGGGCGATGGCCTGACGCAAGTCGCGGAGTCTGGTCTCGGCAGATTGGCGCGCCTCACGGGCGGTGACGAGATCGGTCTCGCGCGCCTCATAGGTGGCGGTCAGCGCGGGCAGTTCGGCTTCGGCCGCTTCGAGGCGGGCCTGCTGTTCAAGGCGGGCCGCAGCGCTGGCAGGCGCGTCTGGTGTGCGGATGTAGCCATCCCAGCGCCAGAGATGACCTTCGACGGAAACAAGGCGCTGGCCGGGCTGGAGCTGGCCCATCAGGCGTTCGCCGTCGGCCACGTCCACGACGCCGCATTGGGCAAGCCGTGCAGCAAGTTCGCCGGGGGCTTCGGTGACGTCCGTCAGCGGACGGGCGCCCTGCGGCAGGGATTGCGAGGCAAGCGAGGCGCCGCCCCAATACATCGCGGCGGACCGGTCGGTCGGGGCTTCGATATCGTCGCCCAGAGCGGCGGCGATGGCCTTCTCGAAGCCATCCTGCGTGCGAATGCGTTCAACGACTGGCGGGGCTTTTGGACCCTCGGCCTTGCGGAGCAATTTGTGCAGGCCGGCGATCTCGGCTTCCAGCGCGCGGACATCCTGTTGCGCGCTGTCGCGCGGAGCCTGTGCAGCGGTCTCGGCTTCGCGGGTCGTGTTGAGATTGGCCTCGGCGGCCCCGACGGCGTGTTCGGCCTCCTGCAGGGCGGCTTCGGCCTCCTGCTCGGCAGTTTTTGCGTCTTTCAACCGGCCAACCAGCGTGACGGCATCCTCGATGCGGGACATCTCGCCTTTCAGGCGGTCGATTTCAGAGGTGAGCTGGGACTGGCGGCGGCGCTGGGCGGAGGCGTTTTCCTCAGAGGCGCGGCGCTGGGCGCGGACCTGTGAGAGGCGTTCCTGTGCTTCGTCGGCGGATTTCTCGGCAGCCGCGAGGCGCGTGCGGGCATCTTCCAGCGCGCGGCGGGTCTCGGATTCGATCTCTTCATTCCGGGCCTCGTCGAGGACCGGCAGCGAGGACAGTTCGAATCTGGCATGGGCCAGTGCGTCTTCGGCTTCCAGCTTCTGGTCCTGCTCGCGCTCGATGTCTTCCATCAGGCGGATCGCTTCAGCGTCCAGGCGCTCATGCGTCTCGGCGGCGACCTTGCGCTCGGTTTCAAGCCGCGCCAGCGTGATGCGGGCCTGACCGAGCTTGGCGGCGGCGACGCTTTCAGCTTCGCGCAGGGGATTGAGCCCTTCGCCGGCTTCGATGCGCTGGCGCTCGCAGACAGCGTCTTCGCGGGTCTTTTCCTCAACCGCGCGGCGGGCGTCGTCCAGTTGGGTGCGGGCCGTGTCGCAAGCGAGCTTGGCTTCGTGCCAGCGCAGATGCGCGATCAGGGCGTCGAGCGCGTGGATCTCTTCCGACAGGCTCTTGTACTTGCGGGCCTTGGCGGCCTGGCGCTTCAGGCTGGCCAGCTGGCGCTCCACCTCGGCGGACACTTCCGACAGGCGTTCGAGATTGGTCTCGGCGCCGTTCAGTTTCAGCTCGGCCTCGTGGCGACGGGAGTTCAGGCCCGCAATGCCTGCGGCCTCTTCAAGGATGCGGCGGCGGTTCTGCGGCTTGGAGCCGATCAGTTCGGAGATCTGGCCCTGGCGGACAAGGGCCGGGGAGTTCGCGCCGGTCGAGGCATCCGCGAACAGGAGCTGGATGTCCTTGCCGCGCACGGTCCGGCCATTCAGCTTGTAGGTGGAGCCTGCGCCGCGCTTCAGGCGGCGGATGACTTCCAGCGTATCGGAGGCGTTGAATTCCGGCGGCGCGGTGCGCTTGGAATTGTCCAGCACGAGTGTGACTTCAGCGGTCTCGCGGGCTGGGCGGCCATCGGCGCCGGAGAAGATGAGATCATCCATCTCTCCGCCGCGCATGGCGCGCGCGGAACTTGCACCCATCGCCCAGCGCAGGGCTTCGAGCAAATTGGATTTGCCGCAGCCATTCGGCCCAACGATCCCGGTCAGGCCGGGTTCGATCGGCACATCCTGAGGGTCCACGAAGGATTTGAAGCCAGCAATACGGAGTTCGGTTATCTTCATACTGGCTTCTCCATCCCGCTACTCGTCTGTGGAGACGCCGGCGGCTTCCAGCGCAGCGTCCAGCGCGGCCTTGACCTTGTCAGCCGAGTTCATGTTGGCGAACTGGTGTACTTCCCCATCAATGATGAAGGTCGGCGTACCGGTGACGCCGAATTTCTCGGATGTCTGGTAGATATCGGCCATCTGCTGGCGCAGGTCGCGATTGTTCATGCAGGCGTCAAAATCGGCTTCGGTCTCGATGCCATGACGCTGGCCGATGGTCTGAAGCATGGCTTTCAGGACGCCGTTCTGGGCGGATTCGACGATGCCGGACTGGTATTCGAACAGCTCGTCCAGCACAGCGAAATACTTGTCTTCGCCGGCGCACATGGCGACCAGATAGGCTGGCACGTCGGGTGCGTGCAGCGGGTATTCACGGAAGATCAGCTTCACCTTGCCGGTGTCGATATAGTCCGACTGGACGACCGGCTGGATATCGTCATGCCAGTATTTGCAGGCCGGGCAGGTCGGCGAGGCGTATTCGATCAGCGTGACGGGCGCGTCGGCCGAGCCTTTGACATGGCCAAGCTCGCTGCCCGCAGTCACGGCGGCATCGCCTGCAGGCGTCGTGTCCGCGCCAGTGTCACCACAGGCGGCCAGGGCCAGCGCCGAAATCGCTGCAAGCGCAGTGCGTCGTGAGAAGAAATTCATGATCATAACCTTCGCGTTAAGGATTGAGTCGGTTTGGTTGCCAATTCATTAACTGCAACCACCCCTTCTGTTAACTATTCTGCCTGCGCTGCAGGCGAATCGGGCAGGGCGGCAAGCCGGGCATCGAGATAGGCGGCGAACGCGTCGGCCGAGTTGAAATCGTCATCGACGTATTTTTCCTCGCCATTGATGATCAGGGTTGGCGTGCCGTGCAGGTCATACTGATTGGCGCTTTCCTGCACTTCGATCATGTCGAGCCGGATGCTCATATCGGCGTAGCAGGCATTGAAGGCGTCAACATCGGTGATGCCATAGGGCGCGCCGATGTCGACAAAGGTGTCGAGCAGCGTGCCGGCCTGCGCCGATTTGATGATCTCGGGCTGGCGGTCGAATATGACATCGGTCGCCTCGAAGAATTTGTGCTCGCCGGCGCAGCGCGCCATGGCGACGAGGGCGGTATCGACGTCATTGTGCAGGACTTCCCGGAAGATGAAGCGGACCTTGCCGGTCTCGACATAGTCGGCCTCGATGCGGGGCATGAGCTTGTCGTGGAAGTATTTGCACCCACCACAGGTCAGCGAACCATATTCGATCATTGTCAGGGGCGCATCCTTCGAGCCCTTTGCGTGACCGACCGAAAGGTCTTCGGCGAAGGCGGGCATCGCCATGAGGGCGGCGGCCAGAGTGGCACTCAGGAGGGATTTCAACATTTCGGGGCTCCTTGCGGGCAGCGCGGGGATCAGAATGGCAGGTCGCCGTCTTTGGCAGGCTTGGCCGGGCGCGGCGTGTCCTCTGCGGTTAGCATGGCCTCTCCAAGCGCAACAATTGCGGCGCGCAGCTTGTCGTCCTGGATCGTGGCGGCGGAGTCTTCCAGCTCTTTGCGCTCTTTCAGCGTCAGGGGACGGGTCTTGCGGCGCAGCGTCTTGGGCGGCTCGGTGCCGAGTGAGCCCTGTTTGATCTTTATGGCGGTGATGTCGCCGCCGGCAGAGACAGAGACGCGCTGGCGCAGCGTTTCGGACTGGTGCTGGACCATCGGGGCGGCCTGCGGCACGACGAGCAGGGTCAGCACGCGGCCATCCTTGCCACCGCTGAGACGTTCCGGGCGGCAATATTTGTAGAGCTGCTCGCCGGCGATCTCACGCCAGCGCTGGCGCAGCACCTGAATCGGGGGCAGCTTCTTCGCACCGGACTTGCGGCCGACACGCTCGGCAGACAGGCCGATCTGGCGCATGTTGGAATAGGTGCGCGTCGCCCGCTGGTAGCGCAGCCGCACCCTGGCGCGGGCTTCCTCGATGGGATCAAGGGTTGATCTCGTGACCATTCATACGAGATTGCACGGCTTTCGGGCGAGGAAAAGGCATGGCACCGGCAAAGCACAGAGATTTGAACAGCCTGCCGGGCAAATTGCTGCCCTGGTTTGAGCGCCATGCGCGTGACCTGCCCTGGCGCACGCTGCCGGCGGACCGGGCCGTGGGCGAGCGGCCTGATCCGTATCGCGTCTGGCTCTGCGAGATCATGATGCAGCAGACGACCATCCCGCATGGCACGCCATACTTTCACACCTTCCTGACACGCTGGCCGACGGTCGAGGCGCTGGCGGCGGCGAAGGATGAGGAAGTGATGAGCGCATGGGCCGGGCTGGGCTATTATGCGCGGGCGCGGAATTTGCTGAAATGTGCGCGGGAGGTGGCCGCGCGGGGCGGCTTTCCGGAGACCGAGGTCGAGTTGCGCAAGCTGCCGGGGATCGGGCCTTACACGGCGGGGGCGATCGCGGCGATTGCGTTCGACAAGAAAGCGGCTGCGGTGGACGGCAATGTCGACCGCGTGTTTGCGCGGCTGCTGGCGCTGAAGGGCGAGTGGGCGGCTGAGAAGAAGGTGATTGCCGAGACGGTGCGCGCGCTGGTGCCGGACGACAGGCCGGGCGAGTTCGCCGAAGCGCTGATGGATCTCGGCGCGACGGTGTGCACGCCGACCCGGCCGAACTGCCTGATCTGCCCGTTGTCAGACCTGTGCGCGGCGCGGGAAGAGGGCGAACCGGAGCGCTATCCGATCAAGCCGGCGAAAGTGGCCAAGCCTGTGCGGCATGGCATTGCCTATGTACTGGTCGTGAAGGGCGAGACGCTGCTGGTGCGGCGGCCGGACAAGGGCCTGCTCGGCGGCATGCTGGCCGTGCCGACCGGGGAGTGGGTCGTGGGTGACTTTCCGGAGGCGCATGCGCCCGTCAGGGCCGACTGGGAAGAGGTCGGGGAAGTGCGCCATGTCTTCACGCATTTTGCGCTCCGGTTCCGTGTGATGCGGGCAAATGCGCCGCGCAAGCCGACAGTCGAAGGCGGGCTCTGGGTGAAGGTCGAGGAGGTCGAGGGCCTGCCCAGCGTGTTTGCGAAGGCGTTTCGACTGGCGGTGGCGTAAATTTCGTTATCGCTAACACTGGACAAGTTCGGCGCCTTCGGGAAAGCTCCTGCCAAAATATCAAAGGGCGGAGCAGCACATGTTTACCAGCAGGATGATGATGGCGTGCGGGGCATTGGCCCTGCTTGGACCGGGCGCGATGGCCGAGGCGCCGAAGCTCGCCAGCGTGTTCACCGACCATATGGTGATCCAGCGTGATACGCCGGTGCGTCTGTTCGGGACGGCTGATCCCGGCGCAGAATTCATGGTGTCGCTGGACGCAGCCGCCACGCCGGTGCGCGCCGGACGGGACGGGCGCTGGTGGACCGAGTTCCCAGGGCTCTCCGCAGGCGGCCCGCACGAGATTTCCCTGTCTGCCGAAGGCGAGACCGTGCAGGCGGTGGAGGATGTGCTGGCGGGCGATGTCTTCCTCTGCTCCGGCCAGTCCAACATGGAATACCCGCTGTCGCGCGTGACCTATGCCGAGCGGGAAGTGGCCGCGGCGGATCATCCGAACATTCGCCTGTTGCAGGTGGAGAAGGCACTGTCGCTCGATCCGGATACGGATCTGCCCGGGGAGAGCGCGTGGGCGGTGACGACCCCAGAGACCGCGGCAGAATTCTCGGCGGTCTGCTATTATACCGGGCGTGCGATCTCCGAGGCGTATGACATACCCGTTGGCCTGATCAATTCCAGCTGGGGCGGCTCGCGCATCGAGCCCTGGATTGATGGCGAGATCATTGGCGCTGTGCCGGACTATGCCGACGACGTCGCGTTGCTGGAAACGTACAAGACGGATCGGGGCGCTGCCGCGAAAGCCTATTCCGAAAGCTGGCAACAGGGCTGGCGGGACGACCCCGCAACCGGCGGCACGACGCCCTGGGAAAATCCGGAGGCTGGCGACTGGACGCCCGTGCCGGGTACGCTGCGCGACTGGCGCACTTGGGGCGACGCGGAACTGACCGATCATCTCGGCATGGTCTGGCACAAACTGAGCTTCACACTGACCGCTCAGCAGGCGGCGCAAGCGGCAACGATCCATATCGGCGCGATCGACGACACCGACATGACCTGGCTGAACGGGACGGCCATCGGCACGACGTTCGATTGGGGCGGGCTGCGCGCCTATGAGGTGCCGGCGAGCCTGTTGCAGACGGGCGAGAACACGCTCCTCGTCAACGCGCACAATGATTATGGCGAAGGCGGGATGAATGGCCCGGATGCCGAATTGCGCGTCGCGTTCGAGGACGGCACAAATTTGTCGCTGGCCGAGGGCTGGATGTATCGCAAAGTGCCGGCAGAAGTCGGCGCGCCGAAGCCGGCGCCCTGGTTCACCATCAAGGGCTACACCATGTTGCACAATGCCATGGTCACCCCCTTGGACGGCCTGCGCCTGAAAGGGGCGATCTGGTATCAGGGCGAGTCGAATGCGGGCGAAGGTGCGGCCTATGAGGGTTTGCTGGACCTGCTGATACAGGACTGGCGTGCGAAGTTTGGCGACGGCCTGCCGGTGACCGTGGTGCAGCTGCCCCGCTATGGCGCATTGCCGACCGAGGCGGGCGAACCGGGCTGGGGCGTGATCCGGGAATCCATGCGGCGTGTGGCGGCCAAGGATGATGGCGTGGGCCTTGCCGTGACCATCGACATGGGCGACCCGGTGGACATCCATCCGCCGAACAAGCTGGCCGTGGCCGAGCGGGTCGTGTGCGTGATGAAAGCGCTGGTCTATGGCGAAGAAGATGCGGCGGCGTCGGGGCCGGTGGCTGCAAGCGCCACGCGGGAAGACGATGCGATCCGTATCGCGTTTGAGGGCGTGGAGGACGGTCTCGAAACTGTCAGTTCAGATACCGTCCTCGGGATGGAGCTGTGCGAGGCGGGCACGTGCCGCTTTGCCTCAGCAGCGCTTGACGGCGAGGCGGTGATTATAGAAACCGGCGACGCGCCCGTGTCCGAAATCCGCTACTGCCAGGGCAATTCGCCCCTGTGCAATCTGTTCGATGGAAACGGCCTGCCGGCCGGTCCCTTCTGGATCGACGTGGAGTAGGGCCGCCTTATTCTGCAGGCACCATTTCCGGCGTGTCCGGACGCACGGCGCGGCGCAGCACATCGCCATAGCCATGCGAGATGCAGTCATAGTCGTCATAATAGCCGCGGGTTGAGAGCAGCGTGTGGAGCCGCTTCAGATTGTAAGGCGGGATGCTGGCGAACATGTGATGTTCGAGATGGTAGTTCACATCGTTCGGAGCGATCAGCACGCGCTGCCAGAAGGGGGCGACCGTGGTGCCGGTATTGAGGCGGGGCTCGAGGCTGCTGCGGTCCTTGGAGGTGCCGTGCTCGCCAATCTGGCGCAGGCGTACGATGGCCGGATAGATGAAGAGTTCCGCCGCCCACCACATGAGATAGGCCCACGGCGCGCCGACGGCTGTCAGCGTGGCCAGCAAGGCGACGTGGAAGGTGAGCCACGGCCAGTTGCGCGACAGCTTGAAGCTGCGGATCTTGCGCATCGTGTCCCGGAAGCCGGTCTGGCCGGTCAGGTCCCGCACGAATTTGCGGCGCAGGCTGTCCTTGGCCACGGGGTAATTCTTGACGAAGATGATATCCGGGTCATCTGGCGTGCCGGCATATTTGTGGTGCTTGAGATGGTAGGCACGATAGGCGGGCAGGGAGATGTTCATCGGCGCACCCGCGATCCAGTGACCGACAATCTCGTCCAGTTTCGGGCTCTTGAACAGGGCGTGGTGGGCGCAATCATGATTGATGATGCCGAGGCCGAGCTGGCGGCCGCCCAGAATGAGAATACCTGCCGCGATGGTCAGCGGATTGGTCCAGAGGATGGCGACGGCAAATGCCGCGACAATCAGGCCCCAGTTCCAGGCCACCGTGGCGAAGGCGCGAAGGTTTGACTTCTTCCGCAATTCGCGAAGTTCTTCTTTTGTGACGGCTTCTGATAGCTTCATCGTCGTGGACATGGCAGGGCTCCCATCCTGTGCTTTAATGAATTATTACAGTAATTAGCAGTATGAGTCAATTCGTGTATTATTATAATCCTCTCGACCCCCAGGACGTGTCCGCGCGGGCGCTGGTCCTGTCGCTGATGAGCAGCACGGACGCCTCCCCGCAGGCGATCGGCCGCCTCATCAATGCGGCAGCGCTGTTCGGGATTGAGGCATCGACCCTGCGCGTGGCGGTGACGCGGCTGATGAAGGATGGCCTGCTGGAGAGCCCAGAGCGCGGCGTCTACAGTCCGGGGCCAAAGGCGCAGGCGCTGATGCGGCGGGTCCAGCAATGGGAGCATGTGGCCGACCGGATGGTGGACTGGAACGGGGACTGGCTGGTCGCCCTGACCAAGCATCTCGGCCGCAGTGACCGCAAGCAATTGCGTGCCAGGGAGCGGGCGCTGGCCCTGTTCGGCTACCAGCAGACAGAGGAAGGCTTCTGGGTGCGGCCGGCAAATCTGTCGGGCGATCTGGATTCGCATCGCGCCGACCTGACCGATATTGGCGCGGAGGAGGATATCATCCTGATGCGGGCCGGCCAGATTGCGATGGCCGGGCCGCAGAACTGGGCAGGCCTCTGGTCACCGAAGGCCCTGTCGCGGTCCTATGCGCAGGCGATCAAGACGATGGAGCGGAGCCTGAAGGGGCTTGCGACCCGCAGCATGGATGATGCGGCGCGCGAGACATTGCTGATCGGGCAACCGGTGATCCGGGCGATCAATTTCGATCCGCTGCTGCCGCCGGAGCTGGGCGACCAGGACGGGTTCCTGCGGATGGCGGAGAAGATGCGGGCGTACAACAAGGTCGGTCAGGCCTGCTGGCGCGCCTATCATGCATCCCTCGAAGAAACGGCGCAGGACTGATCCCGCGCCGCCTTCATTTGCATGTTTTTGAGGAAGCCTAGTTGAGGCCCATTTCCTCGCGGTACCTGCGGCGCAGCAGGTCGATGGGCGCGAGGTTCCGTTTCGGATCCTCATAGTGCCAATAGGTCCAGCCATTGCAGGCCGGGGCCTGTTGGACATGTGCGCCGAGGCGGTGGATCGAGCCGGTGGACGTGCCGGTGGTCAGCGAGCCGTCGACGCGGATACGGGCCTGGTAGCGACGCTGCGGGCTGAACAGGCGGTCGCCCGGCTTCAGCCAGCCATTTTCCAGCAGGGCGCCGAACGGGACGCGCGGCAGGGATTTCTTGCTGCGCTCGGTTTCCAGCACGGCGCCTTCGATGGGCTCGATGGCCTTCAGGCGGGCGCGGGAGAGGCGCGCATAGGTCTCGTCACGCTCGATGCCGATATAATTGCGGCCGAGGCGCTTGGCGGCGGCGGCGGTCGTGCCGGTGCCGGAGAACGGGTCGAGCACCGTGTCGCCCGGATTGGTCGTGGCCAGCAGGACGCGCTGCAGCAGGCTTTCCGGCTTTTGCGTCGGATGCGCTTTCTTGCCGTCTTCATCCTTCAGGCGCTCGCCGCCCGTGCAGAGCGGGATCATCCAGTCGGAGCGCATCTGCTTGTCGTCATTGAAGACTTTCAGCGCGTCGTAATTGAAGGTGCATTTGGACTGTTCGGACTTGCCGGCCCAGATCAGGGTTTCATGGGCGTTCTGGAAGCGGGTGCCCTTGAAGTTCGGCATCGGGTTCGATTTCAGCCAGATCACGTCATTCTGGATCCAGAAGCCCTGATCCTGCAGGATCGCGCCGACGCGGAAGATGTTGTGATACGAGCCGATCACCCAGATCGCCCCATCATCCTTCAGGACGCGGCGGCATTCTTCCAGCCATTGATGGCAGAACAGGTCATAGGCGTCGAAGCTGTCGAACTTGTCCCAATCATCATCCACGCCGTCGACCACGGACTGGTCCGGGCGGGTCAGGCCGCCGCCAAGCTGGAGATTGTACGGCGGATCGGCGAAGACGAGATCAACCGACCGGTCCGGAAGGCGGGACAGGATGTCGATGCAATCGCCCTGCATGATCACGTTTTTCTGTAATTCCATTGGTTCAGCCCCGCTTGCGCTCTGTGTCGTATCGAAGCGCGAATCAGTGCCGGACGCCGGTTTCTGAATCCCTAATTATTGCGCATCCGAATCAGCCCTAGTTCATTTCGGAATCGAAACTATCAGCAGATTTTCCTTGTGGATAGTCCTGTGGATAAAATCGGGGAAAGCCTGTGAGTTCGGCGTGAATGGAGGCGGAGCAGGCCTGCCGCCGGGCTGTCCTTGCCCCGCTCGCTGGCGCCCAGCCTGCACGGGCGGGCACAGCAGGCGGGCTGCAATGGCCGGGAAACTTATGAAGGCCGCTGTATTTTTGCAGGTTCAGCAAGCCCTCGAACTTGGGGAAGTGTAGAGGCCGGAGCCGGGGCCTAGACGTCCAGACGAAACTGGCCGTTCTGCTCTTCAATGACGCGGAAGAGATTTGTTCGCAGCGGGTCTCTGCGCTGGTTCATGCCGAGCCGGGCGGTGGCCCGGCCGAAACGCCGTGAGATCAGATCGGCCACCGGGCCGGCGCCGCGCATCCGTTCATGCCAATTGGCGTCGTAATCCTTGCCGCCGCGCATATCCCTGATGTGGTTGATGATCCGGGCGGCCCGGTCGGGCACATGCTGGACCAGCCATTCATGGAACAGATCCTTGATCTCATAAGGCAGGCGCAACATCACATAGCCCGCCCGTGTCGCGCCATGATCGGCTGCGGCGTCCAGCAGGCTTTCGATCTCATGATCGTTCAGGCCGGGAATGATCGGCGCGGTCATGACGGTGACTTCGATCCCGGCCTCGCTGAGCGCCCGGATCGTGTCCAGCCGGCGCTGGGGCGTGGCGGCCCGCGGCTCCATCTTGCGTGCGAGCGTGCGGTCAAGCGTGGTCAGCGAGATGCCGACCCGCGCGAGACCCGCTTCGGCCATCGGAGCGATCAGGTCGATGTCGCGCTGGATCAGGGCAGACTTGGTGAGGAGGCTGACCGGATGGCGATAGGCGGACAGGACTTCCAGAAGGCTGCGGGTCAGGCGCATCTCGCGTTCAACCGGCTGGTAAGCGTCGGTATTCATGCCGAGCGCGATGACGCGGGGCAGGTAGCTGGGTTTCGACAGTTCCCGCTTCAGCAGCTCGACGGCATTGTCCTTGAAGAAGAGCTTGCTCTCGAAATCGAGCCCGGCCGACAGGCCGCCCCAAGCATGGGTCGGGCGGGCAAAGCAGTAGATGCAGCCATGTTCACAGCCGCGATACGGGTTCACCGTGCGGTCAAATGATATGTCAGGCGACTTGTTGAAGGTGATGATCGTGCGGGCCGTGTCCTTCAGCAGGGTCGTTTCCAGGCGTCCGGCATCATCCTCGATCGTGCCCCAGCCATCATCGAAGGCGTAGCGTGTCTCCGCTTCGAAACGGCCCGTCTGGTTTGAGACGGCGCCGCGTCCGCGCTGCTGGAAGCGTTCCTCGGCCTGCCGGGTATCGATCAGATTGACCCGGCCACTGGGAGAGAGTTTTTGTCCTGTCCTCATGACCCGAACAGGCCACAAGCAACAGAACAAATCAAGAACATAAATCGGCGAGCTTGCCGGAAACCTGTGAAATCAGATGCCCTTCAGGGAGGTGAAGTTTTCCAGGACCTGGCGGACGCGGCCCGGCATCTGGCGGTCCAGCACGTCATTGACATCATTCAGCTTGTCGTAGTCCCGATGGCCGGCCAGGGCCATCGTCTTGCGTCCGGCCATGTGCCAGCCCGAAAAGATACGGATTTCGGCAGCCTCGGCCAGCACGGTCGTGACCGAGACGTGGCGCGTATCCAGCAGGATGCGATTGTAGACGTTCTCGACATGCGCCCGGGTCCCCTCGAGCACTTGCAGGAAATTCAGGCCATTATAGACCAGTACGCCTGTGATGTTTCGGGGTTCGTTGTTGCGGATTGCCGTCTCGACAATGTCGTCAATGTCGGCAGCCGTGAGCGCGTCAGACGCAGTGCTGATATAAATCAGTCGGTACATTATGTGTCCTGTCGTCTGGAGTCCGGAGATTACGTTGGACACGGCTTTGGAGTTTCCTTCCATAACCTGAGTCAAGTTAACGAAGTTTGTTTCGGCTCCACCGCTTCCAGTCGTTTCTATCGTCTACATCCTGCAGCGTTTGTAACAGCGCCAGCCGGGCTGAAGAGGGCAAATTCGCGCGCACATCTGCCAGCGCATGGGGCCCGGACCAGCGCACATTGTCGAACAGGGGCGGCAAGTCAGGACGCTTGTTCACACCAAACAGCCAGAACCCGCCATCCTCGGCCGGGCCGAAGACGGCATCATGGCGTTGCAGCGCGCGCACGGCGTGATGCAGATGGGCGGCAGAGATGTCTGGCGCGTCCGTGCCGATGAACAGGACCGGCCCGTTGGGCGAGTCGGCAAGTCCCTTGCCGAGCCGTTCGGTCAGCGTGCCGGGGCCCTGACTGAACCGGGGCAAGAACGGGGGCCAGATTCCGCCAAGTGTCTCGTCCAATGCGCGATCAGGCGCGAGATAGAGTGCGGCGTCGAGGCCGCACGCGCGTACGGCGCGCATGGTGCGGGCGAGCGTGAAATGCGCGATGCGGCGGGCTTCGGTCCGCCCCATGCCGGCCGCGAGCCGTGTCTTGGCGAGACCCATGCGGGGCGGCTTGGCGAAGATCAGAAGCCGGGCACGCCGCATCAGCGATACGCCTTGGCGAGGGTCTCGGGGCTCACGCCCATCAGGAAGCGGGTCAGCAGCCACGCATTGCTCCAGGCCCGCTTGCGCCAGCCATCGCGCTCATATTTCTCGGCGGAGGTGCGCGCTTCGGCGCTCAGGAGGACGAGTCGCTTCTTGCCGAGGGCGCGTGCGATCATGACGTCTTCCATCAGGGGCACGTCGGCGAAGCCGCCAACCGCCTCGTAAAGCTTGCGGGAGAGCAGCAGGCCCTGATCGCCATAGGGCAGGCCGAAAATCCGCGCACGACGATTGGCGCGGGCCTCCAGCCAGCGCGCGGCCCGGTCGTCGGAACGGTATTTCAGCGTGAAGGCCGCGGCTGATTTTGCGCGGCGCTCCATGTGATGGGCGGCGCGCTCGGCCCAGTCCGGTGAGAGGATCGTGTCGGCGTGCAGGAAGAGCAGCCAGTCGCCCCGCGCGGCATTCGCCCCGGCCGCAAGCTGGGCGCCGCGCCCCTTTGCGCCCGTCAGGAAGGTTGCGCCCGTGTCACCGGCAATGCGCGGCGTCGCATCCTCCGAGCCGCCATCGGACACGATGACTTCGCGGATCAGACCCAGCTCCAGCCCCGGCATCAGCGCCTGCAGGCAGTCCGGCAGGTCACCGGCGGCGTTCAGTGTGGGGATGATGATGGAGAGCGGCGCGGGCATGAAAACTCCCTATCAGGCAATCGTGTGGCGCGGAACCGGGCAGGGGTTAACGCGTTTGAGAGGGATAAGACAAAGGATCCCTTACATGCCCTCGATTTATGAAACCCTGAAGAAAGATCATGATTCCCACCGTGACCTGTTGGCCCAGCTGGCAGAGACGGAAGGCGACTCCACCAAGCGCCGTGAACTCTGGAAGGAGTTCTATTATGATGTGGGCGGGCATGCCGCCGCCGAGGAAGAGACCTTTTATGCTCCGCTGATGGAAGGCGAGGAGGGCCAGCCCAAGGGCCGTCACTCGGTCGCCGAGCACAAGGAGCTGGACGACATCATCCAGGAACTGGACGAGATGGACATGAGTTCTCCCGGCTGGCTGACGCGCTTCAAGACGCTGCGCCATGATTACGAACACCATATCGACGAAGAAGAGACCGAAATCTTCCCGGTCGCCAAGGACGTCATCGGCAAGGATGAAGACGGTTCGATTGGTGAGGCTTTTCTTCAGCGTAAAGATCGCGAAATGGAGCTGGTCGATCAAAAAGCCGAGGAAGCCCTGGAGGAATAATCCTCCCGGTGGACCTCTAGCCGCCCAATTCTCCCAGACGCTGTTCCACCAGCAACAAGTCCCGCCATGCGCGGGACTTGTCTTGTGGACGGCGCAGTAGATAGGCCGGGTGCAGGATCGGGATCAGCGGCGCACTGAATCCGCCCGCCGTCTTGAAGACATGCTCTGTGCCGCGCAGCCGCATGATGCCGTCGGAACTGTCGAGCAGGGATTTGGCCGGCACGCCGCCGGCCGCGACGATCACTTTCGGCGCCACCAGCTCCACCATCCGCTCCACGAAGGGACGGCATACGGCCAGCTCTTCGGGCTCCGGATTGCGGTTTCCCGGCGGGCGCCAGTAATTCACATTGGTGATGAAGGCATTCTCGGTGCGGTCGCGGTGGATCGCGGCCAGCATCTTGTCGAGCAGCTGCCCGGCCTTGCCGACAAAGGGCAGGCCTTTGCGGTCCTCTTCGGCGCCGGGGCCTTCGCCGATGACCATCAGGCTGGCGCCGGGCGTGCCATCATAGACAACTGTATTTTCTGCAGCGCCTTTCAGCGGGCTACCGTCGAACCCTTCAATGGCAGCTTTCAGGGCCTCGACCGAATCACAGGCGGCGGCTGCCGTTTTGGCCTCTTCGACCCAGTCGATTTTCTTGCGGCGTGGGCGGCGGACAGGGGGTGTCGGGGCTGTGGCAGCAGGCGGCGCAGCGCTCTCGGAAACCTTCAAATAGGCCTGCACGGCGGCGTCATCGACTTCCACGCCCATGTCGCCCCACCATTCGGTGAGGGCCTTAATTGCATCAATTGACGCAGGGGCGGGCATCTGGACGCTCTGGACCTTCCTGATAGACGCTGTAATTGCTTAATCAAATGGGCTTATGAGCGGGCACCCTATCACCCGCAAGGAGGAGAAACCAATGGCTGATGACGCTGTTCAGCGCGAGTCGATGGAATATGATCTGGTCATCGTTGGCGGTGGCCCTGCGGGTCTGTCCGCGGCAATCCGGTTCAAGCAACTGGCGGATGCCGCCGGCGAGGACCTTTCGGTCGTCGTGATCGAGAAGGGCGGCGAGATCGGCGCTCACATCCTGTCCGGTGTCGTCATGGACCCGGTTGGCCTCGACAAGCTGATCCCCGGCTGGCGGGAGCGGGATGACCGCCCGCTGAAAACCGAAGTGACCGGCGACAAGTTCAAATTCCTGGGGCCGAATGGCGAGGCCGACATTTCTTGGCTGCCTATGCCGGGCTTCATGAAGAACCATGGCAACTATACCGGATCGCTCGCCAATGTGGCGCGCTGGCTGGGCCAGGAAGCCGAGAATCTCGGCGTCGAAGTCTTTCCGGGTTTTGCCGCCTCCGATCTGGTGCTCGGCGAGAATGGCGAAGTGAAGGGCATTGTGGCCGGCGTCATGGGCATTGCCGCCGATGGCTCGCACAAGCCGGATTATGAGCCTGGCATGGAACTGCTCGGCAAGTATGTCCTGTTTGCCGAAGGCGCGCGCGGCTCGCTGACCAAGCAGCTGATCGCCAAGTACAATCTGGATGAAGGTCGCGACCCGCAGAAATTCGGCATCGGCCTGAAAGAGCTGTGGTCGGTCCCGGAAGAGAATTTCAATGAGGGCTATGTCCAGCACACGATGGGCTGGCCGCTCGACAACAAGACCGGCGGCGGCAGCTTCCTCTACCATTTCCGCGACAATGGCGAGCCATTCATCTCGGTTGGGTTCGTGGTGCACCTCAATTACGAGAACCCGTACATTTCGCCCTATCAGGAATTCCAGCGCTTCAAGCATCACCCCTGCGTGTTGCCGCATCTCGAAGGCGGCAAGCGGGTTGCCTATGGCGCGCGGGCCATCACCGAGGGCGGCTTCCAGTCCGTGCCGAAGCTGGCCTTCCCGGGCGGGGCGCTGATCGGATGTGGCGCCGGCTTCGTCAACGTGCCGCGCATCAAGGGCAGCCACAATGCCATCCTGACCGGCATGATGGGCGCCGAAGCGGCGTTCGAGGCCATCAAGGCTGGCCGCGAGGGCGATGTGCTGACCGCTTATGAAGACGCCTACAAGGACTCTTCAGTCTACAAGGAGCTGAAGCAGGTGCGGAACGTGAAGCCGCTCTGGTCGCGCCTCGGCACCGCCATCGGTATCCCGCTCGGTGGTCTGGAAATGTGGATTTCCAGCCTGTTCGGCGGCTTCTCCTTCTTCGGTACGCTGAAGCACGGCAAGACCGATGCGGCGGCGCTGAAGCCGGCGAAGAAGTTCAAGCCGATCGATTATCCGAAGCCGGATGGCAAGATCAGCTTTGACAAGCTGACCAATGTCTCCTTCACCAACACCTATCATGGCGAAGACCAACCCGTTCACCTTATCGTGAAGGACATGGCTCTGCAGAAGGCCTCCGAGCATGATGTCTATGCCGGTCCGTCGGCGCGCTATTGCCCGGCTGGCGTCTATGAATGGATCGAGGAAGGCGGTGAGCTGAAGTTCCAGATCAACTCGCAGAACTGCATTCACTGCAAGACGTGCGACATCAAGGATCCGAACCTCAACATCAACTGGACCGTGCCGGAAGGCGGCGGCGGCCCGGCCTATCCGAACATGTAAACAGGGCTTCGTCCCTTATGGTTTCCGGAAAGCGCGGTGGGGTTAACCCTGCCGCGCTTTCTCCATTTCGCGCCTTGCTCTCGCCGCATCGGACTGCTTCACTCTGCGTCAAACCGAACCCGGAGTACGCCGTCCTCATGCGCACCAGACTGTCTCTTGCCGCCTCTGTCCTGACCCTGTCCCTCACGCTCGGCGCCTGCGCGACCGAGCCGGCGCCCGCCCTGGAAGACACCCCGGTCGCGGCGCCGCTTGTCGAGAGTTCCGTGCCGCTCTCCCCGGCGGCGCGCGCGACGGCCGTGATAGGGGCCAATGGCCTGCCGGTCGGCATCTCCGCCTATCCGGCGCCGCTGGATGCCGTGAAGGCTGGCGACATGGCGGCCTTCCTGCAGATGACCTCCGGCCTGTCTCAGGAAGACCGCGATGTCAGCCCGCTCTTCGATGCCTTCCTGGCGCTCGACCGGGCCGCGGACGGCGACACGACGGCCGCGCGTAATATATTGAAGACCTCCAACAGCCAGAGTGAGGAAGAGGGCGAGACGGGCTTCTACGCTTTCCTCGATGCATGGCTGCTGGCGATGGATGGCAAGCCGGACCAAGCCATCGAGCGCCATCGCGGCGCGGCAGGGGCGATGCCGGGCCTGACGGGCGATCTGTCCCTTGCGGCCATGCTGGAAGCCCTGGACCGCCCGGAACAGGCGCTTGCCGTCTATGAATTCATGACGCCCGCCGAGATCGAGGCGCCGGAGCACCAGTTTGACCCGAAGGGCTTGCTCTACAGCCATATCCGCACCGTGGTCTCGCGCCACGCATTGCTGCTGCAGCGCCTCGGCCGGATCGAGGAGGCCAAGGCCGTCTACCAGAAACTGGCCGACGCCGAACCGGAAGAGGCGATCAGCTATGCCGCCGCCATCGAGAGCCTCGAAACAGGCAAGAATCTGGACAATGAGGCGCTGGATGTGCGGGCCGCCTTCACCCAGTCACTGGCAGATGTTTCGCGGGCGCTGCAGGAGCAGCGTATCATCCGCACCATCATGATGGGCGGACGGATTGAAGGCTTTGACGATCAGCGTTCCGCGTTTGACCAGGTGGCCCTGCTGATCAATCCGGATGATGAGGGGCTGCGCGCCGCCGTCATCGACCAACTGTATGAGAGCGCCCTCTATGGCGGCGTAGCGCATGTTGCCCTGAGCGCGCCGACCGAGACAGCGTCGCTGCAGATCGCCGCCGCGCAAGCGCTGATCATGTCTGGCGAGGAAGACGAGGCCCGGGCCACGGTGGCGCGGGCGCTGGAAATCACAGACGAGGATGACCGCCTGCAGACGCTGTATGGCGCGCTGCAGCTGCGCACCCTGCTGAATGATCAGGAGGGCTCGGCCGAATTGGTGGACGAAGTGATCTCGCTGGCCTCCAACCAGGCAGAGCGGGCGTCGGCACATGGCCTTGCCGCAGAGATCAAGAACCAGTTCGGAGACCTTGAAGGGGCCGCCCGACACGCCGCCAAGGCGCGTGAGTTGGATGACACGCATGACCGCCGCATGATGCTGGCCAATTCACTGGGCAAGATCGGCGAAGTGAACCAGGCTCTGGCCATCCTGCGCACCGAATTGCTGGGACGGCCGAACGACCCGTACACGCTGAATTCCCTCGGCTATTTCCTGATTGAATACACAGACAAGCAGGAAGAGGGCTTCAAGGTGCTGTACCGGGCCCGCTCGCTGGCAGAGCGTGATCCCTACATCACCGATTCGCTTGGTTGGGCTTATTTCCGGATGGGCCATCTGAAGGATGCCCAGCGGCTGATCGAGCAGTCACGCGCCGACCTCAAGCCTCACAAGCATTGGGAAATCGAGACCCATCTGGGCGACATCTACTGGCATCAGGGCAAGAAGGAAGCCGCGCGCGAAGCGTGGCAGAATGCGATCGACAACCACCCGCCCGCCAAGGAAAGAGCAGAGCTGGAAGCCAAGTTGGCAACCGGCCTGACCACGCCGAAGCCTGAGCGCCGGTCATTGCCCAGCGTGTCCATCGGGGATGGCGAGGTGGACCGGCAGGATATCTGACCGGATTGTCAGGCAGCTGAGACCTTTTACCCGCCTCCGACGCGCCTTACTATTGCCGGATATCAATGCGATTCCGCGATGCGAACGCTGACGGGAAAACTATGTCGAACAACATGAATCCTCACATGCAGGAACCAGAACCCAGCCGCCGGTTTCTTCCGGGCCCGCCCTGGGTCTGGGTCTGGGCGCGCCGTCTGGTCATTCTGGGCTTCGTACTCGCAGCGCTCGGCTTTGTTGCGCTCTGGCTGTACTTCGCGGCGCTTGGCCGTCAGGTCCCGTCCATCGAGAAGCTGAAACAGTATGAGCCGCCGATCACCTCGCGTGTCCATGCCGGCGACGGAACGCTGATTGCCGAATTTGCGGACCAGCACCGCGTCTTCGTGCCGTATGAGTCGATCCCGAACCATGTTGTGTATGCCTTCGTCGCGGCCGAGGACAAAAATTTCTTCACGCATGAAGGGCTCGACTACAAGGGTATCGTGCGCGGCGGGGTGAACTCCGCCAAGAACAAGATCACCGGCTCCGGGGGACTCGAAGGCGGCTCCACGATCACCCAGCAGGTCGCCAAGAACATGCTGCTGACGCGCGACCAGAACCTGACCCGGAAGGCGAAGGAAGCCATCATCGCGCAGCGCATGGAGAAGGAGTTCACCAAAGAGGAAATCCTCGAACTCTATCTCAACGAAATCTATCTCGGTTATCGCTCCTATGGTGTCGGGTCGGCGGCGCTGAACTATTTTGACAAATCTCTGCCGGAACTGGACCTGTCAGAGGCGGCGATCCTGGCATCGCTGGCCAAGGCCCCGTCCTCGGTGAACCCGTACAGCCGGCCCAAACGCCTGCTGCAGCGTCGCAATTACGTCCTGCGCCGTATGGTCGAGGATGGCTATATCGAGCGCGAAGCCGCCGAAGAGGCCATGACCAAGCCGCTGACGACCACGCGCCGCCTGAAGGGGCCGGAATATGCCGCTGCGACCTATTTCGTGCAGGAGCTGCGCCGCGACCTGATCAAATCCTATGGTGAAGACACGTTGCAGCAGGGCGGCCTGTCCATTCGCTCGACAATCGACACCAAGCTGCAGCTGGCCGCTCAGGACGCGCTGCAAAATGGTCTCGTCACCTATGATCGCCGGCATGGCTGGCGAGGTCCGGTGACGACGCTCGATCCGAAATCAGACGACATTCTCGAACAGCTGGACGGTGTGAAACTGCCCGGCGGGTATGGCACATGGGAAGCGGCCCTGGTCACCAGGATCGGATCGAAGGGGGCTGAGCTCCTGCTGACCGATGGCGCGACCATCCCGCTGCCTGCCGAGGAAGTCGAGTGGGCTGCCAAGTACAAGCCCGCCGAGGGCAAGGGCGGCCTGAAGGTCGGCGATGTGGTCTTGGCCGAGCTGAAGCGCAAAGTGCTGAATGCGGAAGAAACCGCCGCGCCGGCAGAAACGGAACTGGACCCGGACGGCGACGAGATCGACCAGCCGGACCCTGAACCGATGATGATCCCGGTAGGGAATGCCATCCTTCGGCAGGTGCCGGAAGTGGACGGATCGCTTGTGGCAATCGACCCTCATACGGGCCGGATCCTGGCCATGCAGGGCGGCTACTCCTTCTTCAAATCCAGCTACAATCGCGTCACCCAGTCGAAGCGCCAGCCGGGCTCCAGCTTCAAGCCGTTTGTCTATGCGGCCGCGCTGGAAAAGGGCTACACACCGGCAAGCCGGATGCTGGATGCGCCCTTCGTGGCATTTGATGTGTCTACGGATGATTACTGGCGCCCGTCGAACTATACCGAAGGCCGTACCTATGGCATGGTCACGCTGCGCATCGCGCTGGAGAAATCCCTGAACCTCGTCACCGCGCGTGTGGCGCAGGACATCGGCATGGAGGCCGTGTCCGATTTGGCCGAGCGCATGGGCGTCTATGAAGACCTGCCGCCTTATCCGGCCATGTCGCTGGGCGCGGGCGATACCTATCTGATCGACCTGGCGCGCGGCTATGCCGGCTTCGTCAATGGTGGCCGGATCATCAACCCGACCCTGCTGGACCGCGTGCAGGACCGTCATGGCCGCACCCTGTTCCGGCATGACGAGCGCCCGTGCGAGGATTGCCATCTCGAAGAATGGAACGGCGAAGAGCCGCCGCAACTCGCTGAGGTGGGCGAGCAGGTGCTCGACCCGATTGTTGCCTATCAGGTGACCCATATGCTGGAAGGCGTGGTGGAGCGCGGCACGGGCCGCCGGGCGCTGCGCGTCGGCAAGCCGCTGGCTGGCAAGACCGGGACCACCGATGATTATCGCGACGCCGTCTTCATGGGCTACTCGCCGGACCTCGTCGTGGGCGTGCGGGTTGGCTTCGATGACAATAGGTCGCTCGGCGAAGGCGAGGCAGGCGGTTCGGTCGCCGCGCCGATCTTCACCGAATTCATGGAAAAGGCATTGGAAGACGAGCCTGCCATTCCGTTCCGGATTCCCCCCGGCGTGCGCCTCGTTAAGATCGATGCACGCAATGGCGAACTGCCCGGACCAGACACGGCGGTCATTATCGACGAAGCCTTCCGTCCCGGCACCGAGCCCGGCATGAGCGCCTTCCGCGACACCAGTGACTGCCTGTCCATTTCGGGCAATTGCGGCGCGGGCAGCGGCAATGGTGGTGGCTATGGCGGGTTTGACCCGGAACGCGATGCGGGAATCGTGGATGAGAATCCGGAGATGTTCCCAGGCCAGCCCGGTCAGCCGCAACCGGCCCCGGAAGCGCCGGTCGACGACAATCTCGGCGACATTTACTGACAACACGGATTTTGACGCAGGGAGGCGGGCGCGCTATGCCCCGCCTCTCTGAATTTTACTGACCTATACAAGATAGAGGCTGATCCCATGTCCGCAGAAATCAAATCGCTCACAGACCAGATCCGCCAGTCCGCCGATTTGCTACGGAGGCGTCTTTGACTGGGATACTGCTACCAAACGCCTCGATGAGCTGACTGCGCTCTCTGAACGCCCGGATTTCTGGGACGACCCGCAGGCTGCCCAGGCCATGATGCGCGAACGCCAGCGCCTTGCCGACGGTATCGAGACCGTCGAAGCCCTGCAGCGCGAAGCCAATGATGCCGAGGAATTGCTCGAACTCGCCGAAGGCGATGAAGATATGATCGCGGACATCGAGACCAATCTGAAAAAGGCCGCCGCGCGCGCCGAGAAGGCTGAACTGGCTGCGCTGCTGTCCGGTGAAGCTGACGCCAATGATTGTTTCATCCAGATCAATGCGGGCGAAGGCGGCACGGAAAGCCAGGACTGGGCCAATATCCTGCGCCGCATGTATGTCCGCTGGGCCGAAGCCCATGACATGAAGGTCGAGGAGATGGACGAGCGCGAGGGCGAAGAGGCCGGCATCAAATCCGCCACGCTCCAGATCAAGGGCGACAATGCCTATGGCTGGCTGAAGTCCGAGACGGGCGTGCACCGGCTTGTGCGCATTTCCCCCTTCGACAGTTCCGCGCGTCGCCATACGAGCTTTGCGTCAGTCGCCGTCACGCCTGTGATCGACGATAATATCGAGATCGAGATCAATCCGTCGGATGTGCGCACCGATACGTATCGCGCCTCTGGCGCGGGTGGCCAGCACGTCAACCGGACCGATTCGGCTGTCCGCCTGACGCACGAGCCAACAGGTATCGTCGTCCAGTGCCAGAATGACCGCTCGCAGCACCGCAACCGGGATCAGGCCTGGCAGATGCTACGCTCGAAACTCTATGAGTTGGAACTGCAGACTCGCCGTTCAGTCGCCGATGCGCAATACGCCGAAAAGAGCGCCATCGGTTTTGGCCATCAGATTCGCTCCTACGTGCTCCAGCCCTATCAGATGGTGAAGGACCTCCGGACGGAGGTCGAAACCTCCGACACGTCTGGCGTGCTGGATGGCGACATTGATCTCTTCCTGTCGGCTGCGCTTGCCGCATCTGTGGCCAAGGGCGAGGACGACGAAGCCTAGTCTTTCGGCGCAACCAAACGGCCCCTTGCACGTTCGTCCTGAATGGACGATCTGCTGACGCTTTCCTTCGACAGCGATGTGCCCTTGGGTGTCATGGCTACGCGGCTGCTGGCAGCCTGTGTGGCAGGCCTGATCGTCGGGTTCGAACGCGAGGTTCGCGACCGGCCTGCCGGCTTGCGAACGCATATGCTTACGGCGCTCGCCTCGTCCGTATTCATGTTGATTGCCATTGAGATGATTCATTCCTTCGGCGGGGATGACGACATCACCCAGCTTGACCCGACGCGCGTCGTGCAAGCCGTGACGGCGGGGGTCGCTTTCCTCGCGGCCGGAACCATTATTCATGGCCGGGGGTCCGTACGCGGATTGACGACCGGCGCGAGTATCTGGCTCGCAGGCGCGATTGGCCTGGCTTGCGGGGCGGGCTACCTCCGGCTCGCTTTCCTTGCTGTGCTGCTGTCGGTCCTGATCCTGCTGCCGATCCGCATGTTGGAAACCCATTGGTTCGGAAAACCCCCGATCGGAAAAGGGGACGAGCATGGGGACAGCTAATCCAGCCTTATGGGAATACCGGATCTGGCCGGAGGCGGGCGATGCAATTGCGCAGCGGTTGCAGGTCGGGCTGGATTTCGCCGCTGAGCCGCCCCGCACCGACATCTATTTCCGTGTGCCATCCCGCGCGCCAGCCCAAGCCAAATTGCGGGGCGGGGCGCAGTTCGGCATCAAGGAATTGCTGACCCGTGACGGCGGCCTCGAACACTGGCGGCCGGTCGTCGCCTCCCCTTTTCCGCTGGATGATGAAGACCGGGCGACGCTGGCGCGTCTCTTTCCCACCATTCCCACAGCGCTGACCAGCTTGTCCGCGCTACGCGAGGCGTTGCTCGCGGAAGGAGATGAAGTCGTGGTCGACAAGCGACGCCACATTGCTACCGGTCCGGGCGGCCTGCGCGCGGAGATCGCGACAGCGTCTCTGGGCGGGCAGCAATATTCGACACTGTGCCTGGAGCATGAGAACCCGGCTGAACTCAGTCGGCAAGTGGATCGGTTCGGCTTCGGGGATTGGCCGAATGTCAGCTATCCGGACTGGATCACGCGAAACGCCTGACGCGAAAAGAAGGCCCGCCCCGAATAATCTTCAGGGCGGGCGAAATGTTCATTTGAAGGCAGACTACAGAACGTCGAGCATTTCCGCGACAAGCGGGTGACGGACGACGTCCTTGCCTTCGAGGCGGATGATCGAAGCGCCGCCGAGTTTTTCGAGCCGTTCGGCGGCGGTGGCGAGACCGGAGAATTCCGGCAGCAGGTCCGACTGGGCGGGGTCGCCCGTGATGACCATGGTCGAGTGCCAGCCAAGCCGTGTGAGCAACATCTTGAGCTGGGTGTAGGTGCAGTTCTGCGCTTCGTCGATGACGATGAAGGCATTGTTCAGGGTACGGCCCCGCATGAAGCCGATCGGGGCAATCTCGATGACTCCTTCGGCCAGCATGTGTTTCAGCTGTCCGGGCGAAAGCCGGTCTGACAGGGCATCATAGAGAGGACGCAAATAAGGGGCGAGCTTGTCTTCCATCGCGCCGGGCAGGAAGCCAATCTGTTCGCCGGCCTCGACGGCCGGGCGGGACAGGATGATCCGGGCAACCTTGCCCTTCTGGAGCGCCTCGACCGCTTTGCAAACGGCGAGGTAGGTCTTGCCGGTGCCCGCCGGCCCGAGCGCCGCGACGAGAGCATGGTCGTCCATCGCCTTCATGAGTTGGGCCTGGTTTTCCGTGCGTGGCTTGACGGTCTTCTGGTAGCGCTGGGTGCGGCCACCCTCCGCGCGCTGATGGTCTTGCCGGGGGTCGGCGTCGTCCGGGTGCCAGCCCCGACCACCTTCTATGGCTTGCAGCTTTGGTCCCTTGCCGCGGGCACCCTCCTCGAACCAGGTGTTCAGGTTCACTTCTGAACCTTGCTTCATCCGTTTTGCTGCATTGCGTTTACCCATGGAAGGTCTCCTTGGTTGCGGGCAAGAAAAAAGCCACCGGCGGAATCGCGCGATGGCTTGGCGGAAACTGGGAGGAAGCAAGGGCCGTCCGCCCCGTGGGCGGTGTGGCCAAATCCCGGAAGGTCTCTCCGGGCGGCGGGGTGTGACAGGGTCTTGTGATGACCGTCTCCAACTCCGAATCTGTTGATGATTAGAGTGTACCAAGGTTATCAAACGATGAACAATAATTCCGCGAGCGAAATGAGGAGACGCAGAACCCATGGCCATTTACGAGATTGACGGAACAAGACCGATCCTGCCGGACAGCGGCAATTATTGGGTGGCCGACAATGCGCAGGTCATGGGCAATGTGATCCTGAAGGAAAATGCCTCGATCTGGTATGGCGCGGTGCTGCGCGGCGACAATGACCCGATCACGATTGGCGAGAATTCCAATATCCAGGACGGCAGCGTGCTTCACACCGATGTCGGGTCCCCGCTGACCATTGGCCGGGACGTCACGGTCGGTCATATGGTGATGCTGCACGGCTGTACGATTGGCGAAGAGACGCTGATCGGGATCGGCTCAACCATTCTCAACAATGCGAAAATCGGCAAGAATTGCATCATCGGGGCGCACACCCTGATTCCCGAAGGCAAGGTGATCCCCGACAATTCCCTGGTTATGGGCGCGCCGGGCAAGGTGGTGAAGGATATCTCCGACCACCAGGTCCAGGTGATCAAGATGTCAGCCGTGCATTATGTGGAAAACTGGAAACGCCATCGCAACAGCGTGAAACGGATCGACTAGACGTCATCCTCATCCGGGCGCAGGAAGTTCACCGCGAACTCATTCTCGCCCGAGCGCACCACGCGGCCGCGCAGGTTTCCGGCCGTCACCACTTCGCCAATTGGCGGCGGCTGGAACTGGCCATTGGTCTCGAAGCTGGCGCCGGTCAGTGAGATGTCGACCACGGTGCACGGGATCTGCAGGCCGTCCTTGCGACCGATAAAGGCCGGGCCGCCGGTCGGGAAGCGGGCCGCGGCGCGCTGTTCCGGAACTTCGATCAGATCCTTGTTGATCAACCAGCTCAGGCGATCGGCCAGTTTCTTGCGCTTGTGCGGTACGACATTGAATTCAACCGCAAAACCATCCTTCGACGTGCGCACAACGGTGCCGGCCACGCGGCCGAGATCATCGAAATAGCAAATCACGTTCGCGCCGGCTTCCGGCACGGTCGCAGCGCGCAGATAGGCGCCGGAACAGGACAGGTTTTCGGTAACGAGTTGATGGTCTTCGCTGGCATCGTCCAGGAAGCAGCCTCCCAGTTCGAGATCGACTCGCTGGTATTTGCGGCGATCCTGCTCGGTTTCGATGACCGGGCGGAACTGCGGCACAGACAAATCTATTGCAGACATATGAAATCTCCTGAAGCCCTTGGGGCAACCTGTCTGTTCAACTCCATCAAGCCTTTACTTACGCTAGTTTCGTTCACAAACTGTTGCTGGAAAGGGAAGGAATTGTTCTGTTCCTTCACCATAAGGTTTAACGGGAGGAGCTCCGGCGGTGGAGACATACGACTATATAATCGTGGGCGCGGGCAGTGCAGGCTGTGCCCTGGCTAACAGGTTGAGCGAAGATCCACGCATCAAGGTTTGCCTGGTGGAGGCCGGAAAGAAAGACAATTCCCTGATGGTAAGAATGCCCGCAGGGGTGGGAAGCCTTATCAAGGCTGAAGGCGCCTATAATTGGGGATTCTGGACCGAACCGCAGAAACATATGAACGGCCGCAAGCTGTGGTGGCCGCGCGGCAAGGGATGGGGCGGATCGTCCTCGATCAATGGCATGATCTATATTCGCGGCCACGCTCGCGATTATGACCAATGGGCCCAGATGGGTCTGCGCGGCTGGAGCTTTGCCGATGTGCTGCCGTATTTCCGGCGCTCGGAAGGCTATGAAGGCGGCGATACGGCATATCATGGCGGCACCGGCCCGCTGAAAGTGTCCGAAAGCCCGCTCTCCTCGCCGATCTACCGGGCCTTCCTGCAGGCAGGCGAACAGGCCGGCTATGCCAGCACCAGGGATTTCAATGGCGCGGAGCAGGAAGGTTTCGGGCGTTACCAGCGCACTATCCACAAGGGCGAGCGCTGGAGTGCCTCCTATGGTTATCTTCGGCCTATTGTTGGGGTGCGTGACAATCTCACCGTAATCTCGACCGGCCTCGTCACCCGCATCCTGATGGAGAAGGGCCGGGCGACAGGCGTTGAAGTGGTGGAAGGCAAAGGCCAGCTGGCGCAGGAAATCCATGCGTCGAGCGAAGTCATTGTTTGTGCCGGTGCAGTCCAGTCGCCGCAATTGCTGCAGCTTTCGGGCATTGGCAATCCGGACCATCTCGGGCGGTTCGACATCAAGACCCAGGTCAAGTCTCCGAATGTTGGCCAGAATCTGCAAGACCATCTGGACCTGACCGTCATCCACGAGATGACCCAACCTATTTCCGCCTATTCGATGCAGAAGGGACTCAAGAAGCTGGGCGTGGGCCTCCAATATTTGTTGAACCAGACCGGCGCCGGGGCAGACAATCACCTGCAAGCAGGAGCGTTCCTGAAATCCCGCGAGGGGCTCGAAATGCCGGACCTCCAGCTTCACTTCGTCAATGCGATCATGATGGATCATGCCAAGCATGAGGCAAACAAGGATGGCTATACCGTCCATGCCTGTCAGCTGCGGCCGGAAAGCCGGGGCACAGTCTGTCTTGCCTCGGCCGATCCATTCGCGCATCCGGCCATTGATCCGAACTATCTGGAGGCCGAGGAAGACCGGCGCGCCATGCGCGAAGCCGTGAAGATGCTACGGGATCTGTGCTCGCAGAATGCATTGAAGCCCTTCACGGGGGCTGAGATGATGCCGGGCGAGAGCGTGAAAACGGATGAGGACATCGACGCCTTCATCCGGCGCACGGGTGAAACGATCTATCATCCGGTCGGGACTGTCGCGATGGGCGCGGGCGATGACAGCCCGGTCGACGGAGAGCTGCGCGTGCGC
This sequence comes from Hyphomonas sp., assembly GCF_036964145.1. Lineage (GTDB taxonomy): Bacteria > Pseudomonadota > Alphaproteobacteria > Caulobacterales > Hyphomonadaceae > Hyphomonas. The sequence goes on from NZ_JBALUC010000006.1 coordinate 214,229, forward strand.
GGGGTCGAGGGGCTGAGGGTTGTGGACGCCTCAGTGATCCCGACGCTGATTGGGGGCAACACAAATGCGCCGACGATCATGATTGCGGAAAAGGCTGCCGACATGATTCTCGGCAAGTCTCCGCTGGCGGCGGAAGAGCCGGACACCGTAGCGGCCTGATCCGCCGGGATCAGATTGCGTTACTTGCAACCAGTTTGAGGGCCGGTTCGATGCGGCGCGTATCCGGGGGAACCAGCATGGCGACCCGGTGGCGCCAGATCGGCCGGCCTTTCAGCATGGGGATACCGCCCAGCGTCTGGTAGAGGCCCAGGAAACGCGTGCTCGATCCGCCAACGGAGGATTGGGCCAAGGGCATGAGGGTGACTTCGACCTCGACCCGCTGGCCGGTCAGCGTTTCACCGCGACCGCGGATCACGCCCGGCGCGCCATCGGCCCGAACCGCGTCCAGCAGGCCCGAGACCATGGAGCGGTCTGGCCCGGTCCAGAGGTTGAGGAAGTCATGATTGGGCAGCGCCCGGCCCAGCAGTTGGGACACACCGTCACCAGCGGTGCGGAAAATCCATGCGCCGTCATCAGTCGACTGGATCATGAAGATGTTCGTGATCAGGTCCGGATGATCGTTTGCGCGCGGCGTGTGGTCTTCCTGAGAGGCCGGATCGACGTTCATGCGCTTCCAGGCCTCAAGCATGATACGTGTGTTCGGGTGAATAGACCGGTCGTGCATGACGGGCGTTCGCTCCATTATAATTATCAAGACCCCCTGGGCCTGCTCCGGAGACGAGTTCCGCAATATCTGTTCCAGTTCCGCTTTCCCGCCGGGGGGGAAATTTACTGGGTTCGCCTGCGGGAATTTCCCCATTCAGGGGTTTTGAAAGAGAATGACGGACGGATTTCCTGGGCAGCCAAAGCGCGCGTGTCATCTCGGTACAATGCTGGCCAGCACGACGAATCAGGCCGGTGGTCAAATTGTCGATGTCTTGCGCAGATCGCGGCATTCGCATGCCCAGGAACCCGCAAATTCCGGCGTCCTGCAGCTGTGAAACCACGGCGTATGAGAATTCTTAACTATTACTCGTGGTCATGTCTTGTCATGAATTGCCATCTGTCTAAGCCTTTGGACATGGCACCCGTTGCCGTTGAATTCCTCCCACCTATAAAACTCAAAACTTGCTCAAAGGGACCCTCTCGTGAAATTCAGAAAATCCAGTGTACTTGAGATGACTCATTTCAAGTCGGCGCTCTATCTTGGCGCTGGACTTGCCGCATTCGCGACCCTCTCAATGCCTGCCCATGCGCAGGACTCCAACGAAGATGAGAGCCGCACGCTTCAGACCGTGACCATTACCGCTACCAAGCGCGAACAGACCCTGCAGGATGTTCCAGTCGCTGTATCCGTGGTGGATGAGAGCGTCATTGAAAAGGCCGGAATTGTGGATCTGGGAGACCTGCAATCTGTCGTGCCATCGCTGCGTGTCAGCCAGCAGCAATCCTCGTCCAACACCAATTTCATCATCCGGGGCTTCGGCAACGGCGCCAACAATGCCGGCATCGAGCCGTCGGTTGGCGTGTTTGTGGACGGCGTCTATCGCTCGCGTTCGACCTCGCAGATTTCCGACCTGCCAAACCTGCAGCGTGTAGAAGTCCTGCGCGGGCCGCAATCGACCCTGTTCGGCAAGAACGCATCCGCCGGGGTGATCTCGATCGTAACGCAGAAGCCGCAGTTCGAATTGGGCGGAAGTGTCGAAGGCACTGTCAGCAATTATAATGGCTATCGCGCCAGCGGGATCGTGACGGGGCCCATCTCCGAGACGCTCGCTTACAGCCTGAGTGCCAATTTCAACAAGCGCGACGGCTATGTCGAGGATCTCGGCGACGGGGCGGACACCAATGAGCGCAATCGCTGGGGCCTGCGCGGCGACCTGCTGTTTGAACCGACTGACAACATGTCGTTCCGCCTGATCGCGGACTATGACGAGATCGACGAGATCTGCTGTGCAGCCGCGAACGTCATTAATGGCCCGACCGGCGCAGCCATCCTGGCACTGGGCGGAAATCTCGTTGCAGAGGATCCGTTCTCTTATGAAGTGGCCTACAATTTCGGGTCCGAGAACCTCATCAAGAATGGCGGCCTGTCGCTGCAGGGCGATTTCGATCTCGGCGCCTTCACGCTGACCAGCATCACGTCCTACCGCACGTCCGATCTCAGCACGAACCAGGATTCCGACTTCACCAGCGCCGACCTTCTCGGCCGCAAGTCGGATGATGTGGAGATCGAAACCTTCACCCAGGAAGTGCTGCTGACCTCGAATGGCAGCGGACCGCTGAGCTGGATGGTGGGTGGTTTCTATTTTGATGAGACCGTCGATATCGAAAACCAGCTTCTCTATGGCGATGATATTCGTGGCTACATCGACATCCTGTCGTCCGGCCTGCTGACCTCACTGGAGCCGGTCATTTTTGGCGTCGCGCCTGGCACCTTCTTCCAGCCGGGGCAGGGCTTCACCGAATTCTACGGCCAGGACGATACGTCCGCCTCACTCTTCGGAACGGTTGACTATGAAGTCACCGACCGCCTGACGGCGACCTTCGGCCTGAACTATACGCAGGTGAACAAGAACGCCTATTCCAATGCCATCTCGACCGATACGTTCGCTGCGGTTGACCTGAATGCGGCCGCACCATTCATCACGCAGGCGACTGCCGGTGGCCTGCTGCTGCAAGCTGGCGTCAATCCGACGGATCCGGCAGCTGTTGGCGCGTTCGCCGCAGCCTATCCGACCGAATTTGCGACCATCCAGGCAACTGCTGCCGGCGCGCCGGGCGCCCTGCAACAGCTGCAGTTCCTGCCACCGTTCCTGAACTTCCCGAACGCCGTGGAAACGGGTTCGACGGATGACGAGGATACGTCGGTCACCTTCCGCCTGGCCTATGACGTCACGGATGCGATAAATGTGTACGGCTCCTACGCGACAGGCTTCAAGGCCTCGTCCTGGAACCTGTCCCGCGACAGCCGCCCAACCCCGTCCGACTATGCGCTGCTGGCGCAGGGCGGCCTCCTGTTGCCGAACCTGACCACGGGCACGCGCTTTGCGGGACCTGAGGAATCGAAAGTGTACGAGTTGGGGGTCAAAGGTGCGTATGCAGACTTTGCCTTCAACGTGGCCATCTTCGACCAGACCATTGAGGGCTTCCAGTCCAACGTGTTCACTGGCACGGGCTTCGCGTTGGCGAATGCGGGTGAGCAATCCACCCAGGGCCTCGAACTCGATGCGCAATGGAATGCGACCGACAACCTCCTGCTCAGCTTTGCTGGGACTTTCCTGGATCCGGTCTATGACAGCTTTGAGGAATCGGCGAGCGGCGACATTTCAGGCCAGAAGCCTTACGGCGTTCCGGAGGTTTCAACTTCGACGTCTGCGACCTACACATTCGACGTGAAGACGTATGACGCCTTCCTGCGGGCCGACTGGCAGTATGAAGGCCCGAGCGACTATTTCGACGAACCCGCCAACCAGGCGCTGATCGGCGAACAGAAGGAAGTCAGCACGTTCAACGCCTCGGCTGGCCTGACCACCGAATCCGGCCTGAGCTTTACGCTCTGGGGACGGAACATCTTCAATGATGAGTATATCACGGTGGCCTTCCCGGCCGTGGCGCAGGCCGGATCGATCTCCGGTTATCCGAACCAGCCGGCAACCTATGGCCTGACGGTGCGCAAGTCCTTCTAGAGGATTTGTCTCAAAGCAAACAGAAAGCCCCGTCGCTTGCGGCGGGGCTTTTTCTATTCCGGTCGGTAGGCGGCCAGGGATACGACGGCCAGCACCAGACAGGCAGTCTCGAATCCGACGAACATCAGAAAACTGGTGGTGGGTGCGTCGCCTGCAATCAGGCCCGCAATTCTCGCAAACACATAGCCGCCCATATATGTCGTGATGAACCAGAGGGCAGGGCGGACCATGCGGGGGCGAAAGACGCCAGCCGTGGCCAGCAAGCCTGCGCCCAGGCTCACGCCGCCATAGATGCCCCGCGCCTCGTAGATGCCGTTCGGGCCGCCCAGCTCCACCCCCATGGACGCACTCATGGCCGCGGGACTGAGCAGGGACCAGATTCCGAAGGCAAGGAATGTAAGCGCTAGGAGGCTGAGAAAGATGCGAATGAACATGTTGTGGAAACTAGGGCGAACGGCTCGAGCGTAAAGCCCGGTGATTCGCCGGCCCGCGCCTCCATCTTTATGCCGTATCCGGGGTGGAAATCGTGCCCCAACTCCCATCTGATGAGAGCGAGACGTTTCAGGAGACCGCCCATGCGCCAATCACGGCGAGCGCCCCCCATTATCAACGCGCCCCCCTTCGTCACGGCGGTCGCGTTGGCCATTGTCGCGGCTCACGGGCTCAGGCTTATCACTGGATCGTCGCTGGACCTGTTCTTTGTGGACATAGGGGCTGTGTTTCCAGACCGATTCTGGGGCTGGATCAGCGGAGACCCCGTGACGGGTGGCTATGCGCCGTATGGAAACGCGCTTGAGGCCCTGATTCCCTTGGCCGGGACGGCGTTGGTTCATGGCAGCTGGTCCCACGTCCTTATGAACACGATCATGCTGATTGCGGTCGGCAAGCCGGTCTATGCGGTAATGGAGCGAATCATGAGCTCGCGCGTCGGCGTCAATCTGGCCTTCCTTGGTCTGTTCTTGGCGAGTGTGGTCGGCGGATCCCTGGCGCACTTGCTGGCGCATTATCCGGACGGGCCACCGGCCATTGGCGCCTCGGGAGGGGTGTCGGGCCTGATCGCGGGCGCGCTGATGGTCCAGAACGGCTTGCCGGCGCGTTTGTTTGACCGGAAATTCCTGACGACCAGCGCCGTCTTTTTTGTAGGCAACCTGATTCTTGCGTTCCTGGGGCCCTCATTGTTCGGGTCCGAGATTGCCTGGCAGGCACATATAGGTGGCTATGTCGCCGGCGCCTTGCTGTTCCGGTTTCTCGCGCGCGACCTTGGCCGGGCGGAATTCCGCGCCTGATCGCCTCGAATCCAGAATTATGATAGGCTTCCCCGAAACAAGGCACCCAAAGGGGCCAGACAAACAGGGAGGCATTGGATGACCATCGACCAAATTCTGAAGGACAAGGGATTCGCCATCATATCGGTGAAAGCCGGAGAAACCTTGGCGGCCGCTGCGCAGACGCTCGACGGCAAGCGAATCGGCGCGGTAGTGGCCCTGGATGATGATGGCAGCATCATCGGCGTACTTTCAGAGCGGGATATCGTCCGCCATGTGGCGCGTCAGGGCGCCATGGCCCTGAACCTGAATGTCGGCGATGCGATGACGCGCGACGTGATCAAGGTCGAATCGACCAGCAAGATTGATGATGCGCTCCAGCTCATGACCGACCGCCGGATTCGCCATTTGCCCGTTATGAACGACGGCAAGCTGGTCGGGGTCATCTCGATCGGGGATCTGGTGAAGTGGAAGATCGCTGAAACGGAAGCCGAAGCAGAAGCGATGAAATCGTACCTGTCCGCTCAGTATTAGGGGGCGGCCCCCGTATTCATTGGGCTTTTGGGATTGGCCGGCAGGAAGCCAAGACAAGCTTCCGTCTTTTTCCTGCAGTTTTGTGATGAATTCCTGCATTAGGGGGTTGCCGCATCCGGGGGGCGGGGGTACATCGCCACCTCCGCTGACGAGGCCTTCGGGTTTCAGACGCGGGGCCCGGTAACGGCGCACCTGATTGGTTCGGAAGTTTTCTAATCTTCCCCAGACAGGGCTCGATATCGGTTCCCTGAAATCGCTCGGATCTGAGAGCCGGACATGTTCGGCCAACGGGATCTTTTGCGCTGTAAACATAGCAGGATGGATGGTTAAACATTCTACTGCACACGGCGCAGAAAAGGGTGTTGACGGGAAGAACGGCGGTCCATATAAGCCGCCACTCGCTGACGAGTTCTTCGGATCTCTGAGGCAGCCCGGCACCGGGCTCTCTGAATGGCTTGGAAGTTTCTATTCTTCCCCAGTCAGAGCGTCGATGTCGGTTCCTCGAAACGCTCGAATTTGCGGGCCGGATGATTTCGGCAGGCTGGTTCATTTGCGCCAAAATTGAAGCGGAAACGGTGCCTGGCACCTAACTGCAGAAGAGGCGGAAAAGAGTGTTGACGGGAAGAAGGGCGGTCCATATAAGCCGCCTCTTCCGCAGACGACGCCCTCGGGCATCTGAAGCGGGCCCGCTGAAAAGCTCACCTGGTTGGTGAAAAAGTTCTTGAACTTTTCGTCGAACAGAGGCTATATATGCGGTTCCTCGAAACGCTCGAATTTGCGAGCCGGATCTTTTCGGCAGGTGGTTCTTTTGCGCTAAAATTGATGCAGGAACGGTGGTTAAACACTCAACTGCAGAAGGCGCAAAAAAGAGTGTTGACGGGCTAAGCGGCGGCCCATATAAGCCGCCTCTTCCGGACGGGCCCACGGGCTTCTGATGGAGACCTTCGGAGCCTCGGTTCCAGCTGTTTGACATCGTAAGAGATTAGGAAGAGAAACGCAGGCGGCGTGATGGCTTGCGGACACGGGCTTCGGCCACGGTCCAAACGATCACGACGGATGCGTTTCTTAAGAGAAAATTCTTTTTCCATCGATCAGGTTTCGGCCTGGTCTTTGTGACTAAGGGTTTCTCGTCAAAGAACGCAATACTTGATGCTTAACAGCTAAAGTAGCCATCCATATTCCAATGGATGGTATCGTCAGATCAACTCAACTTGAGAGTTTGATTCTGGCTCAGAACGAACGCTGGCGGCAGGCTTAACACATGCAAGTCGAACGATATAGTGGCAGACGGGTGAGTAACGCGTGGGAACGTACCTTTCACTACGGAATAGCTCTTGGAAACGAGTGGTAATACCGTATACGCCCTTCGGGGGAAAGATTTATCGGTGAAAGATCGGCCCGCGTTAGATTAGCTAGTTGGTAGGGTAATGGCCTACCAAGGCGACGATCTATAGCTGGTCTGAGAGGA
>NZ_JBALUC010000007.1:0-4440 GCF_036964145.1 Hyphomonas sp.
CACCCTCATCGATAGTTCATTGGAAGACTACGGCTTTTATCCGTAAATTTCATCAAGTCATGGTAGAAGCGTCTGTCACTTACCGTGGCTACCTTGAACAATTTCATATCTTCTTAAAAGAAATAACATCATTGCCTCTTAAGTAGGCAATAGTAATACCAATCTAGAACTGTAGAAACATTTACCAGCATTGCGTCGTAGGACTATAAATGATAATATTAAATATACCTGAAGATATATTTTAGTCGCCTAGACAAGACAAGTACTGGATGGCATTGTTGATATTTCTACGAATATTTTGAGTAATTGTGTTCACACACTAGCCCAAACAAAGCTAAATGATGCTGTAAAGCCACGCGCATGGATACGCCCAGACGATAGAAATAGATAGATAAATAAATAAATAAATAAATAAATAAATAAATAAATAAAGATACTGGAAGCCAATTTGAAAACCGAGATCACCTTCGCTAGATTACCCGAGATCAACCTAAACGAGATCATAGTTCACATGTCCGATCCCCGTGTTGCAGAGCACATGCCTCTGCTAACAGGCAAATGGGATGAGGCCGTCGCCGCAAAATTTGTTGCCACAAAAGAAGAGCGATGGAAGCACGATGGGCTGGGGCATTGGGCCATACTGTCAAATAAGCGATATATCGGGTGGGGTGGTTTCCAAAAAGAGGGCAATGAGTGGGATTACGGTTTGGTCCTAAAGCCAGACTCATTTGGGCTTGGCATACGTATTTCAAGACTTGCGATCGACTTCGCAGTTGCGGATGAACGCATTCCTTCAGTGACCCTTCTTTTACCGCCGTCGCGTAAAAACCTGGGCGCGCTAAAAAGGTTCGGGGCCCAGCTCGCCGGAGAAGTAGAGCATGCAGGAGCCCGGTTTCTCAAATATCGACTTGAGACCGCCTGAACTCTCATTACCTAGAACAGCATGCCTTACACCTTTACCAGAGCTTCCCTGATGGCAAGCAGAACCTCGAAGTCGAATCCTTCAAGGCCAAGCTAATCATGAGGTTCGTAAATTTCAGCTTTGCCGGTCATATAATGTGAAAGACAGCTAAGCCACAGTTCTTACAGAATTCATGAGAGCAAAATGGCAAGATTTGCCACTTTCTGCATCAGGCTAAAAAGCATTTGACAATATATTTGACCGGTCTATTATTAATTTAGCAGATGCAAAGGAACACATCATGGCTCGGATGCGAAATCAGGAAAATTATGATGCGACGCGTACGCGGCTGCTTGATGTTGGTGAAAAACTTATTCGTCAAAAGAGCTTTGCCGACACAGGAGTGATGGATGTTCTAAAATATGCGGAAACCGCAAAAGGGTCGTTCTATCATTATTTTAAGAGTAAGGAGGATTTCGGTATCGAAGTTGCGCGCCGATATTCCGAACAGCAAGTTGAATTCGCCCGCCAAATGCTAAACGATGATGGCAAGGCACCGATATTGCGACTCAGGGCTTTTTTTAAAGCTGCCGCAGTGGATATGGAAAGTCGTAGCTTCTCCCAAGGCTGCCTGATGTGCAACCTTACAACTGAACTTGCGGATGAGAATCCGACGTTTCAAGCGGAGCTGGATCAAAATTGGCGAGAGCTTTCCGACGAAATAGCTCAGTGCCTTAAAGGTTCGGATCTCGCGACAATCAACCTTTCTCATTTAAGTACCGCAGAAGCAGCGGACTGGTTGCTCAACGCCTGGAGCGGGGCACTGACACGGATGAAGGCCGCCGGAAATTCGGACCCGCTCGCACTATTCATGAAATCAGTCTTCAAAAACTAAGGAAAAAAAGAATGAACGCAAATTCCCCAAAAACGATTCTTGTGACCGGCGCGAGCCGGGGTATCGGTTACCTTACGGCAAAAACACTCGCCGCAGGGGGGCATCACGTCTACGCGGCAATGAGAGATAAGGATGGGTCCAACGCCAAACCGGCTAGCGTTCTCACTGACTATGCCATGCAATCAAGGCTTTCACTTTCGATCATCGACCTTGATGTGACATCTGAAGAAGACTGTCAGCGCGCTATTGCCAAAATTGAGGCGGAGCGCCCACTCGATGTCCTCGTCAACAATGCAGGTGTCATGCCCGTTGGCGTCACGGAGGCTTATTCCCCACAGGCGACGCAGGCCTGTTTCGATGTGAACATGTTCGGGCTCGCCAAGATGAGTCAAGCGGCCTTGCCTGCCATGCGTCAACGTCGCAGCGGCCTGCTCATTCACTTAAGTTCTGCGGCTGGGCGCGTGACGATTCCATATTTTGGCATTTATTGCGCGTCGAAATGGGCGATGGAAGCCTATGCCGAGAGTTTGAACTATGAACTGGCACCCTTTGATATTCAGTCAGTGATCATTGAGCCCAGCGGTCATGCAACGGACCTGGTCAAAACCGCCCCGGCGCCAGATCTTCCAGCAGTGCTGCAAGAATATGGGCCCCACAATGAAGGGCGCGAAAAGCTTTTAGGAATGTTTCACGATCTATTTGCCCAAGACCAGGCAGGCAACGACGCGCAGAATGTGGCTGACCGCATAAAGGCCCTTGTCGAGATGCAAGGGCCGCGCCCTATTCGCACGCAAATTGGCGACGATATGGGCGTTTCCGCCATTAACGCTGCGACAGCGCCAATCCAGGCGGGGCTCATTGAACAATTGTCCCAAGTTTATGGGTCTGAGGAGCAATAAGCCATGTCCGACTCACGTCTTTACTTGTTTGCAACGATCCGTCCGAAACCGGAATTTATGGAAGACGCCCGCGCCGCTCTGGACAAACTGGTGCCGCCAACATTGAAAGAACCTGGCTGCCATATCTTCAGCGCTTTTGTTAGCCGTACCGAGCTAAACACCTTGCATCTGTTCGAATGTTTTGAAGATGAACAAACTCTGATGCTGCATTATCAGCAAGACTATACCAAAGCTGTTTTTGCTCAATATGAAGAGTGGTTAGAAAAACCCGTTGAAGTAACAAAGATGCTCGCATCCTCTTCGGTAACTGCAGCACAGTTTTAGTTCTCCAATGGCCTCGCTATAGCCCCCGCTTACCTATGTGGATAGTTAATAAAATGACTGATCGAAGAAGCCGTTTGGCATTTATATTCATTGCAAGTTTCCTACTAACGGGAGTGGCGGCAGGTTCAGGACCAAGCCTCGCCAAGGAGAATACTGATATGGATTTGTCCAAGCAAGGTTTGCAGAACCTAAAAAAAAGTCTTCCCAAACACGGAAAGTACGCCCTTAATAAATGGCATGCCTTCCGCTCTGACTGAACACTTTATCGGTTTTCTTTACGGCGAAGTTTATGAATCCATAAATCTTTCACCTAAAAATAGAGAACTGGTATTGATGGCTGGGTTGATCGCAATGGGCGATAAGACAGCTGAGTTAAACGTTCATATTAATGGTGCGCTAAATTCGGGCTGGACAGCTGTTGAGATACAGGAGGCGATGTTGCAAATGTCTGTTTATTCAGGCTTGCCATCTTCTGTAAATGGAATGAACACACTGAAAGAAGTGTTGGGTCAACGTAAACAAAGAGGCATAACAGATGTAACAAACCCACCCTTAGCCTCTAAGCAAAAAACAGGAAAATCAAAGCTAGAGGTTGGCTCTAAACAGCTTGAGAAGTTACAGGTCATAGACGCTAAAGCACTTCAAGAAGCATATAAAGATGTTTCGCCTAACTTTGCCAAACATGTTATTGAATATGCGTTTGGCGACATTTTGTCGAGACCAGCGCTAGACTACCAAACGCGAGAAATGATCACGATTGCGGCTCTCACTGCAATGGGCGCAACCAACCAATTAAAGTTTCATATACAAGGTGCACTGAACCTTGGAATACCCTCAGGAGACATTGCCGACATTATTGTTTTGGTGGGAGCCTACTCAGGCTTTCCATCTATGGCAAACGCAACAAATGCTTTAAAGGAAGTGCTCAATGAACGAAAGTAACACGAGGAGAAGCAATGCCTAGTAATTCAGAGAGTGCCTATGAGAAACCGAGCAAGTCAACAACCGCCAAATAGATATCTTCAAGAGTTTAACTATGCCAAATGTACTCATTGTTGGAGCAGTAACGGGGTTAAGTGTTTCGTTAACCAGGTGCTTTAGTAAGGCGGGATACTTGGCTTCTCTTGCAGCGCGCAATACTGTAGAACTCCAAGAGCTTACCCATGAACCAGGCGCATCATTATTCACCTGTTATGTGAGCGAGAAAAGTGATGTACACACTCTCTTTGAAGAATTGGATAACCACAATTTTACGCCTGATACCGTAATCTACAATGCGGGAGCTTATACCAGAGGCCCTATTACCGAAATTGATACAGATCTTACAAAAGAAACGTTAATGACTAATAGTTTTGGCGCCTTATTGGTAGCACAGGAAGCTGCCAAACGGATGCTTAAAAATGGACGAGGAGCGATGCTGT
>NZ_JBALUC010000008.1:0-2152 GCF_036964145.1 Hyphomonas sp.
CCAAAAGGCAGTCCGCAAATGTTGGCGCGGGATGGAGCAGTCCGGTAGCTCGTCAGGCTCATAACCTGAAGGTCGTAGGTTCAAATCCTACTCCCGCAACCAAATAAAATAGGCCCCGCTACACACAGCGGGGCCTTTTTTGCGTTCGAGCTGTAAGCATATAGTAAGCAGGCTGCGGCGTAGAGCAGCGTATTTAAGAGCAATAGCAAGGGTTTGTTTGTCTCGGTCTGGAAGTCCAAAGACCATACTGACTGATCGATTGTTTTTAAAACCTAGCATTTGCGCCCGATATTTTCTGGTTTTCAAGTTTTACCGGTATAAAATAAACGGCATCCTTCCACTGGTGCAGCAGCACTAGCTCTCTCCCTTCGCTCAAATTCTTTACAGCGACATTGCGGAATTGCGTCAATTCTGCACGGAAAATCCTATGCGCGGGAAATGAACAACGACCTGGCCGGCCTGGGGATCTTCGCGGCTGATCGAAACATGATGTTCGGATGAGCCCACGAGCAATCCATCGACCGCGTCGCGCCCATAGTCGTCGGCGGCGACAGTCACCCGCTTGCCTTCGAGCTCGGCGTCCCGGGGCGCAACCGTGCCTGCCATCGGCTCGGTGGTCCGCGCAATATCGAGTGCGTCCTCGCGGCTCACTGCGGACCGCTTGCCATGACCAATCGCCTTTACCCTCTCCAACCATTCAGGCACGTGAGCTATGCTCTCGAACAGGCTTGCCGCTGTTGGAAAGGCAGAGTGGATGAACCACAAGTTGTAATAACCATTCGCATCAACCAGTCCGGCGCGGTCACCAGTCAGAAACCTGCGCCCATCCGCAAGCTGATCGGACAGCAAAGCGACATGTGCTCGCGACTGTGCTTCCATGTGAGGGACAGCCGCCTGCATGGCGGCGGGGTTAAACGGACGGCCGGAAAGGGCGGCGCGGTCGTTTATAAAAGCAGCCGGGACTTTGTCGCCGAGCCCTCCGAAGATAATCGCGACCGCTGCTTGGAATACCGCGCGGTCAGACCACATCGCAATGGCATGGGCCAGGCCGTGGTCGCCCTGCGGAAACAACGTTGGTTCAGGAAAGCGTCGTTCAAGTTCCCGGACGATTAGCTGGCTGTCACAGTAAATGTCTGCGCCGATCTGCATGACCGGAATACGGCGATATCCGCCCGTCAGGGCCACAAGTTCAGGCTTGGGCATGATGACCGGTTGATCGACAGCAGCCCAGGCCAGCTTCTTGATGCCAAGGCAAACGCGCACTTTCTCCGAAAATGGCGAACTATCATATTGATGAAAAAGAATGTCAGGCATCGTCGACCTTTCCGGAATTACCACCAATCGATGAAGGATTTAACCGAAGCGGTCAACTTGGTCCCGCACAGCGAGTGTAATACTGACTCTGCGCGATACGTTCCTTCCGGTACAGCTCAGCGATGCTATCATCTCCGCGCAGGCCTTCCAGCATGATCCTAATCTTGTCTTTAGCTGAGAAGTGTCGAAGCGTGGCGCGGCGGATGTCATTTACTAACCGTTCAGCACTCGCTTTGGGTTTTGAGGATTTAGGTCTCATCTTCGCTCCTCCGTCACTACAACGAGACCTACATTCTCCTTAACCTACAACGTCAAATCTGTTCCGCAGGTGCTGAGGGTGAACAGTCTGGCCCGCCGGCGCCTTTTCTGTTGTGTCGGCGCCATGGATAAGCCGTGTCTGACATTCCTGACGGGCTATCCCTGTCTTGCCAGACTCTTTTGGCCGGTCGCGTCTTGATCGTGATTCCCGGTGTGAATGGAGATTCGCGATGTCCAGATCGCGATATAGGGCAGGGCCTGTCCGGGTTTGTTGGGCCGGTGTGATCGGTTTCCGTTCCGTCTGCTTTGCCCTCGACCTGTGCGGGCCGATAAGCAGGTGCTGGATTATCTGCTGTTTTTGGCTATTTTTGTACAGTCTTGTCAAATGTGCTGGCCTCAAGACACAGGCGGAAAAATAAGAGTCATTATTTTGAGTCAGCACTGTTGACCGAATCACTTCACCCATCTAGAGGACGTTTCATCAGGACGACGCGGCTCAGACGGGCCCCACTGTTCTGGTCGTCAAAATTAGTAAACAACGGTTCTCCCCGGTAGCAATAGCGGGAAAAATCGTTGTCTG
>NZ_JBALUC010000009.1:0-2131 GCF_036964145.1 Hyphomonas sp.
CTCGCAAGAAGTCTAGCGACCTTGGCATCAGCCAACGAACAAACGGATCGTCGGTGAATGCCACAGAAAGCAGTGCTCCCATGCACTCCTCATCCTTCCAGTCACCCCTTCTGATCGCCATTTCTTCCAAGGGCACCTCCAAAGTAGAACTCCGTTAAGCCGACATCCCCCAGATAGGGCTGCCGTGATTTGTGAAGGTTGGCATAAACGGCTGCTTTTTCCAAATCTCTTTCGGTTGGATACTGACAGGTATCTGAGACCACGCGTGGTTCTCTGACGTAACTAGCATTTGCAGCGACCGGCGTATTCCGTTGAAAAACTCTTGTTGTTTTGAGAGCTGAACGCTGATTCAATCTCCTTACTGATTTGGGAGATGCAGGCTATGATGGGTCCGAGACAAGAGGCGCAAAGCGCGCTGTTTTATGAGTTCTCTATTGAGGATCATGTCCCGAAGGACCACCTACTACGCTCGATTGACCGGTTCGTTGATCTCTCCGACCTTCGCGTGCACTTGGCTCCGTTCTATAGCTCAACCGGCCGTCCTTCAGTTGATCCAGAATTGATGATCCGGATGCTACTGGTCGGTTACACGATGGGTATCCGGTCAGAACGGCGGCTTTGCGAGGAGGTCCATCTCAATCTGGCTTACCGCTGGTTTTGCCGCCTGGATCTCAGCCATCCAATACCGGACCATTCGACCTTCTCGAAGAACCGCCATGGACGATTCCGGGACAGCGACCTGTTGCGGCATGTCTTCGAGACAGTTGTGACACGTTGCATCGAGGAAGGACTGGCGAGCGGCCAACGTTTTGCGGTCGACGCGAGCCTGATCCAGGCGGATGCCAACCGGCAGAATTCCACGCCGCAGTCGGACTGGGAGCCTGACAAGATTGATTCCTCTGATGCCCCGCGAGCGGTCAGGGAATATTTGGAAACACTGGACGATGAAGCCTTCGGTGCAGCCAGTGCGGTAGAGCCGAAGTTCACTTCCCATTCCGATCCCGCCTCTCAATGGACTGGCGCACGCGGCGGCCCTGCCTATTTCGCCTATTCCACAAACTATCTGATCGATACCGACAATGCAGTGATCTTGGATGTGGAAGCCACACGTTCGATCCGGCAGGCTGAGGTTGGCTCTGTGCGAACCATGGTGGACCGGGTGAGCGACAGGTTTGATCTGACACCCGAACGGCTGATTGCCGATACCGCCTATGGTTCTGGTCCCATGCTTAACTGGCTGGTCAATGAGCGCGGGATAGCCCCTCATATTCCAGTTATCGACAAGTCCGGACGCAAGGACGGAACCTATGAGCGGGCGGACTTCACCTATGACGCCGCAAATGATGCCTACATCTGTCCCGGTGGCAAAGAGCTCAAACAATACCGCCGTGCGTTTACGACGCCTCGAGTTGGAGCAAACAAGGATGGGACATTGCGCTACCGCGCCCGTAAGGCCGATTGTGATGCCTGCGGCCTGAAGTCGAAGTGTTGCCCAAAGGAGCCGCAACGCAAGGTCACAAGGTCGATCCATGAGCCTTCGCGCGATATAGCCCGTGCCATCTCACACACCACCCAATATGCAATCTCATGCAAGTTAAGAAAAAAAGTCGAGATGCTGTTTGCCCACCTCAAACGCATTCTGGGTCTGCGACGATTGCGATTACGTGGACCATGCGGCGCCCGCGATGAATTCCACCTCGCAGCTACCACCCAGAACCTCAGGAAACTCGCAAAACTCATCCCGGACCAACAAACCGGCTGCCTTACATGAGAAGGGTTCGGATTGCTCGAACTCAACATCCTGTTCCAAATCTCAAACCGTCGAGTTTTTCAACGGAATAGATCATCTGCCACCATTGGGCGGGCGAAGAAATAACCCTGTGCAAGATCACATTGCAGTTCGCACAGCTTGTTTCTTGTCTCAATGTCTTCCACGCCCTCGGCGACGACGACAATCTCCAGATTTTTGCACAAATCTATAATGGAGCGGACAATCGCCAGATCATTTTTCTTGTGGACCATGTTTCTGATGAACACCATATCGATCTTGAGCTCATCAACCGGCATGTTCTTGAGATACATCAAGGATGTATAACCGGTTCCAAAATCATCGATCGATATTGAAACACCC
>NZ_JBALUC010000010.1:0-2096 GCF_036964145.1 Hyphomonas sp.
GATGTATGTGTCGACGCTGAAGGAAATGCTAGAAAAAAACTTCTGAGGCCTGGTGCGCGGCGTCGTGCCGTGACTGGGCCATGACACAGAAGGGATACCGGCAGCGACAGGCCTGCGCCTTGGCCGGGATCGATCCGCGTTTGTATCGACGACCGCCAAAGCGATCGGAAGATGCTGACTTGCGGACATACTGAAGGATCTGTCGTCGGAGCGGCGACGGTTCGGCTACTGTAGGCTGCGTGTTCTACTGCGATGCGAAGGCTGGCAGGTGAACTGGAAAAAGCTTTCCCGCGTCAGGGGTTATCCATGCATGGTGGTCAGCGATAACGTCCTATGCGCGGAATAATCGTCTAATTTGGCATCAGGTCATTGTCGTGTTGGGCGATACCAGCACGTCGGATTTTGCCTCAGTTCGGCATTTTGGTCAACGACAGTCTCTCCCATAACAAACACAGAGTACGCTATTGCGGCTCTCACCGTCCTTAAGACGAGATCATCGGGTCGCTAACACAGAAAGCCTAAACATTATCTACGAGGTCAGATGTCTGCCTCCACGGCCCTTACAGAGAAAGGTCCTTCTGTGATCGATCACCCCTCAAAGAAGGGGCGATAGGGCTCGCCATGTTTGATAATCCCGTGAACTGTACGGGCCATTTTGGCGGCGATTGCGGTATACGCCTTGCGGCGCAAATGGGTGTTGTGCCGGTCCTTGGCGATATAGCGCTCGAACTTATCCCGGAAGCTGTTGGTTCGCTGTAGAATGGCAACCTGACCAGCCATCCACAGGGTGCGCCGCAAGCGGGCATTCCCGTATTTTGACAGTTTGGTTTGGCCGCGGAATGTGCCGGACTGGATGGTTGCCAAGTCCATACCGCAGAACTTCAAGAACTGCCGGTGGTGTCCAAAGCGGCGTAAATCGCCAGCTTCTGCTAAGATGGTCAAGGCGTTGATCGGACCGATCCCAGGTATTGATGTCAGCAACTGATAGTCAGGTAGATCTTTGAGAAGCGCGACGGCGCGAGCTTCGATTTGATTGCGTTGCGCAATGAGACTGCGGCCTTCGCCAAGAACCAAGCGGAACATACTTATCGCATTAGAATCTGAGGCAACCGGCAATCCCACTGAAGACTTGGCTGTCTCGTAAATGTCTGCAAGCAAACGCTCTTTCGCCACCTTGCGCCCAATAACGTCCCAAGCATCAGCGGTGAAAGCCTCTTTGCCCATTGCGGTGATAAAATGTGGTGACGGATAGCGTTCGAGGAATGCAAAGAACCAATCGCTGCGCGAGCTGCGGTGAAAGCGGTCAGCTTCGGGGAAGTACAACGGCAGGTAATGTGTCAGCACACGGTGCCAAAGTTCGGTCTTCGATCTGGAGACGATATCGTGGGTTTTGGACAGCTCTTGAATGTCATTCGTGCCATGCACCAATGGGTCATGATAAAACTGCTCGTTCCCGATCTCCATCATATGCAAGATAACCTGGGCGTCCTTGGGGTCATTCTTGTCCCAACTGTTGTTGAGTGCTTCGCGGGTTCGCGCCAAAGCGACTGACGACACCAGCTTCACCTCAAAGCCAGCGGTGGCCAGATAATAGCCCAGGGCACGGTGATAATTACCGGTCGCCTCGAAGGCCACACGCACCGGGCATCCATAATCTCTCAACGTAGCGATGAGGCGATTAAAGTCGCCAAGCTCGTTCAAAACAGTTAAGCGGCGTCGCCGTTTCTTATCTGGGATAGCAATTAAAACTTCATGCCGGGCCTTTGAGATATCGATAGCCACCAAAACAGGTGCGTCTTGTGCAATACTAATCTCGGTCATAGTCGGTCTCCTTTGCGGTGTGGTTTGTGTGAAACCACTGTAGGGACCTGAGACCCGGCTATGACCACCTGCTGCGCTATTTAAAGGCTGCGCAGGTGGCCATAGCCTCTTAATCAGCGTCATTCCGAAGGTGTTATGGCCCGGAATATATCAGTCACGCGCTGTTGGATTGGGCTGAAGAGCACGGCATCGCCTTGGCACACATCCAGCCGGGTCAGCCGCAACAGAACGCCTACATCGAGCGCTACAACCGCACGGTCAGGCACGAATGGCTG
>NZ_JBALUC010000011.1:0-1724 GCF_036964145.1 Hyphomonas sp.
GCCCCAAAAGCAGCCTAATTTTTTAGGTCGCAATCTACTGAAAAGGGCCGGTATTGCCGGCCCTTTTTGTGACTATAGAGACTATAATAAGATCAGTTTTAGGCTCCACAACTATGGGCTGCGTCCCGCTCCATGTAGCGACACTTGTTCAGCACGACGCCCAAAGAGGTGGCTCGGGAAAAATGAACAGCAGGGATAGGTGAATTTTCCGCGCAACAGTAGCATGATGCTGCAAGCGAGGAGTATCCGTCTTGGTCAAGTTACTTTTTCAGCCCATTTTCGCTGATCTCGTAGGAGCGCATTAGCGAGGACAAGCAGTTTGCGCATGACAGCCGTGATGGCTACCTTTTTCTCTTTCCCAGCGGCCACCAAATGATTGTACTTGGCTTTCAGATCTGGATTGAACCGGATCGCGACAAGCGCTGGCATGAAGATGGCATTGCGCAAGTTAGGACGCCCACCCTGTATCCGCGCCTTTCCTTGCCATTTTCCCGAGCTTTGTGACATGGGTGCTACCCCTGCAAGACTGGCGACCTGTTTGTTACCCAGCGTGCCAATTTCGGGCATATCCACGAGGATCATAAGCGCTGTGATCATTCCAATTCCGGGAATGCTGAAGAGAATATCCAGTCGTTCACCCATGTGTTGATCTTGGCGCGCCAATTCCAGCATCAACGCATCAATTTTTTCAATATCACTTTCGATTTGGCGTAGGCGTTTTTCGAGCTGCTGCTTTACCAGAGCGTTAGAAACCGTAGCCTTGCGGGCCTTGGCTGCTGTACGGTCTTTGATGAGCGCCCGCCGCGCAGACAATAACTCTTTCAGATCATACAAACTTTCTGCGAAAGGAGGTTGAGGCACGAGTTGTAATGCGGCACCCATCTTCGCCAACATCTCGCAATCAACACGATCTGTTTTTGCCAGTTTCCCACTGGCCTGGGCAAATCTACGCGCCTGTTTTGGGTTCACTTTGACAAATGGGACGGATTGGTTGCCAAGCGCTCGCTCCAATTGTCGGTGATACGCACCCGTTGCCTCAAAGATAACCAGCTGCCCCGGCCGCAATTTAATCCACTTGAGCAGCTGTGTATGCCCGGCCTTTCCATTGAGAAACTGCCTATGTTGACCATCTGTCAAACGATACACATCAAGTGTGTCTTTAGAAATATCGATCCCAATGGTATTGTTCATGTGTCTTTTCCACCTTGTCTTGTCATACGGGCCCCAAGCCCAAGTATCCGTTCAGGTCATTAGAAAAGACGAGGGCGACCTTACTCCTCGACGGTCCGTCACGACCAAGAAGGAAACGATCCGACCCTCGCCGTCGCCCGGCATAAATGCCGTGCCGGACGACGGCTCCTGTATCGCACAAGAGCCAGGTTCAGGATAAGACAAGATGAAGCGCTACAAGCAGTTCCGCACACAGCCGCGCAGGTTGCCCGTGGTGTTCAGCGGCGAGGAAGTGTCTGATATTCTGATGGCCACACCAGGGCCGGGATTGAAGTATCGCGCTGCACTGAGCATTTCCTAAGGCGCAGGTCTGCGGGCCGCCGAGGTCTGTAACCTCAAAATCGACGACATCGACAGCGACCGCATGCTGATCCATGTCGAGCAGGGAAAGGGCCAGAAAGACCGCAAGGTTATGCTCTCGCCGGGATTGCTGGAGCTGCTGCGCACCTATTGGCGCGAGGCGCGGCCGGAAGGGTGGCTGTTTCCGGGTAAGC
>NZ_JBALUC010000012.1:0-1216 GCF_036964145.1 Hyphomonas sp.
CTTCCGCGACAAGGTGTCAGACAACTTCCGCGTCATAAACCATGAGAATTTTCGGATTTTGGCGTAAGAGTGGTATATACTCCGAGTCACTGAACACCCGAATATTTGGTTGACGTTGTCGTTGCGATGGATTCTGTTTCAACCATGATTCGCCCTAACTTTTTATCTGTCGAAGACCGGCTTGAGCTTGAGCGCTGTTTGCGCCGTCACCGCGAAGAGTACGGGATCGCGCGGCGTGCGAATGCTATCCTGCTGTTGGACGATGGTAAGTCTTGCCAAGAGATCGCAAAGTTTCTGTATCTGGACGACGACAGCATCCGAGGTTGGTACAAGACGTATCAGCGCGATGGATGGGAGGCCCTTGCTGTTGATGCCTGGAAAGGTGGCCAGTCTCGCATGACACAGGCCCAGGAGGCCGCGCTGTGCGACTGGTTGGAAGAGCGCTTCTGCCGATCAACGGCTGAAATCAGAGCTCACATCGCAGCTGAATTTGGCCTGACATATTCCCATTCCGGCTGCATCAGGATTATGGCCCGTCTGGGCTTTGAATACCGCAAACCCAAGCCCTTGCCCCGGGTGGCATCGGCGGAAAAGCAGGCCGAATTCATCGCGTTGTACGAGCGTATGATGAATGCACTGGACGCGGATGAGGCAGTCTATTTTGCGGACGCGGTGCACCCGGAATACCAAACCAAACCCGCGTTTGGCTGGGTCAAAGCCGGAACAAATCCTGCGGTTAAATCTACGGCTGGGCGGGGCCGGGTCAATATCCATGGGGCCCTGAACCTCGAAACCTTCGACGCGCCCTTTGTCGAACCCACAACAGTTGATGGGGTCAGCGCCGCCCAACTTCTCGTCAAGATAGAGGCCAACAACCCCGATAAACGCGTCATCCATGTCATCTGGGATAACGCCGCCTACCACAGAGGGCCTGATGTCAGGGACTTCCTTGCAAGGCCAGAGTGCCGGATCCACCTCATCCAGCTGCCGCCATATTGCCCGCACCTTAACCCCATTGAGCGTCTGTGGGCGGTCATGCACCAGTGTGTCACCTACAATCGCTACTACCCGACACAAAAGCAGTTCGCACAAGCGATCCTCGCATTCTTTCGCGAAACCATTCCGAAAGAATGGAAAAACTTCCGCGACAAGGTGTCAGACAACTTCCGCGTCATAAACCATGAGAATTTTCGGATTTTGGCGTAAGAGTGGTATA
>NZ_JBALUC010000013.1:0-905 GCF_036964145.1 Hyphomonas sp.
AGAGCCTGATCCAAAAAGAGTTGTGTGATTTCAGCGGCTTGTGATTCTCTGTGGTTGCGAAGCTACGGAGAGCCACATGCCTTGGACTGAAACCACACGCCCCATTTATGCGCGTGATTGCACGCGCTATGCAAGCGATCTGACCGATGCGGAATGGGCACTGATCTCGCCATTGATGCCAGCGCCCAAAGGGATCGGGCGTCCGCGAAAGACCGACCTGCGCGAGGTCGTGAACGCGCTGATGTATATTGCTTCGACGGGGTGCCAGTGGCGTTTCCTGCCGAAGGATTTTCCACCTTTCTCAACGGTGCAGAAGTATTTTTATCGCTGGCGCGACACGCGGCTGCTGGAGAAGATCAACCACCGGCTCCTGCTGGCGACGCGCGAAGCCGCCGGGCGAGACGCCCAGCCCAGCGCCGGGGTGATCGACAGCCAGAGCGTGAAGACCACAGAAAGTGGCGGAATTTCAGGGTATGACGCGGGCAAGAAGGTCAAGGGCCGCAAGCGTCACATCCTCACCGACACTGAAGGATTCCTGGTCACCGCCCTGGTCCACGCCGCCGACATTCAGGACCGCGATGGCGCCCCAGCCGTGCTCGCTGAAGCGCGCTTCCGGTTTCCCTGGCTGCGCCTCGTCTTCGCCGATGGCGGATATGCCGGGGACAAGCTGAAAAGGGCGCTTTCGAAAATGGGCGACTGGACGCTCGACATCATCCGGCGCAGCGATAAGGCCAAGGGCTTCGAAGTCCTGCCGAGACGCTGGGTCGTCGAGCGTACCTTCGGATGGCTCGGTCGTTCACGCCGCCTCGCCAAGGACTGGGAAACCCACCTCGAAAGCGCCATCGCCTGGCTCTTCATCGCCCATATCCGTATCGCAACGCGAAGGCTTGCAAGAGCCTGATTTT
>NZ_JBALUC010000014.1:0-806 GCF_036964145.1 Hyphomonas sp.
CTTGAAAAAGCGATTATTGATACGTACGCCTTGAGGAGTGGTTTGTCCGTATTCGGATTCCGCGTCGCTCGTGCCATAGGGTTCGATGTATCCACCCGAAAGACGCAAACTGGCCGTTATGCCCTTCGCAATACCTTGGTAGATATTCATCGATGCGTTGGTGCGAATGAAGTTCACGTCCCCGCCTAGGCCAGCAACGTCTTGACCAAACAGCAGGTCGAACCCGCCAGTGGGGTCAATAGGGTCATTCTTCATGTCCAAGAGGAGATTGTACCCGACGATCGAGGAGATTTCTGATCGTTCACTTGAGCAAAGCGAGTATCTGTTGAGATAGCGCGCATCGCATACGTCCACGATCAGCGATCCATCAGGCAATGGTACGTCATCAGCGGTGAGAAAGGCGACACCCACGACATCATCGCTTGTGTCTCCCGGGGTGTCATTGTCATCTACAGTGTATTCGGTTGTCAGGCGTTCGCCGCTGTCCGAGGCAATCACGATGCTCTGATCGACGACGTCGATTTTGTCGTTTTGCAACGTATATTTCAAGCCAAGTTGCAGCCGGTCTGACAAGGGGAAACCTAGCTGCCCGCTGACACCTACAGATTCAGTCGTATAGCCGCCAAGATCGGTGTCAGAATAATCGAGGCGGGTAGCAAACGCACTCACACCTGCGGACATGTCACGGTCTAGGAAACGTGGCTCCGTATACTGCAAGTCCACAATTTGCTGCAGGCTGGATGTGGACAGGCGAGCAGACGCGGATTGCCCGCGCCCGAGCACATTGCGCTGTGCCACGCTGACAT
>NZ_JBALUC010000015.1:0-765 GCF_036964145.1 Hyphomonas sp.
AGAGTGCCACGTCTTTCATCGCCTCTTACCGCCAAGACATCCCCCGGATGCCCTTTTGACGCTTGATCGTTATTTGAAATCCATGTGCAGTGGAAAACGCATTTGCGCTCCACACACTGGATCTCGATCAGACATGTTGGTTTCTTGCAGACTGACCCTTTACCAATACCGCACATTGCTGCGCGGCCGGTTATTCGGCTGAGGCTGGTGACGCAGACCCACGAGGGGTGGCGGCCAGCCGGATCAATCTTTCCCTTACGATAACAAACATCCCGGAACCCAAAGGTCCCAGAAACGGACTAAACTTCTTTCGTTCGTACACCCACCAAAATGATGGTGGAGCCAGACGGAATCGAACCGACGACCTCCTGAATGCAAATCAGGCGCTCTCCCAACTGAGCTATGGCCCCGTAGTCTGGCATCCCGCCAGGTCGCGTGCCCTGCCCTGCGTTGCCGCAGGCTTCGATGGTGGGCCGAGGAAGAGTTGAACTTCCGACCTCACGCTTATCAGGCGTGCGCTCTAACCACCTGAGCTACCGGCCCGTGACTGCGTCAGGGCCAGGCCCATCGCGGTCAAAGTCGAAGACAGGCGATCAAGCGCCCGCGGGGCTCGCTTAGTATCCAGACTTACCGAAAGCAAGCCTGAACAACGAACGAAGGAAGAGAAACGGAGACGGCGCGATAGCCGCATAGTTTTTGTCCATCAAAGTGGACTGTCTATAGAGCCCTAGAGCCTCGCGTGAGCAAAGCAATCCAGAAGCATCC
>NZ_JBALUC010000016.1:0-643 GCF_036964145.1 Hyphomonas sp.
GGCAGACGCATTTGCCGAATAGTCTTACGGCATGTCCACATATGTGACGTGTCCATCAGATTCATTCAGTATGCGGGGTTCGCCACCCGGCCAGACTTGCAGTCGGGTCTGCATGCGCGGAGACGCGCGGTCTCCTCCAAACAGGGATTCCGGTTCAAAGCAAAGCCAGGCGAGGGAGGCAGTCTCGGTGGCAGCTGCGCCCGCTTCTTCGATCAGTCGCTTCATGCGTGCAACATCTTCTTTTGACGGATAAACAAGGAAGACTGAGTGATAAATGACTGTCAGGCCCTCTGAGGGGCGTTTGGTCAGTTTCTGGGCGAGCCAGTCAACCGCATCCGCCTGTTCCACGCGAACGCCCATATGTCTGGCCAATTCTGCCGCTGCATCCAGACGGGCCAGTCGTCCAGCCTGGTCTGGCCAAGTGTAGGATTTGAGCCGCAGGAAGGCGGCCTCATTTGTCAGGTCAATCGGGTTCAGGTCGCAAGCGGCGCGTGAAGCAATGACTGGAGCGGCGTCGAGATGTGCGGGCTCGGGTCCGTTCCAGATCGTGGATATCGTGACGTCGCTCGCGCCCGGTCGTTGCCAGGTTCCGCCATCATAGGTGAACCGATCCCAATTCTGGTTGAGGCCCGCACTCGCGCCG
>NZ_JBALUC010000017.1:0-596 GCF_036964145.1 Hyphomonas sp.
AAGGGCAGCAAAGCAAAAGCTTTGACGAGGCGTTGGCCAAGCCTTTGTCTGAGCATGACATGACAATGAGCGCGGCAATCTCGGTATATCGGGACTTGAAGCGGCTCACCAACTTATAAGCCAGCAAACGGTATTATCTTTGGTGTGGCAAATTTGTCACACTTTCTGAAATTCGATACGGTAATTGCAGATACTCGTTTGCAACTTATAGAACTCATGGTAAGCAAATAATCAGTGAGAAACGACCTACAGGGAGCTGGGATATGAACTTCGTAAAAAAGACAGCTGTGGCGATTGGCGCATTGTTGGCATCATCAGTTGCGGCAAGTGCTGCCGATATGGACACTCCACTTAGCTACTGGAGCGGATTTTATGTCGGCGCACAGGTTGGCGCAGGCGCCAATGTGTCTGACTTTCTGTGCGAAGGAGATTGCGGTGATATACTTCTTGATACCAGTCTGAACAATATATTGGCGGGTGGTTATGTCGGCTACAATTACCAGATTGACCGGTTCGTCGTTGGTGTAGAGGGCGACTTGTCGGCTGCCTTTGGCAGGGATGATTTCTATTATAACCAATGGGACGCGATTGATTAC
>NZ_JBALUC010000018.1:0-587 GCF_036964145.1 Hyphomonas sp.
ATTCAAGCCAAATTTTACTACAGCAAAACCCAGACGTAATAGACCAAGGTGTGTTTCATAATGATGTAATTGCAGTAGGTAACGCCAATGTATTACTGTGCCACCAGCAAGCATTTTTAAACCAAGCACTGGCACTGCAAGATATTCGCGAAGCGTATGTAGGCAATAAAGAATTTTACATTATTGAAGTACCTACCGACAAAGTAAGTATTTCCGATGCTGTAAGTAGTTACTTATTTAATAGCCAGTTAGTGAGCCTTGAAGATGGTTCAATGCTGTTAGTGGCACCACAAGAGTGTAAACGCAACAGCGCGGTTAACGCCTACATTGAAGAAATGATTATGGCTGATAACCCAGTAAACCAAGTGCAGTTTTTTGACCTGCGCCAAAGTATGCAAAATGGCGGAGGCCCTGCGTGCTTGCGTTTACGTGTAGCCCTTAACGAGCAAGAACTTGCTGCGGTAAACCCTGAGGTTATTTTAACTGATACTAAATACACACAACTGTGTGACTGGGCAAAACGTAACTACCGCGACAAATTAGGCGCAAGTGACTTTGCAGACTCAGCCCTGCTCACTGAAAGCTAC
>NZ_JBALUC010000019.1:0-559 GCF_036964145.1 Hyphomonas sp.
GATCTGAAATGACGATTCTTGTTATTGCTGAACACAACAACGCCGAGCTGAACGCAGCTACTTTGAACACCCTGGCGGCTGCCAAGGCCATCGGTGGTGATATCGACGTACTGGTTGCTGGCGAAGGTTGCTCCGCTGTTGCTGACGCTGCTGCCAAAGCGGCTGGTGTAAGCAAAGTACTGCTGGCTGACAACGCCGCTTACGCACACCAGCTGCCAGAAAACATTGCGCTGCTGGTTGCCGAACTGGGCAAGGGTTATAGCCATATTCTGGCTTGCGCCAGCACCAACGGTAAAAACTACCTGCCGCGCGTTGCTGCGTTGCTGGATGTTGACCAGATCTCCGAGATCATCGCGGTTGAAAGTGCTGACACATTCAAGCGTCCGATCTATGCCGGTAACGCCATTGCTACCGTGCAGTCCTCTGCTGCCATCAAAGTCCTGACCGTGCGTTCCACTGGTTTTGACCCTGTTGCAGCCGAAGGCGGTAGCGCCAGCGTAGAAGCGGTTGCTTCTGTGCAGGATGCCGGCGTTTCCAGCTTTGTGGGTGAAGAGCTGGC